>CAVWSL010000015.1:0-2954713 GCA_963757765.1 uncultured Chloroflexia bacterium
TCGCTCGCTCGACGCTGGTCAGCGAGCCCTCGCTCCGGTAGGCTGGCCCGGCCCGGAGGTGCCTGCCATCGGGTGAGGGCCCGTGCGGTCGGTGCGTCGCTGCCCGGCCGTCCGTCCGTTGGAGGATGCCGATGTTCGCATCAGCTGCGGTCCAGCCACCACCAGCCGACCGGGCCCGAGACCCCGCCACACGACGCCCCGCCCCCAGTCACACCCGATGCACCCGCTGGGCTGCGGCGGCCGTGGCCCTCGCCGCGGCGGCCCTGCTCCTCGTTCCATCCGTCGCCCAGGGCCAGGGTGGCACCTGGGGGTCGGTGTTCCCGGGTGCCGCTGCCATCGGGTCGCCCGGCTGGGTCACGCCAGGCACGCGAGTCGTCTACTACGTGGCATCCGCGAGCGTCGCCCAGAGCCGCTACCAGTGGATCGAGGATTCCAACGGTGACTGGACGGACCCCAAGACCGGCAAGTCCTATCGGCGCACCGACGAGTCGGGAGAGGGGGTCGGCACGGGCTCCGGCGACGGCTACTCGGTCATCGACTTCGTCGCGGGGGACGGCGGGCAGGTGGTGACCGCGGTCTCGCTGTATGTCATCGACCACGCGGCCGGGACGCTCACGTACGTGCCCATCGGCGGCGGCAGCGAGCCTGCCGGCGCCGTGGACGCCGTCCTGCTCCACCCCGACATCCTGCGCGGGCTGGAGGCCAACGGGATGGATGGCGTCCAGGTCCTGCGGGGCGCGTATCCCCTCGGTGGGACGTCGTACGACGCCACCAGCCTGCTGAGCGCGAGCCAGTCGGTGACCTTCGACCGTGCCACCGGCGTCGTGCTCGTGAGCACCGGCAACGCGATGGGTGCCAGTCTGCCCGTCCATGCTCCCGGCGAGGACCCGCCGCTGGGCAACTCGATGCTCACCTACCAGCAGCTCCTGGGCACCCGGGCGCGCACGACCCCCGGCATCGGGGCCGCGGTGCCCGCGTGGCTGCGCCCGGGCCTCCAGCTCACGTACACCGGCACATGGACCACGATGGGTGTGCCGTTACCGGCCCAAACCACGCTCTCATATTCGCAGGTGGGCGACACGTGGGCCGCCCTGGGTGTCCGCGTCGACATCTCGGGTGGCGGCCTCACCTCCTCGAACGTGACGACAGCGGTGAGCGGCGGCACCGGTCCGTTCTGGTACGACCCGGCCGCGCTGGCGGGCATGACGGTGGGCCAGGTGCTCGACGACGACCCGCTCCTGGGCGTCCGCACGAGCGTCACCCAGATCGACCCGTGGTCGGGCGGCGAGGAGGTATGGCTGCTGACGGAGGGCCCCGGGACCCGCCTCTGGTTCGGCTACGACCGAGCCACCGGGGTGCCCATGGCGTACCAGCTGGACCAGGCGGGGTCATCGATCAGCGTCGGCTTGACCGCGATGCCCTGAGCGCTCCCGGGATCCCGGCTCGCCGTCAGCTCGCTGCGCGCGATGCCGCGGCCGAAGCCCCGGGCGAGGCGGCTGGGCAGCGCGGGCTGACCTTCGCCTTGAGGGCATCGAAGGCGGTCGCGACGTCGTCGATGGCGTTCTCGATGGTGGCGGCCTTGTCACCCAGGGAACTCGAGCCCGTGAGGCCCGCGATGGCGGTCTGCAGGCCGCCGAGCGCGGTGCCGAGCGCCTGCGCCTCCGGGCCGAAGGCGGCCCTCGATGACTGGACGAACGCCTGGCCGCTGGTGAGGGCCACCCGGACCGCATCCAGGGTGCCCAGGAGGCCGGCCGTGCTGAGGTCAAGGCCTTTCAAGCTGTCGAGCGATGCCTGGAACGCGGCGAGGTCCGCGCACACCTGGGCGCTGGTGACCATGGGGCTGCCGCTCGGCGTGACGCTGGCGCCCGGCGCGATGCTGGCGCCCGGCACGATGCTGGCGCCCGGCGCGACGCTCGCGCTCAGTGAATGGCCGGCGTCGGCGAGGGCGTGGGGGCCGGCGTCGGGGTCGACGCGGCGGTGCCACAGCCGGCGGCGATGAGCAACACGGAGAGGAGCGCGATCGCCCCGGTGCGGTGCGGTCGTGTGGTCAGGTCCATGAGAGGGGCTCCTTCAAGGTGGGCAGCGGGTCGGACGATACGGATTGAACAGCTAGCTGCTGCACCACATCATGTGCCGAGCACTAGGGCTGATGCTCTGTGCCCAACCTCCGCCCTTCGCCAGAGCGGGCGGAGGCCCGCCCCTCATGGGATGGCAGCCGAGTGACTCGATACCTCGTACAGTGACGCGATGTCGGGACTTGCTTCGGCCATTGTGACCATCATCGGCATGACAGTCTCTGCTGTAGCCGCGGTTGGATGGATACAGCCGTCCATTCAACCAACGGCCGTGACACTGGCTGCCACCGACTACTCTTTCCCCGTAACCCCGGTTGCGACCTTGGTCACGAATGAATTCGCGTATTGGAACCCGTCTGACCCTGGCCGCATAGCGTCCCAGGCCTGGGAGATGACATCCGGCTCGCTGTTCTCAATCGACGGTCACGGCTGGAGTGGCGTCCCGGACGCGGTCGCGCCCGATGCGAGATCCTCAAACGGGACCGGCTCGGCGATCTTCCGGCTGAATACCACGCGATTCGACTACAGAGACGTATCGGTGTCCTTCATGCTGCAGAACCGGGGCTACGTCTCGACCGATGTGACTCCGCCGCTCGACTGGGACGGCGTCAATGTATGGTTGCGTTACCAGGATGAGTACGACCTGTACGCGGTCCACGTGAACCGCCGCGACGGCACGGCCAAGATCGAACGAAAGGTTCCCGGGGGCAGCGCCAATAACGGCACCTACTTCACGATCGCCACGGGGACGATGGCCGAGATCCCGGCGCCCGACGAGTGGCAGGCGATCTCGGTGAGTGTGGTCGACGTGCCAGATGGCGTTCGCATCAGCGCCTGGCAGAACGGCGCTCAGATCGTGAGCGGAATCGACGATGGCTCCTTCGGTGCATCGCCCATCACGAACGCTGGCGCCGTAGGAATCCGCGGTGACAACACCGACTTCCTGTTCGACTCCTTCTCGGTGGGGCCCGCATCGGGCGACTAAAGTTTTCGGACTGCGAAGTCGTCGAAGAGGAACCGGCAGTTATCCCCGCGGATGCCGGTCTTGCCGGCGGCGAGAATTGGCGGCCCGCCCACGGTGCCGTCGTCGACACCTGTGAGCACCTTCCTACCGTCCAGATAGAGGTTGATTGCCACCGCGCCATTCGTCCGGGTGCGGATGGTCACCCGGACGCTCTGCCAGCGACCCGGAAGCTTCCCACGGCCCCCCGCGGCGAGGGTGTAGTAGGTGCCGCCATTACTGGTGCCTCCTGTCACCTTCTTTTTGATGGCGGTCGTGCCATCACGACGGTTCACACTCGCGTAGTAGAGCTCGGTCTCGTCCTGGTAGCGCAGAAAGATGTGAACGCCATCCCAGTCCGCACGGGGGGTGCGACTGGTCGTGACATAGCCTAGGTTGTCGAGCCGGAACCGCACGTCGACATTGCGGAAGTCGTCACGCACGGTCGTCAGCCGGAAGACGGCCGAGTCATTGTGGGCGCTTGAGCGCGCGTCGGGGAAGCCCGCGTCGGGGACGCCCGTCCATCCGTGCCGGTTCCGTACGAATAGCGAGCCCGATGTGAGCTCCCAGCGTGACGACGTGACCCGCTTCGGATTCGTCGGGCTCCAGTAGGCGAACTCGTTGGTGATCAGGCCGTCGGATTGCGAGAACCGCTCCAGGAACGTGGGTGGCGTGGCTGCCGAGGCCGGCCCAGGACAAATCACCGAGCCCGCAAGTACGACGGCGACGAGCCGGCGGACTGCCACGCTGGACCTCCCTCGTTTCACGGGTCGTTCGCACCTCGACCGTTGACACTTCGAATGATACCTGCGCAAGATACACGCCCTTCGGTGTGAGTTCTGGGGTTGCATCGAGGCCGGCAGGCCGGTCCGCACCGCCCAGACATGTGCGCGCCCCCAATCTGCCGGGACTGATCTGCCGGGTCTCGGAGGGACGGAGGCACATGTCCGTATCACGTCATGCCCTCGCGCCCTTCGCGCGGCGACTGCCCAATGGATGGGTGCCGGTCAAGCCACGGGTCGAACCGATCCAGCGACGCTCGCTGGTGATGCTCGCGCTAGGCCCGGTCGTCCTCTTGCTGGCCATCAAGCTCGCGAGCCTGGTCGGCGATCCGCTGCTGAACGCATATGGCGTGGGCGTGGTCGCGTGCACGCTCGGGGTGATGTACCTCTCGTTCGCGCACTATCACGACAAGAGTTATGACACTCCCGCACTGACGCAGACCCCGACCGTCACCTGCCTGCTCGCCGTGCACAACGAGGTGGGACAGATCGAGGCCTGTGTGCGATCGCTCCTCGACTCGGATTACCCGTATGCCGAGATCATCGTCATCGACGACTGCTCCACGGACGGCACGCAGGCCGTGCTCGCCGGGATGGAGGCGTTGAGTGGCGGACGGCTCAAGGTCCTCTACCTCGAGAAGAACGCGGGCAAGAAGCGTGCGCTTGTGGCCGGTGCGCGCATGGCGACCGGCGAGGTCTTCGCGTTCACGGATTCCGACTGCATCCTCGCACCCGATGCCATCCGGCGATGCGTCCGGGCGCTCATGGCCGACCCCACGATCGGAGCGGTGAGCGGCCATGTCCGGGCGCTCAACGGCCAGATCAACCTGCTGACCCGGATGCAGGACGTCTGGTACGACGGCCAGTTCGGTGTCCAGAAGGCAGCTGAGAGGTACTCGGGTCGGTGTTCTGTGTGTCCGGACCCCTAGCCGTCTTTCGCCGCGACGCGATCTACAACTACCTGCCCGCTTGGGCGAAGGACCGCTTCGCGGGTGCCGAGTTCCGGTTCGCGACCGACCGCCAGCTCACGGGCTATGTGCTGGGACAGTGTGGCGCGGCAAGCGCCTCAAGCGGCAGTACGCGGACATCCCTGCGTCCGGGATATCGACTATCCGGAAGCCGCTGGCGCATCGAGTATGTCCGGAGCGCCCGTGCCTGACCAACGTGCCCGAAACTGCCGGTCAAGGTGATCCGCCAGCAGGTGCGATGGAAGAAGAGCTTCATCCGAAACATGTTCTTCACGAGCCCTTCATGTGGCGCCGTGGCGCCCGGTCGGCCTTCCTCTACTACTCAGCCACATCGCTGCGTGCATCTGGCTCCGGTCCTCGGCCTTCCGCCACCTTGTCTGGGCGCCGCTCCACGGTGTGTTCTTGCTGACATTCCTATATCTTGCCGGGGTGTTCCTCAAGGGTTCCATCTGGGCCATCGCCTACAAGGTGCAGAACACGGCGTCCAAGGCTGGGTGTATCGGCCGCTGATGAGCCTGCTGTCGGCGACGGTGCTCTCCTGGCTGCTGCTCTACTCGATCATCACCCTGCGCAAGAGCGTATGGCACCGCGGATGAGACGACATATCCGCTGGACCCTGCCCGCGATGTTGGTGGCGCTGCTCATCGTGTGCGCCTACGCGCTCGTCGTCACGCGCGGCCAGATCGTCGTCTGGCTCATCGGATGACGGGTGGCATCCTCCCGGTCCCCGCGGCGCGCTCGTGGCGACACAGCCCGGCGCGACGGACGGTGCGACGCGTCTTCTTCCTCACCTTAGTCATCCTTGCGATCGCGGCACCCATCACGGTCGGCGCGTCGGTATGGATTTCCCGGCACGAGGTCCAATCAAAGCTCCTCCCGAACGATCCGGGATCGATCTTTCCGATGTTTCGCAAGGGCAAGATCACAAGCGCCGACCAGCTCCTCGCCAATACGTGGGTCGTCGGACGTCAGGCGCCGTCCACGATTGCGGACCCTCCGACATGGGACGAAGACCCCTACCAAGATAAGTATTGGCGCTTCAGTTACTACGGCTTCCGGCCTGAGCAGGACCTGCTCTACGCCTGGTATCGCACCCATGACCGGCGCTATCTCGACAAACTCACGTCGATCCTCGACTCGTTCCTGACGACGGGTGTCGACTCGCACTGGGTGACCAGCGACGCGGACCTGCACGCCGCAGCGTGGCGTGCCATGTCGCTCGTGAACATCGACCGCAGGCTCACCGAGTCGGGAGACATCGAGCCGACGCTCGAGGCGAGGCTCCAGAGCCGCATTCGCGATGAAGGGCTCTTGCTCGCCCGGGACGACCACTTCGAGCCCGGCTTCAACCACGGGGTGAACCAGGCGGCGGCCCTTCTACTAGTGGCTGCAAACTACCCCGCGTTCCCGCAGTCCTCTAGCTGGTTCGCGCTCGGGATGGACCGGCTCCAGGCAATCATCAGGAACGTGGTCGATGCGGACGGCGTCGAGGTCGAGAATTCGCCCTACTACCACTTCTACGTGCTGAACGCGTTCGTTGCGATCCGCTCCTGGGCGCAAGCCTTCGGACTGGTAATGCCCGAGACCCTAGAGACGGCTATCCGCGGCATGGCCCATTTCGCGGGCACGATCACGGCGCCCGATGGATCGGTTCCCCTAAAGGGAGCGAGCCTTCCGCTCTCGGTAGCAGATTTCGACCGCCAAACCAAGGCATCGCTGGCCGGACTCGACCCGGCTCTCGACTACCTGCTCTCGGGCGGCACGTCCGGGGCTCCACCAGCGCCCGCCCAGCTCTTTGAGACATCCGGGCTCGCGGTCCTGCGGGGCATCGACGACCATCCCGAGGTCGCCAACCCCGACAACACGCCCGACGACGCGTGGGCACTGCTAGACACGGGTCCCTGGCGGACGCTCCACAGCCATCTCGACCGCCTAGGCTTGGTTCTTTATGCCGGGGGACACCAACTGTTGGAGGATGCCGGGCTGTACCAGTACGCGCCGTATGACGCGGTGCCGCGGTCTACCTACTACGACAAGGACTACTTCTACAGCACTGCGGCGCACAACACGGTGGTCGTAGACGCTATAAATCAGGCCCGGAAAGGTAGCGTGTCGGCCGGTGCGACACTTGCGGGGGACCGCTGGACCTACCAGTCGGGGCAGCATGACTTGTACCCGGGCGTTACCCACCGTCGCGCCGTCATGCTGGTCCGGCAGGGCGTCGTCCTCGTCGTGGACGAGCTTGTGAGCGGGTATCCCCACACCTACTCGCAGATGTGGCACTTCCCGGTCGGCTCGCAGCTCTCGGTCGACGGGCTCGCAGCGAGCGTCGCCGACCCGACGGGGAACCCCATCCTCGGCATCCACCAACTCCAACCCAATGGCATGTCCGTGCGCAGCACGAGCGATGGCGCGAATCGAGAGCTGGATCTCGTCCGCCTACGGTACGAAGGACGCCGACCCCGCGTTGGCCTACGACGCACACACGGACGGGACCACGTTCGTGACCCTGCTGACGACCGGGGCAGAGGCGGCCGAGCCAGCCTCGGGACGGGCGACCATAGATAGCCGTGGCGTGGAGGTCGACGCCTGCGTGGGGGGACGCCTCACGCACATCGTGGTCCGGGGTCTCGCGACTAGGACCAACGAGCATGTCGAGGCGACCGACCTCGGGTCATGCCAGTCCAACGCCGAGCCGCCGGTCGTGACCATCACAGCACCGGCCGCCAATAGTGCGGTCGTCGGCGAAACCGTCATCAGGGCAGACGTGACCGGTAGCACACGCCCTCGCCGCGTCAGCTTCCAGATCGATGGTCAGACCGTATTCTCGGACACATCGGCGCCATTCGAGATGCCCTGGTCTGTTCGGTCGCTCGCCGACGGCCAGGTCGTCCAGATCAGCGTGGTCGCAGAGTTCAAGGACCGCGATCCGGTAACGGCGCGACCGGTGCAAGTGGTGGTCTCCGACAAGCCTCCAGGCTGGACCGTGCCGACCGTTGTGTCGCTGACGTTCGACGACAGCCTTCAGAACGAAATGACCGCGGCTGATGTCATGAATCGCCACGGGCTCCACGGGACCTTCTATGTTATCTCGGGACGACTCGGCGCCACCCGCTACATGAACTGGGACGACATCGACCGGCTCGTCGCGGAGGGTCATGAGATTGGTGGCCATACCCGCCAGCACCTCCCTCTCACGACACTGGAGCCCGATGAGCAGATGCGCCAGATCTGCGACGATCGGAGGGCACTCCTCGCACATGGCTACGAGGTGCGCAGCTTTTCCTTCCCTCTAGGGCGCGTCGACACGAGTGCCAAGCAGGCAGCGGCAAGTTGCGGCTACGAGAGCGCGCGGTCCACTACGGGCATCGGCCCCAGCACCGTATTCGCGGAGACGACGCCGCCCCAGGACCCCTACTCAATTCGGGCGGTCACGTCCTTCCTTGCGACCGACAGCCTCGCCGACTTCCAGCGGGATGTCCGCAAGGCCGAGGCGGGTGGCGGCTGGGTTGTGGTGACATTTCACGCGATATGCCCGGATGTGTGCGACTACATGGCGGTGTCTCCCGACGAGTTCGAGTTGTTCGCGTCCTGGCTGGCCGCCCGCGCCGACGAAGGGACAGTCGTGCGGACCGTAGGTTCCGTCATCGGAGGACCCACGAGGCCCGTCCCCAACAGCCCGGTTCCGATCCGCGACCCAGGCCCGTCGCTCATCAACGGCGGCTTCGAGGAGGCCGATCCACTCGTGCCCGGTGGGGCCCGTTGCTGGACGCTGGAACCCAAGAAGTCGAGCTTCGGAACGCCGAGCGATGCCGCGTCCGTGGGAATCACCCCAGGCATGGTGCACGGTGGCCTGCGCTCAGCCCAGGTCACGATCCCGGGGACCTACCCGGGCGTAATCGTCGAACTCGAGAGCCGACTCGATCTCGGCGGGTGCTCGCCACGCTCGGTGCCCGGTACGAGATATGTCGGGACGATCTGGCACACGGGGGACTCCGATGCAACCCTGCGGATGCTATATGTCAACGACGCAGGTCGCCTCGTGTTCCTCAAGGGCGCCGTCTCGCTGCCACACACGACGTACTGGACCAGCGATTCGGTGGCGACCCCACCGATGCCCGCGGAAGCTCGGTTCCTCATCCTGCGGGTCGAAGTAACCTCCCCGGGCACCGTCGCCTTCGACGACGCCGCGCTGCGGGCGATCGGACCGTAGTCTCGGGCGGTTGATCGAGGTGCCCTCTGTGAACGGACTAAACGGTCCCGAGTTGACGATTTGGTCGCCGAACTCCCGGGCCCCGTCGACCGTGGTGTCGCCCTCGTCCAAATCGGCCGTAAGCAGGACTGCAACTTCGAGCGTCGCCCAGTGGCAAAGTAGGACAATCGGCCCGGCGCGCAAGTAGTCTGTGTGCCCGGATCGAGACGGTCTGTGAGCACCTGTGTCGCAAGCCTAGTGGCTGAGTTCTTCAGACTTCCAGAAGGAAGTACGGGACCAGTCCGAGGCCAGTGAGGTCGCCGCTGGCGATAGTGCCGCCGACCGCCGGTAGTGTCAACTGTCCAGCCCAGAGAGCGCTCAGGCGTGGCAGGAGACCGCCGCTCCCGAACGTCGTGGCAGCATCACCACCCGCCGAGACAGCGCCGACAATGTTCGGGGCTCCGCTGCCGATGAACAGAGCACCGACGGCATAGAGCTGGCCCGCGACCTTGGCGTAAGGAACACTAAGGGGCACCTTCGTATCGAATCCACCAATGCCCTGGTAGCCCGAACTGAAGTATGTCGGCGACGTGGTGTCCTCGCCCTTGGCCACCAGCACGAGGTCTTCGTTGGCTGCCACAGTGAACAGGCCTATGCCGGCGTATGTACCACCCGAGCTTCCTTCGCCGGTGATAACCTCGATCGCGGAAATCATCTCGGAGCGCGCCGCCCGGAAGTAGGCCAGCGTAATGGCGCCGGAGGTCAGCGGGAGGGTGTTGGAGTTGCATAGGAGCCGCGGGATCGCTCCTCGCCAGTCTCCGGCACGAGCAGCCCCAGCACACTACCTGGGAGGGCGGTCGCCGCGGTGACGCTGCCCGAATTGGCGTTTACGCGACTGCTGGCGTCGGGTGACGGAGGGGGGCTCGACGACTGCGCTATCGCGGTAGCGGGCACGGCCAGTACCAGGCACATCATTCCCGCCAGCGCACGGAGTCCAATCGCGCCTCCTCGATGGGATGAAAGCACTCTGACCTCCCGCTGTGTTCAGCCGTATTCCGTAGAGGCGACGGCCGGGCGGCATCATACAGGTCGAGTTCCAAAAAACAGTTCGGCGGTGCGAGTGCAGCCGTGGAGCGGGCGTCGCATCATACGTCGCAAGCTCGGCCGCGACCCGACAGGCTCGCTGACGGTATCTCCACTACGCACGTCGAGTGGCCGGGCCGACACCGTGGTCCCCACGAGGACCGGCATTGGGGTCTCGAGGCCTGAGATTGTCCCGGCGGTCTACGCTCGGCCTCGGCTGTACCTCTCGAAGCCCCCGCTCACTGCCGGACCATCTGCGAGGCCTAGGGCCCTGACACGCGTGTTGGGGAGCGCTGATGATCCAGCCGCGCGCGGCTCGGTGTTGGTGAGCACGAAAGATGCCGAAGAATCGCCACGAAAAGTGCAGAGGCGAACGGCGTCAGCGGAGCATAGCGTCAGCCTCCTTCGCTGATGAGACGTGGGCCCGCATGCGGTAGCTGCCGCCCTTGATGTTGACCACCGTGGCGTGGTGCAGGAGACGGTCGAGGATGGCCGATGCGACCACCTGGTCGGCGAACACCTGGCCCCAGTCGCCGAAGCCACGGTTGCTGGTCAGCACGATGGAGCCGCGCTCATAGCGGCGGGACACGACCTGGAAGATCCAGTGGGCGGAGGCCGCGTCCATGGGCAGATAGCCGAGCTCATCGATGACCAGGACCGAGGGCGCGGTGAAGGTGCGCATCCTGGCGCTCCAGCTGCCCTCGAGATGCGCCGCCGAGAGGGACGCCACGAGATCGGTGGCGGTCGTGAAGTAGGTGCGGTAGCCGGCCTCGGTGGCGGCGATGCCGAGCGAGATGGCGATGTGCGTCTTGCCCACACCCGGTGGTCCCAGGAAGAGGGCGTTGCGACGCTCCTCCACGAAGCGCAGCGTGGACAGCTCGGCGATGACGGCCCGGTCGATGGAGGGCTGGAAGTCGAGCTCGAAGTCGACCAGGCGCTTGGTCAGCGGGTAGTGGGCGAAGCGCAGTCGTCCGGACAGCCGGCGGGCGACGGTGGCCTCGACCTCGACCGCCAGCAGGCGCTCCAGGACCTCGACGGGCGCCGAGGCCTCCGCCTTGGCCCGCTCCAGTTCGGCCGCGAGGTGCTCCGATGCTGTAGGAAGCCCGAGGTACGCGAGGTGTTCCCGCGTCCGGGCATAGGCGGTGGCCACCCGCGACGCCGTGGCGCTCATCGGGCCCGCTCGGCATAGACCGCCAGCGGCCGGATCTCGACGGTCTCGCCCACGACGTGGAGCCTGGGTGGGGCTGCCGGTGCTGCCGGCAGGACCGCGGGCAGGGTCTCCAGACCCTCGGCCCGGGCCACGAGACGGCGCGCCACGGGCACCAGGAACGGCCGCTCCTCGGTCCACGCTTCAGCGACGATCCTGCCGGTCGTCCGATGCGTGCGCTTGGCGACCACATCGAGGGCCCAGCGCCTGGCTGCGGCGTCGTAGTCGGCGAGCGTCGGCCGCCCGGGCAGCACCTGACCTGCGAGCCAGGCCAGGAAGTCCTCCTTGACCTCCCGGTTGGCCCGTTCCACCTTGCCCTTGGTCTTGGCCCGGTACGGACGACAGGCACGGGCGCGGGTGCCCAGCAGCGCCGCGGTGTCGACCCACTCGGGGGCGTAGATGGGAGAGCCGTCGGCACGTACGCCGTTCATCAGTGCCGTGTCACGGTCGGTGAGGTACTCCGCCGTCGCGCCCCCCAGGTCGTCGGTGGTGCGCACGATGGCGCGCAGGGTGGTGCGCCTCGTCTTGTCGGTGGCGAAGCGGAAGGCCAGCATGCGGCTGAAGCCCAGGATCGCCACCCAGGCATGCAGCTCGGCGCTGCCGTCACCGAGTGGCCAGGTCCCGCAGTCGGTCCAGTCACCCTGGGTCTGGATGCCGGGTCCCGTCTCGAAGCGCAGCTCGGGCTCGGCGGTGTCGACCGGGCGCAGGGTCACCACCCGCCGGCGCAGGCTGGAATAGCTGCCGGCATACGCGTAGTCGTCGCGGAGCTCCCGAAGGAGCACCGTGGCGCGCAGGTCGGGACAGGCCGCGAGACGGCGCTCGACGTGGGCCAGCTGCGCTGCCGAGAGCTCCATCGGCTTTGCGCGGGACGGATAGGTGGGTGGTGCCGCCGCCGTGGAATAGCGGCGGGCCGTGCGCCACGACAACCCGAACTCGCGGGCCAGAGCGGCGATCGACCAGCCGTGGCGATGGAGCACGTGCAGTTCCATCCAGGTCTCCTCAGACTGCAAACCGTCCCTCCCGTCCATGGATCCGTGCTTCGACACCCGGAGCCTGACAGGGGGGACACCCCGTCTCGGGGGATATGGCAAGGCCCCCGGGTCTTCCCGAGGGCCTCTGCACTTTTGGTGATCATCTCTCTGCAGCTTTGGTGCTCACTCACAGAGGGTGGTGTGGCCACCACGGCGAACGAACCTGGAGTCGGACTCTGTCGCCCGCCCACCGGCGGCCCAGCCTGGTGCGCACCTACACCAGTGGTGTTCCGGAATGGGCCGCACGATCTGTTTGACCAGTACTTTCAGTGACACAGTTGCAGTACTGTTGACGGCACCATCGGACTAAGGACCTCGGGGGAGTCGGTCCTCGGGCCGTTCGTCGGCGACTCTCAGCGGACTCGTCGATGTCGCGCTGCACGTCCCAGGAGCAGCCGCGCACTTACCTACTGCCCGCGGCGCGGGGTGAACAAGAGGAGCCTTAGTGAGTCAACCCCTCGCCCATGTGCAGGGCCACACCCAAGACGATCCCGGCGAAGCACGGCCCGAACACACTATCCGCATGTCCCTGATAATCCCAGCTCACAACGAGCAGGCGCGACTGGTGTCGACATTGCGCGCCTACAGTGCGGGGTTGACTAAGGTTTACGGGCAAGAGGCCGAACTTATCGTCATTGCCAATGGCTGTCGCGACCGCACAGCGGACATCGCCCGCCTACTCAGTGTGAAGTCGCCAGTCATTCGCGTCGTGGAAATTCCTGAGCCAGTAGGCAAGGGTGGGGCCATCCTCGAGGGCTTCCGTCAGGCACTAGGAAGTGCAGTGGTATTCGCAGATGCGGACGGATCGACATCCATTGAGTCCCTCATCGGACTTGTCAACGCCCTTGATTGCCACGATTTAGTAATCGGCTCGCGCCACCTATCAACTAGTGTCATCACCCGCCGCCAGCCGTTGTTCAGACGCTGCCTCGGTGCAGCCTTCCGGACAACACAGAGATTATTGCTTGGGCTACCCTACTCCGATCCCCAATGCGGGGCAAAGGCGCTGCGACGGTCGGCTTGCGAACGCCTCCTGGCGGTCGTTTCTGAAACACACTGGATGTTCTACTCGATCTCCTAATGGCAGCGCAGAGCATGGGTCTGACGGTATCGGAACGGCCAAGAACGTGGGCGGACCAACCGGGTTCACATCTCAAAGTCGGCCGCACGGCAATCGAAGTTGCCGCGGCCATCCTCCGATTGCGGTCACGTTACGGGCGATACGCGCGCACCTCCCGCGGACCCAAGAGCCCCCAAGCAGCCCGTGGCGCGCCAGTCAGCGTCGGCCTCAACTTACTTGCTCTCAATTGGCGGTGGATTGACCATCCGGAAGCCGGAGGCGCAGAACAGAACCTATTCGAACACGTCATGCGCTGGCAACGTCTCGGCCATCGTGTGACCGTGGTCTGCGCAGAAGGCTTGAAGGTGGAGCCTAGCCTCGACTCAGGCTTCGACTCGGGCGTTAAAGTCATTAGAATGGGCGGGCGGTACAGCGTCTACGCCAGAGCCGCGCTGTATTTGACTACGCCACGGGCGCGAGTATGACGCAATATTGGATGTCGCAAACGGCATTCCATTCTTCGCTCCACTATGGACAAGAACGCCGGCCACATTAATGGTGCATCATGTGGCAGACCGCCAGTGGTTCGTCGAACTGGCGCGCGCTCCTGCGCAATGTGGATGGTGGCTGGAGCAACACGTGATGCCGTTTGTCTATCGGTCTAGGCCTGCCGTGGCGGTGTCGCCTACAACGAAAGACGAGTTGATTGCCTTGGGGTTCAGGCGGGATCAGGTGCATGTGGTGCTCAACGGCGTGGCCCGTGATGAGCTCCTGGCGGCGCAGGAATGTGGTGTCGATACTAACGAGGTGTGCAGCGATAATGAAGGCCAATACATAACGTATGTGGGGCGCATCAAGAAGTACAAGAGGCTGGAGATTTGGTGCGCGCGATGCCATCGCTGCGTGCGGAGTTTCCCACCTTGCGGCTGGTCGTGGGCGGTGATGGCGACGCTCGCGAGGACTTGGAGTCTCTTGTCGGGCGCTTGGGTTTGTCGGAGCAGATTACATTCCACGGGTTCCTCACCGAGCCCGCGAAGGCGAGGCTGCTCGCACGTGCTGTGGTATTTGTAACTCCGTCGATGCAGGAAGGGTGGGGCCTGACCGTGATAGAGGCGAATGTGTTTGGAATGCCCCGCGGTTGCTTTTGATGTACCTGGACTACGAAACGCGATTGTGCCTGGTGAGACTGGGTTGCTGGCACATTCGGAAGCCGAACTTCGCGACTCTATTGCGTCGATACTCCGGGTAACACGGATTGCGTGCGAGGCTGTCCGCGGGGGCTAGGGAATGGGCCGGCACCTTCAGTTGGGACGAGGCCGCAAGGTTGACCCTTGGGGTGATGACCGCAGCACGGACACCCGGGCGTGAGAGAGTCACCTTCGCGGGTGCCGGCTGGCCAACTCTGGTACGGAGCGCTGGGCGGCACGGCGACGCCGTGGCTGGCGCTTCGCGGTCCAACTTGCGGGGAAGGCGGTCCCATCGCGTGGCTGTGTGGCCCTCATCCGCTCTTTGGGTAGGGGCCACAACCAAGGAGGGTCGGAAGGCAAGTATGCTTGCGAGTGAGAGCCGCCGAGCGGGTTGGGCTGGGCCCGTGGCACAGCTTGCCGGTGGTGAGAACGGTCACGTGGGTAAGGAGGCTCCTTGGGGGCCACAGGTGGCGCCGCCGCGCGGCCCTCGACTGGAAGCGCCCCACGATGGTAGCCGTGAACCCCGCGACTTGAACTCGGATGTGCATGGATACGAGCCTCCCGAACTTGCCGCCGCCGAGCGGCAGGTGCGATGAGTTACCAACCATCGCGCCAGGTCTATCTGGCTCGCCCTCACCCGGGCGAACGGTGGCCGCAATCGCGTCGGTGATATTGTCCCTGCGAGGGGGAGTTCCAAGGTTCCGGAGCGCGTCGGCTACGCTTCTTGTGGCATTCGCCGCGACTAGTCTCCTCAACTACGGGTACGTGCTGATTGCTAGTCGACTGCTGACGCCGGCTGATTTTGGGCTCTTAGCGTTTGCCCAAGCAATCCTGCTGCTCGCTGGTGTCATTCTGCAGTCCGGCATAGCCTGGGCCCTCACGAAGTTCCTTGCCGGTCATCCCGGCGAGCCGCGCGGCTCGATTGTTCGCGGTGCGGCCGTCGCCAACCTCGCCCTTGCACTCGTGCTGGATGCCGCCATCGCTGCCTTGTTTGTGACTGGCCTCCTGAGCGGCAGCCTGGAGCAGTGGTCAGTCGTACTGCTGATTGCCGTGAGCTTGCCGCTGTTCGCGGTCACAGCCACGGCTCGGGCCACTGCGCAAGGTCTCGCCGCATTTGGTGTACTTGCCGGCATTCAGGTTCTGGAGGTGGTCGGCAAGGTCATCGCCGGCATTGCACTGATGGTGGTCGGCCTCGGGGCCGTCGGCGCGATTGGTGGGTTCGCGGTCGGCGCCGCAGCGTCCACTCTGGCCGGCGTACTGGTTGTAGGGATAAGGTTCAAGGTACAAATCCTGGGCAAGGTGGAATTCCCTCGACTCAAGTCGGTCGGCCCCATGTTCGGCGCCGTCCTCGGTCTCTCTCTCCTCTTGAGTTTGGACCTCATAGCTGTCAAGCTACTTGTGCGTGACGGCGCCATAGCCGGCAAGTATCAGGCCGCGATTGTCATAGCCAACGCGCCATACTTCTTCGTGGCTGCGGCAATCGTACCCGTCCTGTTCACCGCTGCTTCCAAGCTTGGCAACCTCGGTGCCGTGACGCCCTTGGTGATTCGGGCGTTGGCCTTCTCCGCCGTTCTTGCTGTCCCTATTGAGCTCATCCTGGTAGCTGACCCAGCCGAAGCATTGAATGCCCTATTTCCGTCATCTTACGACTCGGCTGCAGGCCTCCTCAGTCTGCTTGCCGTCGGTAACATTGCGATGATCGCCGTCGCAGTCTTTGCGACCGCATTTCAAGCGGTGGGTAGAGCTGATGTGCCGGCGAAGATCGTCTTCGCCATTGTGATCGTGGAGGCAGCGGCACTGGTACTGCTCGTCCCCAGCTTCGGCGCGTACGGGGCGGCATCGCTCTTCTTGGCTGCGGCGGCTACCGCCGCAGCCCTCCTCGCAATTGCATTCACGCGCATGCGCCGCCAAACGTACAGTCGCGTCCTCTGAGGTATCTCAGCTGATGCGCATCCTGCATTTGGCGTACGAAGACCCTCGCCAGCCGGGAAGCGGCGGAGGGTCCGTCAGGAGCCGGGAAATAAACGAACGGCTCGCCGCACGTCACGAGGTCGTTGCCGTGGTTGCGGCCTATCCAGGGGCCGTTGCCCGTCTTGACAACGGCGTCCGATGGGTACCAATCGGGCCTCGACGGCATGGTGCCATGCCACGCCTCTGCTACTTTGCCCTACTTGGGGCGGCGCTGCACCACCACCACAGTGATCTGGTGGTGGAGGACTTTGGCGCTCCGTTCAGTGTTGGGGGGTCGCCGCTTCTAACCCGCCGCCCCGTGGTCGCATCCGTCCAGTGGCTGTTCGCCCGGGAGATGCGGGAGAAATACCGCATCCCGTTTGATGTCCTTGAGACCGTGGGCCTCGGGGCTTATGATGACTTTATTGTCGTGTCGCAATGGCTGGGAGGCGAGATTGCTCGGCGACGACCTGGACGGAAGGCAATTATGGAGGTCATCCCCAATGGGGTCGCGCCTCTAGCATTTGAGATTGGCTCGAGGAGGCCGGATCGCCTTGTATTCGTCGGACGTCTCGACGTGAGCCAGAAGGGCGGCGACCTGCTAGCTGAGATTGTAGTCAAGGTCAGAGCGAGGCTCGGCGAGAGCATGCCTCGCGTGGAGATTGTAGGAGAGGGCGAGGATCTGGCACGCATGCAGGCGGACTGTCGCGCCAAGGGGATTGATGACGTGGTGTTGTTCCGCGGCAGGCTTGACGGTGTCGAGAAGTTTGAGACCATCGCTTCGGCATTTGCTGTAATGATGCCGTCGAGATTTGAGACCTTTGGCATCGTCGCGGTTGAGGCCCTTGCCGCGGGTGTGCCTCTGGTGGCTTTCGATGTTGGGCCACTCCGGGAGGTCGTAAGTGGTGGTGGCGCGCGTCTGGTGCGTCCATTCGATGTAGAGGCATTCGCAGATGAGGTGGCGCAATTGGTGAGCGATTCGGCTCACCGGCGCTCCGTCTGTGCGGGGGGCCGAGGCTGGGCCAAGCAGTTCGATTGGAATACGATAGCTGAGCGGCAGGAGGACCACTATCTGAGGGCGATTGCCAGGCACAAAGGGACTTGAGCTACGTTGAGGACCCCGGGAGAAGCTTGCGGCCGGTGCCGTAAGCGCCACAGGTCGCCGGATGCGGCGTAAGTCCGAGGTGGCCGCTGCGACCGCGCCGGCACTCTTGGCCATCGGTGGTCTGGCCCTACTGGCTTTCACGGCGCGGACCTTCGGCCTGTCGACCGCGCACGACGTCTTCGTTGACGAGGCGACATATGCCCGTCTTGGCACGTCCGTGGCTTCGGGGCAAATCGTCCCGACGCTCTTTGGCCATTTCTTCTATCTGCACCCGCCGGTGTTCTTTTGGATCATCGGTTTGGTCGAGTTAGTTGTCGGCGACGGGTCATCAGTGTTGGCACTCGTGCTACACCTGCGAGTCGTGAACGTAATCCTGTCATGTCTGACGTGTTTGGTTGTGATCGGCATCGGCCGCCGGCTCGGCGGCTCGGTGGCTGGCGGCTCTGCTGGTCTCATCGCCGCGCTGCTCATGGCGGCCGATCCATTCCTAATCGAATATGACGGTCTGGTGCTGCTCGAGACGGCCGCTGCTCTATTTGCCATGTTGGGCTGGCTGGTTCTTCTTCGCGGCATGGATGATCACGACCGGGTGCCATGCCGTACCGCCGTGTGGGGCGGGATCTTGGTTTGGAGTGGCACTTCTCACCAAGGAGACGACATTCTTCCTATTCGGTCCGGCACTTGCGGCCGTCTTCCTCGCAGGCATACCGATTGGCCGTCGCTCGAGTCTTGCAGTCCTTGGTGTGGCGGTCTCGGTGTATTTGGGCGTCTTGGCTCTCCTAGTATACGGAGGGTCGTGGTCGGATTTCGCCACGCAGAAGCTCGAGGGATTGTCTCGATTTATCGGTATGCTGAGAATCACTGGGTTCAAGGCGCCCGGAGCGCCATCTTTCTTGGACAAGATTGTTGACAATCTACCGCACTACGGTGCGACCTACCTGTTGATGACTGTTGGGGCTGTGGCGGTTGTGGTGTTGATTGCCCGTGGGTCGGCTGGCCAGAGATTGTACGGCTTGGCGGTCGGCGGCGAACTGGCAGTCACGGTGTACAATCTGACCATTGGTGGCCTAGTCGAGCAGCAAAACTTCTATCAATATGTTGTGTCGGCGACCGTCGCGGTGGCGGTGGTGGGTTCTTGGTTGCTCGTTTCCCGTTCCAGGATGGTTGCGGGAATTGCAGTGGCTGGATTGTTGGCAATCTTGGTTCTCGACGCTGGCCATTTCGTGACGAACAGGACGGTTGCGGATGACAGCTATGTCCGCCTCGATGCATTTCTCGCGGCCAACTACCCGAAGGATGTCAATATCCTCTCGACAACCGAGACTTGGGAGTTGTTGTCGGCGACGCCTCTGCTTTTGCGGGGCGACATCAGCCTGGAGGATCAGATTGCGTCCTCACCCCTTGTGCTTACAAGTACAACGCAAATATATGAGGGATACGCTTCGGTGGGTCCCGATATCTACGCACAGTTGCGGGCTGCAGGGGCGCTGGTGGTGTGGAGCCACAGTGGCCCGTCAAACGGGACGCTTGAGTTATGGCTAGTGCCGCATGCCTAGGCAGGAGAGATAGCGAACGGGTGAGGGGCCGAGCCGTGGGTGGGACGTTGTGCGATGCGCTGCTTGGGGCTCGCTTGGAACGCTGTGGGAGAGAGGAGTTCTGCGGGTAGTCTGGTTCTGGGTGCCTGAAGGTAGTCGGCACGACGACTGAGGGCACTCGGCCGCCCAAATCGGGGGTCGGGGACTAGAAGGGTACCGGCGAGCTGTGCCGACACCTACTCGCGGATTGTCGGGTCCACGAGGCGCCCGGTCAGGATCCCCGAACCCACCACCTCCGCGAGCGATCCGGATCCGCGTCGACCGGGACGCCGGCACGCTCGGCGTCGGCGCGGACCCGAGTCCGACGGGGTGCATCGCCCACGAGCACGCTCCGCGCCCCGAGCCCAGCCGCCGCCTGGAGGCCACTGAGCGAATCACCCACGACGACGGACGCCGCTGCCGTGGCGCCCGGGTGGCGCGAGAGGGCCCGCTGGAACATCGCGATGCTCGGCTTCCGGCACGCGCACACCCCGATTGAACCGCACTGGTCCTGGACCCACTGGCCACCTCTGGGCCGCCTCTGGGCAGCCGGTTCCCGACCCCCTCGGCCCGATCTTACCGAGCGTCGCCCTTCGCGGTCTGTCGTCGTCACGAAGCCGTCCACGACGACGCGGCCGTCCTTGACCACGACCGTGATGGTGTGCTTGCCACTCGGCAGGCCCCGGGTCCAGACGATCTGGCGGCTGACCGCGTTCGAGGCCTTGAGCGTCACCGTCGCCACCTGCTTGCCATCGATGCGCACGATGGCGTGACCCAGGCTCTTGCCCCGGGCGGCCACGAGCGCGATCGAGGATCCCGTGAACCGGTAGGTCACGGAGGCTCGGCGCTTCGTCGATTCCAGTCGATGGTCCCCGGATGCGGATGACAGGCTGACCCGCGACCAGCCGGACGAGTGGGTGACGCCGGACGCGTCCTCCTCCGCGAGTCGCGCGGTCACCTTGGAGCTGATGGCCCACGCGGAGTTCGAGCCGGTGCCCGATCGTGCCCGGACCGAGAGGGTCGTCGGGCGACCGCCGCCGATGTACGTGGTCTCGCTCTTGGCGCTGGCCGGGGCATGAGCGATGGCCTGCCACGACGCACCGCCGTCACCGGTCTTGGCGAGCTGGAACGTCGTCGTGCCCACGGGTGCCTTGCCCAGCACCCAGGACACGAACATCGGGATGGCCCCGGTCGCGCCCACGTGCCGTCGCGCGACGGAGACCCGGACACGCTGCACGACGGGCTTGGTGGGATCGATGGCGACCGGTCCCGTGGTGCGTGAGCGCGCGTGGCCCAGCCGGTCGGTCGCCGTGATGATCCAGCGGTAGCAGGTGTCGCGCTCCAGGCCGGTGGCCGTGAACCGGTCGCCGCTGACGGCCTGCGCCGGCCCATCGGACGCCCAGCTCACGTTGGCGCAGCCCGCCGACTTCGAGGGCAGGGGAGCGGCCTGCCGTCGGGCGGTGACGGTCCCGATGCCGGACCCGGCATCCGTGGCCGTGAAGCGGATGGTGGCCTGGTCCGAGCCCAGCCAGGTCTGCTTGACCGGGGACGTGATGGTCAGGCTGGGCGTGGTGGTATCGGGCCTGACCGCGAGCGTGGTGGTGCGCCGCTTGCCGACGCCATCCCGGGCGCTGACCGACAGGCTCGATGCGCCCGAGGAACCGCCGAAGTGGAAGGTGCGCGTGGTGGTCGCGGTCCGCGCCGCGGGATCCAGGACGGTGGGCTGCGTGGCACCCGAGCCCCAGCCGGCGCCCGCCGATGCTGCCGACGCTGAGCGTGTCGATCCCCGACTGCGGGTCCTTGCCCGTCACGCGTGAGCGTGAAGCGAACCCGCGGCGCCGCCCTTGAACCAGACGGTCGACCCCCGCACCGCGGCAGCTCCCTGCGCGCTGGCCGTGGACGGGAGGGGGGCCGACGCGTCGATCCAGACGGCGCCCGACCGGTCGACCGCCGCGTTGCCGGCCTTGTCGTACGTCGTGAGGGCCCACTGGTAGCAGACCCCATCCTGCGGTCCGGACACCGTGTAGGGGCCCGATCCCGTGACCTTCACCGGGTTGCCGTCGGCGGCGTACGTGACGCCATCGCAGGACATGAGCCCGCTCGGCGCTGCCTTCCGGCGGGTGAGCGTCCGCGACGCGATACCCGAGAGCGCGTCGGAGCCATGGGCCGCGATCTTGACCGTGCGCCCCGTCTGGACCGTGGTGGTGCCCGGGGCGGGGCTCGTGAGGGTGACCACCGGGTCGTCGGCGTCGACGTTGATGCGCACGGTCGTGGAGGATTGCAGCTCGCCATCGCTCGCGGTCACGGTGACATCCAGCGGCCCGGTGACCAGGGCGTCCGTGCCCAGCAGCCGCAGGGTGCCGGACCGTTGGCCCTTGCCGATGGTGAGCGTCGAGTATCCGACACCCGCGGGATCGCTCGAGGCACGCACCTTGATGGGCCGGTAATGGCCGTTCCTGCGCGTCACGCTGATCTTGATGCCCCGGCTGGTGCCGGCCCCACCCAGCAGGCCGCCGCCGGCGGACACCAGGAAGGTGGGTGGCGTGGTGAACGTCCTGACCTGGAGCAGCCGATACGCACGTCCATCGGGCGAGGTCCCCGTGCGCCAGTCGCGGGTGCCCGCGGAGACGAGCGCCTGCTTCACCTGCTGCGGCAGGGCGTTGGGGTAGCGCATCCGGTACAGCGCGATGGCCCCCGCCACGTGGGGCGTGGCCATCGAGGTGCCGCTCATCCAGGCATAGCGGCCACCGGTGAACGTGGAGAGGATGCATTTGCCGGGTGCCAGGATGTCGACCGCGGCGCCCCAGTCGGAGAAGTTCGCGTACGTGTCGTCCGTGTCCGGGGAGTACCAGGGGCAGACGCCCGACTGCTTCCCCTTGCCGCCCGGCTTGCCGTCGAAGTCGGCGATGGCACCCACGGTGATGGGCTCGTCATAGATGGCCGGCCGCAGGTTCACGACCCGGCTGTCGTTGGCCGCGGCGACCGCGAAGACGATGCCCGCGTCCATGGCCGCGCACATGAGCTCGTGGTAGGTGTCGCCGGTGCCGAGGCCGCAGGGACGGTTGGGATAGGCCATCGGTCCCGCGATGCTCATGTTGGCGGCGATGAACCTGGGGCCGCTCGACGACTGCTGCTGGCCGATCATCCAGTCGAGGCCGCAGAGGATGGTCGAGGTGGTGCCGTGGCCGTCGTTGCCCATGCTCTTGATGGCCCACAGCCGTGCGCCGGGCACGACACCCACGACCCCGAACCCGTTGTCCCGGGCGCCGATGGTGCCCGCGACATGCGTGCCGTGGCCGTAGAGGTCGTTGTAGCTGCTGCCGCCGACACCGGTGCAGTTGACGCCGCCGCCGATGCGCAGGTCGGGATGCGCCGCGATGCCGGTGTCGATGACCGCGATGTCCACGTTGGTGTCCGTGCCGCTGCCGATGTGCGCGAGCGGCTGCTGGTTGGCGTAGATGCGCTTGATGCCCGTGGGGATCCGCTGGGGCGAGATCTTGGCCACGGAGACGACGGAGCCCTCGACCCGGTCGCCCTCGACCGACACGGGCGAGTCGATCTCCACGGCCGCCACGTTCGGGTCATCCCGCAGCCGCCGCACCTGTGCCGCGCTGAGCTTGGCGGAGAAGCCGCCGATGCCGTGCTTGAAGACGTGCGTGGGCTTGATGCCCATGCTCCGGGCCGACTTGATGCGCCGGGTCATGCGTGTCCCGTCGACACGCCAGCCGCTCGCGACGTCACCCATGCGCACGCGGCTGCTGGTGGAGGTGGCGGGCTTGGACACCGCCGCGTCCGTGTAGCGCACGATGTAGTTGCCAGCGACCGCCCGCGCATCGGCGGGGCTGTCGGCGATGGTCAGGCCCGCGCCGATGCTCAACGCGATGACCATGGCGATGGCGGCCGGCGAGCATCGCATGGGCGGATCTCCTGTGCAGGCCCCGGCAACGGCCCGGGGCACCGCGGCCGGATACGGGACGAGCCCCGACGACGAACGGCTAGGCGGGAATGGTAGGCGACCTGTGCAGGAAGGTCCCACAACGGGGCCGGTCCCGTGATCGCCTGCTGGTCATCGGGGCGTGGCTCGATGGTCGGGGCGACCCATCAACTCGCCATACACACCACGAGGCCCTCAGGGCGCCGGAAGTTTCAGCCGTTCGCAGCACGCCGCGTGGCAAGGCTGGCGGAGCCGAGATCCGGATCGCCTTGACAAGCCCATCCTGACCGATAGCCTCTGCGCACGTCGGCGTGCCGTCCGAGCGGCACGCGGCGAGGGGAGGGAGACCGAGATGGGTTCGAGTCGGATATCCGCGGCGACCCGCGTCAGCACCAGGGCACGAGCTCGTGCGACACGGGCAGCAGCCTCTGCCATGACGGGTTGCCTGGTGCTGGGCCTGGTCGTGGTCCCCGCCGTGCACGCGCAGAGCGCGGCACCGCCGGATGCGGCCGCGTCCTCGGCGCCCGACGGGACGCAGATCACCCCGGGCGGCGGGGGTCCGACGGTGCCCGCCGTCACAGCCTCCGCGTTCCCGCGGGTGACCGGCACGGGCGGGCTGTTCGATGCCCCCACGCAGGTGTTCGTGGACCACTTCGACGACCAGACGGTCTGGTTCACCGGCGATCGCGACACCGACCGCTTCGCCTACGAGGGCGGCGCCTACGTCGTCGAGGTCAAGAATGACGAGAGTGGCAGCTGGGTCTGGCGGACCCTCGACGCGAGCCACCCCGTCCTGCGCGCCAAGGGGTCCGTGACGCTCTCGGACGGCGATGGCGCGGGTGGCTACATGTGCGGCGCCGGCGACGCCGACCAGCGTGGCTTCATCTTCGGGGACGTGACGACCAGCGCCGAATGGGTGCTGGGCACGATCGAAGGCACCATCGCCTCGGTGCGCGCCCGCGGTCCCTTGCCCAGCGGGTCGGGTGGTGCCGGTGCCCCGGTGGTCGTGACCCTCGAGTGCGCGATGACCGACGCGGGCGATCGCGCCGCGATGTGGGTCGATGGCGCGCAGGTGGCGCAGGTCCAGCTGTCCGACGTCATCGGTCCGTTCGACAAGATCGCGGCCTATGTCGGCGACACGACCGGGCCCTTCTCGGCATCGTTCGACGACCTCTCGGTGTCGGCCGGGGACGTGCCGGCGCAGCGCGCCGGCGACCCCGCGCCCGGTTCCCAGCCGGACACGACCCCGGCCCCGACCGCCGGGCCCGGGCAGTCCGCTGCGCCGAGCCCCGGACCAAGCCCCGCTCCGAGCCAGGTCGCCGTGCTGACGCCGGACCAGGCGGCCCTCGTGGCGCGCGTTCCCAGCGCGTTCCGTGACACGTGCGTGCCCACCGCCGAGCTGTCGGGCCTCGATGGCCAGGTCGCCGGTATCTCCTGCCAGCCAGCCGGCACCGCCGAGGTCGCCTGGTACTACCAGTTCGACACGGTCGCCCACATGGACGCCGGCTTCGACGCCTTCCTGCCCACCACCGCGACCGGCACGGACTGCAAGCAGGGTCCCTCGAACGTCACCTACAAGATCGGTGACCAGCCAGCCGGCCGACTGGCCTGCTACGAGAACACCGGCACGAATGGTGGTGTCCAGGCCGACTGGACCGATACGCAGCTGAAGATCCTGGCCTTCGGCCAGGAGAGCTCCGGTTCGTACCAGGAGCTCCACGATTGGTGGCTCAACGCCGGCCCGGATCGCTGATGCCCTGAGGGTGGGTGGTCCACCCGCAGGTCACCCTCGAGGTCACCCTGAAGGGAGCGCGCTCCAGCGGCTCGATCTCCGGCGCACTCGCGTAGGTCCAGCGGACCTCGCTGTCGTCGGGGACGTCGTCGATGGTCTGGCGAAGCCCGTCCGGCCAGCGGACGATGAGGCGGGTCACGTGCGCGCTGCCCGTCCCGGTGATGAAGGCGGGGTCGTCGCTGCCGCCCATCGTGCCGCCGAGGGCGACCTCGTGTGCGAGGTGCCGCCCATCGCTCAGCACTGCCTCGACCTGGGCTCCCACGGCGTCGCGGTTGACCGGACCCCCGCCCCGCAGCCGCACCACCAGCCGGTGCCCGGCGGCGTCCCCGCCAGTGCCCAGGTACAGCCGGTAGCCGTCGTTGTAGTCGCCCACGACGATGTCGGCTTGCCCATCGCCGTTGGCGTCGCCGACGGCGATGCCGAACGAGTCGGCCGCGTCCGCGGCGCCGCTCCGGGCGGTGGCGTCCTTGAAGCGCCCTCGCCCGTCGTTGAGCAACAGGCGGTTCGTCGTGGCCATGCCGCCCTGGCCGGCGGGATCGGTCCCCAGCGCCACGTAGAGGTCGGTGGCGCCGTCATCGTTGGCGTCGAGGGTGGTCGCGCCCCAGGTCATGGCGTCGATGGCGGCGTGCGACCGCTTGGTCTGGTCGCGGAACGTGCCATCGCCACGACCGGCGAGCAGCATCGACGGTCCGGTGAGGGGCGTGTATGCCCGCCCCGAGTTGGTCACGAAGATGTCCGGCGACCCGTCCCCCGTGAGGTCGGCGATGGCGACGCCCATCGCGTCCGCACGGACCCCGGCGCCAGATGCGCGCGAGACGTTCGTGAAGCACCAGCCGCCGCAGCCGGGCCCGTCATTCCGGTAGAGGGCATTGCCGTGGAGGGTCCTGCCGCCCCGGACGTCGTTCGTCAGGTAGAGGTCGGGATCGCCGTCGCCGTCCAGGTCGGCCCATCGGGCGACGAAGCTGAGTCCTGGTGGGCCAGCGCCACCCAGGAGGTGGGAGGCATCCGCGAAGCGACCGCCGCCGAGACCGTGGAAGAGCTGGCTGGGCACCTCGTCCGTAGGGCCGGCCAGGCACCGGACGCAGCCGTAGTTCGAGATGAAGACGTCGAGCAGCCCGTCGCCGTCGTAGTCCGCGAACGCGGCTGAGACGGGATGCGCGCCCTCGATGGCCGTGAGCCCCGAGGACGCGGTGACGTCGACGAGAGCGCGCCCGGCATCGTTGTGGAAGAGCCGCGGGCCGTCATACGTGAGCACCAGCAGGTCGGCCCACCCATCGTTGTCGACATCGGCGAAGGCGGCACCGCCCGCCTGTTGGCCCTCGAGGGCGACCGGGTCGGTCAGCGGCGAGGGCTCGAACCGCCCGTCCCCAAGGCCCCGATAGAGGATGCTCGGACCGCACTGGCTGGTGAGGTACAGGTCCGGGATGCCATCGCCGTCCACGTCACCCCATGCCTGCCCCGTGACGAAGTACTGCCGCTCGTCGTCCAGCGTGCAGGGCAGGGGACCCGCGGCGATGCCGCTCGCTTCCGTGGCGTCGATGAACAGGGCTGGCTTGGGCGGTGCCGTCGGACGCGCAGGACCGCTCGCGATCGTGCCGTCCTGCGCCATCAGGGCCAGGGACAGGCCCAGCCCGACAGGCACCAGTGACAGGAGGCGCCGCCGACGCAACGGACCGACCCGATCCGGTCAGGGCATCAGCTCAGGGCATCACCCAGCCGGCGACGAACCCCTCGGACGGCTTGCCCGGGACACGCTCCTGGAAGCCCTTCGCCTGACCTGCCGCATCGAGGACGGCGAGGTAGGAGCCCGGCGCGGTCGAGCCGCCCGTCTGGCTCTGGCTCGCGGCGATGGTGACGGTCTCGCCCGCGGGTGTCGTGACCGTCCCGGCGAGCGTGTTGCCCGCGAAGTCGAACTGACCCGCGAAGGCGTTGCCGCCCAGCGACGTGCCCGCCATCGTGCCGTCGGGCTGCAGGTCGACGGCGTAGAGGCCTTCGGCACCCGTGGTGGGCGCCGCGGTGAAGGGCACGGCCGTCCCATCGGTGAACGTGACGGTGCCATCGATCGTGTCGCCGACCGTGGCCTGCAACGTGGCGCCGCCGTCCGTGGAGGTGCCGGAGAACGAGCCGTTGGCCAGGTCGCCGGTCCACCACAGCGCGACGGTGTCGCCATCGCACGCGTAGGCGCGGAACTTGGTGCCGGGACCGAGTGCCACGACCAGGTTCGCCTGGGTCCCGGTGAGGGGCGCGAAGAACTCCGTCGCCACCTCGGCCGCCATGGGGCTGGCGCATGCCTGGGCGTCACCACCCGACGCGGCGGGGGACGTGCACGCACCGACGCCCGAGCTGGCCGCCGGTACCGACGGGCTCTGCGCGACCGCGGCACCCCCCGCAGCGAGACCAAGGGCGAGGCCAAGGATCAGACCTGGGACGAGACGTGGCCGAGACATGGTCCCTCCGTGCGGTGACAGCCTGACACGCGTGTATGAAGCGCCGACGGTACACCACGGCGTCGTCGGCGAACACTCCGATCCGCGACCGGGCGGTGACCCTGTTACCGCTGGGACTCGGACAGGCCTCGATCGAGGGGTCCGGCGAGGCCGAAGCCCTCGAGGTCATCCGCGGTGAGCGTGATGGCCTCGAGCTGGCCGTCCGTGATGCGGTGGTGCCAGATCGACCACTGGCCATCCGCGGCACCCTGGATGGCGGTCGTCTCCTGGAGTCCCTGCGCGTCGATGCGCCGGCCGACGACCCGCAGCGCACGCTCGATAGGCCCCGCCACGTGGTCGGTGCCGCGGCGCAGGACCGCCTTGACCTGCGCCTCGAGCAGCGTGGGATCCGAGTACGCCCGCTCGATGGGCACGAGCGTCATGGGATGGCCACCGGAGGCCGCGCGGGCCACGACGGCCCGCACCAGCAGGCCGGCCGGGATGTCCCGGACGATGATGGTCCGGGCACCGCGCTCGTCGAGCACCGCACCGAGTGACCGCAGGAGGTCCTCGTAGCCGCCGGACCTGTCCATCGTGATGAGCATGCGTGGACCATGCCATCAGCCGGTCCGGGATCGGCATGGCCCGAAGGTCATGCGCGATGTTCAGAGGCGGGGCCCCGGCTCCGCTTCCCAGACCGGTCGTCGACCGGCGCCCGCGAGCGCGGGCTCGATGGCAGGGTGAGCCGCCGAAGGGATGGCCCAGGTGGCGGTGTCCTCGCGGATCCGGCCGTCGCGCATCCGGACGATCCGATCGCATGCGGCGCCCACGTCACTGTCGTGCGTCACCAGCACGAACGTCTGGCCGCGCTCCCGGTTGTATCGTCGGAGGATCCCGAGCACCTCCTCGGCACGCTCCGAATCGAGGTTGCCGGTCGGCTCGTCAGCGAGGACGAGACTGGGCCCGTTGACCAGCGCCCGCGCGATCGCCACGCGCTGCTGCTCACCGCCCGAGAGCTCCCACGGCCGGTGACCACCGCGGTCCTCCAGCCCCACGAGCGCCAGCGCCTCGCGGGATGCCTGTCGGGCACGCGTGCCGTTCACGCCGGCGTAGTCGCCCGCGAGCATCACGTTCTCGAGCGCCGTGAGCGTCGGGATGAGGTTGAACTCCTGGAACACGAAGCCCATCTCGCGGGCACGGATGCGGGTCCGGGCCGACTCCGCGAGGGCGACCATGTCCCGCCCGCCGAACGACAGCTCGGGCCGCGCCTGGTCATCCAGGTCGGGCGCATGGAGCAGTCCCAGGATGTGCATCAGGGTGCTCTTGCCGGAGCCCGACGGACCCATGATCGCGACCATCTCGCCGGAGTCGATGGTGACATCGACCCCGCGCAGGGCCTCGACGCGGTTGTCCTTGCTCAGGCGATAGGTCTTCCGAAGGTTGCGTCCCTCGAGGAGCGGCATCGGTGGTCCTCCTGCTCGCGTCGTGGTCATTGGTAGCGCAGGGCCGTGACCGGATCGAGCCGCGCGGCATGCAGCGCGGGCACGAAGCCCGCCAAGGCGCCGAGGATCGTGCCGAACACGACCGCGATGAGCGCGGTCTGGGGCGTCAGGTCGAACAGGATCGTGCCCGACGACCTGCCGGCCTCGTTCGCGAGCATCACGACGATGGCCCCCAGGACCAGGCCCGTCACCCCGCCGATGAACCCGATGAGCGCGGATTCCACGACGAGCTCACGCACGATGCGCGACCGCGCGCCGCCGATCGCCCGCTTGACGCCGATCTCGCGCGTCCGCTCCGCGATGGACATGGCCATGGTGTTGATGACCGAGAGGCCGCCGATGATGAGGGCCATGAGGGCGATGCCGACCAGGATCGAGTTGAGGAGGGACGTGGCCGATCCGATCTGCTGGTCGAAGTCCTTGCCGGTCATCGTGGCCACGTCCGGCACCTGTGCCTCGATCGTGGCTGCCAGCGCCTCCACGTCGGTGCCCGGGGTGGGATAGACGACCATCGTGGTGGCCAGGTCAGCGGTATCGATGGTGGACCGGAGCATCGGCGGCAGCGTGCTCGACCAGCAGCCGCTGTGCGGCCGCCATCGGCACACCCGCCGTCTGGTCCGGTGCCGTGAGGGTCGGCTCACGGACCCCCACCACCGTGAACGGCTCTCCCTTGAGCACCAGGGTGTCGCCCACGTGCTTGTCGAACTTGCGGGCGATGTCCGATCCCAGGACGGTGACGTTGGCGCCCTCGTCCTGCGCCGTGAGGGCGCGACCCTCCGAATACTTGATGACGAAGGTCTCGTGGCCCTCGTCCGCGCCGGCGACGCCGCCGGTGATCATCGGCGGGACGCCCATGGTCACGCCGCTCGACGTGTCGTCCATGAGCAGCATGACCGCGGGGGCCACCGCGGCGACCCCATCCACGGCGCGCACCAGGTCCGCGGTCTTGAGGGACATCGGCGCGCTGGCGAAGCCACCCACGGAGCCCGACTTGTCACTCAGGGTGACCTTGTCGGCGTAGTAGGTGCTGCCGCCCGATACCAGGGCGCCGATCTTGTTGGCCATCGAGCCGAACACCACGAGCGCCCAGATGCCGATGGTGATGCCGATGACCGTGAGGGTCGTCCTGACCTTCCGTCGACCCAGGTTCCGCAGGCTATGCATCCAACCCTCCAGGGCTGGCTGGGCAGGGGCACACGCGGCTCGTGGTCGCGGGCCGATCGGGCGCCCGCCGCTCTCTCCCTGGGGGCGCTCCGGCTCCCAGCCGGCACGGCGGAATCGTGCCCGATGCACGGCGTCTCGTCAGGGGCCGTATGGCCTCCGCTGACGGGCCGACCGTCACATCGCTGCGTCCGAGACAGCAGCCGGATAGGCTGTGGCTTCACGATCCCGGCGGGAAAGGGGCAGGGCATGCACAGATCGAACCGACGGTCCAGGGTCGCCGCTGTCCCGCTCATCCTCTCGTGGGTCCTGCTCGCCGGCATCGGCGCGGGAGCCGTCTCCGCGCAGGACCCGGCGGTGGTCGGCAGCCCGACGGTGGTGAGCAGCCCGACGGTGGTGGGCATCCCGGCGGCCACGCCGGACCCCGACGCGGTCGTGGACTTCACGGCCATCGAGGCGACCGACATCGCGCTCGTCCTCGACCCGGGCGGCACGTCGGCGACCATCTCGGTGAGCACGACCATCGACGCCGCCTGCGCGGTGGTCTTCGGCGAGGACGAGTCGTTCGGCCGGCTGGCCACGGACAAGGACATGGGCGGCTCCGCACACCGTGACCACCACGTCGTCCTGGGTGGCCTGCGACCGGGGACGACCTACGTCTACCGGTTCCAGGGCAGCGCGGTCGACGGCCGCCTGTACCGCAGCGCGCTGTTCACGTTCACGACGCCGACGCCATCCGCGTCGGAGCCCGTCGACCTCGCGGTCGGTGCCCGCATCGACGCGGTGAGCTCCGAGTACTCGCCCGCGTTCGCGGCGGCCAACGCCGTCGACGGCGACCCATCGACCGAGTGGTCATCGGCGGGCGATGGTGATGCCGCCTTCATCACCCTCGACCTGGGGCGGCTCGTCGACGTCAGCGGGGTCGCCTTCCAGACCCGCCAGATGAGCGACGGCAGCGCCCTCACGCAGACGTTCACGGTGACCGCCGACGGGGCCACCTTCGGACCCTTCCCCACGGACGCGGTCGTGCCCCTGGCGGTCAGCGCCCAGGTCCTCCGGTTCGACGTCGCGACCTCGACCGGCGGCAACACGGGCGCGACCGAGATCCAGGTCTTCGGCACCGATCACCCGCTGCCCTGACGGCTACCGCTCGAGCAGACCCGTCAGGAGATGGACGAGGTCGTCAAGGAGGACCGTGACCTCATCGGGTGCCGGCGCGCCCTGGGCGCTCGTCCCGGTCGGTCGCGTGGGACCAGGGTCGGTCGCGTGCCCGTCCTGCGCGCTGGACCCGCTCGGGGGCGGTGGCGATCCGGCGGCATCCGTCACGCTCGGTAGCGTGCAGTCCACGTTCGCCTTGACCCCCGGATCGCGGGCCAGCAGCCCCGCCACGGTCACGAACCGATAGCCGGCGCAGGCGTAGTGGCGGATGAGGGCGGGCAGGATGGCGGGCGTGACCGCCGGGCCGCAGTGCATGAGCACGATCGAGCCGGATATGCCTCGGCTGCCGGCGCGGAGGCCGCCCCGCAACGTGGTCCGGGGCGAGCTGTCGGCGTCGCTCGTGTCCCACAGCACCAGGGTGTCATAGCCCAGCTCATGGGCGACCCGCCGGACGCGGTGATCAAGGGCGCCGAACGGGGGCCGCAGGAGCATGGCCATGGGCTGACCGGTGATGGCCTCGATGACCCGCTGGTCCCGGACCAGCTGGTCGCGGATCTGGGTGCTCGACAGTCGGGTCAGGTCGGGATGGGAGTAGGTGTGGTTGCCGATCGGGAACCGGGCCGCGATGCGCCGCCAGAGCGCCGGTGCCCGCTTCACGTAGACCGCGTTCGGGAACCAGGTGGCCGGCACCCCGGTCGCCACCAGGGTCTCGTACATCTGCCCGCAGCGCGGCGCCGACCAGCCATCGTCGATGGTCAGGGCGATGGTCGGCACATGACGCGGACCATGCCGAACGATGACGGGCGAGGCGGCGCTCGTCGCCTGGGCCAGCGCGAGGAGCACCAGCAACGCAAGGACGGCGGCGCGGCGGACGGGCATGGCGGCAGGGACCTCGCATCGGGCGTCCGGTCGTCGCCCGCGCGGACGGCGATCGCTGGGGCGGAACCCGGACGCACGGCACTCCGAGGACCAAGGCTCACGAGTGACCCATTCAACCACCATCCCGCCGAGCCGTCCTCCGGGTCGGTACGGACGGGGCTACCCGGTGCCGGCTCCGTACCATGACCGGCGACGCGGGCCCACGCCCCGCCCATGGCCCACCGGCGCGACGCGTGCGGTTCCGGCATAGTCCTGTCCTCAGCGCGCATGTGGGGTCCGGCGGAATGTCACTGGACGACCGTCCCGAGCAGCAACTGACCCGACGCCGGGTCCTGGCGGCGGCGGTCGCCGGCGCAGGCGGCCTCCTGGTCGCGGGCCTGCCGGTGGTGTCGGCGACCGGGACGACACCGGAACGGGCCACAGCGAGTGCCGGCGTGCCGGTCACAGCGAGTGCGGGCGTGCCGGCCACGGCGAGTGCGGGCGGACCAGCCACGGCGGCAGCGCCGACCGCGGCGGCGCCCGACAGCCCGCCAGCGGGCCACCTGGTCGCCTTCCATTCCCGACCCGACCTGCGGCCCCCGGTGGTGGCCGTCCGGGCGTCGGATGCCGACGACGCGGCGCTGTTCGTGACGCCCGCATACGGCACCTTCAGCGTCGGCGCGGTGATCACCGATGCCCGCGGTGAGCTCATCTGGCAGCGGCATGCCCCGGGGCGGCTGATGGCCGGCCTGCGGCCGATCAGCTTCGCCGGCGGCCCGGCCATCAGCTGGTGGGAGGGGACCATCACCCCCGGGGGGCTCGGCGACGGGGAGTTCGTCATCGTCGATGACCGGTACCAGGAGCTGGCCCGCTTCCGGACCGTGGTGCACCCGTCGGACATCCACGAGCTGCGCATCACACCCGACGGGTCGGCGTACGTGTTCGCGACCCAGATCCTGTCGCGCGACGGTCGTCTCCTGGAGGACGCCCTGGTCCAGGAGGTCGAGATCTCGACCGGGCGGCTCCTCTGGGAGTGGCGCGCATCGGACCACATCGCACCCGTGGAGTCGGACGTCCCGCCGCCCAAGACGGGTGCCTGGGACTACCTGCACCTGAACTCCATCGATATCGGTCCGAGCGGCGACCTGCTCGTGAGCGCGCGCCACACCAGCACGCTGTACCTCGTGTCACGGGCAACGGGCCGCATCCTGTGGCGGCTGGGCGGCGCTCGGAGCGACTTCCGGATCGACCCCTCGGCCGTCTTCCGGGCTCAGCACGACGCGAGGCTCCATCCCGACGGCATCGTGTCGCTGTTCGACAATGCGACCCGTGATCCCGCCGATCGCTCCGCGCCCAGCCGGGGCATGGTGCTGCGCATCGACCTGCCCGCCCGCACGGCGACCCTGGTCCGGGACTTCCCGGCCCCCCTTGACCGGCGCCCGCGGATCGGTGACCTGCTGCGCGGTGGCCTGTGGCCGGCGCGACCCATCGTCTCCTCCAGCCAGGGCAGCCTGACCCTCACGGACGACGGGCGGGCGACCATCGGCTGGGGCAGTTCCGACCTCGTCACGGGCTACGACCCGCAGGGTCGCGTCGTCTTCGAGGCGGCCTTGCCCCCGGGCTTCTCCTCGTACCGCGCCTACCGTGCCCGCTGGGTGGGTCGACCGGCCGATCAGCCCATCGCTCGTGTGGGCAGGGTCGCGAACGGCGCCATCACCGCGTGGGTGAGCTGGAATGGCGCGACCGAGGTCACTGGTTGGCAGCTGGCGGCTGGCGTCGACCCGACATCGCTGGTGCCGGCCGCCACGGTGCCGCGCGTGGGGTTCGAGACCGCCCTCGGGGTCCCAGCTGGCGCGCGGTATGTGCGCGTGTCGGCGCTCGACGGTCGCGGTCAGCCCCTGGACGGCACCCGGGTCCTGGAGGTCGCGGCCGAGCTCGCGACCTGACGGTGCCCGCGGTCGCGGCTACGGACCGTGCTCGGGCTGGTAGGGGACATCGGCCAGCACCGTGTCGGGACGACCGACGAGGGCTCGCTTCAATCGCGAGGCCGTCTGGTTGTAGAGGGCTCGATCCCAGATGTGGCGAGGCACGTATTCGGGGAGCACCACGATGGTGATCTCGTCGGCCGCCGCTGGCGCCATCACGTCGAGATATGCCAGGAATGGCGTGACGAAGGACCGGTAGGGCGTCTCGACGATGATCAACAGCACCCCGGGCAGATGCACCAGCCATTCCTGGCGCAGGATCTCCGCCCGCTCGGTGTCGGCGCTGATGTGCACGGCCCGCACATCGTCCGCAAGGGTGCGCCCGAATTGCACCGCCTGGACCACCGCCCGGGTGAGCCCGGACACGGGGATGATGACGCGGTTCCGTTTCGCGGGCGGTCCGAAGACCTGGCCCGGCCGGACCGCCAGCTCCCGCCCGACCACCTGGTACTCGCGATGGATGAGGCGCATCCCGAGCACGAGCACCGGGATGAGCGCCAGCACGACCAGGGACGACGGCGCCTTCGCACCGACCACGACCACCGCGACGATGGCCGTCGCGACGCAGCCCACTCCGTTGATCGAGATGCGGTACCGCCAGCCCGGCGCGCGGGTCCGACGCCAATGCCGGACCATGCCCGCCTGGCTGATGGTGAAGTCGATGAAGACACCGACGGCGTACAGCGGGATGAGGAGATGCGTCTCGGCATCGAAGGCGATCACCAGCAGGATGGCGACGAAGCCCAGCAGGACGATGCCCGTGGTGAATGACAGCCGGTCGCCGCGGAAGGCGAAGATGCGCGGGAAGAAGCCGTCCTCGGCCAGGATCGCCGCCAGGCGCGGGAACGCCGCGAAGGACGTGTTGGCGGCCAGGATGAGCAGCAGTGCCGCGAACGCCTGGAACAGGTAGAACGGGATCGACGATGCGCCGAAGACCTGGGTCGCGATCTGTGCGGTCACCGTCTGGTCCTCGTTGGGCACGATACCGAACGCCCGCGCCAGGAACGTGAAGCCGACGAACAGGACCGCGAGGAGGATGGCCATGACCGTCAGCGTGCTGGCCGCATTCCTCGACTCCGGCGGCTTGAATGCCGGGACGCCGGTGGCGATGGCCTCCGTGCCCGTCAACGCCACGGCACCGGACGCGAAGGCCCGCAGGAGCAACGCGAACAGGGCGACCCCGGTCAGCTCACCCGACGCGGACGCGATCTCGGGCGGTGCCGTCACGTCGCCCAGCACCAGCACCCGGTAGGAACCGACGACGATGAGCAGCAGGGCGGTACCGACGAACAGGTAGGTCGGCAGCGCGAAGATGTTGCCCGACTCGCGCACGCCGCGGAGGTTGCCCAGCGTGACCAGCACGATGGCGGCCACCGCGATCTCCACGCGCAGGTCCTCGAGGCCCGGGATGGCCGAGATGATCTGGGCGGACGCGGCCGATATGGACACCGCGACCGTGAGCGTGTAGTCGATGAGCAGTGCCGATGCGGCCACGAGCGAGGCCATCCGACCGAAGTTCGCCTTGGACACCGAGTACGAGCCGCCGCCCGTCGGATAGGCGATGCAGACCTGGCGGTAGCTGATGGCCACGACCGCCAGGAGCAGGGCGATGCCGATGCCGATGGGCAGGCTCAGCGCCAGCAGGGCGCTGCCGCCGACGAGCAGGGCGCGCAGGATCTCCTCGGTCGCGTACGCGGACGAGCTGATGGCGTCGGAGCTGAAGATCGCCAGCGCCTTGGTCTTGGTCAGCCGTTCGCCGATCTCCTCCTCGGACGCGAGCGGGCGGCCCAGCAGGGTGTGACGGATCCGGGCGATCCAGCGGGCACGGCCATCGCGCTCTGCGTGTGCCTTGTGTCGGGCCACCAGCGTGTCCGGGGCCGTGTAGCGGAAGTATTCCGTCTGCGGGCGCTCGATCCGGATGCGTCGGTCGCCGACCTTCCGGCCCCGGATGGGCTCGCGTCCCCCGATCAGGGCAGCGTCTCATGCAGGGCCCGGCGCTCGGCGGACGTTGCGGCGTTCGCCGCCAGTGCCCTTCGCATGCGAAGCAGCCTAGCAGGGGCGACATGCCCGGCGGCGACGCTCCGCGCGCCCGCGGACCGGGCGACATGGGCCGGGAAGGCTCAGCGACATGGGCCGGGAAGGCTCAACCGTCCGCGTCGCCCTCCATGATCCGGACCCGTCCTGTCCGGCCCTCCGCCCGGACCGACCAGCGCTTGCCGAGCGCGGGCACGCCCTCGAAGCGCATCGCGCCCAGGGCATCCGGCAGGTGCGGATCGACCGTGACCCGACCGTCGCGCACGTCGAGCCCCAGCATCGCGCGCAGGACCAGGAGGGGCGCGCCGCTGGCCCAGGCCTGGGGGCTGCACGCGGTGGGGTAGGGGACCGGGAAGGGGCCGTCCGATCGGGGATAGCCGGACATCGCCTCCGGCAGCCGATAGGCGGACTGGCCGGCCGCCTCGAGCAGGCCCATGCCGACGCGCGCCGCCTCCTCGCGGAAGCCGTACCGGGCGAGGCCGAGCGCGATGATCGCGTTGTCGTGGGGCCACACGGTGCCACGGTGGTAGCCGATGGGATTGAAGCCGGCGTCCTCCGTGGACAGCGTCCGGATGCCCCAGCCGGAATAGAGCGCGTCGGACATGAGCCGGTCGACGACCGCCCGGGCGCGCTCCGGGGGCACGATGCCCGACCACAGCAGATGTCCGATGTTGGACGTCAGGGAGTCGATCGGCCGCTTGTCGCCGTCGAGGCCGATGGCGTAGTAGCCGCCCCTCCGATCGATCCAGAAGTCGCGATCGAAGCGTGACCGCAGATCCGCGGCCTCCGCGCGCAGTCGTGTGGCGAGCGCCGCATCCGCGAGCGGGCCATCGGCCAGGTCGGCGAGCCGCAGCTTCGCGTCGTAGACGTATCCCTGGATCTCGCAGGTCGCGATGGGCAGGCACGGCATCGACCCGTCCGCGAACAGGACACCGTCGAGGGAGTCGCGCCAGCACTGGTTGCCCAGTCCCTGGGTCGACCTGGTCTGGTACTCCACGTAGCCATCGCCGTCCCGGTCGCCGTAGCGGTCGATCCATTCGAGTGCCCGCAGCGCATGGTCGCGCATGGCGTGGACGAACGCGTCATCCCCGGTCCAGCGCCAGTACTCCGACAGCAGGATGAGCCACAGGATCGTCGAGTCCGCCGACCCGTAGTAGGGACTGTGCGGCTTGAGGCCCAGCACGGTCAGCTCCCCCGACCGCAGCTCATGGGGCATCTTGCCCGGCTCCTCGTCCCGGAAGTCGTCGACGGCGGTCCCCTGCAGGGTGGCCAGCGCGATGAGGGCGCCGCGCGCCACCCGGGGCCCGAACGGCACGGTCTGGAACGCCGTGATGAGGGTGTCCCGCCCGAACAGGGTCAGGAACCACGGCAGGCCGGCGCCCGGGAGCATGATCGTCTCGTCGCCCGCTCGAGCCTCGAGCCGGAGCGCCAGCAGGTCCCGGAGCGTCTGCTCGACGATGCCGGCCAGGAGGGGCGAGTCGAACTCGTGGGGTGGCCGGTCCGCCAGCCACTGGCTGGTCGGGTCCTCGCGCCCATGGTCGAACTCCTCCGCGAAATCCGCGTGGGCGGGCTGGAGCTCGTGTGGCCCGAGACGCAACGGGACCTCCAGGGAGCACGTCCAGCGGCCGCGCGGTGGCAGGTCCAGGAGCCAGACCAGGTCGTCCCCCTCGAGCCGCGTCGGCGGCGCGGAGATACGCACCACCGTCTCGGCCTCGAAGCTGCCGTTCCGGTACCCGAAGCTGAGGCGCGAGCCGTCGGCCGCATGCGCCCGGACGATGGCCGCCGAGCGGTCGCGGACCTCGCTCTTGACCTCGAACAGGTCGGCGAAGTCGTTGCCCACGCCCAGGCGGACCTCGATGCGCAGCGCCTCGTCGAGGTAGCTCTCGAGCTCGATGCGCTCGTGGAGCCCGCCGCCCACGAACCTGCTCCGCCGGATGCCGATGCTGTTGGCGGCGAGCGACGGCAGCTTCGGGTTGGTCAGGAAGAAGAGCGCGGAGTAGTGATCGACCGTCCGTGATCTCAGGGCCAGGAGCCGCGCGCCGTTGACGCTGAGCACCCAGCGATCGAGGAAGCGCGTGTCGGCATGCAGCAGGCCGCCGATGGATCCCTGGGGCACGTCGCCCACGGGGTCGGAGTACATGAAGGTGCGCCCCTCGAGGATGGCGATCGAGTCCGGGCCGAGCTCCGGCGGCAGGTTGCGGCGGGCGGGATCGGGGAGCCGGGTGTCCCGGGCGGTGCCGGGCATGGGGTCTGCCGGCGTGGGCCGCGCTGGCGGGGTCGGGGTGGCGCTCGTCATGGACGAAGGTCCTCCGTCATGTCGTGTCGTGTGGCGAGCAACGAGTATGACCCTTGGGGGATGCCCGGAAGATAGCCCATGGGCTATAGTCTTCCATGGTAGGTCTATCGGGAGGAACGGACGCGATGCTCCAGGTCACGGCACAGGCAACGAGTCAGCTCCAGCGGATCCGCGATGCGAAGGGGGTCGACCCGGGCTGGATCGTGCGCATCGAGCGCGGTCCCGGAGGACTCTCGCTCTCGTTCGTGTCGGCGCCGGGACCGGGCGACCAGCAGGTCGATTCGGACGAGCTGGCCCTCTATGTCGCGGCGGAAGCGCTCCCGGCACTCGCTGACCGCACCCTCGACAGCCAATCGGCCCACGGTGGCCGGCCCACCCTGGTGCTCTGTTCCTCCGTCGAGCCACAGCCAGCCGCGGCGCCATGACGGACCGCGTCCTGGCGCACGACTGGATCATCGGCGTCGGCCAGGGCGGTGACCAGACGCACGCCGTCGCGATCTGTCGGGAGTGCGGCGAGAGTCGTCAGGTCGCCGTCGGCGAAGTACGTCTGCCGCTCGGTGGGGCGTGCGACAAGACCCGCACGGAGCCTCAGGCGCCGGAGATGCCGCAGCACAGCGTCTGAGCGGCACGGTCTGGCTCGACGCCGCCCTGTGGCGTCGACGCGGCCGGGGGTCTCCCGATGGCTAGACCATGGCTGCTACCCTCGACCCAGGAGCCGACCGGTCGCGGCGCGACTGCTGCGCGAGGAGGAGGGAGCGAGGTGAGCGATCCCCAGGCGAAGCCGGCGGGTGCGTGTGACTTCACTGGCCCGGCATCAGGTCCGGGGTCAGCCAGCTGCGACCTGCCCGCCCGGGAGCGCACGGTGACGGACGAGCGTGGTCAGACGGCCCAGGTCCTGCTGTGCGACGAGCACTACGACTACGTCTCGGACGGGCACCACGCGCACTACTGGTACATCGAGCATGCGGCACGTGGCACCCGGACGCTCATCCGGATGGCGCGCCCGAACCACTGACACGTCGCGCGGGCCCCGGGGCCGTCGCCGCTAGCTGGTGACGCGCTGGAACGGTAGCTTGGCGTTGGCACCGGGACCGCTGGTGCCCGCGAGCGTCAGCGTGTCACCCGTGACAGACCACGAACCGGGGGTCGTGACGAGCTGCATCACGAACGAGAACGGCTGGGAATAGTTGTAGGCGTCGTTGCCCGTGCATGCACCCTTGAACTTCTTCGCCCACGTGACGTCGAGCGTGGTGGCGTCCGCCGTGAACGTGCCCGGCCACGACAGGGGCTGCTTCTTCTTGGGCGGCTTGCAGCCGAAGTCCGTGACCACGGTGCCGTCGGCCGCAAAGGTCAGGGTCACCGTAAGCCCGGGTGGCAGCTCCAGGCCGCCCGCGATGCCCTGGAATGCCCAGCTGCCAACGAGGCCCGCGGCCTCCGGCGCGATGGCCACCGCCGCAGTGGTCGGCGAGGGGCTGGCCTCGACGGTCGTGCCCAGGGAAACCGTCTTGGCGAGCGTGATGAGCTCCTGCTTGCTCAACAGCCTCGTCCCCGCAGCGCCGTTGCTGAGCTCCGCCACCCGGGCGGGATCGCCCTTGGCCAGGATCCAATCGAGCCGCCAGGGCGCCTTCTTGCCGGTGCCGTTCTGCTGGGCGAACGCGCCCTTGCCCAGCTCCTTGACCTTCTCGCAGCAGTCGGGCAGGACGTTCTTGACTCGCCACTGGAGGGCGAGGTTCGCGGTCGTGCCATCGCCCAGGTCATAGCCGCAATTCAGGTCCGTGCCGTCGCCATCCGACGACGGCGCTTCGTAGCGCTGGGTGCCGACGACGGTGACACCCAGGTGCGATGCGCACTCCGGGTCGACCGTCAACGGCACGGCGGGTTGTGCCGCGCTCGCCTTGGCCAGCTGCTCCAGCAGGAGGAGATCGTCCGTCTTGCCATCGGCCGACCGCGCGCTGAAGAGCAGCGTCTCGACCAGCAAGGGGCCGACGCGACCGACCATCACCTGGCCTTGGCCTCCGTCCCATACGATGGATGCCGCTGGCTGCGGGAGGCTCTCGACCGTCTTGGCACCAAAGGCACGGGCCTTCTGGATGCTGCCCGATCCGAATGAGCTCAGTTCAAGCTGACTGTCGATGCGAACCGACGATCCATCGGACAACGTCCAGGTGCAGGACGGCGAGTCCGGGAAGTTGCCGTTTCCGACGGAACCCGTGTCGGCACGAACGACCTCTGCCCCGGTCACAGCCGTGATGGACGCGCTGGATAGCAACGCATCACACGCGGCGATCGAGGAATCCACCGGAGCGGTGGATGGGTTCGCGGCTGGGCTTCCGGCAGGTGAGGCCGGAGCCGTGGACGCCGGCGCTTCACTTGGGGCCGGTGACTGGGCCGTGACACCCCCGCCCAGGACCGCGAGCGCCAACACCGAGGCGAGGCTCGCGGTCAGGAATGGACGGCGGGGTCGAGCGTGGGTGCTGTTCATCGCGGGTTCCTCCCATGTCGGCCAGGCACCCGCACGAGCGGGATCTGGGTACTCCGCTCTCGATGCAATCACTGGCCAGTCGACGCCGGCGCCGGGACCGGAGGCGCGCCATTGTAGCCCTGCGCTCGAGCCGCGGTGCCCGCATCCCGGCCACGACCGGGATGCCTCGGCGACCATTGACAGGACGAGTGGTGCGTCAGCATGATGCCCGGACGAGAGGGCCAGATCTGGTCGGTCATGTGGCGAGGGATCGCCAAGATGGGAGGGATCGATGGCTCCAGCACACGTCGGTCTGCGGCTCTGGGGCGGGATGGTGATGGCGACCTGTGCCGTGCTGGTCGCCACCGTGGTGCAGGCGCAATCGCCCTCGCTGACCGCGGCACCGGCGCCCAGTGAGGCGCCCTCGCCCAAGGCAGGGGTGGAGGAGACGCTTGCTCCGGGCGGCAAGGCGGTGACCATCGGCACGGGAAGCGTATTCGTCGGGCAACAGGGAGCCCGCCAGGGCATCGTCCTGGACGAACAGCAGACCGCGGCAGCGGCGACCGCCCTGGCGGGCAAGCGGATCGGCCTTGCCGCGCCGTCCCACCGATCGCCGTACATCGACCGCGCGATCGCGGGCGCCGAGGCCGCCGCGGAGGCGCTTGGGGCAACCGTGCTCGACTGTGTCAGTGTCAGCCTGACCAAGACCCCCACCTGCAAGCCTGCTGGTGGTGGGCCACAGGTCAAGATCGCGGGCCTCATCAGCGTCTGGCCGACGGCGGCGACGCCACTCACCAAGGCGCAGCGCAAGAGCGGCTTCGTGGCCGTCGACATCGCCGGCCAGCCGGGTGGTACCGGAACGGTCGATATCACCTGGACCGATCAGGCCCTGGGCCTGGAGTTGGGCCGGACGGCAGGCGCATGGGTGACGGCGCACTGGCCGGACCAGGCCGCTACCGTCCACATCGACGACCAGTTCGCATACGGTGACCAGACCTTCGCGGACGCGGTAGCTCAAGGCCTCGCAGCGACAGCCCCGGGCGCCGTCGTGGTATCACGGGAAGGGACCTACAACGACGCCAATGTCATCATCCTGCGCGGGGCCCGAATAGACGCCGGCCTTGAAGCTGCCGTCAACGGCGGCTATGTCGGCATCGCGGGACAGCCACTGGCCGTATTCAGTGCGGATTGCCCGGAACCGATGGAGAGTGCAGCCGGATGGAGCTGGTTCGCCGGCTGTGTCGACTACCGGGAGGCCGACGCGGGTGCGGCGGCGGTCGACGTGATCGCGCGTCTGCGCACCGGTCTCGCGGTCCCTGAACGGATCGAGGCCGCGACCGGGCCTGTCACGAGCCCATAGCTGGTAGCGGACCAGGCGCGCGTCCCCGGGCGAATGGCAGCGCGCCGTGACATCCGGCCCTTGCGGGACCGGGCCGATCCTGTTCCGCTACCGATGGGCGGGCACGGAGGACGGCCGAGGACCTTCAGGAACCGCCTTCGATGCCGATGGAGGAGGCTTTCGTCATGCGTGGCATCCCGACGATCGTGGCCGCGTTCGCGACCCTGGCGACATCCCCGGATGGCGTAGCGGATGGCGGAGACGTCGATACCGCCGATGCCGTGCCGGGTGATGGGCGACGATGGAGGCGGAAGGCCGTGGCGGTCGAGGCAGAACGGGCAGCCCGCCGGGGGTGGAGCGGTCTACGGGCTCGGGATGATCGGAGCCATGATGTACTTCCTCGGCTCCGCTCGGTCCGGTTGGGACTATGTCCTGGCCATCCCCAAGGCCAGCGTCTGGCCGGCCCTGCTGGTCTACAAGCTACTCAAAAGCTTCTACGGTTGACGGCATCCCGAAGCGCGCAGGCCGCGCACGATGAGGCACCCGCTCCCACGCGACGACCTCAGCTGTAGGCGACACGCGCCGAGTAGCCGGCGTTCGGTGCCCGGTCCGACTCGCTGATCTGAGTGGAGCCGAAGGCCCCAGCGATGACGAACAGCTTGATCTTGCCGGGGTTGCCCAGGCACTTGCGGGCGACCTTGAAGGTGTACTGGTTCTTCGCCGCCGAGAGGCTCCGCGTCACCGGGCAGTTGGGCACGATGCTCTCGCCGTTGCACAGCTTCGCGACGGCCTTCGACGCGCAGATGTACATCGGGATGCCGTTGATGTGGATCTGGATGTTGACCAGGTTGCCGGTCGTCCCCCAGCTCGAGAACGGTGCCGCCTTCTGCATCGCGACCACGATGGTCACGGTGCTCTTGTGGGTGATGGTGACCTTGCGGATATCCGTACGCTGACCATGCGGCGCGTCACCCTTCGGGTCCGAGAAGGAGTAGGGGGAGGCGACCGCTGCCGCGGATGCCGCCTGGGAGCCGATCAGCCCGATCAGAAGTCCCACCGTAAGGAACGCGCGCCGCATCCGGCACCTCCGAGGTCGATGGGACGCCGACGCCTGGGCACGTCGAGGCGACGCCATGGCGCGGGATCATTGTCGTTGGAGCGGCCGCTGTCAATCCCCAGCGTCGGACCACGGCGAGACCAGCATCCTCGGGTGCAGCCTCAGTCCAGCGCCGCGTCCGGGACCCTCGCCACCTCCGGCTGCCCCTGCTCGAGCGCGGGGGCCCTACCCGGGAGTCGGGTCAACCAGCCTCCCGCCGCTCTCCAGGCCTACCGAACCTTGAGACGGACCTTGGCGAGAAGCCCGCTCCATAGTCCCTCGGCGATGACGCTGCCGGCGCCCAGATGCGCCCTCGCCGGGATGGTCACACGGGTCGAGAAGGCCCCGCCGAGGGATGTGTGGACGGTGGCCAGCGAGCGCGACTGCCCATGGGAGTCCTTGTAGGTGAGGGACACTGACTCGTGCGGACCGAAGTGGTTGCCCTTGACCGTGATCCTGGACGAGCGCGCCGCCGAGGACACCGACGTCGACACCGCCGGCGCCGGCGCGGTCGTCGAGAGGTGCCTGACCTGCGACTCGGAGAGCGGTCTGTCATACAGCCGGATACGCGCCACCGCGCCCGCACTCGTCTCGGAGCCGTCGTCCCGGAAGAAGGTCAGGTGGTCATCCGCCGAGATGACACCCAGCTTGTTGACCGCGTCATCGAAGCTGAACTGGCGGACGCCATTCACGTAGCCCTTCAGCCGTCCCGACAAGGATCGCGTCAGGACGACCTGTACCCACTTGTTGGGCGCGATCGTCGCGGCCTCCCCCGTGGGCTGGTCATAGTCGTACATGTCCAGGACCCCGTCCTCGACATACAGACCCGTGTCCGCATTCTGGTTCGAGAAGTCCACGATGCGCCGGTAGGAGCTGACCTCATCGAAGCGCATCAGCACCACGATGCTGTACTGGCGCGATGGGATGACCACCGAGGCTGCCGCGAGGTCCAGGCCCTGCCCGCTGTCGAAGCGGTAGGTCAGGACCGAGTGTCCCTTCACCTTCTGCTTCGTGTAGTTGAGCAACGGGGCCGGGACCGGGTCGAGGTGCCGCCCTCCCTTGACGGACGATACGAGGCTGTTCTGGAACCGGTAGTCGGCCTTGAGCCTGGGACCTGCGGCGACTCCGGGCGATGCCCACCCGGTGAGGGCGACCATGACCATGACCATGGCCGCGACGGCTGTCCGGCGTCGGAGGTTGCGGTGATGCATCTTCTGATCGCTCCTGTGGGCGCAGCTGTGTGTCGATCGGTCGCCCATCGTGGCGGTGTCGAGGCGCCCAGTCAACCGCCGACCCGATCCCGATCCCGTCGCGTACGGGACGACGCAGGCTCCGCCGGCTCAGCTCTGCCGCACCCCTCGGCGGCGGAACCCGACCGCCGCGACCGCGCCGAGGACCGCCGCGATCGCGCTGAGGCCGACGAGCGACAGTGCCGTGACGGTACCCAGCGGGGGGTTGCCGACATGGGTCAGCGGGGAGAGGTCGAGCACCCACCCGGCCAGCTTGAGGCCCGGACCGAGGAAGGCGATGAAGGCGATGAAGACGAACACCACCCAGGCCGCCGGGAACGCCCTGGGCCGCAGTCCGAAGAGCGCGAGCGCCAGCCCGCCCATGAGGAGCTCGGCCGGCAGATATGCCGCACCCGCGCCGAGGACGCGACCCAGGTTCACCCCGGCGCCCATCGACCACGCCATCCCCGCGGCCAGGACGGCCGACGAAACGACGACGATGACGACGAGGCCGGTGACGATGACGAGCCCATGAGCGGCGAGCCAGCGCATGCGGGACAGGGTGCCGGAAAGCCTGACCTCGAGACGCCCCGCGGTCTCTTCGCCGCGCAGACTGCCGACGGCCTGGACGGTGTACCCCGTGGCGATGATGGCGATGTAGAGCTGGGTGAGCGCAACGATCCCATCCGCGGGTTGCGCACCCGACACCCCGAGGGCTTCGGCCATGGCTGTGTTGCCGAGGATGGCGTCGACGAACTGCTGGGCGAGCGCGCCCATCATGCCCGCGAGGATCAGGGCACCGGCGAGCCAGCCAAGGAACGCCGGGCGGTGGATGGCGGTCGCCAGCCCGAGCGGGCTGCGCAGCCACGTCGTCGCCCGCGCCGATCCCGCACCTCCGCGGAAGAGGGCACTGCCGAGGTCGCGGCGTCCGGCGACGAGGACGGCGAGCGCGGCGAGCGACAGGCCGACGGCGAGCGGGATGAGGAGGGTCCACCAGCGCATATCCCCGAAGGGCGCCGCCTTCTCGGCCCAGCCGAGCGGCGAGAGCCAGGTGACCCACGTGTTCGTCACGTCTCCGACGCCCCGCAGCAGGTAGGCCACGCCGAGGATGAGCAGCCCCCACGTATAGACGCCCCGGGAGTGCAGGGTGACCTGGGCGAGGAGCGCGGCGAGCCCGGCGAAGACGAAGGCGAGGGCGCCGAGGGAGGCGGAGTAGAGGACCGCTCCGGTCGCGGGTACCCCGAAGGCGATGAGCCCGAGGGCGAACGCGATGGCGATCACGAGGATGGCGGCGGAGGCGAGGATGAGCCCGGCCAGCACCGGGACATGGCGCGCGACGCTGCCCGCGAGGATCGTCTCGAGCCGGCCGGCCTCCTCCTCGCCCCGGGTGGCCTGTGCGACGAGGCTGATCCCGAGCAGCGGGAGGAGGAAGGCAGCGAGGAAGCCGAATTCGTCCTGGATGATCCCGCCGAGACTGTCGATGCCCTCGACCCTGCCGTTGATCGCGGCGAGGGCATCGCCTGCGCCGACCGCCTGAGCGTATCCGTGGATCTTGTCGGGGGTGGTGTAGAGGCCGGCGATCGACCCCGCGGTGCCGACCATGCCGGCGATGAGCACGAACATCCAGATGAGCGTGCCGCGACGGTGCGTCCGCCATTGGACATCGAGCGTGGCCCGCAGGCCGGCCGCCCTCATCGGAGCGCCTCCGCCGGCTGGTCGAGCTCGGTGGCGTCGAGCGGTGGCGCCTCCCCGCCATAGGCACGCAGGAAGAGTGCGTCGAGGCTCGGCGGGGTCACCGTGAGGGTCTGGATCCGTGCGGCATGCAGCAGGCCCACGACCGCGTCGAGGTGCTCGGCGTCGATGGTGAACCGGCTGTCGACGTCGCCGTCGAGCCGCTCGGAGACGTGGTCCGCGACCCCGGCAGCGGCGGCGAGGCCGACGGGCTCGTCCACGGTGACCGCGTGCACGTGGGTGCGGGTATGCCGTCGCATCTCGGCGAGGGTGCCGGTCGTCACGGTCCGGCCCCCGCGGATGATGCTCACCCGGTCGGCCAGGGCCTCGACTTCGCCGAGGATGTGACTCGACAGCAGGACCGTGCATCCCTCCTTTCGCCGCTCAAGGACGACCTCCTGGAAGGCCCGTTCCATGAGCGGGTCGAGCCCGGAGGTAGGCTCATCGAGCAGGAGCAGGTCGACGTCGGCAGCGAGGGCGGCGATGAGGGCGACCTTCTGCCGGTTGCCCTTGGAGTAGTCGCGGACCCGCTTGGTCGGATCGAGGTCGAACCGCTCGATGAGAGCGGCCCGCCGAGCCTCGTCGAGCCCGCCATGGGTCGCGCCAAGGACGTCGAGGCACTGCCCGCCGGTGAGCCCCGACCAGAGTGCGACGTCGCCGGCGACGTAGGCGAGCCGTTCGTGGAGGATCGCGGCCTGGTGCCACGGGTCGCCGCCGAAGAGCTCGACGTGACCACCGCTGGCGCGGATGAGGCCGAGAACGATGCGGATCGTGGTCGACTTGCCCGCTCCGTTGGGGCCGAGGAAGCCGTGGACCTCTCCGGGGGCCACCTCGAGGTCGAGCCCGTCGAGGGCGCGGACCGGTCCGAAGTCCTTGGTCAGTGCCTGGGTCCGGATGACGGGTTGGGACGCGCTCATTTGAGGTGCTGCTCCTTCTTGGGCGCGTTGAACGCGCCCTCTGCGTAGATGGCGCTGGCCTCCCGCGCCCATCGGTTGATCCCGTCGACGGTCATCGGGTCGGTACCGATGGCCGCGGCGATCTGGTTTCTCAGGAGGACGAGTGCGAGGTCGTTGACCAGGAAGAACGCCGCCCGGACATCGGGGTCCTCGCTCGGCCGAGCGGCGCCCATCTCGACCATCACGTCGAGGAGGTGCCGGGTCGCGGCATAGAACCGGGCGAACAGTGCGGCTCCCGCCGGGTCGTTCGTCAGGAACAGCCGGGCCATGTAGGCCGGCAGCGGCGATCCGGGCGGGAAGCCCCTGGCGAATGCCTCGGCGAGCGAGCCGGTCGAGCCTTCGCCGGCGAGCAACTCGACGAGCTCGTCGGTCGGCGAGACCTCGAAGACCGCGTCGAGCGTCTGCGCGGCGAACGCGTCGACCTCGGCTCGGAGCCCGTCCTTGCTCCCGAAGTGGTGGAGAACGAGGGCGGGGGAGACGCCGGCCAGGGTGGCGATCTCGCGTACGGTCACTGCATCCGGGCCACGGTCCGCGAAGAGCCGCAACGCGGCATTCCGGATGGTTGCGCGGGCGGTAAGATCGGCGGGGTCAACGGTTGAACTCACGTTCAGCATACTAAACGCTTGGTCAGTCTGCCGTCAACAACGTCGGGATCACGCCTGTCTTCGCCCTCCTTGCCCTGGCGGCCCGGCCCGCGCCCTCCTGCATTCCCGCGAACGTGTCCCAGGCCGGGCCCTTCGCCCTCCTGCATTCCCGCGAACGTGGTCCCAGGCCGGGCCCTTCGCCCTCCTGATCACCCGTTGGGCGAGGTTCCCAGGCCGGGCCCTTCGCCCTCCTGATCACCCGTTGGGCGAGGTTCCCAGGCCGGGCCCTTCGCCCTCCTGATCACCCGTTGGGCGAGGTTCCCAGGCCGGGCCCTTCGCCTCCTGATCACCCGTTGGGCGAGGTTCCCAGGCCGGGCCCTTCGCCTCCTGATCACCCCCTGGGGAGGTTCCGAGGCCGGGCCCGCGCCTCCTGATCACCCCCTGGGCGGGTGAGTGCGCCGGGGCCGCGCCGCCCAGCACCTTGGGCCTGGCCTTCGTCGTCCCGTTCACCCGCGGGCCGGGTGAGCGCGCCGGGGAATCGCCGTTCAGAGCCTGTGACCCGGCCTTTGCCGGTCTACTCACCCTGTGGGCGGGTGATCGAGCGCGCGACACGCCTCCGATGGCCATCGACCCGGCCTTCGCCGGTCTACTGACCCGCCCGGCGGGTGAACGGTCGGGACAGGGGCCGTACTTCACGCGCCCCGCTCACGCGCCCCGCTCGAGCTGGCGCGATCTTGCCCACTCGCCGTTCGGGTAGCCAAGCAGCCGCGCTCAGTGCCCGGTTGGGTTCATGGGATCGCTTCGTGGTCACCGATACGCCTGACCTCAGCCAGGCCTGCCACGGTTCCAGCGCCCTACCTCGGCCGGAGGCGTCGGTGGCCCACGGGATATTGACGTCACTGATCACTTGGCACGGACCCATCCGATGGTCAACGACAGCGCGTCTGGAGGGCTTGACGGGCGGCGATACTACGGGGACCCTTGGAGGCGGCTCGATGGTCACGGTCACGGTCCGACGGTCCACGGTCCTCATTGCCATGCTCGCGCTCGTGAGCTCCCCGGGTGGCGTGATGGCGCAGTCGCCCTCACCGGACGATGGCCTCGATGCCGCGCTCGCCGCCGTCGAGCTGATGAACAAGGTCCCGGCGAGCGTGATGGCGACCTGCGTCCCCGGGTCGCCCTCGCTCGAGGGGCAGGACGCGGTCGCGCAGTGCCATCTCGGCGCCGACACCGTCATCTACGCGAGCTTCCGCGACGTGGCGAGCATGGCGGCCGCGTACGAGGGCATCACCGCGGGCGTGTCCATCGAGGGGGTCGCTGCCTCGTGCGCCGACGGAGCCTTCGCCGGGACCTACCGTGCGGTCGATGGCGTCGCGGCGGGGAAGGTCATCTGCCAGGTGGGCGACCCGAACCTGCTGCTGGCGTGGACGGATGACCGCAACTTCGTTGTGGGCGTGCTGGCGCTGGCCGATGAGACTGACTTCGGCGTGCTCCATGAGCGCTGGCTCCGGGTCCGACTCGACGCGCCGGCAACCGCGGCGGCATCGCCCTCGGCGGCATCGCCCTCGGCGGGCATCCAGTCCGGGTCCCCGCCCGCGCCGCGGGGATCCGCGGGCGGGGTCGCGCTGTGGGCCGTCAGCGCGGTGGCCAGCAGCGAGTACTCCTCCGGCGACTGGTCCGCGAGCCAGGCGTCCGGCGCCCCGGACACGACCTCCTACGGCGACCATTCGACGGCCTGGGCGCCGGCAGCGTCCGAGGGCGGTGAGGAGTGGATCGAGCTGACCTACGAACGGTCGGTCGTGCCCGCCGGGGTCGACATCCGGGAGAGCAGCGGCGCGGGCTGCGTGACCCGGGTCGAGGCCTGGGACGAGGGAGCCGACGCGTGGGTGGTCCTGTGGGAGGGGATGGACCCGTCGCCAGACGAGTTCACGGTCTTCAGCCCGCCGCTCGATGCGGTGACGATCACGACGCAGCGCATCCGGGTCACCATCGACACGAGCGTCCCCGGATGGAACGAGATCGACGCTGTCTCGCTGGTCGGTACCTAGCCCTGAGACGCAGGCGTTCCATCGGGTCCATCGGCCCAGCCTTCGCCCTCCTGATCACCCGTTTGGGCGGGTGGGTGCGCCGGGGATTCGCCGCCCAGGGCCTTGGGCGCGGCCTTCGTGGTCCCGTTCACCCGCGGGCCGGGTGAGTAAGCCGGGGATTCGCCGCCCAGGGCCTTGGGCGTGGCCTTCGTGGTCCCGTTCACCCGCGGGCCGGGTGAGTGCGCCGGGGATCGCCGTTCCGGGCCCGCGATCCGGCCTTCGCCGGTCTGCTCACCCTGTGGGTGGGTGATCGAGCGCGCGACATGCCCCCACCTGAACCTCGACCCGCCTTCGTGGTCCCGTTCACCCGCGGAGCGGGTGAACGGTCGGGACACAGGCCGGCCGGGACACAGACAGGGGAGCGCGGAAGGCCGGGCAGCTCTCCACAGGCCGAGCTGATCTCCACAGGCCGGGCTCGATCTCCACAGGCCGGGCTGAGCGCGGCAGTCCGGGCCGAGCGCGCCCACAAGATGTGGTACCGGGAGAGGGATTCGAACCCTCACGAGGTTGCCCTCGCCTGATTTTGAGTCAGGTGCGTCTGCCATTCCGCCACCCCGGCGCGGTCCGCGATTCTCGCACGCCCGCCCGAGGAGCGGCGGCGCGTTGCCGAAGCACGATCGGGGCGTCATGATCGGGCCATGAGTGCTGGCGCGAGCAGCATCCTGCTGCAGATCGACGACCTGACCAAGACCTTCACACAGGGGACCCGGACGAAGTCCATCGTCCGAGCCAACGACGGCATCACGCTCGAGCTCGCCGCGGGCGAGGTCTTTGGCCTCCTGGGCCACAACGGTGCGGGCAAGACGACACTCATCAACCAGATCGTGGGCCTGTTGCGGCCGGATTCGGGGAGCATCCGACTCGACGGCCACGACGTCGTCGCGGATCCGGGGTTCGCGCGACGCGCGTGCTCGTTGCAGGCGCAGGCGCAGGTGCCCATCAACGGCCTCAACCCACGACAGGCGATCGAGCTCATCGGGCGTCTCCGGGGTGGCAGCGCGGCGGACGTCCGGGCGCGGGCCGATGTCCTCATCGAGGCGCTCCAGCTGGGGGAGTGGCTGGGCCAGGATGGTGCCAGGTTGTCTGGCGGAGTGAAGCGGCTGGTCTCGTTCTGCATGGCCGCCGTCACACCCGGTCGCCTGGTGATGCTCGACGAGCCGACGAACGACGTCGACCCGATCCGCCGTCGGCTCCTCTGGGCGCAGGTCCGGGCGCTGGCGACCGAAGGCGCTGCCGTCCTGCTGGTGACCCATAACGTCGTGGAGGCGGAGCGATCGGTCGACCGATTGGCGATCCTGGATGCGGGGAAGGCGATCGTCGAGGGGACGCCGGCATCCCTCAAGGCATCGGTCGCGGACGAGCTGCGACTGGATATCGCCATCGTGCCCGGTGGTGTGGCACCTCCGCCACCTCCATTCGTGACCCGTTCGGTGGCCGACGGCCATCGGGTGCTCCACTCGTTGCCCGTGACGGCCGCCGGGGAGGCGGTGACGTGGGCGGCGGCCATGCGGGCCCAGGGCTCGATCGAGGAGTTCGGCCTGGAGCCAGCGACGCTCGAGGACGTCTACATCGCCATCGTGGGTCGGGCGGATGCGCTCCGAGGCGAGGAGGTCGCCGATGTCCGCGCTGCGTAGCTACACGCTGCTGGTGCGCTGGCAGGCGCTCCGGATGAAGACGTTCCTGCCGCTGGCCATCGTGGTCCAGGCGCTGTTCGCGCTCGGTATCGTGCTCGGGTACCCGTTGCTGTTCCCCTCCCTGGATAGCGGCACCATCCTGTACCTGGCGACGGGCGCCCCGACCATCACGCTCATCACCATGGGACTGGTCGCGGTTCCCCAGATCGTCGCGCAGGCTCGCACCGAGGGCACCCTCGACTACATGCGCGGGCTGCCAATCCCGCGCCTCACCTATCTCGCCGCGGACGTCTCCATCTGGCTGGTCATCGTGCTGCCGGGGGTCGTGCTGGCACTCATCATCGCGGTCTGGCGGTTCCAGCTGACGTTGGTCGTCAGCCCGCTGGTCGTGCCCGGGCTGCTGCTCGTCGCCTTGACCGCGACGAGCATCGGCTACGCCATCGCCACGCTGCTGCCGCAGCAGATCGCCAACCTGCTGTCGCAGGTGCTGGTCGTGTTCGTGCTCATGTTCTCGCCGCTCACCTTCCCAGCCGCGCGTCTGCCGGACTGGCTCGCCACCATCCATTCGGTGCTGCCGGTCCAGGCAATGGGTGAGATCATCCGAGGAACGGTCGCGAGCAATGTCTTCGCGCTCACGGTCGAGCCATTCATCGTGCTGGGCATCTGGTGCGCGGCGGGGTTCGCCATCACGTACTGGGCGATCAGTCGCCGGGGCTGATCGCCGCCCTCGTGGGCGCCAGGCACGCGCTCGGGGGGCGCCAGGCACCCGCTCGGGGGGCGCCAGGCACGCGCTCGGGAGTGCCAGGCACGCGCTCGGGGGCGCCAGGCACCCGCTCGGGGGCGCCAGGCACCCGCTCGGGGGGCGCCAGGCACGCGCTCGGGAGTGCCAGGCACGCGCTCGGGGGTGCCAGGCACGCGCTCGGGGGCGCCAGGCACGCCTCGGGGCGCGCCGGCGCGCTCGGGGGCGCCAGGCACGCGCTCGGGGGCGCCAGGCACCCGATGCTAGACTCGTGCCGGCCCACGGCGTCGACCGACCGCGTCGAACCACGTCCGGTGGGTCGCCTTCCAACGGATCGCCCTGGAGACCTGACACCCCGTGGACGACCCCTCACGCGCGGACCCGGGCGTGCCCGTCGGCGAGCCGGCGGCGACCGTGGTCATGGTGCCTGGCGTGCCCGAGCGAGCGAACGCGGAACGCGTGGCAGCCGAACGTGCCCGCGACCGGGCGCTCGTGGAGACCGCGTTGCGCGGCGACCTCGAGGCATTCAACCGGCTCGTCGAGTTCCACCAGGACTACCTGTTCGGTGTCGCCGTCCGGGTCGTGGGCGACCGCGAGGCAGCCGCGGACGCGGTCCAGGAGGCCTTCCTGAGCGCCTACCGCAACCTTGCCCGCTTCCGCGGCGACTCGTTCCGGAGTTGGCTGACGCGCATCGCGCTCAATGCCGCGACCGATGTCCTGCGGTCGCGGAAGCGGCGCCCCGTGGATCCGTACCCGGAGTGGGAGGACGACTCCTGGCAGCCGCCGACCGATGCGTCGGAGGGGCCCGAGCACACCGCCATCGCCCGCAGCCGCAGCCGGGTGCTGGCCGCGGCGCTGGCGCAGATCACTGAGGATCAGCGAGCCGCCATCGTGCTGTACGACGTCGAGGGCTATGACTATCACGAGATCGCCGAGATGACCGGTGTCTCGCTGGGCACCGTCAAGTCACGCATCCATCGTGGTCGCCTGGCCCTCCGGGACCTGCTCGCGGGGCAGATGGAGCATCTCCGTGGCTGAGCGGGAACCGCCCGAGCAGCTCGGGCGTCTGGACACCGTGACCCCAGGACTCCTGCCGCTCGACGACCATGCCCAGCACGACCGCTGGCTCATCGTGCGTGCGACGACTCACGACGACGACCTCAGCGACGCCGAGACCGCGACCGCCAAGGCCCTGCTCGGTGGCTGCAGCGACTGCGCCACACTGGCCTCGGACATCACGACCATCGCCTACGCGACCGCGGCCTCCGTGGTGCCCGCGAGACCGCGCGACTTCCGGCTCACCCCCGCCCAGGCCGAGCGGGCCGGTGGCGGCTTCCTCGATCGGCTCGGTCGCTGGCTGTCGACGCCGCGCGGAACGGTCGTGCGGCCGCTCGCCGCGGCGAGCCTGGCCATCGGCATCGTGCTGGTCGCGGTGGGCCCCTCGATCCAGGGTCCGCTGCAGCCTCCAGCGTCGACACCCAATGCCGAGATCGCCGCGCCCGGAGCGACCGCCACGGGCGAGCCGATGCTGACGATGCAGATGGACACTGCCCCTTCGCCGAATGGTGGCGCCGGGGTCCAGGGTGATGCCCAGCTGGCGCCTGCCGGATCGACCGAGCCGGCCACGACCCTGGCGAGCGGTGGACCGGATCCGAGACTCATGCCTCCCGCTGCCAAGGCGACCTCCGAGCCCCGGTTCGCGGACGTCCAGGGCGTCGCCGGCACCACCCCGGAGCCGGGCAACGGTGGCCAGGAAGCCGTCGCGACGAGCGCCCCCCGGACCACCGACGACACGGCCTGGGCCCTGACGCTCGTGGGTATCGTGCTCGCGGGCACCGGCCTCCTGGTGCTGTCGCTAACGTGGCTCGCCCGCCGGATGAGCCGGTCCACTGCTGCCTGGCTGACGTGGCTCGCCCGTCGGATGAGCCGGGTCCCGCTGCTGCCTGGCTGACCAGGCCGTCCGCCGGAACCTGACAGGGTCGGGTCGCCTGGGCGGTACACTCGGGCCGTGCCCCGGCTCATGCTGATCGACGCGCACAGCCTCATCTATCGCGCGTACTTCGCCCTCATCGACACGCCGCTGTCGACCAGCAAGGGTCAGCTGGTGAATGCGGCGTTCGGCTTCTGGAGCATCGTGCTGCGCGGGTTCCAGGACGCCCGCCCGGACCACGTCGTGTGCTGCTTCGATGTCGGCCGACCGAAGCGCGCCGACATGTACGGCGCCTACAAGGGCACCCGACGCCCACAGCCCGATGACCTCCGGGAACAGTTCCCCATCGTGCGCGAGACGCTGGCTGCGTTCCGGATCCCCATCTTCGACCTCGATGGCTACGAGGCGGACGACCTCATCGGCACCCTCAGCCTCCAGGCGCAGGAGCAGGGCATCGAGTCGGTCATCGTCTCGGGCGACCTGGACATGCTCCAACTGGTCTCCGAGCACACGACCCTGATGTTCACGCGCATGGGTGCGGGCGGCACGATCATGTACGACCCGGCCAGGATCCATGAGCGGTACGGGCTCCAGCCGCGCCAGATGATCGATTTCAAGGCGCTCAAGGGCGACACGACCGACAACATCCCGGGCCTGCCGGGCGTCGGGGACAAGACCGCGGCCAAGCTGCTCGAGGACTACGACTCGCTCGATGGCGTGTTCGACCATGTCGACGAGGTCAAGCCCGACAAGCTGCGGGAGAAGCTGGTCGCCAACAGGGACGATGTCCTGCTGTGGCGTGATCTCGTGACCATCGTGCGTGACGCGCCGGTCCAGCTGGACATGGAAGCGGCGAAGCTCGGCCAGTACGACCGGGCGGAGGTCATCCGGCTCTTCCGGGAGTACGAGTTCCGGACGCTCGTGGAGCGTCTGCCCGCGGTCGATGGCGAGGGCCCGGTCGCGCCGGGCGACATGCTCCGCGAGGCGGATCGCCTGGGGCCGGTCCCCGCCGCGCAGGTCGCCGGCCGGGCGCCGCGGGGCGGCTCCCTGCTGGGGGACGGCAGCGGGCTCCAGATGCGCCTCGATTTCGATGCCGTCGGAGGGGGCGCCACCCAGCAGCCGGTCGAGCGCTCCAGCGAAGGCGGGCCAGCCGCGGCCACCACGATGATCGACACCACTGACCCCATCGAGCAGCTGCGCGCCGCCCTTGCCGACCCGGGCATCGTGGCGGCCTGGGCGCCGACGGATGACCTGGTCGAGTGGCTCGCCGCCCAGCCGGAGCTGTCACTGGGTGCCGCGTTCGACGACGCCCGACCCCGGCGTGGCACGCTCCTGGGGCTGGCTGTCCGGGGCGCGGACGGCAGGGTGGTCGTGGCCGCGACGGACGGGGCGATCGCCCTGGCGGACGCGGTCATGGGTGCCGCCAAGCCCCTGGCGGGCCACGACGTCAAGCCGTTCCTCGTCTGGGAACTGTCGCGACGCGACCCGCACGCCCGGACGAGTCTGAGCCAGAGCGGCGGCTCGCTGCCGCGGGTCGCGTTCGACACCCAGATCGCGGCCTACATCCTCAATGCCGCGCTGCGCTCCCAGTCGCTCGCCGACATCACCGCCGAGCGTCTCGACGTGGAGCTGCCACGGGCGGGCGAGCTCCGCGGTCCGGAGCAGGCCGCGGTGACGGTGCTCGCGGCGACCGCGGCCCGGGAGTCGCTCACGCGCACCCTCGCTGGCGAGCAGGGCCTCCAGCGGGTCCTCGACGAGCTGGAGCTGCCGCTCATCCCGGTGCTCGCGGACATGGAGGCGACCGGGGTCGCCATCGATGTCCCCGGCCTGGGCGAGCTCGGCCGGACCTTCACCACGGAGATCGACCAGCTGCAGCAGACAGTCTTCGAATCGGTCGGTCACGAGTTCAACCTGGGCAGCCCCAAGCAGCTGGAGCAGGTGCTGTTCTACGAGCTCGATCTGCCCCGCGGCAAGCGCACCAAGACCGGCTACTCCACCGATGCGTCGGTGCTGGAGGACCTCCGCGCCGCGCATCCGATGATCCCCGCGCTGCTCGACTGGCGGCTCTACACCAAGCTCAAGTCGACCTATATCGACGCGCTGCCGCTGCTCCTGGACCCGGCCACGCAACGCCTGCACACCACGTTCCAGCAGGCCGTGGCGGCCACCGGCCGGCTCTCGTCCGTGGACCCGAACCTCCAGAACATCCCCATCCGGACCGAGCTTGGGCGCAAGATCCGGCACGCATTCGTGTCCGGTGACCCCGATCGCGTGCTCCTGGCCGCCGACTACAGCCAGATCGAGCTGCGCATCCTCGCCCACGTCTCGGGCGACGTGCACCTCAAGGAGGCGTTCGAGCGGCGCGCCGACATCCACCGGGAGACCGCGGCGCGGGTGCTCAAGAAGGACCCAGCCGATGTGACCGGCGATGAACGCTCGATGGCCAAGATGGTCAACTTCGGCCTGGCCTATGGCATGAGCGACTTCGGCCTGGCCAGCCGCGCGGGGATCCCCCGGGGCGAGGCGCAGGACTTCATCGCGAGCTACTTCGCCGCGTACAGCGGCATCAGCTACTACATGCTCCACATCCGCGAGACGGCGAAGCAGCGCGGCTACGTGGAGACGCTCCTGGGGCGGCGGCGCTGGATCCCGGAGCTCGAGGCGCGCAACGCGTCGCTCCGTGGTGCCGGGGAGCGGATGGCCATCAACATGCCCATCCAGGGCACGGCCGCGGACATCATGAAGATCGCGATGATCCGGCTCCACGAACGGCTCCGGCGGGCCGGCTCACCCGCCCGGATGCTGCTCTCGGTCCACGACGAGGTGGTGCTCGAGGTGCCCCGCACGCTGGTGCCCGAGATCGCTCCCGTGGTCCGCGAGACCATGGAGACGGCGCTCAAGCTGGACGTGCCACTCGACGTCGATGTCAAGGTCGGCGACGACTGGGAGTCGATGACGGTGCTGCCCCGCCCCTGAGCGTCCGCCGCGCTGGCCCACCGCTTCGTGGGCCGGGCCGCGGGGTTCGTGGGCCGGGCCCACCGTTTCGTGGGCCGGACCGCGGGTTCGAGGGCGGGCCGCGCAGTACGGGAGCCGGGCGCGCCGTTCGTGCCAGATGGTCCTGGACGGACTCCACGCCGGAGCCTCGGGGGCGACCGTCGTTCCCCACCCTCGGCCGCGGGGGTCGGGTTCCTGGCATTCGCTCGTCGTGGATGACTGGATGGCACGATCTGGCAGCAGCATGCTGGCGTGCGGTCCGTTGGCGGCGGTGTGTCAGGATCTGGGCAGGTCCTGTCGTCGATGCATCGTCGAACGCCAGCTGGGACCGGCCGCATGGCACACTCAGTAGCGGGTCGCCGTGCGGGATGCATCGCACGGCCTAGAGAAGGGTGAGGATCGGAAGCGAATGCAGGCGGGGGATGATCGGGTGCGCCGACTGGCACTCATCGCAGGTATCACGATCGTGCTGGGTGCATGCGCGGGACCTCGGCCACCGTGGACCGAGGGTCCGGGGACCGCGCTGCCGGCGCAGACCGCGCTCCCGAGCACGGCGCCAAGCCCGGGCCTGACGGCCGCGCCGAGCGCTGTGACTTCGGCGACGCCGACCTCGGCCTCATCGGCCACGCCGACGGCCTCATCGAGCGTCGCCCCGACCGCCGCGCCGACCCCGGCCTCATCGGCCACGCCGACGGCCTCATCGGCCACGCCGACGGCCTCATCGAGCGTCGCCCCGACCGCCGCGCCGACCCCGGCCTCATCGGCCACGCCGACGGCCTCATCGAGCGTGGCCCCGACCGCCGCGCCCAGTGCCGCGGCGAGCGCCAGCGCGGCCGCGCTGCTCGTCACGGCTCGCGACCTGTCGTTCACACCCCGGCAACTCACGGCAGATAGCGGCGCGGCCTTGACCCTGACCCTGCACAACGGAGGGCGGATCGTCCACAACCTGACCATCGACGAGCTGGGCGTCCGGATCGTGGCGTCCCCGGGCGCGACGGAGTCGGTGAACCTCGTGGACGTGCCCGCCGGGTCATACACGTTCTACTGCTCCGTGTCGGGCCACCGCCAGGCAGGCATGTTCGGGACGCTCACGATCAAGTAGCGCAGCAGGAACGCGGAACGGGTCGGGCATCGCGGCCCGACCCGTTCGGCGTGCAGGTGGGCCGCGACTTGCGCCGCGGCCCGTCGTTCAGCTCGCGGGCTTGTAGCTCGCGACGCCGCCACCATCGGCGCACAGTGCACACGTCGTCACGTACACCGTCCCGTCCGGGCCGACGTTGACACCACCGGGTGCGGGCAGCGCGTCCGTGATGAGCTCCGGCGTGCCGCCGCCGGCCGGGACCTTCCACAGGCCGCCCATCGGCAGGGTGCCCGGCGCACCCGCCAGTAGTCCATCATGTGCCAGCTCGACCACGTACAGGCTGCCGTCCGGTCCGAACGAGACACCCATGATGTTCGTGAACCCGCTGGCGTACGCGACCGGATCCTGCCCGGGCACGACCTTCCACACGCTCGCCTGGCCCTTGGGGAACGGGAAGCCGGTCAGCTGGCCGACGTAGAAGGCGCCATCGGGACCCACAGCCACCGAAGTGGGTACGGGGTCCATCGGGATGATGGTCGGCGAAGCGTTCGGGTCCTGGGACGCGGTCGGGTCGGGAGGCACGGCCTGGAAGACGATGGGGAACACCGCCGCGACGCTGATCGTGCCACTGCTATCAACGGTCAGCAGGTCGTTGGCGCCCGCATCGGCCACGACGGCTCCACCATCGGACGTCAAGGCGAGGCCATTCACGTTGGAGTCAGGCAGGGCGTTGCCCGGCTGCTGCGCGTCCGGGTTGTTGGCAGTCTCGAACGCCGCGAAGTCCGCGACGCTCGTCGAGGTGCCGTCGGCCCCGACCTTGTACAGCTGCCCGACGCCCTCGCCACCCTTGATCATCGAGCGCGTGTCGGCGGCTCCGGCGGCCGGACCACCAACGGTGTACCAGACCGTGCCATCCGCGCCGACCGCTACGGCTGAGGTCCCGAAGACCTCCTTCGAGTCGTCGATCGCTGACAGCACGCCATCCACGATGCGGGTCGCGTTGCCGCCCTCGATCTTGCTCACGCCACTCGTCGGGCCGAAGCACAGGTTGCCGAGCTCGGGATGCTGGATGCAGTCGCTGGTGCCACCGCTGCCGGCCTCCGCGACATAGATCGTGCCATCCGCCGTGACCGCGAGGCCACGTGGCGAATGGAGCCCTGATGTGATCGGGATCCAGCCTGCGGGCAGCGTCAACGGCGGGGGAGCTCCACCCCCGGATGCGGCCGGCGATTGTGCGGCCGGCGATTGTGCGGCCGGCGATTGCGCGGCGGCCGGTGCTGCGATCGCGATGAGCGACGCGACCGCGAGCGACAGCGTCCTGGTCCTTCTGGTCATGATCCCTCCACCTCCTGGTTCCACCACCTGGGCTTGGTGGCAAGCCGCCATCCTATCGCTGCCGCGTGTCCGATCGAAGCCCCGACTTGGGCCCGGGTACAAGCCGCTGCAATGATCCGGCCTTCGCGCGGCTTGTACTCAGTGAAGGAGGCACCCATCGAGTGCAGATCGCCACAACCGCCGGACGCGCCGGCCAGCTCGACTTCGAACAGGTCTTCGGGGACCTCTACCCCGCACTCGTCCGGCGGCTCGCCCTCGTCGTGGGAGACGCAGAGGAGGCGAAGGACCTGGCGCAGACCACGTATCTGCGCGCGTATCAGCACCTGGACCAGTTCGACGGACGGGACCCGCGCGCATGGCTGTACACGATCGGCCTCCGACTCGCCTTCCGGGAACGGCAGCGACGCGCTCGATGGCGACGGATATTCCAGTCGACCCCGGACCAGGAGCCATGGCAGCCGGCGCATGACCCGGAGCTGTGGGCGGCCCTGCGAGAGCTGCGTCGGGAGGAGCGCGCGGCGCTGTTTCTGAACGCTGTCGACGGCTACACGCTCGCGGAGATCGCCGGGATGCTCGGTGTGCCCGCGGGCACGGTCGGTAGCTGGGTGTCACGAGCACGGGCACGGCTGCGCGAGCAGCTGGGAAGGGAGTAGGTCATGGACGACCAGACATCCATCACTGCCGGCGACCAGGACCTGGAACGCCGTCTTCAGGCGTTCGAGGCGTCGCTGCCCGTCACGAGCAGGCCACCGGCGATCCGGCGGACCCGGGTCCCGCGCGTTCGCACTGTGCTCGTCGGGGTCGCCGCCGTGGTCGTGCTGGCGGGTGGCGCCGGCGCGGCGAGCGGCGTGTTCGAGGCACGATCACGGCCGGGCGCGTTCAATGTTGGCGAGCCGCTCCACTGCAAAGGCGTTGCCGCCATGGCGCCGCGTGCGGCGGATGCCTGGCTACGCGACCACGGCTATCGCGTCACATGGCAGGTGGAGGACCACGAGCCGGGCATCCCCAAGGGTCAGCAGGGGTCGTACCAGTCCGTCACGCCACCCGCGAAGGGCACCATCGAGGGAGCCGTCTTCGCCTCGAACCGTGACCTCATCGTGGTGGTCGAGACCGGGCCCGCCGCCGTCCAGGCTGACGACTGCCCCTGATCCGAGACGTGGCCCGGAGCCCGGTGGCTCCGGGCCAGCGCCCGAGGGTGTCGGTGCGTCGTCGCCCGTGGCCCGGAGCGTGCCCGGAGTGCTGCGGACCTGCCCCGAGGACTGCCCGCGGGTGTCGGTGCGCCGTGGCCCGTGGCCCGGAGCGTGCCCGGAGTGCTGCGGACCTGCCCCGAGGACTGCCCGCGGGTGTCGGTGCGCCGTCGCCCGTTGGGCGGGTGAGTAAGACGGCGAGTGTCCGATCTAACGCTCCGATGACGGTCTCGTTGGCCGGCTCGCCCGGGTGCCGGGTCATTCGGCCGGGGAACGGGCCTCGAACCGCCCCAACGGAGCCCTGGAACGGAGTCCGCCGGTCCACTCGCCCGCTGGGCGGGCAGGCGGCACCACACCGACAGTGGCACCCCGCGTGGCACGATCCATCGTCCGTCTGGGTCGCTACGGGCCGGCCCCGGCGCCGAGGTACCGTGGAGCACCCACGGGGCCCGCTCTCTCGGCCGCTCGCTGGCGCTCGGCCGCTCGCTGGCGCTCGCCGCTCGCTGCGCTCGCTCGCTGGCGCTCGACCGCTCGCTGGCGCTCGACCGCTCGCTGGCGCTCGTTGCCCGCTCCGCTCGACCGTTCAATGGCGCTCGACCGCTCGCTGGCGCTCGACCGTTCGCTCCGCTCGGCCGCTCCCTGGCGCGACCGCTCGCTCCCACAGGATGTTGATGACACGACCTGACCGTGGGGGCCAGTAGACTCGGAAGCGTGCCCGAGCTTCCCGAAGTCGAGACCATCGCCCGCGAGCTGCGACCGCTCGTACTCGGCGCCATCATCACCCAATTCGAGACCGATTGGCCGAAGGCCATCAAGCACCCCGACCCGGAGGCATTCAGCGCGGGCGTGGTCGGTCGCACCATCACAGAGGTCAGTCGGCGCGCCAAGTGGCTGGTGCTGGAGCTGTCGGGGGGCATGGTGCTCGCGCTCCAGGTGAAGATGACGGGCCAGGTATTCGTGCTACCCACCGGCACGCCTCGCGACCGCCACGTGCACCTGGCGTTCCAGCTCGCCGACGATCGCGAACTGCTCGTCCGCGACGTGCGCAAGTTCGCGCGCATCGCGCTGTACCGCCGGGACGAGGCGGGTCGCGCACTGGGGGTGGACGAGGAGACGGACGTCTTCGACCAGCTGGGCCCGGAGCCGCTCGACCCGTCGTTCACGCTGCCGGTGTTCCGGAAGCTCATCCGGGGACGACGCGCCCGGCTCAAGCCGCTGCTCGTCGACCAGGCGTTCCTCGCAGGGGTCGGCAACATCTATGCCGACGAATCACTCTGGCTCGCGAAGCTCCACCCGCTGCGGAGCGCCGCGGGTCTGAGCACGGCGGATGAGCGCGCGCTGTACACCCATCTGCGGGCCGTGCTCGCGGAGGGCATCGAGCGGCGCGGATCGTCCATCGATGACTACACGGCCCCGGAGGGCGACGGCGAGATGCAGGACCACCTCAACGTCTATCAGCGGACCGGTCAGCCGTGCTTCCGCTGCGGTCGACCCATCAAGCGCTTCGTGCTGGGGATCCGGGCGACCCACTTCTGCTCCTGGTGTCAGCGACTCCCGAAGGACGAGCAGACGCCTGGCAACATGGCGCTGCTCAAGTCGGCAAGATCCAGCACGGGTCGACGTGGGACCCGTTGGAGCGAGCTGCCGACCGGCAAGGGCGCCGTCGGCGCCAGACCCAAGTCGAAGCGGTAGGCGACCGCGCCGGCCGGGCGCTGCGCCGTGCCGGATCGCCGCGCCAGCCGGGCGGTCCCGGCGCGGGCGGATCCTGAGGATCATGCACCGGTGGGATGTTGGCCACGAGCGGGCCGCCGGTTCGCGTGAGCCATGCGGGCGGTGGATACCTGGCAGCGGTTTGGCGTCTGGACGGCAGCAAGAGGCCCCATCGCGGCCTGTGGCCCCGGATCGCAACCCAAGGCGCATGATCGGCGACTCTCGGAGGATGCGCCTCGTCCCGGTCGGAGCCTGGCCCGCGAGACCGCCTGTGTGTCACAATGTGACGCATGACACAGGTCGGTGCACGAGAGTTGCGGCACAAGCTCAGTGAGTACCTTGCACGGGTCGGCGCAGGTGAGCGCTTCGAGGTGACACTGCATGGCCGCCCTGTGGGTCAGTTGGGCCCGGTGGATTCGTCCGAGGGGATCATCGCCCGGCTCATCCGTGAGGGCAAGGCCACGCCCCCGATCAATGCGGACACTTCGAATCTGCCCGAGCCATACCCAGCGAAGCCCGGACGACTCACCGCGACCGAAGAGCTCCTCGCCGAGCGACGGAGCGATCCGCGCTGAGCAGCCTGTATCTCGACGCGTCTGCGCTCACGAAGCTCATCGTCATGGAAGGCGAAAGTGCTGCTGTCAGGGCCCTGGTCCGCGGACGATCCCTGGTGTCCAGCCGGGTGGCAGTCGTCGAGGTGACCAAGGCTGTGGCTCGGTACGACCCGAGCGCAGACCCGGAACCGATGCTCGGCCAGCTGACGCTCATCGATCTTGACCCAGAGCTCGCGCGTGCCGCGGCGGCAACCGGCGGGTACCAGTTGCGGGCGCTCGCTGCCATCCATGTGGCGTCTGCGTTGCGCATCGCGGCGGGCATCGATGCGTTCGTGACCTACGATGCACGACAGGCGGCGGCAGCTGCGGCAGCCGGCCTACGTGTCCTGACGCCGACCGACGATCCGGGGCCGCCCTCCGACACCGATCGGTAGGCTGCCCCGGCGCGCGGCGGGCACTGCCGGCACGTGACTCTGATGATCTCGACGCCCTGGGAACCGATAGGCGGGTGGCGCGATGCCGGCCGCCCGCCCGACATGCTCGTCCACGGTCGAGTGCCATCGGCCGGTCCGCCATTCCGACGCCGAGGCGTTGGATGGTCAGGCGAATCGATAGGTTGGCCGGCTAACGGTCGCCGGTGTGCCGGATCGTCCAAGCCGCAGGGCGGGATCCGGGCGACCGGCGGAGTCTTCGACGCGGCAGGTTCGCCAGGTTCGGCAGCCGGGACGACCGCGCGACCCCCATGAGCCCCGGCGGGCTCCCCAAAGATACGCACGCCGATCACGCGCACGCCGGAGACCCGGTAGCCTCACATCTCGTGAGCATCCTGCGGCTGGACGCGGTGCGCCGGGAGATCGGCGACTTCGTCATCCTCGATTCGGTCAGCGGTTCCATCGCGCGTGGCGAGCGCGTGGGCCTCGTCGGTCCCAATGGTGCCGGCAAGACGACGCTGCTCAGGATCGTGAGCGGTCGCGACGATCCCGATCGGGGCACGACGCACACCGCGGCGGGCATCCGGGTCGGCATGCTCGGCCAGGAGTCGAACCGGGACACGGCCTTCGCGGGATCCGCGACCGTGCTGCGGGCCGTGCGGTCCGGTGCCGCCGAGGTCGAGCGGCTGGAAGGCCAGCTGGCCGCGCTCGAGTCGGCTGGCGCGGGTGCCGTCGAGACGCGTGAGTACGCGCGTCTGCGCGAGCGGTTCGACCACCTCGACGGCTACCACATCGACCAACGCGTCGAGGAGACCCTATCGGGGCTTGGCGTCCCGAAGGAGGACTGGGAGCGCTCGCCTATCACGCTCTCAGGTGGCGAGCAGACGCGGGTGGCGCTCGCCCGCCTGCTCGTCGATGATCCGGACCTGCTGCTGCTCGACGAGCCCACCAACCATCTCGACCTCGCCGCGCTGGAGTGGCTGGAGTCGTACCTCGCTCGACGCGAGGGCGCGCTCCTCGTGGCGTCCCACGACCGTGCCTTCCTGGATGCCGTCGTGACCCGCATCTGGGAGCTTCGAGACCGGAAGCTGGCGCCCTTCAAGGGCGGCTACTCCGCCTACCTCCAGCAGCGCGAGGCCGCGGATGCCCGGCAACGCAAGGACGCGGACACGATGACGGAGCAGATCGCGCGGGAGCGGGAGCTCATCCAGCGCTATCGGAGCCATCGCAAATACCCCAAGATGCACGAGCACGAGAAGCGCCTGGAGGCGCTGCTCGCCGCGAAGACGGAGGCGCCCCGCGTGCAGGCGAGGCTCGCGCTGCCGACGCAGGCGCTCCTTGGCGGCGGGCCGGCGCGGTCGGGGGACGTGGCGCTGACCCTGGAGGCGATGCTCATCGGCTTCCCGCGGAGCGCGGCCGCACCCACGGGAGTGCCCATCCTCCGGGTCGCTCGGATGGAGGCGACCCGTGGCGAGCGCATCGGCGTCGTCGGTCCCAACGGCGCCGGCAAGACGACGCTCCTGCGGACGATCGCCGGTGGCCTCTCGCCGCTCGATGGGTTCGTGCGCCTGGGCAGCAACGTGCAGCCCGGTTACCTGGCGCAGATCCGCGAGGCACCCATCGCGGGCACCACGGTCATGGACGCGATCCTGGCCGCGGGTCGCGTGGAGAACGGCCCGGCACGTTCCTACCTCGCCCGCTTCCTGTTCCGCGGCGAGGACGTCTTCAAGCCGGTCGCCGAGCTGTCCGGTGGCGAGCGGTCACGCCTGGAGCTGGCGCTGCTGGGCATCACGCCGGCGAACCTGCTGCTCCTCGACGAACCCACCAACCACCTCGACATCCCCGCCCGCGAGGCGCTTGAGTCGTTCCTTCGCGACTCGCCCACGACGATGCTCATCGTCTCCCATGACCGGCGGCTGCTGGAGTCGGTCTGCGACCGACTGTGGGTCGTCGAGCCGGGGGAGGGGGGCGAGCCGGGCGGCATCGCGGTCTTCGATGGGCCGTACAGCGCATGGCGGGCCGCGGTCGGCGATGGCTGGACCGTGGCGACCGCACTCGCCCGGGCACCCATCGCCCAGCGGGTCGGTGGCGTCGTCCCGTCGGCGACGGGCGCCAGTCCCACGGCCTCGAAGGGGACCCCCAAGCCGACCAGCGCGCCGGCGGCCACGAATGGCCGTCGCCTGGCACCCCGCCAGCCGGCGCTGTCGAAGGATGCCTACAAGCGCCAGATGCAGCGTGTCGAGGAGGACCTCACCCGTCTCGGCGTGCGCAAGAACCAGCTCGAGCTCGCGCTCGGCGATCCGAAGGTCCAGACCAACTTCGTGGAGCTGCGCCGGATCACCAGCGAGCTGGCGGACGTGGATGGCGGGCTGGCGCAGGCCGAGGAAGCGTGGCTCGCGTTGTCGGAACGCGCGCCGCGATGAGTCGCGTCGCAGGGAGCGGACCCTTCCTCATCGGCTTGACGGGACCCATCGGCTGCGGCAAGTCGACGGTCGCGCGGATGCTCGGCCACCTGGGTGCGGCGGTCATCGATGCCGATGCGCTCGCCCGCGTGACGACGGCACCCGGCGCGACCACCCTGGGTCCCATCCGTACCCGGTTCGGTGACGCGGTGTTCGCCGCGGATGGGACACTCGATCGTGCCGCGCTCGGTCGCATCGTGTTCGCGGACCCGGCCGCCCTCGCTGACCTGGAAGCGATCGTGCACCCCCGGGTGCGGGAGCTGGTGGACGCGGCCCTTGACGACGCGGCAGGGTCCAGCGCGCCGTTCGCTGTGGTCGAGGCCATCAAGCTCGTCGAGGGAGGGCTGGCGGAACGCTGCGACGAGGTCTGGCTCATCGACTGCCCGGAGGGCGACCAGCGCGCGCGGATGGTCGGGCGAGGCATGTCCGCGGATGACATCGGGCGCCGGATGGCCGCGCAGGCTGGGTCGCGCGATCGACTCGTGGGCCGCGCGACGCGAGTCGTGGAGACCCATGGCTCCCTCGATGAGACCCGTGAGCGGGTCGAGGACGCGCTGGCCCAGGCCCTCGCGCCCGCGGTCGACATCCTGCCGTTCGGCAGCGTGGAACGCTGAGCGTCCGCCGTGAACGCCACCGACGCCGAGGAGGGGAGTGGCACATGGCCTCGGAGGCCGAGTGGCGGCGCTGCGTGGCTCAAAGCCGCATCTTGGACGTTCCGACGCCTGGGGAGTCGATAGCCGCGGGGCACCGCACGGCCGGGCCGGGCCGGCACCGTCGTCCACGCTCGGGCCCGCCGAGGCGACCTGCCAATCCGGCGCTGAGCGGCCGGACTGGCATGGTATCTGCGGCAGGCGGCAGGCTATCAGGCACCCAGACGTCGAACTGTCCAGGAATCGGTCGGCGGCCCAGGGCCGGCAGCCGCTGGACCGTCAGGCGGCCTCGGATGCGGAATCCCCACGTCGCCCTTCGAGGGCTTCCGAGGCTTCCGGATGCGGCGCTTGATCACGGCATCCGGTTCGGGCGAGAACGAGAGCGCAGACACGGGACCAGCCGGTGACCGCAGCCAGGTCCGCATCCGGCGGCCGTCCAGGGTGGCCAGCGGGGTCAGCACGTCCCGGTGGGCGGCGACGTGGCGACGGTTCGTCCGCGTGTCGGTGAAGATGACCCAGCGCGCGACAGTACTGGACCGCCATCCCTGCTCGGCACCGATCTGACGACCGAGCCGCAGCCGAGCGTCCATGGTCCGCACAAGCTCGGCCGGGTCGACGAGGAACGTCTTCAGCTCCACGATGAGCAGGGTCCTGCTCGCTTGGTGCCACGCGAGGACGTCGATGGCGCCGCGCTCGCCGTAGATGGAGAACGAGACCTCCGGCAGGGCGATCCATCCCGGAAGCCGCCCGAACCAGCGCAGGACCGCGCGCTGGAGTGCGTCGTGCGCGCCGTTGACGAGCCGGTCGAGGTCGACGCCGCGCCACTTCGCCGTGATCTCGTACCACATCCCGAGGGCTGTCGCGATGCTGCGCATGGTCGCGAGCGAGAGGTCCTGGAACAGCCCGCGCTCCAGGAGGCTGACTGCCGACGGCCGGACCGACGCCAACTCCGCGACGTCGGCCTGGGTCAGGCGCCTGCGGATCCGCACCGCGCGAACAGTCGCACCGATCTTGGCGTCGTCCATGCGGCCATCCTGACGATCGAGCCTTACGCGCCCGTTGTGATGGCCCTACCGCATCGTGGCCGAGGGCTGTCGATGTCACCATCCTGCGGCCATCGCGCACCCCTCGCTCCGCGCCTCGTCGGCCCGTGCCCCCCTCGCTCCGCGCACCCCTCGCTCCGCGCCTCGTCGGCCTGTGCCCCCCTCGCTCCGCGCACCCCTCGCTCCGCGCCTCGTCGGCCCGTGCCCCCCTCGCTCCGCGCACCCCTCGCTCCGCGCCTCGTCGGCCTGTGCCCCCTCGCAGGTCTGTGCCATTCCGACGCCTGCGGAACCAATAGCCGACCCGTCGCGGGTGCCCGGCCAGCCCGGCACGCTCGTCCACGCGCAGCGTCGACGTGCGCTGGCTGCCATTCCGACGCTTCGGCGCCGGATCGTCATGAAGTCGTCGGCGTCGGCCGGCTACGCACCGCCAGGACGCTGGAATGTCCAGGTTCGCGCGGGATCCGCGGCACCTGGCCGGCAGCCGACCGTGCAGCTCGTGGCCGGCGACACCGTGGAGCGCTGAGCGCCCGCCGGCGCGGCCTACCTGACGACTTCTGACGGCATGCGGCTGTAGAGTCGGGGGATGCCCGAGTTCCGGATGGACGCTCCATTCCAGCCCACCGGCGACCAACCGGACGCCGTCCGACGCCTCTCCGAAGGCCTTGCGAAGGGCTACAAGCAGCAGACCCTGTTGGGCGCGACCGGCACGGGCAAGACCGCCACCCTTGCATGGACCATCCAGAACGCGGGCAAGCCGACGCTCGTCCTGGCGCACAACAAGACGCTTGCCGCGCAGCTGTACAGCGAGTTCCGTGACTTCTTCCCGGACAACGCGGTCGAGTACTTCGTCTCCTATTTCGACTACTACCAGCCCGAGGCATACCTGCCGCGGAGTGACACGTACATCGAGAAGGACTCGTCCCGCAACGACGAGATCGACAAGCTCCGCCACGCGGCGACCCGGGCGCTGTTCGAGCGCAAGGACGTCATCATCGTCGCCAGCGTCAGCTGCATCTATGGTCTCGGGGCACCCGTGGACTACGGCGCGACCGTCGTGCGCATGCGCACCGGTGGCCGCTACCGTCGCGACGGCATCCTGCGCCAGCTCGTCGACCTCCAGTACCAGCGCAATGATCAGGCCCTCTCGCGTGCGAAGTTCCGGGTCCGCGGCGACACCCTGGAGCTCCAGCCCGCATACGACGACTTCATCGTGCGAGTCCAGTTCTTCGGCGACGAGGTGGAGCGGATCACGGAGCTCGATCCGGTCACCGGCGAGCTGCTCGCCGAGCGCTCCGAGCTGAGCGTCTACCCGGCGTCCCACTACGTGACCCCCCAGGACAAGCTCAAGGAAGCGATCGTCGACATCGAGGCGGAGGCGATCCAGCGGGTCGCGGAGCTGGAAGCGAAGGGGATGATCCTGGAGGCCGAGCGGCTTCGGCAGCGGACGACCTTCGACGTCGAGATGATGCGCGAGCTGGGCTTCTGCTCGGGCATCGAGAACTATTCCCGCCATCTCTCGCGGCGCGAGGCGGGCTCGCGGCCCTGGACGCTGCTCGACTACTTCCCGTCCGACTGGCTGCTGGTCGTCGACGAGAGCCACATGACCATCCCCCAGGTCGTGGGCATGTACAAGAACGACCGGACGCGCAAGGAGATCCTCGTCGACTTCGGCTTCCGGCTGCCGTCGGCGCTCGACAACCGGCCGCTCACGTTCGAGGAGTTCGAGGCGCACCTCGACCAGGTCATCTACATGAGCGCGACCCCCAGCGCGTACGAGCTCCAGCGCTCGAAGCAGGTGGTCCAGCAGCTCATCCGGCCGACGGGGATCGTCGATCCGGTCATCGAGGTCCGGCCGACCGAGGGCCAGGTGGATGACCTCATCGACCGCATCCGGGAACGGGTCGGGCGAGGGGAGCGGGTCCTCGTCACGACCCTGACCAAGAAGATGGCGGAGGATCTCGCCGACTACCTCCACGAGATGAGCGTCAAGGTCAGCTATCTCCACAGCGAGGTGGACACGCTGGAGCGGGTCCAGATCCTGCGGGACTTGCGACTGGGCGTCTACGACGTGCTCGTGGGCATCAACCTGCTGCGCGAGGGCATCGACCTGCCCGAGGTCACCCTGGTCGCCATCCTCGACGCCGACAAGGAAGGCTTCCTGCGCAGCGCCTGGTCGCTCATCCAGGTCGTCGGACGCGCCGCCCGGAACACGGCCGGGTCGGTGGTCATGTACGCAGACCGGATCACCGAGTCGATGCAGGTGGCCATCGACGAGACCGACCGCCGTCGCAAGATCCAGACGGCCTACAACCTCGAGCACGGCATCGAGCCGCAGACGATCATCAAGGAGATCCGGGACATCAACGACCGCCTCCGCGCGGTGGCCGAGACGCCGGGTGCCTACGGCAGCAGCAGCCGGGATCTCGCGGAGCTCACCCGTAACCAGGTCGAGAAGATGGTCGCGCAGCTCGAGGCGGAGATGCGCTCCGCCGCCAAGCAGCTCGAGTTCGAGCGTGCCGCCGCGATCCGGGACGAGATCCAGACCATCCGGTTGCGGGTGCTCGACGAGGACGCATCCACGACCGTGCTCAAGGCCGCCGAGCGTGCCGGGCGGGACGGTGCGCGTGCCCGGGGCACCAGCGTCGGTGCCGGAGTGCCGACCGAGGGCGCCGGGAAGCCGACCGGCGAGGGCGCCGCGAAGCCGACCGACCGGATGGCGGCGCGCAGGCAGGGCGAGCGCGGTGGTCGGCGTGCCGAGGCGCAACTGCTCGAGGTCACCGATGTCGAGGTGTTGCCCGCGGGCGAGGAGCCTGGCACCCCGCTCCATGATCCCGGCGGGACCGGTGCGCCCGACCCGGACACCGCGGCCGATTGGTTGCCGGGCCTGCGCGATGAGCACGAGGATGACGATGCGGGGTGGATGGCCCGCTGGCTCGATCGCAACACCTGGGACCGCTCGGTGACACCCAACGTCGTGAAGCGCACGGGCACCCGACCAGGCCGCCGACGACGCTGACCTGGCTCTTCGGCGGCCGCCACGGACCGAGTCACTCGGGACCGAGTCACTCGTCAGGGCCGCCGCGCGCCGCGCGAGCCTCGTCGTGATGCGCGCCTGGTCCACGCGCCGCGCGAGCCTCGTCGTGATGCGTCCAGCGAGTGATCGGGCCGATCGAGCGCATCCGAGCGACCGCCGAGCGGCCTATCGAGTCGCCAGCCGACCTGGAACGCCGCAGGACAGCCCGGCCAGGCGCGTGGCGACTCGGATGGCCGTCGAGCACCCCATGCGTCCACCCCGACGGCCTGATCATGCGCTGGGCGACTCGCTGGTCCGCCGCTCGGCGCCTCGGCGCAGGGCGACCCCAGGACCGGAGCGAACCCAGGCCGACGACGCCGTGCCACTGCGCCGTCCACAACCGACGGCCAGAGCGACCTGCCGCATACGCTGACCGACGACGCTGACGGGTCCCGCGACGCACAGGAGTAGCATCCGCCGCGGCCGTTCGTGGCGAGGATGCGGGTCCCGCCGCCGGCCCAAGATCAGAGAAGGGGACTCGATGCGCAGGATCCTCATCCTTGGCATGCTCCTGGTGGTGCTGTCGGCCTGTGGTGGCAGCGGCGGCGGAGGTGGCGGGGCCGCCAACGGACCTGCCGGTGACCCGGTGGGCGCCGTCACCGGGTTCGTGAACACGATCAAGGCCAAGGCGTTCGACAAGCTCCCGCCGCTGGTCTGCGCCGCACAGCGGGAGGCGATCGTCGGCGGCATCACGGGCAGCTCCGCGGGCATGCCTGCGGCGCTCATGGATGCCATCACGTTCGACTTCCAGAACCTCGATGCCAAGCAGACGACCCTCAACGGCGATGCGGCTGTCGTGCACGTCACCGGCAAGCTCGTGACCACGGTCGACGCGGCCAAGGCGAAGGACGCGGTGAAGCAGCTCCTGGGGAGCCAGGCGACGGACGACCAGGTCAACCAGATGATCGCGGCCCTCGGGCAGTCCCGGGACATCTCCGAGGATGTCGATGTGGTCAAGGAGGGTGGCAGCTGGGTCGTCTGCTCCCAGATCACGGGCAGCTGACCAGGTCCCAGCCTTCAGTCACGGACAGCGGACTGGCGCGAGCGGCCGGTCAGATGTCGGCCTCGTCATGGGCCGGGCCCGCAGCCTCGTCATGGTCCGACCCCGCCGCCTCGTCTGGCGCCGACGCGTTGGACGAGACATCGGCTGATGCGTCGACCCCGGGATGCGGGCCGCTCTCGACCGTCCCGGCCGAGCCTCCCGTCTCGGCGAGCGTGGCCTGGCGCTCGCGCCAGCGGTCCATCGGTCGATAGTGGAACCACGCCCAGAGGCCGATGGAGACGCCACCGAACAGCACCGGGAGGGCGAGCGTCGGCCCGATGCCCTGGCTCCATACCCGCCGGCCGGGCGAGTGGACCGGCGACACTGGCTCGGGCGGGTCATGGGGACCGTTCCGTGGCCATTCGACCCGGCAGGCGGGCGACACGGCCGACGAAGGGCCGCGGGACCGCGTGGAGGGGGTGCTATCAGAGCCCGAATCCTGCGCCGCCGTCCCATTCACCCGTTAGGCGGGTTGGCGGAGCCACAGCCCCGCATGGGGCGCCAAGGCCGAGCGACCGCGGTCAGCCCCGCTTGGGCGCCAAGGCCGAGCGACCGCGGTCAGCCCCGCTTGGGCGCCAAGGCCGAGCGCCCGCGGTCAGCCCCGCATGGGGCGCCAAGGCCGAGCGACCGCGGTCAGCCCCGCATGGGGCGCCCGTGCCGCGCGTACCGGCCACGCGCCACAAACCGCACACTTGTTCTAGTCCCCGCGGATCGGTAGACTCGACCCGTGCCACAGGAACTCCTCGTCGTTCGCGGTGCCCGCGAACACAACCTCAAGGACATCACGGTGGAGATGCCCCGCGACCGGTTGACCGTCATCACCGGTCTCTCGGGCAGCGGCAAGTCCAGCCTCGCCTTCGACACCATCTACGCGGAAGGCCAGCGGCGATACGTCGAGAGCCTCTCGGCGTACGCCCGGCAGTTCCTGGGTCAGATGGAGAAGCCCGACGTCGACCAGATCGAGGGGCTGTCGCCCGCCATCTCCATCGACCAGAAGGGCGCCAGCCGCAACCCCCGGTCGACCGTGGGCACCGTGACCGAGGTCTACGACCACCTCCGCCTCCTGTTCGCGCGCGTGGGTCATCCGCATTGTCCGAACGGCCATGAGATCGCCCGGATGACCGTCTCCCAGATCGTCGACCGGATCCTCGCGATGCCCGATGGCAGCCGTCTGCTGGTGCTCGGGCCCGTCATCCGTGACCGGAAGACGGAAGGCGACCGGGTGTTCGAAGGTGCCCGCCGACAGGGGTTCGTGCGGGTGCGCGTCGACGGCGAGCAGTTCGACCTGGACGCGGCCCCCACGCTCGACAAGTACAAGCGACACACCGTCGAGATCGTCGTCGACCGACTCGTCGTCCGACACCAGGACGAGGATGGCGTCCCGTTCGACGCCGGTCATCCCAACCCCGACGCGTCGCGCCTGGCCGACTCGGTGGAGACCGCCATCCGGCTGGGCGAGGGTGTCGTGGTCATCGCCCCGGCTGACCCGGGCGCATTCGAGGAGCAGCAGTTCAGCGAGCGCTACAGCTGCCCCATCGACGGCACCACCATCGACGAGCTCGAGCCCCGCTCGTTCTCGTTCAACTCACCCCACGGTGCCTGCCCGGAGTGCACCGGGCTGGGTGTGCGTATGGAGTTCGACCCCGGCCGGCTCATCCCGGACCGCAGCCGGAGCGTCGCGGACGGTGCCCTGGCGCCCTGGCGGACCGTGCCCACGGAGCTGTCGTGGCGGCTGAAGACCACGGAAGCGGTGTTCAAGGCGCACGGCTGGGAGATCAGGACGCCCATCAAGGACCTGCCGCCGGAGGCGGTCGATTACCTGCTCTACGCGCGCAAGGGTGAGGAGAAGGTGGTCGTCAAGTACCGCCACGCCAGGGGCACGAACTCATACGTCGCGAACTTCGAGGGCGTCGTCACCAACCTCGAACGACGCTATCGCGAGACGGACTCGGAGTACATCAAGAACGAGCTCGAGAAGTACATGGTCGAGCGGCCCTGTCCCGTGTGCAAGGGCCGACGACTCAAGCCCGAGGTCCTCGGCGTCACCATCGATGGCCAGAACATCGCGGACATCAGCGCGGCCGCCGTGACCGACGCGCTCGCCTGGGCCGAGACCATCCTCGACCGGCTGAGCGAGCGTGAGCAGACCATCGCGCGGGCCGTGCTCAAGGAGATCCGCGCTCGTCTCGGCTTCCTCGTCGACGTCGGGCTCGACTATCTGACCATCGACCGCACGAGCTCCACCCTGTCGGGCGGCGAGGCCCAGCGCATCCGGCTCGCGACCCAGATCGGCTCGAGCCTCGTGGGTGTGCTCTACATCCTCGATGAACCGACCATCGGGCTCCACCAGAAGGACAACGCCAAGCTCATCGCCACCCTGGTGCGTCTGCGCGACCTGGGCAACACGCTCATCGTCGTGGAGCACGACGAGGAGACCATCCGGACCGCTGACTGGATCATCGACATCGGGCCCGCCGCCGGCGAGCACGGTGGCGAGGTCATCGCGAGCGGCACCCTGGAGCAGCTGCTGGCCACGCCGGCGTCCGTGACGGGCGCGTTCTTGCGTGGTGAGCGGTCCGTGCCCATCCCCGACAAGCGCCGATCGGGCAATGGCAAGTCACTCCGGCTCAAGGGTGTCCGGGCGCACAACCTCAAGGATATCGATGTGCGCTTCCCGCTGGGAACGTTCACGGCGGTGACCGGTGTCTCGGGATCGGGCAAGTCGACGCTCGTGACCGATGTGCTGTATCGCGCGCTGGCACAGATCGTGAATGGCGCGCGCGAGGAGCCGGGGGAGCACGATTCGCTCGAAGGCACCGATGCCATCGACAAGATCATCGAGATCGACCAGAGCCCGATCGGCCGGACGCCACGCTCCAACCCCGCCACGTACACGGGTCTGTTCGGGCCCATCCGGGAGCTGTTCGCGGGCGTGCCGGAGGCGCGGGTCCGGGGCTACGGCCCGGGACGCTTCAGCTTCAACGTCAAGGGCGGCCGCTGCGAGAACTGCAAGGGTGACGGCATCCTCAAGATCGAGATGCAGTTCCTGCCGGATGTCTACGTGCCCTGCGAGGTCTGCGGCGGCAGGCGGTACGACCGTGAAGCGCTCGAGATCCACTACCGCGGCTACTCCATCGCGGACATCCTCGAGATGACCGTGGAGGAGGCGCTCGCGGTCTTCCAGCCGGTCCCGTCGGTGCGCGCCAAGCTCCAGACCCTGCTCGATGTCGGCCTGGGATATGTCCGTCTCGGCCAGCCGGCCACGACCCTCTCGGGGGGCGAGGCGCAGCGGGTGAAGCTGGCCACGGAGCTGTCGCGCCGGGCGACGGGCCGGACCGTCTACCTGCTCGATGAGCCGACGACCGGTCTCCATTTCGCGGACGTGGAGAAGCTGCTCCAGGTCCTGCATCGGCTCGTCGACACGGGCAACACGGTCATCGTCATCGAGCACAACCTCGATGTCATCAAGACCGCCGACCACATCATCGACATGGGTCCGGAAGGTGGTGCCCGGGGTGGCCGTGTCATCGCGATGGGGACACCAGAGGCGGTCGCCGTGTCGGAGGGATCGGCCACGGGCGAGTACCTGGCCCGGGTCCTCCGGGGCGAGCCACTCGTGCCCCTCAGCGACATCACCTTCGCGCAGGCCGCCGGGCGGCCCGACAAGCCGCTGCCCAAGGCGCCGGTCGCGCGAACACGGAGTCCGCGCGACGCCTCCGGCGCGGGCAAGCGCGTCACCGCTGCGGGGTCGCGCGGCAGCAGCACCTGAGGCTGGGACGACCGGGCAGCCGGGCAGCGACGCGTCTGAGCCGGGCAGCGACGCGTCTGACCGCGCAGCGACGCGTCTGACCGCGCAGCGACGGCCACCGATAGCCCGGCGACCGCGTCGTGCTCACCCGTCTAGACTTCCCGGGTGCTGGAATTCATCGATCGCATCGTCATCCCATTCCTGAACTCCCTCTACGGGGCGGTCGGCTACCTGGGCGTGATGGTGGCGATGGCCATCGAGTCGGCCATGGTGCCGCTGCCGAGCGAGCTCATCCTGCCCTACGCCGGTTTCCTGGTGTCGGACCCCGGCCAGCTCGAGCCCATCACCCACGGCCCCTGGAACTACTGGATCGTGGTCGTCGTGGCGACCATCGGCAACACCGTCGGGTCGCTCATCGCGTATGCCATCGGTGCCTGGGGTGGTCGACCGTTCCTGGAGCGCTGGGGCCGATATATCCTCATCCGACCCCATGAGATCGAAGCGGCCGACCGGTTCTTCGTCAAGTGGGGCAAGCCGACGGTGTTCGTGGGTCGATTGCTGCCCGTCGTGCGCACGTTCATCAGCTTCCCGGCCGGCGTGGCCCGGATGCCCCTGGGCTCGTTCATCCTCTATTCCACGGCTGGCGCGTTCCTGTGGAGCATGGCCCTCGTCTGGGTCGGTGAGCAGCTGGGCGCGAACTGGGTGGACATCCGCCACAAGCTCCAGCCGTTCGACACGCTGATGCTCGTGGTGTGTATCGCGGCCGTCGCCCTCTTCCTCTGGTGGCGAGTCGGCACACCGGGTCTCCGCCGGCGAACGGAGCCGGCGAGCGTCGACGAGCCGCCCGGCGCATGATCGACGCCATCAGCTCGACCACACCAGGAGCGATCCACGGATGACCACGCCCGAGCCCGTGACCTCGATGGACCTGCGCCCCTGCTGGGTGCGCATCTCGCGCCGTATCGATGCGCCCCCCGCGCGCGTCCATCGCTTCTGGAGCGACCCGGAGGAGCTGGCCTCCTGGTTCCCGCGCCAGGTCGACGGGTCGCTGACGGTCGGCACGCGCTCTATCCTCACGTGGCATGACCGCCGGGTGCCCATCGACGTGCTCGCCTCCGTCCCGCCGAGCCTCTTCCGCTTCCGCTGGTCATGGCCACCCGACGACAGCATCCAGACCGAGGTCACCGTCCAGCTCGAGGACCAGGGGTACGGCACGTGGCTCGCGATGTCCGACGGGCCTTTCGACATCACGGCGGCCGGCGGCCTCGATGCCTATGCCGAGGCGCTCCTCGGCTGGGGCGAGGCGATCTCGAACCTGCGGGCCCAGGTCGACTTCTCGGTGGACCTCCGGCGGGAACGCCGTTAGTCGCATGCAGCCCGTGGAGACCGGCAGCTCCTGCCGGTGCCCACGCAGCCACGACTATCCCAGCAGCAGCCAGGACACCTTGGTATTCGAGGAACGTGACGAGCTCAGGTGGATGGTGAAGCGGTTGCCTGCCGTGTCCTTGGTCCACCACAGCCGCCGCGAACCGATGTCCACGCCGGGCGACAGCAGCACGAAGGATCCGGCGGAGACGTCGACCCCTCCGTAGACGATCTTGGATGTGGCTCCGGCGGGGATGGTCGCGACGCCGGCCGTGCTCAGGTCGAGCCGACCGTGCGTCGAGAGCGCGAAGCCGCCGGCGTTGGCGACCGTATAGACGCCGAACCCGCTGCCACCATCCGCGCGCACGGCACTGCCATCGCCACTCACGGCGTCGATCGCCCGCCCGTGCGTGCAGTCGACCTTGAGCGCGTTCGTGCCGCCCCGGAGCTCGGTGACGCCGGTCCCGGTGTTGAGGGCGTCGACCTTCAGATAGCCAGTCACATCACTGGGGCTGCTGATGGCGACCGCCGGCAGTGCCGCGGCAGCTGTGGCTGCCACAGCGCCCAGGCCTGCGCCGATGAGGGCTCGACGGCTGCGCACCTGGTTCGTGTCCATGGACATTCGTGCAACTCCGGTTCGGTCGCCAGGTCACCAGCGCCCAGCGTGGCGGGCATGATATCGAGCGGTCTGTCCGGGCCGGTCATCGGCGGTGCATCCGGCTGGGGGATCGTGGCCAACGCGCCCCGGGCAATGGTCATCGACCCATAGCCAGTTGGTCATCGTGCCCCGCTGACGCTCCGGGCGAGGGGTCCCAGCCTGGGGCGCGCCACTGGCTTGGCTGCGCGGCCGCAGCGCCCCCGCGCCACTGGCTTGGCTGCGCGGCCGCAGCGCCCCGCGCCACTGGCTTGGCTGCGCGGCCGCAGCGCGCCCGCACCACTGGCTTGGCTGCGCGGCCGCAGCGCGCCCGCACCACTGGCTTGGCTGCGCGCCCGCGGCCAGATCCACAGCCGCTACGCTCGCCGCAGCTCGGTCGGCGAGAACGCCTCACGCATGAAGATCGACGGCGCATCCGGGTCGTAGACGAGCACCAGCTCCTGGCGGGCTCGCGTCCAGGCGACGTAGGCGAGGCGGCGCTCCTCGTCCAGCGCCCGCGCGGGATCCGGGGCCTCCGTGATGGACCGGTCGCTTGGGAAGACGCCCTCGTCCATGCCCACCACCGCGACATGGTCGAACTCCAGACCCTTGGTGCCATGCGCGGTCGCGAGCACGAGCGCGCCGGTCTGGTCGCGGAGGCTCACGACCGCCTCCCGCGCCCGGTCGATCGCGGCGCGCAGACCTTCGAGTGTCGACCAGCCCGCCGCCCAGCTGAGCAGCATCTGGCGGAGGCCCGGCGTCTCGGTCGGCTCCGGGATGGCGGCGATCCGGAGCAGCAGCGGATCGACCGCGGCCGTGGCGTGCTCGACGACGTCGAGGAACGCATCGATGGCCGACACGTCGAGCGTCAGCCCGTCCTGCTCGACCCGGAAGGGGATGCCCTGTTCGATGGCCACCGCGACGTACGGGGCAAGCTGGCCGTTCGTGCGGGCGAGGATCGCGTAGCCACCAACGTCGCGGCCGTACCAGGCGCCGAGAAGCCGCCGGGCGCGAGCGACGTCGTCCCCCGGGTCTGGCGCGAGGACGAGCGTGCCAGTCGCCGACGGAGCCGCCTCGATGCGCTTCACGAAGCGCTCCGTCACATGCTCGACGAGCCGGGCTGCGCGATGGACCACCTCCGCCGGGCAGCGGTAGTTCGTGGTCAGGTCGACCCGGCGCAGGCCCGGCAGGCGCGCCGCGAGGTCGAGGATGCGTCGCACATCCGCCAGTCGCCACGCATAGATGGTCTGGTCGTCGTCACCCACCAGGAAGATGTCGCGACGCTCTCCGGCGAGCAGCAGCGCCAGCTCCAGCTGCGTCCGGTCGAGGTCCTGCGACTCGTCCACGAGCAACACGCTCGTGCGCATTCGCCACGTCGCGAGCGCCGCCGGGTCCTCCAGCAGTACTCGGAGGGCGCCCGCGACCAGGTCGTCCATATCGATCATGTCGTCGGCCGCGAGCGCCGCGCGGTATGCAGCGAATGCCGCATGGATATGCAGCTGGTCGGCCGGCGGACCACGCTCCGGATCGAGCGTCAGGCGGGTGAACGCGTCGTCCAGGACGCGCATCGCCGCTGCCGGCAGGGGCCCGCCGGCGAGACGCTCGATGACCGCGGACCGATCGGCCAGCCGTGCCACGTCGACGCCCGCATCACGCAGGATGCGCCGGCCGAGGGCGTGGAACGTCCGGACCTGGACCCTGCCGGGCGCGATGCCCTGCGGCGCGAGGGCGTCGTCGAGCCGTTCCCGGAGCTCCTCCGCGGCGCGCCGATTGAAGGTCACAGCGCACACGGTGCCCGGGTCCGCGCCGAGGGCGATGCGCCAGCAGATGCGCGCGACCAGGGTCGTGGTCTTGCCGGACCCGGCGGGCGCGACGCACAGCACCGGGCCCGGCGGGGCCATAGCGGCTGCGCGCTGGTCGGGCGCCAGTCGGGCCAGTCGCTCTCGGACCGAGTCGGGAAGGTCGCGGGTCTCGTGCACCCCCAGAGGATGGCCAGCGCTCCATACCTGGCGCGTACGCGGCCCGTATCTGCGGCTTATACGCCAGGCGCCACGCGTCAGGCGTCACGCGCCACGCGTCAGGCGCCAGACGTCAGGCGCCAGACGTCATGCGCCAGACGTCATGCGTCCCTACGGGGTCCTCCCCACGCTCGCGGTCGTGCGATGTCGCCGCGATACCCACGCCATGGGTGAGTCGGACATGACGGTCCGGTGAACCCGCCGGTATGATGCGCCCGGTGGGTACAACCGGTATCGCAGCGCCATGTGGTCGGTTCTGATGCGCCCCATGGGTGCGACCGGCACCGATCGCCGCCCGGTCGTCGAACTCACCCATCGTGTGGGTGCCAAGGCCGCAACGGCGGCCGTACACCAACAACGACGCCACCAGGATGCCCGGCAACGCGCGGCATCCTGACGGGTCCTTGCATCGGCGCCCCTACCATCAGGGTGATGACTCCCCAGATCGCGAGCGCGCTCGAACGGCTGCCGGACAGCCCCGGCGTCTATCTCATGAAGGATGCCCAGGACCGGGTGCTCTACGTGGGCAAGGCGCAGAGCCTCAAGAACCGGGTGCGCCAGTACTGGCAGGCCAGCCGGTCCGCGACGACCCCGCCGCTGCGCATCGAGTCGGCCATCGACCGGGTCCACGACCTGGAGTGGACGATGACCGACACCGTCAGCGAGGCGCTGCTGCTGGAGGCGAACCTCGTCAAGCGCCACCAGCCACGCTTCAACGTGCGCCTGAAGGACGACAAGAGCTACCCCTTCATCAAGGTGACCCTGGGCGACGACTTCCCGCGCATCGAGCGGACGCGCAAGCTGCCCGCGGACGGCAGCCGCTACTTCGGGCCGTATGCCTCTGCAAGCAGCGTGGACGAGGCCATGAACCTCATCCGCCGTCTCTTCCCGTTCCGGACCTGCACCATCGATATCAGTGACGGTCAACGGGCGCTGTCCCGACCCTGCCTGCTGTACCACATCAAACGTTGCCAGGGTCCCTGTATCGAGGCCATCGACAAGCAGGCCTACCGCGAGGACATCGACCAGGTGATGCTGTTCCTGGAAGGGCGCCAGGAGCAGGTCGCCAAGGCGATCCAGCGGGACATGATCGCCGCGTCCGACGCGATGCAGTACGAGCGCGCCGCCGCGCTGCGGGACAAGGTCAGGGCCATCGAGCGGACGATGGAGTCGCAGAAGATGGCTGGCTTCGCTCGTCGCGAGCTCGATGTCCTCGGGTTCGCCCGATCCGGTAACGGCGCCGCCGTCCAGTTGTTCGCGATCCGAGACGGCAAGACCATCAGCCGCGACGTCTTCCAACTGGAGAACCTGGGCGACGGACCCGACGAGGAAGCGCTGTCCGCGTTCCTGCGCCAGTACTACGCGACCGCGGGCTCGGTGCCGCCACGGGTGCTCGTGCCCCGGGTCCTGCCGGATGCCGAGGAGCTCGAGGCATTCCTGCGCGAGCGTCGCGGCAGTATCGTGACCCTCAACGTGCCCCAACGGGGCGAAGGCAAGGCGCTCATGACCCTTGCCGCCCGGAACGCCGCCGAGACCCTCGCGCGCGAGCAGGCCAAATGGCTGGCGGATCAGGGCCGGACCCTCGGCGCGCTCGAGGAGCTCGCCACGGCACTCGGCCTGGCGGCCGCCCCGATGCGCATCGAGTGCTACGACATCAGCACCATCCAGGGCACCAACACCGTGGGCAGCATGGTCGTGTTCGAGGAGGGCCGACCCCGGAGCGGCGACTATCGCCGCTTCCGCATCCGGACGGTGGAGGGCACCGACGACTTCGCCAGCCACCGAGAGGTCTTCCGACGACGCTTCAAGCGGGCGCTCGCAAGCGAGGAGGGGAGCGCCGAGGAGCTCCGCTGGCGGCTGCCCGACCTGGTCATCATCGACGGCGGCAAGGGCCAGGTGAGCGCAGCCAGGGGCGTCCTCGACGACCTTGGGCTGCATGACGTGCCGCTCGCGGGCATCGCCAAGGAACGGGAGGAGCTGTTCCTGCCCGGACGCAGCGACCCCATCGTGCTGCCCGCGACCTCGCAGGCACTCTATCTCGTCCAGCGCCTTCGGGACGAGGCGCACCGGTTCGCCATCACCTATCACCGGCAGCTGCGGGCGAAGGCGCAGACGAAGTCGGCGCTCGACGACCTCCCGGGCGTCGGTCCGGCGCGCAAGCGAGCGCTGCTGCGGGTCTTCGGGTCGACTCGGGCGCTCAAGGGCGCCACGGTCGAGGAGATCGCCGCGGTCCCGGGCATCGGCGAAGCGCTCGCGGCACGGATACGCGAACATCTCGAGCCATGAGGCACATGGCGGCGGTCCGAGCCCTGGCAGGCGTCGTAGCGGCGGTCCTCCTGGCGGCGGTCGTCGTGACGCCAGGCGCCGCGCGCTCTCCGGCGCCATCGGTCGTGCCGGCCGGGAGCCCGCTCGCGAGCCCGTGGGCAGCCCAGTCGGTCCTCATCCTCCAGCTGCGCGGGACCGATGGGGCCGCGTTGACCCCGGAGCAGGTGGCGGCCGCGCAGGCCGTGGTGGAAGCGCGCATGGCAGCGCTCGGCACGGCCGTGACCGTCACCCCGATCCCCGACGACCGGCTTCGGCTCGACCTCGCGGATGCCGCGATGCTGGATGCGGTCAGCCGGGTCGCGACCGCGGGAGGCGAGCTGCAGTTCGTGCCGGTCCCTGACCAGTACAGGGACGCCGTGGTCGATGGCCAGCCACTGCCGGTCGGGATGCCCGTGGAGCCGCTGTTCGGTGGTGAGGGCGTCGTCCAGGCGACCATCGGCAGCTCCCAGATGGGCCAGCCGTCGGTGGACGTCGTGCTCGCGCAGGATGCCGCCACCGCGTTCGATGCGTACGTAGCCACGCATTACGGCGGGCGGTTCGCGATCGTCCTCGACGGCACGGTGGTCGGTGCTCCGACAATCAACGCCACCCGGTTCGACGGTCGGGCGCAGATCAGCGGTAGCTTCGATGTCCCGGCGGTCCAGCAGCTCGTGGCTATCCTGACCGGCGGCGTCCTGCCGGTCACTGCCGAGGTCCTGACGGTGTGCCCGGTGGCCGATGCGTGCCCCGACCTGAGCCCACAGACGAGCACCACGCCGAGTGATGCCCCAGGTGCTTGACCCAGCCACCGGGTGATCGGGCGCGATAGCCGAGGGCGCCGTGACGGCGGACGCGGCCGGGGTCCCGGACGGTGGTCGCGACGTGGCGTCGGCGACGGACAGCCACGATGCCCGCGGTCCGCAGCTGGCGCACAGCGCACGAGTCCGAGTGGACCATTGGGCAACTCCGGTTGGGGACGCGACACCGACCCGGCCAGCGGGTGAGTAGAACGGCGGCCTTGGCCGATGCGGCCTCGCAGGATCCCCTCGCCGGCCGCATCACCCGCGAGGCGGGTCAGTGGCCCTGTCGCCGGGTCGCCGGATCCTCGACAGGGTCCGGTGACCTTGCCCAGGCGCCCTCGCCGGTGCACTCACCCGGCGAGCGGGCAACCGGGCCGACCACCGGCGGCTGAGCGCGGCGCGCCACCGATCCGCGACCCGGCCGCGTCCGAGGTCCGCTTCTGCTACCGTTCCGCCCGATGCGCTGGGCCCTTCCCCTCCTGATCGTCGTCGTCTTCGTCGCGGCCATCGTCGTGAGCCTGCTACCCAACCCCAAGGCTACCGCCGAGGGGTGTCCTGGGTTCTGCCCCAACCTCGGGCTGGACCTGGTCGGCGGCCTGCGCGGCGAGTACCAGGTCATCGCCACGGACAACCAACCGGTGACGCCCGACATCCTCAACCAGACCCGCGACATCATCGAGGCGCGTGTCAACGCGACCGGTGTCGCCGAGCCCAACGTCCAGACCCAGGGTGGCGACCGGATCACGGTGGAGCTACCCGGTGCCGCCGATGCCGCCGAGATCCGGAGTCTGGTGGGCACCACCGGCCGGCTGGATTTCGTGGGTGTGCCCAACCAGTACGCGAACTCCATCACCACGGGCCAGCCGCTGCCGGTGGGCCTGGACCCGACCCCCATCTTCAGCGGTGACCAGGTCAGCGCCGCGCGGCCGGGGACCACGCAGACCGGCCTGCTCGCGGTGGACCTGGAGTTGAAGGAGCGAGCCGCGAAGCTGTTCGACGACTACGCCAAGGCGCATTACGGCGAGCGGTTCGCGATCGTCCTCGATGGCAAGGTCATCGAGGCGCCCACCATCAACGCGACCAGCTTCAACGGTCGCGCGCAGATCAGTGGCGGCTTCACGACCCAGACCATGAACGACCTGGTCATCAAGCTGAAGTTCGGCTCCCTGCCGCTCGAGATCAAGGAGGTCGGCTTCAGCAGCCTGAGCGCCACCCTCGGGCTTGGCTTCCTGGCCCAGACCGTGCTCGCCGGCCTCATCGGCATCGGCTTCGTGTTCGCGTTCATGCTCATCAACTACCGGCTGCCGGGCGTCATCGCCTGCATCGCCCTGCTGTTCTACGTGCTCATCAACTTCGCCATCTTCCGGGCCATCCCGGTGACCCTCACCCTGGCCGGTATCGCGGGCTTCGTGCTCTCGGTGGGCATGGCGGTCGACGCCAACATCCTCATCTTCGAACGGAGCAAGGAGGAGCTGCGCGCCGGCAAGCCGCTCAACGCGGCGGTCGAGGCTGGTTTCAACCGGGCGTGGAGCTCGATCTTCGACTCGAACGTGTCGACGCTCATGACCGCGTTCATCCTGTGGTACTTCGGCAGCTCCACGGTCAAGGGCTTCGCCCTCGTGCTGATGATCGGTGTGCTCACCTCGATGTTCACCGCGGTCACCTTGAGCCGGATGATGCTCCGCTGGGTGGTCAAGCAGAAGTGGGCCCGCAAGGCTTCCTACTACGGCATCCATGAAGACCAGTTCGTGGTCACGGCGCCACCTCGACGCAGCACCCGGGGCGAGGTGACGGCCCGTGTTTGACGTCGTCGGCAAGCGCAGATGGTTCTATGCGCTCAGCCTTGCGGTCACCATCCCGGGGCTGCTGTTCATCCTCATGACGCTCATCCCGGGCGCTCGGCTGGGCCTCCAGTTCTCGATCGCGTATCGGGGCGGCACGGAGTGGACCGTCCATTTCGCCAATGGCGCCCCTGATCCGCTCGAGGTCGTCAAGGTCCTGGACCAGGCCGGTCTGCCCGATTCGGAGGTGGTCACGACCACCAGCAACGGCACCCAGAACACACTCATCCGGACAGCGGCCCTGTCGCTCAGCGCGGGCGGCGGCGTGACCAACGGCGCGACCGCATCACCGGCGGCGAGCGGCGTGCCAGCGGCTTCCGTGGCGCCAACGGCTGCCCCGACCGTGGCACCGGCGTCGCCCGCAGCGTCGGGTGCCGCGGCGATCGTCCCCGGTCAGTCGCCAGCGGCGGGAGCTGGGGCCGGGTTCGTGGTGGAGGGCAAGCTGGGCGAGGTCCGGCCGGCGCTCGAGGCTGCCTTCGGGCCCATCGACCAGCAGCTGGAGCTGACCTCCGTCGGCCCGGTCGTGAGCGCCGAGCTCATCCAGCAGACCTTCCTGCTCATCCTCATGGGCGCCCTGGGCATCATGCTCTGGATCACCTACCGGTTCCGCGACTTCCGGATGGGCGCCGTGGCACTCGTGTCGCTGCTCCATGACGTCATCGTGGTGGTCGGCGTGTTCGCCATCCTGGGCACGTTCATCGGGCTCCAGATCGACGCCCTGTTCGTGACCGCGATGCTGACCGTCATCGGCTTCAGCGTCCACGACACGATCGTGGTCTTCGACCGGGTGCGCGAGAACCGCGTCCGTCACTCCGGCGAAGCCTATGACTCGATCGTCAACCACAGCATCCTGCAGACGGCCGGGCGTTCCATCAACACCTCGCTCACGGTCGTGTTCACACTCCTGGCCTTGTTCCTGTTCGGTGGCGCCGCGGTGCATTCGTTCGTGCTGGCCCTGCTCATCGGCATCATCTCGGGCACCTACTCCTCGATCTTCAACGCCTCGCCCTTGCTGGTCGACTGGCATCTCTGGGACGAACGTCGTCGCCGGGCCCAGCTCGCCAGCCAGGCAAAGCCGCAGGCTCGTCTCGCCTGATCGGCAAGCGTGAGGGAGGCGTACGTGCGCGATAAGGCGCCGTCGCTACCATCCTCGTCGATGGCATCCCTGGAGCCGCTCTTCCACTGGTCGATCCCGACGCCATATCCGTTGAGCCCGGAGATCATCGCGGATGCGCGGGCACGTGGACTCTCGGCTCGCCTGATGCGGGTGCTGTCGCGCCGCGGCCCGGTCGATGCGGTAGCGCTGGCGGCCCGGTTCGATGCCCCCGAGTCCGCGCTGCATGACCCCCGGCTGCTGCCGGATGCGGAGCGGGCGGTCGCCCGGGTCCAGGCAGCGATCGAGGCACAGGAACGTGTGCTGGTCCTGGGCGACTTCGATGCGGACGGGCTGACCGGGCTCGCCATCCTCGTCCTTGCGCTGCGGGCCCTCGGCCTGGACGTGGAGCCGTATGTGCCGGCCCGGACCGAGGAGGGGCATGGTCTGTCCCGCGATGCGGTCGCCCACGCCCTCGCCGCCGGTCGCTCGCTCATCCTCACCGCGGACACCGGATCGACCAGCCACCAGGAGATCGCTGAGGCCGTCGCGGCGGGCATCTCGGTCATCGTCACCGACCATCACCAGCTGCCCGGCGGCCCGCCGACAATGGCGTCAGCCGTCATCAATCCGCATCGTTCCGACAGCCGCTACCCGGACGAGCGCCTGTCGGGTGCCGGTGTCGCGTTCAAGGTGGCCCAGCTGCTGCTCTCGGACACGCCCGGCGGACCGGTCGCCGCGCTCCGGCTCGCGGACCTCGCGGCCATCGGCTCCATCGCGGATGTGGTACCGCTCGATGGCGAGAACCGGGCCATCGCCCGCATCGGGTTGCGGCTGCTGGGGGAGGGGACACGCCCGGGCCTCGCGGCGCTGCTCGCTTCCGCCGGCGTCACGCCCGATCGGGTCAGCCCGGAGACGATCTCCTTCGCCCTGGCGCCACGCATCAACGCTCTCGGCCGGGTCGGCCATGCCCTGGACGCTGCGTTGCTGCTGCTCGAGGACGACCCGGGTCGGATCGCGGAGCTGGTGGGTCGGATGGAGGCGGCGAACCTCGAACGGCGTGGCCTGATGACCGCGGCGCTCACGGAGGCCCGGGCTGCTCTCGGCCCGGACGACGGGGCCCCGGTGACCATCGTGGCAGGGCCCTGGGCGCCGGGTGTCGTGGGCCTCGTGGCCGGCCGGCTGGCGGATCAGCTGGGGCGCCCGGCCATCGTCTTCTCGACCACCGTGGATCCATGGCGTGGCTCTGCCCGGAGCGCGGGTGGTTTCGACCTGGGTGCCGCGTTCACCGCCAACGCGACGCTGTTCGAGCGGTACGGCGGCCACGCCGCCGCAGCGGGCTGCCACCTCGACCCCGCCAGATACGCGGAGTTCCGTGCTGCGATGTTCGCGGCGGTCGGCGCCGCGCCGACCGTGCGCGATCCGAAGCGGACGCTCGCGCTCGACCTCGTCACCAGCGCAGGATCCGTGGATCACGTACTCTTCGCGGAGTTGATGCCCCTCGATGGTGTCGGGGATGAACCGCCGCTGCTGGGCATCGCCGGGTTGTCCGTGGCGCGCGTCCGAGCCGCCAACGGCGGGCATACCCAGATGACGCTGCGCAAAGGGGTAGACGTGCTTGACGGCATCTGCTTCGGCCGCTCCGACCTGGCGGGATCGATCGGCGAAGGGGACGTCGTCGATGTCGTGGCACGGCTGTCCAGCCGTCGCTTCGGCGGCCTCGACACGCTCCAGCTGGATATCCGGGACGTCGCACCAGGCGGTCATCTCGCGGCGCTCCATCGAGCCGCTGCTGGCAAGGGCGCAGCGGCGGGCCCGGTGATCGTGGCGGTCGGTGCCCCGGGTGTTGCCGCACCGTGAGCGGTTCTGGGCAGGACCCGCGCGGTTCGAGCGAGTGGCAACCGGATGGCGCCGAGCCGCGCTCCTCCTGGGCACCACCACCGGGTGGCTGGCCGCCGCCCTCGGATCCGGGGACGGGTATCTATCGCGACCCGGGCACCGGTCAGTGGCAGGGCGGAGGAGCGCCTGGCGCAGCCGACCCAGGCACGGGTGGCTGGACGCCACCGCCGCAGGCGGCGACCGGGGGCTGGCAGGGGTCCGGCACCGGTCAGTGGCAGGACCCGGGCACCAGCCAATGGCAGGCAACAGGGAGCGGCGCATGGGGCGGCGTGCCGGGCGGCCCAGTCCAGCCCCAGGGGGGACCGCCGCCTGAGCCACCGGATCGTCGTCGGAGTTCCCCGCCGCTGCTGGCCCCGCTGATCGCGCTCATCGGCCTCATCCTCGTGGCGGGCGGCAGCGTCTTCGCGGCCGCGAAGCTCGACCTCGTCGGGAGTGGCAGTGCGACGGCGACGGCCACACCCGATCCGACCGATGACCCCAACCAGACCTACGACCCGCTCGCGACCGACACCCCCGAGCCGGCCCCGACGCCGACCCCCCAGGCCACGGCGTTCGTCACACCCCCGCCGAACGAGCAGGCGACCGTGCCCGGCACGCTGCTGTACGTGCGTGACGGCAATATCTGGGCCGTCGACGGGACGCATTCCACACAGCTCACCAACCAGGGCACGGACTCCGCGCCGACCTGGAGCGAGGATGGGAAGACCATCTACTTCGTCCAGACGCAGCTCGTACGCGGTCGCCCGACCCCCTGGGGCAAGGGCACCAGTCGTCCTGCCAGCCAGAGCCACTACGCCACGGACATCATGTCCATGAACGCGGATGGCAGCGGCCGGAAGCGGCTCTACCAGTCCATGTTCAAGACCGGTCAGGGGTGGTGGTCGACGGTCGCGATCCAGCCGGACATCAGCCCCGACGGCAAGACCATCGTGCTCGTGAGCGACTTGGGTGGGGTGCCGACGACCGACACTTCCCTGGAGTCGGTCCTCCTCGCGACTATGTCCTCCTCGGGCAAGAACCTCAAGACGATGGGCATCGACTCCGCCGGGACCGTATACGGTGCCCTCGGGCACAACGACCCGACCTGGAGCCCGGATGGCAAGTCCATCGCGTTCACGTATGACAACAAGGGTGGCGGCAAGGGTGGAGGCGCGCCCCAGATCGGTGTCATCAAGGCGCCCTTCAGGAAGAAGGCACCGGACCTCTCCCGCAAAGGCTACGCCGATCCGGCGTGGTCGCCCGACGGCCGATACATCGCTGCCGAGCGGGTGACGGAGGACACCCGTGACATCGTGGTCCTCGACCCGGGCACCTGGGCGGAGGTCGCACGCCTGACCAATGACGGCAAGAGCTTCGCGCCAGAGTGGTCGCCCAATGGCGACCAGGTCGCGTACCTGCACGTCGATGGGCTGGATATCGATGTCCGGGTGATGACCCTCGACCTCAAGGGTGACCTCACGCTCCTGGCCGACCAGGCGGTCACCGTCGATGGGCGTGTCGACCCGCAGTCACCGCCCGCGTGGTTCATCCCCGCCGACCAGCGGACGCCGCTGCCGACCCGGGCGCCCGTGCCGAACGGTTCGTCCGACGCGAACCCCGCCGATACCCTGCCACCGGATGCGACGGATGGAGCGACCGCCGCACCGTGACCACCGCCTATCCAGCCGAGCCCACCCGGTACCTCGACCGGCTCGCGCAGCGGATGGCTCGCGTCCAGACCACGCTGTGCCTGGGTATCGACCCCGACCTCGACGGCCTGCCGGCCCGCTTCCCGCGGACCGTCGACGGGATCGCCCGGTTCAGCGAGCTGATCCTCGACGCGGCAGGGCCGTGCGCGGCCGCGGTCAAGGTCAACGTCGCGTTCTTCGAGCGATGGGGTAGTGACGGGGTCCGGGCCCTGGAACGCCTCCGGAGCCGCGTCCCCGGCGACCTGCCATTCATCGCGGACGCGAAGCGCGGCGACATCGGCTCCACCGCGACGCAGTACGCGATCGCGCTGTACGACGTGCTGGGCGCGGACGCGGTGACCGCCAGTCCGTACCTGGGCTCGGAAGCCATCGCGCCGCTGCTCGATCGTGCCGATCGGCTCGTCTACCTGCTATGCCGGACGTCGAACCCGGGCGCGCTCGAGCTCCAGGGCCTCGAGGTCCCGGCCGATGTCGCGCTCGGCGCTCCCGCCGAGCCGCTGGCGCTGCGTGTGGCCCGGCTTGCGAACGGCTGGGCACGCCATCCAGGGACCATCGGACTGGTGGTGGGTGCCACGGCGCCCGAGGAGATGGCCGTCATCCGCGCCATCGCACCCGGCCTGCCATTCCTCGTGCCGGGCGTGGGGACGCAGGGTGGCGATGCCGATGCCGCCCTCCGCCATGGCCCCGCCGCAACGGGCGCGGCGGGAGCCGCGCCTGGTGGCTCGGTGCTCGTCAATGTCTCACGGGGTATCTCAGGGGCTGCCGCGGACGCGCACGAACCCGGAGCCGCCATCGAGGCGGCCGCAAGGTCTTGGGCTGTCCGACTCGGGGTGCTAGGATGATCCGGCCGTCGTGGGACGGTCAGAACTGCAGCGGAGAACGCAATGGGACTCCCCAACATCGGCCCGGTCGAGCTCATCATCGTCCTGGTCATCGCGCTGCTCGTCCTTGGGCCTGGCAAGCTGCCCGAGGTCGGATCCGCGTTCGGCAAGACGATCCGTGAGTTCAAGAAGGCCTCGTCCGATATCACCGACAGCACGTCGCTGACCACGGCACCGGCGACGCCCGCGACGCCGCCCGCGGCGGCCCCGGCCCCGGCGCCGGTACCCGCCCCCAACACCCTGACCGAGGCCACGGCTCCTAACACCCTTGCGGATGTCGCTGAGCCGGCGCTCAAGGGTGCACCCGCGGACCCGGTCGCCGATCGCGCCTGACGGCCTGGACTGCTCCTGTCCCCGGCGGGTCGCACCGTGAGCCCACGCCCCGCGGCACCTCTCGCCGATCGCCATGGATGACGCCCTCGAGCCCGTGACCGGCACGGTCGAGCGCATCCCGCGGGACGTCGTGGCCGTCCAGGGCCCGGCGGCCACGCCGCCCGCTCCCGCTCCCGTCTCGCCCCCAGCCGGTGCCCCTGAAGAGGGGGTGATGAGCCTCGTCGACCACCTCGCCGAGCTGCGGCACCGGCTGTTCATCTGCATCGTGGCGGTCGTCATCGGCGCGGCCATCGGCTGGTACCTGGCGCCGACCATCATCACGCTGCTCGCGCAGCCGGCTCCGGACCCGAGCGGCGGTGGTGCCAAGCTCCAGTTCCTGACCGTGAGCGGCGCGTTCCTCAACTACACCAAGATCTCGGTCGTGGTGGGCATCCTGTTCGGGCTGCCGGTGATCCTATACGAGCTGTGGCAATTCGTGTCGCCCGGCCTCACCCCCCAGGAACGGCGCCTCGCGCTCCCCTGGGTGCCGCTGTCCATCATCTTCTTCGTGATGGGCGTGGCGGTGTCGTGGGTCACGCTGCCGTTCGCGCTCCAGTTCCTCACCGGATTCACGGTCGCCGGAGTCACGGAGACGCGCTTGACGGGCGAGGCCTACTTCGGGTTCGTGACCACGATGTTCATCATCTTCGGCGCGGTCATGGAGTTCCCCATCGTGCTCGTGCTGCTCCACAAGCTGGGCATCCTGAGCATCGAGAAGCTGCGCTCGAGCCGGAGGATGGTGATCCTCGGCATCGTCATCTTCGCGGTCGTGGTCACGCCCGGCGGTGACCCGTTCAGTCCGGTGGTGATGGCGGGCGTCATGTACGCCCTGTTCGAGTTCACCATCTGGATGCTCGGGCGGTCCGAGAAGGCGCGCGCCGTCCCGGTCGACGGTGGCTGACCGGGGTCCCTCCCTGGGACCTGGCCCGATCGTCCTGCCGGCCGCGGGCCAGCATGTCGCGATCATCACTGGTTTGTCCGGTGCGGGCAAGACCGCAGCAAGCAAGCTGTTCGAGGACCTGGGTTATACCGTCGTCGACAACGTGCCCTCCGAGCTGCTCGCCGATCTCGCAGAGCTCGTGGCCAATGACCCTGAGCGATATCGACGGGTGGCGCTCGTCCTCGATGTCCGGTCGGGCAACGCACCGCTGGCCCTGGGCGCGGCGCTGGGCGCCCTCAACGGTCGCGACATCCGACCCCAGATCTTCTTCCTCGAGGCGTCCGACGAAGCCCTCGTCCGGCGGTTCAGCGAGACCCGCCACCGCCACCCACTCGAGACGGACCATCGGGGCATCGAGACCGCCATCGACCGGGAGCGTCAGATGCTCGACGAGATCCGGAGCATGGCCCAGGTCATCATCGATACCTCCGATCTCTCGCAGCGCCAGCTCCGGGAGCGGATCACGAACGCGCTCGAGACCTCCCACGAGCCCGACCAGATCGCGCTCCAGATCATCTCCTTCGGCTTCAAGCACGGCGTGCCCCTGGAGGCAGACCTCGTGTTCGATGTCCGGTTCATGGAGAACCCGTTCTACGTGCCCGAACTGCGATCGCTCACCGGGCTCGATGAGCCCGTCCAGCAGTTCGTGCTCACCCAGCCGGTGACGGAGCGTTTCCTTGCGTTCCTGCGCGACTTCTACTCCTTCACCATCCCGGCCTACCAGGCGGAGGGCAAGGCGCGGCTGACCACGGCCATCGGCTGCACCGGCGGCATCCATCGGTCGGTGGCCATCGCGGAGCGGGTCGCCACCGACCTGCGGTCGACGGGGCTGGGACCGGTGCGTGTCTGGCATCGGGAGCTGGAACGGCGGTGAGTCGCCCGAGCGAGTCGCGGTTCGTGCGCCTGCGCCGCTGGATGCGACCGGGCACGGGTGTGAGCGGCTGGCTCATCGTCGTCTTCCTGGGGGAGCTGCTGCTGGCGCTTGCGGGCGCGCTCGTCATCCGCCAGCTGTTCCGCGACGTGCCGCCCACCAGCCCGGCCGGCCAGCTATACAACCTCGCTGGCCTCCAGTTCCTGCCCGACTGGCTGCGGCCGGTGGTCGTGCTCGCGGTCGGCGTCAGCATCTTCGTCTACGGCATGCGGCGGCTGATGGGCGTGCTCCTGGAGCCCTTCCCGGCCCATACCCAGCCGCTCGTCGAGCTCGTGTACCAGAAGCGGTCGCTCGCCCGCGGCCGTCGGATCGTGGCCATCGGCGGTGGCACGGGCCAGTCGACCCTGCTGCGGGGCCTCAAGCAGGCGACCAGCAACCTGACCGCGATCGTCACGGTGGCCGATGACGGTGGCTCGTCGGGCAAGCTGCGCGAGGAGCTGGGCATCGCGCCCGTGGGCGATATCCGCAACTGCATCACGGCGCTCGCGGACGCCGAGCCGACCATGACCCGGTTGCTGCAGTACCGCTTCCCGACCGACAGCTCCGACGGCACGGGCCTCGGTGGTCATGCCTTCGGCAACCTGCTCATCGCCGCGCTCTCGGACATCGCGGGCGACTTCGAGGAAGGCGTCCGACTCTCCAACCGGGTGCTCGCCGTGCGCGGCAAGGTGGTCCCGGTCGCTCCCGAGCCGCTGACGCTCCACGCCGAGCTGGCTCACGGTGAGGTGCTCGAGGGTCAGTCGCTCATCATGCGAGCGCGCGGCATCCGCCGGGTCTGGATCAGCCCCTCCAAGGTCGAGGCCAGCGCCGACGCCGTGGAGGCGATCAGGACCGCAGAGCTCATCGTCCTGGGTCCCGGCAGCCTCTATACGAGCCTGCTGCCGAGTCTCCTGGTGCCGGGCATCCGGGCGGCGCTGGAGGCCACCACTGGCGTCCGGGTGTTCGTGTGCAACGTGGCCACGCAGCCGGGCGAGACGGAGGGCTACACCCTCTCCGAGCATCTCGCGGCGCTCCACGCCCACGAGGTGGGTTCGCTGGTGGACGTCGTCCTCGCCAACGACAATCCGCGCGCCCGGCAGCCGGCCGACTACCCCGCGGCACCGGTGCGCCTGGACATGCTGCCCGGGCAGGGGAGCCCGCAGCTCGTGACCGCGGATGTCGTGGATATCGAGAACGCCCACCGACACGACCCGCAGAAGCTCGCGGTGGCCCTGCTGCGCATCCTCGACGAGCGCCTGGCCCAGCAGGTGCCTGTGGCCGTGCGCACCGCCTGAGGGCGGTCATGACGCCGCTCGCCCGGCCGCCGGCCACCGGCCGTCGCGACCGACCCGACCGGGACCTCGTGGCGGCGCTGCGCGCGGAGCTCGCGGCCATCGAACCGACACGCTCCTGCTGTCGAGCGGCGACCCGGGCCGGCCTCGGTGACGCCGCCGACGGTCATGCCCGCTCCGCGGTCGTGGCACGCCTGGCGGTCCGGCTGGAGGAGGCCGACCCGTCGCGATTCTCGTGGGCGACGGCGGCCGATCACTGCCGGATGTCATGGCTCCGGGGCCGGTTCCTGGCTCGCGGCTCCATGAGCCTTGCCGAGGGCCACATGCACCTGGAGCTGGTGGTCGATGCCGCGGAGGCACCCGAGCTCGCGCTCCGCGTGGGGGCTATCGGGGCTGCCGCCGGCTGGCGCATCCGTCGGGGCCGCGGGGTCGTGACCTGGAAGAGCGTCGAAGGGGTGCTGACGCTGCTGCGCCGGATGGGCGCGTCGTCGAGCGTCCTGGAGCTGGAGTCCCGTCTCGTGACGCGGCAGCTGCACGGCCATCTCAACCGGGTGCTCAACGCGGAGGGTGCGAACCTGTCGCGCGCGGTGCGGGCCTCGCATCGGCAGTCGGTCGCCATCGCAGAGCTGGCCGTGGGCGACTCGCTGACGGAGCTTTCGGTGCTCGACCAGCGGGTCGCACGGGCCCGGGTCGAAGCCCCCGAAGCCACCCTCGCCGAGCTCGCTTCGGAGCTCGGGGTGACCCGCTCGCGGGTCCAGCGCGCGCTTGGTCGCATCGAGCGCTTCGCGCGTGCCGAGCGGCCCGAGGAGGACCGGGCGGACGGAACCATGCGGCCGGCAGGGATGAGGGCTTCGGCCGGATAATGGGGCCATGCGCCCCATCATCATCGCCGGCAACTGGAAGATGAATGGCTTGCCGAACGAGGCAGGCTCCCTGGCCGCGGCCATCGCCGCGGCGACCGATAGCCCCGGTGTCGTCCGGGTCCTCTGCCCACCCTACGTCTCGTTGGCCGCCGTCCGTGACGCGCTGGCTGGCACCGGTGTCGGCACCGGGGCCCAGGACGCGCACGCCGAGGTCGGCGGTGCCTACACGGGCGGCATCTCGGCCCAGATGCTCGTCGGGCTCGCGTCCTGGTGCATCGTCGGCCACTCCGAGCGGCGACGCGACCAGGGTGAGACCGACGAGCTCATCGGCCGCAAGCTGGTGCGCTGCACCGAGGCCGGCCTGCGACCCATCCTGTGTGTCGGCGAGCAGCTCGCGGAGCGCGAGGCTGGACGCGCCGAATCCACCGTCCAGTCGCAGCTCGAGGGCGCTCTCGCGGTCGTGCTCCGCAACGGCGCCATCCCCGATGACCTGGTCATCGCGTATGAGCCCGTCTGGGCGATCGGCACCGGTCTGACGGCGCGCGGCGCCGATGCCGCAGCGATGGCCGATGCCATCCGGGCCACGGCGGCGGCGCTCGGGGCACCCGACGGCGGGGCATCCATCCCGGTGCTCTACGGCGGCAGCGTGACGAGCGGATCGGCTGGCGAGTTCCTGGCGGAGCCAGCCATCGACGGAGCGCTCGTCGGTGGCGCGAGCCTGAAGGTGGACGAGATGGCAGGCATCGTCGCGCGCGCCGCGGTCACGGCTGCAGCGCGTCAGGCTGCGGGCACGGGGGTGTGACCGGCGCTGAGTCCGGTCGCCGGCCCCGGCCGGTGGTGCTGTTGATCATCGATGGCTTCGGTGTCGGCCCTGACCCGGCCGTGGACGCCATCGCGAGCGCCCGGATGCCCGCGTGGCGTGGCCTGCTCGGTCGCTGGCCGCATGCGCTGCTCGATGCGTCGGGCCCTGCCGTGGGTCTGCCGGACGGCCAGATGGGCAACAGCGAGGTCGGGCACCTGAACATCGGCGCCGGCCGCCCTGTCCTCCAGGACCTGCCGCGCATCGATGCCGCGATCGCCGATGGATCGTTCTTCGAGAACGTCGCCCTGGTCGGGGCCGCGCGCGAGGCCGCTGCCAGCGGTCGCCGGCTGCACCTCGTGAGCCTCATCGGACCCGGTGGGGTGCACGCCAACGACCGGCACCTGGTCGCCGTCGCGGAGCTCGCCCGACGTGCCGGAGCCCACGACGTCGTCGTCCACGCCTTGCTCGACGGCCGTGATACGCCACCGCGCTCGGCCGGTCCGTTCCTCGCTGACCTCGAGGCGAGACTCGCGGTCGCGCATCCCGGGGCACGCATCGCGACCATGTCGGGTCGCTACTACGGCATGGACCGCGACCATCGCTGGGAGCGGGTGGAGGTCTTCTACCGGGCGATGGTCGAGGGCGCCGGCGCGTTTGCCACCGACACCGTCACCGGTCTTGCCGCCGCATACGCTCGCGATGAGAACGATGAGTTCGCGACGCCCACGGTTCTCGGCGATCCGGCACCCGTGCGCCACGGCGACGTCATCATCCACTGCAACTTCCGGGCGGACCGGGCGCGCGAGCTCATCCACGCCTTCGTCGACGGGGATGACTTCGTGGGCTTCGATCGGGGTGTCCGGCCGCGTGACCTCCATATCGTCACGCTCAGCGAGTACGAGGAAGGGTTGCCCGTCGCGGTCGCGTTCCCACCGGTCGTGGTGACCAGCCTCGCAGAGCTGGTGTCGGCGCAGGGGTGGCGCCAGGCGCACATCGCGGAGACCGAGAAGTACGCCCACGTGACGTACTTCCTCAATGGCGGCGTGGAGCAGGCGTGGTCGGGCGAGGACCGCACGCTCATCCCGAGCCCCAAGGTGGCGACCTACGACCTGGAACCGGCCATGAGCGCCGTGGCTATCACCGATGCCCTCGTGCGGGCCATCGGCTCGGGCGACTACGACCTCATCGCGGCCAACTTCGCGAACCCCGACATGGTCGGCCACACCGGCGTCTGGGATGCGACCGTAGCGGCCTGCGAGATCATCGATGGCTGCATCGCGCGGGTCGCCGATGCGGTCCTTGCGGTCGACCAGGCTTCGGTGGCGAGTGGCGGCCCGGGAGCGTTGTTGGCCATCACGGCGGACCACGGCAACGCCGACGTCATGCGCGATGCGGCGGGCGCCACGGTCACAGCGCATTCGCTGAGCCTGGTGCCGTTGCTGCTCGCTGGCTCGCCCGCCGATGGACTGCGGCTGCACGATGGCGTCCTGGCGGACGTGACACCCACCCTGCTGGGCTTCCTCGGACTGCCGGTGGCCGCGGGCATGACCGGTGCCTCCGTCGTCGACGATGCGTAAGCGGAGGCCGTCGCCGTTCCCGCGGCAGGGGAGTGCCGGAGGACCCGTGCTATCCTGTCGGCCGTCCGTCCGCGCCCAGCTGGAGTCGCTGCAACCGTGAATCCGCTCCTCGCCATCGCCGAGATCCTTGTCTGCATCGGTCTCATCGCGACCGTCCTGCTCCAGGCCCGTGGCGCCGGGCTGGGCGCGACCTTCGGCGGGGAGTCGTCCGCCTATCACAGCCGGCGCGGCGTCGAGAAGACGCTGTTCCAGTTCACCATCGTCATGGCCGTGCTGTTCGTGACCGTGTGCATGGTGTCCTTCCTGACGACCCCGGCGGTCAACTAGGCCTCTCGAAGCGGTCCCCCGTCCGATCTGCAGGCCGGTCTTGCCGGCCGGCCGGAGCGGCCGGGTGTGCTACCATCGGCCCTCGCTCAGGGGTCGTTGACCCCAACGCTCGCCGCGCCGAGGTGGCGGAATAGGCAGACGCGCCAGGTTCAGGACCTGGTGGCCGCAAGGTCGTGTGGGTTCAAGTCCCTCCCTCGGTACCATCCCTCATAGGTGAGCGACGACGGGCGCAGCCCCTGCCCAGGTGGCGGAATTGGTATACGCGTACGTTTGAGGGGCGTATGAGGCAACTCATCCGGGTTCAAGTCCCGGCCTGGGCACCACGCACTTGACGCGCACCATCACGGCGGCCGGCCACGGCCGCCGTCGCTGTGCCCGGTCCGTCACGCGGCCCGGCGTACCATGGCCAGGGGGCGGTTAGCTCAGTCCGGTCAGAGCGCCTCGCTTACACCGAGGATGTCGGGGGTTCGAGTCCCTCACCGCCCACCACATTTCACGCACGAAGACGGCCCCGGGGACCTCCAGGCGGGAGGCTTCCGGGGCCAGTTGCTAACGGATCGCCAACGGACGTCCGCGACTGGATCGTCCACTGGCGGTACCAGCAGCGCATCGAGGGCCGCAGCAGCGCTCGCCTGGAGTCCGGGCAGGACATGCGAGTACGTGTCGAGCGTGATGGCCACGCTGGCATGTCCGAGGCGCTCGCTGACGATCTTCGGGTGGATGCCGGCCTGGAGCATCAGGGTGGCATGAGCGTGACGCAGGTCGTGCCAGCGAACGTGCCCGACGCCTGCGACCGCCAGTACCCGCGACCAGGCACGGGCGAGCGTGCCCGGCTCGATGGCCGTTCCGAGCGGAGTGGTGAACACCAGGTCGAGATCCGTCCACGCGGATCCGGCTGCGATCCGCGCTTCCAGTTGTGCCCATCGGACCTTCCGGAGCATGGTCACCGTCTCAGGCGATAGGGCGATGGCCCTCCTGCTGAGGTGCGTCTTTGGTTGTCGGAACGTCTTATCATGCCCTGCCCGGTGAGGCGCTGTGCCACCTGCTGGACGTGCGCTGTCGCGCCGTCGACCCGCTATGGCTCGTGGGCGTGGCATCGGGTGAGGCGATCACGGGGCACCTGGGACGCAACGAGGGCGAGCCTCGCGTCCTGCTCGTGGAGCCCGAGTTCGGGCGACTGCTGACGATCATGAACCGGGAGGGCTCGACGCTCTCGGCCGTCCTCCGCAACGCTTGGGACGGCGTACCCCTCGGTCATGCGAGAGCCCGCGACGAGTCCCTCGTGGCTCGCCACCATGTGTCGATGATCGGACACGTCACGCCCGTTGAGCTGCGCCAGAAGCTGACCGATACGGATGCGGCGAACGGCTTCGCCAACCGCATCCTGTTCCTGGCCGTCCGGCGGCAACGGCTCATCGCGTTCCCGGAGTCACCCGACAGGCTGGTGGCCGAGTACATCACGCCGCTGCGCACGGCGATCGTGAACGCGCATATCCCCTGGGAGATGGGGTTCGATGATGCGGCCCGCGACCGCTGGGAGTGGTTCTACACCGGGCTGGCCCTGACCCCGCGCCTGGGGCTCGCAGGTGCCGTCACGGGGCGCCACGAGGCGCAGGTGGCGCGTGCTGGCGCTCATCTACGCGCTCGCCGACCGCTCGGATGCGGTGGGGCTGGAACACCTCGAGGCGGCCATTGCGCTCGCGGACTACGCCCGGCGGTCCGCGGTCTACGCCCTGGGCGACTCGACCGGCAACCGGCACTCCGACGTCCTCCGCCGGATGCTCACCGATGGCGACATCGCATGGAACGACGCGAAGCAGGTCCTCGGGCTACGGACCGCCGCGGACCTCTCGGACGCGGTCGCCGTCCTGGTGGATGCGCGGCTCGCGGAGGTGGTCACCGTCCCGCGTCCCGACGGCGGCCGACCCCGGCGGATCATCCGACCAAAGGGTGCCAAGGGTGCAAAGGACGCTAGGGGCATGCGCACAGAAGAGAGCGAATTCAGCTACTTGACCCCTGCACTGTTAGCACCCTTTGAAGTCTTATGCAGTCATGCGCGTGGGGCCCGCACCCTTTGCACCCTTTGCGCTGTTTGGTCTCGGCCATGACCGGCCGACCCCGCAGCCACATCGTCCCGACCCACATCCTCGGCGTCCTGGGCGACCGATACGACCGCGACAAGAGCCTGTCGGCCGATGCCCTCGCGCAGGCCTTGGGCGTCAGCCGCCCGACCCTGCGCGAGGTGCTCGCAGCCGCGGCAGCCGCGGTCGTCCGGCGCGGACTCACCGATGGGCAGGGCCAGGGGGGTGGAGGTGCCCACGAGAAACACCGGCGCCCTACGGTGACCACTGCCGCCTGCAATCGCAACACCGCGACCGGGCGTAGCGCGGTCCGCATCATCGGAGCCGCCTGAGGTGGGTCCAGTGGTCCGGGCATGCAACTATCCGGGATGCGCTGGCTTCACCATCCCCGGTGGTCGTGGGCGATGCGCCCAGCACAGGCAGACCACCAACCAGCGTGGCTACGGGTGGGTACATCAGGGGCAGCGGCGGGCCTACCTGCCCTATGCCCGGTGCAGCAGGTGCGGATGCACCGACCAGCTGCAGCTCGACCACGTCGTGCCTACCTCCCTCGGTGGGACGCAGGACATGGGCAACAAGCGCTGGATGTGTGACTGCCCCGAGCATCGCTGTCACTCGCGCTTCGGTGCGCGCAGGGGTAGGGGGTAGGGGGGTCGTCGTGAACCGTTGCCACCCACAGGGAGACCTTGGCCCGTTTCCGCGAGATATATCGCGTGATGCCCATCGCCTCGACGCTGCGACAGTCCCACGGCAGGGCCCAGGGGTGGAGGGTGCCGCGCACACCGATGACCGGGGAATCTACCTGACCCTGCCACAGGGACGGGAAGGTCCCGCTCCACCCCGGCCCGTCTACGCCCACCCACCCGACGAGTCGGAGGCGGCCTTGTGGGCCCGCCTCTGGACGATGTCCAGGCGGTCATCTGGGAGGCCCATCGCCAGCACGACGAGGTCGCCCTCTACCTTCGCACGCTGATCCGGGCGAGCCAGCCCGGTGGTCGCGCGGCGCTGCTCAATGCCGTCCGCCAGCAGGCGGATGCCCTCGGCCTCGCCCAGGCCGGGCTCCGGGGGCACCGCTGGGTCATGCCGAGGCCCGGAGCCGGCACCGGCACCGAAGCCCGTGAGGCCGCCGCGATCGATCAGGGACCGGTCCCGGCTCGAGGACGGCAGGATCGAGGTGGCTGACATCGCCACGACACAAGGTCTTCCCGAGGCATGGGTGCGAGTGAAGGACCAGCTCGGGCACTCCTTGATCGTGCTCACGTCGAACACGTATGGCCACGTGCTGGAGCAGCGCCAGCGGGAGGTCGCGAGGGTGATGGACGCGGTGCTGGGCGGGTGACAAACGACGTCGGACCGTTGGCAGGGCCTTTGGTCACGCAACGGGTGCCCAGCCTTGGTGATGTGAGAGTCGGCGGAGTCTCGCCAAGCGAGTAGAACGGTCGCGACCGCACAGCGCACAGGGACCTGGGACCGGGCGCCGACCCTCACCCAAGCCTGTCCCGGCGCCGGGTAAGGACGGCCACTCTCGGCAGGGTTGCCCGCACGTCGGATCGCCTCGTCGTATGCGACGCGCGCGTCCTGTCCGCGACCGAGCCGGCGCAGAGGTCGGCCCTTGTCGCGTGGAAGGCGTGGTATCCCGAAAGCGGCGCTGGAGGCGGTCGACGGCCACCAGTGCCACCTGCGGTCCGTCGAGCTCAGCGACCGCGATCGCCCGATTGAGGGTGACGATCGGCGAGGGCTCGATGATCGGCGAGCTCGTCGTAAAGGAGCACGAGTCAGTCCCCATTCGGTCTCGTCGACGCCGCGGGCCGAGGTGTGGACGGCATTCATCGCCGCCTGATCTAATAGCCGCCCGGGCGATCCCGCTGACCAGGCGCTCGCGGACCAGTCGATAACCTCGTCGTCAGCACGCGCGTCCCAATCGGCGGTCCTGCTGGTCGAGCGGGAGGACCGCCCATCCGGGGAGACCCGGGCGGGGCGGCGGGCCTCGGACAGAAGCATCAGCGCGAGCAACCCGGAACCGCCCCATCCTCCGGCATCAGGCGTGTGGATCAGCGTGCTAGTTGGATCGCCTCGGTGGTGAGCTCCGTGCGCACGGGATCGTGTCCGGGCCCGACGCCAGGTATCCCTCGTTGAAGATGAGATGAGGACCGCGAGCATGCCGGAGACCCGGGCCGGGGAGTTCCTCCTCGCTCGGCACCCGGTACGGGATACGAGCGGCCGCGATCTTGGCCTTGGCCCGGGCGATCCGCTGGCCCATGGTGGCGTCCTTCACCAGGAAGGCCCGGGCGATCTCGGGCATCGTCAGGCCCCCGACCATCCGCAAGGTCAGCGCCACCCTCTTGCCTCCATCGCCAGGGCCGGGTGGGCGCAGACCAGGATGAGCCGGAGCCGTTCGTCGTCCAAGGCGCCGAGCCACGCGGGCTCCGGTCGATCCGGTACACCTGCGCCTCCCTCTGCTTGTGCGTTCGCCTGCTTCTCCCGCCGGAGACGGTCGATGGCCTTGCGGGTGGCGGTGGTCGTCAGCCAGCCCCCTGGGTTCGGCGGGACGCCGCCCGCGGGCCACCGCTCGACGGCGGCCTCGAACGCCTCGGCGGCAGCATCCTCGGCGACATCGAAAACCTCAACCGCCGCGTCACAACGGCGACGACGCGGGCCCACTCCTCGCGCGGGCCCGGGCCATTCCGCCTCGACGTCGACCACGTTCCCCTGGAACGGGCGAACCTCGAGCCTCCGATTGCAGGCCTTCGAGCCCTCGGCAGCGAGCTCAAGCGCGGCGTCGAGGTCGGGTGCCTGGACATCGAGAACCCGGCGAGGTACTCCTTCGACTCCAGGAAGGGTCCGTCGGTGACCATGGCCTCCCCGCGCCGACAGTCGACCACGGTGGCCGCGCTGGGCACGGCAAGTCCGCCGGCGAACACCCAGTAGCCCTGCGCCTTGAGCCGACCGTCATTGAACGCGTTGATCGCGGCCATCTCGCCGGGGACCGGCGTCTCTGTACCGTCCGCGATGACGGAGGTGAAATATAGTGCATCTCGGGACCTCCAGACCATTGGTGTGACATTATGCCGCGGGCATCGACGGCCGGACGTGGGCCGGATCGGGGTGGGGTTCACGGGGATGGCCGTAGACCATGTTCGAGACCCCACCGCGGGCCGACCGGTCTCGACGAGCTCGAGGTGGGTGGCCGTACCCTCACCAGGGAACAGCCGCACGCCCTGGCCGACGACGACGGGGAACGTGAACAGGACCAGCTCGTCGACCAGGTGTCGGCAGCAGCCATGGGACGAGGGCGCCGCTCCCGTGGACCTGGAGCTCGCGCCCGGGCGCGACCTTCATCTCGCGGATGGCGGCGGCGAGGTCGCCCGAGAGGACCGCATCCGCCCAGGGCGGGTCGACGGCGTGCCGGAGATGACGTACTCGGGCTTCCGGTCCAACGCGGTCCAGATTGGGTCATCGCCCGGACCGTCCCAGGCCCCCCAGGAGCCCGCGAACATCTTGTAGGTCCGGCGCCCGAACAGGAACGCGTCAGCCGGTCGAGTCCGGTCCAGCCACCACCCCGGCGTTGTGATCGAAGGGGGCCCATCCATCGCGCCCGAACGCAACATCCTCAGCCGATCCGGGGACCGGGCGCCGGGCCCCTGCATCACCCCGTCCACGGAAAGTTCCGTGCGATGACGGCCAGCTTCACCGCCCAGCTCCCGCGACGACGCCGCCGCGACGTTCTCCGCGCGCCCGGCGGGCCGGTAGACCTGGACCATCACACCCTCCGTGGGTGGCGCGCGAACCGACGAGCTCGAGGTCATGCGCGGGGCCGTCCTGGGGAATAGCGGCGTTCCCTGCCCGACCACGACCGGAGAGTGAACAGGGTCGACCCCGTCGACGAGGTCGCGGTCCAGGAGCCATCGGACCAGAACACCGCTGCCGGGACTGCGGTTCTCCCCCGGACGGGCCTTGAGCTCGTGGATGGCCGTGACGAGGTCGCCGGAGAGCACGGATGGTGTTCGCCCACTCTGGATCGAATGGCGTGCTCGAGGCCACGTACTTGGGCCGCGCGTTGAGCGCCACGTCGAGGGTATGGGCGCGGAGCTCGTCGAGGAAAATTCCCAGGAGCCGGCGAAGATGTCGAAGGTCCGACGGCCGAACAGGAACGCGTCGGCGCGCCGGTACATCTCATCGAGCGCCGCCATGGCCTCATCGTCGAACGTGTCCGTGACCCAGCCACCACGCTCGAAGCCGCCGCTGTCGAAACCGTCCGGTCCACCGAGTCCGGGCATCACGCCGTCGACGGAGATGTTGGTGTTGGTCGATCAGCTTCATGACGTCCGTTCCTTTCTGGTCGGGATGCTTCCCCTGGACCGCCCATCGTGTGCGGTCTCTACCCCAACCACGAACGCCGATCGCTCGTTCCTACACTGGTCCACAGAATTCGCTGAAAGCCGAACCAATTCGTCCGGGCCGTCACCCCCGGGGGACGGAGGTGCCGACACCGCTCGAGACCACCCGGGCCACGGCCAGGCCCGATCGAGTCCCCTACCGTAGCCCGCACCGTGGTCCGTGGAAATGGGACTTGCCACGGACGCGCGGTTCGTCCCGACCACCACTGGCGGCCTGCGCGGCGGTCGTCTGGGTGGCATACAGCTGCCAGCGGGCAATCCTTGCCCTATGCGGTTACAGGGGCGCCGAACCAACCGCTCAGGTCATCGACGCCCGGACCGTTTGATGGTGTCCGAGCGTCAACCCGCCGTGGACATCGGCGCGACCATCAACGTCAGATGCCACGGGGATGGTCATCGGTCTCCACCCCATCCACCCAGCCCACGGACTCGCACCACGCTATCACCGCCGTGGCTGGCAGATGGGCTGGCAGCAGCTGCATCGAGGCGCCGGAAGCTGGCACTGAAGCCAAAATACCTAGGTATTCCGCGACATATGCTCGCGAATACTTGTGATCCGGCTGGGAGTTCGAACCCAGGACACGAGGATCAAAGGTCCGCCTGTCGGCCGTCGATGGCGTGGTGCAGCGGCAGTCTGCGTCGGTTCCCCGCGCGGCTCCCGCTTACCGGGTCCATCGGGTGATGCCGGGTGCGTTCCCCGTGGTTGTCACGCGTGGCCGTCAGGCCGGCCATGACCATGAAGACCGCGACCATCGCGATGCGCCGCTGCATCGGCTCGACCCGCTTCGGCATCGAGGCGCACGAGGCGCCCGAGAACGAGTTCCCGGCCAGCCGAGCGCCAAGGACGGGCTCGGCCGCATGTGCCACACCCACTGGCGCCAGTACACGAACGCGCTCCGCAAGGCGGCCGTCGCCCGGAAGGCTGCGGAGCCGCCGAGGCGGTCGAGTCCGCGGCCGAAGCCGAGGCGGAGGTCGCGCCCGAGGCGCCGGCCCACGAGCACACCCTCGCCGCCTCCCTGGTCGGCGAGGGCGAGCCCATCGAGTCCGAGGCTCCGCGCCGGGTCCGGCGCCCCAAGGCGCAGGCCGAGACCGGAGGCCGACGCCGCGTAGCTCGCCGTCGCGCCACACGACGGGCCCCGGGCGCGCGTCCGGGGCCTTCGTCTGTCCGGTGGCATGCATGCGCGACCGCGGGGGTGCGCGCCACACAGGCGACCTGTGGCGCCCACGGCGCGGACGGGCGCGACCCGGCCCTTCGCGTCGTTACGATCGAGCCATGTCCGAACTCGACGCCGCGTGGGACGAGGTCCACGCCGCCGACACAGGGCTGGCAGGTCGGCCGGCCGTACTGCATGACGAGGCCGGGTCGCTGGGAGCAGTACGCCTTCGACCCTACCGAGCGCCCGAGCGCCGGCAAGCGGTCGCGGGAGTGGATCGCGGTCGGCGCCACCGAGGTCGCGTGCGTCCGCGAGATGGCCCGCTGCCTCCGGGAGCTCCGGGAGGGCCGCTGGCCGCGATAGGCCAGGACCGGGATGACATCCGCGACCCCGGCGCGGGTAGTCTGCCGACGCATGGACCTCACCCTGTTACTGAGCGTGCTCGTCGGGTTGGCCGCGGCCTGGCTGCTGTTCGTGGCAATCCTATGGACGCTCCGTCCCCGTGACGCCAGGCTCAGGGACATGGTGCGTGTGGTGCCGGACGTCGTCCGCCTGTGCCGGGACGTGCTCACCGACCGGGAAGCCCCGAGGGCGGTGCGGGTGGCGATCGCCGGGCTGTTCATCTACCTCGTCAACCCCATCGATCTCATCCCGGAGTTCATCCCGGTGCTCGGACCGCTCGATGACGTGGTGGTCGCCGTGCTGGTGATGCGGTACGCCGGCCGGGCGCATCGGATCGAGGGATTGCGCGTCCGCTGGCGTGGCACGCCCGAGGGGTTCGAGCTGCTGCGCGCCGTCATGGGCTGACCGGCATCGGCGACCGGGGAAGAACAGCAAAACCCGGCCGCGCGCACACGCTACCAGCGGCGTCGGCGGGGCGCACCCCTGGAATCCGTGGGCAACCCGGAACTGCGATGAGGCCATCGCCGTAGCCGAGATCACCGGGATCCAAGGTGGGCCTTGACGCGCAAGTAGACTCAGTGCAACGACTCCCCGGTACAGCGTCGAGGAGCCTGGGCCGCCAGCGCCCTTCTAGCAGATCCCGGACGCGACCGACCCGTGAACCATTGCCCGACGTGCCGCAGGAGGTCACCGTGTTTCACGACAGAAGTCGCGAAGTCCAACCGGATCTTCCCACGTGATCCGCGGCCGCTGGGTGACCATGGTCGCCACGATGACCCTGGTCTGTGCGGTCACGACGCTGGCCGGAGCCCCGGTCCACGCCCAGACACCGTCACCCTCGTCGACGGTCATGTCTACTGCTGAGGAGTGGGTCGTCCATGGGGGGCTTGCCACCAATTCGGAGGGCACCGGCAGCGCCCTGTTCCTGGCGCGACCCGATGGCACGGGCGAGCACCGCCTCGTCCACGAGGTGCCCGGCACCGAGATCCGCGCGACCTGGTCGCCCGATGGCACGCGCATCGCCTATGTCCAGACGACGCTCGATTATCGCTCGGAGCTGTCGGCCATCGACGCCGATGGCACGCACGCCGAGAAGCTGTACCGCTGCGAACCTCCCTGCAACAACATCGACTACCCCGACTGGGCGCCCGATGGCACGGGCATCTTCTTCCAGATGGACGCGAACGCGCCGGCCGACGGGCCACCCGCGACCTTCGAGGTGGCGCGTTACGACCTCTTGACAGGCGAGGTCAGCTGGTCCTCACTCGCGAGGATGGCCTGACCGTGGAGCAGCCCCGCATCGCGCCCGATGGCAGCCGCGTCGTCTACACCCGCGGCCAGGTCCTGGGCGACCCCCACCTCGGCTCGAGCATCTTCGTGGCCGACCTGTCCGGCGGACCTGAGGTCCGTCTCACCGACTGGCTGCTGTTCGCCGCCCAGCCGGACTGGTCCATCGCCGACCGCATCGTGTTCAACACCTACGACCTCCGGGTCGCACCGGAGGACACCTGGCCGGAGCCCCACAACCTGTACACGGTGGCTCCCGACGGGACCGGACTCACCCAGCTGACCCGATACGGCCGCAACGATATCGTGGCGGGCCAGGCGCGCTGGACACCCGACGGGACCGGCATCACGTACACCGAGGATACCCGCTCCACGCGCCACCTCGCCTACATCGCGGCCGATGGCACAGGCCAGCAGCGGCTGGCACCTGGGCTCGAGCGCGTCGGTGAACCGGAATTACGCCCGACGCCGTAAGCAAGCACGGCGGAAGGCCTTGCTGCCGCTGACTCCCGTGGGGCACCATCCCGACCGGGAGAAATTGCGAAACCCGGCCGCGCGAACACGCTACCAGCGGCGTCATTGCGGGGTCGCTCGTCAGTGACGTGGGTACCCCACCAGCGGTCTGGTCACCGCCTGCCAGCAGACTGGGACCAATTCAGGGGGCCGGCGACGGCCCCCATGCATAGTGGTCGTAGTCGACGTCACCGGTGGCGACGATGGCCTGTGTCACCCGGGACGGCTCGGTGCCGTCAGCTCGCATCGTCCAGAGTGTCACGACGCCGGCCTCGCGTCGCTGGAAAAGCAGGTAGGCGCCGTCGGGCGACCAGACCGGCATGGTCGAAGTCACGTCACCGGCATCGTGCGTGAGCGTCCTCATGCGGCTCCCGTCAGCTTGAACGACCCAGACCTGCGGTCGCGAACGGAACCGGCTCGTGAACGCGATGTCCCGGCCGTCCGGCGACCACTGAGCGGATACCCGCCGACATCGGTCGACCCGATCTCTCGGAGTTCGCTGCCGTCGGGATGGACCGTGAACAGCGACGTCGAGTCGGCGGACGGCACATACCCCGTGAACACGATGGCCGATCCGTCGGGCGACCAGTCCGCTGACATCCCTGTGAAGCCGGTCGCCTCGAGCCCGGCCGGGCTCAACCGCGTCAGCACGGTGCCGTCGACCCCCACCACGAACAGGGTCCCAAGGTCGGTGTAGGTGTCGTTCGGAGGGGCACCGGCCGCGCCACAGACGCGCTTGAACAGCATGCGTGACCCATCCGGCGAGTAGCCCATCGCATCGTCCAGGCAGTTCGACGGCGTGACCGTGAGCCTCGATGGCCCAGCGCCGTCGGAGGCCCGCAGGGTGTAGATCCCGTTGTGGTCAGGGGCCAGCGAGTCGGTCGCGGTGACCACGAAACGACTCCCATCGGGGGACCAGGCTCGTCGCGTCCAGGCCGGCTGGAGCCAGGCCGGTTGGTCGGGATTTGCATCCAGCACCCTCAGGTCGGACCCATCGGCATCGGAGGTCGCGGGCCGGGCCATGTCCCCGGGGAACACCTCGAGCAGCAAGCTTGTGCCATCAGCGGACCACGCAGCGGGGGCCGGAGCGATGTCGTGCTCGTCCGTACCGGCACTAGCTGCCCCAATTCTCGACCTCGCTCGAGCCGCCCGGGTCGATGGTGAACGCGTGCCGGGTGTCGGCGGCCGCATCGAACACGATGAAGGCGATCCGACCGTTGACGGGGGAGGGCGGCGTAGCCTGGAGGCCGGGTGTTGGTGCTCGTGCGAGCGAGGGGACCTTGTGCGGCCACGGGGAGCACCGAGCCCAGGAGGAGCAGGCCCGCGGCGACCGGGACCCAGGCGCGGATACGACGCACTCATGGTGGCTCTTTGCGTGCCGGTCGGTCATCGTAGGTTCCTCACTGGTGTCAGACGGTTTGCGGGAACATCCCGGGCGTCGGCCTCGATGCCATGGCTCCATGACCCGCGCCCGCTGGTAGGCTCAGTGCCATGTGTCCGGGCGATACACTCGGCGACGGGTCGGGGGTCGGAAGGCGCGTCGGGCCAGTCGTACCGCCGACGACCAGGACGTCGCCATCCGGCAGCAGGGTGGCCGTGTGGTTGCCCCGGGGACCAAGCATGGGATCCGTGGCGGTCCACTCGCCGGTGCCGGGGTCGTAGAGCTCCGCAGCTGCCAGGTCATGCCGGCCCCCCGGCCCTCCACCCGCGACGAGCACCCTGCCGTCGAGGAGCAGGATCGCCGTATGACCCTCGTTCACTGAATCGTGCCTGCCCCGCCGACCCACGAGCATCGCACCCGTTGCGGTCCAGGTCCCGGTGCCCGGGTCGTACAGCTCGCTGCTGACCGCCGGATCGGTCTCGCTTCCACCTGCGAGGAGAACCCTCCCGTCGGCGAGCAGGGTCGCCGTCTGGCCGTGCCGGGCCTCGACCATCTCACCGGTCCCTGTCCACCGCCCGGCGCTCGGGTCGTACAGCTCCGCGGATGAGACCCAGTCGGCTGTGCCGATCCGGCCGCCGGCGATGAGGACCGTCCCATCCGGCAGCAGCGTGGCGGTGTCGAGGTCCCGCATCCGGCCGGGCTGCCGGTAGCGGTCCAACGCCCCGTGCCGGGGTCGTAAAGCTCCGTCGATGCCGCCGGCGACTCCCCGCCGGTGGCACCGACGACGAGGACCCTGCCGTCGCTGAGCAGCGTGGCGGTATCGACCACGCTGGTCGTGACCATGCCACCGATGGCGGTCCATCGCCCCGTCGCGGGGTCGTACAGCTCGGGCGTCGCTGTCGGGCCCGCGTCAGCCGTCTCGCCTCCGACCACCAGCACCGTGCCGTCGAGCAGCAGGATGGCCGTGTGACCCGATCGGCCCCTGGCCATGGATCCGGTGCCGGTCCACCGCCCGTTGCTCGGGTCGTACAACTCCGCGGATGAGGGCGTGTCTCGGCCACCTGCCACGAGGACCCTGCCGTCGGGCAGCAGCGTCGCGGTGTGATTCTGCCGGCCAATGGCCATTCTGCCGGTGGCCACCCAGGTCCCATGCGTCAATGGGGTGGCGTAGCTGGAGCTCGGGCCGGGCGACGCGGCTGCGGGCATCGACGGCGTCGGCACGGGAGCCACCGGCGCGGAGGGCCGTGCCAGCCAGGAGCCGGCCGCCATCGCGCCACCCGTAGACCAGCAGGACCGCGGCCGCCAGGAGCACGAGGCGACGGGAGTCACCGGACCGGAGAGCGGACGGCGAGGACACCCCCGGGATCGCCGCCAGGCCGATACGCAACGCCATCGGCGTCGGTTCATCGTCTCCGATGTCGGCGCGGTACCAGGCCCGAAGGCGACGCTCGAGTTCCTGGTCGGTCATCGGAGGGTCCCCGCGCTGTCCGTCATGTCGATCGCCGCGTGCAGGCGCTTGAGTGCGTAGTGCAGGCGCGAATGCACCGTGCCCACGGGGACGCCGAGTCGACTCGCGATATCCTCGACCGTGAGATCCCGGTAGTAGCGCAGTGCCACGACCACGCGGTGGTCCGGCGACAGGGTCGCGATGGCGCTGCCCAGAAGGTCGCGATCGTGCGCCTCGCCGATCGCGTCGCTCGACATAAGCTCTATCTCCGCCGAGATGTCGCGCACATCCCGATGCGGCGCGCGTAGGCGGTCGCGGCAGGTGTTGACCAGGATGCGGTCGAACCAATGCTGGAAACGACTCGGATCGGCGCAGCGTCGACCACTTGCGCCACGCCTGGACGAAGGCATCATGGGTCGCGTCCTGTGCCTCGAATGGGTCGCGCAGGATGGCCCGAGCGAGGCGATAGGCAGCATCCAGGTGCTCGTTGGCCAGGCGCAGGAACGCGGCGACGCGCGGACCGTCCTCGCCGACCTGAGCGATCTGGCGGTCTGCCAAGTCCATGACCTCGGACGTTTGCCTCACGATGACATGACGGTCCAGCGGAGCGAAACCTTCAACTTCGATCGTTCTCGTTCATGCCCGATCGAAGGGCGTAGCAGGACCGAGCGTTCAGTAGGGACTGCGAAGGCTCGCCCCTCGCACGCGCTTCGCGCCGGAGGAGTGCTCCGACGACTGCATCGCGGCCGCGCTCACGCCCGCAGGCGAGGAGAGAGCTGGGCGTCAGCGGGGGTCCCGAACCGGCAAGGCGGGTACCCCACCGGTGGTCCTGCGTCCAGCGGGTGTCCTCGCGTGCGTGGCGGCGCGTCCGGGCGCCAGCCTGCTGAAAGGCCCCCATTGCGTCGGGACGTACCGGGGACTAGGATGCCGACCGGCCCACCCGAGATGCCTGCGAGCGAACATCCGGGCATCCGCGTTCATTCGGGCGCGGTGTGTGGCCGGCGGGCGCGGAAGGGGCAGACATGGAGGGCAGCCTCCATCGGATCCGACCGGTGCGGCTCGGTGTCGCAGGGCGCCGGGACCGGCTGGTCGCCGCTGACCTGCCGACCGTGTACACCTCCTTCATCGGGCGCGAGCGCGAGCTCGAATTCGGCGGCGGCATCGCTCGCAGAGCCCGGTCTGCGACTGCTGACCATCACGGGTCCTGGCGGGGTGGGCAAGACCCGCCTCGCCCTCCGCGCCGCGAGCGCGGCCGCGGACGACTTCACCGATGGCGTCGGGTTCGTCTCGCTCGGCGCCGTCCGCGACGACTCGCTGGTGCCGGCCACCATCGCACAGGTGCTGGGCATCGTCGGGCCACCCGATCCGTCACAGTCGGAAGCGCTGGTCGTACTCCTGCGCGACAGGCGGCTGCTGCTGGTCCTGGACGGCATGGAGCACCTGCCGGGGTCGGTCCCGCTCGTGGTCGCGCTCATCGAGGGCTGCCCGGGGCTGACCCTGCTCGTCACCAGCCGCTCCCGTCTGCACGTCTCTGCCGAGCACCAGCTGCAGCTCGACCCGCTCGACGTTCGCGGGCCTGGCGCGGCGGGCCACCGGGATGCCGATGCGAGTGGTGCCGTCAGGCTCTTCTGCGATCGCGCTGCATCGGCCCGGCCCGGCTTCAGCCTGGATGACACCGACCGGTCAACGGTCGCTGCCATCTGCCGGCACCTCGACGGACTGCCGCTCGCCCTGGAGCTGGCCGCGGCGCGGATGCAGGTGCTGTCGGCCCAGGAGCTGCTGGCCAGGCTCGAGCAGCATCTGCCGGCGCTCGCCGAGGGCCCTCGGGACGGCCCCGCGCGGCACCGGACGATGCAGGCCGCCATCTCGTGGAGCTATGACCTGCTCGCGCCCGAGCGGCAGCGGCTGCTGCGGCGCCTGGCCGTCTTCGATGGCGGTGTGGGCCTGGAGGGCGCGGAAGCCATCGACCGGGATGGGACGAGGGCGGGCACCATCATCGATGACCTCACCGCTGTGGCCGACCTGAACCTCGTGCGGGTGGTGCCCTCGGTCGGCGGCGCGGCTCGGTTCGCGATGCTCGAGACGGTCCGGGAGTTCCTGCTCGAGCGGCTCCTGGAAAGCGGCGAGGAGGCGCTCGTCCGGGATCGCCACGCCGCGGTCGCGTCTGGATCTGGCCGAGAGGGCGGCGCCCGCCTTCCATGGTCACGGCGACCAGCGGTACTGGCTGGACACCCTGGAGCAGGAGCACGCCAACCTGCGCGGCGCCCAGGACTGGGTCATCCGGGTCCGTGATGTCGATCGAGCGGGCCGCCTGGTCCTCGCGCTGACCCGGTTCTGGGTGCTGCACGGCCACCTTCGCGAGGGACGCCGGCGATGCGATGTCGTCATGGCCATGCCCAGTCCGATGTCGCCTGTCCTGGGTGCCCGCATCCTGGCTGGGCGCGCGTCCATGGAGTACATGATGGCCGACCTGGCGAGCGCCGCGGCCAGCCTCGATGACGCGGACGGACTGGCAGTGGCTGCCGGCGACCCGGCCGCGACGGCCGATGTGGCCTGGTTCCGAGCGGCCGTGTCGGCGGCCCAGGGCGATATCCAGGGTGCCCTGGAGCATGGCGAGCGGAGTGCCGCCTTGTGGTCCGAGCTCGGTGACGCCTGGCACACGGCGGCCGCCTGGTGGGCCGTGGCGGGCGCCTATCTCGCGGCCGGCGACCTGGAGAAGTCGGAGGCGGTGTTCACTCGCGCGCTCGGCATCGCCACCACCCTCGACGACGAGTACGGCCTTGCCCTGCTCCACGGGGAGTTGGCAGTCGTGGCGCTGCTCCAGGCCCGCGACCAGGAGGCCGAGGAGGGGTTCCGGTACAGCATCGCCCACTCCCTGCCGCTCGGCGAGCTGCTGCAGGTCGTGCTCTGCGTGGAGGCCATCGCGGCCGTGCGCGCACGCAGCGGGGCCGCTCGCGTGGCTGCGCGACTACTCGGGGCGGCGGAGGCGCAACGCGACCGGATGGGGGCACCCCGGACCGGTGTGCATCGGCTGTGGGTCGATCCTGCGGAGGCCCTCATCCGGGCTCAGCTGGGCGGGCCCGCCGCGGACGGATCGATGCGCGCGGGTCGCACCCTGTCCCTGGAGGACGCGATCGCGGAGGCGACATGCGACGTCGATGACCCCGCCAGCGGTGATCGGTCCGCCATCACGCGGCGACTCTCGCGGCGGGAGCTGGAGGTGCTCGGCCTGGTCGTCGACGGACGCTCGGACCAGGAGATCGCGGAGACCCTGTTCATCTCGCGGACGACCGCTTCGAAGCATGTGGCGGCCATCCTCGAGAAGCTCGCGGTGCCCAACCGGACCGCCGCTGCCACCGTCGCCGTCCGGTCCGGCTTGGTCTGATCGACCGTCCCGGCTCAGGGCCCCGCCTGGAAATGGGGAGGACTACCCATTGCCCGCGGGCGCCGTCGACCGGACGGTGGTCCGGGGATGTCGAGCCAGATGATCTCCACCGCCATTCGCGGTATGGATCCTGACGATGGGCAGCGCAGATCGGTCGACCACGACGGAAGCCTGCTCGGCCTCGGCAGTTCGCCCGTGGAGGACCCGTCGATGGCAGATACCTTGGGAACGGAGGTTCCGATGGCCGGGCGTCGTGGTCAGCGATCCCGGGGGACGCGACTCGTCGTGTCGGTGACCCTGGCGACCCTGCTCCTGATGCCATTGCCTGCGGCTGCCCAAGATGGACCCACGTTCCACCAGCGCATGGACTTCCTGCTCGAGGAGCACGGCTATCCGACCGCGGTGACCGAGCCCACCTTCCGGCAGCACATGGACTTCCTGCTCGAGGAACACGGCTATCCGGTCGGGCCGAACGGCACCTCCTGACGCTGCCCGGTCGCGCTCGGCTTGGCCACCACCTGTGGCGGCGTTCCCCACCGGTCATCTCCGTAGCTGCCACGACCGTGGGGACCGGCGTGCCCCGCGGTCGTGGGTCGAATCACATGGAGGTCATGTCCTCGATCGGGTTGGGTGGGCCCGACCCAGGGTCGGATGCCCTGCCTGTACGGATTCTTCGCCACCGAGGGTCTTGGGTCGCCGTCTTCTCGCGGTGGTGCGCGGCGCACAGCGACTGCAGGTTCGACGGGTCGGCGCCCCCGCCGCCCAGCCCTCCTCCCGCTCTGCCTCCAGCAGCTTCGAGGCCGTAGCAACCGCGCCGATGAGCACCTTGCTGCGAGCCAGGGAGTTGTCGAGGCCGAGGGCATCGAGGACCGCGATCTCCAGCACCCGACGGACTGGGGCGAAGTCGCCGAGTCCGGACAAGGCGTAGGCTCCGGCGATGGTCTTCTCGCGCTTCCGGCGGAGGTCACCGAGCCGCTGGGCCTCGGCCGCCTCGTGCTGAGGCGCTCAGGGCAACGGAGGAAGAGCTACGCACCGCGCAGACCTGACCGACCCACGAGCCGTGGCCCGGGTCAAGCCTGGCTTGAGGGTCGGCAAGATTGAGAGCGCCCCCGCCGGGCTGGAGCTGGTCGGGTCGGGCGCGTTGGTCATCCGGCCGACGCTATCCTGCGGGCGGGCGGGGGGTCTAGGGCGGCCGGCGACGGGCGTGCGGGTGACGAACGGATGTGAGTGCTCGTTTCGGCCGAGAGGCGGCGACGTGACGGGAACCGAAAACGGAACAAACGCTGCAGCCCATCGCCCAGACTAGGTGACAGCGGCCAGACGGGCTGCCCACAAGGGTCCGTGTGATGCAGCGCGATCTGGTGGCACAGGCACAGCACGGGGACGTCGGCGCGTTCTCCGCGCTGACCGCGGCCCGGTTCGATCGGCTGTTCGGGGCTGCCCGCCTCATCCTGCGGGACAACGAGCAGGCCGCCGATGCGGTGCAGGACGCGCTCCTCGCAGCATGGCTCGATCTGCGCGCTCTCCGCGATCCCGAGCGCTTCGACGCCTGGCTCCACCGGCTGCTCGTCCGAGCATGCTATCGGGCTGCCGGGCGTCGCCGTACCCGCGAGCTCGCCGAGCTCGCAGTGACCGTGCGGGGCGAACCATCGGTGCCCGACGAGCAGCACGCCCTGGCGGCCCGTGACCAGATGTCGCGGGCGTTCCGGCGGCTGACCGCCGAGCAGCGCACGGTCATCGTCCTGCACCACTACCTGGGCCTGTCGATGGCAGAGGCGGCCGATGCGCTCGGCGCCCCCATCGGCACGGTCCAGTCCCGACTCCACCGGGCGACCCAGGCGATGCGCGCCGCCATCGAGGCCGACGACCGGCTACCGGTCCTGGCCGGGGGGATCACGCGATGACATCCGACCCGGGCTTCGACCGGTCCCTTGAGCGCTGGCTCGACGAGGAGGCTCCCATGATGGCTCCCGCAGGACTCCATGCATCGATGGTCGACACCATCCGCGTCCGCCCCCAGCGATCCGCCTTCGCGGCCGCCGTGCGGGGCGCGACCTACCCGCGGCGCAACGTCCAAAGTCGCACCGGCCGCCGGACCTGGATGACCCTCGCGGCGGCGACGCTGCTGGTCGCGCTCGGCGGTGCCCTCGCTCTCGCGCCGGGCGCCTCGCCGGCTCCGGCTCCCGTCGCCGACGCCTGGACCATGCTGCGCGGCGATGCTGCTCGTCGCAGCGTCGGCGGGTCGGGTCCCGAGGGAGCACCCGTGGTGCGCTGGACGTTCGCGGCGAAGGGTGCCATCAACGGCACCCCGATCATCTTCGATGGGCACGCCTACGTCACGAGCGACGACGGCCTGCTGCATGCCCTGGACATCGGGTCGGGCGTCGAGCGATGGACGCTGACCGCCATCCACCCGCCGCTGACCGGTCTCTCGCTCGCCGGGGGCACGCTGTTCGCCATCGACGGTTTGGGCCAGATCCTCGCGATCGACCCTGCGGACGGGTCGACGCGCTGGACGGGGACCGAGTCGATGACGGCGCCCACGGACCCGACGTACGGGCCGGACGCCATGTACGTCGGCACCGCGGACGGCGTCATCCAGGCGTTCTCCCTGACCGACGGCAGCCGGCTCTGGGCGTCCGCGTCACACGGCCAGCAGGGCAGCCACGCCGCTGCCTACGCGGATGGCACCGTCTACGCGGCCCTCGATGGTGGCCTGCTCACGGCCGTCTCCTCCGCTGACGGCAGCGAGCGCTGGACCGTCGACACAGGCGAGGGATACGTCGGCACGCCGGTGGTGGCGGATGGTTCCGTCTACGCCGGAGCCACCGACGACCTGCCGAGCGCGCTGACCGCCTATGACGCTGCCACCGGAGCGGTCCGCTGGGCGGACCCTGCGACAGGTCTTCTCGCCCGCGGTCCAGGACCGCATCGCATATGCGGGCGGACACAGCGGCGTCATCGCCTATGCGGCGGACGACGGGACCGAGCGCTGGACGACACCGATCGCGGGCGCCATCCGCCCGGTCACCATCGCGGGCGGCGTGGTCTACGTACCCGCCGACACGGAGCGCCGGCTGTATGCAGTCGATGCCGCGACCGGGCACGAGCTCTGGCAGCTGGACCTCGATGGTGCCCTCGGCTGCTGCGTGAGCGTCGCCGATGGCATGGCCTTCGTGGCTACCGGCCAGGGCACGCTCTATGCCATCGGCGGCACGGGCACGGCGCCGGCCTCCCTGCCGATCGTGACGTCATCGCCGGCGCCGGCGCCCGCGAGTCCCAGCGCCACGGGCATCGACGGCACGTGGCACACCGACCCGCTGACCGAGGACCAGATCGCGACCGCATTCGCGCACGCCGGCGGCACGCTCGCCGACGGGCGCGACTTCTTCCACGCCTTCGGGGTGGACCCGACGACCCACGTCACGATCATCGAGCAGTTCGACCAGGGCAGCCTTACCGAGTCGGGGATGGGTGATAGCGGCGTGCCGGTGATCGGCTCTCGCGCGACCTACGATATCGCCGATGACGGGACCGTGACGCTGCGCGAGGGTGCCTGCACCCAGACGTTCTCGCACGAGGTGGATGCGGACACGTCTCGTCTTCACCACCATCGTGCCGTGCCCGGGCGATGGCGTCTACAACACCACTCTGCTGGGCAGCTTCCTGTTCCACCGGGGAGCCGCTCCGGTCCCTTCGCCAGCCCCGTAGCGACCATGTCGCTCCACGGTGGGTCTCTTCCCGCTGTGGAGCAACTCATGAGGGAGTGGACCCGTCGATCCCGACGGAGATCCCGTCGACGATAGGTGGAGCCGCGAGTGGTAGCGGTCACCCGCCGCGGCATGCGTGGTGCTGGGAGATGGCCGGTCGCCTGCGGGAGCTGGTCGAGGGCCGCCGGCCGACGTTCGGCAGAGGTGCTCGCGGGCTCGAGACGGGACGGACCGTGAAGCTCGGTGACCGGGGCCCCATGCCGTCGCCCGGGTCACCCGTGGCCGCGACTAGGCTCCCGGGGCCCGGTAGGTCGGCGTGAGCTTCATGGCCGCGTCGACCTCCTCGGGTGTCAGGAGCACGACGGTCCGAGGGCTCGCGCCTCCCGCGGCTGCCACGGCCATCGCGCCTGCCGCTGCGGCCGTGTTGCTCGGCAGGTCCACGGTGACGTAGAAGTCGTCGCCCCCGAAGCCGAAGTAGAAGGACTCCACCTTGCCGCCCAGCGAGGTGATGAGCTTCTTGACCGCGGTCACCCGGCCGCTGCCGCCCTCCGCGTGGACACCCCTGGCTCCCTCGACGGTGTAGCTCCCGGTGATGAGGTACTTGGGCATCTCGTCCTCCTGGCGCGGGGCATCCGGGTGGGGATGCGCTCGGGACCCGCGATGCCGCCAGCCTAGACACCACCCGTGGGCTGTCAAGCCGCCCGCGAGGTGACCGGTACCCGCGGTGCCGGGAGCAGCACGCCTGCGACGCGACCGAGGTCCCAGCACGCCGTGACGGGTCAGTCCGAGTGGACCGCGGCGGTTCCGGGGGACTTCCTCGGTGCGCAGCGCGGGCGTAGGATGCGCGGACGCCCCGGTGACGCCCGGAGGAGGACGAATGAGGCGATCATCCCTGGCGGTGCTGGCCCTGGTGGGAGCCGTGCTCATCACGGTGGTCGGCACCACGACCCTCGTCGCGGCTCAGTCCGAGTCGCCGCCTACCGAGGTCGCCGCGGTGCGGGTGGTCGCTACCATCGTCGACGCCGCGGGTCGATGCCCTGACGATGGACAGGACCGACTCGACCCGGTGATAGCGAGCCCAGAGCGCCGGGTGTCGTGCGCCGTGGCCAGTGACCCGCGCCTCAGCGGCCGCCTCGTCATGGACACGCAGGGGTTGGTGGGCGGCATGTGGAACGCCAGCGTCATCCTCCAGAACCAGCTCGGTGACTGGCGAGGCAGCGCCAGCGGCTACCGGGACCCTGACGGTACCGCCGTGACCTGGGTGATGCTGGGCGGTCTGGGCGCGTTCGCGGGGCTGACCGCCATGCTCCACATCGCGGACGGCCAGGCCGTGGGACTGCTGGCGCGGGCCGAGCTCAAGGCACTGCCACCGCCCGTCGACCCAACCAAGCCACGGTCGTAGGCCTGCGCAGGCGCCCTCGCCACGCTCACGCCCGGGACGCCGCCCTCCAGCCCCGAGCCCGGGGACCCGGCGATGACAGAGACGGCGCGGAGGGGCGAGGCGGCACGCTGGAGGGGCGGTGCCGCAGGGTGCCGGGCCTCAGCCCGATTGCCGGGACTGGAGACGCGACGAAGGCAGCGCGATGGATCTTGGTTCCTTCGTGATGTCCGTTGTCAGTCATCATCGAAGTCGTCCTTCTGGCCGGGATTATCCGGTTCATCCTCGGCCAGGACCTTGGCGATTAGGATCAGGCCGGCGGTGCCGCCAGCAGCAGCGGCTACCGCGGGTGCGGCAGCCGCGCCGGCCGTCAAGCCGATGGCCACCACTGAGGCCGCGGCTGCCGCTGCGAGGGCCTGGGGGACATCGTCGAACCCGCCCTCGGGCGGCTCCTGGATCGAGGGGACACCGGGCGAACCGGGGATCGCCGGCCCGCCGGACGAGTCACTGTCGGGGGGCAGGGCTGTCGGGCCCGTGCCGGTCACCGGCGGGTCGGGGTTCTCCGCTGGCGGCTCAGGGGGGAGCTCCGTGGGCGCTGTAGGGTCGACGCCACCCGATGAGTCGGACATGGGCGGATCCCCCTTATCCGGTCGTTCGCGGCTGGAATGGCGGCCCGACCGTGGCGGCGGATGATACGTCTGGCGGTCAACGCCGTGAAGCTGTTCCTCGCGGCACGTAAGCCCCCGATAAGCCGCCCTCGCCACACTCGCACCCGCGGCGCCGCCCTCCACCCCCGAGCCCGGGGACCCGGCGGGACCAGAACAAAGAGGAGGACGCCAGCAGCAGGCTCTTCGCTCCCTCCACCTCCTTGGTCGGCCCATCATCGCGAGCCCGGTCAAGCAGGGCCATGGAGCCCTCGGAGAGGTAGCGCCGCTCGGCGATCGCCCACTCGTCGTGGATCTCGAGCAGGACCGCCCCGGCGAGCCGCAGGACGGCCGCCTCGTTGGGGAAGATGCCCGACGACATCGGTCCGCCGCTTGATCTCCTTGTTGACCCGCTCGAGCGGGTTGGTCGACCAGATCTTCTTCCAGTGGCGATCGGGAAGGCCGTGAACGCGGTGCACGTCGTCCCTGGCCTCGGCGAGCATCGCCGCGGCGACCGGGAAGCGTGGCGTCGAGCCGCTCGACGATCTCGTCGAGCTGCTCGCGCACCGCGCGCCGCGTCGGGCTGGGCGAAGATCGTCCGGATGACGGCGAGCACCATCTCGGCGCTGCCCTTCGGGATGCGGGCCAGGACGTTGCGCAGGAAGTGGACCCGGCAGCGCTGCCAGGCCGCAGCCCAGGAGCACCGCCGCGATGGCCGCCCTTGAGGCCCTCGTGGGCGTCGCTGATGACGAGCCGGACGCCGCCGAGGCCCGCGCGCCCGCAGGCTGCGCAGGAAGGCCGTCCAGAAGGCGCCGTCCTCGGAGTCGCCGACCGCGAGGCCCAGGACCTCGCGGTCGCCCGTCTGCGGTCACCCCGGTCGCGATGACGATCGCCTTGGACACGACCGACGCGCCGTCGTGGGCCTTGACGTAGGTCGCGTCGAGGAAGACGTACGGGAAGCGGATGTGGTCGAGCGGGCGCTCGCGGAAGCGCGGCCACGACCGCGTCGAGCTCGCCGCAGATCCGGCTGACCTCGCTCTTGCTGATACCCGGCGTCGATGCCCAGGGCGGCACGAGGTCGTCGACCTTGCGGGTGCGAGACGCCATGGACGTAGGCCTCCATGACGACCGCCCAGAGGGCCCGGTCGATCCGCCGGCGCGGCTCGAGCAGGGCCGGGAAGAACGAGCCCTCGCGGAGCTTGGGGATGCGCAGCTCGACGTCGCCGGCCTTCGTGCTCAGGAGCCGGCTGCGGCTGCCGTTGCGGTGGGTCGTCCGCTCGTCGGTCCGCTCGTACCGGCCGGCGCCGATCGCCTGGTCGCCTCGAGCTCGATGAGCTGCTGGAGCGACGAGGCGTCATCGGCCTCGCGCATGACGTCGGTCGCCACCGCCCGCGCGGATGGCGTCGAGCAGCTCGGACAGGGCAGACTGTGGACAGGGCCATCGGTCGATCTCCTCGTGATCTTGGCAGGAACACGCTGAGAATCACACCGGTGGCCCCATCGCGCTCGGTCAGCGGCGTCAGGGGCCTCGCTCAAATCCCACCACTCCGGGGACACTCCTCTACAGAGGGTAGGTGGGTCGTACCTGCTAACGGATCGCTAACGGACAGCGCGATACGGGCTGGACCGGATGGCAGCGTGGCCGTCTGCGGGCCGAGAAATGAGCACGAAATCCGGACCCAGCGACACATCCGGACCAGCCAGCAGGACAGGGGACGCGCTTACACCGAGGATGTCGGGGGTTCGAGTCCCTCACCGCCCACCAACTTTCACGCACGAAATGCGCCCCGGAGACCTCCGGCGAGGAGGCATCCGGGGCCAGTTGCTCGTCTGGGTGAGCGCCTGGTGGTCCCTCGGAGCGTCCTGGAGCGCCTGCTGGCCGGAGAGACGCCAGCCAACCGACCCGCCGCCTAGTCCCGCATACAGCGAAACGACGACGGCCCATCACAACCGCACGTCGCCTCTTGCCGGAGGTGACACCTTGAGCAACATCACGACCGGCTACTGCTCAGTAGCAGCAGCCACGTCAAGCGCCGCCCCGCCTACATCTCCCCGTGGGGCGTCGGCTGGGACCTCGCCCACAAGTACGGCTATCCGCTCCGGCGGCTCAGCCCCATCGAGCAGCTCGAGCAGCGGGTTGCCGTCATCGAGGAACGTTTCGCGCAGGAGGACGCCATCCTGGCCGGCCTCGCGCTCCTGGAGCGGCAGCGAAGGAACGGATCGAGAGCCGGAGCGGACCGGCGCTCGATCGCGCTTGAACCATACGGTCCAACGGGGACGCGGCGCTAGGAGGTCGGTCGCGGTCCCGGGATCAGGATCGTGCCCTGCATGTTGGCATGGATCTGGCAGACATAGGTGTACAGACCAGGGGCGGCACCGGTGAAGGTGGCACTCCAGCTCGAAAGGGCGGCGGTATCGGGTGCCCCGAAGGCCACTGCCTCGCCGTCGTTCGCGATGAGCCCGGAGTCAGCCACCGTCGTCGGGTCCGTGATGGTCGTGACGCCGTTGCCACCACCGAACTCGATCTCGTCGGGCGGTCCCGAGCCGCACGCGAAGTCGAACGGGCCCTGAGGTGGGTTGACCGTGGGCACGGCCGGCACGTCGACCGCACCGTTCTCGCACATGGGCAAGGCGTCAGTGTGCAGCTCGCCCGGGAAGGTGACCGTGTGCACCTCGTTGTGGCCGGGCGCCTTCCAGACGACTGTATCTCCTGGCGCGATGGCCACGCTCACCGGCAGCATCTCCAGGATGACGGCGTGGCCGTCGGGCGAACTGGTACCGGCGGACAGGGTCCAGGTGATGGAGCCGTCGGCGTTCACGGTGTGCCCGGCGGTGTCCGCCGCGGTCTCGGCGGCGGTACCGGCCGCGACATCGGCGGTGATCTGGGTCTGCACGTCCGAGTTCAGCTCATCGGTAGTCGTGCTGGTGCCCCCCGCAGCGACCACATTCAGGGTGCCTTCCATCTGGGAGTGGATGCGGCAATGGAATACGTACGCGCCCGGAGGTGCGGTGATGGTGACCGCGAACGCCCCGTTGGGCGGGCCGCTCAATGGCGCGCCCGTGCTGACGATGTCCGTGCCGTCGAACGTGCACGGGTCCGTCGGGGTACCGCAGCCGGTGGCCGGGAGCGGCGAGAGGCCCGCGAGTGACTCGCTGAGGTGCGTGGTGCCGTTCGGGTTCGGGGTCGTGTCCTCAGCATCGGGCGTTGCGACGCCGGCGGTGACATTGTCCTGCGCCACGGTCGTGGCGGCCGGCAGCAGGGTCGCCGTGTGGAAGCCCTCGATGGCGAAGCCGATGGTCGAGCCCTGGGCGACAGTGAGCGCCCGCGGGAAGAAGTCGTCGAAGGCCCAGTTGTGATACTCGGGAACGGCGGCTGGCTGATCAGCCTGGACGACCAGCATCGGCGCCGAGGCCGGAGGTGCCGCGGAGGCCGGGGCCGCCGCAGAGGCCAGACCGAACTGCGACACAGCGAGTATGCCAGCGCCGATCAACGCGCCCATGGGCCGAGATCCGGACCGGCGTGGGCGGATGGACAGACCGACCATCGTTTGGCTCCTTGGCGCCGCCGCGCCGGCACACCCCCGAGAGTCGGTCTCGCCGTTGGCCCGACGTGGCGCGGTGGCGACCGCTTGTGGACGCCACACCGGTGGGACTCCCGTCCCATGCCCCTCTCGAGGAGAGGCGGATCGTACGCCCTGTCAGCCGCGGTGCATAGGCCGAGCTTCGAGGCCACGAGGATCGCAGGGCGGGCGACGTGACAGGTGCTCGAGCAAGTGGCCAGCGGGAGGTCGCGGGCTGGACGCAGCGCTGGGCGGTCTCTGAGAGACGTCAGAGACACGCAGGGTACGCGCGCGAGGAAACGGCTTCGGTCACGGTCGATTGTCAGGACTACCCGGCCCACCGCTCGAGGCATCGTCGGGTCGGCTCCGGGTTCGTCTGCGACCACTGCTCACCGGTCGAGGTGTCGGCATGACCACGGGCATCCATCCCACCGGTGACCGCTTCGAACTACTGGTCGTCGACGGGGTCGCCCACCTCGCGCCCACCGTCCGACCCGACATGCGGGGTCGGCTGCCGCGCATCCTCGAGCACCGGTGGGGAGCGGCCGTCACGGGACAGTGCCCACGGTGCCAATCCGGCATCGCAGCCACGCCCGTGACCGACCACGGTGGCCGGCTGGTCATGGCGCACGACCGCCGGTGCGACGTCCGGGACGAGGTCGCCGGGCCGCTCATCGCCCCTACTAGGCGGGGCCAGTGATGACGGGGCCCGGGGGGGTGGTATCGGGGTCGAGAGGTGCTGGCTGGCTGGCGTGACCCTTGCCCCGTTTCCGCGAGAGATAGTCGTGATGCCCATCTCCTCGGCGCCAGTACGGTTCCCACGGCAGGGCCCAGGGGTGGAGAGTGCCGCGCGGACGGATCTTCGACCCTCGCTGACCACGAGCCCCCGACTCGCGGGTGAGTCAGGTCAAAACGTTTCCAGGGGGGACCATCACCGATGAGCTCCGGCGGCTACCGGTAGGGGTCGGGACCGGCCTCCGATCCGTAGGCGTTCCGGTGTCACCGGCCATCCGACCTGGGGAGCTATCCGACCCTGCCACAGGGACGGGAAGGTCCCGCTCCACCCCGGCCCGTCTACGCCCACCCACCCGACGAGTCGGAGGCGGCCTTGTGGGCCCGCCTCTGGACGATGTCCAGGCGGTCATCTGGGAGGCCCATCGCCAGCACGACGAGGTCGCCCTCTACCTTCGCACGCTGATCCGGGCGAGCCAGCCCGGCTCGCGCGCGGCGCTGCTCAATGCCGTCCGCCAGCAGGCGGATGCCCTCGGCCTCGCCCAGGCCGGGCTCCGGGGGCACCGCTGGGTCATGCCGAGGCCCGGAGCCGGCACCGGCACCGAAGCCCGTGAGGCCGCCGCGATCGATCAGGGACCGGTCCCGGCTCGAGGACGGCAGGATCGAGGTGGCTGACATCGCCACGACACAAGGTCTTCCCGAGGCATGGGTGCGAGTGAAGGACCAGCTCGGGCACTCCTCGATCGACCCTGACCCCCAGCACGTATGGCCATCTGCTCGGGCAGCGGCAGCGGGAGGTTGGCGGGGGTGATCGACGCGGTGCTGGGCGGGTAGCTGCCTTTAGAGGGCCGGTGATGCGATCGCGGACGAGCTCGCCCCCGGCCCACCGGGCAGCAGGTGCATGGTCGAGAGGAAGCCCTCGAGCAGCCGTGTGGCGCCCCCGTAGGGCGCTGCGCTCGCATCGGACTCGGGTTGCCACGCGGCGACGACGTAGATCCGGTCATCGACGAGGATGAAGGCCTGGGTGTCCTCCGCGTATCGCACGAGCGAGCCAGGATGGCCATCCAGGGTCACGGTGACGGTCTGGTCCTCGAGTCCGGTGCAGGTCGCGTGGAGCGATGGGCAGTAGGCCTGAAGCCACGCCTCCGCTGTCGTGCCCGGCTCGACCGGCAGCGACCAGGCGGACACAAGGAGCTCCGGTCCATGGAATTGCTCTGTGGCCGAGCTCAGCCAGTCGGTGTCCGCTGCGAGGGTCCAGGTGTGATCGGCGGGACGCTCGGTCCAGCCGGCGGGGTGGTCGATGCTGAAGCCGTATCGATCGGACACATAGGTCGTCCAGGTCGAGGTGTCGAGCGGCGCCTGGGACGCGCCCCGCCCGGACGTCGCCCCCGGGACGGGTGGCGCATCTGACTGAGCAGCGACGATGGCGGACGGTCCTGTCATCAGGATGACGACCGACAGGACCGAGATAGCGCGATGAACGGTACGCATGCGGGACTCCTCTTGTCTCGGCCCCGGCCGCCGGTGTACCTGGGATGGTCCACCCATCTGCCTGCCTCACCCGACCAGAGTCGCGCGTGGTGCCCGACGTTCCATCTTTCCCGGGGCAGTCGGTCCGGGCACCGCACGCGGACCTGGGACACCCATGGACTCGCGGACTGGCTCGCGCTCAGCTGGCTCCACGGTCGGCTCGCGTTCGACGGCCCCTACGACCAACGATCGACGATCAGCGAGCGGAGCACGGCATCGAGCTCGGCGAGATGCCTCGGCGACGAGACTGTCCGCTTCCATAGTCAGCTCGGGATGCCGGCGATCCGAGAGTTAGCGGTCGACGATCAGCGAGCGGAGCACGCCATCGAGCTCGGCGAGATCGGCCGCCGTGGTCGCCGGCCCGTGCGAGGCATCGATGACCAGCGGGCTCCGGTCGACATCGATCATGTAGACGACATCGACCTGGCCGCTCGCATGGTGCACGTTGGCACCCTGCGGTCCCTGGTCGGTCCAGCTCCGCCACTCGCCCTGGTCGCATGCGGCGACGTCGATCGTGGGAGGCACAGAGAGCTCCACGCGGAGGGCGGCCTGCCCTCCGAGCGTCACATGGGCCAGTGGCCGGGGCCGGGTCCCCCTGGGTGCCTGGTTCGCCAATCCCCCTCCCCCGGTCGTGACGATGACCCCGTTCGCGTCGTGGGTGTGGCCGACCAGATCGAGAGGGCTTCGTGTGCTCGCCTGCCAATGGCACGGGTCGTCGTACACCTCATCGACAGCCCATGCGCTCAGGGCGATCTCCCCCGGCTTGCCCCGGTGCTTGGATATGAACCCGTTCCTGGTGTCCCATCCAGCCGGCAGCGTGAAGGTGAACCGGCGGTAGTCGGAACCGATGCCGGGGGGCTTCACAATGGCGTACCTGCCCGCGTCGAGCGGACCAATGGCGGGTAGCGGGCGTGCTGCCACCGCCCGCCAGCCAGCGCCAGCGGCCCGATCGACGATCACGCTGCTGCCGGACCCATCGGCTGCAGCGAGCCAGAGCGGTCCAGGCATTTCATGCTCGGACGCACCGACGAGAAGTGTCCGCCCGTCCGACGACCATCCCAGGACAGCGCGGGTGGGGTCGAACGCCAGGTCCAGCCGGGTCACGACGCCCGTGGCCACGTCGATGACCACAGGGGAGGCGTGCCGCTCGGCGCGCGACCATATCACCGCGATCCTGTCGCCGCTGGGCGACCAGACCGGCCCATAGTAGGTGCCATCCACGGGCTTGCTCAATAGGCTCGGGGTGGTCCCGTCGGCCGCCATCAGATACAGGCCATCCTCCGTATCGACCGCGACCATCGACCCATCGGGCGAGAAGCCCGGCAGGTACCCGCGGCGCCGCGGATCGACCGGCCTCGGCGGCGCTCCGTCGATCGGCAGCATCATCGGGACCCCGGTGACGGGCAGCACGACCGCGCTCCCGTCTGGTACCCACACGAGCGGTGCGGGGTCGCCCGGGTTCGGCAGCGTGGCCTGGAGCGCGCCATCCAGCCCGTAGACATCGATGACCCTCCCCCGCTGGACCGCGATCCGCGACGAGTTCGGGTGCCACATCGGATAGAAGCCCGGGAGCGACACGACCGGGCGGCCCTCGGCGTCGATCACGTGGACGGTCTCGCCTTCGGCCGACTGCTCGTTGTACACGAGGAAGCGACCATCGGGTGACCAGTGCGGGTCGGAGTACCACGGTGCATCGGTCTGCAGGCCGTCGGTCTCGATACCGTCCGCGATACGGACGGGCGACCCGCCGTCGGCCCCTGCGACGTAGATATCGCCGTCGACCGAGTACACGAGGGCACCCTCAGGCCAGGGCCGCGGGTCGGTCCGGAGGACCTGGCCACCGACGAGGACCGCGCCGGCGATGGCGGCGGCGATGAGGAATGCCGCCGCAAGGGCGATGACCAGATCGCGTCGGAGGACCGGGACGGGCCATCCGAGGCGGCCGGTCCCAGCCTGGCCGCTGCCGATCATCGCAAGCCAGCGTGACCGGGGCCTTCGGCGAGCCGTGGCCTCGATGATGGCCTCGAGACGACCCGCGGGCGGAGCCTCGGACGCCACGTCGCTCATCCAGGCCGCGAGCTGCCGATCGAGCCTGTCGTCGGCGCTCACGCGGGGACCTCCACGATCGAGGCGGGAGGACGCTCGTCGGCCTCGATCGCGGCCCGCAGGGCCATGTTCGCCCGGTTGAGGCGAGACTTCACCGTCCCGACGGGGATGCCAAGGACCGACGCCACCTCGGCTTCCGATAGCTCGAGCAAGTGACGCATCACCAGCACCGCACGCTGCTGCACATCGAGACGCCGAAAGCCCCGCTCAACGCGATCACGGGCGTCCACCGCCGCGACGGCGTCCCGGCCGTCCGGCACCTCGACGGGAAGCACCCGGATCTCCACGAGGCGACCACTGCGGCGCCTCGCTTCCCTGTAGGCTGCGTGGATCAGCAATCGGTTCAGCCAGGCGTCGAAGCGCTCCGGATCGCGAACGGCGCGGATGTGCAGCCACGCAGAGATGAGCGCCTCCTGCACCGCGTCGGATGCCAACTCCTCGTCCCGCAGGATGAGACGGGCGATGCCCTGGAGCCGGGCGTGTGCGGCCGAAGCCAGCGACACGAATGCATCGTGATCGCCCTCGATCGCCCGCTCGACAAGCTCGCGTCCCATGGCCTCCCCGTCAGGGCAGCGGTCCAACGTGGTGCCGCTCATCCATCATGAGTACACCGCGAGGTGTGACGTTCCAACTTTCTCAGGGCGTGGGTATGCCGGTCTCCATCACCCTGACCCCCAACACGTAGAGCGACGTGCTCCGACAGCGGCAGCGTGAGGTCGCGCAGGGGATGGACGCGGTGCTCGGCGGCTGACATCGGGGGGCCAGCGCCAACGGCATGCCCGAGACAGCCATTCGGACCGATCCGCCGTGACGACAATCGCCGGCATCAGGTCGTGCCCAGCGACCTTTCGAGACCGTCGAGGACCAGGTCGAGCCCGAACTCGAACTCGCGCTCGTGGTCGTAGCCCGGCTTCATGACGTGCTCGACCGTCAGCTCGGCGAGGAAGGGGTACTCGTCAGCCTGGATCTGCTCGAGGCCGTCCTGCGCCAACGCTGGAGGCTGCGTCGCTGCGATGAGCGGGAGGTTCAGCTGCTGCAGCGCGAAGCCATAGATGTAGCTGTCCTTGACGGAGTACGCACGAGCCGCCATCTCGATCGAGAAACCGGCGAGTCGGAGACTGCCGAGTACCGCGTCGTGGTGCCGCAGGGTCGCCGGACCGGGGTTCGGACGCGACTCCATCAGGCCGATCGCCCAGGGATGGCGTGACAGCGCCAGGCGGACCGAGATGGCCCGCTGACGCATGGCTACCTTCCAGTCGGCTGCGTGCGGAGGCTCCTCGATCTCACTGAAGACGAGGTCGACCATGCCATCCATGAGGTCGTCCTTGTTGGCGAAGTGGTAGTACAGCGCCATCGGCCTGACCCCGAGCTCGCGCGCGAGAATGCGCATGGTGAGTGCCTCGAGGCCACCCTGATCTGCGAGGACCATCGCCGACCGCAGCACCCGCTCCCTGCTCAGCGGCATCCGACCCGCCGGTCTCTTCGTCGCCGGTGTCGTCATCGGCATCCTCCTCGCCACCAGGTGGCGACGATGTGGTCGAACTTCGGGGATTGACGGTTCGTACGGCGTACAGTTACTCTACGCCGCACGCTGTACACCGTACAGTATCTGGAGACACCCCCTCTTCTTGAAAGCGATTCGTCCCGGACCATTACGGCTCGGAGGACACGCTCGAGCTGGGGGACATCGACAACCCGGCGGTCAAGGATGACGAGGTCCTCGTGTGCGTCCAGGCGGCGTCCGTGCCTGTCGGAGACTGGATGCTCGTGGGCGGCAGGCCGTTCGTCATCACAAGGAGCGCGGCCAGACGCCCGTGATCGTCACCCACGACCCGAAGATCGCGGCCAGCACCGACCGCACCATCCACATGCAGGACGGGCTCATCGAGGCTGTCCCGGTCCTGGCGCTCGTCGCTTGACGCGCAGCCTCACCTCCAGGCACATCAACCGAACCACACGGAGACTGACGTGACCAACGCCACCCGCACCCCAGCCACGAAGCGGGTCCCGATGGACCCGATGCGCAAGAGCTCGCTCGTCGCGGGCCTGCTCTATCTCATCACGTTCATCTCCATCCCCACGCTCGCCCTCTACGGCACGGTGAAGACCGATCCGGCCTGGATCCTGGGCAACAGCGGCGTCACGGGCGTGCTCGTGGGCACCGTCCTCGAGCTCATCGTCGCCCTCGCCGGTATCGGCACCGCGGTCGCCCTCTACCCGGTGGTCAAGCGGCAGGACGCGGGCATGGCGCTCGGCTTCGTCACCTCCCGCACCATCGAGGGCGCCATGATCTTCCTGGGTGTCGTGAGCCTGCTCTCGCTCGTGACCCTGCAGCAGGACCTGGGCGCAGCGGCCAGCACGGCGGATGCTCCCTCGCTGCTCACGACGGGTGCGTCGCTCAGCGCGACCTACAAGTGGACGTTCCTCGTCGGACAGACCCTCATGCCGGTCGTCAACGCCCTGCTGCTGGGCACCCTGCTGTACCGGTCCGGCCTCGTGCCCCGTGCGCTGCCCATGCTGGGTCTCATCGGGGCGCCCATCCTGCTCGTGTCGGTCCTGCTCCAGCTGTTCGGCGTCATCGACAACGTCTCCGCGGTGTCCGGTCTCATGGTCCTGCCGATCTTCGTGTGGGAGTTCTCGCTCGGCCTCTACCTGACCTTCAAGGGCTTCAAGGCCTCGGCGCCGATCATGATCGCGGCCGCTGCCGAAGCAGGACGTGTGGACGCCTCGGTGACGATGACGCCACGACCCGTCGTCGCGACGAGTGCGGGCCCGGCATGACCGTCGCAGTGGTCACCGGGTAGCCTCGATGGCTGGTCGACGTGTCCGTGGCCGATCTCACCACCCAGGTCGAGGTGCACCGGCTGGCAGAGGAATGGGCGGGACCACTGCCTCCACCAGCCACCACCCCGTCCACTGAGTGCTTCCGCCGTGGCAGGCAGCTGGGCTGTCAGGCGGGCGGTCAGGCATTCAAACACTAGCAGCGGCACGCTGATACGTATAGATCAAGCGCCGTCTGCGAGTTCATACTGGTGACCCGGCTGGGATTCGAACCCAGGACACGAGGATCAAAAGTCTGTCGGGGCGGCGTCCACCCGGGCACTCTGGGGCACTCTGCGTAGGTCCCTATAGCGGCCCTCGTCCACCTGCTCCAACCCATGGGATCGAATACGACCGCCGTGGCTGGCAGGCGTGGCTGGCAGGCGTGGTCGGAAAGCTGACACCTGACGCCAAGCTGACACCTGACGCCAAGCTGACCACTGGCCCTCACTCGATACCGACCGCGCCGTACGTCTCGTCCCGGACCCGGGACATCAGGGCAGCGAACGCGCCCGGTTCCTCGAAGGACGGTCGATGGCCCGAATGCTCGAAGACGATCCAGTCCTTGGACGGTGCCTGGAGCAGTTCGAACCACTCCTTGGCGAGAACGGCTCGTCCACGGGCCTCGTGTGCGCCGGTCACCAGGTACACCGGGACGTCGAGGGTCGGTACATCGCGCCGGAAGTCGATACCCTGGAGTTGCGGGTAGACCACCGAGAAGGTGTCCAGGAACGAGCGCAGGCCATTGACCTGGTCCATCAGGTCGTTCTCGGGGACGAACAGCGTCGCCGGGAGCTCCCTGTCACCATCGAACTCGGGATACGGGTTCCAGTCGTGCTCGTGCGACAGGGCGATCTCGTAGTCGATGATGTCCGCATAGGGCGGCGGGCCATTGGCACGGAGTCGAGCGGCGAGATCGGATGCACCGGTGGCCTCGGCCCAGTCGACGGTGTCTTCCCAGAACATGACGTCCGTCGCCCGCTGACTCACCATCTGGCCGGTGCCCACCCACGCGTGGTACAGGTCGGGTCGCTGCTGCACGGCCAGCACCCCCAAAGTGGCCCCCCAGGAGTTGCCGGTCAGGTAGATCCGGTCCTCGTCGAACCGGTCGGCCAGGTACTCCGAGAGCTCGATGGTGTCGGCCACGATTCGATCCAGGGTCAGGGTCTCGACCGGGTCGAGGGCTGCGTATGACTTGCCCACGCCACGCTGTTCCCAGGTCACGACGACGAACGACTGCTCCAGGCTCGTGTCGGCGCGCATGGCCCCCAGATCCGTACCACCGGGCCCCCCCGCGAGATGGAGCAGGACGGGCGACTCGACGCTTCTCCCGCGGATGAGCAATGCCTGTTCGTGGCCCCCGATGGGCACGCGCGTCAGCTCCGCGATGCTGCCGGCCTGCACGGCGCCGTCCGGGCCCAGGATGGGTGCGGTGGACACCGGGCGGGCCATGAGTGCGCCGAGGGCGATGACCACTGCGCCGACGATGACGGTCAGGAGCCAACCGAGGCGGCCCAGCCGGCGCGCGCCCGCGCGGCGCCGGCGCGCGGCGATCTCGACGCCGATGGCACCACCCACCAGCATCGCCGGGAGCGCCAGTAGGAGCGTGACCCCGCGGCCCACGACGAGGGCGATGATGCCGTACATGGAGTCGATGTGGACCGCATCCACCGTCGGCCCCTGGGTATCGAGGCGAGCGACCTCGAACACGGCCAGGAACACGACCGGTGTCAGGGCCAGGCTCCAGCGACTGCCCGTCACGAGGCCCGCGAGGAGGCCGACCGCCATGAGGCCGGCCATCCACAGGAGGGCCATGGTGGTCGTGTTAGGTCCACGGGGCGTGACCCAAGCGACCACCAGAGCGGCCAGAGCGGCCAGCGCCGCATCGAGCACGAAGCGTGCCGGCTTGCCTGGATGGACGCGACGCAACGTCCATGGATGCACTCCCACTCCTGACTCGGGCATCGGCTGTGTCACTGACATGGAGAAACCTCTTCCTGGATGGACGTGCGGCGTGCACGGCGGCGCTATCGGCCAACCGGGACCGTCATGCCCCCTGGGTGCGCTCCGTCCCCCAATGACGCTAGTCGTGCATCGCGGGGGGGACAAGGGCCGAAGGTCGCTGGGGGTATGCCGTCCGGCACATACGGCAGTCCCGTCCAGCGACGGCTACCGCCCGGGTCCAGGCAGGCTCACCAGCGCGGAGGTCAAGTTCCACCACCTCCACCAGACCGCATCACATCCACCACGCCGCGGTCAGCGTCGAGTGCGATCCGGCCGTCGTCACAGTCGAGCGGACAAGGACGGTGCAGCCGACAGGTCCGGGACGACGGCTCCATCGGCTCCGAGCTCGTCGTGGCGCTGCTCTTGGCGCTCATGCCGCCGCCTTACGAGCTGGTGCCGCTGTTCAGCTGGGGCGACTGACGAGGACGGACCCGTTCGCCCGGTCTGGGGGCCTGACGGCCGGCCGACTTCCATCGCCCGAGCACCCGAGGTCTGGCTACCCCGAGCGAATGATGGCCTCGGCCGGTCATCGCACCGACCTCCAACGCGTGTGGCCATGTGCCGAGCAGCGCCAGCGGCAGGTCGCGCGGGCGATGGACGCGGTGGTGGGCGGGTAGAAGAGTGTGCCCGCTCGACTCGCGAGCGGGCCACAGGCCTGTCCGGATCGGGGCGTCCGATCAGCCGATGGGCTGCGGGTCCCCCAGGACCGGGCAGCGGAAGTCGGCGGCGGCATCCCGGACGAGCGTGAGCTTCCCGGCTGCGACGAGTGACTGGAGCTCGTCCCAGCTGGTCACGAGCTCGGTCGGGTCACCGGTACCCGTCCACGTGGCGTGATAGACCGCCCACCGGCCGCCATGGCTGCCGGGCGCACCCGGCGCGAACTCCGCCACGCCCCGCTGCGCCGGGTTCGCTGAGTTCGTGAACGTCGCGAACGGGTCGGTGCCGGTGCCATCGGGCACGTTGGCCGCGTTGCCGAAGACGCGATAGGTCAGGTCGTTGACATAGACAGCGCCGAAGTCGCGGGCCCCGACCGGCCCAGCCAGGGTGATGGCTGCGAGCAGGGCGCTGCCGGCGGCGAGCATGAGACGTCTCATCTGTCCCTCCAGTGATGGCTTGATGTCGGCGGGCGCCGACCACCGCGCGGAGCCTGGAGGTCACTCGTGACGCGCCGATGACCGCACCGTGACGATCGTGTGACAGCGGGTCGCAAGGACTGCGCCGTCGACAGCGGGGCGAGCGCAACGACGGGACGCACGCGGCACGTGCTCGACGAGCGCCAGACGCAGGTGGCCCGCGCGATGGACGCCGTCCTGGGCGGGTCGGCGGTCTACCGTCGGGAAGTCTCACCGGACCACCACGCCGGCGAACCCGCTCCCGTCGTGACCGCGCCGTCGCTGGCGATGGCACCGGGACCCGATGTGGCAGGTCGAGGTGTCCACGTCCCTGCCCTGGCGCAGCCGGTCCGGTTTGCGATGGAGTCGACAGGAACCGAGCCGACGTCGATACCTCGGCATGATTGCCTGAGGGCTATCATCCTGTTGCGCCCTGCATAGGGCGACGGAGTCTCCGTGCTGCAGTCGCGCGGGGGAGGAGTGCGCCATGCCAGACCACGGCAGCACCGATGGCTCGACCAACGGCACGCCGACCGCCAGTCGATCCATCGCTCCGCGGCTGCGCATCGGGATGGTGGCGCCACCGCTGCTGCCGGTCCCGCCGGTCGGGTACGCCGGCACCGAGCGGGTCGTCGCGGCGCTTGCCGACGGGCTCGCCGCGCGCGGCCACCACGTGACCCTGTTCGCTTCGGGTGACTCGACCGCGGGCACCGATGTCGTCCCGGTCGTCCCCAGGGCCATCTGGCTCGACGGATACCGCAGCGAGGTGGCGCCCTTCGTGACGATGTCGGCGGCCGTCGCATGGTCACACGCGCACGAGTTCGACGTGCTGCATGCGCATCTCGAGACCCTCGGACTGCCCTTGGCGCGGCACGCCGGCGTGCCGGTCCTGACCACGTTCCATCAGCGCCTGGATCTGCCGGGGACCTACGACTGCGTCGCTGCGTTCCCGGACGTGCCCCTGGTGGCCATCAGCGAGAGTCAACGCAGGTGGCACCCGGGTCTCGACTGGGTGGCGACCATCCCGCACGGTCTGCCGCTCGCCGGGATGCCCGCCGTCGAGGAGCCCGGCGACTATCTCGCGCTGGTCGGCCGCCTCTCTCCCGAGAAGGGGATCGCGGAGGCCATCGAGCTCGCGATCTCCACTCGCCACCGGCTCCGCATCGCGGCCAAGGCCATCGAGCCCGGGGAGCTCGCGATGCTTGACGAGGTCGTCCGGCCCGCTGCCGCCGAGGGAGTGGAGTTCCTGGGCGAGGTGAGCGCGCGCGACCGCGACCCGCTGCTCGCGGGCGCGCTCGCGACGCTCATGCTCGGGGCGTGGCCGGAACCATTCGGGTTGGTGGCGATCGAGTCACTGGCGACCGGGACGCCGGTCATCGCACGGCGGGCGGGGGCGCTCCCAGAGATCGTGGAACACGGTGTCGACGGATTCCTGGTGGACGATCTGGATGAGGCGCGGCTCGCGCTCCGATGTGTCCGGGACCTGGACCGCGCTGCGATCCGGCGACGGGCCCTCGAGCGCTTCGAGGTCGAGCGGATGGTGTCCAGATACGAGCAGGTGTACCGGGCCCTCATCCAGGACGCAGGCCCGCGAGGCCGATCGCGACCAGGCGACCAGGCACCCGGGCGCCGACTCCAGCGCGTGGCCATCGCGGCGTCGCCGGCAGACGGCGCCACGCCCATCGTCACGGCTGGACCGACCTGAGGCGGCCGGAGGATGGCTGTGACACCGATCGCCCGGCCCCTGCGCCTGGCAAGCATCCTGTGCATCCTGCTCGTGGTCGTCGCCTGCGCGGGGGCACGTCCGGCGTGGACGTATGTGCCTGCCACGGCCGCCCCGCCGACCACGGCGACCCAGCCCGCGTCCGTCCCGCCGGCCACACCCAATCCGTCGGGAGCGGCGTCAGGCGGTGGGAGCGTCACCATCGAGATCCGTACGACGGATGCCGATCCGCTTGCCTTCGACCCGCAGGACATCAGCGTCCCGGCCGGAGCCCAGGTGACCGTGCGATACACGAACGACACCGTCATCGCGCACGACATCCACTTCTTCGATGGTCCCGACCAGGACTCGCGATCGCTGGGCAAGACGCCCATCGTGACCGGGCCCGGCGCAGTCGAGTCGATGACCTTCGACGCTCCGACGACGCCCGGTGAGTACTTCTTCTGGTGTGACGTGCACCAGCTCGCAATGACCGGCCACTACCACGTCCGGTAGACATCGTGCGGTCACTTTGGATCGAGCGCGGGACCGCGTCGAACCGCACGCTCGCCTGTGACATGCCCGACATGGGATGCCCACCCACCTCGGACGGGATGAGGCCTCGAGGTCCATCCGTTCATGGAGCCGGCGCGATCCCGAGCCTGCTGTCCGGCACGAAGGCCTCGAGCAGCGGCAGCGGGGGGTGGCGCGGGTGATGGACGTGGTGCTTGGCGGGTAGCCACAGGGTCAGCCTAGGCGTCCTGCCGTTGGATCATCGCCAGATTGGGACCCATCGGGGGGTCGACAGGACGCATTAGGGTACGAACGCGGCCGGATGCGCCGTGTCGAACCGGCGGCAGACATGCAGCGAGAGCTCGTGGTACGGGCGACCGAGGGCGATCGGGAAGCGTTCACCCAGCTCGTGGACGCCTCCCTCGACCGGCTGTATGCCGCTGCGAGCCTCATCCTTCGCGACGGGGACCGCGCCCAAGACGCGGTCCAGGAAGCACTCATCTCGGCTTGGCGGGATGTGCGCTCCCTTCGGAGCCCCGACGCGTGGGAAGCCTGGCTCCATCGCCTCCTCGTGTGGTCGTGCTACCGCGTCGCCCGGAAGGAACGGCGCCGCACGGTGGTCGAGCTGCAGGTGCTGCCCGATATGCGATCCCGAAACATCCTTGACCCAGCCTCGTCGATCGCGGACCGCGACCGACTCGCCCGACACCTGGGCGACCTGCCCATCGACCAGCGAGCGGTGATCGTGCTCCATTTCTATCTGGACCGACCCGCCACGGAGGTGGCAGAGATCCTCGGTATCCCCGTCGGGACGGCCAAGTCCCGGCTTCAGCGCGGTCTCGTCGCGCTCCGCGTCGCGGTGGACGGCGAGCCCGAGCCAGCCACCCGCCGCGTCCGGGACAGCGTGGCATGAGCGGCGACCACCGACCCGATCGATCCCTCGCCGAATTGCTGGGCGACATCGCCCCGGACCACGCCCCCGCCAGGCTGCGGCGCGACTTCCTCGCAGCGATGGACGGGGTCCGTCCCCGTCCGCGCTGGTTCGCCCTCATCAAGGAGCCTCCCATGCGTCTCTCAGCACGGGTCGCCGTCGGTTCGCCGACGTTCCGGCTCGTCTCGCTCACAGCCATCGCGATGGCCCTCATCCTCGCGCTGGGCGCGGCGGTCGTCACGGCCGCGTCCCTGCTCCCCAGCCCCAAGCCGGTGCCAACCGCCTGTGCGGCGGTCGTGTGCCCGGTCGCGCCCCTCGCCGAGCCGCGTTCCAGCGCGACCGCCACCCGACTCGCCGACGGCACGGTCCTCGTCATCGGCGGCGGCACCAAGTTCTGGTCGGTGTTGCCCGCGACCGCCGAGTTGTGGGACCCGGCGACCGAGACGTTCCGGACCGCAGGTGCGCTCCATGAGGGTCGGCATAGCCACACAGCGACCCTGCTGCCCGATGGCCGCGTCCTCGTTACGGGCGGCTATGTCGCACCCGACGCTGCCGGCCGGGACGTGATCCTGGCGACGGCCGAAGTCTGGGACCCCGGCACGGAGACCTTCAGCCCGACCGGATCGATGGCGGTGCCCCGCGGGGGCCACGCGGCCGCACTGCTGCCCGATGGCCGGGTGCTGGTCATGGGTGGCTGGAGCACCCCACGGCACGCAGGCACCGACACGACCGAGATCTGGGACCCGGCCACCGGTAGCTTCGGTCCAGGGCCCACCCTCGACACGCCGGAGCCGTTCTTTTCGGCCGTGACGCTCGATGACGGCCGGGTGCTCGTCGCCCGGGGACCCGTTGGCATCGGGGTAACCTCCGAGATCCTCGATCCTGCGACCATGACCTTCACCCCGACCGGGTCCCTGCCCGGGGTCCGCTTCCGGGCGGTGCTCCTCGCTGATGGCCGTGTGCTCGTCGTGGGTGGCAGCACGGCCGGGACCTTCGCCGAGGTGTGGGACCCGGCCACCGGCACCTCCACCCCCACCGGCTCCCCCGCGTCGGAGTTCACCGAGTTCCAGACCGAGACCCTGCTCCACGATGGCCGCGTGCTCTTGACACAGGGACCGGGCGAGGTGTGGGACCCGGCCACGGGCACCTTCGGAGCCGTCGGTCAGACACTGCCGGGCGCAGGGACCGAGGCCGCCGCCCTGCTCGACGACGGCCGGGTCCTGGTCGTGGGCGGCTTCGACAACAGCGCGGACGCACTCACCGATGCCCGCGTCTGGGACCTCGACGGCGTGGTGGGCGCGGTCCCCTCGCCATCGGCGCGAGTCGCGGTGTCGCCCACGCCCTGAGTCCTCGATGCCTTATCGGCCTCGAGCCACCAAGGATCTCCTAGAACTCCGCCGAGAAGGAGTCCACGGGGTCTCCCGCGACGTAGCACGACGTCCCGCCCTCACCCGGTCCGGGCTCTCGACCGGACCCCATCCATCCCATCGCACGCAGGCCTACCGCCAGGGTGCGGCAGGCCGAGGAGAGACACATCATGCGGCGTTCCATGAAGCTCATCCCGGCCCTCGCGGTACTGGGTGGCCTCCTCACCGGCGGTCTCATCAGCACGGCCGCGGCGCAGGACACCAGTCCAGCCGACCATCCAGTCGTGGGCGCGTGGATCGTGTCCACCCCGAGTGGCCCCGCGATCGAGGCCTTCCACGCCGACGGCACCTACACCGCCGCGTTCCCCGTCAGCGGCGTACCGCCCTCCGGTCTCACCTACCAGAGCACCCAGATCGGGGTCTGGGAACCGACTGGCCCACAGACCGCGCATCTGAGCGTGCTCTTCCTCTACTCCGGCACTGACGGCGCCTTCACCGGGTCCTTCACGTACGACGGCTCTCAGACGGTGAGCGAGGACGGCTCCTCCATCATCGCCGACGATGGCGGGACCGCGACAGTACGCGACGCCAACGGTGAGGTCGTGATGGTCCTCCCCGCGGATCATGGGGTGGTCGTCGGCAGCCGCATGCGCGTGGGCTCACCCGGCTATCCGGTCGGTTCGCCAACGACGTCGGGCGAACCCGCGGCGCCGCCACCTGCGGGCGCCAGCCCTTCCCCGGCTCCGTAGGTCGGAGCGGACGACCAGTCCATCGTCCCGGTCGACGACAGTCGACCGGCGATCCCAGAGGAACTTTCACAGAGGTGCCCCATGTCTCGTCGAATCTCATCAGCGTTGCTCGTGGCTCTTGCCGCGGTCGGCTTCGGCGCCCTGGGTGCCGCGGCGCAGGACACCAGTCCGGCCGACCATCCCATCGTCGGTGCCTGGATGGTGTCGACACCGGGCGGCCCGTCCATCGCGGTGTTCTCGTCCGACGGGACCGTCGTGATGGGCCAGGCCACCACATCGACAGGGCCGATGGGCCTCGTGTACGTGAGCGCCGAGGTCGGTGCCTGGGAGGCCGTCGACGACCACACCGCCCACTTCACCGCGGTCCAGCTGCTCTCGGATGCGTCAGGCGCCTTCGCGGGCTCGCTCACCTTCGACGGCTACCCGGTGGTCAGCGCGGACGGCCGGACGCTGCTCGACGACAACACGCAGGGAGGCGTGACGGTGCGCGACGCGACGAACGCCATCGTGGACGTCATGGAGGGCGGCCCGCCCATCACGGGTGTCCGGATGGGTGTCGGAGCACCGGGCTTCCCCGAGGTCTCACCGGCGCCCGGCGCGAGCCCGTCGACCGCACCGTAGCGCTTGTACCCAGCGGTCCCGCTGCACCGGAGCAGGACACGTTGCAGCGGGACGCACCGCAGGGTGATCAGCCTGCGGCCGCAATCTGACGCCGCGGTCACGATTCACGGGACGAGCACGGCCCCGCTGACCCGCCCGAAGCCGTAGCAGAGCGCCCCCATGAGGAGCAGCTCGACAACACTCATGAGATGGGACGCGTCGGCCAGGCGGAGGGCATCTACCCGGCCCGGTTCCATGCGATGCAATGGGGATGGGACCCCGGTGCACATCCCTTGTCTACGGGGCGCTCGGTCGAGCGTCAAGCGGGGCACCGCACGGATGTTCGGGATGTCGAACAGGAAGACGATGCGTCCTGGAGCGGCTGAGTCAGCCCGGCCGCACAGCGACCCTTGTGGCCGCTCAGGTAGGCCGGCACCACACGGATCGTACGACCCCGTCCGTGCCGACCGCGCGGATGCAGGGATCGGAGTCCGCGGCGATGTATAGGACACCGGACGGGCTCATCAGGATGTCGTTCGGACCGTCAAGTTGCGCCGCGAGGGCGGGACCGTCGTTCCCGGCTGTCCCGGTCTCGCCCGTCCCGACGTATGCGGTGATGATCCCGTTCGGATCCACGCGCCCGATGCGGACGCCGTAGGTGTCCATCGGTTCAGTCATCGCCGAGGTCCTTCCTGAGTCGTTCGAGTGCTCGAGCCAGCCGCCAGCGGACCCCGGGCGCGGAGAGCCCGGTGGCCTTGCCGATCTCGGTGGAGCTGAGGCCTAGCACGTAGCGCATCGCGACCACGCCCCGATCCTCCGGGTCCAGGCGCTGGAGCGCGTTCCGCAGGTCGAGGCCGCGATCGCGATCCTCCAACCGGGCGCTCTGCGGCTGGATACTTCATCCCAGGCTTCGACCGTGATCTCGGTCAGATGCCGGCGACGTCGTTTGCGCAGCAACCCTCGTGCCTCGTTGGCGGCGATCGAGACCAGCCAGGGTCGGAGGAGTCCCCGGTCGCGGAGCGTGGGGAGCTTGCGCCAGGCGATGGGCCAGGCCGACTGGACGGCGTCCAGTGCCAGATCGACCTCAGCCGTTACCAGGTAGGCCACTCGGACCATGTCGTCGTGATACGCGGCCACGATCCGCGGGAAGGCGACCTCGTCCCCGGCGGCAGCGGATGCCACGACCTCAAGGGAGCGATCCAGATCGGCGATGGTGCCCACACCTTACAGATGCTCGCCAGATGCGAACTGATGGTCCTGATGACCCCGCATCTCAGACCGGGTTCTTGGCCTAGGTTTGCGACACGCCAAGCCAGTGCGCTGCCTGCGCCGCATTCAGACACCCGGTCCGCCGATACAGACCCGAGAGGTGCTGGCGGGCCGTCGCCTCAGCGATACCGAGTTCGTAGCCGCCGCCGATCGAGCCGGACGTGATGTAAGTCCGCAGCACCTGGAGCTGCCGTCGCGTCGGACGCTGGCGGACGGCGGCTGCCATCATGCGCTCCTGGCCACGGCCAGCCGGGGTCCGGATACCGTCCGGATCCGGTTCACGAGCGTGAGGATGGTCGCGGCCGGACGTGAGTTACGAAGGGCGCTATCCCTCTCGCCCCGACCAAACTCACCGATCTGACCCACGGTGGCTCCGGGGCCTGAGTTCTACCCGCGTCGCTCCCGCTGGACGAGGGTCATCAGGCCGACCAGGTCGGTCCCGAGGCTGCTGGCGATCCGGTCGACGTTGAGCAGCCCCAGGTTGCGAAGACCGCGCTCGACGTCGCCGACGTAGGTGCGATGGATGCCGATCTCGTCGGCGAGGGCCTCCTGCGAGATGCCCCGCGCGGTCCTTAACTGGCGCACCGCGCGTCCGAACGCGAGCAGCAGTTCGGACGGTTCACGCCTGGGCACCGGCGGACGCTACTTGTGCCGATGACGAAAGGTCTACAGACTATGAGTGGCACCGGCGTCCCAGCTAGGCTGCCAGAGCGACACCGGGAGGGCTGGTCTTGGTCCTGCAGTCGGGTGATGTCGGCGCCGTGCTCGCGACGCTTCGGGAGCGCATCGGACGCTATCAGCGCCAGGGCATCGGCGAGCAGGACACGAAGGCGGCGCTCATCGTGCCGGTGCTGCGGGCCCTCGGCTGGGATGTCGAGGACCTCGAGGAGGTCAAGCTCGAGTACCGCCGCCGCTCGGTCGACAATCCGGTCGACTATGCGCTCTTCGTGCTCCGGAACCCGCGGCTGTTCATCGAGGCCAAGTCCCTGGGTGCGAAGCTCGATGACGGCAAGTGGGCGAGCCAGATCCTGGCGTATGCCATGGCGGCCGGGGTCGAGTGGGTGGCCCTTACCGACGGCAACGAGTGGCGCATCTACAACAGCCACGCCACGGTCCCGGTCGAGAAGAAGCTCTTTCGGTCCATCCGGGTGGCCGACCCCGAGGGTCATGCCGACCAGACGCTCGGATTGCTGGCCAAGACGCAGATGGCGGCACGGGTCATCGACGACCTCTGGAAGTCCGACTTCGTCGACCGGCAGATCACCGAGGCGCTCGGGGCCCTCTTCGCACCCGAGCCTGACCCTGCGGTCGCCCGGCTGCTGCGCTCGAAGGCGCCGGCGCTCAGCCCATCCGAGGTCCGTGCCAGCCTGGGCAGGCTCAGGACGACCTTCGACTTCCCGACGGTGGCGGCGCCGGGCGTGGAGCGGACGGAGCGACCGGCCGACCGGAGGCCAGTGCGTGACGCGTCGGCGCCGAGAAGGACGGCCGGAGCGGGGGAGCCCGCACCCGACAAGAGTCCCTGGCGCCACGTCACCCTCGCGCAGCTGATCGACGCGGGCATGGTCAGGGTCCCGTTCGGTGGCGAGCACCGATACCTCGGGACGCAGCTGGATGCCGTCGTCGAGGGTCCCAGCCGCGTGCTGTTCGAGGGTGTCGCCTACGAGTCGCTCTCGCTGGCGGGTGGTATGGCGCGGAGGTCCGTCGCGGGTGCACCGACAGGGCGAGCCTATCCGCAGACGAATGGCTGGACCTTCTGGCAGTACCGGGAGGCCGATGGTGCCTTGCGGTACCTCGACGGGTTGCGTCAGGACCTGCACCACCGCAAGGTCGTGAACCTCGACGGGGCGCGACGGGCGGGCAGCTGACGGGGCGTGAGTCCGAGCTCGATGCCGGTCGTGATCGCAGCCAGCCGAACCCTGGCGGGGAGTACCCTGCGACAGATCACGCGACCATCGAGGAGCCCCAACGCATGCCCGACACGCCCGCAAGTCCGCTGGTGGGGAGTCGATGTGTCGCCTGCCGTCGGGACGAACCGACGGTCACCGATGAGGAGGTCGCCGTCTTCAGGCCGCAGATCCCCGACTGGCTCGTCGTCGAGGTCGATGGCATCAGGCGCCTGACACGATCGTTCCCGTTCGCCGACTTCGCACAGGCTCTGGCGTTCACGGACGAGGTCGGAGCACTCGCCGAGAGCGAGGGCCACCACCCGGCCCTGGTGACCGAGTGGGGAAGGACGACCGTCTCCTGGTGGACGCACAAGATCAGGGGCTTGCACCGCAACGACCTCATCATGGCTGCGAAGACGGACGAGTTGTTCGGGCGCCACTCGTGACCCACCTCCGCCTTACTCATCCCGACCTCGACTTCTGGATCGACGTCCGGCTGCGCGAGTTCGACGGCCGCTGGCTGGCGGTCGCGGACCTGGCGGACGAGCCGGACATCGGGGTGAGGGAGTCGGCGGCGGAGGCGCTCAGGGGAGCGCTGGCGTCACTTGGGGATGGCCTCGCGGCGGACCTCGCCGTGCGTGACTGGCCAGACGGAACGGGGTCGTCGACTCAGGCGTGACCGGCACCCATCCTTCGGAGCGCCGGATGAGGGTTGCGCGTCGCCGCTCACGACTCCGTGCGGACTCCCCCTCCCGACCCCACGTCTCCTACCGCTCGCCTCCAGCCGTTTCGCGGCAGCCCCTGCCACCGATGGGCACCTTGCCCCGGGCGAGGGAGTCGTCGAGCCAAGGGCATCGAGGACGGCCATCTCCAGCACCCGGCGGACTGGGGCAATGTCAAGGCGAGGCGATTCGTCGAAACCTCACAGATGTGACCCCACCATGACCATTGCCACCGTCAAACACGATACTGAAACGGCATGAGCAGGGTCCCCACCCGCTGCCCCGGCTGCGGCGACGTCTCAGAACAGGGGGGAAAGTGCCCTGACTGCCTCAGGGCCTGGCGTGCGACCCCCAAGAGGCGCGAATACCGCGCTGTGGACTACCTGCGGTTCAAGCCGTCCGGTCTCTGCTGGATATGTGGCGAACCCGGCACCCGGAAGGACCCTCTGAGGTGAAGTCCACTCGTCCGCGAATGGACCGCGGTCGGCCGCCGCGGCATGCGTGGTGCTGGGAGATGGCCGGTCGCCTGCGGGAGCTGGTCGAGGGCCGCCGGCCACGTTCGGCAGAGGTGCTCGCGGGCTCGAGACGGGACGGACCGTGAAGCTCGGTGACCGGGGCCCCATGCCGTCGCCCGGGTCACCCGTGGCCGCGACTAGGCTCCCGGGGCCCGGTAGGTCGGCGTGAGCTTCATGGCCGCGTCGACCTCCTCGGGTGTCAGGAGCACGACGGTCCGAGGGCTCGCGCCTCCCGCGGCTGCCACGGCCATCGCGCCTGCCGCTGCGGCCGTGTTGCTCGGCAGGTCCACGGTGACGTAGAAGTCGTCGCCCCCGAAGCCGAAGTAGAAGGACTCCACCTTGCCGCCCAGCGAGGTGATGAGCTTCTTGACCGCGGTCACCCGGCCGCTGCCGCCCTCCGCGTGGACACCCCTGGCTCCCTCGACGGTGTAGCTCCCGGTGATGAGGTACTTGGGCATCTCGTCCTCCTGGCGCGGGGCATCCGGGTGGGGATGCGCTCGGGACCCGCGATGCCGCCAGCCTAGACACCACCCGTGGGCTGTCAAGCCGCCCGCGAGGTGACCGGTACCCGCGGTGCCGGGAGCAGCACGCCTGCGACGCGACCGAGGTCCCAGCACGCCGTGACGGGTCAGTCCGAGTGGACCGCGGTGAGCCCGACCGAGGTAGGCGTGATCGTCGAGCTGGCCGAGGTAGGTGGTGGGGCTGCGCGGGGTGATCGCGGGTCGCCGCCCTCCACCCCTGAACCCGGGGACCCGGCATCGACCGCGTCGGTGCGGGAGGGGCGAGGCGGGCCGCACGGCGACCCTCCGGCGCATACTTCCCGTTCCGGAGCGGGCTCGGCCCCCAGCCGTGCTGTGCTTGCCGGCGTCGCCAGAGGGAGTCCCCTATGCCGAGGATGATCATCACCCATGCGGTCGTCGATATCGACCGGTGGCTCGCCGGCAAGGCCGAGCGGGCGGGCGTCATCGGGCCCTACGCCACGAACGTGACGGACTATGTCGCGGCCGATGGCAGCAACAAGGTCGCGGTCGGCGCGGACATCCACGACATGGAGGGCATCCAGAAGCTGATGGCGTCGCCCTCGCCCGAGGACGCTGCGCTGGAGGAGAAGCACGGGGTCATCCAGCCGTTCACGGCCTACATCGAGAGGTAGTCCGGTCCCCGACTCCTCGGACCGGAGCATCGGAGGCCCGTCCCGCGAGGGGCGGGCCCGACCGTCGTCCGGATGACGCCCACGCCTCGGTGGGATGGCCCTCAGGCCGATGGCGCCGGGAGCAGCATGCCGCGCCACCCCGCTCCGGTGGCGCACGAGGGCGACGCGGAGGGCGAGGCGGGCTGCGCTGAATGTGGTAGCAACCGGTGGTAGCAACCGCGACGGAAACCGGCGGGCGTGGTCCGGTCCGATGACCAATTCGTGAGCGTGACACCGGCAGAAGCGTGCACCCGCGGACACCAAGTACAAGACCTTCTGGGTCACCGGCTGCACCGGCGGCTAGGGCTGACCGTCCCCGCCCAGCCCTAGCCGGTGGGTCCTTCCATCGCGCCGCTCCCTCATTCCCGGTCGCTCGGGCTCGAGGGGTGGCCGTCAGCGGGTGAAGGCCAGGGTGAAGCGCGTGTCCGTGGGCTTCCCGGACCCGTCGAAGCACGAGACCTTGACGCGAGCCGGCGAGGCGATGGTGGTGATGCCGGCGATCGTGCACTCCCTCCGCTCCGCTCCGCTGACCGCGGTCACCTGTGCCCCGCCTCCCTTGGGCATGCCAGCGAAGGTCACGACGTAGCGACCGGTGCCCAGGCGCCGCACGGTGATGCGGCCGCCGGACGAGCTGTAGCGGTCGAGCGAGGAGGGTCTGTAGGTCCCGGTGGTCGGCTTCCGCGCCCAGAGGTACGCGACCCTGCTGCGGACGACGCCCTTCAGACCGAGGCCCTTCATGAACACGACCACGTGCTGGTGGTAGATGTTGGCCTTGCCATCGGTCTCCCAGCACTTGACATCGGCGTACTTGTCGAGGGTGTCGTCGTTCGGGTTGCCGCTGTTATGCGGATCGAGCACGGTGGTCAGGCGCACGAGGGAGCAGGAGGTCGGGAAGGAACCGCTCACGGCCCGGTCCCCGTCGGTCGCCGAGACGATCGCGATGCCACCGTCGACGCCCTGGTCCCCGAACCGCAGCTGCGCCGTCTGATGGTCGGGATGGACGACGATCGGGCCGCCGCTGGAGTCGTAGACCTCGTCCGGGCTGCCACCACTGCTCGTCGGGCTCCAGTTGAAGGCATACGCGAGCCGGCCACCGGTGCCGCTCGCCGCGAGCCAGTGGACGATGAAGCGGCTATCCATCGGCGTCCCGCCGAGCGTCTGGCACTTGACCTCCACGACCTCGCTGGACGTGACCCGCTCCCAGCCCACGGCAGCGCATGTGCGCGGGCTGCTACCCATCGGGCTCACCAGCGCCACGCTGGCGCCGCTGCCGGCGTCCTGGGCGCCATAGAACGTCACCTGGTAATGCCCGGTCTCGATGCGATGGATGCCCGCCCCGCCCGAGTTCCAGCTGCCCGCATCGACGGGTCCGGACACGAGGCTGTCGCCGGTCGCGTTGCGCACCGTGACCCACGCCCAGACGGCGCCCGCATCGGCCGACGCCGGCCCTGCCACGACGCCCGTGACGAGCAGTGGCACAAGGGCGAGCGACACGAGACGCCAGCGCCCGATCATGGACATCGTCTCCTTCCTCCTGCCGTCGACCGACAGCGCTCCCATATCGCCGTGCGATCGGCGCCGATCATCGCATAGGGGTCAACTGGACGAGGGTCGACCAACGAAGGGCCGTTCTAGCTCGTGGCTGCGGTCGACGTCTGATCAGCCGCGGAGGTCGCCAGACTCGAAGAGGGCTCCGGGGCTCAGCCAGGTTGGTGGAAGGGGTGGGACCGGGGCCAGAAGGACAGGGCCCCGGTCGCAGGAGCCAGAGCGGGCCGCCGAGGAGGAGGACAACGTCGACCCGATGCGCATGGTCACCGGGAGGCGGCTTCCCCGTCCCCGGTTCGAAGGTCCTGCGCCGGTGCCCTGCCGGTGAGGCGCGTGGGGAGGGAGCCCCGCACCCAGTTTGCGGGCTCGACCTCCGCCACGGCTCGGGGAAGGTGCACCGGACCGGACCGGACCGGCACTAGGTAATCCTGCGGACGGGACGGCGCGGAGGGGCGAGGCGGGACGCCAGCATCGGACCGAGGGGTGCGATGTTGCTTCGGCGCGGCGGCCGGGCGACTAGGGCTCGCAACAAAGGTCGCCTCGGCATGATCGGCCCTCGGGGAATGGGCACCGACTGATTGAGCGGTTCCGGCTCACCGGAGGGAACAGCGAGCCGCCGTTAGCCCCTACAGTGAGCGCGGACCGCTCCGGGGCCCTGAACCCCGAACGTCCGAGAAGGAGGCGAGGCATGACCGACATCGATCGACGCGAGGCCAGGGAGGACGACTCGTTCGCCGACGCCTTCGACGGTCCGACCGGCGACGACCCCGACGCGTACGTTCAGGAGGTGCCCGCGGCGGACGCGACCGCAGCGGACAAGAGCGCCCCGGACCCGTTCGCCTCCGCCTTCAACGGTCCGACCGACACCACGACAGGCGGTTATGTCGGCGAGGTGCCGCCCGCGGGACCCGATGGGACGGACCGCGGCCGACCCGCGGGCAGTGGCGAACAGGAGTCGGGAGACTGAGGCTACCCCGGACGGGCTCAGGCGATCGTGGGAGGCGCGTAAGTCCGGGGTAAGCGCCCGCCGCCACACTCACACCCGCGGCGCCGCCCAACACCCCTGAGCCCGGGGGCCCGGCTATGACCGGGACGAAGCGGAGGAGCGAGGCGGGCAGACTGGGAGCGGGATCCTCGGCGCGACCTCCGAACCGTGGAGAGCCGGTGCCGCCGGGTGCCGGGCCTCGTCCTATCTGTCTGTGTGGCCCGTCGCGTCATCGCGGCGGGCCCCTCACTACCCGGGGAAGGCTATCGCGTAGATGACCAAGGCCGCCCCGATGACCAGCAGCGCGATGCCGATGTTGATACCGGTCTGCCTCGGGATGCCGAGGTTAGGGCCCCGTGTGGCCGATACGACCACGGCCACCAGACCGGTGACCGCGAGGATGAAACCGATGAGTCGCAGGTCCATCGTCCGTTCGCGTGCCTCCGGGCCCATCATGCGCCGGCCGCCCAGAGTTCGCCCGGACGGGGACCCGGCATCGACCCGGAGGGTGCGGAGGGGCGAGGCGGGTCGCACTCTCTGGTGCCTTGGATTGGTGCGGGCACAGATCCCGGACAGCCCGACCCAGGACGCGGTGCCTGGTCGTATCCCTCGTGTCAGGAGGCGGATGACGGCATCAGGGCGGCAAGCTCGGGCATCAGATCCGGCCTCTCGAACGGGTCGGCTTCCACGATCTTGCCATCGGCGAGACGGTAGTAGGTCAGGCCGCTGCCATCGATCCTCTTCCCGTTGACGAGGGTGATCCCGGTCGTGACGTGAGCGACCACCGCATCCCCTTCGGCCACCAGGTCGACGATGTCGAGACGCATGCTGGGAATGAGGGCGCCCATCGTGGGCCACATGGCCTTGAAGCCCGCGAGGTCGGTGACCCCCATCGCCGTATTCACGTAGTTCGGGGCGAGCACATCGTCGATGGTGTCGAGATCGGCGGCTTCCAGGACCTCCGTGATGAACCGGCGGACGACGGCCTTGTTTCCTTCAGTCGACATGGCGGACGCTCCCTTTGGGGAATGGCTGGGCAGCAAGTATGGATTGGGTGACCAGTGCGGGGACCGCGCGGAGGGGCGAGGCGGGCCGCTCCGTCCGGTCCCGACGAAACGCTGGCGACTCCCGCTGCCTCATAGACAGTGGTGGGTGTGGGCGCCCATCAGGTGGCCCGGCGCGTCCAGAAGGCGCCGGGTTGCCTACCGGCCGGTGAGGCACGTGGGGAGGGAGCCCAGCACCCAGTCTGCGGGCTCGACCTCCGCCACGGCTCAGGGAACATGGACCGGACCGGACCAGACCGGCGCTAGGTAGTCCTGCGGACGGGACGACCCGCTGGCGGTGCCGCTCCCCGGAACATCTGGCGCGAACCGAACGCCTGTTCTACCCTCGTCGGATGTGGCGGACGATCGACTCGCACTCGGGCATCGCCGGATGGACCGCCGCACGGACGCTCGGAGCCATCCGTGCCGGGCTCGCCAACGGGTCGATGCTCCGCGGTCAGACCGAGCGGGAAGCCACGGGCACCGGCAGGCCGCCGACGTGGGGCGACATCCTGCTACCTGACCAGCTGGACACCGTCACACCACCGCTGGGGCGTGGCCAGACGGCGGTCGCCTGGGAGGTCATCGGCCGGGTGAGCGTCGAGGGCACGGGCTGGCGGGCGCCCGTGGTCGGGATACGGGACGCGCGTTGACTGCGGGTACGCCCGGAAGCGAGCGCCTGCGCTGACACGCTGCTACGGCCTCCCGCCTGAAAGGAACAAGAGGATGCCGATGAGCAGCACGAGCAGGCTGATGATGGTCTTGGGCCAGTCGGAGCGTGGCACTTCGAAGCCAGAGGATACACATGCCGGGTGGTCGCACGGCACGGAGCCGAGATGACGCTCACGAGGAAGGACGCCGTTCCCTGGGCCGTGGGCTCGACCGCGCTCATCCGTGGACTACACTGCCCCGCGGGCCCACCACGAGCCACCCGGATCGGCGGAGCGAACAGCCGCCGCAGTCACGCGCCGGGCTACATGGTCCGGACTGGCGTGGACGCCCACGGAGGTCGACCAGTGCCTACCCTTGGCAGCCACAGCGTCCGTACACCGTTCAAGCGCATCGCGGTCCTCGCGGTGTTCGTCATCGCTGCCATGCTCCCCTTGGCCGGACCGGCGGCGGCCAGCGACCGCGACCAGTGGGACCGGTACACCGACGCCAACGGCTTCGTGGTCCTCGCCTGGTACCAGTGCAGCGACGGTATCGCGAACGTCGCGGTGGTGTTCCTCTATGAGGACGTGAAGGACCACGCGGGCTGGGGCAACAGCCGGAAGTTCTGTCTTAACGCTGGCGACCGCAGCATCACCTTCAGATCCTTCTGCGAGGACGTCCCCGGTGAACGTTGGGAGGCCCTTCCCCTGACGTGCGGCACGGCGTTCGACGACTCGTTCAACGATCGCACGTCCTTCGTGCGCATCGCCCAGATGTCCGGCTCCGCGTCGGTCAGGCTCTGCAAGAACGCCGGCTACCATGCACCGTGCCTGGCAGAGGACGACCGCGGCGATAAGGACTTCTCGGACGGTGGCAGACCGGGGCCATCCTGGAACGACACCATCTCGTCGATGTGGATACGCCAGTAGCTGGGTGGGCCTCGGAGTTCGCCGACGCCGCAGGGGGCCGGGCGACTCGACCTAACGCCGCCCTCCACCCCCGAGTCCGGGGACCCAGCTATGACCGGGACGGTGCGGAGGGGCGAGGCGGGCAGCTGCTACCGGATCGCTACCGGACCACGCGCCACCAGCCGGACGGGACACCATCAGGCCGTCCGGCTGGTCTCCCGCTGAGCACGAATCCGCACCGGCCGTCATCATTAGGACCGATCGGCAGGGCAGGGGACGCGCTTACACCGAGGATGTCGGGGGTTCGAGTCCCTCACCGCCCACCAACTTTCACGCACGAAATGGGCCCCGGAGACCTCCGGCAAGGAGGCATCCGGGGGCCAGTTGCTAGGCCAATCGCCAGCTCGACGAGGTCGCCCTCTCCGTGCACACGCTGATCCGGGCGAGCCAGCCCGGTGCGCGGGCGGCGCTGGTCACCGCCTTCCGCCAGCAGGCGGATGCCCTCGGCCTCACCCGGGCCGGGCTCTGGGGCCACCGCTGGCTCATGCCTGGTCCGGAGCCGGCACCGAAGCCCACCCGGCCACCCGAGTCCGTCCGGGACCGGTTCCGGCTCGAGGACGGCAGGAACGAGGTGGGCTGACGCCGCCACGACACGTGGTCGTCCCGAGGTATGGGCGCTGATGGGGACCAGCTCGGGCACTCCTCGATCACCCTGACCCCCAACACGTATGGCCACGTGCTCGAGCAGCGGCAGCGGGAGGTGGCGAGGGTGATGGATGCGGTTCTTGGCGGGTACCCGAGTCCGTTGTGATTGGTTTCGCCGAAGATCGAACGATTGGCGACACAGGCGTCCCATTCGTCTCGAACGTGCGATCACCAGACCGCCAACCTTCGTGAACGACTCGACGATGACACCGTGGCGATCCCGGGCCTCATGTTCGCGGGAGACGCGGAACCGCTGCGGTAGGGATCCCGCGTGTGATCGCGTGGCCGCTGGGCGGGTGGGCCTAGCGTGTCCTGGGCCGGACGCCAGAAGCCGGCGCCGATGGCAGGCTTGCCGACCGGCCCTCCCGCACGGAACCTTCACCATCAGTATCGCGCGTCGCCGGAGGTCGGCCCGTATCGCTCTCTTTTGGAGGGTCGCCGTGCCATTCACGCTCGCGGGTGACCCGGCAGCGTATCCCACGCCCAGCTCGCTCGTCGACGCCGCACCCGAGACTCCGGCGATCGTCGAGTCCCTGGAGCAGACCCGGGTCTGAGGCACCCGAGGGATCATGGAGGGATCGGGCTGTGCAACCATTGGCCCTGGGAGTCCGTCCACAGGGGTATCTTCGCCGAGAACTAGTGATCGACGCCGTCCGGCGCCGGGCCCAGGCCAGGGCGTCGAATGTCAGCCCTCCGACATCGCTGCCGGCACGGTCGTGGCTATGGCTCCGGCCGTGATATCGATCCGGTCCACCAGCAGGTACGCCAGTAGTCGGCCCTTTCCCTTGACCTCGATCTCGCCGCGCTCCTCGAACCGGTACCTGCCGCGAAGCCGCTGGTAGGTGGTGTCCGCCACCTGGATCCGACCGGGCAGGCCGTGTGACTCCATTCGACTCGCGGTGTTGACCGTGTCGCCCCACAGGTCATAGCTGAACTTGCGCCGGCCGATGACGCCCGCGATGACCGGGCCGCTCGCCATGCCGATGCGAATCGCTATCTCCAGCCCGAGCGGGTCGTGCAGGCGCGTGAGGCTCGCCTGCATGTCGAGCGCCATGTCCGCCATGGCCTCGGCATGGTCAGCCCGCGCATCGGGCAGGCCCGCCACGACCATGTACGCGTCTCCGATGGTCTTGATCTTCTCGAGCCCGTGGCGCAGCGCGAGGCCGTCGAAGGCGCTGAACACCTCGTCGAGGACGTCGACCACTCGTTCGGGCGGCGTATGTTCGGCGAACGAGGTGAAGTCGACGACATCGGCGAACAGCACCGTGACCTCCTCGTGGGCTTCCGCGATGCGTCCGTGGTGGCGCTTCAGTCGCTCGGCGATCGGCGCGGGCAGGACGTTGAGGAGGAGCTGCTCGGAGCCGGCGCGTGCCTCGTCCCGTGCCCGCACGGAGTACAGCAGGAGCGAGAACGCGGTCACGGCCGCACCGCTGATGTTGAGCACGAAGAACGTGGTCTGGAGAGGGCGAGGGATGGGAGCCGGGTGCTTCGAGACGAGAGGTTCCAGCAGGCCCGCCAGGACGACCAGCGCGATGAACGCGATGAACCAGGGCGTAGCGTCGCGAGGGCTATGCAGGAATAGGGCTCCCAGCGCCGCCACCAGTGCCCACAGGATGACCGAGCTCGAGGCCACGTAGCCTCCAAGGCTCAGCTGAAGCAGGAATGGCAGCACCAGCCACATCACGAGCTGGCCGGACCGGAAGAGGCCGAAGCGCTTCGTCCGCGCGAAGGCCGCGAGGCTGATCAGGGACACGACCTCATAGGCGAGCGGGATGGCAGCCGACCTGGGAAGCCCCAGTGCCAGGTACGTCCCGATCCAGACCAGGCTCAGGAAGATGATGATGACCACGGCCACGGTGAGGGACGCCTTCTGGATGCGCACCTCGTCGTTGTCCGTGGGCGTGACGCCGGCGAGTGCGATCCGCGCCGCGATTCGCGCGAGCCGTTCCCGAGAGCCGGGCGATCGCGGCGACCCGGACGGATCCGATCCCGCGGGCACATGCACGTTGCTCACGGTCGACCGGTCATGGCGGCGGACAGGGATAGGCTGGACCGCTGCGGCGCCATTGGCGGAGGATGCCGTCGTACCACAGCGATGGCAAGCCTCCAGCCTGGAAGACCTGACGGAGCCTTTGCGCTCCGCCGTGGAATCCGCCGAACGGCAGTGCGACAGTTCTCAACGATGTCGTCGATGCGGTCGGGAGGGACATTGACGCGAACTGCACTGGCGATCATGGGTACGCCCCCGTCCGTGGCGGGAGGAACCAGCCTGGTAGCGCTCGCCGGAGCGTCGGGTCACCGGCGATCCGAACGGAGTCGTCCGCGATCGCCGCCCTCCAGTTGCGTGTCCCACGGGCGATCGGATACAACGCCCGGACGTCGGCCTCGATGTAGAGGTACCGATCCCCCGCCAGGCACGGGTCCGCGACGCAGACCGAGGGCGCAGCGCCGTGCTCCAGCACCAGCCAGAATCGCCGGACGCCGGTGCCCGTCACGTCGAGGTCGAGGACCACCGTTCGCTCAGGCACCGCTCCGGGGTCCACCCGGTCGCCAAGGCAGCGGATCACGATGTCCGGGTCCCGTTCGGCCATCGCGGGGTCCTCGGGCACGAAACCCAGGGACCAGCCCCACAGCCCGCGCACAGGCGAATGCTACCGGCGCACCGACGAGTCGGTCGAGGGGGTCGGCAGCGGATCGGGGAGCGGCTACGCGGTCATCGACGTGGTCTCCGCCGGGGGTCCCGGCCTGGTCGTGACCGCCGACTCGCTGTACGTGATCGAGACCGCGACGAGCGCGCTCACCTGGGGGCCCATCGGCGGCGGCGCGGAGCCTGCCGGTGCCGTGGACGCCGTCTGGCTCCATCCCCGGGTGCTCGAGAGCGCTCGCCGGGCGCGCGTTGCCGGGCGGCCTGGGCCCGATCCAGGGCCGGTACGTGCTGGATGGCACCGCATACGACGCGGTCGCGATTCAGGGCAACGGCGATACGGTCACCTTCGATCGGGCGAGTGGTCTCGTCCTGATGAACACTGGCAATGCCGTCGGCACCGCGCTGCCGGTCCACCTGGCCGGCGAGGACCCGCCCCAGGGGAACCGGATGCTCACCTACCAGCGCCTGGTGGGTACCCGCCAGCGGACCGTGCCCGGGCTCGGGGCCGCGGTGCCGGGCTGGCTCCATCCGGGCACCACGCTCGTGTTCGAGGGCACCTACACGCTGGGCATGGCCGTGGCGGCGCGAACGACGGTGACCTATGACCAGGTCGGGTCGGACTGGGCGGCGCTCGAAGCCGTGTTCGAGGTGAGCTACAGCGGCATCGCCAGCCGGGACGAGGCCCGGGTGGTGAGCGGCGGCGCAGGTCCGTTCTGGCATGACCCCGCCGCCCTGGCGGGGATGCGGGCGGGTGACATCCTCGATACCGAGCCCCTGCTCGGTCTGGAGGTGCGAGTGGAGGAGGTCGGCAGCTGGGCGCGCGGCGAGTACGTGTCGATCGTGACGACGGGCAACGGCACCACGGTCCGGTTCCTCTACGACCGCGGCACGGGTGTCCCGCTCGGTTACGACCTGCTCCAAGGTGTCGGGGTCACGAGTCTCCGACTGATGGCGATGCCACCGGGCGCCGACTGATCTCGCAGGATGGCGGCGCCGGTCGCGCAGGAAGAGCCGTCGCCAGCGCACGGATCTGCGGCTGACCCGAGGAAGGGCCCGGGCCGCCACCAAGCGCAGGGATGCCTGCTGCCGCCGTCACACACCGTCCCTCCTGGCAACGGGTCGCCGTCAGTCGTCACCGTGACGCCAGCGCTGGGTCGGGGTCAGACCGCGCTCGCCCGCGAGGTCACTCAGGGTGACCATCGAGGGCAAGGGCTGGCGGGCGCCGGTGGTGGGGATACGAGGAGGATCGATCCGGTCGCCAGAAGCAGGAATGATCGACGCTTGATCAGGATGGGTTCGCGCTTCCGATGGCGGCGCCTGGCGTTCCGTCCACCCCCGAGAAGCGGAGGGAGTCGATGACCGGCTGTGCTAGCGCCAGCATCGCGTCCAGCGACACCCCACCGGATGCGTCGACCCAGATGACGATGGCCTCGTCGCCGACATCCACGAACCCCATGAAGACCTCGCCGCTGGCCAGGTGGCTCCGCGTCGGTGGGTCCTCCGTATCGGTGACGAGCGGCAGGGCGGGGTCCGTGTTGTCCGGGCATCTTCCGGCCCAGGTCGGCAGGACGCTGACGCGGACGGAGGTCAGCGTGCGACCACCGAGGTCGCTCGTCACCGGTGCCGTCACCTCCAGCCCGGGGTGATGGGTCAGATACCCGAGCCAGTCCTCGGTCATCGTCCCCACACCGGGCTCGCGTGCAGGACCGCAGTCGCTGGTCTGGGCGTCGGGAGCCGCGTGTGACCAGACGATGAACTCTGAGTCGGTGGCCTGCGACGACTGGAGCTGGTAGGAGCGGTAGTTGGCCCGGATGTTCGTCCAACCGTCCGGAACGCTGAACGTGAACGGCCCGTCGAACTGGGTGGAGGCGTGCGCGCCTGCCACCAGGGGGCCGGCGCAGCCGGTCGTGCCCTCGGCGCAGGGGAACGCCGGACTCGACGATGTGCCCGGGTCCGCCGCGGCCACCCCGGACGCGAGTACCAGGATGCTGAGGATGGATAGGGGGCCGATGGCCCGACGTCGTCGCTCCATGATCGCACCATCCGCCTGCGGCTTTGACACAAGACAGACGCGCGTTGGTCGGCCGATGCTCAGGGGACCCCGGTCGGCAGTGACGATGGCGCGGCTGGCGGGGCTGCTGACGGGTCCCCGAAGCGCATCGACATCACGATGGGCATCGCCTTCGCCACGAGGTCCCCGAAGCGGTCCCCGGTGGTGTCCAACCAGATGGACACCACCCGCGCCGGCGCGGCATCGAGGAGGACGACCCGTTGTCGGGCCCCGGCGCCCGTGCCCCAGACGCCGCTGCCAGAGGGCAGGTCCGCCCAGCCGATGAGCGAACGGAAGGGCGCATCACCGGACCAGGGGCAGGCAGCGGTCCAGGCCGGGTCGATGGCGATGTCGATCATCGAGCCCGTCCGGCCCCCGATATCGAGCGTGCCGCGGTCCGTGGCCCGCACACCGGGCAGGGTCAGGAGATGGGCCGCGATGGCCTGCGCGGTGTGGGCCACACCGGGGTCGTCGACACCTGTGCAATCGCGCGGCTGGGTCGTGGCCATCGTGCCCGCCTGGAGGTAGATGCCGTGGACCCCATCATTGCCATCCGAGCCGGCGTCCGCGAGGTAGTCGGCGGTCGGTCGCAGGAAGTAGCTCGTCCCGGTATCGAGCGTGTTCGCCCAGCCGTCGGGGACGGTGTAGATCAGCTGAGCGGCCTCGCCGTCGCCCGTGGGGTCGAACTCGTTCGAGGCGTAGATGCCGGCCTCGAGAGGGCCGAGACAGTCATCGGTCGCCTCGCGACACGCGGTGTGGGTCCACACGCCTCGCAGGACCTTGGCCCGGGCGGCGCATTCGTCGGTCACGAGCGAGAGGGTGAGGGACGTGCCACCCGGCGTCAGCGACCAGCGGTAGGTCCCCGGGTCGAACGGGTCGCAGCCCCCCGCGTGGGTCATGGCCGTCAGGTCCAGGAGGTCCGGGGCGTGCCACGTCACCGCCGACGGGAACAAGGCACCCGCTCCCGGGCCGGCATCGAACCGCAGTTCGGCGCCACGGATGTCCACTGTCGCCCGCGTCGCCGGAGGCTCGAGGCCGTCGATCGGGCGGACCGACCCCACCCACCGGTCGACGAGCCCTGCCGGGGGCGGCACGGCCTCCGCGATGACCGATGCGACCGGCGATGACGACACCTGGAGCGGGCCCTCGCCCGACGGTGGCGAGGGCCACCGGACGACGACGAGTGCGGCAAGGACGATGCAGGCGGCAAGGACCGCGGGCAGCACGGCAGCGCTGCGACCGCTGCGAACGGACGCCGGGCCGCTCGTCGCACGCATCCGCATGCCGAGCCCGAGATCCGGGCCGCGACCCGGGTACACCGGCTCGTCGGGCGGCCCGGCGCGCAGGGCCTCCTCGATCATCCGGTCATCCATCGGTCCGCGGTCCCTCATGCGAGTCGCCCGCGGAGCGTCGCGATGGCCTGGGTGGCATGGCTTCGTGCGGCGCTCGATGTGATGCCCAGGACGCGCCCGATGACCTCGAACGGGAGGTCGGCGCGGTAGCGCAGGTACAGCACGGCCCGCCGCCGCTCGGGCAGGCGGTCGACCTCGGCCCAGACCATCGCCCGCTCGGAGCATGCGACCGGATCGGCCTCGGGGTCGCCACGCCGGGCTGCCAGGCCGTCGAGGCGTGACGAGCGGTCCCGGCGCCGGTGTTCGTCCATGGCCAGCCGGTAGACCACCGTGAACACCCACGCCCGGGGGTCTTCCAACTGGGTCCGTCCGCCGAGCGCGTCGTACAGGCGCATCAGGCCTTCCTGGACGACGTCGGCCGCTGCCTCGTCATCGATACCCAGCCGACGCGCGAACCCGAACAAGGCCTGCCCGTACACCCGCTCGATCCAGGTCACCAGGGCGCCCGCGGACTCTCCCTGGCTGACGGAGCTGCCACCTCCGGCCGAGACCTTATCGGACCCCAGGCCGAGCGGATCGGACACTGCCATCACCATGCAGACGCGCGATGGGCCGGGAACGCTCAGCCAGACGCTAGATGTTCCGGAGCCGGCCTGCCGGGCCGTCCCGCCGGGTCATCAACCTCCGATCGGCGAGCACTTCGGGTCCGTCGCGAGTCCTGCCCCAACACCTCCACACAGCCACACCGCTTCCGCTGCGGTCCAAGCGCCGACGAGGCCCATCAGCTGGGACTCCCGCTGAAGGGACGTCGATTCGCTCATGCCCAGTCGGTAGGCGCCGGCCTTGTGACTCCCCCCATCTACATCGGCCTGTAACGTGACGGTGGGGTGGCGGGGGATGACGGCCGTCGTCGTCTGAGGGGTCACGTCGGTCTGCATCTGGCTGCGTCGCCGGGCTCGACGAGGGACTCCGGCCGAGGACCGGAACGGCGGTGGCACGAGGCGGGCCGCACTCCCTGGTGCCTTGGCTCGGTGTTTGAGCACAGATCCCGGACTGCGGGACCCAGGTGGTCCCCGCGACAAGCCGATCTGGCCCGGCGCGGCTGGCCTTGGCCGAGGCAATGAACGCCGATACATCACGATCCGAGGACCCAATAGCAGCACCCTACAATGGCCACCAGTCGCTGGGTCACAGCGACGGTCCCATGTGGAGGCACGATGGCTGAGCCCAGTGGTCGAGCGATCATCGAGCGCTATGCGCGCGCCTTGCACGACAAGGATCACGACGGTCTGGCGCTGCTCGTCACCGACGACTACGTCGATGAGATGCCCCAATCGGGGGAACGCGTCCGGGGCAAGGCGAACCAGCTCGCCCTGCTTCGCAACTACCCCGGTGGGGTCGGGACGATCGATCCGAAGAGCACACGACTCGTCGGATCGGAGGATCGCTGGGTGACGATGCCGACCTTCGCGATGCTGCGCATCGAGGGATCGGGCGACGTCTACACCTACGTCGGGACCGTCGTGTACGCGAACGGCGAGACGTGGCAGATGATCCAGATCGTCGAACTTCGCCAGGGCAGGGTCGCCAAGACCACGTCCTGGTTCGCGGCACCGTTCGAGGCCCCGGCATGGCGGGCAGAGTACGTGGAACGCTTCCCGCCGCTGGGCGGCTAGGCTAGCGCCGGCGCCGCCCCAGGCGCGCTTCCGGCTCGTCGGGCCCTCTGGGCAGTCCGACGAAGTGGACGCGTCACCCAGGATGCCCTGCGGGGAGCCGCGCGTGGTGCTGGCGTCGGCCTCACGCTTGATGTCAGGTTTGGAGCGAATGCCCGTCCGCACCGTCATCGAACGCGGGCCCAAGGACAAGCGGTCGGTGGCCTTCAGCGTCGACTGGCCGGGGTGGAGCCGAGGCGCCAGGACAGCCGAGCTCGCCCTGGAGACGCTCGAGTCCTATCGGGAGCGGTACCGGTCGGTCGCAAGCCTTGCCGGGATGTCGCGCGAGTTCGACGCCGCCGGGCCCCTCGACATCCTGGAGGACAAGGTCGGTACGGGTTCGGTCGACTTCCATGGCATGTCCTTCGCGCCCTCTGCGGCCGAGCAGGGACCGATGGGCGAGGCGGAACTCGAGCGCGGGATCGCGCTGCTGCGGGCCTGCTGGGCGTTCTTCGACGGGGTCGCTGCACGGGTCTCTCCGGAGATGCGAAAAAAAGGCCCGCGCGGGGGAGGACGGGACCGCGACAGGATCATCCGCCACACCATCCGCACCGAGAGTGAGGAATTCGCGAAGCAGATCGGGCTGCGGATCCCCGAAGAGGGCGCGCTCACGCCGGCTGGGCTTCACCAGCACCGCGAGGCGTACCTCGCGGCGATGCGGGCGTACAACGCCGGCCAGGTCTCCCGGCGCATGCGGTCGTGGACGCTGCCGTATCTCATCCGGCACTCGGCCGACCATATGCTCGACCATGCCCCGCTTCCCCGAGCACGTCAACGTAGCTACGGCAGGGGGACACGCAGCCCAGAGCCCCAGGAAGGGAGTCACCCAGTCCGACGAGGGACAGCACCGGTCCGCCGGTGTCGGTCGCCACGGGGCGGTCGGCCGGACCGTCGCCGGGCGACGCGATCGGACCCTGACCGGACGATGCCGCCGGAGCCAGCATCGCCACGATCGCCATGCTGCCCACGACCCATCTCCGTCGGACCGAGACGGAACGGACATGGTTGCCACGGGATCGGACCATCGGTCCTCCTTGCCAGGACGATCGAGGGGCTCATCGATCGGTCGGTGCGTCCTGCCATCGCAGGTGCCACGGGTGCACTCGCGACATGGATGCTCCGCGGGTGGCAAGTGTCCCACTGCGTTGTCCATGGGACCCTCGACGAGAAGGCATCAGCCGTGCAGCGTCGGGCGGTAGATCAGCTCCTGGGTATGGCCGTCGAGTGTCCGGCCCTCGATCAACTCGAGGTCGAAGTCGGCCGCACCCTCGAAGACCGGGCGCGTTCCGGTGTGACCCGTGACGACGGGGAAGATGGTGACCTGCACGCGGTCGACCAGACCGGCGGCCATGAGCGCCCGGTTCATCGACAGGCTGCCGTGCGACCGCAGAGGCACACTGGACTCTTCCTTGAGCCGCGTGACCACGTCGACGGCGTCGCCGCGCACCAGGGTCGCGTCGGGCCAATCGAGGGGTCCTTCGAGCGTCATCGAGACGACCGTGGTCGGCAGGTCCCTCATCGCGCCGTTGACCGGGTCGACGTCCTTCAAGGACCCCGTGCGTAGGCCGATGGACTGCATGAACATCCGAATGGTGTTCGCGCCCAGGACCAGCCGCTGCGGCTCGCGATAGAGGGCGAGACGGCGGTCGAGGAACTCCGGTCCCTGCTTGCCCCAGTAACCGCCCCAATCGCCTTTGGGACCGTAGGAGCCGTAGCCGTCGAGGGTCGAGAAGACGTCGAAGGTGTAGAGCGCGGTCAAGTGGATCTCCTTGCGTCTTCGGATCGATCCGTGTGGTGTTCGAGGCTATCGCCACCGGATCGCTGATGCACCACCCCGGACGACCCGTCGGTGAACCCGACATCGGGACCGACGGTCGGTGCGCATGGCATTGCCAACGAAGCCGTCCCGACAGCGACACGCAACCACGCGTGCATGGAACCCTCCCGCTTCGAACGGTCCGTCGGACGCGGCCCTCCGCGACAGGCGGAGGGCGGGCTCCGGGGGCCGGACGGTAGAGCAGCGCTCCGGCCGCGGTCAACTGCTCCGCTCCGCACGCCACGGGATCCACCGATGCGCGGGCCGGCCGGCTCGTGGTGGAGATCGATCGCGCGATCCGTGAGGCGCTACCGCCGGTTCAGGGACGCGACCACAGGTCCCGACTGGCCCACAGCAGCCACGGCACGAGGGTCGCGAGCAGGATCGTCGCCGCGGCCAGCACGTCGGCGCTCATGGTCGGGTCGGCCGAGGCCGGTCGCCGAAGAACCACAGCAGCAGCCAGGGCACGATGCTCGCGCCCACGATGAGGATGATGACGGGCATGTCGGCGATCACGGTCGGACGATGCTAGGTCTGCGGAGAGCACTCGGCCATGGTCTCGTCCGCACATCTGTCTCGCCGGCGCACCGCATGTCGACCGGGATGGCGTGGCGCAGCAGTCGCGCGACGGCCGTGGCGGCCCGTGCCACCGGTTCGCCACCAGGCCCCGACCAGCACGCCCGGGGCGACCCCGGGCTGTCAGGCAGGAGGCTCCGGGGACGGCAGGGCATCGCTCTCCTCGAGCGCTCGGAGCAGCATCGGCAGCGACGCGTGGAGATCACGCTCCCAGTAGGGCCAGGAGTGGGTCCCCGGGCCGTATGCGTCCACGGTCGCAGGGACCCCAGCGTCCTGCAGCGCGGCCACGAACAGGTCACCGCCCTGGCCGATCCACGCCTCGAGTCCGTCCGATCCGGTGCCTGCCGCGTCCAGCGGACCCGGGTCGCCGTTGCCGTACGCGATGTAGAGCGGGATGGCCTTGAGCTGAGGGATGAGCTTGATCGGGTCGTGGTCGGCCCAGTTGGCGGCCTGTGCGTCCGGATCGCCCCAGCGCGTGACCGCGGCGGGATCGGAGAAGTCGTCGGGGTTCACCTTCAGGTCGAGGACGCCGCTGTACGAGGCCGCCGCCTGGAACATGCCTGGGTGATGCGCAGCGTACAGCATCGCGCCGTAGCCACCCATCGAGAGCCCCGCGACTACGCGACGATCGCCGGCCTGCCAGTCGCGCTCGAGCAGCTGCGGCAGCTCCGTCGTGTGGAAGGTCTCCCAGGCCGGTGGGCCACCCTTGCCGTCGTTGTACCAGTCCGTGTACCAGCCGGCCGTGCCGTTGTCGTCGTTGCCGGCGTCAGGCATCACGACCAGCAGGTCCGTCGTCGCGGTGACCGCCTCCACGTCGGTGTTGTCCGTCCACTCCGTGTGGCTGCCGCCGGCACCATGCAGGAGGTAGAGCACCGGCCACCTCGTGGTCGGCTGCGTCTGGAAGGTCGACGGCAGCAGGAGGCGCACCTTGACGATGCCGACCGCAGGCGACTCGATGGTCAGGTCGCGCACGCGTGGGTCGATGGTCTCGACCTTGATGATGCGCGCACCGTCATCGGCGGGCTGGCCGATCGCCACGGGCGACGGTGTCGGTGATGCCGTCGGAGCCGCGGCTGTGGACTGCGTCGCCGGCGGCACTCCGCCGAGCGCCAGGCCCAGCACCAGTGGTGCTCTGGTAGCCCAGATCCCGAGCATCGATCTTCCCTCCGCTCCACAGGACACCACCCGACATGACCCGGTAGCCGGCGGCAAGCCTAGGTTCCGGCGGCGTCGATGACAAGCCCGCAGGAGGCCCCGCCGAACCTGCACGCCCGCGTCACGCTGCCCTCCAACCCCGAGCCCGGGGACCGGCCAAGACCGGGACGCGCGGAGCGGCGAGGCGGACTGCTGAGAGGCCCGGTGCCGGAGGGTACCGGCGCATCGATGCCGAAGGGAAGCGCACTCGGAATCGGACCTGGTGCCGGAGAGCAGGCGGTCGTGGACGTCTCAGCCGTTGCTGCTGATCCTATAGCTGATGCTGGCACCAAGGATCCCGACCGGGAGGCGGCCGCCTGCCGTGTAGTGGACCTGGCACTGGAGTTCGTAGCCCCAGCTGCCGTTGTCCACGGTGGAGTGGGCGATGCTCGAGTCCGTCTTGCGAACGACGCCGGGGCTTGCTGCGAGGCCGGTGGACGACACCTGGGCCAGCTCCTGGACGGTGCCGACCGTCGAGGGGGTCAGGCCGGCGCGGAAGAGACCACAGAAGCGGACCTCGGCGTGGTCCTCGGGGTCCCGGACGGTGAACGACACCTTGGTTACGACGGGCCTGTCGGGCAGCTCCGGATCGCACACGAAGAAGCCAGAGCCCGCATGGATATCGCCGCGGGGACGGATCATCAGCGAGCTGTCGTAGCCGTACTCCTGGTCGCTGTCGATGGGATGGAAGTTGAGACCCTGGCAACTCGTGACCCGCGTGCGCGTGGACGAGACCGTGGCCGGCGCCGCCGCCACGCTCGCGGACAGGGCCGAAGCTGCCAGGAGGCCCGCGATGAACATGGTCGCGGATCGCGCGATGCGACCGGGCAGGGACCGGGACATGGGTCGACCTCCGACTGTGATGTCCGGCCGTATGGGCAGCCGGATCGGACACCCGCGGAGTGTGCTCGTGGTGGTGCCAGGCGTCTACGGGATCCCGCGACATACGGCGACAACGTCCAGGTGTGGGCAGTCCTCCTCCCAGCCCGGGGACTCGGCCGAGACCGGGACGGTGCGGAGGGACGAGGCGGGCCGATTCCAACGGATCGCTAACGGATAACGCGGGACGGGCCGGACTGGACGGCATCAGGGACCTTCTGCCAGCCGATCCATGAGCACGAAACGGGCACTCCGCGGTACCACCCAGTGCGGCCGGCAGGGCAGGGGACACGCGTCGGCGCCGGTCCACGCGCCGGTCATGGCGGCCACGCGAAAGCGCAAGCCGGCCCGCATGTGCGCCGTCCGCCGCGGGTCTGGCACGGCTCCCGCTATCCTTGCGCGGTGACGGAGCGAGGCGACCGGTCGGCACTGCTGGCGACAGGCTTCGATGATCTCCTGACCGCGAATGCTGGGTTCGCCGAGCGGTTCACCCTCGGCGGCTTCGACGGCGTGGCGCATCGTGGTATCGGCATCGTCACGTGCATGGACTCGCGTATCGACCCGCTCGGCATGCTGGGCCTCGCCGCGGGAGACGCGAAGATCCTGCGCGACCTGGGTGGTCGGGTCACCGATGCGGTCCTCGCGGCCCTCGTGCTCGCCACCAACCTGCTTGGTGTCGAGCGCGTGCTCCTGGTCGCTCACACGCGATGTGCGGCCGCCTCGAACACGGAGGAGGAGTTGCGGCGGCGGGTCGGCAGGATGGCGCACGCGGACGCGTCCTGGATGAGCTTCCATGCGGTCGCGGACCAGGCGGCTGCGTTGCACGAGGATGTCCTGCGGGTGCGCTCGCACCCGCTGGTCCCCCACGCGGTGCTCGTGGGCGGCTTCATGTACGACGTCGATACGGGACTCCTGCACCAGGTCGTCTGACCCGATACGTCACGGGCTGCCCCGCTCGACTCGCAACTGCTCCAGCGCGATCGCCTCGTCCCTCATGCGGGGCACGGCAGCGGTGTCGCGAGGGCGCTCATGGTGCGACACGCCGTCACCACTGCTCAACCTTGCTGGTTTCATCCTCACCAGGTGGGTGCTCGTACCGCTTCATGACGCCCCTTTCTTTCTCGTTGGGATGTGTGCCTGTGGGCCGCGCCTTGCGGGGGCCTGTTCCCAGAGTTGGCGTGCGATGTCGCAGGAGCTGGCGGCGCTCGGCATGCGTAGGCCGAGCAGGTGACGCACGACCTCGACCCACTCCTGCCGCTGGAGATGGCTTGGTGCCTGCGCGAGCTGGTGAGGGCCGCTAGCCGGATAGCGGTCGCAGGTGCCGCTGCGTGCCGGCTCGCCGACCGGCAGCGTGCCGGCTCGCCGGTCGTTTGCAAGCGACCTGTATCGGTGGCGGGCGCGACTGGCTCGTCGGCGTCAGCGGATCAGTGGGACGCTCACTGGTATGGGGACCGATGCTCCGATCCGGGAGGCGAACATGCCGACGACCACCGACCTCGTCACCATGACGATCACGATCGACGCGCCGATCGAGCGGGTCTGGAGGTCCCTCACGACACCCTCACTGATCAAGGGATGGTTCTTCGGTGTGGACACCGAGTCCGACTGGACCGTCGGCAGCCCGATCGTCCATACCGGCGAGTACCAGGGCAAGCCGTACGTCGACCGGGGCGAGATCCTGAGGTTCGAGCCGCCGACCCTGCTCGAGCACAGTCATCGGAGCGAGGTCTCCGGCGAGCCAGACCGACCGGACCGGTACCAGGTCGTCACATGGGCGCTGCGCGAGTGGGACGGCGGCACGGAGTTGCGGCTGACGGAGCGCAACCTACCGTCTATCGAAGCCGCGGCGACGTCGGAGCAGGCCTGGGAGGCCGCCCTCGCCAAGCTCAGGGAGAGTGTCGAGCGACGATCCCCTCGATCATGATGCACACGATCCCGGCGATGGCTGCCCTTCGCCGGCACGTCACGGGACCCGGTGGCGCCAGGATCAAGGTCGGCACGCCCCAGGAGCCTGACGGCGGCGCCCGGTACCTGGCCGCGCCCGTGGGGCCGCTGGTGCTCGGCGCACGCAGCGCCGACCGCGGCCAGGAACCGGACGAAGGGGCCGTCCGTCCATGGACCTCGAGGCTACGAGCCCACGCCGCCACGACTGTCGGCGGGGCATCGCACCTGACCGGAGGTCCAGGATGTCTATCCCCCGACACAGCGTCCACCGGGCCCTGCTGGCCGTGCTCGCAGGGTCGACGCTCATGTCCACCGCATGGTCCGCTGCGGTCGCGCAGGACCCGGGCACGCCAAGCGCAGCGCCGGCGTCGCCCACCGCGGACCCCGCGGATGGGGCGATCCTGCTCGTGCCCGATGCCACCAACTTCGGCGGCCTGCCCACCCCGTGGGACCGGATCACGGTCGGTCCGGACGGGAGGACCCTGATGGTCTACTTCACCGGTGGCGTCGACGGCTGCTTCGGCCTCAAGGGCGTCACGACGTCGCTGGTCGGCGGCGTCCCGAGCATCTCCCTCGAGATGGGTCGACGCCAGGACGCCATGGGCAAACTGTGCATCGAGAGCACCCAGTCATACAAGACACCGGTCGTGCTCGATGCGCCCATCCTCGGCGGCGGCGCCACTGGGTGACGAGCCCCGACGTTGCTCGCGGCCGCGCCTGACCAGGTGCTCGGCCGGGCCCTGGTCAGGGAATGAGTCGCCCTCGAACCGACGGAGCGTCATCCCAGGTTCGAGCAACCAGGGGCCGCCGCCGACGCTATCGTGCGACGCATGCCGACCGCGGCCGAGATCACCCGCCACGAGTATCCGGAGCCCGACGATCGGCGCTCCGCATGGGTCGCCGGACACGGCCCGTCTGTCGGGATCGAGCTCGTGCCCCCTGACCCGGGATGGCCGGCCGCCTATGAACTGCTGGCCCGACGTGTCCGATCCGCGCTCGAGGGTCGCGTGCTCGCGCTGGACCACGTCGGGTCCACCGCGGTCCCGGGGCTCGCCGCGAAGCCCGTCATCGATATCGACCTCACGGTCGCCGATTCGGCAGAGGAGGCCGCCTGGCTGCCGGACCTCAAGCGTGCGGGGTTCGAGCTCGTCATCCGCGAGCCGTGGTGGCACGAGCATCGGATGCTTACGACCGAGACGCCCTTCTGCCAGCTCCATGTCTTCGGCCCGACTGCGCCGGAACCGATCCGCCACGTCATGTTCCGCGACTGGCTGCGCACCCATCCAGACGAGCTCGTGCTCTATCAGTCAACCAAGCTCGCGGCCGCGGAGGCATCCAACCTTGCCGGCGAGCACGGCGTGGATTACAACCTGCGCAAGCAGGCGGTGATCCACGAGATCTACGACCGTGCGTTCCGGGCCGCAGGCCTCCTCTGAGGGTAGATGAATCCCCTGGATTAGGGCCATCGCTGCTCTCGACGGCAAGGGCGCGCGGGCGCCGGTGGCCGGAAAACGGCGGACATGAGCGATGCCACGTCGGTACCCGGGTCCGGAGCATCAGCCATCACGCTGGCACACTCAGCCTCGCCCTTGGACTGGTGCCGATGGCCCGGCACCCATGCATCCGGTGGCGTGTGCCACGCGGCCCATGGTCCAGCCGAGCTCGAGACTGGTGGGCCTTCGACCCCACCGTCGGCCACAACAGGTCGTCCCGGAGGTGGTGCGGTCTCTCCTCCACGAGCCGCGACACCCTTGGGCGTGGTGCCAGCGGGGTGCCGTCCCTCCGTATCTCCCTGCGGCGCGCGGCCGGTATCCTGACCGCCATGGACAGGATCTCGCGCATGACCGTCGCCTCGGTGTACCCGCACTACGTGACCAAGGTCGAGAAGAAGGGGCGCACCAGGGCGGAGCTCGACCAGGTCATCGAATGGCTGACCGGCTTCGACGATGCGGAGCTGGCGAACCACCTCCAGGCGGGGACGACGTTCCAGGACTTCTTCGACCAGGCGCACCTCAACCCGCGCGCGTCGCTCATCACGGGTGTGGTGTGTGGCGTGCGGGTCGAGGACATCGGGGACCCGCTGATGCGGCGCATCCGCTACCTCGACAAGCTGGTGGACGAGCTGGCCAGGGGCAAGGCGATGGAGAAGGTGCTGCGAACCACCTGAGCCGCGGGAACGACGCGGGACATACGGAGGGCCGGTGACGCAAGGCGCCGGGCGCCGCTGCCTCGCCCGTTGGTGCCTCAGGATCTCGCGCTCGGTCGTGGGGACGTATGGGAGGGACGGACCATGCAGCTCGGACGAACAGGGGTACTTGCTGCGCTGGCCGTGGTCGCCACGATGTCGGGCGCCGTGGCCGACGTGGGTGTGGCGCAGTCGGCAGCCCCGTCGATGGCCGCCGCCAGCGCCGACATGGCGCCGCTCCGGGTGGTCGGCCTCGGTGACTCGGTCATGACCGCGGAGGGCTGTCCGGGTTGTCGCCTCTACCTCGACCAGTAGGCGGCTGGTCTCTCGGAGGCGCTCGGCAGGCCCGTCACGGTCGACAACGTGGCCGTGCCCGGTGCCGAGGTAGCTCAGCTGCTGGCCCAGGTGCACGGCTCCTCCGGCCCTCGCGCAGCCATCGCCGCGGCCGATGTCGTCGTGGTCACCATCGGCATCAACGACCTGCCGTTCAACCGCCTCGACGACCCATGCCACGTGGCGCCGGCCTATCCGGTCATCGACTGGGCGGCCCTGACGACCGCCTGCACCGACCGTGTCACGGGTGAGTTCTCGGCAGACCTCGACCCAGGATCGTGTCGCCGCCTCTCGCCAGCGCAGCCGGTCCGGGCAGTTCAGCGTGTCACTTGCCCGTTGGCCGCGGGGAGGCCGATCGCGGACGCATGCCGCGGCGACTCGGCGGCGATGGCGGCTGGGTTGAAGCCCTTGGCGATGAGCCAACCGGCCAGGACCATCTCCTGCACGGCAAGGGGGAGGGCCAGGACGACCTGGGTCGTGGACATCGGCTGGGCAAGACGCAGGATGACGAGGACGCCGGAGACCATGAGCATCGCGACGGCCACAAGGCCCCAGGCTGACAGCCATCGAGGCACGAGTCGCGATCGATAGAACACCCAGTAATACATGAGCGCCCCGAGGCCGAAGGCCAGCACCGCCACTTCGCCCAGCGAATCACGTGCTGCCATCAACAGCGCAGCCTGGCCCTCGTAGGCCGATGTGGCCGCGACCCCAGCGTTCGCTGATCCCTGGCTCACGGTCACCAGCGACAGAAGACAGACAACGATGCCGAGATAGAGCGCTGCCTCGATGAGCCTGAAGCCGACCGATCCAAGGGCCAGACCTTCGGCGTGCTTGCTGAGGACCGGGTAGAGCGCAATGGCGATCCCAGCAGCAGCAGCAGCCCCGATGAACAGCAAGAGCGCTCCCAGGAGGACCCGATCTTCGTTCGCCGAGATCTTGGTGAGGTCGACCGAAGCGCTCAGGATCGGTTGCACGAACACCACGCGCGAGATGACGTCCGCGACCGTCGCGATGATGAGCAGCACTCCCGCGACGACGGCAATCCCTCGGTTCGTCTTCACGCGCTTCTCCTGTCGTTGCGGCAGGCCGGACGGGCCTCGTCGGTTCCCGCAGGCCGCCGTGGCTCGGCGAGGCCTCGGCGGCCCGCATCTGGCCGTGCCTCGGAGTCTCCCGTGGCAGCCTCACGGTCGGCATGCGTACCACCGCTGTCCAGAGCCGTAGGTCGTGAAGTGACTTCAGGGACCGCCTGCCAGCCCGCGAGCACGGATCGGGCACGGTGCGAATGCCAGCGAGTGACAAGCTCCCGAGGCGAGTACCGCCCAGCCTGCGTACACTGACCCCGCAGGCGCACGACAAGCCAACCGGATCGGCGGAGCGAACAGCCGCCGCAGTCACGCGCCGGGCTACATGGTCCGGACTGGCGTGGACGCCCACGGAGGTCGACCAGTGCCTACCCTTGGCAGCCACAGCGTCCGTACACCGTTCAAGCGCATCGCGGTCCTCGCGGTGTTCGTCATCGCTGCCATGCTCCCCTTGGCCGGACCGGCGGCGGCCAGCGACCGCGACCAGTGGGACCGGTACACCGACGCCAACGGCTTCGTGGTCCTCGCCTGGTACCAGTGCAGCGACGGTATCGCGAACGTCGCGGTGGTGTTCCTCTATGAGGACGTGAAGGACCACGCGGGCTGGGGCAACAGCCGGAAGTTCTGTCTTAACGCTGGCGACCGCAGCATCACCTTCAGATCCTTCTGCGAGGACGTCCCCGGTGAACGTTGGGAGGCCCTTCCCCTGACGTGCGGCACGGCGTTCGACGACTCGTTCAACGATCGCACGTCCTTCGTGCGCATCGCCCAGATGTCCGGCTCCGCGTCGGTCAGGCTCTGCAAGAACGCCGGCTACCATGCACCGTGCCTGGCAGAGGACGACCGCGGCGATAAGGACTTCTCGGACGGTGGCAGACCGGGGCCATCCTGGAACGACACCATCTCGTCGATGTGGATACGCCAGTAGCTGGGTGGGCCTCGGAGTTCGCCGACGCCGCAGGGGACTCAAGGTCGGCCTGGGCGTCGTCGGCGACAGCGGCAGCACCCTGGCCGCCTCGACACCGAAGTAGACCGGCGTGCTCCTGGGGCCGACCTGGGAACGAGCTCCGTGGGTATCAGGGGCGTCTCGACGCTGGGACGTGGCGGCCGGTCAGGCTCAGGCGAGTCGCTTCCAGGATGTGTTGCCTTTGCAGAACCAGAGTCGACCCCTGCTGTCGACGAAGAGGTCGCCGCGCCGCCCAGACTTCGGGTGTGCGGTCACGGCGGGATACAGGGTCACCTGGGCGGCAGCGCCACTGAAGACGCCTCCCCGCCCGGCGTCGCCGGAAGCGAGCCCGGATACCCCGGTGCCGCTGGCACTGGCACTCTCGCCGTGGACCCCCACGGTGTCGCCACTGGTGGCCGAAGCTCGGCCGGAGACGCCCACGCCGTCGACGCTGTCGCTCGTGCCAGACACTCCCTGGGTCTTGCCGCTCGTGGCTGTGGCGTATCCGGACACGCCCGCGCCGGCGGTGCTGTCATCGAGGCCGAAGACCCCGAACGTCGAGCCACCCGCATCGGAGGCATACCCGAGGACGCCACGGCCATCCCGGCTGTCGCTCCTGCCTTGCACGCCGATGGCGTCGCCGTTCGTGGCCGTGGCAACGGCATACACACCGGAACCGGCCGGGCTCGCGGTCTCGCCGTAGACGCCGTAGTTGGTGCCTCCGTCCGCCTCCGCGAGCCCGGCCACGCCTGCCCCTCCGGCGCTCTGGGTCCTGCCTCGTACTCCCATCGCTGGCCCCGTGGTCGCCGTCGCGTGCCCGGACACGCCCGCGCCGTCTGTGCTGGCGCTCTGGCCGAGGATCCCGAAGACGTCGTCACCGCTCTCAGCGGTCGCGACGCCGACGAAGGCCGCGACCAGGCCGGTGTCGCCGGTGGTCGTGATCTCCGTGTTGCGGGTGCCGACCACGCTGTGCCCGACGTGGATGACGTCGCCGTCCGCAGCCTGTCCGGTCAGCGGTCGGCCGAGCGCCTCAGCGACGAGCGCGACCGCTCCTCCGAGCGTTCCTGCCAGCAGGGCTCGACGCGTGCGCATGGATGTGGTGTCTATCGCCATGGCAGGCTCCTCCTCAGCAGCGGGCAACGCTGGGTCCAGCCCGCCGTGGCGACATGGTGGGACGGTCGTCAAGGGGCTCGGTCCCGATCGGGCGCACGACATCCTGCTCATGGGTGGGGCCGCCCAAGGCCGAGGAGCGCGCCTGCCGCACGTGGTCCTTGCCGTCGCAGGCTTTGCCGCACGGCCGAGCTCTACGTCCGGCGCATCGAGGCGGTACCGGATGCCTGCGTCATCCAGGTCGCGGACACGAAGCGGACACAAAGAGGCCCGGGCGCCCATGGCAGGTGGGTCCCGGGTCTCCTTGACGAACCGATGATGGGCGCCGCTCCGACCAAGGGCAACCCGTACCTCCGTATGGCCCTGTACCGTAGGGTACTGGCCTCCCGCGGTCACCCGTCGGTTTGTCGCTGGTCGATATGTCGGCTACTTGATACCCGGGGGTCGCGTGACCCTGATAAATTCCAGCATGGACGGAATAGACGAGACCCGATCCTCCCAGAAAGGACCGGGTCTCGTTGTGTGTCGAGCGGGTGCAGCGCTGCATGGTAGTGGTTCCCGACGTCTGCCGGCGCGGCCATATGGCTGAAGGAAGACACCCGTTCCCGAGCAGTACTGAGGCCCGGATTCCTGCCCATGGGACCCGGGCCTCGACATGTCTCGGGAGGCGATCGACCCCCGTCTCATCACATGGCTCGACCATCCTGCACCGCACCGAACCACACCGAACCCACCCAATGGTCCTGGGCCGCTGGCGTGCCGGCCACACGAGCATCCGCGGCGATCGGCTACACGTGCATCGTCGAGAGGAACGCTTCGAGGAGTCGTTGCGCGCCCCCATAGCTCGCCACAGCGGGAGCTGTCTCCCCCCACCAGACAGCGACGATCCCCTGCCGTCACCGACCGGGAAGAAGGCCTGGACGTCGTCCTTGAATGGCACGATGAGGCCGGGATGCTGGTCCCGCCGCTCCACGGTGACCGGCACGGCACGATCCATGATGCCGGTGCAGGGCTCGTTGCGCTGCTGCGTGCATTAGGCCTCGATCCACGCCTCGGTCGTCACACCGGGCGCGACCGGTGCCGTCCACGCGCTCACGCAGATCCCCTCGCCCTCGCTCGTCCGGAAGGCGTCCGCCCCGTGGCTCAGCCAGTCGGCGGCCTCGGCCATGGTCCAGTCATGGGCGGCGGGGATCGCCGTCCGATCGGCCGGATGAGAGAGGCCAAAACCGTAGCGCTCGGATTCGAAGGGAGTCCACGTCGACGTGTCGATAGCCTCTGGGGATGCCATCGGTGCAAGGGATGCGCCGATGGGCACGGCAGCCGCGCTGCGCGCGGCGGATGGGCCGGTCGCGGCACCGCCGGGCAGCAGGTGCATGGTCGAGAGGTAGGCTTCGAGGAGGCGTGTGGCACCCCCGTAAGGTGCCACCCGTGGGTCGGAGTCGGGCTCCCAGACGGCCGCCACATACATCCGGTCCCCGACGAGGATGAAGGCCTGGATATCGTCCTGGGATCGCAGGAGCGAGCCCGGATAGCCGTCCATGGTCACCGGGATGGTGCGGTCCTCCAGCCCCGCGCAGGGCATGGTGTTCAGATGGCAGTAGGTGGCGATCCAGGCACCCGTGGGACGGTCGGTCTCGGGCTGGATGGCCACGGACCAGGCTGTCACCAAGACAGCATTGCCAGGAGCCTCGAAGCCCTCCGAGGCCGAGCTCAGCCAGTCGGTGTCCGCTGCGAGGGTCCAGGTGTGATCGGCGGGGCGCTCGGTCCAGCCGGCGGGATGGCCGACGCTGAAGCCGTAGCCGTCCGAGACGTAGGTCGTCCAGTCCGACGTATCGATCGGGCCCGGGGAGAAGAGAGCGCCGGAGCCGATCAGGTTGAGACCGATCGGACCGACGATGGCGATCACCATCGCCAGGATGGCCACTCGTGTGATGGAAAGCATGGAAGTCCTCCACGGCAGCCATCTCAGGCGCCGCTGCTGTCGGGTCGTTCGGGTGGAGACCAGGATCGCCCGACGCGTGTCCGCGGGGAGTCTTGTGGGCCCCTCGTCGACCCACGCGGCGAGGATCGAGTCGAGATCGCGCGGCGTGGTCATGCCAGTCGTGCCTCCATGGATTCGACCTGGCTGTCGACGACGATCGCCGCGCGCATGGATCGTGTGGCGTGGTGGAGTCGGGACTTCACGGTGCCGACCGGCACGCCGACGACGTCGGCGATCTCGGCCAGTGGAAGTCCGACATGGTGATGCAGGACGAACACCGCCCGGTGCTCAGGCGTCAGGCGGGCTGAATGCTCGATCGAGGGTGTCGCGGTCATCGACCGAGACGGTCGGGTCAGAGCCACTCGGTCCATCGACCGGGAGCACCGACACAAGGGAGATCCATCGCCGGTGTCGCCGAAACTCCTCGTAACAGGCATTCACGACGAGTCGGTGGAGCCAGGGCGAGAAGCGATCGGGGTCACGGAGCCGCGGGAGCTCGCGCCAGGCGAGGAGGAATGCCTGCTGGACCGCGTCCTGTGCGCGTTCGACATCGCGAAGGATCCGATACGCGATGGCGTAGCACCGGTCGCCGTCCAGGTCGACCAGTTCCGCGAAGACGACGTCGTCGCCATCCCGGGCCTGCTCGACCAACCTCGTCCGCATGGGTGGTTCTCCGGCGGCGCCCGTCTGAGCGCTTCACCGATACTGATGGCGTCAGCGGCCCCCAGGTTCAATGTCGGCGGCGGGTACCGTCGTGCGGGCCATGCCAGTTGACGGTGAACGAGCGACTCGTCGGTCACGACAACGCGCTGACCGCACCCTCGTCGAGTAGTCAAGAATACGTATACGCGACGCCTCGATGACGGAGCATCGTTCGCCACCCTGAACGGCACCAGACCGCACCAGACCGCACATAAGGCCGTATCGGGGATCCAGGTCATCAGCTGCTTCCGTTCCCGTCCCGGACATCCCCGGTCCCAGAGTCGAGGGTCGAGGGGTGGCGGAACGACGATGGACCGGGGCCGACGAGCACGCTTGGGGGCGGCGCATCGGGTCCCGGCCCATCCTTGTCGGGCATCGGCGCCCTGGAGCGGCTCGTCGTCCAGACGCGTGCGACGGACAGAGGCGTTGTGGCACGACCTTCGTACCGGTTCGCGAGTGCGGCGGCGTGGATATCGTGCGGCCCCTTGGGGGAGTGGTCCGTCTGGACCGCTCCTCCAAGCCACGCCCAGGACATGAGCGGTCGAGCGCCCCGGTTCTGTGGCTGACGCTCCCTCCCGCCGAGATGGTGACCGATCCCTCGTGTCCCGATAGGTGTCGGGTAGACTTCGGTGCGGTGCCTCGATGTATGTGGGCACGATCGATACAGGGGGTGCAGGTGGATCTCACGCTGATCATCCTGATCATCGTCATCGTCGTGATCATCGGTGGCTTCATCCTGCTGTTCAACGGACTGCAGCAGAAGCGATTGCGGGTCGATGAGGGATGGTCCCAGATCGAGGTCCAGCTCAAGCGCCGCTGGGATCTCATCCCGAACCTCGTGAACGCGGTTCAGGGCTACATGGGCTTCGAGCAGAAGGTCCTCACCGACGTCACCAACGCCCGCGCGGCGGCGGTGGCCGCGGGCGCACAGGGGCCGGCACAGGCGGCGACAGCGGAGAACGCCCTCACGGGCACGCTTCGGTCGCTGTTCGCGGTGGTCGAGAACTATCCCGACCTCAAGGCCAACCAGAACGTCCTCCAGCTGCAGGAGCAACTGACGACCACGGAGAACCAGATCAGCTTCGCCCGTCAGCACTACAACGCAACGGTGCTGGACTACAACACGGCCCTCGTGACCATCCCCAGCAACCTCATCGCTGGTCCTCTGGGATTCGTGAAGCGTGACTTCTTCGAGGCGGAGCCCGCGGCGCAGCAGGTGCCATCGGTCAACCTGGGCTACACGCCACAGGCTGGCTCGCCCGCAGCCCCGAGCGTGCCGCCAGTCGCGCCGCCCCCAACGCCGACGGTGCCGCCGGTCGTGCCGCCGTCCGCACCGCCCGGAGCGCCTCCACAGGCCTGAGGTCGGTCCGCTCCCATGACGGTCGTGCGACAGTCGTTCTACCAGCAGATCGCGCAGAACAAGCGCCGGTCCTGGCTGCTGATGCTCATCCTCGGCGCCATCCTGGTGGCGCTGGGTGCGGTCATCGGCTATGCGCTCAGCGGTTCGTCCACGGGCGCCGGCGTCGCGGTCGTCGGCGCCATCATCCTGTCGGCCCTGCTCAGTGCCGGTGCCTTCTTCGGCGGCGACAGCCTCGTGCTGGCAGCGTCCCAGGCCAGGCAGGTGGGACCCGAGGATGCGCCCCAGCTCATCAACGTCGTCCAGGAGCTCTCGCTCGCTGCGGGCGTGCCGATGCCCAAGGTCTACCTCATCAACGACACCGCGCCGAACGCATTCGCCACGGGCCGGGACCCGGCGCATGCAAGCGTGGCGGTCACGACCGGTCTCATGGAGAAGCTCGACCGCGAGGAGCTCCAGGGTGTCATCGGTCACGAGATGTCGCACGTCCGCAACTACGACATCCGGTTCGCCTTGTTGGTCGGCGTCCTGGTCGGCAGCATCGCGCTGCTCGCGGACATGTTCTTGCGCTTCTCGTTCTGGAGCAACGTGGGTGGTCGGCGGTCGCGCAACAGTGGCTCGGGTGGGGGCGGCGCCCAGGCGGTGCTGATGGTCGTGGCACTCGTCCTGGCGGTGCTCGCGCCATTCTTCGCACGCATGGTCCAGCTGGCCGTGAGCCGCCAACGGGAGTACCTCGCTGACGCGTCGAGCGTGGAGCTCACCCGAAACCCCGTCGGGCTGGAGCGTGCCCTGGCGGCCATCTCGGCGGACACCGAGCCGCTGGAGGTCGCCAACCGCGCGACGCAGCACCTCTACATCGTCAACCCCATCAAGAAGCTCGACGAGCGCTCGAGCGGGCTGTTCTCCACCCATCCACCCATCCGCGACCGCATCGATCGGCTGCGAGCCCTGAGCGGTGAACCGCCCCTGGATGCGGCAACGGCGCAGGGGCTGAGCGGGCTGGACTGAGTTCGCGCAGATGTGGTTGAATAGCCGCCGCCGCACCTGCGGGCCGAGATAGCTCAGTCGGTAGAGCACGCGACTGAAAATCGCGGTGTCGCCAGTTCGAATCTGGCTCTCGGCACCAAACCCATCTCGGGGCAGGAACGGTTGGATCTACGGGCGGAAGTGGCTCAGTTGGTAGAGCATCACCTTGCCAAGGTGAGGGTCGCGGGTTCGAGTCCCGTCTTCCGCTCCATTCCCCATCGGCATCATCTGCGACCGGCTCCGGTCGGTCGTGGATCGCGGGCCCAGGATGCGGGCGCCTGACCGCTGGCCCTTCGTCTAGCGGTAGGACGCCGGACTTTGGATCCGTGAACCGAGGTTCGAATCCTCGAGGGCCAGCCAGCTTCGGCTCGACTGCGTAGACTGATCCCTCACGGCGACGTACCCAAGTGGTTAAGGGGGAGGTCTGCAAAACCTCTATTCTCGGGTTCGAATCCCGACGTCGCCTCCATACCCCAGAGGCTCACCTGGCCCCAGTTGCGGAGCGCAGCGGGGGTCGTCCTGTGTTCGGCACGACCCGCCGGCGACCGTTCATACCCGGATCAGGAATCGCCGCGGTCACGCGCCCCGCGACGGCTCATGAGGTCGAAGACGTTCGACGGCTTGACCTCGGGCGTCTCGTCGGGACCCTCAGCCTCGTCCGCGAGCCGGTTGATGTGCTCCGCGATCTGGCGCGCGATCTCCGGCGGCACCACCACGAACGCCGACTGACCCTGCTTGGGCCAGACCTCGATCTCGACGCCGTCCGAGTCGGTGACGGTCAGGGTCACGAGTGCGTGGGGCATGTCGAACCGGACGGTGCTCATGGTCGTGCGTCACCGCTGGGTGAGGTCGGGCCGGGACGCATGGCGCCACCATACCTCTGGGGCGCGCTGACGTCCCGGAGGGGCCAGCCGTGATGACCCGGGGTATCCTCGCTGCTCACCCAGCCGAAGTGGCGGAACGGCAGACGCGACGGTCTTAAACACCGTGGAGGCGCAAGCCTCGTGAGGGTTCGAGTCCCTCCTTCGGCACCACTGGTTCGGCGCCATGTTCTGGCCTCGACCCGATGGCGGCACCCAAGGGCGAACCACCCGGCATACCGACACCACCGCTCCACTTCCGCCAGGGTGACGGCCCGCTCCTCGCGGTCGACCAGTTGCCTGACGGCGCGTCCCCTGAGGGCCGGACCAAGTGCGCCCGGGCCGATGGTGTCGAGGTCGATCCCGACGGCCACGAGGTGACCTAGCGAGGACCGCGCTGCGGCTCGTCCATGTGCAGCACGGCGCGCACCACACCCACGACGATGACGGTGCCCACCACGACCGTCGCGAGCATGGCGTCGAGCAGGAGCCAGATCATCGTCCGCCACCGGCGACATCAGGCCCGATGCGGGTGATAGCGACCCCGATGAGCATGCCCAAGAGCGCCAGGGGCACGACCATCGTGGGCCCGGCATCCTGCCGCTGAGCGGCGGAGGCACCACTGAACAGCAGCAGCAGTCCCCATGTGACCGTGGCAGGGTCACCATCCCGACGGTGGGCGAGCCACCACCCCGCCGCGCCCGCCAGCAGCGGTGCGAGCAACTGGAGGTGCCACGGCCAGGGCCACAGCATGCCCGTGGCCAGCGCGGCCGCCGCGACCGACGCCCCGACGATGACGGCGTGCCACGGGCGGACCCGCCTCGGCATACCCAGGGACCGGGTGCCGCTCACGCCGAACGGGAGGCGGGACGCGCCATCTGCCGAGCGAGCGAACGATCCGACGTGCATCGTACGAGGCCCCGAGCGGTCCGGGGAGATCATCCGCGGACCGCATCAGCATGCACGGAGGGCCTCACCGGCGCAAGGCCCGACCCCTCACGACATCGCGAGACCTGTCGCGGAAGGTGAGTCGACCCGGTGAGCCCCGTATATCGTCCACGCGGCTCAGGCGTGGTCCATCGGGTCGCTCGACGCCGCCGAGGGCGCGCCCGTGCCGCGGTGGATGGCCTGCGGTCGCAGCCGCCGGGTCAGTCCCCGTGGCGCTCATCCTGGGCGAGCGCGTAGCCGATGGTGTCCACCACGTCCGAAGGGATGGGCTGCCACTCGAGGGGACCGTAGCGCTCGCTCGCCAGCGCCTGAGCGACCTCCTGTCCGCCCACGGACTCGCCCCAGCTGGGCGTCGCCGGCATGCCCGGTGGCGGTGGGGCCGGGTGGAAGGCGACCACCTGGCCATCGGGTCCATCGGGCCCGATGATGACGACACCACCCCAGCCGTGCGGGCCGCTGGTCACGATGGCATACCGGGCTCTCATGCGTCTTCCCCCGAGCGTCCTCTGTGAGGGGGAGTCTAGGACCGATACCCCGGCCGCGGTCGCCAGAGCACGAGGACCGTCGGAGCGGGCGGGCGGTGTCACACGCTGGACACGCGCTCACTCCCAGGCCGCCGGGCACTGGACCTGAAACGTTCCGGCTGCGGCACGTCTCTGTAATGGTGGTGGGATCGGTCCTTACCCATCAGACAGGCAGGACCCGAGCGCGCCCAGAACGCGTATCGGGTCCTGCTGTATCGAGCCACCGGGCTGTCGCGATGGCTGCTCGGGACTGATGGTTAGCGTCGCACACGGTGGAGAGCGCGGGCTAGGGTCACCCCGGTAAGGGCCCGTCACGATCAAGGTGACCGCGGCACCTCACCCCCCGCGCTCGGGGACCGGGCATCGACCAGGACCTCGCCGAGACATGCGGCGGGGCGCGCCCAGCTGACCTCGGTGAGCGCGTGCGGTTGACACTGGGGAACACACTTGCGCCCCGACGGTGGGCACACTCGCGGCCGTCGGGTCCGGGTCGGGTACGAGCGAACCGATCCTCAGGTGCCGCTCCCCGGCCCGGATACCACACGACGGACCCGCCGCACCCAGAGCGACGGGTCCGACGGGCGCCTCGCAGGGAGCGCGAAGGCGCGGCAAAGGCGGGTGAGGGGCCGCCCCACCGGTGGAATGCGACGGCCCGCCCGTGAGGGGATCATGGTTCACGGGCATCCCAAGGGGGACGCTGCCCATGTTCGGACCGGCAGCGTTGACAACGCGCCGGCGTACCCGCAACTCACATTGCGTCGACGTGTCGAAGTGAGAGCGTAAGCTCGCGATGAGAGCCCCTCACCATGATCGGGCTTGCCGAAGCACGTGCGGGGTGTCACCGAGGTCCCGGGCCTCTACTTCCTCGGGCTCCTCTGGCAGCACCCATCGCGTCCCTCCGAATGGCATGACCACTGGATCCCATGTGACGCCAAGACCAGTGGGCGCATCAGGCCAGCCGCCCCGGCTCGCTCGTTGGCCGCGGCGCCGGACCGCAGGTCCGACGACGTCCCCAGCGGTCATGACCAAGGACGACAGGCAACCCTCGGCACGTCCGCCTCGGATCACCGGCTCGGCTCAGCGACCCGCAGGCCCCCTCCGGACGATCCAACGCGAGATGCCCGCCAGGACGTCATCCGCGGCCCCGTGGTACTCCACGATCGCCTCGGCATATCCCATGTCGCGCAGCGCCGCCTGGACCCTGCCGGCGGTCGAGACCCCGTGGGCATCATGGTTCGCCACTTGCCCGATCGCATCCCGGAGGGCCAGAAGGAAATCCGGGTCGTCCCAGTCCGTCACCCGTATCCGCAGGTCATCTGCGAGCATCATCGACTCCCACTGGAGGCCACCTCCTTGACTGTCGGGCCAGGGTGGACGTCGAGGGACCCAGGACGTCCACGCCCGGGACGCCCTGCGCGTCCCTCGATCGGGCCCTGTCCGCAGGATACTAGCCTAGAGGCTATGATAGCGCCGGGCCGAGGGTGCGCGCCGGCGCTCCCTCCCGGATGCCACCCGCGAACCGAACACGATCCGGGTGATACGCGCCCTCGGCTGCCAATCCGCAAGCCCGGGTCGCGAGTCGTCCCGCAGGTGTCTGGAGGGTCGCTGACATGACCAGGCAGGGGAATCCACGGCCGGGCATCCGCAGGCCGCCGGGATCGCTCTTGGCGCGTCGGCATCCGCTCCTCCCGGCGCCCCTTGGTGCCGCCGTAATGTCGGCCCTCGCGGCCGGGGATGCGTGATCGGACTGGGCCTCGCGTGGCTCCTCCTGGCCAGCGCGGCCATCGTGTTCACCCTGCTGATCGTCATCCTGACCCAGGACTGAGGCCGTGCCGACCGCGGCGAGGAGGCATCGTCGCTGCCCACCCACCGAGTGCGCCGAGTCCCCGGTCCGGAGCGACGGCTGCCGCTCACAACGCGTCGCCCTTCGACACCAAGCCACCGGATGGACACGGCAGACAGAAACTGACCTTTGACACCGGACCGCCTCACATCCACACGGAAGATCCGACATGGCTGCCAGGCGCCGAGGGATAGGCGCGTCGGTGCGGTGCATATAGGCGTCGGGTGCGATGATGCCTTCAACGTCCACACACACCTATCGGGGCGTGTTCGACAGGACTCCACGCCGGAAGAGAGGAGGACCAGGTGACCGATCCATCTGCGACCCCAGCGCGCCGATGGCGTGACGGCATGCATCCGGATGCCGAGGGGATGCGGATCGTCTCCCTGGAGCGTGTCGATCTGCCGCTCGGCGAGGCGCTCCGCATGGAGATGGGGGCCTCCGACCCCGCCGGAGGGGATGTCGTCCACATCCAGTACTTCATCGCCACCGACGCGGGCGGCTGGGCGCTGTGGATCTCCTGCGCAAGGGCCGATGTCGCCGCCCGCGAGGCGGCCCTTCGCACGCTCCCACCGGCCATGGAGGAGCGGTAGGACAGGGTCCCGGCCCGGAACCGAGCGCTGCACCTCCCCCCGGAAGTCATGGAAGCGCACGGTTCATCTGCCCGAGCGGCATCCCTCGGCTCTCCACGGTCATGACCCACACGACGTCCCGGTGATGCCCCGAGAACGTCGATGTCTGTGTCGCTCCTCGCTACCGCAACGCCGGGGCACCGTGGTGGCGAGACCGGCGACACTGGCTGCGACCTTGGCGATGGAAGCGACAGAAGGTCGCTCCTGCCAGGGCTTCGGTCGCCTTGGACGCTTATGTCGCGGGTCGCGCCGGGTGCGAGGACGGCTCATCCACGGATGGCAGGCGACCCATGTCCCCCGACCCGGAGATCTTGCCACCATGCAGTGGCGGGTCAGTCGGCCCGCTGGAGCCTCCCCATAGGCTGTCCGTCGCGAATGGCGGATGCCAGCGGTCCGACCGGGGAGCCTCCGCGGGCCGTTGCGGCGCCTTGACGCGCCGCGTGATACTCCCGTGGCGTGAGCGACGGCCGAGCGGCGTCGCCACGGACGAGCTCGAGGCAGGGATGGGGAGTCCGAAGGTGAAGGTCCTCCGCCGGTCGGTGATGGCCGCAGCCGCCATGCTCGGGCTGGCGACGTCGGGCGGCGCTAGCCTCGCGGCGACGGCCGTCGTCACGGCTGGCGACGACGTGACGGCGATCAGCGCTGGCGGATACCACGCCTGCGCCCTCAAGAGCAGCGGCACGGTCTGGTGCTGGGGCGACGACAGCTATGGTCAGCTCGGTGACGGCACGACCGGCGACCCGACCCTGCATCTGCGGGCCGTGCCGCGGAAGGTGCAACAGGGGGGCGGCGACATTCGGGGAGTGGTCGCCATCAGCGCCGGTCTCTTCCACACGTGTGCACTCAAGGGCGACGGCACGGTCTGGTGCTGGGGCGACGACACATACGGCCAGCTCGGCGACGGCACGACGGGGGACGCCGGCCACCACCGGCTCACGGCCGTGCGAGTGCGCCGTGGGAGCGGTCTTCTGAGCGGTGTGCGCGCGATCGGCGCCGGCGAGCGACACACCTGCGCCAGACGCGGTGACGGGAGTGCGTGGTGCTGGGGCGACGACACCTCCGGCCAGCTCGGCGACGGCACGACAGGCGACGCCGACCACCACCGGCTCAAGGCCGTGCGAGTGCGCCGTGGGAGCGGCTATCTGACCGATGTGACCGGCGTCACGGCCGGGTCGGGCCTCGGTTGCGCCCGCACGGCCGGTGGCGGCGCGTGGTGCTGGGGCGATGACACCTATGGTCAGCTCGGGGACGGGACGACCGGCAACGCCGACCACGTCCGGCTCAAGGCGGTGCGGGTGAGGCAGGGCGGCGGATCCTGACCGGCGTGGCCGGCATCAGCGCAGGCAGGGACCACACCTGTGCCCGGAAGGCTGACGGAAGCGCCTGGTGCTGGGGGTACGGCGAGTTCGGCCAGCTCGGTGACGGCACGACCGGGGATGCGGACCACCGCCGGCTGAAGGCCGTGCGGGTCAGGCAGGGCGGCGGCTTCCTCGTCGGTGTCAGACGACTCGACGCGGGCAGGGATCACACCTGTGTCCGGCGTGCCGATGGGACCGCCTGGTGCTGGGGCGCCGGGGGTGACGGGAGCGTCGGCGACGGCACGACGGACGTGCGGCGGAAGGCCGTGCGTGTCGTGCGCGCGACCGGCGGCCTGACCGATGTCCGCGCCGTCAGTGCGGGCGCCGAGCACAGCTGCGCGGCACGTGCCAACGGTGCGGCCTGGTGCTGGGGCATGGACAACTCGGGCCAGCTCGGCGATGGCCTGTACGACGGCGACCCGCATCCCTATGCCAGACGCGTCGTCTTCCCGTAGGTCAGGTGCCCCCATCCCGAAGGCCGCCGCCCGTCGGACCTGGCGGCCACGGCTTGCCAACGGGTCGGCCGCGGATCAGCGTTCGCGGCCACGACTGGCTGCACGCTGGAGACCACGACATGGCGCAGGTCAGGACACGATCGCTGGTAGGAGTGGTCCTGGGTTTCCTGGTGATACTGGTGGTCCCGGGGCCCGCCGTGGCCGGCGGACCCCGCACCCGCTGGGTGGACGACGACGGCCACGCCGGGTCGCGGGGCTGCGACTCGACGCGGTCGACGTTCCGGGGGATCCAGCCGGCCATCGACGCGTCGGGGCCGGGCGATACGATCGTCGTCTGCCCAGGGCGGTACCGCCAGAACCTGGCCATCGACGGTGCCGGCAAAGACGGGCTGACGATCCGTGCCGCGGTGCGCGGCACGGCCCAGCTCCGGGCGGCCGCGAGCAGCGGCCTGGTGCCGCTGCTGGTGGTCCGCGGTGCGGACGCCGTCCGGATCCGGGGCCTCGCCTTCCAGGCGCCGACCGGGGCGCCCTGCCGGCGGGTCGGCGCGTTGGTGTGGGTGAGCGAGTCGACCGGCGCGCAGGTCCTCGAGGACCGGTTCGAGCCCCTAGGGCCGGACACCCTTGGGCCATGCGGCTACGACACCGGTCTCGACGTCGTCGGCGGCTCGCGCGTCTTCGCGGACGAGCTGTCCATCCGCGACTTCCAGAAGTACGGCGTCCTGCTCCAGGATCGCACCTCGAGACTGGTGGTGGAGGACAGCCGCATCCGGTTCCTGCACCTGGCGGAGGCCCCGGACCCGATGAGCGCGAAGGCGATCGGGCTGTACGCGCTCCGGGGCGGGGCGGTGACCTTCCGACGGGACTCGGTCCGGAGCGCGAAGACGGGCGGGTTCTCCACGCCGCTCCTGGGCAGCGGCATCGATGTCTACGACACGCCCGACCCGCTCGTGGCTCACAACGAGGTGAGCTACGTGACATGGGCGATCGCGGCGGGCGTCGGCATCGGCACCATCAGGGACAACACCGTCCATCACGGGAGGCCCTCGGGGCCCGATGAGGCCGTGGGCATCTCGGTCGATGGCGGCGCGTCGGGCCACGTGTTCGGCAACCGGGTGAAGGGGTATGCCGAGGGCATCATCGTCGATGGCGGCGCCACCGGTCACGCCATCCACGACAACGACTTCCGCGGCAACAGCGTGCTCGACTGCCATGACGCGACGACAGGCGGCGGCGGCACATCCGGGACATCCGACTTCTGGACCCGCGACCTCGGCGTCACGGACGATCCAAACGGCCTCTGCTCCCCATCCTGAGGCCAGGAACGGCGACTTGATCGCTGTTGGTCTCCGGGTCGTCGGACGGCGGGCAGTCCAGAGTCCTCGGCGTGAGCGCCGATGGCCATACGCCGAGGACCATCGCTCGGCGCCCAGGTCTTGCGGCCCATAGGTCTATAGCCGCGGCCCGAGCGATACCGAGACGTCGGTAGAGGCTCAGGGCGATGGCTCGGGGGAACCCCACAGCCCCCGGCCTGCCTCCCGCGCCTCCCGCCCCGCGGCCACGAACGCCGCGGCGTACTTGACGTCGGGCGGATAGGTCAACACGTTCGCGTAGCCCAGCCGGACGAGTTCCAGACCGACCATCGTCCAGCCCGCGTCGTCCCGGAGCCAGACGTATCGCAGCAGCCGACCGTAGCGGTCGGTCTCCGAGACATCCTTCTCGAGGACCACATCGCGGTCCGCCACGAGTGCGGCATTCGCGGCGGCCGCCGCCTTGGCATACGGCTCGACGGGGGTGCCGGGCTTGACGGACTCGGGGGTGTCCATCCCGATGTACCGCAGCCGGTGGTCCTGGCCGTCGATGTCGACGTGGATGGTGTCGCCGTCGGTGATCCTCGTGACGTGGGCGATCTGGGTCGGACCGGTCGGCCCCACCGACAAGGTGTCCCCTGGTCGGTCTGTCCGCAGCGGCGTCCCGAACGCACACGCAGCGACCATCGAGGCCAGGACGCCAGCACCGAGACCACGGATCAGCCGGGACCCAGACCTCACCTTCCGAGGCGTCGTCCCCGTCGGCAGACTCGGTCGCCGGATGCCGGCCACTCAGTGTCCGGTCGGCGCGCCCAGCAGCGTACCCACCGTCACCACGCGCCAGCCGTGCTGCTTCCACCACGGGATGAGCTGCTTGAGCGCCTCGTACACCCCGTCGTGGTAAGGCGGTCCGTCGAGGTGGGTGACCACGATCATGCCCGGACCGCAGGTCTGCTGGACGTTCCGGACCTGGCGGGACGTGGGGAAGCCCAACCCGTCGCCGAGATAGCAGGACCAGCCGATGGAAGCCTCCCCGAGCGAGCGGACCAGGCGCACGTCGGCGGTCGTGTGGCAGCCGTTCGGGAATCGGAAGTACCGCAACGTGATGCCCGTCAGGCGCTTCACGATGCGCGCCGTGGCGGTGACCTCCCTGCGCTTGGTCATGGGGGGCTTGATGAGCGGATCGTTGGGCCCACACGTGGCGGTCCAGCCCTGGTGGTCCCAGCTGTGGTTGGCCAGCTCGATGTTCGGGTTCGCGGCCAGGCGTCGCAGGACCTGCGGGTAGGCCTTGGCGAAGAGCCCGTTGAGGAAGATCGTGGCGGGCGTCCCGGTGCGTTCAAGGAGGTCGATGATGCGCGGGTCATACCAGCGCGTCTTGTCCCGGACGGCGTACATGCCCGGTCGGACGTCCTCGTCGAACGTGAGCGCGATCCACTTGTGCGTGCTGGGACCGCGGTAGATGTAGCCCGCAGGGAGCGTTCGGCTCGGGGCGGCCCGCGGTGTCCGATCCGGGGACGGGGAGGGGGAGGGTGAGGGGGAGGGAGACGAGCTCGGCGACAGCAGGCCGCCAGCCGACGCGAGCGGGAACCGGATCGGGAACGGCACCGGCGGCAGACCGGTCCCCAGGACCGAGCAGCCGCTGACGATCGCCAGCAGGACGCTGACCACCGATGTCAGGGCGAGCCCTCGGTGGCTGCGATGCCGACCTCCAGCAACGGCCGCGGATCTCGCCTTCGCCACCTCGCCATCCTGTCCGCCGGAGCCTGGCATCCGATGGCGACGTCTTCGATTCGCCCGCACCATCCTTCTCGGGGCCTCCTTCTGTTGCGTCGGGCACGACGGGCGCGACGTTGCGCTGCACGGTCGGTCTGGTCGTGGCGACCATCCCCAGGTGTGCCCGAGGCGAGCGCCGACAAGTCCTCCCGTCGATCGCGGCAGGGCGTCGACACCAATGACCCGGCGGGCCTGCTCAGATATCACGGTATACCCGTCGGCGAACTCGGCGAACTCGGCCAACTCGGCGAACTCGGCGAACTCGGCGGGTCGATGTTGGCGGCATGCACAGATCGAGGTCTGTGCCGCTCCTCGCTCGCCGTAAGGCCGGGGCACCGTGGTGGGGCGCTGGTGACTCCGACTCCGACTGCGCCATATGCGACAGAAGGTCGCTCCCGGGAGGGCTTGGGTCGGCTTGGGCGCTCATGTCGTCGTGGCCATCGGACGTGGACGGCGCGTCCACGCATCGGAAGGCGACCCGTCAGCCGAGATGAAGGTCCCCATCAGGCCCTGACGGATAGCTGCTCGCGGCTGGGAGGAGCCGAGAGCGCGGGTGTCGCCGGTAGGACCGACGGAACATGGTGGGCCACGGACGCGCACGCGCTGGCGGTCGACCTCGCGTCCCTCACGGGGTCAGAGCCCGCGACGAGCGGTCACCCGGTGGGACGAGGTGACGACCGAGTACGGCCGTCACCTCGTCCGCTATCGCCCCGACCCGGTGGACCGAAGCTCAGGGTACGGCGGGAGCCGACGTGACCGGGGTGCCCCTGTCATACGCAGCGCTCTTCTCGACGCTGCAATGGAAGGTGGCGGCGGGGAGCGGGATCTCGGTGACCCGGCCGGCAGCCTCGAGCGACTGAAGCTGCGCGAGCGTCGTGATGTGGGTCACGAACGCTGCATCGTTGAACATGACCGCGACCGGCTCCCACGGTGCCGACCCTGTGCCCCACTGGCCGATGGCTGCTCAGCCGTTGGTGCTGCTGATGCTGTAGATGACGTCGGCACCGAAGATGCCGGAAGTCTTGCTCGATGATGGAGGCGGAAGGTCGGGGTTGAAAAGGTAGTCGATCTGGCACTGGAGCTCATAGGCCCAGCTCGTGTTGTCGACGATGGCGTGCTTGATGCTCGAGTCCGTCTTGCGGACGGTGCCGGGGGTGGCGGCGAGCCCCGTGGGGCTGACGAGGGCAAGCTCCTGGACCGTGCCGGCCGTGCTCGGCGTGAGGCCCGTCCGGAACAGGCCGCAGTTGCGGATGTCCCAGTTCACGCTGGTGTCCGAGACGGTGAATTGGACCTTGGTCACGAGCGCCCGGTTGGGCAGGCCCGGATCGCACACGAAGAAGCCCGAACCGTGTCCGCTGGCCCGATAGATCGATCGCCGCGCTCGTGTAGCCCCAGTCGGTCTCGCTGTCGATGGGGTGGAAGTTGAGGCCCTGGCAGGTCGTCGCCCGCGTCTGGGTCGAGAGCGGTCGGACCGAGGGCGCGGCCGCGGCCGACGAGCCGAGCAGCGACGCCGCGAGGACCCCCGCGAGGAACAGCATCGTGGCTCGCGAGACGTGTGCCACCCGGGAACCGGACATGTCGGACCCTCCATCCGCGCGGGCCGCGACTGGGTGCTGGCCCGGTCAGGGGGCGGAGTGTGCGCGTCGGGGTCGACGGTGTCCACCCCCGAGTCCGGGGACCCGGCCGAGACCGGGATGGTGCGAAGGGGCCAGGCGGGCCGCGCACGTGCCGGTCGAAACGCCGGTGACTCTCGCTGCCTCATTAACGGTGATGGGAGTGGGCGCCCATCAGGTGGCCCGGCGCTCCAGAAGGTGCCGGGTTGCCTACCCGGTCGGCTCGCCGGCACCGATCGCCCTGCTGGTGCCAGCGCCTCGGGACTAGGATCGCCGGATGGATTCCACTGCTGGATCGCGCTCGAAGCGCCCTCATCGCTGACCCAGCGCTTGAACCGGTGATCGGCATCGTTGGGCAGTAGACCGGCCGGCCCGGTGGGTGTTGGGGCTGTTGAACGCCGACAAAAGGGGGCCGGGCACTCCGGTGCTGTCGGCACCCCCGCCTCGACATGGTCGCCCGCTGCGATGGCAGCCCAGGGCTAGACTGGGATCCGTTGCCGATGCGCGATGTGGGCGTCGGTCCTGCGGATCCGAGGAGCAGATGAGCGATCCTGAGCTGACGGTCTCTGCCGTCCTTGCCGACGACCTGCGCGACTGGTTGACCAGCGAGCTGCGCTACCCGGTCCTTGCCATCAACTCCGCCGACGGTCCACCGAACCAGTCGGTGATGTGGTTCGACCTGCATCCCGATCGTCCGGACACGATCGTCATGAACACGATGGTGCGGCGTCTCAAGTACCGCCAACTCCAGGCGGACCCTCGGGTGAGCCTGCTCTTCGAGGACGGCGGCAAGTGGGTCGGCTTGCGGGGGACCGTGGAGATGGACGCCGACTTCGATCGCGCGCTCCAGAGCATCCAGGACCTTGCCCGGCGCTACGGCGTCGGTCCGGAGCGTTATGCCGGCCAGGAGCGGGTGATCCTCGACTTCCGGGTGGAGAAGGTCATCCGCCATGACGATCGAGCCCGTGAAGCTGGTCGCCCAGGCCTAGGACCGGTACACGCCATGGGCCTGTCTGCGCGAGGCCGGCGTCAGGGCCGACCGCCTCGGCCTGTCGATCCGATCTGGAGGTGGATCGAGCGCGACGAGCTCGCGGCCTTCGCGGGATCATCGGGCGTCGCCGTGTCGGTGATAGCCCCGCCACCAGCGACAGGCGGCTGATGCGCCGTGACAGCCCATGGCGCCGGAGCACCCACCAGACGCCGTTGGGACTGATGAGGATGCCGGCCCATCGTTCCTGGGCCAGCGTCGCGCTGTTCGAGGACGCACGGCGCGACCGTGATGACGTGGTCCTGCGCGCCGCCGGCCCGGAGGGTGATGAGATCGAGGTCGCTGGCGAGTCGGAGGAGGATGCGTGGGGACCTTGGCAGAGTCGCTCGCGTCGGTCGGTGAGGACGGTTGGTCCGGTGACCGACGGGGCCGCAGACGACTTGAGGCCGCTCGCATGATGAGGGATCGTCGGTCACCACGCGGTGCCCGGTTCAGGCGGAGGGAGGTCGACATGATCATCGTGCGGACCGTGATGCAGGCCGCGTTCGGCAGGGGCGGCGAGCTGGCCGCGGAGTTCGTGCGCGCAGCAGGGCCGATGCAGGAGCAGCTGGGGAGCCGGGGCCGCTGGCGGGTGATGACGGACCTGTCGGGTCCCTTCGACACGGTCATCCAGGAGGTCGAGGTCGAGAGCCTGGCAGCGTGGGAGCAGGAGCGGGCCAGGCTCTTCGGGTTGCCTGCCTTCCGGGAGTCGATGGGCCGCATGCAGGGCATGATCGTGTCCGGCCGCAACGAGTACTGGACGGTCGAGGGCGAGGGGTAGGCGGAGTCGCTGTCGACGGGTGGGCGAGGGCAACCGATCTGCAGCATCGCGCATGTGGATGCCGACCCGGACGCCCTGTCGACTGCCTGGCTGGCCGCGGAAGAGCGTATGCCTCGCGGCTGGCAGCTCGACGGGCTCCGCTGCGCGTCGACGGGCCTGACACAAACGCCGGGACGTACTCGCTGCGCGACGGTAGAGCAGCGACCGGTAATCTGGGCGCAATAGCGGCGCAATACCGGTGGACGAAGTCCGGCGTACAGCCCATCTGGCGCCTGTTCCTCAGCGTGGAAAGACGCCCATAGACGCCCTCCCGGCGCCTTAAGCACCGTTGGCTCGTGAGGGCCGTGAGGGTTCGAGCCCTCCTTCGGCACCAGTCACGCGGGCAGCCTCAGCCCTGTTCCACGGTAGGCGGAGGGCTTCGTGCTCCGCTCCGAGCGGCTCAACGCGCCGGTCACGCTCCGGTCCAGGCGGCCAAGGGCAGCGCAGGACCGAGGTGCCCATATCCCTGTGCCTCAAGGGCTACCGGCACGTCAAATCAGAGCGACGGCGTCGGACCCGTCGCTCTCCCTCGTGACCTGCCATGCGCGGGATACCCGCCTCCGCCTTCACCCACCCGACCTCGATCATGGATCGACGCCAAGCTGCCCGAGGGCGACGGCCGCGATGGTGCCGTCGCGAGCCACGTGATCGACTGTGGGATCGGTGCAGGGGTGGCCGCCGCGGGGGGTATGGCAGGTGGCGTCACACTGGGGGCGTGATCCCGCTGTCGCGTGGATCACATCAGCGACATCGACCCGAAGGGTCCCATGGTTCATCCGGTGAGGTGGGCATCGTGAACATCGTCCTCGTCCATGGCTCGTATGCCGGCGCCTGGGTCTGGGATCTCGTCCGTCCCGACCTCGAGGAACGCGGACATCGCGTGACCGCAGTCGACCTGCCTGTCAGCGACCCGAACGCGGGTGCCGAGGTATACGCCCGGACCATCATCGACGCGGTGGACTGGACCGAGCCACCGATCCTGGTGGGCCACTCGATGAGCGGTCTCGTGGTGCCCATCGCGGCCGCGGCACGCCCGGTCCGACGACTCGTGTTCGTCGCAGCCTTCCTCGCGCGACCCGGGATGTCCGCCACGGAGCAGCGTCGGTCCGAACCCATCGATCCGGTGACGGCTCTCTCCGCCCCGCAGTGGACGGACCTCGGCGATGGCGTCTGGTCGGTGGGACCCGATACCGCCACTGAGCTCTTCTGGCACGACGCGACGCCCAGGGTCGCCGCGTGGGCCGTCGCCCGACTGCGAGCCCAGTCCTACCGGGTGATGACCGAGACGAGCCCGCTGGTCGCCTGGCCGGCCGTGCCGTCCTCGTACATCGTGTGCCGCGACGATCACGCCATGAACCCGGCCTGGCAACGACGAGCGGCGAGCGAACGGCTCGGGGTGGAGGCTGTCGAGATCGATGGCGGCCATACCCCGATGCTGTCGCGGCCGACCGAGTTCGCCGAACTGCTGGACGGGCTGGCGAATGCGCCGGACGCTCCCGCCTGATCGGCACACTCCCCGTCGCGTCCACCCCGACATCGACGTCTGGATCGACGTCCGGCTGGGCGAGATCGGCGGTCGGTGGCAGGCAGGGTGGGCGCGCATACTCGGGCCTCGTGCCGGGTCGGCGCCGGGCCCATCGGTCCCGGTTACCCGCCCGAAGGAGGGACTCCATGCCGAAGATCGTGGTCACCGCGGCGGTCAAGGATGTCGAGGCCTGGCTGCGGTTCAAGCCGGACCTCATCGCCCGCCTCGCAGGCGTGGCGACGGACGGGACGAGCTACGTCGTGGCGGATGGCAGCAACCGGGTGGCCAGCACATGGGACGTCCCCGACCTGGAGGCCTTCCAGGCTGCCCAGGCCGCAGCCTCGCCCGAGATGGCCGCCGCGATGGAGGCGTACGGGATGATCCCGCCGGTGACCATCTATATCGAGAAGTAGGCCGACGTCGAGTTCGTGATGACGGTCGCCGGCCGCTACGGCCGGTCGGGCGTCTGGATCTGCCGCAGCAACGATCCGTTCATGGAAGCCGCGCAGCAAAGCCCTCGGCTGGGGGCAACGAGGAAGGCGGCACCCCCGGGGTGCCGCCTTCGTGCGTCAGGTGCGTCCGAGAGCTTAGATGGACTGCCCGATGTTGCTCATGATGGTGTTGATCTGGCCCCCAAGGAAGATCACCGCGCCGATGACCACGATGGCGATGAGCGCGAGGATCAGCGCGTACTCCGCGAGCCCCTGGCCCTCCTCGTCGCGGTCCACGGCGTTCGACAGCCGGTTGATGAGATCTGCCATGTCGAGATACCTCCGAATGATCGCGAGCGTCACGATATGTGCCGTCGCGGTGACGCTAGGCGGCATCCCCGGCTCGGGCTAGCGCTTCGGAGATCGTTGGGGTGCGCTGCCGCACCTCTCGTGTCGTCCTGGTTGCGGACGACCTCCCGAGGGACCCTGGTCACGAAGCCGCCCCTTCACCCGGCGGACCGTCACCCGGACGTCCGCTACGGCAGGGCTGCGAGGATCTGCGTGAGATCGGGATCGATGGCGTCGATGTACCACGCCACGTCGTCCTTGAGGTAGATGTAGACGAAGCGTCCCTTGGGTGAGTACTTGCCATTGCTGAGCAGCGTGACGTCCTTGCCCGCGATGGTCATCGCGGCGCGCTTCGCCTTGGGGTAGAACGCGGCGAGCAGTGGGTCATTCAGTGTCGCCGTGACCGAGGCATCGAGACCCGGGACGCGGTAGGCGGTGATGCTCCACGGTCCTCCCTTTGCCGTGAAGCTGGCGATCGCCACGCTCAGGTCGTCGATGTGCTTGCCGTGCTGCGCGAGCACGTCATCCATCGAGGCGACGAACGAAGGGTCGTAGCTGGAGAAGGCGGCCTTGCCCGTCGACACCACCACGTCGGCTGGGGCGCCGCCAAGGGTGTCGGGGAACAGCGACTCGAGACTGACCCCGGAGCCCGGGCTCGCGGACAAGGGCGAGGCCACCGGTGCGGCAGACGCGCCCGGCGCGGCTCCCGGAGACGCGGTGCCGCCTGAGGCGGGTGTCGCCCCGCAGGAGTAGTCGTTGTCTGCCGTAGGCACGGTGAGGGCATCCGCGGCACAGGGCAGCTGTTGGAAGGCGTCGGTGACCAGCTGCTCCGGCCCCGCTACCTCCCACAGGACATCGTTCGCCGGATACAGGTACAGCCGTTTGGTCTCGGGCGTGTCCGGCCCGTCCGTCAACCACATGACATTCCTGCCGAGGACCTGTCCATGGGTCGCCACCGGGTCGGACAGATACGTCCCCGCAAGGGGCGCGACCTGGTCGGCGATCGCCGTCATGTCCACGCCCGCCACCCGCATCGCCTCCAGCAGGAGGCCGTCGGTGCCCACGACCACGACCGTGGCCTCGACCTCGACGTCCGCCAGCGACCGACCCTGGGTCGCCAGCAGGGTCCCAAGCTGGTCGATCGGGTCGGCGCTGGCGGGGTCGTTCGGGTCGCCGGATCCCAGGAACTCCGAGAGCACGGACAGCTCGGGGACGACGGTGATGCCTTCGATGTCGGTGGGGAAGAGCGCAGCAAGGCCTGTGTCGAGTGAGGGCTGCGGTGCGCTCGACGGCTGCTGCATCGGGGCTGCCGTCGGCGCCGCTGCGAGGGGCAGGGACGCCAGGCGTGGCGTGGCAGCCTGGACGAGCTTCTTGAGCGACGTGCCCTTGGCGGGGTTCAGGGTTCCCCAGGTGATCGTCAGCAGGTGGTCCCCGACCTCCACCGCACCGATGATGCCCGTCGAGCTGATGATCGCCTGGTGGCCCGCGATGGTCTGCGGTGGTCGGTCCAGGTACGACTTGTAGAAGGAGCTGTCGAAGGTGCCAGGCTCGAAGTCGGCGATCACGTTACGTCCGCTCCCGTCCCCAGCGTTCCAGATGCACTGGCGGATACGTCCGTCCGGGGTGTCGCCGCCGATGCCGGCGTCCACCTGCATCTTGAGGGCCGACTTGATCTCCTTGGGGGTCAGGATCTGGCACAGGGGACTCTGCGCCGGGCTGGCGCCCTGCGCGTCGACGGCCGTACCGATCGAGAGACCGAGGAGAGCGGCGCACACGCTCACGGCGCCCGCTGCGGTCAGACGCTGGGTTCCCACGGAACACCTCCGGTCCGCCGATCCCACGCGCACAGGCGAGCCACCGGCCAGCTGCCCGCGACCGTCTGGCGGCGAACCGGCCCAGCCTACTCCGTCCGCTCGCCGACCTGCAGGTACGTTTCCCTCGCGGCTGCCCGCGCGGCGCGTGGATCGACCGCGGGTGCCGTCCCGGTCCTCAGCGACGACGCAGGCCGCGCAGCAAGGGCTTCTTGTTCTTGTCGATGGGGACCTGGGCCGATGCGGGTGCGGTCTCGCGAGTGGCTTCGCCCACGAGGATCGCCGCGGCCAGCCGACGGATGGCCGCGGCGGGCGCCGAATTGGGGGCGCCGACGATGACCGGGATGCCCTCGTTGACCGCCTTGAGGTAGACGAGCGCGTCGTAGGGGATCTCGATGTCGATGGGCGCGTGGAGTGACCGGCGGAGATCCTCCCGCTTCACGAGACCGGCCGCGAAGATGTGGTTGAGCACGAGCACCTGGCGCTCCGAGGGACCCTCGTACTCCGACAGCTGCTCGAGCAGCATCCGGGTCGCTCGGACCGCGGGGATCTCCGGGCTGACCACCACGACGACGCGGTCGGCCCGCGCGTGGAGGACCTGGGCGCGCTCGTCCATCGCCGAGCCGCCATCGACGACGACGTAGTCGAAGGTGCCGCGAAGTGACTCGAGCACGAGCTCCAGCTGGTCCTGGGTGAGGGGAGTCGCCTCGTCCGGTCGCGACGGTGAGGTGTAGACCGAGATGCCGCTCGGATGATTGACCGCGTAGCCCCGGACGAGCTCGACGTCGTGGCTGCCGTTGAGGTCGCGTGCCAGGTCGACGATCGTCGCCCGCGGCGCCAGGTCCAGATGCGTCGCCACCTGCCCCCACCACGGATCGAGGTCCACGAGCGCGACCGACCGAGCGCCTCGGTCAGCGAGGCGGACCGCGGTGTTGACCGCGAGCGTGGTCGTGCCGACGCCACCGTGTGCCGCGAAGAACCCGATGATCCGCAGCCCGCCGTCGTGGACGCCGATGGGGTGCTTGGTGTGGAGAGCCACGGTCGAGACCGTCGCGACGGGCGTCCGGATGAGCAGGACATCGACGCGCGCCGCGAGCTCCTGGTCATCGATGGGTCGGGAGATGACATCATCCGCGCCGGCCTCGAGGAGGGCGATGCGCTCGTCGACCGAGTCCGTCTGGGTCAGGGCCAGCACCGGCGTGGCCGCGAGCCGTGGATCCGCTTTCAGGCGAGCGACGATCTCGGTCGCGTCGATGCCCGGCGTCCGGTCCACGATGACCAGGCTGACGCCGACGGCATGCTCCAGCGCCGAGGCGCCGAACGGGGTCGCCATGACGCGACGCCCCAGACCTGCCAGGGCGCTGGCGAGTCGGGCGGCTTCGGCGCGCTCTGCGCACAAGAGCAACAGGGATCGCTCGGAAGATTCCACTGCGGCTACGCTAGCAGGAGTCGGGGGCACTCCGGATCGGTCCGATGGTGCCGGTACCATGGTAGGACCCTCCTCCGCTATCCGGCTCCCCCTGAGACGGTCGACGGGATCGGGAGGGCCCGTTCGGGGCCATCCGGCGGCACTGTTATACTCCGCCTTCGTCCTTTCAGCTCCGCCGTGCGGGCGTCGATCGCCCGATCCATCTCGAGCGGGGCACATCCCATGGGAAGGAGCACGAAGACCCGTGCGTCGCTATGAGTTGATGCTGGTCATCCGGCCGGATGTCGCCGATGACCGCAGCCAGGCCGTCCTGGAGAAGTCCACGCGGACGATCACCACCGCCGGTGGCCAGATCGTCAAGGTGAGCCCGTGGGGCCGCCGCCGTCTGGCATACCCCGTCGGTGCCTATCGAGAAGGTTCGTATCACATCGTGCTGTTCGATGCGCCACCCGAGGTCGTCGTCGAGCTGGAGCACGGCCTGAACATCACCGAAGAGGTCATGCGCCACCTCGTCACCCGCATCGAGCGTCCGGCATCGTCCCGCCGCTCGGAGGACAGCGAGGACGGCGATGATGTCGCGCCGCCCGATGACGAGCCGGAGGTCGTCGGTGAGTTCATCGACGAGTCCGAGAGCGAGGCGGCACCGGCCGCCATCGACTGATCCGACCAACCGGGAGGTCAGGACATGTCTCTCAACAAGTGCATGATCATCGGCAATCTGGGTCGCGACCCGGAGATGCGCTATACCCCCAGCGGCCAGGCCGTGACCCAGTTCACCGTGGCGACCAATCGCAATTTCCGCGATGCCCAGGGTGAGTGGCAGTCGGAGACCGAGTGGTTCCGGGTCGTGGTCTGGGGCCAGCAGGCCGAGCGCACGGCGGAGCGGCTGCGGAAGGGCCACAAGGTCTACGTGGAGGGACGCATCCAGACCCGCCAGTGGGAAGACCAGACCGGCAACAAGCGCTATACCACGGAGCTCGTCGCCAACCAGGTGAGCTCGCTCGAGCGGCGTGATCGCGAGGAAGGCGAGGCGCAGTTCGCGGACGACCGCCCGTCCGGCTCGGCCAGCACCGCTCCCAGTGGCGGGTCGCGTCCTGCCGTCAGCCCACCGGCCGGGGGGCCGCCCTCGGGTGGCGAGGACGAGTTCGACGACCTGCCCTTCTGACCTGCATACCCATCTGAACAGCTGACGATCCGCCCCGCGGATCATCCGAGGCACGAGGAAACCGACACATGCCAGCAGCTCCCCGCACCGGCGGTCGCGCCAAGCGAGACGACTTCTACCGGGACCGCCGCCGCCGCAAGGTGTGCAGCTTCTGCGCGGACAAGACCGTGCAGATCGACTACAAGGAGGTCAACCGACTTCGGCGCTTCCTCTCCGAGCGCGCCAAGATCGAGCCCCGACGCAAGACCGGCACATGCGCCCAGCACCAGCGCGAGCTGTCGGTGGCGCTGAAGCGTGCCCGTCACGTCGCGCTCCTGCCGTACGCGCCGCAGCACCTTCGCCCCTAGCGCGTCCCGTCATCTGACGGAGGGATCCGGCGCCTGCGGCTCCTCCCTGCCGCGCCACCCTCCGCCCTCTTGACGACGCCTTCGTATACTGGCGCGATGCTGACCCAGAAGCCCGCCGAGGGCGCCCTCCCGTCATCCAAGCCAGCTGCGCGCAATGGCACCCGGCCCGACAGCGCCGTGTGCTGGTTCGAGGGGGCCTGGGTACCGCTCGCGGACGCCAAGGTCGGCATCATGACCCACTCGTTCCTCTACGGGACGGCCGTCTTCGAGGGCATCCGTGGCTACTGGAACGAGGAGCAGGGCCAGCTCTACCTGCTCAAGCTGCGGGAGCATTACGAGCGCATCACCGACTCCGGCAAGATCATGATGATGGATCCGGGCCACACGGTGAGCGAGCTCATGGACCTCACGGTCGAGCTCGTGCGTCGGAACGGCTACCGCGAGGACGCCTACGTTCGGCCGACCCTGTACAAGTCGTCCGAGGCCATCGGTGTCCGGCTCCACAACGTGGACTGCAGGATCAACATCCTGGCCATCCCGTTCGGTGACTACATCGACACCGCGTCTGGGATCAGATGCGGCACGGTGTCCTGGCGGCGTACGAGTGACCTCGCCATCCCGTCGAGGGCCAAGATCGTCGGCTCATACGTGAACCCGGCGTTCTCCAAGACGGAGGCGATGCTCAACGGCTATGACGAGGCCATCGTGCTCACCCACGACGGCAAGGTGTCCGAGGGCAGCGCCGAGAACCTGTTCATGGTCCGGCGCGGCCAGATCGTGACCCCCGGGGTCGACAACGACATCCTCGAGGGCATCACGCGGGCGGGCATCATCGACCTTGCCAAGCGGGAGCTGGGTGTGGACGTGGTGGTCCGGTCCATCGACCGGACCGAGCTCTACCTGGCGGACGAGGTGTTCCTGTGCGGCACGGGCGCCCAGATCTCGCCCGTCACCTCCATCGACCACCGACCCATCGGCAACGGCCAGGTGGGACCCATCTCGGCAGCCATCAGCCGCGCCTACTTCGATGCGGTGCGGGGCAGGAACGCCGCCTATTCCGGCTGGCTGACGCCCGTCTACTGACCCGACGCGGCCCCGCCGTAGCCTGGGGCCCTCGAACGGCGTCCGCGTCCTGCGGGTGCCGCTCACGTTTCGCGTCAGCCGCCCGCCGGGGCCTTCTTGCCCTGGGTGGACTTGCCCACGATGACCACGAAGTCGGCGGTCTGCGCCGGGTCGTCGACGATGACGGCCTTGACGCCCAGCTCCTTCTCGAGGGTCTTGAGCGAGGTCGGCATCTCCGTGGCGGCACCGTTGTACGCCGTCAGGACCGTGTCCGGGTAGTCCTCGCGGTCGGCCTTGCCAGCGTTGACCGGCGGCACGGTGCTGTCCAGGCCGACGTAGGCGAGGTAGTCGGCCATGTTGGTGGTCTTGAGGTTGGTGCCGGCGGTCCCGTTGAGCACATGCACGACGGCGCCCTCGCTGTCGAGCGTCTGCTGGAGCTCGATGGTCTTGGGATCCGTGCTGAACACGTTCCTGGCGGCCTTGCGCATCGCGGGCACATTCGCGACGAGGGCATAGATGCCGTTCTGCTGGCACAGCGGGTTGGACGCCGGGAGCTTCTGGCAGCCGGTGCTGAACTTGCCGGGGGTCAGCTGGAGCGAGATGCGCTTGTCCAGGTTGATGTTCTGCCCGATCTGCGCCAGGGTCGGCAGCAGCTTGGACGGGATGTCCGTCCGGATGTCCCGCTTGATGATGCTCAGCAGCTGGTCCATGTCGCCCAGGAGGCTGGGGATGTCGATCTGGTTCCGGATGGCAGTGATGGTGCGCATCTGGCGCGCAGATCGGTCGAAGTCGTTCGTCGTGTGGCGAGAGCGCGCGTAGGCGAGGGCCTCCGCCCCGTCCATGTAGTGGACACCCGGCGGGATGTACAGCTTCAGGGCCGCCCGCCCATCGTCGGTGCCGTAGCGCACGTCGTAGACCGGCAGCTGCACGTCGACGACCGATCCGCCAAGGGTGTCGATGACGTCCCGGAAGCCGCCCATATCCACCTGGACGTAATAGGGGATATCGATGCCCAGCGACTCGCCGACCACGGACTTGAGGGCGTCGTATTTCTTCTCACGGGCGTTCTTGCCGGGCCAGATGTTCGCGAACGCGGGCGACCCGGCGTAGAACGCGATCTGATTGACGCGCGCCGGGAACGTCCCGCCGTAGTACCTGGCGGCGGCGGTCCCGGACGGGATGGCCATGCCCACCGTGTCGCGTGGGATGCCGATGAACGCCACCTGGTTGGTGTCGGGGTCGATGCTGACCACGATGAGCGTATCGGTCAGAGCGCCGTTGGTGCCCACGAGGAGGACGTTCAGGCGGCCCTTGGTCCAGTCGGCCTGTGGTACCGGTGTCGGCGTGGGCTCGGCAGACGGGGTCGGCGACGCGCCCGGTGCCAGGCTTTCGGGTGCCACCGTGGGTTGCGGCGCGATGAACGACTGCAGCGGGTCGATGGAGTCGCCTGGGGCGGGCGTGTCGTCGGGCCCGTCGGTGATCGTCGTCAGCGTGTCGTAGACCGCGTAGACGGGCTTGGCGACCGTCGCGTGACTGACGAGCAGCACGGCAACGATGGCGAGCAATCCGACGGCCGACCCGAGCCGCCGGACGGGCGCGTCATGCACGCCGCCCGGGGCACGCGCGACCCAGAACGCATCGAGGATCGCGATGAGCCGCCAGAGCAGGTCGATGCCGATGCCCGCCAGCAGGTACTGCTGCCAGGCGGTGTCGGCGAACTGCTCCCCGAAGTGCTTGAAGCCCATCGAGAACGCGGTGCCCGCGATGAGCGCGACGGCCAGCAGCCAGGGGACCATGAAGACCGCACCGCGCCGCAGGCGCCCGACGTACATCTGCCCCAGGCCCGGCAGCAGGAACGAGAAGAACGCGGCTGCGAATGCGCTCTTGCGCGCCAGGGACGCGTCGCTCGGGGTCTGCATCGCGGCGTATCGTATCGGCTTGGGCCGCAAGTCGCCCCGGACCCCGGGTCCGCGGGCGCCGCTCGTCTATCCTTGTCGCTTCATGACGTCCATCCAGCCGCGCTCCGGGTCCGGGTCGCGCTTTCGTCCGCTTGCCGCCCAACCCGACTTCCCGGCCCAGGAGCACCGCATCCTGGACCTGTGGCGGGACCGCCGGACGTTCCTCCGGCTGCGCGCCCAGAACGCCGGCAACGAGACGTGGTCGTTCCTCGACGGACCCATCACCGCCAACAACCCGATGGCCGTCCACCACGCCTGGGGCCGGACCTACAAGGACCTGTACCAGCGCTTCCACGCGATGCTGGGCCAGGACCAGCGCTGGCAGAACGGCTTCGACTGCCAGGGCCTCTGGGTGGAGGTCAACGTGGAGCGAGAGCTGGGCTATGCCAGCAAGCGCGACATCGAGCGCAATGGCATCGATGCCTTCGTCAGCCTCTGCAAGCAGCGCGTCCTGACCTACGCCGCGCAGCAGACCGAGCAGTCGATCCGCCTGGGCATGTGGATGGACTGGAACGATCCGGCGGAGCTGCGCCGCCTGCGGGACCTGCTCGCGGCCGACCCGATGCAGGTCATCACCATCGAGGGTCCCGACGGTCCGGTCACAGATACGGTCGAGATGCTCATCGGGCGGCTGGGGATGCCCGAGCTGGGCGGCTCCTACTTCACCTTCAGCAACGAGAACAACGACCTCATCTGGGGCTTCCTCGCGGAGTGCCACAAGCGTGGCTGGCTGTACAAGGGCCACGACACGATGCCCTGGTGTGCCCGCTGCGGGACGGGCATCAGCCAGATGGAGATGAACGAGGGCTACCAGGACCGCGAGGACCCGGGGCTGACGGTCCGCTTCCCGCTCGTCGAGCGCCCCGGCGAGCATCTGCTCGTCTGGACCACGACCCCCTGGACGCTGAGCGCCAACGTCGCCGCGGCGGTCGGCCCCGAGCTGGCCTACGTCCTGGTCCGGCAGGGGGACGCCCGTTACTGGCTCGCGAAAGGGACGCTCGGTACCGCGCTCCGGGGATCGTTCGAGGTCCTCGAGGAGCGCCCCGGTGCGGACCTGGTGGGCTGGCACTACGCCGGACCGTATGACGAGCTGGATGCGGTCACCAGCGCGTTCGCGGGCGACCTGGAGCGACCAGCGTATCGACATCGCGTCGTGGCGTGGGAGGACGTGGGCGAGGCCGAGGGCACCGGCATCGTGCATATCGCGCCGGGGTGTGGCGCCGAGGATCATCAGCTGGGCAAGGCGCTCCGATTGCCGGTCATCGGGCCGCTCGACGAGGCCGGCAAGTACGTCGATGGGTTCGGCTGGCTCACCGGCCTCGACGCCCAGGCGGTGGCGCCACGGGTCGTTGAGGACCTCCAGGCGAAGGGCATGTTCTACCACCTGGAGCCGTATCTGCACCGCTATCCGCACTGCTGGCGCTGCAACACGCCATTGCTGTACCGGGTGGTCGACGAGTGGTACATCTCGATGGGTCCGGCGTACGACATCCCACGGGGGGACCTGACCCGGGAGCAGGTCGACCGCAGCCTGCGCTACCAGATCATGGACGTGGTCGACGACATCCGGTGGATCCCGGGCTTCGGCTACGAGCGGGAGCTCGACTGGCTGCGCACGATGGGCGACTGGATCGATCTCCAAGAAGCGCTACTGGGGGCTGGCACTGCCCATCTGGGAGTGCACCGAGTGCGGCGGCTTCGATGTCATCGGCGGTCGCGCGGAGCTGCGCGAGCGCGCCATCGACGGCTGGGAGACGTTCGAGGGGCACACGCCCCACCGGCCGTACGTGGACGCCGTGACCATCGCCTGCTCGTCGTGCGGTGGGGTCTCGGAGCGGATCCGGGACGTCGGCAACCCCTGGCTCGATGCGGGCATCGTGCCCTTCTCGACGCTCCACTATCGCGAGGACCCGACCCACTGGCAGAAGTGGTTCCCCGCCGACTTCATCACCGAGTCGTTCCCGGGCCAGTTCCGCAACTGGTTCTATTCGATGCTCGCGATGAGCACCGTCCTCCGCCGCGAGGCGCCGTTCCGGACGATCCTGGGGTACGCGACCGTGTTCGGCGCCGACGGGCGTCCGATGCACAAGAGCTGGGGCAATGCCATCGAGTTCGACGAGGCGGCCGAGCGGATGGGCGTCGACGTGATGCGCTGGATGTACGCCAGACAGCGACCCGAGGACAACATCCTGTTCGGCTATGACGCCGCGAACGAGGCACGCCGGGAGCTGCTCGTCCTGTGGAACGTGGTCTCGTTCCTGGTCACCTACGCCCGACTGGCCGACTGGACCCCGGACGCGACGCGCGCCGTCGGCGGCACGCCCGGGCTCGCGAGTGGCGCCAGCGCCCTCGACCGCTGGATCATCTCGCGCGCCGCGGCGCTGGCTGCCGAGGGCCGGGTCTCGATGGCGGACTTCGATGTGCGCGCCGCGACCGTCTCGGTCAGCGGCTTCATCGACGACCTGTCGCAGTGGTACCTGCGCCGATCACGACGACGGCTGTCGCGCAACGACGATGTCACCGACCGCGAGTCGGCGTTCGAGACCCTCCACCTCGCGCTCGTGGTGCTGACGCAGGTCATCGCGCCCATCCTGCCGTTCCTGGCCGAGGAGCTGTACCAGGCGCTCATCACGGAGGTGGCGCCGGACGATGACCATGCCGACGCGGCCAGCTTGCCCGATTCGGTCCACCTGACCCATTGGCCGGACGAGGAGCTCGCGCCGCTCCGTGAGCCGTCGCTGGAGGCGGCGATGGTCGACCTCCGACGCGCCGTCGACCTGGGGCGGACGCTGCGCTCGAACGCGGGCATCAAGATCCGCCAGCCGCTCGCCCAGCTGTGGCTGGCCCTGCCCGGCGGCCATCTGCGGGGCGACCTCGGGGCCGCCGACGAGGCAGCCCTGCTGGAGCTCCTGGCCGATGACCTGAACATCCGGACCGTGACCCTCATCGGTGATGGCTCCGACCTCGTGGAACGACGGGTCAAGGTGCTGCTGCCGGTCCTGGGCCAGCGCGGCAAGGGCGCCCTCATCCCCGCGGTCATGGCGGCGGCCCGCGCCGACCAGGTCGAGTACCTGTCCGATGGCGGGGTCCGTCTTGCCGGCCACGAGCTGGCCGTGGACGAGGTCGAGATCCAGGCCACGCCCAGACCCGGCACGGCGGTCGCGGCCGATGACGGCATCGTGGTGGTCATCGACACCATCCTCACCGACGACCTCCGCGCCGAAGGCGATGCGCGGGAGCTCACACGGGCGCTCCAGGACCTGCGACGCCAGGCGGAGCTGTCGCTCGACGCCACCATCGAGGTCTGGCTGGATACCCATCCGTCGGTCATCGCACGGCTGGAGCCGCATCTCGCCGTCATCGGGGCCGATGTGCTCGCGGAGAAGGTCCATCGGAATGCGGCCCCAGGTGGGGTGCCGGTCCAGGAGGTGCCCCTCGACGGCGGCACCGCCCGCATCGGGTTGCGCGAGACTTCCGGCGCCGGTATGCCGCGGTGAACACCGGCCCCGTCAGCACCGCGCGGGCGCTGCGCCTGTGGCTGGCATTCGGGGCCATCGCGCTCGCCGTCATCGCCCTCGACCAGGCGTCGAAAGCGTGGGTCGTGTCGAACTTCGCGCTCGTCGCCGGCAACGCCGCGCCCGGCTCATCCGCAGCGCCGACCCCGGTGCTGGGTGACCTGGTGCGCATCGCCCGCTCGGAGAACGACGGCGGCATCTTCGGCATGGTTGGCGATTCCGCCACCATCCTGGGCATCGCGAGTCTCGTGGTCATCGCGGTCATCCTCTGGATCCAGGCGCGGCAGGGGGTCCACAGCCTGCTGCTGACCATCGCGCTCGGGCTGCTCCTGGGCGGTGCCGTGGGCAACCTGCTCGACCGTCTGCGCTACGGTCATGTCGTGGATTGGGTCGACACGGGCATCGGCACGGCACGTTTCTATACCTTCAACGTGGCGGACTCGGCCATCAGCATCGCGGTCGCGCTGCTGCTCGTCATCGGCCTCCTCGGTCCCCGGCTGCGGGGGGCAGATCGCACGGGGGCACAGGCAGGCGTCGACGGCCAGGTCTCCCATGGGGGACACCCATGAGCACCGTGGTCCGCGTCCAGGTGCCCGCCACGGGCTCTGCCGGGCGCGCCGACAAGTTCGTTGCTGATGCATCGGGCATCTCCCGTGCCCAGGTGCAGCGGCTCATCTCGGACGGCCGCGTCACCCGCGACGGTGTGCTGATGAAGGCGAGGGACGTGCTGGCGCCCGGTGCGGTCGTGGAGCTGGAGGTGCCGGATGCGGTGCCCGCGGCCGCCGCGGCGGAGTCGATCCCGCTCGATGTGATCTACGAGGACGCGGATCTGCTCATCGTGGACAAGCCGGCCGGGCTGGTCACCCATCCCGCGCCTGGACACGACTCCGGCACCCTCGTCAACGCGCTTCTGGGCATGACCGCGGAGGACGGCGGCACGCTGGGGACCGTCGCGGGCATCGAGCGGGCGGGCATCGTCCACCGCCTCGACCGCGATACCAGCGGCCTGCTCATGGTCGCTCGCACGGACGTCGCCCAGATCGCTCTCCAGGCACAGCTCAAGGCGCGTCGGGTCCACAAGCGCTACCTGGCCCTCGTGAGCGGCTCGGTCACCGCGCAGGTCGGTCGGGTGGAGGCGCCCATCGGGCGCGACCCCCGGGACCGGCTGCGGATGGCCATCGTGCCGGACGGGCGCGAGGCCATCACCGGGTACCGCGTCCGCGAGCGGTTCGCCCTGTGGACGCTGCTGGAGCTGGAGCTCGTGACCGGACGGACCCATCAGATCCGGGTCCACATGGCATCCATCGGGCATCCCGTGGCGGGCGACCGGCTGTACTCCACGGGCGCCGTGCGTCGAGGGCCGGACGGCCTCGAGCGGCTGTTCCTGCACGCGTGGCGGCTGGAGCTGGCGTCGCCGTCGAGCGGCGGCCTCATCCGGGCGGAGTCCCCGTTGCCGCCGGCGCTCGAGTCGGTGCTCGAAGGACTGCGGCATGCATCGATCGGTGGCCACGCATGAGCGCGCCGGAGGAGGCAGCGATCACGCTGGGCGCCGCACGGGGCGCAGGTGCCACCTCACCGCTGGCCCCACTGGTGCTGGGGGCACCGGGCGCGATGGTCGTCATCATCTCGGGCCCTTCGGGCGTGGGCAAGGACACCATCATCGATGCCATGCGCCGGATGCCGCCGACGCCGCGTCACTACGTCATCACCTGCACCACCCGTGAGCGGCGCTGGTACGAGGTCGATTCGGTCGACTATCACTTCCTGACGCTGGAGGCGTTCCAGCTGCTCCGGGAGCAGGGCGGTTTCCTGGAGGCATCCGAGGTGCACGGCAACTGGTACGGAACCCCGCGCGACCAGGTCGCCGAGGCCCTCGTCGCCGGGCGGGACGCGATCCTCAAGATCGATGTCACGGGCGCCCGGGCGGTTCGCGAGGCGGTGCCCGAGGCGCTCATGGTGTTCGTGGTGCCGCCGTCGCTCGATGAGCTCCGGCGACGCCTCGTCGGCCGGGACACGGAGCCACCCGAGGCACTCCGGCTGCGCTGGGAGAACGCGGCCAAGGAGTTGTTGCGCCAGAACGAGTACGACCACGTCGTCGTCAACCACACGGGGCAGGCGGACGGCAGCGCGGCGGAGATCGAGGCCATCATCGCGGCGGAGCATGCCGCGCATCCGGACCGGCGACTCCGGGTCTAGCTGCGACCGGTGACCCGATGAACGACGGGACACCCGGCGATACCCTCGGGCTCGATCCGGAAGGGGCGCAAGGCGCTCCGTGGTCCTCTCCTGTGTCCCCCGGCCGGCGGCTGGTCGACGTGGCCGTGGATGTCCCCGGCGTGGCCGGCGGCGTCCTCTACAGCTGGCACCTGCCGCCATCGCTCATGGATCTCGGCGTCGGGGAGGCGGTGCTCGTCGAGTACGGCCGCCGGCAGGCGGTCGGCGTGGTGCTCCGGGCCGCATCGACCGACGAGGTCCCGGCACGGCCGACGAAACCGGTGCTCGCCCGGGTCCGGTCCGACGGGCCGCTCCTGACGCCACTCCAGGCGCGCCTGGCGATCCATGTCTGCGAGCACTACCTCGCACCCGCGACGATGGTCGTGCGCCAGATGCTGCCGCCGGGTGAGCTGGAGCGCATCGAGCTGGTGGCCCTGTCACCAGCGGTGTGTGACGATGAGGCCTTCGATCCGACCCGGGGCGTGCCCGGTCGGCCGCTGACGGCGGCGGACCAGGTGCTGCTGGCCGCCCTGCGCGCCGCCGACGGCGTGTCGCCCGTCGACGAGCTTCCGCAGGAGCGTAACCGGGCAACGACACTGCGCAGACTGCGCGCGCTCGCCGAGGACGGGCACGTCCGGCTCGAGTGGCGGGTCCGGCCCAGCGGCGTCGCGCCAAGGTCCGAACGCCGGGTGCTCCTGACCGACGCCGGTGCTGCGGCGGCCGCGCAGCTGGCCCTCGGGGAGCGCCCGGATGCGCCCGGCGGCGCACGCCTGGGTCCGCGCCAGCTCGCCCTGATGCTGGAGCTGGCGGACGGGCTCCCCGAGGACGGTGTGGTCGCCGCGCGACTCGCCGAGCGGCATGGCGCGTCGGCCGTGACCAGCCTCGCGCGACGGGGCTGGCTGGAGCTGGTGGTGGGCACCCACGAACGCCGCCCGCTGGCCGGACGCGGCCCGGGTGCCCGCGGTGCGCGGCCCAGCGGTACCTCGCTGACACCCGACCAGGCGCGGGTCGTGGAGCGCATGGTCGCGGCGAGCCTGGCCCGGCACGCCGATCCTGTGCTCCTGGAGGGCGTCGTGGCGAGCGGCAAGACCGCCGTATACGCCGCGGCCATCGACGCGTCGCTCGACGCTGGCCGGGACGCCATCGTGCTGGTGCCCGAGGCATCGCTGGCCCTGCCCCTCGTCGACCGGCTGCGCCATGACCTGGGCGTCGAGCCGGTGCTGGTCCACAGCGGCCTGTCCGTTGGTGAGCGGGCCGACGAATGGCGCCGGCTGCGGAGCGCGACGACGCCCCAGGTCGTCGTCGGCACCCGGTTGGCCATCCTGGCACCCGTGCGCGACCCGGGCATCGTGGTCGTGGACGAGGAGCACGACCCGGCCTACAAGTCCGACCGGACGCCCAGGTTCCAGGCGCGCGACGTGGCGCTCGAGCTGGGGCGGCTGGCGGGTGCGCCGGTGCTACTGGGCAGCGCCACACCGGACATCGTGAGCATCGGGCGGGCACGCCAGGGGAGTCTCGCCCACCTCCGCCTTGCTGACCGTGCGGCGGGTGCCGCTCCGAGCATCGAGGTCGTGGACCTGCGCGCCGAGCTCGCCGAGGGCAACCGGGGCTTGCTGTCGGCACCTCTCGTCGCGGCGCTGCGGACGCTTGACACCAAAGGCGGGGAGCAGGCGATCCTGGTCATCAATCGACGCGGCTCCGCATCGGTCGTCCTGTGCCGCGACTGCGGTTACGTGCAGATCTGCCCCGAATGCCAGCGACCGCTGGTGTTCCATGCCGCCCAGATGGCGCTCCGGTGCCACCACTGTGGGGCGACCGCGCCGCCCGCGCGACGCTGCCCGGCCTGCGGCTCGCCCCGCATCCGCTACCTGGGCGGTGGCACCGAGCGGGTGGAGCACGAGGTGCGCGCCCGCTTCCCGGAGCTGCGGGTCAGCCGTCTCGACCGGGACGTGGCCGAACGGCGCGGCGCTGCGGCGGCGGTCATCGATGACCTGGTGGCGGGGCACACGGACGTGCTCGTGGGCACGAGCCTCGTGACCAAGGGCCTCGATGTGCCCCAGGTGACGCTCGTGGGTGTGGTGTCCGCGGACGTCGCGCTGACGCTGCCCGACGAGCGCGCCGCGGAGCGCACCTGGCAGTTGCTCGCGCAGGCCGCCGGTCGCGCCGGTCGGGGCGACCAGCCAGGTCGGGCCATCATCCAGACCTACCTGCCGGAGCACCCGGCCATCCGCGCCGTGGCCGACGGCGATCCCCGGACGTTCGTCGAGGCGGAGCTGGAGCAGCGACGCCGGTTCGGCTCGCCGCCGTTCGGTCGGCTGGTGAAGCTCACCGTGGCATTGCCCGAGCACGACCAGGCCTTGGCGGAGGCGCGACGCTTCACCGCGGAGCTGCGGGCGCGGGCGGCCGCCGAGGGAGGTCCACCGTCCGTCACCGTCCTGGGGCCGGTCCCCGCCTACGTCGCGCGACGGGCTGGTCGCTGGCAATTCCACGTCGTGCTGCGCGGACCGCACCCGATCGGGCTCCTCGGGGGCGACCCGGGCGCACCCTGGAGCGTCGATGTGGACCCCGAGAGCCTCCTCTGACGATCGGTTATCCTTGCCACCATGAGCCTCCGCCCCATCGTCACCCTGGGTGACCCTCGTCTGCGGCTGCCCGGCAAACGGATCGACAGCTTCGGTCCGTGGCTGCATGCCCTGCTCGAGGACATGGCTGAGACGATGCGTGACGCGCCCGGTGTCGGCATCGCGGCGCAGCAGGTGGGGGAGGCGCTCCAGCTGTGCGTCATCGAGGTCGAGGACATCCTGTACGAGATCGCGAACCCGGAGATCGTCCATCTGTCGGGCGACCAAGAGGACTACGAAGGCTGCCTCTCGGTGCCCGGCTTCGTGGCGCTCCGGCCGCGTGCCAACCAGGCGGTCATGATCGGCCAGGATCGTCACGGCAAGCGGATCAAGGTCTCGGGCACGGGGCTGCTGGCGCGCGCCATCCAGCACGAGTACGACCACCTGCAGGGCGAGCTGTACATCGACCACCTACCGCCGGGCGAGCGCATCATCCCCGTCGCGGAGCTCCATGCCGAGCATGAGGAAGGCGAGGAAGACGAGGAGCTGGCGTCGACGGCGTGACCACACCGGCGCGTGTCGTCTTCCTGGGCAGCGGCGACTTCGCGGTGCCCATCCTGGATGCACTGGCATCCGATCCCGCGGTCGATCTCGTGGCTGTCGTCAGCACGCCAGCACGTCCGGCGGGACGTGCCGGGACGCTCCGGCCGACCCCGGTCGCGACGCGCACCGACGGCCTTGGCGTGCCGCTGCTGACCCCCGACCGGCTGCGCGAGTCGACGGCTGCTGACGCCATCGCCGTCCTCACACCGGACGTGCTCGTGCTCGCGGACTACGGCCGGATCGTGCCTCCGGCGCTGCTCGACCTCGCGCCCCACGGCGCCCTCAACCTGCACCCCTCGCTCCTGCCGCGCCATCGCGGCGCGACACCCATCCCGGCGGCCATCGCGGCGGGTGACCCGGTCACGGGCGTCTCCCTCATCCGGATGGATGCGGGCATCGACACGGGGCCGCTCGTCGCCCAGCGGCCGGTCCCGCTCCGGGGTGACGAGGACGCGCCAGGCCTGGAGGCGAGCCTCGCGGATGTGGCCGCCGAGCTGCTCCGGGCCTCGCTCCCCCGCTGGCTCGATGGCTCCCTACCGGCGGTGCCGCAGCCGATCGATGGGGCAACCCTCACCGGACCCTTCCGCCGTGACGACGGACGGCTCGATGTCCGTCGTTCGGCGGCGGACCTCGAGCGTCAGGTCCGTGCCCTGCGTCCCTGGCCGGGCACGTTCCTCGACCGATCGGACGGGCGGCTGCTCGTACGCGCGACCCGTGTCGCCGAGTCGCCACGGCCGCCGGACGGCACTCCGGGCGAGCTGGTGCTCGCGGATGGTGGACTCGCGCTCGTCACGGGCGATGGGCTGCTGGTCCTGCTCGAGGTCCAGCCCGCCGGCGGTCGTCCCATGTCGGGAGCGGACCTCGCCCGCGGTCGACCGCGCATCCTGGGCGCCGACCCGGGTACCTCGCCTGCCATTCCGGCCGTCGAGCGCTAGGATGGCGGTTCCCATGCGCGTGCCCACCTCCGATCAGCGCGTCGGCGAACGCTCGATGCCGGTCTTCCTGCCCAGCCCCACCGTCGGTCTGCGCGACGAGCGCCCCGGCGTGTCCGGGATCGCTCGCGCTGAGCTCGAGGCGTGGTGCACCGGAGCCGGGGAGGCGGGCTGGCGGGCCCGGCAGGTGTCGGATGCGATCTGGACCGGACGGGCCACCAGCTTCGACGACATCCCCCAGCTGCCCGTGGCCGTTCGGGGGCGGCTGGGCGCGGCGTTCCGCGCCGACACCATCGTCGAGACCAGCGTCCGGCCATCCGACGGCGGGCTGACGGAGAAGGCCCTCCACCGACTGGATGACGGCCGGACGATCGAGTCCGTGCTCATGCGCTACCCCGCCCGCGGTGGTCGACGTGAGCGCGCGACCATCTGCATCTCGTCCCAGGCCGGTTGCGCTGTCGGCTGTCCCTTCTGCGCCACCGGTGAGCTCGGTTTCTGGCGCGACCTCGATACCGCGGAGATCATCGACCAGGCGCGCTTCTGGCGTCGACACATGGCGGCCGGTGGGCAGCGCATCACGAACATCGTGTTCATGGGCATGGGCGAGCCGCTGCTCAACACCGATGCCGTGCTGGCTGCCGCCGAAGCGCTCAGCGATACCGAGCGGTTCGGGCTTGGCGCGCGCCACCTCACCATCAGCACCAGCGGGGTCGTACCGGGCATCGACCGGCTCATCGCGCTGTGCCCACAGTTCACCCTCGCGGTCTCGCTCCATGCCGCGAGACCCGCGCTGCGTGAACTGCTCGTGCCTCTGGAGCGCCGCTGGCCGGCCACCGAGGTGGTGGCGGCGGCCACCGAGTACGCGGCCGCGACCGGCCGCCGGATCACCTACGAGATGGTCATGATCGCGGGCATCAATGACACGCTCCAGGACGCGCACGCCGCGGCGGAGCTGCTCCGGGGCCGTCTGGCGCACGTAAACCTCATCCCCATGAACCCGGTCGCGCACACCCCATGGCTGCCCAGCCCGCCCGAGCGCATCGAGGACTTCGCGAACGTGCTGCGCCACGTCGGGTTGCACACGACCGTCCGGCGCAATCGGGGCGTGGACATCGGCGCGGCCTGCGGCCAGCTGGCCGCAGAGCTTGCCGGGTCGCCCGCGCCCGCGGCCGTCGCCCGCCGTCGCCAGCTGCTCGTCGATCGATCGGCCGCGGCCCTGCTGCATCCCGACGACGCGGGGTCGCTCACCGATGGCGTGACCGGACCCGCATGAGCGACTGGCGGCCACAGATCGCGGCGAGCATCCTGACGGCCGACTTCGGCCACCTCGACCGGGTCGTGCGCAAGCTCGAGAAGGCGGGTGTCGACCGCATCCATCTCGACGTGATGGATGGCCACTTCGTGCCCAACATCACGTTCGGCCCGGACGTCGTGGCTGCCTTCCGTCGCCTCACCCCGCTGCCCCTCGATGTGCATCTGATGATCTCCGAGCCCGCCCGCTACGTGGAGCGGTTCCTCGCTGCGGCGCCCGAGACCATCACCTTCCACATCGAGGCGGACGCGTCGCCAGACCGGGTCGCGGATACGCTGCGTGACATCCAGGCGGGAGGCGCTGGGGCGGGCCTGGCGGTGAGCCCCGCGACGCCCATCGAGGCCGTCGTGCCCTATCTCGACCACCTTGACGTGATCATGGTCATGACCGTGGTGCCCGGCTTCGGCGGGCAGCGGTTCATGGCGGATGTGGCACCCAAGCTGGCTGAGGCGGTCGGCCTGTTCGCCGCCCACGGCACCCCGGGCGCGATCCATGTCGACGGTGGGGTCAGTCGTGACACGGCGTCGGTCGTGGGTGCCTGGGGCGCCGAGGTCTGCGTCGTTGGCTCCGCCCTGTTCCAGCGCGGCCGCGACACCGCGGACGAGGTCCAGCTGGTCCGGGAGCGCGTCTGGGAAGGACGCCGGTCAGGACCCGCGACGATGGCCGCCAGCATGCCCCGCGCCAACGGGCTGGACCCGCGGGCAGCCGCGACCAACGCCCGGCACGGATGAGGCTGCTGCTCCAGCGCGTCACTCGGGCAGCGGTGCGGGTGGACGAGGCCATGGTGGGCAGCATCGGTCCGGGGCTGCTGGCCCTGGTCGGCATCGGCCACGGCGATACCCCAGAGATCGTGCGCGCGATGGCCGACCGGACGGTGGGGTTGCGCATCTTCCGGGACGATGCCGGTCGCACGAATCGCTCCCTCGCGGATGTCGGCGGCGAGCTGCTGGCAGTCAGCCAGTTCACCCTTTATGCGGATACCCGCAAGGGTCGCCGCCCGTCGTTCCTGGATGCCGCACCACCGGAGTTGGGCGATACGCTTTACCGCGCCTACGCCGACGCGGTCGGGACGCTCGGCGTCAGGGTGGAGCGGGGCATCTTCGGGGCCGAGATGGTGGTGGAGCTCGTCAACGACGGCCCGTTCACCATCTGGCTCGACTCGGCCGGCTGAGACCCGACGCGCGATGACCCTCGTGGACAAGGTCCGCAACCGGGTGAACCGCGCCCGGCAGCACCGTTGGCGGACGCGCCGATATGCGAGCACCGAGCCGCACATCGTCATCGGCGGCACGCCCCGCAGCGGCACGACGCTCATCCGCCGGACCCTCGACCGGCACCCGGCCATCTGCTGCGGCCCCGAGTCGAGCATCTTCCTGCCGGGAGCCGTGCGAGTCGGCCCCGTGGCCTGGGGCTTCGAGATGGACGAGACAGCGCTCCGCGCGATGCTTGCCGCGAGCCCGTCGCAGGGCGCGTTCATCGACGCCTTCGCGAGTCGGTACCGAGCGGCGCGTGGGCGTCCTCGCTGGGCGGAGAAGACGCCCCTCAACGTGCGCCACATCGATTGGATCCTGGAGCGTTTCCCCGAGGCGCGGTTCATCCACGTCATCCGCGACGGTCGGGACGTCGTCTGCTCCATGCGCCAGCATCCCGACCGGCGCTGGGTCGATGGGGCGTGGATCAAGGTCCATCGACCGCTGTCGATCGACGAGTACGCGCGCCGCTGGGTGCTGGACACCGAGGCGGGCATGGCCCACCGCGGCGACCCGCGCTACCTGGAGGTCCGCTACGAGGACCTGGTCCAGGATCCCGCTGGGGTGCTGGGTGACCTGCTGCGCGGCCTGGGGGAGACGTTCGATCCGGCGATCCTGGTCGAACCCGTGGCGGGGACGGAGGGCGCCGGCGCGAGCGATGGGGCGCGCCAGCCCGGGACGCAGCATCACGCGGGCACAGCCATCAGCACCCGGTCGATGGGACGCTGGCGCTCGGACCTGACGCCCGAGGAACGGGCCCTGGTCCAGGGGATCGCGGGCGCGACGCTCGCCCGACTGGGCTACCCGGACGCCTGAGGCGCGCCGGCAGGTCCGTCAGGCGGTCTTGCGGAGGGTCCTGCGGCAGCGAGTACAGACGCGGGCCGCGACGCGCGCGCCGGCCTTGGTCTCGATCTTCAGGGGCTGCAGGTTGACCTTGTAGCGGCGATGCGCGCGGACGCGGTTCATGCCCACGGACTGGGGATTGAAGCCACCCATGGAGGTCTTGCCGCAGAGGTCACAGGAACGGGCCATGCCGTGATGATCCTTGTCTCGTGGTGAGGGGTTGCTCCACCGCGGGACCGGGCGGACGCTTCGGCCGCGTACTATACCAAACGCCGACGCGGTGAGCCGTCGCGGTGGGAGGACGAGCTGGAACGACGCGCCGTGACACCCAGCGCCAGCACGCCGCCGACCGTCGATGCGGCCGTGACGACGCCGTTCGACCCCTTCGACCAGCCCATCGGGAGGAGCGGCCTGCCAGGAGCCGCAGCGCTGCGCCGCGCCGGTGCCCGCCTGGGCATCGTGACGGTGCGGGACCTGCTGTTCGCGGTACCCCGCCGCTGGATCGCGGTCGGTGGGCATCGATCGGTGCGCGATATCAGGCAGGTCGAGCGGGGCTCGGTCATCACGGCCCGGCTCCAGCTGGTATCGCTCCAGGGCGCCGTGGTCGGCAGCCGGCGCCTCCAGCGGACGGTGGCCCGCCTCCAGGATGAGGACGGCGAGCAGATCGAGGCGGTCTGGTTCGGCCGTCAGTTCATCGAGCGACGGATCGGCCCACCGGGCGGCTGGCTGCTGGTGGCGGGCAAGGTGGGCATCGACAACCGGGACCGGGCCACGCTCCAGAACCCCGACTTCGAGCTGGAGCGGGTCGTCGCTGGTGGTGGGCACGATGCGAGCGGCGAGGCCGGCGCGTCCGCCGATGCATTGCTGCCGGTATACCGGCTGACAGAGGGTATCCGCGCCCGGACCCTGCGCCGCGCCACACGGGCCGCCATCGACACCCTCGGACCGTACCCGGATTATCTCGGCCACGAGGTCCGCGGCGACCAGGTCTCCATCGGCAGGGCCATCGAGACCATCCACTTCCCGGCCGACCAGGAGGTCCTTGACCAGGCGCTCGACCGGCTGGCCTTCGACGAGCTGCTCGCCCTCCAGGTAGGCATGGTCTCCCGGCGCCGGCTCCGGGAGCGGGACCACGCGTCGAGCGTCACAGTGAGCGACGTCCGGATGGCCGAGGCGATCGCGGCCATCGAGGACACCATCGGAGCCCAGATCGCGGCACGCACGGGAGCCGACGCCACCAGCCCGGTCGTCCTCACGCCCGACCAGCATGCGGCCGTCGCCGACATCCGGGCCGACCTCGGATCGGGCCGGCCGATGATGCGCCTGGTGCAGGGCGACGTGGGCTCGGGCAAGACGGCGGTCGCCGCACTCGCGATGGCGCTCGTGGCAGACGCCGGCGGCCAGGCGGCCGTGCTGGCACCCACCGACCTGCTCGCCCGGCAGCACGCGGCGACCCTCGGAGCGCTGCTCGAGCCGCTCGGCCACGACGTGCTGCTGCTCACCGGCAGCGTCGGCAGCGGGGAGCGTCGGGAGGCGCTGGCCCTCGCGCAGCAGCCGGCCGGGGCGACGCTCATGGGCCGTACCCGGGGCCTGTTGTTCGTGGGCACCCAGGCGCTCATCGGCGAGCACATCGGTTTCGCGGACCTGCGGCTGGCCGTGGTCGACGAGCAGCACCGCTTCGGGGTCGCGGAACGGGAGGCGCTCTCGGCCAAGGGTGGCTCGGTGCACGTGCTGCTCATGACCGCGACACCCATCCCGCAGGTGCTGGGCCAGGTCATCCACGCCGACCTTGACGTCACGGACCTCCGCGCCGCCCCGGTCGGTCGACTCCCGGTGCGCACGGGCATCAAGCGCGCCGATGCCCTCGACGGGACCTGGGAGAAGGTGCGCGCGGAGGCGGCCCTGGGTCGACGTACCTTCGTGGTCGTGCCGCTCATCGAGGCGGAGGGTGCCGATGCCGACGGATCCGAGGTCGGCGACACGGACGAGCCTGTGTCCGGGCAGGCCGGAGTGGGCTCCGCCGAGGCCGAGGCAGCGCGACTGGGCCAGCTCCTCGCGCCCCTTCGCGTGGGCATGGTCCACGGCCGGCTCAAGGCCGCCGATCGGGACGCCGTGATGGGCCGCTTCCGGGATGGGGAGCTGGATGTGCTCGTGGGCACGACCGTGGTGGAGGTGGGCGTCGATGTACCGGCGGCGACGATGATGATCATCGAGAGCGCCGACCGCTTCGGGCTGGCCCAGCTCCATCAGCTGCGTGGTCGGGTCGGCCGTGGGACCGACCAGGCCTACTGCGTGCTCGTCTCTGATGCGCCCGAAGACTCGGTGGCCATGACCCGGCTGCGGGCGGTCCAGCGCACGACCGACGGCTTCGAGCTCGCGGAGCTGGATATCTCGCTGCGCAAGGAGGGTGAGCTGCTCGGCCTCCGACAGAGCGGCCTGCCGCCGCTCCGCGTCGCTCGCCTCGCCGACCCTCGACACCGGCAGCAGTCGCTCGTCGCCCGGGCGCACGCGGAGCGGCTGGTCGGATCCGACGGGGGGCTCGTTGACGGGTCGGGTCCGCTGGAACGGGAGCTCACGCGTGGTTGGTTGGCGCGCATCGGGGCGGGCGACGTCCTGGCCGCGGACGAGCTCGATGGCTGAGGCGGGCCGGGTCATCGGCGGCCGTGCCGGCGGACTGCGGCTGCTGGCACCGGGACCGGGCACGCGGCCGTTCGCCGATCGCGTCAAGCAATCGCTGTTCGGCGCCCTCGAGGTCGATCCCAACGAGCCGCTCGGCGGCGCCTTCCTGGACCTGTTCGCGGGCAGCGGCGCGGCGGGCATCGAGGCGCTCAGCCGGGGCGCTCCATCGGCTGTCTTCGTCGAACGCGATGTCAGTGCGGCGCGGGTCATCGCCGAGAACCTCCGCCGGACCGGTCTGGGGCAGGGCCGCGTCGTGACCGGTGACGTACTGCAATTCCTTGACGGGGACGCCGCCGCGGGCGGTGGACCGTTCAGCGCCGTGGTGCTCGATCCACCCTACGCGGACACGGCGCTGCTCCTGGGGGCCCTGGAACGCATCGGCGATACGCAACGTGGCTGGCTCGGACCGGTGGCCGTGGTCGTGGCCAAGCACGCCTGGCGCTGGTCTTCCGAACCCGCGTTCGGCTGTCTCGTCCGGGACCGCCATCGCCGCACTGGGGAGACGGCCTTGACGTGGTACCGCAGGCTTGGGCCATGACCCACGCCATCTATCCCGGGACCTTCGACCCCATCACCGTGGGTCACCTGGACATCGTGACCCGGGCGCATGCCGTCTTCGACCGGCTGACGGTGGCGGTGCTCGTGAATCCCCGCAAGCGGCCGACCCTGGAGCTCGAGGAGCGGCTGGCCGCGATCCGGGAGGCGGTCACGGCGCTGCCGGGCGGCGGGGCTGGCATCGAGGTCGTCAGCTTCGACGGCCTGACCGTGGAGCTCGCCCATCGGCTGGGCGCCGCCACCATCGTGCGTGGTCTGCGCGCCGTGACCGACATCGGCTCCGAGCTCCAGATGGCCCAGCTCAACCGGCGCCTGGCACCCGACGTCGACACCGTCTTCTTCACCACCGCCATCGAGCACGCCGACATCAGCTCCTCCATGGTGCGCGAGATCGCGGCCTTCGGGGGCGACATCAGCTCCATGGTCCCGGCGGGGGCCCTCCGGCGCCTCCGACCGTAGCCGCGCCCCAGTGCGATACAATCCCGTGCTGACCCGTCCCGCTCCAGGTCCACTCCCATCGACATCATCTTCCTCATCGAACGCCTCGAAGCGCTGATCGCGAACGGTCGCCGGATGCCCATGACCAATTCGGTGGTCGTGGACCAGGTCGGCGCGCTCGATCTCATCGACCAGCTGCGTGTCGCCGTGCCGGAGGAGATCCGCCAGGCCAAGCGCATCAACGAGGAGACGACGCGCCTGGTCGAGCGCGCCCAGGAGGAAGCGGAGCGCATCCTCGCGCGAGCGCAGGAGCAGGCCGCCTTCCTCATCGAGGAGCGGGAGCTGACGCGCGCCGCGGAGCTCCGGTCGCAGCAGATCGATCAGCCAGGGCAACAGTGACGCGGATGAGATCCGCCGGGGTGCCGACCAGTACGCCGCGTCGGTGCTCGTGCGCCTCGAGGGCGAGTGCGTGAAGGCGCTCCAGAGCATCCGCCGGGGGATCATGATGCTCGACGAGCGTCCCGACGGGGCGGCACCTCCCCCGGAACCGCCGCCGCCCACGCCACGCGAGCTAGCGGTGCCGACGGACCTGCCCCTGGAGTCACGCGTCCATGCTTAGCTACGATGTCGCGGACCTGCTGCGGTCCGCACCCGGCACGACGCGGGAGTTCCCGCTGGCGCTGGACCAGATGGTCATCGATGACGAGCTCGCGGTCGCCGCGCCCATCCGGGGCACGGTCCGTCTCGCCAACACCGGCCGGGGCATCGTCGCCAGGGGACACCTGACGACGGCCCTCCCGGAGACGTGCAGCCGGTGCCTCGCGCCGACGGTGTCGCCGGTCGATGTCGACTTCATCGAGGAGGCGCTGCCGTCGGTCGACCTGGAGTCGGGCACGCCCATCGAGCATGATGCCGAGGCCGAGACACTGTTCCTGGATGACCATCACGAGCTGGACCTGACTGGTACGGTCCGGGATGCCATCTCCCTCGCCGAGCCCATCGTCGTGCTCTGCCGACCGGACTGCCGGGGTCTCTGCCTCGAATGCGGCCTCGACCTCAACAGCGACCCTGCCCATACCCACGGCGAAGCCGACATCGATCCGCGCCTGGAGGCGCTGCTCGCCATCCGGCAGCAGCTCGACCAGCCGGTCTGACCCGGACCGTCACCCACCGCTGCGACCGTCCGGTCCCAGGCACCACCACGGATCAGCAACCAGAAGGAGTTCGAACATGGGAGTCCCCAAGCGACGCGTGTCGCACGCGCGACAGGGCGATCACCGCGCCCATCACGCGCTGACCGTGCCTCAGCTGGAGGAGTGCCCGCACTGCCATCAGCCCAAGCAGGGCCATCACGCGTGCCCCAGCTGTGGCTGGTACAACGGCCGCCAGGCCATCCACATCCGCCAGAAGTCGACCACCGAGTCCGGATCGTGATCGATCCCCGGTCCACGGGCACCCCCGGCTCCGGGGTCCGGGATCGGGGCCGCTGAGGGCAGGATGGATCAGGCGTCACTGGAGCGTCAGCGAGGCGACGGAGCCCTGACGCGGCCCCGCGTGGCGGTCGACGCCATGGGCGGGGACCATGCGCCCGAAGAGGTGGTCCGGGGGTCGCTCGACTGGGCCGCCGGGAACCCCGACGTGGACGTCATCCTCGTCGGTGATGAGGCACGCATCAAGCCCTTCATCGATGGACCGTTGCCGGCGACGGTGAGCATCATCCAGGCCTCCCAGGTGGTGGGCATGGAGGAGGATGCCGCGACCTCGGTGCGCCGCAAGAAGGACGCGAGCATCAACGTCTGCATGCGCCTCGTGCATGAGGGCCGGGCGGACGCGGTCGTCACGGCCGGCCACACCGGGGCGGGCGTGGCGTCGGCGATCGTGCACCTGGGTCGACTGCCTGGGGTGGACCGACCGGCACTGGCCATCCAGATGGTCACCGACCGGGGGCCGTTCATGCTCCTCGACATCGGCGCGACCACCGACTCCACGGGCCTCAACCTCGCCCAGTACGGCTACATGGGAGCGCTGTATGCGGAGCGGGTGCTGGGCGTCAGCCATCCCACGGTGGCCCTCCTGTCGATCGGGGAGGAAGGGGGCAAGGGCGAGCAGCGGGTCAAGGACGCCTCGACCCTGCTCAAGGGCGGCCGCCTCGACTTCCTGGGCAACGTCGAGGGTCGTGACCTGCCCCTCCACCCCGCGGACGTGGTGGTGTGCGATGCGTCCGTGGGCAACGTGGTCATGAAGTTCTTCGAGGGATTGGCCGGCGCGATGTTCGACCTGCTGCGGCAGGAGTTCAAACGCCCGCCCTGGGGGCCCATCGGCTACCTGTTCATGCGCCCGGGCATCAACCGTATCCGGCGCAAGTTCGACTACGAGCGCCTCGGCGCCGCGCCGCTCCTGGGTGTCAACGGCACGGTGCTCATCACCCACGGGCGCGCCACCCGGCGCATGATCGGGTTCGCCGTCGGCGTCGGTGCTCAGTCCGCGCGGGCCGGTATCCCCGCCCGCATCGAGGCGTCCCTGGCGGAGTCGGGCATCACCCGGCGAGCGGCGCGCCCGGCCCCCGGAGACAGCCAGCCGTCGCCCGGTCCGGCGAGCATGTCGCCGGTCGGCACGGCGTCCCTCGACGACGGGTCATGAACCTGCCGGACGCCGGCCTCCAGGACGGACGACCGCTCGACGGCGGCAGCGATCGTCATCGGACCGAGCGCGACGGTCGCCGGCTGTGCCTCGAGGCCGTGTTCGAAGCGGACTTCGGCCAGCGGACCGCGCGGGACGTGCTTGCGCGTCGGATCGAGGAGACCGCGGCCGACCCCGTGGCCGCCGACCATGCGCGCATCCTGGTGGAGGCGGTGACCCTCCATCGGGACACCATCGACGCATCGATCGAGCGTGTCGCGCCCGCCTATCCGGTCGTCCAGCTGGCCCGGATCGATCGGGCATTGTTGCGTTCGGGCATGGGCGAACTGCTACACTGCGCCGCGACGCCGACCGCGGTCGCGATCTCGGAGTGGGTCGAGCTGGCTCGGACCTACAGTGGCGAATCGGCCCGGCGGCTGCTGAACGGCGTGCTCGGACGGGTCGCACGGGAACAGACCGGAGAACTATCGGGTCCCACCGACATCGAGGATGCCGGCCGGGCAGAGTGACGACGGGTACCAGGAGGAAGCACGAACGTGACGGCTTCGACCTACGAGCGACTCAAGAAGATCGTCGTGGAGCAGCTCGGTGTCGATGAGGAGGATGTGAAGCCGGAGGCGTCGTTCGTCGATGACCTCAACGCGGACTCGCTGGACCTCGTCGAGCTCATCATGAGCCTGGAGGAGGAGTTCGGGACGGAGATCTCGGACGAGGACGCCGAGAAGATCCGGACGGTCCAGGACGCTGCCGACTACATCGACGAGCATTCCGACCAGCAGTAGCGCGCGACCGGCAACGGTGCCGTCGCCAGCGACAGACCTCGCGGAGCGACTCGGCCACACCTTCCGGGACCCGCGCCTGCTGGAGCAGGCGCTGGTGCACAGCAGCTACGTCAACGAGCACCCCGAACCGGGCATCCTCGCCAACGAGCGGCTCGAGTTCCTGGGTGACTCGGTCCTGTCCCTGGTCATCTCGGAAGCGCTCTGGGAGCGCCATCCCACCGAGCCCGAGGGCCTCCTCACCACGCGACGCGCTGCGATCGTCTCGGCCCGCGGGCTGGCCCGCATCGCGGCGCGCTATGACCTGGGCACGTACCTCTCCCTGGGGCAGGGCGCCGAGCGTTCGGGTGAGCGTCATCGTGGTTCCGTGCTCGCCTCGACCTTCGAGGCCGTGGTGGCCGCGGTCTACCTCGATGGCGGCCTGGAGGCGGCACGCGACCTGCTCCTGCGTGCCTGCGCCGAAGACCTCGGGGCCGAGCTCGCGCCGCTGTCGCTCAAGTCCCCCAAGAGTCGTCTCCAGGAGCTCGCCTACGCCCGCCACGGACGTCCACCCGCATATCGGGTGGTCACCGTCGACGGACCTGACCACGCTCGCCGCTATGCGGTCGAGGTGGCATTCCAGGGAGAGGTGCTCGGGCACGGCTCGGGGCGCAGCCGCCGTGATGCGGAGACGGAGGCCGCCACGGCCGCCCTCGAGCTGCTCGAGGCAGCGGATCGAGCCCATCCCGTCGTCGACCATCGTGCCGGCCGAGGGTCCCATGGCGCCATGAGCCGACCGCCGCCTCGCACGTCGTGCTGGCCGTGACCGCCGGGCGTCTGCGGTCGCTCCGACTGGTCGGCTTCAAGTCGTTCGCCGAGAAGACCACCGTCGAGTTCGGTGGCGGCATCAGCGCGGTCGTGGGCCCCAATGGCAGCGGCAAGAGCAACCTCGCGGATGCGCTCCGGTGGGTGCTGGGCGAACAGGGCCGGACCCTTCGTACCCGACGCGCCGAGGATCTCATCTACGCCGGTTCCTCGTCCCGGCGTGCGCAGGGCATGTCCGATGTGACGCTGGTGCTCGATAACGAGGACCGCCTGCTGCCGGTCGACTTCGCGGAGGTGGAGCTCGGTCGCCGACTCTTCCGGAACGGCGAGAACGAGTTCCTGCTCAATCGCCAGAAGCTCCGCCTTCGGGACCTCATCGACCTGCTCGATGAGGCGAACCTGGCCGACAACGCGTTCCTGTTCATCGGCCAGGGGATGGTCGACCAGGCGCTCGCGCTGCGCCCCGAGGAGCGGCGGCCGCTGTTCGAGGAGGCCGCGGGCATCCGGAAGCACGAGCGCCGACGGCGGGCCGCCGAGACGGAGCTGACACAGGCGGAGGCGAACCTGGAGCGGGTCCGCGATCTCGTGGACGAGCTCCGGCCCCAGGCACGCCGACTTGGCGCGCAGGCGGAGCAGCAACGCGAACGACGATCGGCGGGCGCCGAGCTCGCCACGGCGCTCGTCGCCGCGGCACGTGACCGGCTCGGCGATGCGGAACGGGAGCTGACGCGCCAGACCGAGCTCCTGTCACGGTCCCGGACCGAGGCCGATGCCGCCCTCTCCCGCTTACGGGAAGCTGAGGCGGCCGTCGCCGCGGCTGGGCGCGCGCTCGCCGAGCGGCAGGAGCTGGAGCAACGGACGCGTGCCCGGCTCGAGTCGGAGCGCGCCGTGGTCATCGAGCTGCGGCTGTCGGAATCGCGCGCGGCGTCCGGGGCAGAGTCGCTGGGTCGTGACCTCGAGCGTGCCAACGCGGACCGTGAGGCGACCGCCGAGCGCGTCGAGCGGGCGCGCCTGGAGATGGCCGTCGAGGTGCCGGAACCCGATCATGCTGCGGAGGAGGCGATGCGCGATGTGACGCGGCGCATCGAGGAGACGGAGCGTGCCATCCGTGAGCTACGTGACGCGGGCCGAGCCGATGCCGAGCGGACGAGCCGGGCACGCGAGGCACGCGCTGCCCAGGAGGCCGAGCTGGGACGAGCCAGTCGCCGAGCCGCGATGGCCGCCGACGCGCTCGCCGCCGGCCAGCGACGCGCCGCGGATGGCGCGAACGCGGCCAGGTCGGCCGGCGACGCCTTGGCAGGCCTGGAAGCGACGACGCGAGCCCTGGCTGCGGAGGAAGCCTCGGCCGATGGCGTGGCCGGCGACGCCCGGGCGCGCCTCGCGGACCGGGAGGCGCGCGCCGCCGAGTCGTCGTCCCGGCTGGCCGCGGCAGGCGCCGAGCTCGCCGGGGCACGGGCCCACCTCGAGGCGCTCGAACGCCGGCTGGGCGGCGGCCTGGATGAGACGTTGCTCGCTGTGCTGCACGCGGCTGGTGGTCGACGCCTCGACGCGGGGCTGGAGGTCGAGCCGGACCTGCGGCGTGCCGTGGCCGCCGCGCTGGGTGCGGTGCTTACGGCGGTCGCGGCCCCGTCCGTGGCCATCGAGGCGCTTGTCCGGACGCCCGGGACGTTCGTCGTCGACGGTCCGCCGACAACGCGTGGCGGACGTGAGCGGGAGACCGCCACGGTCCGGGGGGCAGCGGCCGATGCCGGCGGCGGCCCGCTGAGTGCCGCCCTGCGGCGCGATCCGACGGGTCACGTCTCGCGGCTTCTGGAGCGGGATGTCTGGGTGCCCGATCTGCCGTCCGCGCTCGCGATGCGCTCGTTGCTGCCACCAGGTTGGCGCGTAGCGACCATCGCGGGCGAGCTGGTGACCGACGAGGGCGTCGTGTCGCTCGACCCGGGACAGGAGACCCTCGAGGTCCGGGCGCAGCATGCCGAGCTTGCCCTCGCCATCCTGAGCCTGGAGACGGCCGTCGATGCCGCGGAGTCCGACCGGGCGGCGGCGGCGATGGAACTCGACGTGGCTCGGACCGCGGTCGCGGCGAGCCGGAGCGCCCTCGAGGTCGCACGGACGGCTCGACGGGTCGCGGAGGAACGGCTACGGGCGGCCGGGCGTGCCGCGGATGCGGCAGCCCGGGAGCAGGCATGGACCGCGCAGCAGCTGGAGCGCCTGGAGCGCGACGCCGACGCGGCCGCTGCCGACCTGCGGTCACGCCAGGCGGAGGCGGCGGCATGGCAGGGCACGGCCGGATCGGCGGGAGCCGGCGATCAGGCACGGGCCGAGATCGCCGCCCTGGAGGCGCGCCTGTCGGCTCTGCGAACCGAACGGGAGCGCCACGCGACCGCGACCGACGACGCGCGCCGTCGCCGGGACGCGGCGGAGGAAGTCCGTCGCCGGGCGGAGGTGCGGGTCGGCCTGGACATCGCCCGTCTCGAGGAGCTGGAGCGCGAGGTCCAGCGGCTGGTCGGTGCACGGAGCGAGCAGCTCGATCATGCGGCCCAGGTCCGGGAGCGACTGGCGGCGGCGACCACGATCCAGGAGCGAGTCAGCGCAACCCTCGCCGAGCTCGAGGGCTCGACGGTGCGGGAGCGTGCCCAGCGGAGCGGGGCGGAGGAGGCCGGCGCCCAGGCGCGGGAGCATCTTCGAGCGGCGGAGGCCCGCACCCGAGCGGCCGAGGTCGCCCAGCTCCAGGTCCGCCTCCAGCTCGACGCCGGCCGTGAGGCGCTGCTGGTGGAGCTGGGTGGCATCGGCGGCGACGGCCTCGGGGCGCTCCTCGCCGACGAGCAGGAGCAGGATCCCGCGAACGACGTGCCGGAACCGTCGGCTGATGCGATGCAGGCTGCCCTGGAGGCAGCGCTCGATGCCGCATTCGAGCGCTGGCGCGCGGAGCGTGCGATCGGCGGCGTCGTCGCGACCGTCAGCGCGTCGCGCCTGGGCGCCCTCCGTCGCCGCTATCACGAGCTGGGGGCCGGCAATCCCTTCGCGGCCCAGGAGCTGGACGAAGTCAGGGAGCGGCTCGATGGGCTGGAGTCGCAGCAGACCGACCTCACCGCGGCCATCCGCGATACGCGGGCGCTCATCGCGCGCCTCGAGACGCTCATCGCGGACCAGTTCCGGCATACCTTCGCCGCGCTCGAGGGCGCCTTCGCGCGACGGTTCCAGCAGCTCTTCGGAGGAGGGGAGGCGGCGCTCTCGCTGACGGCGCCGGAGGACCTCGGAGTCACCGGCGTGGAGATCACGGCGCGACCGCCGGGCAAGAAGCGTCAGCCGCTCGCGATGCTCTCGGGCGGCGAACGTGCCCTCACCGCGGTCGCCCTGCTGCTCGCCATGCTCGAGGTGCGGCCGGTGCCGTTCTGCGTCCTTGACGAGGTCGATGCCGCGCTTGACGAGGCGAACGTGGGCCGGTTCGCGGCGGCCCTCCGGAGCCTCGCGGAGACCATCCAGTTCATCGTCATCACCCATAACCGTGGCACCATCGAGGCGGCCGATGCGCTGTACGGCGTCACCGCCGGGGACGACGCCGTCAGCCATGTCGTCTCCCTTCGACTCGCCGATCTGCCGGGCGCCGACGGTGACGCTCCGGACCCAGCATTCGCGGGAGCCATCCGTTGACCCAGCCCATCCCGACCCCTGATCTCCGGCTGGGCCTCGAGCGCAGCCGTACCGGGCTCGTCGGTCGCATCCGGTCGATCCTTCGTCGTGGCTCCGATGACGAGGCCTGGGAGGAGGTCGAGGAGGCGCTCATCGGGGCCGACCTGGGCGCCGACCTGACGATGGAAGTCGTCGCCAGGGCCCGCGCCCGCAGTGACCTGCCGCCGGACCTCGCACTCCAGTCAGAGCTCATCGCGCTCTTCGCGCCCCGCGACCCGACGCCCTGGCCTCGCAAGCCATCGGCTGAGGTGCCGGCGGTCATCCTGGTCGTGGGGGTCAATGGCACGGGCAAGACGACGAGCATCGCGAAGCTCGCGTACCGCTTCAAGACACGAGGTGCCCGGGTGCTGCTCGCGGCGGGCGACACATTCCGCGCGGCCGCCATCGAGCAGCTCCAAACCTGGGCGAAACGCATCGAGGTCCCGGTCGTGGCACATGCCGCGAACGCCGATCCCTCGGCGGTCGTGTGGGATGCGATGGACGCGGCCGCGGCCCGCAGCACGGACGTGGTCATCGTCGACACTGCCGGGCGGTTGCACACCAAGCACAACCTGATGGAGGAGCTGGCGAAGATCCGGCGGACCATCGCGCGCCGGCTGCCGACGGCCACGCCGGAGGTGCTGTTCGTGCTCGATGCCACGACCGGCCAGAACGGCCTCGCCCAGGCGAAGGCCTTCCACGAGGCGGCCGGGCTCACGGGCATCGCCCTGACCAAGCTCGATTCGACCGCCAAGGGCGGCATCGCCTTCGCCATCGAGCGCGAGCTGGGTGTCCCGGTCCTGTTCGTCGGGGTCGGCGAGCAGGTCGACGACCTGCTCGACTTCGATCCCAACGCGTTCGCGCAGGCGTTGTTCGGCTGAACGCGGCGCAGCGGCCCGTGCGTCTGGATGCGGCCGGCGTCGCGTCGGCGTCGGCGGTCCTGGCGCGGCGCGATGCCGACCTCGCCCGTTTGTACGCGGCCCATGGCCCGCCACGGCTGTGGGACAAAGGCCCGGGTTTCGAGACACTCGTGGACATCGTCCTGGGGCAGCAGGTCTCACTCGACTCGGCTCGTGCAGCGCTGGCGCGGCTGCGACACGCGGCGGGTGCGGTGGCGCCCGGTGCCATCTCGGCGGCTGGCGTCGAGCGGCTGGCTGCGGCCGGGCTGACGCGCCAGAAGGCGAGCTACATCGTGGGTCTCGCCGACGCCGTCCTCGATGGTCGTCTGGACCTCCCGGGCATCGCGGCCGAAGGAGATGACGCGCTCGCCATCGCGATGCTCGTCGCGCATCGCGGCATCGGACGTTGGACCGCCGATATCTACCTGCTGATGGGCCTCGGCCGACCGGATATCTGGGCCTCGACGGACCTCGCGCTGCTCATCGCGACGCGCTCGCTCAAGGGTCTGGGCACGGCGGCCACGGTCAGCGACGTGAGCGCGGTCGCTGAGACATGGCGGCCGTTCCGGTCGGTCGCCGCGCGGATGCTGTGGCAGGCATACCTGCTGGAACGCCGCCGACCGCTTGACTGATCCCGGCCAAGGATCACGTTCGGTCCGCCTCATGACGGTACCCCGGCTCTCCGGCCAACCCATCGGGTGGGTGAGTCCGACGAGGATGCCGCGCCTCCGGATGGTCTGACCCACGGCGCGGCCGATCCCGGTCACCTGCGCACTCGACGCGCGGGATCCATGCACCCGATGGGTCATCCCGTCACATCCGCGGCCGGCAGCGTGGCTCCGTGGTCGGACTCACCCGTGGGGTGGGTACGGCCGCCCGGGCGGAACACCGCTGGGTCGGTCCCAGGGTGCGCACGTGCCGGTCCGGCGCGCTGTGGATCCGCCTCCGCCTCGACTACACTGAGCGTCCCATGTTCGATGCACTCAGCGATCGCCTGCGCGTCGCCCTCGACCGGCTGACCGGCCACGGCCGGATCACCGAGGCCGATGTCGATACGGCCATGCGCGAGATCCGGCTCGCGCTGCTGGAAGCCGACGTCAACTACAAGGTCGTCAAGGACTTCGTCGGGCGGGTCAAGGAACGGGCCATCGGCCAGGACGTGCTCGCAGGCGTCAACGCCGGGCAGCTCATCGTCAAGATCGTCCACGACGAGCTGACCGCGATCCTGGGCGCCGGCGACCGCACGTTCCGGCTCAACGGCTCACCGGCGGTGATCGCCCTGGTCGGCCTCCAGGGCTCGGGCAAGACCACGTCGGCGGCCAAGCTGGCGCGCTACATCGTGCGCCAGGGTCGCCAGCCGATCCTCGTCGCCGCCGATCCGTACCGACCGGCCGCCGTGGACCAGCTCCGGACGCTCGGCGCGTCATTGGATATCCCGGTGTTCAGCGCGCCCGTCGGGACGGCGGTCGTGGACATCGCTCGGGGCGGTATCGCCGAGGCGCGGCGGACCGGCAGGGACGTCGTCATCCTCGACACGGCCGGTCGGCTCACCGTCGACGAAGCGCTCATGGCCGAGATCCGCGGTCTCGCCCAGGTGCTCCAGCCCACCGAGACGCTGCTCGTCGTCGACGCGATGGTGGGCCAGGAGGCGGTGCCGGTCGCCGAGGCGTTCCGGGACGCGGTCGCCATCACGGGCCTCATCCTGACCAAGATCGACGGCGACGCGCGGGGTGGTGCCGCCCTCTCGATCAGCGCGGTCACGGGTGTGCCGGTCAAGTTCATGGGCACGGGCGAGAAGACCGATGCACTCGAAGTCTTCCATCCCGATCGGCTGGCGGGTCGGATCCTGGGCATGGGGGACGTCCTCACGCTCGTCGAACGTGCCCAGGAGACCTTCGACCAGCAGCAGGCCGAGCAGATGGCCGAGAAGCTCAAGAAGAACACCTTCACGCTGGAGGACTTCCTGGAGCAGATGCAGGCGCTCAAGAAGATGGGTCCCCTGGGTGGGCTGCTGGAGATGATCCCCGGCCTGGGTGGTGCCGCCAAGCAGGCTCAGCAGGCGGTCGACAGCGGCGAGCTGAAGCGCACCGAAGCTATCATCCGGTCGATGACCATCCAGGAGCGACGCGACCCGAACGTGCTCAACGCGTCCCGCCGTCGGCGCATCGCGCGCGGTTCGGGGACTTCGCTGCCGGAGGTGAACCGGCTCATCAAGCAGTTCGCCGAGATGCAGCGGATGATGCGCCAGATGGGCGGCGGCAGGGGACCCCGGGGCATGATCCCCGGCCTGCGCCGGTAGCGACAGAGGCAGGACTGCCGGGGTATGCCGATCAGGACCCCGGTCCTTGGGCAGTTGCCCGTGGCGTATGAGAGGATGCCGGAACGATGACTGATACGACCGCACCGACGCTCCAACCATCCCCGATGTCCCCCACACGCCGACCGCGCCCATGGCGCTGGGTCATCGCCTTCCTCGTCAGCATGGCGATGCTGCTGGCGGTGTCCGGGGTCGCGGTGTTCGCCCAGACGGGCAGCACCGGCGGGCCAGCCTTCGTGCCCGCGACCGCGACCGCGTTCGGCGAGATCCGCCTGGACATGCCGGGCGACCAGCACGACCAGCTGGCAGCGTTCATGGCACATCTCCCGGGCTTCGCCGACCCATCGAGCTTCGACACCAAGCTGGATGAGGCGCTCGACCAGGCGCTGGGCTCGGCGACCGGTGGCGCCGCTACCTGGACCGGCAACATCAAGACCTGGTCCAATGATCAGTTCGCGATCGGACTGCTGGCGCTGCCCGACCCCGCGACGACCACGTCAGATGCCCAACCCCCGATCGTCGTCGGGCTGGGCGTCAAGGACCGGTCCGCCCTTGAGGACCAGCTCAAGACCCTCGTGTCGTCGGACACCGCGACCACCGAGGACTATGCCGGCACGACCATCACCACCTCCGGCACCGCGTCGTACGCGGTGACAGACCAGTACCTGCTGGTGAGCCCCACTGCCGCCGACCTCAAGACATCGCTCGACGTGCTCGCGGGTACCAGGCCCAGCCTGGCCGATGACCCCAGCTTCAAGGCCGCGGCAGCCAGCATGGCGTCGCCCAACCTGGGTGAGTTCTACGTCGCTACCAGCGCGCTCAAGCCGTTCCTTGCCCAGCAGCTCGCCACGCAGCCCGGCGGTGCGGCGATGCTCGCGCAGCTGGACAACCTGCCGCTCTGGGTCGGCGGTTATGCACAGGTCGCCTCGAGCAACCTGACGCTGGGTCTCAGCACCCAGCTCGCGGACATCAGCATGGCGCCGTCGGTGCGCGACACCGACCTCGCGGCGCATTTCCCGTCGGGCACGCTCGCCTACCTCGAGACCCGCGACCTTGGCAGGACGGTCGACGCGCTGCTGGCGCAGCTGAAGGTCCAGCTCGCTGCCGATCCGAGCAGTAGCCAGACGATCACCGGCATCGAGCAGCAACTCGGGCCCCTGGACCAGCTCCTCTCCTTCGTGGAGGACGGCTCGGTCGGCATCTCGGTCACGGATACCGGCTTCTCCGCCGGCATCGTCGCGACCCTCAGCGATGAGGCGGTCGGTGGCACTCGCATCCAGACGCTCCTGGGCCTGCTCCGGATCGTCGGTGGCGGCGCCAACTCACCCTTCACGGTCACGAGCAGCGATGTGAACGGCGTCACCGTCACGACCATCACCCTCAAGCCATCGGCGGGTATCCCAGCGAACCTGCCGTTCGCACCCGCCATCAGCGTCGCCATCAGCGACAGCCATCTCTACCTCGGCCTGGGCGATTTCGCGGCGACGGCCCTCGCCCAGGACCCGGCGACGTCACTGGCCGCCGACCAGCGTTACTCGGCGGCGGTGGCCGAGGCCGGGACTCCCAACGCGGGTGTCATCTGGGTGGATCTGGCCGGCGTGGCGCCGCTCGTGGCGAGCATGGGAGCCGCCAATGACCCAAGCTATGCGACCGACATCAAGCCCTGGGTCGACGCCCTCGACAGCTTCGTCGCGACGGCGACCGTCGACGGCGACATCGCATCCCTGAAGGCGTTGCTGTTCGTCAAGTAGACTGGGCGCCGATACACAGTAGACTGCACCAGATCCATGTGACCCGACCGCAGGGTCACATGCCGCACCATCGCCCGGCGCCTTGCTGAGTCGCCGGGCTTCAGCCTGAGGAGGCCGAGTCCCCCGTGGTCCGAATCCGACTCACTCGCGTCGGCGCGACGAAGCAGCCGAGCTACCGATTCGTCGTCGCAGATGCGCGTTCCGCCCGTGATGGGCGATCGCTCGACACGCTGGGTCACTATGACCCGCGCCAGGAGCCCGTTTCCATCCACGTGGATGCCGAGAAGGCCGCAAAGTGGCTGAGCCAGGGCGCACAGCCGTCGGAGACGGTCGCCCGACTGTTCCGCAAGGTCGGCATCCTGCCGGCTCGCTAGGGATACCGACATGTCCGCACCCGATCTCGTGGCATATGTCGCCCGTGCGCTCGTGGACGATCCCGATGGCGTGAGCGTCGAGGTCCACGACGACGAGGGTACCCAGGTCATCGAGCTGCACGTGGCCGAGGACGACATGGGCAAGGTCATCGGCCGCAACGGCAGCGTGGCCAAGGCGATGCGCACCCTGCTCAAGGTCGTGGCGACGCGTGAAGGCGCGCCCATCGCTCTGGAGATCGTCTGACCCGGTCCGGATCGGTGGAGCCCGACCCGGCGAGCGTGACGGTGGCTGAGGGCGCGCCGCATCGGCTGGTCGTGGGTCTGGTCCGGGGCGTCCACGGGTTGCGTGGGGCGGTCCGACTCGAGGTCCTGACCGATGACCCCGGCCGGTTCGAGCCAGGTGCGCGCCTGTTCCAGGAAGGGCATGACCAGCCGCTCATCGTGGACTGGTCGCAGAACGACGGCCCGGGCATCCTCATTCGCTTCCGGGAGCTGCCCGACCGCGAGTCCGCGGAGGTCCTCCGTGACGCATATCTCGAGGCGGTGGTCGCGCCCGACGCACGGCCCGACGGCAGCTGGTACTGGCACGAGGTCATCGGGACCCCGGTGACCACCTCCGCGGGTGAGGACCTGGGTGCCGTGACGGACATCTTCCGTACCGGCGGCTCGGAGGTGTTCGTGGTGGAGGGACCCCGGGGCGAGGTGCTCGTCCCGGCCGTCGGCGCGCTCATGGTCGACTTCGCGCCCCTCGAGGGTCGCATCGTGGTCGATGGCGACGCCCTCGCGCTCGATGACGCGGAACCGCGGTCCCGGGTGCGCGGTCGACGGACCACGCGTGCCCGCAAGGCCCGCGAGCAAGGCAACGCCAGCGAGGGTCCGGCCCCGGCCGACGGACCGGCCAGCGACGTGGCCGCGGACCGTGCTCCCGATGCCCTCCCGACATCACCGACCGGTGAGGTCGATCCGGCGGCGCCGTGACGCTGCGCGTCGACGTCATCACCTTGTTCCCGGACCTCTTCCCGGGACCGCTCGCCGAGAGCATCCCCGGCCGGGCGCTGGCCTCGGCTGCTGCCGTCGTGCAGGCGCACGACCTGCGGACCTGGGGCCTGGGACGACATCGGAGCGTGGATGACTATCCCTACGGGGGAGGGGCGGGGATGCTGCTGCGGCCCGAGCCGGTCGCGGCAGCGCTCGATGCCCTCGCACCGGTGGGCTCGTCGGCCGTCCGGATCCTGCTCGACCCCGGTGGTCATCGATTCGACCAGGCCCGTGCCATCGAGCTGGCGGCCTCGGGGCATCTCGTGCTCGTCTGCCCGCGCTACGAAGGCATCGATGACCGGGTCCGCGCGATGGTCGACCTCGAGTTGTCCATCGGCGACTACGTCCTGTCGGGGGGCGAGATCGCGGCGCTGGTCATCATCGACGCGGTCCTGCGGCTGCTGCCGGGGGTCATCGATGCGGCGTCGCCGGCCGACGAATCATTCTCGACGGGGTTGCTGGAGTACCCCCAGTTCACCCGGCCCGCCGAGTTCCGGGGCATCGGCGTGCCGGACGTCCTCCTCAGCGGCCACCACGCGGAGGTGGAGCGCTGGCGCCGGGCCCAGGCCGTGGCACGCACCCGACGCGTCCGGCCGGACCTGCTGCCGCCGGAGGCCTGATATACTCCGCGACCGACCCACCGGAGCCGCGGCCCCGGGCGTGCGCGCGCGCCGCCACACAGGCCCCCAGCGAGCGAGAGAAGACCCGACATGACCGTTCTCGACGACATCGTCGCCGACCAGATCCGCACTGACCTGCCGCAGCTGGCATCGGGCGACACCGTGCGCGTGTCGGCCAAGGTCGTCGAGGGCACCCGCGAGCGCATCCAGGTGTTCGAGGGCACCGTCATGCGGCTACGCGGCGGTGGCATCACCCGCTCCATCACCGTGCGCGCCCTGCGCAGCGGCGTCGGCGTGGAGCGCACATTCAAGGTCAACTCGCCGCGCATCGACAAGATCGAAGTCGTGCGCCACGGTGTGGCCCGCCGCGCACAGCTCTACTTCCTGCGCAAGCGCGTCGGCAAGGCCGCCTCGCTCCGCGAGCGCCGCGACTGACCGCATGCGACGCCTGGTGACCAGGCGGGCAGCTGCGTCCCTCGTCGACAGCGTCACGGTCTGACTGGTGGCTGCACGGCATCCTGACCTGCGCGCCGAGTGGCGACTGTGGCAGGACGGCCGGCGCCTGGTCGTGGGGGTCGACGAGGTCGGCACGGGGGCCCTCTGCGCGCCCGTCGTGGCAGCCGCCGTCCTGGTGCGGCCCAATACCCGCAAGATCGCCGGCGTGCGTGACTCCAAGACGCTCTCCCTGCGGCAGCGCGAGACGCTCGTGAGCGAGATCCAGCGTCGGAGCCTCGCCTGGGGCGTGGGCGCCGCGTCGGTCGCGGAGATCGAGCGGCTGAACATCTATCACGCGTCCCACCTCGCGATGCGCCGCGCCCTCCGGCGGATCGGGCCGTATGACCACGTCCTCGTCGACGGTCGGAAGATCGTGGGCTTCGAGGCCCAGGTCGGGCCCTACACGTCGATCGTGGATGGCGACGCTTCGTCGTACGCCATCGCCTGCGCGTCGATCGTGGCCAAGGTCACCCGAGACCGGTTGATGCGGCTGCTTGCGATGCGCTATCCGGGCTATGGCTGGGAGCGCAACGCGGGCTATGCCACTCGCGACCATGTCGATGGGCTGCGGACGCTGGGCCTGACACCCTTCCACCGACGCACCTACCAGCGCATCCGCCAGATCCTGGAGGGCGAGCAGTTGGCCATGGACCTGGATGACCCGTCCGAACCGCTCCTGCCCGAGATCGTCGCGCTCACGTAAGGGCCGCGAAAGGGAGGCCGCGTACGCTGCCAGGATGTGTCCAGCCCCAAGCCCACACACGCTTCGCGGTCGGGTGGGGCGGCAGGCAGAGGCCGTCGCACGACGATGGCTGGAGGGCCGTGCATGGACGGTCCTGGCCACGAACCTCGTCGTCGATCGTGACGAGATCGACCTGGTGTGCCTGGACGCCGGGCCAACACCGACGCTCGTCTTCGTGGAGGTCCGTGGTCACAGCGTCAGCCGGTTCGGCGCGGCCGAGGAATCGGTGGACCGCCGAAAGCTGGGTCGCAACTACCGGGCGGCGGCGGCCGTCGTGCGGTCTGGCTGGCCGCGACGACGCGGGTTGTCGGCGGGCATCCCCTGGCGCGTGGATATCGTTGCGGTGGAGCTGGCACCCAGCCTGACGCGGGAGGTCGGCGGCCCGACGATCCGGCACATCCGCGGTGCCACGCTCGATTGACGTCGGTGCACGGCCGGAGCTCGGGTCGTGCTCGGAACGGCTATCTCGGTCCGCTCGCGTCGTGTGCCGCGCGGACGCGCCCGCTGGCGCTCCTCGTCGGGAACTGCACCGAACCGGCATCCGACTGGGCGAGGCACGCCGCCTCGAGTTCGGCTCGTTGCGTGCCGGGGTCTGCCAGGAGCGAGGGTGTCGCCATCATCGCGGGAGAAGGCGCTCCGGCGAACGGATCTTCGCCATCAGCGAACGTCTCGGCGGCCGATGTGGCGCTGGACCGCTCCCCGCCGATCTCCCATCGACATCCCTGCACGGATCCCGGCAGATGTGTGCTCCTGGACGGCCCATAGGCACGACTATCGCTGCCACGACGACCATCTCGTTCGCTGATCGCGCAAGATCGTGGGCAGGTTCAGCCAGTGCGCAGATTCGGCCGGTGGGCAGGTTCGGCCGGTGGGCAGGTTCGGCCGGCGGGGCAGCAGTGTCGGCTCGCGGGTCAACACGAGCCTCTTCTGCTGGTCCTCGGTGGTCATGACGATGGTCTCCCTCATGCCGGGAGACTGACAACGTCACTGATCAGTCGGCACTGACGGTATCACGGACCAACGACACGGCGGGATGCCGCGGACGGGGCTCGTGCTAGACTCCGTCGGCCCAACCAGGCAACCGAGCACGTCCCGCTGGACGTGCATCTCACACGCGAGCCGCTCCCCGCGGTGGTGCCGTACGGCAGCAGATGCCGTTCGGTCCGTGGGTCCGGAAGCTCGCGGAGGACCAACCGCACAGGAGGTTCCCGCACCATGCCATCCGTCTCGATGCGCCAACTGCTGGAGGCTGGTGTCCACTTCGGACATCAGACCCGCCGCTGGAATCCCAAGATGAAGCCGTACATCTTCGCGGAGCGCAACGGCATCCACATCATCGACCTGGCCCAGACCGTCCAGCGCCTGGATGCCGCCCTGGAGTTCGTGACGGACACGGTGGCCGGTGGCGACACGATCCTGTTCGTGGGCACCAAGAAGCAGGCCCAGGAACCCGTCGCGGAAGAGGCGGCACGCGCCGAGATGCCGTATGTCAACCAGCGCTGGCTGGGCGGCATGCTCACGAACTTCGTGACCATCCGCAAGCGACTGGGGCTGCTCGACCAGATGGAAGCCCGTCAGGCGAACGGCGAGTTCGACCGGCTGACCAAGAAGGAAGCCTCCAAGCTGACCGACGAGATGGCCCGGCTGCAGCGGACGCTCGGCGGCATGCGCAAGATGCGCCGCTTGCCCGGTGCCCTGTTCGTGGTCGACCCGCACCGCGAGCACATCGCGGTGACCGAGGCGCGCAAGCTGGAGATCCCGGTCATCGGCACCGGTGACACCAACGTCGACCCGGACCAGCTCGACTTCATCATCCCCGCCAACGACGACGCCATCCGCGCTATCCGGCTGCTGTGCCGGGTGATGGCGGATGCGGCCATCGAGGGGGCCGGGTCCCGTGCGGCACGCGCCGCCGAGCAGCCGGCCATGTCCGCCGAGGTCGCCGAGGCGGAGGAGGCCAGCGACGAGCTGGTGGCAGCGCTCGCGGCGGGGGGCACGTTCAGCTTCACGCCCGACCCCGAGGAGGAGGATCTCCTGCCCGGCGGCCCCGAGGCCACGGAACCCGCTCCGGTCGACGAGACAGCCGCACGCTGAGCCTGCACACCGGGCGGGCGCGGATGCGCGTGCCCGGCAGGCGGCTGACAGGGTGCACCACGTACGAAGGGATCCACGCACAGATGGCTGACGAGCCGACGATCAAGCCCGAGATGGTCAAGGAGCTCCGGGAGCGCACCGGGGCCGGGTTCATGGACTGCAAGCGCGCGCTCGAGGAGACCAAGGGCGACCTGGACAGGGCCGTCACGCTGCTCCGCGAGCGGGGTGTGGCAGCCGCAGCCAAGAAGGCCGGCCGCGACGCTCGGGAAGGTCTCGTCTCCTCCTACATCCACTCGGGCGGACGCCTGGGCGTGCTCATCGAGGTCAACTGCGAGACCGACTTCGTGGCCCGCAACGACGACTTCCAGAAGCTCGTGCGCGAGCTCGCGATGCAGATCGCGGGTGTGGCGCCTGAGTACGTGACCATCGAGTCGATCCCCGCCGACGTCACGGAACGGAAGCGCGCCGAGCTGCTCGCCGACGAGTCGGTGACATCCAAGCCGGAGAGCATCCGCGAGAAGATCGTGGATGGTCAGCTGCGCAAGTGGCACCAGCAGGTCGTGCTCTACGAGCAACCCTTCCGTGACACCGACCAGACGGTCGGCCAGCTGGTCACCGATGCCATCGCCAAGATCGGCGAGAACATCCGGGTCCGCCGGTTCACGCGCTACCAGCTCGGGGAAGAGCTCTGATGCAGACCCCGGCACCGACGAGCGAGTGGCGTCGGTGACAGGGGAGCCGCGCTACCACCGGGTGCTGCTGAAGGTGTCCGGTGAGGCGCTCCTCGGGAGCCGGACCTACGGCGTCGACCCGCAGGTGTGTCAGTTCATCGCGCACCAGGTGCACCAGGCGCAGGACGCCGGCGTCGAGTTGGCCATCGTGGTCGGTGGTGGCAACATCTTCCGGGGCCTCGCGGCCGCAGCCAAGGGGATGGAGCGCGCCACTGGTGATTACATGGGCATGCTCGCGACGGTGATGAATGGTCTCGCGCTCCAGGACGCCCTGGAGAAGGAAGGCGTGCCCACACGGGTGATGACGGCCATCGGCATGAACGAGGTGGCAGAGCCATACATCCGTCGACGCGCGATGCGTCACCTCGAGAAGGGCCGGGTCGTCATCCTGGCTGCCGGCACCGGCAACCCGTACTTCACGACCGACACCGCTGCCGCCCTCCGGGCCGTCGAGATCGGTGCCCAGGTGCTGCTCAAGGGAACCAAGGTGGATGGCGTATATACCGCGGATTCCAAGCTCGAGCCGGATGCCGAGCGCCACGACGTCATCACGTATGCCCAGGTCCTCGCGGACCGGCTCAACGTGCTGGATGCGACGGCTGTCAGCCTGTGCATGGAGAATGATCTGCCGATCGTCGTGTTCGACATGAACCAGCCCGACAACATCCGCCGAGCGGCGACCGGCGAACCGATCGGGACGCTCATCCACGGAGGACAGGCCGCATGACCGACACCCCCCGGATGTCCCTCGAGGCGCGCATGGAGCGGGCCGTGGAAGCCATGGAGCGTGATTTCGCCACGGTCCGGACCGGACGTGCGGCCACCTCGCTGGTCGAGCGTATCCAGGTCGAGTACTACGGCACGCTGACGCCCCTCAACCAGCTCGCGAGCATCAGCATCCCGGAACCACACCAGGTCGTCATCCAGCCCTGGGACCGGGGCGTCCTGGGAGCGATCGACAAGGCCATCCAGCGCAGCGACATCGGCCTCATGCCCAATGTCGACGGCACCGTCGTTCGGCTCAACATCCCGCCACTGACCGAGGAGCGCCGCAAGGATCTCGCGAAGGTGGTCCATAAGCGCGCCGAGGAGGCCCGCGTGGAGATCCGGAACCATCGCCGCGACGCGACCGACGACCTGCGCAAGCAGGAGAAGGACGGCGCCATCGGTGCCGACGACGCTCGCCGGGAGCAGGACCGTATCGAGAAGCTCACCCACCACTGGATCGACCAGGTCGACCGTGTCGCCAAGGCCAAGGAGCAGGAGATCATGGAGGTCTGATGGCCTCCGTCCCTGGCGCCATGGCCGCCGGCCCTCGACCCCAGGACGACGATCCGCCGATCGCCGAGCCAGGCGTCGATCGCGCGCCACGGCATGTGGCTGTGATCATGGACGGCAACCGCCGATGGGCGCGCGAGCGCGGCGTTCCCGAGACCGATGGCCACGCCGCGGGGGTGGAGGCCGTCCGGCCGATCGTGGAGCGTGCCCAGCAGCGGGGCGTGGAGGTGCTCTCGATCTACGCGTTCAGCCGCGAGAATTGGGCGCGCGCCAGCGAGGAGGTCGAGATGCTGTTCTCGCTCCTCGACGCCGCCATCCGCGACTACACCCCCGACCTGGTGCGGCAGGGGGTGCGGGTCCGACTCCTGGGCCGCATGTCGGAGCTGCCCGGGACGACGCGAGCGTCCATCGAGGAGGCCCTCGCCCTGACCGCCCAGGGCAGGCGCATGACCCTCAACGTCGCCTTCAATTACTCCGGCCGCTCGGAGATCGTGGACGCGGTCCGACGCTGCCTCGAAGAGGGCATCGTCGCCGCCGCGGTCGATGAATCCACCATCGAGGGACGTCTTTATACCGCGGACCTGCCGGAGGTCGACCTGCTCATCCGCACCGGCGGCGACCAGCGCATCTCCAACTTCCTGCTGTGGCAGGCGGCCTATGCCGAGCTGTACTTCTGCGACCGGTTCTGGCCGGACTTCGATCCCGAGGCGTTCGACGAGGCGCTCGCCGAGTACACCCGGCGGTCCCGCCGCTTCGGGCGCTAGTCCGACCAGCGCCATGCAGCAACGTCTCGTCAGCGCCGCGGTCATGGTGCCCATCGTGCTCGTGGTCTACCTGCTGGGGCAGCCATGGCTGACCCTGGGCCTGGCGATCGTGGCGGCCCTCGCGGCACTGGAGGCGTCCCGGCTGCTGGTCGCCGCTGGCCTGCCGGTGGAGCGGCTGCTGGTCATCGCGATCCCCCCCATCGCGGTCCTGGGCATGGGCTGGGGGGGTGCCCCGGAGGGTGCCGCCATCACCCTCGTGGCGGCGGTCGTCGTCATCGCTGGCATGGCCGCGTTCCGGGAGCCCGATGTCCGCGAGGGCTTCATCGCCTGGGCCGGCACGTCATTCGGGGCCCTCTACCTGTCGCTCCTCGCGTTCGCGGCGGGTATCCTCGCCATCGCGCCCGCGATCCCCGACACAGCCCCCCTCCACGGCATCCTCAGCGCTGGCCAGATCTGGCTGCTCGTCCTGCTGGTCACCGTCTGGTGCTTCGACTCGTTCGCGTACCTCTCTGGGCGTACCTTCAAGCGGGGCCACTTCCTCAACCACATCTCGCCCAACAAGACCTGGAGCGGGGTCATCGGGGGCACGGTCGCGGCCATCATCGTGGCCGGGCTGCTGGTCTGGGCGGCCGGCGGTGGGCTGGTCGGTGGGCTGCTGCTGGGCCTGGTCATCGCGGTCACGGCGCAGTCGGGCGATGTCGCGGAGTCGATGCTCAAGCGCACCGCGGGTGCCAAGGACTCCGGCACGCTCATCCCCGGGCACGGCGGGGTGCTCGACCGGATCGACTCGTTCCTGTTCGCGGCACCCGCGGTCTTTGGCTACCTGGTCATCGTCGGCCACATCGGGACGACCATCTGATGGCGGCTCCGGGCGACCCGACGAGCGGGCCGGTCCGGGTGGCGCTGCTTGGTTCCACCGGCTCCATCGGCCGCCAGACCCTGGACGTGCTGCTGACGGCCGGCCCGGATGTCTTCCGGATCGTGGCGATGGCCGCCGGGCGTGACTGGGAGACGTTCGCCGGACAGCTGGTCCGTTGCCGGCCGTTGACCGCAGCGCTCGCGGATGCCTCGGCCATGGCGCGCGTCGAAGCGCCGGCCGGCGTGGTCCTGGACCGCGACCCGGACGTCCTGGAGCGCTACGCCACCCGTGACGACGTGGACCTCGTGATCGTGGCCACGGGCGGCATCGTCAGCCTTCGGCCAGTGCTGGCCGCGCTGCGAGCGGGCAAGATCGTCGCGACCGCCAACAAGGAGACCCTGGTCGCCGGTGGTCATCTGGTCATGCCGCTCGCCAGGGCACTGGCGTCGGCCCGCGCCGACCGGGATCCGGCCGACCCGATGGCCAGCCGGCTCGCCTGGGTGCGACCCATCGATTCGGAGCACTCGGCGCTCTGGCAGTCGCTGGCCGGCGAGCGGATGTCCTCCGTGGCGCGGCTGCTGCTGACGGCGTCGGGCGGTCCATTCCGGGATTGGGATGCCGATCGGCTCGAGACGGCCACGCTCTCGGACGCCCTGGCGCACCCGACGTGGACGATGGGCGCCAAGATCACCATCGACTCCGCCACGCTCATGAACAAGGGGCTGGAGGTCATCGAGGCACGCTGGCTGTACGATGTCGCCTACGAGCGGATCGACGTGCTCATCCACCCGCAAAGCCTGGTCCACTCCCTCGTCGAGTTCATCGACGGTTCCCTCAAGGCCCAACTCGGACTGCCTGATATGCGCATCCCCATCCAGTACGCCCTGACGTGGCCCCGACGCATGTCGGGACCTGCGCCGCGCCTGGACCTCGTGGCTCATCCCCGGATGGACTTCGCGGCGCCCGACGAGTCCCGGTTCCCGGCGCTCGCCATCGCACGCGCGGCCGGACACGCCGGATCGCGGGCGACAACGTCGCTCATCAGCGCCGACGAGGTCGCTGTGCAACGCTTCCTGGAAGGGTCGCTGACGTTCCCGGGCATCGCTCGACTCGTGGAGCGTGCGGTGGAGCGCTTCGGGGACGGACCGGAGCCGGACGTCGATGATCTCATCGAGCTCGACGGCCGTGTCCGCGACTGGGCCCGTCGTGCCGACACCGATGGACGGGCCGTAGCGTGGTGATCTTCGACGGCCTCATCAACATCGGCCTGCTGCTGGTCATCCTCGTCGCGCTCGTGGTCATCCACGAGTTCGGCCACTTCGCGATGGCGCGCGCGGCAGGCGTGCGTGTCCACGAGTTCGGCATCGGCTTCCCGCCGCGGGCGCGCATCCTGCACCGCGGCAAGGACACCGTCTACACCCTCAACTGGCTGCCCATCGGCGGCTTCGTGCGCCTGGAAGGGGAGGAGGGTGAATCGGAGGACCCTCGTGCCTTCGTGAATCAGCGGCTGCGGACCCGGGTGATCATCCTGCTCGCCGGTGTCGCCATGAACTTCCTGCTGGCGTGGCTCATCTTCTCCCTCATCGCCGGACTTGCCGATCCCGTCGCGAACATCCGCGTCAGCAGCGTCCAGCCAGACTCGCCCGCCGCGACCGCTGGGCTCGTGGGCGGTGGCCAGATCTCGACGACCCCGGACGGGAGCCCGATCTACGACACCACCGGTGACCTCATCATCGCCATCGACGGCCAGCGTTTCCCGGTGTTCCGGGACCTGACCGAGAACCCGCCGCTGGCCTATCTCCGGGCGCACGCGGGCCAGACGGTGACGCTTACCGTGCGTCACCTCGACGGCACGGTCACGGACGTCCCGGTCACGCTCCGACCACCCGCGGACATCACCAAGGGTGTCCTGGGCATCGGTATCCAGGGCGTCGTTCCCACCGAGGACATCCAGCGCGGACCGCTCGATGCGGTGGCCATCGGCTTCCAGCGCACGATCGACGCCTCGACGCTCATCCTGCGTGGCCTCCAGGACCTCGTGCGCAACCTCACCAACCCGCCGGTGCAGGGCCCCGTGGGCATGGTCGACACGGTCGGCTCGTTCCGGACCCAGCTGCCGCCGGTCTACCTGTTCTGGCTCATCGGCGTCCTCTCCGCGAACCTCGCGGTCGTCAACTCGCTGCCGCTGCCACCGCTCGACGGTGGCCGGGTGCTGATGGCGCTCCTGGGCCGCTTCTTCGGCCGCCGCGTCACGCCGAAGCTGGAGCGCAACGTCTACCTCGCCGGCTGGTTCGGGCTCATGGCGTTCCTGGCCTGGATCACCCTGTTCGACGTCCGTCGGCTCGTCGGCGGCTGAGACCGTGACCCGATGACGCGGCGCCAGACGGTCAGCGTCGACATCGCCGGGGTGCCCGTTGGCTCAGCCCATCCGGTCGTGGTCCAGTCCATGACCAACACCGATACCGCCGATGCTGACGCCACGGCACTCCAGGTCGCCGCGCTCGCGCACGCCGGCTCGGAGCTGGTCCGCATCACCGTCAACAACGACGCAGCCGCGGCGGCCGTGCCGGTCATCCGGCGCAAGCTCGAGGACCTGGGCATCGGTGTGCCGCTCATCGGCGACTTCCACTACAACGGCCACCAGCTGCTGGTGGAGTACCCGGATGCGGCGCGTGCCCTTGACAAGTACCGCATCAATCCCGGCAACGTCGGTGCGAAGCGCCACGACGAGCATTTCGCGACCATCGTCCGGGTGGCCATCGACAACGGCAAGCCGGTGCGCATCGGGGTCAACTGGGGCTCCCTCGACCAGGCCCTGCTGACGGAGCTGATGGATGCCAACGCCCGATCCGCGTCGCCCCACGAGGCGCGTGACGTGATGATCGAGGCCATGCTCCAGTCGGCGCTCCGGTCCGCGGAGCTGGCGGAGGCGACCGGCCTGGGCCACGACCGGATCATCCTGAGCGCCAAGGTCAGCGGCGTGCGCGACCTCATCGACGTCTATCGGCAGCTCGCCGCGCGTTGCGACTACCCCTTGCACCTGGGCCTGACCGAGGCGGGCATGGGCATGAAGGGCATCGTGGCTTCCACGGCCGGGCTCTCGATCCTGCTCGACGAGGGCATCGGCGACACCATCCGGGTATCGCTCACACCCAGGCCAGGTGGTGACCGGACCGAGGAGGTCCAGGTCGCGCAGCAGGTGCTCCAGTCGCTGGGCATGCGCTCGTTCCTGCCCCAGGTGTCCGCGTGCCCCGGGTGCGGCCGCACCACGAGCACCTTCTTCCAGACCATGGCGGAGCGCATCACGGGCCATATCCGGGAGCAGATGCCGGCATGGGCGGCGCGATATCCGGGCGTCGAGGAGATGAACGTGGCGGTCATGGGCTGCGTGGTCAACGGGCCCGGAGAGTCGCGGCACGCGAACATCGGCATCTCGTTGCCGGGGACCTTCGAGGAGCCCGTCGCACCGGTGTTCGTCGACGGCGCGCTTCGGACCACGCTCCGGGGTGATGGCCTGGTGGACGAGTTCATCACCATCCTCGACGACTACGTGGAGCAGCGCTACGGCGGACCGACCGCTGTCACCGTCTGATGGACCCCGAGGCCCCCGAGCCTGGCCCGGCCGTGCCGGCAGCCGGTCCGGCGCCGGAGCTCGGTCCGACGGTCTCCGCACCCGACGCGTCGTCCGGGCCGGTCGCACCCGCACCGCCTGCGCCCCGGCAGAACCTCCGGGAGCGCGTCGAGGGGCATCCGCTGGGCTTCGTGTTCGGCGTCGCGCTCGCCGCCGTCACCGCCACGGTCACCATCCTCGTGCCCGTGCTCCAGGTGACCCAGGACAACCGGGTCTCCGCGGTGCAGAGCCAGATGGAGCAGGACAGGACGCAGCACGCGGCTGCCGTCGCGGAGCTCCAGGCGCAGCTCGACGACCTTGCGCGGACCTCGAGGCAGCAGCTCGCGGACGAGCAGGCACGGAGCCAGGCGCGCATCGACGAGCTCGATCGAAGCCTCTCGAGCATCAAGCGCTCGCTGGGCACCGATACCCAGTACTTCGACGTGGGCAAGCTGGTGGTCAGCGCGGACCAGGCAGCGGCGCTGCCCGCCACGTCCCTGTTCTTCCCCGACGACCGGTTCTACGCCCTGGATGTCGCGCAGACGACGGGCTGGACCTACGCACTCTCGTCCGAGCTCCAGCTCACGGCCGAAGCGCTCGGGGTCACCGAGGAACAGCTGCGTGCCAACAGCACACCGGCCCAGATCGAGGCCATGACCGACTTCCCGGTGCATGTCTGGCGATACGGGGCGGACCAGTCCCTGACGTACACGGAGCCAGCGGACGGCAAGGCGTATGCGCTCCACCCGCGGACCCAGGCGTGGGTCCAGCGGGTGAGCCAGGACGAGTACCTCTCCTTCCTCGAGGGGAGCGTGCCCAGCCCGCTACCGAGCGGTGCCACCCTGGCCCAGTCGATCCACGAGGGCTTCGCGCGCGACCCTGCCGGGTGGGTCCTCCAGGACCAGCTCATCTCGGAGATCGCCACGGTCGGCAGCCTCCGGCCGCGCATCGACTCGCTCCAGAAGCGGGACGACCTGGCCTATGCCCGGGTCGAGACGGTGCTCCCGGGCGTTCAGCTCGGCGACCGGCATTTCGCGGAGTACTACTGGGACCGGGAGTGGTTCATCGTGCGCACGGACCGCGACCTCTATCTCGTGAAGCTGTTCGTGGCCGACGATGACCACCGGGCGCCGGATTACGGGGCTCTCAGCACCTGGCTGGACCAGCTGCGCATCCTGGGGTCCTGAGCGCGCAAGCTGGCGTCGGAGCGGCGGACCGGATCGCCCAGGGCCCGGGCCGACCCGAGTAGCGGGTGAGTGGACCGGCGAGCCTTCGTTGGCGCCACATCGCGAGGTCGCCGGCAGCCACGTCACCCGCCAGGCGGCTATTCGGCCCGGGGGCCGGGTCACCTGACGGTGGAGTCGGTCGATCGCCGGCCCCCGAGCGGCCACGCCGGCCCCCGAGCGGCCACGCCGGCGCACTCACCCGGCGGGCGGGCAAGGGGACTGCCCGGGCCGAGTCAGCCTGGCAGGCACCTGCTGAGCCACCGCGCCCCGACGACCGCGCGCCGATCACGAGTGGCGGCCAGGGTGCGCCGCCCCGACGACCGCGCGCAGAAGCACGGAGAGTGCCCCCAGGGCGCGCCGCCGCGACCCACCGATCACGAGAGTGCCGGCCAGGACGCGCCACCCTGACGACCTCGGATCACCCGCATGCTGCGCTACGATAGGCCGCCCGTCCCGCAGGAGACCCTCAGCTCGCATGTCCAAGTCCGGATTCGTCAACACCATCGCTCGCCAATCGGAGGATTTCCCCGGCTGGTACAACGACGTCGTCCTCAAGGCCCAGCTTGCGGACTACTCGCCGGTGCGTGGCTGCATGATCATCCGGCCGTACGGCTATGCCATCTGGGAATCGATGCGCGATGAGCTCGACCGGCACATCAAGCGCACTGGCCACAGCAATGTCTACTTCCCGCTGTTCGTGCCCAAGTCGCTGCTGGAGAAGGAAGCGGAGCACGTCGAGGGCTTCAACCCGCAGGTCGCGTGGGTCACCCACGCCGGGGGCAAGAAGCTCGATGAGCCACTCGCCATCCGACCCACCTCCGAAGCGATCATCGCGGACTCCGTGAAGGACTGGATCCAGTCCTACCGGGATCTGCCGCTGCTCATGAACCTCTGGAACAACGTCGTCCGCTGGGAGCTGCGCACGCGCCTCTTCCTGCGCACAGCGGAGTTCCTGTGGCAGGAGGCGCACACCTTCCATGCCACGGAGCAAGAGGCTGCGGACGAGGTGGCGACCGGTCTCGAAGCGTACCGGGCGGTGGCCGAGGACTGGCTCGCCATCCCTGTCATCCGGGGCCGCAAGAGCCCCGCCGAGACGTTCCCGGGTGCCATCTACACCCACGCCATCGAAGCGATGATGCGCGACACGAAGGCGCTCCAGGCGGGCACCAGCCATATGCTCGGGCAGAACTTCTCGCACGCCGCAGGCATCGAGTTCCTCGACCGGGACAATGTGCGCAGGAACCCTTGGGGCACGTCCTGGGGCTTCTCGACCCGGATGGTCGGAGCCACGATCATGGCCCACGGCGACGACTCGGGCCTGGTCCTGCCGCCCAACGTCGCGCCGACGCAGCTGGTCATCGTGCCCATCTTCCGCACGGAGGAGGACCGGGTCGCGGTGGCTGCTGCCATCGAGCGCCTCGAGGCCTCGTTCGCGACCGTCCAGACCGCCTCCGGCCCGTTGCGCCACAAGGTCGACTGGCGTGACGAGTCGCCCGGTTTCAAGTTCAACCACTGGGAGCTGCGGGGCGTGCCGCTGCGCCTGGAGATCGGGCCCCGCGACGTCGCGGCGGGCCAGGCGATCCTCGTGCGTCGCATCGACCGGGCCAAGGAGGGCATCGCGCTCGACGCGATCGCCACGGACCTGCCGGGTCGTCTCGCCGCCTACCAGGCGGAGATCTTCCAGCGCGCGCTCGATTTCCGTGCGGCGAACACGCATCACGTGGACACCTACGACGCGTTCAAGGCTGTGGTCGACGGACCGGGCGGCTTCATCATGGCTCCCTGGTGCGGTTCGAGCGCCTGCGAGGCCCAGGTCAATGCCGACACTGGCGCGACCATCCGGTGCATCCCCTTCGATTCGCCCGACGAGGTCGGCGCGTGCCTCGTGGACGGCAAGCCGTCCGAGCGCCGGGTGCTGTTCGCGCGGGCCTACTGATCCCCGACCCGCGCCAGTGCCGTCGCTGCCTATCGGTGAGCGCCGGGCGGGCGCCGATGCGACGCGCCGGGGACCGAGAGCGCGTTCCTCCGCCCTGACCGCGACCGAGTCCTCCAGGACGAGGACCGGTTCACCCCGAATGCCCCGGAGCGGCGCCATCCGCGGGCGACGGCCACGCTCCCGGGCATTCCGCACCGCGCGCGTCCCGGGCCGGGGGGTACCCGGTGCTATACTCCGCCCACGACAGCGTCCGGCCGCCTGGTGAACGTGGGTGACCCCCACGTTCTTTCATGGTCGGGAGCTGGATCGTCACCTTGACAAACGCACGGAGGGGCACATGAACCGAGACTTCATCGGCGCCCTCCTCCAGCTCAATGCCGAGAAGGGCGTTCCCCGGGAACAGCTCGTCCACACCATCGAGGACGCCATCCAGTCGGCGTACCGTCGGGTGGCTCCCGGCTACGAGGACGTCCACGTCAGGATCGACGGCGATACCGGCAAGATGCGTGTGTTCCGCGCCCGGATCGTCGCCTCCGAGGTGGAGGACCCGACCACCGAGTGGAACCTGGATGAGGCCCACGCGCACCAGGCCGACGCGGAGCTCGGTGATCTCGTCGAGTACGAGGAACTGGACCCGGAGCATTTCGGCCGGGTCGGCGCCCAGATCGCGGGACAGGTGGTGCGCCAACGGCTGCGCGAGGCCGAACGGGAGAACCTGTTCGACGAGTTCGCGCATCGTGACAGCGAGATCATCACGGGCACCGTCAGCCGGGTCGAGCCGCGGGGTGTGATCCTGGACCTGGGCAAGGCTGAGGCCGTGCTGCCCACGACCGATCAGTCCGCGACCGAGCATTACCGCATCGGCCAGCACGTGAAGGCGTTCGTGATGGAGGTTCGCCGGACCACCCGCGGGCCGCTCATCTATGTCAGCCGGACCCACAAGAACTTCCTGCGGCGCCTGTTCGAGCTCGAGGTGCCCGAGATCCACGCTGGCACGGTCGAGATCAAGGCCATCGCCCGCGAGGCGGGCAGTCGCAGCAAGATCGCGGTCTCCAGCCGCCAGGAGGGGCTCGACCCCGTGGGGGCCACCGTCGGGCAGCGGGGTGGTCGGGTCCAGTCGGTCGTGGCCGAGCTGGGCGGCGAGAAGATCGACGTCATCCCGTGGTCGGACGACCCAGCCACCTTCGTCGCCAATGCGCTCTCGCCCGCCCAGGTCGTGGGCGTCGAGATCGACGAGGACGGCCGCATCGCGTCGGTCACCGTGCCCGAGCGGATGCTCTCGCTGGCCATCGGCCGCGAGGGTCAGAACGCCCGGCTGGCCGCCAAGCTCACCGGCTGGCGCATCGACATCCGGAGCGACCAGGCGCCGCCCAAGGGGGCGCCGACCGAGCCGGGCGGACCCGTCGAGGACGCGGCCGTGGACGCGACCACGGGAGAGGCTTCGGCGGCTGCCGAGCCCGCCATCACGGAGGTGGCGTCGTAGGCGCCACGGCCGCCGCTCCGATGCGGCGCATCCCGGTCCGGACCTGCGTCGCATGCCGAACGGAGCGACCGCAGCGTGACCTCGTGCGCATCGTGCGCACACCCGCCGGCGACGTGGTCATGGACCTGACCGGTCGCATCGCAGGCCGGGGCGCATACCTGTGCGCGGACGGTACCTGCTGGCAGACGGCACTCAAGCGTTCGGCCCTCCAGCGGGCCCTCTCCACACCCATCCCCGCCGAGCTGCAGGAGCGGCTCGAGCACGGCGACCTCGCGTCGCTCCACGGAGGTCAGCATGGCTCGTAGTCGAAGCGGGACGCGCAACACGCGCGGACCCAGGAAGCCCCCCCGGCGCCCGGACGGGACCCACGAGAGCGCCGTCCAGACGGTCGATCCGGCCGCTCGCGGCAGCATCGACATTCCGTCGTCGATCATGGTCAAGGAGCTCGCCGAGCTGCTGGGTGTCAACCCGGCGGACATCATCCGTGAGCTCATCAAGAGCGGCATCTTCGCGAGCATCAACCAGGTCATCGACCGCGATACCGCAACGCTCGTGACCAACGAGCTGGGCTACGAGGTCGCGGAACCGAGCCCGACCGAGTCGACCATCGAGGCGTCTGGCGAGGCACCCGTGGGCGAGGACGCCAAGGGCGTCATCATCGGCGAGGACGACGACCCGGCCAATCTCGTGTCGCGGGCGCCCATCGTGACCGTCATGGGCCACGTCGACCACGGCAAGACCAGCCTCCTCGACGCGATCCGCAAGAGCGCGGTCGCGGCCGGCGAGCGCGGTGGCATCACCCAGCACGTGGGCGCCAGCGAGGCCGAGCACAACGGACGCCGTATCGTGTTCCTGGACACGCCGGGTCACGAGGCCTTCACGGCCATGCGAGCGCGTGGCGCCCGCGTCACGGATATCGCGGTGCTCGTGGTCGCGGCGGACGACGGCGTCATGCCCCAGACCGCCGAGGCGATCGACCATGCACGGGCGGCGAACGTGCCCATCGTCATCGCGCTCAACAAGATCGACAAGCCGGACTCCAACCCGGAGCGGGTCAAGACCGAGCTGTCGGAGCGCAACGTCATCGTCGAGGATTACGGCGGCGACGTGCCCATGGTGCCGGTGAGCGCCAAGACCGGACAGGGTATCGACGACCTGCTGGAGACCATCCTCATCACGTCCGACGCGCTGGTCGACCCCAAGGCTGACCCCAAGCGGAAGGCCATCGGCACGGTCGTGGAGGCCGAGCTGGACAAGGGACGTGGCGCGGTCGCCACCATCCTGGTCCAGACCGGCACGCTCCGGATCGGGGACATCGTCGTCGTGGGCGAGACCTACGGCCGGGTGCGCGCCATGGAGGACACGTTCGGCAAGCGCATCACCAAGGCGGGTCCCTCGACCCCCGTGGTGCTGTTGGGCCTCGGCGAGGTGCCCGCCGCGGGTGACGTGCTGCGCGTCGTCGCGGACGAGAAGATCGCGCGGAACATGGTCGAGGACCGGCGTGCCGCCCAGACCACGCGACCCGAAGGCCACGGACGGGCGACCCTGGAGGACCTGTATCGCCAGATCCAGGCCGGTCAGACCAAGGAGCTGCGCATCATCCTCAAGGCGGATGTGCAGGGTTCGCTGGGTGCCATCGCACACGCCCTCGAGCAGCTCCAGAGCGACGAGGTCAAGATCAACGTCCTGCGCCAGGGCGCGGGCGACATCACGGACAACGACATCCTGCTCGCCTCAGCGTCGGATGCCGTCGTGGTGGGCTTCAACACCAAGCTCGATCCGGCGGCTCGCCGCACGGCCGAGGCCGAGAGTGTCGAGGTCCGCCTGTACGACATCATCTATCGCCTCACCGAGGACATGGACGCCGCCCTCAAGGGCATGCTCGAGCCAGAGGAGCGTGAGATCGTCGAGGGCCGCGCGGAGGTGCGCCAGATCTTCCGGTCCGGCAAGAGCACCGTCATCGCGGGCAGCTATGTCACCGACGGCCGGATCACCCGCGGCCCCGCCCGGGTGTTCCGGAACGGCAAGCTCATCACGACCGACCGGATCGAGTCGCTCCGGCGCTTCCGGGACGATGTGCGCGAGGTGGCCACCGGCTACGAGTGCGGCATCGGCCTCGCCAACTACTCGGACCTCGAGGAAGGCGACATCATCGAGAGCTTCAGTCAGCAGACCGTGTCCCGCGCCGCGAGCTAGGCCCGGATCGGTCGCGAGCACCCCATGAGTCAGCGCACCGAGCGCCTGGATGAGCTGCTGCGCGAGGAGATCTCCGCGATCATCGCACGCGAGATCGCCGACCCGCGGATCGGCTTCGTGACCGTGACCAAGGTCGACGTGGACCGGGAGATCAGCCACGCCAACGTCTGGGTATCGGTCATCGGCGACCCCGCGACGCGCAAGGAGTCGATCCGGGCGCTGGGGCGTGCGATGCCCTTCGTGCGCCATCGGCTCGGGCATCTGCGCCTCAAGCGGATCCCGGAGCTGCACCTGCGCGAGGACGACTCGGCCGAACGGGGTACCCGCGTGCTCCAGATCCTCGACGACATCGAGCACGGCGCCGAGCCCGGTCCGGCCAAGCAGGGCGAGGCGCTTCCCGCACCAGCACCCCTCCGTGGCGTGCCGGAGCCGCGCGCGCCACGGCGCAGGCGTCACACGCCCGCCAAGGGCCAGGTGCATGGTCGCTGAGCCGCGACTCGTCTCGTTGACCGCGGATGATCTCGCCGCGGTGCCCAGGGCGGTCGTCGACCGGTTGCGAGGTGCGCGACGGGTGCTGGCCATCGGCCACGAGAGCCCCGACGCCGACGCGTTCGGGTTCGCCCTGGGCATCGGACTGGCCGTGGAGCAGCTGGGCGGCAGCGCCACGGTCGTGAGCAGCGACCCCGTGCCCGCGATGTACGACTTCATGCCCGGCATCGACCGAGTGCGGACCGATCCCGACCCCGACATCGCGTACGACCTCATCGTGGTCGGCGACTCGGGCGATCTGCCGCGGGTGGGCAGGGTGGTCCGGGAGCATGCGGAGCTGTTCGGTCGGGTGCCCATCATGGTCATCGACCACCACGCCTCGAACACGGGATTCGGTGCCGTCGACTGGATCGACACGACGGCCGCCGCCGCCTCCGAGATGGTGGCGCTCCTGGTACCCCGGCTGGGCCTCGCGATGGACGCTGCCGATGGCGCCATCGCCGCCGACCTGATGGCGGGCGTCGTGGGGGATACCGCGATGTTCCAGCACCCCAACGCCACCCCTCGGACGCTGCGGGTCGCCAGTGAGCTGCGCGCGGCGGGCGCTCCGCTCGCGGATATCGCGCGGCTGCTGTACCGCACCAAGCCCAACCCGCAACTGCGGCTCTTCGGCATCGTGCTCGCGCGCCTGGAGTCTGCGCTCGATGGCCGGCTCGTCTGGGCCACCCTCGAGCCGGACGACATGGTCGCATCGGGCGCGGCGCCAGAGCACTCGGAGGGCATCATCGACCTGCTCGCGCAGTCGAGCTCGGCAGAGGTCGCCATCCTCTTCCGCGACATGGGCGAACGGACCCGGATCAGCACCCGCACCCGGGACGGCGGCGTCGATGCCATCGAGCTCACCCGCATGTTCGGTGGGGGAGGGCACCCACGCGCCGCGGGCGCCACCGTGGAGCTGCCGCTCGGCGCGGCCCGGGATGCGGTGCTAGCCGCGGCGGCGGGTCTCATCGACCGGTCGCGGGCAACCTGATGGGAGCGGCCAACGCTGGTGGTCGGCCCGAGGGGATCCTCGTCGTCGATAAGCCCATCGGGCCGACCTCGCATGACGTGGTCGCCATCGTGCGCCGCCTGTCGGGTGTCCGGCGCGTCGGCCACGGCGGGACGCTCGATCCGTTCGCGGCCGGGGTGCTGCCGGTGTTCCTGGGCCGGGCCACGCGTATGGTCGAATACCACCTTGGCGACGAGAAGGCCTATCGGGCGGTGATGGTCTTCGGCGCGCGCTCGACCACCGACGACCTGGACGGGGAGCTGACAGCCACGGAGGGTGCACCGCCGACCCGGCATCAGGTGGAGCAGGAGTTGGCGCGGCTCGTGGGGGTCCTCGAGCAGACGCCGCCCGTCTATTCGGCCGTGCGCATCGGCGGCCGGCACGCCTACGACCTTGCCCGCCACGGCGAGACCCCCACGCTCAAGTCGCGGACCGTGACCATCCACGAACTACGCGTGGTGGCCTGGGAGACGCTCGATCCGGAGCGACCGGCGGCGACCGTCGAGCTGCGCTGCTCGGCCGGGACCTACGTGCGCGCCATCGCGCGGGACGCGGGTGAAGCCCTGGGGACCGGCGCCTACCTCGGGGCGCTGGTGCGGACCGCCAGCGGACCGTTCCTCCAGGCCGCGTCGCACCCCCTCGACGAGATCCGGGAGCGTCTCTCGTCGGGACGGATCGGGGAGCTGCTACTGGCGGCCGATTCCGGTCTCGAGGCATACCCCAGCGTCACCGTCGATGCTGACGGGCTGGCTGGCCTCGGACGGGGCCAGGTCGTCCGTCCGCGCGGCGGCTCATTGCCTGCGCCCGGTCCTGGGGGACTCGTCCGGGTGCTCGCCCCCGACGGCCGGCTCGCCGCCATGGCCCGTGTCGATGCGGGACGGCTGCATCCAGAGAAGGTCTTCGTCGAGCCATCGACCATGACCACGTCACCGGTCTCCGCCTGATCATGGTCCGGCTGCTCGACGACGTCGACCACATCCCGGCCGGCTTCCGGTTCGTGGCCACCGTGGGTGTGTTCGATGGCGTGCACCTCGGACACCTGCACGTGCTCCAGGCGCTTGCCGCGCTGGCGGTCGAGTGCGGCGCGGTACCCATCGCGATCACCTTCGAGCCCCATCCCCAGGCCGTCGTGACCGGCAGGACGCCGGCCCTCATCTGCGACCCCGTCGAGAAGCTGGCCCGGATGGGGGAGGCCGGCGCGGAGATCGTCGTCGTGCAACGATTCGACGAGGCGTTCCGGTCCCAGACCGCCGAGGAGTTCCTGGACCGGCTCGGGCAGGGGCGGGAGCTGGCGGGGCTGGTCATGTCCCATGAGTCGGCCTTCGGCCGCGACCGACAGGGTACGGTCGAGACGGTGCGGCGGCTCGCTGCCGCGGAGGGTTGGCGACTGGTGGAGGTCGACACCCTGGAGCTCGACGGTGATCGCATCTCGAGCGGCCGGGTCCGGGAGCTGGTCGCTGCGGGGGAGCTCGGTGCCGCCGAGCGCCTGTTGGGCCGCCGCTACGCCGTCAGCGGAGTGCCGGTGGCCATGGGGCACGGTTCGTGGAGGGTCGATCCGGCGGCCCCGTTCGCGATGCCACCGACCGGGAGCTACGCCATCAAGGCCTCCTGGGAGCATGACCCCGAACCCGGCGCGGCGGCGGGTCTCGAGGTCGAGGATGCGGATCGGCAGGCAGGCTCCGTCGATGCCACCCGGCCGCTCGATGGGGACCCCTTGAACCCATCCACGATGGAGCTGGGCCTGGGGAGGATCGATGCCCTTGGTGTCCTCCGCCTGGCGTTCCGCGACGGGGTGGATGGGCCGGGGGTGGAGCCGGTCCGGGTGCAGCTGGTGGAGTCGCTGGAAGCGACCGTGGTGACGGCCACGGACGCGAGGCTCGAAGCGGTGCTGGCGACGTCGCGCGAGGGCATCATCGGCGTGATGTCCGAGCCGGGCGCAGGAGGGGCGGCGTATCGCGGTTGGTGGATGCTCATCGACGAGCCGGCGGGCCTGGACCAGGTCGACACGCCCGTCTGGGATGACCTGGCCGATGCGCTGACGTGGGCGCGCGCACGCTCCCGCCGGGTGGTGCTGTCCGCGCCGGATGGCCGGCTTCCCGTCGACCCTGGCGCCAGTCCTTCGGGCACGGAATGGTCCGCGGGTGACGAGCACATCGAGGGGCTTCCGGCCTGGCCAGCACGAACCCTGGATGCTGACTGAGCGACCCCTGCATCGACCCGGGGCACCGGGCGTCGGCCTGCGGCACTGGTGCCCGTCCGGTGCGCGATCGAGCCCGTTGCGGTCCCTGTGCTAGACTCCGTCGCGACTATCGAAGGAAATGGACGGTTGGAGGACCTTGTGCCGCTCACGCGGGAAACGAAGGAAGGCATCATCACGGAGCACGGCACCCATGAGGGTGATACCGGCTCCCCGGAGGTTCAGGTCGCCCTGCTGACGGAGCGCATCACTGGCCTCACGGAGCACCTGCGTGCCTACCCGAAGGATCACCACTCGCGCCGCGGCCTGCTCAAGCTCGTTGGTCAGCGTCGCCGACTCCTCGCATATCTGATGCGCAAGGACAACGCCCGGTATCGCGCCGTCATCAGCCGGCTGGGCCTGCGCCGCTAGGCGCTCTCGCTCTGGGCGGCGGCACAAGCCGCCGCGCGATCCCGCTGCCCACACATCAACGCTCCCATCCTGAGGGACGGGCAGCGAGCGAACAGCCTTGGTCCGTCATCCCTCCCCGTGGAGGACACATGCCGGTTACCACACTGACCGCCGAGTACGGCGGTCGCACCCTCACCATCGAGACAGGCAGGCTTGCCCGTCTGGCGGGGGGCTCCGTCACCATCCGTTACGGTGACACGCTGCTGCTGGGGACGGCGAACCGATCCGAGCCCCGACCGGGCCTGGACTTCTTCCCCCTGACGGTCGATTTCGAGGAGCGGATGTACGCCGCGGGCAAGATCCCGGGCGGCTTCATCAAGCGCGAGTCGCGCCCGTCCGAGGCTGCGATCCTGGCGGCGCGCCTCACCGACCGGCCCATCCGACCGCTGTTCCCCGAGGGCTACAAGGACGACGTCCAGATCGTCCTGACCGTGCTCTCGACGGACCGCGAGAACGACCCCGATATCCTGGGCACCATCGCGGCGTCCGCGGCGCTGACCATCAGCGAGATCCCCTTCCAGGGACCCGTCGCCGCCGTCCGTGTCGGACGCATCGACGGTCAGCTCGTCATCAACCCGACCTTCCAGCAGCTCGCCGAGTCCGAGTTGGACCTGGTGGTCGCCGGCACCCGGGACGCGATCATGATGGTCGAGGCGGGCGCCAAGCTCCTGACCGAGGACGTGATGGCCGAGGCCATCCTGTTCGGCCATCGCTCGCTCCAGCCGGTCATCGACCTCCAGGAGCAGCTCCGGGCGCAGGTCGGCAAGAAGAAGCGCACCCCGTTCATCGAGCCCGCCACGGGTTCGGTCATCGACTACGCGGACGCCGTCGCGGCGGACAAGCCGCTCGTCGTGTTCGACCTCGAGACCACGAGCTGGGACGTCAAGCTGGGCCAGATCGTCGAGATCGGCGCGGTCAAGGTCCAGGGCGGCAAGGTCACCGACCGCTGGTCGACCCTGGTCAAGCCGTCGCGGCCCATCGTGGGCAAGCAGCTCCACGGCATCACCGACAAGGACGTCGACAAGGCGCCCTCTGCCGACAAGGCCGTCAAGGACTTCCTCGCGTTCGCGGGTGACGCACTGCTCGTGGGCCACAATGTGGGCTTCGACCTGGGCTTCATCCACGCCGTGACCGATGTCCGCATCGAGCAGGGTCGCTACCTCGACACGCTCGTGCTGGCACGCGAGGCATACCCGGATCGGGGCGCCTACAAGCTGTCCGAGCTGGCCGACTTCTACGGCCTGCCGACACCGACGCATCGCGCGCTGCCCGACGCCGAGGCGACCGCCGCGCTGCTCATCCAGCTCGGCAAGGACCTGCCGGGACGCGTCAAGGCCTACAAGACGGCCGTGGCCGCGTCGATCCGCAGTCGGGTCAACGGTGGCGACACCGCAGCCGCGGACGCGGCGCTCGAGGCCGCCAAGGTCGAGTCGGGCTTCTCCAAGGGCCTGAGCGGCCTGCTGCACAAGAAGACGGTCCGGGAGCTGGTCCTGTCCGAGGGCGTCCGCATGGACGGCCGCGACGTGGACACCATCCGGCCCATCTCGGTCGAGGTCGGCCTCCTGCCGCGTGCCCACGGCTCCGCGCTGTTCACCCGCGGCGACACCCAGGCGCTCACGGTCGCGACGCTCGGACCCTCGTCCGATGTCCAGCGCATCGACACCATCGGTCCCGAGGAGTCGAAGCGCTACCTGCACCACTACAACATGCCGCCCTACAGCACCGGCGAGAACAAGCCGATGCGCGGTCCCGGGCGGCGCGAGATCGGGCATGGCGCGCTCGCTGAGCGGGCGCTCATCCCGGTGCTGCCGACCCACGAGGAGTTCCCGTACGTCATCCGACTCGTGAGCGAGTGCGTGACGTCCAATGGCTCTACCTCGATGGCCTCGACCTGCGGCTCGACGCTGGCGCTCATGGATGCGGGTGTGCCCATCAAGGCGCCCGTCGCGGGTGCGGCCATGGGGCTCGTGACGGAGGGCGACCGGTTCGCTGTCCTGACCGACATCCTGGGCAAGGAAGACGCATTCGGTGACATGGACTTCAAGGTCACCGGCACGCGGGATGGCATCACCGCCCTCCAGATGGACATCAAGGTCCAGGGCATCAACGAGTCGATCATCCGGACCGGCCTCGAGAAGGCACGCATCGCGCGCCTGACCATCCTGGACAAGATGCTCGACGTGGTCCCCGCACCGCGCAACGAGATGAGCTCGTTCGCGCCGCGCATCACGACCATCCACATCAATCCCGAGAAGATCCGCGACATCATCGGCAAGGGTGGCGCGATGATCCGCAAGATCCAGGAAGAGACCGGCACGGAGATCAACGTCGAGGACGATGGCACCGTGGAGGTGGCTGCGGCCGATGGCGAGGCTTCGCGCAAGGCCGTGGCCTGGATCGAGAGCCTGACCAAGGAGGTCGAGGTCGGTGGCCTCTACCTGGGCAAGGTCACCCGGATCATGGGCTTCGGCGCCTTCGTGGAGATCATCCCCGGCAAGGAAGGCCTGGTGCGCATCGGCGAGCTCGCCGACTACCACGTGCCGACCGTCGAGGATGTCGTCCAGGTCGGTGACGAGATCATGGTCGTCGTCATGGAGATCGACCGCCAAGGTCGGGTCAACCTGTCCCGGAAGGCCGCGATGCAGCGGCACCAGGCCAAGGCGCCCGCCTGATCAGGCCGCTACAGGGGCTGAAGCAACAGCCCTGACACCGGCTCCCGCACGCGCGGCCCGTCGAAAGACGGGTCGCGCGCATTCCAGCGAGACCGACCCGGCATGACCGCGGGTCGCCGCTCCACCCATGTCAGGTCGTATCATCGGGGATGCCATGATCGAATCCGTCGCTCACCAGGCCACACCCAACGAGTCCACCTCCGCCGAGGGCGGCGCGACCACGCGGCCACTGACCGTGGCCGTCGTGGGTGCCACCGGGCTCGTCGGGCAGACGATGGTGACCGTGCTCGCGGAGCGCGGCTTCCCGGTCGCCGAACTGCGGCCCCTGGCATCGCGCGCCGATGGACGGTCGGCCGACTTCGGTGGCCGCGCCTGGCCGGTCCAGGTGTCCAGCCCGGACGCGTTCGAGGGTGTCGACATCGCCCTGTTCTCGGCGGGTGGCGACATCTCCAGGCTGCTCGCGCCCGAAGCGGCTGCGCGCGGCGCGGTCGTCATCGACAACTCGGCGCAGTGGCGGATGGAACCGGGCATCCCGTTGGTCGTCTCCCAGGTCAACCCGGATGACGCGGCCGCCCATGAAGGCATCATCGCCAACCCCAACTGCTCCACGATGCAGCTCGTGCCGCTGCTCATGGCCCTCCGCGATTCGGTCGGTCTGGAGCGGGTCATCGTGGATACCTACCAGTCCGTGAGCGGCACCGGTGCCGAGGCGGTCGCGGAGTTGGAGTCCCAGGTGCGGGCCTGGGCCGCCGGCGAGCCGCTCGTGGCGTCGGTCTATCCCCACCAGATCGCGTTCAATGTGCTGCCCGAGATCGACGTCTTCCGCGATGACGGCTACTCCAAGGAGGAGTGGAAGGTCCTCGCCGAGAGCCGGAAGATCCTGCATATGCCGCTGCTGCGAGTGTCCTGCACCGCGGTCCGCGTCCCCGTGAAGGCGGCCCATTCCGAGGCGGTCCACGTCGAGACGCGCGACCCCATCACGCCGGATCGTGCCCGGGAGCTGTTCGCCCAGGTGCCAGGTGTCGTGGTCGTGGATGACCCGCGGGCTCACCGCTACCCGCTGGCCATCGATGCTGCGGGCAGCGACGACATCTTCGTGGGCCGGGTCCGGTCGGACTCATCCCTTGATGACGGACGCGGCCTGGCATTCTGGGTCGTCTCGGACAACATCCGCAAGGGCGCCGCGACGAACGCTGTCCAGATCGCCGAGATCCTGCTCGAGCGCGGATGGCTGGAACCCGCATCGCGGCGAGCCGCGACGGGGGTCTGATGCCCGCTGGGGTCGACGGTCGTCGTGGCGGCGACCGCATCGGAGGACCGTGGCCCGCGTGATGCCCGAGGAACGGTCGACGGCGTTGGCAGCCATCGCGACCGAGGTCCGTGCCTGCACCCGGTGCCGGTTGTCCGCGGGGCGGACGAACGCGGTCCCCGGGGAGGGGAGCCCTGACACGGAGGTCGTGTTCGTGGGTGAGGGTCCCGGCCAGCACGAGGACCAGCAGGGCCGTCCGTTCGTGGGAGCAGCCGGTGGACTGCTCACGGAGCTCATCGGCTCCATCGGCTGGAAGCGCGACGAGGTGTTCATCACGAATGTCGTCAAGTGCCGGCCGCCGGGTAACCGGGATCCGGAGGCCGACGAGATGGCCGCCTGCGCGCCGTTCCTGCGGCGCCAGCTGGCGGTCCTCGATCCGGCGCTGGTGGTGACGCTCGGACGCTACTCGCTCGGCACGTTCATGCCTGGTGCCCGTATCGGCCAGGTGCACGGCACGCAGCGTCCGGTCGATCCGGTCACGGGAGCGACGGCCGCAGTGGCGTTCGCCATGTATCACCCGGCCGCAGCGTTCCGACAGCTGTCACTCAAGGAGACCATGCGCGAGGACATGTCGCGAGTGCCAGGAGCGCTCCTCGAGGCGCGCGCGGCGCGCTCGTCCCGTGCCGTGGTGGACGACCTGCCGCTGGCGCCGGTCGCTCATCCGGTGGCTGAGCCCGCCCACGCAGGGCCCGCGGCCGTGCCCACCGACGCGGTGCCGACGAGCATCGCTCCGGGGCCGACGAGCACCGCTCCGGGGCCGACGAGCATCGCTCCGGAGCTCACGGCTCCCCAACTTGCCGTCGCCGAGCCCCCGCTCGTGCCGACCGATCCGACTGCCGATCCGGTCCTGGAACCGGAACCCACCGTGTCTGCCGATGACCTGGCTGAAGCTCTCGCCACCATCGACATCCACGCCATCCCTATCGAACCTCCATTGGAGACCGACCAGATGCGACTCTTCTGATGCCCAAACAGCGACATGCGATGGCGACCGCCACGTCGACCGAACCGCTCCGGATCCTCCCCCTTGGCGGGGTGGGCGAGATCGGCAAGGCCCTCATGGTGTTCGAGTACGGCGAGGAGATCGTCGTCATCGACTGCGGTCTTGCTTTCCCTGACGAGGAGATGTTCGGCATCGACCTCGTCATCCCGGACATCACCTATCTCAAGGAACGTCGCCACAAGGTGAAGGCGTTCCTCATCACGCACGCTCATGAGGACCACATCGGCGGTCTGCCGTATGTGCTGCCCGCATTCCCGGGCGTGCCGGTGTACGCCTCCACCCTGGCCCGCGGGCTCCTGGGCACCAAGATCAAGGAGCACAAGCTCCGCGACAATCCCGTCCGCGCGTTCGATCCGGGCGACACCATCGACCTCGGCGTGTTCTCGGCCACGGCCTTCCGGGTCGGGCACTCCATTCCCGACGCGATGGGCATCCAGCTCAAGACACCGCTCGGGAACATCGTGCACACCGGCGACTTCAAGTTCGACCAGACGCCCGTGGACGGCAAGGGCACGGACTTCTATGAGCTGGCGAGGATGGGCAGCGAGGGCGTCCTGTGCCTGCTGTCGGACTCCACTCGAGCGGAAAGCCCCGGCTACACACCCTCGGAGCGGACCGTCGGCGAGGCGTTTCGCGGGATCATGGAAGGTCTCCAGGGCCGGGTCATCGTGGCCACGTTCGCGAGCAACATCGCGCGCATCCAGCAAGTGTTCGACGCCGCCGGGGAGTTCGGCCGGAAGGTCACGGTCATCGGCCGCTCGATGGAGCAGAACACGCGCATCGCTTCCGACCTGGGCTACCTCCACTGGGGACCGGGGCAGCAGGTCCCCAAGGACCGGCTCAAGGACATCCCGGACAACGAGATCTGCATCGCGACGACGGGCTCGCAGGGCGAGCCGATGGCCGGCCTGGCCCGGATGGCGAATCGGGATCGACCGGTTCGTGGAGATCGTGCCCGGCGATACGGTCATCGTCAGCGCGAGCCCCATCCCGGGCAACGAGGAGTCGGTCGCCCGTACCATCGACAACCTGTTCAAGGTCGGCGCCAACGTCTACTACCATGCCATCCGACACGCACACGTGTCAGGGCACGCGAGCCAGGAGGAGCTCAAGCTGATGCTCAACCTGACCAAGCCGAAGGCATTCATCCCCATCCACGGCGAGTTCCGCATGCTCGTCCAGCATGGGCGGCTCGCCGCCGAGTGTGGTGTCTCCGCCGACAACATCTTCATCATCGAGAACGGGCAGCCGATCGAGTTCTTCCCCGATGGCCGAGTCCGACGGGGGACGCCCATCGAGGCCGGCCGGGTGTTCGTGGATGGCCTCTCGGTGGGGGAGGTCGGCGACGTCGTGCTGCGCGACCGCCGCGCGCTCGCCAACGATGGCATGTTCCTCATCGTGGTCACCGTCGACAAGCAGACCGGTAGTCTCGTCGGACGGCCCGAGATCGTGACCCGGGGATTCGTTGGCACTCCCGAGCCGTCGCTCATCGCGGGAGCCACCCAACGGGTCACGCGCGTGCTCGCTGGGCCGGGCGACCGGCACAGCGAGATCGGATTGCTCAAGGCGCAGATCAAGGACAGCCTCTCGCAGTACCTCTACGACCAGACGCGCCGACGTCCCATGGTGCTGCCGGTCGTGGTCGAGGTCTGATGGCCTCGGGCGGCAAGGGGAGCCGCGGCTCTCCGCGCTCGACCAGCTCCCGGTCGTCGACGCGTTCGCGCGCAACCAAGGCGAGCCCGAATGCGCCCAGGACCGCCCGGGCGCCGCTCCTGGCGCCCGGGACCGTCCGCTCCATCGTGGGTATCGTGCTGCTGGTCATCGGCGGGGTGACACTCGTGGCGCTGTTCCTTGGTGGCCAGGGGGTGTTCGGTCAGTTCGTCACCGATGTGCTGCGCCCGTCCTTCGGCCAGGGTGCCTGGCTGCTGGGCGTGCTGCTCATCGTCGCGGGTGTGACCGTCGAGCGGTCCGCGACCGTGCACAGCGGCTGGGGCGTGATGGCCATCGGCGGCATCCTCGTCTTCCTCGCGGGGGAGGGCCTCATCCACCTCCTGTCGGGGCTCAAGGCGTCACCTGCGGATCTCAGCAAGGGCGGCGGCAGCATCGGTCAGGGTCTGTCGCATTGGCTCAGCGCCCTCGTGGGGCCCGCGGGTGCGTTCCTCGTGCTGGTCGGTCTGGTCATCGTGGGCCTGCTGCTCATGTTCGGCCTGACGCTGCGGGCCTTGCTCCAGCCGGTGTCCACGGGCGGCAAGGCGCTGGCGACCGCGACCAGCGCAACGGTCGCGGCCACGGTCAACGCGGCACGTGCCCGCACCCCTGGCGATCCGGAGGGACCAGCCGTGGCCGCCCAGGTCGCGATGCCCCCGACCGGGCGCGGTCGTCGGAAGCCGGATCCGGTCGATGACCGGCCGATGGAGCCGGCGACCCCGGCACCGACCCCCACGCCCAGCCCGGCACCCCTGAGCCAGACGGTCTGGATCGGTGGCGCGCCCGATGGCGGGTCCAAGGGTCTTCCGCGAACCATGACCACGGTCACGGCCACGCGGACGGGCACGGTCTCGGCGGGGGCCCCGGACGGCTCGATCGCCACGGGCGCGAACGGCGTCAACGGTGCGGGCCGCGAGGGGAGCGGCGGCAGCCTGGGCCTCGACGCTGCGCCACTGCCACGCCCACCGCGGGTCTGGTCGCTGCCCAAGGTGGATATCCTGGACCTGGGTGCCGCGCCGACGAACGGCGGCAACGTCGACCACGCCACCAATACCCGCATCATCGAGGAGAAGCTGCGCAGCTTCCAGATCCCGGCGCAGGTCGTGGGGGTCAACAGCGGGCCGGTCGTGACGCAGTACGAGGTGAAGCCCGACGTGCGCGTGAAGCTGTCGCGCATCGAGGGTCTCTCCGACGACCTCGCGATGGCCCTCGCGGCGCGGTCCATCCGCATCGAGGCACCCATCCCGGGCAAGGACGTGGTGGGCGTCGAGATCCCCAACCACGCTTCGGAGGTGGTCGGGTTCCGGCGTCTCTACGAGGACGCGAAGATGGAGCACGCGACGAGCAAGCTCACCTTCGCGCTCGGTCGGGACGTGTCGGGCAAGGCGTACGCGGTGGACCTGGCGCGGATGCCCCACCTGCTCATCGCGGGCGCCACCGGATCGGGCAAGAGCGTCTGTGTCAACGCGCTCATCACCAGCCTGCTCATGCGAGCCACACCCCAGGAGGTGGAGCTGGTCCTCGTCGACCTCAAGCGGGTCGAGCTGGCGGCGTACGCCGACCTGCCGCATCTGAAGGCACCCGTGATCATGGAGCCCAACCAGGCCCGCGCGGCGCTCACCTGGGCGGTGGGCCAGATGGAGGACCGGTACAAGCTCCTGGCCGCCAAGGGCGAGCGCAACCTCGCGGCATACAACGCCAGCGTCCGGGTCGATGAGGACGAGCGCCTGCCGTACCTGGTGCTGGTCATCGACGAGCTCGCGGACCTCATGATGCGCGAGGGTCGCAAGGTGGAGGACCCCATCGTCAAGCTGGCCCAGAAGGCCCGCGCGGTGGGCATCCACCTGGTGCTCGCGACCCAGCGGCCAAGCGTCAACGTCGTGACGGGGCTCATCAAGGCCAATGTGCCCAGCAGGATCGCGTTCGCGATGGCGTCCAACATCGACAGCCGCACCGTGCTCGACCAGCCCGGCGCGGAGGATCTCATCGGACGGGGCGACATGCTCTACCAGCCCTCGGACCTGCCGCGCCCGGTCCGTCTCCAGGGGGTATTCCTGTCCGACGCGGAGGTCCACGCGGTCTGCGAGCACTGGCGGCAGCAGGAGCCGCACCCGGTCTACGATCCCGAGGTACTCGCGGGCTCCGCAGAGGACGCCGAGGATGCGGGCGGTGAGTTCGGCTGGCTCTCGAAGATGGCCGAGGATGAGCTGACGCCGCGCGCGGCGGAGCTGGTGATGCTCACCGGCAAGGCGAGCACGTCCATGATGCAGACCAAGCTGAAGGTGGGCTTCAATCGGGCCAGCCGACTGATGGAGGAGCTGGAGCGCGTCGGCATCGTGGGTCCCCAGGACCCCCGGAACCCCGCCACGCCGCGCCAGGTCTACGGTCCCGAGAACTGGCTGCGGAGCACCGAGGACGTCGACGCGCCCTGATCCCGGCGGCCCCGCGAGCGCGTTCCGGGTGCCGTCCCGCACCACCGTTCAGCCCGGGGGACTCCCCAAGACTACCTACGGCCGCCACTGGCCGGACGTCGTATCCTTGACGTCCGCCGTCGCCCCCAGGCACCGGCGGGATCCAGGGTACTGAGCAGGGGACCACCGCAAGGCATGACCGCCCGCCAGCAGACACGCGTCGGCCGCCGCCTGCGAGGTGAGCGCACGCCCATCGACGCGACATCGGCGCCGAGCGTGGGTGAGATGCTGCATGCGGCACGCGAGAAGAAGGGCGTCGACCTCTACCGTGCGGAGCGCGATACGAAGATCCGCGCCCGACATCTCTCGGCGCTCGAGGACGGTGACTACGCGGAGCTGCCCGGGGCCGTCTATACGAAGGGATTCCTGCGCAACTACGCGCTGTACCTGGGTCTCGACCCGATCGAGGTGCTCGACCGCTGGCATGAGGAGCAGGACCCCGGCATCCGGGCGACGAGCAGCACCCTGGTGGCGCCGCCGCAGCCGCTCACCGACCCTCGTCGAGGGCTCACCTTCACGCCCAGCCTCCTGGTCGCGGCGGCCCTGAGCGTCGTGGTCATCCTCTTCCTCGGCTACGTCGGGATGCAGTTGTTCCGGTTCTCGCAGGTCCCCGAGCTGCGGCTGGATGGCGGATCCATGATCCAGGCGAACGAGGACCAGACCTCGTACCAGCTGACCGGCACCAGCCCGGTTCGCGCCACGGTCAAGGCGCTCGATGCGGCGGGGACGATGGTCCAGTCGGCTGACGCCGCCGATGACGGGCACTGGGCCCTGGCCGTGCCGGTCCAGAAGGGCGTCAACCAATTCATGCTCACGGCACGTGATCCCGAGACGGGCCGTGAGTCGTCGAGCCTGCCGGTCATCATCACGGTCGCCGCTCCGGCGAAGCCGACCCCCATCCCGACCCCGGCGCCGACCAGTCTTGCCGCCGTTCCGGGCGACTCGACCGCACCCGACCAGGTCGCCTCACCGGCCACGGCCCCAAGCGGCGCACCAGCCCTCGCGGCGTCGGGGCAGGCGGAACTGGCCGTCACATCGCCCCAGGATGGCGCACGGAGCGGTGATCCGACGATCGCGGTCAAGGGGTCCACCAACGCCCGCTGGGTCAAGGTGAGCCCGCGCTGGGCAGGCTCCGGCAAGGCGCCGGCACAGCCTGCGTCGCTCCGCCTCGACGCTCGCAGTGGCGCCTTCGCGGGCGAGCTGGTGCTGGCGCCCGGCAGGTGGGCCATCGACATGACCACGGTCCAGAGCGACCAGCTCGCGAGCGCCACCGCGACCTCGATGGTGAACGTCGACTACAACGGCTTCGCGGTCGAGGTCGGCACCACGGCCCGGGGTCGGGCATGGATCCAGATCTGGGTCGATGGCCAGGCGGTCAACTCGGGCAGGATCTACGCCAATGGCAACCGCACCGTCGTGGTCGCCAAGAAGACCGTCGTCGTGAACACCGGTGTCGAGAAGTCCACCGTGGTGGGTGTGGGCGGTGATGCCGCGTCCTCGCTCGGGCCGCGCGCCGACCGTGCTGTCTGGCGCTTCGAGAAGGGCAAGGCACCGCAGCGGCTGCTGTGAGCCGGCAGGAGATGGGGGGATCGTCGGAAGACCGCCCTCCGGAGCGCGACCCGGGGACTGCCGACGTGCTCGAGCCAGCTCCCGCGACCACCGATGAGCTCGTCCGGCTCGCGGCCGTCGTGGGGCGGCGCCTGCATGACCTCGGCGCGACCGTCTCCACCGCGGAATCGTGCACCGGGGGCCTGGTCGCCCACACGTTGACCGAGATCAGCGGCTCGAGTGCCTGGTTCATGGGGGGCGCCGTGGTGTACGGCGATGCCCTCAAGCGGGCGCTCGTCGGCGTGCCCGCGGAACTCCTCGAGCGCCATGGTGCGGTCTCCGAGCCGGTCGCGGCGGCCATGGCAGCAGGCGCCCGAGAGCGCTTCGGGAGCGACATCGCGCTTGCCGTCACGGGCATCGCGGGTCCGACCGGTGCCACCCCGACCAAGCCCGTCGGGCTGGTCTTCCTGGCCGTCAGCGATGCGCAAACGACCGTGGTGGAACGCCACGTGTGGGCAGGCGACCGGTCCGCCAACAAGCGCCAGAGCGCCCACGCGCTGCTCTGGTTGCTCCTCCGCCGACTCGCTCCCGACGGGACGACATCGCAGCCCGGCGCGTGACACGCTCCGCGGCGGAGATCGGTGCGGGCCTCGCCGCGGCTCGTGCCGCGCGGCCCATCGTGCCGGGCGAACGGATCCACGTCATCGGTGCTGCCGGTGCCGGCGCATCCGCCGCTGCGTGGCTGGCATGGCGCGCCGGGGCTCTCGCGAGCGGCTGCGACCAGGCTGGCGCCTCGCCGTACACCGCGGCGCTCGAGGCCGCGGGCATCCCCTTCGCGCCGGAGCACGCCGCGGCACACATCCTCGCTGACGGCCGTCGCCTCGTCGACCGGGTAGCGGCCACCAAGGCGCTCACCTCGGTGGCGCCCGATCACCCGGAGCTGGTCGCGGCCCGCGACGCGGGGATCGCGGCCGAGCCTTGGCAGCAGGTCATCGCGGACGTCGTGGCGACCCAGGGGGGGCGCCTCGTGTGTATCGCGGGCACGCACGGCAAGTCGACGTCGTCGGGCTGGCTGGTCCACCTGCTCGTAGCCGCCGGCGCGGACCCGGGCGCCTTCGTGGGTGCGCTGCTGCCTTCGGCGATCACCGGGGGGCAGCCGGCCACGGCACGCTGGGGGAGAGGCGATGCGTTCCTGGTGGAGGCCGACGAGTACGCCGGCAACTTCGACGCATATCGGCCGGACGTGGCGGTGCTGCTGAATGCGGAGTGGGACCACCCGGACGTGTTCGCGGATGAGGCCGCGGTGCTCGATGCGTTCGAGGGTTGGTTGCGCGCCCCGGGTGCCGCAGCCCGGACCCTCGTCGCGAACGTGGGAGACCCAGGTGTCGAGCGGTTGTTGGCACGCCTCGATGACTGGCCCGGTAGCCTCCTGCGGGTGGCTCTCGCGACGACCGGCGATCCGCGCCGGTCGCTTGAGGTGACCGGCAGCCTGGCCGCGGATGGGGCCCTGGAGCTGGAGCGACGAGGGTCGACGCCCATCCGAGCGCGCCTGGCCCTGGCCGGTCGTCATAACGCGGCGAACGCGGTCTGTGTCGCGGCTGCCGCCCTCGTGCTCGGGGTGTCACCGGGCGCGGTCGTGGCGGGGTTGGCGAGCTTCCAGGGTGTCGGTCGCCGGATGCAGGTCATCGGCGAGCCGCGGGGCATCCTGGTGCTGGATGACTATGGCCATCACCCGACGGCCATCGCGGCCACGCTTGCCGCGGTCCGGGAGACCTATCCCGGCCGTCGGGTGTGGGCGGTGTACGAGCCGCTGACCTATCACCGGACCGCCGCGATGCTCGATGCGTTCGCGGATGTCCTCGCGACCGCGGACCAGGTGCTCATCGCGGACATCTGGGCAGGGCGCGACCCGGACACGACCATCACCAGCGCTGGGGCGCTCGCGGCCGCTGTGAGCCAGCGGTCACGTCACCCCGCCGTCGCGCCGGGATCCGTGGAGGCGACGGCGGCATACCTGGGCCATGAGGTCCGGTCCGGGGACGTAGTGCTGGTCATGGGCGGGGGCCGCTCCTATGTCATCGCGAAGACGCTCGCGAGCGCACTCGACGCTGACCAGGGACCGTCCTGATGACTGGTAGGATGACCCCATGCCCAACCTCACGCCCGGTGACGGGCAGGACGTGCTCGCGCGCTTCAAAGGTGCCTGGGAGCGGCGCGACGTCGACGCGGTGATGGCGCTCTTCCGGGACGACGCCGAGTTCCGGCCAGACCCATTCGAGCCCGCGATGACCGGCGATGTGGCCATCCGGGAGTTCTGGACCCGGGCCGCGGCGAGCTTCGGCCACGTCGAATTCGACGCCGAGCGCATCTGGGTGAGCGGTACGACGGTGCTCGCGAGCTGGCATGGCGCGCTCACGAGGCGCACGACCGCGGAGCGCAGTCGGCAGCGGGGGTTCATGACCCTCGAACTCGATGAGGCCGGCGCCGTGATCCGGATGCGGGAGTGGGTCGCGACCCGGGTGGTGGGCACGGACGCGAGCTTCAAGGTCGAGCCGGTCGAGGGGCAGGGAGGATCCGATGGCGGGTGATGCATCGTTCGACGTGGTCAGCGACTTCGATCGGCAGGAGCTCGTCAACGCGCTCGACCAGGTCCGGCGGGAGGTCACCACGCGCTACGACTTCAAGGGTGCCACCGCGGACATCGTGCTCAACAAGGAGGACGTCACGCTCACGGTCGACTCGGATCTGCGAGCGCACGCGCTCCGGGAGCTCATCGAGAGCAAGGCGATCAAACGCGGCCTGTCACTCAAGGTGTTCGACTGGGGCGAGATCCAGCCCGTGGGTGGCAGCCTGCTGAAGCAGAAGATCACGCTCCGGAAGGGCCTGCCCGATGACATCGCCAGGAAGATCACCAAGCTGCTCCGCGACGACTTCCCCAAGGTCAAGAGCCAGATCCAGGGTGACGCGGTGCGGGTGACAGCGAAGAGCAGGGACGAGCTGCAGCGGGTGATCGCCCGCCTCCGCGAAGAGGGGGAGGGGTACCCGGTGGCCCTCCAGTTCACGAACTACCGCTGAGGTGAACGATGACATCGAGCCGGGTGAGCAGGATGCTGATGGTGCTCGTGGCGAGCCTCATCATCCTGTCGATGGTGTGGACGACGGTGACGCTCCGCTGAATGCTGCGCCTGCGGAGTCGAGCGCCGACGAGGAGCCGAGCGCCGAACGGGATGCATCGGCCGTTGCGCTGACCGTCGTCGTGGAGCCCGCCACGGTCGACGAGCCCGCCGTGCCCGAGGTCGTCGAGGTGGTCGCGGTGGATGAAGCTGGGACAGGGGAGCCCGCCGCGCCGAGGCCAAAGGCGATCCACCCGACCGTCGCCCAGCATGTCGCCGACCGGCTGGCTGGTGCCGGCGCCCGCTTCGCGTTCACGGTCCCTGGTGAGAGCTTCCTGCCATTGCTCGAGACCCTGCCGGCTGCGGGCATCCGCGTCGTGGCGGCCCGACACGAAGGCGGTGCCTCGTTCATGGCAGCCGCGGCCGCCCATCTGACCGGACGACCCCAGATCGTGCTCGCCACGCGCACCGTCGGCGCGGCCAACGCAGCCATCGGCATCCACACCGCGCGTTCCGACTCGGCGCCGCTCGTGGCGCTCATCGGCGGTGTGCGACGTGCATACCGCGGTCGAGAAGCCTTCCAGGAGTCGGAGCTCGCGGCGGGTATCGGATCGCTCGCCGCCTGGGCCGTGGAGCTGGAGCGGCCGACCGACACGGCACGCGTGGTGAGTGAGGGAATCCGCCAGCTGACGACCGGTCGACCGGGCCCCATCCTCGTGGCATTGCCCGAGGACCTGCTGGGGCTCTCGATCGGTGGCGATACGCCACCTGCCGTGTCCCCCCAGAGTGGTCCCGCGCCCGACCGGGCAGCCGTACGTCAGGCCCTCAAGCTGCTGGCGGCGTCGCGTCGCGGGGTCATCGTCGCGGGTGGCGGCATCCTGCGTGCCCGCGCGAGCAAGCGGCTCATGACCCTCGCAGACGCCCTCGCGGTGCCGGTCATCGCATCCTGGCGGCGACCCGACGTGGTGCCCAACGACTACGCCGGGTACCTGGGCATGACGGGCTACTGGAGCCCAACCAGCGTCCGCGAGCGACTCGAGGCCGCTGATATCGTGCTCGTCCTGGGCGCCAGGATGTCCGAGATCGCGACCTACGGCTACCAGGTCCCGGCCGCCGGGACGCGCTGGATCCAGGTGGACCTGGAGCCTCGCCATGCTCGGAGCGGACTCACGGCGCCGACCCTGTCCATCACCGCGGACGTGGCCCGATTCCTGGATGTCGCGTGGTCGGACCTGCGGGGCGCCGTGCTCGACGCCGAGACCCGGACCGCGCGTGCCGCGGACCGAATCGCGGATCGGGAGGCGTTCCTGGCGGCATCGAGCGTCGAGGGAGGGGAGTGGTCGGGCACTGGCGTCCACCCCGGTCGGCTCGTGGGCACCATGCAGCGGCTGCTGCCGCCCAATGCGGTGGTGACCACGGATGCGGGCAACTTCGGCGGCTGGGTGGCGCGTGGCTACCGGTTCCTGCGGCCAGGCACGTTCCTGGGTCCGACGTCGGGTGCCATGGGCTACGGGCTGCCGGCGGCCATCGCCGCGTCGCTCGTCCACCCTGATCGGCCCGTCGTCGCCGTCTGCGGTGACGGCGGCTTCGCGATGACGATGGCGGAGCTGGAGACGTCGGTCCGGGAGGGTGCGCGCCCGGTCGTCATCGTGCTCGACAACCAGGGGTACGGCACCATCCGCATGCACCAGGACCGGGAAGGTCGGCCGCATGTCGCCACCGAGCTCGGGCCCATCGACTTCGCAACCGTCGCGGAGGCCAGCGGCGCACTCGGGTTCCGGGTCAGCACGGACGACGAGTTCGAGCCGGCGTTTCGCGATGCGCTCGCGGCGCGGCGCACCGCCGTCATCCATTGCATCCTCGATGCCGCCTGGGTCTCCGTCAACGACCATCCTTGAGCAAGCGGCGCGGGCAAGGGCCGTGCCGGGACGGGTCGTCGCCCAGGTCGTACGCTTGCGCACATGAGATCCGACCTTCCCGGGAGCACGGACGCGGCGACGGCCGATGCCACCGACCGGCACCTGCCGCTGGCCGGGACCCGCAACCTCCGCGATGTGGGCGGCTATCCCGCGGTCGACGGACGACAGACCCGGTGGCGGACCCTCCTGCGCACCGATTCGCTCGATAGCCTGCCCGACAGCTCCCAGGCCGCCCTGCTGGACATGGGCCTGCACCAGGTCATCGACCTGCGCTGGCCGTCCGAGACCGATGTCGCGCCAAGCGTCTTCCAGGCGTCCGACCGGGTGCGATACACCCAGATCCCGCTGCTGGCCGATGATCCGACGCCCCACCTGGGGCTGGCGGGCATGTACCGCCACATCTTCGATGCGCGTGCGACGCAGTTGGTGGAGGTCGTCCGGGCGCTGCTGGCCCCGGGGGGTGCCCCGGCGGTCATCGGCTGCGCCGCCGGCAAGGACCGGACGGGCGTAGCGATCGCCCTCATCCTGGACGCGGTCGGCGTCCCCCGCGACGTCATCGTCGCGGACTACGCCCTGAGCGCACCGATGTTCGCGCGCCCGATGGACGATCCCCACATCACCGATTGGCGGGTCGGCTCCATCGACGTCGAGAGCCCGCCGGAGTATATGGAGTCGTCCCTGGAGCACCTCGACACGCAGCACGGTGGCGCCGCGGCGTTCCTGCGCGCCAACGGCGTCACCTCGGACGAGCTGCGGGCATTGGCAACACTGCTCACGGAGCCCCTCCAGGGCTGAGCCGCCGCCTCAGCGATCGTGGGGCTGGAGTCGCTGCCATCCTGGATCGGATGGCGTGTTCGGGTCGAAGCCCGGGTCACCGGACGTGACGTAGTCGCCTCGAGGACTGACCCAGTAATCCCGCCACCCGACGGGCAGCTGGACGATGCCGCCATTGACCGGGTCGTCGTAGTTCTCGACGCCGCCCAGGATGTCCCGTTCGTAACCCGCGATGCGGTCCTGGGATGCCTGGCGCTCCTGGGTCACCTGGGCCTGGAGCGCATCGATCTCCGCGCGGTATCGGGCGAGCGCCTGACCGAAGGCGACCGTATCGGCCATCTGCTGCTGGAGCCCCTGGTAGAACAGCTGCTGCACGAGGCGATACGTCGCCTCCCACTCGGGGGTCGTGATGCGGCTGGCCAGGATGGTCGAGGTCAGGCCCTGGTGCTGCTCCAGGGAGCCGCGGGGACCAGAGACCGTATCGGCGAAGTTGACGTACCAGGATGTGACGCCATTGGCCGTCGACCACAGCAGCGCGAACGACACATCCTGCTCCCAGGGCTGTCCGGCGTTGTCGAACTCGTAACGGAGCACATACGCTGCCGCCTGCGCGGGCCCACCGAAACCCCGGATGAACTCATCGGCGACCCGTGGCACCTGGGAGACGCTGACCGGCTGCAGGCCCGCCAGGTGGCTCAGCACGGTCGGCACCCAGAAGGCGTTCACGAACCCGACTGGATCGGTGATCGGCGGCACGAATGCCTTGCCCTGATAGTTGCCACCCACAGGGACCTGGAACCCCGCGGGCACGTCGAACCAGATGAAGTCGGCGATGGGCAGCCAATCGACGCTGATGCCGGTCGTGGGGTCGGCGACATGCGTGGCGAGCTGGGCCAGCCGCGACCAGGTCGGCGTCCACTGGACGCCCCCCGTCGCATCCCATCCTTGCGGCACGAGCAGCACGAGCGCCTCCACATCACCGGCTGCCGGGTCCTTGAACCCTGTCCGCGTCAGGTGCAAGGTCTCCGACGATGCGGGGTCCTGGGCGCGCACGGCCCCGGTCATGCTCGACAGCGACATCACCACGAGGATGACGATGGCGACGATCAGGGGGGTCGGGGCGTGGATGACACGAGATGACGAGGGCATGCCCCGCAGGATGCCACAGCTGATGCGTTGTCTGGCACCGGAGCACCGTCCCGGCATCTCGATGTTACATAACTTGCATTATCGGCAGCGTACTGGGTCCACGGTGAGTGCGGCTCGATGGTGCGTGAGCGTCGCCCTCGCGCAGCTGCCTGGCACGCGACCGCCGATCACCCGCGCGGCGCATGAGTGGGCCAACGAATGGCGCCGCGGGGGTGGGATCCGGCCTATCGTCGGCCGATCCATGCACCACTAGGGTGATCCGGCCGCTTACGCGGCCCTGCCAGGCTCCTTAGAGCCGCTCGCCGGCCCATTCACCCGCGTGGCGCATGTCAACGGACAGACCAGCCAGCACACTCGGGCCCGCTCCAGGCCGCTGGTCGAGTTCCATATCCCGTGGCGCCCGCCTGCGCCCCTGGCACCCTGTCGGATCGGCGCGCCCGACGGCGTCCCGCGGACCCGAGCACGTTCCGGCTCCCGAGTGCCACGTCCGAGCATCCCGAGTGCCACGTCCGGCTCCCGAGTGCCACGTCCGAGCATCCTGCTGCTGCCGAACGACGCACCGGTGCATCCCTGGCCAACGCCGCTGCGCAGAGGGATGCAGGCTGGCGAGGCGTGCAGCGGCATGACGGAGCGGGATGTGTGACCGTCGCGGCGCCCGGCCAGCGGACGCCGCGAGATCGGTGCTCAGTCGCACGCAGCGAGCCAGCCCCGGGCGATCGCGCGCAGGTAGCCGCTGTCGAACCGGGCGAGGAACGCGGCGCACTCGGCCGTCTGCCCTTGATCGGCTGCCGGCGTGTACCAGTCCCTGGAGATCCGCAGCAGGTATTCGCTCTCGAGGCGCGCCCGGATGTACCGTGGATCGGTCGGCGGCAGCGCCGGGGCGATGGCAGCTGCTGCCGCGACCGTCGAGTCACCCGCGGCCACGACTGTGGAGTCACCGGCGGCTGGCTCGGCGGCCAGGGTCATCGAGGCCTGCAGGCCGATGGCCAGGCCCAGCGTCATCAGCAGGCCGGCGACGGCGCGAGGCCGCTTCGACGCGGATGCCACGTACGGGATACGACGCTTGATCATGTCACACGCTCCTGTTCGATCCCCGAGGGGAAGGTGATTGACATGACCGATGCTGGGATCGAGCAGGCCCAGATGGGATCCCGGGATCCCCTATCCGAACCCCTGATCCCGTGGTGCGGTGGCCGGGTCGTGATCCTCGTTCGACCGGCCGGTCATCACACGTGCGAGCTCGGTCCGGCCTCGGATACCCAGGCTGCGGTAGACCCGGGTCAGGTGCGCCTCCACGGTGTGCGGGCTCATGAACAGGATCCCTGCGATCTCGCGATTCGTGTGCCCGGCGGCCACCAGCCTCGCGATCTGCTCCTCGGTCGGAGCGAGCTCCGCCCCCGACTCGCGGTGCCCGGTGCGCGCGAGCTCGGCGGCTGCCCGTTCCAGCCAGCGCGGTGCGCCGAGCTCGGTGAAGATGCGGAGCGCGGCAGCGAGCGCATCGCGAGCCTGGCCCCGGCGCCGGAAGCGGCGGCGCGATTCGCCCTGCGCCAGCAGCGTCCTGGCCCGCTCGAACGGCTCGGCGACCTGGTCATGGAAGGCAAGCGCCGTCGCGAATCCGGCGCTGGCGCCTGCCTCGTCGCCGGATGCGGTGGCCATGAGGCCTCGCACGCGTGCGCACGCCGCCAGCGCGGAGGGTTGGCCGAAGCGCGCCGCGACATCCTCCACGAGCTCGAGCAGCTTGCCTCCCTCCTCCGGGCGATCGAGCAGGACCAGTGTCTCTGCCCAGAGGGTCTGCGGCATCGGGGCGGTGGCGAACCCCTCCGCGAGCCTGGGCTCCACAGCCTTCCGAAGCTCGGCCTCGGCTCGGCGGATGTCGCCGGTCGAGAAGGCCAGGAATCCGAGCGCGAGATGGTGGTCGTGCTGCGCCGATCGAGCCCCCACCTCACGCGCGAGGACGATCCCCTCCTCCACCAGGAGCTGGCCTTCCTGCTCGTGGCCTGACACGATCTCGACCATCGCCCGTGCGAACAGGGCCCTCGACAGACCCATCGCCTGGCCATTCTGGCGTGAGCCCCGTTCCGCCTCGATGGCGACCTGGCTGGCGAGGTGCCAGTCACCATGGCGGAAGACGGCCCGCGCCAGATCGGTGGTGATGACTGGCAGCGAGTCCCAGTCACCCGCCGCCGCGGCCCGCAGGCGCAGCTCGGTGAAGGTCTCGATGGCTGCGTCGATGCGGTCGCAGCTGAGGTCCATGAGCGCCTTGCAGAAGGCCGGCCAGAACAGGACGCGCAGGTGCTCGACCTGCGGCGAGAGTGCCATGGCCCTGTCGAGCAGTTCAGGGTCGGGGCGCCGGCCGACATTGCCGTGCGCGAGCACCGCTGACAGGTACGCGGAACAGCGTGTGACGGCATCCTGGCTCGCCTCCGCCTCGGCGACTGCCTCCATCGCAAGCGCGAGCTGCCCGCGCGCATCACGTCCGAGGTGGAACCTGGTCTGGGCGAGGTCCTGGAGGATCGTGCTCCGCAGGCGGTGGTCATCCCCGGTGACCTGCAGGGCTTCTTCCAGGAGTCGGCCCTTGGCCTCCCAGTCGTCGCTGGAGCGGGCATCCGCCAGGACGCGCAGGGCAGCAGCCCGGGCGGGGCCTGGCGGTGTGATGGCGAGGTGGCCCTGGAGCACCGACAGCGCACGGGTCGGGTCGCCTGACCGGATGAGGTATTCCGCGGCGGATACCGTGCGCCGGTGCCGGTCGTCGCGATCTTCTGCCGGCGTCCGCTGGGCTGCCTGGAGCAACAGTTCGGCCGCCGAACCCGACGCCCCCCGTCCCTGGGCGTGGACCGCGGCGGCCTCCAGCTCGACAGCCACCGCTTCGCTCGGGGCGTCGATCGATAGCGCGAGGTGCTGGGCGCGTTCCTCGAGGTCCGCCAGGACCGCCGCCAGACGCGCGTGGAGGGCCTGCCGTTCGGTCCCTGCCACGGCGCCGTACGCCGCTGCGGCGAGGAGCGGGTGGCTGAAGCGCACGCGACCGGCATCGAGCTCGATCACGCCGGCCGAACGTGCGGCCTCCAGCCCGTCGGGCGCGCTCGGGTCGGCGGCCGTCAGCACCTCCACGGTCGGGCGGGCGAGTGCGCCGGCCGCCGCCAGCGGCCAACGAGCCGTGTCGGGGAGCGCATCGAGACGCGCCCGCAGGAGGTCGTCCGTCGCCATGGATGAGGCGAGGCCTTCCAGGCCGGGAGCCGCGCCGGTGCGTTGGAGCGCCCGGGCGATCTCCAGGCATTGGAAGGCATTCCCGCCCGACTCCGCGTGGATCCAGGCGAGCGCGGGACGCCGCATCGAGACCCCGAGCTCGCGACGGATGAGCGCATCTGTCGCGTCCATGTCGAGCGGGCCCAGATGGATGTGGCGCACGGGTCCGGCAAAGGCGGCCAGGGCCGCTGGGAACGGCCCATCCCGGGCCACGCTCCGGATGGCGAGCAGGAAGCCGACGCGAACGCCGGACACGCGCCGGGCGACGTACTCGATGATGCGGAGTGAGGGCGTGTCCAGCCATTGGAGGTCGTCCACGGCGATGACGAGCGGCGAGGGTCCGGCCATCGCCCGGATCGCCGCCAGTGCGCCCAGCGACGCCGCGAGGAGTGGCGGTGCGTGGCCCTCGGCGGGGACCCGTTGCAGCGCCACCTCCAGGGCCGCGCGTTGCACCGGGGGCAGGCCGTCGAGCGCCTCGTCGATGACGCGGTCGAACAGGTCGGCAAGTCCGCCGAACGCGAGCTGCGCCTCGGTCTCCACCGCCTGTGTCCGCAGCGTCCGATAGCCACGGCTCCGGGCGTCCGCGAGGATGGCCCTCCAGAGCGTGGTCTTGCCGATGCCCGCTGCTCCGGTCAGCACCAGGGCTGCCGGCGCCTCTGACAGGGCATCGAGGACCGTGACCGCGGCGGCGACCTCCTCGTCGCGTCCGATCGGTGTCATGCGGGCCCAAGTGTATCCACCGCCGTCGCCGACGCCAGGCACTCTCCCACATCGGCGTTCAGAGGTCGCAGGGTCCGACCACGCTGATGATCCCGGACGCGGCCCGCTGCAGGCGGGCGGCCGGTGTCGGCCAACCGCGGCAGGTCGGTTCGTGCGACACTCAGGCCCCGCCCACTCGCGTCTCGCCGTCGAGGTCCATGTCCCGTAGCGTCCGTTTGCGCCCCTGGCAGCATGCCGCGCTCGCGCGCCTGACCGCGTCCCCCGGGCCGGACTTCCTGGCGGTCGCAACGCCAGGTGCGGGCAAGACGACCTTCGCCCTCGCGGCGCTTCGGCTGGCCCTTGCCGAGCGGCGCGCTCCCCTCGTGGTGGTGGCGCCGACCGCCCACCTCAAGATCCAGTGGGCACACGCTGCCGCGCGGCTGCAGCTCCATCTCGACCCGGCGTGGTCCCCCGCCGAGGGCGGGCTCCCGGTGGACATGCACGGCGTCGTGACCAGCTACCAGCAGGTGGCCATGAGCGCGGGTGCCATCCGGGATGCCATCGGGAGGGCGTACGTCGTGCTCGATGAGGTGCACCATGCGGCCGAGGACCAGGCGTGGGGTGGATCGCTACGCACCGCCTTCGACGGGGTCGCCTGCCGACTCTCCCTGTCGGGCACGCCCTTCCGGAGCGACACCCAGGCGATCCCGTTCGTGCGCTACGAACAGGACGAGGCCATCCCGGACTACGAATACGGCTACGGCGATGCGCTCAGCGACGGTCGCGTCGTGCGCCCTGTCTACTTCCCGCGGACCGGTGGCCAGATGGAGTGGACCGCTCCGGACGGCACCGGCTACGAGGCGACCTTCGATGACCCGTTGGCAAGCTCGCTCGCCAACCAGCGCCTCCGGACCGCCCTGTCCCTGGACGGCGAGTGGCTCCCGGAGGTGTTGCGCGAGGCATGCGAGCGGCTCGCGGACGTGCGCCACATCCAGCCTGACGCCGGCGGGCTGGTCATCGCCATCGACCAGGAGCATGCCCGGGGCATCGCGGACATCCTCCGCCGGCGCTTCCGGACGACGCCGGTGGTGGTCACGTCCGACGACCCGGATGCCTCGTCCCGCATCGAGCGCTTCGCGTCGGGCGCCGAGGAGTGGCTCGTGGCGGTCCGGATGGTCTCGGAAGGGGTCGACATCCCCCGCCTCCGGGTCGGGGTGTATGCGACGGTCACGACCACCGATCTCTTCTTCCGCCAGGCGGTGGGCCGCTTCGTCCGCTGGGTGCCCGGCATCCGCGACCAGCGAGCCTGGTTGTACATCCCCGATGACCTGCGCCTGCGCGTCCGGGCGGCCCAGATCGCGGAGCAGCGCCGGCACTCGTTGCGCCGGGATCGACGGTCTGACGAGGATGACCTGTTCCAGCCACCGCCGATGACGCCCTTCGACCGGGGCGCCGAGCAGCTGTCGATGTTCGAGGCGCTGTCGGCGACGCCCATCGCCGGCTCCGCCGCGTGGCAGCCATGGCAGGAACGCATCCCCGATGACCTCGATGAGACCACCGACGGCACCATCGAGATGGACATCGCGCTGCCGCCGCCCGTCGGTGGGGTCCCCTCCCCCGCGGTATCGGGGCGGACCCGTCGGCAGACGAAGGACGCGCTCCGCGTCGCGAACGCGGATGGTGCACGGGACATCGCCCGACTCACGGGTCAGACGCATGCCCAGGTCAATGGCCAGCTCAATCGCGCCATCGGCATCCGGAGCATCAGCGACGCCACCGTCGAGCAGCTGGAAGCCCGCCTGGCGGCCGCCGACCGCTGGTACGAGCGTCTGCGGGGCTGATGCTACCGGGACGCCCGCACCCTGGACGTGACCCGAACCAGTGGACGGGGCGCAGCCATCGAGACGATGCTCACGACGTCGTCCGGACGACCGGACTCCATTGACAGCTGAAATCGTATGCATACAATCGATTTGACCATGTCGGCTGACACTCCCTGGCCGGGGACGACGCTTCTGGCGCCGCGTGTCACACCTCCGGCGCTCCAGGACTGCGGCTGGCGAGGGATTGGAGGAGGCTTGGCTACAGCGAGCGCACGCGCCGATCTCGACCCGGGTACATCGATATGGGAGCGATGTCATGAGTGATCGCGGAACCAGGACTGTCATGAACCGCCAGCGGCGGTACGCACCGATCGTGGCGGCTATCGCAGTGGCTGCGGCGGCCATGGTGCCCGGAGCGGGCCCGGCCATCGCCCAGAGCCCGGCACCGGTCGCCGGGCAGTTCTGCCAGGGGATGAACATCACGTTCTTCCCGGGCGGGACACCGGGAGGTGGCTTCGAGACGGTCGTATACAACGGGGCGAAGGCCGCCGAGGCCGCCTTCGGTCCGTCCGTCAGCTACCAGTGGTCGGACTGGGACCCGAGCAAGATGATCACCCAGTTCAGCGAGGCGGTGGCCACCAAGCCTGATGGCATCGCGGTCATGGGTCATCCCGGCGATGACGCGTTCGACTCGCTCATCGACGACGCGGAGAGCCAGGGGATCCTGGTCACCGTCATGAACACGGAGCTGCCCAAGGCCGAGGCGAAGTACGCCAGCCAGGGCACCGGCTACGTGGGCGCCGTGTTGCATGATGCCGGAGCGGCCCTTGCCACCGAGACGATGACGCGCGGTGGCCTCACGGCGGGCGACAAGGTCTTCGTGTGGGGCCTCAAGAGCCAGCCGGGCCGAGGCGAGCGAACGCTGGGCATCACGGACACGCTCGAGGCGGCCGGCATCAACGTGGTGTACCTCGAGATCGACGACGCCACGAACGCCGACCCCGCGGCAGGCGTGCCGACATTCACCGGGATGGCCTCAGCCAACCCTGACCTCAAGGCCATCATCATCGACCACGGCAACCTGACATCCACGATCCCGACCTACATGAAGGCGGCGGGCCTGTCGCCCGACAGCATCTATGCGGCAGGCTTCGACCTCTCGCCTGCGACCGTGCAGGGTGTCAAGGATGGATACGTGGACCTGGTCATCGACCAGCAGCAGTTCCTGCAGGGCTTCGAGGCGATCGCCCAGCTGTGCCTGAGCCACAAGTTCGGGTTCAGCGGCCTGTTCATCAATACCGGTGGTGGGTTCGTCGACAAGTCGAACATCGACGTCATCGCACCCCTGGTCGAGCAGCAGATCCGGTAACCGTCGGATCCACTTCGTCGCGACATCACGGCCGGCGCGGGATGGACCTGCGTCGGCCGTCCACGGAGGTCCTCGCGTGACGACGACCCAGGGCGAGACGAGCGTCGTCGCTCCGCCACCTCCCGATGTACCCCGGCTCGAGCTCCGACAGGTCTACAAGTCGTTCGGCGGCGTCGAGGTGCTCCAGGGGGTGGACCTTCGCCTGGGTGCCGGTGAGGTCGTCGGACTGCTGGGCGACAACGGGGCGGGCAAGTCGACGCTCATCAAGATCATCACGGGCGTCCATCAGCCGGACCGCGGCCAGATCCGCTTCCGGGGCCAGGAGGTGGTCGGCCTGACGGTCCAGCGTGCCCGCGAGCTCGGCGTCGAGACCGTGTTCCAGGAGCGGGCCCTGGCGGAGCAGCTGCCCCTGTGGCGCAACATCTTCATGGGTCGGGCGCTCGCGGGGCGGTTCGGCTTGCTCAAGGTGGGCGAGATGCGCCGCATCACCGAGGAGCTGATGCAGCACTCGATGGGGTTCACGTCCGCGGTGCTGACGGCCGACACGCCGGTCACCGGGTTGTCGGGCGGCGAGCGCCAGGGCCTGGCCATCGTCCGGGCGCTGCTGTTCGAGGCGCAGATCATCATCCTCGACGAGCCGACGATGGGCCTCTCCCTGAAGGAGACGGAGAAGCTGCTCCATTTCGTCGGTGGCATCCGCGAAGCTGGCAAGTCAGCCATCTTCATCGACCACAACATCTTCCACGTCTACTCGGTCGCCGATCGCATCGTGGTCATCGACCGGGGCCGCGTCGCGGGAGACTTCCCGACCGCCCGCTACACCCTCAACGAGCTCATGGACATCATGCGCGAGGTGGCGGCGGTCGGCAGCTATACCGAGCAGGATCGGTACCGCGACGGTGGCCTGGCGACGGGATCAGCGGAAGGCGGGGCTGAGGCGTGAGCGCCGCGTCGGCCCCGGCGCGGTCCTCGCCGCGGAGCGGCCTGGCGGCCTTCGCCACGCGCTGGTCGTCACAGATCGGCATCACCGCAGCGTTCCTGCTGCTCTGGCTGGTGTTCATCATCGCGGCGCCGGCGACCTTCATGTCCGACCGCATCTACCTCTCCTTCGCGCAGACGACGCCGTACTTCGCGATCGTGGCCATGCCGCTCACGATGGTCATCATCGCGGGGGATATCGACCTCTCGTTCCCGTCGATCATGGCCCTGGGCATGGTGGGCTTCGTCTGGACCTGGGATGCCACCAGCAGCGTCGGTTTGGCGGTCCTTGCGTCGCTCGCGGTCGGGATGCTGGCCGGAGCGTTCAACGGCCTCATCGTCACCGTCGTGGGCATCCCGTCCCTCGTCGTGACCATCGGCACGCAGTTCCTCTACCGGGGTCTGGCGCTCGTGCTGGTCGCGGGCAAGAGCACCGCGCTGGTCGCCACCTCGGACTCATCCGCGTACGACCTCATGGTCGGCAAGGTCCTCAACATCCCGATGGAGTTCTACTGGTTGGTGATCGTCACCGTGGCCGCCTGGGTGCTGCTCAATCGGCACCGCCTGGGCCAGGACGCCTACGTGATCGGGGACAACCGCCAGGCGGCCAAGCTGATGGGCGTGCCCATCAGCCGGACCCGGATCGCCCTCTTCGTCCTCACCGGGCTCGCCGCCGCGCTCGCTGGGCTGCTGAACAGCCTGCAGGTGGTCAACTTCTATCCGAGCATGGGCGCCGGGTACCTGCTGCCCACCCTCGCGGCGGTGTTCGTCGGAGGGACCTCGGTCTTCGGTGGACGGGGCAGCATCTGGGGCACCTTCATCGGTGCGTTCATGATCGGTGGCATCACGGCGGGTATCGTCGCGATCGGCCTGACGGACTTCTACACGAACCTGGTGTATGGGGCCGTCATCCTCATCTCGGTCTCGATCCACGCCGTCCTGCAACGTCGCTTCGAGCGCTGAACCGCGGGGCGAGGGCTCTTACGTGGCCTTGCCGGCGTCGATCAGCTGACCGGCGGCGCGGTCGACCCACGGACCACGAGCGACGGCACCAGCAAGGGGTGCACCGGCTGCCCCGGATCGGCGTCGCCTGGCAGGTCGAAGACCACGCGCAGGGCCGTGGCGACCATTTCGCGCACCGGCATCCGGACCGTGGTGAGGGCCGGGATGGAGGCGGCCGCAAATGGGATGTCGTCGAATCCGGTGACAGACAGGTCATCCGGCACCCGAAGCCCGCGTTCGTACGCGCGGTGGAGCGCCCCCAGGGCAAGCACGTCGGTGGACGCGACGACGGCGGTCGGCGGCCGGGGCCGGTCGAGCAAGCGGCCAAGCGCGTCCGCCCCGCCGTCGAGGTCGTTGGGGGCGTATTCCACGCTGACATCCTCGGAGTGGCTGGCCATGAACTGCACGAAGGCATCCTCGCGATCCTGGATGTCACCAAGCCGGCGCCCGCCGATGAAGGCGATCCGCCGATGCCCGAGCCCGGCAAGGTGTTCCAGGACCGCGAGCATCCCTGCCCGATTGTCCACGTCCACCGACGGGATATCCGTCGTTCGAGACCCCTGCCACAGCGCCACCACGGGGACGCTCGCCCCGCGCAGGTCCTCGATCAGGCGTGGCTGGTCGCGCATGTCACCCAGCAGCACGATCGCGTCGCAGTGACGCGCCTCAAGGACTCCCCAGAGCGCGATCGCTTCGTTCGCCCGGCCGTGGGCGTGGCCCAGCACCACGTTGTAGCCCCGCTGGCTGGCCTCGATGGAGACGGCCTCGATGGCGCCCGCGAAGAATGGGTCCGTGATCTCCCGGACGATGACGCCCAGGAGCATCGTGCGTGCCCCGCGCAGGCCGCGCGCCAGCGGGTTCGGCCGGTAGCCCAGGCGATGCGCAGCCTCGATGACCCGTTCACGAGTCTCGGGGGCGATCTGGACCGCCGTCGTGGCACCCGTCAGGACGCGGGAGACGGTGCTCTGGGAGACGCCCGTGGCGCGCGCGACATCGCGCATCGTGACGACGCCCGTGCGGCGTCCGGATCCGCTGACCATCAGCCCTTCACCGCCCCGGACATGAAGCCGCGGACGTAGTGCCGCTGCAGGAGCAGGAACAGGACCATGCACGGGATGGCCATCACGACCACGCCGGCTTCGGTGGCGCCGTAGTCGATGATGCCCATCGTCTGCTGGCGAAGTGTCGCCACGGCCAGCGGCAGGGTCGCCTTGTCACTGCCGCTCAGCAGGATGAGCGGGGCGAAGAAATCGCTCCACGACGCCAGGAAGGCGAACAGGGCAACGGTGATGAGGCCTGGCCGGACCGATGGCAGCAGGATCCGTCGGAGCGCAGCGAAGGTGCCACAGCCATCCACGAGCGCCGACTCCTCCAACTCCCGGGGCACCGATCTAGACCACGCTAGCCTGCATACGAGTGTCTGCATAGGATTGCACGACCCGCTAGGATGCTGTCAAGGCCGCATCGCATGGGTCGGGGGCGGCGAGGCACGAGGCCCCGGGCGGGGCCGCATCGCGCGGCAGGTGCCGCCTCGGGAGGATGGGATGGGGAGCCGGACACTCGTGGCACCGACGGGCGGGCTGGCGCGGCTCGTGCCCATCGATGGCGCGGGCTTGCGGATCACGGGCGGACTGTGGGCTGGTCGGCAGTCGGTCATCCGGCAGCACTCCCTCCCCCATGGCCACCGCCAGCTCGAGGCATCCGGTGCCCTCGGCAACTTCCGGAACGCGGCGCGTGGCACCGGCCTCTACGTCGGCGGATCGGATGACGCCGGGACGACATTCCCGTTCCTCGATTCGGATGTCTACAAGTGGTTGGAAGCGGTCGGCTGGGAGCTCGGCCGCGAGGCGGACCCGGGACTGGCGGCCGACGCCGACGCGGTCATCGCCGCGGTGACCGCCGCTCAGCGACCGGATGGCTACCTCAACACCTACGTGCAGCTGTCGGGCCATCGAGCGTGGTCCGATCTCCAGTGGGGACATGAGCTGTACTGCATCGGCCACCTGCTCCAGGCCGCGGTCGCCTGGCATCGCGCGCTCGACGACGACCGGCTGCTGGCGGTCGCCGAGCGTGCCGTCGAGGTCATCGATGCGGCCCTCGGCCCTGCTGGCGCGATCGACGGGGTGGACGGCCATCCGGAGATCGAGATGGCCCTCGTCGAACTGTACCGGGTGACCGGTGGCGATCGATACCTCGCGCTGGCTCGGCATCTCATCGAGAGGCGCGGTCACGCGCTGCTGGGCCCGGGTCGGTTCGGCGCCGACTATTGGCAGGACCGCGTGCCCGTTCGGGCCGCGCCGACCGTCACCGGGCACGCCGTGCGCCAGATGTACCTCGACGCTGGCGCGGTGGACGTGGCGGTCGAGACGGGCGACACGGAGCTGCTGACCGCGGTCGTGCGTCGCTGGGACGAGATGCGGGCCACCCGCAGCTATCTCACAGGGGGTATCGGTTCACATCACCGCGACGAAGCCTTCGGGGCACCCTTCGAGCTGCCGCCCGAGCGCGCGTACACCGAGACGTGCGCGGCCATCGGGCTCGTGATGCTCGCCTGGCGATTGCTGCTCGCGACCGGCGAGGAACGCTTCGCGGATGCCATCGACCGGCAGCTCCTCAACGCGGTCCTCTCGGGCCTCGCCATCGATGGCCTCGGCTTCGCGTATGTCAACCCGCTCCAGCGGCGGACGTCGACTGTGGCGCGACCGACGCCGCGGCAGCCGTGGCACCCGTGTGCCTGCTGCCCGCCCAACATCATGCGCACCGTCGCGAGCGTCGAGCAGCTGCTCGCGACCACGACCGGCGACGCGCTGCGGCTCCACCAGTACGCCACGGGCACCATCGAGACGCGACTGGGGGACGAGCCCGTCGCGTTGCGGGTCGTGACCGACTATCCCTGGGAAGGCCGCGTCGAGGTCACCGTCACGGCGACCCCCTCGCGTCCCTGGACGCTGGGGCTCCGGGTGCCCGGCTGGTGCCATGAGACAAGCGTCACCGTCGGGGGTGCGCAGCTGGCGACGACGGTCGTCGACGGGCGGATCGACCTGCTGCGTCGCTGGGCCGTCGGTGAGCGACTGGTGCTGGAGCTCGCGATGCCGGTGCGTATCACCGTCCCGGACCCGCGCATCGATGCCGTCCGTGGCTGCGTCGCGATCGAACGAGGTCCGCTCGTCTACTGCCTCGAGGCCGCCGACCTCCCAAAGGATGTGACCCTGGAGGATGTGACCCTTGACCTTGCGTGGACGCCGCGGCTGGAGCCTGGTCACGACGCGGAACTCGGCACGCGGGCGATCAGCGTTGGCCTCGTCCACCACCCACGAACCGTGGCCGCCTGGCCCTATCAGGATGATGGCGCAGGCGCGGATGGAGCCCCGGGATCGATCGGAGCGCCGCTCGAGGCCCGATCGCACCCCTACCAGATGTGGTCGAACCGGACGGATGGCGCCATGCGGGTCTGGATGCCAGCGGAGCCCGGTACTGGGCCGGGTCGGCGATGAGCGACACCTGGGTGGACGCCCGTGGACTCGCCGGCGAGCGTGCATCCGATCGTCCATCGGAGCCTGCATCGATCGCGAGATCGCAATCCTATCCCTGCAAACGTATGCTATCGTCTGATGGCATGAGGCGCGAGGAGAGGCGGCCATGACGGACCAGACCATATCCATCGACCTCGAGCGGGTCATCGGGTCCATCGATCGTGGCATCTTCGGCGGCTTCGTCGAGCATCTTGGCCGGTGCGTGTACGGCGGCATCTTCGAGCCGGGCTCACCCCTGGCAGGTCCCGATGGGCTCCGGACGGATGTGCTCGAGGCGTCGCGGCGGCTCCGCTACTCCAACATCCGGTATCCGGGCGGCAACTTCGTGTCCGCGTATCGCTGGCGCGACGGTGTCGGCCCCGTCGAGGATCGTCCGGTCCGCTCGGACCCAGCGTGGGATGCGATCGAACCCAACACCTTCGGGACGAACGAGTTCATCGGCTTCTGCAGGCGCCTGGGAGCTGAGCCGTATCTGGTGGTCAATTGCGGTGACGGGGATCTCCGCGAGGCGCGTGACTGGGTCGAGTACTGCAACGGTACCCAGCCCACGGCCCTCACCAGGCTGCGCGCACAGCACGGCCACCCGGAGCCCCACCGGGTCCGTTACTGGGGAGTCGGCAACGAAGTGGATGGCCCCTGGCAGGTCGGCTTCAAGACCCCGGCCGAATACGCCCGCAGCTACCTCGAGTTCGCCAAGGTCATGCGCTGGGCCGACCCCGAGATCAAGCTGATCGCGTCCGCCGTCTCCAACTGGGAGGGCCTGGCCGTGGAGCGAGCACAACTGCTGCTGGAAGAGGCGCCTGACCATGTCGACTACCTGTCGATCCATTGGTATGTGGGCGACCGGGAAGGCGACCTGCCCGCCTACCTCGCCGTGTCGGAGCTCATCGAGGACCGGCTGGTCGCCCTCGAGGGGTTGTCACGCGCGTTGACCCTCAAGCGCCGTCCGCGACCGCCCATCCCCATCGCGGTCGACGAGTGGAACGTCTGGTACCGGGCCACCCCGGACGCGCGCGACCCTGCCTTCAACGGCCTCGAAGAGACCTATGACCTGGCTGACGCACTCGTCGTGGCGATGCACCTCAACGCCTTCATCCGCCACGCGGCATCGGTGCGCATGGCCAACCTGGCCCAGCTCGTCAACGTCATCGCGCCGATGGTCACCACGCCGGACGACCTCCTGCTCCAGACGACGTACTTCCCGTTCGAGCTGTACAGCGCGACGGCGGGGTCGACCGCCATCGACGCATGGGTGTCGAGCGACACATTCAGTGGCGGTCAGCACCTGGGGGTGCCCTACCTGGACGTGTCGGCGACGCTCGATGAGCGCGCCAGGGCAGTCTCTGTGTTCGTCGTCAATCGGCGACTCGACGGCCCATCGGAGGTCGAGCTCCGCCTCGCCGGCGGGCGTTTCCCCGCCCAGGTCGAGGTTCGCACCATCACCGGACCGGAGCCGCGGGCGACGAACAGCTGGCAGGACCGTGCGCGGGTCGCCACGCAGCTGACGAACCTCGAGACCGACAGTGGTCCGAGCCTCACCCACACGCTGGAACCGCATTCCGTCACCGGATTCCGGTTCACGGTCTGAACCAGGATCGGAAGGAGGGCCGCCCGCCGTACGACGATAGGCGATCATCGACCGCTCCCGGAGCGGCGATCACACCAACGTTCGACCCTGTAGAGGAGGCACAGGATGCTTCGATCGAAACGCGCCATCGCGGCGGCCATGGGCGCGCTGCTCCTGGCGGCGGTGGCGGTGGTCCCGGCGACGTCCGTCGCCCAGACACCCACGGACCTGCATATGTGGACCTTCGTGGATCGCCACGGGGCATTCGAGGTCAAGCGGGCCGAGGCCTGGAACGCTGCCAACCCGGACCGACCCATCAACCTGACCTACGAGACCATCGACTACAACACCATGCACGACAACCTGCTGGCCGCCTTCATGGCCGGCCAGGGTGCGCCGGACCTCGTCGACATCGAGATCGGCAAGTTCGCGCGATTCGCGAAGTCCGCGGATAACGTCCACCTGCTCGACCTGACGGATGTCGTCGCACCGTACGTGCCGGACCTCGTGGCCTCGCGCCTGGCGCCGTACCAGGCCTACGGCAAGCAGCTCGCCATCGACTACCATCTCGGCGCCTATCTCATGTACTACAACAAGGCCCTGCTCGACCAGGCCGGTATCGACCCGGATACCATCAAGACGTGGGATGACTACGTCGCCGCGGGCAAGCAGTTCAAGGAGAAGTTCCCCGACAAGGCATGGACCGCCGTGGAGTCGAGGTCCATCTTCTCGGCATACGGGCTCATGTACCAGAACGGCGGACACGTCTATGACGCGGACGGCAACCTGGTGCTCAACAGCCCGGAGAACGCCCAGGCGCTGCAGTTCATGTCGGACCTGGTCAACAAGGACAAGATCGCCATCGAGGCACCGGCTGGCGACATCAACTCCGCCGATTTCCAGGCTGAGTTCCCGAACGGCAACATCGCCTCGATCTGGATGCCCCAGTGGTACATGACTCGATTTCCGGACAACATGCCGTCCCTGTGCGGCAGCATGATCGTCCGGCCGATGCCGCTCTGGAAGGAAGGTGGCTTCACGACGACCATGGGCGGTGGCACCGGCACGGCCGTCACCGACCAGACAGCACCAGAGAAGCAGCAGCTGGCCAAGGAGTTCCTCGCCTTCGCCAAGCTCACGAACGAGGGTCAAAACACGGCCTGGATCGATCTCGGCTTCGATCCGTATCGCCCGGATGTGTACGACGAGGCCGCGCTGTCAGAGACCTCGACGCCGGACGTCGCGGACTGGCCGTCGTCTCACCCCTGCTTCAATGGCGCGGTCACGTTCCAGCAGATCAAGGCTGAGCTAGGGAATGTGGCGCCCGAGTACACGGGCCCGCTGTATCCCGAGGCCAGGGACGTGCTCTCCCAGCAGATCATGCCGGCCATCGTCAACGACGCCCGGCCGGCTGCGGATGCACTGGCGGAGGCGCAGTCGCTGACCGAGGCCCAGAAGTAGCTGTGGAGCCTGGAGTGGTGTGTCGGACGCTTTGTCAGGCCATCACCCCGGGCCGCACCGCGATGACAGACGGCAGCTTCACTGCCGTCTGTCCCCTCCATCACCAAGGCCGATGAGACCATGACAGTCACCACCACTGGGACGACACAGCCCGAACGCGGGGCACGGGCCTCGACGCGCCGGCGCCGTTGGTCGCTGCTCGATGCGCGACTCGCGCCCTTCGTCTTCCTGCTGCCTTTCATGGCGGTCTTCGTCGTCTTCCGGTTATGGCCGCTGGTCCAGGCCGTGGAGATGAGCTTCCAGGACGTGAAGGGACTCGAGGGCAACGAGTGGGTGGGTACCACGAACTATCAGAGCATCCTGGCCAACCCGCAGTTCATGACCGCCATGTCCAACACGTTCGTGTACACGATCATGACACTCATCATCCTCATCCCCATCCCACTCGCCCTGTCGGCGATGCTGGATCGGGGGCGCACCTACAAGCCGATGGCGTGGCGGATCTCGCTATTCGTCCCCGCCCTGGCGTCACTCGTCGTCGTGTCGTTCCTGTTCCGGGTCATCCTCGGCGAGAACGGCCTGCTGAACTCATTCCTGTCGACCCTTGGCCTGTCGCCCCAGGCGTGGCTCACATCTGCTTCCCTGGCCATCCCATCCCTCCTCATCATCGCGACGTGGCGCTGGGTCGGGGTCAACATGCTCTATTTCAACAGTGGGCTCGTGAATATCTCGCGCGAGCTGTATGAGGCGGCCGCCATCGATGGAGCCAACGGCAGGCAGATGTTCCGGCACATTTCCGTACCCCTGCTACGACCGACGATCATCTTCGTGCTCATCATCTCAGTCATCGGTGGCTTCCAGTTGTTCGTCGAGCCGTTCCTGCTGTGGGGCGGGGGCAACTCGCCGTCGGGCGGGGGCCTCTCGGTCGGCGTGCTCATCTACAAGACGGCGTTCACCTCGTTCAAGTTCGGTAATGCCGCCGCGATGGGCGTCGTGCTCGCCTTCATCATCCTGATCGTCTCGCTCATCGTGTTCCGCCTGGCCGGCGGCACGAAGGCGCTCCGGTGAGGGGCCGCGGCAAGCCCTCCGCGGACCGGGCAACCCAGGCGCCCGTCGGCGCGAACCGGGCCTGGAACCGGCTGGTCATCCTCCTCCTGTTCCTGGTGCTGTCGGTCGTCTTCCTGATCCCCATCTACTGGATGGTCGTGAGCTCGTTCCGCCCGCAGGGCGAGCTGTTCTCGAACATGACCAACCTCTCGCCCACCACTGTGACCCTCGACAACTACGTGCGCCTCTTCCAGGAGCAACCTTACGCCCGCTGGTTCTTCAACTCCGTCACCCAGTCGCTGGGGTTCGCAGGGCTCACTGTCGCCCTCTGCACGATGGCCGGGTATGCACTGGCGAAATACCGCTTCCGGGGCAACAACATCATCTTCTTCGGCGTCCTGGTCACCCAGATGATCCCGTTCAACCTGCTCATCGTGTCGCTGTTCTTCATCATCATCCAGCTGGGTCTGAAGGAAACGTACTGGGGCGCCATCGTCCCGCTCGCGGCCAGCCCCATCGGGCTCTTCTTCATGCGCGTGTACTGCATGAGCGTCAATGACGAGATGATCGACTCGGCACGGGTCGACGGCGCGAACGAGTACCGCATCTTCTGGAGCATCGCCCTGCCCAATCTCCGGCCAGGTCTGGCGACGATGTTCATCCTCTTCGCGCTGGAGTACTGGAATAACCTCCTTTGGCCGCTCATCGTCTTCCTGAAGAAGGAGAACTTCCCGCTGGCGGTCGGCCTCGCGGGTATGGTCAACCAGTACCGGATCCAGTACGACCTGCTGCTGGCCGGGTCGGCCCTGGCCACGGTGCCGGTCATCGTGCTCTTCTTCCTGCTGCGCAGGCAGTTCATGGAGGGTGCCTCGTTCACGGGCAGCGGTGTCCAATGAGCGACCCCTATGCGGATATCCGTGAGGCCGCAGCCCTCGCCTCGCATGCCATCGCGGAGGCCGGTCTCGTGCTGCTCGCGTTCGGCAACGCGAGCGCCGTCGATCGGGAGCGGGGTAGCTTCGCCATCAAGCCCAGCGGCATCCCCTGCGCGGAGGTTCGGCCCGACCAGATGGTCGTCGTGGCCATCGGGGACGGCCGGGTCATCGCGGGCGACCTGCGGCCGTCGTCCGACGAGCCCACGCATCGCCGCCTCTACCAGGCGTTTCCGGACGTCGGTGCCGTGGTCCACACACATTCGATGCATGCGACGGCCTGGGCCCAGGCCGGCCGCGCCATCCCCTGCTTCGGGACGACCCATGCGGACTTCTTTCGGGGTGGCATCCCGGTGACCCGGTCGCTCATCCACGCCGAGATCGCCGAGCGGTACGAATGGCACACGGGCATCGCGATCACGGACCTGTATGGACCTGACGGGCTGGATCCCGTCGCGGCCCCCGGCGTGCTTGTCCGCTCGCACGGGCCGTTCGTGTGGGGCTCGTCGGCGGCCGAGGCGGCGGAGCATGCGGCGGCGGTCGAGACGATCGCCCGGATGGCGCTCCACACGCTCGCGATCGACCCATCGGCGCCGCCCATCGGTCCGGCACTCCTCGCCCGGCACTTCGACCGGAAGCATGGCGCGACCGCCTACTACGGGCAGCGCCCCGGTAACGCGTCATGAGCCCGGCGCTCCGGACGGCGATCGGAGTCGACTTCGGGTCGGAGTCGGCCCGTGCGCTGCTCGTGGACGTGGCGACCGGTCGCGAGCTCGCGACCGCCGTGTCCTCATTCGAGCACGGCGTCATCGAGGACCGGTTGCCGGGCAGTGGCACTCCCCTCCCCCCGGACTGGGCGCTCCAGGACCCCGACGACTACGTGGCGTCGCTGGGTGCGGCCGTGCGCGAGGTGCTCCGGACCAGCGGCGTGGATCCCGCGAGCGTCGTGGGCCTGGGTATCGACTTCACCGCCTGCACGATGCTGCCCACGACCGCTGATGGCACGCCCCTCTGCCGACTGCCGGAGCTGCGCGCGGAGCCGCATGCCTGGGTGAAGCTCTGGAAGCACCATGCGGCGCAGCCGGAGGCGGATCGGATCAACGCCCTGGCCGCCGCCCGACACGAGGCCTGGCTGCCGCGGTATGGCAGCCGCACCTCGTCCGAATGGTTCCTGGCAAAGTCGCTCCAGATCCTTGACGAGGCGCCGGGGATCTACGCCGCTGCCGCCCGACTCATCGAGGCTGCCGACTGGATCGTCTGGCAGCTCACCGGGGTCGAGAGTCGCAACAGCACCACCGCCGGGTACAAGGCGCAGTGGTCCCGACGTGATGGCTTCCCTGATGCCGCGTTCCTGGGTGCCCTTGACCCGCGTTTCGCGGACCTCGTCGACAGCCGGATGTCGCGCGACGTCCGGGCGCAAGGCGACCGGGCGGGCGAGATCAGCAGCGCCGCGGCGGGCTGGACGGGACTGCTGCCCGGCACGCCGGTCGCGGTCGCGAACGTCGACGCCCACGTCTCGGTGCCCGCGGTTGGGGTGACACGCCCAGGCCAGCTGGTCGCGGTCATGGGCACCAGCACCTGCCACCTGGCCCTGAGCGCCGACGAGCACGTCGTGCCCGGCGCGTGCGGGGTGGTGGAGGATGGCATCATCCCCGGGCTCTTCGGCCACGAGGCCGGCCAGGCCTCCGTGGGTGACCTGTTCGGCTGGTGGGCGCGGACCCTGGCCATCGGCGCCGGCGACGACAGCCGTGATGTCGGCGCGATCCACGCGCAGCTGGAGCGGGACGCCGCATTGCTGCGACCCGGCGAGACCGGCCTCGTCGCGCTGGACTGGTGGAACGGCAACCGCTCCATCCTCGTCGACGCGGACCTTACCGGATTGCTCCTGGGCCCGACCCTCGCGACGCGACCGGCGGACATCTATCGGGCCCTGCTGGAGGCGACGGTCTATGGCACCCGCGTCATCATCGACGCGTTCGAGGCGGCTGGGGTGCCCATCGGATCGATCGTGGCCTGCGGTGGCCTCCCGTTCCAGAACCGCCTGCTGATGCAGCTGACCGCGGATATCACCGGCCGGGTCGTGCACACGAGCAGCTCCCGCCAGGCGCCCGCCCTCGGCTCAGCCATGTTCGGTGCCGTGGCCGCGGGCGCGGCCGCGGGTGGCTACGACAGCATCACTGACGCCGCCGCGAGGATGACCCATCCCGGGGTGGACGTCTATACCCCCGCCAGCGCAGATGCCGCGATCTGGGATGAGGGATACGCCATCTATCGGGAACTGCACGACAGCATGGCCCAGGAGACATCCCCGATGCGTCGACTGCGGGCGCTCCAGGGACGCGCCCGGGCGATCGATGTGCCGGCGACAGGCACGACCGGAGGGAGATCGGGATGAAGGCGTTCGGCGGATCGTCCGCGTGGTTCGTCACCGGCAGCCAGGGGTTGTACGGCGATGACGCCCTGACCCAGGTGTCCGACCATGCGCGCCAGATCGCGCATGGTCTGGACGGTTCGTCCGCGGTGCCGGTGCACATCATCGCGAAGCCGGTGGTGACCTCGGCCGAAGGCATCGCAGCATTGCTGGCGGAAGCGGATGCCGATCCGAGCTGCCTGGGTGTCGTGGCCTGGATGCACACGTTCTCGCCCGCGAAGATGTGGATCGCCGGGCTGCTCGCATCGCGCAAGCCACTCGTGCATCTCCATACCCAGGCGAACCGCGATCTCCCATGGGCCGAGATCGACATGGACTTCATGAACCTCAACCAGTCCGCCCACGGCGACCGCGAGTTCGGTTACGTGCTGACCCGACTGCGGATCCCGCGGACCACCATCGTGGGGCACTGGCAGGACCCCGAGGTGACCGAGCGTCTGGGCCTGTGGGCACGCGCCGCGGCGGGTGCCGCGGAGGCACGCCAGCTCCGGGTATGCCGTTTCGGCGACAACATGCGCCAGGTCGCCGTGACGGAGGGCGACAAGACCGAGGTCCAGATCAAGCTCGGGGTCTCGGTCGACGGCTACGGTGTCAATGAGCTTGTGGCAGCCGTCCGGGACGCCTCCGACACGGAGGTGGACGCGATCGTCGCCGACTCCCTGGAGCGGTACGACGTGGCCGCCGAGCTGCGACCAGGCGGCGCACGCCACGCGTCGCTCCGTGACGCCGCACGCATCGAGGTCGGACTCCGTGCGCGCCTGGACGCGGGAGGCTATCGCGCGTTCACGGACACGTTCGAGGACCTTGGCGACCTGACCCAGCTGCCGGGCCTAGCTGTCCAACGGATGATGGCCGATGGCTATGGCTTTGGCGGCGAGGGTGACTGGAAGACCGCGACGCTCGTGCGGCTGCTCAAGGTGATGGCCACGGGGCTGCCAGGGGGGACCTCCTTCATGGAGGACTACACCTACCACCTGGGCGCGCCGCGGCCCCGCATCCTGGGCGCCCACATGCTCGAGGTATGTCCGTCCATCACGTCCGACCGACCCACCTGCGAGATCCACCCGCTGGGCATCGGTGGCAAGGCCGATCCGGTCCGGCTCGTGTTCACCGCACGCACCGGGCCAGGCATCGTGGTCGGGCTCTCGGACCTGGGTGACCACCTGCGTCTCGTGGCCAACGAGGTCGACCTGGTGGGACCGGATGCTCCCCTCCCCCGGCTGCCGGTCGCACGCGCGGTGTGGGAGCCGCGGCCCGACCTGCGCACCTCGGCGACATCCTGGTTGATGGCCGGCGGCCCGCATCACACGGCGCTCTCGATCGGCCTGCCGACCGAGGTCATCCGTGACTTCGCGCGCATGGTGGGCGTGGAGCTCGTGCTCATCGACGGCGCCACGAGCATCCGGGGGATGGAGGAGCGGCTCGCCTGCTAAACGTGGCCGCCGGCCGGACTATTCCAGGTGACCGCCGGTGATGAGTGGCTCGTCGAGCTGGACGGCGGTCTGGTAGTACTGGGCCATCGCGATGCAGGCATCGATGCCGGGCAGGGTCCCGGTCAGGAGCTGGATGTCCAGGACGCCGTCCCTGACGGTCGCATCGACCGAGGCTAGCCCGTAGCAGGTATCGACACCGCTCCAGAAGTAGACGGTGAGCGATTGGCCATTGGCTGCCACCTCGACGTGGTCCCACTCCGTCGGCCGGATGTCGACGAGGCCCTCCTGGGGCACCGCGACCATCGCGCCACCACCGGGTACCGGCTCACCGGGCGCGATGGCACCGCTCGAGACGGGCGTGTCTGCTCCCACGACGGGCGACGCCGGCGCACCCTGGGCGGTGGCGACCGGAGCGATCAGGGCGACCGCGAGGCCTGCGGTGGAGAGTACCGAGCCGAGCAGGGTTCGGTACCTTCGTCGGGACTCGATCGTCATCGCAGGACCTCCGTTCAGCCGGCAAGCGGGGCGGCTGCACGGGCGGCGGCGGCGTTGAGCTCGCCCGCCAGCGATGGCACCACCTTGCCCGTGATGTGCACGTCATGGGAGCGGTAGTCGATCTGGACCGTTCCCCGCTCCCGCACCCGGGCGAGCAGCTCGCCCTCCGTGTATGGCAAGGCGACGTCGACCTCCTCCCAGAGATCCGCGAGCAGGGTCGAAAGGCGCAGCCGGAGCGTCTCGAGGCCGAAGCCGGTGTGGGCCGAGACGAGCACGGAACCGGCGACGACGGGCGCTGACGTGGTCGCATCGGCAGCCGCGGGCATCAGCAGGTCCGCCTTGTTGTAGACCACCAGGCGGGGCTTCTCCCCTGCGCCCAGGTCGTTCAGCACGCCCTGGACGGTCGCGCGATGCTCGGTGGCGTGGCGGTCGGAGGCGTCCACCACCTCGAGCAGCACATCGGCCCGGGTGACCTCCTCCAGCGTCGCCCGAAACGCATCGACGAGCTGGTGGGGCAGCTTGTGGATGAAGCCCACGGTGTCGGTGAGGATCGCCGACTGCCCATCACCGAGCTTGACCGAGCGACTGGTCGGGTCGAGGGTCGCGAAGAGGCGGTCCTCGGCCACCGCGGCGTACTGCCCCGCGAGGGCGTTGAGCATCGAGGACTTGCCAGCGTTGGTGTAGCCCACGATGGCGACCGTCGGCACCAGGCGCCGGTCGCGCGCCCGGGCGGTGGTCTCGCGCTGCTGCCGGACGGCCTCGACACGCTCCTTGAGCTTGCTGATCTTGGCCCGGATGATGCGCCGGTCGGTCTCCAGCTGACTCTCGCCGGGACCCCGGGTGCCGATGCCGCCGCCGGTCCGGGAGAGGTGGGTCCACAGTCGCGTCAGGCGCGGCAGCTGGTATTCCAGCTGGGCGAGCTCCACCTGAAGCCGCCCCTCGTGGGTGCGGGCGTGCTGAGCGAAGATGTCGAGGATGAGGCCGCTCCGGTCGAGGATCTTGACCCCCAGGACCGACTCGAGCGACTTCTGCTGGTTGGGCTTGAGCTCGTCGTCCGCGATGAGCAGCGTGAAGCCCGTCTCGGCCTTGGCCGCCACGAGCTCCTCCACCTTGCCCTTGCCCATGTACCAGTTCGGGTCGGCGTGTCGCCGGTTCTGCCACTCGGCGCCGACGACGGTAGCGCCGGCAGTGTCGGCGAGACTAGCCAGCTCCGCAAGGGAATCCTCGGCCGTCCAGCCCCCGTCGTCGCCGGTGTCGACGGCGATAAGGAAGGCGAGCTCGGTCGGGGGTACCAGGTCGATGGTGGTGCGGGGCATGGGCTCAGGATACCCGGGGCGGTCCGGCATCGATCCGAGCGCGCACGGACGCGAGCGTGGCGCCCGACCAATCAGCCTCGATCCACCATGTCGCACCGGCATCAGCGACGGGCTGGACGCGCGCGCCGGCGGTCAAGGGGTCGGCCGGCGTCGTCCCCTGGGCGATGATCTCGAACGGGTCGTCCCGGCCCAGCCCGGGACGTACGGCGCGCACCCGGGTGACCATGGCCGCGATCGCTGACGGTTCGTCGGTCTGGAGCACGAGCCCGTCCCAGCGCACCGCCCGTGCCAGCGATCGCTCACCGGCCGGTACCGCCACGACCCAGATCGGGATCCGCGGCTTCTGGATGGGCCGCGGCCGGAAGGTCATCGGTGCGAACCGATAGTGCGACCCCTGGTATCCGAACGGCTCCCCCGACCAGAGGCCCGCGAGGATATCCAGCGTCTCGTCGAGGATCGCGGCACGCTCTCGCGCTCCTGTGACCTCGCCCACGTCGCCGAACCCCTGGTCGTCGAGCGCCCCGAGACCGACCGGCAGCACGAGTCGGCCAGCCGACAGGTGGTCGACGGTGAGCGCTTCGCGGGCCAGCTTCCAGGGTCGTCGGCGTGTCGGCGCGAAGACGATGGCGCCCAGGAGCACTCGGCGAGTGCGCACTGCCATGGCGCCGAGGAGCGCCCACGGGTCGACCATCTCGTCACTGCCGATGGCGATGGCGTCATAGGTGAAGACGCCGTCCCAGCCGGCATCCTCGGCACGGACCGCGAGGTCGACGAGCTCGAGTGGTGTCCCGACGTTGACGACGATGCCTGACCTCATCCGCGACCCCCGCGGCGATCGAGCTCGTCACGGAGCGCACCGAGCTCCTCCAGGGCGAGCAGGTCCTTGGGCCGTCCGGCGGCACGCTTCATGCGGATGAGATCATCCAGCGAGGCGACACGCACCGATAGGCCGTCGATGTCGTAGCGATCCGCGGACGCCACAAGGTCGTCGAAGCCGCGGGTCCCGGCCGGTGTCCCCAGGATGTCCAGGTCACCGGCCGCCGTGCTGAACGTGAACGAGTCGCCGTTCCGGAGCGTCCGGGCATCGAGCCTGAACGGCAGTCCCGATGGAGCTCCGCGAAGCTCGGCGCGCAGTCCCGCGAGGACCACGGCGAGCCGCTCCAGGTTCGCATCGTCGCGCGCATGACAGATATCCAGATCGTACGTGACGATGGGCGAGCCAAGGAGCTGTCCAGCCACGCCACCGATCAGGACGAACTCGACGTTCCCGCGGACCAATGCTTGCAGGAGGCCTTGCGTATCGGTCGCCATCAGACCGTCTGGACGGGACGCCGAACGCCGGACCTGAGCCACTCCATGCCCTGTGCAGCACGGTGGCCCGCAGCGAGCCGTTCGGCTGGTGTCCGACGCAGCGCCGCTTCGATGAGCGTCCGGTCGACACCGACGCCCAGCCGAGCGGTCAAGATCCAGCTCGAACCCGCATGTCACCAGCAGGCGGTCGAGGGTGTCGAATCGTGGCTGCGTGGCCCCCGATTCGATACGCGCGATCGTCTCCTGCGGCACTCCAGCCGCTGCCGCCAGACCCCGTTGGGTCAGCCCGGCGCGCCGTCGAGCGTACAGCAGGATGCGGGCAGCGGCCCCGGTGCGGCGTCCGGGGTGGTCGGCGACATCTGATGACATAGTCGTCATCATAACATCGGCCAAATGTGCTACCGGAACGGCGGCACCCTCAGCAAGACGTTCGGGTCGCGAGTCACAAGCTCAGGATCGACCTCGCGAGACGCAGGGCGGCCACCGAAACCTCCGGGTCGACCGAGAGCCAGTGGATGTCCGGCTCGGCCTTGAACCAGGTGCGCTGGCGGCTGGCATAGGCCCGGGTTCGCTCAGCGTCACGGAGGATGGCTGACTCGAGGGTCCGGCGGCCTGCGAGGACATCGAATGCCTCCCGGTAGCCCATGGCACCGAACGGGACGAGTCCCTCGCCATACCGGTCTCGCAGGCGGGCGGCCTCCTCCAGCAACCCGCCCTGGAACTGGTCGCGGACGCGCGCCTCGATGACCTGAGCATGATCCGGTCTGGGAGCCATGCCTAGCCAGACCACGGGGGCTGGGTAGCCCTCGGGTGCGGGCGGCGGCACGTCGCCGTCCCGGCGTGCTCGTTCGATGGCCCGGATGACCCGCCGGTGATTGGCACGGTCGACCCGCTCGTACGCCGATGGCGCGATGGCGTGCAGCTCGCTGAGCAGGGCGGGCAGCCCGTCCGACTCGAGTCGGGCTTCCAGCTCGGCCCGCACGACCGGATCATCACCGGTCGTATCCACGGGCAATCCTCGCGCGACGGCCCGCAGGTAGAGGCCGGTCCCGCCAACGAGGACGGCGGGCCGGGACCGTGCCGAGATGCCTGACAGGGCCCCGAGGGCATAGCGCCGATAGTCGGCCGCCGTGAAGCGCCCATCAGGTTCGACCAGATCGAGTCCGTGGTGGACGATGCGCGCCCGGTCGATGGCGCCGACCTTGGCCGTCCCGATGTCCATGCCCCGATACACCTGCCGCGAATCGGCGCTCACGATCTCCGCCCCAAGGGCATCGGCGAGCGCCAGTGACAAGCCCGTCTTGCCCGTCGCGGTCTCCCCCGCGATGACGATGAGCGGCGGCATGGCCCCCTGGGTCGTGCCCGTCAGGCGCCTCCCGAGACCGCGCGCCCGACCAGCGCGTACGGCCCGGCGTGCTCGATGGCGACCGGGATCATCCGCCCCACAAGGTCGGGTCCCCCGTCGAGATGGACGAGCTTGTTGTGGCGGGTGCGTCCCGCGACCCGCGCTCGGGGCTCGGCCTCGGCCTCGGCCTCCTCGTGCTCGTGCGACCGTGACGGGCGCACCTGGTCGACGAGGACCTCGACCACGTGTCCGACCCAGGCCTGGTTGCGCTCGAGCCCGATGCCCTCCTGGAGCTCGAGCAGCTCGTTGAGACGGCGCCGCTTGACCCCGGCAGGCACATCATCCGCGAGTCGGCTGGCGGGGGTCCCCGGACGAGGCGAGAACGCGGCCGCGAAGACGCTGTCGTAACGCACCGTGCGCAGCAGCTCCAGCGTCTGCTGGAACTGGGCCTCGGTCTCGCCGCAGAAGCCGACGATGACGTCGGTGGTCAGGCAGATATCGGGCACCGCGGCTCGCAGCCGGGCGACCAGGTCGAGATAGGCCGCTACCGTGTACTGGCGGCCCATCCGGTGCAGGACACCGTCATCGCCCGCCTGGACCGGCAGGTGGAGGTGCTCGCACACCGACGGGCACTCCGTCATGGCTGCGATGAGCCGGGAGGACAGGTCCCACGGGTGGGATGTCACGAAGCGAAGGCGTGGGATGGCCGGCCGATCGTCCGCGTCGCGGATGGCATCGATGGCTCTGAGCAGGGCGGCCATGTCCGGTCGACCGTCGAGCGCGAGATCGCGACCCAGGGTCCGGGCCGCCTGGATGTCCTCGAAGCGCCCCTCGGCGGGGAGGTCGTGGCCATAGGAGTTGACGTTCTGGCCCAGCAGGGTCACGTCCAGGACGCCCGCGCGGGCGAGCGCACGCGCCTCCGCGACCACGTCGTCGAACGGCCGACTTCGCTCCGGTCCACGGCTGAACGGGACGATGCAGTAGGTACAGGTCTTGTCGCAGCCGTAGATGATGGGGAGCCAGGCGTGGCTACCGCCGCGTCGCAGGATGGTCCCCTCCTCCACCGCCGCGGCACGGGTGCCGGGCAGCCGGTCGGCGGTCGCGGCCACCGAGCGGCCCACCCGCTGGAGCGTGGTCGCATCCGGCAGCGCGGCCGCCGACGTCGCCGTGCCCAGGCCGAGGCGTGCGGTCAGCTCCGGCTCCTGGTCGGGGCGCAGGAAGAGGTCGACCGCCGGATAGCGTCGTCGGAGGTCGACCGTCTCGTCGGCGCGCACGGAGCAGCCCGTGAGGACCACGCGCAGCGCGGGGTTCGCGGCCTTCAGCCGCGCGATGGCCCCCATCCGGCCGATGACCTTGTGCTCGGCCGCCTCACGGATGGCGCAGCTGTTGATGACCACGAGGTCCGCCGACTCGAGGCAATCGGCCTCCGCGCAGCCCGCCGCGAGCAACGCGCCAGCCATCTCCTCCGAATCGGAGTGATTCATCTGGCAGCCGAGCGTCCAGACATGGAACCGCGGCAGCACCTGGTCATCGGTCAGGAACTCCGCTACCCGGGGATCCGACGCGACCGCAGGGCGGGCCCCATCCCGCGCGGGGGCGACCGCCAGCTCGAGCATCGGCAGCGAGCGACTCGTCATGGGCAGGTGGCCAGGGCATGCAGCAGCCCGTCCCCGACGGCATCGGGCACGAAGGTCTGCGACAGGACGTCGCGATAGGCCATGTCCTGGCCGTGGAAGTCACTGCCACCGGTCGGCAGCAGGCCGGTCCGTGCCGCGAAGTCCTGCATCCGTGCCACCGTCGGTCCGTCGAACGTCCGGTAGTGGACCTCCAGCCCGGACAGGCCCCAGTCGCGCAGTCGTTCGATGTCCTGTGGGTGCTCTGGTGCCGCGGGTGAGTGCGCCAGCACCGCGACGCCGCCGGCATCGCGGATCGCCGCCACGGCCGCCTGTGGCCCGATGCCCTGGCGGGGCACGTATGCCGGTCGGCCCCGCGACAGCCAGCGATCGAAGGCATCCTGGACCGAGGCGGCGTGTCCCGCGAGCACGAGCGCCTCGGCGACGTGCGGTCGACCACGGGACGCACTGCCCAGGAGGCCGAGCGACGCGAACTCCTCGTCGACGGGCATCCCCAGACTGCGGAGGACGGCGAGGGTCTGGTCGATGCGCGCCTCGCGCAGCTCGCGCTGGCGGGTGAGCGTCGCGTCGAGCGCCGGGTCGTCCACCGCCACCCCGAAGCCAAGGATGTGCAGCTCCCCCTCCACGCGGCCAAGGCCATCGCTGTCCAGTCCGGCACTGCCGAGGGTGTTGATCTCCAGCGCCGGGATGAGCTGCGGGCCAAACCGGGAGACCGTGACGCCGATGCCGGCTGCGCGAAGCTCGCGGTACCCCTCGAGCGTGTCGTGGTCGGTGATGGCCGCGAGACGGAGACCCCATGCGCGCATCGCGGCATACAGCGCGGTCGGCTCCAGGGCCCCGTCCGAGCGGCGGGTGTGGCAGTGGAGATCCACGTGGGTCCGGGCGAGCGAGGTCACGGATCGACGATGCGGCGGATGCGCTCCACCGCGACGGCGCGACCGCTGGCTGGCAAGACGTCGATGAGCAGCGCATTGAACACCACCGGCCCGGTGCCCACCTCGAAGCGGGTGGGCAGCCCGGTGAGGAACCGCGGCAGCACCGACTCGGGAGCGAAGCCGATGACGCTGTCGAGCGGGCCCGTCATGCCCAGGTCGCTGACGTACGCGGTGCCTCGCGGCAGGATCCGCTCGTCCGCGGTGGGTACGTGGGTGTGGGTCCCGACGACGGCGCTGACCCGCCCATCGAGATGCAGCCCGAACGCGGTCTTCTCGCTCGTCAGCTCGCAGTGGAAGTCGACGAGGCGGATCGCCGGCAACTCGTCAGCCGCGTCCTCCAGCAGCCGGTCGAGGTCGAGGAATGGGTTGTCGATGGGGATCATCGTCGATCGACCCTGGGCGCTGACGACCGCGACCTCGGTGCCATCGAGCGCGTGGAAGATGCCCCAGCCGCGTCCCGCGACGCCCGCCGTGCCGTAGTTGATGGGTCGCAGGATCCGCTCGTCCCGGTCGAGCTCCGGGATGATCTCCCGCTTGTCCCAGATGTGGTTGCCGCTCGTGATGACGTCGACGCCCGCGTCGTAGAGCGCATGTGCCGTCGAGATGGTCAGGCCCATACCGCCCGCCAGGTTCTCCCCATTGGCGGTCACGAAGTCGATGCCCCGGTCGTCCCGCAGGCCGGCGAGCGTCCGCTCCAGCGTCACGCGGCCGGGCTTGCCGATGACGTCCCCGATCATGAGCACCCGGAGGGTGTCCCGACCGGGGCGCTCAGGGACCAGCGGCAGCTGGTCTGCAGCAAGCGTCCGCGCGACGGGGCGGCGATGGTCCGTGGCGGTTACTGCGCGTTCCCCGCGGTACCTGTCCGGGGACCGGACGTGACCGAGGTCGGGCAGCTCACTTGGCGTACTCCACGGCCCGGGTCTCGCGGATGACGGTGACCTTGATCTGCCCCGGGTAGGTCAGCGATTCCTCGATCTTGTGGACGATGTCCCGGGCGAGCCGCATCGACGCGAGGTCGTCGATCTCCTCGGGACGGACAAGGATGCGCACCTCACGGCCGGCCTGGACCGCGAATGACTTCTCGACACCGCCGAAACTGTTGGCGATGGCCTGGAGGTCCTCCAGCCGCTTCACGTAGGTGTCCATCGTCTCGCCGCGGGCACCAGGGCGGGATGCGCTGATGGCATCCGCGATCTGGACGATGGGCGACTCGATGCAGGTGTACTCCACCTCCTGGTGGTGTGCCGCGATGGCATTGACGACCTTGGGTGGCAGGTCATGTCGCGCGGCGATCTGGGCGCCGATCGCGGCATGAGGACCTTCGACCTCGTGGTCCACGGCCTTGCCCATGTCGTGCAGCAGGCCGCCCATCTTGGCCTGAGCCACATCCGCCCCGACCTCGGCCGCGATGACCGCCGCCAGGCGTGCCGTCTCCATCACGTGCTTGAGCACATTCTGGCCATAGCTGGTGCGATAGCGGAGCCGACCGAGGAGGCGGATCGATCTCCGGGGGTAGCCCTGGCACACCCGTGTCGTATGCCGCGGCCTCGCCCGCCTGCTTGATGAGCTGGTCGACCTCGGCCTTGGCCTTGGCCACGACCTCCTCGATGCGTCCGGGGTGGATCCGGCCATCCTGGACGAGCTTCGTGAGCGCCAGACGAGCCACCTCCCGGCGGACCGGGTCGAAGCCGCTGATGAGCACCGACTCGGGGGTGTCGTCGATGATGAGATCGATGCCAGTGGCCTGCTCCAGGGCGCGGATGTTGCGGCCCTCGCGGCCGATGATGCGGCCCTTCATCTCGTCCGAGGGGATGGGCACCACGGACACGGTCATCTCGGCGGTGTGGTCGACCATGACGCGCTGGATGGCGGTGACCACGACGTCGCGAGCACGTTCCTCGGCCGACTCACGAGCGGAGCGCTCGATGGACCGGGCCAGGCGCACGGCATCGTGCTCGGCCTCATCGCGGACCTGCTCCAGGAGCGCGGACTTGGCCTGCTCCGAGGTCATCTCGCTCACCCGCTCGAGTGCGACGATCTGCTCCTGGCGGGCCCGACCCAGCTCCTCGCGCTTGGCCTCCAGCTCCTGCTCCTTGACCAGCAGCTTCCGGTTGCGCTCCTCGAGCATGTCCGTGCGCTGGTCGAGCTGCTCGTCGCGCTGGAGCAGTCGGTGCTCGAGGTTGCCCAGATCGGCGCGCTTGGCGCGACCCTCGTCCTCCAGCTCCCGCTGCATCCGGACCTGTTCCTCCTTGGCCTGGAGGATGAGATCCTTCTGCTGGGCACGTGCCTCCGCGACGATGCGACCGGCCTTGTCCTGGGCGGCCTTGATGGACTGGTTCGCGACCATGCCCCTGGCGAGGAATCCCACAGCGACACCGCCGACGATCGACACGAGGACGACCACGACGGCGATGACATCGTTCAACGGTCCCTCCCGTCCGGACCGGGCATCCGGAGGTACGTCTCCAAGGTAGGCATGACGACCTAACGCCGAGGGTCCGCCTGAGGGACTCCGGCGCACCGGCCGCGGCAGGTGCTGGCAGATGGACCAACTCGCTCCGCATGCCGAGCGACCCGGCGGTTGGATGCGGGATGGTCGTGGATCAGGTCCGACCGCAAGCCTATCCCGGATGGGTCGGGGGGTCAAACCTGTCCACGGGCTGGCGTCAGCGGCCCAGCCGCCGGCACATCGACCGGACCGGCGCCGCCATGGTCACCGCCGGCTCGCCGGCAGCGACCGTCAGTTGACGACCTCGCCGCGTCCGACCAAGGCCCCGACTCCGGCACCCAGGACGCGCACATCGATGGCGTAGAGCGAGCTGGACGCCGTGATGAACAGCCGGCGGCCGTCCGGACCACCGAAGACGCAGTTGGACACGACCTCCGGCACGAGGACGCGGCCCAGCTCCCGCCCATCGGGGGCGACGATCCGGATGCCGTCACCGGATGAGGTCCAGACATCGCCCTCGACATCCACCCGGAAGCCGTCGAAGAGGCCGTCATCCGTGGCGTGGAAGATGCGCGGGTTGATGGCGCGACGTCCATCCGCGACGTCGAAGGCGACGATGTGCCGGGGCGCGCTCGGTTCCACCGCCGCATAGGTGTCGGCGACGTACAACGTGGACTCGTCCGGGGAGAAGGCCAGTCCGTTGGGGTGGGTCAGCCAGTCGGTCACGACCGAAAGGTCGCCGGTCTCGGCATCGAAGCGGTAGACGAAGCAGCCCGACTGCTCCATGGGCGCGGCATGCCCCTCGAGGTCGGACAGGATCCCGTATGGCGGGTCGGTGAACCAGATGGTGCCATCGCGCTTGACCACGGCGTCGTTGGGCGAGTTGAAGCGGCCGCCGGCGTGGTGCTCGACGAGGCCAACCCGAGCGCCGTCGAGCTCGGTGCGGGCGATCCGACGGTTGCCATGCTCGCAATGGATGATCCGACCCTCGCGGTCGAGGGTGTTGCCGTTCGTGAAGTCATCCGGCTCCCGAACGACGCGACAGCCGTCCGCCTCGCTCCAGCGGAGGGCGCGGTCGTTGGGGATATCGCTGTACTGGAGTGCCTGCTGACCGGGCAGCCAGACGGGGCCCTCCACCCAGGCCCCTCCTCCGGCGAGCCGGACGAGGGGCGAGCTGGGGTGGACGAGCGACGCGAGGCGGGGGTCGATGATCCGAACGACCGACTGGAGCGAGCCCCCGACAGGGGGTATCGCGGTGGTCATCGGTCCGGCTCTGCGCGTGGCCGCCCCGCGCCGCGTTGAGACGAGGGGCTCGGTGCCTCAGCCATCGATGCCATCCGTGCGCGTGTCATCGTCTGCGTCGATCCCGTCGCCGCCGAAGCCAGCCAGCGCTCGACGACAGATGTCCGGATCGAAGCCATTCCGCGCGAGCAGGCCGTACGCCCGCTGACGCGCCTTGCGAGGGTCCGCGCCGCGGAGCAGCGCCAGGCGACGGCGATCGAGCAACCGCCGTGCGGCATCCAGATCAGCTGACGCCGGATCGCGCGGGCCCGACGCGGCAGCATCCTCGATGGTCTCCGGGTCGAGCGCGTCGTCACGCTCATGCAGCGCGGCATCCACCAGTTCGCGCCCGAGCCCCTTGCGCTGCAGCTCCCGACGGAGCGCCGACGCGCCTCGCGGGCGACTGCGATCACGACCGGCGATCCATGCTCGGGCGTAGCCCTCATCATCGAGATACTCGAGCACGAGCAGCCGCTCGATGGTCTGGTCGACGAGACCCGAGGGATACCCAAGTGCGACGAGTCGCTGCCGCAGCTCCTGGGTGGTCCGGGAACGGATGGCGAGCAGTGCGGCACCCGCCGCCATCACGACGTCGGGATCGGTGACGGCGGCACGCCGATCGCGCCGCGCCTGCTGGCGCGCCCGGCGTGCCGCGATCGAGTCCGCCATCTCCGGCGGTCGCCCGTCCGGTTACTCGGCCTCGGAGATGCCCTCGACCGGCACCTCGATGGTCGCGATCTTGCCCCGGATCTCCGACTCCAGCTGCTGGGAAACGTCCCGATTGGTACGCAGGAACTCCTTTGACTGCTCGCGGCCCTGGCCCAGGCGCGTGTCGCCATAGTTGAACCAGGCGCCCGTCTTCGTCACGATCGAGGAGGCCACGCCAACGTCGAGTAGGCCGCCTTCCCGGGAGATCCCCTCGCCGTACATCACGTCGAACTCGGCGACACGGAAGGGCGCCGCGACCTTGTTCTTGACGACCTTGACCCGCACCCGGCTGCCGATGGACTCGGTACCCGACTTGATGGTCTCGATGCGCCGGATGTCGAGCCGGACGCTGGCGTAGAACTTGAGCGCCCGACCGCCCGGTGTCGTCTCGGGGTTGCCGAACATGACGCCGATCTTCTCGCGCAGCTGGTTGGTGAAGACGAGCGCCGTGTTCGAACGACTGACCGCGCCGGTGAGCTTCCGGAGCGCCTGGCTCATGAGCCGTGCCTGGATGCCCACGAACGAGTCGCCCATCTCGCCCTCGATCTCGGCGCGGGGCACGAGCGCCGCCACCGAGTCCAGGACGACGCAATCGATGCCACCGGAGCGGATGAGCGTCTCGGTGATCTCCAGCGCCTGCTCGCCCGTGTCCGGCTGGCTGACGAGCAGCTCGTCGACATTGACGCCGCACGCCTTGGCATAGGTGGGGTCCAGGGCATGCTCGACATCGATGAACGCCACGACGCCGCCGCGCCGCTGGGCTTCCGCGAGCACATGCTGACACAGGGTCGTCTTGCCCGACGATTCGGGGCCGAAGATCTCGGTCATCCGGCCTCGAGGCAGGCCGCCCACGCCGAGGGCCAGGTCGAGCGCGATGGACCCGGTCGGGATGGCGTCGACCGCCTGTCGCTCGGACGAGCCGAGCTTCATGATCGAGCCGCGACCGAACTGTTTCTCGATGGACAGGATGGCGGCGTCGACCGCCTTGCCCCGTTCACTCGCGAGACGCTCCGCCGCCTTCTCCGCGCCCGCGCGGTCGGCGTTGCTGCGCTCTGCGCCCGTGCCGGCTCCGGTGCCTCCGGTGATGGTCATGCCTGGTCCTCCTCCAAGGCTCACACCGAAGGCCTGTCGACGCCCAGACCCGAGGCTACTCCTCGCTGTCGACCTTCTCCGTCCGTGGCTTCCGCTTGGGCTTGATGAGCTCCACGGATTGGGACGAGGATTCGCTCAGCGATTCGAGTCGGGGCTGCTTGTCCGACGATGCTTTCGGCTTCTTCTTGACTTCGCGGCGGGCGGGAACTCTGCCTGCCATGTCTTGCAGTGCCTCCACATGGCGCCTCCCAGTGTGGGCGGCGCGACTTCACGGTTCCTTGTGCCTGCATTTGCCGGAACTTACGCGGCTCCCGTGACAGCTTGCGCGTCACGGTCGTCCGGATGGGTCCCTGGAGCAACGAAGGCAGCCCGACGAGCCCGTTCATCACGGACCAGCTGGGGGAAGGTCCCGGCACGGATGTGCGATCGGATCCCGGCCATGAAGTCTAGGGTGAAGGTCAGGTTGTGACAAGTCGCCAGCCGATAGGCGAGCAGCTCGTCGGCCCGGAACAGGTGGGCGAGGTATGCTCGGGAGAACGAACGACAGGCACGGCAACGGCAGCCCTCCTGGACGGGTCGTGGATCATCGAGGAAGCGCGCGTTGCGCAGGTTGAGCCGCCCGCCCGGGACCCACAGGGCGCCGTTGCGGGCGACCCGTGCCGGCAGCACCGAGTCGAACAGGTCGACTCCGGCGTCCACCGCGTCGAGCAGGTCGAGCGGTGAGCCCAGGCCCATGAGGTAGCGCGGACGCGGGTCGTCGAGGAGCAGCGGCACCACGACATCGAGCGCCGCGCGCCGCTGGGACGGCGTCTCGTCGCCCGCCAGGCCGCCGATGCACAGCCCATCGAACGGCATCGCGGCGAGGGTCGTGGTCGAATCCGCCCGCAGGTCCGGTTCCAGACCCCCCTGGATGATGCCGAAGAGCGCCTGATCCGATCGCTGGTGCGCCGCGACACAGCGCTCCGCCCATCGATGTGTCCGTTCCGTGGCATCGATCACCTCCGCCCGACTCGATGCGTGCGGTCGTACGGGCTGATCGAAGCAGACGGCGATATCCGATCCCAGCGCCTCCTGGACCGCGATCGCGTGCTCCGGTGTGAATCGCTGGATGGAGCCGTCGAGATGCGACCGGAAGGTCGCCCCGTCGTCATCGATCTGGCGCAGGTCACCCAGGCTCACGACCTGGAAGCCCCCCGAGTCGGTGAGGATGGCACCGTCCCAGTCCATGAAGCGGTGAAGACCACCCAGCCGGGCGATGCGCTCGTGGCCCGGGCGAAGGGCGAGGTGATAGGTGTTCGAGAGGATGATGCTCGCGCCGACCTCGTGGAGGTCGTCGGGATCGAGTGCCTTGACCGTCGCGTTCGTGCCCACGGGCATGAACATCGGTGTCTCCACGTCCCCGTGCGGCGTCGACATGACACCGGCTCGGGCACGGGTGGTGCCGTCGCTCGGTGCGCTGGTCGTCACCCGATAGCGCACCGGACGCGACGAGCCTGGCCGGCCCTCGAGCTGGGCGGCGTCGAACCGTCCGACGGTGGGTGCGCCGGGCATCAGGCGATCTCCGCCCGCTCGGTGGCGATCATCGCGACCGCGAGCGCGAGCACCAGGTAGACGGCCGTGGCTGCCGCGGCCGTGCCCGTGGCGACCGGCTCCAGGAGCATCCGGCTGAGATCGCCGCCGACCGACGCGGAGGCGGCCGACAGGACGCTGTCACCGATGCTGAACGGCAGGAACTGGAACCACTGCGAATCGTGGGTCGTGGGCAGGCCCCGCAGCGCGCTGCCGCCAAAGGTGATGGCCACGAGCACGGTCGAGAGGATGCTCTCGCCGATGTACAGCACGATGCCGACCACGACACCCGCGACCTGGCTCCGCAGGAGCACCGCGACCGCGAAGCCGATAGCCGCCCGTTGCAGCAGCACGAACGTGCCGTAGACCAGTGATCGGGCGAGCGTCGTCGTGCCGTCGCCGGCGAACGGGTCACCGGCCGACGACCCCGCGAGTGCGGCACCCACGAAGGTCAGCAGGATGCCCGTGGCATACGCGATGAGGACACCCACGGTGCAGGCGATGGCAAGACCCAGGAACTTGGCCAGGATGTAGCGCGACCGCCCCTCCCCCCGAGCGACGATGACCCGCAGCACGCCCCAGTTCCAGTCGGCGCCACCGATCGCGGCCGCGTACGACACCGCGAGCAGGCTGCCGAGGCCGAAGATGAACTGGTCGATGACGGCGTAGGCGCTCGGGAAGCGGATGACGAGGTTCGTGGCCACGCCCCCACCGCGCTCGCTCGTGAGGCCGATGAGGACGTACACGAGGAGCATCAGCAACAGCAGCACGCCCAGCACCACATAGCTGGCCCATCGCCGGCGAAGCTTGAGCAACTCGGCGCCGAGCAGCCGGATCATCGGCGGGCCTCCGGCTCGCCCCAGCCAGCCGCGGGCCCGCTCGAGGCGCTGTCGATATCCATGCCCGCACCCGCGGTCAGCGACAGGAACACCGATTCGAGATCGCTCGTGGCGTCGATGGCGCTGGCATAGATGCCCTGCTGCGCCAGCAGGCGATTACAGTCGGCCGCCCGGCCACCGGGCATCCGGACCGTGATCCAGCCGGCCTGTGGCCCATCGAGTACCGCCGGCTCGACGGGCGCACCGGTGGTGGCGAGGATGGTCGCGGCCTGTGCGGCCTCGTCGGGCCGGACCTGGATGCGCACCTGTGCACCGCCCGCGAGCAGCTCCGTGAGCGGGCCTTCGCGCACGAGTCGGCCACGATCGATGATGCCCACGATGTCCGCGAGCTGTTGCACCTCCGGCAGGATGTGGCTGGAGACGAGCACCGTCTTGCCCCGGGCGGTGAGGTAGCGCAGCAGCTCGCGCATGGCCACGATGCCCGCCGGGTCGAGACCGTTGGCCGGTTCATCGAGCAGCAGCAGGTCCGGGTCGGACAGCAACGCGACCGCGATGCCCAGTCGCTGGCGCATGCCCAGGGAGTAGGTCCGCACCTTGTCCCCGCCCCGGTCGGTCAGCCCGACCGCCTCGAGCACCTCCGCCACGCGGATGCCTGGCGTGGGCGCTCCGGTGGCGGCGAACACCCGCAGGTTGTCCCGGCCAGACAGGTAGGGATAGAAGGAGGGTGTCTCGATCATCGCCCCGATGCGGAACATCCGCCGCCGGTCACGCCATGACCATGGTGTCCCGAGGACCTCGATGTCGCCGGCGTTGGGTCGGATGAGACCGACGAGCATCCGGAGGGTGGTGGTCTTGCCCGAGCCGTTGGGCCCCAGGAAGCCGTACACCCGGCCAGCGGGCACGTTGAGGTCCAGGCCATCCACGGCGAGCCGCGCGCCGTAGCGCTTGCTGAGGCCCCGCGTCACGACCGCCATCCGGGCCGTCGTCGCGGCGCCGGGATCCCGGTGGTGCGCTTCCGTCATGCAGGCAGCTCGCTCTCGGTCCGACCCTCGACGGTGACGCCATCCCACAGACCAGCGTCCTGCCGGTCGGTCCGACGCGGCGGCGGGACGTCATAGCCCAGCTGTCGGAGATGGTCCCGGGCGCGCTCCGTGGCGACCCGGCCCTGTGGCGTCCGGTCCAGGAAGCCGAGCTGCAGCAGATACGGCTCGTAGACGTCCTCGATGGTGTCCACCTCCTCCCCGATGACCGCGGCGATAGCAGCGGCGCCGACCGGCCCGGAACCGAACTTCTGCACGATGGCCGCCAGCAGTCGTCGATCGGTGGTGTCGAGGCCGAGGTCGTCGATGTCCATGGCCGCCATCGCGGCGCTTGCCTGGTGGGCGGTGATGCGTCCATCGCCCAGGACCTCCGCGTGGTCGCGGACGCGCCGGAGGAGGCGGTTGACGATGCGTGGCGTACCCCGTCCACGACGGGCGATGGCGATGACCGCTTCGGGCTCGATGGGCACGCCCAGGATGCCCGCTGATCGGCGGACGATCTCGGCCAGCTCCTGCTCGTCGTAGTACTCCAGGCGATGGATCGCGCCGAACCGATCCCGCAAGGGGGAGCTGATGCGACCTGCCTTGGTCGTGGCGCCGATGACCGTGAACGACTTGAGCGACAGCCGCAGGCTGCGGGCGCTGGGTCCGCGACCGATCATGACGTCGATGGCGAAGTCCTCCATCGCGGGATAGACGATCTCCTCCACGCTGTGCGACAGGCGATGGATCTCATCGATGAACAGCACGTCCCGGTCGTCGAGGTTGGTCAGGATCGCCGCGAGGTCACCCGGTCGCTCGATGGCTGGTCCGCTCGTGGTGTGGATGCCGACGCCCAGCTCGCGGGCGACGATGTTCGCCAGCGTCGTCTTGCCCAAGCCGGGCGGCCCGTACAGCAGGATGTGGTCAGCCGCCTCTCCCCGCTGGCGGGCGGCGCGCAGCAGGATGGCGAGGTTGTCCTTGACCTTGGCCTGGCCGATGTACTCCGCGAGGCTGTGCGGCCGGAGGCTGGTCTCGACCGATGCCTCGTCGGCGATCGCGGCATCTGGCGCCAACGGGCGCGGCTCATCCATGGATGCGCAGTCTAGCAGGTGCGAGCGCAAACAGAACGGATGTTCTGGTACTCGCTGGTCGCCCGGTCACCCGTGACGGAGCACGTTGAGCGCGGACTTGACCCGCTCCTCGAGCGAGGCGCCGGGAGGCAAGCCCGCGACCGCGACGCGCGCCGCGTCTCGTGACTCCCCCGGCGTGTAGCCGAGCGCCTGGAGCGCACCAACGACCTCTGATTCCGACGCGCCGGCACCGATCGAGCCACCGATGCCCAGGGCGCCGCCCGCCGCGACCTTCTCCTTGAGCTCCAGCACGATGCGCGCGGCCAGCCGCTTGCCGACGCCACTCACGGCGGTGAGCACCGCCTCGTCGCCCTGGAGGACAGCGAGCTGCAGATCGGGCACCGGCCGCGAGGAGATGATGGCCAGGCCGAGCTTCGGTCCCACGCCGGTGACGGTGATGAGCAGCTCGAAGAAGCCCAGCTCCTCCGTCGTCCGGAAGCCGAACAACGCCTGGAGGTCCTCGCGCACCAGGTGGTGGGTGTAGAGCTCGACATCCCGGTCGACCACCAGGCTCGCGAGGGTCCCGGGCCCGCACGCGACGCGATAGCCGACGCCGCCCACCTTGAGCACCACGGAATCGGACCCGATGCTCGAGACCCGGCCCTCGAGGGAGGTGATCATCGGGCGTCCCCCCGGTCGCTCACGCCGCCGGCCGATAGCCGTGGGCGAGGCAGACCGCGACCGCGAGGGCGTCTGCGGCGTCGTCCGGTCGGGGCAGCTCGGTGAGTCCCAGGATCGCTTGCACCATCCGCTGGACCTGCTCCTTGGGCGCCCGTCCGTACCCGGTCACCGCGATCTTCACCTCGTGTGGCCCGTACTCATAGACGGGCAAGCCGTGCTGCGCCGCGGCGAGCAGCACCACCCCCCGCGCCTGGCCCACCGCGAACGCCGTCTGCACGTTCTTGTTGAAGAACAGCCGCTCGACCCCGACGGCGTCAGGGTGGTGCTCGTCGATGAGCTCGGTGAGCGCCTGGTGGATGATGAGCAGACGGGCCGGCAGCTCGCGGTCCGGCACCGTCTGGATGCAGCCGTGGTCGATGGCTCGCAGGGTGCCACCGGTGCGCTCGACGATGCCGTAGCCCGTCATCGCGGTCCCCGGGTCGATGCCCAGGACGATCACGGGCTGGTCAGCGCCCCGACCGGACCGCGAGGCTCATGCCATCGCCTCTGCCAGGATCTCGTCCGAGATCTCGAAGTTCGCGGTGACACGCTGCACGTCGTCGTGGTCTTCCAGCTTCTCCACGAGCCGCAGGTTCTGGCGCACGTGCGCGGCATCGATCTCGACGGTCGACCTGGGCAGCATCGTGAGCTCCGCCGACTCGATCTTGACGCCGGCGGCCTCGAGGCCCTTGCGCACCTGCTCCAGGTCGCCCGGCTCGGTGGCGATCTCGATGGGGTCCGCATCGGTATCCACGTCCGAGGCGCCGGCATCGATGGCCACGAGCGCGACCTCGTCCGGGTCCACGCCCGCGCGGTCGACGCTGATGATGCCCCGGGGTTCGAACTGCCACGCGACCGCGCCCGATCCGGCCAGGCTGCCGCCAGCCTTGGTGAACACCGCGCGGACGTCCGCGGCGGTCCGGTTGCGGTTGTTGGTCGCGGTCTCCACGAGCAGCGCCACGCCTCCGGGGCCATAGCCCTCGTAGACGATCTCCTCGTATTCCTCGGCCTTGTCACCACCACTCGCCTTGTCGATGGCGCGCTTGATGATGTCCGCGGGCATGTTCGCCGAGCGGGCCTTGTCGAGCGTCAGGCGCAGGCGGTAGTTCGCGTCGGGGTCGGGTCCACCCGCATGTACCGCGATACCGATCTCGCGCGCGATCTTGGTGAAGACCGCGCCGCGCTTGGCGTCGTTGGCGCCCTTCTGGCGCTTGATCTGGGACCACTTGGAATGTCCGGACATCGCCGGCGATTCTATATGATGGCGGGAACGACTCCACCATGACCGGTCGGCGGTCGGCCCGAGGACCGCGCCCCCGGTCGCACCGCCGGAGGACCGCGTGTCACACGACGAGCGATCACGCCTGCGCAACGCGGTCCTCGCGGGCCACGCTGGCTCAGGCAAGACATCCCTCGCGGAGCACCTGCTGCACACCACCGGAGCCATCGCGCGCGCGGGTCGCGTCGATGACGGGACCGCCAGCCTCGACTCCGAACCCGAGGAGCAGAAGCGGAAGTCGTCGCTGTCGCTGGCCACCGCCACGTTCACCCACGACGGGCATCGGATCAGCATCATCGACACGCCCGGCTACGCTGACTTCGCGGGCGAGGTCATCGAGGGATTCACGGCGGTCGACTCGGCGCTCATCACGATGGACGCGGCGAGCACCGAGACCGGTGCCGATACCGCCATCGCACTCGGACGCACCCTGCGCAAGCCGGCGCTGTTCGCCATCACCCGCTGCGACCGTGAGAGCGCCGACCCGATGCGGGCCGTGGACGCCCTGCGCGCGGAGTTCGGCAACAAGATCGCGCCCCTCCAGGTAGCCATCGGCAAGGGTGAGACCTTCCTGGGGACCATCGATGTCGTCCACGGCCGCGCGTGGCTGTACGAGGATGGGACGCGCCGCGAGGTGCCCGTGCCCGACGACCTGGTCGCCGAGGTGGCGCTCCGCCGCGACCAGCTGCTCGAAGCCGCGGCGGAGGCTGACGACGAGGTCCTCGACAAGTACCTCGAGGGGAAGGACGTGACGGACGCGGAGCTCGAGGCCTGTCTCCACAAGGGTGTCCGCGACAGCATCCTGGCACCGGTGCTGCTCACGTCCGCGGTCCGGGACATCGGCATCGCCGAGCTCCTGGACTCGATCGTGCGCTACCTGCCGTCGCCCGAGGAGGAGAGCCCCATCGTCGCCATCGATGGTTCGGGCGCCGAGGTCCCGGTCGACTTCGACCCCGATGGTCCGCTCCTGGTCCAGGTGTTCAAGACGACCGCCGACCCCTTCGTTGGCCGACTCTCCTGCTTTCGGGTCTGGTCGGGCACGATCCGATCGCATGACCACGTCTGGAACGCCGAGCGGGGCGAGGAGGAGCGCATCGGCCAGGTCCTGCGCCTGCACGGCAAGGAACACGAGGCGGTCGGCGAGCTGCGTGCCGGTGACATCGGCGCGGTCGCCAAGCTGTCCTACACGCTCACCGGCGACACGCTGTCCGGCCGGGAGCGGCCGTTGCGGCTGCCACCCATCACCTTCCCCGAGCCGACCCTGCCGGTGGCCATCGAGCCGCAGGCCAAAGCCGACGTGGACAAGCTGAGCACCAGCCTGGCACGCCTGATCGAGGAGGACCCGACGCTGCGCGTCGAACGTCAGGCCGAGACCGGCGAGGAGCTGCTGTGGGCGCAGGGTGAGAACCAGATCGCCGTCGCCACCGAACGCCTGAAGCGCAAGTTCGGTACCGCCGTGGTCACCCGCACACCCCGGGTCCCCTATCGAGAGACGATCCGCGGCCATACCAGGGCCGAGGGCCGCCACAAGAAGCAGACGGGCGGCCGTGGCCAGTTCGGCCACGTCTGGCTCGAGCTGGAGCCGAATCCGGGTGGCGGTGTGGTCTTCACCGAGAAGGTGGTCGGTGGGGTCGTGCCGCGCAACTTCTTCCCGGGCGTGGAGAAGGGCGTCCGGGACGTGGCCGAGAAGGGGCCCATCGCGGGCTACCCGGTCATCGACTTCAAGGCGACCCTCTACGACGGCTCGTACCACACGGTCGACTCCGACGAGCTGTCGTTCCGCCTCGCCGGGGCGCTCGCGACACGCCAGGGCATCAGCGACGCCCAGCCGGTGCTGCTGGAGCCCATCATGGAGGTCGAGGTCCGGGTGCCCGAGACGTACATGGGCGACGTGAACCGCGACCTCTCGACCCGCCGCGGGCGGGTGCTGGGCATGGACAGCGAGGACGGGCTGCAAACGGTCCGGGCGCTCGTGCCCCAGTCGGAGCTGTTCACGTATGCCACGGAGCTGCGCTCCATCACCGGTGGTCGAGGCACCTTCCGCCAGAACCTCGCCCAGTACGAGGAGGTGCCCTCGCATGAGGCGCAGAAGGTCATCGACGCGCACAGGAAGGAGCAGGCGGCGGGCGGTCACTGAGCGCAGGATCCTCGGGCAGTGTCCCGGGGGCTGCTCAGCCGGCGAGCGTCAGCGCCTCGGCCAGGTCGATGTGGCCCTCATACAGCGCCCGGCCCAGGATGGCTCCCTGATAGCCGGCCGCGGCCAGCGCCCTGATGTCGTCGAGGCTCGACACCCCCGCCGATGCGATGATGTGATGCGACCCGCCGGCAGCCGATGCGGCCTCTGCGAGCAACCCGAGGTCAGGGCCTGACAACAGACCGTCCCGATCGATGGCGGTGACCGCGAACAGACCGAGCCCGGCAGCGCGCAGCTGGGCGATGAGTCCCATCGAGGGTGCCTCGGCCGCGCCGGCCGTCCAGCCATCCCCGACCGCGCGCCCACCCCGGACGTCGATGGCCGCCACGATCCGGTCCGGCCTCGCTGCGGCCACGAGCGCGGCTGCCAGCGCGGGGTCGCGGATGAGCGCCGTGCCCATCACCACGCGGTCGGCGCCGGCAGCCAGGATCGCCCGCGCCGTGCTGGTATCGCGGATGCCGCCGGCGACCTGGCACGGTATGTCGACCGCGGCCACGATGCGCCCGATGACGTGGGCCTGTCCTCGGGTGCCATCCCGGGCCGCCTCCAGGTCGACCAGGTGCAGCCGTGTCGCGCCCGCACGCTGCCAGCCAAGGGCGACCGCTACCGGATCATCGCCGTAGTCGGTGACACGACCGTAGTCACCCTGGGCGAGGCGCACCACCGCGCCACCGAGCAGGTCGATGGCGGGGATCAGCTCCACGTCGCACGGCGTGGGGAAGCGCGTCGGGCGGCCGCGACCGCTAGGCGTATCATCGTGCTAGTATGCTAACACGCTATCGTGCTAGCATGATGGCGCTCGAACGAGAGCGACATACCTTGGCCACCTCCGACCCCCAGCCCGCAGACGAGACCGATGATGACCAGCGAACCGATGGATTGGCGCAGCCCGGCGGTCGATGACCTGCTGCTCGCGATCGCGGCCCTCCCCGACCAGGCTGCGGCCAGCACCTTCCTGCGCGACCTGTGCACCATCCGCGAGCTCCATGACATGGCCCAGCGCTGGCAAGTGGTGCAGCTGCTCGACCAGGGTCGCCATTACGGCGAGATCGCGAGGGAGACGGGCGCCAGCACCGCCACCATCACCCGCATCGCGCAGTGGTTGAACCACGGCACAGGCGGCTATCGCGAAGCACTCGCACGTGGCGCCGGCGTGGCGGCACGCCCGCGGAGCGAAGGATGAGCACCCTCACGACGGCCGCCATGGGCGCTGCGTTGTCCACCGTCCGCGACCCGGCGCGTCTCCGGCTGGCGGTACCCAACAAGGGCCGGATGCTGGAGCCGACCGCGGCGCTGCTGCGGGACGCGGGGCTCGACTTCGAGGACGGCACCCGCGCACTCGTCGCGCGCATCAACACGTTCCCGCTCGACATCCTCTCGGTGCGCACGGACGACATCGCCGAGTTCGTCGCGGACGGCGTCGCCGACCTGGGTATCACGGGCACCAACCTGTTGCACGAGGCGGGCGTCGATCTGCCCGTCCAGCTCGAATTGGGCTACGGCCGCTGTCGGCTCGAGGCAGCCGTGCCGAACGACAGCACGGCACGCTCGCTGGCCGATCTGCGTGGCCTGCGCATCGCCACCAGCCACCCGAACAGCACTCGGCAGGTGTTCGCGGAGCGGGGTATCGCGGTCGAGATCGTGACCATCAGCGGCGCGGTGGAAGTGGCGCCCAAGCTCGGCCTCGCGGACGCCATCGTCGATCTCGTGTCGACCGGGTCGACACTCGTGATGAACGGCCTCCGCTCGGTGGGTGAGCTGCTCAGCAGCCAGGCGGTCGTGGTCGGGCCCGAGCGGGCCGAACCGGGCCGCCAGGAGCTCGCCGGTGAGCTGCTGACCATGCTCGGTGCGGTCGTCGCGGGCCGGCGGGTCAAGTACCTCATGATGAACGCGCCCCGTTCGTCGCTGGCTGCCATCGAGGACATCCTGCCAGGGCTCGAGTCACCCAGCGTCATCCCCCTCGCGCATGCAGGCATGGTCGCGGTGCATTCGGTGGTGCCCGCCGAGCAGGTGCACTCGCTGTTGGGCCGACTGCGGGCGGCTGGTGCGTCGGGCATCCTCGTGGTACCGGTGGAGAAGCTGCTGCCATGAGCGTGATGACCATCCCGCGACTGCGTCGGGTCCGGCTCGGCGACTTGTCAGCGGCGGAGCTCGAGGCCATCCTGCGGCGCGCGACGACGGCCACGCCCGAGCTGCGGGAGCGGGTGCGCGCCATCATCGAGGCGGTCCGGGTCGGTGGTGACGTGGCGCTACGGGATGCGACGGAGCGGTTCGGGGGCGGACTGCCCCGGGTCGGTGATGCACCCGCGCGACTCGCCATCCCGGCTGTCGAGCTGCGTGACGCTCGTGACCGGTTGCCCCGGGAACTCCGTCGCGGCCTGGACGAGATGGCCCGCAACATCGAGCGCTTCCATGCGGTCCAGGTCCCACCGGCGGAGCAATGGGTCGAGGTGCGCCCCGGCATCGACGTCGGTCGCGTCTGGCGGGGTCTCGACCGGGTCGCGGCGTACGTCCCTGGTGGCAGCGCTCCCCTGCCCTCCTCGCTGCTCATGAGTGCGATCCCGGCTCGCCTCGCGGGTGTCCGGGAGCTCGTCGTGGCGACCCCGACCGGCCGCGATGGCACGGTCTCGGCAGCGCTGCTGGGCGCGGCGGGCCTGATGGAGGTCGAGGAGCTCTACGTGATGGGTGGAGCGCAGGCCATCGCCGCGCTCGCCTACGGCACCGAGTCGGTCCGGCCGGTGGACAAGATCGTCGGCCCCGGCAGTGCCTGGGTCACGGAGGCCAAGCTCCAGGTCCTGGACCGCTGCGCCATCGACATGCCGGCGGGGCCGACCGAGGTGATGGTCGTCGCCGATGGCACCGCGGACCCGGTGCATGTGGCCGCCGACCTCATCAGCGAGGCCGAGCATGGGCCGGACTCACCGGTCGTACTGGTCACCACATCGGCCGCGATGGCGGACGCCATCGAGGCGCAGATCGCCATCCAGCTGCCGCGACTGGACCGCACCTCCGAGATCACCGCGGCCCTCTCCAGGGGCACCATCGTGGAGGCCGAGAGCGTCGAAGCGGCGCTCGCGTTCGCGGACGCGTACGCTCCCGAGCACCTCTCGGTCCTCATCGCGGACGACACGCTCGCGCTTCGGACCCTTCGCCATGCGGGGTCGCTGTTCCTGGGCGGTTACTCGCCGGAGGCCGCCGGTGACTACGCCACGGGCTCCAACCACGTGCTGCCCACCGCCGGCCTGGCGCGTGCCTATGGCGCCCTCTCGGTCGAGTCCTTCGGGCGCTGGATGCAGGTCCAGCGCTTGACGCGCGACGGCCTCGCGTCCATCCGCGACAGCGTGGCCGCCGTCGCCGACGCCGAGGGCCTGACGGCCCACCGTCGAGCCGTGGACATCCGATTCGATGGTCCCCACGGGACTGACCAGGAACCGGAGACCCGACGCTGATGGCTGCGCCGGTCTCGAACCCAGCATCCGATCGACCATCCCCCGCACCGGTCTCCCAGGTCTACACGTGGGAGCCCTCGAACACGGTGCTGGCCGCCCGGTACGGCCTGCGACCGTCGGACATCCTGCGTTTCGATCTCAACACCTCACCGCTGGCCGCGCCCGACCTCGCCGCGGCGCTCGCCGGTCCGTTCGATCCACCCATCAACGAGTATCCCGACAGCATGTACGCCAACCTGGCCGAGGCCGCCGCGGCGTACGTTGGCGTGGACACCTCGCTCATCCTCGTGGGTGCCGGTGCCGACGAGGTGCTGGACATCATCGCGAAGACGTTCCTGCCACCTGGTGGACGCGCGGTGGTCCCCATCCCGACCTATTCCATGTACGGCGTCCTCTCGACGCAGCGCAGCGCGACGCTCGACGCGATCCTGCGGCTGCCGGCCAGCGCGGGGTTCGGCATCGACCTGGAGCGACTCCTGCCACGCGTCGCAGGGGCGGACCTGGTCTGGCTCTGCGCCCCCAACAACCCGACCGGCGCTCCGGAGCCACTTGCCGTCATCGAGCAGGTCCTGGACGCGGCTGCGGCCAGCGGTCCCGGAGGCCCGGTCGTCGTCGTCGATGAGGCGTACGCGGAGTTCTCCACCGAGACATCGGTGTCGCTCATCGCTCGATACCCGGCGCTCGTCGTGGTGCGCACGGTGTCCAAGGCGTTCGCGCTCGCCGGGATGCGGGTCGGCTACGCCATCGCCCAGCGCCCGACCGTCGAGCGGATGGAGCGGCTTCGGCCGCCGGGTAGCGTGTCGACCGTGTCGGCAGCCGTCGCCGCCGCCGCGCTGCGTGACCCCGGGCACGCCCTCCGCAACGTGGCCGAGCTCAGCCGAGAGCGGGACTGGCTGGCCGACCGTCTCGCCGGGGCCGGATCGCCGGCGTATCCCAGCATCACCAACTTCCTGCTCGTGCGCATCGGCTCGGTCGAGGCAGCCGAGGAGCTGACGGAGGTGCTCCTCAGGGCGGGCATCGTGACCCGCACCTTCGGACCCGCCAACCCCCTGCGCGGCCACCTTCGGCTCACGGTCCGAACGCGCGCAGAGAACGAGCGACTGCTCGACGTGCTGGGCGGCTGGCAGACAGGGAGGGACGCATGACGACGAGCAGCGGCAGGACCGCGGTCCGGGAACGCACGACCCGTGAGACCAGCATCCGGGTCCGGGTGGACCTCGATGGATCGGGCGCCAAAGACATCAGTACCGGCGTCGGTTTCTACGACCACCTGCTGACGTCGTTCGCGCATCACGCGTGCATCGACCTGGAGGTGGCCGCCACCGGCGACCTGCACATCGACGAGCATCACACGGTGGAGGACGTCGCGCTCGTCATCGGCGACGCGATCTCGGGGGCGCTCGGCGACCGAGCCGGTATCACCCGTTTTGGGGACGCAAGCGTGCCCATGGACGATGCGCTGGCGACCGTGGCGCTCGACCTGTCGGGTCGGCCGTACGCGGTCCTCGACCTCGCCTTCCGTGGCGAGCGGGTCGGCGGTCTCTCGACGCAGCTGGTCGAGCACATCCTCGAGTCCCTGGCGCGCACCCTGGGCGCGAACCTCAACGTGCGGGCATCCGGTCGGAACGACCACCACATCGCGGAAGCGGTCTTCAAGGCGCTGGCGCGATCGATGCGTGCGGCCGTCACCCTCGATCCGGGCCGTGTGGGCGTCGCGTCCACCAAGGGGACGCTGGGATGAGCCGCCATGGCCTCGTCATCGTGGACTACGGCGCCGGCAACCTGGTGAGCATCCGCAATGCCCTGGAGCTGCTCGGCGGCGCGCCCACCATCGCGACGACGCCCGACGCCATCCAGGGCGCCTCGGTCATCGTGGTGCCGGGCGTCGGCGCGAGCGGACCCGCGATGGAGCGGCTGGAGGGACAGGGCCTCGTCGAGCCCATCCGCGACGCGGTCCGCGACGGCGCCTGGTACGTGGGCATCTGCCTGGGGCTGCAGCTGCTGTTCGAACGCTCCGACGAGGACGGCGCGACGATGCTGGGGCTCCTCGGGGGCGATGTCACAGCCATCGCCGAGGCGCCCCGTCTGCCGCACATCGGCTGGAACCAGCTCGAGGTGCGACGGCCGGATCGGCTGCTCGCGGGTGTCGTGGATGGCGCACCCGCGTACTTCGTGCACAGCTACATCGCCCGGCCGGCTGACCCGTCGATCGTAGTCACCGAGACGGCGCACGGCAGTCGCTTCCCGAGCCTCGTCGCGAGCGACCGGATCATCGGCTACCAGCCCCACCCCGAGCGCTCGGGCACGGACGGGCTGCAGCTGCTGCACAACATGCTCGTCGTGACCGGGCAGATCCCGGATGGCGCGGCGGCCACTGCGCGCGTCGCGAGCGGGGTGGCCTGAGCGATGCTCCTCCGACGGGTCATCCCCTGTCTCGATGTCAAGGACGGCCGCGTGGTCAAGGGTGTCCGGTTCGTGGACCTCAGCGACGAAGGCGATCCGCCGACGCTCGCAGAGCGGCACGCCGCCGCGGGCGCGGACGAGATCGTGTTCCTGGACATCTCCGCCGCCCCGGAGGCACGTGGCACCCTCCTCGACGTGGTCGAGCGGACAGCGCGCCGGGTGTTCGTGCCGCTCACGGTCGGCGGTGGCGTGCGATCGTCCGACGAGATGCGTGACGTGCTTCGGGCCGGGGCAGACAAGGTCGCCGTGAACACGGCGGCCATCCGTGATCCGGCGCTCCTGACCAGCTGTGCCCGACGATTCGGGCGTCAGTGCGTCGTCATCTCGGTCGACGCCCGTGCCCTGCCCGAGTCCCCTGGATCGTGGGAGGTCGTCGTCCAGGGCGGACGCCAGGCCACGGGCATCGACGCCATCGACTGGATCACCCGCGCGGTCGACCTGGGCGCGGGTGAGGTCCTGCTCACCTCCATCGACCGCGATGGCACGCGCGAAGGCTTCGATCTGCCCCTGCTTCGGGCAGCCGCCGCAGCCGTCGATGTGCCGGTCGTGGCATCGGGTGGTGCGGGCTCCCCCGCTGACATGGTCGCGGCCATCGTCGAGGGCCACGCGGACGCGGTGCTCGCGGCGTCGATCTTCCATCGCGACATCCACTCCATCGGTGCGGTCAAGGACGCCCTCGCGGCAGCCGGGGTGCCGGTCCGGCGGACGCCGGACCTGGCGGCATGACGTCCGTCGCACGCGCCCTGGACACGGCGGCGATCCGGTTCGGCGATGCCGGCCTGGTCGCCGCGGTCTGCCAGGATGCCGCCGACGGCCGCGTGCTGATGGTCGCGTGGCAGGACGCGGAGGCGGTGGAGGCCACTCTCCGGACCGACACGATGCATTTCCATTCGCGGTCGCGCGGCCAGCTTTGGCGCAAGGGCGAGACGAGCGGCAACGTCCTGCACGTCCGGGGCGCCGCCATCGATTGTGACGGGGACGCGATCCTCTGGTCCGTGTCGCCCAAGGGCCCGGCCTGCCATACGGGAGCACGCTCCTGCTTCGATCTCGAGCCGGCGCCGCCCGACGCGCCGGCGGTCGGCGGATCACCGGGGTTCGGGTGGCTGGACGAGCTGTGGGTGACCATCGAGTCCCGGGCTCGGCTGCGACCAGCGGGTTCCTACACCACCCGTTTGCTCGACGCGGGTGTCGACCTGCCCGCGAGGAAGGTCGCGGAAGAGGCGGTCGAGGTGCTCATGGCGGCCAAGGACGATGCGGTGGCTCAGGCTGCCGGAGATCCGGCGCGGGACCAGGGACCCCTCGCGGGGGAGATGGCGGACCTGCTCTATCACCTGCTCGTGCTGTGCGCGGAGCGTGGCCTGCCTCCAGCCGATGTCATCACGGTGCTGCGCGCACGTCACGCGGGCTGATCGCGCCAGGTACCGGTTCGCGCGCTGCCAGCGCTCAGGAATCAGAAGAACGAGCTCTGCGATCGCGAGGCTTCCGGACTCCGCGGAGAGGAGGGAGGAGGAGGACGCTCGGCCCGTCTGCGACTCGCGATCGCTTGCTCGTCTGTGTCGTAGTAGACACCGTCAGGGACCGGCAATCAACCTCGGGCCGATCACGAGTCGATTGTCAAACCTTCACAAACCAGGCCAGTCTCCCCTCAGGTGGGTCTCAGGCTGCTCTCAGCCGGGTTCCCGCCGGATGACCACCAACCGCTTCCGGCCCTGTCGGAGGAGGTGGTACCGACCGGCCACCGCCGGGGGCAGCGGATCCTCGGCTGCGACGACGCGGATGCCGTCGATCGAGAGACCGCCCTGGGCGATGGCACGACGCACCTCGCTCCTCGAGCCAAGCAGGCCGCTCTCGACCGCGAGCGTGACGATGTCGCTCCCCTCGCCGGTCCAGGGATGACCGGCCACCTCGGTGTACAGCACGTCAAGCACCTCGGCATCCGTCACCTGCTCCGCGGAGAAGGCAGCGGCCGCCACGCGCACCTGGCGCTCGGCCTCCTGCCGACCGTGCACCCGGGCGGTGAGGTCGAACGCGAACGCCCGCTGGCCAGGTCGGCGACCCGGCTCCGAGGCCTGCTCGGCGAGCAGCGCATCGATCTGGTCACGGGGCATGAGCGTCAGCCGGGTCAGCAGTGGCGCCACATCGGCATCGTCTGCGTTGAGCCAGTACTGGTAGAAGGTGTAGGGCGAGGTGATCCGCGGGTCGAGCATCACGGAACCCTGCTCGGTCTTGCCCATCTTGCGGCCATCGGCGGTGAGCAGCAGCGGCTGTGACACGCCGTGTGCGGTCGCGCCGGTGACCCGGCGGATGAGCGAGATGCCGGCGGTGATGTTGCCCCATTGGTCGGCGCCACCCATCTGCATCTCGACGCCCTGATCACGGAAGAGGTGGAGGAAGTCGGTCGCCTGGAGCGTTTGGTAGCTGAACTCGGTGAACGAGAGCCCGCTCCCCAGACGTTGCTGCACCGAGTCCTTCTCGAGCATCGCGGAGATCGTGAAGTGCTTGCCGATGTCGCGAAGGTAGTCGAGCAGGCCGTATCGGAGCAACCATTCGCGGTTGTCGATCATGCGCGCCTGCACAGGGCCTTCCTCGAAGTCGAGGAACCGGGCCAGCTGGGTGCGCATCGAGGCAGCATTGGCGTCCACCTGCTCCGTCGTGAGCAGCACCCGTTCCGCGCTCTTGCCCGACGGGTCACCGATCATGCCGGTACCCCCGCCCACGACCGCCACGGGCCGACCGCCATGGCGCTGGAGGTGGACGAGCGCCATCATCGGCACCAGGTGGCCGACGTGGAGCGACGGTCCGCTGGCATCGAAGCCGACGTACGCCGAGATGTGCCCGGTCGAGAGCCGCTCGTCGAGGCCGTCCGAGCGATCCTGGATCAGCCCGCGCCAGGTGAGCTCGGCGAGGAAGTCGGTCATCGAGGGCATATGCGGGCAGGGTCCTCCGTGGTGGCGCCGTCCGGGCGGCGGGCGGGTCCGATGGGGACCCTATGCTAGAGTCCGGGCGCGATGCAGTCTCGCCAGCCGCCGCGCGTCTCGGCTCGCGGGAACCAGACGTCGACCATGAGCAGCCAGGGACCGCCGCCTGGCGGCTGGGGTTCCCCACCCCCCGGCTGGACGCCGCAGCCCGGCCCGCCACCACCCGGTTGGGCGCAACCGCCCGGCTGGACGCCACCACCCGGTTGGGCGCCACAGCCGACATCTCCGGGCTCCACGTCGGGCCCCCGACGCAAGCCACCCAGCACCGGTCGCCGCCTGTTCACCGTGGGCATCGCGGTGCTCGTCTACGGCGCGATGGCGACGGTCGCCGTCATCGCGTTCCTGGGCGTCATCAGCCTCTTCCTCACCTACAGCCAGGGATGCCCCAAGGGCCAGACCCCGGCGGCCGGCTGTCTGCCGGACCCGCGCGATCTCACGAGCATCCAGCCGTCGCAGGAATCGATCATCTACGACCGCAACGGTATCGAGCTGGCCCGTTTCTCGTCGGGTGAGCGTCGCGAGGTCGTCGCCTTCCAGGACATCCCGCCCATCCTCGTCGACGCCACGACCGCGATCGAGGACAAGACCTTCTGGACCAACACCGGCTTCGACCCACTGGGCATGGTCTCGGCGGCCATCGACTCCATCCGCGGCCGGGCCCGGGGCGCCTCGACCATCACCCAGCAGCTCGTCCGCCAGCGTTTGCTGGCACCCGCGCTGGTCCAGGAGACCAGTCGCCTCCCGGAGCGCAAGATCAAGGAGCTCATCCAGTCCATCCGGGTCACGGAGGCGTTCAGGGGGGATGCGGGCAAGCAGCAGATCATGGCTGCGTACCTCAACCAGAACTTCTACGGCAACAACAGCTACGGTGTGAAGACCGCCGCCCGGACGTATTTCGGGGTCAAGGACCTGAGCAAGCTCACCATCGCCCAGGCGGCCATCCTTGCGGGTCTGCCCCAGGCGCCCGGCAGCTATGACCTGGTGCGCAACGCGGAGGAGACCGACGCGGGCGACCCCCGCTGCCCCGATCCCAAGGAGACCTGCCTCATCGTGCCCGCCGACTCGGCCATCGTGCAGCGCCGGAACTACATCCTGCGATTGCTGGCCGACGACCCCTCGCGGCTCCACGAGAGCGGCTCCACATACAGTCGACAGGACTTCCTCGATGCTGTCGACGAGCCCGTCGTCCTCGCCAGCCAGGTCACCCGGCCGACACGCGCACCGCACTTCGTGCTCCTCGTGCGCGACGAGCTGACCAAGGCCCTGTGCGACGGCGAGAGCACCTGCGCCCAGCTGGAGCAGGGCGGCTACCGCATCACGACGACGCTCGACTGGAAGGTCCAGCAGGTTGCCCAGAAGTGGGTCGCGGTCGCGACCCTGGCTCCCCACCAGACGAACCCGCGGGCGTACGCCAAGGCCCGCGGCGTCCCGTACCAGCCGTGGATGGCGCGGCTCCAGAACAACCAGGTCTGGAATGGCGCCCTGAGCGCCATCGACTACCAGACCGGCGAGATCATCGCGTATGTCGGGTCGGCCGACTTCTACGGCAAGAAGAAGGGCAAGAAGTTCCAGCCTCAGTTCGACGTGCTGAGCAACGGCTGGCGGCAGCCCGGATCGGCGTTCAAGCCGTTCAACTACGCCACGGGCATCAACGATCGGACATTCACCGCATCGACCATGTTCATGGACGTGACCACCGACTTTGGCGGCAAGTACATCCCCACCGACTTCGACCAGCTCGAACGAGGACCGCTTCGGCTGCGCAAGGCGCTCCAGTTCTCGCTCAACATCCCGGCGGTCAAGGCGCTGGCCATCAACGGCGTCGGCCATGTGTACGACATGGCCCAGAAGTTCGGGCTCCAGTTCCAGCTGCCGCGAGGCCAGGCTGGGCTCTCGATGGCCCTGGGCACGGTGGAGGTCCACCCGCTCGACCTCACCACCGCCTACGCCACACTCGCTAACAGCGGCAAGTACCTGGGCCACACATCGATCCTGTCGGTCAAGGATGCCGCTGGTGTCGACGTCCTGCCGCCCTACGAGGTGCCCAAGGGTGACGCGGTCATCTCGCCCCAGGCCTCGTACGTGGTGACGGACATCCTCGCGGGTAACACGGACCCGACCCAGAACCCGATCTGGGGCGCCATGCATCTCACGAGCGGCGACGGGAGACGGCGGCCCGCGGCGCTCAAGACGGGCACCAACAACGATGCCAAGGACCTCTCGGCCTACGGCTACATCGCGCCACCGACGGCGGCGGGCCGGAAGCAGGGCGAATACGCCCTGGCCCTCGGCGTCTGGATGGGCAACAGCGATGCGAGCCCGGTCGGTTCCGCGGCCGATCCGGTGTTCTCGCTCGACACCGCCGGCCCCCTCTGGCAGGCAGTGATGGACGAGGTCACCCAGGACTGGAAGGTCAACGACTTCAAGCGACCGGGCGGCCTGGTCGATGCCCAGGTCGATGCCTTCACCGGTTTCAAACCGTCGGCGTACTCCCGCAAGCAGGTGTCGGAGGTCTTCATCAAAGGCACGACCCCGGGGGACGATCCGTACATCCGGGGTCTCGCGGTGATGGTCGGTCCCGACGGCAAGACCTACCGCTGGGTGGACACCTGTGCCGGCAACCAGGTCCGCAAGGGTTTCCTGGTGCTGACCGATGCCGACGCCGGTCACGACTCGTGGCAGGCGGCCAACAAGAACTGGATCAGCCGCGCCCGTCGCGGCCCTGGAGTCCACGGCGGACCGAAGGGCACGGCCACCGCGTACTTCTACGAGCCCTCGTTCCAGCCATACGGTGCCAGCTGGGGCGCGCCATTCGCGCCCGCCAAGTCCTGTGACCAGGCGCCCAGCCCGTCGCCGAGCGCGGGCCCATCGACGTCGCCGAGCGCACTGCCGAGTGGATCACCGAGCGCCGCTCCGTCGAGCGAGCCAACGCCGGAGCCTGCGCCGACACCCACGCCGACCGCGAAGCCCACCCACAAGCCGACCAAGCCGCCGCCGACCGCGACCCCGGTGCCGGCGACGACGACCCCGGTGCCGGCGACCGCGGTGCCCGTGACCCCCGAACCAGCTACCGCGGCCCCGTGACCAGGGGGTGGGCGGTCAGAGGCTGATGATGGTCGCTCCGTCGCCGCCCTCACCGCGCTCACCAGGCCGCCAGTCCTTCACCAGTGGATGCGTGCCGACCAGCTGACGCACGGCGTCCCGAAGGGCGCCAGTGCCATGGCCGTGGATGACGGTCAGACGCGCTGCGCCGGCCATCGCGGCCTGGTCCAGGGTGCGGTCGAGCAGCTCGATGACCTCATCGACGCGAGCCCCGCGGACGTCAAGCGTGGACGGGATGCTCCGCGGGAGGCCAGGTCGGGGTCCGACTGCCGCCCGTGCCGCCGCGGCCCCTCCCCCGGCCGTTGACCGGACAGGATCGGGCGCCCCGAACTCACCACGGCGGCCGGTCACCGGGCGCTCGAGGTTGCCTGGCGGGCGACTCCCGGTCTCGCCACTGCGTACCGTTCCCAGTCCCTCATGCTCGAGATCCTCGAGCGCCACCTCGACGTGCGCACTGCCAGCCTGCAGCGTGGCGCGGCCACGCGCCTGGTCCACGGCCGCGATGGTGCCGACCCAACCGGCTGCGGTGGAGGCCCGATCGCCGACCTGCCATCCGCCGAGTGGCGCCGGGGCATCCCCGGGCACGGTGGCGCCACCGGGGATCGCGGCCAGGCGCGCCTCCAGTCGGGACATCGCGTCGTCGAGACGGGTCTCGGTCAGCGTCTGGCGAGACAGCAGCGCGCGCGCTGCGGTCGATCTCGTCCCGGATGCCAGCCACCGCCTGCTCTGCCTCCTCGCGGGCCGTTGCCGCGGCCTCGCGTCGTTCCTGGCGCGCCCGGCGCCGTTCCTCCTCGGCCGCGCGTCGCGCCTCAAGGGCGCGGCCCTCGGCGGCGAGCGCGGTCTCCCGTGCGGCATCGATCGTCTGCTGGGAGGCCTTGATGGAGGCCAGCGTCTGCTCGAAGTCCTGCTGCGCGCGACTGAGGCGGGAACGAGCGTCGGCGACGAGGGTCGGCGAGAGGCCCAGGCGTTCTGCGATGGCGAATGCCTGGCTGGTGCCCGGCAGGCCGATGGTCAGGCGGTACGTCGGGCTGAGCGTCTCGAGGTCGAATTCGACGGACGCGTTGCGCGCCTGCGGGGTGTCGTGGGCGTAGATCTTCAGCTCCGCGTAGTGGGTGGTCGCGACCACCAACGCACCAGAGCGGATGAACTGGTCGAGCAGCGCCTGGGCGAGCGCCGAGCCCTCGGTCGGATCGGTGCCCGCGCCGAGCTCATCGAGGAGCACCAGACAGCCGGTCCCAGCCGCGCCGACGATGCGCACGATCGACCGGAGGTGACCAGAGAACGTCGACAGCGACTGGGCCACGGACTGCTCGTCGCCGATATCCGCGAAGACATCGCGCAGGATCGGCAGCCGGCTGCCGGTCGCGGCCGGCACATGCAATCCCGACTGGTGCATCAGGCACAGCAGCCCGACCGTCCGCAGCGCGACCGTCTTGCCGCCGGTGTTGGGACCTGTGATGACGAGCGCCGTGTAGCCGTCACCCAGCCGGACATCGATGGGCACGACGCGACCGGAGAGACCGGGGTGGCGAGCGGAGAGCAGCACGATGTCCCGACGCGAGCTCTCAGCCCGGATGCCATCGAGCTCCGCCCCCAGGCGCGCCCTGGCGGCCCAGAAGTCGAACCGGGCGATGGCATCGAGGGTGTCGCGCAACGGCCCGGCCTGCGAGCCCACGAGGCCCGACAGGTCGTCGAGGATGCGTTCCTCCTCCACCTGGACCTTGAGCTGTGCCTCCCGCCACGCGTTACCCAGCTCGACGGCGACGAGGGGCTCGATGAACAGCGTCTGACCGCTGCCGGACTGGTCATGGACGATGCCCCGGACCTTGCTCTTGGCGTCGGCCCGGACGGGGATGACATATCGCCCGTTGCGGAGCGTGACGATGGGCTCCTGGAGGGCGCTGCCGAGCTCGCTGCCGTGCACCAGCTGCTCCAGGCGGGACCGCAGCCGCTCGTACGCGATGCGCACGCCCCGCCGCAGGCCCCCGAGCGCCGGCGAGGCGCTGTCGAGGATCTCGCCCGAGGGGTCGATGCTCGCGAGGAGCCGGTCGCGCAGTGACGGTAGCGGCGAGATGTCGCGTGACAGCTCGTGGAGCCGCGGCAGCTGGACGGGTCGGAGGCTGTCAGCCAGCCGACCCGCTGCCACGAGCGTGTCCGCGACGGCGAGCAGGTCGTTCGGCTCCAGTCGGCCGCCACGATCCGCCCGCCCGATGGCCGTCGCGATATCGCGGGCGCCGCCGATGCCCACGTCGGGGCGGCTGGAGAGGAACGCACGTGCCTCGTCGGTCTCGTCCAGCAGCCGGGCCACGATGATCGGGTCGCTCGACGGCTCGAGCGCTTCCGCCAGGCGTCGCGATGGCGGGAACGACGCATACCCGGCAAGCCGCGCACGCAGCGTCGGGTACTCCAGGAGCTCCTGGGAGCGACGGTCCATCAGGCCCGGGACTGGTTCGCCGTGACCGCCGTCGGGAACGGCTTGGACAGCGCAGGGTCGCCGGCGATGCCGAATCGCCACGGACGGTCGGCCCAGCCCGGCCCGGCGTAGGCGACACCGATGCGCGGGCCATGCACGATCGTCACGTCGGGGACGGCGCTCCCCGGTCCGGGGCCGATCCACAGCTCGTCACCCGTGGTGAGATCGTGCCCGTCGAGGCCACGATCGATGGACATGCCCGCGCACACCAGCCCGGGCCCTGCGAGCAGCCGGACATCGGGCACCTTCGGGCCACGTCGAGCTCGCCGCATGGCGTCCACGCTCGTGGCCGGCGATGCCGCGCGGATGAGGACCGCGGCGGGGACGCCCGCCGTGGCCGCGACGACGTTCAGGCAGTGGTGGATGCCATAGACCAGGTAGACATAGGCGTGTCCCGCCGGGCCGAACATCGGCTCGGTCCGACGGGTGCGGCCAGCGCGGGCATGGCTGGCCCGGTCCGCGGTGCCGGCGTACGCCTCGGTCTCGACGATGCGTGCGACCCGCTGCTGGCCGTCGATGTCACGGACCAGGAGCTGACCCAGGAGCGCTCGGGCGAGCGATACCGAGTCACGTTGATACCAGTCGCGGCCGAACGGTACGGGCGACGGGGCGCCCTCGACCGGCGCGGGTGGTGCGCGCTGGGGGTCCGCCGTCGCGCCGGCGGCTGCGCTCATACCATCACTTCCCGGATATACCCGGGGAGCAACAGGCCCAGGATGCTGCCCAGGGCCGGGATGAGGGTGTCCTGGAGGCCACGACCGATCTGGGAGGCCACCAACTGGGCGTACAGGTCACGGGTCCAGTCCGGGCCGAGCACCGTGGCGCCTGGCGGGCCCTTGTAGGCCGTCGCCAGCACCGTCATGAGGCCTGCGATAGCGAGCACGCCCACGAACGCCATGATCGCCCCCGACCCGATGTCGTCGAGGAGGCGGTACTTGGTGACACCTTGGGCACCCTTGACGCCGATCCAGACCAGGATGAGCGCCAGGATGAGCCCGCCGACGTAGAGGATGGCGAAGGCGGCCATATCGTCCCAGTCAGCGCTGTAGGAGTTCCACTGGTTCTCCAGGTAGCCCCCAAGGGGCACGCTCAGCAGGGCCGATACGACGAAGACCACGAACCACCCGGCCATCATCAGGATGCTGCGGATGACGCCCCACAGGAAGCCCAGTACGAAGGCGCCCGCGATGATGAGCACCAGCACGATGTCGACGCTGGTCATTGGTCCCTCGATCCGTGCACGGGGCGAACCCTATCAGGCGCGCCGACGTGCGCCAAGACGTTGCTGCACCGATCGCTCGATGGCTATGAACCGTTCGTTCAGTTGCATTTCGTCGAGCGGCTGGTCTCCGGGCTCGAAACGGAGCCTCCAGCCGAGACTTACCTCGTCCTCGGCGAGCGGCGGACCCTGGTAGCGGTCGAACAGGAGGCACGAGGACAACTGGGGTCCCGCGAGCTCGGCGATGATGGCACCCATGGCCCCCGCGGGCTGGCCGATGGGGGTCACGAACGCGATATCGCGCTCGACCGCCGGCAGCCGTTCCAGGTCGCCGATCCGCAACCCGGGTGGCACGAGCCGCGCCAGGCCCTCGAGCTCGATCTCCGCGACGACGACGCGCTCCGTACGTGCATCGACCGCAGTGAGCAGCGCGGGATGGACCTCGCCGACACGGCCCAGCACCATCCGCTCGCCGGATGGCAGGTCGGCGACGATGCTGGCGGTCCGACCCGGGTGGTCGACGCCGGCCCGGATCGGAGCAGGCTCATATCGAAGTCGCGCCAGGCCCAGGCGTGCTACCAGCATCTCCACGATGCCCTTGGCATCCGCGACATCCCAGGGGCGCGGCCGGGCGGACCAGCTCGGGGGCAGCGCGGACCCCGAAAGCAGCAAGCCAACGATGGCTGTCTCCCGCGGTATGTCTCCCCGCCGTTCGTGGATGGGACCGTGCTCGAAGATGGCCACGTCCGACCGTCGTTGGCGCTCGTTGTCGACGAGCACCCGCATCAGGCCCGGCAGCAGCGACCGACGCAGCTCCGAGTGGTCGAGCGTGACGGGGTTGATCGCGCGGATGGTCCGCGGGTCGTCCACCGCGATGCCCAGCCGGGCATGGTCGTCGGGTCCGACGAGGCCGTGGGTGACCACCTCCGTCAGACCGCGGCCGGCGAGCAGGTCGCGGACCTCGTTGACAAGTCGACGTGGATCGGGTCGATACCCCGGCATCGCGCTCGCGGGCAGCACGCCCGGCAGCGTCTCGTAACCCCGGACGCGAGCCACCTCCTCGGCGATGTCGGCCTCGATGGCAAGATCCCGGCGGTGGCCCGGGATGATGGCCACGAGGGCGTCGCCGGCGTCGGCACCCAGGGGCACCTCGCGACCGGTCCCGGTCACGGGCACGACGTCGGTCGCCGTGGCCGGCTCGGTGCCCACCTCCACACGGGCCAGCAGCGCCGCCTGCTCCGCGGGACCGATGTCGAGGCCGAGCAGCCGCGAAACCCGCGCCGGCCGGAAGGGCACCCGCGCGGGTGCCCGTTCGAGCGGGTCGGAGTCGATGACGCCGGTCGCGGCGCGGCCGCCGGCCCAGGCGAGGATGAGCTGCGCGGTCCGATCCGCACCGACGCGCGCCATCCGGTGCTCCTGGCCCTTCTCGAACCGGAGGCTGGCCTCGCTCCGAAGGGCGAACCGGAACGCTGAGCGACGGATGCTGACGGGGTCGAAGATGGCCGACTCGACGACGACCCGCGTCGTGGTGTCAGATACCTCGCTGGTGAGGCCACCCATGATGCCCGCGATGCCCAGCGGACCTGCCGGGTCGGCGATGAGCAGCACCTCTGGGTCGAGCACCCGCTCCACGTGGTCGAGCGTGATCAGCAGCTCGCCGTCACGGGCGCCACGGACGATGATCCGGCCCGCGGTGATGGCCCCCGCGTCGAAGGTGTGGATCGGCTTGCCCAGCTCGAGCATCACGTAGTTGCTGGCATCGACGACATTGCTGATGGGCCGCACACCGGCGGCCAGCAGCCGCCGGCTCACCGCGAACGGCGACGGCCCGATATGCACGCCATCGAGATAGCGGCCAACGAACCTGGGGCAGCGGACGGTGTCCTCCACCTCGACCGAGAGATGGTCGGTGATCGCGTCGCCCGTCTCCGGGACGCTGATGTCTGGCCACCGCAGCGGTGCGCCGGTGGCCGCGGCCACCTCGCGGGCCAGACCGATGATGGACAGCGCGTCACCCCGGTTGGGCTTGACGTCGACGTCGAGCACGGTGTCGCCGACGAGGTCCTCGAGGGGGAGGCCCAGAGGTGTCTCGGGTGGCAGGATGAGGATGCCGTCCGCGTCGGAGGAGAGTCCCAGCTCATCGCCGGAGCAGAGCATGCCCTGGCTCTCCACACCCGCCAGACGCGCGGTCTCGATGTGGCGGTCTCCCGGCAGCACCGACCCCGGCAGCGCCACGGGCACCCGCTGGCCGACCGCGATGTTGGTCGCGCCGCACACGATGGAGAGGGTGGGCTGGCCTTCCCCCACCCGGACCGTGGTCAGGGAGAGGCGCGTGGAGTGAGGATGCCGCTCGACCGCGAGCAGCTCACCGACGACGACCCGCGTCCAGCCGGTACCGAGGTGCTCGATGCCCTTGACCTCCATCCCGAGCAGCGTGAGGCGCTCCGCGAGTGCCGCCGGCGAGAGGTCGACATCGACGTATTCCCGGAGCCAGGACAGCGGCACGCGCATGGCTAGAACCGCTCCAGGAAGCGCAGGTCGTCAGCCAGGAAGGCGCGGATGTCCCGGATGGCGTATCGGAGCATGGCGATGCGGTCGGTGCCCATGCCGAACGCGAAGCCCTGGTACCGCTCCGGGTCGATGCCACCGTTGGCCAGCACTACGGGATGGACCATGCCCGCGCCGAGGATGGTCATCCAGCCGCTCCGCCCACACGCAGGGCAGCCGGAGCCATCACACACGACACACTGGATATCGAACGCGACCGATGGTTCCGTGAACGGGTAGTAGCCAGGGCGGAACCGGGTCGGACGGCCCGCGCCGAACATCGCATGCGCGAACGCGTCCAGGAGGCCCCGCAGGGTGGCCATGGTCGTGCCCTCGTCCACCATCAACCCCTCCACCTGGAAGAATTCGAAGCCATGGCTGGCGTCGACCTGCTCGTAGCGATAGCAGCGGCCGGGGGTGAGGATGCGGATGGGTGGCTGCGACGCGCGCATGGCCCGGATCTGGCCGGGCGAGGTATGGGTCCGCAGCAGCCAGTGCGACGAACCGTCCGCGGATGCGGCCTGTCGGGAGGCGGTGGCACCGGGATCCGCGACATAGATGGTGTCCCAGAGGTCGCGCGCCGGGTGGTCGGCAGGGATGTTGAGCGCCTCGAAGTTGAGCGCGTCGGTCTCGACCTCCGGGCTCTCCACGACCACGAACCCGAACTGGCCCAGGACCCGGGCGATCTCCCGTTCCGTCTCGCGGATGGGGTGCAGGCCCCCACGCCAGGGGGCCCGGCCGGGGAGCGTCACGTCCTCGTGCTCGGCAGCGAGCTTCACCTCGAGCGCGATGGACTCCAGTCGAGCGCGACGCTCTGCGATGGCGGCCTCGATGGCCTCCCGCACCGGGTTGGCGAGCGCACCGATGCGCGGTCGGTCCTCGGCCGGGAACGCGCCGATGCCCGCCATCAGGGTCCGCAACGCGCCCTTGCGGCCGAGCACGTCGGCATCCACCTGGGCGAGCGCGTCAGGACTCAGTGCCGCGGCGACAGCCGACAGCGCCTGCAGTCGCAGGGCTTCGAGCTGAGCGGAGAATGTTGCCAGGTCCACGATGCGCGGCGTCCCCGCAGCTACTGGGCCTTCGCGACCTCGACGATGCGCGTGAAGGTCGCCGCATCCCGGACCGCGACGTCAGCCAGGATCTTCCGGTCGAGGGCGATGCCGGCGTCCTTGAGGGCGCGGATGAACCGGCTGTAGCTCAGGCCGTTCTGGCGTGCCGCCGCGTTGAGGCGGACGATCCACAGGGCGCGCAGCTGGCGCTTGCGCTCCTTGCGGCCGCGGTACGCGTACGCCAGGGCATGCAGCTGCGCTTCGCGCGCCGGCTTGATGAGCTTGGAACGTGTGCCACGTCGACCTTCGGCATCCTTGAGCAGCCGCTTGTGCCGCTTGTGTGCCGCGACGCCGCGCTTGACGCGTGCCATCAGGTACTCCTAGAGGTTCGGCAGCAGGCGCTGGATGGCGCGCGCACTGGTGGGATCGACGATGGTCTTGCCCGCGTATCGGCGGGTCCGGCTGGAGGACTTGATCTCCAGATGGTGGCCACGCCAGGACTTGACGCGGTAGACCTTGCCGCTGCCGGTCAGGCCGAAGCGCTTCTGGGCGCCCTTGTGGGTCTTCATCTTGGGCATCGGCTCAGCCTCCTGCCGCCGGCTGCGCCGGTGGCGGCTCCTGGGGCGGCGGCGGTTGCGGGGCCACCTCGGGAGCGGCCTCATCGCGCGACGTCGCGGGGACGATCTTTGGTTTGTGCGTCGAGGCGACCGTCATCGACATCGACTTGCCTTCCAGCAGCGGCTGCCGATCGACGGTGCCGTGATCCTTGATGTCATCCCCGAACCGTGTCAGCAGGTCACGCCCGATATAGGCGTGACTCACCTCGCGGCCCCGGAACTGGACCGTGACCTTCACCCGGTCACCGTCCTCCAGGAACTGGATCGCTCGACGGACCTTGGTATCGAAATCACCCTTGCCGATCTTCGGCTTCAGGCGGATCTCCTTGAACTCGACGGATCGCTGGTTCCGTCGGGCCTCCTTCTCCTTACGCGCCTGTTCGTACTTGAACTGGCCATAGTCGAGGAACTTGACGACGGGCGGGGCCGCTGTGGGGGCCACCTCTACGAGGTCATACCCCCGCTCCTGCGCGGTCTGGAGGGCCTGGAACGTGGGCATCACGCCAAGCTGGCTTCCGTCTTCGTCGACGACCCGGACATTGGGGACACGGATCATCTCGTTGATGCGCAGGTCTTTGCTCAGACTGGTTCCCTCACCGATACGTTCCGACGACATGCAGCGGCTGCCGCGCCCACATCGGGACTGCGGTGCCCACTGGCTTCGGGACTATAGCACGCCCGTTCGGAGGCTCGCAACGAAGCGCGCTCAGCTTCCTGGTGCCGTCGCGCCCGGGCGCTACCCACCCCTTGGGTGAGTCGGCGCGGCCGGGGCCGCAGGTGTCGATCCTGACCCACACGCCGCATCGGATCGGGCGATCCGATGCCCGTTGGACACGATCCACCCACCGGATGCATGGCCCTGGCAGCTCCAACGACCAGCGCGTCGGACTGACCCGCCACATGGGTACCGGTGAGCATCACCGGCGGCACCGTCCCGGGCGATCAGCCCGGGGAGCGGTCGGCGGCCTCGGCAGCGAGGCGGTCGGCAAGCGCGTCCCAGTCGAGCGCTGGCTGCTGCTCGCCCCCACGCGTGCGGGGCGCCGCCGTGCGCGCCTCGATCTCGCGATCGCCCAGGACGAGCATGTAGGGCACCTTTTGCTCCTGAGCCATCCGGATCTTGTTCTGCATGCGATTGGACGAGCCGTCGACCTCGGACCGGATGCCACGCGAGCGGAGCACGGCGGCGAGCTCGCCGGCGGCCTCGTTGTGGCGGTCGGCGATGGGCACCACGACCGCCTGGACGGGAGCGCACCAGAACGGGAACGCTCCCGCGAAGTGCTCGGTGATGATGCCGATGAACCGCTCCAGCGACCCCAGGATGGCGCGGTGGATGGCGATGGGTCGCTGCGGCTGGCCGGCCTCGTCGATGTACGAGAGGTCGAACCGTTCCGGCAGCATCACCAGGTCGGCCTGGATGGTCGCCATCTGCCATTCCCGGCCAAGCGCGTCGTCGATGTAGATGTCGATCTTGGGCGCGTAGAACGTGCCGTCCTTGGGCTTGACCACGTAGCTCACGCCGGCGGTGTCGAGTGCCTCCCGGATGAGTCCCTCGGCACGCGCCCAGACCTCGGGATCGCCGAGCGCCTTGTCGGGACGCGTGGCGAAGGCGAAGCGGGGCACCAGGCCGAACCAGGAGTAGCTCTCCGCGACCTCGCCCAGGAGTGCCTGGATCTCGTCGCGCAGCTGGTCCGGGCGCACGTAGACATGGGCGTCGTCCTGGATGAACTGGCGCACACGGGTCAGGCCCGAGAGCGTCCCGGAGCGTTCGTTGCGATGCAGCCGCCCATACTCATTGAATCGCAGCGGCAGGTCGCGGTAGGACCGCACCCGGGTCTTGTAGATGAAGGTGCTCTCGGGGCAATTCATGGGCTTGAGGCTGAAGTCCTGGCCCTCGGACTGGAGCCGGAACATGTTCTCGCCGTACATGTCCCAGTGGCCCGACTGCTCCCACAGCTTGCGGTGGACCAGGATGGGCGTGCTCACCTCCTGATAGCCTCGCCGATCCTGGAGCTCACGCATCGCCCCCTCCAGGGTGCGCCACAACCGCTGTCCCTTGGGGTGCCAGAACGCGGATCCCGGGCTGACATCGTGGAAGCTGAACAGGTCGAGCGCGACGCCCAGCCGTCGGTGGTCGCGCTTGCGCGCTTCCTCGCGCCGCCAGAGGTAGAGGTCGAGCCCTTCCTGGGTGTCCCAGGCCGTGCCGTAGATGCGCTGGAGCATCGGCCGGTCCTCGTGGCCACGCCAGTAGGCGCCCGCGACGGACAGCAGCTTGAAGGGGCCGATCTTGCCCGTCGATGCCACGTGGGGGCCGCGGCAGAGGTCGATGAAGGGACCCTGCTGGTAGGTGGAGACGACCGGAGGGGCAGAGCCCGAGATCTGGGCTGCTGTCCGCAGGTCGTCGAGGATCTCGACCTTGTAGCCCTGGCCCTGCTGCGCGAGGAAGGCCCTCCCCTCGTCGGGGTCCCACTCCTTGCGCACGAATGGGTGGTCCGCCGCGATGGACTCCCGCATCCGGGATTCGATGGCCGCGAGATCCTCGGGCACCAGCGCGCGGGGAAGGTCGAAGTCGTAGTAGAAGCCGTCCTTGATGGCCGGGCCGATGCCCAGCCGGGTGCCCGGGAACAGCTCCATGACCGCCTCGGCCATCACGTGGGCGGTGGAATGGCGCATCGGGTCGAGCGGGCCGTGCGCGTTGGCGTCGAGGAGCTCGTCTGCGGAGCCCTTCTCGGGCGCCAGGAAGTCGAGGTCCTCGTGGTCGTCTCGTTCGGGTGCCGCAGCCGCGGGAGCCTGGTCGCTCATGGGTGCCTCCGGGTATCGGGGATGCGTCTCGCCTGTCGACAGGACGAGAGGCATGCCTCCCGCGGTCCCACCCGCCTTCGCCCGGCGGCGCCGACCCGGCGCACCTGACGCACTCTGTCTCGCGATGACGGGCGAGCCCCGGGCCGGCACACCGGCCGCTCACGGGTGGTACGTCGCGTCACCCGGATGACCGCCCCGGCTTCCAGCCACGGCCGGGGCTCTCTGTGGTCAGGTGCCGCGCCGCGTGTCCCGATCGACGCGTTGCTGCGTGTGATTGGTGGGCGACACTGGACTCGAACCAGTGACCTCTTGCATGTCAAGCAAGTGCTCTAACCAGCTGAGCTAGCCGCCCCAAGTTTCGTGCTCGGGCCACCCGATACGTGCTCCGAGCCTTGACCTACACCGGAGGACAGTCCGTGCTAACAGCTTGATAACCGCTCACATGGAGATGTCCCCGGTTCCCGTGACGATAACAGAGCCGTACGAGTTGGTCACGCAGGGAGACCTCGGCGACGAGCTGCTGTCGTGCACGCGGGCGATGCGGGCCATCAACGTGTCCGGGACCACCATCCTCGCCTCTGGTGGTGCGGTGCGCCAGTTCGGCACGTGGATGATGGACGACGGGCGCACGACGGTGGCGGACATCCAGCCGCGCGACGTCGACAACGGGATCAACCCGCTGCCAAAGGTGAACCTGCGGCTTCCCGCCCGCCGCTCGGAACAGGATGGCGGTAGGCTCTCATCGCGGGCCTACCGTCACGCTGTCGTTCGGCACTGGTGCTGTCATGAGCCCCCATGCTCCCCTGCGGACGGCCGTGGAGGGACGACGGGAGATCGCAGCCGTGTTCTCTGGGTACGAGCTCCATCCGAGGCGTTCCTCCACCATCAGCGCGCGTCGCGTATGCACCGCCGACGCCCGCCCTCGCTTACCCACGACGGGCAAGGCTCCTCGTTGATCTCCCAGACGGGGCGCGGTCTGATCCCTGGCGAAGCAGGTGCGGCCGATCGGCGTCCCGCTCACACGCGGGACGCCCAGGCCGCCGCGAGGTCAGTAGATGTTGACCAGCACGTTGAGCGCACGCTCCTGGAGGATGCACCGGCGTACGAGGGCGTGATATACAGGTTGACGGTGTGAGCCCCGGCGCTGACGCCCGTGCGGTAGCCCGTCATGGCCGCGGACACCGCATCCGGCTCCGTTGCCGTGGCGCCACCCAGCAGCTGCTGAAGGCCAGGCTTGCGCTCACACCCACGATGGAGGAGCGGTAGGACAGACCCCGGCTGCGGAACCGGGCGCCCTACCCGCCTTGGACGGAGGAAGCGCCGGGCATCCGGGGCGGGATCAGGCCTGCGACTTCCTCTGCCTCCATCCGAGCGCCTCGCGTCGGCCCCCTGCGTTCGACGTGGCAAGCCAGAACCGGTTTGCCGCCACGAGGACCGTGCATCCACAGGGGTCCCAGGGGAGCCGCGGTCACTTCGCCGAGACGAAGCTCACGATCGCGTCGACGAGGCCGTCGGCAAGCGCGTGGTTCTCGTCGGCGTAGCCGGCCACGATCTCGCTCTGGCTGATCATCGACGGCGCCCGCGTCTCCGACTTGTAGACGTGGTTGGCGTTGGCGATCGTCACCCGATGCTTGGCATTCGCGTCGCTCCCCAGGGCCGCGAAGATCTTGTCAGCATCTGACCCAGGCACCTGGGCGTCGTTGGCTGCCGAGACCACGAGGGCGCGACCGCGGTAGGCGGGCAGCGCCGCCAGCGGGTCCGCGAGGATCAATTCGCGCGCGACCTTCTGTTGCAGCGGGTCGTGCGTCGCCTGCCACAACCCCGCCGCCTCGGGGAGCGAGGACAGTTCGGGCGCCGGTGCCCCTGGCTCCAGCATCGCTGCGCGAAAGTCCTCGAGCGCCTGGTCCGCGGCGGACGCGTCGCTGCCCGCTTTCACGCGCATCGCTCGGATCTGTTCGATCGCCGTGTCCAGCAGCGAACGTGCCGGCCCGGACAGGCTGATGAAGCCGCCGAAGTCCGGGTCTGCCTGCCTCGCGATCGCTGCCGATGAGGCGTGGATCGATCCCTCGCTGTGGCCGAGCAGGAACACCTTGGCACACCGGTCCCGTGTCGCGAGCTCGTCGAACGCGGCCTCGGCTTCGTCGATGTAGTGGGCCAACGACAACACTTCGAGCATCTTCAGGTTCGCCGGCGCACCGCTCACCGGCATGTTGACGCCGGAGCCGACCTTGTCGAAGCGGATCGATCCGACACCGCGCGCCTGCAAGGTGAGCGCGAGCTGCGCGCCGCTGCCATTCGTGCCCGGCAGGAGCGGCGACGTCCAGTCGCGGTCGGTCGGCCCACTCCCGGCGAAGAACACGACGCACGGCGAGGCGCCGTCGCTCGCCGGCAACGCGATCGTCGAGGGCAACGTGTAGCCGGGCCCGCCGATCGAGACGTCCTCGGTCACCGCGGTGTGCTTCATGCCAGGGCCCGCGAGCGAGCGCGTGCGAGAGTCCATGCCTGCAGCATGCTGGGGACGTTAGCACGCCGCTCGGTAGACGAGACTCGTGCTTGATCTCGTCACGGACCGCAAACGGGACTCCATCGGGACGGACCACCGACCAGCTGATTCCCTCGTGGACCAGCATCGACCGCTACACCAGCCATCGGTCCACTTCACGTCCACGCCGTGCGTTCGACGTGACTGTCGGGCGCGCGGCGGTCTTGAGCACGCCGGTCCGCCGGGACAGCGGCGGTTAGGCGTCGCGCACGATACGCCACGGATCTGCCCGGGCACGATGGCCCCGGTTGTCGCATCGACTCGGGGATCAGACAAGCTCGGCGGACACCGGCTCGCCGGCGACCGCGCCCAGCACGGCAGACTCCTCGAGGCCCGTGATGACGGCCTCGACGTGCTCGATGGTCGTGGTCCGCGGATCGATGTCGTCGGCGACCACCTTCCCGGCGCGCAGCACCACGATGCGGTCCACGACTCGGAACACGTGGTGGATGTTGTGCGCGATGAAGATGCAGGAGTGACCCGAGTCGCGGGCGTTGCGCACGAAGCTGAGCACGCCCTGGGTCTCGGCGACACCCAGGTTGTTGGTGGGCTCGTCCAGGATGATGAGGTCGCTGTCGAAGTGCATGGCGCGGGCGATCGCGACCGCCTGACGCTCACCCCCCGACAGGGCGCTGATGGGTGTCGTCGGCGGGATCTCCTTGGTGATGCCGACCTGCTTGAGTAGTGTCCGGGCGACCGAGGCCATGGTCGCTTGGTCCATCCGGTTCAGGATCCGGGGGCCCATGATGAGCTCTCGGCCGAGGAACAGGTTGCGCGCGATCGAGAGCTGGGTCACGAGCGCGGAGTCCTGGTAGATGGTCTCGACGCCGTGCGAGATGGCATCGGTGGTGCTGCGGATGTCTACCCGCTCACCCCGGATGAAGATCTCGCCGCGCGTCAACGGAACCGCACCTGAGAGCACCTTGATGAGGGTCGACTTGCCGGCGCCGTTATCGCCCAGGAGGCCCACGATCTCCTGCTTGCCCACGCTGAGCGTCACGTCATCGAGCGCCACGATGCGGCCATAGGACTTGTGGATGTGCTCCATGCGCACGAGGTCGGTGGCCAACGTCAGGTCCCCGCGTGGTGGCGGCGTTCGAGCCACGAATGGAGCGCCATCATGCCCAGGATGATGGCCCCGATGAAGATGTTGTATGCCAGACCGGGAACGCCGATGAGCACGATGCCGTTACGCATCACACGCAGGATGAGAACGCCCAGGACCGTGCCGATGATGGTGCCCCGCCCGCCGGTCAGGGCCGTGCCGCCGATGACCACCATCGCGATGACCTCGAGCTCGTAGCCGGTGCCACTGTTGGGGTTCGCGGCGGAGGTCCGGATGGAGCTGATGGCACCGGCCAGCGCGGCCATCGCGGCCGTGAGCATGAACAGGACCACCTTCGTGCGGTTCACGGGGACACCGCGCGCTCGGGCGGAGCCGGCATTGCCGCCAGATGCCTGGATCCAGTTGCCGAACCGGGTCAGCGTCAGGATGTAGCCGAAGACGACCGCAGCGAGTAGGAACCAGAACAGCGACATGTAGATGCGGAAGTCGCCGACGTAGAAGTCGCCGACGAGGAGATCGGCGAGCCAGCTGCCCTTGGCGCTCCAGGTCCGCTGGGGAAAGCCATCGGTGATGTACAGGGCGATACCGCGCACCACCAGGAGCATGCCCAGGCTCACCAGGAACGACGGGATCCGCAGCCGGGTCACGAACAGGCCGTTGACGAGGCCGATGACAAGGGCCGTGAGCAGGGCGATGAGGAAGCCCACCTCAAGCGAGGTCGTGCCGCTGTTGTACAGCGTCCACATGACCACCGCACTGAACCCGAACACCGAGCCCACGGACAGGTCGAACTCGCCTGACGTCATCAACAGGGTCATGGCCAGGGCGATGAGCCCCAGCTCGACCGAGAACGTCAGGATGTTGCTGACGTTGAGCGGCGACAGGAAGTCCGGGTTGATGGCCCAGAAGATGACGATCTCGGCCGCCAGCAGCACGAACGGGCCGAACTCGGGTCGCGCCACGAACCGGCGCAGGTAGCCCTGGCCCGGGTCGGTCGGTGCTGCCTCGCCCCCTCCCGCGGCTGCGGTCGAGGTGGTCATGGTGATCGTCCTGGGCGCATCAGGAACCCCGATACGATGACCACGGGACAGGCGAGCGCCCGTCCCGTGGACCATGGGTGGTCGAGATCGTCACGGTTCGCGTGATCCGCCGTCGCCCGCCCGATGCTCGGCTACTTCGCCGTCATGACGTCCTGGTAGAACTGTGCCTGGTCCTTCTCGTACAGAGATCCCACGAGGATGTCGAAGCCGGGCGGGATGCCGCTCGACGCTGCGTCGGCAAGGCTGAGGCCCAGATAGCTGGTCATCTGCGGGTCCTGCCACATGCCGGCAAGGACGTAGCCGTCCAGGATCTCCTGGGTCGTGTCAGGCGAGTTGCCCCAACCGACGACAGGGATGGCGCCAGCCTTGACACCGACCTGGTCCCAGACCCGTGCCACGCTGCCGGTCACGAGGTCGCCGAGACCGATCATCGCCGCGACCTTGTCCTTGTTGGCCGTCAGGTAGTCACTCATCGTGGAGATGATCTGGGCCTGGTCGAGGCCCGTTTCGATGGTATCGATGGTGATGCCGAGCGGCTCGAAGACACTCATGATGCCTTGCTTTTCCTGCTCGCCGTAGGTGGCGCCGGCGACCTCGACGGGTGTCCAGACCTTGTCGCCCGACTTCACGAACCCGCCGTCAACGAGGTACTGGGCCCAGCGTCGACCGACCTCCACGTTGTTGGTCCCGACGTAGGCGTCAAAGCCGGCACTGGGATCGGGCGTGTTGATGTTGATGATGGGGATGCCGGCGGCGTGCGCCTCGGCGACGACCTCAGTCAGGCTGCCCTCGCTTGGGCTGCTGGTGACGATGCCCGCCGCGCCTGTCGCGATGGCCGCACGGATCGCGTCCTGCTGGGAGGGAACGTCACCGCTGTGGAACGACGTGTTGACCTTGTTGCCGGTGTCCTTCTCCCACTGGGTGGCGCCCGCCAGGAAGTAGGTCCAGACCGGGTCGGTCGGCGAGCCATGCGAGACCCAGTAGAAGGTCTTCGGCTCCTGCGCCAGGGCGGGCGCAGCCACCGACAGGGCCAGCAGTGCACCGGTCGCCAGGACGAGTAGTCGCTTCATCATTCGTCGTGTCCTCCTCCGCATACAGCGGACCTTTTGCGGCTCGGGCCCGGGCGGGCGCGAGCGGGAGCGATGATCGGGATAGGCCTCCTTCGCTGCCCGGCGATAAGGTCCTGCCACGCGTCGCGCGGATCACCAGGGAGCATCGCCGTCATCAGCATGCTCCTGCGGGCGGACCCCAGGGCACAAGGGCCATTCGACCCCTTGCTGTGGTTCCCACGGACGGTGTTGCCGACCCAGCCGCGGTGCGGTCATGCCGTGTACCGATACCCGGATGGCCCTGTGGACCGATCGTCTGCGGCTAGGGCGGCTACCGGGATGGGTGGGAGGCGCCAGGCATGGTCACGCCTCCGTGCGCGAGGTGTTCACATGATCGCCTGGATCGTCACCCTCGCACCGATCGTCGCAGCATCGACCCTCGGGACGGCAGCGTCAGTCGCGCCGAACGAGATATCCATCCAAAGACTGTGCGGGTCGTGTGTGTCCTGACGCGCTTGTCAGCGAATCTCGATAGGCAGCTGGATGGTGCCCTCGACGACCTTGGCGAGTCGCGTCGATCGGGTGACCAGCACCTCCTTGCCGTCGAGGTCCGACAGGTCCAGGGACACCTGGAGGTCGTCGTTCCGGGGTGCGTCGCGGAGCGCCTTGATGAGGCCCGGGAACGTGGCCGGGCATGCCGATGGATCGAAGGTGCATGCCGATCCGGAGCCGAACGGGTCGATGCCGACCGTCACCGTACCCGCACCGGAGGCAGTCACGGGAACACTGAGACCAACGACCTTGGTCGCGGTGCCGCCATGCAGCACGTGCATCTTGACCAGGAACCGGAGCGAGTCGCCCGGATGCGCGGTGATCGAGTCGCGCTGCTTCCAGGGTCCGCCGTTGCGTGACACCTGGACACCCTGGATGACGTACACCTTGACGACCGGGCTGACCGTCGCGGAGATGGTGACACTGTCGAACTTGACCTTCTCGAGGGAGGCCTGGTCGATGGTAGACAGCTGGTCCAGCAGCAGCTGCCCGGCGTCCAGACCGACCACATCGGTCGAGGCCACGCGGTCGGACCGGACGAGTGACCAATGCTGCCCATCGGGCCGCGTGCCCCGGATGGTCCAGGACAGCAGCGCGGTACCGGCACCCTGGTCGTCGGCCGTCGTGAAGATGTCGTAGAGCAGGTGGTTGGCAGCCACGATGGGCACCCACGAGGACGTCGTCACCGAGCTGTGACCAGTCCGGATGTCACCCGTGTCCGTCGAGCGGACGCGCGCCGTGATGTCGATGTTCCGGGGGGCGCGCCCGACCGTGGCGCGGATGCCCGCGATCCGGTCCTGGTCGAGGACCCCGAAGAGGCGTCCGATATTCGCCATCTTGAAGGGGGTCCCGGCCGGATCGTCGACGATGGTGATGGCGCTTGCGCGCGCAGCGCCGAATGACACCCGGCCGGCTCCGGTCATGGGATGCCCAAAACCCAGGACGGTGGCGCCGCACACGGACGTGGTCGTGCCCACCGCCGCGATGGTGACGTCGCCGCTGGAGATGACACCCGCGAGGTTGCCGCCCGCGACAGGTGGCGCGGCAAGGTCGGAGCTGGCCGTCCCGGCGGTCGTCGAGCCGCTCAGCACCTTGATGCTCCCGAACACGCGCCGAAGCTGACTCGCGAGCTGATCGCGGATCCGGCCCCGAGGTGCCGAGATGACGAACGGCACCTCGAGCTGGCGCAGGGACGGCACCCCGGCCGTGCTGACACCCGCCTCCTTCGCCACGGCGCGCTTGAGGGGAGCCGACAAGACCACGGATCGCGTGACGCCGGATGTCGAGGAGTAGGTCGAGATGCGCTGCATCTGGCGGGCCGGTGTCATGCCGCCGATGTGTGAAGGCCCCGTCGAGAAGCCATACGAGACGGCGCCCGCCAGCTTGCCGCCGAGATAGACCGGGGACCCGGACATGCCGGCCCAGATCCCGTTGCCCTGGCTGATGACGTGCTGTCCGGGCAGGTCACTGACCTTGATGATGATGAGGTCGCGCCCCGGCGCGATGCCGTCCTGGAGGGTCCCCAGGATCTTCACCCGGAATGGTCGCGGATGGTCACCGGTGGTCACCGTCCAGCCGGTGCCGACCATCCCGGCGTCGATGTCCGTTTCGGCAAGGGTCGCCGGACACGAGCCTGGTGCGTCGGCGGATGTCCCCGCGCTCGCGGCTGTACCCGGATCGCCCGCGGTGGCTGCGCGGATGGGCGAGACCCCGATGGCCAGGGTCATGGAAAGGGCGACCGCCAGCCCTGCGCTCCCGCGCACACGTCCTGCGGGCTTCACGCCGCACCTCCATCCGCGGAGCCGCCACCGCCCACCTCCCGGCCAGCTCCAGGCGCGACTGTAGCCGATGGCCGGGTGATCGTCCGGTACGATGACCCGATGACCAGCGGGACGCACCTGGGGATCGACCGGACCGCGCTGAAGGCGCGCCTGGCGGCACTGCCGGGCCCATCCGTGGACCCCCACGCGATCCGGGTCGTGCGAGCTCCGGGACGGGTGAACCTCATCGGTGAGCACACCGACTACAACGACGGCTACGTCCTGCCTGCTGCTATCGATCTGGAGATCGCCATCGCGCTCGCCCCGACGACGGATGGTCGCGCCACGGTGACCCTTGGATCGACCGGTGTCACGGACAGTGTCGCGGTGCTGGATGTGGGACCTCCGAGCGGCCACTGGACCGACTATCTCGGCGGCACCGCCCGCGAGATGGCTCGGGCGGGCCTGGCGGTCACCGGGTTCCGGGGCGTCCTCGTCAGCACGCTCCCCGAGGGTGCCGGCCTCTCATCGTCCGCCGCCCTGGAGCTCGCCTCGGCCTGGGCACTCTCACCAGCAGGCGGACCCGCCATCATGCCCCTCGAGATGGCACGCATCGCGCAGCGTGCCGAGAACGAGTACGTAGGCATGATGTGCGGCCTCATGGACCAGTTCGCCTCGGCCTGTGGGGTCGCAGGGTCGGCTGTGATGCTCGACTGCCGATCGCTCGAGCATCGGCCCGTAGGGCTGCAGGACGACATCGTCATCTGTGTCATCCACTCGGGCGTGCCACGCACCCTGGTGACATCCGCTTACAACGAACGACGCGCCGACTGCGAGCGCGCCGTCGCCGCCGTGCGGCGCCAGGAGCCCGGTGTCCGCGCGCTGCGTGACGTCGACCTTCCCATGCTCCGAAGAGCGGCGCCGGACATGGACGCGACGGCCGAGCGGCGGGCACGGCACATCATCGAGGAGAACGAACGGGTGCTGGCCACGGTCGACGCGTTGGCGGCCGGGGATGAGGCTGCAGTGGGTGCCCTGTTCGCGGCCAGTCACGTGTCGCTGCGCGACCTGTTCGAGGTCAGCTGTCCAGAGCTCGACCTGCTCGTCGAGCTCGCCGACCAGACCCCCGGGGTCGTGGCCTCGCGCATGACCGGGGCGGGCTTCGGCGGCTGCATCGTCGCGCTCGCGCGGCCGGATGCGGTGGACGCCCTCTGGCAGCGCATCGATCGGGAGTACCCCGCGCGCACGGGGCGTGTCCCTCGTCTGTGGCAGGTCCGCGCGGTGGCCGGCGCCGGCGAGCTGGTCGCCTGACAACGCAGTGTTCCCGCCACCCGGCGCCCGCCGGTCAGCCCTTGGTGGAACCTAGCGACAGCCCGCCGATGAACTGCTTCTGCAGCAGGAAGTAGACGATGATCGTGGGCAGGGCGATCATCACCGCGCCGGCCGCGACCAGGTTGTTGTCCGTGAAGAACTGGCCGCTGAGGTTGTTGATCGCCGTGGTGATGGGCAGCTTCGGTCCCGGCTTCATGAGGATGAGGGCCCAGAAGAAGTCGTTGTAGATGAACGTGACCTCCAGCGTCGCGAGCGCCGCGAGCGCCGGCCTGGTGAGCGGCATGATGACCCGACGATACGTCGTCCAGACCGACGCCCCATCCACCACCGCGGCCTCGTTCAGCTCGCGCGGCAGCGTCTTCATGTAGTTGCTCAACACGAAGGTACAGAAACCCATCTGGAACGAGATATGGATGAGCGCGATGGCAAAGTACTGGTTATAGAACGTGCCGTTGTCGCTGAGGGGCGCAATCATGGGCAACCGGAGGTACATCTGGAACAGCGGCGTGATGATGATCTGGGGCGGTAGCAGGTTGAGAGCCGTGAACACCATCAACAGCAACACATTGGCACGCCAGCTGTAGCGCGACATGACGAACGCGGCCATCGATGCCAATACCAGCACCAGGATGACGGCCGGCACCACGATGATCGTCGTGTTCAGGAAGTAGTGCGGCAACTGGGCACGATCCCAGGCATTGACATAGTTGTCAAGGTTGTAGGTGCCACCGATGGACACATATCCCAGGCGGTTGGTCTCGCCATACGGCCGGAATGAGGTGTAGACGGCGTACGCCATAGGGAACAACCAGACGATGGCCATGAAGATGAGGAACGCCTGCAGGATGATCCGACGGGTCGGTGTCTTATGCGGGTTCTCACCCCGGGTCGCGGCATCGCTCGTGATCGTGGTGCTGGTCACTGCATCCGATCCTCGCGCATCGCGCGCGTCAGGTACCACAGGATGGGACCCAGGGAGATGACCAGTAATACGACGGCGATGGCGGAGCCGAAGCCCACGCGGCTGGCTTCACCGATGATGTTCTGCGTCACCAGCACCGAGAGCAACTCCAGGCCGTTCCGGCCCTTGTTGATGACGTACACCAGGTCGAACGCGCGCAGCGACTCGATGATGGTGATGACCAGGATGACCATGTTGATGGGCTTGAGCACTGGAAAGGTCACCCGGAAGAACATCTGGCGCTCGTTCGCGCCATCCAGTTGGGCCGCTTCACGAAGACTGGGGTCAAAGGCCTTGAGCCCAGCGAGGTACAGGATCATCACGTAGCCCACCTGGCGCCAGCTCGCCGCGATCAGCACAGCCCACAGGTTGAGGCTCTTGTCGCCTAGCCAGTCGATGGTGTTGCCCTGCGAGTTGGTGCCCAGGATCCCGTTAATGAGCCCCTGACTCGGTGAGTACTGGAGCTGCCAGATGAAACCGATGATCGCGAGCGACAGCACGACCGGCAGATACAGCACGCTCTGGTAGACGCGAGATCCCCGGATATTCTTGTCCAGCAGCACCGCCATGAACATGCCCAACGGTGTCGCGATGAGCAGAAACCAGGCGAGCCAGATGAGGTTGTGGGTCAAGGCTGGCCAGAACGGCGGGTACTTGGTGAACATCGTCTCGTAGTTTCGAGCACCGATGAACTCGATCTGGTCGATGGGCTTGATCCCATTCCAGTTCGTGAACGACAGGACGACAGAAAGCAGGGCGGGCAGCAGGATGAAGAAGCCCACGAGGAATATCGGCACGCCGACCATCACCCCGAGCGTCAGCTTGTCCCTTCGGCTGAGGACGCTGTAACGCCCGCGACGCTCCGGTCTGCCGGTTGTCGCTGTGGCGACCGCGATCTTGATGTCCGGCCCCATGACCGGCTGCGCCGGTGCCAGGTCGTCAGCAGCGCGAACCACCCCGCCGACCTGCGTCGGCGGGGTGGCTGCTACCGGGTCAGCGGCGTTGTGCGCCACGGTACCCGTCGATCGTGGGTCGCGGATGACTACTGGTCAGCCGCGATCGTGTCCCACTGATCCTGGATGCCCTGCTGGAACGCCGCCAGGTCCTGGTCGGGACTGCTCAACCAAGCCTGAAGCGACGGGATCATGACGTTCGATGCGAACGCCGGGATCGTATCGCGATCGAGGAACTGGGCGATCGCCTTGGAGCTGGAGATGAGCCCGGCTTCCTTCTTCTGGACATCGTTGTAGCCGCTGGTGTCGACGTCATTGGCGACACCGACGTTGGACGGGTCGACCGCGAGGACCGCGTTCTCGAAGCCGGCGGTGCCGATGCACGCAAGGATGGCCTTGGCCGCGTCCGAGTTGCTGCCCTTCGCACTCAGAGCGAAGCCGTCGATGGGGGCGTCGATGCCCAGCTCACCGTCGAATGCCGTGCCGAGTGTCGGGAAGGGGAAGAAGTCGACGTCCGCGGCGATCGCGGGGTCGGTCGCCTGCTGCGTCGCGAACGTGCCCAGGAAGTACATGCCGGCCTTCTGCGGGTCGTTCATGAGCTGCTGGGCAGCTTCCTGCCACGTCAGGCCGAGGGCTCCATCGGAGTAGTACGGCAGCAGCTTCTTCCACGCATCGAAGACGGCGGTGACCTTGGGGTCGGTCCACTTCTCCTTGCCGGCCATCAGGTCGACATGGAACTGGTAGCCGTTGATGCGCATGTTCAGGATGTCGAACGTGCCCATGGCGGGCCAGCCATCCTTGTCCGCGAATGCGAGCGGGATGAGGCCGTCCGTCTTCATCTTGTCGGCGAGTGCGGTGAACTCATCCCAGGTCGTTGGGACGGTGTAGCCCTTGTCGGCAAAGACACTCTTGCGATACATCACGACCCACGGGTAGTTGCCCCACGGGACCATGTAGATCTTGCCGTCGTTGCCGGTGACAGCGGTCTTCAAGGCATCCGAGAAATCGCTGCCGACCTTTGCCCAGACATCGTCGATCGGGCTCAGGAGGCCCTGATCCGCGAAGTACTTCAGGCGGTACCCGGCAAACCACGTGAAGATGTCGTCCGGGGTGCCCTGGAGGTACGAGGTGATCGCCTCCTGGAAGTCGTTGTGGTTGGTGGTGGTGATGTTGACCTGGACCCCGGTCTGCTGCGTGCAGTAGTCCATGCCGGCCTTGAGGGCGGCCTTCGGCACATCATCCGACTGATAGGAACCGAGGGTGACGGTGCCACCCGCGGCGGGTGACTGGGCGGCTGCGGGCACAGCGCCCGACAGCGCGATGGCTGCCAGGCCCGCGACGAACGCAAGCCGGCCGAGCCCGTGCCGGGACGGTGCCGGCTTCACGGGAGTGACCATTGGTGCCTCCTCCATTCGCTGTTCGACCCGCGGAAGGGTCCGCCGGCCTCCAAACAGAAACCCACAGGTTCCGACGGAGCGTGCCACGCCGCAACCGTCCTGTCAAGTTGACGCAACCCATCCGGTGGCCCTCCGAGACGTTTGCGCGTTGACTTATGTGGGTCTGTGCGCGAAACTGGCACGGGCCGCGATCCGGCGGCCCGCATCCCGTTCCGATCCATCTCCGGAGGAGTCGCGCCCGGTGCTCGCACGACAGCGCCACGCATATATCCTCGATCGTGTCCGTGCGGACGGCGGTGTCCGTGTCGCTGACCTCGTGCGGGAGCTGGCGGTCTCCGACATGACCATCCGGCGAGATCTGGAGCTGCTCCACGAGCGTGGCCTCCTGGAGAAGGTCCATGGCGGGGCGACGACCGTCCCGGCGAGCGCGTCGTTCGAGCCAGGCTTCAGCGCCAAGGTCGTGCTCCAACCGGACGCCAAGGAACGGATCGCGGACGAAGCGGCGGCGCTGGTCAGTCCGGGACAGGCGATCGCCATCTCCGCTGGCACGACCACCTACGCGATCGCGCGTCGGCTGCTGGATGTGCCGCGGCTGACGGTCGTGACCAATTCCGTGCCCGTTGCCGATGTCCTGTATCACGGTGGGCGCTCGGACCAGACGGTCATCCTCACTGGCGGTGTGCGCACCCCATCCGACGCCCTGACCGGCCCGTTCGCGGTCGCAGCGCTCCGAACGGTGAACGTCGACCTGGTGCTCATGGGCGTCCATGGGATGGACCCGCGCGCGGGCTTCACGACGCCCAACATGCTGGAGGCGGAGACGGACCGGGCGCTCGTCGAGGCGGCGCGTCGCCTCGTGGTCGTCGCCGACCACACCAAGTGGGGTGTCATCGGCGTGAGCACCATCGCGCGCCTGTCCCAGGCCGACCTGCTCATCTCGGACGCTGGATTGTCGGCGGAGGGGCGGGCGATCCTGGGCGAGCAGGTCCAGGAGCTGGTCATCGCCGGCGAGCCGCATCGAGGCGGCACGCTGGTAGCGTGGCGCGGGGAGACCGTCGTGGAGGACTTCCCGTGAGCGAGCACGGGGACCCGCAGGACGCACCCGGGTCGCGAGCCCATCCCCATCGGCGGTATGACCCGCTGCTCGACCGCTGGGTCCTGGTCTCGGTCGGACGGACGCGGCGCCCGTGGAATGGCAGTCGCGAGTCGACCGCCAGGGTCGAGCCCCCTCGGCACGACCCCAAGTGCTACCTGTGTCCTGGCAACGTGCGCGCCAATGGCGAACGGAACCCGGACTATCCCGGCACCTTCGTGTTCACCAACGATTTCGCCGCGCTCCAGCCGGACAGCCCCACCGACCGCGTGGTCGACGGTCTGCTCGTGGCGGAGGGCGAGCGGGGCACGAGCCGGGTCGTCTGCTTCTCGCCCCGTCATGACCTGGGCATGGCGAGCATGGCCGTGCCCGACATCCGGACCGTCGTCGACATGTGGGTCGACCAGACGACGGAGCTGGGGGAGCGATATCGCTGGGTCCAGGTGTTCGAGAACCGGGGTGCGGAGATGGGCGCCTCGAGCCCTCACCCGCATGGCCAGATCTGGGCCGGCTCGGCGCTGCCGACCGATGCCGCCCGCGAGGACGTCACCCAGCGAGGCTATGCTGACAGCCATCCCCAGCGCCTGCTGCTCGCCTATGCCGACCAGGAGCGTGGCGGGCCCCGCGTCGTGGAACAGGACGAGCACTGGCTGGTGGTCGTACCGTACTGGGCCGCCTGGCCCTACGAGACGCTCATCCTGCCCCTGGCGCCGGCATCCCGGCTCGCGGACCTCGATGATGCTCGACGGGACTCGCTGGCGGCGATCCTGAGCCGGCTCCTGCGACGCTATGACGCCCTCTTCCAGCGCCCGTTCCCCTACTCCATGGGCTGGCATCAGGCGCCGTTCGGACCGGAGGCGACCGACCACTGGCAGCTCCACGGCCATATCCTGCCGCCACTCCTGCGCCAGAACGTACGCAAGTTCATGGTCGGCTACGAGCTGCTGGCCGAGCCGCAGCGGGACATCACCCCCGAGGACGCCGCCGAGCAGCTGCGCGTGGCCGTCGCCGTCGCGGTGGCGTGAGCCTGGCACCGCGGCACGTCCTGGCGCTCGACCAGGGCACGACCTCGTCGCGGGCGATCCTGTTCGACCGGACAGGTCGGCCCGTCGGCACGGCCCAGCGGGAGATCGACCCAGCACCTTCCCTTCCCCGGGCACGTCGAGCACGACCCCGACGAGATCTGGGAGACGCAGCTGGCGGTGGCCCGGGAGGTGCTCGCGACCACGGGCGTCGCGGCGACGGACATCGCTGCCATCGGCATCACGAACCAGCGCGAGACGACCATCGTCTGGGACCGGACGACCGGCCGGCCGGTGGCGCCGGCGATCGTCTGGCAGAGCCGCATCACGGCCGCACGCTGCGAAGCGATCCGGGCGGTGGGCCACGGTCCACGCATCCGCGGGCTCACCGGGCTGCCGCTCGATGCCTACTTCTCGGGACCCAAGATCGCCCACATCCTTGATGCGGCCCCTGGCCTCCGGGCGCGCGCGGAGTCGGGCGAGCTCGCCTTCGGAACCGTCGATGCGTGGCTGCTCTGGCGGTTGACCGGCGGCCGCGTGCACGCCACCGATGTCAGCAATGCCAGCCGGACACTGCTGTTCGACATCCGACGACTCGCCTGGGATCCGTGGCTGTGCGAGGTCATGGAGGTGCCGATGGCGATGCTGCCCCGGGTCGTCAGCTCTAGCGGTGTCGTGGCCGAGATCGACCCGGCATGGCTGGGCGGCAGCATCCCGGTCGCGGGCATCGCCGGTGACCAGCAGGCGGCCACCTTTGGTCAGGCCTGTTTCGCGCCCGGTGCCGCCAAGAACACCTATGGCACGGGCGCGTTCCTGCTGCGCAACATCGGGACCGATCCGGTCGTGTCCGAGCACGGGTCGCTGACCACGGTCCTGTGGCGTCTGGCCGATGACCGCCCCGCCAGCTACGCCCTGGAGGGTTCGGTGTTCGTGGCCGGGGCGGCCATCCAGTGGCTCCGCGACGGGTTGCGGGCGATCCACGCTGCATCGGACGTGGAGCGCCTGGCGGCCGATGCGCAGCGCGACGGCGGCCTCTATCTCGTGCCCGCGTTCACGGGTCTTGGCGCCCCCTTCTGGGACCCCACGGCCCGCGGCCTGCTCATCGGCATCACGCGCGGCACCGGTCTGGCGGATATCGCACGAGCCACCATCGACTCCATCGCCTACCAGGTCCGCGACGTGCTCGACGACATGGCGTCGGAGCAGGGCGGCTCGACCGGGGTGCTGCGCGTGGACGGCGGCGCGGCACGCAACGACAGCCTGCTCCAGTTCCAGGCGGACCTCCTGGGCGTCCCGGTCGAGCGGCCGGTCGTCACCGAGACCACCGCCGCAGGCGCCGCGTTCCTTGCGGGGTTGGCGACGGGTGTCTGGGCCGACCTCGATGCCATCGCCGCCACCTGGTCGCTGGAGCGCCGATTCGAGCCCTCCATGGACCCATCGGCCCGCGACCGGCTCGTCGCGGGCTGGCGGCGTGCCGTCGAGCGGAGCCTCCGTTGGGCGGTCGACGACCAGGCCCGTCCGGCCTGACCGCGCCCCGCTGGGTCAGGGGTCGAACGACTCTACCCGGTGGACCACGCGGCCCGCGACGATGGTCGCCAACGGGCGGGTCGCGGCCAGGGTCGTGCCGCGCTCGCCCGGTTCGCGCAGCCCGTCGACAGGCACGACCAGCAGGTCTGCGGGGCTTCCGCGGATCAGCTGCCCGAGGCCAGCGGCGCCGAGGGTCAGCGCCGGATCGACGCAGGCTGCCCGCAGCGCGCGCCACACATCGACGGCCTGCTCCGGATGGAGCGCCATGTGCTCGGTGGGCCAGCTCGGATCGCTGCGAGTGACGGCCGCGCCGAGGTTGCGCCAGGGATCGGCGATTCGACCGGGGCATCGGTGCCGAACGGGATGAGCGCTCCGGCACGATCCAGGGCGGCGATCGGGAACGCGTGCTGCGAGCGCTCGCCCCATGCTGCCCGGACCGCGGACGCGTCGGAGCAGAGATGGCACGGCTGGACCGACGCCGAGATGCCGGCCGGCCGGAAGCGGGGCACGTCCGTCGGATGGACGAGCTGCGCATGTTCGATGCGGTGGTGTGCCCTGTCGATGCGGGGGATCGCCTCCAGCACGTCGAGCGCGGCACGCACGGCCGCGTCCCCGATGCCGTGGATCTGGACCGCGATGCCGTTGGACGCCGCACGCAGGGCGACCGCTCGCATCTGGTCGGCGTCGTGGGTGATCAGGCCGGCCGGGCCGCCGACCGGGGTACCGCCAGGGTCGCCCGGCTCATATGGGGCAAGCAGGGCCGCGCTCCGGGAGCCGAGCGCGCCATCGGCGAACAGCTTCAACCAGCCGTCGCTGTAGCCAGCGTGATGCCGCCCGGTGCGCATCCCGGTCTCGATGGCGGACTCCAGCTGGACCTCGCGCACCGACGCGGTCACCCGGATGGGCAACCGCCCCGCGGTGGCCATCGCCCGGTAGGCATCGGGGCCTTCGAGCGCCGCTGACACCGCGAGGTCACCGGGATCGTGGACCCCCGTGACACCCAGCCTCAGCAGCTCCTGCGCGTAGCCATCGATCGCGGCCATCCGAGCGTCTGGCGACAAGGTCGGGATGACCCGGTCCAGGAGTGTCGCGGCCGCTTCATGCAGGACGCCCGTCGGAGCCCCGGATGCCTCTCGCCGCACCAGACCGCTGGTGATCCCACCCGGTCCAGACGGACCGATGCCCGCGAGCGCGAGGGCCGTCGTGTTCGCCCAGCGAGCGTGGTGGTCGTGGCTCCAGAGCGCCACCGGTCGGCCCGGTGCCAGGGCCTCCAGCTCGCTCGCGGTCGGCCAACCACCCAGCTGGTCGAGCGACCATCCGTCGCCCAGCAGCCAGCCATCGCGGTCCCCGGCAGCGACCCGGGCCGCATGCGCCGCGGCGATGGTCGTACCGACCGCCGGGCGATCCACGAGGCCTCCCAGCCGGATGCCGAGGGCCGCCACGGCGGCCATGCCCAGGTGCAGGTGGGCATCGGTGAGCCCGGGCACGGTGCATGCGCCAGGCGGCAACCGCCAGCGGATCGCCCCGGGACCGACGGCCGCCTCCGCTGCGTGGCGCCCGACACCCACCACGATGCCATCGGCGATGCCGATAGCGTCGACCCAGCCGAAACCCGAGGCACCCGCGAGGGTCGCGACCGGCCCGACGATGAGCAGGTCCGCCACGGCCGGATCAGCCCGCGAGGAGGCGCCTGAGGCTGCCTGCATCGAGCCCGGCGCCCAGACCGAGCGCGAGCGCGACGCGCGCCTTGGGACCGCCAAGCATGCCTGCCGGCATGGCACCCGCGGCGATCCACTGGGCACCACCGCCCGGGAAGCCGTACCCCGGCGAGACCCGGCCCGAGACACATCGCGAAGCGAGCACGACCGGGATGCCCGCGGCCATCGCCTCCCGGGCGGCGGCCAGGATGTCCGGATCGGTGTTGCCGCTGCCGGTCGCGGCGACGACAAGACCCCGCGGTCGGAGGCCCATCGCGGCGCGCACCAGGCTGCCATCCATGGCCACGGTCGCCGTGATGAGCGGCACCGGTTCCGCGGCTGTGGATGGGATCCGCGGCAGGCGTGGCCGCGGGCGTCGGGGCCGGACCATGCGCACGACCGTCTCCTCCACGTGGCCAAGGGGTCCGACATCGAGCGCCTGGAAGGTATCCAGGGCGTCGGTATGGGTCTTGGTGACGTCATCCGCGGGCAGGATGTCGCCGGCCATCACGACCACGGTCCCCTGCCCTGCGAGGGCCGGCGACGCTGCGGCACGAACAGCATCCCGAAGGTTGGATGGCCCGTCGTAAGCGGGATCGCCCGCCGAGCGCATCGCACCCACGACCACCACCGGCTTGGTCGAGTCGACGAGCAGGTCGAACGCGAACGCGGTCTCCTCCATCACGTCCGTGCCCTGGACGACCACCACGCCGCTGACCTCAGGACGGACGAGTGCGTCGCGGATGAGCCGGGCGATCCCCAGCAGCTGGGAGAAGCCGAGATGCGACGCAGGCACCAGGCCCCAGTCGATGGCTTCGACCGGGGCGATGGCGTCGAGGCCGGCGGTCCGGGCGAGGATCGCGGCGCCATCGAGCGCGGGGCGCGCAGCGCCCGTCGCGGGGTCGGGGAGCATCGAGATGGTGCCCCCGGTGAAGATGGCCACCACCCGTGGCGACCGGATCACTCGTCGGTGCCGGGAGCCTGGGCACCAGCCGCGCTGGCGGCTGCCCCATCGGCCGGCCCGGCGCGACCGGGCACGACCGGTGTGGCCAAGTGCTTGAAAGCGGACGTCTCGTAGTCGATCGGGGATGGGCCGTCGGCGGTGGCCGGGTAGTGAAGCCTGACCGCCTGCGTGAGCGAGCTCGACTGGGTCGCCACGGTCATCGGGTCGACCGGCTGGTAGGTGTCCGCCGGCGCACCGGTGGCGTCCATCGCAGGTGACAGGAAGAAGGACGAGACCGCGGTGACGAAGACCACCAGCGCCGACATGATGATGACCGAGGTGGGTCCGATGAGGTCCGCGATGGGGCCTACGATGATGATGGGCAGGAAGCTCGCCAGGCTCACGAGCGTGTTGAGGACACCGAAGACGCGGCCTCGGACATCGTCCGGCAGCTCCTCCTGGAGCGCCGTCTGCGCCGGTACCGCGACGAAGGCGTACGAGACGCCGGCGGTGAAGGCCACGATGACGCTCACGTTGAGGAGCGAGAAGGTGCCCTCGCTCGGCAGCCCCAGCCCCTGCGCGGCACCCAGGATGAGCAGCGAGATGCCGAGCGCCACCAGGCCGATCTCGATGAGCCGCTTGCGGGCGACATATCGCCCGAACTTGTGGAGCACCAGGATCCCGGCCACCAGGCCGATGCCCAGCGGCAGCACGAGCACCCAGAAGTCCGTCGTCTGGAGGCCGAGGGCCTTCACCGCGAATGCGGGACCGAGCACACCCAGGACCCCGATGAGTGACGACGTCACGGTGAGGTACGTCAGCGCCCAGAAGATGTTCTTGTGGTCACGGATGTAGACCAGCCCATCCTTGAGCTGCGACATCGTGGCCCGGATGGCGACGCTCGCCTGGCGCACCGCGTCGGTCGCGATGTCGCGCAGCACGGACGGCGCGGGCGGCAGGGTCCAGCACATCACGCCCGCGACGAGGTACAGCCCGGCGACGATCCCGATGAGGGCGTTCACCCCCGTGACCGCGACCAGCAGCGGCCCGAGCACCGCGAAACCGAGCGCGAAGGACGCCTGGAGGCCAAGCACGAACAGCCCGTTCGCGGTCATGAGGTCGTCCCGCTTGACGACGAGCGGGATCATCGCCGTCTCGGCGGGCGCGAAGAAGGTGGTCAGCGTGGCCACGACCATGGTGATGAGGTAGAGCGCGATGAGCTGCTGATCGAAGAAGATGAGCGTCAGGAACAGCAGCCCACGCGCGACATTGGTCCAGATGAGGATCTTGCGGCGATCGTATCGATCGACGAAGACGCCCGCGATGGCCCCGAACACGACCGCCGGTACCAGGAATGTGAGCAGCAGGAACGCGGTCGAGGTCGCCGACTGGGTGAGGTTGTAGACCTGGATCGTCAGGCCATACAGCACCATGTTGCCGCCGACCTGGGTCAGGATCTGGGACAGGAAGAGCGCCAGGAACCGGGGGTTGGCCAGGACACCCCGGGTGTGATGCCCGTCGGCGCCAGGATCGCCCGGCGCCACGGACGCGGTCGGGAGAGCCGTTCCTGCGACGCTCACGTTCGGGGGCTGGCGGCTGGACTGGCGGATGCCGGCTGCTGGGACCAGTCCGCGGGCAATGGGCCCGTCGGGGCCGTGACCGGACCGTAGGGCTGCGGCTCGGTCGCGCCCTGCGCAGCGACCCAGGCATCATCGAACGCCGCGAAGTCATCGCCCGTCGCGGCGATGAACGCCTGGTCGTCGGTGACCCCGTTACGGTACGAGGTGATGAGCTGGACCAGCTTGTCCTTGCCATGGGTGCGGATGAAGAAGTCGACCGCGGAGACGCTCTCGGCATAGGCGAGGCTGAAGCGGTCGTAGGTCGTCGGGAACAGGCCCACGATGCCCGCCAGCGGCATCAGCGTTCCTGCCTGTGCCGCTTCGGCGACCTGGGACCGGTCGCCGACACCGTAGCCCTCCGAGAGATAGACCGCGAGGCCTTCGTTGAGCCAGCGCGGCGGGAAGTGGTAGGGGTTGTCGACCGCGTCGGCGAACACGATGTGGGTGAGCTCGTGGGTGACGAGCGTGTCCACCCAGTCCGAGTCGACCTCGCTCTGGGCGATGTTGCCGACCATGGTCCGGATGGCCGGGTTCGCCTGACCGCCGACGTGCTCGCGCGCGCCGGGTGCGAGGGCTCCCCGGAACGCCTCCTCCGAGGAGTAGATGAAGAAGTCGACCGGCTTCACCTCCGTGACACCCAGCAGGGTCGCCGCCTGGTCGATGGCGTGTTGGCCGATGTCGAGGGCTCGCTGTGCGAACGCGTCATCGCCCTCGTACCAGTGCAGCGTCACGGTCGGACCGGACTTGGTGCGCCACTGGAACCGGTCGTCATCGACCGTGAAGGAGGCTGCCGGCCCGACCACGGTTCCCGACGGCGTCGTGACCCGGAACCGGAACTCCAGGGTGGTGTTCGCAGGGGTGAAGCCGACCTGGACCAGGTCCGCCGCATAGCTGCCGTCAGCCTGCTGGGCGGCATCCACGGTGCGCACCAGGTCGGTGGTCGTGTCCTTGAGCCGGGTGAGCAGCTCCACGCGGTCGGGGGCCTCCGTGGACCGGAAGGTGGTGCTGAAGGTGATGGGCTGGGTCAGCGAGCCGGTCGCGGTGGGCGTCGCGAACTCGACGCCCACGCTCGACGTGGAGTCGGCCGGGGAGGCACCGGCGAGGCTGATGCCGCTCGCCGACGGCAGCGGGGGTACGGGCGACGGGTCCTGGGCACGCGCCGAAGCGCCCAGCAGGATCATGCCCATGATCATGGACACCACGACGAACGCGAGCAGCACGCGCATCGTGGTGGTGCTGCGCGACCTGCGTCGCCTGCCCGTCGGCCGGTGCATCGATCGACTCATGGGCCCCGGTCCATGCCGGCGTAGCGGATGATGCCCAGACCGGTCGGCTCCGCGCCCAGCAGCCCGTCACGGCTGAGCGCCCAGCTGCGCCCATAGCTCAGCGGGATCACCGGCACCTGGTCCTGCACGATCCGTTGAGCGTCCGCATAGTGCGCCTCCTGCTGGGCGGGGTCGTCCGTGGACGCAGCGGCATCCATGGCAGTGTCGAACGCGGCATCGCTCCAGCCACCGACGTTGCTCGGACTGCCGGTCTCGAGCAGCAGGCCCAGGAAGTCATTGGGGTGGGGATAATCGGCGCTCCAGCCCAGGCTCCACATCTGGGGTGGATCACTGTCGAGGCGCTGGGAATACTCGTCGAAGGGCATCTCCTCGGATGTCAGCTGGATGCCCAGCTCGCGCGAGATGCCGTCAAGGAGGGCCGCCTCGTACGCCGATCCACCCGTGACAAGGGTCACGTGCGGGAAGCCGGCCCCTCCTGGATAGCCGGCGTCGGTGAGCGCCTGACGGGCGGCATCGGGGTCGAAGCGCGGGCTGAAGTCCTGGGTGCCTCGGCCGGCGATACCGGCGGGCACGAGCGAGGTCGCGGGCACGGCGTTCGGGTCTGCCAGCCGCACCAGCGAATCCCAGTCGATGGCCCAGGCGAACGCCTGCCGGACCCTCGGGTCATCGAATGGAGGCTTGGTGGTATCGAACCCGAAGTACTCCACCGACAGATCATCGGATCGACGCAGCTGGGGTCCGAGCGTCCGGTCGTAGCTGATCCAGGAGGCGTCGTCGCCGCTGATGCCGATGTAATCGACGTCACCGGCCTGGAATGCGTCGACCGATCCGCCGTCGAGCGAGGTCGTCTGCTGGATGTGTCCGAGGGCCGGGGTCCCGGCCCAGTAATGGGGGTTCGCGGTGAGCAGGAACCCGTTCGCGTCCTGCGCGGATGGCACATAGGCACCCGAGACGACCAGGCCCTCGGGCAGCATCGGGCCGGACGCGGCCGCGGGCAGCGAGGCGGGCACGATCGCGAGCGTCGGCGATGCAGCGGCGGCCGGGAACCACGACGCAGGGCGCACGAAATCGATGACCACCGTGTCACCCTCCGCCCGGATGCCCACATCGCTGGTGGACGCCTGCCCGGCCATGTATGCGGCGGCGCCCTCGATATCCGTGAGCAGCCCGGACAGTGGTCCAGGTGCGACCGGGTCGAGGATGCGCAGCCAGCTGCGGACGACATCGTCGGCGGTGATGGGGCTACCGTCGCTGAAGGTGATGCCGGGCCGCAGGGTGAAGGTCAGTCGATGACCGCCCTGGGACACGTCCCAACGCTGGGCGAGGGCGGGCCGGACCTGCGCCGCGGGATCGAAGGCGGTGAGGCCTTCCCAGACCTGTGCCAGCGCTGACGCCGACTCGGCATCGCCCGCGAGGGACGGATCCCAGCTGACGGGCGCGGCGCCGGCGATGACGAGGTCCACGCCGTCGGGTCGAGCGACGGGCACGATGACCGACGGCTTGGGCGTGACCGAGAGCATCGCCAGCAGCGCCACGCCGACCATCAGCACCACGAGCACGATGGGCCCGACGACCCCAGCGATCGGCCTGCGCGGCCGGCCCGCCGGGAGCGGCGGCGGATCGAGCGGCTTCCGCTCGAGCGCGGCCGATTCCTCGGCTGCCGCCTCGACGACGGTCGGTTCGGGTTGCATGGCCGCAAGTCTATGGCCCATCGGCACATCCGCGTGTCGCGGGCGGGTGGGTGTAGGCTCCTGCGACGGGCCGCACCGTCCGGTCGACGCTCCGACGACCAGGGTTCGCGAGAGGGCCGCGCGGACGACGTGCGGGCGGATCGATCCATCCCCCTACCATTGCGCTGCGCGCGGGCAGCTGCCCGCGTCACAGCCACACCACCGGAGGCGGCATGGCGGACGAGCTCACCCCATCCCCGACGACGGCCGATGTGCCCGCCTCCGCGCCGGTACCCGAGCCGGTCGAGCCGCACGCGGTCCTCCGGCTCATGGGCGGCGCCGGCCATGTCGAGCTGCGCGCCGACCCGACAGTGGAGGAGCTCTATCGGGCGAGCTACTCGCCGTCGACCCCGGACGTCACACTGGAGACCGATCGGGTCACCATCCGATACTCGCTCCACCGGCTGCTGGGCCGCCTCTCAGCGTCGAGCGACTCGCACAGCCGGTTCGCGCTCTCGACCCGCCAGGCATGGGACATCGCGGCGCCAGACGGGGTCATGGGTCTGGACGCCGACCTCGCCGCTGTGCGCATCCTCGCCCTGCGCGTCGGCCACGGGGCAGGAGCGGTGAAACTCCGCCTGGGGATGCCCGTCGGGACCGTCCCCGTGGTCATCGGTGGCGGCTCGAGCGAGGTCATCGTGTTCCGGCCCGCGGGCATCATGGTACGTGTCTCCACCCAGGGCGACGTCGCCCGCGTCATCGTCGACGGGGGTCGCCCGATCGGGCCACTGTCGGGCTCCACGAGCGTGGAGCCACCAGGCTACGCGCTCTCCAACGACCGGTATGACATCAGCGTCACCGGCGGCTGTGCGTCACTGCTGATCGCGACGGAACCCTGACCCGGCAGCTCACTCCGGGGCGGGTCGAGCCGGGAGTCGCGCGGCAGCGTTAGCGGCCGCCCCTTCCGCAGGACCGCCGGCGAGGAGCGCGGCCGCACGACCGGTGGAGGCGACCTGCTCCGGGGTCGTCAGATGCTGGCGGTCATGACTCGAGTTGTGGGCGAATGCCTCCACGAGCTCTCGCAGCGCCCCGATCCGCGCCAGCTGTCGCGTCTCGACATCGGACCAGTTCGGGGGCCGCGCAGGAGCCGCCATCAGGGCAGCCAGATGATCCAGGCAGAGATCGGCATCGCCGACGGCGTCAGCCCACGACGGGTCGACGGACAGCCGGACCACGCTGGTGACGGCCGCGCCATCGACGCCAGCGGCCTCCGTGCAGACCAGGCAGTCTGGCGGCCGGACCGCCTCCTGTGCGCGCCGCCCGCGCGAGAGGCTCCGGGCGCCCTGGACGGCACGCAGCTCCTGCAGCCGGATCCGTATGACGGCACCGAACAGGATGGCACTGCCGAGCATGCCGCCCGACACGTGTCGTCCGCCCGTCAGGACGGCATGGGTATGCGGTGGGCAGAACCCTCGCGCGGCGTCCAGCGACTTGCGAAACGCCACATCGTTGACGCTCTCGTACATGAAGCCTTCGATGTAGCGCACCACGGCGTCGTCGCGGTGACGACACAGCGGACAGCCGGGTTCGCCGAACATCTCCGCGAGCCGGACCGTGCCCAGATCACGAGCGGGAAGGCCGGGCATGGGACTCCTTGGTGATGCGTGCCTCAGGGCAGTGCGGTGAGGATCCGTGTCAACGCCGGCGCAGCGGCCCGAACGATCCAGATGTTGTCACTGGCGGTGCAGGACTGCTGCACGCTGGTGCCGTCGGGTAGCCGTGGTCACGGCCTTGCCCGCGATCGTGGCGCGCTGGCGGCCCCGTCCACGAGGGACCAGGCCAGCGCCACTGGCGCATGATCCTTGTGATGCCGGCAGGATATGAGCGCGCCGGACGATCCGGCGACAAGCGCCTTGGCCTTCGTCCGCGTGCAGGTTGCCCGCGCCTTGACCATGGAGGTCGCCTCAGCACGTGACGCTCCTGTCGTCGGCCGTCCACAACAACGCCGTCTGGTGCGACGCGGTCTGCCGGACGCTCGGTTGCGACACGACATGGGTGGATGGGCTGTGGGTGAACCGGAGCCCGTCGCCACCGTACTACCCGAACGCCGTGACCGTCGACCCCCGAGCATCAGCGGCACAGCGCCGCCAGCTGCAGCAGATGCTCGGGTCGCCCCTCCCCCGGCCCTGGGGCATCAAGGACAGCCACGCGGCCCTGGATCTCGCTCCGCTGGGTTTCAGGTCGTTGGTCGAGGCGTCATGGATCGCCCTCAAGGACGACGATGCGGCCACGAGCCGGTGTACCGACAGTGTGCGATGGCTGGCGGTCACGGATGACACGGACCTGGTGCGCTGGGAAGTCGCCTGGCGTGGCCCGAACGATGGCTTGGAAGCCGCGGATCCGCCGCGACTCTTCCGGCCGACACTGCTGGACGATCCGGACATCCGGTTCCTGACTGGGCGGTCGCGTGACTCGACGGTGGCGCTGGCGATCGCGAACCGGTCGGACGACGGATCTGGCCCGGTCGTGGGTATCTCCAACGTCGTGCTCCTGGGCGATGTCCGCGCGCGATACCGGGCGGGCGCGGTGGCCGCGGTCCGGCGCTCATTCCCTGGTCTGCCACTGGTCGGTTATGAACACGGCGACGACCTCGCCGCGATGCTGACGCTCGGCTTCCGTGCACTGGGTCCGTTGCGGGTCTGGCTCAGCCCGGAGTAGCGCCCGATCCAGGACCGCTGCACGCAGGCTGTTGGCTCGCCATGTCTCGGGTCATGGCTCAGGGCGGTGTCCCTCGAGGACGGTCAGGTCGGTCGGACAATGGGCAGGCCCAGGAGCCGTGCGCCGTCCAGCATCCGGGCGTCGTAGCTGACCAGCGCTGACACGTCACTCCCGAGCGATAGGGCCGCTGCCAGATGGATCGCATCCAGGCTTCGCAGGACATCGCGGTCGATCGTGCCCGCAGCATCCAACAGTCGGTCGTCCAGGTGCACGAGATACAGACCGCTCAGCACCGTTCGGGCCGCAGCCACCGCTGCGGGCCCGATGGCCCGTACCGCACGCAGCACCTCCGTACGAGCCAGCGCACAGGACGCGCGCTCTGTCCGATCGCGGAGCCATTCGCGGAGTGCCGTCGAATGCTCCTCGGATACCGTGAGCTTCACGAGGGCCGAAGAGTCCAGGTAGACCGTGGAACGACTCACTCGTCTCGCATCCGGCTGACGAGCTCCGATGGCTTGCCCGACCCTGGCGGCAGCGGGATCGGTTCGACATCGAGGGCGTCGCCGGTTGGCAGGCTCGCTCGGCCTTCGGCGATCAACCCCTGCAACCCCGATCGGGTCACGGGCACGATCCGAGCGACGAGTCGACCCCGATCAGTGACCTCGATCGTCTCGCCCGACTCCACGCGTTCCAGATACTTGCTCGCGTTCTGGCGCAGTTCGCGCACGCCGATCCGGTCCATGTGCGACATCGTAGCACGTGGTCCTCGCCTGGAACGCACGAGTTCGACCGCCGCTCATCAGGCACAGCTGTGCTCGTCGCCAGAGGGGATCGCGATCGCGCCCTGGGCGCCCTTGCTATGCTGCCGGCAGGGTTCGATCGCCGTCGGGACATCGATCATCAGTGGTCGATGCGCGACCCGGTCCTGGGTGGAAGGGAGCTGGGCATGACGGCGCGAACGGTCCGATGGAGCGCACGCTGGACGACAGGGGTCGTCGCTGCGGTGGCTGTCATGGGCCTCTCGGCTGGAGCGATGGCGCAGGCATCGTCGCCCACTGCCTCGTCCATGCCCTCCCCAAGCGCCGGCCCCGGCTGGCTAGGCGCGGACACGGTCGTGTACCGCGACGACTTCTCGGAGCCTTCGGGCTGGACGATCGTGGACGATGCGTCCGGTCGCACGGCGTACCAGGAGGGTGGTCTGCTCATGTCCGCGGCCCAGGACTCCTCGACGCTATGGGACGACCACCGGCTGCCGGAGGCGCACAAGGTGCTGCGGGTGGAGGCGTTGGTCGAGGACCTCCAGGGTTCGGGAGGCGCGGGCGTCGCCTGCGGGTCCAGTCTCGGGCTGCCCCGATACCTGTTCGCGGCGGTGAACGACAGCGCCGAGCTGATCTTCGGACGGATCATCGATACGCGCCTGCAGGTCATCGACCGTCGGCCACTGCCCGGGGATATCGATCCGGCGCACGTGCGCGTCGCCATCGAGTGCGCCTCCGTTCCGGCCGAGGGCGGTGACTACGCCCTGGTGTCGCTGGACGGGACTCCTGTCACGCTGCCGGCGTTCGACATCCCGATCGGACCGTATGACTCGGCGACACTCCTCGTGTCCAGCGACACGGACCGGTCGTCGGTGATCTTCGACGACCTCATCGTGCACGCTGGTGAGGTCTACGCTCCGCACGAGACGGATCGTGACCCCGGCAAACCCAGCGTCTGACGGCGGTTCCGGGCGCCCTGCACCATCCCGGGCGGCAGGAGTGCCTGGACGTCGAGTGTCCTGCGGATGCCGCACAGCGGCAGGGAGGGTGAGCGGATGGAACGACCCGACTTCGACCTGACAGGACAGGTCGCGTTGGTGACCGGCGCCGGCCGTGGCATCGGGCGGGACCTCGCGAGAGCCCTGGCGGCATGCGGCGCGCATGTCCTCGCCGGCGTCCGCGAACCGGCGATGGCCGATGTCGCCTGGACGGCGCCGGGTGACGGGCGCGTGGAGCCGCTCCACCTGGACGTGACGGATGTCGCGAGTCTGCGGGTGGCCGTCGACGCTGCTGTCGGGTCGTCGGGCCGCATCGACATCCTCGTCAACAATGCCGGTCTCGGCGCCAACCACGACGCCCTCGATGTCACCGAAGACGACTGGGACGACATGATGGCCGTGAACCTCCGGGGCTTGTTCTTCGTCAGCCAGGCGGTCGGCCGACACATGGTCGAGCGAGGCTACGGACGCATCGTCAACGTCAGCTCGCAAGCCGGCCTCGTCGGCATCCGGCGCCACGTCGTCTACTCGGCGAGCAAGGGCGGCGTGAACCTCGTGACCAAGGTCCTGGCACTGGAATGGGCGCCCCACGGTGTCACCGTCAACGCCATCGCGCCGACCTGGATCTACACGCCTGGAACCGCGGAGCGCCTGGACGACCCGACCTTCCTCGAGAGCGTCCTGGCCCGCATCCCCATCGGCAGGGTCGGCTCGACAGCCGACGTCGCGGCCGCGGTGGTCTTCCTCGCGTCCCGCGCCTCCGGTCTGGTGACGGGGGCGGTCCTGCCCGTGGACGGCGGCTGGACCGCGCAGTAGCCGAACCCGCTCAGGACCGGGGCGTCGCCCCGAACCAGCGAGCCTGGCGACTCGTCGCGAACACCGCCTTCTCGCCCGCGGTCTGTGCGGAAGGCTCGGTGAAGCGGCCGGTCGGGTGTCCCGGGGTCGAGAAGAAGTCCACGTCCACCCGTCCGAGGTCCCCTCCACCCAGCTCGATCCAGCAGGAGCCGGTGCCGTCGTAACCCGGGGGCACCGCGGCCCCTTGGACGCGCGCGACGAGCTGGTCCGCCACCACCCGTGCAGCACGCTCGGCGAACACGCCGGCCTTGGGGGTGCCGACGCTGGTCACGTCGCCGAGCGCGAAGACGCCCGGGAAACGGGTCGCGAGCGTCGATCGGTCGACAGGGATCCAACCGTCCTGCGTGAGACCGGATGCGGTGACCACTTCGGGCGCCCGGTGGACGGGCACGCCCAGGAACAGGTCGAACGGAAGCCGGGTGCCGTCGTCCAGCACGGCCTCACGGGTGACGGGATCCAGCCCTGCGACGCGTCGGTCGCCCACGAACTCGATACCTCGCGCGGCGAAGCGCGCGAGGATCGCGTCGGACATCTCCGGGGACGGCGGCACCGGCGTCCCGAACGGGATGATCACCTGGATCCGGACCTGGTCCCGGACACCCCGGTCCCGAAGCGCTTCGTCCAGCAGCAAGGCCGCCTCGCTCGGAGCGGGCGGACACTTGAAGGGCGTGCCACAGACGCCCACGATCGCGGTGCCCGCCCGGAAGCCAGGTAGCACGCCGCGCAACGCCTCGGCGCCGCCTACCGAGTAGAACTCGTGGCCGACCTGGGTCAGCCCCGGCGTAGCGGCGATGTCGTATTCAGCGCCGAGGGCCACGACGAGCACATCGCCCTCGTAGACACCGCGGTCGGTCTCGACCCGCCGGGCCAGAGGGTCGATCGCCGTGATGGTCGCTTGCTCGAACCGGACCGACGGGACAGCCAGCTCGCGATAGGGCAGTCGCACCGACTCGAGGGAACGTCGACCGAACATCACGTTCAGCTTGGAGAAGCCGAACACGAACGCGTCCGAGCGGTCGATGAGCGTGACCTGCACCTGGTGACCCAGCTCGTGGGACAGGCGGGACGAGAGCTCCAGGCCGCCGAAGCCGGCACCCAGCACGAGGACGGATGTGGTCATGCGCTCAGGCTACCTCGTGGTCCATCTCCCGCACCAGGACCGGGACGGGCATCACCGTCGACCTCGAGCCGTCGTCGTCCGAGTAAGCCGTGCCGCTAGGCGGACACCACCGGTACCGTGCGGACCTCGAGCAGCTCGAGCTCTGCCGTCCGGGCCCGACCGGAGACCGTGCCACAGGATGGGCAGACCACGATCGAAGCACTGATCACGTCGTCGTGGCCGAGGGCGCCCGAGAAGCCGCACGGGCATGTCAGCAGCACATCGAACGGCTCCGCGGCCAGCGCTGCGCCAGCCATCGGACCCTCCTCCGTGAGCATCCGGAAGGCCTGGACGAGCGTCTCCTCGGGGATGGTCGACGCGTAGCGGACGCGGACCACTTCCACCTTTCGACCACCGGCGCGCTCCCCGGCGCGGGCCACGAGGTCCGCCACCAGCGACACCTCATGCATGGCCGCGCCCTCCGCTCCCAGGCGACACCGGCATGCCGTGCCGGGCGATGAGGTCGACGACGGCATCGACGATGCCCGGCAGCGCTGAACGCACGACCGGCGACAGGTCGTCGCCTGCTTCCAGGGAGGCCACGCCGACGCCCACCGTGTAGGCGTCGGGCGCCCTGCCATACAACTCCACCGCCAGGCCCAACAGGCTGGACGGATCCAGCAGGTGGGACCAGGTGGTCGCCGTGTCGTCGACCGCGGACACCCGCTCGATCACGAACATCCCAGCATCCGGGCCATGCTGCGCGTCAACGAGTACCACCATGGACGCGCGGCTGACGTCGAGGGCGAGCTCCGGGGTCAGCTGCTGGACACGGAGCAGGGCAGCTCCGGGGATCCGCGGGTCCTCGCTCAATCGGTCGGCGACGTGCCAGCCGACACCATCGTCGGACCGCAGGACGTTGCCGTACCCGATGACGAGGACGCCGTCCGTCATCGCTTGAGCTCGTCGACGATCGTACCGTCGGGTCCCATGAGCTGGAGATGGAGCGCCATCTCGCCGAGGGCGTGGGTCGAGCAGGAGAGGCAGGGGTCGTAGCAGCGGATGACTGCTTCCACCCGGTTGAGCATCGGCTCGGTGAGCTGGGCGCTCTTGACGTACCGCTTGGCGACCTGGAGCACGCTCCGGTTCATGGCCAGGTTGTTGTGGCCGGTGGCGATGACCAGGTTCGCCCACTGCACGATGCCGTCGTCATCGACCTTGTAGTGATGGAGCAGGGTGCCGCGCGGTGCCTCGGAGACACCGACGCCCTCGTTGCGGTTGATGCCCGCGAAGGATCGCACCCGAGGCGACAGGATGTCGGGACCGCGCAGCAGCTGTTCGATGCGCTCCGTCGCGTAGAGCGTGTCGATGAGCCGTGCGTAGTGATAGTGGAAGGAGCTGCCGGGGACCCGGCCGAGCCGCTCGCGGAATTCGCCCAGCTCGGCGTCGGCACGCGGGGTGCCCATCTGGTCGGCGACGATGACGCGCGCCAGCGGGCCCACCCGGTAGATGCCGTCCGGGTAACCCATCTCCTTCCAGTAGGTCGACTTCAGGTACGACCATGGCTCGACCGCCTCGCCCAGGTAGTCGCCGTACGCACGGGGGTCGGTGCGGTCCGCGAGCAGTACCCCGTCGGCGTCCATGACCCGCAGCTTGCCGTCGTAGTGGTCGACGTTGCCGTCGTCATCCACGAGGCCCATGAACAGCGACCGGAAGTCGCCGAACGAGGCGGCCTCGTCCTCCCAGCGGAGGAGCGACGACTTGTACCACGCGATGGCGCGCTCGATGGCGGCGAGGGCCTCCGGGATGGTGGCCAGGATCCGGTCGCGCGTCTCCTCTTCCAGAGGGGCATCGACACCACCGGGCACGATCCAGGAGGGATGGATGCGCTTGCCACCCAGCCACTCGATGATCTGCTGGCCGAACCTTCGGACACCGACGCCATCACGCGCGAGCGCCGGATCGTGGCGTGCGATACCCACGATGTTGCGCCGTGCCGGGTCGGCATCGAAGCCGAACAGCAGGTCCGGCGAGGAGAGATGGAAGAAGCTGAGGGCGTTCGACTGGACGATCTGGGCAAGGTTCATCACCCGTCGCAGGTCGGCGCCGGTCGGTGGCGGTTCCACGGCCAGGATCTCGTCACAGGCCTTGGACGACGCGATGAGGTGGCTGACCGGGCAGATGCCGCAGATGCGGGCCATGATCGAGGGCATCTCGTGGACCGGGCGGCCCTGGACGATGCGCTCGAACCCGCGGAACTGGGTGACGTGGAACTGGGCGTCGGTCACCTCGCCCGCGTCGTCAAGATGGATGGTGATCTTCGAGTGACCTTCGATCCGGGTGACCGGGTCGATGAGGATGGTGCTGGTCATGGTGGTCCCTTCAGCGGCCGAAGCGCGCGCCGTGCGTGTCCGGGGTCCGGCCCTCGAGCAGGTCCACGAGCATCCCGTAGATGAGGTCGGCGGATGGTGGGCAACCCGGCAGGAAGACATCCACCTTGACCACCGAGTGGACCGGCCGGGCGAAGGGCAGGAACGCAGGGACCACCTCGGTCGGGGGTCCGGGGCGCAGCGTGACGTTCTCCACGTAGGCGCGTTGCAGCAGCGGCAAGGTGCCGATGGGATTGCGCATCGAGGGCACGTTCGCGGTGACCGCGCAATCGCCAAAGGAGATGAGCGTCGTCGTCCGTTCCCGGACGAGCTTGATCTTGTGCAGGTCATCCTCGCTGGACACGGCCCCCTCCACGAGGCAGAGGTCGACGTGGTCCGGAAAGGTCTTGTGGTCCACCAGCGGGCTGTACACCAGGTCGGCCCGCTCGGTCAGCTCCAGCAGCCGCTCGTCCATGTCCAGGAAGGACATATGACAACCAGAGCAGCCATCGAGCCAGATCGTGGCCAGGCTGGGCTTGGTCATGACGGCTCGCTCCCCTCGCCCGTGCGCACGAGGTAGGGCAGGAACGGTCGCCGCTCCTTGCTCCCTTCAGCGATCGACCGGCCCTTCTCGAAGAGGGCACCGGTCGGGCAGACCTGGACGCATTTGCCACAGCTGGTGCAGGTCGACGACTCGCCCCACGGCGTACCCATGTCCGTGACGACCCTGGCCTCGATGCCGGAGCCGCTGACTCCCCACGTGAAGGCACCCTCGATCTCGCCGCAGACGCGAACGCAACGGACACACATGATGCAACGGTTGTGGTCGATGGCGTAGAGCGGATGGCTGGCGTCGATGCTCACCCTGGGGTTGATGACCGGTAGCTCGAAGTGGTCGACGCCGACCTCCTCCGCGAGCGACTGGAGCTGGCAGTGGTTGTTCGCCACACACACTGCGCAGATGTGGTTGCGCTCCAGGAACATCATCTCGGTGATCGTGCGTCGGTACTCGGCGAGCTGCTCCGAGTCCGTGGTGACCTCCATCCCCTCCACCACGAGGGTCGTGCAGGCTGGCGTCAGTCGCGGCGATCCGGCGATCTCGACCACGCACAGGCGACAGGAGCCGGTGTCGGACAGGCCGTCGAGGTGGCACATGGTCGGGATGTGGATGCCGTTCTCCCGGGCGACGGCAAGGATCGACTGACCTTCCGTGCCCGCGACATCGGCACCATCGATGCGCAGCGTGTGGACGGCACTCATGACAGCACCGCCGCCGACCCGGCCGTGGGCCGTTGCCCGACGCTCCGGACCGGCTCGAACGTGCACACGCCAGCCGGACAGCTCCGGTCCAGGATGTGGGCGAGGTACTCCTCGCGGAAGTAGCGCAGCGTGCTGAAGATCGGGTTCGGGGCTCCCTGCCCCAGGCCGCACAGGCTGGTCCGTCGGACCATGCCCGCCAGCCGCTCCAGCTGGCCCAGCTCGGCCATGGTCGCCTCCCCGTGACAGATGCCATCGAGGAGCAGGAACAGCTGGGTCGTGCCCACCCGGCAGGGGGTGCACTTGCCGCACGACTCCTCGCGACAGAAATCCATGAAGTAGCGGGCGACGTCGACCATGCACGATGTCTCGTCCATGACGATCATGCCGCCGGATCCCATGAAGGACCCGACCGCGATGAGCGACTCGTAGTCGACGGTCATGTCCAGGAACTCGGCGGGGATGCAGCCACCGGATGGGCCGCCGGTCTGGACCGCCTTGAAGGCCTTGCCATCGACGATGCCGCCGCCGATCTCGAACACGATCTGCCGCAGGGTCGTGCCCATGGGCACCTCGATGAGCCCCGTGTTCACGATCCGGCCCGCGAGCGCGAAGACCTTGGTCCCCTTGCTGGTGGCCGTGCCGATGCTCGCGAACCAGTCGCCACCGTTGCGGATGATGGGCATGATGTTGGCGAAGCTCTCGACGTTGTTGATGAGCGTCGGCTTGTGCCATAGGCCCGACACGGCCGGATACGGTGGCCGGGTGATGGGTTGGCCACGACCGCCCTGGATGGACGCGATGAGCGCGGTCTCCTCGCCACAGACGAAGGCGCCCGCACCCAGCCGCACATCCACCTGGAATGAGAACTCGGTGTCGAGCATCGTGGGCCCGAGGTAGCCGGCCTTGGTCGCGTCCCGGATCGCCTTGCGCAGCCGGCTGACAGCCAGGGGGTATTCCGCCCGGCAGTAGACATAGCCTTCGGTGGCGCCGACCGCGTATGCCGCGATGGCCATGCCCTCGAGCACCCGGTAGGGGTCACTCTCCAGGACGCTGCGGTCCATGAACGCGCCCGGGTCGCCCTCATCGGCATTGCAGATGACGTACTTGGGGCTGCCGTTGGCCTTGGCCACCGTGTTCCATTTGAGCGCTGTGGGATAGCCCGCCCCGCCGCGGCCCCGGAGGCCACTCCTGGTGACCTCCTCGCGGACCTCGGTGGGTGTCATCGAGGTGAGCACCTTGCGTAGCGCCTCATAGCCGCCATGCTCGACGTAGTCATCGAGGCTCTCGGGGTCGACGCTGCCCGAGTACTCGGTCGCGATCCGCAGCTGGCGGCTGAAGAACGGTTGCTCGACTGCCGGTTGCGAGCGTGGGGAGACGGCGCGGAGCGCGCCGACCAGTCCATCGAGCTCCTCGGGCTGGACGTGCGAGAACACCTGGCCGGTCTCGGGGATCTTGACCAGGGGCCCCTGGGCACACAGGCCGAGGCAGCCGACGCGCTTGACCGCGACATCCGTGATGCCGTCGCCCGCGATCCGTTCGCCAAGTCCGAGGAGCACCTCGTGCGAACGGATCGAGAGGCAGCTGACAGCCTCGCACACGTAAGCGGACGCCCGCACCGGCCCTTCGGGGAGGATGGTCTCGACGCGGCGGCGGGCCGGTCGGTCGGGAGCCGGGTCGCTCATAGTGCCTCCAACCGGGCGACGAACCGGGCCGAGTCGACCCTGCCCTCGACCTCACCATCGAGGATGGCGGTCGGCGCGAGGCTGCAGGCGCCGAGGCAGCGTGCCGTGAGCAAGGACACCTTGCCGTCCGCCGTGGTCTCGCGGGGCTTGATGCCCAACCCGGACTTGATGCCCGCGAGGATGTCCGCGGCGCCATTGATGTAGCACGCCGTGCCGGTGCAGACCACGCAGGTGTGCTCACCCTGGGGCTTGAGCGTGAAGTAGTGATAGAAGGTCGCGACGCCGTAGACCCGCGAGGGCGGCACGGACAGGGTGTCGCTCACGAAGCGCAGAGCGTCGTCATCGATGTACCCGAACGCCTCCTGCGCGGAATGGAGCGCCTCGACGACCGCATCTGGCCGATTGCCCAGCCGACGCATCCGGGTCTCGACGATGCGCCAACGCTTGTCGTCATTGGGCACGGCCGGTTTGGCGCTGGTAGCGGCGACCACGGGGCGTTCTCCCAGGGCGGGTCGGCCTGTGCCCCACTGTGGGGCCGTATCGACGGACCTGCGGCTTATGGCCTCATGCTACTCCGGGCCCCGGTGCCCCCAGGGGGTCCGGTCGGCCCGGATCAGGGGGCTGTCCGGCATGGTCGGCAGGGCGCCTGACGGCAGGCCCCGGACCGGATCAGGGCAACGCCGTCAGGATCTCCGTGAGGGCGGGCTCGGCCGCCCGGATGATCCAGAGGATGTCGCCCTGGGCGTAGAACTGCTGGTCACCGGTGCGATCGGTGACCACGAGGACGTCCTTGGCCGCGATCCGGCCGGGCGCCGTGCTCACCTGGTCGTCTCTGGCGACGCCATGCCCAGCACGCCGTCCACGAGGGCGCTCGCGTCCGCACCCGGGGCCTGCAACGCGGTGATCGCGATCGAGTAGTCCTCGTTGTAGGCGACCGCGATCGAGATGTCGTCCAGGGTCAGGCCCTGGGCGGTGATGACGTCGAGCAGCGGCTGGATGGCGGCCTCATCGCTCCCCGCGAGCACCGCGGATCCGCCAAGGGACTGGACGGCGACGATCTGACCGGCGATGCTCGTCGGCATCCGTGCCTCGAGCTCCGGGTCCGCATGGAGGCCCGTGTCCGGCGATGCACCGGCCGACGGGGCCACCGCGGGTGACGGCGCCTCGGACGACGACTGGGCGGCGACCCCGGCCACGGCGGCGAGGCCGATGACCGCCGCGAGCGCCGTCGAGGTGAGCAGGCCGTGGATGGTGGTGCGCATCGGGATTCCTCTTGCGATGGGCGGCCCGGCATGGAGCACCGGGATATGGGACCGGAGTATGGCTCGCACCGCTCCGGGGCCGCTCAGCAGTTCCAGCGGATGATCACAGGGGTCTGGCGGTCGTCCCCGAGCACCGAGACAGTGGCCGTGTCGAGGATGAGTTGCCGGCCATCGGCCACCGACTTGCCGATCCAGCGGGCGGCCATGGCGCGCAGCGCATGCCCGTGCCCGAAGCAGAGGACCCGACCACCCTGGGATCGGAGGTGGCGGATGAGCCGATCCATCCGCTGTGTGACCTGGGCGACGCTTTCGCCCTCAGCGCCGCCATGTGTCCAGATGGTCCATCCGGGAGTGCGTTCGTGGATCTGGGCCATGGTCAAGCCCTCGTAGTCGCCATACGCCCACTCGGCAAGGTCCGGCTCGACGACCGCACTGGGGAAACCTGCCAGCTCCGCGGTGCGTCGGGCGCGGAGGCGCGGGCTCGTGCACACATGGTCGAAGGTCTCGCCGGCGAGCCGCGGCCGAAGCGACACCGCAGCCGCCTCACCGATGGTCGTCAGCGGCAGGTCGGTGATCGAGGTGTGGCGGGTGTCGCGCGACCACTCGGTCTCGCCATGCCGGACGAGCCAGAGCTGGGTGGCAGAGGTCATCGCCGGATCATCCCACGCACCGGCCGGCGCCGGACCGTCAGTCCGTCCCGTGCGTCGGTCGCTCCCCGTGGCGCCGCAGCGCCCACGGGACCGGGCCGGCGGACCGTCACGAGTCGATCCGGGGTGCCGATCTGGAGCGTCACCTCTGGGCCAGAGGCCTCGATCACGACGATCGCCCCGCCGTCGGCGGCCTCCCACGACAGTGATCCGACGCCAGGTCCGGAAGCGAGGCCGCCGAGCGCACCGTCGAGTGCGACCTCGAACGAGCCGCCAGGGTCGATCGCGAACGTGAGCGCGACCGTCCCCCGATCATCCGTTCGTCGGTCGACCAGTTCCGCCGTGGCGTACCGGAGGACCCGGCCGGCGCCCAGGTCGAGGCCGATGGGCAGCAGCCGTGCGCCCACGCCCGTGAAGCCGACACCCGGCAGGCGGTTCGGGATCATCGCGCGCCGCGTCGTCCCCGGGATCGTGTAGGTCACACGGACGGCCATCGGCAGCGCCACCGGGTCGATGACGCACAGGAGACCGCCCCGCTGGCCCGCCAGCTCGAGTGCGATCGCCGGCGGCGGGTCGGCGACGGCGGCGAGCGGTCCCGTGGCGGCCGTGACCAGGTCGGCCGCGAACCGGAGCTGGTCGGCACCGCCGACCGGGTGGTACTGCAGCCGGAAGCCAAGGATCGTGGCCGAGCCCGCGCCGACCGTCCGCCGGAAGGCGACGACCGCCCCGTCCTCGTCCCAGGCCAGTGCCTCCGCGTCGGCCGGCATGTCGAACCGGACCAGTCCACCCTGGACCGCGATGGAGCCGCCATCCGTGGTCCGGACCTGGTCCCAGCCGGGCAGGGTCCCCTGGAAGGACGGGAACGAGGGCATGTCTCCCGGGCCGAAGATGACCTGGCCCAGGGTGTCGCAGGGCTCCATCGATACATCCATCAGCGGGACCGACGGCAGGAACACCACATGGCCGCCATCCATCATCCAGTCGACCAAGCGCTGCTGGGCAGCACCGGACATGAAGCCCAGGCTCGGGATCCAGAGCTGGTGCGCTCGTGGCCAGTCCGCGACATCGGGCCGGTCCAGGTCCAGGATGCCCCAGCTGGCGCCTGCCAGCGTGAGCAGGGCGCTGAGGCTGGGTGCGATCGACAGGCCGATATCGCCGAACGAGAAGATGCCATCCATGGCCGCGCGGGCGTCGGCGTATGCGCCGGTGCTTCCCTGCTGTGCGGCCGCCTCGTATGGCAGGTAGCCGCCGATCCAGGTATCGCGCAGCGGCTCGGCGGCCAGCAGCTCTGCCTCGACCGCGCGCACCACCCGCAGGTGCCGCCGCAGGACCCCGGCATGTGGGCGCAGCTCGCCGGCGAGCCCGATGGGCGCGTCCAGGTCGTACGCGCGCCCCGTCCCGAGCTCATAGCCCGGCGGGTTCTGGCCGCCGAGGAGCATGTAGATGTTGAATCCCCGGATGCCACGGGCGACGGTGATGGCGTACAGCATCTCCATCACGCCGGGGCCGATGAACGAGCTGTTCGAGCCCTGGAGCTCCATGCTGAAGGCCGGACCCTGGTCCGCCCCACGCCACATGTGGTACGCCTCGTGTGTCGCGATGACATGGGCGACCTTCTGCTCGGGCGCCGTCGTCGCCGAGAACAGCGACACGTAGCACTCGTTGGTGAGCTCCAGGTCCGGCATCCGCTTCGTCGCGAACGCGGCGAAGGTCGCGGCCTGCAGCGGTAGCAGGTAGGGCGAGAGCATCGAGATCGGCCCGTCGTAGCCCGCCGCACGGGTCGCCGCGTGGAGCACCGCGACATGCTCGTTGATGACATCGAGCTTGAAGTCGAACCAGTCGAGGAAGCGTGGCAGCTCGGCGTGGTCGACCGCGATCTCGCGCGGTGGCTCGACGGCGTCGGGTGTGGCGAACGCCGTGCGGTGCACCCGGTTGATGGTCCCCAGGTCCCCGTGACGTCGCAGCAGCCACGCCGCGTAGCGCGATGGTCCGGTCGCCGACGGTGCCACGAGGAACGGGCTGAAGTCCAGGGCCAGCGGGTCCCGGAGCTGCTGCCACCACGACGGCTCATCGTCCAGCTGGAGATGGGCGATGGGTCCGCCATCGCTGGCGAGATACGGCGTTGCCGCCCTGATCGCGGTGGCCAGCCACGCGACCACGGCCTGCTCGTAGGCCGGGTGGGGGTAAGTCAGGGCTGGATACGGCCGATGCGCGCCTGCCGGCCGTCCGGCCGCGTCCAGGGCGAGCATCGATGGATCGTCACGCCAGAGCCAGGCCGGGATGCCACCATCGCGCCACTCGGCCGTGATGAACGGGCCGGGTCGGTAGATGCACGTGAGTCCCGCGGCCGAGATGCGATCGAGCGCGCCCAGCAGGTCTCGCTCCGGGATGGTTCGGCCGGTCAGGTCGAGCTCACCCCGCACCGGCTCGTGCCAGTTCCAGGGCACGTAGATGCTCACGCCCTCGAACCCCAGGTCGCGGACCTGGGCCAGACGCGCGCTCCAGGCGTGTCGGGGGACCCGGAAGTAGTGGAACTCCCCGGTGAAGCGATACCGTTCGGCGGGCGAGCGCATGCCGCCAGCGTAAGCCACGCGATCGACGCCACGCGGAGTGGCAGGATCGTCCGGAGGGGATCGGATCGAGGGATCAGCGTCAGCGGGAGCTATCCTGCGCGTGGCCCACCTGGGCACAGCGACGCGAGGGGACATGCCCCGACCGGCCAGACCGACTGAGAGGGACCGTTGGGCGTGATCGGGCGACTGGGTCGTTTCTACAAGACGCAGGTCGCACTCCTGTGGCATTGGCGCCTCGGCCGGACGGCACTCCTGAAGCGCGCCCTCATCGCGCTCATCGCGGGCGTCATCGCCTTCAACATCACCGCCTGGCTGCTGCCGGGGTTGCTCCAGATCACGGAGCTCGGCGGCGGTCTCATCGCGGTGGTGTTCATCTCGCTGCTCAACCTGCTCGTCCGACCGGCATTCCTGGCACTCGTGGCGAACCGCTCGGTCGTGGCCCTCGTCATCCTGACGCTCATCTTCCAGGCCATCGTCATCCTGTTGCTCGATCCGTTCGTGCCCGCCGTGACGGTGACCACCGGCATCGTCGGCGCCCTTATCGTCTCGTTCGTGTTCGGCGGCATCGCCGGCGCCATCGGCCTCCTGTTCGGGCTGAACGAGGACGACTCCTACTACGGAGCGCTCTCGCGCACCCTCGCCAGCCACGACCCCGACGTGGTCCGGACCGACGCCCCCGGCATCGTCATCATCCAGCTCGACGGTCTCTCACACGACGTCATCAGTCACTCGCTGCGAGCCGGACGCGTGCCGACCATGGCCAGCTGGATCCGGGATGGCACGCATCGACTGGGTCACTGGGACGCATTGCTGCCCTCGACCACCCCTGCCAGCCAGGCGGGCATCCTCCATGGCAACAACGACGGCATCCCCAACTTCCGGTGGTGGGAGAAGAAGACTGGCCAGCTCCTGGTCGCCAACCACCCCGAGGACGCCACGGTCATCGAGCAGCGCATCTCGAATGGCGAGGGCCTCCTCTCTCCGGGTGGCGCCAGCATCAGCAACATCTTCACGGGCGACGCCGATCGCGCCTTCCTGGTCATGTCCACCATCAAGGTCAAGGAGCGCGGCCTGGGTGAGAGCGCAGCGTTCAGCTGGTTCTTCGTCAGCCCCTACAACTACATCACGATGATCGTCCGCTACCTGGCGGAGATGATCAAGGAGAACGTCCAGTCCCGGCGACAGGCTCGCGCGGGCATCGTGCCCCGGATGCATCGGGGCTTCCCGTATCCCGCGGTGCGTGCCGCGACGAACGTCGCGCTCCGGGCGCTCGGCACCTCGCTCATCATCCAGGAGATGGTCCGGGGCACGCCCGTCATCTACATGGACTACACCGACTACGACGAGATCGCCCATCACAGCGGTCCCGAACGACCCGAGTCACTCGATGCGCTCGATGGCGTCGATCGTGAGCTCCGGACGCTGGTCAAGGCGGCGGAGACGGCGGCCCGCCCCTATCGCTTCGTCATCCTCGCCGACCATGGCCAGAGCCTAGGCCAGACGTTCCTCCAGCGCTACGGCGTGACGCTCCAGGACGTGGTCCGTTCTCTCATGGGTGGTGCTGCATCCGTTGCCGCGGCCACGTCCCAGATCGAGGACTGGGGCCAACTGAACACGTTCCTGGGCGAGGTCTCCCAGACCAAGGGCGTGACCGGATCGATCGCACGCACCGTGACCCGCAAGGAGCGCACGGGCGGCTCCGTCGACATGGGTCCCAGCGCTGCGCAGTTCACAGCTGCCGGGGAGAAGGCCGCTCCCGTCGAGGGTCAGAAGGGCGGCAATCGGGCCGACAAGGACAAGCGGGATGGCGAAGCACAGGCGCAGGCGGAGCCGGCCGACCTCATCGTGGTCGCGGGCGGCAATCTGGCGCTCATCTACTTCAACGCCAGCAAGGAGCGGATGACGCTCGACCAGATCGATGCCCTCTACCCGGACCTCACGGTGGCACTCGCGAACCATCCCGGCATCGGCATCCTCATGGTGCGCACGAAGGACCATGGCGCCGTCGCCGTGGGCAAGCACGGCATCCATCACCTCGACGAGGACCGGGTGGAGGGGGACGACCCGCTGGCGCTGTATGGCGACCTGGCCCCCGCCGCCTTGCGGCGCCTCGACCAGATCGCGAACGTCGGTGATATCGCCGTCGTCAGCCTCTATGACCCGGAGACTGGTGAGATCGCTGCCTTCGAGGAGCTCATCGGGGCCCATGGCGGCCTGGGTGGGGCTCAGACACGTCCGTTCCTGCTGTACCCCGCCGAATGGGAGCTGGACAAGGGGCCGCTCGTGGGGGCGCCGATGGTCTATCAGCAGCTGCGATCGTGGATGGAAGGCAACCTGGGCATGACGTTCGGGCCGCACGGCCCGGCGGCCACCACCGCGGCGGGCAAGGCCAGCCCATCGACCCCAGCGGAGGCGAGCGCAGCGACGGTGGCCGCAGCGACGGTGACCCCAGCGAAGGACGTGGCCACGTCAGCGGCCGATGCGGCGACCGATGTGGCCGGCGGCGGCACCCCGGCGGGCGCCTGACCCGACGTCGGTCAGTCGGGGCGGAACGCCTCGGCGGCCGCCCAGGTGTCGAAGAACTCCTGGAACATGATGACCAGACCGTCCTGGAGCGTCACGAGATGCACGAAATCGGTCTGGTAGACCTTGCCGGTGGACCGCGCTCGGCAGCGCGTGAAGCCCACGACGGCGACCCTGTCGCCGACAGCCATCCATGTCCTGGGTTCCAGGTCCAGGATCTCCTCGGCCTCCGCGCCCACGCGCGCCCACTCCAGGAACCCGGCGTGTCCGTGCCGTGTTCCACCCGCCGGATTCAGCGGATTGGCGGGCTCCGCCCACACCACGTCGGGGCTGAGCACCGCGAGGATGGCCGGGATGTCGCGCGTGCCGAATGCGGCGTACACATCCTGCACGATCGCCTGGTTCCGGGCGGCGACCTCGTCCGTTGGCGTGCCGCTCATGACCGGCCCGTCATACCCGTTGGTCCGTGCTCGGCTTCTCCCACAGGTTGACGCCGCTGTCCACCGCGTGGCGATCGATCTCGGCGAGCTCATCCGATGTGAACGACAGGTTGCCCAGGGCGCCCACGTTCTCTCGGACCTGCGCCGCCGAGCTGGCCCCCATGAGCGTCGTCGTCACGCGCGGATCGCGGAGGACCCAGGCATATGCCATCTGGGCCAGCGACTGGCCACGACGGAGCGCGATGGCGTTGAGCGAACGGACGCGCGCCAGGTTGGTCTCCGAGAGCATCTCCCGGGAGAGCGAGTCGCCGCCGGGTCGATTGATGCGCGAGTCCGCCGGGATGCCCTCGAGGTACTTGTCCGTGAGCAGACCCTGGGCCAGGGCCGTGAACGCGATCATGCCCGCGCCGACCGCCTCGAGCGCATCGAGGAGCTCCGGCTCGACCCACCGGTTGAGCAGGTTGTACGACGGTTGGTGGATGAGCAGCGGCACGCCCTCGGCGCGGAGGATGGCGGCGGCATCGCGGGTCCTCGCCGCAGAGTAGGACGAGATGCCGACGTACAGCGCCTTGCCCTGGCGGACCGCGCTGACCAGGGCGCCCATGGTCTCCTCGAGCGGGGTGTCGAGGTCGAAGCGATGGGAATAGAAGATGTCGAAGTAGTCGACGCCGACCCGCCGGAGGCTCTGATCGAGGCTCGCCAGAACGTACTTGCGTGAGCCGCCGCCCTGGCCGTACGGACCTGGCCACATGTCCCAGCCAGCCTTGCTGGAGATGATGAGCTCGTCCCGGTGTGCCGAGAGGTCCTCCCGCAGGATGCGGCCGAAAGCGACCTCCGCGCTGCCGGCCGGAGGGCCGTAGTTGTTGGCCAGGTCGAAGTGGGTGATGCCCAGGTCGAACGCTGTATGCACGATCGCGCGCTGCGTGTGCGCGGCGGTAGCGTCGCCGAAGTTGTGCCACAGCCCCAGGGAGAGGACCGGCAGTCGCAGGCCACTCCGTCCGCAGGTGCGATAGGTCATCTCGTCATAGCGTTGGGATGCGGGTTGGTAGCTCATGCCGTTCCTCTCGTCCATCAGCGGTGGTCGATACGGTACGCCTGCGGGGTGCCCGCGGCACGTCGATCCGCGACCCGTCCGGATGCGCCGCGGTCCCCTCAAGCATCGGTGGGGGCTCACGGCGGCCATCCGACAGTCGGAGGTCACCGCAGCCTCGGGATCGCAGGAGCCCGTCATGGCTGCCATCGGCGCCGCCATCGGTTCGTGCGGCGCACACGCACCACGAAGGGGGCCCGTGCCGTTGGCGGCTCCCCAGCCCGACCGTACGATGGTCCCCCCATCGACCAGTACCGATGGGCTATCCCCGAGCTGCGCCGCGGCCCGGCGGGCAACGTCGCAGCCCAGACCAGAGGTGACGACCGGATGCAGTCGCGACGTCGCTCCATCTGCTGCGCGTCCCTGGTGCTGCTCGCCATACCCACGTCGGGCCTCGCGAACGGGATCTCGGTGACCATCACGACGGGCACCACCATCGAGCCGCCGGCGGCGTTGGACCTCGGGAGCGGCCGCTCCGGCGAGGAGCTCGTATCGGAAGCAATCCAGGTCGCGTGGCTCTCGAACGACGCCGGCATGGCCGTTTCGGTGGTCGCGTCCGATCTGCGATGCGACAGTCCGCGCTGCAGGACGGGCGCGGCCCCGGACACCATCCACAGGGCCTTGATGGCATTGCGCCAGCCCGGCCCCGACGCCTCCCTCGACGGGTTGCGGTCGATCGCGCGGATCGTCGGCCATACCGGAGAGGCGCGGGAGGACGCGACGATCGAGCTGTCCCTGCTCCTGCCACAGGCGCGCCCGGGTCGGTACAGCGGCACGCTCAGCTTCATGGTCGTGAACCCGACTGCGTTGACCCCCGATGACTGCGGCGCGGGCGGGGAGGCGGCCCTGGCCTGGTCCGTGGTCTCGCCACCCGGGTGCGACATCCAGCCGGCGGACCTCCCGCCGGGTGCGCTCCGGGTCGCTGCCACGGCGGCAGGTTCGACCACCATCACGACGCCCGTGACGGTGACCGTCCAGTGATGCCCGTCGACGTCGGTGCGCCTCGGCAACAGACTTCCGGCCTATCGCCCGTCTCAGCCTGCAACCGTGACGGGTCGATCGATACCCTGCGACCATGCGACTGAACCTCCCCCGCCTCCGCGCTCGCAGGGCTCCGGTTGCCGTCCCCATCGTCCTGGACCAGCAGTGGGGCGATCCGCCGGGCACCGTGCGATTCGAGACAGCCTGGGCGAAGCGCCGGTTCATCCAGATCGAGCCGATGGGCGATGCCGTCCACTTCGTCGCCCCGCTCAACCGCTACTGGCCGGGCCAAGCCGGCGCGGACCTGACAGCGCCGCAGGTGGTGACGCGTGGCACGCTGCCAGACACGGTGACGTGTGGTGGCGGCTATATCGAGGTCCTCGCCTTCACGGAACGCGGCATCGTGGTCAACGAGGTCCGCACCCACGGCGACCAGGTCATCGCGATCCCCGGCTGGGGTCACCTCCAGGACTGATCGCCGCGCCGTGCGCGAGTGCCCGCGCGACGCGCATCGGGCCCGAGCCGGTACGCTTCACCGATGCCAGCCGAGTTCATCTACACCGCGTACAAGGTCGCTCGTCACCATCCACCTGATCGGACGGTGCTCGAGGACATCTCCATCTCCTTCTACCCCGGCGCCAAGATCGGCGTCATCGGCTCGAATGGCGCGGGCAAGTCGAGTCTGCTGCGGATCATGGCCGGCCTCGATGACGGGTTCACGGGCGAGGCACGGCTCACCCCGGGCTTCACCGTCGGCTACCTCAGCCAGGAGCCGCAGCTCGACCCGGCGAAGGATGTCAAGGGCAACGTCATGGATGGCGTCCGGGGCGTCCAGGACCTCCTCGACCGCTACCACGCCGTCATGGCCAGGTGGTCCGAGCCGGACGCCGACTACGAGGCGATCGGCGCCGAGCAGAGCTCGCTCGAGGACCGCATCAACGCCGCGGATGCCTGGAACCTCGAGCGCAATGTCGATATCGCCATGGATGCCCTGCGCTGCCCGCCCGATGACGCGGACGTCACGACCCTCTCGGGTGGCGAGAAGCGCCGCGTCGCCCTCTGCCGGCTGCTCCTCCAGCACCCCGACCTGCTGCTGCTCGATGAGCCCACCAATCACCTCGATGCCGAGTCGGTGGAGTGGCTGGAGCATTTCCTCGGTGAGTACGCGGGCACCGTGGTCGCGGTGACCCATGACCGCTACTTCCTGGATAACGTAGCGAAGTGGATCCTGGAGCTCGATCGAGGCCGGGGCATCCCGTTCTCCGGCAACTACTCCAGCTGGCTGGAGCAGAAGCTCGAGCGGATGTCCCGGGAATCGAAGACGGTCGATTCGCGCCAGCGGACGTTGGCCCGGGAGCTGGCCTGGGTGCGCCTGTCACCCAAGGCCCGCCAGGCCAAGGGCAAGGCTCGCCTGGATGCCTACGAGCAGCTCCTCGCCGAGTCGCAGAACGACAAGGAGACGACCCGAGAGCTGGAGATCGCCATCCCGCCGGGGCCGCGGCTGGGCGAGACGGTCATCGAGGTCGACCACCTGCGCAAGGGCTATGGCGACCGGCTGCTCATCGAGGACCTGGCGTTCTCCCTGCCGCGCGCCGGCATCGTGGGCATCATCGGTCCCAACGGCGCGGGCAAGACGACATTGTTCCGGATGCTGGTCGGTCAGGAGCAGCCGGACGCCGGTGCCGTCACCATCGGCAGCACGGTCCAGCTCAGCTATGTCGATCAGAGCCGCGACTCGCTCCAGGCGGACCGGACGGTCTTCCAGGAGATCACCCAGGGCACCGAGGTGATCAAGGTCGGCAGCCGGGAGCTGCCCGCCCGTGCCTACGTGTCGAGCTTCAACTTCCGGGGCACGGACCAACAGAAGCTGGTGGGACAGCTGTCGGGTGGTGAGCGGAACCGGGTCCACCTGGCCAAGCTGCTCCAGACCGGCGGCAACGTGCTCCTGCTCGATGAGCCGACCAACGACCTGGATGTCGACACGCTGCGTGCGCTGGAGGCGGGCCTGGAGTCCTTCCCCGGCTGTGTCGTGGTCATCAGCCACGACCGTTGGTTCCTGGACCGGATCGCCACCCACATCCTGGCCTTCGAGGGCGACAGTCAGGTGCGCTGGTTCCCAGGCAATGTGACGGACTACGAGGCGTTCCGTCACAGGGAGCTGGGTGCCGCCGCGGACCAGCCCCACCGGATCCGGTACAAGCGGCTGGCCAGCGCCTGAGCCGGGCGCGCGGCGGACGTCCGCCCTGGCCAGCGGTGGGACGTCGCCGGGTCCATCGGCCGGGCCGGCCAGCCCGGGCCTCGCGACACCGGAGGACGCCATCCGGGGATACCTTGCCGGGGTGGCCACGGCCGACGTCATTCGGATCCTGGGCGTGGCGGCGATCGAGGAGATGAGCAGCGGCTTCCACGTCGACCTCCAGACCGATCGGCTCCAGGCGATGCAGGTGACGCGATCACTGGCCCCGGCCACCAGCACGTTCTATGTCGGGCTGAACCAGGCGATACAGACATCATGGCTCCTGGGCCAGGTGCGCAACCTCGCGTACAGCCTCCTCTCGACGGAGTCGATCGACGGCACCCTCATCGTGCCCGCGGACAAGGCTCGCGCCGACGCGTTCGCAGCCCAGGTCGATGTCACGCGCCTCGCCAACCTTACCGTCGAGGACATCCGGTTCCCGAACGCCACGCTGCAGGACGATGCGCGCTACCTGGCGAATGCCGCCGCGCTCGCCAGCATCTACGACGCGGACGAGATGACCGAGCGGCTTGCGCTCGTGTCGCTCGATGGCCGTCAGTACGCGATCGGGTTCACGCTGCTGCGCTATGGCAACGATTGGAAGGTCGAGCCAGTCATCCCCGCCGGCGGGCACCAGCGCGCTCGGCACGGCGCAGCCGACCACGGTACAGGACTACGACCACCTCACATCCGGCCAGTAGGGCCTCCTAGCGGGATGGGGCGCTCCGGGATGCGGCCGCTGCGCGTGCGGCGGCGAGCCGGCCGGCCGCCCGGTTCGCCCACATGGCCTGGATCTCCCGCTTGAATGGCTTGCCGATGGGCACCCGGGCGAGCCATTCGAGGTAGTCGGGATCGACCCCCACGATCTGCCCCAGCGACCAACCCGAATAGCGCCCGAACTCGAGCACGCTGCCCGCGGCGGCACCGGGTGGGGTCACCGGCACGGGACCCGGCATCGAGTAGCTCACCACCGGTTGCGGACCCGCCCGGCGCGGCGGCGCGCCGCCGCGGACCTGGTCATGCCGGGTCCGGGCGTCCGTATCCCGCAGGATGAGCCAGGCCTGGTTGATGGCGGCCATGCGCTCTTCCGACCCTGTGGACAGGTCCGGGTGGTACTTGAGCGCGAGCGCCCGATACGCGGCTCGGATGACCTCCGGTTCCGCCTCCGGGTCGACCTGCAGCACCCTGTAGGGGTCGCTCGTTATCGACGTCACCCATGCAGGGTCCCGGCGAGGCGGCGCGGTACGCCACCCCGCGGAGGTACCGGGACCCCCGGTGTCTCAGGGGCCGGCGGGGCCGGCGGGGCCGCTCGGGGTCGGCCACGGAGTGTCCCAGCGCCCGGTCCCGATCGACGCCGCCGCGAGCGCCGCGACCAAGCGACGACGCAGTTCGCTCGCCACGGGGCCGTGGGTGCCTGTCGGCACCCGCTGCTGGATGCGCAGCGACACACCGTCGATGCCGACCGCGATGACCCAGATATCGGTCTCGGCATCCGCCGGGAATCGCTCCGACCAAGCAGGATCCGCGCGCATCTCGCGGGTGACGTGGGCCGCCGTCGCGATCGCCCGGTCGAGGTCGGCTGGCTGCGTGACCTGGATCTCCACGGTCGCGACGGAGAAGACGCGGGTGACGTTCGCTGATTGGCGGATAAGGCCATTCGAGATCGCGTGGGCCGAACCCATGGCATCGCGAAGCACGGTACGCCGCAGGCCGATCTCCTCCACCCTCCCCTCCGCCCCGCCGGGCGCACCGACCTTGATCCAGTCGCCCTTGAAGAACGGCCCTTCGACCAGGATGAGGAAGCCCATCACGTAGTCGAGCACCACGTCGGAGGTGGCGAACAGGATCGCCGCCACGATGACGATGATGCCCGCCAGGAGGGACCACAGGTCGAAGACACCCAGGACGAGCGCGAACAGCAGCGTGAACGCGGCCAGACGGAGCAGTCGGGTCATGAGGTCGTCGATGGTCACGATGCGCTTGTCCAGCTCCACGCCGCGGGCCGACCCGTCAGGCAGATGCGTGGCCTGCGCGTGGAGGAGGGATGGCACCGCCCGATGGACGGTGCGGATCGCGAGCCGGTATGTGAGCAGGATGACGACGACGCCGATCAGCAGCGATATTCCGTGGGACACCACCCAACGGACGATCTCGTTGAGTTCCACGGGACCCCTCCTTCGGCTGACGTCGTTACGCCATCGATCCTACCCTCCGGCACCGACGTTCCGGGCGCCGCCGGGTCGTGTCGGTTTCAGGCTGGGCTCATCGGCCGACGGGACGGGTGAAAGGGGCGGATGCTGGTCGCGACAAGGCCCCGAGTCAGCTCATGACGTCGGGGCCTGGGATGGGCGTGAGCCGACCCTGGAATCGGCGTGGCTAGAAGCGGCGGCGACCCGGGGTGACCGCGGCGGTCACGACGGCGGCCTTGGCGACCGGGGAAGGTCCGGGCGAGACCGCGGCGCCCACGACGGCGGCCTTGGCGACCGGGGATGGTCCGGGCTTGACGGCCGCGGTCACGACCGCGGCCTTGGCGACGGGTGCGCCGACGACGCCGACGCCGTGGCGACCAGGTCCGAGTGGCATGTCAGGCTCCTGCTGCGAGTGCCGCGTCGGCTTCGACCGCGGCGATGATGGCCTGGATGGGGATGCGCCCGTTGGCGATGAGCTGGCCGCCGGCCCGGCGCATGGCCGAGGCGAAGGGCGCCGCCCAGAGGTTCTCGTAGACCAGCACGCCCGCCACGCTGCCCGGGTCCATGGCCGCCGCGAGGTGCACCACATCGTCGCCCGCGAGGGTCTCGACGAGCTCCTCCTCGATGCGCTGGAAGTCGCCCAGCCCGACGTCGGACAGCTCGTTCGCGTCGACCGAGCCATCCGCCCGCTTCTCGAGGATGAGGATGTCCATGATCCGGATGATGCCCGCATCGTGGAGCCGGAGGAGCTCGTCGGCCCCCTCGCCGGTGAAGTTCTGGGTCCCCGCGGGGAACTCGACGATGATGAAGTCGACGGGCCCAAGCTCGTCGAGTGTCCTGTCTGTCATGGATGGTCCCTTTCCGTGGAGACGGCGCTCCAGGATCGCAGGTGGTCGTTCACAGCGGGCCGGCCACTCCCCGCAGTATGCGGCGATCGGCCCCGGCCGCCACGTCCGACCTCGATCGCCCAACAGGCTTCCTCGACGATCGCACCTTGGACCTGGGCGGCTCCCGCCCGCGCGGCGAGTCGATCGGGCGCCGCCGATGGGCCACGAGTGGCGCTGACCGCCCACTGGCAGCATCGGGTCCTAGCTTGCAGGTTCGCGGTCGTAGAGCCGTCGTGCCCAGCGGTAGCTCGCGAAGGTGATCGCGAGGCACCAGCAGACGGCCAGGACGCCGTTGTCGCCCATGGAAGTGCCGAGCAGCAGGCTTCGGACGGCCTCGATGAGTGGCGTGAAGGGCTGGTGCTCCGCGAACCACGCCAGACCCGGTGGCATCGAGTCCGTGGGCACGAAACCGCTGCTCAGGAACGGCAGGAACACCAGGAACATCGGCAGGTTGCTGGCGGTCTCCACGCTCTTGGCGGCCATGCCCAGCGCGACCGAGAGCCAGGAGATCGCGAATGCGGCGAGGGCGAGGAGTCCCATCGCCGCGACCCATCCCACCGGACCGGTCGTGGATCGGAACCCGATGAGCAGCGCGACGGCCACGACGATGGCGATGGCCGTCATGGTCTGGATCACGCTGCCGATGACGTGGCCGGTCAGGACCGAGACGCGTCCGATGTCCATCGTCCGGAAGCGCGCGATGATGCCCTCGGTCATGTCCATCGCCACCGAGATCGACGTGCCCTGCGCGGCGCCGGCCACCGTGATCACCAGGATCCCGGGTAGAACGTATGCGAGGTAGTCGGAGCGGCCGCCGGCGACCCGGCCCATGCCTGCGCCCAGCGTGCCCCCGAAGACGTACACGAACAGGAGCAGCAGGACCACCGGGATGCCGGCGATGAACAACGTCAATGACGGATAGCGTCGCATCCGGCGGAGGTTGCGCCGGAGCATGGTGACCGAGTCTGCGACCGCGGTTGGATACGTGGTCATGATCGGGTCACCTCCGGTTCCCTGTCGTCGCCGGTGAGCGCCAGGAAGACGTCATCGAGGTCAGGGGTCGCCAGGGTGAGCTCGCCGACGTCGAGCGACCTGGCGTCCAGCCGGTCCAGGATGGCTCGCAGGGAGCCGATGCCGCCATCACTCGGGATCTGCAGGGTCAGGGAGTCGTCGTCGCGCGACGCATCAGGGAACGCACGGGCCGCGCGCTCGAGGTCGTCGACGTCGGTGAACGAGAGTCGGACGTGGCCGCCCGGGGCTCGCCGCTTGAGCTCATCGGGTGTGCCCTCGGCGACCAGCACACCATGATCGAGGACGGCGACCCGCTGGGCGAGCCGGTCCGCCTCTTCCAGATACTGGGTCGTGAGGAAGACCGTCACACCGCCCGCGACCAGCTCCTGGATCATCTGCCACATGTCCCGTCGGCTGCGCGGATCGAGCCCGGCCGTCGGCTCATCAAGGAAGATGACGCGTGGGGCAGCCACGAGGGTCATGGCCAGGTCCAGGCGACGCCGCATCCCCCCGGAATAGGTGCTGACCGGCTTCCGGGCGGCGTCGGCCAGAGCGAATCGCTGGAGCAGCTCGCCCACGCGCCGTCGGCCTGCCTCCTTGCCGAGGTGGCGAAGATCCGCCATGAGGCGCAGGTTCTCCTCGCCGGTGAACAGCCCGTCGACCGCCGAGAACTGGCCCGTCACGCCGATGACGGCCCGGACCGCACCAGGCTCACGCGTGATGTCATGGCCCGCGATGCGCACCTCGCCGGCGTCGGCCGTGATGAGCGTGGACAGGATCCGGACCATCGTGGTCTTGCCGGCGCCATTGGGGCCCAGCAGCGCGAAGACGGTCCCCTCGGCGACGTCGAGATCGACCCCGTCCAGGACGACCTGGGTGCCGTACGTCTTGCGGATCCCGGACGCATGGATCGACGATCCGAGCGCCCGCCGCGGTCATGCCGCGCCTCCTGCACTAGTGCGGCTTCTGCGATCAGATGTCGAGGTCCTCAACGGGCGGCTGTTGGGCCGACCCGGCGACCATCTCGAACAGTCGCGGCGGGATGCGATCGCGAAGCTCCTCAAGCGACCCGACGACCTCCAGGGTCGACTCACCCGGCCAGCTGCCATAGCTGACGTCCCCGATGCCAAGGTGGCCGCGCCAGCCCGCAGGCTTGCCCTGGGCGTTGACCATGGTCCATCCGGCACTCCGCTCGATGTGGAGGACGAACTTGCCGGACCGGCCACGGTAGACGCGGAATGTCTTGTACGACTCCGATGACTCGACCCACTCCCCGAGGAGCGCGCCGATGAACCGGACCTTCCGGCCCTTGCCGGGGCCCACGCGAACGACGATCTCGTCGAACCCCTCTCGCCTCCCCTCCTCGACATCGACATACCGACGAAGCGCGGCCGCGATCGCCGCGGAGAGGCTTCCCCCGGCGAGCTCCTGTGCCCGCTGGAAGATGCTGAGGTCTCCGTCGGAGACATAGATGGTCTTGTTCGGCACCGGTGCATGCTACCTCCGATCCGGCGACGTGGCTATGCGTAGCAGTATACGCATAGTCAGCATCGGCAGGACTCGGGAGTGCCATGCACGGAGATGGGATGCCTGGTCAGGCTCGGCTGCTGGCCCTCGCGACGGTGCCCCGCGACATCGCTCCGTCGAGCCGCTCCAGGAAGGGCCGAGCCCGCAGCCGGTCGAGGATGGCGTGCGCGGCGTCGGCAGCGGCACGGACCTCGGGCAGCGCGGGATCGAGGAGCGTGGCCATCTCGATGGCGGTGAGCGCCTCGTCCAGGGCGACGCCGAGGTCACGGAATCGTCGCAGCGCATCGACATACAGGACAAGCGCCTCCGCGGGACGTTCGTCGAGCGCGGCCAGACCGGCCTGGATCGAGATCCGACGGGACTCGGTCCATGGCCCGTGGGCGCCAGTCGCGTCCAGCGCGGCGAGGTCGGCCGCGGCGCCGGCTGCATCGCGCTGGAGGAGGGCTGCCCTCGCGGCGAGCGCCAACACATTCGGTGCGTTTCCTGCGCTCAGCGCCGCCCCGCGCCGGTAGTCCTCGGCGGCGGCGGCGAGGTCGTCATGTGCGAGCCGGAGGTCGGCGCGAGTGACGGCGGCGCTGTAGCGTGAGTAGGGATCCGAAGCGTCTCGCGCGACGCCTTCGAGTTCCTGGACGAGGGCGTCGACATCCTGGCCCTGCCAGGCTCGGATCCGAACGATCGCCTCGATGACGGGCATCCGGTCAGCCTCCTCGAGGTCGGCAGCAAGCAATTCATCGAGCTCGGGGAGCGCCCAGTCCCAATCGCCGATCCAGAAGCCTCCCTCCGCCGCGTTGGTGAGGAACAGCACCACCCGTCGACGAAGGCCGAGTCGACGCACCTCGGCGAGCCCGCGGCGGTTGTTCTCCAGGGCTGGCCCCGGTTCGATGTTCGGGAGCGCCCCAAGGTTGAGGCGCGCACGCAGGGCTATCGCGACCAGCCCATGCCGTTCGGCTAGATCGAGGCCGCCCAGGATCTCGGCGTGCCCCTGGTACCCCCTCCCGGCATTCCCATGCGCAGAGCCCAACGTGACGAGCGTGTCAGCCACGATATCGACGAGGTCTTCACGCTCCGCTGCGGCCAGGGCGCGATCGGCGACCGAGATCGCGTGCTCGGCTTGTTCGTTCAGCATGTATGCGCGGGCGAGCTGGCCCAGGATGGCGACGACACCCGGGTCGGCGGCCAGGTCCGCGAACTCGTCGGCGGCGGGCTCCAGGATCGCCAACGCCTGCTCTGTGCGAAAGGGCGACAGGAGCGCCTGGCCAAGCGTCGCGATCGCCTGGGCGACGGCCGGCCGGTCGCCTGCCGCACGATAGCGCTCGACCGCGGCCCGCAGCAGGGACTCGGCCTCGTCATGGTGAGCCACTGCCGATGCCGACTGGCCCGCGCGCTCGAGGAGCGCCGCCTCCTCGAGCGGGTCGTTCGTCACGGTCAATGCCTGGCGCAGGAAGGTGACCGCCTGCTCGTGCGAGCCGAGCGCGGCGGCCCGTTCGGCGGCCGCATCCAGGGCGATGCGCGCCTGGATTCCGAGCGCGTCTGCGTCCGGTCCCTCTGTCGCGTTGGCATGTGCAGCCAGGTAGTGGCCGGCGAGCGCACCCGCCAGCTCGTCGGAACCGATGCTCTCGAAGAATCGGGCGGCGGCAAGATGGCGTGCCTTCCGATCGGCACGGGCCAGGGTGTTGTACGCCACCTCCCGGATGAGCGCCTGCACGAACGCGTACTGACCGAGCTCCGGGGAACGCGGGTCGGCCTCGAGGGTCAGCAGCTCCCGACGGACGAGTCCCCGAAGGCGTGGTTCCAGCGCCTCCCGGTCCACGCTCGACACCGCGGACAGGGCCTCGATGGTGAAGCTCTGCCCGAGCACGGCGGCATCGGACACCAAGGCCCGGTCGTCCGGAGCAAGGCCGTCGAGACGCGACGCGATGAGTGCCGTGAGCGTTTCGGGAACGGCGAGTGTCGTGAGGTCACCGACCGGACGGTAGGCGCCGTCCTCGGCGGCGAGACGGCCCTGGGCGACGAGCATGCGCACCGTCTCGACCGCGTACAGCGGCATACCGTCAGCACGGCCGACGATCGCCCGGACAGCCCCCTCCGGAAGACCGGGCACGAGTCCGGCGAGCATCGCGCGCATGGACGGCTCCGACAGTGGCTCCAGGTACATCGAGAAGAAGTTGCGCTTGCCAGCGCCCCAGTCGGGCCGCCGATCGAGCAGCTCAGGTCGGGCCAGGGTCATCACGTAGATGGGGACATTCCGGCTCCATTCGAGCAGGTGATCGACGAAGTCGAGCAGCCCCGTGTCGGCATAGTGGTGGTCCTCGAACACCATGACCACTGGCGCAGTCGCGGCGAGCCGCTCGAAGAACGTGCGCCAGGCGCCGAACAGCTGGTCGGAACCCAGCCCAGAGCCGATGCCCAGGAGCGCGAGGAGGGCCGGCTCGATCCAGCGCCGCTCGCCCTCGTCAGGGACGTGCTCGGCGAGGGTGGCCGCGACCTTGCTGCGAGTCGTCGCGGCGTCATCGGTCTCGAGCAGCCGGCAACGACCGCGGACCATCTCCCCCAATGCCCAGAAACTGATGCCCTCACCGTATGCCGGAGAGCGGCCATCGTGCCACCAGACCTGTTCCACGAGGCCGTCGAGGTACTTGGTGAACTCCCAGGCGAGTCGGCTCTTGCCGATGCCCGCGGGCCCGATGACCGAGATGAGCCGGGCGCGTCGCTCCCGACTGGTGGTGTGGAACAGGTCCTTGAGCAGCCGCAGCTCGTCCTCTCGGCCAACGAAGGGCGCTTCGAGCGTGTCGGAGCGGCCCTTGCCACCGCGCTCGGCGACGACTCGAAGCGCGACCCATGCCGGGACCGGGCTTGCCTTGCCCTTGAGCGCCTGCTCCCCGGCGGGCTCGAACGCGATGGCGCTGCTCGCGGCGCGCTTCGTCACCTCTCCGACCAGCACGGTGCCCGGCATCGCTGCGGACTGCAGCCGGGAGGCGGTGTTCACGAGGTCGCCGGCGACCATGCCCTGGTTCGTGGCACCGATGGTGACCGCGGCCTCCCCGGTCAGGACGCCGGCGCGAGCCGTCACCCCCGGTCCCAGCGAGCGAACGGCGTCCATGAGGTCAAGCGCCGCCCGGACCGCGCGCTCCGCGTCGTCCTCGCGTGCGATCGGCGCGCCCCATACGGCCATGACCGCATCGCCGATGAACTTCTCGATCGTACCGCCGTAGCGCCCGATGACATCCCGGGCGATGTCAAAGTAGCGGGTCAGCAGGTCCCTGGTCTCCTCGGCGTCTCGACCCTCCGCGAGTGTCGTGAACCCGACGAGGTCGGCGAACAGCACTGAGACCAGCCGGCGTTCCGACACTGGGGTCGGCAGGATGGCAGGGCTGGCGGGTGACCCCGACGGGGCCGGATCCGCGACATTCGAGCCGCACTCGCCGCAATACTTGCGTCCGGGTGGGTTGGACGCGCCGCACGCACGGCAGGCGATAGCGAGCCGGGTGCCGCAGTCACCGCAGAAGCGCTGACCCGGGTCGTTGGACGCCCCGCAATGAGAGCACGTCATGTGCGTGTCCGAGCCGAGTCCATACGACCGATCGTAGCGCAGGACCCTGATGGTCGACACGCTTGCGCGACAGCGGGCGGCGCCGGTCCCCTGCTCACGCGATGCGGGGCGTGGGCGGCGCGGGGGCCCCGCGGCCCCGGTCCGCTACCCGTGTGGCGCGGCGTCCGGGCCGTCGAGGTTGACGGTCACCGGTCCCTCGCCGACCCGTACGGCGATGCCGACCGTGGCCTCCGCGCCCGCGTTCCCCTCCCGGTGGACGACGCCCCTGGGGATGAGGGCGAAGTCGCCGGGTGCGATCTCGAGCCGCTCCGTCCCGCCCGGACCGAACTCCACGAAGAAGACGCCGGCGGTGACGTGCGCATAGGTGTCATGGCCAGGGTGGACATGCCAGTCCGAGGCCTGGTGCGGCTCGTTCTCGATCCGGCCCACCCAGACGTGGTCGTCGGCGAAGGCTTCGAAACGAGTCACGCCGATCGTTGGCGTCGCGACACCTTGAAGGTCAGCCTCCTTCACCAGGACTGGTCTGCTCACAGGGCACCTCTCGGAGTCTCACTGGCCGGAGCGCCGGGGTTCCGGCGGCGTTCCCGAGTCTATCGGGCCCGCTCGACATGTCGGCTCGCGGCCGCCGTCTAGTCGGCATCCCCTGCGGCCCACGGCTGGGCGTCACCCGTGATGCCTCCCAGAACGCATCGTGTCGCGCCGAGCGCGGGATCTACGGACCTTCGCCAGGCGCCCCCAGCGCTTCCCGGATGGCCGCATCGAGCCGGACGGCGGTCGGTGCACCAACGAGTGGCACCACACGATGGGGGCCTTCGGTCTCGACCCAGTCGAGCTCGATGCCACTCGCGGTGAGGACGACGGGGATGTCCGGATACAGGTCACGCAGGCCTGCGACCAGGACCTGACTGCCGCCGCTCTCGGAGGTGGACAGGACGTCGTAGACGAGCACGTCGGCGCGCTCTACGGCCACGCACTGCTCTCCGCGCATCACCGGGCAGGAGTACGCCGCCGGCCCGGTGCATTGCTCGACCTCGTATCCCATGCGACGCAGGGAGTCGGCCTCCTGGTCTGCGATATCGATGTCGTGGTGGACGACGAGCGCACGAGTCATGTTGGACACCAGCCTTCTGTGGGACCCAACGGGCCGGCGCTCGTTGCATCGAGTCGGGCCCGGTCCCCGGGACATGACTCTTCTGGGCTGCTCCTCGATCGTCAAGGGCCGAATGGACCATGGCGGCAGGGTTGACATCAGACGTGTCCGGACGGGACGTGGGCGGCCGGATGGTCGACACGGCGCATGCCGACCGCTGCCGACGCAGCGGACCATCGACGCTGCGCGCGGCCCGTCCTGCAGAGCACGGGCCCGACCGATGAGGAACGGCGCGGAGAGCGGAGGAATCCGTCCTGAGCGCCGCATGCGGGCCTCTCGGGTGGCTCAGCGCTCGAGGGACGCACCCGATGGCGGCCGCAGGGACCATCATGGCGAGCTCGCGTCGACCCCAGCCAGTCGAGTCGGGGCGAAGGCATCGGAGCATCGGCCAGGCCGCGGCGAAGTCGGCGGCCCCCCTGCGGCCCCCCCAACGGGCCCCCGGCGGGTCCCCGCAGGTGGCCCTACCATGGGCGCGTCACTGGTGCCACCCACTCGGGCCGGTTCGCCAGAGGCCTGTCCCTGGAGGGGTGCGGTATGGAGCTCCGGCGCCTGCAGGGCACGGTGAGCGCCGCGGCGCTCCTGCCGCTGCGCCTCTTCCTCGGGGTCACATTCCTCTACGCGGGCCTGGACAAGCTGCTCGACCCGTCGTTCCTGGACCCGGCGTCGCCCGGCGGGATCCGTGCCCAGCTCGAGGGGTTCACCCATGTGTCACCGCTGGCATCGCTGATCCAGGCCGTGGCGCTGCCGTTCCCGGTGGCGATCGGCGCACTCATGGCCCTCGGCGAGATCGCCGTGGGCCTGGGCGCCCTGACCGGGATCGCCTACCGGGTCGCGGCGGTCGGTGGTGCGGTCATCTCGCTCACCCTGCTGCTCACGGCGTCGTGGACGGTTCGGCCCTTCTACCTCGGCAACGACTTGCCGTACATGCTCGGCTGGGTGACCCTGGCCGCCGCCGGCTCCGGAGGCGTGCTGGTCCTTGGCCCGTCGCTCGAAAGGAAGATCGGGCTGCGCCGCACGGCCACGACGACGCGTCGAGGTGTGCCGGCGGCCGAGGAGGTCGCGTCGCCCAGCCGCCGACTGTTCCTCGACGTTTCCGTTCTCGCCGCCGCGACCCTCCTCGTTGGCGCTGTCGCCGGGGGGCTTCGAACGTTGGTCCCCACCAACACGACGTCTGGCGAACTTGGGACCCGCGGCCCAGCGACCTCCCCGAGCGGCGGACCGGCCGCGACGCCGCCTGCAGCAGCGGGGACTCCGGCGATCGGTGGCGCCATCGCGAACGTGAGCGATCTCACGGCGACGCCGGCCATCGGCTTCGTCGTGCCGTCCTCCGGCGACCCTGGGGGCCTCATCAAGCTCTCCGACGGGACGTACGTGGCGTACGATCTCATCTGTACCCACGAGGGTTGCACGGTCAGCAACTATGACAGCCGGGCGCAGATGCTCCAGTGTCCGTGCCACGGGGCCACGTTCGACGCCGCGCACGATGCGCGGGTCGTGTCGGGCCCGGCACCGAGGCCGCTCACGAGGTTGCCACTCAAGATCGACCCAAGCACTGGCGCGATCACCATCGTCGCCTGATGGCCCGATGCGCCCGGAGCGACCCTGGTCACGCGCCGGACCAGATCACGCGGCGGGCTCGGGCCCGGATGGCACCGGTGAACCGGGCGGCGTCGGTGAGACCGTTGGCGGCGGCGGCAGGGCCGGCCATGGTGGAGGCTGACCCTCGTAGATCATCCCGCTGACATGGCTCTCGTCGGCGTGGCTGACGTAGGTCCACCCGGCATAGGCCCCGTCGCCCGCTGCGACCCGGTAGGTGTCGCTCTCGCCATCGGCCGTGACGAACCCGTGATCGACGCCCGCCCACGTGCCGTCGGGGCCGGTCAGTACGAATTCGGACCAGGTGACGCAGCCGATCGGCGACCGGTCGTCCGTGTCGCCCGGCGTGAGCGCGTACCGGCAATCACGGTCGAAGTGATGCCGGCTCAGGCCGCTCACTCGAGGGTCGCTCATGACCTCACGACAGGTCACGGTCCAGTCGCGCCACTCCCTGACGCCGCCCACGCTGGTGTCCGTGCCAGCGTCCACGTCGCACATGCCCAGGATCGACCCAGTCACCGTGACCGACTCGCCCGGCGACGATGATGCCTCCTCGGCCACCGTCAGCGACCCGCCGAGCATGAGGCACGCGACCATGGCTGCTGCCGAGGCCCATCGCCCGCGCATGTCGGCCCCCTCTCCCGCGCGGGCTGTTGCCGGTGGCTCGGCCTGGTCTTGCGTCGCCGGATCCGTCCTCCGCGCGTCAGGTCCTGCCCGCTGGGCCGAGTATGGCCCCGACGGTGACCGGCCACAAGCGCCGGGCGGCCCGCACGGCCCCGGCGATCCGAGCGCAGCAGGGATGACCAGCTCACGTGGTCCTGTCGTCGGACAGGCCGACGTTGCACGGTGGCCGCCGGTCGCGCGATGATGCGGCCACCGATCGGTGAATGAGGCGCAAAGCATGCAGCCTGCGTACGACCTGATCATCGTTGGCGGCGGTGCGGCCGGGTGTGTCCTGGCTCGTCGGCTCAGCGAGGATACGGACCGGAGCGTCCTCCTGCTCGAAGCCGGACCCGACCTCGGCCCGGCGAGCAGCCCGGCGATGCGCAGCGGGTGGCTGAACCCGACTGGACCCGACTGGCAGTTCGATTGGGGTTACCGCTCGGAGCCGGACGAGACCGGGGCCACCAACCCCCTCCGACGAGGCCGCCTGCTCGGCGGGACATCGTGGCTGGCGCGCTTCGCAGTCCGCGGGGCACCCGCCGACTACGACGCCTGGGCCGCCCGCGGCAATCCCGATTGGGGCTCCGAGCAGGTCCTCGCGGCGTTCTGCCGGCTCGAGGCCGACGCCGAGTTCGGCTCCGATCCGTGGCATGGTCGCTCTGGTCCCATCCACATCACGCGATACCCCGGGATGCGACGGTCGGCGATCCATGAAGCCGCCCTCGAGGCTCTCGCCGCTCTCGGATTCGCGGATGTGGCCGATCACAATGGCCCGGGCGCCATCGGTGCCGGCCCGATGCCCATGAGCACCCGTCAAGGCCTGCGGATCACCAGCCTCGACGGGTACCTTGCCCCCGATCGACGCCCGACCGGGCTCGCCGTTCGCACGGATGCCCAGGTGGGCGACGTGGTCATCGATCGGGGGCGCGCCATCGGCGTGCGTGTCCTGGACGGGTCGTTCATCGCCGGGAGCCGGGTGGTCCTGGCGGCAGGTGTGTACAACAGCCCGGCCATCCTCCTGCGATCCGGCATCGGCCCGCTCGAACAGCTGCGGGAGGTCGGCATCGAGTGCATCGTGGACCTGCCCGGGGTCGGCGAGAACCTCGCCGACCATCCCGGCGTCGAGCTCGACTCCGGTTGGCGTGGCGACGCTCCATCCGAAGCCGTCCTACACACCATCGCAACGTGGCGGACGGCCGGCCGACCCGCCGATACGGCACCAGACATGATGTTCTGGCTGACCGATCCGGCCGGCGCCGAGGGCGCATTCTCCCTCGATCCGGTATTGCTCAAGCCCGAGTCGCGCGGGCGGGTCCGACTTCGCTCGTCCGATCCGTCCGACCCTCCCCGCATCTCGCTGCCTGGCGTTCGGGTGGCCGCGGACCTGGAACGACTGATGCACGGATACCGACTGGGCCTCGAGATCGCGAACCACCCGGCGGTGCGCCGACTCGCCACGGAGTCAGCGCCCGCGATACCGGGTTCGGTCAGGGAGTTCAGGGACGGCGTGCTCTCCGGCGCCTACTCGCTGCCGCACGTCGTGGGGACCTGCCGGATGGGCCCGTCCCCAGCGGACGGCGACGTCGTGGATGCGCAGGGAAGGGTGCACGGTGTCGAGGGCCTCTGCGTCATCGATGCCTCGGTCGATCCTGATGCCCCATCGGGCTTCCCGCACCTCATCACGCTGATGCTCGCCGAGCATCTGAGCGCACGCTTGTCGAGCGGATGAGGCGGCGCGCCCGGGACGATAACGGGTCCACGGCGGTCGGACCACACGCATGGAGGACGAAGGGGGGCGCTCGTGGCCTGGAGGCGATGCGCAAAGCCTTCCATGCGCCGATCCGCCGGGATCCCAGACATCCCGTACCAGCAGGTCGAGCACTTCGTCGATGGCGACCGCGGTGCCTCCGAGTGGACCCTGTCCGGCACGACCACCGAGGGACAGCGGATCGAGGTCCGGGGTTGCGACCTGTGGACCGCCGCGATCTCCCTACGGGCTTGGCGCCAGGCCGGCCAGCGGCCCATCCGGTCGGGGATGCGGCAGGTGGGGCTCATCGGCGCCGTCTGTGCCTCGCCGCTCGAGCTCGGCCGCGAGCTGCTCCGTCAGCAGGACCCCGCTGTCCCGCACCGCCTGCTCGACGAACGAGCGCATCTGCTCCAGGATGGCGCGTTCCTTGGCACCCCGAGGCGCCGCGAACCGCCAGTGGATGATCGTCCCGTCCGGCGTCGGCTCGAACTCCGTGGTCTCGAGCAAGGGAACGGGACCCATGGGTGTCGGGACCGTGTTCCGGAAGGTGAAGTAGTCGTACGGTCGCCAGTCCAGGAGTTCCTCGATGCTTGCGTCCTTGCCATGCAAGCAGTGGTTGGTGGCTCCGACCCCCCGGCGGTTGCCCGTGGCGATCACCTCGACCGCGGAGACCCCGATCTGCCAAGCGACCCGCCGTCCCGGCGTGGTCACGAACTCCCAGGCCACCTGTGGCGGCGCCGACGTCAGAAGGTCCATCCGCATGCTCGCATCTCGCTCGCCGACGATGACCCTGCTCCGTGATTCCTCCTCCTGCCAGCGCCGGTCCAGGTCGTGGATCCACACCTGCACCTCGCCGAGGTGTTCGTACGTCTCGCTGGTCCGGCGCATCCCGAGCGCGGCGACATCCACGTCCATGACGTCCACGCACGACTGGCTGAACAGGGCGTACGCGTCGATACCCGTCGAGGCCACGACCTCGTTCTTGAGCAGGCGGTGCACGACGATCACGTCGGACCCCAGGAGCTCCTCACGACCTGCGACCCGCTGGCGCAGGATCTCGCCGTGGTGGACGACGAACTTCAGATCGAGGTCCGGGATGTGCACGCAGGCGCGGCACTCGCACGACGTCGCCTGACGCACATCGCGGCGGCGCCGTCGGAACCCGAAGTAGCAACGCTCGATGGTGTCGAGCAGCAGGGACCCGTCGATCCGGTCAGTGACCGCGAACGTGAACGCGGCATCGCCCTCGAGCTTCGCGAGCCGGAATCCGGGCCGCAGCGCGCTGACGATGGTCCCCATGAGGTCGGCAAGGATGTCCTGCGCGTGATCGATCTCGACGCCCGCGAGATAGCCGGTGTACCCCGAGATATCGGCGATGAGGAGGCAGGCCGGCTCAGTTGCCATCGAGAACCCTCCGGAGGCAGGACACGATGCATCGTAGGGGCACGAGCGAGCAGTGCCAACAGACATCCCGGCGCCGACGCTCCCTGGTGGTATCCGTCAGCCATCGTGCGGCCGGACCCTGGCGTTGGACGGCTCAGGCAAACACCGTCGCCATGACGGTATCGGGCAGGAGCATCATGGACCAGAGGTCTGGAAGGAGACGCTGACGTGGCAGTCAAGGTGATCGTCGAACTACTGGCCAAACCTGGCAGACGGGACGAGCTCAAGGTCCTGATGGAAGGCATCGTGGCTGACCACGGGCCCGCCGGGAAAGGCTTCCTGGGCAGCACTCGCTACGAGGTCGTTGGTCAACCCGATCTGCTCATCGAGATCGCCGACTGGGAGTCGGCCGAAGCCCGGGTGGCACACATGCAGGAGACTGCTACTACCGGGATCTATGCGCCACTGACCGAGATCCTGGCGGCGCCGTTCAGAGCCACCGTGATCAGGCAGCTGCCCTGACGGTCGCCGCGAGCCAGGCGTCCGGCGGATGTATCCCGAGCACCGCTATCGAGCCGCTCCGGGCGTTGCCGGGGACTACGCAGGCGTCTGTGCGAAGACCGATGCGGTCATGCTGGCGAGGATCGTGAACAGGGACGCGCCGAGCGGGGCGACGATGGCACCCAGCGGAAGCTCGGTCGGGTCGCTGCCGGTATCCCAAACGGGCAGTACTGCCGCGAGGAGCACCGCACCGCTCCAGATCAGCAGGACCGCGATAGCCAGCCCGGTCCAAAGTCGCTCGCGTTCCCTTGAGCCACGTAGTCGGGACATCCCCCACAGGAGCCCGATGGAGGCGACGAGTCCCCAGACCCAGCTGTGCAAGGCGGCGAGCGGCAGGTGCTCGTGCCCACTGCCGCTGACCAGGTCAGGCGCCACCACGCTGATGGCCGCGACCCCGATCCAGATCGCGACCAGCCCGATGAGCGTCCATCGCATCCATGATCCGTCAGCGACGTCACGAGGTCCATCACCCACATCCGACATGGTGTGCTCCTTCAAGTGGACGGTTGGTCTCACCCGCTGGCGCCTGGTCGACTGGCATGACCGACGCGAGTCCCGAGGCCGTCGCGCCACATCCGGGTGCCGCGGTCATCGCATGGGTGCGACTCCCATGGCATCACCGTGAACCGGATGCAACGGGGACCAACAGGTTCTTCCGTCCCGATACGACGTGACAGATGGCTCATCGGCTGTATCCAGAAGGGTCGGCCGAGGCGGTCCAGGGCCCGATCGCCCGGTATCCGTTCCGGTGCTCAGCCTGCGCCAGGCCGAAGCCGGTGGACCGAGCGGCGGTCATCCGGTTTCATCTAGCATCCCGCGTCATGGTCGGCGCATCGTTCGTCTCGCTCCAACTCGCGCGGTGCGATCGACTACAGACGGCAGGGCCTGTCGATCCCGGTGACCGGCCGGGACTACTGTTCTGCGAGGCGGGCGCCGACTGTCGCGCTGCAGGCACGGAACCTGCCTCCCGCGACGCGTTCACATTCCTCGTCGTTGGGCTCCATGAGAGCGAGGCCTCGGCGGACGGCCTGGTCACGGATGCCCTCACCATCGCTCCATGGTTGTCTGGGGCGGTCGTGCGGTGGAGCGGTGTCCTCGCCCCGTTCCGGACCAAGGGCGAGTCCAACCTCATCGAACCCATTGCACCAGCGCGTCTATTCGATCCGCTCGTCGCCGTGCCCGCGCCGGGGGCGCCCGTGGTCGTGTTCACCACGGCCGGCTGGGACCAGGACGGCCTCGACATGGCGCGGGTGCAGGACTTCGGGACCGGCGTGGGCGCCGTCAGGGTCTCCATGACGGCCGTGCCGGGCCTCCGATCCCAGCAGACCTTCTTCTTCCCTGGGATCATCGCCCTCGACCCACCGACCCTCACGTTCTAGGACGACGAGGGGTCGCTCTCCGCCTGGGCCCATAGGCAGCCGTCGCACAAGCGCCAGATGGACCGGTACCGGGCGACGGGCAACGCCGACAGGGCTTCCTTCACCCGCCTCACCGCGCTCCGCAGCACTGGGACATGGTACGGCGTGGACCCGGTCGCCAAGGCGCGGGGATGCGGGCTGGACGCGTCGGGCGCGTAGGCCGCAGGGTTCGGGCCCAGCTCACCGGCCCGAGGACCGGACGACGTGAGCCGCGGCCCCTGGGAATGGCCTCAGACCGCCGCCTTCCCGAGGTAGGAGGCTTCCGCACGAAACTAGGAGGCCACTGACCTGTGCGATGTCGATCTGGCGGGTGGTATCGCTGCCCGCAGCGAGCAGGTTCGTCATATACAGGGTCAGCGATGGTCGTGACGGCGACGAACAGGTCGGCGTCACGCATGGCCTCGGGGAAGGCAACGGCCGGCACCGAGCTCCGATCGCCGGGGGGCGTCGCTCTTGATGCGCCGCGAGGTCGGCCCCTTCGGCTGGACGCTGGCTGTATCGTGCCCGAGGGCCGAGCAGTCGGAGGGTGAAGCCTGTGTCCTCATTCGGTGGTGACGGCGTCGCGGCGGCTCGCGAAGCCAGGGTGGCCGCGCAAGCGCCACCATGGATCGACGCCGATGTCGACAGGACGCGGCTCGCGGTCGCTCTCGGCGTGACGCTGGCGATCAGTCGGCTGCCCGAGATCGTGGCGCACGACGGCCTCCACCTCGACGTGGCCTGGATGCCTTGGGCGATCCTTGTGCTAACTGTGGGATTCTGGCTTGCTTCAAGGTTCGTTGTGGCGCTTCGCCCGCTCGAGCGCTTCCTCGCCGTCATGATCCTTGTGAACGCATTCGTCGCTGCCCTTCCGGTCGTGCTCGAGTCGGCCGCTTGGCAGGCGCTGGTCCCGGCTTCCACCACGGAGATGACCAGGCTGCTGGCCACGCGGGTGCTGTACGCATCTCTGGGGGCGGTCGCCTTGGGCTGGGCGGTCGCGCTCGGGGCCTCCCGAGACGAGGTCTACGCTCGCGTCGGCGACCTCGACGCCCCGACCCGGACCGAGCGGAAGGACGGCACCTATCTGCGATGGAGCCGGTTCGGCCCGAGCGCGATCGTATTCCTGATGGTGCTCATGGTGTGGTTCGGGTTTCCGATGCTGCCGGACTCGATGGACGTCGGCAGGGCGGCCCCGGCCATCGCATTCGGTGCTCTCGCGGCATTGCTCAACGCGTGGTGGGAGGAGACCGCCTTCAGGGCGGCGCCGTTGTCCGGGCTCCAGCGGGCGGTCGGGCCGGGTGCCGCGGTGCTGATGCTCGCGCTCTGGTTCGGGATCGGACACTACTATGGGGGCGTGCCGTCGGGTCCCATGGGTCTCGTCGCGACCGGGGCGGTTGCGGTCTTGCTGGGGCGGGCGATGATCGAGACCCGCGGCCTCGGTTGGCCGGTCGCGCTCCACTTCTCGATCGACCTCGTGATCTTCACGTTCCTCGCCATCGCGTCCGTGGACTGACCAGCGTGGACCTCGTCGAGCCTGCCTGAGCTCTGTTCGAGACGCAAGGTTCGTGGACGATCGCGCGCGACTTCGGTCCCTGCCCTTGGTCTGCAGCCATCGGCCCTGACACGGCATGTCCTTGCCCAGAGTCGAAGGTTGGACGGAAAAGCGCCCCCGGACGGCCCCGGGGACCCAGGAGGGGCGCAGGGCTGACACGCTCGGCTGGTACGTGGGATCGTCTTGTGGAGGATCGTCTCGACCGACACGCGCAGGCGCCAGGACATCCGCGAGCGATCGTATGGCCTAGATTCGCCGCATGGGACTCTTGACCTTCAGCATCAACGTCACCCTGGACGGCTGCGTCGACCACCAGGAGGGAATCGCCGACGACGAGACACACGCCTTCTTCACCCGCCTCATGGACGAGGGCGGGGCGATGCTGTGGGGCCGCGTCACCTACGAGATGATGGAGCGCTACTGGCCGGCGGTCGCCCTCGGCGACGAGGAGGCGCCGCCGGAGATGCGGGAGTGGGCGGTCAAGTTGGAGGCCAAGCCGAAGTACGTGGTGTCGTCGACGCGAAAGGACTTCCCGTGGGCCAACAGCCACCACATCGCCGGCGACCTGCGCACGGGCGTGCAGGAGCTCAAGGACACGAACCCGGCCGACGTGCTCCTGACGGTCGAGGAGACCGCGGCGGCGGCACGAGTCAGCCCGGCCACTGTCCGGTGCTGGTGCCGACAGCGACCCCTGGCGGCGTTCCAAGTCGGAGGGGGCGCAACCATCTGCTTACCTGCGAGCCAGGGCGTGACCTCCTGGCCAGGCGAGAGACGTGAAACTGCCCGCGGGTGCATGCATGCCAAGTCACCGCGGCGCCGGAGCGCCGGGCGACCGAGGTGCTGTGATCGGCGTCCCCAGGGAGACTACTGCTCGCGGAGGTCGTTCGGGCGCTGGCTGAGCGACGCGAAGAAGCGGTCGAGCACCCGAGCGCCGCGAGCCGGGTCCTGGCACATCCACCAGTGGCCCAGTCCGTCGAGGACGGCGACCTGCGCACCAGCGCGCTCGGCCGAGCGCCGGGCCAGCACCTCGCTGCCCGTCAGATGATCCTCGGTCGGGATGACCACGAGACCTGGCCGCGCCTTCGCCTCGGCGATGTCCCTGCCCCACTCCGCCATGGCCGGCTGTGCCGCCGACCGATAGAGCGCGAGGATGCAGCGGCCCATCTCGGCATCGCCAGCAGTGGCGACGTGCTGCGCGACGGCAGGCGCCATGCCGAGCGTCTCGAACCGCGCGGCGCGCTGGTCGACCGGCGCAGCCAGCATCGACGCGATCGCCTCTTCGCCCGCTCCGGGCGTCTGCCAGACCTGGGCCAGGTCGTGCCAGACATAGTCCGGATCCGCACAGCCGGCGATATCGGTGGCCCACGAGCGTATCAGATCGGGACGGACCATCGCGAGCCGCAGGACGTGCCCACCGCCCCAGTCATGGCCGACCAGGTCGACCGGACCATCCAGCACGGCGACCGCGTCGATGAGCCATGCCAGGTAGGCATCGGCCGTCGCCACGAACCCAGCGTCGACCGGGGCGCCGAAGCCCGGCGGTGACAGCGTGATGACGTCCGTGCGGTCGAGATACTCGAGCAGGGCATGCCAGATGGCCGCCGTCTCCGGGACGCCGTGAACGAACACCGCCGTCATCGAACCCCCGATCGCGCTCCATACGCCCGAGCCTGGACGTGGAGACTCATGCCATTGTCAGCCGTGCCCCGGCGCTCCCGATCATACGGTTCGGCTATCCGACGCGACGAGGGACCTCACCGGCGACCCTGTCGTGCCCCGCCCAAGGGTGGCACAGAGCGGGATCGGATCGTCGTGCACGGTCGGTCGTGTGACGCGTCGCGCGGACGCAGGGCAGGTGGGAGCCAGTTGCCTCAGCGGGGTCGGGCAAGGGCGGCGACCGGGTCTCGTCCTGTGAGAGCGCGGCGGATCCGCTGGCGTGGTACGCGATCGCTCGAGGTACCGCCGCAGGCGAGACCTGCCGCCTCGGGTGACTGCCAGGCTGCTCGCTTGCGGAGGACGCCCGGGGCGACGAACATCAGGCCATGCAGATCGTTGCGGGACGGATCACCGTCGCAGAGCTCTCAGCCATGGCCGAGGCCACGTTCGGCGACCTCGTGAAGGCCGTCGCCGACGCCCGCCGCGGGCTTCTCGCGGTCGACGCCGGCATGCACAGCGACCTCGAGGCACTGCTCCTCGACGCCGGCTCCGCCCAGGCCGATCTCTGGGGCATCAACCTCTACCCAGCCGAGCACGGGACAGCGGACTTCCTCGAGTTCGACTCGATGATCAATCTCCGCCCCGGCCAGGGGAACCGGACCCGATCGGTCGAGGACCCGGTGATCCGCGGAGCCATCGCGGAGCTCGTCGATCGGTTGGTGGTGGCGTGACCCTCCACCCCGACCTCACGCCCGACCGCTGGCAAGCAATGACGCTCACCGAGCAGCTCGGTAACGCCGGGGCAGATGTAGGGCGCGCGATCAGGGCACGCGAGAGCGGCAACCAGTTGCGCTTGGCCTCGAACCTGGCGCGTGCCCTCGCGCAGCTCGATCTCACCCTGGCGGACCCACGCTGGGCCGGTCACCGGCGCCGAGAGATCGCGCGGGCGCGCGAGGTCGTCTGCGACCTGCTCGCCGGCGACAACGCCTATGGCTCGACGCCTGCCTCGGTCGAGCGTTGGTTCATGGCCTACGCGATCGGCGCTCGAGCCAGACGCTGAAGCGAGGCATCCGCGAGGGTGTGTCATTCCGCGATCTTGCGCCGGCGGCGGCCCTCGACGGCCTGGTCTACCTGTCCGTCGGACTGCCGAAGGGGATCGAGAGCCTTCGGCCGCTCGCGAAGCACCCGTCGCTCGAGTACCTGCTGGTGAGTCGTGTCCTCGACGGTGACTTCATGCCGCACCAGACGATGCCTCGGCTGCGGGTGGTCATGGTCCCGCCCCAGTTCACGGTTCCGCCCGGGTCGTACCGCGACCTGCGCGAGTGCGACGAGAGCGATACGGTTCGAGCGCGAGCGGTGCAACTCGCGGTGGGATAGGCCGGCAGCCATCGGCTCGGAGGCCATCCCTGCTCGATCGCTCGTCGACCCATCGGCGGAGGTGGTCACCCGGTCGCTCGAGGATCGTGTCGTCGACGTCGAGCCATCGGGCCGATGTGTTCCAGGTACAGAACACAAAGGAGCGCTGCTGGCTCTTGACACGCGCTCGATCCTGCACAGGATCGAAGGTCGGGCATGAACTGGCGCCCCCGGACGGACTCGAACCGCCGACGCGCACCTTAGGACGGTGCCGCTCTATCCAACTGAGCTACGGGGGCGAACGCCAATCGTAGCCGAGGTCGAAGTTCAGCAGGGCCCCGTCCGCACGGTACGGGCTGCTGCCGTTGTGTGGCCGGACCTATCGAGGCGACCCCTCCTCCAAGCCCGTGGCGGCCGGCGCAGGGACGGATGACGTGGTCGCTTCCCGGGATCGGACGCCGATGCCGGCGAGCAGCAGGAGCAGGGCGGCGAACGAAAGGGATGCCGGGGCGAGCGGCGGCGTCGGGCCGACCCCACCCATGGCGGCGAGCCACCAGCGCCCGACCTCGCCCATCGTCCGCCAGGTGGCGGTGTCGTGATCGTCGAGCAGATCGGCGTCGCAGTTCGAGATCACGTGCACGAGGACCCCGATGGCGCCCATCGCGAGAGCGAACGTGCCGAGTGCCCACCCTGCCCAGATGACGACCCTGCCAGGCCGGCTGATGATGACCACGAGTCCCACCCCCAGCGCTACCGACCCAGACCCGATGGATGCCGGGCCGTCGTTGCCTCCTCTCTCCTGGCACATCGCACGCGATACCCGGATCAGGTCCAGGGTGGGCGGGCGTGCTTGGCGAGCCTGCCGTACGATCGACCCGATGACGACACCCATGCCCGAGCGACCTGTGCTCCTGTTCTACGGGCGCGAGCACTGTGCCCCCTGCACGGAGGCCCGGCATTCGCTGCAATGGATCCTCGAGGAGCGCGCGTCGCGCGGCGACGTCGTGCCGGTGGTACGTGTCGTGGAGGTCACCGGCGACCCGGACCTCGAGACGCGCTACGGCGCGGTCGTCCCGGTCGTCGCCATCGGGGGTCGGGAGCTGGCGCTGGTGACGAGCACGCGTCAGCTGCGCGCCTTCCTGGACGCGTCCCTGCCGCGGACCGCCTGACCGACGCGGATGGACCTGACGCTGGGAGTCGCGTTGCTCGCCGGGCTCATCTCCTTCCTGTCCCCGTGCGTCCTGCCCGTCGTGCCCGCCTATCTGGGCCAGCTGGGGGCCGTGGTCGCGCGTACCGGGACCACCGCGGTCGTGGCCACGGGCGTCGTGATCAGTGGCGGCCTGGTCGCCACCGCGCCCGGTGCCGGACCCACCTCGGGTGCCACGGGCACCACCCAGATCGCGAGCCAGCGGCGCTCCTGGGTCGACGCGCACGGTCTCCAGGCGCTGCCCAATGCCGTCGCGTTCGTGGTCGGCTTCGGGACCGTGTTCACGTTCGTGGGCCTGACGCTGTCGGCGGCCTTCTCGCCACTCCGCGAGTACTTGCCATTGCTCCAGAGGATCGGCGGTGTGCTACTCATCATCCTGGGGCTCAACCTGATGGGCGTGCTGCGATTGCGACGGCTCGCGGGCAGTTGGCGGCCGCTCGACCGGCTGGTGTCCTTCCGGCCAGCCGGACCCCGTCGGGGCATCGCTGGTGGACTCGTGCTGGGCGCGGTGTTCGCCGTCGGCTGGACACCGTGCATCGGGCCCACGCTCGGCGCCATCCTCATGATGGCCGCCGCCGGGGCGCCGACCCAGGCGGCCGCGCTGCTCATCGCCTACTCGCTCGGACTTGGCATCCCGTTCCTGGTGCTGGCCGTGGCAGCCGAGAAGACACCTGCCATCACCCGACCGCTGATCCGCCACGGGCACACCATCGAGGTCATCGGTGGCGGGCTCGTGGTCATCATGGGCCTCGCCATCCTGTTCGACTGGCTCTCATGGTTCTCCAACTCCTTCGTGCAGTTCTGGCCGCAGGTCTAGCCAGCTCGTGACGGACGACCTCGCCCCCTCGCCGGCCGAACCGCCGCCGCCCCCAGGCCGGTGGTCCCGCCGCCTCATCGGTCCATTCACGCTCACCCACATCATGGCTCTCGCTGGGACCCTGGTCGGCACGGTACTCCTGCTGACGATCCTGACGGCGCCCATGTCCAGCCCGGTCAGCACCCCCGGACCGCAGCCGGGCGCCTCGTTCTTCGTCATCGGCGAACGGACCGAGGGGCTCGCAGTCGGCCAGGTCGCCCCGGAGCTCGCTGGCACGCACGACGGACGACCGGTGACGCTCGACGATCTCGATGGCAACCCGGTGCGCCTCGCGGACCTGCGTGGCAGGCCCGTCTGGGTCAACTTCTGGGCGAGCTGGTGCCCGCCATGCCAGCTCGAGACACCGGTCCTGCGGGACGTCTACGCGGCCCACGAGGACGACGGGCTGGCCCTGGTCGCCGTGAGCGTGCAGGAGGCATCACCCGCCGAGGTCCAGAAGTATGCCGACACCTATGGCCTCGACTACACCATCGGCTTCGACGGCACGTCCGACATCTTCCACGCCTGGCTGGGCTATGGCCTGCCGACCAGCTACTTCATCGACGCGGAGGGTGTCATCCGCGCGGTCCACTACGGACCCCTGTCCACCGATGCCGCCGAAGCCTTGCTGACGACCATCATCCCGGCCGCGAGGCTCGCGCCGGCGAGCCCCGGTACCACGGCCCCCGGACCCCTACCGAGCGACCGCGGGGTCGGCGCGACTCCCTAGACGAGCGACTCGAACCGGAAGCGATCGCGGTCGGGGACCAACCGACCCACGGGCCGTCGCGGCTCGTGCGAGAGGACCACCGTCCAGCCTTCGTCGGCAGCCTGACGGAAGAGGTCGGCCTTCACCTCGACGCTCGTGAGCGGGTAATCGTCGAAGGCGCTGATCCAGCGCGGATTGGCGCCCCACGGGCGCATGAACAGGTCGCCGATGAAGCCGACGGTCCCGTTCGGGCCACGCACGATGATCGCCTGGTGGCCGCCCGAATGGCCGCTCGTACGCACGACCGAGACGCCCGGCAGCACCTCCGCCTCGCCATCGGCGGATGTGCCCCGTGCCCACGGCTCGACGAGTCGCAGCTCAGCCTGGTCGTACGAGGCCTGGAGCCGCGGATTCGTGCCCAGGGCGGACGCCCATTCACTCGCCTGCGCCACGACCCGGGCACGCGGGAAGGCCCGGGTGCCGGCTGCCGTCAGGAGTCCACCAGCGTGGTCGAAGTGGAGGTGGCTGAGCGCGATGGCATCCACCGTGCCCGGATCGAACCCGGCAGTGCGCAATGCTGGCAGGATGGGATCGCCGTCGACACCCCGCTGCGCGCGGTGGTGATCGTCCATCCGTTCCCCGATGCCCGTCTCCACCAGCACCCGCCCGGCGGGCGTCTCGATGAGCAGACAGTTGAGCGCCTGGGTCAGGGACCCATCGGGGGTCATCTCGTCGATGACCAGCCGCTCCCACATCGTGCGGGGCACGGGTCCGAAGATCGTCCCGGCGTCCGACCGGAAGGTGCCAGCCTGGACCAGCGCCACTCGTACGCCTCCACCCAGGTCCGTACGCCAATCGACGTTGGCCGTGATGCTCATCTGGGCATCAGACGGCGGACCCTCGAGGCCCACCCTTCTCCAGACGACGGCCCGTCTCGAAATCGCGGTAGGAAGCGGATGCCGTCGGCGTCGACTGACCCTGGTACTTGGAGCCCAGCTCCTTGCTGCCGTATGGACGCTCGACCGGGCTGGACATCGCGAAGAAGCTGATCTGCCCGATCTTCATGCCGAAGTAGAGTGCGATCGGCAGGTTCGCGACGTTCGACAGCTCCAGGGTCAAGGTGCCCTTCCAGCCGGGGTCGACGTAGCCCGCGGTGGAATGGATGAGCAGGCCCAGGCGGCCAAGGCTTGACTTCCCCTCGAGCCTGGCAACGAGGTCATCCGGCAGCTCGACCCACTCGAGGGTCTGCCCGAGCACGAACTCACCCGGGTGGAGGATGAAGGGCTCGGCGTCGCTGATCGACACTAGCTCGGTGAGGTCTGGCTGTGGTTCACGGACATCGATGAACGCATAGCGGTTGTTGCGGAAGACGCGGAATTCGCGGTCGAGATGGAGGTCGACCGACGAGGGCTGGAGGCAATCGGCGTCGTACGGATCGATGCGCACCCGACCTGCCTCCACGGCGGTCCGGATGTCACGGTCGGAGAGGACGCTCATCGGCGACGCGGTCGACGGGCTGTGCTCGACGGTGGTCGTGCAGCCATGGAGAGCCGCTTGGGCGATGGCGCGACGAGCTCCAGGGAGACCTGCCCCGGGACCTCCGGCGAACGTTCTGCGAAGAGGGTGTCGACCTCGCGCTTCAGCTGCTCCAGGTCGTCGAACGACTGGTAGACGCTCGCGAACCGGATATACGCGATCTGGTCCAGCGCCCGGAGCCGCTCCATCGACAGCTCGCCGATGGTCGTCGATGAGACCTCGCTCACGCCCAGGGATCGCAGGTGCGCCTCGATGGCGTCGGCCGCCTCGTCCGCGGCGCCCGGCGCGACCGGGCGGCGCGTCAGTGCCTTCTGGATGCCGGCCGCGACCTTGGCGCGGTCGAAGTCCTCGCGCAGTCCGCTGCGCTTCACCACGGTGAGGCGCGCCGATTCGATGCGCTCATAGGTCGTGAACCGCGAGCTGCAGCTGGCGCACTCGCGTCGTCGGCGGATGGCAGCGTCGTCAAGGTCGCGGGAGTCCACGACCCGGGTGTCACGTTCGCCGCAGTTGGGGCAGCGCACGGTCCGGGGTGCCTCCGTCGGGTTCGTGACCACTACCCGTGGTGGTCGAGACCGACAGACTACACGACAGCCCACCAGACATGCCGCGATACTCCCGCCATGGATCGCCCGGCCTCTGCCCCCTCCCCCACGGATATCGTGCTCGCCGCAGGCGCCCGGACACCCATCGGGCGGCTCGGCGGATCGCTGCGCGAGGTGCCCGCCGTGGAATTGGGGGCAGCGGCAGTGCGTGCGACGCTGGAGCGCGCTGGCGGCCTGAGCCCCGACCGGGTGATCATGGGCTGTGTCCTCCAGGCGGGTCTGGGCCAGGATCCGGCGCGCCAGGCGGCACTCCGGGGCGGCGTCGCGCCGACCACCCCGGGCGTCACGGTCAACGACGTCTGCCTCTCGGGCATGAGCGCGACCGTCCTTGGCGGGATGCTCGTGCGGTCGAGGGCCGCGGACGTCGTGCTGGTGGGCGGCTTCGAGTCGATGAGCCGAGCACCGCACTCCATCCTTGCACGCCAAGGTCTCCGTCTCGGCGACGCGGCACTCCTCGACACCATGGTCCGCGACGGGCTCTGGTGCGCCTTCGAGGATCTGGGCATGGGGCCGCAGGCGGAGCGGACGACCCAGGCGCTGGGCATCACGCGTGCGGACCAGGACGCATTCGCCGTCGCATCCCACCAGCGCGCGGCTGCTGCCTGGGCGCGTGGGCCCTTCGCAGACGAGGTCGTGTCCGTGACCGCGGCCGGGGGCACGACGGTCACGATGGACGAGGGCATCCGGCCGGAGGCGACCGCAGACACGCTCGGCCGGCTCCGGCCAGCGTTCGACCCCGCAGGGAGCATCACCGCTGGGAACGCTTCGCAGATCTCGGATGCGGGCGCGGCGGCGATCGTCACCACCCGCTCACGAGCCGAGGCCGCGGGTGTGCAGCCGTTGGCGGTCATCGTCGACCACGTCGTCATCGCGGGTCCCGATCATTCCCTGCACACCAAGCCGTCGCGCGCGGCTCGGTTGCTGCTCGATCGCCAGGGCATGTCGCCCCGGGACATCGACCGGTGGGAGATCAACGAGGCGTTCGCCGCCGTCGCGCTGGCCTCCATGGCCGATCTCGACCTGGACCACGACCGGGTGAATGTCCACGGTGGAGCCATCGCGCTGGGCCATCCCCTCGGCGCGAGTGGAGCGCGGCTGCTGCTGACGCTTGCCCTCCAGCTCCGGCGGACCGGCGCTGAGGTGGGCGTGGCGGCGATCTGTGGCGGCGGCGGCCAGGGCCAGGCAGTGCTCCTGCGGCACGCCTGACCGTCAGTCGCGGACGCGGAGAGTGGAGAGGAGCTATCGACCGCGGGCGCGAAGTGCCTCGATGAGCGCGGGGACCACCGCGAACAGATCACCCACGACCAGGAGGTCGGCGAACTCCCGGATCGGCGCGTCCGCATCACGGTCGATGGCGATGATGGTGCCGGCCGTCTGGACACCCACCTTGTGCTGTATGGCGCCGCTGACGCCACACGCGAGGTAGAGCTCTGGCTTGACGGTCTTGCCCGTCTGCCCGATCTGCTGGTCGTAGTCGATCCAACCCGCGTCCACCGCCGCTCGGGTCGCGCCCACAGCGCCGCCGAGCAACGCGGCGAGTTCATCGAGCAGCCGGAAACCGTCGGGGCCACCCACACCCCGACCACCACCGATGACGACCCGGGCCTCTTCGATGGGGATGGCGGTGGATGGGCCGGCGAGCACATGCTCCACGAGTGTGACGTCCGCTGGCGTCGCGGTAGCAGCATCGGATCCCGGCACGACGGCCTCCACGACCCCCCGATCGGGCGCCGGCTCGGCTGACATCACCCCTGGTCGCACGACGACGACGCCACCTCGCCCGCCGACGAACCGGCTCTCGGTCTGGAGGCGTCCGCCGAACGTGCTCATGCCCACCCGGATGCCGTCGTCCTCCCAGCGCACGGTCGTCGCGTTCACCAGGACGGGCGCCTCGGTGAGCCCGACGAGCAGGCCGGCGAGCGCGAGACCCTCCGCCTCGGCCGCGACCAGGAGCACGTCGTGGTCGAGGTCGACCTCGCTGATGACGGCCTGGGCCGCCGTCGCTGCCCACGGACGGCCCGCGAGCGGAGCGGAGGTGAGGACGCGCGGCAGGTATCCGGCCAGCGTCGAGCCCGCGTCGGCCGCGTCCGGGCCGATGAGGATGCCGGCGGCACGTCGCTCGCCTGCCTCCGCGATGGTGCGGGCGAGCGTCGCGAGCTCCAGACCCGCCCGCGTCGGCTGGCCATCGGATGTGCGGCTGATAACCCAGATCGTGGCCATCAGACGAGCCCCCGGCCGGCAAGGAAGTCGATGAGCGTCGCGGCCGCCTGGTCGGGTGGCGCCGTCACGACCGTGGCGGCGCCCCGCTCCGGTGGCACCACGGCACTCGTCACCTCGGTCGTCGCTGCGCCCCAGCCCACCGTCGCCGGGTCGATGCCCAGGTCCGCAAGGCTCCACGTGATGATCTCACGTGTGCGCGCCGCCATGATGCCCCGCAGCGACGGGTACCGGGGCTCACCCAGCAACTGGGTGCCCATGACCAGGGCGGGCAAGCCCACCTGCACGACCTCGTGGCCGCCGCCCATCGGTCGACGGGCTCGGACCGCCCGAGCACCTGCGATGTCGAGCAGCGTGATGTCCGCGGCATCACCGAGATAGGGCAGCCGGAGACGGGCCGCGAGAGCGGCACTGACCACCGATCCCGAGCCATCCGATGACCCGGCGCCAACGAACACCAGGTCGGCGCCCACTCGACCGATCGCCGCGCTCAGCACGCTCACGGTGGCCCGGATGTCCGACCCCCGGATCGCTTCGTCGACCACGTGATACGCCCGAGTGGCGCCGATGGCGAGGCCCTTGCGAAGCGCGTCGACGCCCGCTGCGGGCGCCATGGCGAGGAGCGACACCTCGCCGCCGTCCGCCTCGGTCAGCCGAAGGGCACGTTCCAGCATGTACTCGTCGTTGCCATTGAGCTCGAGCGGCTCCCGGATGGTCCGCAAGTCGCCGCCCAGGCGCTCGGTGCCAACGATGGGCACGGGCTTGACGAGCACCAGGAGCTGCACTGGGACGACCTCCACCCGGGTGTTGCGGCGGGACCGTCCGACTCTAGCATCGGCACGGGCCGGCGACCCGCGCCGGCATCGTCTACGGTACCGGTCATGGACCAGCTGACCGGGCTCGCACGGGCTCTCATGCGCTCGGACCGCCGGGCGCTGCTGGGTATCGTCGGGCCGCCTGGCTCGGGCAAATCCACGATCGCCGAGCGCATCGTCGCGGACATCGGCGCACCGGACGCCGTGGCCGTGCCGATGGATGGGTACCACCTCTCGAACCGGGTGCTCGACGAGCTCGGTCTGCGTGGCCGCAAGGGTGCCATCGAGACCTTCGATGGCGGCGGCTACCGGTCGCTCCTCGCGCGGGTCCGCGATCCAGGAGCCAGCGGCGAGACGATCTTCGCACCGGGGTTCTACCGGACGTTCGACGAGGCGATCGCGGCCAGCATACGGGTCATGCCGGAGACGCGACTCGTGGTCACCGAGGGCAACTACCTGTTGGATCCGAGCGAGCCCTGGTCGCGACTCCGGCCGTTGTTCGACGCCGTCTGGTACATCGACCTCGACGACGCGGTCCGGCGGGCTCGCCTGCGGGCACGCCACGAGTCGTTCGGGCGGTCCCCGGCGGACGCGGCGGACTGGGTGATGCTCGTCGACGAGCCGAACGCGCAGCGGATCGCGGCGACGCGCGAACGCGCCGACCTTGTCATCGCCGAGGATGGGTCGTTCGCCGCCCTCAGTCGGCCAGGACGTCCCGGATGAGCGCATCGAGCTGGTCCCATTCGACCAGGAACGCGTCGTGACCCTTGTCTGAGCGCAGCTCCTGGTAGGTCGACCGGACACCGGTCGCGGCAGCCAAGTCGGCGAGCAAGCGGACCTGTCGCGGCCCATAGAGGATGTCGCCCTCGATACCCAGAGCGGTCAGGCGGACCCCGGTGGGTGCGAGAAGCCCCAGCGCGGCCTCGATGCCGCCCCGGCCGTCGCCGATGTCATGGCGGTCCATGGCTCCGACGAGGATCCGATACGTGTCCCCATCGAAGCGTTCGACGAGCTTGCGGCCCTGGTACTCGAGGTAGCTGTCGACCGAGAACCGGCCATCCTCCTGCCGCTCGCGACCGAAGCGCCGGTCGAAGTCCGCCTCGCTCCGGTACGTGGTCATGGCCAGCTGCCGCGCAAGCGCCAGCCCCTCATCGCCGAGCCGGCTCACAAGCTCTGTCTGGATGCGGTTCCAGGCGATCGCCAGCGGCCCGGTCGCCGCGGGAGCAGCCATCGGCAGCAACCGGTCGACCCGGTCGGGCTGGAGCACGCCGACCTCCAGCGCGACCATCCCGCCCAGCGAACCGCCGGTCACGAGCGCCAGCCGGTCGATGCCCAGGGCGTCGATGAGACGCCACAGGACGGACGCCTGGTCGCGGGTGGCGACCGGCGGGAAGGACGCACCCCACGGCCGCCCGGTGGATGGGTCGATGCTGGTGGGGCCGGTCGAACCGTAGCGGCCGCCCAGCAGGTTGGCGCACAGCACGCCGAATCGGTCAGTGTCCAGCGCGCGGCCCGGGCCGATGAGCGGCGCCCACCAGTCCCCGGCCGCATCGGCCGAGCCGGTCAGCGCGTGGACGACGACGACCTGCGGCCCATCGGTGGGCAGCAGGCCGTCATGTCGGTACGCGACCGTGAGCTCTGGAAGCACCGTGCCGGACCCGAGTTCGAAGCTGCCCAGCGCCACCGACCCGATGGCACCGGGCGTGATCGTCCGGACGCCCGGTGCGATCACCCCGCGTCCGTCGGATGGGGTCACGAGCGTCTGGCTCGACATGGGCCCCCGGGATCGGTCATCCGGCCGTGCTGTTGGCGAGCTGCTGCGCGTAGACGTTGGAGGCGCTTGCCGCATCCAGGCCCCGGGCGAGATCCGCGATGAGGTCGTCGGCATGCTCCAGCCCGACCGACAGCCGTACCAGGTCGTCCGTGACACCGGTGAGCACCTGCTCCTCGGGCTCCAGCTGGGAGTGCGTCGTGGAGGCCGGGTGGATGATGAGCGACTTCGCGTCGCCGACGTTCGCCAGCAGGCTGAATACCTGGACATTGTCGATGAGCTTGCGGCCCGACTCGACACCGCCCTTGACACCGAACGTGACGACGCCGCCGAAGCCTCCCTTGAGGTACTTGAGCGCCAGTGCGTGGGACGGATGCGACTCCAGGCCGGGGTAGCTGACCCACGAGACATCGGGCCGGGTCGCGAGCCAGCGGGCCACCGCCAGGGCGTTCTCGCTGTGACGCGCGATCCGCAGGGGCAGGGTCTCGAGGCCCTGGAGGAAGAGGAACGCGTTGAAGGGGCTGAGCGCCGCACCGAGGTCGCGGAGACCCACCACCCGCGCCTTGAGGATGAACGCCAGCGGCCCGAAGGCGGCCGTGTAGCTGATGCCGTGGTACGACGGGTCGGGCTCCACGAAGTCCCGCGCGAACCGGGGAGAGGCTGCCCAGTCGAACGTGCCGCCATCCACGATGACCCCACCGATGGCCGTGCCGTGACCGCCGATCCACTTGGTGGCGGAATGGATGACGATATCGGCGCCGTTCTTGAGCGGCTGCGCCAGCAGCGGCGCGAAGGTGTTGTCGACGATGACCGGCACGCCCTTGGCGTGGGCCACGTCCGCGATCGCCTGGAGGTCGTGGACATCCAGCCGTGGGTTGCCGATGAGCTCCAGGAAGACGGCCTTGGTGTGGTCATCGATGGCGCGACCGAAAGCCCCCGGATCCGAGCCATCCACGAAGGTCGTGGTGATGCCGATCTTGGGCAGCGTGTGCTGGAACAGGTTGTAGGTACCGCCGTACAGACTGGAACTGCTGACAAGGTTGTCGCCCGCGCGGGCCAGGTTGAGGATCGCGAGCGTCTCCGCGGCCTGACCGGAGGCCAGGCCGAGCGCCGCCACCCCGCCCTCGAGCGCCGCGACGCGCTGCTCGAACACATCCGTGGTGGGATTCATGATCCGGGTATAGATGTTGCCGAATTCCTGGAGTCCGAACAGCCGCTCCGCGTGCGCGGCATCATCGAACACGTAGCTCGTGGTCGCGTAGATCGGGACGGCGCGGGAGTTGGTGGCGGAGTCGACCTTCTGGCCGGCGTGGAGCGCCAGGGTCTCGGGTCGGAAGGCTGCCTTGGTCTCGTCGTCGAGTGTCGCCATCGGATGGGTCCTCCTGGATCGTTGTTGGATCTGGCTGGTCGAGTGTCGGGGTCGCTGGTCGTGATCTGGGGTGCCGGCCCGGGGCCGGCCTGGCGCGGATCGGCGGTCACCCGTCGTGTCGGTCGGAGGAAACAGAACGGCCGCGGCTCCTGCAAGGAGTCCGCGGCCCCGGGACCTCGTCCGTGATCCGGTCGCGCCAGCTGTCGCGCGCTACCTGTGGATCCGGACCCCATCCTCCGCACGTCGGGGCCGCCCGGGCATGCCCATACATGGACACATGGCGCACGGCATCTGGGAAGGGACGGGGTTCACGGGCGGGATGTTGACAGCATGCCCGGCTGGCGTCAACAGCGTGTACTCGTCCGGCACGGTGGCGCGTTGGCGGGCGCTCCGAACCGCGGCTCCGAACCGCGGCGCCAGCGAGCGGCGGGGGTGCGGGGGTGCGTCGGCGCGCGCGGGCCGACGCAGGCCGCTCAGCGCCTCATCAGCGACTCGAGCCACCGGACCCACCCAGTGGGTGAGTCCGACCGCTCGAGGGTCGCGGTGGCAGGATCGATGCACGGGACGGGTCAGACTCGCCCGAGGACCCCGTGATCGCCCGAATCGCGGCAGCCGGTGGGTAGGATCTGCGGTCTGCCCGTCCCATCCATCGAACTCACCCATGGCGTGGGTAGACCGCCTGACATCGTCGACTGGCGTGTTGGGCCCCGTGCCCTGCAGACCTCGGCCGTTCAGGCCTTGTACCAGGCGCGACCCGAGCCGCGGGCCTGGGCGGCGATGGCGCGTCCCTGCGCGCCTCGCAGCGGCAGGATGCCCACCAGGATCGCCAGGCTCGCGATCCAGATGACCGGCTGCGCCAGCAGCACGGCGATGGGCAGCACCCAGGGCCGGTCGGTCCACGCGCCCCAGGCCACGATGACCGCGGCCACGGCCACCCGGGCAACGAGCGGCACGCGCACCGCGGCGAGCTCGGGAACGTCGCCACCGGACTGGGCTGCGAGCAGGTCGAGCCACTGGTGCCAGAGGCTGGGCGTGAGCAGGTAGGAGACCCCGACGATGACGGCCGTGGCGCCCAGCGCGATCCCGAGCGCCCGCCACTCCCGCCGCACCGCGAACCAGAGCAGGCCTACACCGGGGGTCACCTTGGTGAGCAGCATCAGCGCCCACATCCAGGGGTACCGGAAGCCAAGCCGGATAGCGGCCGCGTACAGCAGGTGGACGTTGCCGACGATGCACTCGAACAGGACCGGCGGCAGCGGCAGCACCCACCACCAGTCGCGACCCGCGAGCCAGACCACGATGGCCACCTGGAGAGCGGTCCAGCCGAGCAGGAACACGGGCCAGGGCAACAAACCGAGGAGCGCGAACACCTGCGCCGCCGCTGGCGAATAGAGGAACGCGTCCCGTTGGCCGACGTTCGCGGTATATGGGTCGGCGAGGTTGACCGACCAGTACGCGTACGAGTCGTGGACGAACCCGCTGCCGCCCAGGATGACGACGATGAGGTAGACGTCGATGAGCACGCACAACGCGACGAACGCGTGCAGCAAAGCCCGGAACGCGGCGGGCCGCGCGGCGATGAGGCGCCTCACCGGCCCACTGCGCCCCGTCGGCGTCCACCCGACCGCGCGCCCGGGAGCGGCCAGGAGAATGTCGATGCGGTGCCCACTGGCACATGCTATCGAGAACCTCTGGCCCCGATGAGCGAGGGCCGGCTCACGCTCCGGCGTCGGGCCAGTCCGTACGAACAACCCGGGCCGGTGGGCGCGCGGGTCCCGTGGACATCCAGGACCGCCATGTGCTGGTGGAAGTTGCTGCCCGGTCCGGAGAATGCCTGCGTGCCCCCATCGTCGAAGGTCCACATCGGGAACCAGGCACCGTCATCCGGACAGTCCGCGTCAATGAGGGTCGACTCCAGGTCGAACGCCTTGCCCGAGAAGCCATCGATGCTGAGGTCATGGACGGGCACCGAGACCAGGACACCCGGTATGCTCGTGAGCGCGGTCACCAACTCGTCGACGCCTCGGCCGATCGGGCGAGATCGGGCCTGTTGACGAGTGGCATGCATCGGCATAGGCGCCGTGGGCACGACCAGCCGTACGGCCGCACGGATCGCCGGGTAGCTGCCGGGGACCGCTTTGGCAAGCTCGACGCCAGCCGTCTTCAGCCAATCGACCTTCCAGTCGGGAGGCTGGGCCGCCGTGTATGGGCCGGAGGATGTGTCCTTGACCACCAACCCGCCAGAGGTCAGGGATGACCCCAAATGGGAAGGAGCCGGTGGTGCGGAGGAAGCGACTGGTGGGGCCGACTCGGTCGGCGGGTGACTCGCCGCTGCGATCCCTCGCCGTGTCGTCCGGAGCTTAGAAAACGTGTTCCGGTGCCACGCGCTGACGTACACCGTCCCCGTCCGGGGCGATCGCGATGGGGTTGATACCGTCGCTGGGATCGGCGGCATCCGGGATCTGCCACGTGCTCGCGAGCGTATCGTCGGGTGCGAACACGAGCATCCGGGCGGGTTCGGTGGCATAGATGCTCCCGTTGCGGTCGACTGCGGTGTCGTACGGGTAGAAGGGCGTCGACCCAGCGGGACCGTCGTGTCCGATAGCCCCCAGGCAGGAGCCGGCCGGGTTCCACACCTGGACCTGGTTGCCGGCGCCGTCCGCGCTGTACAGGGCACCCGCGGCGTCGACGAAGATGCCGCCCGCGTCATCCGAGATGTGTCCGATGCCGGTCCCCATCGTGGCGACCGTCGCCTGGTAGGTCCCGTCGGCCGCGAACCGTCGGATGTTGCCCTGGCCGTTGTCCTTGACGTAGATGCTGCCGTCGGGGCCACCGCTCAGGTCGAAGGCGAGGATGAACTGGCCCTGCCCGATGCCGTAGCCGCCCCACTGGCGCACGAACGTGCCCTGGAGATCGAACCGCTGCACCCGGTCATCCTTCGTGTCCATGACATAGACCGAGCCACCCGGCGTGACCGCGACGCCGCCGAATGCATGCAGCGGATCCTGGGCGTCGCCATGAAAGATGAACTGGCCAGGGCCGGATCCCGGTGAACCCCAGCGACGCACCACATGACCGGCTGGGTCGAGGACGACGATCTCGCCTGCCCCGGCGTTGACGACGTACAGGTTGCCGTCGGGACCCGATGTCCATGCCGGAAGGCAGCGAGAGGCCCTCGATCGTGGTCGCGTCCCATGTCTGGTCGAGGGCCAGTGTCGGCACCAGGATGCCGCTGTTGAGATGTTCCGGGCCAGCGTCGCGCAGCAGGCGCGCGCCGACGACGAGCGCCGCGGCCGCAAAGGCGATGGTGAGACCGACCAGGAGGGCCAGAACGGGACAGATCCGCGGACGCCGACTCTGCAGCGAGCGCTGCGCTGTCGGCGCGGCTCCGTGATCGGCGAGAGCCACGACGTGGGTTGCGCGATCAGCGAACGTCCGGCGTGCGAATCCGACACTTCAGCTGCCGGCCAGCCCGTATGGGCAGGGTGACGCCAGCGTCCTGGTCATCGGATAGCCGTCCGCGGCTATCCGATGACGCACGGGAGCACGATCGGGCGGCTGGGTCGATCAAGAACCGGCGCATCTGGCCCGGTCTCGTTCGCTGATCGTGAAGATCTGCGCACACGATGGCGAAGCGGGTGCCGCGCGGGCGAGTCACGCTCGCGGGAGCAGCGCGCTCTACCGAATCACCGCGCGCTACTGGATGACGGGCAGGCTCCGGGCGTCAGCGCCGATGGGCACGACCGAACTGGCAGGCATCAGCGATGCCGCGAGGACCTCGGCCACGTCCTGGACCTGCAGCCCGGCCGCGGCCTCGTTGACACCGTCACGGAGCATCACGAGGCAGAAGGGGCAGGCGGTGGCGACCGTCGTGGCGCCGGTGTCGATGGCCTGCCGTGTCCGCTCCGCGTTGATGCGCGTGCCACGCGACTCCTCCATCCACATCCGGCCGCCGCCGGCCCCGCAGCAGAAACCGTCGCGGCCGGAGCGCTCCATCTCGGTGAGGCGGACCCCGGGAACCGCGCCGAGTACCGCCCGCGGCTCCGCGACCACATCGTTGTAACGCGCGAGGTAGCAGGCGTCGTGGTAGGTGATGAGCCGTTCCGGCTCCCCGGGCGCGGGCACACCGGTCGGCAGCCTCCCCTCCTCCACCAACCGCGACAGGAACGTCGAGTGGTGGACCACCTGGTACGCGCCGCCGAGCTGCCGATACTCGACGCCCAGGGCATTGAAGCAGTGGGGACAGGCGGTGACGATGGTCGTTGGGCGGTACCGCCCGAGCGTCGCGATGTTGCCCGTCGCGAGCAGCTGGTAGACATAGTCGTTGCCCATCCGTCGGGCCGGGTCGCCCGTGCACGACTCCTCCTGGCCGAGCACCGCGTAGCGCACCCCGGCAGCCTCCAGGCAGGTCACGAACGCGCGCGCCACACGACGGTTGCGCTCGTCGAACGCTGCCGCGCAGCCGACCCAGTAGAGACAATCGAGGTCCGCGACGGCGTCGGGTCCGGTCGCCGCGACCTGAGCCGCCAGGGGCACATCGAAGGGCAGCCCCTTGGTCCAGTCCATGCGCGCCGATGCCGGCACGCCCCATGGGTCGCCGTGGCGCTCCATCGCCGTGAACGCGCTGTTGAGCTCCGCCGGGAACCGGCTCTCCTCCAGCACCAGGTTCCGGCGCAGGCCGACGATCTTGTCCACGTGCTCGATGACCACCGGGCACGCTTCCACGCAGGCGCCGCACGTGACACAATCCCAGACCGCGTCGTAGGTGATCGCGGTCCCCACGATGGGTGCGTCGAGGGCGGTCCGGTCGAGCTCCGCGGAGCCTGAGCCCCGGATGAATGGGATGAGCGCCACGCCGTGCTCCGCCTCGATCGCCATATCCCGGATACCCATGATCAACGTCTTGGGATCGAGCGGCTTGCCGGTCATCCAGGCCGGACAGGCGTCCTGGCAGCGGCCGCACTCGGTACAGGTGAAGCCATCGAGCAGGTCCTTCCAGGCGAGGTCCTCGATGGTCTTGACCCCGAAACGGGTCGTCTCCTCCTCGAGATCCATCGGCGGCAACGCGCCCCGAGGCTCGAGCTTGCGGAATGTGGCATTGAAGAAGGCCGTCGCGATGTGGAGATGCTTGGAGCGCGGCAGGTAAGCCAGGAATGCGCAGACGAGCAGGATGTTCGCCCAGAAGCAGACGACGTAGCCCACCTGGAGCGCATCGGGTCCAAGGATCGCACCGAGCCCACCCCCGACCACATCCGGTGCGAACGCCCACGCGGCGTCCGGGTCGGCATAGCGCGCGATGCGGAAGGCCTCCGCGAGCCACTCCGAGACCACCACGCCACCGATGAGCAGCAGGATGGTCAACCCATCACGTGACAGCGTCAGCCGCCGGGGCCGCACCACGATCCGCCGCAGGAGCGCCCAGCCGATGCCGGCGAGCACCGCGATGAGCAGCACGCTCTGGAGCACCACCGTCGCGCGCCAGACCCAGCCATCGACTGGCCACCGCAGCACCGAACGCACGAGTCCGAACGCCACCCGGTCTGCGGTGCCGATGGTGAGCACGATGAAGCCCCAGAAGATCGCGGCGTGCATCCAGCCGACGGAAGGGTCGCGGAACATGCGGACCTGGACGATGGCGTAGCGCACGAGCGACCCGAAGCGGGCCTCGCCCTGGTCGGTGACCGTCGCGGGCCGGGCCCGCGAGAACACGCGCAGGTGGCGGGCCATCTGGAGCGCGAACACCACGGCGGCGACGAGGAACAGGACCGGTGCGAGCGGATACAGCGGCACGTGCCCCATCAGCTCATCCATCAGGACGGGCGCGCAGCACCGGCGTCGTTGGGCTCGGGGTGGGTGCGGGTCCGACCGGCCAGCGTGTCGAGCGCGTGGGCGAGGAGCGGCTCGACCGCCGCGAGCGACTCCAGGGCGCCGCGTGGGCTGCCGGGGAGTGCGAGGACGAGCGCTGAGCCACGGGCACCGGCGAACGACCGGGAGAGATCGGCCAGCGGTGTGGAGCGGCGCCCTGCGGCACGCATCGCCTCGCCGAAGCCAGGGATGAGCGTGTCGAGGAAGTCCGCGAGCGCCTCCGGTGTCCGGTCCCGCGGACCGAGGCCGGTGCCACCGGTCGTGACCACGAGCCGCGAGCCTGACTGGATCGCGGATGCCACCGCGGCGCGGATGACCTCAGGTTCGTCGGGCACGCCGCCACGCCGCACGCTGTAGCCCAGCTTCGCGAGTCGCTGCGCCAGCACGACGCCACTCGCGTCTTCCCGGGTGCCCGCGGCCACCCCGTCGCTGATGGTCAGCACCAGCGCACGGATCATTGGCTCGGACGACGCGGGACCGGCGGAGGACGACGTCATCGCTCGCGATCAGCCGGACCGTCGCGGTCCGCGGCTTCCCTTGGGCACCCGTGGTCGCGGACCTTCGGGGGCATCGTCAGGCGGGCGGCGCCACTCTCCGGACTTGCCACCACTCTTCTCGAGCAGGCGCACGGACACGATCTCGGCGTAGCGGTCGACGCCCTTGACCATGTCATAGACCGTGAGCGCAGCGATGGTCGCCGCGGTCAGCGCCTCCATCTCGACACCCGTTGGCCCCACGGTCGCGGCGGTGGCCCGGATGCGCAGCTGGCTCTCGACCCGGTCGGGGGTGATCTCCACGCCGATATCCGTGAGCGCGATGGGATGGCACAGCGGGATGAGCTCGGACGTGCGCTTGGCGCCCATGACCCCAGCCAGCTCGGCAACGGACATGACATCGCCCTTGGGTCCCGATCCATCGATGACCAGGCTGAGGGTCTCCTGGGCCAACCGGACCCGGGCCTCGGCGATGGCCCGTCGGGGGGTCGCCGGCTTGCCGCTGACATCCACCATGCGGGGCCGTCCCCGTCGGTCGACGTGGGTCAGCCGACGCTTGTCCTTGCGAGCGGTCGGCTCGAACGGACGAGGCTCGCCGGTCATGAGAGCACTGGAGCGCACGCGCCGCTGGCCGCATCGAGTCTGATCACATCCACCTCTGCGCCTGCTTCCAGCTCGCCGATGCCTTCGGGCACGATGGCGAGTCCATCGGCGGCAGCGAGTCCCGACAGCATGTGCGAGCCCTGACCACCGGCCAGGCTCGCGGTCCACCGCCCCTGCGCATCGGGCACCAGGCGGACCCGCAGGAAGGCCCGTCGAGCCGGGTCGGAGCGCGCCACGTCCGCAAGCCGAGCCCGGACGATGGTACGACCCCCGAGCTGGGTATGACCGGCCATCCGGCGGATCGTCGGGCGCACGAACAACTCGAAGGTCACGAAGCTGCTCACCGGATTGCCCGGCAGGCCGAACAGGAGGCGCGGGATACCGCCAGGACCCGGTGCCCGACCGAATGCCAGCGGCTTGCCCGGCTGGATGGCGACCCGCCAGAGGTCGATGCGCCCGATGTCATCGAACGCCAACCGGACCTCGTCGTGCGCACCCACGGAGACGCCACCACTCGCGACGACGATGTCCGCGACCTCCAGGCCCTGCCGAAGCCGATCGACGATGTCGGCTCGGTCGTCGCGAGCGATGCCCAGGGCGACCGCGTCGGCTCCCGCGTCGCGGACCTGGGCACAGAGTGCCGGCGAGCTGCTGTCGGGGATGCGCGCGCCGTCGAGCGGCTCACCCGCCGCGACCAGCTCGTCGCCGGTCGCCAGGATCGCTACCCGGGGTCGCCGAACCACCCAGGCGCTGCCGCGGCCAGCGGCGACCAGGGCTCCGACCCGGTTCGGGGCCATGACATCACCTGCTGCGAGCATCCGGTCGCCCTGCCGCATATCGCTGCCCGCGGGACGGACCGAGGTCCTGGGGGTCACCGGGACGCGGACGGCCACCTGCGCCGGGAGTGCCGCCACACCGGCCGGGGCGTCCGTGTCCTCCACCCGAACGACCGCGTCCGCACCGGCTGGCAGCATCGCCCCCGTCAGGATGCGCATGGCCGTGCCCGGGTCGACCGCGCCCTCCGCGACATGCCCGGCAGCCACCTCGCCGATGACCCGGAGCCGGACCGGCACATCGGCCGTAGCGCCCGCGACGTCGGCACTGCGGACCGCATAGCCGTCCATGGCCGAGTCGTCCCAGGGCGGCAGGGTGAAGCGGGCTGTGACCTCGCGACTGAGCACCATCCCGTCGAGTCGATCGACGGGCAGCTCGACCTCCGGCAGTGGTCCGATGCCTGCGAGCATGCGATCGAGCGCCGCCTCGAGCCGCAGGAGCCCGTCGTCAGCGTGGCTCATCGGGGGGTGTCGGTACGTGGGCGGCCACCTCGGGCGCGCAGCAGGTGCATCACCGACGCCCGCGTCACGAGACCCAACAGGATGGCCGGGTCATGCGGGTCGACGACGAGCAGCGCCCGGAGGCGGCCCTGCTCCAGGATCGTCACCGCGTCCCAGAGCTCCTGGTCCTCCCGAACGCTCCGGACGCTCGAGAGCGGCCGGAGGCGATCCTGCACCCGCAGCTGGGTGCGCTGCTTCGCCGGCACCGCCCGGATGTCCTGGACATCGATGATGCCCAGCAACGTCGTGCCCTGGCGGACCGGATACACCCCGGGCCCCCCGGAGAGCTGGTCCTGATCGACGAGGGTGTCGAGCGTCAGGTACGGCGACACCACGGGCATGTCGCGCTGCAGCGCGTCGCCGACATCGAGGCCTTCGGTCAGGCGCATCAGGCGGTCCTGCGACCGTGCCAGTCGTGAGGCACGCCCCAGGAACCAGCCCATGAGGGTCAACCAGAGGCCTGCCGTCGGGTCGACGGTGATGGCCACCAACAGGCCGGCGCCCATCACCGACCAGCCCGCCGCGATCGCGACCGTGGCGGTGCGACGGGTGGCCGTGGCTGGGTCGACCGAGATCCGACGCGCGACCGCATGGACCACCTGGCCGCCATCCATGGGTGCGCCCGGGTAGAGACTGACAGCCGCGAGCAGCAGGTTGCCGGTGGCGAGGCAGGTGGCGACCCAGGACACGAGTGCCGCGGTCTCCGTGTCGGTGCGTTCTGCCACGATCGCGATCACCAGCGTCACCACCCCGATGACCGCGCTGACGGCCGGGCCCGCGAGCGCCACGAGCGCCTCCGTCGCCGGATCGCGGTCGCCATGGTCGCCCGGGGCGGCCACGCCGATGAGGCGCAGGTCGATCTCACTCACCGCGACACCGCGGCGGCGCGCGGTGAGCGCGTGTCCCAGCTCGTGGGCGACCACGGCCGGCAACAGCAGCACCGGGACCGCGAGCACGGCCAGGAATCGGACGGCGGGTGCCGTGTCGACGGCACCCGGCAAGCCGAACCAGAGGACGAGTGACGCGGCGATGAGCAGGTAGCTCGACAACCAGCCGGGGCTGATACGCACGGGGATCCCGAAGGCGCGACCGGAGATCATGGTCCGCCCAGGTCCGGGTCGCGACCGAGGATGAGCCGCGACACGAGCCAGACCACGACACCCAGGATCGCGGCCACGACACCCAAGGCGGCCGCGATGAGCTGCCAGAACGCGTAGGGATAGAGTTGGACCAGCCGCTCGGTGCGTGGGTCGAACGCCCAGTTGCCGCCCGGGAAGAAGATGCGGTGGAACAGCTCGAACAGGGGTTCGAAGGCGACCAGCCCGATCGCCCCGATGATCACGACGGCGATCGCGGTCGCGGCCCCGCCCAGACCGATGGCGCGCACGATGTGCGCCGGGCGACCGCTCCGGACCAACGCTACGCCCAGGGCAAGCAGCGCGATCGTGGCCGACCCGAACAGCAGCCACAGGAGCGTCCGGGCGTCGCGCAGATGAGCGACCTCGGCTGGGTCATAGAACGTGCGCCCGGTCGGCCCGGTGAAGACGAAGGTGGCCGGTCCGAACAGCAACTCGTTGACGGTCCGGTCCGAGAGCGCGTGCGCAGCCGCCGAATCGGTGCCCAGCCAAGCGGCGGCATCTGCCGCGTCGAGGACCGGATGCATGACGGCACTCGTGAGCAACGGCACGAGCGCCACGGCGACGATGATGAGCACGGTCGCGGCCATCGTCAGGCCATCCATGAGCACCCGGCTGCGCGGCTGCGCTGCCTCGAGGTTCGTTGGTCCTGCCGCGGCGTCCATCGCCGATGTCGGAGCGCGCGGTGCGCCCTACTCGTCCTCCAGCGTGTGCGCCTGGAGGTACCAACCGTCGACCGTGATCTCCGCCGGGGGCTCCATGCCCAAGGTCCGCGCGGCACGATCAAGGCGCGCGCCGAAGGTCTCGCGATCGAGGGCGAGCAGCTGGCGCAGTCCGACGATGCCCGCCTGGGTGAACATCCGCTGCTCGTCGCCACCGAAGCTCGCGAGGTTGAGCAGCAGTGCCTCGTCGCGCCAGTCGTTGACGTCGTTCGTGGTCGCGTAGATCTGGTCCGCGAGCGTCTGGCGCCGGGTTCGGGTCTCGGAGACTTCCAGCAGCAGGCCCGTCGTGAAGACTCCCTGGCGCTCGAGACGCTGGAGCATCAGCTGGGGCACGCGCTGGAGCTGTTCGATCGGCGGCACGGGTGGCGGCATCCTCCTGCTGGCTGTGGCGACCGACGGCCGGGGTGTAGCGACCGATGATACGCGGCGGGGCGTTCATGCCGTCGTCGTCCGCCTCCGGTGCGGTGCCCGGGGATACGACGGATGCCCAGCGCCCTCTCGACGTATGTCGCGCTAGGCCTCCGGGGCGTCCCCGAAGATCTGATAGTGCCAGCCCTTCTCGGCCTCGCCCGTGAGCTCGATCATCACATGCTTGACCTGGGTGTATTCGTCGAACGAGTAGCCGGACATGTCCTTGCCATACCCGGACTGCTTGAAGCCGCCGTGGGGCATCTCGCTCGCGATGGGCAGGTGGTCGTTGACCCACACCGCCCCGAAGTTCAGCGCCTTCGCGGCGCGCATCGACTTGAACACGTCGGTGGTCCAGACCGAGCTCGCCAGCCCGTACTTCGTGTCATTAGCCTTGGCGAGGGCCTCATCCTCGGTCTCGAACGACAGCACCGTCAGCACGGGGCCGAAGATCTCCTGCTGGACGCACTCCGCGTCCTGAGCCACGTCCGCGAGCACGGTCGCCTGGTAGAACGCGCCGCGCTCGAGGCCCGGCACCTGTGCGCGCGCCCCACCGCTGATCACCCGGGCTCCAGCTGCCCGGGCACGCTCGACGAACCCCTCCACGCGGAGCACCTGGGCGTCGTTGATGAGTGAGCCCATATCAGTGCCCGGGTCCTCCGGGTCGCCGACCCGGACGCTGTCGGCATAGCCCTTGAGGATGGCGAGGAATCGCTCGTACACCGGCGCCTGGACGTAGATCCGGGTCGCCGCCGTGCAATCCTGGCCGGCGTTGATGTAGCCACCGGCGACCGCTCCGCGTGCCGCCGCATCGAGGTCGGCGTCCGCATACACGATGAACGGCGCCTTGCCGCCGAGCTCCAGGTGGACGCGCTTGAGGTTGCCCGCGGCCTGTTCGGCGATCTTGCGACCCGTGGCGGAATCGCCCGTCAGCGACACGAGGTCCACGTCCGGATGACCGGCGATGGCGTTCCCGACCACCTCGCCCGGGCCCGTGATCACGTTGAGGACACCGGCGGGAAGGCCCGCATCGAGCGCGAGCTGGCCGAGTCGCAGCGTGGTCAGGGGCGTCGCGCTGGCGGGCTTGAGGACCACCGAGTTGCCCGCCGCGAGCGCCGGGCCGATCTTCCAGATGGCCATCATGAACGGGTAGTTCCAGGGAGCGATCTGACCGCAGACGCCGATGGGCTCCCGTCGGACCATGCTCGTATGGTTGGTGCTGTACTCACCCGCCGACTTGCCGTCGAGGTGGCGGATGGCGGTCGCGAAGAACCGCAGGTTGTCGGGTGCGAAGGGCATGTCGTTGTCCCGCCGGAACTTGATGGCCGTACCCGTCTGGGCCACCTCGAGCGCGACGAGCTCCTCCATCTCGGCCTCGATGAGATCGGCGAGCTTGTTGAGGATGGCGACTCGCTCGGGGATCCAGAGGCCACGCCAGCGCCCGTCGTCGAACGCTTCCCGGGCCACCTTGACGGCTCGATCCACGTCCTCCGCGGTGCCCTTGGCGACCCGGCCGACGAGCCGCCCGGTCGCCGGGCTGCGCACCTCCACCGACTGGCCGCTGGACGAAGCCACCCAACTGCCGCCGATGAGCTGCTGGTACTCGGTGACGGTGGACACGGCCATGATCAGCTCCTCCGGGCGGGGCGAGGACGACCCCGGTATCGAGGCCGCTCGCGCATCGTTGGGGGCGAGTCTACTCGCGGGGCCTGCCTACGACCGGGTGGCCGAACGCGGTCGGCTCACCCCACACGTGCCCGGCGGGTGAGCCCGCGGCTCGACACCTCAACCGATGAGCGCGGCGTCCAGGGTCACCGTCACATTGCCCTTGAGGGCGCGCGAGATGGGGCAGCCTTCCTTGGCCTTGCCGACCGCAGTCTGGAACGTCGCCTGGTCCACGCCCGGGACGGTCGCGCGCAACGTCAGGACGGCGGAGATGACCGTGAAGCCAGCCTCCAGCTTGTCGGCGGTGACGGCCACGCTCACATCGTTGCTGATGACCGGGAAGCCGGCTTTTGCCAGCTCGTTGCTGGACGCCATCGAGAAACATGACGCCCAGGCGGCAGCGAGCAGCTCCTCGGGGCTCGTCAGGCCCGTGTCGTCGGCCTCGGCACGCGCGCGCCAGGACGTGGCGAGAGGGCCGAACGTGCCAGTAGCGGCTGTGACGGTGCCGTTGCCATCTGCCAGGGTGCCCTCCCAGTGGGCAGTCGCGGTTCGGATCTGGGCCATGGATACCAACCTCTCGAACGGGGATGCTCGCGGCGCCACCCATCGGTCGCCGGCGCCGACCGGACTCCGGCAATGGTCGCACAGGGGCGGCGTGGAGGGCCACCCAAGGCGTGTCGAGGGCCATCCGAGGCATTTGGTGAGCCCTCCCGGCTGGTCCAGGAGGGCTCGAACGGATGGTTCTCTCTCTGCCCGACCGCTCCGCGTGCGGCACCGGGCCCCGTCAAGGCCCGCATTGTGCCTCATCGCGCCGACGCATGCTGGGATCGCACGCACCCCTGGCACCAGTGCCAGGGTCCGGCCGTACCAGCGCGCGCATACTCGCCGTCCCGCTCCCGACACCTGGAGCGGTGGCCCACACCACGAGGAGTCGACATGACCACGGTCATCGCGCATCACGACGTCAAGGACAAGGACCACTGGCTTGCCTAGCCTGTCGCCTCCACCACCCGGAGCTTCGGATCGAGATAGCGACGCAGGATGCGCTGCCAGCTCCAGCCCTTGCGCGCGCAGGCTGTCGTGCCGTTCTCCGGGAGATGCCAGCCGTCGTAGGCGCTGCCGCAGCCACTCCCACCGCCCGACCAGCCGGACCGGAAGAACCTGCCGGACTTGCGCAGGCTGACGCTCCAGGTGGCCTCGACCGCCGCCTTGATGCGCGAGTGGATCGCGACGCCGCCCCGGTAGTACTGGTCGCCGTCGCGGATGTCGTAGCACTGACCCCGGAGGCGGTAGCCGCGCTGATGGTGCAGGACATACCACCAGGCGTACTGCTTGATGGCGATCGCGCCCACCCTCAGGCTCTCCCTGGGCAGTGTCGCGGGCCATGCTCCTGACGCCATGACGCGCTGGACGTACGTCTTGAATGGCACCACATCGATGCGCGCGGGGACGCTCGATCCGCGGCGGTGCAGCCGGAAGACCCGGATGGTCTCTGGCGGCTTGGTCCGACTGGTCCACGTCGTACATCCGGATGACTGCATCAGCGCAGCCTCTCCGTCGATGCCCGTCCCCGGCACGGATGAAGCGCTGGGAACGGAAAGCACGATCGCGAGCATCAGGGCACAGATGGTCACGGCAGGCCTCGTATTCGCCTCGCCGCACGTGGGCAACATTTCTTGCCGCGCGTTTGGGCACATGGCGGTCGCAGACTGGGGTCCGACCGCCGAGCGGTTTGGCAGGTACCAAAGTACCCCATATCGAGCCATGTGACCTGACGCGACCCACATGCAGCACGCGGGAACCTAGGCAGGGGACGATGGCCGCCCTCGAGGATGCCCGACGTGTACCCTGCGGCGGATGGGTACCACGGCTGGATCGAACCGGCATCCACTCCACCGGCTTCAGCCTGCGACCGATCCATGACGACGGAACCGAGCGCGGCGATGTCAGGTCCGGGTGCGCCACCGCTCGTCCCGGACTGGCTCATCAATCTCGCGGCGCTCGGCTGGCGCGTCCTCGTCATCGCCGGCCTGGTCGTCGTCGTCGCACTCACGTGCGCGGTCCTGTGGGTCGTGACCGCCTCGATCGCGGTCGCCGTGGTGATCTCCGCCGTCTTCGCGCCCTTCGTCCTGCGACTCCGAGCGCGGGGCCATTCCCGGACGAGCGCCGCCGGCATCGTGTGGGCAGGGGCGATCCTCGTCATCGGGGGCATCCTGTTGTTGCTCGCCCTCGCGTTCCTGCCGTATGCCGTCGATCTGGTGGCGCGTGTCTCGGACGGCCTGGCGGCGCTGGACACGCGCCTCGCGGATGCTGGGATCCCGCCCTGGGTCGGTACCGCCGTGCACGAGGCTGTGAGCTTCTTGCGCTCGGCTGGGGGCGACGCCGCCGGTGGCTTGATCGCGTCCGTGGGCCAGGCCGTCACCGTCGGCATCCTCGCCACGTTCCTGGTGTTCTTCTTCCTGCGCGATGGCGACAAGGCCTGGCTCTGGACGTTCCAGTCGCTCGGCGAGCAGAAGCGGGAGCGGATCACCACGGCTGGAGACGACGCCCTCGCTCGCGTGGGTGGCTACCTTCGGGGCACGACCGTGCTGTCGGCCCTCGTCGCTCTCACCGACTACCTGTTCATGACGCTGCTGGGCGTGCCGCTCGCCCTCTCGCTCGCCATCCTGGCGTTCTTCGCCGGGTTCGTGCCCTATTTCGGCGGCATCGTCACGACGGCGATCATCCTGCTCATCACGCTCGCGGCGCTCGGTCCCGGCCCGGTGATCGTCATGCTCGTGCTCATCGCCGTCCGGAACCTCATCCTGGGCTATGCGGTCCGGCCAGCGCTGTACGGGCGCACGGTGAAGATCCATCCGGCGCTGGTGCTCATCGTTCTCCCCGCAGGGTTCGAGCTGGCCGGGGTCCTCGGACTGTTCGCGGCTGTCCCCGTGACCGCAGTGCTGCTCGCGGTGGCGTCTGCGACGGTCGCGATCGTCGAGCCGGATCCGCCACCGCCGTTACCGGGGTTGGTGCCGGCGTGGCTGGACCGTGTGGCGCAGTGGAGCTGGCGGCTATTGGTGGCGTTCGCGCTCGTGGCGCTCGGGGTCGAGATCTTCGCCGTGGTCCCGCTGGTCGTCGTGCCGCTCGTCCTGGCCATCGTGGTGGCCGCGACGCTGGAGCCTCTGGTCCGGTGGCTCGTGGCACGAGGCCACACCCGCGGGCGCGCGTCAGCGATCACGGTCGGCGGGGGGTTCCTGATCATCACCGCGGTGCTCATCCTGGCGCTGCTGTCAGTCGTGGACCAGGCCGGCAGCCTCGCTGACGGGACGATCGCGGGTGCGCGCTCGGTCAACGGATCGGCGAGCGGACTGCTGGGCCTGCCGACCGAGGGCGTCATCCGGGGTGCCCGCCAGGCGCTCGAGCTCATCATCTCCCTGGGCGAGAGCGCTGCGACGATGGGCGTGATCGTGCTGCTGGGGACCCTGCTCACCTTCTATCTGCTCCGGGACGGTGGCGGCCTCTGGGATCGTCTCATCCGCCGTGTCCCGTCGGACGCGGTGACGGAGGTCGATGCCGCCGGCACGCGAGCGGCCGAAGTCCTCGGCGGCTACATGTTCGGGACCGCGGTGATCTCGCTGGTGGGCGCCGCGAGCCAGCTCGTGATCATGGTCGTGCTGGGCATCCCGCTCGCGTTGCCGGTGTTCGTGCTGTCGTTCTTCCTCTGCTTCATCCCGTACATCGGGGGATTCGTCTCGACCGGCATCGCATTCCTGCTGACGGTCGCCTTCGGGTCGCCTGCGGACATCCTGATCATGGGCGTCTGGACCATCGTGTTCAACATCGTGACCGGCAACATCGTGGCGCCGGTCGTCTACGGTCGGACGGTCCACATCCACCCGGCCATCGTGTTGGTCGCCATCCCCGCAGGCGCGGCGGTCGCGGGCATGCTGGGCATGTTCATCGTGGTGCCGGTACTGGGAGTGGTCGCCGCGACCTGGCGAACCGTCCTCGCGATCATGGGCCTGCGCAGGGAGCCCACGGTGACGGACCCCGGCGGTGCGCTCCGGACCGACCTGGCAGACTCAGTCCCATCCTGAGCCCGGCCACGGGCCGTCATCGTCATGGTCGACCCATCGTGGGCTTCCGGGTCGGGGACGCGATGGATGCCGCCGCGGAACCCGGCGCATCCTTGATCCTGACTGGCCCGCCGGGCGGACCGAAGCCACCCGTGGGTGGCCGTGGTGGCTCGTCAGAATGAAGGTCGAACGCGTTCGGATCCGCAGGCGAGGAGCAGTCCATGACCGACACCGGGAAGCCGTCCAGGAACACCACGTTCACGGACGAGGAACGTGCCGCCATGAAGGAGCGCGCCAAGGAGCAGAAGGCCGCGGCGCGGCGCGGCGCGGACGCAGCGGACGGCGAACGCGATGTGCGCGCCAAGATCGCCGAGATGTCGGGGCCGGACCGCGCCCTGGGCGAACGGCTTCATGCGCTCATCATGGCCAGCGCGCCAGACCTCTCGCCGCGACTCTGGTACGGGCAACCGGCATATGCCAGGGACGGCAAGGTGGTCTGCTTCTTCCAGGCCTCGGAGAAGTTCAAGACCAGGTACTCGACGCTCGGATTCAGCGACGAGGCGAAGCTTGACGATGGTGCCATGTGGCCGACCTCCTTCGCCCTGACGAAGCTGACCGCGGCTGATGCAGCACGGATCGGTGCGCTGGTGAAGAAGGCCGTGAGCTGAGGGCGGCGCCGGTGGATCGCAGCGCCTCATGTGTCGTCCCCCGATCCAGCCGTCGGAGCTGGCCGACCGGCCGGCCGCCATCGGGACCAGGAACCCTGGCTGTGACATCGGTCGACCCTGGCATCCGGAATCACCACGGAAACGAGCTGTTCACAGGTTCCGCGCACGATCGCGGAGGGCCTACCCGGAGGACAGGTCGTAGGCAGCGGCACGTTCGCAGGTCGACAGCTGTTCGGCCTCCGATCGGACCACGCCCGCTCCGAGGTCCTCATCTGCAACACGGCCGACATCGGACTGAAAGGTTCAGCGCGACGTGCGGCGCGCATGCTGTCGCTTCGGGCGGGCAACCTGTTCCTCGCTATATCGCTGATCCATCTGGGAGGGCTGACGATGACCGAGTGGACCGCGGACCTGATCGTCCCCGATACCGAGGTGATGGACGCGCCGAATGTCGAGCGGCTGGCGGATCCGGCGTCGGATGCCACGCCCCGCAGCGTCCCGCTGGCCGACGCCCTCATCGAGGACCCCCAGGAGGACCGCGTCGACTGGTTCGAATAGCCAGGTCAGACCGAAGGGCCTGGATACTACCGGCTGAACGTCGTCCGACGAGGTCGGTGTCGATGCCACTTCGCACGTTGACATCGACTCGGCGCGATGCCCATCGAACGGGATGGACGTCGGACGCTCGACTTCTTGTCGATCATCGTGCGCCGTGAGCAGCGAACTGCCCGAGCCGATCTTGCCGGTCCCCTCCCCCGAGCGTCCGGGCCGTCGTGCGCTACCGGAGACGACGCCAGGCGTGCAGGATGATCGCGGTCCGGACCGGGATCGGCGCCAGCCAGAGCGGCAGTGCGAAGCCGAGACCGAGGATGGTGGCTGGCGGCGTCAGCGCGAGGCCGAGGATCCCTCCACGTCGGCGTCCCTGGGCGAGCCACACCCCAGCCACGGCCTGGAGCGCGCTGACCCCCATGAGCGCGGCGCCCAACAGGGCGAACCGCCGATGGCCGAGCCGCTCGAACGGACCAGCGAACGCCCGGAACCCCCCGGTGTCATCGGCAGCTCGCCACGGCGGGCGAGGTGCGCGAGCGCGATGGGCATCGAGCCTCCGAAGCCGACCGCCTCGAGGATCAGCGATGCGCCGGCGGCCGTCGCAGTCCAGGGGATGGGTCGAGCGCTCATCGTGCCTCCCTTCGGATCGGCGGGCTGGGCGACCTGCCCGTGACGCACCAGTGTCGGTCCCACCGATCGCGATGACAAGCAGGTCGGCCCGCGTCGGGGTTCTCTCGCCGCGGGCCGACCAAGGCTACGTCGTCGCGATGCAGATCGGTACCGCCCTGTACTCGCGCTACGTCCTCCGGCGGTATCACGCGAACTTTCGTCGGCGGGCCTGCACCGTCCCGGTCTCGGCCGGGTCCCGGGCTTCATGTGGATGGCGACAGCGCGTTAGCGAGCGTGGCGCGATGCTCCCACCGACTCTTTCGCCATCACGGGCCGTTCGGCCCAGGTGCAGTCATGCGCTCGCAGCCGTGTTCTGGGCGCGAGCGAACACGCTCAGTCGTCGGCTCTCGGCTGGCTCAGGTAATGGATGTCCGGAGCCGCGCGGCGAGGAGGTCCATGTCCGGGTCGGGGATGTAGACGCTGGCCTGCAGCTGGACGGCGTCATCCGTGATCACGGGCGACAGGTCGAAGCGCCACGGCACCTCGCTCGCCGGGAGGTCGCAGTACCGCGAGAGGACATGTCGCGTCAGCTCGTCCTCGAGGTCGAGGGGCATCGGCGCGACGAGATCCAGCAGGAATCCCAGGTCGAGGACCGACATGCCGAGACCGAAGCCGACGAAGTCCGGCGGTGTCGGCGCGGGCATCGCGGCGATGCCTCGCCCGCCGAGCAGGTCGACGATGTCCTGTTCGAGGTCATCCATCCCGGACTCCCATCGGCTGAGCGGCTGGATCGAAGGGGGGCGCGGGTGGTCGGGACGTTGCCCGCGGGCTCCGGGAGCCCGGCGGCTGACGACCCTGGGTTCCCCGCCAGTGGATGGTGGCACGGCTTCGCCAAACTGACCATCGCCCAGCCGCCACACCCCGACATCCAGACCAGCCACCATGCGCCGCTCCACACGCTCCACACGTCGCAGGACCCGGTCGGTCCTGCGTGACCGGTCGCCCGCCATCGCTCCGCATCTGTAACGAGGCTGTAACGCTCCTCCCGGTGGTGACCTCGCGGACGTCACCTGCAGGCTTCGACCATGGTCACCATGAGCCCCGGGATGGTGGCCGACCCGGTCCGGGCCGCCCAGACCGCACTCGCCGCGGCCCGGCTGGCACTCCGGGACGCCGATGGTCGCACCTTGGCGAACGCACCGGATGCCCAGGCGGCTCGCGATGATGCGATCCGCCGCTATGCCCGCGCCATGGAACTCGTTCGTCGGGTCCGCGAGACCGGGACGGTGCGGAGGGGCGACACCCAGCCTCGGTAGCCACGACCCTGGCCGGACCATGGACCCCATCCCGGACCGGCCGGGGCATCGGTCCTAGACTCCCCCTCACAGAGGACGCTCGGGGGAAGACGCATGAGAGCCCGGTATGCCATCGTGACCAGCGGCCCGCACGGGTGGGGTGGTGTCGTCATCATCGGGCCCGATGGACCCGATGGCCAGGTGGTCGCCTTCCACCCGGCCCCACCGCCACCGGGCATGCCGGCGACGCCCAGCTGGGGCGAGTCCGTGGGCGGACAGGAGGTCGCTCAGGCGCTGGCGAGCGAGCGCTACGGTCCCCTCGAGTGGCAGCCCATCCCTTCGGACGTGGTGGACACCATCGGCTACGCGCTCGCCCAGGATGAGCGCCACGGGGACTGACCCGGCGGCTGCGACCGCAGGCCATCCACCGCGGCACGGGCGCGCCCTCGGCGGCGTCGAGCGACCCGATGGACCACGCCTGAGCCGCGTGGACGATATACGGGGCTTGCCGGCCACGGGTCTTTGACCGCCGAGGTCGATGGCCGGAGGATCAGCCCATCCTGCGCTCATCGCCGCGAGCGACACGGCCTCAGTCCTGGGTCAGGATGACGATCAGCATGGTGAACACCATGGCGGCGACGGCCAGGAGGACCCATGCGAGGCCCAGGGCGATCACGCATCTTCGGCCGCCGGGCCGGCGCTACTGCGGCACCCTTGGGCGCAAGGGAGCGGATGCGAACGCGTGGCAAGAACGGTCAGCGGCCTGCGCGTGCTCGGCCGTGGATGCTCCTGTCTCGTCATGTCAGCGACCCTCCAGACGCCCACGGGACGACTCGCGACCCTGGCTTGCGGTTGTGGCGGCCGAGGGCGCGTGACACCCGGATCGTGCTCGGTTCGCGGGTGGCACCGGGAGGGAGCGCCGGCGCGCACCCTCGGCCCGGAGCTATCATAGCCTGCAGGCTAGTATCCTGCGGACAGGGGCCCGACCAGGTGACCCTGGCAGCCGCCGGGGATGTCCGCGAGCGCGAGATGTCCGAGGCGTCGAACGGAACGTCGCGCACGAGCCGCGACTCGCCTCCTGGGCGAGAGGAGCGGACCGGCGCTCGCGGGGCCGGCGCTGGGACCCGGGCCGGAGCGCCGCGCGTCCCGGGCTGGGGACCCGCGGTCACCATGCAGGCGACGACCAGCGCACTGCGTCCGATCCGGACCATCGAATCAGGCAGTCGGGCATCGTTCCCTCCCTCCACGGGATCATCCCCCGTTGCCCCCAGCCATGGTCCCAGCCCGGTCACCGGCTCATGCGCGCCGTCTCGGTCGCGGCCGGCGTGACCCCACCCGGCCGCATGAGCACCCGCCAGCGATGGTCCGACATGGTCGCCTCCTCCGGTCCCGGGTCGTCGACGACCTCGGGTGGCTCCCGACCAGGCTTGATGATCTACTAGCCCATAAGCTATCAGCGGTCCCCGCCCGAGGGTCCGCCCAGATGTCGCCCAGTCATCAAGGGGCGGGCGACACGGGGCCCTCGGCCGCCAGACGGGGGTGTCGACCGCAGCTCCCGACGTTCGCAGCCGCCAGCATCGTCGGGGCCCCGGGACGTTGGGTCCGCTGGCCCGAGCCACCGCTGTAGCCGGAGGAGCGTGCTGGACCGAGGCTGTCTCGCGACCGGCCCTACGTCCGCAGCAGCGTCAGCACCGCCAGGACCCGCCGGTGGAGATCCGGCGTCTCCTCCAGTCCGAGCTTGGCGAAGATGGCGGTCATGTGTGTCTCGACCGTTCTTCTGCCGATGACGAGCCGCTGCGCGATGGCCGCATTGGACAGCCCCTCCGCCACGAGCCCGAGCACCTCCCGCTCGCGCTCGGTGAGCGTGGCCAGCGGATCGTCCCGCCGGGCTCGGCCGAGCAGGCGGGCCACGATCGTGGGGTCCACGACGGTCTCACCCTCGGACACGCGACGGAGCGCATCCACGATCAGCGCCACATCCGCGACGCGTTCCTTCAGCAGATAGCCCATTCCCCCGGGAACGCGCTCGATGAGCTCAAGCGCAAGGGTGGGCTCCACGTACTGGGAGAGCAGGACCAGGCCGATCTCCGGGTAGGCATCGCGGATACGACGGGCAGCGACGATGCCCTCATCCGCATAGGTCGGTGGCATCCGGATGTCGATCAGCACGGCATCGGGACGATGGCGTCCGACAGTCGCCGACAGCGAACCCGCGTCTTGCAACTGCCCCACGACCTCCACGCCCGCCTCGGTGAGCAGCCGGACGATGCCCTCCCGCGTGAGCATCATGTCCTCGGCCACGATCACCCGCATGGCAGTTCCGCGCGCAGCACGATGCGACCGTCAGATGTGCCCTCGACCACGACCGTGCCATCGCTGGCCTCGACGCGATCGATGAGGTGTTGCCGCGGCGCAACCTCGACGCGACCCTCTTGACGCATCTCAAGGTGGAGCGACACCCCATCGAGCCGCGCCGTGATCGCGAGCGCGCGCGCGCCACGCGACGCGGCGTCCCCGACCATCTCGGTCGCGATGGCGTACGCGGCAGCTTCGACGGCATCGGGCAGCCTCCCAAGGCCATCAGCCCGAACCTCGATCGGTGCGGACGACTCGTCTGCCAGGCTGAGCAGGGCTGCCGCGAGCCCGGACCGGGAGAGGATGGCTGGGTGGATGCCGTGGGCGATCCGTCGCAGCTCATCGACGGCTGCCTGCGCCCGCGTCTCGAGCGCCGCCACATGCGCGACCCGCTGGGGATCGCCCGCTCGGTCGAGCCTCAGTCGAAGGAATCTGAGATCGAACACGAGCGCGATCAGTTGCTGCTGCACACCATCGTGCAGGTCGCGTTCCAGTCGCCGCCGTGTGGCGTCAGCGACCGCTACGATGCGGGCACGAGAACGACGGAGCTCCAGCAATTGGGCCAGCTGGGCTGCTCGCAGCCGTTCGTTGTCCAGGGCCACGAGCAGCGTCGGGCCGAAGGCCGCCGCGAGCGCCGCTCGGTCCGTCGCTGGCGAGTGGCGCACGTAGGCCAGGACCGTGCCGTCACGCTCGATCGGGGTCGTGACCCGTTCGGGCATGCCGGCCGCCGAGGCCACCTCGCCATCTGGGCCGATGCGACGGCCGTCGGCCGTGACGTAGTCGATCGCAAGCGTCGGGTCTTGCAGGGCCAGCGCCAGCTCGCGGGCAAGCGCTCCGGGCTCCGGTGCGGCCACGAGCGCGTCGGCCAGCCGCCCCATCCGCTCGCGTCGCTGCCAGGTGGCGATGGCTGTTGCGGTCAGGGCGCCAGCCATGGCCAGGACGCCTGCTGCGAGCAGCAACCAGTCGAGGAACCAGCGTTGGTCGCGAGGGTCCTGCACGGGGGCGGTCAGCAGCAACCCGCCCCGAAGTGCGGAGGCGGTGCCGATGAGACCCATGGCCACGAAGCTCACGAGTCGACGCGCTGGGCGCACGTCCGGGACCGTCCGACCGCGGACGACGGACCAGGCCGCAGCCACGCCCACAGCGACCGCGAGCACGACCCAGCCGACGCGGAGCAAGGCGGGGATGCCGCGCCCCATGGCCATGACCCCGTTGCCAGCCACCAGCGGATTGTCCCACTGGCAGTCGAGGCACCAGGGATCCCAGAACGCCTCGTATGAACCGGCCGATGCGAACGCCATCATCGCCGTCGCCCCATAGAGCACGATGAGCCATAGCCGCACGTCGCGGCGCCAATCGAGATCGAGGCGCGCTAGACCAAGGTGGAGCACGACCGGCCACAGCAGCGGTGACACGACAAGGAGACCCAGCACACGCAGGAGTGGACCGGCGTCGCGGAGCGCGAACAGATCGGGCCCGAACCAGGCGAGGCCCGCGAGCGCCGCGAGGAGGCCGATGCGCCAGGCCAGCCCAGAGAGCCAGGCGCCGACGCCGGCCAGCAGCAGTAGCAGACCGGCCACGAGGTCGAGGACGGCCGTGAGGGGCCCCAACTGCCCGACGGCGAGCGGGATGCTGACCGTGGGCCTGACGTCCCGGAGGGGGACGAGCAGCAAGGCCGCCGATACGACCAGCACCGCGGGCAAGACGCGAGTGACGAGCGTCGGGTCGAGGACGCTGTCACCCCGATGCCCACGCCGGACCCCGGCAGTCACGTCGGCACCGGGCGCGGCGAGGTGGACATCGGCGGTCGCGGCGTCCCCAGCGGCAGGTCGGCCAGCACGCGAGTCCCACCGCCCGTGGCGCGCTCGATGCGCAGTGCCCCGCCCATCGCATCGAGCCGGTCACGCAGTCCTCGGAGACCGGTCCCGGCAGCCGGGTCCGCGCCACCGACGCCGTCGTCCTCCACCTTCACCACGAGCCGTCCGTCGCGTCGGGTGATCTGCACGGAGGCGCGGCTGGCCCTGGCATGCTTGGCCACGTTGGCGAGCGCCTCGCTGCACACGTACCAGGCCGTCGCGGCAACGTCTGGGTCGAGTGGCTGTTCGAGGCCGGCCATCGTCACCGTCGTGGCGACGGGGCTGCGCGCGACCGCGCGCCGGACCGCACCGTCCAGGGCGCGCTCCCCGGCGATCGCGGGATGGAGACCCTCGGTCACGGCGTCCACCGCCTGGCGCAGCTCCCGGACACTGGTGATGATGGCGGAGGGGTCGGGAGCCCCCGGGGTCGCGGGTCCGACATCAGTGGGTGCTCCGCTGCCATCGAGCCTCTCGAGGCCCGACTCGATGTCCGCGAGCGCCGGCAGCAACGCGTCCGCCAGCCGTTCCCGCAGTCGGAGACGTTCCGCCTGCTCGGTGTCCAGAGCCCGTCGTCGGGAGGCGCGGACATCGGAGACCTGACGGCGGAGTTCGGCCTGGAGGCGCGCGTTGGCGGCGGCCAGCGCACCCGCGCGGGCGATGCCGGGGTCGAGACTGATGGCCGCGCCCGGTCCGCGATCGTGGATGACCATGGCCTCGACGTGCCCATCGGCCGACACGATGGGAGTGGCGATGCGCCCGGCTGCCGGCTGGGGTAGCTCGAAGGGCTCGCCGCTCGCGTCGACGTAGCCGGCCCCTCCGACGAGCGGGAATACGACCCGCAAGGACGCCTGCCCCGTGGTGCGACGCAGCTCGCGACCGATACTGAGCGGGATCGCCGGGTCGACACGAAGGACCGCGTCCGTGACCCTGGTGACCGTAGGCGTCCCCTGGATGACCACGGCCGCGATGACCATCGCCAAGGCCGCGCTTGCGGCCGCATACAGCGCGAACGTGTCGAACGCCGGCACCGGCTCGAACGAGCCGGTCGTGGCCATCGCGGCAAGAACGAGGATCATGACCAGTCCCATGAGATCGGCGGGCCCCCGGCGATGGTCGCGCGTTTCGAAGTTCCGGCGAAGGAGCATCGCGGCCGCGAGGGCGACACCCACGAGCAGCGGACGATCGGGCGGGATGACGATGGTGACCAGGAGGAAGGCTGCGGTGATGATGGCGCCGGCGCGCGCGCGCGGCCGTCCGTCCGGCATCGTCAGGAGGGCAGCGCCGAGGAACCCCAAGGAAAGCCACGTCAGCTGGCCGGCCACCAGGGCCGACTGCCATGCCATGCTGGCGATGGCCTCCGCGAGGAAAGCGGTCCCGGCGAGGACGAGCCACTTACCTACCCGGCTCGATGGCGCGAGCCTCCAGGCCGCAAGACCGCTACCGGCGATGGCCCAGCCACCGATGGCCGTGAGCACGGCGGTCGCGAACGCGTACGAGGGGCCGATCCGTATGACCACGAGTCCTTCGATGAACACGCAGATCCCGACCCCGAGCAGTACATCGGTCCGGCCAGCCGAGCCGGCGCGCTGTCGCGAGGTGCCGTGCGCGGTCATCCCACCAGCTCCCGGATGGCCGCCCCATCGAGACGGCTCTTGGCGATGAACCCGCGGACCGGCGCCTGATCCAGCTGCGGGCCGTACGCGGCGATGTCGCGGCTGGAGATCAGGATGATGCTCAGGCTCGGGTCGACAGCCGCCATCGCCTCCGCGACCGCGAAGCCGTCCATGTCCGGGAGCTGGACATCGAGCAGCACGACCCCGGGGCGCAGCCGGCGAGCCGCGGCCAGCGCGCTGACCCCATCCGCTGCGTCCCCGACGACGTCGAAGCCCTCGGCGGACAGGAGCACCCGGGCCGATCGGCGGAAGCCTGCGTGGTCGTCGACGATGAGGATCGTGGGAGTCATCGAGCGTATCGTCCCAGCCGGGGCGGGGAGGTGCCTCGTGGCTGTCACGGAGATCGTACCGGACGAGATCCGTGGTCGGCCACGGTGTCGGACAGATTCCCAGGCACTACGGTCGGACACATCGGACATTCACCCACCCGTGATGCGGAGGATCAGCTCATGAAACGCACGATCGTGTCCATGGTGCTCACATCGGCCCTGTCCGGCGTCATCTTCGGAGCCGCGCCCGCGGCGGCCGCCGAGCCGCCGGTGACGCTGCGGCTCGGTGTCAGCGACGACATGTTCAGCCCGTCGATGCCTGGCGTGGTCGCGTTCACCGAAGCGGTCTCGCGGTTGAGCGGCGGCTCGGTGGTCATCGAGCCTGAATTCGGAGCTGGGAACCCGACCGCTGAAGGATTCGAGATCGGGACCGGCCGTCGGCTGATCTCCGGCGACCTGGACCTTGCCCTGGTCGCTGGTCGGGCATGGCACTCCCTTGGCGCGACGGGCCTGGACGTGCTCCAGGCGCCGTTCCTCATCGACAGCGACGGGCTGGCCGCGGCGGTTACGACCGATGCGATCTCAGCTGACATCCTCGCCTCCCTGGCCGAGGTCGGGGTCACAGGTCTGGCCATGTGGCCCGAGGACCTCCGTCATCCAGCCGCGTTCGAGCACTGCGTCGACCCCATCACCCACCCGGAGCAGCTCGACGGGCTCAGCATCCGCGTGCCGGAGTCGGCCATGACCACGGAGATCATCACTGCGCTGGGGGCGACGCCCGTGCAGGCCGAGGATGACTTCGGTACCCGGGTCGACAGCTGTCAGATCCAGGCTGCCGAATCCGGGCTGCAGCAGGGACAGTCGCTGCCAGTCCCACCTGCGTTCACGAGTGATGTCGTCTTCTTCCCCAAGTTCCAGATCCTCTCGGCCAATGACGCTGCGCTGGCGGGCCTGACCTCCGCCCAGCGGGAGGCCGTCCGGCTGGCGGCCATCGAGGCTCGCGACGTCATGCTCGCGGACCATCCATCAGATGCGGCTGCCGCCGAGGCCTGGTGCGCCGCAGGCGGCCGCGTCGTGCTGGCGGGGTCCGATGGGGTGGCCGCCTTCCGGGAAGCCCTTCGGCCCACCCGCGATCGGATGGCGTCCGACCCGACGACGGGACCGATCCTCGCCAGCATCGAGCGCCTCAAGGAGACCACCGATCCGGGCCCGCAGCCCGTCGCCTGCAACGCCGCTCCGGTGCTCGTGACGCCCGAGCCGATCGCCGAGGGGCCCACGACCGCGACGCTCCCGCCCGATGGGACGTATCGGGCGACCATCCCACCTGAGGCGCTGATCGCCGCTGGAGTCCCGGCAGCGCTCGCGAAGGACGGTGCGGTCCAGACGCTCGTATTCAAGGACGCGACCCTGACCGCGATCGATCCGGTAAGCACATGCGGCGCAGACCTCCACGCAGAAGGCGACTGGGTCAGGCTCACCTGGATCCCGGAACGCGGGCCGTGCAACGGCGAGGACAGCATCCGTTGGGAGCTCGACGGTGACCAGCTGTCCATCCGACCGGTGCCGGGAAGGACCAGCCCCGAGTTCGACAGCATCTTCGGGTCGGTGCCATACATGCGGATCGACTGACCACCCCACACCATCCATACGATGTCCCGCACATCCGTTCGGCCCCGCGCTGCACGCCCGCCTGATCCTGCCGTGGACCGAGGGCGTGCGGCGCCTTCTCCCCGATCGCTGGCGTCGGGGTGGGTCGCAGCCCAGAGTCTCCATCAGGACCAGAGCGGTTCACCCGCCACGGGGCGCCGAGCGGCGGACACGATGGCCCGGCTGCTCGCGTAGCGAAGTGGTACGACACAAAGAGAGGGCGCTCCGAACGACCGGAGGGCCCTCTTTCATGCGTAAGTTCTGGTCGGAGCCAGACGATTCGAACGTCCGACCTCCTGAACCACATTCGTCGGCAGGGCCTCATGAAATGGCCGTCCCGAGCGTTGATGGGTACCGGTGGATACCGATCCGTGACGCCCTATCGGCCCGTTACGGATTCGCGAAGGGGTACAAATGGCGGCCCGCCTCGCCCCTCCGCGCCGTCCCGGTCTCGGCCGGGTCCCACGCATGAGCAAGGCCCCGGCATCCCAACGGGTCACCGGGGCCGTCGGTCGCGACCCGGACTACGGGGTAGCGCTCGCGGGGGCGGTGCTCGGAGGGGGGCCATCGGGATCAGGTCCGAGGCCATGGGTTCGATCGCGACGCGGGTCGCGGTGACCGTACCGGGCCCGAACTGGCCGGACGGCGTTCCGGCCACCCCGCCGTACTCGAGGCTGAAGGTGCCGGTCATGGTGCCGTCGGGACCGACCTCGACCGAGCCGCGCACTGTCGCGCTGCCGACCTCCCCGGTCGGCTCGACCCGGTACTCGGTCATCGTCAGGTCGCCGGTGCTGGGACCGGTCGCCACCCAGGAGCCGATCCCGGTCTCCGTGCCGTCGGTCTGGATGTAGGTGCCGTCGGCATGGAAGATCGCGGTCGTGGGAGCCGTCGTCGTCGGCTCGTTGCCCAAATCGAGCAGCCAGGCGCCCACGATCGGGCTCCCTGTCGTAGGCATGGGACTCGCGTCCTGGGCCAGGGCGGCCGAGGCCGACCCACCCGCCGCCATGAGGCTCACGGTCAGGATCGGACCCACGAACAGGGAGAAGGACGGACGCTTCAACGGATACCTCGTGCCATCTGTCGCCGCAGGGGTTGGCCCGCCAGCGACCCGGCGCGGTCGCGGCGAGGTCTGGACCGCGGGCCCTCGCCGCGGTCGGCGCAGCATACACATGCGATACCTGCCCCGTGGCGCTGTCCCGGTCGATGCCGGGTCCCCGGATTCGGGGGTGGAGGGCGCGTCAAAGACTGCTTGATTCTGCCAGCAGCCCCCCAATACCATCAGCGCCTATTCGCCTCGGAGGGGTCGCATGCGTTCCTATCGCTCGGGCGTCACGAAGGTCCTCGCAGTCGCGGTCCTCACCCTCGGGGCCTTCTCGTCGACCGGGCAGACAGCAGGCCCAGGAGCGTCCATGCCGGCCACCGCGACGCCCTCCGCCACCGTTCCGGCCACCGCGATGCCGTCCGCGACCATCCTGTCCGCGACCATCCCGGCCGACGGCGCCCTCAACGGAACCTGGGACTACCTCATGGACGACGGTGACCGCGCCATCCTCGAGGCAGACCTCGAGTCTGCGTCCGGCTACAACGCCGACAAACTCGCGATCCGACTCGGTTTCGAGAACGACAGATGGTGGCTGGGCTTCGTATTCGACGAGCAACTATGGCTGCTGCATGGTGTGCCCGAAGGGGACGGCGGCTTCTTCCGGACCGAGGATGATCACCTTGTCACGTACAACAAGGATGGCATCGAGGTGGTCTACAGATGGGCGCTCGAAGCGGACAACCTGACGCTGACGGCGATCGAGGAATGCCTCACGCCCACGGCCTGTGAGGACGATCGCTCGAAGATGGAGCCGATGATGTTGCTGGTCACCGAGCACACTTACATCCACAGCAGCGACGATCCGACCTTCTAGCTTTCAAGGTCACCCCGCAAGGGCAGATCGAGGCCAGACGCGATCCGCCGCGCTCCGTCGTCCCGCTCTCGGCCGGGGCTCACCGTGCCGGCCGACAGCGTCCGCCGCACCGCGGGCTCCGGCCGACTATGCTGCGAGCCCCGCCCTACGATGCAGAAGGGATCAGGCGTGGCAGAGCCCGATCGGGACGAGGTCCACCGACGCCTCGCCGCGCGCCGCCGGCGCGCCTGGCTCGTCGGCGCCGTCCTGCCGGGACTCATCGCCATCGCGGTGGGCGCGGTGCGCGGGCAGGGTGGGGACGTGCTGTCCATGGTCCTGGTGGGTGTCGGTGTCGGCGTGACCGCGGCCGGCATCATCGGCATGGCCGGCGAGTTCGCCCACAAGGGACCTGGCCCGACCGATGCCCCGCCGACCCCGGTCGATGCCGGTCGCTCGGACCGGGTCGCGATCCCCGTGGAGGGTGACGACGACACCATCACGGTCAATGTCTTCCATCTGCTCAGGGCATCGTGGGCGACCACGGTCGACCTTCCGGATGGGACCACCCTGGTCGCGAGCGCCGATGGCGACATCCTCGAGCTCCGGGACGGCAGCACGGGACGCATCACCCGGGCCCGCGTCGGTCCATCGGGGTCCGTGAGCGTGGGCTCCGCATCCGAGTCGCGCATCATCGAGGGCGCGCTCCGCGCGCTCGCGGAGCAGCTCATGGGTGCGGGCTTCGGCTACGAGCCGTCGGTGACGGTGCGGGCAGGGCCGGCGGAGGTCGCGGCAGGGACGTGAGGTGGGCCGCGGCGTGCCGGGTCTCATCATCGCGAACGGGAGGGTGACCATGGACCGACCGAAGCCCGATGCCCGGACGGTGATATCGAGCCTGATGGGACACGTGATCCCGGCGATCGATGGCAAGCCGAACAACATCCTTGCGCTCCACGGGGAGCGGGTGATCGTCGGTACCGAGCGGTCCCCGGTCGGCGAGCCGGTCGACCTCGCGGAGGTCCAGGCAGCCATCGACATGCTCTGGCGGTCGGGCGAGCTCCGGGTGGACAAGCGCAGCGTGGGCGACCGCAGCGCCTTCATCGGCGTGGTCCTGCAGTCCCTTCCCGAGGTCGAGGTGGTGTCCCGCTCACCGCGGCTGGTTCGGCTCCGCAGCGGGTAATCAAGTGGGCGGCTGGGCGGTGCGCCAGCCGGCCCGGGGAGCGGCACCGGAAGGACGGTGCGCTCATACCCGACCCGGACCCGGCGGCCACGGCTTGCGTCCGCCGGGGCGCAAGTGTGTTCCCCATGTCAACCCACGCTCGCCCCCTCGAGGCCTGCCTGGCCCGGGGGTGGGCCGGACCATCGGGTAGCCCGGACTAGGCGATCGAGCGGGCTGGTGCGGTCGGGTAGGGTCGCTCAATGTCGGCATACCCATGCACGGGTAACGCTCGCTCCCGTGCAGGAGGGCAACGGCGCGCCGGAAGTGGCGCTGCCGCGGGACCAGTGCTCTGACCGACCGGGTCGGAGCCCAGACAGGAGCGCCGGCGGCATCAGCACCATCCCCACCCAGGCCATCCCGACGCAGGACCTGGACGACACGAAGGCTGCGACCTCGGCCCCGGTCGGATCGTCCCCGGTGCCCGAGCGCGTCGCGTGGCTGCGTCATCCGACCGACTCCATGCGACGCCTGCGCTTCAAGGTCGCCTGCCTTCGGGCGACGGCTCAGGCAGACGCCATCGTGGGGCGGGTACTGGGCGACTGGGACCACGATGCCTTCATCGCCCGGTTCGCCCCCTACTGGGACCCGTTCCCCACCAAGCGTCCGGCGAAGTACCTGCACCTCGAGACGATGGTCCGCCTCGCCGCGCTGCGATACGTCGCGATGGGCCTGTTCCACGAGGGTCGGCCCAAGCGGGTGCTCGATGTCGGCTGTGGCACCGGCTACTTCCTCGCCGTCTGCCAGAGCGAGGGCCACGAGGTGCTCGGCATCGATCTCGACGACGAGCCCCTGTACAACGAGATGGTGGACTTCCTGGACCTGCCCCGCGTGGTCCACCGGGTGACGCAGGCCGACCCACTGCCGGTGCTCGACGGTGGGTTCGACATCATCTCGGCGTTCGAGGTGGTGTTCAGCTTCGGCCGCCCGCCCGAGACGGAGCCCTGGGACGGACGACGGTGGCTGCGACTGTTCGAGGCATGGGCCGGGGCGCTGGCTCCGGGTGGACGCATCGTGATCGGCTTCAACCGCGACCCCCGTACCGGCCGCCTCTACCCTCCGGAGCTTCGGCGGCTGCTCGCGGACTCAGCCGGGCTCGAGGCCGTGTTCTTCGGTCCCTACGTCATGGTCGCGCGCACGGGCTCCTGAACGCGGCACCGGCGCCAGCCCGGACGCGGGCACCTGGTGGAAGGTCGCCCGACCTGGATGTGGTCGGGCCCAGCCAACGGCACGGCCCAGAAAGAACAGACCACGCCGTCGACTGGAATGCGGCCGGGAAACAGCAGCGAGCGCCGAGAGTTCACCGATCCGGAGCCGGCTGGACCATCGCCAGCGGGCGGCACGATGTCAAAAGGGCGACGTCTTCGGGATGCGCCCGGCCTCCTCTTTAGTATCGTGCGTGACGCTGGCAGTGGTCAGGCGGGGGTCCGATCCGTGAGGTTTCAGCAGGTCACTCCCCCAACACGGTGCCCTCGGTCCGTCGGGTGCTGGAGATCGCTGTCCTCGATGCACTCGGTCTGGACAACTCCCTAGCCAGGTCGAAGGTGCTCATCGGCGCCGCAGGGGCCGCTGCGAGGCTGCTGGAGGCGGAGCAGGAGGAGAGCTTCGGGTGGGACGGGAAGATCCCCTGAGTCCACTCTATCAGCCCGTTGGTCGCGCCGATCGCCGATTCGGCTGGAGCCGTGTGCGCTCGGGCTGGCCGCGCCGGCGGTCAAGCTGATCGAGTGAGAGCGCGGGCGCTTCGACCAGCCCACACCCCTGGGCACCTGTCAGGGATCGTCAGGGTCGTGCAGGGGGGATCGCAGCACCACGGGGTCACCCAGCCAGGAGTTGGCCGGCGTGGCCCAGTACCTGGCCATCCCTTGGAGCCGCGACGCATAGGTTGCCCGTGCAGCCTCGAAGGAGGGCCATGCCTGATCGCGCGCTACCAGCGCGTATCGGGCCTCCTCCAGGCGGTCGCACGCCGCGTCGAAGTCGGAGCGATCGAGCCTGGTCGACTCGCCCGCCCGGAACCCCAGGTTGGAGATGTCCTCGACCAGGTGGACGCCGACCCGCTTGAACAGCTTCGCCTCGCCCCGCGGCATGCCATCGATCGTCGTCAGGACCAGGCATGCAGCGTCCAGCATCGTGCCGAGTGCGCTGATCCAGGACAGACGGTCGTGACTCGATCGGAAGTACCCGAGGAGCGGGAACGCGACATGCGAGTCGAGGACCTCGGCGGCCCAGTGCTCCCAGTCCTGGAAGAGGTCTGGGAGTCGGCCGACGAGTCCCAGCTGCGCGTAGGTCTCGAGGAGGGCGACGGCCGACGGCGGGGCGCCCGCCGCTGCCTGGAGTGCCACGACCTCGATCTCCCGCCGCTGATACGAGCCATACAGCGAGAACAGGAACGTGACCACCAGGGCGACCGTGCCGAGGCCGCTGATGGCCGCGATGGTGACGATCAGTCGGGCGGGGGTGCCGTCCGCGACGATATCCCCGAAGCCCAGTGTCAGGACCGACGTCGCCGCGAAGTAGAGCACGGTGCTCAGGTTCTCCGGCACCGGTCGCAGCTCATCGCGGATGACATACAGGATCAAGCCATAGCCCACGATGAGCCCGACCAGCCAGGCGATCAGCAGGGCCACGGTGGCGGCGGGCGCGAAGAGTCCCAGGACGTTCTCGAACGACCTGCTCGAGCGACCGTCCCGGACGCCACGCATCACGCGCCACGACCCGCGGACGAGATATCTGCCGATGCGGAACCAGCCGGGGGTCGGGCGCGGCACGACCACGGTCTCGAAGAGGTCCCAGTACGTCAGGGCGAGCAGGGACAGGCCCAGGGCCAACGCGACGGCTTCCATCGGTGGCTTCGATCATCCCACGGACGGAGGTCGTCCGATGCGGCGCTAACGATGGCTCATCAGGCGGGACGGCGGTGAAGGGGGAGGCTACTAGCGTGGCTCTGGCGGCCGCGTCCCGTCAAGTGGTGTAACAGCGAGCACGTCATCACGCAGGACGACACCGTCGCTCAACTGGCCATGAGCAGCTCCTCGATGGGACCGTCGATGGCATGGGGTGCGTCGATGAGGGCCATGGAGTCGGCGCTGAAGTAGGCACGACCGATGGCCCACTCGTCATCCTGCTCTGCGAGCAGCATGCCCACGAGGCGCACGAGGCTGGACCGGGTGGGGAAGATGCCGACGACGTCGGTGCGTCGCCGGATCTCCTTGTTCAGCCGCTCGTGGGGGTTCGTGGAGCGGATCTGGCGTCGGTGGGGCGACGGGAACGTGAAGTGCGCGAGCAGGTCCGCCTCGGCGGCCTCGAGCAGGTCGGCGACCCTCGGGAAGCGTGCCCGGAGTCCGTCGACCACCCGGCCGAGCTGGGCACGCGCGGATGCCTCGTCGGGCTGCTCGAAGATGCTCCGGACCGCCGACGCCACGAGGCCCTGGGCGCCCTTGGGCACGAGCCCCAGGGCGTTGCGCAGGAAGTGCACCCGGCAACGCTGCCAGGCAGCGCCCAGGAGCGTCGCGCGGATGGCCGCCACGAGGCCCTGGTGGGCATCGCTGATGACCAGGCGGACGCCCGTCAGGCCACGGGCGATGAGCGAGCGCAGGAAGCCCAGCCAGTGGGCACCCTCGTCGCCACCGGTGGCGGCCACCTCGATGCCCAGGACGCTCCGGACCCCCGCCGCCGAGACACCCACCGCGACCAGGGTGGCCATGCTCACCACCCGGCCACCCTCGCGGACCTTGTGATACAGCGCATCGAGCCAGACATAGGGATAGCCCAGCGCATCGAGCGGCCGCGAGCGGAAGGCATCGACCTCGGCATCGAGCGCACCGCAGATCCGGCTCACCTCGCTGCGGGATACCCCCGATACCCCCAGGGCACCCACGAGCTCGTCCACCCGGCGCGTCGAGACGCCCCCGACGTATGCCTCCTGGATGACCGCGAGCAGCGCCCGCTCGGCCCGCCGCCGGGGTTCCAGCAGGCTCGGGAAGTAGCTGCCGTCACGGACCTTCGGGATGGGCAGGTCGATGGTCCCCACGCGGGTGTCCCAGCGCCGCTCCCGGTATCCGTTGCGGTGGGTGAGTCGGGTGTCCGGTGCCCGTTCCCCGTGCCCGGCCCCGGTGAGCCCGGTCACCTCCGCGTCCATGATCGCCTGGGCCATCACCTTGACGCTCTCCCGGAGCACGTCGGTGTCGCCGTCCTCGATCACCTTGCGCACGAACGACTCCAGCGCCATCCTGTCCTTGGCCATCTCGTATATCCTCGCGTGACGTCGGTTCCTACTCCAACGTCCTGCAGGATGACGCGGTGGCCGCTCCACTTCCCGGCCCCCTCGCTGTTACACCACGTCCCGGGACACTAACGCTCTGGCCGCGGCCTGAGCGCTTACCTCTTGGTATCGGTTGGTAAGCGATGGTAAGCCGCCGAGCGTGCAGCCAGGTCGATGCGGATGGTCGTCCCTGCGGCGCGCCGCCGGTCACCGGTGGCTCGTCGTGCTACTGGCACGACCCTGACAAGTCCGAGGAAACCGCGGAGGCCAGGCGGCTCGGTGGTCTCCGCCGCAAGCGCGAGAAGACCATCGCCGGTGCCTACGAAGTCGCCGGGCTCGGCGACATCGTCTCGGTCCGCCGCGTGCTGGAAATCGCGGTCCTCGATGCCCTCGGCCTCGACGACTTGCTCGCCCGGAGCAAGGCTGAGGGTCGGGGCTGCGGGTGCGACTGCGAAGCTGATCGACGCGGAGCGCGAGGCGTCTTCGACGGTCGGGTAGGCGAGTTCGCCGAATGCCGACTGCTCCAGGCCGGACAGGATCGACTCCAAGACCCGGCCTGGCGCTCCGCGCCCACGAGACCCACCGAGCCGCCGCGCGTCGCGATGTCGCGAGTCGAACCCAACCGCCCGCAACTCATCCACGGTGACGGGCCGCGTCTGCCAGGTGCCTGCGAGCGGCCGGGTCGCTGGGCGAGGAATGGTCGCGGGAGCGGGCGACGGCGGGCCACTCTGTGCGAGTCCGGCGGCTGTGGGGATGAGCAGGGCGGAGGCCGTGATGGCCAGGGCGTGACGGAACATCGGATGGACCTCCTGTCGGGATGGTGTCTGGCGCGCCGGGGGAGGCCGGCGCGCCTGGCTGGTGATGGCTAGCGCTGGAGAGAGAACGGCGCCGAGTCGAACAGGCCCGTGACGGCACCGAGCTCGCCGGGGTCCTGGTTGGTGTCGGTGTCCGGCTGGAACCGCAGCGTCAGGCGGACGCCGTCGAGCTGGTACTGCGTGTCGCTCGACGAGATGCTGTCGTGGATGCGCAGCACGCCGGGTGCCGGGTAGCTGAGCGTCGCACCGTTGGTCAGGGCGAGATAGGGCCGGTCATCGATCAGGGCACCCATCCGAAGGATGCCGCCGTCGATGTCGACGACGAACCGGATGGTCGAGGCCTTTGCGGCGTCGTATCCAGCCACCTCGCCCTTCCCGTCGTAGCCGGCGTCATCGATGAGCCTGATGACATCCCCGACGGCGACCGGATCGGTCACCCATCGGCCGTCCGGGATACCGGCGACCGGAGATGGCGACGAGGACGCGGGCACCACCCTGGTGAAGGGCGCCGTGTCGTAGACACCCGACTGGGCGGCGAGCTCGCCGGGGCTCTGATCGCTATCGCTGTCCATGTGGATGGTCAGGACGTCGCCGTCGAGGGTGTAGTGGTAGGTGATCTGGTTCTGCGTGTCTCCGGCGACGAAGGTATCGGCGTCCATCCTCAGGACCTGGCCCCTCCAGGCCACCGAGGAGGGCTGGTCGACGTCCGCCATGTAGACGGTCAGATGTCCCGAGTCGAACTGGATGGTGAAGACGCTGTCCGCCGTCCCGGTCCACTGGGAGGCGTCGTATCCCGCAGCCGTGATCGCCGCCAAGATCCGGTCGGCCTTCAGCGGCCCCGTGGTGTACCGCCCGTCGGGGATGCCGGCGACCGCTGATGGCGACGACTCGGGCTTCGGTGCAGGCCCCCGATGGAACGGGAAGCTGCCGTAGAGGGTCACGTTGTAGACGCCGTCACCCTCGCATGACGAGAGCGACCACAGCGTAAACGAGTCGCCGCTCAACGCGCTCGAGAACGGCTGGACGCATGCCCCTTCGCGCAGGGTGAAGGTTCCGTCCGGCGCCAGGTCGTAGTTGCCGTGTGAGCCGATGGCGGGGATGCCCGCGTCACCGATGCCCGATTGGGTGACGGAACCCTCGTCTAGGATGATCTGGATGGTCACGTGCGTGGTCGGGTCGAGTCCGAAGGCGTGGAAGAAGTCACGTCCGTCGGCATCGGTGCCGCCGGCCGCCACGAAGGCGGCGGCGACCTGGTCCTCGGTCAGAGGGTCGGTGTGCCAGGTGCCCTGGAACGCCGGACCGGCAGCAATGGAAGGTGCCGGGGTGCTGGCCGGCTCCGGCTGCGTCGATGCGACGGGGGCGCCGCTCGGTACCGCCGGGTCGTCGGAGCCGCCGATGGCGTAGATGCCCCCGAGGCCGGTACCCACGAAGACGGCACCGTCGGCCACCGCGATGCAGCAGTCGAGGCCGGCATCGACATCGAACCGCCAGAGCTCCTTGCCAGTGGCGGCGTCGAGGGCGAAGACCTTGTGCTGGGTGTCGGCGGCGATATAGGCGACGCCGTCGGCGATGGCCACGGGACGGGTCTTGTCCGCGATGGGCGTACGCCACAGCTCCTTGCCGGTCTGGACGTCATGGGCGACGACCAGGCCGATGGGCCCGCCACCGATGGCGACACCGTCAGCGACCGCGGGCGAATGCAGCTGCTCGTCATCGGACCAGAGCACCGCACCGGTCCTCGCATCGAGCGCGGTCAGGTGTCCGGGTGCGTCGTCGGTCGCCCCCACGAAGGTGACACCGTCCGCGACCACCGCGGTGCCCACGTTGTCGGTGCCCGTGTCGTGCTTCCACGCGAGCTTCCCGGTCGCCTCGTCGACCGCGATGTAGCCCGCCTGGTCGGTGCTGGCATAGACGAGACCATCGGCGATGGCGGGCGAGTGGACGCCACCACCCTCCGGCGGCGTGTACGTCCAGCGCACGGTGCCCGTCGCGGTGTCGATGGCATCGAGACCCGTATCGGTGCCCGTGAACAGGGTCCCGTCGGCGACCTCGATGTTGTTGGGGATGCCGACCGAGGCCGCGCCGTGCCAGCGCTCGGTGCCGGTCGCGGGATCATAGGCATGGGCGACGCCGATGCCGTCGAAGACATACAGCGTGTCGTCCGCGAACAGCGGCCCGCCAAAGGGTGCGTGGTCGGCGGTCAGCGACCAGCGCTCCGCGCCGTTCGCGAGATCGAGGGCATGGAGGATGCCGTCGTCGGTGCTGGTGAACGCGAGGCCGTCACCGACCGCGATGTCGCTGTTGGCCGCACCTTGGGCCTGGTAGCGCCAGCGGAGCACGGGCTGGCCCTTCGGGCCCTCAGAGCCGACCCCATCATGCGTCGGGCCTCCCTTGAACCCGGCCCAGGATGCTGACGCGGTGCCCGGCGACGGGCTCTGGGCGATGGTGGCCGTCGGGACGCACATGGCGAGTGCGATGAGCCTGATGAAGCTGGAACGTCGGGACATGGCTGTTCTCCTTCTTCGATCCCCGGCAGGGCCGGGATCAGGGCGTGGACATCCAGACCGCATGCGCAGGTGCGATCGGGAAGGCTCCGGGTCCGCGCCCGTGGCCACGGGGCGGGCGGCATGTGTGGTGTGTTGCGGAGCCGCGGCTCCGGGATCAGGAGGTGGTTGGCGGTGTCATAGGCGGGCGTGTGCTCGCGTGCTCATGGCTGGCGAGTGAACGGCGCGGTGTCGAGGATGCCGATGCCCGCAGCCTGCTCACCTGGGTCCTGGAGCGTGTCGGTGGCGCCCCGGTAGTCAAGCTTCAGGACATCGCCCTCGATCTGATAGAAAAAATCGAATGCACTGACGTCGTCCCGGGCGTGAAGGGTGCCCGGGCCGGCCGCGCTGTACGAGCCCGTCAACTCGCCCTGGACCGGCCCGGCATCGTCACGCTCGTACCAGTGCATCTCGCCGCCGTCGAAGTCGATCGAGTAGACGATGCTCGTCGCTCCAGGGGTGGCTGGCCTCCATGCGTCCGCGTCATACCCGGCCGCCGTGATACCAGTACGGATCTGATCGGGCGTCAACAGTGGTGTCCCGTACGTCCCGTCGGGGATGCCAGCGACCGGGGAGGCGTCGGGCGACACCATCGGCGACTGCGAAGGGGATGGCAGCGAGATCGTAAGCTGAACGATGTCGGACTTCGGTCCGGCGTCACCGATCTGGAAGCCAAACGCCGAGCCATCCGACCCCAACGCCGGGATCAGGACGGTGTCCCGGGGTGCATAGGCGCCTCCGAGAAGTCGATGTTGTCGGTCGAATACCTGCAGGCGCAAGGGGTCGCAGCCGAATATGTACTCGTTGCCGTCGGCGTCGGTCTTCAGTTGGCAGTTCGCATCGAGCTCGCCGGGAGCCCGGCCGGGCGTACCCCATCGGTCGAGGACGGCGCCGGTGTTCGGATCGATCGCCACCACCCGACCCGTCTCGCTCACGACCGCCAGGTTTCCGTCGGGCAGCCACGCCGGGTCATGCATGGTGCCCAGGTCGACATCACCGTCTGCCGGTCCTCCGATCCGCCACATGAACCCCCCGTCGGGCCCGAAACGGGTGAGGGTGTGGAGGTCCGAGTCGGTGGCGTACGCGCTGCCATCGGGTCCAGCGAGGACGTAGTCCGGGCGTGAGAACTGCCCCTCGTCCGACCCGTACGAGCCCATCTGGCGCACGAACGTGCCGTCGGCGCTGAAGACCTGGAGCCGATGGTTCGCCCCGTCCGCCACGTAGACCCGACCATCCAGGCCAACATCCAGGCTGCCGATGCCCCAGCTGCCATCCGTGACCCTCAGGTCGAGGTCACCGGGTGCCGATCCCTGCCGCCCCCAGGTCCGGACCATCCTGCCCGTGCTCGGATCGATCACGACGACCGATGGCTTCATGTCGAGGACGTACAGCAGGCCATCGGGGCCGACGTCCAGGGAGATCGGAACATCCACGGTCGTGTCCGAAGCGGGGAGTGACCTCACCACCGAGAACGGGTCGGGGGGTGGAGGCGTCGCCGGCTTGTCCAGTGGCCCAGAGACCGCCGAGCTGATGGCTGCCTCTAGCGCGGGCCCCGCGTATGCGGCGACGGTGCCGCCGTGGTCCGCTTCGAACAGCATCCCACCACTGACCACGATGCCGACCGGGCCCGCCGCCACTGGAAGCGTCCAACGCCGCGTGCCAGTCGCTGGGTCGAACGCGATGATCGTGCCCGGATCGTCCAGGAGTGGGACGTATAGCGTGTCCGAGGCGAGCACCTGCCCGCGATACGACCGTCCGCCCGTTGGCGCTTGCCAGATCCAGGGGGGCGCGCCACCGGCCGCGGCTGGCTCGACGGGAAATGCGTATTGGCCGGCATCGGCCGTCTGAACGTAGACGACGCCATAGCCCAAGGCGCCAGCCGCTGCATTGCCGCCCCCGTCCGTATGGAACGTCCACTGTGTCGATCCGGTGGAGCGATCGACGACGTATAGCTCGCCGACGCCGCCCGTCAGCTCCGGGGTGGCGACGAAGGCGTGGTCGTCCGATAGCGAGACAGCGTTGGCGTACTTGCCCACGGTCGGGAGGCGCCAGGCGACCCGGCCATCGGCGACCGAGACAGCCGTCAGGTACCCGTCCTCGGTCCCGGCGTAGAGAGTCCCGTCGGCGACCGTGAACGCGCCATTGAGCGCGGCTGCAGCCGTCCAGCTCCAAGCGACTTCGCCGGTAGCCTGATCAAGGCCGTAGGCGGTCGCGTCGCTGCCCTGAGCGTAGACGGTCCCATCCTCGATGCTGGTCGCAGTGAGGAAGCCCGGTCGCTGCCATAGCTCACGGCCTGAGGCGAGATCCAGGGCATGAAGGAGCCCATCGCTCGTCGTGAATACCACCAGGTCGTCGGTGGCGGAACCCCAGCCATCCGCGATCGACGATCCGGCCTCGAACTGCCAACGCTCCGCCCCGGTACGGGCATCGAGCCCGTAGAACACGCCGTTGGATCCACCCACGAGCAGCAAGCCGTCCGCGAGGATGGGTCGGAACGTGAACTCGCCGTCGATGGTCCGCGACCACACCTGGACCGGCTCGGCGACCGGTCCGGGTCCGACCTCCTGGCCGGTCCGGCGACTGTCGGCCCGATACTCGGGAACATCCGCGAACGGCGGCAAGTCGACCGTAGACCCGGCCGCGATGCCAGGGAACGGGCTCTCAGATGGCGCGGCCGCTCCAGCCGCCATCGCGAAGGCTGCGACGCCGAGCAACCCGAGCAGCAGTCCGATCGCGCGACCCTGAACCATCGCGATCGTCATCCTCACGGGTTCACCTCTGGCGCGCTGAGGTCATAGCCGCCAAAACGGTTCCCGGACAGTTGCCGGAGTGTCCCGTCGGCGCGCAGCGTCCCAAGTGCCTGGTCGATCGCCAGCAACAGGGCCGTCGGGTCCTTGCCCCCACGCGACGCGATGACCGACCGCGGCTCGAGGTATACCGGGCCGCCGATAGACCGGAGCTTCGGCCGGGCAGCGAGGTCCGCGGGGGACCAGGCGGCCGTGACCATCGCGTCTACCGCACCTCCCACGACCGCAGCCATGCACGCACCGTCATTGGCCGCGATGGTCACGAGCGGAGCCGCGGGCGGCAGCACCGGGTCGACGACCGCAGGGCTGACGGCGCGGGCCAGCCATGCCGCGCCGGATGACCCCGCGACGGCACATACATGCCGCCCGCCCAGGTCCGCGATCGCCCGCACGTCGCTGTCGACCGGGACCAGCACCGACACCGGCCAGAGGTAATAGGGGTCGCTCGCGGCGAACCGGCCCTGCTCCTCGGCGGACAGAACCGCTGACGGCATGGCCAGGTCCCAGTCGCCCGGGCCGTTGCCGGACAGGATCTGGTCCACCGGGACCGGCCGCAGCTCCGCGTCCAAGGCGAGCTCGTCCATGAGCGCGTGGGCGACATCCACATCGAACCCGGCGAGGCCGCCCATGTCCGCCTGCGGGAAGTCAGGCCGCACCGCCATGCGCGTCGTGCCCGCCTGGCCGACGGCCGTCCGCAGGTCGTCGCGCTGCGAGCCCACGACCATGGCCGCGATGGCGCCGACCGAGATGAACGCAGCCGCGAGCAGGAGTGGGCCATACCGGCGTGCGGCACCACCGCGTCGCTTCGCGGTCCGGTCGGAGGTGCGCCTGCGACGGGTGCGCCCATCGATTCGGAAGCCCAGGTCGACAGCCAGGTCCTGGTAGAGGGCATCCAGGAACGCGGGATCGGGCGTCACGGGCTGCTCCGCTGAACGGAGCTGTGCAGAGAGCCGTTCGTCGTTCATCGGTCGCCCTCGCCATACCTGCGACGGAAGCTGTCCCGCCCGCGGGTGAGCAGGGATTCGGTGGCCGCCTCGGTCTTGCCGATGAGCCGTGCGACCTCACGTACGCTCAAGTCGTCCAGGTACCGGAGGACCAGGGCAGCCCGCTGCAGCGCGGGCAATCGCCGAAGCGCAGTCAGCACGTCGTCGCGCTCGGCATGAGCCTGGCCGGGACCGGCATCGATCTCGCGCACGACGAGCCGCAGACGACCCCGTTCCTCGCGGTCGAGGCGACGGTGATGGTCCATAAGGAGGTTGCGGGCGATGCCGCAGATCCAGGCCACGACCGGTGCGCGACCGTCGTAGGTGGCCCTTGCCGCGATGGCCTTGACGAATGCCTGCTGCACCAGATCCTCGGTCAGCGCGTGGTCGCCGCCGGTGCGGGTGAACAGATACGAGTAGACCCGCGGAGCCGCGTCGTCGTACCAGGTCCGGAACGCCGTCTCGTCCGCGCACACCTGCACGAACTCCCGGACCGGATCCCTGACCTCGCTCGCTGCGAGCATCGCGTCCTCGGCATCGCGAGCCACCTCGTGTGGCCCGTCGCACCATATACGCTCGGGCAAGTGGGATCCCTTCGGTCCTCCCCCGGATGTCGAGGAAAGTCGGGGCCTGAAGCCCGGAGGCGACCTGTCGCGACTGTATGACGAAGCCCTTGGGGGCCCCTGCGCCTGACAGCCCCGTTGACAGCCACGGCAAACGCATCCGGCACCACGTGATGGACCCAGTGGACGGGAGCCACGCGGGAAACCTACGCAGAGTGCCCTGACACCACGCCATGGACGGCCGACAGGCGGACTTCTAATCCTCGTGTCCTGGGTTCGAATCCCAGCCGGCTCACCAGTATTCGCTCGCAGACGCCCCTGGATACCCAGTTTTCTAGCGTCCGCCGCGAGTTTCTGACCTGCTTGCCAGCCACGCTGCCAGCCACGGCGGAGGCACCTGGTGGATGGACAACACCCTGGTGGACGCAGGCGAACGGAGTCGGGCACGCATGCGGCACACCTCAGGCGTCGCAGGTTGCGTCACGGTCTCGGCGCGGCGGCGATCGTTGAGAGCCTCGATAGAGCGAGGGCCGCGAGAAAGAGCCCGACGCCGAAGACGAGATGGGTCGCCAGGTTCCGGAGTCGAACGGCTCGGGGGTCTGTCGTCCTTGACGCCGCTACGCCAGCGCCCATGCCGGGCTGCATGACGAACCAGGGGCCCACGATCGTCGCCATGCCGACGACCAGTGCCGGCCACAGGGTCGGGCTGTGGGCCCACTCGAGGCCCCAAAGGGAGAGCAGCAGGGACGCGAACGCGATGCCGATCGAGTAGTGCGCGATCCAGCCCAACGGACGTTCGCCGGGGACGGGATCTGACGCGGCGATGCGGTCGTGGAAGAACCGACCCCGTAGGACGTGACCGATCCACCGACCCAGCAACGCGTAGTCGAGTCCCTGCACGTTGAATGCGCGGCGCAGGAACAGCGCCCACGCATCCATCAGCGCGCTGGCCCCTGCACCGATGAGGACACTCCAGAGCAGGAACTCGACGCCGTCAGACATCCTGAAGCGCAGGCGACAAGTGTCCCGACTCGGCGGCCGTCAGGGCGACCAGATGGGCGCTGACCTGCCAGAGCCGCGCTGCGACGGCCTCGTCGTAGCTGGCGTCCGAGGATCGCCTGGGCTTGCTGTCCGCGAAGTACTCACCGGACACCTGCGATAACCCTGGCGCCGACGCCAGGTGGATGGACGTGGCGGCGCCGTGCTCGGGCGACCTCATGAACGGACGGATGAACGGGACGAGCAATCGCTGGATGGCGCCAGGGTCGTCCGCCCCGAAGGATGTGCGCACGAAGCCTGGATGCAGCGCGTTGGCGGTGATGCCATTCGCGCGCAGCCGTCTCGAGAGCTCGTGGGTGAACAGGATGTTGGCGAGCTTCGACTGGCTGTAGGCACGCGAGCCCGAGTATGAGTGCTCCCCCTGCAGGTCATCGAAATCGATGCGCCCCGTCGTGTGAGCTCCAGAGGCGACAGTGACGATGCGGGCCGGCGTGCTCTGCTTGAGCCGCTCGAGGAGCAGGTTCGTCAGCAGGAACGGCGCGAGGTGGTTCAGGGCGAAGGTGTGCTCGAGCCCGTCGGCGGTGACGTGGCGGGTGTCCCAGTAGCCCCCGACGTTGTTGACCAGCACGTCGATGCGCGGGAGACGCTGGAGCACCTCATCGGCGAGCCTCCGCACCTCCGCCTGGGATGAGAGGTCCGCCACGAATACCTCGACCTGGCGATCGCGGCCTGAGGCGCGAATCTCTCGGGCGCTCTCCTCGGTCCGCGCTGGGTCGCGGCCGGTAATCGCGACGTGTGCCCCCATCGCGGAGAGTGCGGCGGCCGTCGCCCTGCCGATGCCACCCGTGGCGCCCGTGATCAGGACGGTCTTGCCGGTCATGGAGGGCGGCGTCGGCACGGTTGGCTCCTTCGGCGACTGACGGACAGCGCCGTGACGCTACGCAGCAGAGCTGGCCGGAACGCCGCCCACCGTAGTCGTGGCCTGTGACCCGGCGGCCGTTACTGCTCGCCGCTAGGCGGCCGGGCTCGACCCGGGAGCGGGGCTGGCGGCCGGCGTCGCAAGCGGCTGCACTGCGATCCGCGTCGCCTGCCCTGTGCCGCCACCCACGTACAGCACGGCCCCGGTGGGATCGGCCGTCGAGGAGCTGAAGGGGCCGCTCCAGGAGCTCCCGTCGGCGCCGAGGGTCATCTCCGCGCTGTCCGTCACGATCCCCAGGAAGTTGCCGTCCCCGTCGGTCATGAAGATCATCCAGGTTGCGGCTGCTGCGGTGGGACCGGTCTGCTCCCAGGAGCCATGCCCGGCACTGAAGTAGGTGGCGGGAAAGCCCGCACTCCCCGGGTAGACCGGTCGGTCGGAGAACTGGACCGTGCCATCAGCCCCCAATGTGATCAGGCTCTGGGAGGCGCCGAAGGGGGTCTCGGTGGCGAGGTGCCAGGCACCGACGAAGCCCTGGCCCGCGGGCGCTGGGGAGCTGCTCTGAGCACCGGCGCCGAGTGGCAATGAGCCAAGCGCAAGAACGGCGACGACGAGGGACACGACGAATGAAGAGACACGACGCATCACAATCTCCGATGGTGATACCAAGGCGGCGATCCGGACAATCTTCCGGGCATGTTCTTGAGCGGCGGTCATGCCGGGCCACCACTCGTGGCGATGACGGGCGGGGCGGCCGAGATCGACGGGTCGTAGCTGCCCGAACGCGCAGCCGTGACCATGATCGGTGCGGAGGCCTTGAAGCCCTTGAAGGTCAGGTAGAGGCCGAGCGAGAACTCCCACACGAAGATCGGCAGGACCATGAGCCCGGAGATCGCGGAGAGATTGTCGATGACGCCGAACAGCTGGAGCAGGACCGACACGAGCAGGATGGGTGCCCCGATGAGGCCGAGCATCGGCAGGGCTCGCGGCACCAGGCCCGAGCGGTACAGGAGGGTGCCCAGCAGCAGCGCGTTGACGACCGGCATGAGGGTCTGTCCCACGAGAAGTGTCCAGTTGTAGGTAGCCGAGAGCGACGCGCCCGTGGTGAGCAGCGAGGGAGCGTCTGCCGCCCCGGCCACCGCACTCAGGTCCTGGTGCAGGGTCACGAGCGACAGGAGGCTCACGACACCCAGGAAGATCATGGCGCCCTCGATGGTGCGGGAGGCGACGAAGCCGAGCGCCATGCCCGCGTCCTGCCGCTTGACCACGGGATACAGCGCGACCGCGGTGCCGATACCGGCAAGGGCGACGATGAGCTCGAGGACGGTGCCCACGAGCACACCGGTGACGCTGCCGGAGCCCAGGATCCAGGCCGGGTCGGTCTTGATGGTGCCGTACAGGGCCAGGGTGGGGATGGAGATGAAGGTGATGAGGTAGAGGATGCCCGCGGCGAGCGAGCTCTTGCGCATCGATTCGGTGGTCATTGCTGCGTTGCCATGGTTCGATTGGGGTCGGTCATGTCGATCTCCTATTGGGATGTGGTTGGCGGTCTCCGGGGTTGCGCTGTACGTCAGGCTACGAGCGCGAGATGCGGGTCGTCCGTGATCAACCCGTCACCCATGTGGATCGTGCGATCCGTAGCGGCCGCGATCCTGGGGTCGTGCGTGACGATGACGGTCGTCTGGCCTCGCTCGGCGTTGAACTGCCGGAGCAGGGCAAGAACCTCGGCCGATCGTGCCGAGTCGAGGTTGCCCGTCGGTTCGTCGGCGAGCAGCAACGTGGGCTCGTTCACCAGGGCGCGTGCCAACGCGACGCGCTGCTGCTCGCCGCCGGACAGCTCCATGGGCCGATGCTTCTGCCGCTCGCCCAGGCCGACCCACGACAGCGCGTCCTGCGCGCCACGGCGGGCGGCCGCCTTACCCCTGCCTGCGTAGTCCCCGGCGAGCATCACGTTCTCCAGGGCCGTGAGGGTGGGCACTAGGTTGAAGGACTGGAACACGAAGCCCATGCGCCCAGCCCGGATGCGCGTCCGCTCGCCGTCGGACAGGCGGGTCACGTCCGCCCCCTCGAAGCGCAGCTCCGGCGCCGCTCCGTCGGCCGTGTCCGGTGCGTGGAGCAGGCCCAGGATGTGCATCAGCGTGCTCTTGCCCGAGCCGGAGGGGCCAATGATGGCCACCATCTCGCCGGCCTCGATGGCCACATCCACGCCGCGCAGCGCATCGAGGCTGATGCGTCGGCTGAGCCGGTAGGTCTTGCGCAGGTCGCGCCCTTCCAGAAGCATCGTCATGGGGTGCTCACTCGTAGCGCAGCGCAGCCACGGGGTCGAGCCGGGCGGCGTTCCACGCGGGGATGATCCCGGCGACCATGCCGAGGATCGTGCTGAATGCGACGGCGAAGATGGCCGTGCTCGCGGTCAGGTCGAAGAGCATCGTCCCAGAGCTTCGCCCGAGCTCGTTGGCCACCATCACCACCGCGGCACCCAGGGCCAGGCCGATGAGGCCGCCGATGAGCCCGATTAATGCCGCCTCGGAGACGAACTCGCGGATGATCCGCCGACGCGAACCGCCGATGGCTCGCTTGATGCCGATCTCGCGCGTCCGCTCGCTGACGCTCATGGCCATCGTGTTGATGACCGAGAGCCCGCCGACGATCAGGCTGATGACGGCGACGCCGATGATGATCGCGTTGAAGATGAGGGTCGCCGAGCCCACCTGCTGTGCGAAGTCGGCGGCGGTCATCGTGGTCACGTGGTCCGCGCTCGCCTCGATGCGATCGGCGAGCGCGGCCGGGTCCGTCCCATCGGCCGGATAGACCACGATCATGGACGCCAGCTGGCTGGCGTCGAGCGCGCCGCTGAGCGTGGGCGGCAGGGTGGCCAGGAACAACCCCTGCGCCGCCGCCAGCGGCAGGAACGCGGTCATATCCGGGGCGGTCAGGGTCGGCTGCAAGATGCCCACGACCTCGAACGACACGTCGCGGATCACGACCCTGTCCCCGACGCCGGCCTTGAGCTCGCGTGCCAGATCCGATCCGAGGACAGCGACGTTCGATCCCTCGTCCCCGGCCGTCAGCAGGCGCCCCTGAGCGGGCTGGGGCTTGAGGCTGTCGCGCCCCTGGTCGGCGCCGGCCACCTGGCCCTGGATCATCTTTGGGATGCCGAAGCCGTTGATGCCCTCGTTGGCGTAGGGCATCTGCACCTGCGGGTCCACCGCCGCCACGCCGTCCATCGCTTTGATCTGGCCGGCCAATGCGAGGTCGATGGGGATGAGGCCGATGCCCAGTCCGTTGGTCGAACCGTCGGTGACCACCACCTTGCCAACGTAGTAGTCGCTGCCACTCGCGACCAGGTTGTTGATCTTGTTGGCCATGGAGCTGAACACGACGAGCGCCCAGATGCCGATGGTGATGCCGAGCACCGTCAGCGTCGTCCGCAGCTTGCGACGACCGAGCTCACGAAGGAGGGTCATCTAGCGATCCCGGCGAGCGTCGTGGCCTTCGCGGGGGCGATGGCATCCCCCGGCAGGTGGGGCATGGTGATGACCACCGTCCCACGCGTGTGTCCAGTGGCCACGTGGCCGATTGCGGCTCGTGCCTCGGTGAGGAGATAAGTGCCGTCGACGATGGGTGTGACCTTGCCGGCCTCGACGAGCCCCTTGAGGGCCAGCAGGTCGGCTCGGTTCTGCGTCTTGACCGACGGCCTGCTCTGCTGGCGCACGAACATAGACACGACCAGGCCCCGTATCGCGCGGCCGAGCTTGCCGCCGGTGTGTCCGCCTCCGTTGGAGATCAGCGTCCCGCCGGGCGCGAGCGCCCGCCGCGTCGCCGCCATCGAGTGATCCCCCACGTTGTCGAGGATGAGGTCGAAGCGCGGTCCGCCGCTCCGGAAGTCCTCCTTGGTGTAGTCGACCACGTGGTCCGCCCCGAGGGAGCGCACCATGTCCACGTTCTTCGTGCTGGTGACGCCGGTAACCTCGGCACCCAGTGCCTTGGCGATCTGCACGGCGAACGTGCCCACGCCGCCAGAAGCGCCGTTAATGAGCACCTTCTGGCCCGGCTTGACCTTCCCGTCATCGCGCAGGAGCTGGAGAGCGGTGGTCGCGGACACCCCGACCGCCGCGGCCTGCTCGAAGCTGAGGTTGGCCGGCTTGGGTAGCAGATGATCCGCACTCGCTGCCGCGTACTCGGCGAATGCGCCGGCGCACCACCCGAAGACCTCGTCCCCGGGTCGAAGCGTCTGCACGTCTTTGCCGACGGCCTCGACCGTCCCCGCGATGTCCGTCCCGGGCACCGGCTGCTTCGGCCTGCGCAGCCCGGTGGCCATGCGCATGACGAACGGGGAACCCGTCATCAGGATCCAGTCACCGACGTGCACGGACGCCGCTTGGACGCGGACCAACGCCTGGTCGTGTCCCATCTGGGGCTTGTCGATGTCGTCGAGTTCGAGCGCCTCCACTGAGCCGTATCTGTCCTGGACGATCGCCATCATCGAATCGGTCCCTCCGTTGGAGCGGTCGTGCCGCTTGCGACCGTCGTGCGATGGCCCCGCAGCCCAACGCGTACTTGGAGCCATTCGGCCCTTGCCGACAGCACCGACGCCGCAATGGAGCACGAGACTGGGGTCCTGCGGGGGACGTGTCTGCCTGCTGGGCGACACTCGCTTGCGGTGAAATTTCGGGCGCGCGACAATATGGCGGTAGCGGTGTCGGGCCACGACGACCGGCGGCGCGGAAGGGACGAAGGCAGATGGCGGAATGGCTTTCGGCCCAGAACCGTCTCCTGGCAGCGCTTCGCACGGCAGATCAGGCTGCAGAGGCGCAGCTGCGCGTAGGCCTCGAGTCGGTCGAGCTGAAGCTCCACGCCAGGGTGATGGGTCCGGACCGGCCGATCCGGCACGTCTACTTCCCCGAGACAGGGGTCCTGTCCCAGATGCAGCAGATGCACAATGGCTCGACTGTGGAGGTCAGCCTCGTCGGCAGTGACGGCATGGCCGGCCTCGCCGTCTATCTGGGGGGCACCACCTTTCCGATGGAGGTGATCTGTTCGGCGCCGGGCACGTTCCTGCGCATGCCGTCTGCCGAGTTCCTGGCCGAGGTCGCCCGGAATCCGCCGTTGCTCAAGGTCCTGCACGGGTACACTCAAGCCGTCCTCGAGATCCGCGCCCAATCCATCGGCTGCGATCGGTATCACTCAGTGGAGGCTCGGGCCGCTCGATGGCTGCTCGAGATGGACGACCGTGTGTCGCAGGACGACTTCCTCATGACCCATGAGTTCCTCGCCCTGGTACTCGGGGTGCGCCGCCAGACCGTGTCAGTCGTGGCGTCTGAGTTGAGCACGCGAGGGTGGATCGACTATCGGCGCGGTGTGGTCCGGATCATCGACCGGGCCGGGCTCGAGGGCGCGACCTGCGAGTGCTACGAGGTCATCCGCGATGAGTTCGCGCGACTGGTCGGGCCACCGATCCCGCGGGCCGCAAAACTCGCAGGAAGCCGCCGTAGTACGGTCTGAAGACGGGCTGGGGCCCGACGCCACGCCGGTGGTTTCGCTGCGACAGGTCGGTTCCGTTGGGCAACATTCCGGATCGGGCCTGGCGCTGGCCTCAGCCCTACCCGCTCAGCATCGCGTCCATCCCCCGCGCCACCTGGTGCTGCCGCTGCTCCAGCACGTGGCCATAGGTGTTAGAGGTCAGAGTGATCGAGGAGTGCCCGAGCTGGTCCTTCACTCGTATCCATGCCTCGGGAAGACCGTTGCGTCGTGGCGATGTCAGCCGACCTCGAGCCCGCCGTCCTCGAGTCTGGGACCGGTCCCTGACCGATCGCGGCGGGCCGGATGGGCTTCGGTGCCGGTGTCGGCTCCGGGCCTCGGCATGACCCAGCGGTGCCCCCGGAGCCCGGCCTGGGCGAGGCCGAGGGCATCCGCCTGCTGGCGGACGGCATTGAGCAGCGCCGCGCGACCACCGGGCTGGCTCGCCCGGATCAGCGTGCGAAGGTAGAGGGCGACCTCGTCGTGCTGGCGATGGGCCTCCCAGATGACCGCCTGGACATCGTCCAGAGGCGGGCCCACAAGGCCGCCTCCGACTCGTCGGGTGGGTGGGCGTAGACGGGCCGGGGTGGAGCGGGACCTTCCCGTCCCTGTGGCAGGGTCAGGTAGATCCCCCGGTCATCGGTGTGCGCGGCACCCTCCACCCCTGGGCCCTGCCGTGGGACTGTCGCAGCGTCGAGGCGATGGGCATCACGCGATATATCTCGCGGAAACGGGCCAAGGTCTCCCTGTGGGTGGCAACGGTTCACGACGACCCCCCTACCCCCTACCCCTGCGCGCACCGAAGCGCGAGTGACAGCGATGCTCGGGGCAGTCACACATCCAGCGCTTGTTGCCCATGTCCTGCGTCCCACCGAGGGAGGTAGGCACGACGTGGTCGAGCTGCAGCTGGTCGGTGCATCCGCACCTGCTGCACCGGGCATAGGGCAGGTAGGCCCGCCGCTGCCCCTGATGTACCCACCCGTAGCCACGCTGGTTGGTGGTCTGCCTGTGCTGGGCGCATCGCCCACGACCACCGGGGATGGTGAAGCCAGCGCATCCCGGATAGTTGCATGTCAACGCCGGTCGAAACCTGAGCAGGTCAGTGCTGCTTCGTCCCGGTCAGCACCTCCTCGCGCTTGCCCCGCAGGCGGTAGCTGTCGCCCTTGAGCACGATGACCTCGGCGTGGTGGACGAGCCGGTCGACCATGGCCGCGACGGCCACCGGGTCACCGAAGATCTCGGCCCACGCGCTGAACGTCTTGTTGCTCGACACGATCAGGCTCCGGCGCTCGTAGTGGGAGCTGATGAGCGCGAAGAACAGGGACGCCGCCTCGGGATCGAACGGGATGTAGCCCACCTCGTCGATGACGAGCAGCGGATAGCGTCCGAGACGCACGAGTTCCTCCTGGAGCCGGCCCTGCTGGTGCGCCTCGGCGAGGCGGTTCACCCACTGGGCGGCGGTCGCCAACAGCACCCGGTGGCCCGCCTGGCAGGCGCGGATGCCGAGTGCGATCGAGAGGATGCTTCTATGTCTGTCAAGCCCCGATCTCCGTCCGCTCGAGGAGCCCGAAGAGCCTCCTGGCCAGGTGGCGCTTGAGGCATCGCTTGATCTCCCGCGGTGTCTTGCCCTCGGCCTCCCGGCGCTTGGCATAGGCCCGTGTCTCGCGATCATGGGTGAGCCGTGACAGCACGATCGTGTGGAGGGCTCGGTTCAGCTGCCGGTCGCCGGCCCGATCGAGGCGGTAGCGGACCGTCTGCCCTGACGACGCCGGGAGCGGCGCGACACCAGCGAGCATGGCGAAGGCCGCCTCGGTGCGGATCCGGCCTCGATGGGACCAGGCGTTGAGGATGGCCGCCGCGGTGATGGTGCCGACGCCGGTCTCGGCGAGGAGCTCCGGTCGCTCCTGCTTCACGAGGACCTCGAGCGCCGACTCGAGGTCAGCGGCCTCCGCCTCACAGGCGAGGGCTCGCCGCGCTGTCGAGCGCAGGGCGGTGATCGTGGCGCGATGCTCGGTCGACTGCGACGGTCCGGTCCGGAGTCGCGCGCAGCGTGCCAGCAGGTCGTCCGTGTCGAGGTGGCGCAGCTGGTTGCGGATCCCCTCGGGCGAGTTGACCACCAGGGCATGGAGCGAGGTGATGGCCCGCGTCCGCGACAGGATGGCCCCATGCCTGGTCGCGAGCAGGACGCGCAGTGCCTCCCGCTCACCGCGTCGCCGCGGCTGGGCCAGGTGCTCGCGCGACAACGCCTCGCGTGCGGCGCGCGCGGCGTCGAGTTCGTCACTCTTGGCGCCGTTGCGGCGGGCCGGTCGCGCGGGCCGATCGATCTCGACGACCCACTCACCCTGCTCCAGCAGATAGGTCGTGAGACCCGAGCCGAAGCTGCCGGTACCCTCGATGGCCCACACCCGCCGGCCCGGCTGGTGCTGCCGGGCGAAGGCGAGGACGCGCTTCGCGCCGAAGGCATCGGATGGCACGGTGAGATGGGCCATGACCCCGCCGGTCGGGGTGACGACCGCGGCGGTGTGCGAGGCCTTGTGGGTGTCGACCCCGATGACGGCGTCGACCTGGTCTGCGAGCATGCTCATGGTTGCCCTCCCGACACGAGTGGTGACCGTGGTCGGCGCCGGGCTGGACAGGAACCACCGGGATGGCAGGACTGTGATGGGTCACACCCGGGCGACCGGGTGGACAGGCTTCTGATCAGGCCAACGCCTCGGCGACCCAGGCCGGCGCCGACAGCGAGCGGGCAGACAGATCCTAACGAAGGGCACCCCGACGCCGCGCCGGCGGCCCATGACTCATTCGGGTCATGCCCGCCGAACGCGGCCTCGAGAGCCAATGAGACTTTCGGGTCATGCTCGTCCGCTGTCGACGCCAGTCTGACCGGCCCCATCACGGGACCGATCCCAATTCTCACAGTGGCTCTTGCCCGTCCCGGGCGGTCCCAGGAACACGACGTTGTCCCTCGCCTCAGCGAGGAAGTCCAGCTGGGCGAGATGGACGATGAGCATCCGGTCAGCCGAGGGCTGGAGGGTGAAGTCGAAGTCGTCGAGGGTCTTGACCGCCGGGAAGCGGGCCGCCCGCACCCGGGCCGACCCGCCGTGGCTGTCCCGGGCACTCACCTCCTCGGCGAGCACCGCGGCCAGATAGGTCTCGTGGTCCCAGCCCTCGTCCCGGGCCCGGGAGGCCATGCGCGCCGCGACGTCCCGGATGCGCGGTGCCTTGAGCGCCCGGGCGAGGAAGGCGAGCTCGGCCGCCGTCCCGTCACTCACGGCCCGGTCTCCCAGAGCGCGTCGTAGCGGGCGAGGTCCACCGGCGGCAGGGCCACCTCGTCCCCGGTGAGACGGTGCCGTTCACGGCCGAGCAGGTGAAGACGCTCCTGGACGCCACGGCGAAGGATCGACTCGGCGTCCTGTACCTGACCGCGGTCGCGACCGGGCTACGGCAGGGTGAGCTGCTCGCCCTCCGGTGGTCCGACGTGGACCTGGACGCCTTCGGCACCGTCACGGTGCGGCATACCCTCCAGCGTGGCACCCGGACACTGGCCGAGCCGAAGACGGACAGGGCCCGGCGTATCGTGCCCCTCCCTCGCCGCGTCATCGATGCACTGACGACGCACCGGACGCGACAGCGTCGGGAACGCATCGCGGCCGGCCCCCGGTGGCACGACGACGGCCACGTGTTCGCGACGCTCATCGGGACGGCCCTGGACCCGCGCAATGTCCTCCGGCGGTATCACGCGGCCCTCACCGCGGCGGGACTCCCCGCGCAGTCGTTCCACGCGCTCCGGCACGCCTATGCGACGCTCCAGCTCGCCCAGGAGCAGCTCGCGAACGTGAGCAAGCTCCTCGGGCACGCGAACCTGAGCACGACGTCGGACCTGTACGCGCACCTCGCACCAGCCACGGAGCGGCGTGCGGCCGACTCGATGGACAGGCTCCCCGCGTAGCGAAGGGGTACGGAGCCATGAGCAGGGCCCCGGAGGATGACCTCCGGGGCCTCATTCGTGCGGAGATTCTGGTCGGGGCGAGACAATTCGAACGTCCGACCTCCTGAACCCCATTCAGGTGCGCTACCAGGCTGCGCCACGCCCCGACAGAACGTTCAGTCTATCAAAGGGGACCGATTGGCGGATCCGGGCTGATCCGCCAGCCACCGATGCCCACCCGGCCTGGCTCGAGCGCCGACAGCTCCACCGACCTCAGTCGGCCGACAGGCCCGCCAGCTCGTCCTTCCAGCCACGCGAGAGGAGGATCCCGCAGGGACTCCCGGACGGGCTTGTCCTCGTAGAGGACCGCGTGCACCTCGCGCGCGATCGGTAGGTCGACACCCAGCCGTTGGGCCAAAGCCAACGCGGCCTCCACGGTGTAGGCGCCTTCGGCGACACCCGGTAGCGACGCCTCGATCTCCGTCCAGCGGCGACCCGATGCGAGCTCCATCCCCAGGCGGTGATTTCGGGAGAGCGGCGAGGCGCATGTCGCGAGGATGTCGCCGATGCCCGCGAGCCCCGCGAACGTGAGTGGGTTCGCGCCGGCGGCCATTCCCAGGCGGGTGATCTCCGCCAGGCCGCGCGTCACGATCGCAGCTTTGGCGTTGTCACCCAGGTGGAGCGCGTCGGACGCGCCAGCCGCGATGGCCACGATGTTCTTGAGCGCACCCGCCAGCTCGACCCCCACCAGGTCGCGATTGCGGTACAGCCGGAACGCACGCCCGCCCAGGAGGTCGACGACCTGTGCACCCACGGTGTCATCGGGCGCGCCGATGACAGCGCTTGCGGGCAGTCCAGCCGCGATCTCTCCGGCCAGGTTGGGACCCGACAGTGCGCAGATACGCAGCGGGTCGATGGGCACCTCGGTCGCCAGCACCTCGCTCATGCGCAGCAAGGAGCCCCGTTCGATGCCCTTGGCCACGGACACCAGCACCGTATCGGGGCGGATCATGGACGAGATACGCACCGCCTCGGCCCGCATGTGCACCGACGGCACGGCCATCACCACCAGCTCCCGAGCGGCCGCGATACGACCCTCGTCGGCCGTCACCTGCACCTGGTCCGGCAACGGCACGCCCGGCAGGTGGCGTCCGTTCTCGCGGGCCGACTCGATCGCGGCCGCACCATCGACCGTGCGTGCGACGAGCGTCACCGGGCCCGACCGCGCGAGCAGGATGGCGAGCGTCGTCCCCCAGGCGCCGGTGCCGACCACGGCCCGGACAGGGGCGGCACCGCGCTGGGGGACAGCCCGGCTCAGTGCGGCTTTCCTCCGGCCTTGCCCTTGCCCTTCACCCGCACCTTCGTCCCCCGCGACGACGGCGTGCGCCTCCGCGGTCGCGCCTCGAGCTCGACCCGGGTCCGCTCACGGACGATCAGTCGCAGGGGCGTGCCACCAAAGCCGAATGCATCCCGCAGTCGGTTCTCGAGGTAGCGCCGATAGCTGAAGTGGACATGCTCCGAGCCGCTCGCGAAGAGCACGAACGTCGGTGGCTCGATGGACGCCTGCGTCGCGTAATAGAACCTGGGGCGGCGGTTCCGGACCGGTGGCGGGGGCTGTCGGAAGGTGGCGTCATTGAGCACCCGGTTGAGCGCCCCCGTGGAGATCCGACGCCGACGGCCTCGGGCGATCTCGACCGCGGCGTCGAGCGCCTTCGTCACCCGCTGTCCGGTCTTGGCGCTCACCGCGAGGATGGGCGCGAAGCCCAGGAACGGTGCCTGGACACGCAGCCTCGCCGAGTACTCGTCGAAGGTCCGGTCGTCCTTCTCGACGAGGTCCCACTTGTTGATGACCACGACCAGGCCGACGCCCTCGTCGACCACGTACCCGGCCACATGCGCGTCCTGGGAGGTCAGGCCGTCGACGGCGTCGAGCACCAGGATCGCCACGTCTGCCCGACCGATCGCGCGCAGGGCACGGATGGCCGAGAACTTCTCCGCTGCCGGGCCGGACGCGACCCGACCCCGGCGGCGGATACCCGCGGTGTCCACGATACGCACCGGCTGGCCATTCCAGTCGAGCTGGGTATCGATGGCGTCGCGGGTCGTGCCGGGCACGTTGCTGACGATGACCCGCTCCTCCCCTGCCAGGGTGTTGAGCAGCGAGCTCTTGCCGACGTTGGGCCGCCCGACGATGGCCACCCGGGCCATGGTGCCCCGGATCGCGTCATCGGCAGGCTCGTCGCTCGACTCGACATCGAGGTCATCGGCCACATCCGGCTCCTCGGTCTCGCCGACGATGTACGGCAGTGGCGCGAATCCCTCCGCCTCCAGCTCCGCGAGCTCCTCCAGTTCCACCTCCCGACGCTTGCGCTCGATCTCCGAAGCGGACTCCTCGGGGAGCGCCCAGACGACCGCGTCCAGCAGGTCACCGGTACCCCGGCCGTGCTGGGCGCTGATCGCGTAGGTCTCCTCCCAGCCCATCGCGTACGCCTCGGCTGCCTCCAGCTCACGCTTCTCGTTGTCGGCCTTGTTGGCGACCACGAGGACCGGCGCCTTCGACCGTCGGAGCAGCTCGGCCGCCTCATCGTCGGCGGGCGTCAGGCCCGAAGCGGCATCGACCACGAAGAGGATCACATCCGCCTCGGCGATGGCCAGGCGTGCCTGGTCCTGGACCTTCTCCTCGATGGGGTCACCCGGGCGCTGTTCCAGGCCTCCGGTGTCGATGACCACGAAGCGGCGGCCATTCCATTCGGTCGCGGCATAGAGCCGGTCGCGTGTCGTCCGGGCACGGTCCTCGACTATGGCCAGCCGGCCGCCGACCATCCGGTTGAACAGGGTCGACTTGCCCACGTTGGGTCTGCCCACGATGGCCACCAGCGGCAACCCATCGATGGGCAGCTCGCGGGGCTCTCGTCGGTGTGAGCCGGCGTGGCGCCTGGGTGACACTCAGGCTGAGCCGACGGCCGCGGTCGGGTGACTCGGGGACCGGTCCTTGCGGGACGGACGCCCGATGGAGGTGCTCCGGTACGCCGGATCCTCCACCTCCGCGATCGCGGCACGAGCGAGCGCCGCGGCATCCGCTCGGACGGCCGGGGTCCCAGCCAGCTCACAGACGCGCCGGGTGACGGTCTCCAGATCCTCGATGGGCGTCGACGTGCCGCCGGTGACGCCCACGACGCGGTACCCGTCGAAGATGCTGGCGTCGGTGAGCTCCGAGGCGCGTTCGACCTGGACCGCAGGCTTGTGCGCGATGCCCACGAGCCGGGTCAGCTCGCGGGTGTTGGCGGAGTTCCGGCCGCCGACCACGACCATCATGTCCACCTGGCCGGCAAGCTCGATGGTGTCCTCCTGGCGACGGATGGTCACCGGACACACCGTGTTCACGATCCTCAGTTCATGACATCGGGAGACCATGAAACCCGCGAGTCTCTCGAACTTCCAGGGCGGCTGCGTGCTCTGGCTCACGAGGGCCATCCGCTTCGTACGCGGGATGCGCTCCCACTCGTCTTCCTCGTCCACCACGATGGCGTCCGGGGCGTAGCCCAGGATGCCCACCACCTCGGGGTGGTTGGGTGTCCCCAGGAGGACGATGGTGTACCCGTCCTCCACCAGGCGAGCCACCTCCCGGTGTTCCTGGACGACCCAGGAACAGGTGCCATCGACGACATCCAGCCCGCGTCGTTGGGCCGACTCCATCACTTCGGGCGTCACGCCGTGGGCGCGGATGATGACCGTGGACCCGGGTTCCGCGGTGTCGAGGGTGTCGATGGTGCGGATGCCCCGCGCCTGGAGGTCGCTGATGACCCCCTCGTTGTGCACCGTCTGGCCCAGCGTGAGGGTGTCGCGGCCGTCTGCTGCTGATGCCCGGGCGTGGTCGATCGCCTCACGCACCCCATAGCAGAAGCCGGTGCGTCGTGCGACCCGGACCTGTTCCACGGTACCCATGACCGACCTAGTATCGCACCCGCCGCGGTGGCGCCCGGATACCGGGCCCGGCTCAACCTTCGGCACGTTCCTCGGCGGGCACGTCGCGGGTTGCCTCGGGGCGGCGCTGGCGTGGGTCGACGAGGTCGCTGATGCGACGCATGACCTCGTCGCTCGCCGCCTGGATCGCGGCGCGACGGGGCAGGCCCGGGTCGAGCGTGAGCATGAAGGGCTCGCCGACGCGCAGCGTCAACCGGGCGCCGATCCGCGGCCACTTGCGGCCCTTGCCCAGCAGCCGGTCGGTGCCCGAGAGCCCGACGGGCAGCACCCGCACGCCCTCCCGGGCGGCGAGCATGGCGACCCCCGCGTGGCCGCCGCCGACGATCCCGGTCCGGCTACGGGTGCCCTCCGGGAACAGCAGGATCACATCGCCCCGGTCGAGCACGGCCTTGGTCGCCCGGTACGCGTCCACGTCCGAGCCGCCCGAGCGGACCATGACCATGCCCGACCGACGCAGGAACGGCCCGAGGGGTCCGTGGAACAACTCTTCCTTGGCAAGCACCGTCGAAGAGCGTCGGAGCACGAAGCCGAGCCAGCCCGCGACGAACGGCGGATCGAGGTTGCTCGCATGGTTGGCGACCACGATGAGCGCGCCCGAGGTGAGCGACTGGTCGTTCGCCATCTGCTCCAGGCCTTCGGCCTGGACGCGTCCCAGTGTCGGCACCAGCACCATCGTCCGCGACGCGATCACGAGGAAACGCTGCCAGAGGCTCCAGTCGCCGATGGTGCTCATACGCCCGCCGCCTCCCGTGCCCGGATGAGTGCCACCACCTGCGTGACGGTGTGCTCCAGGCTGTGCCCGTCGGTGGTGATGGTGACCGCGTCCGGGGGCACCACCAGCGGTGCCGCCTCGCGCGAGCTGTCGATGGCGTCGCGCCGGTGCAGGTCCTCGCGGATGTAGCGTGCCTCCGCGCTGCCCGGCTTCAGGCCGCGCTGCTGGGCGCGCCGCCGCGCCCGCTCGTCGAGCGACACGTGGAGGTACAGCTTCAGGTCCGCGTCCGGGAGCACGACGCTGCCGATATCACGCCCCGCGAGGATGACGCCGGTACGCGCATTGACGCGGGCGATGTCGCGCTGGACCCGGAGCAGCGCACCTCGGACCTCCGGCACCCGGGCGACGGCGCTGACGATCCGGTCGACCTCCGCCGCATGCAGCGAACCGGTGACGTCCACGTCATCGACCAGCAATCGGCTGATGCGCCCCGTGCCGTCATCGACCAGCTGCATCGCCGGGATGAGCCGGACGAGACCCGCCGCATCCGCGGGTCCCACACCCCGGTCCGCTGCCAGCCAGGCGAGCCCACGATAGAGCACGCCCGTATCGCAGAAGCGGTAGCCGAGGCGGACAGCCGCGCCCGCGCCGACGGTCGACTTGCCGCTGGAGCCCGGCCCATCGATGGCGACCATCAGCGGCCGCCGGGTGGCGCCTCGCGGCTGGGCGGCGTCATCGGACGCCGGTGTTGCTCGACCCGCGCCGAGATCCGACGCCAACCGGCCACGTTCCTGGGCGCTCAGCTCGCGCAGCTCGCCTGATGCCAGCTCAGCCAGTCGGACGGCCCCGATGCGCACCCGGACGAGTCGTTCCACGGATGAACCGACCTCGCCGAACATCCGACGGACCTGGCGCTTCCAACCCTGGGTGAGGACGACGCGGTACCACACCAGCTGGTCGGGTTGGCGCGTCCGGTCGCCGACTGCGGCGACGAGGCGGCGGGTCTCGGTCCCGGTCTGTCGCCGGATCGAGACGACCCGCGCGGTGCCTTCCTCGAGTGGCACGCCTCGCAGGAGCGCCTCCACCTGCTCGGTGACCAGCGCCGACCGCACTCCCGCGGCGTATTCCCGCTCCACGCCGTGGCTGGGATGCAGTACGCGTTGGGCCCAATCGCCGTCGTTCGTGAGCAGCAGCAGGCCTTCCGAGTCGCGATCGAGGCGACCGACCGGATATACCCGACCCGCACGCTGGCGGATCTCCCGGGGCACGAGGTCGACGACGGTCCGGTCGGCATGGCGATCAGCGACGGTGCTGGTGACGCCTGCCGGCTTGTGGAGCGCCAGGTAGACCTGGCTCGGTCGCGGCCCGACGGAGCGGCCATCGACCGCCAGGACGTCGGTGCCCGGCACGACGCGCTGGCCGATGACCGCGGGCACGCCGTTGACGGTGACTCGGCCTGCGGCGACGAGGGCGTCGGCCGTCCGACGCGATGCGACCCCCGCGTCCGCGAGCGCCTTCTGGATGCGCACGTCCGCGTTCGTCATGCTTCGCCCTCAGCCACGTCAAGGAGCGTCTGCCGGTCGTCGGCGGCGAGATCCGGTTCCAGGGCCAGCCTCGCGGCGACCTCCGCGTCGAGTGCGGGCAGGTCGTCGAGCGAGATCAGCCCGAAGCGCTCCATGAACTCGAAGCTGGTCGCGTAGAGGATGGGTCGTCCGGGCGTGTCTGCACGGCCCTGCTCGACGATGAGCCGCCGGTGCAGCAGGCTCCGGATGACATAGTCCGAATCGACGCCCCGGATGCGCTCCACGACGCCCCGGGTCACAGGCTGCCGATACGCCACGATGGCGAGCGCCTCCATCGCCGCCGGCGAGATCCGGGCGCCGTCGGCCCCGACGTAGCGTCCGATGAGCGGTCCCGCCTCGGGTGCGGTCGTGAGCTCCACCAGCTCTCCGGACATCGTCAGCCGGATGCCGCGCCCGCGAAGGGCGACCTCCAGGTCACCGAGAAGGGCGTCGACCCCATTCGCGTCGATCCCGCACAGCTGGCCGATCTCCCGCCGCGAGAGCGGCCGTTCGGCCACGAAGAGGAGCGCCTCCAGGTCGCGCACAGGCACCGGTGCGAAGCTGAACGCTGCCGTGTCGCCGGCGGCGTCGGCGGCGGGGGCATCGATGCCCGGCGCTGCGTCCAGCGATCCGGCCGTCACCTCCTCCACTGCTGCGCCATCATCGATCGTCATCGGCATCCTCGAGCGTCGGCCTCACGGCATCTGGCGCCGCCAGGTCCATCCGACGGCGGAGCGAGATGGGTCCCCAGGGCTCGGACTGCTCGACGTGGAGCTCACGGCCTTTCACCAGCTCCAGCATCGCCATGAACGTGATGGCCACGATGACCCGGTCGGTGACCCCCATGAGCAAGTCCTGGAGCACGAGCGCAGGCGCCTCCAGGAGCGCCTCCCGGATGACGCGCGCCCGGTCGTCCAGGGTGATGGTCCGGGGCACGACCGTGGGCGGCTCCTCGAGCGGCAGCGCGATCTGCATCGACCGCTCCAGGGCCCGGGACAGGCGTGCCGGATCCATCGGTCGGGGCGGCGGCGCGACGGCACCTGCGAGGCCGGCGGCCAGGGCCACCGTGGGCTCGCGCCGGAACGACCGTCGGCCGGATGCGAGCAGCTCCGTCAGCCGAGCGGACGCATCGCGGTAGCGCCGGTACTCGATGAGTCGCTGGCGGAGGGCCTCCTCCGGATCGGGACCCTCGTCCGCCGTCGCGACCGGGTCGGGGTTGCGCGGCAACAGCGCGCGACTCTTGATGAGGATGAGCTGGGACGCGACGGTGATGAAGGCGCTGATGTGCGGCAGCTGGTCGCCCTCGATGGTTACGAGGGCCTCCAGGTACGAGCCCGCGAGCTCCCCCAGGGGCACGGACAGGATGTCCAGCTGGCGCTGCTCGATGAGCGCCAGCAGCAACGCGAGCGGACCATCGAACTCGCCGGTCCGGACATGTGCGGCCCGGTCGGGACGCGGGTCATCGGTGACCCGGACGCTCGTGGCGCCACGGACCAGCCTGGGCAGCACGGTCGAGGCGTCGGCGGGCAGGATGCGCGGTCGTGGCGTCGCGATCGATGCGCTGGTCGGTTGCACCCGGTCAGGATGCCTCGTCCGCGATCCGAAGCCACTCACCGGCCACGGGGTCACGTGGCGATGACTGGTTGCGGATGAGCTCCGCCGTCTGGCGAGAGCAACCGGCCGCCTGTGCCAGGAGCGCGGAGTCGGACGGATGGGTCCGGATCCGGTCAAGTGCCTGCCCGAATCCCGGAAGCGGTCGGCAGACGCTCCAGACCCACGCGCCGTAGCGCTCCCCGAGCGACCACACGATCCGATGCCAGAGCCGGGTCCGGGGTCCCTTCGATGCATCGTGGAAGAGGCCGGCCAGCAACAGGTCCGGCGCGTCATGACCGTCGGACCGGAGCGCGGCCACGACATCCAGACCATGGCGCTGATCGGCCCGGTGCATCTGGTCGAACAGCGTCAGCTGCGCCGGGGTCAACCATCGCTCGACCGCCTCGCGTTCCGCGGGCGACACGCGGCCGACGAGATGTCGAGCGACCTGACGGGTCTTGCCGCCCCACCACGTGGCCATCGTCAGCGGATGACCGGGAACAGCCCGTAGTGGGACCCGAGGAGCACTTCCAGGACGACGTCCGCGATGGGTCCGATGATCTTGCCCCCAGCGAACAGGATGAAGGCCAGGAAGATGAGCGGGATGATCTGCGCATACTGCTGCTCGAGGTTGCGCATCTGCCAAGCCGTCTGTGACGGCACGAGCCCGCCGAGGACCTTCCAGCCGTCGAGCGGCGGCACCGGCAGGAGATTGAAGATGAACAGGAAGGTGTTGATGAGCACGAAATAGAAGGCCACGTTGGCCAGCACGGCGAGGGGCCACACGTTGATGATCTGCTGTTGCAGATCGATGGAGCCGTACACCAGCCGGAGCGGGATGGCGACGATGGCGGCCATCACTAGGTTCGACAGCGGCCCCGCCGCCGCGACCCACGCCTCTCCCCGCCGGCCGCCGTGGAGGTTCATGGGGTTGACTGGCGTGGGCTTCGCGTAGCCGAAGAAGAAACCACCCTGGCTGATGATCGCCGAGATGGCGAGCATCAAGCCGCCGACGGGGTCGAAGTGGACCTTCGGGTTGAGCGTCAGTCGGCCCTGCCAGCGCGCGGTGGAGTCACCCAGCCGGTATGCGGCGAACGCGTGGCAGAACTCGTGGACCGGGAAGCCCACGAGCAGCATGATGCCGACGGCGAGCAGTGCATAGAGGAGCTGTTGGTCAAGCACCATGATGTCGGCGGCCTACAGCCGGCCCAGCAGCTCCTGCTTCTTGGCCTCGTACTCGGCGGGCGTGATGGCACCAGAGTCGCGCAGCGTGGCGAGCTGGACCAGGGCCTGGGTGACCTCCTCGGGCGTCTCGGCCTGACCCGAGTGACCCGGGCTCGAGGCCGACTTCGCGGGTGCTCCGGCGCTCGCCATGAGCGGCGGCGAGGCCACATCGCTGTAGGAGTGGCCATCCTCGAGCGCGTGCTTGGCGGTCAGCATCTGCTTCTTGAACGACTTGGCGTGATTGAGCATCCGGTACTTGTCGACGGCCACCTCGGCGGCGGTGAGGATGTCCAGGTCACCGTAATCCAGGATCCGGCCCAGGAAATTCTCGTCCAGGATGGCATCGTTGATCTTCTCCAGGTTCGAGTCGGCGGAATGCTTGTTGATGATGCCCTCGACCTTGAGCAGCCGCCGGTTGGTGATGATGTACTCGTCCGTGGTCCAGTGCCACCAGCGCCAGGCGAAGAACAGCACGCCGGCCACGATGAGGGCGATGGAGCCAAGGCTGAGACCGTCGCTCAGGGTGCCCTTGAGGTTGCCCACGAGGACCGCCAGCAGCAGCAGGATGGCGATGGCCCACAACAGGATGGACAGCCGCGATTCGAGGAACAGCGCCAGCCAGTGCTGCTTCTCCCGTCGCAGGACCACCTCGCCTTGGGTCAGCAGCGAGTCCGCGTAGGTTCCCATGGGGTCCGGTCAGCCTCCTTGTGGTGTCATGCCCGCGGATGCGCCCGTGCGTAGACCTGTCGGATGCGCTCGCCCGTCAGGTGCGTGTACAACTGCGTCGTGGTGATGCTGGCATGCCCCAGCAGCTCTTGCACCACGCGCAGATCCGCGCCGCCCTCCAGCAGATGCGTCGCGAAACTATGCCGCAACGTGTGCGGTGTCACATGACCGCGCAATCCCGCCCGGGTCGCGGACCGCTGGACCACGCGCCAGGCCTCCATCCGGCCCATCCGGACGCCGCGCGGTGAGAGGAACAGCGGACCGCCGCTGCGGCTCTGGGCGCGGCTTCGGGAGGGCTGGCCGGCCGTGGCACGCGCGGCGTGGAGCCAGCCAGGTCGGACGGTCGTCAGGTACTCCTCCAGTGCGCCCAGGGCGACATCGCCGACCGGCACGACACGTTCCCGATCGCCCTTGCCCACGACCCGCACCGAGGCACCGCTCGCCGACAGGTCCGCCAGGTCCAGGCCGAGCGCTTCGCTGATGCGCAGCCCGGAGGCGTACAGCAGCTCCAGGAGCGCTCGATCACGAACACCCAACGGTGTGTCGAGGGTGGTCGCGTCCAGCAACGCGGCCACCTCCCCGACGTCCAGTGGGTCAGGCAGGGTCAGCACGCCGCGGGGCAGCTCCAGGCGATCGGCGACATCGACCGGGATGAGCTCCTCCGCATCGCAGAAGCGGTAGAAGGCACGGATGGCCGCCGCCTTCCGACGGATGCTGGCGGGTCGGAGCGACGCGGGCGGTCGCCCGAGTGCCGCGAGATAGCCAAGGGCCGGGTCGGCGCTGTCCGCCCAACGTTCGATATCCGGGGCGTGGCCGGCGAATGCCCGGAGGTCCGTGTCGTAGGCACGGATCGTGGCCGACGAGAGTCCCTTCTCGACCCGCAGATGATCGAGGTAGGTCTCCATGGCGCCGGTCATCGCCGGGGGCGTCCGCTGCGCCGCCGCGCCCGCGGCGTTCATGCGGAGGCGACCGGCTCGTGGGATGCAAGAGCGCCCTCGAGCAGCTCCCGGGCCGCGGATCGGGTCGCGTTCGAGCCGCTGGCACCGCCGAGCATGGCCGCGATCTCAGCCACCCGTGCCTCCGCGTCGAGCTGCGTGATGAGCGTGACGGTGCGACCCGCCCGCTCGGACTTCGCGATATGGACATGGGCGTCGGCGTGAGCCGCGATCTGGGGCAGGTGGGTGACACACAGCACCTGGTGATGCCGCGCCAACCGCCAGAGCGTCCGACCGACGGGATCCGCGGATCGACCGCCGATGCCGGCGTCGACCTCGTCGAACACGAGCGTCGGGGTCGTGTCGGCGGCAGCGAGCACCTGTTCGATGGCCAGCGACACCCGTGACAGCTCGCCACCGGAGGCGATACGCGCGAGGGGACGAGGAGGCTCCCCGGCGTTGGGGGCGAGCAGGAAGGTCACCTCGTCCACGCCTGAGGCGTCGAGCCCCGTAGGCGAGATGTCGACGCCGAAGGCGGCGTCGGGGAAACCCAGGTCCCCGAGGATGCTCGTCACGGAGGCTGCCAGGCTCCTGCCGGCGACCTGCCGGGCGTCGCTCAAGGTCCGCGCTGCCGCCTCCGCGGCACCCAGCAGCCGGCCATCCGACGCGGCCCGCTCGACGCGCTCGGCCTCCAGGCCTTCCAGGCGCACGACCTCGTCGGCCATCGCGGCGGCCTGCGAGAGGGCCGATCCCTCACTCTCGCCGTACTTGCGCAGCAGGCCGTAGAGGACACCGAGTCGTTCCTCCAGCTGCGCCACGGAGCCGAGGTCCGCCTCAAGGCCGTCCGATGCCTGCCGGAGCTCATCGGCGATGTCGACCGCTTCCGCCTCAAGCCCTTCGAGCCGGGTGACCAGCGGTTCGACCCGGGGATCGTGGCGCACGAGGTCCCGGGCGTCGTGGAGAGCCCTGGCGATGGTGTCCTGGACGCCGGTCCCCTCCCCCACGAGGCCCGCGCGGATGGCTGCTGCTAGACGGATGGAGCGCTCCGCGCCGGTGAGCACCGCCAGTCGTGCCCGGAGCTCCTCCACCTCACCCGGACGGGGGTCGACCGCGGCGACCTCGTCCACCACGTGCCGGGCGAGGGCCAGGCGGCGTTCGAGCTCCTCGGGGCTCATCTCCAGACCGGCGAGCGCCTCGCGATTGTGGCGCCAGGCGCCCACCGCATCGGCGACCGTGGCGCGCAGGTCCGCGTGCCCGCCGTGGGCATCGAGCAGTTCCCGCTGCCGCACCGATGACAGGAGGCGTTGCTGCTCGTGCTGGCCATGGATGGCCACGAGCGCGGCCACGGTGGTCGCCAGGCGCGCGACCGGCACCGCCTGGTCATCGACACGGGCCACCGTCCGGCCGGTGGAGGCCAGCTCGCGAACGCAGATGAGCGGCTCGTGCGGGTCACCCTCGGCGTCGTCCGGCCGGTCGAAGAGAGCCTCCACCCGTGCTGCGGAGGCGCCGGCACGGACGAGCGATGCGTCGGACCGACCGCCCGAGACCAGCGAGAGCGCGTCGATGAGCAGCGACTTGCCAGCACCTGTCTCGCCCGTGATGACCGTGAAACCGCTGCCCAGCCCGACACGGGCCCGCTCCAGGAGGGCGAGGTCGGTGACCGAGAGCTCGAGGAGTGCCATCTCAGGTGGGCAGCAGCTCGGCCTTGCGTCGCAGCAATTCCCAGAACGGGAGTGCGCCACGCGGCTCGATGAAGCGGATGGGCTGCCGCCGGGCGGATACCTGCACCTCGTCGCCGGCGTGCAAGGGCATCTCCTCACGCCCATCGATGCTGACCATGCAATCGAACGCATCGAGGACCCGGATGTTCACCGCGTGCGCTGGCGAGACCACGAACGTGCGCACGGCCGAGAGGTATGCGGCCACCGAGGTGACCACGATGTTCCGGCTGGTCGGGTCAAGGATCGGGCCACCGGCACTGAAGGAGTAGCCGGTGGACCCGGTGGGCGAGCTGACGACGAGACCGTCGGCGATCCAGGTCGCCACATGCGACTCATCGACGTTGACCTCGAGCCGCACGACTCGCGCCATCGACCCACGCACGACCGCGGCATCGTTGAGTGCCAGGTGGGTCACCGCGTCGTGCTCCGCGCCGGAGCGCAGGATGCGCACCTCGAGCATCATCCGGGGCTCGATGGTCCACGTGCCGTCCATGAGCTGCCCCAGCACCGACTCCATGGCGTGCGACTCGGCCTTCGACAGGAAGCCGACCTTGCCACAGTTGATGCCCAGGATCGGCACGTCGACCGCCGCAGATCCCTGCGCTGACCGGAGGAAGGTGCCGTCCCCACCGAGCACGACGAGCGCGTCCGTGGTGGGCAGCTGGCTGATCAGCCGATCGAGGTCGCCCGCGGGCGAAGCCCACGACTCCACGCCCCGCACCGAGCACCAGCCGGTGGCACGCTCACGAAGCTCCAGCGCCTGCTCGTTCGTGGGGTTGTAGGCGAAGCCGATGCGTCTCATCTGGCGGCCCCGACGGGCAGCGACGGCGAGGTCGGTGCCGCGCTCCAGCCAGATGGCACCTGGAGCCACAGGAACCACTCGTGATTCCCCGACGGGCCCACGAGCGGCGACTCCGCCTCGTCTCTGACGTCCAGCCCAATGGCGCTCGCATGCGCCCGGACGTGCTCGACCGCCGCGGCGCGCAGGGCCGGGTCACGCACGACGCCGCCCGGCACCTCCTTGGGGCTCAGCTCGAATTGGGGCTTGACCATGGGCAGGATGTCGCCGCCCGGCGTTGTGGCGGCGGCCAGGCCTCGCAGCAGCCGGGTGAGCGAGATGAACGAGACGTCGGCGACCGTGAGCGTGACGGGTTCCGCCAGGACCAGCCGATCGGTCGCATCCGGGTCGAGCCGCACGGCATGGGTACGTTCCATCGAGACGACCCGCGGGTCGATACGCAGTGACCCTGCCAGCTGCCCGCGACCCACATCGAGAGCATAGACACGGGCCGCGCCGCGCTGCAACAGGCAGTCGGTGAAGCCACCCGTGGAGGCACCCACGTCCAGACAGACGCGCCCGGTGGGATCGATCCCGAAGGCGTCGAGGGCACCCGCGAGCTTCTCGCCACCCCGCGACACGTATGGTGCAGCCTCCACCAGCTCCAGCGGCGTGGACGGCTCCACCATGTCGCCCGGCTTCCGGTCGAGCCGGGCCCCGTCCCCGATCCCGACGCGGACCCTCCCTGACATGAGCAGTGCCTGGGCACGACTTCGCGTCGCAGCGAGACCGCGGTCAAGGACGAGCTGGTCGAGACGGACACGTTTCGGCACGCCGCCATGGTGGCAGGTCACGCCGCGGGCCGGGTGAGCCTCAGGCCGAGCGGGCCTCCACCACGGCCGGGGTCCGCACCGGGCTGAGACCCATCTTCCCCAGGGTCTCGGTCACCTGCGCATGGATGCCCTCCGCGTCCAGCCTGATCGACCGGCGCAGGTCGGTGACGGAGCCGTGATCGACGAACCGGTCGGCGGGGATGCCGATCGGGAGGATCGGGACTTCGCGGAGGCCCGGGTCGACGAGCCCGGCCGCCTGGAACGCTTCCATGACCGCACTCCCGAAGCCGCCCGTCACCGCACTCTCCTCGAGCGTCACGACCAGCCGCTTGCCACGTCCCGCGGCGGTGATGCGCTGCGCATCGAGGGGCTTGGCGTAGCGAGCGTCGATCACCCCGACCGACCAGCCCCGGGCCTCCAGCCGCGTGGCGACCTCCAGGCCGCGCATGACGATGGGACCGAAGCCGACGATGAGCAGTTCGCTCCCTTCGCGCAGGGTCTCGCCGATGCCGACGGGCAGGATGCTCGGCTCGACCTCGGGCAGGTCGAAGCCCGCGTCGCGCGGGTAGTGCAACGCGAACGGATGGTCCTGCGCGAAAGCGGTCCGGAGCAGGCTCCGGAGCTGCTGCTCGTCGCGCGGTGATGCGATGACCAGATGCGGCAGCTGACGCTGCGCGGCCAGGGTGAACATGCCCTGATGGCTGGTGCCGTCCTCGCCCACGAGGCCGGCGCGGTCGACGCCGATGACCACCGGCGCGTCGTTCTGGCAGACGTCGTGGACGACCTGGTCGAACGCCCGCTGGAGGAAGGTCGAGTACAGCGCGACGAGTGGTCGCTGACCGCCGAGCGCCATGCCCGTGGCGAGCGTCACGGCGTGCTGTTCCGCGATACCCACGTCGTACATCCGGTCGGGGAACGCGTTGCCGAACTTGCTGAGCCCGGTGCCCGTGGGCATGCCCGCGGTGATGGCCACGACGCGCCGGTCGTCACGCCCGATGCGCACCAGCTCGTCGGCCATGACCGAGGTGTAGTTGGGCGGCTTCTGGCGGGCCGCGGCGCGTTGTGCATCGGAGAGGTTGGCGTCCCCATCGAGCACCGGATCGCCGTTCCCGTTGAGCACGGTCATCGGCGGTAGGGCCGCCCCGTGGAAACCGACCTTGTCCGTCTCGGCTGGCCGGTAGCCACGACCCTTGCGGGTACGCACGTGGACGAGCACCGGTCGCTCCATGTCGTGGTACGCGTCCCGGAAGGTCTGCTCCAGCGCCCCGAGATCATGGCCATCGACCGGCCCCACGTAGGTGATGCCCAGGTCCTCGAACAGCCTGCCCGGCTGGGCGAAGTCGACGACCGCAGCCCGCAGGCGAAGAGACCACTCGTACGCGGTGGCACCGACCCGGGGGATACGCCGGACTGCGTCGTCATAGGCTCGACGCGAGCCGCGCCAGGTGCGCGACAGCTTGATGCGTGACAGGTAGCGGCTCATGGCGCCGACGGTGGGCGAGATGCTCATCTCGTTGTCATTGAGCACGATGAGCAGCCGGGTACCCCGCTGCCCCAGGTCGTTGAGCGCCTCGAACGAGAGACCCGTCATGAGCGCGGCATCCCCCACCACGACCGCCACCCGTTCGTACGTGCCGCGGACGTCACGGGCCAGGGCGAGCCCTTCGCCGATGGAGATGCCTGTGCCGGCGTGGCCGCCGTCGAACACGTCGTGCGGGCTCTCGCTGCGTCGCGGGAAGCCACCCATGCCGCCCATCTGGCGGAGCGTCGGGAAGATCGCCTGGCGCCCGGTCAGCAGCTTGTGCGCATACGCCTGATGGCCGGTATCCCAGACGATATGGTCGGTGGGGCTGTCGAGCAGTCGGTGAAGGACCACCGTGAGCTCCACCACACCCAACGAGCTGCCCAGATGGCCACCCGTCTCGGCGACCGTGCCGATGATCGCCCGCCGGATCTCTTCGCACAGCTGCGGCAGCTGCTCATCGGAGAGCACCTGCAGATCCTGGGGTCCCCGGATTCCCGGAAGGATGGCCAACGCGTTCGCTCCTGTGCTGCCGCGGACGCCCCTCGCGCCACTCTGGGCCACGCGCCGGCCCCTCGCGGCTCGTGGCCGGCGAATGCTAGCGCGGCACGTCCGGACGCGTCAGGGAGCGTTCAGGTCTCGTCGTCAGGACGGAGGTCGAGCTCCTGCAGCCGACCACCAGAGCCCTCCACCAGGCGCTGGACCCGCAGCTCCGCGGACGTCAGCGACCGCGCGCAGTGAGCATGGAGCGCCACGCCCCGCTCGTAGAGCTCGATGGACTCCTCCAGCGCCAGCCCGCCCGACTCCAGCCGGCCGACGACCGCCTGCAGCTCCGCGAGCGCCTGGTCGAAGGGCATCGCGGCGATAGCGGGGTCCACGGCGGGGCCGTCGGGCTCGATCATGGCGTCGAGTCTGGCACGCGCTCGACGCGGACGTCCAGCGTCCCCCTGGCCAGGCGCACATCGAGCGGGTCGCCGACCGCGACGGCGGTGCCGTCCCGGATGATCGCCCCGGAGCGGTCACGCACGATGGCATACCCCCGATCGAGTGTCGCGAACGGGCTGAGCGCGCCCAGGGTGGCGGCACTGCGCGCGAGGTCCGTGCGTGCCCGGGCCAGGCGGCCCTGGAGCACCATCGGCAACCGGTCGTCGAGCCGCTGGAGCCGGCTCGCATCCACCTCCAGGCGCGCGGTCATGGCCCGGGTGGCTCGATCGAGCAGCATGCCGGCCCGCTCGCGCTCAGCGGCGAGGTAGGCCGACGGCCGATACGCCTCGAGGGCGCGCCGCTCGGCGTCGAGCTCGGACCGCGCGGCCCCCAGGGATCGCCCGGCGGCGTTGTCGAGTCGCCCGTGGAGCGTGCGCAAGCGGGCATCAAGGTCCACTCGCGACGGGACACACAGCTCCGCGGCCACCGACGGCGTCGCGGCACGCACATCGGCCGCGAACTCCACGAGCGTGACGTCGGTCTCATGGCCGACGCCGACGACGATGGGCACCGGGAATGCGGCCACCGCCCGCACGACGACCTCCTCGTTGAAGGCCCACAGATCCTCCATCGAGCCGCCCCCGCGGGCCAGGATGACCACGTCCGCCGCCCGACCGCTCGTGCTGTCCGTCCAGCGACCCATCCGTCGAAGCGCCGCCACGATGCTTTCCGGGGCGCCCGGTCCCTGGACCTGACAGGCGCTGACCAGGACGCGCACCGTCGGCCAGCGCCGCGCGAGGACCTTGCGCATGTCGTGCAGCACTGCCCCCGACAGGCTGGTGCAGATCCCGATGGTCTGCGGCCACTGAGGCAGCGTCCGCTTCCGGCTGCCGTCGAACAGCCCTTCCTTGGTCAGCTGCGCCTTGAGTGCCTCGAACCGGAGCGCGAGATCGCCGAAGCCGGCGGGCTGGAGGGTGTCGACATACAGTTGGTAGACGCCCTGGGCCTCGAACACGTCGACCCGGCCGTGGGCCACGAGCCGCACGCCGGTCCGAGGCTGGAACGGGATGGCCATCCGGTCGTCGCGGAAGATCATGCAGCGGACCTGCGCCCGCTCATCCTTGAGCGTGAAGTAGCAGTGGCCAGCGGAGCTGATGCTCACCTGGCCCACCTCGCCCTCGACCCATAGGTCACGCAGCCGTGGCGCGTCACGAAGGGCATCCCTGATGTGACGGGTCAGCTCCCCGACCGCGAGGATGCGGGGCAGCTCCCGTTCCCCGGCGATGCCTGGGTCGGACGACGGGCCTGGGCGGGCAGGGGACGTCGACGGCTCGGCCGATCCGGGTGTGCGTGGCGCCCGGGCGCCGGACGCGAGGAACTCCTCGAACGGCAGCCACGCCTGCTCATCGGCGGGGCGACTCACGGCGATGGTGCCTGGCACATCCCCGGCGACCCCGATCAGACCCGCGTCTGGTACTCGCCCGTCCGGGTGTCGACCCGGATGACGTCACCCTCGACCACGAACAGAGGCACCTGGACGACAAGACCCGTCTCCAGGGTCGCCTGCTTGCGAGCGCCTGTCGCGGTGTCGCCTGCGAAACCCGGCTCGGCCTCTGCCACCCGCAGGTCGACGGTGATGGGCAGCTCGATGCCGATGGTCTCACCCTCCCAGCTCGTGCGGTCGAGCTGCATCCCATCGACGAGATAGTTCGCGACGTCATCAAGCTGCGCCAGGCTGAGCGAGAACTGCTCGTAGTTCTCGAGCTCCATGAAGTGGAAGTCGTCACCGTCCCGATACAGGAACTGGACGGGGCGCTTCTCGAGGATGGCCCGCGGCCACTTCTCACCGGCCTGGAAGCTGCGCTCGACGGTCTGACCGCGACGGATGTTGCGCAGCTTGATCTTCACCTGCGCCGAACCGCGGCCCATCTTGATGTGCTGGTAGTCCAGGATCTGCCAGAGCTCTCCGTCGAGCTCGATGGCGATGCCCTTCTTCAGGTCCCCGGTGGAGATCATGAGTGTGGTGTGCTCCTCGAGTGCCGGCTCGCCCCGTCTGCGATGAGGCCGATGCCATGTAGGTGGGGCGCGGGCGACTCAGGGCCGGGTGCCGCGGAACGGGATGTTCCGTGGAGTGTACCGGAGGACGCATCGCGCCCGTCCCCGGCCACCACGCTGGCTCAGACCCCGACGACCACCACGCCCCGGTCGAATGTGGTCAGGCGCTCGCACCGGCCGATGGCCCGATCGAACACGACCAGGTCCTCGATGCGGATGCCGGTCTCGCCGTCGAGATAGACGCCGGGCTCGACGCTGAACACGGTCGGTGACGGCAGGGGCCGTTCCAGTGACAGCCGGCCAAGCGACGGCGACTCGTGCGTGGCCAGCCCGATGCCATGCCCCAGGCCATGGCCGAACCGCTCGCCCAGGCCCGCCTCGCTGATGACGTCACGTGCGGCCGCATCGACCTCTCGGTCGAGGGGTGCCTGACCGGCGGCGGCGGCGGCCGACAGGATGTCGAAGGCCGCCTGCTGCGCACGGGTGACGAGGGTGTACAGCCGCAGATCGCGGGCGGTGGGTTCGCCGACGAAGAGGGTCCGTGTCATGTCCGAGCGGTACCCGCACACCTGGGCCCCGAAATCGAACAGCAGCACCTCGCCGGCCGCCACCCGTCGATCGCCGGGAGCGCCGTGTGGCAGCGCCGCGCGTGAGCCCGAGAGACAGGCGACATCGAAGGCGATCGCCTCGGCGCCATGGGTCCGCATCTGCCATTCCAGAGCGAGCGCCATGTCGAGCTCGGTGACCCCGGGCCGGATGCTCGGCAGCAGCCGGCCGAGCGCCACGTCGGCGACCGCGCAGGCAGCAGCGATGCGCTCGATCTCCGCAGGTTCCTTGATGGCCCGCATCCCCGCGATGGCATCGGAAGCCGCCACGAGCTCCACGTCCGGTGCCGCCGCCGCGAGCTGGCCCCACGTGGCGTGGCTGACCGCGGCAGCCTCGACCGCGACGCGCACGACCCGACCGGCATGTCCGCCCGCGATCGGTCGGAGGCTCGCGACGAGTGCCGGCCAGCGGCCGGGCAGGTCGTGGTAGACGTCCTCGATCCGGGCACCGGGGCACTCCTCGATCGCCTGGGAGCGATATCGCGAGTCGGCCAGGACGACGGTCTCATCGCCTGAGACCAGGAAATGCCCGGACACCCCTGCGACCCGGTCCTCCCCGGCACGCAGCCTGAACCCCGTCAGGTATCGAGCATCCTCCGACCGGACACCGAAGTAGGCGTCGATGCCGTCCGCGGCCAGCAGCGCGCGCAGCCGCTCCAGGCGCGCAGGCCGAGCGGCGGTGTCCGCGGCCAGCCAGCGCTCGATGTCAGCCGCCTCGGGCACCGCCGTGGCCGCGAGGGGCATCGCGGCGGCCACCACCTACTTGCCGCAGGACTTGATGTTCTTGGTCTGACCCGCGAGGGTCTTCGCGAACAGGTGCGTCTGGGAGCCCTTGCAAGCGTAGAAGTAGAGGTTCCCCGCCTTGCTGTCAGGGTTGGCTGCAGCCCGGATGGACGACAACGTGGGCGAATCGATGGGTGTCGGCGGCAGGCCTTCCGTGAACCAGCTCTGATAGCCCATCAGGTCGTCGGCAACCTTGACCTTGCTCAGGTCGGCGAAGCCCGTCAGGCCCCAGAAGCGGTACTTGGGCCACTTGGAGAACGCCAGCTTGCGCAGCTTCGTCCCGTCGTTGGCATAGATGACCGTCGGCTCGGCATTGAGCAGGCGAGTACCGCCAAGGCCCTTGAGGCGATTGGCGTAGACCCCCGCGACCTTGGGCTTCTCGCTCTCGACCGCCGTCTCCCGCTCCACGATGCTCGCGAGCTTGAGCACGTCGTAGAAGTCCTGGCCGCTCCCTTGGATGTCGGCGATGACGGCCGGCCCGATGTCGGTCTCCCAACGCGTCAGGAGGGTCCGGACCAGGTCCTCGGGCGCGATGTTGGCATCGACCTTGATGAGGCCCAGACCCATGAACCCTTCCAGGCTGTTGCCAGCGGGCAGCTCCTTGAGCCACGGGAACTCCGTCCGGACCCAGTCCGGAGGGTTCCTGACGAGCGCGTAGAAGTCCGCGGGGTCCATATCCAGGGGCAGGGTCTGGAGATATGCCGCGATCTGCTCCAGCCGCAACCCCGGTCGGAGGTTGAGGAGCACCTGCTTGGAGACCGGGTCCGGCGGGGACTGGAGCCGGGTCACGATCTCCTGGGGGGTCATGGAGGGTGCGAGGTTGAATGTGCCGGTGTGGAGCTTGCCATCGACGCCCTCGGTGACCGCGAGGTAGGTGAAGGCGAGTGCGTCGGTGATGAGGCCCTGACTCTGGAGCGCCCGACCGATCTCCCTGACGCTGTCGCCACCGCCCACCGTGAACTTCACGGGCGTGCCCCGGGTGCTCAAGGGCGTGGTGAGCGTGTCCCCGAGTCGCTCACGAACGACGTCCGGGACCAGCGGCAGCCGCATGACCTGGGGATTGGACCGAGCCATGTCGTAGGCGGCGTCGCGCAGCCTGGGTCCGGCGAGCCATCCCCCGCCGACGATGATGACCACCATCAGCACCACGAGGAACACCAGGCCGCGCCATGGCCCGCGGGGTCGTGCGCGCTTGAGGCCCCGGAGCTCGCTGCTGCTGATGCTCCCCTGCCGCTGGGCGTGCGTGCCGGTCACCGACTCGGTCGCCACGGGATCCCCTCTGCCGGACGCGGTCACGGTCGCCGCCCATCCTGAAGCGTGACGGGCAGGCGCCGGGCATCGATGGCTGCCAGGACGATGGCCACCGCGGCCTCACGATCGACCCGCGCCCGGTAGGCACGCATCGCGGACACCGAGGGGGCTCCTCCCGATCGGCCACGCGCGGGCGCCCCGATGCGCCGCTCCGCGTCCTGGCTAGTGTGGCGCTCGTCCTGCCACGTGACCCGCAGCCCGGTGAGCGGCGCCACGGCGGCGGCCCATTCGCGGGTACTGGCCGATTGAGGCCCTTCCGATCCGTCGAGCGACAACGGCAGGCCGATGACGAGCTCCTCCACAGCGTGCTCGGCAGCCAGCCGGTTGATGCTCGCCACATCCCGGGCGATGTCCCGACGGGCCAGCGTCACCAGCGGGCGGGCGTGCCCGGTAGCGAGATCGCCAAGCGCGACCCCGATCCGACGCGTGCCCAGGTCGATGCCCAGTATCCGGCTCACGCGATATCCGGACCCTGGCAGGCGCTGACGGCGCGGACGCCGGTCGGGCGCGCGGGCGACATCGAGATCCGAATGTGGTGATTCACGGCGCTGCACTCCCGGCTGGCTGCTGCGGGATGATCAGGGTGATCCGCGCGGGATCGTCGGGAAGGGTCGGCAGGAAGTCGGGCGACAGGCTGATGGTCGCACTCCCGTATTCCTTGAGTATGGCCTGTGCCTGCGAAACGGTCTTGCCAGCGAGGTCGCGCGCGAGGCCTGCCCGGTCGATGGTTTGATTGAGCGCCCGTCCCGTGGCCGTCGCCGACCATGAACCTGGCGTCGGTCCGGCGCCATGGAAGGTCACTGCCACCGTCTCCGGAAGCAGGTCTGCACCGGATGGCGTCTGACGTTCAAGGGACGCCACGGCCACCTGCTGGAGGGCCTCCTTCTTGACCGCGAGCACCGTCCCCGTCGCGACAGCCGTGATGTCGAGTGGTTGCTCCGTGTACTGCCCCACCAGGTCATCCCGGAGCGGGTTGGTGGTCACGGTGCCGATCGCGGCGCTGCCGGGGAATGCCAGCTCATCCAGCGACAGCTCGGGTGGCGTCAGCGCCTGTCGTGTCAGGTCAGCTGAGAGCTGGCCACTGAGGAATGCCTGTGCGCTGTCGTAGTCCGACTGCTGGATGACGTGGCGCTGCTCGAGTCGGCCATCCGTCAGCGCCTCCTTGTTCGTGACCGTGCCGCCGGGCATGGACCTCGCGAGTGCGGGGTCCATGACAGTGATGGAGTGCGCCGGCACGTTGCCCGACGGCCCTTCCTCGGCCGCCCGGACCTCGACATCGACGGACGCCCCCGGCGGGACCTCGATGGCTGCCTGGGTCAGGAACGCGACGCCCGACGCGGTACTCACCGTCGTCTGGTCGCTCACGGGCACAGTGCCCAGGCCGTGGTTGGTGAACGTGACGGTGCCCCCCGCACGTTGGCCGACCGAGGCCACGCCGGTCGCGCTGATGAGACCCTTCGCGGTCACCGGGAAGCTCAGCAGGCGACCTGCGACGACGCCGTTGGCGGGGTCGGTGATCTGGCCATCCGCGGTGCTCATGGTGATGGTCACCGGCGGCACCGGGCTTGCACCCTGGAGCAGGGTGACCGTCGCACTCCCCGTCACATACACCCCATATAGTCCGCCACCGCCGATCAGGGCCACGAGCGCCACCCCAGTGCCCATGAGCGCCACGCGTCGCTTCCGGCTCCGGGGCCGCCGGCCGATCGTCGGAGCGGGGGTCTTGCCATCGCGGGTCGCACGGGCGTCGGGAGCGGTGGCCACCGCGGTCGCAGGGCCAGGTGCCGTGCTCGTCGTGGCCAGAGGGCTGCCGTTGGTCGGGGCGCCGACGGCGGCCTCGGACGGGATCAGGCTCGTGGTCGGTGCGGCCTCCGACTCGGACACGGTCGCGAACACCGCCAGCCCGGCCGATGCCGCGAGCGCACGTACCTGGGCGTCACCGCTCACGAGCGCGATGCCCAGGCCACGTGTCTCTGCCTCACGCGCCAGCAGCCGGAAGTTGATGCGTCCCGTGCCGATGCGCGAACCGGGTGGGACGACGAAGACGACCCGATCGTCCTTGGCTGCTCGCAGCCGGGCGACCGCATCGGTGATCTCGTCGTCCAGCTCGAGATACCAGACGCTCATCGGGCGAGAGTGTGAACTAGACGCGCATCCCCCGCAGGACGCGCTTGAGCGCGGCGTCGAGCGGCTGCTCGGGGCTGGTCAGCTCGATGGCCTGCCAGGCGAGCGCCATCGGGGTGACATCCTGCTGGTCGACGAGCTTGCCCGTCTTGTCCGTGACGCCCTGCACCTGTGATGGCTCGATGATGGACACCGTCGGCGGACGCACGAACGGCAGCTCCCGGGCAAAGTCCTTGTGCCGCAGGGCCGCCGCCAACTGGGGCAGCCGCGAACCACCACCGCAGAGCTCGATGCGGGCCGGCAGCTGGCCATGACGTCCGAATTCCTCGAGCACCAGCTCGACACCCGCGGACCAGACCGAGACGTCCTCATCGATGATGCCCGCGATGGTCTCCCGATCCTCCACGGGCTGATCGGTCGCGAACGCGATCTTGGCCGCCTCCGCGTCCGGGAACGAGATCTCCAACCGGTCGGCGAGCGACTTGGTGAACGCCCGGCCACCAAGCGCGAACATCCGGGTCCCCTCGACGCCGCCCTGGCGCACGAGCGCGATGTCCGTGGTCCCGCCGCCGACATCGACGAACAGCGCCCCCGCCGGACCCAGATCCTCGGTGTTGATGCAGCGGGCGACCGCGTACGGCTCGGCGACGACGGCCATCAACTCCCGGCTGAGCTTGCCCGCCACGGTCTGCAGCGCGCCCAGGTGGATGAGGGGCGCGAACGCGTTGAAGACGCTGATGCGCACATGCCGGCCCTTGAACCCCACCGGGTTCGTCACCGGGTAGCCGTCGATGGCCGATCCGGTCACCGCGGCATGCACGAGCCGCACATCGACGCTCGGCAGCCCTGTCTCCCAGGTGATCGACCGCTCCGCCTCCAGGAGCGCCTCGCGCTGGACGCCCTCGATAAGCTTGTCCAGCTCCTGCTCGGTGATGGGTGCGTCGGGCTTGCGGCGCTCCTGGCTATGGCTGGTCGTGAAGCCCTTCACCAGCTCGCCCGCGATGCCGATGATGACCTGGGTCGGATGGATGCCTGCGGTCCCCTCCGCCTCGCGCAGCGCCGAGCGGCAGTTCTCCACCACACCCCGGATGTCGGTCACGGTGGCGGCCTGCATATGCCCGAGCCCCTGGCGCGTGCGGCCGGTGCCTGTGACGATGCCCTTGCCGTCCTCGATCCGGAAGACGAGGGACTTGACGAACTCCGTGCCGATGTCCAGCGAGGTGCACATCGTGGGCACCTTGCCGTCGTCGCGACCCCGGATCCGACGCAGGAAGGCCATGATCAGGCCACCCGCGGCCCGTGGACAGCGGGGCGTTCAGCGCGCAACGTGCGCCTCGATCGCGGCGAGCGCGTCCGGTATCCCGGACTGCCGGGTCCCCTTCCCCTGGGCCATGGTCGGGCGGCCACCACCACGGCCGTCGAGGGCCGGCATCGCCGCCTGGACGAGCTCCGCGGCGGAGACCCCCCGGGCGACCATGTCGTCGCTGACCGTGACCCAGAGCTGCGGTGCCTCGTCGTCCATCACGAGCACGATGATGCCCGAGCCGAGGATGCTGTGGACGTCCTTTGCGTAGGACTTGAGTTCATCCATGGAGGCGAATGGCGCCGCGAGCGACACGAATCGGACCCCGCCGACGTCCCGGGCCGCGGCAGCCAGCTCGGAGGGCCGCGGGCGACCGCCAGCAGTGGCTCCCGCCTTGAGCTTCCGTTCGAGGTCGCGCACCCGCCCCTGGAGCTCCGCCACCCGGGACGGCAGTGCATCTGGCGTCTGGGCGCCGGCTACCGCCGCAGCACGCTCCAAGGTCTCGAAGCGGGACTGCATGAGGGCGTCCGCGGCGACGCCGGTGACCGCTTCCACCCGGCGCATGCCACTGCCGATGGACCGCTCGCCGGTGATGATGAAGCCACCGATCTGGCCCGTGTCATGGCAGTGGGTGCCACCACACAGCTCGAAGCTGTCGTAGCCCTCGACGCGGATGGTGCGCACCCGCTCGCCGTACTTCTCGTCGAAGAACGCGTCCGCACCCCCATCCACCGCCTCCTGCATCGACATCACCTGGGCCCGCACCGGGTGGTCTGCGCGCACGACGGCCCGCACCTCGTCGGCGATGGCGCGTCGCTCGTCCTCGGTCAGGGGGCGATCGAACGGGAAGTCGAAGCGCAGATAGCCCGGCGCGACGAGCGAGCCCGCCTGGCGCGCCGAAGGACCGACCGCGTTCCGGATGGCCCGATGCAGCAGATGGGTCGCCGTGTGGTTGCGCATCGTGTCGGCGCGCCGGACGGCGTCCACCGCGGCGCGCACCGTCTGGCCGACCACGACCCGGCCATGGAGGGTGCCTCGGTGGACGATGAGCCCACCGACCGGGCGCTGGGTGTCCTCGACCGTGAACAGCAGCTCCTCGGTGGCCGCGTCCCGGATCTGGCCCGTGTCACCCACCTGGCCGCCGCGCTCGGCATAGAACGGGGTCTGGTCGAGCACGAGCTCCGCCGCGGCCGCCGCATCCACGCGCATCTCGACCTCGGGACGTGCCTCGAGGTCCTGGTAGCTCGTGCCGTCGCGCACGATGGCCACGACGCGTCCCTCGGCGGTCGTGGTCTCGTAGCCCAGGAAGCGGGTATCACCGCCCGACCGCGCGATACCGTCGTACAGCGCCGTCAGCTCCGCCTGGCGGGTGAGGTCGGCCTTGCGCCCCGACCGCGACCGCAGTCGCTGCTGCTCGAGGGCGGCCGCGAAGCCGGCCCGGTCGACCCGCACGCCGTACTCGCCCGCCAGCTCGACGGTGAGGTCGATGGGGAAGCCGTACGTGTCATGGAGCCGGAATGCGACGTCGCCGTCAAGCACCGGCGCGTCCTCGGGGAGGGTGTCGGCCAGCCGGCCGATGACCCGCTCCGCGCCGGTGAGTGGGATGAGCGCCTCCTCGAGCTGGATGGTGCCCGCGTCGAGGGTCCGTGCGAAGGCGGTCTCCTCCCGGAGGATGCCGCCCAGGATCGCATCGCGACGCTCCCGGACGATCGGGTAAGCGTCACCCATGATGTCGATGACGACGCTGGCGGTCTCCACCAGGAAGGGCTCCCGACGGCCCAGCAACCGGCCGTGGCGCACCGCCCGGCGCACGATCCTCCGCAGGACGTAGCCTCGACCTTCGTTCGACGGCAGGACACCATCCGCGATGAGGAACGTGATGGCGCGCGAATGGTCGGCGATGACCTGGTAACTGAAGCGCTCCTCCTCGAACGCGTCCGGGTCATGACCCAGGAGCTCCCGCATCCGGGCGAGGATGGGCGTGAACAGGTCAGTGTCGTAGTTGGTGTCGACGCCCTGGATGACCGATGCCAGGCGCTCCAGGCCCATACCTGTGTCCACGCTCTTGAACGGCAACGGGGCGCGCCCCGACGGCTGCTGGTCGAACTCCATGAACACGAGGTTCCAGACCTCGAGCCAGCGCGGGCAGTGCTCGCTGTGGTCCGGGATACACTCGGGTCCCTCCGAGAGGTGGGCGCCTCGGTCGTAGTGGATCTCGCTGCACGGCCCGCACGGCCCGCTCTCCGCCATCCGCCAGAAGTTGGCGTCGTCGCCGTTGTCGACGTCGCCCCACCGGGCCATCCGCTCGGGTGGCAGGCCGATCTCATCCCGCCAGATCGACCACGATTCCGCGTCATCGGTATAGGTCGTCGCCGCCAGCTGCTCGGCTGGGATGCCCAGATCGAGCGTGAGGAACTCCCACGCCCAGTGGATCGCCTCGCGCTTGAAGTAGTCCCCGAAGCTCCAGTTGCCGAGCATCTCGAACAGCGTGTGGTGGCGGGTCGTGCGGCCCACCTCCTCGAAGTCATTGTGCTTGCCGGCCACCCGCAGGCAGCGCTGCGCATCCACCGCCCGGCGGTACGAACGCTGCTCGACTCCCCGGAAGACGTCCTTGAACTGGACCATGCCACTGTTCGTGAACAGCAGCGTCTGGTCGCCCGCCGGCACGAGGCTGGCGCTGGGCACCACCGTGTGGCCGCGCTCGGCGAAGAAGTCCAGATAGCGCGTGCGGATCTCGCTCGCGGGCAGGGGCGGTATCCGGGCGTCGGTCGGGGCCCGGTCGGGAGTGTGTGACATCACCACGAGTGTACCCAACGCGCTGGCCGCGGGGACCGAGCAGCCGTTCGCCGCCACGTGGGCCGCCTCCGGGCGGCCTGGCCTCGACCGGCGTCTCAGGTGTCTCTCACATCCGGCTCACATCATCCTCGATCATCAGCGGGACACGACCAGCGACGCGGGAGAAGACCATGGACCATCGATCAGCCCATGGGCATCACCTCGATGACGACGACATCCCGGAGGGCCGGATGCTCAGCCGCCGAGAGGCGCTCGTGCTGCTCCGGGCACGTTGCCTATCGGCATCCAGCTCGCCTGAACCAGTTGCCTCGTGGACGGCGGGACGGTCACTCGGGAGGCTGGTCGCCGGTGATGACCCGCCGCAGCCGGTCGGCGCCAGACGCGATGCCACCGCCGACCATGCGCGCCGATCGCTTCACACCCGTGACCGTGTCCGCCGGGCCGCGCACGATCTCGTTGACGGAGCCGGAGAGCTCGCGGACCGCGGTCATCGTGGTCTCCGCTTCCGTTGCGAGCGTGTCCAACGTCGCCAGCGTGCCGGCGCCCTCGCCGGCCAGCTGGTCGACGCTCGCGGCCGCCCGCTCGATCGCCGCCAGAGTCGGCGGGATCTCCTCGCGCAGCACCTTGACCAGACCGTTCGTCTCGTCGGCCGTCCGCCCAGCCTCCGCCGCGAGGCGGACCAGGGCCCATGCGATGACCGCGACCGAGACTGCGATGACCACCATGGACACCGCGGCCACGAGCCAGAACATGTCCTGCTGCATCGGCCCACCGTACCTCAGTCGGGGTCTCGGTCGGGCATGATGCTCGCGAGGCTGACCACGACCAGGATGCCCACCCAGGCGAGCACCGTCGCCCAGACGAGGCTGAAGTCACCGATCTGGATGGGATCACCGACACGCCCGCCAACCGCCTGTCCGATGTAGGCGCCGATGATGGCCGCCGGCACGACCGCGATGAGGTGCGGCCGGACGACGCCCCGGAGCACGACATACAGGCAGCTGTTGAACGTACCCACGAGAACGCTGAGCACGATCGACGGCGCGACCGGGGGGACGATCGACTCCATGCTCAGGTCGCGACAGCGACCGGAGTCCCCTCCCGGGACGACCTGCCAGGCGCGTCGACGGTCTCGATGCGACCGCCACCCAGGACCCGCACGGGGTCATCGAGCGCATACAGGACGGCCGCCTGGCCAGGCGCTGGCGCCCAGGCCGGTCGATCGAGCGTCACCCGCCATCGACCCGCGACGCCGTCCGGAGGGTCGACAGGGCGCACGCTGGCCGGCACCGGCTCCGCGCGGTGGCGGATGCGCACGAGCGCACGGAACGGGTCGGACGGACGGGATCCATCGACCATCGATGCCCGCTCGAGCGCGAACGCGGTGCGCTCCAGGTCGGCGCGGCGCCCCAGCTGGATGATGTTGGCGGCGACGTCCACCGATGCCACGTACTGGCGCTCACCCAGGGCGACACCCAGACCGGCACGCTGGCCGACCGTGAACGCGGCTGCGCCGGGATGGCGGCCGGCCTGTCGACCATCGGCATCCAGGACCGGGCCGGGCATCGGCTGCCAGTCGGCCCGAGCCTGGAGGGCGCCGCCGATGTCGCCGCCGGGCACGAAGCACAGCTCCTGGCTCTCCGGCTTCGCCGCCGTGACGAGCCCCAGGTCGGCCGCGATCGCACGCACCTGGGGCTTGGTCAGCGCGCCAAGGGGGAACCTGCTGTGAGCTAGCTGGTCCTGGCGCAGGCCATAGAGGAAGTAGCTCTGGTCCTTCTCCGGGTCGATCCCCGCGAGCAGGTCATAGCGGACCCCGTTCGCGCGAGCCGGGTCGGGGGCGGCGCGGACCCGGGCGTAGTGGCCGGTCGCGACGGCGTCGCACTCGTAGAGCCCTCGGGCTCGTCCCAGGAGCGCCCCGAACTTGACGGTACTGTTGCAGTCGATGCAGGGGCTCGGCGTCCGGCCCGCGAGATACGCCTCGGCGAACGGGCGCATGACACCCGCCGCGAACTCACGCTCCAGGTCCAGGACATAGAACGGGATGCCCAGCTGACCCGCCACGCGCCGGGCGTCGTCCGCGGCATCCGCAGAGCAGCACGAGCGCTTGAGGTCCGAGAACGCGTCGGCGCCATCGTGGAGGCGCATCCAGACCCCCACGGCCTCGGCACCGGAACGCGCCACGAGCGCAGCGGCCACCGAGGAGTCCACGCCTCCCGACATGGCGACGAGGATCCGCTCGCTCACGCCCTCGTGGCTCCTGATACCAGACCCGGCATCGCCCACGATCCGAGGGTCCCGGCGGCGCCCGCCCGCTGGCGCTCGATGGTGGCGCTGATGATCCCGATCACCGCCTCGATGTCGGCGTCCGTGGTGGTCCGGCCCAGGCTGAGGCGCAGCGCTCCCCGGGCCTCCTCGCCGGGGAGTCCCATCGCCGTCAACACATGCGACGGCTCGGTGGATCCGGTCGTGCAGGCCGACCCCGTCGAGCAGCAGACGTCCTGGAGGTCGAGCGCATGCACGAGCGAGGCACCGTCGAGGCCACCGACGACGAGGGACACGATGCCCGGCAGCCGGTCGCGCGGATGGCCCGTCAGCTCGACCCCTTCGACCGCGAGCAGCGCCGCCAGCAACCGGTCCCGGCGCAGGGACGTCGCGGCGACGGTCACGGCCCGCTCGGACAGCGCGAGGTCCCATGCAGCGGCCACGCCCACGGCCCCCGCCACGTTCTCGGTGCCGGCCCGTCGATACCGCTCCTGGCTGCCGCCATGGACCTGGGGCAGGATCGCAGTGCCGCGTCGCAGCCACATGACACCGGTGCCCTTGGGTCCTTCCAGCTTGTGGCCGGCGACCGAGATCATGTCCACACCCAAGGCGTCGGCATCGACGGGCATCCACGGCGCGCCCTGGACGGCATCGAGGTGGATGAGCGCATGACCGGCGGCCCGGATGCGCTGCACCAGGGGCGCGATGTCCGCGATGGTGCCCGTCTCATTGTTGGCCAGCTGGAGCGTCACGAGGCAGGTCCGCTCCGTCATCACCTCGTCGAGCGCATCGGCGTCGATGCGCCCGTACCGGTCGACCGGCACCTGGGCGACCTCGAACCCGAACTTCTCGAGGCTGGCGCAGCTATCGAGCACGGCTCGATGCTCCACGGCACTCGTGACGATACGGTTGCCGATCGCCTTTCCCGCCCATGCGGCGCCCTTGATAGCGAGGTTGATGGACTCCGTGCCACCGCTCGTGAAGACGACCTCGCGCGGGTCGGCGTGGAGGGCCGCCGCGATCGATTCATGGGCCTCGTCGAGCGCCTGGCGAGCGCGCCGCCCGGCACTGTGGGGCGAGGAGGCATTGCCCTGGACCTCGGTGAGGTAGGGCATCATCCGCTCCAGGACCTCGGGGCGCAACGGCGTGGTGGCGGCATGATCGAGATAGATGGTCATCGTTCCCGATCCTACACCGGGTGCCTGTCAGGACCTGCCGGGCGCCCGCGGGAGGCGGGTCGAGCCCCGGAGGTGTCCGGCCCGCGGCAGGCTCCTCCGCGGAGTGGCGGCGGCAGGCTACTCCCCGGAGTCGCGGCGGAGGTCGGCCTCTCGTCCCTTCTCCCGCCGGCGGTCGTGGAGGGAGAGCGCCCGCTTGCGCAGCCGGATGGACTTGGGCGTCACCTCGACGAGCTCATCGACGGCGATCATCTCGATGGCCGACTCGAGGGTGATGGGCGGCGGCGGCGTGAGCCGCAGCGACTCGTCGTGGCTGTGGGTCCGGATGTTGGTGAGCTTCTTCTCCTTGGTCGCGTTGACATCCATGTCGCCCGACCGCGAGTTCTCGCCCACGATCATGCCCTCGTAGACGTCCACGCCCCCGCCGATGTACAGGGTCGCCCGTTCCTGGAGGTTGAACAGGCCATAGGCGTTGGAGATGCCCGACCGGTCGCTCACGAGGACCCCGTTGGTGCGATGCGTGACATCGCCCGCCCACGGCCCGTAGCCCTCGCTGATCTGGTGGAGCAGGCCGGTGCCGCGCGTCTCGGTCAGGAACTGGCCGCGATAGCCCACGAGGCCGCGGGTCGGGATGACGGCCTCGATCCGGATCCGGCCGTCGGCGTCGCTCGTCATGTGCTCCGTGCGCGCCTTGCGAGCTGCCAGGGATGTCGTGACGGTGCCCATGAACTCCGGCGGGATGTCCACGGTGATGCGCTCGTAGGGCTCCTGGACCACGCCGTCGATCTCTCGCAGCAGCACCTCGGGTCGGGAGACCTGGAGCTCGTAGCCCTCGCGGCGCATCTGCTCGATGAGCACCGCGAGCTGGAGCTCGCCACGGCCGCGGACCTCGAACGTCTCGGGGGACGGCGTGGCTGCGACCTCGATGGAGACGTTGCCCAGCACTTCGCGGTCGAGGCGCGCCTTGATCTGCCGCGATGTCAGGTACTTGCCCTCGCGGCCAGACAATGGCGACGTGTTCACGCCGAACGTCATGCGCAGCGTCGGCTCGTCCACGTGCAATCGCGGCAGTGGCCGAGGATCGGCCACGTCGGTGACGGTGTCACCGATGGTCACCTCGGGGATGCCCGCCAGCCACACGATCTCGCCCGGGCCAGCCTCCTTGATGTCCAGTCGTTCGATGCCCTGGGCCACGGTCAGCGAGGTGACGGTGCCGGTGAGTGTGACCGTCCGGCCGGGTTCGATGCTGCCATCCGAGAGCTCCTCCTCGACCCGCACGACGCTCACGCGACTGCCCATCCGAAGGGTACCGTTGCGGATGCGTCCCACCGCCATCCGCCCGACGTAGTCATTGGCGGCGAGGTTCGTGACCAGCATCTGGAGCGGGTGGTCGGGCTCGTAGGTCGGCGGCGGCGTGTGCTCCGCGAGCAGGTCCAGGAGCGGTCGGAGGTCGGTGCCCGGCTCGTCGAGGGAGAGCGTTGCGGTGCCGACCCGCGCGTTGGTGTAGACGATGGGGAACTCGATCTGGTGCTCATCGGCGCCCAGATCCATGAACAGCTCGTAGACCGCGTCGACGACCTCGGCCGGGCGGGCGTCGGACCGGTCGATCTTGTTGATGGCCACCACGACCGGCAACCGGAGCGCCATCGCCTTCTGGAGCACGTAGCGCGTCTGCGGCAGCGGTCCTTCAGCCGCATCCACCAGCAGCAGCACCGCGTCGACCATCAGCAGCGATCGCTCGACCTCCCCCCCGAAGTCCGCGTGGCCGGGGGTATCGACGATGTTCATCCGGACATCGCCGTACTGGATGCCCGTCTGCTTGGCGAGGATGGTGATGCCCTTCTCGCGCTCGAGGTCGCCCGAGTCCATGACCCGCTCGGCGACGACCTGGTGGGCCTGGAACGCCCCGGTCTGCTTGAGGATGGCGTCGACGAGCGTCGTCTTGCCGTGGTCGACGTGGGCCACGATAGCGACATCGCGGATATCGGCACGCACAGCGTGTGCGGCGGAGACAGCGTGAGCGGTGGTCATGGGGTTGCTTTCGGGCATGGCGGGACTGGCGATGTCGATCATGGGCCTGCCTATGTTCGCACACGGACGCGACCGACGAGCGCAAGGTACCCTGCGGAGAGCATCCCGCAGCGGAGGACATGACGACCGTGCTGTCCCGCGACCCGGCCAGGAGCCGACCACCGACCGATCGCCCGCTCGATATCGTGGCGCTGGAACTGCTCCTCAGCATCTCCCAGGCGCTGCTCGTGGGCATCCTGCTGTCGATGGCATCCGACCTGGGCGGTGACGCCCGGGCGGCGGGCCTGCCCGTGCCCGGCGTCACCGCCATCCTGGGTCTCGCGGTCGGGGCCACCTGGGTCTGGTGGCTCGTAGGCGGATCGGGCTGGCTGCTCGCCGCGGTCGACCTCGGGGTCGCCCTGCTCACCGGTGCGCTCTGGCTGCTATCGCTCCAGGATGCGACGGCGCCCCACATCGACCCGCTCGTCGGGCTCATCGCCGTCGCGTGCGCCATCGGTGGCATCGTCGGCGGCGCCTTCCTGGCCGGACCCCGGCGCGGCCATTGGAAGGGCGGCGAATCCCGGCCACGGCGTGGCTTGCCCCAGACACGGACCAGCCCGGCTCGCTTCTCGCCGCCGGTCCAGAAGGTCGTGGACGAGCGTCTCGCCAACGTGTCCTTCTCGAGTGTGCGCTTCTCGTCGCCCCGTTTGCCGGGCGTGCGCCTGCCGAGGGTGACGGCGCCCATCGACGACACTGGCGATGACGAGGCGCCGGGCGGATCGACGGCCATCTCCGTCGCGGTGACGGTCAGTGCGGCCGGGGCACCGGCCACGCCGTCCGACCCTGACGCGACCGAGGCGGTGGCCGCGGTCGTCGTCGAACCGACGGCGCCGGTCGGTCTCCATCGTCTCGAGCCTCCGGCCACGGCGGACGCGGAACCTCTCTCGGTGTCCGCGATGCGCCTCGCCGCGGCCGGGCAGACGACCAGCGGCCTGGTCGCGGATGATGACGACGAGACCCTGCCGGTCGCGTCCGTCGGTCTCCAACAGGACGGCTCGGGTGGAGACGCGGACGACCCGGATGCGACCGATGCGCATGACGACCTCGATGGCGCGCCGGAAGCCGACGAGCCTCGCGCGACACACTGAGGTTCGGCCCCGTCTGACGTCAGTCGGCACCAAACGCCTCGAACGGCAGTTGCTACGTACTGCGTGTCGCGGCCGATCCGGTCCTCGCGGAGTCGGGCGAGCTGGGGCAGGCCTGCGACGAGGGAGCGATCGAGCCATCTCTGGCCTGCCGGCCACGATCCACCGCCCCTTAAGGGCACGTCTGCATGCGCGCTGTGGCCAGCTGGGCGTGTCAGTCCGGCGGCGCGACCGCCCGCGGCGCGAGCGCAAGTCCGAGCTCGGCGAGCTGCCCGGGCTCGACGGCCGACGGCGCATCGAGCATGAGGTCCGTGCCGGACGAAGTCTTGGGGAACGCCATGACCTCACGGATGTTGGTCTGGTCCGTGAGCAGGGCGGCCCACCGGTCGATACCCAGGGCGATGCCGCCGTGCGGCGGTGCGCCGTACTCGAAGGCCTCCAGGATGCCCCCGAACTTCTCGGCCATCCCCTCTGGGGAGAGGCCCATGAGCGCGAATGACCGGGCCAGCAGCTCCCGGGTGTGGAACCGCACGGAGCCGCCACCCAGCTCCCAGCCGTTGAGGGCAAGGTCGTACTGGAGCGCCCGTGCCTGCCCGGCGGGGTCGTCCGGGGTCGGCTGATGCGGATCGCCCGACGCGGTCACGAGCAGCGGCAGATCCTCCGGCATCACCCCACTGAACGGGTTATGGGTCGCATCCCAGCGTTGGGCGTCCTTGTCCCACTGGTACATCGGGAACTGGTGTACCCAGACGTAGGCGAGCACATGCGGATCGGCAAGACCGAGTCGACCAGCCAGCTCCACGCGCAGTCGACCGAGCACCTCCTGGGCGTGGATGTCGCGGTCGGCGACGATGAGCACCAGGTCGCCATCCGCCGCGCCTGCGGCACGCGCGATGCCGAGGGCCTGCTCCTCACCCAGCGCTTTCACGATCGAGCCCCGGATGGCGCCCTGCGCTGGCGCCAGCCAGACGAGGCCCCCGGCACCCCACCGCTTCGCGAGCTCGGTCAGCTCGTCGATCTGACCCCGGGTCATGCCTCCCATACCGGGCGCCGCGAGACCGACGACCCGGCCGCCCGCCTCGAGCGCCGCGTCGAAGACCCGGAAGTCCAGCCCTGCCACCGTGGGGCCCAGGTCCGCGAGCTCCAGGCCATAGCGCAGGTCCGGCTTGTCGCTGCCGAACCGATCGATGGCCTCCCGGTACGTGAGCACCGGGAACGGGAGCTGCAGGAATGGGCGCTCCGGCACCACGGCCCGACTGACCTCGATGGCCATCCGCTCGACCCAGGTCATGACGTCGGGCTCCGCGACGAAGCTCATCTCCAGGTCCAGCTGGGTGAACTCGGGCTGGCGGTCGCCACGCAGGTCCTCGTCCCGGAAGCAACGGGCGATCTGGAAGTAGCGATCCATACCCGCCACCATGAGCAGCTGCTTGAGCTGTTGCGGGCTCTGGGGGAGTGCGTAGACGCTGCCCGGCTGGAGCCGCGAGGGCACGATGAAGTCGCGGGCGCCTTCCGGCGTCGACTTGATGAGCAGCGGCGTCTCGACCTCCACGAACCCCGCCGCGTGGTGGGTCTCGCGGATCTGCTGGACGAGCCTGCCGCGCGCCAGGATGCGTCGCTGGAGCGGCTCCCGGCGGAGGTCCAGGTAGCGGTACTTGAGGCGCACCGACTCGTCGATCTCCGCATCCGGGTCGTTGATGACGAACGGCGGCGTCTTCGCGGCGGAGAGCACCCGGATATCGGCCGCCCGTAGCTCTACCGCGCCCGTCGCCAGCTTGGGGTTGTCCGTGCCGGCCAGTCGCGCGGCGATCCGTCCCTCGACCCGGAGCACGAACTCCGGGCGGACCGAGGATGCGACCACGTGCGCCGACGGCGACTCCTGGGCATCGATGACCACCTGGGTCACGCCGTATCGGTCCCGCAGATCCAGGAAGATGAGCTGGCCCAGGTCACGCCGGCGGTTCACCCATCCAGCGAGCGCGACCTCGCGGCCGATGTCGGTCGGGCGGGCATCGGCACAGGTGAGGTCGCGGTAGGAGGTATGCATGGGACCACCATGGTACGTGATCGAGGTGTGGCCGTCGCCCGCGCGGTCACCGGCAGCGGCCGTATCCTGTCGGCCACGTACCAGAGGTCATCGATGCGGGTCGTTGGTTGGATCGCCTCCCTGGTGGGGGTGGCCGGGGTGATCGTGAGCAACGGGCTCATCCCGGTCGTCTGGATGCTGCGGCTGCAGCTCGTGGCGCGCTTCCGGGACCTGCTGGCCATCCCCGATGGGGGTCTCGGTATCGCCATCACGCTCGCGGATACGGTCACCGACCGGATCGCGGAGCTGTCGACCCAGATCGGGCTGGTCCGGGCCGCGGCGGAGCGGCTGGCCGATGCACCCGGAGTGGATACACCGGATACGACTGCGGCGTCTGACCTCGCGGCCACCATCGCTGTGTTCATCGCCGGTCCATACGCCCAGCTACGGGACACCTACGCACGGCTGCGGGAGCGGGCGTCGACGCTGGGCGATGCGCTCGCCAGCCTCAGCGATGCCATCCCGATCATCAGCCTGCCCGACGCCGCGGTGGAGCGACTTGAGGCCATCGATGCCCGCATGGCGGAGATCGACGTCGCTGTGACGGAGCTCGCGGCTGCGGACGCGCGCGAGCTCGCGCAGCCAGGGGTGGCGACGCGCATCGGCGAGCGTGCGGCTGCGGCGCAGGCGTCGCTCGCCACTGTGAACGAGCATGTGGCGGCCATCACGGACAGGATGGAGGCTGCACGGGACCGGCTCGTGGACCACGACCATCGGGTCACCCGGCTGCTCACCGTCGGCGCCCTGACGGGTTCGGCGGTGGCGCTCCTGAACGCGGGCCTCCACGTCCTGCTCTACCAGCAGGGCCGTCGCTGGAGCCGGAGCGACCGAAGCCCGGGCCGATGACCGGCTCCGCGATCTCGTCGCCTGGGGGCGCTAGGCCGGATCCTCGCCCGGGTCCGGGGCGTCCGGTCGATGGACGTCCCGATAGCGCCAGCGGCGGTAGCGTTGCCGGCCCATCTCGCCCGAGCGCAGCACCAGGTGACCGACTCGGTCGGTGACCAGGTCCCAGGCACCGATGTAGTCGACCTCGGTGCCACCGAAACCGGACTTGAACTGGGCGATCCCGGCGCGCGGCAAGCCCCATAGGTCGTATTCGTGCATGCCGGCCTCGCGCGATCGCCGGATGGCCTCCCACTTGAGCAGGTAGTTCGCCCGCAGGCGCCCGCCCTCCACCGTGGTACCGCCATAGAGGTCGACGACACGCGGTCCGCAGGACACCAGGAACAGCGTCGCCACTGCGCTGCCGTTCGCTCCCTCCTCGGCGAACAGCAGCCGAGCCATCCCCCGGGGCGCGAGCGACCGCCACATCTCCCGATACGTGCGCTCCGCGCGAGCCGCGATGCCCGCTCGCCGCATGGCATCGGCGTGGATCGCGTAGAACTCCCCCAGTCGCGCCTCATCTCCTTCGACGATACGCACCCCCAGCCGCTCCGACTTGCTGACCGACTGGCGGCACTTGCGATGCATGCCCGCGAGGATGGCCGGCTCGTCCTGGGTGAGGTCGATGATGAGCGTCCGCTCTGGCTGGACGTGCGGCGCGGGTACCCAGCCGGCCGCGGCGAGCGACGCCCGCAGTTCGGCGGCGTCGGGCGCTTCCGGCTCCATGCGCACCCATCCCAGACGGGCGCGTCGCGCCGCCGCACGCACCCGGCCGGTGAACGAATCCAGGGCTGCCGCGTCCAGGGCGCCCGCCGTGACGGGCCCGCGCGGCAGGTAGCCCATGCCCCACGGCAGGCCACGCGGCCGCCGGATGAGCGATCTGGCCACCGACCGGGCCCGCGGGCGCGTCGGCCGCCACCCGGAGCGCACGCCAGCCATTCGCCGCCTTGATCGTCGCCCAGGCCGTGGACTGGAGGTGGCTCGGCTGCCGGGACGCCGCAACGAACCGATCCCAGGCGTCGCCGTCGAGCTCCAGGTCCGCCGCGAGCGATGCTTCCACCGAGGTCCCGGTCACCGGCCTCCGTCCCCGTGATGGTGCTGCGCCTCGTTGCGCGCCACCTCACGGGCGAGCTCATCGAGCGCCACGGGCCGCTGGGTCCCCGCCTGGAGATCGCGCACGAGCACCTGGCCCGTGGCGAGCTCATCCCCGCAGATGACCGCCAGGTGCGCGCCCTCGCGACTGGCGCTCTCGAGCTGCTTGCCCAGTTTCCGCTGGCCGAGCTCGGCACGTGCCGACGCCCCGGCCGCGCGCAGGATGGTCGCGATACGCAGTCGTGTGACCGTGTCCGCCGGGTCCGCGCCGACCACGACCGTCGACACATGCGCCAGCTCGGGCGCCGGTCGGCCGCTGGCCGCAAGCGCCAGCACCACGCGGTCCAGGCCGAGGCCGAAGCCGATGCCCGGGGTTGCCCGACCACCCAGCAGCTCGATGAGCCCGTCATATCGGCCCCCGCCGCCAAGCGCGTCCTGCTGGCCGTCCTGGCCCGAAGGGAAGAATTCGAACGTGGTCCGGGTGTAGTAGTCCAGGCCGCGCACCAGCCGAGGCTCCAGCCGATAGCGGACGCCCATCGCGTCAAGATGCGTGCGAAGGGACCGGAAGTGGGTCGCGCACGGCTCGCACAGATGGTCGGTGATGACCGGCGCGGCCGCGATGAGCGGCTGCATGACCGGCTCCTTGGAATCGAGCAGTCGGAGCGGGCTGGTCACCAGGCGCGCCTGCTCGACCTCTGGCAGGTCTGCCGCCAAGGGTGCGAAGTAGGCGCGCAGCGCCTCGATGTAGGCCGGCCGACAGGCCGGGTCACCGATGGAGTTGAGCCGCAACTCCACGTCCCGGAGGCCCACCTCGGCGTAGAAGCGCAACGCGAGCTCGATGATCTCGGCATCGATGGCCGGCCCCGGATCACCGAGCGCCTCCACGTCGAACTGCCAGAACTGCCGGTAACGGCCTGCCTGTGGCCGGTCGTACCGGAACATCGGGCCGATGAGCGTCAGCTTCACGGGCTGCGGCAATGTCTGCATGCCGTGCTGGACATACGCTCTGACCAGTCCCGCGGTCGGCTCCGGGCGCAGCGCCCAGCGCTCCCGTTCCGCCTCGCCGCGGCCCGCGGTGACCCGGAACAGCTCCTTCTCCACCACATCCGTGACGGCACCGACCCCCCGCTCGAACACCTCCGCCTGCTCGAACAGGGGGGTCTCGATGGGCTGATAGCCGTAGCGGTCCGTGAGCCCGCGCGCGACGCCCTCCAGGCGCAGGAACGTGGCCCGCTCGAGGGGCAGCAGATCGACGGGTGCCCCTGGGGGCCTGTGGTCGGGACATCCCGCGAAGTCTACCGACCCGGGACCGCGGCGGGCGCCGAGCACATGCCGGGCACCCCGATGGAGAGAGGCGCCGGGCTCAGACCTGGTGCGTGAGCGACGTTCGCACCCAGCCGATGTGGTGGTTCGGCAGACGGACCCGGACCCACTTGCCGTGCTTCCTCGTCGACAGCACGCGCAGCTTCTTCTGGGTCCCCACGGTCTGGATCACGCGGGCATGCCGAGCGGGCTTGGCGCGCAACGGGATGCGCTGGACCGCTCGTCGGTAGGAGGGCTTGACCCTGGCCGCCGCCACGGACGTCGAGTCGGTCGAGAGGCCGAGGTGGATGAAGGTCGTGAACCGGATGTCCAGGCCCTTGAGGGGGTGGATCTTCACGCCGCTGAGGAGGGCGCTGACGACCTTGTTGTGGCCCACATAGATGCCCACGTGACCACCGCGGTCGTAGACCACGATGTCACCGGGCTGGCCCCCCGACTTGCTGGTGCGGCCACGCCGCTGGAAGGTGCGGTAGTAGCCGTGAGCGGTGTTGAAGCCGCCGATATGCCCGACGAGCTTCGCCTCCTTGAAGGCCCGATACACCAGGCCGGAGCAGTCGAACGCGGACGGGCCGGTGCTGCCCCAACGATATCGGGCGCCGAGATGGCTCTCCACGGCCGCGATGACACGGTCGGCCTGCGCCCCGCTGCCATTCGCGGCGACGGGCTGCGCGATCCCGATGCTGGCCAGCATCAGCAGCGCCAGGAATGCGGCGATCACGGTCGGGACGCGATGGGTGCGGGTTCGGGCCTCTGCCCGGTCCTCGGCGCGCGTGCGCGCCTCGATGACCGCCACGGCATCTCCTCTCTACCAGGACATCACGCTGGGGCGTGATGGCGATGGGCCGGCTCGACCGCTGGGGCGATCGATGTCTCGACTAAGAAACCGTAACAAACTTGGCCGCGTCGCGTTTGCAGTACCAACCACCCATGGGCCATGGGCCTCGTTGGCGCGCAGCCGGCGACCGCATGGTCGGCACGGGGCAGGACCCGTTGGCGCCGTGACGCCACGGCACCCTGGCCGACTCGCCGCCGGTCCTGCTCGACGTGTTCGCGCTGGTGTCCTCGCTCGGCGTCGTCTGTCTGACGATGCGGTCCGTCATGGATGGCGGTGGTTCGCATGCGTCTGGTGGGCCCTCCGCCACCGAGGTCCGCTGTCCCGCCACGGTCGACATGGTCCAGTCCCTGGCGTTCCCACCTGGCTCCCTGTCGGCCAGCCTGATGGTCTGAACGGCACCCGTCTGGACACCGGCGACGCCGATCTCGTCGCGCTGGCACGGGCGGTCCTCTTCCTGGGCCCCGGTCAGGGCTTCCGGGAGTACCGGGTACGCAACCCATTCGGCCACGGGGCTGAGCCTGTCCGGCTCAGCCCGGCATCGTTTCGTGCTCGTGGACGCGGTGTGCCTGATCGGGACGCACCCGACATCCGGGTGCATGGGACGGCGAGCGTTGTGGTCCCACGGCTGCGTCAGGCAGTCCGTGGTCCGATGACCCGCAGAGTGGCCAGGCTACCTGGCCATCGGGCAACGGGGCGGTCAGGCGGCGGCGCGAAGTTGTGGCCGAGCGTTCGCCGGGCGACTCACCCGCTGACCGGGCAATCGGCAGTGTCCGCCAACCCCGGTCAGGGAGCTGTGTCGCGGCCGATCCGGGCGGCTGCGGTCCGGTGGCTGCGTCGCGCCCGCGTCGGGGCCGAGAAGGATCTCCGATCCGGCGCCGCCCACCCTACCCCTGGTCGCGCTGGACCGAGGTGACGTCGCGCAGCTGGCCGAGCCGCTGCATGACGCGCGCAAGCTGGGCGACGGAGGTCACCTGGAGCGTGGCCGTGACGGTCGCCTTGGTATCGCCGTGGACCGAGACATGGGCCGCGAGGATGTTGATCTTCGACTCTGCCACGACATTGCTGATGTCCGAGAGCAACCCGGTCCGGTCGTAGGCCTCGACCCGGATCGCGATGGGATACGTCTGCTGGGCCGCCGTCTCCCATTCGACATCGATGAACCGGTCCCGGTCCTGCTCGTTGACGACCGTGTGACAGGTGGCCTGGTGGACGGTCACGCCCCTCCCCCGGGAGATGTACCCCCGGATGGGATCACCCGGGATGGGATGGCAGCACTTGCCGAAGCGGATGAGCAGGTCGCCGACACCCTTGACCCGGATGCCGCCCGTCTGGGTCGGCGGCGGGGGCGCGACCTGGGGCAGCACCACCTCGCTCGTGTCATCGGCGACACCCAGCTTCATGACCACCGACTGGGCGCTCACCGCGCCATATCCGACCGCGGCGTAGAAGTCGTCGAGCGTCCCGAATCGGGCCGCCTCGGCCACCTCCACCAGCTGGTCGTGGGGGATCTTGTCCAGGGACGTGCGCGCCAGCCGCCGCAGCTCGCGGTCGAGCGCCGCCTTGCCATGGCCGATGTTCTCGTCGCGCTGCTGGCGCTTGAACCACTGCCGGATCTTCTCCTTGGCGTGGCTGGTCGTAACCAGGTTCAGCCAGTCGCGCGATGGCCCATGAGCGCTCTTCGTGGTCACGATCTCCACGATGTCGCCATTCTTGAGCTTGTAGTCGAGCGACACCAGCCGGTTGTTGACCTTGGCGCCGATGCAGGCGTGACCGACGTCGGTGTGGATGCGGTAGGCGAAGTCGAGGGGCGTGGCCCCCGCCGGCAGGTCCTTGACGTCGCCGCGGGGCGTGAACACGAACACCTGGTCCTGGAAGATGTCGAGCTTGACACCCTCCACGAACTCGGTCGCGTCCGAGACCTCGCGCTGCCAGTCCATGAGCTGGCGCAGCCAGGCGAGCTTTGCGTCATAGGCGCGGTCGGTCCGCGACCCTTCCTTGTAGCGCCAGTGGGCGGCGATGCCGACCTCACTGATGCGGTGCATCTCGTGGGTCCGGATCTGCACCTCGAGTGGCTTACCGTCCACGGCCACGACCGCGGTATGGAGGCTCTGGTAGCCGTTGTTCTTGGGCATGGCGATGTAGTCATCGAACTGGCCCGGGATCGGCCGCCAGAGCGCGTGCACGACGCCCAGGGCGCCGTAGCAGTCGCGGACGCTATCGACCAGCACCCGCACCGCATGGATGTCGTAGATCTCGCCCAGCGCGGCGCCCTTTCGCTGCATCTTTCGGTAGATGCTGTAGATGTGCTTCGGCCGACCGGACAGGTCGGCCTGGATGCCCGCCTCGGTGAGCGCCTCCCCGAGGACCTCCATCGCGCGCTTGACATATGCCTCGCGGGCCCGACGTCGACTCTCGAGCTGGGTCGCAAGACCCCGATACGCTTCGGGGTCGAGGGCCTTGAAGCAGAGGTCCTCAAGCTCCCACTTGAACTGCCAGATCCCCAGGCGCTCCGCGAGCGGGGCGTAGATCTCCGCCGTCTGGCGGGCGATGCGCTGCTGCTTCTCGACCGGCAGGGCGCCCAGCGTGCGCATGTTGTGCAGCCGATCCGCCAGCTTGATGAGCACCACGCGGATGTCCTCCGCCATGGCCAGGAACATCTTGCGGATGTTCTCCGCCTGCTGCTCCTCGTGGGACCGGGCACTGAACTTGGACAGCTTCGTGACGCCATCGACGAGATGGGCGACCTCCGGCCCGAAGCGCTCTTCGACATCCGAGATGGAGTACTCGGTGTCCTCAGGCACATCGTGCAACAGCGCCGCCTGGACCGCGAGCGGGTCGAGCCCGAGCTCGGACAGGATCTGGGCCACGGCGAGCGGATGCGTGATGTACGGCTCACCGGAGGCGCGTCGTTGGGGGCCGTGCGCCTCCCGCGCGAACCGATACGCCTCACCGACCTTGATCAGGTCCGCATCCGGGAACCGCTCCCGCAGGTCGGCCTCGATCCGTTGCTCGGCGGCGTCCAGCTGGCGCAGCGACGCCAGGGGCGCCGCGACACGCGGCACGGAGGTCTCCCGGCTCCCTCGATCCGGCCTGGGAGCCCGTACGTGGATGGACATGCCATCGCAGTGTACCGTGGTGCCTCGTGGCCCCCGTGACCCGATCCCCGAGCCGCCCTGCAAGAGCCCGCACTGCGGCCATCGCGTACCTCATCGCGGCACTGCTGTGGATCACAGCCTGTGCCGGTGGTGGCACCACAGGCCCCTCCGCAGGCCGCATCGACGATCCCGGGCCGCCTGGCGCGCTGGTCGCCCAGCTCCTGCCGTCGTTGTCCAATGCGACGCCGACCGCTGCGGTCGCGGCATCGATGGTGGCGGCCGCACCGTCGGGCAGCGCCACCGTCAGCGCAGACCCATCCGGGGGCCCGTCGCCCTCACCGACGCCCGATCCGCTGGCGACCACCGTCCCATTCGACCGGGCGACGGCGTCGGCCCTCCAGGCCGTGCTCGACGAGGCCAGGGTGCGCATCCCCACCCCTGGCATCTCGGTCGCCATCCGCCTCGCGGACGGGCGGACCTGGCTGGGGGTGAGTGGCGACCGTCGTCTCGCCCCGGCTCGCGCGGTCGATGCGGACACCGTATTCAGCATCGCGAGCATCACGAAGACCTTCGTGACCGCGGTCGTCATGCAGCTCGTGGCCGAGGGCCGCCTCGGCCTCGACGACCACCTGTCGCGGTTCCTGCCCGACTACCCGCGCTCGAGCGTCATCACCATCCGCGAGCTGCTCGGTCATACCAGCGGCATCGCGAACTATTTCGAGGCACCCGGCTACAACGCGGCGGTGTTTTCGCGACCGACGAAGCACTGGAAGGTGCGCGACATCCTGGCCCTGGTGGGTCGACCATACTGCCTGCCCGGTCGCTGCTTCCACTACTCGAACACGAACTTCGTGCTCCTCGGGCGGGTGGTCGAGAAGGTCACGGGTACGGCGCTCGCGCGGGTCATCCGTGAGCGACTGCTCGATCCGCTCGGTCTCGACCGGACGAGCTTCCAGCCCGACGAACCCACGCCCCGGGACGCGGCGCACGGGCATCTGTGGGGAGGCGGCACGATGTACCTCGACCAGACCGGCCCGTCACGGGTGCTGCCCACGATGTCCGCCGCCACGGTCGCGTGGGCGGCCGGGGCGATGGTCTCGAACGCAGATGACCTGGCCCGCTGGGCGATGGCCCTCTATGCCACCGACCGGGTGGTGCCACCTGACCTGCTCGCCCAGATGCTCACGTTCCGGAAGCGCGACGAGTACGGCCTGGGCACCCGGACCCGCATCTTCAACGGTCGCCGGGCCATCGGCCACGGTGGCAGCCTGCGCGGGTTCGAGGACGGCATCTGGTACTTCCCGCGCGAGGGCGCGGTCATCGTGCTGCTCTCGAACCGGGGGCTCTACGATCCCGACCGGACGCTGCGCCAGCTGGCCCGGACGCTCTGGAAGCACATCGACGTCCCGCCGCCCGAGTACGACCCCAGGAAGAACACCGACTGACGCCCCTCAGGCGCGATGGCGCCGCTCCCGGAGCCGATCGGACGCCGACCACGCGGCCCGCAGGCCCGAGCCCAGCAGTGGCCAGGGCGCGTACTCCCAGGCCCCCACGAATTGCACCGGGCGCGGACCCCACTGCGACTTGAAGCGGAAGAGGCTCCACAGGGGATGCGATCCGTCCCCCGGCAGGCCCGGCGCCTCGTGGTTGTCGACACCGCTCAGGTCATAGGTCGTGAAGCCGGTCTCCGCCGCCCAGCGGATGATCGTCCACTGGAGCAGGAAGTTGGCCGCGACCCGTGGCGCGGGAGCCTCGGCGCCGGCCGATCCGTCAGTCACGACGGCGAGATCCGTGTCGGCCTCGCCCGCTTCGAACAGTACCGCCCGGTCGCCCGAGTGGTGCACGAGTGTATGCGCGAGCTCACGGCCCCCCCGGCTGGCGATCCAGAGCGAGGCGTTGCCGGACTCGATGAGCCGTTGCTGGGCGGGGTTGTGGTACGCCGCGGGTCGCAGGACGTCCCCGAAGCCGCGCCGCACGCCCGTCTCGAGCAGCATGGCGTACGACCGATCGAGCGCCGCGGTCAGCATCGCGGGGTCGGTCGTCCGGTCGAAGCGCACGATCTCCACGCCGGCCTTGCGGCACTTTTCGACGTTGCGGCGGGCATTCTGGTTGAGCTGCCGCCACTGGGCTTCCTCGTCGGCGTGGAGGGCCACGAACATCCCGGTCGTGGACACTTGCACCGGCCGCCGTGCCGCCGTGAAGCCGGCGCTGACCAGACCTGCCGCCTCCGCGCTGTGGACCTCCCAGCAGGGATCGACGACGAGCAGGGCCGCATGCCGCTGGCGCGCGATGGCACGCATGCCCCGGAGCGTCGACGCGACCGCGACCGGGTCGTCCCGGAGGAGCACGGGGCCGAGCGGTGCGTAGAGGAATCGGCCGAGAGCCCCACCGACATCGCGCACCGTGCCCCGGATCGCCTGCGGCGTGCGACGCACGATCGGCGCGGCGAGGTCACGCTCCTGGATGGACACGACCGCAGCGGGACCGGTGTCGTCATCGATGCGAAACCGTCGGGCGATCCAGCCGGACGCCGCCTTCACCTCGCCCCACGCCACGGACTGGAGCGCCTCGCCCCGCGCTGATCGGCACGCCAGGGCGTCCCATGTGGCGGCGGGCTCGGTGGTCATGTCCACCAGCTGCACCCGACCGTCCGGCATGCGTCCACCGGCGTCGGTGCGGGCCTCATCCATCGTCGGCAGTCTACCGGTCGCCGTGATAGCCCAGACCTCCAAGGGCGGTGCGCGCTGCGCCGGCCTCGTCCCAGGGAACCGGGCCTGCCGCCATCTCGATCGTCCGCTCATGGCCCTTGCCGGCGAGCACGACGACATCCCCCGGTCGCGCCTCCTCGAGGGCCGCTGCGATGGCTGCGGCCCGGTCGGGGATGAGCAGCAGATCGCGGCCACGGACGCGGCCGGCACGCTCGGCGCCACGCGCGATGGCATCCAGGATCGTCGTCCGGTCCTCGGACCGGGGAGTCCTCGTCGGTGACGATGACCAAGCGGCAGCGCTCCCCTGCGACGCGGCCCATCATCGGCCGCTTGGCCACGTCCCGGTCACCCGCGGAGCCGAAGACACAGATGAGCCTGCCGCCGACCGCGAGCGCTTGCGGTGCGAGGGCGTCGAGTGCCTTGGCGAGCGCCTCCGGCGTGTGGGCATAGTCGACGACGACCCGGAACGGCTGACCCAGCTCGATCGTCTCCATCCGCCCCGGTACCCGGTCCAGCGACCCGATGCCCCGACGCATGGCCGCGGGATCCAGGCCCAGCGACTCGCCCACCCCGATGGCCGCCAGCGTGTTGTGGACGTTGAAGCGACCCGCCAGCTGGACCCGCACCTCGTCCTCCCAACGGGGGGTCCGGACCATCATCGCGAGGCCGGCGCCTTCCCGGACCGAGACGGCGCGGATGGTCGAGACGCCATCGGGGTCGACACCGTATCCGTGGAGGGTGGCGCCCGCCTCGGCTGCGGCGCTCACGAACAGGTCCGCGTGCGGGTCATCCAGGTTGACGACCGCGTGCTTCCCGTGACCCTTGTCGGGGTTCGAGGGACCCAGTGCGAGGCGCTCGAAGAGGCGGCGCTTGGCCGCCCGGTATGCCTCCGGCGTCCGATGGAACTCGAGATGCTCGTGAGTGACGTTGGTGTGCACCGCGACGTCATACGCCACCTCGCCGACCCGCTCCTGGGCCAACCCGTGCGACGTCGACTCGACGACCGCCCACCGATCGCCCGTGTCGACCATCTGGCGCAGGTGCGCCTGGAGCTCGGGCGCTTCCGGGGTCGTGGCGCGACCGGGGTTGCCAAGGCTGCGGCCACCCACGATGACGTCGATGGTGCCCAGCATCCCGGTGGCAAGGCCGCACGTCTCGAGCATCGCCCGGACGAGATAGGCCGTGGTCGTCTTGCCATCGGTCCCCGTGACACCCACGACACCCAGCCGCTGGCTCGGGTCACCCTCGAACCAGGCGGCGCACACCGCGAGCGCGCGCCGCGGTGAGGCGACCAGGATCTGGGGCACGCCCGGCACCGGCAGGGCACGCTCCAGCACCAACGCCACCGCCCCCGCGGCGACCGCATCCCGGGCGTGGTCGTGGCCATCGTGGTGCTCCCCGGCGATGGCCACGAACAGCCAGCCCGGGCCGACACATCGGGAATCATGGGCGACGCCGCGCACCTCGATGCCACCGAGCGGCATCGGGCCGCCCAGCACCGACCGGAGGACATCGCGAGCCTCGAGGCGGACCACGAGGTCGCCCAGGGTGCGGACGCCCGCCGACGCGTCCGGCGCGCTCACCGACCAGCGCCCGGCAGGTGACGGAGCGCGCCCCTGCCGGCGCCGACGATGCGTTCCCGCGCCGCGGCCACCTGCACGGCGCGTGGCCGCAGGACGAGCCGTCGGGCTGGGGTACGCACGACCCACTCCGCGCCGAACGAGGCCTTGTGCATATACAGCCCGTGGTTCGGTTCACCAGGACCGGGTGGCTCACGGTGTCCCGGCAGGTCGACCCCGCCGAGCTCGATGGCGGTCGCGCCAGCCGCGATGGCCTCCCGGATGGCCGTCCAGCGGACGAGGTGCATGGTGCCCGGCAGCGCCCGGCGGAGCGATGCGCGATCGGCCGAGTAGGCGGTGCAGTGCATGCCACCCTGGCGGAAGATGAGCAACCCGCCAGCAAGCTCGCCATCGTGCTCCGCCACGAGCAGCCGTGCCTGGTCCACCGCCAGCAATCGCCGCCAGGCCGCGAGGTAGCCCAGCTCGGGACGCATCGTGATGCCCAGGGCGTCGGCGCGCTCCACGAGCAGCTCGCCGAACGCATCGAGCAGCGCGCCGTCGTCGTCATGGCGCACGGTCGTGCCCAGTCGCTCTGCGGCACGCACCCGTTGCTTCGTGGTCTTGGCCACGCCTGCCCAGATGTCGTCCTCGGTGGTGCCGTGTGGCAGCGCGAGGCGCATGACATGGATGGAGGGCTGGTACTCCATGGTGACCTCCGACCCCAGGGCGTCCATCGCGGCCTCGTAGCCCGGATCGGCATCGAGCTCCGGGTCCACGAACAGCTCGCGCGCGCCAGCATCCGCGAGCGCAGCGCCCAGCACCCCGACATGGGCCGCGAGGTCGGCACCGTCACCACCCGCGCGCGCTGGACCGCGCCGGACCGTGGCGATGCTACCGGGGGACAGCGGCTGCTGGCGCAGGACCACGAGCACACCGTGGCCGTCACTGAAGGTCACGAATCGCGGATCGGCGCCCTGCGCCCGACGGTGGTCCGCCCACGCCGTGCCCTGCATGACATGGCCGCCAGGCGCGTCGACGACCCGGGCGTCCCAGCCGTCGGGGGCGTCGGTCGTCATCTCGACCACCCTCAGACCGGTCGCCAGCGCGGCACCCGCCTGCGCCTCGGGGGGTCTCCCGCGGCCGCGCAGTCGGGCGATGCCCGCGAAACCGCCGTGGACCAGCCGATTGGTCACCAGCTCCCAGGCCCCGATGTACTGCCGCTCATGGCCACCGAACGAGGCCTTGAACGTGGCCACGCCCTCGTGGTCGGTGCCCCACATGTCGTAGCGCGCCATCCCCCGCTCCCGCGAGGTCCGGATCGACTCCCACTTCACGAGGTAGTTGGCCCGCGCAGCCGCACCCTCCGCGCTCGACGCGCCATACCGCTCGATGACCCGGTCGCCGCAGTCGAGGAGCATCAGGGTCGCAACGGCGTGACCCTCCGCATCCCGGGCCAGGAGCAGTCGCGCACCCCCATCCCGGTCGAACGCGTGGAACGTCTCCCGGAATGCGGCATTGGCCTCGAATCCGACACGTCTCGCGGTCTCGAGATACAGCTCCCCGAAGGCATCGAGCCCGCCAGCGCCCGCGTCCTCCACGGTGTGGCCGGTGCGGCGCGCCTTGTTCACCGACCAGCGCGCGCTCGAGCGCAGGTCGGACCACAGCTCGGCCTCGCTGCGGGTGAGGTCGACGAGGCGGGTCCGGTCGATCTGGATGGCCGGGATGCGGCGCCAGCCGAGCGCGTCGAGCCAGCCTTCGATGGGGCCCGGTTCGACCTCGGGATCGATGACCACGTGCGACAGCCGGAGGCTCGATGCGACCCGTTGCACCGCACCCGTGAAAGCGGCCAGCGCCGGTCGATCGAGCACGGGCGCGACCGGCCCGCGGGCTGCGTAGCCGCGCTGGAACGGGCCGGGGCGCATCCGGTGGAGCAGCACCTGGGCGCCGACCGGCCCACTGCGTGATGCCGCGACGACGCGTCGCGTGCTCCACCCCTTGACGGCATTCGACGCCGCCCAGGCGGTCAGCTGGGGGTACGACCCTCCGGGCGCAGCGGCCACGAACCGGTCCCACGCCTCGTCGTCCGAGCGCAACAGTGCCCCATCGGCGTCGGCAAGCGTGGCGGGTGCCATGGGCCGCGCGTCGACGGCATGAACTTGAGACCCGGGAAGCACCGCCTCGTGGGCCGCTGCCACCTCGTCGGTGGTCATGCGGTCATCCTCGGTGGATGGCCGAACGGACCAGCCGGATGGACTGCGACAGCTCCGGGATGCGCATCAACCGACTGTACAGCAGGTACGCGGCGAGGGAGATCGGGCCCACGATGACGAGCTCGATGAGGGCATCGAGCCGGCCGGTCGAGGGTCCCAGCCATCCGCCGACCCATCCGAGTACCACGAACGCGACACCGGCCGCGATGAGCGCCCCGATGAGATAGCCGACCGACGCGGCGCTGATCGAGCCCAATGGCACCGCGTGCGTCCGGCGCCACAGGATGAGCGAGAGGACCACTGTCTCGAACCAGCCGCCGAGCGCGATCCCGAGGGCCAGGCCGGCGAGACCCATGCTGCCCACGAGCGCCACCGAGACGACCACGTTCACGCCGACCGAGCAGATGGCGACCGTCACAGGCGTCCGGGTGTCCTGGGCACTGTAGAAGGCGCGGGTGAGGACCACGTTGAGGGTGTGTGCCGGCAGACCCAGCAGGAACCAGCCATAGGTGCTCGCGGTGAGGGTCACCACGCCGGCCGCGGCGTTGCCGAACAGCAGCGTGGCCGTCGGGGTGCGCAGGACGATGCCCACGACCGCGAGATAGATGGTCACCCAGAGCAGCAGCCGCATCGAGCGGTCGACGAGCCGGCGGAAGTCGGGCATGTCGCCGAGGGCGATCGCCCGGGAGAGGGATGGCAGCAGCACCACGCCCATGGGAAAGCCGATGACCCCCAGCGGGATCTGGAGGATGGTGAACGAGAGGTTGTAGGCGGTCACCGAGCCCACGACCAGGGTCGTCGCAAGCGTCGTGTTGACCACGAACGTGATCTGGGTGATGCCCAGCCCGATGGCGCGCGGGACCATGAGCGCGAGGGCCTTGCGAGCTGGCGGATCGCGCACGTCGATGATGGGGTCGTAGTGGAACCGGCGGCGCAGCAGGGGCAGCTGCACCGCGAGCATCAGGAACGAGCCGATGACGACGCTCAAGGCCAGGCCGTCGAGACCCATCGCCGCACCCAGCGTCACGCAGCCGATGATGATGGCGAGGTTGTAGACGACGGGCGCGAACGCGGCGATGCCGAACCGTTGCTGGCTGTTGAGGATCGCCGATACCAGCGCGCCGAGCGCGAGGAAGATGGGCGACAGGAGCATGATCCGGGTGAGTTCGATGGTGGTATCCGTCGCGGTCGTGTCGAACCCCGGGGTCATGAGGGGCACGATCTGGGGAGCCCAGATGAACACCACGACCGCGAAGAGCAGAAGGCCCGCGAGCATCAGGTTGATGACGGTCGAGGCCACCCGCCACGCACGGCGCCGTGCACCTTCCGCGATGAGGGTCGTGAGCACCGGGATGAGCGCCGAACCGACGGCTCCCGCAGCGACGAGCTGGTAGATCAGGTCGGGGATCCGGAACGCCGCGAAGTACGGATCCAGCTGCCCCTGCGCCGGGAACTGCGCCGACATGACCACGAACCGGAGCCAGCCCAGGAGGCGCGAGGCCAGGAACGCGAACGTGACGACGAGCCCTGCGCGCGCCAGCCCCCGGTTGACCGCGCTGGTCACGTGCGCGGCGGTGTCGTTGGCTCCGACGTGGTCGCTCGCGGATGAGCGGCCCGGTAAGCGTTCCGCAGCCGGGCCGGTGAGACGTGGGTGTAGACCTGGGTGGTGGCCAGGCTCGCGTGACCCAGCAGCTCCTGGACGACCCGGAGGTCGGCGCCACCGTCGAGCAGATGGCTCGCGAAGGAGTGGCGCAGGGTGTGGGGCGAGACGCCATCGGGCAGTCCGGCACGTCGAACCAGCCGGTCGATCCGCTCGCGCATCCCCCGGACCCCCAGACGGCTGCCGCTCGTGCTCAGGAACAGCGCCCCGTCATCGGTGGTGGTACTGGCCGCGCGCAGCTGTGGTCGGCCGACATCGAGCCAAGCGGCGAGCGCATCGAGGGCCGGGCCACCGAGCAGCCCGATGCGCGGCTTGCGTCGCTTGCCGAGCACCCGGATCTCCCCCCGTCGCAGGTCGAGGTCGGAGCAGTCGGCACCGGCAAGCTCGCTGATGCGCAGACCGGCGCCATACGCGGTCTCCACGATGGCCCGGTCGCGCAGCTCGATCGCGGCGGCGGTCCCGGCGCGCAGCGCACCACCTGTGTGCGGGTCGGCCGATCCGGACACGACATCGAGGAGCGACTCGATATCCCCGGCATCGAGCACCCGCGGCAGTCGCTTCGATCGACGCGGTGTCACGATCGCGGCCCATGGATCCTTCTCCACCCATCCCGCTCGTCGGGCGTGGCGGTAGAACGAGCGCATCGCCGCGAGCCGTGCGGCGATCGAGGACCGACCAAGGCCGTCCGCCGACAACGCCGCGAGCCACGCTCGAAGCTCACGTCGCGCTGGAGCTCGCCAGTCCGCGCCGGGTTGCGCCGCGAGCCAGGAGAGGAATCCGCGCACGGCCGTGCCGTACGCACGCTGGGTATGCGGTGACGTGTCGCGAGCGCTGAGCGCCAGCAGGAATCCCGCCAGCGCCTCGTCGCCGGTCATCGCCCGACGGGCTCGGCGTCCCTGTCCATCAGGCTGCGGGACGTTTCGCCGGCTTGATGGTCACGTCCGCGGTGGCGGACGCCTTGGACTTGCGGGTGGCCGCTCCTGTCTTCGACGCCGTCGCCTTGGCGCGACCGCCATTCGCTGGACGCCCGCCGCGCCGCGCCGATGGCGCGATGGCCGCCGGATCGGGCGGGCCGCCGCCGAGCATCTCGCCGACCCCCACGACCTCCGGCAGCGAGATCGCCGCGCCGCAGGCAAGACAGATCCCGCTGCCATCCGCGTTGCGCGCCACGACACCGGCGTCCGCATCGTGGACCGCGCCGACCGGTTCACGGGAGGTGGTGAAGGTGCATTTCGGGTAGCGCGAGCAACCCCAGAAGACGCTGCCGGTCCGGCGGGCGCGGCGAGCCACCAGGTGCCCCTCATGGCACGTCGGACAGGCGACCTCGAACGGCAGCTGATCGGGCGGGGGCGGACCATCCTTGCGGATGTACTTGCAGTCGGGATACCTGGAGCAGCCCACGAAGGCCCCGAAGCGACCACGCTTCTGGACGAGCGTCCCTTCGTGGCACTCGGGACAGGTCTCTCCCTCCCCCGCCATGGCTTCCACCTCCGGCTCCTCGCCGGGGATCGGCCGCGACTCCTTGTGCTCGGGATACAGCGAGCAGCTGAGGAACCGTCCGTTCCGACCCAGCCGGATGACCATGGGGTGGCCCTCGGAGCACACCTCATCGCTCGGCTCGGTGGTGATGTCGGCGCGCTTGAGCTCCTTGCGCTTGACGTCCACGAGCTCCTTGAAGGGGCCGTAGAACTCCCGCAGCAAGGGCACCCATTCACGCTCGCCGCGGGCGACCTCGTCCAGGCGTTGCTCCATGCGCGCCGTGAACTCCACGTCCACGAACTCTCCGAAGTGCTCCACGAGCAGGTCCGTCACGATGAATGCGACCAGCTCCGGGTGGAGCCGCTTCTCCTTCACCACGACATAGCCACGGTCGATGATGGTCGAGATGGTCGCGGCGTAGGTGGAGGGCCGGCCGATGCCGTGCTCCTCGAGCGCCCGGATGAGCGTCGCCTCCGTGAAGCGCGGAGGCGGCTCGGTGAAGTGCTGGGTGGGCGTGACATCCGTGACGCTCGTGACCTGGCCCTCGACCAGCGGCGGCAGGCCCGTCTGCGCCTCGTCCTCCTCGGTGCCGTCGTCCCGGCCTTCGGTGTACACCCGGGAGAAGCCATCGAACAGCGTGCGTGTCGCGGAGGCACGCAAGGCGTATCGACCGGCCGTCAGATCGACGGACGTGGTCTCGAGACGCTTCTCGGTCATCTGCGAGGCCAGGGCGCGCTGCCAGATGAGCCGGTAGAGACGCAGCTCCTCCGACGACAGCCAGCGAGCCAGCGAATCGGGATCGCGCTGGAAGCTCGTCGGCCGGATCGCCTCGTGCGCTTCCTGGGCTCCCTTCGCCTTCGTCTTGTAGACCCGGCCCTTGGGCATCGTGTATCCGGGGCCGAAGCGGCTGCCGATGACCTCGCGCGCCTCACCCATGGCGACACCTGCCATCGAGGTGGAGTCGGTACGCATGTAGGTCGTCAGGCCGACGCTCTCGCCATCGACCTCGATGCCCTCGTACAGGCGCTGTGCGACCGACATCGTCCGGCGCGGGCTGAAGCCCAGCTTCCGGCTCGCTTCCTGCTGGAGCGTGCTGGTGGTGAAGGGCGCCGCCGGTGACCGCTTCTGCTGTCGGACGCTGACCTTGGTGACCTCGGGTCGTGCCGCACGGAGCGCATCAGCGTGCGTCCGCGCCGTGGTCTCGTCGGTGACGTCGAGCGTCTCGCCGTCGATACGCACCAGATCCGCGGGGAACGTGGCGCCATCGGTGGTCTGCAGCTGCGCCTGGAGCGTCCAATACTCCCGGGCGACGAAGGCGGTGACCTCCCGCTCGCGCTCGACGACGAGGCGCACGGCCACCGATTGCACCCGGCCAGCGGATAGTCCGCTGCGCACCTTGCGCGCGAGCAGGGGGCTGAGCGTATATCCGACCAGCCGGTCGACCACCCGGCGCGCCTGCTGCGCATCGACGAGGTGCATGTCGATGTCCCGGGGATGCGCGAAGGCCTCCCGGATCGCCGGCTCGGTCGATCTCCGAGAAGGTCACCCGCCGCTGCTTGGCGACGGGGATCTCGGCGGCCTCGGCGACATGCCACGCGATCGCCTCCCCCTCCCGGTCGAGGTCGGTCGCGAGATAGACGGTGTTCGCCCGGCCAGCGGCCTTGGTGATGCTCGCCACCTCCCGGCGGCGGTCCTCGCTGATCACATAGTCGGGCGCGAAGTCGTGCTCCACATCCACACCCAGCTTGCCCTTGCCGGGGTTCTCGGGGAGGTCACGCACATGGCCCTTGGAGGCGAGGACCGTATAGCCATCGCCCAGGTAGCGCTCGATCGTCTTGGCCTTCGCAGGCGACTCGACGATCACCAGATCCTTGTTCATCGGGCCGGAGTGTAGCACCGGGCCGGGGCGATTCCGGAGCGCGTCCCCTTCGGGGACGCGAGGGTGCGGCGCGCGCCAAAGGGCGCGCGCGTCACACGTCCCGGATGCGCTGCAGCAGCTCCTCGGCGGCTTCGTCCTCTTCGGCTTCCTCGGCCGTGGGAGCTCCCGGGTCGGGGAGCGGGCCGGATGGCAGTGCAAGGATCGAGCTCGCCTCGACCGCGAGGAGTGGGATCTCGATGAACCGGATGATGTGCATCGGGATGGCGAACCAGGAGTCCGTGCGGTCGATGAAGGTGGGCTTCTTGCCGTCGACGAGGCGCAGGTTGGTGCACACGAGGCTGACGTCCTCGGCGGCAGGCATCTCCCGCAGGTCGCACACCAGGGGTTGCTCGTTGTTCATGTGGATGACGGCTTCGCGGATCACCCCAGCAGGATAGGCAGAGCGACCGCTGCTCCGGACCGGTACGGAGGTCAGGGTGCAGTGCACTCATGGAGGGTCCTGTCGGGTGGCGACCGTCGGGCGCGGCGCAGCGATCAGCAGCGGACCGGCCGGGACCTGGAGCGGTCCCATCGGGACCACCCAGCCGCGCAGCTGGAGCAGGGTCAGCGCTCCGGCCACGACGGCTGGCGTCTGACCCGAGGCATGCACCAGCGCGTCCGACGAGACCGGTCCAGCGAGCAGCAGCTCCGCGACGGCACGCTCCACCGGTCCCAGCACCCTGAGCGCATCACCCGCGTGCATCGGACGCCCGGCAGCCCCGTCCGAACTGGCGCCGACGGGCTGCGAGTCCAGGTCGAGGTCGACGAGCAGCGCATCGATGCTCACCAGCGGTCGCGCGGGAGTCTCCCGCAGCAGCGCCAGGCAGCCGCTCGTGGCGGGGTCCGTCGGGCGGCCAGGGGCCGCGAACACCGCTCGTCCCTGCTCCAGGGCATGGCGCGCCGTGATGAGCGCGCCACTCGCCGCGGGCGCCTCGATGACCACGGTGGCACGGCTCAAGCCGCTGATGATCCGGTTGCGGCGAGGGAACGTGCCCTGCGTAGGCTGGGTATCGGGCGGATGCTCCCCCACGACGGCACCGCCGCTCGCGCGGATGTCCGCGGCCAGGGCAGCATGTGCCCGTGGCCCTGCATGGGCCAGCCCGCCCCCGATGACCGCCACGGTCCGACCGCCTGCGTCGAGGGTGGCGGCGTGGGCGGCACCGTCGATGCCGATGGCAAGGCCGCTGACCACCGTGACACCGCGCGTCGCGAGCGCGGTGGCGACCCGGCCCGCGAACGATCGCCCCAGCGGGGTCGGCCGTCGCGTGCCAACGATGGCGATGAGGGGGCCGCGGCTGAGCACGGCCGGATCCCCCGCGCCGAAGAGGGCCGCTGGTTGCGGATCGACGATGCGCAGGGCGGCCGGATACGCCGGATCCCAGGGCGTCAGGACCCAGCCATCGAGCTCAGCCACCCGGCGCAGGACCGCCTCCGGATCCCGAGCGACCCGCTGCACGTCCTCGATGGTCCGCGGTCGCAACCCGGTCTCGGCAGCCCGCCGCAGCCGCGCGCCGAGCCGGGCGCCATCGAGCGTCCGGGCCACGTCCAGGAGCATCGCCGCGCCCCCGAAGGCCGCCGCCAGCCGGGGTACCAGGCGCTCGCCCAGGCCCTCCACGCTGGCAAGGGCGATCCAGGCGGTTCGTTCGTCGGTGGCCGGAACGCCGGTCACGCGGCGATCCTTCTCGCACCGTCCTCGCGAAGGGCGATCGCGGCGGCGACGGCCTCCAGGCCCACGCGGTGTTGGTCGGCGAGGTCAGCGATCGTACGGGCGACACGCAGCGCGCGGTGGACGCCCCGTGCGGTCATGCCGGCGCTTGTCGACAGTTCCGTCAGCAACCGGCCCGCGGCGGGCTCCAGTTGGCAGACCTCCAGCACGCGACCGGCGGTGAGGCGTGCATTGACGACGTCCGCGCGTGCGAGCGCCATGGTACGAGCGCGTGCGATGCGGGCGGCCACGACCGACGACGCCTCGGCGGGCGGCCCGCCGATGAGCACCTCCGTGGGCACCCGGCTCATCACGACCCGCAGGTCGATCCGGTCAAGGAGCGGACCGCTCACCCGCCGCTGGTACGCCAGCGCCCCGCCGGGTCGACAGCGACAGCGCGCCTCGGGTTCGCCATCCCAGCCACATCGACACGGATTCATCGCCGCGATGAGCTGCAGGCGGGCTGGGTAGCGCACGTGGCCGTGGGCGCGTGCGATCTCCACGGTCCCGTCCTCGAGCGGCTGACGCAGGGCATCGAGCACGTTGCGGTCGAACTCCGCGAGCTCGTCGAGGAACAGGATCCCCCGGTGTGCCAGGGTGACCAGCCCGGGCTGGAGCAGCGGCCCGCCGCCCACCATCGCCGCATAGCTCGTCGTGTGGTGCGGGCTCCGGAACGGCCGTACCCGCCGCTCGGCCGGGTCGGGTCGGAGGCCCGCGACGCTCCGGATCACCGCCACCTCCTGCGCCTCGCCATCGTCCAGTGGCGGCAGCAACCCGGGGACCGTTCGCGCGAGCAGCGTCTTGCCGGCACCCGGCGAGCCGACCAGGAGCAGATCGTGGCCGCCCGCAAGGGCCACCTCGAGCGCCCAGCGGGCCATCGCCTGGCCACGCACATCAGACAGGTCCGCGGGCGGCAGGCCCGGCTCGGTAGCGGCGGCTGCCGCGGGCGCTGTCGCGTGCCCGCTGCCCTCCCCCGAACCGGAGCCCGAGACCTGGGTCGATGGACGACGGCGTGCGGCACCGGCCGCTCGGCCGCGGGGACCGGCCACGAGGCGAGCGACGTCGTCGAGGCCATCGGCACCCACCAGCTCGATGTCTTCGACCAACCGCGCCTCGTCGAGGTTCGCGGCGGGGACCGCCACGCGTCGATGTCCCTGGCGGGCGAGCGTCGAGACCATCGGCAGCATCCCGGGCACCGGCAGCACCTGTCCGCCGAGCGACAGCTCGCCGACGACGGCCCACGGTCCACCCGCTGCCCGGATCTGGCCGGATGCGACCAGGATGCCGATGGCGATCGCGACGTCATAGGCGGCGCCACGTTTGCGCAGATCGGCGGGTGCCAGGTTGACCGTGATCCGGCTGAGTGGATACTCGAAGCCCGAATTCCGGAGCGCCCCCCGGACTCGCTCGCGGGCCTCGGAGAGGGCGGCGTCCGGCAGCCCCACGATGTGACACACGGGCAGCCCTGGTGCGACGTCCACCTCGACCCGGACCAGCTCGCCCCGAAGGCCGTTGATCACCGCGGTCACGAGTGTCGCAAGCATGCGACCGAGTGTGCTGGCCCGTTCTCACCGATGACTTACGCGATCCTGATCACCGGCTTCCTGCGGCGACGCTGCTCGTACCGTGCGGTCTCGGACCCTCCGGTCCGACGCGCCTCCGCCGTCAGGCCTTGGCGAGCGCCGCCTCCAGCTGCTCGACCTTGGACAGCAACGCGTTCATGGCATCGTCCTGGGCCTGGAGGTGCGCCTGGATCTGGACCGCCTCGTGGAGCGTTGCGTCCGCGTCCCGATAGGTCATGTCCGAGCGGCTGTCAGCAGCCCGGCTGAGGATGTTCTGGCCGACCATGATCACGGACAGCATCACCAGCTGGATGAACGTCTGACTCAGCCACTGGATGAGGGCAAGGATCCCACCACCGGCCGCGGAGGGCAGGGCCACGAGCGCGAGGCAGGCGAATGCATAGGCGCACCACATGGTGCCCACGATGGTCGTGAGAGCGAGGCCGATCCGGCCGTTCAGCCCGACTGGTGTATCGGTGGTCTTGGGCGGCCCTGACCGCCGGCGTGCCGCGATCCGGGGATGCGGGATGTGCCGGTACTCGATGCGCATGTGGGGCCCTCGGTCGGCTGGTCCGATCGCCGCGGCGACGACCGGGGACCATCGAGCGCAGCCTACGCTCCGGCGAGCGAGCCGATGACCGGGGTCGGCTCAGATGCCCGAGGGGATGAGGAATTGGCCGTTGGCCGTGCGTCGCTCCAGTGGATGACTGTCGATCGTGCGCACGACGTCCGTGATGGATCGCGCCACCGGCGCATCCGGGCGCGCCTGGAGGAATGGCTCACCGCTGTTGAGGGCACTGATCGCGGTCCGGTAGTCGTTGACGACCTGGTAGGTGATGGTCCGCTTGAGCACCGCTTCGATGGAGCGGGGCCCGATACCCGTGTAGGCATTGCTGCGATTCAGCACCAGCTCCACCATCTCGTCGGGGATGCCGATCTGGGTCATCGTCTCGAGCACCAGGCGCACGTTCTTGATGCACGACAGGTCGGCGGTCATGACCACCAGCAACCGGTCAGCGGCGGTGATGACGTCGAGGCTGTGGTCATCGAGCCGGTCATCGAGGTCGACGACCACGTAGTCGTACATCCGGCGGAGTGTCTCGATGATGGTCGCCATATGGTGCCGCTCGGCGCTCACATGCTCGGCCTCCTCCGGACGCGTCGGCGCCACCAGCAGGTCGATGCCCGAATCGTGGTGGACGACGAGCGTCCGCAGGAGATCCGCGTCGATCCCCGGCGAGGTCACCGCGTCCACGATGGAGTAGCGGTCATTGCCGACGTCCAGGAAGACCCGATGGTCACCGAACTGGAGGTTGGCATCCACGAGCACGACGCTGCGCCGCAGCTGCCGATGGAAGGCGATGGCCGAGTTGATGGCCAGCGTCGTCGTGCCCACGCCGCCCTTGGCGCCATAGAACGCGACCACCTGGCCGAGGGTCCGCGCCTGGGGCGCCTCCACCGGCTCCGGCGGGGGCGGCGACGCGGGCCGGGCCACGGGGACCTCGGTCGGGGGGAACCGGACGAGCAGCCGGCGCACGCGCGCGACAAGCTCGGCGGGGTGGACCGGCTGGACCTGGTAGTCGTCGGCGCCGGCACGCAGCCCGCGCACCTTGGTCGCGGCATCGTCGGGGCCGAGCAGGATGACCGGCACGTGCGCCCGGCCGTCCGCCGAGCGGACCTTGCCCAGGAGCGACCACGCGTCGAGGCCCGGCACGTTGCAGTCGATGACGGCGAGGTGCGGCGGTTCGCTCGCCCACATGGCTGCCGCCTGGTCACCGTTCGCGACCAAGCGCACCTGTCGGTCCTCGCCCTCGAGGGCAGTGCTCAGCAGGCGCTGGAGGCCAAGGTCATCGGTCACGACAAGGATCAGAGCAGCCATCGCCGCGATGCTAGTCCTGCTCGCGGCCCGCGGTGGGACCCCGAAGGTCCCGATCGGACCATCCCGGAAGGGCTATGGATGGGTCTAGTGTGGTCCGGTGTGACAGGGCCTACCGACCGACCGAGCCACGGAACGCCGTCGGCATCAGGACTGGGTCGGCCCCGCCGGCGGCTCCGGTGGCACATCGTGGATACCGCCCGCATCAGGGGACGCCGACGGAGGCGTCTCACCCGTCACCGGCTCTGGCCGGATCGACCGCAACCCACCGGTGGTGCCCATGGACGGCGAATCGGGCGACTGCGCGGCCTGCGGCCGCACGACGCCACCGTCGGACTGGGGCGTGGCCTCGTCGAAGGTCCGGTCCACGAGGTCACCGACCTGTGCCGCGAGCCGGGTGAGCTCCATGGGCAGCACGTACTTGGTCGAGGGACTTGCCCCGATGGCCTTGAGCGTCTCAAGGTACTGCAGCAGCATGGTCCGCTCATCGATGGAGCGGGCCGCGCCGTAGATCCGCTCCAGGGCCTGGCTGAAGCCCTCGGCCTCCAGGATGGCCGACTGACGCTTGCCTTCCGCGCGCAGGATCGAGGACTGCTTCTCGCCTTCGGCGACATTGATGGACGACTGGCGGGCGCCTTCTGATTCGGTGATGACGGCGCGCCGGTTCCGCTCGGCTGAGAGCATCCGGTTCATGGCGTCCTGGACGTCGCGTGGCGGCGTGATCTCCCGGATCTCCACAGTCGTCACCTTGCCGCCCCAACGCTCGGTCTGCTCATCGAGCTTGGTGCGCAGGACCTCGTTGATCTGGTCGCGCTTGGACAGCACGTCGTCGAGCAGGATGTCGCCGATGACGGCTCGCAACGTCGTGGTCGCGATGCCCTGGAGGGCGCCCGCGAAGTAGGCCACGTTGACGATCGATCGCAGCGGGTCGCTGATGCGCCAGTAGATGAGGAAGTCGATGCTGATGGGCGCGTTGTCCTTGGTGATCGTCGTCTGGCTGGGGACCTCGATGAACTGCTCCCGAAGGTCGACCCGCACCGGGCGGTCGACGATGGGGATGAGGAACACGAGGCCAGGGCCCTTGATCTTGTCGGGCCCGGTGCGACCAAGCCGGAAGACGACAAGACGGTCGTACTCGGTGACGATGCGCACGCTCAGGTACAGCAGCACCACCAGCACGACGATGATGAGGATCAGCCCACCCAGCGTCACGGTCTCGAACACGGAACCCTCCACTTCACCGCTGGAGCGGGTCGACGATCAAGATCAGGCCGTCGCGACCCACGATCCGCACCGGCGTGCCGCGCTCCAGGCTGCGGCCGTCCGCGCTCCGGGCGGTCCATTCCTCCCCGGCAGCATAGACGGTCCCGGTCGGGATGAGGGCATGCCGCACCTCGGAGTCCATGCCGATGAGCTCGGTCGGGACCGAGACGCTGTGGATGTCGACGTTCGCGGGCGGCATCCGGCGCGACCGCGTCGCGGCGTAGACGACCAGACCCACGAAGCCGGCGGCCAGGACCGTCATGGCCACCAGGATAGGCAGCGCCACGGTTACGTCCGGCTCCGTCGGTGGCCCCGCCTGCGTGTAGAGCGCCGACGCTCCCAGCACGAACGCGATGAGGCCGCCGATGGCGAGGAGGCCGTGGCTGGTGACCGTGACCTCCAGCACGAACAGCACGATGGCGAGGATGATGAGCAGCAGCCCACCGATATTGAGCGGCAGGCTGCCGAACCCGATGAACGCGAGGATGATGGCGAACGCGCCCAGGATCCCGGTGACCAGGTTCGGACTGTGCAGCTCGAGCAGCAGGCCCAGGAACCCGAGCGTGAACAGGATGAAGGCGATGTTCGGGTCCGCCAGCAGATGCAGGAACCCCTGGACCAGGTTCAGGCCCGACTCCGTCGTCGGCGCGCCGGCCGTCTCCAGGACCCACGGCTCACCCGCGACCGTCACCGTGCGCCCATCGGCCTGGTTCAGCAGGTCGTCCAGCGACGCCGACTTGATGTCGACGGCACCCGCTGCGAACGCCTCATCGACGGTGTAGGAGGACGCATTCGCGACGGTGCTCACGGCCCAGTCCACGGGTCGACCGCGGGCATCCGCGATGGCCGTGATCGACGCCACCGCATCGTTCATGACCTTGGTACCCAGCGTGCCGCCGATGTCCTGGCCGCCGCTCCCCACGGGTGACGCCGCGCCGATGTTGGTGGCGGGCGCCATCGCCGCGATGTTCCCGGCAAGGGTGATGAACGTGCCCGCGCTTCCCGCCCGGGCTCCCGATGGGGCGACCCAGACGATCACCGGCAGGGGCGCCTCGAGCAGCGTCTGGACGATGGCATGGGTGGCATCGAGTGAGCCACCTGGGGTATCCAGCTCGATGACCACGGCAGGTGCCCCGGCGGCGGCCGCGGAGGCGATGCTGTCATGCAGGTACCCGGACATGACCTGGTCGACGATGCCCGTGGTCGGCAGCACCACGACCGTACCCGGCGCGGCGGCCTGCGCCATCGAGGCGAGCAGCAGCATCAGCGACCCGAGGACCGCGACCACGCCGCTGAGACGTCGCAGCCCAGCACCCGGGACGGCGGCGGTCGCGGTCACGCGTCCACCTGGGCCATGAGGTAATCGAGGCAGAGCCGACTCCAGGTCTCGAGCCGCTCGCCGAGCGCGTCCACCTCGTCCGGCGTGGCGAATCGGCCTTCCAGCTTGTGGGTCTCACGGATGGCTACCGCTCGACCCGCGGCCTCGACCCGATAGACCACGCCCAGGTGCACCGCGCCGACAGGGTCGCTGTCGTCATTGATGAGGCCGACCGGCACGAACTCCGGCTCCCAGTCAGCGACCAGCTCCTCGGACCACTCCCGCGCCAGACCACCCGCAAGCCCGCCGTCATCGACGCCGATGTGGCCACCGACACCGATGGAGTACCGGTCATGGAGGCGCGTGTCGGCGCCCGCCCGTAGCCGACGCATCAGCCACAACCGATCCCGGTCGGTGACGACCACGTATGGGATGACCTGCTGGAACGATGGGTCGTCCTCGACCTCCGCCCGGACACGGAACTCGCCCATGGCGCTGATCGCGCGGATGACCCCGGTCATGCCCGTCTCCCGGATGCCCCGCCAGTCGAGGCCACCCGGCACCTCGCTCCTGGGGAGCCCCAGCACGAGCTCACGCGAGACGCTGCTGGACCCCGACGCTTGGGTCGCCATGCATCCAGTGTACTGCCGCGCTCTGGGACGTCCTTCAGGTCGAGACCGACTGGAGGAGCATCAGTCCGACGAGGATGGCCAGCACGATGCACGCTTCCCGGACCAGCAGCATCCGTTCGGCGCGCAGGTCCGCGTCACGTTCCGAGACGGATCGCTCGAGCTCGTCTGGGTCGGTCTCGATGGCACTCGGCGGGAGGCGCATCGGGAGATCGGTCGGGGCTGGCGCGCGACGGCGCGCGGACGCTGGTCGGGTCATGGCGCCAGGAGCGCCCGGCCGCGCTTCTCGGTCTTGTCCCAGCGCTGCTCGGTCCCACGGAGCTCCCGGACATACGCGGTGAGGGTCACGAGGCACAGGAAGGCGCCGTATCCGCAGAGATAGATGAGCAGTCGCGAGACCACCCGGCCGCCCCGTCGGTGCTCAACGTGGAGTGCGAGCCACGCCACCCCCATGCACGCAGCCAGCCAGATGCACAGGAACCAGCTCAGCAACGCGCCTACCGGCGGGGGATCCTGGCCCACCATCCCGGGCAGGCAGGCCATGACGATGATGGCCACCGACACGAGGCCCGGGAAGAGGATCCCCTCGCGCCACGCGGACCGTGCCACGCGTGGATCGATGGCGAACGAGAACACCGTCGTGAACAGGTAGCAGACCGCGTTGATGATCCAGAGCAAGTGGAACGCCGCCCAGGCCTGCGCATCCCCCAGGAGCAACAAGGTCACGAGGGCGACGGATGCCGCGATCATCGAGACGGGCTGTAGCAGCACCGTGAACCAGGCGAGCCCGAAGGTGATGCCCCCGAGCCCGAGCCGCCGGAGCGGTCGGAACCAGACACCCCGGTACCGCCGCGTCACCTGGAGATTGCCGCGACTCCAGCGCAGGCGCTGCTTCCAGAGCGCCCGGAGCTCGTCCGGCTCCTCCGCCCAGACCACAGCGTGCGGTTCGAAGACCGCTCGGCGGCCATGGAGCTGCGTCTCGAAGGTCGCCACGGTGTCTTCGGCGAGCGTCGTGGTGTCGATGCGACCGCCGATGGCCATGAGGCTGGCACGGGAATGGAGCTGTGCGCCACCCGCGAGGCAGGCCATGCCTCCCAGCACGTTCTGGGTCCGGCGTGCGGCCGCCTGGGCCGTCACGTACTCGTAGGCGATGAACCGGTTGAGGTAGCCCGGTCGATGCGTGCCTTCCTTGATGTACGCGGTCACGGCGCCCACCGACGGATCGGCCAGGTGCCGGGTCATCCGGCGCAACGTCCTTGGCTCGAACTGGACGTCGGCATCCGCGATGAGGATGGCCTCCGCCCAGTCATCGGCAAGGACCTGGGCCAGCCCTTCGTTCAGCGCGTGCGCCTTCCCCTTGCCCCCGACGGTCGTGCGCACATGGAGCACGCGCCCCGGATGCAGCGCCGCACGGTCGCGGATCACATCCGGCGTCGTGTCCGTGCTGGCGTCGTCGACGACCACGATGCGCAGCCGATCCGCGGGGTAGTCCATGCCCAGGAGGCGGTCGATGGAGGCTCCGATGACCGCGGCCTCGTTCCAGGCGGGGATGAGCACGGCGGTGCGGGGCAGGAACGGTCTGGTGGGTCGGAGGTGGTTCCGGATCGCATGCGACCCGATGAGCAGGTACTGCCAGGCGCCGACGAGGGGCGCCAGCGCCCCCAGCATCACGATGGCCACGAGCACCAGGGTCAGGAGGCTCACGCCGCGGCCTCCCCCGGTGCGATGGTTCGCAGGAGCCGCTCGACGACGTCATAGCGGCCGACCGCGGCGCTCGCATGGGCATCCGAGCCGGCCACGATATCCACGCCCGACTCGAGCAGGATGCGCAGGACGGCCACTCCCGGGCAGGCCCATTTCTCGTTCACCTCGACCTGGGTACCCGTCTCGCGGCAGCGCGCCGCGAGCTCCCCAAGCGCGTCGTCCGGGATGGCCCCCTCGGGCACGCCGATCTTGGCCAGGATGCTGAATGGGTGGACCACCACCGCAGGCAGTCGCGCGGCGGTCATCGCGGCCATCGTGGCCGCGATGAGCTGCCGGACCAGCACGCCTGGCTTGACCGCGCCGGCGGCCAGCATCGTGCGCACCGTGGCGGGGTCGACCGGACCATCCGGTGTCGGGAACTGGTGGTCGGCGATGAGCAGCAGCTCGACCCCGGCGAGGTCCGGCGGCAGGTCGAGCGCACCGGTGGTGTCCAGCAGCTTGGTCTCGACACCGATGCGGATGCCGATCGGCGAGCGTTGCCGGATCCCATCGACCGCTACCACGAAACGGGGCAGCCAGTCGGTGGACCGACGGACGTGATCAGCCATGACCATCGCCGTCAGGCCCGCCGACAGCCCGGAGTCGAGGTTCCGGCCTGGATCGTCCTGGCCATCGGAGAAGGTCGAGTGGACATGCCCGTCCGACCGGAGTCGGGCGCGGACCCAGTCGACCGGATCGGGCCGGTCCAGCATCAGCGGGCCGACGCGAGCTCGAGCGCCGGCGCCGTGGGGACGGCGTCGAGTTCGCCGGGGCCGATGAACCGCTCCTCGAGATACCGGATCATGGCGACATCCCGGAAGCCAAGGGCGACCGGCGCCGGGTCACCCCGGGCCATGGCGAGGCAGATCGCGGGCATGTCCACCCCAGCGGCGACGGTAAGGGGCATCGTGCCCGGGAACCGGGGATTGACCTCCAGCAGCCGAGCGACCCCCTGACCATCCCGCCGACTCTGCACGTTGCCGACCCACGACAGCCCGATGGCCGTCGCCACATCACGGCCCAAGCGCTCGAGCTCGGGGTCATGGAGGGTCCGGCCGGCCACCGCGACCCCCGAGTCCACCTTCAGCCGCACCCGGGGCACGACCGCGAGGACGGTACCCGTGGGAGACGCGAGCACATCAAGCGAGTGCTCCTCCCCCGGCAGGAATTCCTGGACCAGGAAGCGGCCGTCCGGCACGTACCGTCCGAAACCATCTGCGTGGGTGATGAGCGCGATGTCGCGCGAGCCACTCCCGGAGCGCGGCTTGACGATGACCGGGAGCCGCCAATCGGCGGCCAGGAACGAGACGTCCAGGAGCGCCGTGCGGGGCACCGGCACGAGGTCCCGGCACAGGAGATAGAGGCGCCACTTGTCAAGGCACTCCTCGAGCGTGTGGGCAGTCGCGAGTACGAGTGTCACGCCGGTCGCCGCCAGGTCATCCCGGGAGCGGGCGAGCGGCAGCAGCTCCTGGTCGACGGTCGGGATGCAGATATCGATGGCGGCACTCCGGCACCAGTCGGTGACGGCAGCCACGAAGTCGGGCGCATCGCCGCGGGGCAACAACAGCCGCCGTTCCGACGGCACCAGATACAGGCCCGCCGCAAGCGGGTCGATGTCCGCCGCCCAGAGCGTCACGCCCTCGATGCGCGAGAGCGACTTGATGATCGAGACAGCAGACGGGCCACCGGCCCCCGTCACCAGCACCCGCGAGCACGCTCCTGCCGGCGGGCGATCAACCACCGACGACCGCCCGCGGGTCCCGCCCGAGCGGCACGGGCGGCGCCGACAACATCGACGCCGGGCCTGGGCGTCGACGATCCCGGACGACCTCGAATGGCTCGACCGCGGAGCCGCCACCGAAGCGCGCCCAGTAGCGCGCCGTGGCACGCAGCAGGCCCTCATCGAGATATTCCCGGGTCGTCGCCTGGGAGTCGAACGCCGCGATGGCCTCCAGCTTGCCGTCCATGACGGCCTCGATGCTCACGAACCGGCTGGGCCGGAAGTCGATGGTCGCCGACGGACTCTGGAAGCAGAGGACATAGGGCACCCGACGGCCGGCGACCATCGCCGCAGAGTGGGTATTGCGGTGGTCCTGGTGGACGTCGTTGATGGAGTGGGTGTACATGATGGTGGGCTTCACCTCGCCGATAACCCGCTCGATGATGGAGACGGTCGGATCGCCTTCCCGGATCCGAGTGTCCTCGAGGTCCTCCATCAGCAGTCGGGCGCCCACGATCGCCGCCGCAGCCTCCGCTTCGGTGCGGCGCTCGGCCGCATCGCCTCCACGAGCGCCGCCGCTCAGCGTCAGGATGGTCACGGAGTCGCCCGCGACCCGGTGCGCCAGGAGGGTGCCGCCTGCCCCGATCTCGATATCGTCGGGATGTGCACCCACGGCCAGGATCCGCTCACGCGTCGAGGTCCCGACGCGCGCGATGGCGTCGGCGATCTTGTCCAGCAGCTCCGTCGGTGCTACGGGCTTGACCAGGAAGTCATCGACCCGGGCACGGACCGCTTCGACCGCCGATTCCACGCTGGGCGAGCTGGCCATGATCATCACCGGCAAGGACGGCATGCGCATCCGGGCGCGGCGGATGAGCTCCAGGCCCGACATCCCCGGCAGGTCGAGGTCGGTCAGCAGCAGGTCCGTCCCCGACACGTCGAGGTATCGCAGCGCCGTGCCCGGATCTTCGAAGGCGGTGACCCGATGGCCGCCCATCCTGCGCAGGACGTGGCTGACGTACCGGGACGATGCCGGATCGGGGTCGACCACGACGACCCGCGGCCCGGCGCCCGGATCGTCGCGCTCCGTCAGGTCCAGCGCGAGCGGCAGGGACGGGTCCAGCGATCCCGCTCCGTCGACCGGCACCGCAGGTCCGTCGGGCTCGACAGGCAGGTCCATGTCCGGATAAGACCGGTCCGGAGTGCTTCGGTCAAGCCGTACGTTCGTCCGGTGCTGTTCGCCCGATGCCCGGCCACGACCGTGTCGCCATGGCAACGATCCGATCACGTACCATCGGGTGATGGATCCGCCGGTCGTCATCCGCCTCGCCGATGCCACGCGCGATGGCGCGGCCGTCGCGGCCATCTACGCACCTGCCGTGGAGCACGGTGTCGCGTCGTTCGAGCTCGTGGCACCCGATGCGCACGAGATGTCGGCGCGCATCCGGAAGACGCTCGGATGGTCGCCATGGCTCGTCGCGGTCGCCGACGGCGAGACGTCCGAGGTCGTCCTCGGATATGCCTACGCCACGCGTCACCGTGAACGACCGGGCTACCGATGGGCCGTGGACATGTCGGTCTACGTTGCAGCGGACCGTCAAGGTCAGGGCATCGGCCGGCGGCTGTATGCGGCGTTGGTCCCCATCCTGCGGCTCCAGGGCTTCCAGCACGCATATGCCGGCATCACGCCCCCGAACCCGGGCAGCATGGCGCTCCATGGATCGATCGGCATGACCCCCATCGGTACCTATGAGCGGGTCGGCTACAAACTGGGCGCCTGGTGGAGCGTCACCTGGCTCGGCATGCCGCTGCAGCCGGCGCTGGCCGACCCGCCACCGGAACCGGTGCCCCTCCCCGAACTGCTCGCCGAGTCCTCGGGTCGGGCCGCGGTCGACGTCGTCTTGCGAGCCGCCAGCGGCTGAGCGGCAGCGCGAGCCGCGGTGTACCCGGCCCAGTACGACTTGGGTATGGAACGGTGGGGTGTTCGACTGGCACGCTCGGGTCGACGGAACCGGACGACGTGAGGGCGGCGAACGATGGAACGCTTCATCGGCGGCGTGGCGATGGCCAGGGCGAGCTGGCGGGTGCTGCGCGCGGACCGCGAATTGATGGTCTTCCCGGCAGCCTCGTTCGTCATCACGATCCTGATATCCATCGGCTTCCTGGTGCCCTTCTGGGCAAGCGGATACCTCGCCGACCTGGCAGCTGGCCAGGTGGACCTGGTCATGGTCATCGTCGGCTTCCTCTATTACCTGACGGTCTACTCCGTGACCATCTTCTGCAACGTCGCGGTCGTGGCCGGTGCGCTCATCCGACTCGAAGGTGGCGACCCCACCATCGGTGACGGCTTCGCCGCGGCGTTCGACCGGCTGCCGGCCATCGTCGGTTACGCCGCCATCGCGGCGACCGTGGGCGTCGTGCTGCGCTACCTGGCCGAGCGTACCGGGATCATCGGGCGGCTCGTCCTGGGGAGTCTTGGCGTGGCATGGAGCCTGGCCACGTTCCTGGTGGCGCCCGTGCTCGTGGTCGAAGGCATCGGGCCCTTGCGAGCGATCGTGCGCAGCTCGACACTGCTGCGCAGCACCTGGGGCGAGCAGGTGGCCGGCAACGTCGGCATCGGCCTCGTGTTCGGCCTGCTCATGGTCGTGACCGTCGTCGCTGGCGTGGCTGTGTTCTCGCTCGTGGTGGACATGAGCACCTATGCCGCGGCCGCGGTGGTGTCGTTGTTGGTCGTCGTGGTGGCTGCCCTCGCGCTGGTGAGCACCACCCTGGAGGCGATCCTCACCGCCTCGGTCTACCGGTACGCGGCGACTGGGAAAGGCTCCGGGATGTTCCCGACGTCGGTCATCCAGGACACGTTCGGCGCGCCGAAGGAGTCCTGAGCCGAGGCCCGGTAGATGCGCCGGGCGCACCCATCGGACGCGCCCTAGACGGGTAGTGCCTCGAGGCCTTCGAGGGCGACCCGGACCTTCTCGGCCGGGAACTCGTAGTCCTGCATCGCCCCGGAGAGGTATCGCTCGTACGCCGAGAGGTCGAAATGTCCGTGGCCGCAGAGGTTGAACAGGATGACCGGGCTCGTGCCGGCCTCCTTCGCCTTGATCGCCTCGTCGATGACCACGCTGATGGCGTGGGTCGGCTCGGGTGCCGGCAGGATGCCCTCGACACGGGCGAAGCGGACGCCCGACTCGAACGTCTTGCGCTGGTGGACCGCCTGGGCCTCGATGAGGCCCAGCTCCTTGACCAGGCTCACGAGTGGTGCCATGCCGTGGTATCGCAGACCGCCGGCGTGGATGGGCTCGGGCATGAAGTCGTGACCGAGGGTGTGCATCTTGACGATGGGCGCCATCTTGCCGGTGTCCCCGTAATCGTAGCGGTAGACACCCCGCGTCAGGCTGGGCGCGGCTTCGGGCTCCACCGCGATGATCCGGTAGTCCGCCTCGCCCCGCAGCTTCTGGCCCAGGAACGGGAACGTGAGCCCGGCGAAGTTCGAGCCGCCGCCGGTGCAGGCCACCAGGATGTCCGGCTTGTCCCCGGCCATCGCCATCTGCTCCATCGCCTCGAGCCCGATGACCGTCTGGTGCATGAGCACGTGATTGAGCACCGACCCGAGGGCGTACCTGGTGTCGTCACGGGTGGCCGCGTCCTCGACCGCTTCGCTGATGGCCATGCCCAGCGATCCCGGGCTGTCGGGCGTCTCCGCGAGCACCGACCGCCCGTAGTTCGTGTCCGGTGATGGGCTGGCCACGACCTCCGCGCCGTACACCTCCATCAGGTTGCGCCGGTACGGCTTCTGGTCGTACGAGGCGCGCACCATGTACACCTTGACCTCGAGCCCGAAGATCGCCCCGGCCAGGCTGAGCGCGGTCCCCCACTGGCCTGCGCCGGTCTCGGTGGCGAGTCGCTTGACGCCTTCCTGCTGGTTGACGAATGCCTGCGGGATGGCCGTGTTGGGCTTGTGGCTGCCAGCGGGGCTGACGCCCTCGTACTTGTAATAGATCCGGGCGGTCGTGCCCAGCGCTCGCTCGAGCCGGTGCGCCCGGTAGAGCGGCGATGGCCGGTACATCGAGTACGCCTCGCGCACCGGCTCAGGGATCTCCACCTCCCGCTCCTGGCTCACCTCCTGGAGGATGAGCCCCATGGGGAACAGCGGCGCGAGGTCGGCGGGGCCGATGGGCTGGCCCGTCGCGGGGTGAAGGGGCGGCGGTAGCGGCACCGGCAGATCAGCGGCGATGTTGTACCAGGCGCGCGGGATGCGGTCCTCGGGCAGGATGAACTTCGTCTGCTGCACGCCCACGCTCGTCTCCTCGGATGGTCCGGCCCCACGGGCCAGGTCGGCTCCAGTATCCGGCATCCCGGACATCCCGACCGTGCGCTACAGCTCCCGTCGATCGAACGCGATGACGCCGCCCACGAGTGCGAGCGCGGTCCAGGTCAGCGCCCAGGCAAGATCGCCCATCGACAGCGGCAGGCGGGCGAAGAACGGATCCGACGCGAACCCCGAGGGGTCGATGCCGCGGGCGACGAGCAACACCAGGGGCGGCTCGAGGGCATGGATGACGCCCCGCCAGAGGAGGTCGGTGGGCATCACCAGCCGGAGCGCATCGAGGCTGGGCACGAGTGCCTCGGCGCGCAACAGCCCGGCCGCGGACGACAGCACGCCCCCGAACCAGCTCATGCCGAACACGACGACCGTGATGGACCCCGCCGCGATGGCCGGCAGTCGCGTCCCGAGGGCAAGCGCCAGGGTCAGGGTCGCGAGCGCTTCGCCGGTGAGGCAGGCCACCGCCACGCCCGGATCCGGCGGCACATACCCCGAGACTTGCGCCACGACCCCGATGGCCAGGAAGCCTGAAGCGATGGCATAGGTCGCGACGATGCTCGCGAGGCCGATCCAGCGCCCGATGACGAGATCCGCCCGGCTGATCGGCCGCGCGAGCATCGCGAGCAGGGTGCCGGACTCGACGTCGGACGCGATCGCGGGCGCCGCCAGGAACGCCGCGGACATGGCCAGCACGAAGCTGAACATGAAGGCCACGAACACCAGCACCTGGGAGACCCCCAGGGCGATGCGGGTCTCGTTCATGCCCCCATGGCGGGCGTAGTCCACGAGCTGCGTGACGACCCAGCCGACGAGGATGACGCTGACCACGGAGAGCACGAGCAGGACCCACAGCAGCCGGCGACGCGCGACCTCTCGCACCGTCAGGACGGAGATGGCGAGGACCGCCCTGGCGCTCATCGTGGGTTGACGCTGGGCAGCCGGAAGGACTCGGTCGCCTCCGTGACCCCGCTCCGGACGAGCTCCAGGAAGAGGTCCTCCAGGGATCGTTGGACCGGCTCCACCGCGTGCACCCTGCCGCCCGCGGCGATGACGGCCGCGACCACATCAGGATCCGTTCCGGGTCGAGCGGATGGAGCACCCATCGATCGGCGTCCGGGTGCGCTGGCGCGAACCACTGGAGCAGGGTGACCGGGTCGGCGACCCCCGAGATGGCAAGCCGGAGCGACGGCGCACCGAGCAGCTGCCGCAGGCCGCCTGCCGCGATGGCCCGTCCGCGGTGGACGATGACCACCTCGTCACAGACCCGCTCCACCTCGCCCAGGAGATGCGAGTTGAGGATCGACCGATGCACCCCGTGCCCGGGCGGTCCGGATGATCGACCGGACGTCGTCCCGCCCGACGGGATCGAGCGCCGAGGTCGGCTCGTCGAGGATGACCAGGTCCGGGTCGCCAAGGAGCGCGAGCCCCAGCCCGAGGCGCTGCTGCATCCCCTTCGAGAACGTGCCCACCCGGTCCATCGCTCGATGACCAAGCCCGACGATGGCGAGTGCCTGGTCGGTCCACGCCGGCCAGCTCGATCGGGGCAGCCCTGCCAGCTGGCAATGGAGGCGCACGACCTCCCGGGCGGATAGCCACTGCGGGTACCGGAACAGCTCCGGCAGGTAGCCCACCGAGCGGCGCGCGACGCGGTCACCGAGCGGTCGACCGAGCAGTGTGCCGCCACCGCTGGTGGGTCTCGACAGGCCGAGCAGGAGCTTGACCGCGGTGGTCTTGCCCGCACCGTTTGGCCCCAGTAGCCCGATGACCTGCCCCCGGTCGACGGTCAGGTCCAGCGATTCGAGCGCGACGTGCCGGCCGTACGTCTTGCGCAGTCCCTGGGTCCGGACGACCGCTCCCCGCTCCGGATCAGGTTCGCTGGGTGATGTCACGACAGGGGACCCTGGATCACAGCCGCACCTCGGCGAGGGGCTCGTAGCTGGATCCCGCAAGAGTCCCGGTATGGGAGCGATAGAGCACGACCCGGTCCGCGAGCCATTCCGCGGCGACATCACCGAGCGATCGACTGCCCAGGGCATCGATGAGCGCCCGGTCGACGCGCCGGGCGACGGTGACGTGTGGTGCGGGCGCGCCGCCCTGGCGCCCAGGCGGCGGGACCTCGACGTCGGCATCGTCGAGGAGGCAGCGAGCCATGCTGGCGACCTGCGCGCCGCCAGGACCGATGCGCAGCCAGGCGACCCCGCCCGAGCGGCGGACGACGCCGTCCGCCCCGTCGGTGGCCAACCGAACGGAGCTGGCCGCAGATCCACAGCGTGCCATCCGGACGACGAGGGCGGTGACGTCCTCCGGGGACGTCGCACCCAGGAAACGCAGCGTCACATGGAACGCAGTGGGCCGCTGCCAGCGGGCAGCCGGGAATGCCGCCCGGTAGGGCGCCAGCGCGGCCTCGAGATGCCGGGCAGCGTCGATCGGGATGGGCAGCGCGATGAAGAGCCGCCAGGGCCGTTCCGTGACGCTCGGGAGCCTGACGGTCATGCCTGCATGCCTTCGCGGCTCAGGAGCCGGACGTGACAGCCACGGGACGAGGGATGCCCAGCAGCTCGACCAGGCCCCATAGGTCGGAGATGCGCAGCACGTCCGCGGCATCCGGGTGGACCACAGGTGTGGTGGGCTCGGCCGCCGCCACAGGGTGGTCACGAGCGAGGCGTTCGATGAGCACCGGTCGGATGCCGACCGCGCGGGCCCCGACGACGTCCGCCGGAACCGAGTCCCCGACATGGACAGCCGCCGACGGCGCGATCCCCATCAGTTCCAGCGCGTGCCGGAAGATCCCGCCGACGGCTTGAGGTAGCCAACCCGATCACTGATGACCAGCGCCTCGAAATGCCTCGCCAGCTCCAACGTGTGCAGCAGCTCCGGCGCCGCCCACCCCCAGTTGGAGATGACCGCCAGGCGGATACCCGCAGCCTGGAGAAGGTCGAGCGCGCCGGGCACGTCGTCGAAGATCCACCACGCCGCGCGTTCGGCGAACGCGGCCTCGAGCGAGCGGAAGAAGGCGTCAGGCGGCACGACCGCGCCGAGCGCCTCGAGCACCTGGGTGTCGAACCGCTTGAGTCGCGCGTACGATGCGGCGTCGCTCGCCTGGAATGGACCCTCGACGTGGTCGCCGCCGCTGCCGAAGGTCTGGTCGAGCGCGGCCCGCAGGGCCTCCGCTTCGACGACGACACCGTGTTCCGCGAGGACCCGTCGGTACACCGCGGACCAGGAGGGATGCGCCCGGATGAGCGTGTCACCCAGATCGAGGAACACGACGGACGGGCGCGGGTCAAGGACGGTGACAGGCATCGCCCGGAGTCTATCGGTCGGACGGGCACGGGCGCGGAGACCCGATGCGCTGACCGCCTCACGCAGGACGAGTCGGGACCCGGCCCAGGACCGCGGACTTGAACGCTCGTTGGCCGTCACACCCGCCTGGCGACCCAAGCCGCTCCGCGGCCCGGGTCGGTTCGGCCGTCAGTCGTTGTAGAGGCGCTCCTCGATGAGCTTCTCCTGGACCGTCCGACCATTGGCGTCGAAGCAGGAGTACTCGAAGTGCTTCTCGAACTCCAGGTCGACCGCGTTCTGGCCACCACGGTTCTTCTCGACGCTCACCACGACCCAGTCACGGAACCGCTGTGCCTGGTACGGGTTGAACTCGATGTTGACCTTGGCGACGATCTGGTACTTCTCGTTGAGGATGAGGATGATGTCCGCCTCGTAGTTGATGGCGGACGAGCCTCGCAGGTGGTGGTTGCGGAGTCGGGACGCCTTGAGGCCTTCCTTGTCCGCGGCAACGATGGAGATCATGGGGACCTCCATCTGGAGCGCCAGGTCCTTGAGACCGTTGACGACGAAGGTCACCTTCTCGGCCTCGGTCGCCGGATCGGGGATGACCGGCACCTTCTGCATATAGTCGATGAACACCACCAGGCGCCGATCGCCCGAGAGCTCCTTGTAGCGCTGCACGAGCGCATGGAGGTTCTCGACCGTGTTCTTGGTCTGCGAGCCGCGCAGCAGGAACAGGTTGGGGCCGTAGCGATTGACGCGCTCGAGTGCCGGCCGCAGACGGGGATTGGCCATCAGGTCCGCGAAGCCCTCACCCTGGGCCAGCCAGGTGCTGAGGATCTCCTTGCGCACGTCCTGGAGCTTGACACCGTTGACGCGTCCCGGCAGGTGCTGCAGCGCGGACTCCATGGCGATGATGCGATTGAGCAGGTACTCCTCGTCGTGCTCATAGCAGACGTACAGCACGCTCGCCTGACCACCCATGACGATGTTGCGGGCCATCTGCACCGACATCGTCGTCTTGCCGGTGCCCTGGGCGCCGCCGATGAGCAGCAGCTCACCCGCGCGAAGCCCTCCACCGATGGTCTTGTCGAGCGGCGTGAAGCCGAGCGGCACCGGCTGGTACTGGTCGACGTCGCCCGCGGCGACCTTGCCGGCAAGCGTGCCCAGGACCTCGGTCGCGCTCCGCGGCGCGACGGGGCCCAGGCTGCCCCCCACCGACCAGTCGATGGCGATGGGGTCCATGGGTCCCGGCGCCATCGGCACATAGCCGTCCTGGTCGGGGTAGCCCTCCGGCGGATAGCCGCCCTGGGGCGGATAACCGTCGGGACCGGGGTAACCCGCCTGCGGGGGGTAGCCGCCCGGTCCGGGATAGCCGGGCGCGTAGCCAGGAGGCGGACCCATGCTGGGATCCCAGCCTGGCGGAGGCGGGCCACCGGTCCAGGGGACCCCCTGGGTCGGACCAGGGCCCTGGAACTGGGCGTACCCTGCATCCGCTGGGGCAGGCGCGGTGGCGGTGGCCCAGCCAGCCTGGGGGTTGCCATCCTGTGCACCGGCCGCCTGCTCGGGCGGTTGCGGTGCGGCGGTCCGGTTTCGGCTCAGATTCACGGCTTCTCGCAGCTACTGCGCGCGACAGGCGTCGCCGGGAACGACCGTATCAGCACGTCATCCCGGAAGGCAGCGTCCGAACCTCCTATCTCCGCACTCCATCGGTACCAACGACACTCGTCGGGAGTCGTGACCCGGAGGGTCCAGCAGCGGCGCCCCTCCCTCCGTGCGCCCCTGCCTCCCTGACGCAGGCGCTAGCGGGGAAGGTCGCGAAGCGCCGACCAGTAGCGCGCGATGCTCCGGACACCGCCCTCGTAGTTGGCGAGGACCATGTTCTCGTTGGGCGCGTGGGCCTGGTCGTCGGCGTTCGTGAATCCCAGCAGCACGACCGGCAGACCGAGCAGCGACGTGAACGAAGCCGCAGCCGGGATCGAGCCTCCTTCGAACAGGTAATACGGATCCGCGCCGAAGACCTCACGCAGGCTGCTGGCCGCCGCCCGTGTGGCTGGATGGTCGATGGGCGTCTGGCTCCACATCCCGTGGCTCAGGAGCTGGACATCGACCCGGACACCGGGCACATCCACGGCCAGGATGGCATCGCGGACCCGCTCGAACGTGCGCACTGGGTCCATCGCGGCGACGAGGCGGCAGCTGATCTTGGCATGCGCATGGGCCGGGATGATGGTCTTGCTTCCCTCACCCTGGAAGCCGCCCCAGATGCCGTTGACCTCGAGCGTCGGTCGTGCACCGCGGCGCTCGAGGGCCAGGAAGTCGGGCTCGCCGAAGAGCTGGGGGACACCGACCTGGGCGATCACCTCGGCCTCGTCGAAGGGCAGCCGCACGAACTCATCGTGGGCACGTTCCGTGAGCGGCCGGACCTCGTCGTAGAAGCCCGGCACCGATACGCTGCCATCCGGCCGCTTGAGGGCCGTGATGATGCGCGCCAGCGCGATGGCCGGGTTCTGGACGTTGCCGCCCCATGTCCCGGAGTGGAGGTCGACCGTGGGTCCGGTGACGTCGATCTGGGCGTACATGAGGCCCCGGAGGCCGACCGTGATGGCCGGTAGGTTGCCCTCCAGGAACCCCGTGTCGCTGACGACGGCGAGGTCGGCGTCCAGACGGTGTCGGTTGGCCTCGAGCCAGCCATCGAAATGGGCCGAGCCCGACTCCTCCTCCCCTTCGAATACGAACCGGACGTTGATGGGCAGGCTGCCGATGGTCTCCAGCCAGGCCCGGGCGGCCCACAGGTGGAGGTGGACCTGACCCTTATCGTCGGCTGCGCCACGGGCGTAGATGCGCCCGCCCTCGACGCGTGGCTCGAATGGCGGGCGAACCCACAGATCGAGCGGATCGACCGGCTGTACGTCGTAGTGACCGTAGACGAGCACCGTCGGGGCTCCGTCGGCGTGGAGCCAGTCGGCATAGACGACCGGGTGGCCACCGGTGGGTGACACCTCCGCGTGCTCCAGACCCCAACGCGCCAGACGCTCTGCCACGAACCGGGCCGCGGTGACCATGTCGTCGCGATGCTCGGACAGCGTGCCGATGCTTGGAATCCGCAGGAAGTCCACGTAGTCGTCGAGCCGCTCGTCAGCGGTCCGGTCCAGGAAGGCATCGATACGCGCGATGTCGTCGGTCATGGCTGGGGACGACGTCCTCTCCGGGTAGCGAGCCGCCCGGCGCGGGTGCACCGGGCGGCCGTGGGTCTCGATGGGCTCGGCGGTCGGCGCCGAGGGTGAGGGTGTCCCGGCGGGCCGTCAGGCCGGCTGGGGAGCCGGGTTGGGTGCCGGTGCGGGTGCTCGTGGCTCCGACGGCGGCAGGTCGCGCTGGTGGAGCGGCAGTGACGTGATGCCGCCTCCGCTGCCCGCATCCTTCCGGGGATCTGGCAGGTCGGCGAACATCGCGTCGAACTCCTCGTGCTCGATGGTCTCCTTGGCAACGAGGAACTCGGCGAGCTGGATGAGCCGGTCCTTGTGGGTCGTGAGCACCTCGGTCGCCCGGGCGTACGCCTTGTCGATGATGGCCCGGACCTCCTCGTCGATCTGGCGCGCCACATCGTCGGAGTAGTTGCGCTGCTCCCCGATGTCGCGGCCCAGGAACACCATCTCCTCGCGCTTGCCCAGCGCGAGCGGACCCATCCGGTCGCTCATGCCGAACTCCGTGACCATCCGTCGCGCGACCGTGGTCGCCTTCTCGATGTCGTTGGAGGAGCCCGTGGTGGTATCCCCGAAGATGAGCCGCTCGGACGCGTTGCCGCCGAGCATGCCCGCGATCTTGTCCTCGAACTCCGCCTTGCTCTGGAGGTAACGGTCCTCCATCGGCAGGCCCATGGTGTAACCGAGGGCCATGCCACGGCTGATGATGCTCACCTTGGCCACCGGGTCGCATTTGGGCAACACCCGCTGGACCAGCGCGTGACCACCCTCGTGGTAGGCGATGATGATCTTCTCGGAGTCACTGATGATGCGGCTCTTGCGCTCCGGGCCGGCAACGACACGCTCGAGGGCCTCGTTGAACTCCGAGGTCGTGATGACCTTCTTGTTCCGGCGCGCGGCCAGGATGGCCGCCTCGTTCACGAGGTTGGCGAGATCCGCCCCCGAGAATCCGGGCGACTGCTTGGCGACCGACTGAAGGTCGATGGCCTTGTCGAGCGGCTTGCCCTTGCTGTGGACCTTGAGGATCTCGAGGCGTCCCTTCATATCGGGGCGGTCGAGGATGACCTGGCGGTCGAAGCGGCCCGGGCGAAGGAGAGCCGGGTCGAGCACGTCTGGTCGGTTGGTCGCGGCGACCACGATGACGTTCGTGTTGGTGTCGAAGCCGTCCATCTCGACCAGGATCTGGTTGAGGGTCTGCTCCCGCTCGTCATGGGAGCCGCCCAGGCCAGCGCCACGCTGACGGCCGACCGCGTCGATCTCGTCCACGAACACGATGCAGGGGCTGTTGCGCTTGGCCTGGTCGAACAGGTCGCGGACACGGCTGGCGCCGACACCCACGAACATCTCCACGAACTCGGACCCAGAGATGCTGAAGAATGGCACCCCAGCCTCCCCTGCCACCGCGCGGGCGAGGAGGGTCTTGCCGGTCCCTGGCGGACCGACGAGCAGCACACCCCGCGGGATGCGGGCGCCGAGTGAGTTGAACTTCTCGGGGTATTTGAGGAACTCCACGATCTCCTGGAGCTCTGTCTTCGCCTCGTCGACCCCGGCCACATCACCGAAGGTGACCACGGTCTTGTTGCCCAGGAACATCCGCGCGCGGCTCTTGCCGAAGGACATCGCCTGGTTGTTCGTGCCCTGCGCCTGGCGGAACATGAAGTAGAGGAAGACGCCGATGAGCAGCACCGGCAGGAGCGAGGCGAAGAGGACGCCCAGCCATGCGCTGCCGTCATTGGCGGGCTCCGCTGTGAGCGGCGGCACGACCTGGCACGAAGAGCCAGAGGCCTTGCACCAGACCGCGAGGTCCGTGGAGACCTGGGTCAGGGCGCTGGGCACGCGGCTCGTGAGCACGACCGGCTTGCTCGCCGCCGTGCGGTTGGTGGTGACCTCGAGGACGTCACCACGCTGGGTGATGCTGGCCACCTGGCCGAGAGTGACTTCCTGCTGCAGGCTGGGGACGCCACTCGACGCGGACACGCCGCTGTACGGGATGTCCTGGCTGGGCGTTGCCTGGAACAGGAACATGTACAGCAACGCCGCAGTGCCGACGACGAGCACCAGGGTCAGGAGCCCGTTGCGAAGGAATCGGTTGTTCAAGGGGGAGGTGCCTCCGGGCTGGGAAGCCGCCACGCGACACGGCGGGGGTCCGATATTAGCACCGCACCCGGGACACCCAGTCGCGGCGCGGCTTACATCGTCAGCGGCGTGTCCGCCGACGCACCGCGCGTGATCGTGGTCAGTCCAGCCGGAAGGGCGGGTACGGCCCGGAAAGCAGCAGCAGGTAGGCAACGACCCGCAGGTACCAACGCATCCAGCCGCCGACGACGCTGTAGACGATATCCGCCTGGCGACCATGGACGAGGACCGGGATCCAGGCGAACACGATGAGGAACCAGGCGATGAAGCCGAGCAGCCAGAGCACGATGAAGTGCGGGATGAGCAGGATCCAGCGGATGGCGATGCCCAGGATGGGGATGCCCCAGAACCGGCCGACCGGTCGCTCCTGGTCGTACCGTACCCGGACGTGCTGGTCCTCGCGGTCCGCGCCCGTGAACGACGGGTAGGTACCCGACAGCAGCGTCACGTACGCGCCGACCCGGGTCGCCCACCTCAGGTAGCCACCAACGAGCGTGTAGCCCCAGCCCGGGTATCTGCCGGTGAGCAGCACCGGGATCCAGGTCAACAGCGTCGCCAGGAAGGCCAGCACGCCGACGACGTAGAGCACGATGAGGTGCGGGATGACCAGCAGGAGGCGCAGCCATATCCCGATCCAGAGGATGCCCCAGAAGCGGCCGATCCGGGCCTCGGGCGTGAAGCGGACGTCCACGGGGTAGTCGGACGTGAATGCGAGCTCGGGGTCGCCCCAGCCCGCGGTGGCGATCGCTGGCGCCCACCGATCGGCGGGAGGCTGCTGCGGGGGCCATTGTGTCGGCTGCTGGCCCCACTGACCCTGCTGTGGCTGTTGGTTCCATTGCCCCTGCTGGGGCTGCTGGCCCCACTGACCCTGCTGTGGCTGCTGGTTCCATTGCCCCTGCTGGGGTTGCTGGCCCCACTGGCCCGGCGGCGGGGGCTGGACAGCGGGTGGTGGCCACTGACCCTGCTGGGGCTGGGCTGCCGGTGGGCGGGGCGGCCACTGGCCCTGCTGGCCCCACTGACTCTGGGGGGGCTGCTGGGGCTGCTGGGGCTGCGCCCACTGGTTGGGAGCCGGCTGCGCCCACTGATTGGGCGCGGGCTGCGCCCACTGGTTCGCAGGCGGTGTGCCGCCGGTCGGATGACCGGCGGCGGGCGTGTCCGTCGGCAGACCCTGCCAGGGTTGTCCAGGACCGGAAGGCGGCGGGTTCGAGGCCACGATGCTGTGCTCCACGATGATGTTGGTGGCGCGAGGGACTTGGACCCTCCGACCAGCGACTCGAATGTCGGCGAACGGAGCGGCGTACCGATGCTCGCCGCGGGGTCACCGCCGCTCGAGCTACGGCCACGGACTATACAGATTCCGGCGTGCGGCACGACCGCCCGGGTGGGCTACCCGCCACCGGTACGTCGCATGACCCCTGAAACGGTAACGGAGCGGGATGCAATGAGACCGGGGAGCCGCGGGAGATGGGAACGCCCGACCTACGCCTCCTGAGTCCCGTTCGGTGGCGGCCGATGCTATCCGATGTCGTCAGGTTCACGCTCACGATACGGGCTATCGGGCTGCCCGGACGTCGTCACCACGGAGGTCGTTGACAGCCAACGAGGGTGAACGTCCGCCGAGCGCATGGTGCGGGGCGGCGACCATCGACGGTGATGCCAGCGCCTGGCACGCGTCCAGGGCGACACCGAGCGCGGTCGCGGCCGAGCACACGCTGGCCACTGCGCCTGGAATCCGGCCGGAGTCTTGTGGCCCCGGTGGACGAGGACGGGCTCCATCCAGTCGATCGCGTCCTGGCCCAGCGATAGCGTTCTGGGTCCGGGCGACGGGGAGATTGGTAGCGGGGGGGAGATTTGAACTCCCGACCAACGGCTTATGAGTCCGCTGCTCTGCCACTGAGCTACCCCGCCCCGGGTCACGCTGGCCCCGTTTGGAGCGTGCGTGCCGCGGGCCCGTGCTGGCGCGACCGCCATCGACACGCGGGCTCTGCCCTGCGGATCGAGGCGCCCGCGACCGCGCGTCCAGCGTCCCGGGATGGTACAGCAGGCCCGGACATCCCTGCCATGGTCGATGCCGCGGGACACGTCGCGCGCGATACCGGCACCCACGACCGCCATCGACCATCCCGGCGCGACGTGTCAGACTCGCGGCATGCGACCCGTCGGATCGATCGTGGACCTGGTCACCTGGCGCCTGCAGCTGGCGCGCACCGGGTTCCTGCTTCGGCTGCGCAGCCTCTTCTCCATCCTCGTCGTGTTCGGGGGCGTGGGCGTCGCCATCGGCTACTCCATCGTGGACAGGCTCGCTCGTGGGCCGACCGAGGACGAGGACGAGACCCGGTCCGTCCCGGAGTGACCCGGCCGGGATCCGATCATCCCTGGGGCCTCTCGGCGCCCCGACCACCAGCCGCGCCAGCAGGCCGTCGCCTCGGTCCGATGCCCATCAGCGGCCTGTTCGAGGTGAGTGCCCGGATCATCCGGCGTCACGCGCCACTGTTGCTGGTCATCGCGGTGACCATCCAGCTGGCCGGCGCCGTCCTCGTCTCCGGCGCCCAGGAGCTGCTGGGCACCACCATCGGTCCGTTGCTGGTGGGCATGGACACCGACTCGCCCCAGCTGCTGACACCCACCGACGACCAGGCGCGCGCCATCATCGGGGCCGCGTTGCTGGTCGGCGCCGCGACCCTCGTTGCCCTGGTCCTGGGTGCCATCGCCACCGTGGGCTATGCCCAGGTCGTCGCGAACGACTACCACGCTCGGCCGTCGACGGTCGGGCCGGTGCTCGCGGTCGCCCTGCGGCGCGCCCTGCCGGCGGTGCTCGCGTCGGTCCTGTCGTCGCTCGCTGCCCTGGCGACGATCGTGGCCACGGTCGCCCTGGCGCTCGGCGCCGTGGTGATCCTGCCCGGTGCCGACGGCTCCGTGGGTGGTGTCGGCGCCTTCATCGCGCTCATCATCGCGGTCGGTGGCGCGCTGTTGGCGGTCACGCTGCTGGTACGCCTGTCGCTTGCGACCGTTGCCGTGGCCGTCGAGGGTATCGGCGCACGTGCCGGCCTCGGTCGCAGCTGGCACCTGACCGGGGACAACAGCTGGCGTACGTTCGCGGTACTAGCGCTCGTGGCCTTCATCGTCTCCATCCTCGCGGCACTGCTCGGCCAGCTCCTGGGGGTCACCATCTCGGACACCCTCGGCGTCCGCCTGGGGATGGTCCAGGCGTTCGACGCGCTGTTCTCGGCGGCCATCGCCGTCCTGTTCGCACCCGTGGCTGTCGTCGTCTGTTCGGTGCTCTACTTCGACCTCCGGGTCCGCCGGGACGCGTGGGACCTTCCAGCCCCCGATGTCGATGGGCCCTCGCTGAACGACGGGAGCGACCTACCGGGCGTCTGAGCTCGTCGCCGGTCAGCGATCGAACAACAGGTCCATCACGGCGCCAAGTGGATCCCTGGGGCTCGACACCAGCTCGCTCGTCCCAAGGGGCTCGATCGATGGCGGCGGTGGACCTCCCGATTGCAGCGCGAACGCCTGTTCACGGGCCCGACCGAAGCCATACGCGCGCGAGGTGAAGCCGAGGAACGCGGGCTTCCCGGCGAATCCGACCTCCGCGCGTGCCGCGTCGACCTGCGCACTGATGGCCGCGTTCTCCCGGGTCACCTGGGCCAGGGCCGCCCGGGCCGTCATCGCGTCCGACAGTGATCCGGCGAGCACGGCGGCCCCGAGCACACCCGCGAACATGGCTCCTGCGACCACGAGCACCCGACGTTCCAGTCGGCTGATGCGCGTCCTGCGACGGGGCCGCTCCGGGATCGCGCCACCACTGCCGGTCGGGGGCACGGCGGTCGCGGAGACCCGCTGGGTGGTACCCGCGGTGGGGGCAGGCTGGGGCCGTGCCGACAGGGATCGCATCTGACCGAAGCGTAGCTGCGCTCACGACCGGTGTCAAACCGCTCGCGACGGACTCCGGGCGCACGGCTCGCGCAGCCGAGTGGCTCACGCGACGGGGCGCCGGCCACCACAAAACCGAACGGATGATCGGTATGATACGCGCCGCGGTGGCACCGTTGCCGCGATCGGAGGAGACCCATGCGCATCCACCAACCGATGCCCGCGATCGACGTCCTGGGCGCCCTGCTCGCGACCCCCGAGGTAGCCGCCGCCGTCACGGCGCATCGGGTGCTGCCGGCGCGGCCTGCCGACACGTCCCCCATCCCCAGCTGGCTGGACCCCCGGCTCACTCGGGCGCTCGAGGAGCGCGGCATGGGCAGCCTCTATCGTCACCAGGTGGAGGCGCTAGAGGCCCTCCGTGACGGACAGGACATCCTGGTGTCGACTCCCACCGCATCCGGCAAGTCGCTGTGCTATCACCTGCCGGTCCTCCAGGCGATCGCGGAGGACCCCTCGGCACGTGCGTTGTACCTGTTCCCGACCAAGGCGCTCAGCCGCGACCAGCTCGCAGAGGTCCGAGAGCTGGGGGAACGGGCCGGCCTCCGACTCGTCGCGGACGTCTACGACGGTGATACCCCGGCACCACTGCGGGGCCGCATCCGTGCCGCGGGCCAGGTGGTGGTCACCAACCCGGACATGCTCCACGCGGCCATCCTCCCCCACCACACCGCGTGGTTCCAGCTGTTCGAACAGCTGCGCTACATCGTCGTCGACGAGGCGCACAGCTACCGGGGGATCTTCGGCAGCCACGTCGCGAACGTGCTCCGGCGGCTCGCCCGCATCTGCGCCCACTACGGCTCCACGCCCCGGGTCATCTGCTGCTCGGCGACGGTGGGCAATCCCGGGGAGCTGGCACGGACGCTGACCGGACGCCCGGTCCGGGTCATCGATCGCAACGGGGCGCCCTCCGGCGAGAAGCATGTCGTGGTCCTCGACCCACCCGTCCGGGACACGCGCACCGGCGCCCGCCCAGCACCGTCGGGGCTCGCCCAGCGCTCGGCGCTCGCGTTCCTGCGCGCAGGACGCCAGACCATCGTCTTCGGTCGGTCGCGGGTCCAGGTAGAGCTGATGCTCACCTCGCTCCGGGAGCAGCTCCGAGAAGGACGCGGTCCCCTCGACCGGGTACGCGGCTATCGCGGCGGGTACCTGCCGTCGGAGCGGCGGGCCATCGAGGCAGGCCTCCGGTCGGGCGATATCCTGGGCGTCGTCAGCACGACCGCGCTGGAGCTGGGCATCGATATCGGTCGTCTCGACGTCGCCGTCATCGCGGGGTACCCGGGCACCATCTCGGGCACCTGGCAGCAGATCGGCCGCGCCGGCCGTCGCCAGGATGTGAGCGTCGCGATCCTGGTCGCCGGCGCCGGCTCCCTCGACCGGTACGTGGCGAGCCATCCGGCCTACCTGTTCGAGGCGTCCGCCGAGGAAGCGCGCCTCGACCCCGAGAACATCCATGTCCTGCTCGCCCATCTCCGGGCGGCCACCTTCGAGCTGCCGTTCGACGCTGGTGAGCGCTTCGGGTCGGCGGATGCCGACGACCTGCTCGCGTTCCTGGCCGAGGAGGGTCACGTCCGCCAGGCGGACGACCGGCGCTGGTACTGGGCCAGCGAGAACTTCCCCGCGTCCGAGGTCAGCCTCCGGGTCGCAGCACCGGAGAACGTGCTCATCATCGACACCGGACCCGACCGGCCGCGCGTCATCGGCGAGGTGGACCTGTTCTCCGCACCGACCCTCGTCCACGAGGAGGCCATCTACCTCCACGAGTCACGCCAGTACCACGTCGACCGGCTCGACTGGGAGGAACGCAAGGCATACGTCCGCCCAGTGGATGTCGACCACTACACCCAGGCCGAGCTCGCGGTCACGCTCAAGCCGCTCGACGTCTTCGCGCAGGCAGACCTCGGCGGCGCGGCCCGGGCATATGGCGAGGTGATGGTCTCGTCGCTCGCCACGATCTACAAGAAGCTGAAGATGGATACCCACGAGAACCTCGGCTGGGGTCGCATCCACCTGCCCGAGACGGAGCTCCACAGCACCGCATGGTGGCTCAGCCTCGCCCCTGCCGCCACGGGCGGGTGGGCCCGCGACGACCTCGATCGCGCGCTCGTGGGTGCCGGGCGCGCCCTGCGCACCGTCGCCTGCCTGCTGCTCATGAGCGACCCGCGCGACCTGGGCGTGGTCGCCCAGGTCCGGTCCCCCCACATCGGCCGACCGGTCATCTACCTCTGGGAGACGGTCCCGGGCGGCGTGGGCCTCGCCACCCGTCTCTTCGATCGGACCGGCGAGCTCCTTGCCGCGGCACGCGAGCTCATCGTCAGCTGTGACTGCGATACGGGCTGTCCAGCCTGTGTCGGTCCGGCAGGAGACCCCACCGTCGGTGGATCGCCTCGGACGCTCGCCGAGCGTCTCCTGACGCAGCTCCAGGGCATGTCGCTCGCCGCGTGACGAACAAGCTGTCACGGGCACCCAACACCGTCGGGGCATGACCGAGCCCATGGGCGCGCTGCGTGACCTGACCGGGGCCGTGCGCGCCCAGCGCCTGGACCGGCTCCGCGAGCGAGCGCCGTCCGCCTCCGCGTCGCTCCGGTCAGCGACGCGGATGACCGCCCGTGGTCCCGCGCATCCTGCCGACGAGCTGGCGCGGGTGCTCGCGGGACACGTCGTGGGCACGGATACCGGGTCCATCGCGATCGTCGAGACCCGCATCCGGCTGCCGGCGGACCTGAGCCGACTGCGAGATCTGCCGGACCCCATCGCGCCGGAACGACCCATCGTCTGCCTGGACACGGAGACGACTGGTCTTGGCACCGCCGCCGGGACGGTGCCATTCCTCATCGCCCTTGGCCGCTGGCGGGCCGATGAGTTCGTCGTCCGACAGCTCTTGCTACCCGACCATCCCGATGAGCCGGCCCTGCTGGAGATCCTGGAGCGACACATCCCACCGGACGCCTCCCTGGTCAGCTACAACGGTCGCGCCTTCGACTGGCCGCTCATCACCACCCGGTTCCGGCTCCACGGCCGCCCACCACCTGCGCACGGCGCGCACCTCGACCTGCTGCCGCTCGCCCGGCACGTCTGGCGGCATCGGCTGCCGGACGCTCGCCTTGGTAGTGTCGAGACTGGCATCTGCGGCGTCCGGCGTCACGAGGACCTGCCCGGTGCCCTCATCCCTGAACGCTATTTCAGCTGGCTGCGGACCGGACGTGCAGACCTCTTCCTCGAGGTCCTCGAGCACAACCGGCAGGATGTCGTGTCCCTGGCGCTCTTGTTGCGGGTGCTGGCGCAGGAGGTCCTCCCCGAGCGCGACGGCCGGGCGTCGGGCGGTGCTGTCGAACCGCGAGACCTGGCGGGGCTCGGCCGGCTCTACGCACGGCGCGGTCAAGCCGATGCAGCACTTGCCTGCTTCGACCAGGCACTCGAGCGGCTGATCACTCCCTGGCGCGATCGCGACGCCCAGAGCGCGGTAGCTGCCGACCGCGCCCTGGCGCTGGGTCGACTGGGCAGGCGCGCCGAGGCCACGAGCGCCTGGGAGGCCGTGGCGCTCGACGGCGGTCCCATGGCACCCATCGCCTGGATCGCCGTCGCCAAGTCACTCGAGCACGCGACTCGGGACCCTGTCGCTGCGCTCCGGGCCGCGCGGCGAGCGGATACCCTCGCCTTCCGGATGCGCTTCCTCGGCCAGCCGCAGCCGCACATCGAACGTGACCTCGCGAGACGGCTGCCGCGCCTCCTGCGGCTGGCTCGGCAGCATGGGACGACCGCCTCGGCAGCCTGAGCCGATGGGCTCATCGGCCCGGCGCCGCGCGCGGAGCACTCGCTCAGGGAGCGACGATGGCCTCGAGCGCCCCCAGGGTGCGGTCGACCTCTGCCGTGGTGGTGTAGTGCACGAACCCGATCCGGAGGAGGCCGCCGCTCGTGGCCAGACCCAGGCGCTCGATGAGCGCCTGGGCATAGAAGTGACCGTTCCAGGCGAAGATGCCAGCGCGGCCCAGCTCCGTGGCCAGCGCTTCGGGGGATCGGCACGCGCTGGTGATGCCGAACGTGGGCGTGCGATCGGCGACCCTGCCGGGATCCGCGATGCCCCGCAGTCGCAGGTCCGGGATCGCCGCCAAGCCTGCCATGAACCGCCGGGACAGGCCCGCCTCGTGCTCCTGGATACGCTCGAATGCGCGGACCAGCCGCTCACGTCGAGGCATGGCCGGGTCACCCCCGAGATCGGCGAGATAGTCGACCGCCGCGGCGACGCCGGCGATGAGCTCGAATGCGGGCGTCCCCGTGGCGACCGGGCTATGGGCCGGTCGGACCTTGTAGGTCGGCAGGCGTTCCAGTACCCCGTCCGCGGCCCAGAGCACGCCTGCGTGGGGCCCGAACCACTTGTACGGGGACGTCACGAGGAGGTCTGCGCCCAGGGTCGATACATCGATGCTGACGTGGGGGACGTAATGGACGGCATCCACGAACACCAGGGCGTCCTGGGCGTGGGCCATCGCCGCGATGCGCGCCACGGGGTTGATGGTGCCCAGGGCGTTTGACGCCAGACCGACGGCCACCAGCCGCGTCCGCGGTCCGAGCAGCGCACCGAGCTGGTCCATGTCGAGCGTGCCGTCCTCGGCATGGATGTCGACCGTCCGGACGACGAGGTCGCGGTCCTGCGCGAGCGCTCGCCAGGGTGAGACGTTGGCTTCGTGATCGAGGGTGGTGACCACGATCTCGTCCCCGGCACCAAGCGACGCCCCGATGGAACGGCTGAGGTGGAAGGTGAGGGTCGTCATGTTCGCGCCGAAGTGGATCTGCTCCGGGGAGGAGGCGCCCAGCAGGTCGGCCACGGCGGCCCGTGCCGCCTCGACCATGCGGCCGCTCTGTCGGCTGGTCAGGAACGCCCCACCGTCGTTCGCGTTCATGGTCCGGAGATAGCCCGCGATCGCATCGATGACCCGCTGCGGGACCTGGGTGCCGCCCGGGCCGTCGAGGTAGATGACCGGTCGCCCATCCTGCTCCAGCGCCAGGGCCGGGAACTGCCCCCGGATGCTCATGGGGTCGAACGCGGTCATCGGTCCCATCCGGGGTGGAACCGTCGGGCGACGGCAGCGTATGTCGGCACCGCGTCGAGGCCTGGTCCCTCCACGATGAGGCTGCCCACGGTCGCGGCGAGCCGCAGGTCGAGGCCCCGGTCGCGCGCCGCGGGGCCCCCCGCGATCCGCGCGCTCACGAGCGCCGCGAGCGTGGAGTCGCCCGCGCCGGTCGCGTCCAGCTCCACCTGTGCCGGGAGGGACGGGAATCGACGACCGGCCACGCCACCGTGCGGACCGCGATGGAGCAGGACGCCACCCCGAGGACCGGCGGTCAGCAGGACCTCGGCGGAGGGGCGCAGCCAGCCGAAGATGTCCGCCCAGACCGGGCCACCCCCGAGGTCATGGATGCTCGCGCCCACGATGTCGGCGCGAGCCAGCAGCGCCGTGGGGCCCGGTGGCAGCGGCGTCACTCGGTCTCCCGCGACGAGCCGGCGGAGCGTCCCCTGCCAGGCGAGCGCCACACACGCGGCCGACGTTGGGAGTGCGGCCCAGGCTTCGGGCAGCTCGTCGGCCACGGGCGCCATGATCCACGAGCCCGCCGACAGCCATGCGTCCGGCACGCCGTCCACGGGCACCGGCACCCCCGGTCCCAGGCTCACCTGGATCCGGCCCTGAGGGCGCTCGTGATTGTGGAAGACGGGACCGCTCGGCAGCAGGATGCGCACCAGGTCGACCCCGGCATCGAGCAGCAGGTCCAGCTCCCACGCGTCCGCGGCCTGTGCGTCCACGCCCACGACTGCCCCGGTCCGGATACCCAGACGGGCACACGTGAGCGCCCCGTAGGTGACGCCGCCACCGATGCGCCAGCCGCGAGGGTCGGTCTCGTCGATATCGCGTGCCGCCGACCCCACCACGATGACATCCGGCACCGCAGCTCGAGCCGGTTCGCCATCGTGGGCCATCTGACCTCCCCTGTCGTGGGCCACCCTATACTCCGCCCCGATGAGTATCCGCGATGGCGAGCCGGTCTGGTTCTACGAGCTGCACGAAGGCGACGACGATGTCTACAGCGATGTCCTGCTGGCGCACGACGCCGAGTATGACGAGCAGGAGCTGCTGGAGCTGGTCCTCGAGGCCCGGACTGCGGTGCTCGAGACCTACACGGAGGACACCCTGAGCGAGGCGATCGCGAACGAGCTTGCGCGCCGCCACGGTTTCCTGGTGGTGGACGATACCCATCTCCGGGTCGCCATCAATGTCTCCGCCCAGGACGGCGAGACTGCGGTCGCCAACGTCGACCTGGGACCGGTCGGTCGGGATGACGACGACGACCACCGGAGCATCCTCATCGACATCGAGCCGGAGGAACGGCTCTGGGGCACCGACTGAGGGACCCCTCGGGCGGGCCGTCAGACGTTGAACAGGATCTCTGCCACATCCCCGTCGCGCATCCGGTAGGTCTTGCCCTCCGAGCGCAGCTTGCCCGCCTTGCGCGCCTCGGACGTCGAGCCGAGCGCCAGCAGGTCCTCCCAGCCGACGATCTCGGCGCGGATGAAGCCCCGCGCCAGGTCGGAATGGATGGCGCCGGCGGCGTCGACCGCGGTAGCGCCATCGGGGATGGTCCAGGCGCGCGTCTCGTCCGGTCCGGCCGTGAAGAACGAGATGAGGCCCAGCAGCTGGTAGCTGAGCCGGATGACCCGCTCGAGGCTGGAGCCCTCGAGGCCCAGGTCGTCGCGGAAGACGGCAGCCTCCTCATCGGACAGCTCTCCGACCTCCATCTCGATGCGCGCCGACAGCGCCTCCACAAGGGTCGCCTTGTGGGCCACCTGGGCCGCGATGCCGGCCACGACCTCCGCGTGGCGTGCGATGTCCGCCTCCCCGATGTTGAGCAGCACGAGGACCGGCTTCTCGGTCAGGAACCGGAATCCCCGGATGCGCTTCGCGTCGTCTTCCGGGAGCTCCATGTCCCGGATCGGGCGGCCGGCCGTGAGCGCCGGCAGGATCCGCTCGAGGACCTCCTGCTCGCGCTCGTTCGCCTCCCGCTCGGCAGGGGTGCCGTGTCGGCCACTCGTCCGCAGCTTCTCCACGCGCTTCTCCACGACCGCCAGGTCCGCGAGCACGAACTCCAGCTCCAGTCGCTCGATGTCCCGCCAGGCATCCACTGACCCGTCCGGGTGGGGCACCGACGGGTCGCTGAACGCGCGCACGACGTGCAGCAACGCGTCCGCGGTCCGGAGTCGCGCCAGCTGGTCGGCCGGGATGTCGGCAGCCGTCGCTCCATCGGCAGCCAGGGGCGGCGCGGGCAGGTCGACATAGGTCACATCGGCGGGCACCTCGCGCTTAGGCTTGAAGTGTGCCGTGAGCCGCGTCAGCCGGACATCGGGGACCTTGACGACGCCCGTGTTCACGGTCAGCCCGCCGAAGCCGCCCGTCTCGGCGTGGCCGCGGGTGAGCGTGTTGAAGACGGTGGTCTTGCCCGCCCTGGCAAGCCCCACGATGGCGATCTGCATCCGGACTCAATACCCCTTGGTGACGTCGACGATGTTGTGGAGCGGGTCGCCGGCGATGTACCGGAGGAGGTTGTCCCGGAACAGCTCGATGGTCCGGTCGAGCACCCGGCCACTCGTCCACGAGGTGTGCGGCGTGACGATGAGGTTGGGCATCCCGTAGAGCGCAGAGTCGGGCGGCAAGGGCTCTTCCTTGAAGGCATCCAGGATGGCGCCCGCCATCGGCCCGTCGCGCAGCGCCCGCAGCAGGGCTCGCTCATCGACGAGCCCTCCCCGTGCGACGTTGATGAGCCACGAGCCGGGGCGCATCCGGGCGAGCATGCGGGCGTCGAAGAGATCGGTCGTGTCGCGTGTCAGCGGCAGCGCCAGGACCACCATGTCGCTCTCCGCGAGCAGCTCTGGCAGCTGATCGGGCCGCAGCACGCGGTCGATGCCCTCGAGACCTGCGCCTTCCGGCGGACCGGCCTCCGAGCGGCGGATCGCGATGACCCGCGAACCGAACGCCAGGGCGCGGGATGCCACGCTGCGGCCGATGGACCCGAGGCCCACGATGCCCACCGTGATGTCGCGCATCTCCGTCGCTGACAGCGGTTGCCATGTCCGCTCGCGCTGGAGCTCCAGCAGCTCCGGCAGTCGCCGGATGGTGGCCAGGATCATCATCATCACGTACTCCGCGATGGGCTCCGAGAACACGCCCCGGGCATTGGTGATGACCAGACCTCGACCCGCGGCAGCGGGCACCAGGAGGCGCTCGACGCCGGCGGTGGCGGAATGCACCCAGGCCAGACGCGGCGCCCGCGCGAGGATGCGCTCGAAGGTCGCCGCGGGCAGCGGGCCGCGGAGCATCACCTCGACGTCGTCGAGGGGCCCGTCCGCGAGCCCTTCGAGCGAGATGGTCACGAGCCGGGCGCCGGGAGCTGCCGCGGATATCCGCTCCAGGTCGGCCTCGCGGTAGCGGGCTGACAGGATGGGCGTCAGCCCGATCGCAGCCGGCACACCACCCGGCCCGGAGCCGGGCATCATGTTGGCCCACTCGGCGGCAGCGCCGATCCGTCCGGCGCGGCGGGCGTCTCGGTGCGCGTCGCGGGCAGGATCCGGGCGACCCATCGGTGGGGCTCATCCATCTCGAGGTCGGTGGGCAGGGACGCCGGACCGTCCCACAGACGCGCGATCGCGGCGTCCCCACCCGCCACGAAGACGCCCGTCACGAACCGCTCGCCACGGCGGTACTGCTCCAGCTTGAGGTCGAGCCCGGTGAGCCTCGCGATGACCCGGTCGAGGCCCCGACGTCGTTGACGGCGGCGCGCCTCGAATCGGCCGCGGATACCGGCCACGTCGGGCAGGACCTGCTCCCCGACCTCGTCCATGACCCAGTCGCTGAAGCCCTCCATGAGGCTCATGACCAATTGCGTCTCGCGCAGGAGACCCCGCTGCTCGGCCGACATGAAACCCGCGATGGAGCCCTCCGAGGCCGCGGCGCGCCAGCGCTCAAGGAGCCTTCGGAGGCCGCCGGCCTGCAGCTCCCGCGCCTCGCCGATGAAACCGCCGATCTGGCGTTCCAGGCGCTCGCGAAGGTACGGCCGGAGCCAGGGGTGTGCCTCCATCTCGAAGGCATGGGTCGCTTCGTGGAGCGCGATCCAGGTCCGGAAGTCGCCGAGGGGGATGCCCAGGGACCGGGCGCTCGCCCGGATGTTCTCCTCCACGAACAGGAGTCGACCTGGCGTCCCCTCGGCGGACAGCAGCGCGATGTCGTACTGGCCGAGGACGCGGGTGCCCAGATAGCCCAGAAGGTAACCCACCTGGCGCGTGGCCAGGAAGCGGTTGGCGCGCATGGCGACACTCGCCGAACCGGACGGCCGCAGCCCGCCCAGCGTCGCGGCCTCGAGGTGGTCGACGAGAGCACGGAAGACGCTCGCGTTGGCGCGCGCCCAACCGACCCGATCGACCACTTCGTGGCGCTCCACGACACCCGGCAGCTGCGCCCCCAGCCGCTGTTCGAGGAGGGGCACGATACGGGTCATCGCCCGGGCATACGCAGGCGCCGTCCGAGCCAGCTCGGCTGGGCTCAGGTGGCCCGGCGCGGATCGGAGCCGGCGAGCTGCGATGGCATGCGCGGTCGTCCAGTCCACGACGCCGGTCGTGCCGTCGCTCTGGGTATCGCTGCTGCGCCGGACGAGATGGCGCGCCGCGAGGCCGGCCCCCAGCGCCACGCCCACCGCTGCGGCACGCGCCAGTCGTGCGCGGCTGAGCACCGCCTGCACGGTCACCGCCTGGGTCATGCGCCGGCGCCGGGCCCGACCACCACGAGTCCCGCGGCGGGGAACGCGAGGTGGACGAGGTCGACGGACGGCGGCGGTTCGCCGAACAGGAGGGCCGTCGTCCGCTGGAACGCCCCGACATCGCCGGTCGTGAACAGCTGGTGGGTCGGCTCCTGGTCAGCGGGCGCGCCGATGCCGTCGACCTCGAGCACCGCCGCCAGCGCAGCGGCTGTCGCGGATGCGGAGTCGATGACCGCGATGCCAGGCCCGACGGCGGCGATGATGACCGGCTCGAGCAGCGGATAGTGGGTACAGCCGAGCAGGAGGGTGTCGATGCTCGCCAGGTCCGGGTCCAGTAAGGGCGCGAGCGCCTCCGCGACCACGGTGACGACATGGTCGCCGCCGAGGTGCCCCGCCTCCACCAGTGGCACGAGCGCCGGCGTCGCATGCGCGCGGATATCGGCCTCCGGTCGCTCTTCCGCGATGGCCCTGAGGTAGGCACCAGACCGGATGGTGGCCTCGGTCGCGATGACCCCGATGCGGCCGTTGCGGGTGGCCGCCGCAGCCGCGATGGCGCCCGGGCGGACGACCCCCAGGATGGGCAGGTCGCAGCGCCGGCGGAGCCACGTGAGGGCGACCGACGATGAGGTATTGCAGGCGACGACGATGGCCTTGACGTCCTGGCGAACGAGATGATCGAGGCATTCGCCGCTGAAGCGGATGACCTCCTCGTCGCGACGCGGCCCGTACGGGGCGCGCGCGTTGTCTCCCAGGTAGATGGTGCTCTCGTGAGGCAGACGGCGCCGGACCTCGCGCAGCACCGTCAGGCCACCGACACCCGAATCGAACAGGCCGATCGGCCGCGGGTCGCTCATCGCGACCTCAACATGCGCGCATCGCCCAGCTGGCCACCTCGGTCACCGGACCGCGGCCACGCCCGCGGCGGGCACCGGTCGGGTCGCGAGCGCGGTGGCGATGCGCACGACATCGATGCTCACGGGCGCCCGCGGCTCGACGAGCACGAAAGGCACGCCCTGGTTGTTGGCGTCGACCACGAGCCTTCCGTCGCTCGGCAACGTGAAGTCCGGGATGCGCCCGAGCTGCTCCACGACCACCCGCGGGTCGATGCTGCCCGGCGCACCGGCGCGGTTGAGGACATAGCAGACGCGCTCCATCGGGTAGCCGATGGCCTCGAACGTCTGGGCCATGAGACGCGTGTTCCGGACCGCGGTCCAGTCAGCGGTCACAAGCTCGACGATGACGTCGCTTGCGTCGAAGAAGGCAAGCACCATGTCGTTGACCACGGTGGGCGTGTCGATGACCACGATGTTGTAGACCCGCTTGAGCAGCGACAGCGTCTTCTCCATGTCCCGGACGGTGACCATCTCGGCCATCTCGACGCGAGGAGGTGCGAGCAGGATGTCAATGCCCGACGGGTCCCGCCAGACCACCGACTCGAGATCCGTCTCCGACACCCGGTCCGTCGGCAGCTGGAGCATCGATGGCGCACTGTCGGGGACACGCAAGAGGGCCCGGATGTCCCCGAACTGGAGGCTGCCGTCCACGAGCGCGACCCGCAGGCCGGGCATCTGGGCCATGGCCACCGCCAGGTTGAAGGCGAGCGTCGTCTTGCCCAGGCCGCCCTTCGGCCCGTACACGACGAAGGTCTTCGATGACGAGTCGGGTGCCTTGGCGAGGTGCTCCTGCTTGGCTGCCTGGACCGCGTTCATGAAGTCGAAGCCGCTGAAGGGCATCGAGAGGATGCGCACGACGCCCATCTCTGGCGTCACCTTGACCGGCCGCTGGGGGACCGTGATGAGGATGATGGGCAGGTCCACGCCCGCTGCACGAACGCGCTCGAGCAGCTGGAGACCGCTCATCTTGCCCTGCAGGAGGCTGTCGATCATGAGCACGTCCGGCCGCATCTGGGCGACCGCGTCCAATGCTTGGCGGCCGTCGGTCAGGACTTCGAGCAGCTGCACCTGATCCTGTGCGTTCAGCAGGTTCCGGATGTACTGCGAGACCTGGGCGACGTCCTCAACGAGGAGCAGGCGAACATGCGCCGTGGAGCCGGACACCGCGCGACTATACAGAAACGGCGATGAGCACGATCCGCTCGGACCCAGGCCCGAACGGCGTGCCGTGATAGTCGCCCGCCACCAACTCCACCTCGAGCCCCGCGTCGGTGGCATCGAGGACGAGGTCGGCGGCGTTGCGAAGATGGAGCTCGTCGACCCGCGTGACGCGTTGGAGCGGGCCGCCGTCGGCGGGCACCCGGTCGAAGAAGCTCGTCAGCGTGACCGTTGCGGTCGCGGCATCATGCCGGGCGCTCGACAGCTTGCTCACCACGTCGCCCGTGGTGGGGTCCTCGCGCACCCAGTCGAGGAAGACACGCGAGTCGTAGGCGGCCAGGTCCGTGGCGTCCAGCACCACGCTGTCGACGATGGCGATACCCCCGGGTCGCAGGTGTGCCGCCATCACCCGCATGGCCTGCCGCTGGGCCTCCGGCCCGTCGAGCAGCAGCAGGCTGTTGAGCCCGATGAGCGCGAGCCCGAATCGCCGCCCCAGCGCCAGGCTGGTGAGGTCGGCGTCGATGAGCTCCACATCCCCGGAGGAGCGGCGCCCGGCCGACTGCGCCGTCGCCCACCAGTGCGCCGCGCGACGGAGCATCGCCGGGTCGTTGTCGACCGCCGTCACCTGGTGGCCCGCCAGGGCGAGCGGGACCGCGATACGGCCGCTGCCAGCGGCGAGCTCCAGGATCGGCCCACCGGTCCGCTCCGCCATCGCGAGGTAGAGATCGATGTCACCGGGGTCATCGTCGAGGTCCAGGTCGTAGTAGCGCGCGAGCAGGTCCGCCGTGCGCTCACCGGGCGTTGCGTCAGCCACCGCGGTGCTCCCGCCACGCGGCGGCCACCAGGGAAGGATCGGCGAGCAGGTCCCACGCCGTCTGCGCGACAAGGGTCGCAGCGAGCAGGGCGATCGCCTCGGCGCGCGGCTGTGCGGCCGCGTCGCGGAACTCGATCGAGTGACCCGCGACGCCCTCGTCGCAGATGGCAAGCTGAGGGTGGATGGTGGGCACCAGCCACGAGACGTCCCCCATATCCGAGGAACCGAGCCGGTCGAGCGGGATGGGACGGTCGACGATGCCGGCGGCTGTCGCGTGATGGCGCCACAGGTCCCGCAGAACCCCATCGTCGCGCATGGTCGCGGCCGCACCACGGTCGATGATCTCCACCTCGACATCCGCCGCTTCGGCAGCGCTCCGGGCGAGGCGGAAGAAGCGCTCGCGCATCCGCTCGAACTCGTCCTGTCGTGGGCTGCGGACCATGAACCGACCAACGGCCCGGTCGGGGATGATGTTCGCGGCGCTGCCCCCTTCGAGCACGATGCCGTGGACACGGGCCTCCGGTCGCAGCTGCTGCCGCCACAGGCCGATGGAGCTGAACAGGAGGATGAGCGCGTCGAGGGCGTTGCGACCCATCCAGGGGTCGGAGGCGGCATGGGCCTGGAGACCTCGGAAGACGATGTCCCACTCCCCCACCGCCAGGAGCTGACACTCGGCCGTGTCCACGTCCGAGGGATGGAACAGGAGTGCCGCGTCGAGGCCATCGAACAGGCCGTCGCGGATCATCTGCACCTTGCCCGACCCGAACTCCTCCGCGGGCGTGCCCAGGAAGACGACACGTCCGGCGAAGCGCGCTCGGATCGCGGCGAGCGCGATGGCGGCGCCGACCCCGCTCGCGGCCATCAGGTTGTGGCCGCAGCCGTGACCCAGCTCGGGCAGCGCGTCGTACTCGGCGAGGACGCCGATGGTCGGACCGTCGGCGCCCAGATCACCGACGAGGACACCCCGGACCGCCGTCGGCAGCTTCCCGGCACCCCGTTCGACCGCGTAGCCGTGCGTCTCCACGACATCGGCCACGAGCGCCGCTGCGTGGAATTCCTCGAAGGCGACCTCCGGGTCGGCGTGGATGCGGCGCGACACGTCGAGGATGACCGGCGCGTGGTCGCGCACGATCGCGGCAAGCCGCTCATGTGTCGAGGAGCGCTGGTCGTGGTCGACTGCACTCGTCATGACCGCCCGCTGCCCACCGGGAGCGTGCCTTCGGGCGGGCCCATTTCGAAGGCCGTGGCCGCGGTCCGTCGGCGCGCCGCGGTCTGCCGTCGCAGCGCCATGCCGCTGAGCGTCTCGAGCACGCAGCGGTGAGCGACCATCGCGGTGATCTCCGCGTGGTCGTAGGGCGGCGAGACCTCCATCACGTCCATGCCCGCGATGTCCACCGCCGTGGCGATCCGACGGACCGCCCGCAGCAGCTCCCGCGACAGCATGCCGCCCGGCTCCGGCGTGCCCGTCCCGGGTGCCATCCCTGGGTCCACGACGTCGATGTCGACCGAGATGTAGACGACGTCCGCGTGCTCCATCACCTCATGGATCGAATCGTCGATGACTCCGTCGATCCCCCGTTCCTCGATCTCCCGCATGAGATGCCAGCGCATCCCCTGGGAGCGCATCCACGCGAACGTGGCCGGCGGCGGCCAGTACCCACGAAGGCCCACCTGGATGAGGGTCTCGCCGGCGAGCGCACCCGACTCGATGAGACGGCGCATCGGCGTGCCATGGCCCGCCCGGACGCCACTCTCGTCGTCCGCCGTGTCCGCGTGGGCGTCGAAATGGATCATGCCCACGCGCCGGGGGGCGAGCGTCTGGGCCACGGCGCTGACCACCGGCCACGTGATGGAATGGTCGCCACCCAGGACGATGGGCACGGCGCCGCTGGACATCACATCGAGCACCCGCCGGTATGCCACCGCGTGCCCGCGCTCCGGCCAGGCCGGGATGATGTCCGCGTCGCCTGCATCGACGACGTCGAGGACCTCGAACGGGCCGATATCGAGCGCCAGCGAGTGCTCGCCGCGCGTCGATGTCGCCTGGCGGATCGCCCGGGGCCCGAATCGCGCGCCCGATCGGTAGCTCACCCGGTCGTCGAACGGGATGCCCACGATAGCCACGTCGGGGGCTCGTTGGCGGAGCGCCGCGACGTCGGTGATCACCGGACGCCCGCAGAAGGCGACCGGCCCGGAATACGCTGGCAATTCGGCGGGATCGATGTCGGGATAGGCAGCGTCCCAACCATTGGCGTGGCCGTAATCGGACTCCGAATGAGCATCAGATGGGGACATGACGCGGCCCTCGCGGGGCGCGTCGCCGGTTTCCGCCGGGATCCAGCGGGACGCGCCTGCCCATGCTACGCGACGCCGACGAAGGGGATGGTGACCGGGAAGTACCGCTACCCCTACGCCGCGGAGGAAGGACAGATCTCCCGGTAGGGACAGTATCCACAGCCGACCATGTCCGGCTTTGCCGGGAAGTGCCCGGAGCGGATGCCATGGGCGGCCTGGGCCAGGATGCGGCGGGCGCGATCGAGGCGCTTGGGCTCCGGCAGCACATGTCCCACCACGCCGCTGTCGAGGAAGTGGAGCTCCATGCGGGTGGGCAGCACACCCGTCTCCGCCTGCCACGCCAGCGCATACAGCTGTAGCTGGAGCGACTCGCGCGCTCGTTCATCGGCTCGCTGCTGGTCCCGGACATCGCTGGACTTGTAGTCTGTGATGACCGCACCGTCGACGGTCATGTCGACCCGGTCATAGCGCCCACGAACGACATCGCTGCCGAGGCGGACCTGGAAGCTGCGCTCGACGGCGATGGTCGTGCGCTCCGCATCGGGCGACGTCGCGACGAAACGACGGAGCGCCTGTTGCCCGGCCTCGAAGCGTGCCTCCTCGTGGTCACGTGACAGGAATCCCTCGCTTGACCAGTGGGCGCTGAACGCCGCCAGCACCCCGGCCGTGTCCAGGGGTCGGCCGCGCAGCTGCCCGAGGTGCCATGCGGCAACGGCCTGGTGGAGCGCGTTGCCCAGCACGAGGGCATGGTGCGGCGGCGTGGGCACGCGTGTCATGTGACGTAGCCGGTACTTGAGGGGGCAGGCGAGGTAGTCGTCGACCTGGGAGTGGCTGAGGGTCAGGGAACCCGTCGGGCCCGCGGATGCCTGGGTCATCGGCAGGCTGGCCACCGTCGACGGCTCGAGGAAGCTCGCGAGGTCTGGCATCGCGCGCACGGGCACGGACGCCGGCCGGTCGAGGGCCTCCGCGATGAAGGGTGATGGGCGGCGCGAGCGTCCGGTCGCCGACTCGGTCGAGTGGCTCAGGATGAGCTCGTCGCGGGCTCGGGTCATGGCCACGAAACACAGCCGCCGTTCCTCGGCCACGGGGCTCTCGCCGGTCGGGACTGACGGGCGGAAGACATCCGGCAGAGCGAGCCGGTCAGGCCGCCCACGCAACGGGAACCGGCCGTCCACCAGCCCGATGAGGAAGACCACCCGGAATTCGAGGCCCTTGGCCTTGTGCACGGTGAGCACCGAGACCGCCTCGACGCCCGGTGTGCTGTCGTCCTCGCCCGATCCCTCACCGGCATCGAGGAGCGCGCCGAGATGTGGCAGGAGCGCCACCAGGCGGTCGTCGGGCAGCAGCGCGGACCGAGACGTCACGACCTCGAACAGGCGAGCGACCCGCCGTAGTGGAGCGTCATCGCCCCGCTCGGCGGCCGCGACGAGGCTGGCGTACCTGCCGCTGCGACGAAGGTGGCCGTAGAGTACGTTGCCCGCGGCCTCGCGGTGCGCGGCGTCGATGGCGGTCCGGACATCGGCCACGAGTCGAGCCAGGGCGATACGGGCGGCATCGGACAGCCGCAGCAGACCGGGCTGCTCCTGGAGCTCGCACATCACCGACCAGAGCGAGCGATGCCGACGGCGCGCCATGCCCACGATCGCCGTGAGGTCCTCGCCCCCCAGGTCATACGGTGCCCCTGTCGCGGTGGCGTAGAGGTCCGTGGACGACTCCGGATCCCCGACGACCCGCAGGAACGCGAGCAGCTCCCGCACCTCCGGTGCCCTGGCCGATCGGCTGCCGTTCGCGATCCGCCAGGGCACCCCCTGCATCGCGAGGCTCCGGAGCACCGGCGCCGCGTCCACGTTGGTGCGGACGAGGACCGCGAAGTCGGACGCTCGCTCGCCCGCGATGATCCGGCCCGCGATCTCCGCAGCCACCGCGTCCGCTTCCGCCACGGCGGTGAGGAACGCCCGCTCGCGCACCGGCGGTGGCCGTCGCGCGCGGCGCCGAGCACGCAGCTGCTTGTCCAGTCCGTGGCGCACCTCGAGCCGATGCGGGTCGTTGTGCCGGATGAGCCGCTGGGCGGCAGCCAGGATGGGCGCGTGAGACCGGTGGCTGGTGCGCAGCACGACCCGGCGCATGTCCGGCTCGTCGCTGAGCTCGAGCAGATGATCCACGGCGCCGCCCCGGAAGGTGTAGATCGCCTGGTCATCGTCGCCGACGAGCGTGAGCTCCCGGTGCGGTGCCAGGAGTCGCAGCAGCTCCAGCTGCACCGGGTCCATGTCCTGGGCCTCGTCGACGAGCAGATAGCGGTATCGACCCGTGAGCACGCCTGCGACCGCGGGCCGCTCCCGCACCAGCCGCGTCGCGAGGGACACCTGGTCCCCGAAGTCCAGAAGACCCTGATCGATCATCAGTCCCTGGTAACGCGCATACACGACCGCGAGCTCAGCCTGGCCAGCCGCCTCGTCCACGAGCATGCGGGCTGCGGCTCTGGCCGCGTCGTCGGGTGCCACCGCGAGCGCCGCCCCCGCCCCGGCGGCGAGCTCCCGGGCGGCCGCCTCGAGGTCCGCCGGGCTCACCCCCGCGTCCTTGGCTCGCCCGAACAGGTCCGCGAGCGATCCCAGGAACCGGGTCGGGTCTCCCAGGGGCAGATATCGCTGAAGCCCCAGCTCGAACAGGTGCTCGCGGAGCAGCACCACCTGGTCCGCTCGACCGATGACCCGCGGCGCATCCGGCAGGCCGAGCTCGTGCCCGAACTCGCGCAGCACCCGGTCCCCGAACGCGTGGAAGGTCAGGATCGTCGACTCCGCCTGTCCGTAGGGCACGAGCAGAGTCCACGCGGCCCTGCATCTCGGTCGCCGCCTTGTCCGTGAACGTCAGTGCGAGGATCTCCTGCGGGCGCGCTCGCTTGGTGGCGATGAGCCAGGCGATGCGGCGCGTGATGACCTCCGTCTTGCCGGTACCCGGCCCGGCGACGACGAGGAGCGGTCCACCGCGGTGAGTGACGGCTCGGCGCTGGTCACGGTCGAGCCCGCGCAGCAGCGCCTGTACCGAGTGGAGCGATACGGGTGCCGTCGCCCCGACGACCTGCGGTGACTCATGGACGGTGCGCGTGGATCCGGGGCGTTCTGCGATCATGGCCCCGATGCTGCCGCCCGGTCGTGCCACCTACCGTGGCACGATCTCAGCCGTCGACGCCGACACCAGCCTGACGCAGCGCCTCCGCCTCCTCCGCGGCAAGGGCGGCGTCGCAGCGGCCGGCCACGATCGTGCGCAGATAGACCCGGGTCGCCTGTCGCGAGTGGAGGCTCGTGAGCATCACACCATTGGCGTCCGCGTCCAGCAATGCGAGCGCGAAGCTCTGATTGCCACCGGTGTCCTCGAACGGGTTGTAGCGGACGAGGCCGACGCGCTGCACCGCACGGCGCCCACTGGCCTCGATGGACCGGAGACGGGCTCCCTGGGCCATCAGTTCGTCCGCCACGCCGTCCAGTCGTTGCATCTGCGAGGCCAGCAGGTGATCGAGGATGGGGTCATCGACGGCGTACGACGGCTGCCCGACCGGCGCCGGACGCCGGTCCCGGGCGAGGCTGACGAGGAGCGCTGCAAGCGCGATGACGAGCGCCGCGAGCGCGATCACGCCCGACGCAGACTGGAGCGTGTCAAGCAGCGACTGCATCGATCGGGTCCCCATCGGGCTGTGGAGGGTCGGCGCATCGATCGTACCCCGGCGCGATGCTATCCTTCCCGGTCGAAGCACCGGCCGTCGACCCGAGGGGCCGACCGGCGTCACAGGAGGACATCCAGCTCGTGGCCAAGCGCACCCGCGGCGTCACCCCGACCTCGGCGTATCGACCGGGTCAGGCGCCGGTCAAGCGAAGCCCCGCGTCGACCAGCTCCGCGAAGCCCGGCACCCAGCCGCCCGCCGCCATCCCGGGCGCCGCTCTGCGGCCGAGCGACCTGGATGCCGCGATCGTGCTCGCGGATGCCCCGCCCGCCAACGCGGCCGTGGCCACATCGAGGGCCCCGGTCGCGAGCCATCGGCGTGGCCACGTGAAGATGAAGCCCAATAGCGCACTTGCCTCGCGGGCGGCCGAGGAATACGTCTATGTCGGCGAGGACCTCCGCCACATCGCGATCGTGGGCACGTCCCTCTTCGTCGTGCTCGTCCTGTTGTGGCTCGTCGTCGTGGTCGCCAACATCTTCGGCATCTATTAGTCCTCCGCCATAGCTGCGGCACGACGAGCCGCTCCGGTCCCTGGGACCGGGTCGGGCATGCCCGTCTGACGTCATGACCCCGTCGATGATGAGTGTCGGCCATCACCCTCGCCGTGCTCGGGTGGTACGGGGCCGAGGCTAGTCCCGGCTCACGCCGGGCCAGGTGCGTCATGCTCGTTCGTTCACCGGCTGAGATCATGGGCCGGGAGCTCAATAGGGCACGCAACGGTTACGTACCCAGCCGACCGCGATCGGGCACGCGTGGGATCGGGTGCTGGCGCGTTGTCTATGCCCGGGTGGCGCGTTTGCGGGATCGTCCCTCCGCCCGAGCAGCCCTGAGCCGCTCCATCCGATCCCCGATGAGCTTCTCCATCCCCTGGTCGGTGGGGATGTAGTAGCGGCGGTCGTGGAGCAGGTCGGGCAGGTACTGCTGCTCGATGTCGCCACCGTGGTCGTGAGGGTTTCTGTACCCGACGCCGATACCGTGGGTCTTCATCCTCGGGTGTGACGCGGGCAGCAGATGCGGCGGCACCGGCTGCGAGCCGTGCTGCATGACGTCGTCGAGCGCCGCGAAGTACGCCTGACCGACACGGTTTGACTTCGGGGCGCTACTTACATAAGCGGCTGCCTGGGCCAGTGCGTACTGCGCCTCCGGCAGGCCGACCAGCTCCAGGGCGGCGGCGGCGGCGGTCGCCACCTGGAGTGCCCGCGGGTCCGCGTTCCCGACATCCTCACTCGCGCAGATGGCGATGCGCCGCATGATGAACCGGGGGTCCTCCCCTGCCGCCACCATCGTGGCGAGCCAGTAGAGGGTCGCGTCGACGTCATTGCCGCGCATGCTCTTGATGAATGCCGAGACCGTGCCGTAGTGCCCGTCACCCGTCCGGTCGTACGTCAGGATGCGCTGCTGTGCGGCGGCCTCGATGAGCTCCAATGTGACGGGTCGCGGCGTCCGGGCACCGGCATCTTCGTCGCTGCCCAGGTCGTCGATGACGCCGGCCATGCCCGCCGCGGCTTCCAGCACGTTGAGCGCCGCGCGTGCGTCACCGGCGCTGATAGCCACGAGGTGCTCGCGCGCCTCTGGCTCCAGCTCCGCCGACCCGTGCAGGCCGCGGTCGTCGGTGAGCGCGCGGTCGACCAGGGCGCCCAGCTCCTCGTCGGAGAGCGGCTCCAGGCGGAATACGCGCAACCGCGAGAGGAGTGCCGAATTGACCGAGAAGTAGGGGTTCTCGGTCGTCGCACCGATGAGCGTCAGGGTGCCGTCCTCGACCTGCGGCAGCAGCGCATCCTGCTGGCCCTTGTTGAAGCGATGGATCTCGTCCACGAACAGGACCGTCGCCGTGCCACCCCGGTCGATCCACTCGCGGGCGCGGCCGATGACCGCGCGCAGGTCGGCGACGCCGCTCATCACCGCGGAAAGGGTGGCGTATGGCGCGTCCACCTGGTCCGCCATCAGTCGCGCGAGGGTCGTCTTGCCGACACCCGGTGGTCCCCACAGGATCATCGACACCAGCGTGCCGCGGTCGAGCATCCTCCGCAGCGCTCCTCGTTCCCCGATGAGGGCGTCCTGGCCAACCACCTCTGCGAGGGTCGCCGGACGCATCCGGGCGGCGAGCGGCGCGTGCGCGGCGGCGCCCACGATGGTGGGTAGCGGAAGGGCACCGGGATCGCTGGCTGGCGTGCGACGAGCGGGCATCGAACGAGTGTAGGCGTCCCGATCCGCGGTCCACATCCCGGGTACCATCGGCGAGCGGCGTCGGGCGTGCCTGCGACCGCGCAGACCGGCTACCGACACCCCACCCAGAGGAGTCCCCAGACGTGGCCGACACGAGCGACTTGCGCATCCCCGGACCCACACCGTTGCCGGCGTCGGTCCGGGAAGCCGGCTCGCGTCAGATGATCGACCACCGTGGGCCGGAGTTCAAGGCGCTCCTCGGGCGAGTCACCACCGGCATCCAGGAGGGCTTTCGGACCCGCAACGACGTGCTACTCCTGACGGCCTCCGGGACGGGGGCCCTCGAAGCCGCTGTGGTCAACTTCCTGTCAGCCGGGGACCAGGTGCTGGCAGTGAGTATCGGTGTCTTCGGCGACCGCATCGCAGCTATCGCGTCGCGCTATGGCGTCAGCGTGGCCAAGTACGCCGTGGCATGGGGCCACGCGGCCGACCCTGCGGTCGTCGCCGACCACCTGCGCGATCTGGACGCCGCCGGCACGCCCGCACGGGCCGTCCTCGTCACACACAACGAGACCTCGACCGGGGTCACGAACCCGCTGGAGGCGATCGCGGCCGCCGTCCATCGCACGGCACCCGACGCACTGCTCATCGTGGATGGCATCAGCGGCGTTGGCGCGGTGCCGTTCGAGACCGATGCCTGGGGCCTGGACGTGGTCACGACCGGGTCGCAGAAGAGCTGGATGGTGCCCCCGGGGCTGGCCATGATCGGGGTCTCGCCGCGCGCCTGGGTCGCCAGCGCGACCGCGACGCTGCCGCGCTTCTATTTCGACCTGCAGCGGGCCCGTGATGCCGCCGCCAAGGGTGAGACGCCCTGGACACCCGCGGTCGGCGTCGCCTTCGCCCTGGACGCCTCGCTCCAGCTCATCGCCGCCGAGGGATATCCCGCGATCTTCGCGCGGCACACGGCCGCAGCGGCGGCCACTCGTGCGGGACTCAAGGCGCTGGGCATCGACCTGTTCGCGGATCCGGCATTCGCATCAGACACCGTCACGTCCGCGATGGTGCCCGACGGCGTCGAGTGGCCCACGCTCAGCCGGGAGCTCCGTGATCGGGGCCTCGTGCTCGCGGGTGGCCAGGGAGCCCTGTCGGGTCGGATCTTCCGGGTCGGCCACCTGGGTGATGTGCACGTGGACGACATCGTGCGTGCGCTGGAGACATTCGAGGCGGGTGCGGTGGCGCTGGGCATCCCCATCCGCGCAGGCGTGGCGGCTGATGCCGCACGCCGGGCGGCCGCGGCGAGCGCATCGTCGGGCGCACCGCTCGCCGCGGCCAGCGCAGGATGACCGACGCGACCCTCGTCCTCGTCCGACACGGACAGACCACCTGGGTCGCCGAGGGACGGTTCCAGGGCAGCTCGGACCCGCCCCTCTCGACATTGGGTGCACGTCAGGCGGCGGCAGTCGCTCACCGGCTCGCGGAGCGTGACAGGCCACCCCTGCCCATCCCGCCGGGCACGCCGCGCCGCATCTGGCACTCGCCGCTGGCGCGCGCCGCAGCAACGGCCCGCGCCATCCGGGCCGCCGGCGGTGAGGCGGGACCGCTCACGCCCGAGCCGGCGCTCTCGGAGCTGGCGCAGGGGGCCTGGGAGGGCCTGACCCACGACGAGGTCCAGGCCCGATGGCCACGGGAGCTCGCTGCGTGGCGCGCCGATCCGCTCCACAACCACGCGCCCGGCGGTGAGGCGCTCCCGGTCGCCGCGACCCGCGCGGCGCTGGCCGCCGAGCGCATCCTGGGTGACCTCGGCAGCCACCTGGGGACCCTCCCGGAAGCCGAGCTCGTCGACCGATCACCGGTGCTGGGATATGTCGACCCGACCATGGGCGGGCCAGCGGACGCGGCGGTGCCGATGGAGGATGCGTGGTCGATCGTCGTCGCCCACGACGGCATCCTGCGGCTCCTGCTGATGCACCTGCTCGACATCTCCATCGACCACTACTGGTCGCTCCCGTTCGGGTTGTGCTCCATCACGGTCCTCGAGATCCGCAACGGTCGAGCCAGGCTGCGCGCCCACAACCTCGCGGAGCACCTGCCGCCGTAGCGTCGGCCGGGATCGTCCGGCGCCTCATCGATCAGCGGCCGCGCCGGAACAGGAGTCGAAGCAGCCCCGCTCGGCTGCGTCGATAGGCGTCGCGCAGCGGTCCGACGGGTCGCGGCTGACGTGTCGGACCGGAGTAGCTCGATTCGACCTTGGCATCCGCCACGACCCGCAGGTCGCGAGCGACACGCGGGACGACCCGCGACAGTGTCACGCTGTATTCGTAGGGTGTCTGGCTGGGCCGGGGGCCAAAGCCCAGGCGGGTCGCGAGGCCCGTGACGCCTCGCCACGCGAGATCGGGTTCCTGACCCGGGAACCGTCGGAACCAGAGCCATGCTCCGCCACCAAGGATGAGCAGCGCACCGCCCACGCCGCCGAGCACGATCAGGGCGGCGGGTGGCATGCCGTCGTCGGTCGTGGCGCCCGCTGCGGCCTCCGGTGAGGGTGAACGTTCGGGCGCATCAGAGGGCAGCGCCGTCTCATTCGGATCGGGTGTCGCGAACCCGTCGGTCGCATCGGGTCCGGGGCTGTCGCCCGGGCGGGGGCTCTCGATCGGTTCGCCCTGGGGCAGTTTCGTCTGGACCTGGCCGAGATCGGTGAGTGCCTTCTTGGCCGGGGTCGGGTCGAAGGGGACCCAGCCGACCTCGTTGAACCAGACCTCGACCCACGCGTGGGCGGCACTCGCGTCCACCTCGAACTGACCCTCGCCGATGTCCGAGCCGGGCAGGTAGCCCTCGACATAGCGGGCCGGGAGCCCCAGGGTGCGCAGGATCATGACCATCGTCGTGGCGTACTGCTGGCAGAAGCCCTTGCCGCTCCGGAGCAGGCATTCCGGGACCGTCTCCCCCGACACGCAGACCCCATTGCGGATGTCCACCTGGTAGCGGAAATGCGGGTCGTTGGCGAGGTAGTCCTGGGTCGCCTGGGCCAGGTGGTAGGGATCTCGCTCGCCAGCCTTCTGGGCGCGCTTGATGCGCGCAGCGGCAGCATCGGTGAGCAGCCCGCTGCTCCCCGGCTTCACGACCAGGAACGGGTGGATCGCGTCCGGGTACTGGTCGCCACCGGCGTTGACGCGGTAGACGGTCAGGCCGTCGACGCCGTTGGTGTCACCGATGGCCGGCTCGTAGGCACTCACCTGGTACTGCTGATCCCGCTCGACCGGCACGGACGCCTCGAGGAACTGGAAGGGGCCGTCATCGCCCCTGAGTGACACCTCGGCGTCGCGGTCCAGGAACTGGGGGCCTTGCGGTGCCGGCAGCTGGTGACCATCGAGCGCCTTGGAGGTGATGGTCGCCTGGACGAGCACGTGACCCACCGACGGGTCACCGACCGTGTCCACGCTCGATGCCAGCGGATCGTCACCCTCGGGCACCGGCACCGCGACCCGCTCGGTCATCGACCAGGTGTGGCCGTCGAACGTGTCGTAGGCGGCGCCGCGCCAGTAGTGCCTGCCGCCATCCGCAGGCACGGCCACGAACACCGGCGTGTCATCGGTGGTCCACGACTGGCTGACGAGGCGACGGTCGGGATAGACCCCGCCCCCGCCACCGGGTGCGCCGGGGGCGACGCCCACGAGCTCCTGCAGCCGCGTCGCGAGGTCAGCGACCGCGGCATCGAGCTGTGGGAACGCCGCCGTGACCGACGGAGTGCCGGCGACGCTGGCCAGGAACCACGAGCCGATGAGCATCAGCGCGACGACCCCAGCGCCTCCCCGCAGGAACAACCTGCCGACCCCCTGGCCGCCGACCATCCGCCGGCGCTGCCAACGGTCGCGTTGCGCTTCCAGGTCCAGTCGCAGCACGAGCAGCAGCGACGCACCCGCGAAGACCACCAGCCACAGGTCCTGGGGCCGATGCGTGGCAAGGACGTCGAGGATGATGACCGCGCCGATGGCGACGATCGCGCCGGCCGCATCGGACCGGCGGAAGATGCTGATGGCCGCGAACACGCCCGAGGTCCACGCAAGGGCGCTGACGGTGAGCAGGAACGCGGATGTCTCGTGGCTGCGGGTGCCGCGCACCAGGACGTCCTGCAGGAACGCGGCCAGCGAGTCGTCGAGCTCGCGGAGGCGTTCGAAGAGTGTCGGAGCATGCGACACCGCAGCCGATGCGAGGAGCAGACCGGCGGCCGTGCCCACGATGGCCGCGACCAGGTCCACCCAGCCGAGGGACAGCCGGCTCGACCCGAGGATCGCGCCGGTGATGCCCGCACCGACCATGAGCCACGGCAGCATCGCGGTCTGGCTGGCACCGTCTGGGCCCACACCCATCCATCGGGATCCGTCGACGGCGAGCCCCGTGGCCGCGAGCATCACGAGCAGCAGCATGAAGCTGCTCCATCCCTGGCGGGGGCCTGCGAGCCATCGCGCGACCACGGTCCGGGGACGGGTCGTGACCGCCCGCGTGGTGGCGGTCATGCCACTCGCTCCGCGGCCGATGCCGCAGGCAGCACCAGCTGGGTGCCAAGGGGCCGGATGGGATCGACGATGAGTGCCGGGATGTCCTGCTCGGCGAGCGCATGCCGGATGGCCCGGACGTCGCGTGCCCACGCCTCGCGACCCTCCACGCCCAGGTCAGGCGCGCCGGCCACGAGCCTGGTCTGGGCGTCGTGCGCGAGCGGGTCGATGACGCACACGAGGGTGGCGACGCCGCGTCGACGCAGCCCTGATAGCGGACGGATCCAGGCCGGGTCGAGCGAAGCGGTGATGACCACGGCCGTGGTGCCCCGCCGGAGGCGGCCCAGGCCGTCGACCAGGACCTCGCGCAGGGGCGTCGATCCATCCCCGCTGACCGCCGCCAGAAGGTGGAGGATCTTTTGGCGCTGGCGGACGCCTCGGTCCGCAGGCAGCACGGCGCGCCGGATGCCGTAGGCCTCGAGACCCGTGGCCCGGCCGCCGTCGATGGCACGCGCGGCGACGGCGGCCGCGACACGCACCGCCGTCTCGACACTCGATGCGTCGTCGAGCCCCACCTGGACCGACCGGTCGAGGTCGAGGAACATCCACAGGTCGGCGGTACGCTGGACCTCGAACTCCTTGACCTGGAGCTCCCCATGGCGGGCGCTCGAGCGCCAGTGGATGCGGTTGAAGGAGTCGGTCGGCACGTATGGCCGGACGCCCGTGACGAGCGGTGTGGTCTGGGTCGCGCGCTCCGGCCGGGCAGCCGCGCCCTCGGTCATGGCGGCGGGCAACTGCAGCAGCGGTAGCGGCTCGACCCGGGGGGTGACCACCACGGTGGTGCCGGGCCCCACGGTCGCGTAGGCCTCGTAGAGGCCCAGTGGGTCGCCGGTCCGGATGACCATCGGGTCGATCCGGTGATGTCCGCGTCTGGTCAGCGCGACCGGCACCGACCAGCTCCGCTGCTCCCCGGGTCGAAGGCTGAGGGCGCAACCGGGGATGCGTACCGCGAGGGCCGAGGGGTTGTGCACGTCGAGCCACAGCTTCGGCAGCCGGCTGCGGTCGCGCACGGTGTAGCTCACGGTCATCGAGTCGCCCACCTGTGCGGTCGAGCGATCGAGCGCGAACCCAGCCTCCAGGCCGCGCAGGGAGACGCGCGTCAGCAACCAGGAGCCGCTGACCACGAGGACGAGCAGATAGAACAGGAATGCGAGGGCGCTGGAGCTCGTCGCGATGGAGGCGATGCCCAGCGCCACGAGCGCAACGGTCAGCTGGACGCGACGCATCATCCCTGTCGACCGGGCGCTGCGGCACCGACAGCCCGAGGCACGGCCTCAGACGGGCAGCGGTCCATGCTCGCCTGGCGCGGGCACGCGGCCGTCGATGGGCACGAGGTCGAGCAGCTCGCGCACGATGGACCCGGCGGCGACGTCGCGGATGGTGGCCGCCGTACGCACGATGAGCCGATGGGCCAGCGCTGGCTCGGCGAGCATCTTGATGTCGTCGGGGATGACGAAGTCCCGGCCCGAGATCGCGGCGTACGCCTGGCCGGCGCGATAGAGCGCGAGCGAGCCACGCGGCGAAGCGCCAAGGTAGACGTCGGGATGTGTCCTGGTCGCATTCACCAGACGGACGATGTAGTCCGAGATCGCGGAGTCGACGTAGATCTCGCGCACGCCTGCCTGCATCTCCACCAGCTCGTCCACCTGGGCGACGACGGGCAGCTGGTCCAGCGGATGGCTCCGCTTCTGCTCGTCAAGGATGACGATCTCCTGGAGTGGCGCGGGATATCCCAACCGGATGCGCAGCATGAACCGGTCGAGCTGCGCCTCCGGCAAGGCGAAGGTGCCTTCGTACTCGATGGGGTTCTGGGTGGCGATGACCAGGAATGGGCTGGGCATCTGATACGTGATGCCGTCCACGGTCATGTGCCGCTCTTCCATGCACTCGAGGAGGGCCGACTGCGTCTTCGGCGTGGCCCGGTTGATCTCGTCCGCAAGCACGATCTGACTGACGATGGGACCGGGACGGAACTCGAACTCCTGGGTCTTCTGGTTGTAGATGGAGAGTCCAGTGACGTCGGTCGGGAGCAGGTCCGGCGTGAACTGGATGCGCCGGAATGAGCAGCCGAGCGACCGAGCGATCGCCTTGGCCAGCACCGTCTTGCCCGTCCCCGGGACATCCTCGATGAGCAGGTGGCCCTGACACATGAGCGCCACGAGGGCGAGCCGCACTTCAGCGTGCTTGCCGACGATGACGCGCTCGACGTTGGCGGCGACCCGCTCAGCCGACTCCTGGATCTTGGACACGCAGGTTCCTCGTGGGGGCCTGGACCGCGCGAAGGGCCTGCGCTGGGCCCGGCAGGCTGGTCACGTTCCGGCGGATGGTACGCCGTGCGGATGCGGGGCGCCGCATCGGGCGCGACGCCGCGGCGCGCGCCGGCATGCGTGGACGAGTCAGCGGACCCTTCAGGGAGCCGATTGTGGCGCGAAGCGCTTGAGCCACGCGGTCATGAGCCGTCCGCCGAGGGGCACCGCTCGTTCGCTGCCGCTGCCCGCATGCTCCACGACGACCGCGATCGCGATCTGGGGCTGTTCGGCGGGCGCGAAGCCCACGAACCAGGAATGGGGTGCCTGCCCAGGTCCGAGCTGGGCCGTGCCGCTCTTGCCTGCCGTGTGGATCCCGGGCACCTTGGCTCCGCCCGCATAGTGATCGGCGAACCGGCCCTCGACTGCCTGGACCATCGCGTCCCGGAGGAGTGCTGCATCCTGGGGGGTGAGTACGCGCCCGATGGCCTCTGGGTCGGTGGCGGTCACCGCTCCGTCCGCGGAGACGAGGCGATCGACGAGGGTCGGTGCCATGAGCACACCGCCGTTCGCGATGCCCGCTGCCACGAGGGCCATCTGGAGCGGTGTCGCGAGGACCTCCGCCTGGCCGTAGGACGCATTGGCCAGCTCCACCCGGTCCGCGAACCCGTCAAGCGGCCCGTCGCCGCCGTCGATCTGACTGGACGCCGTCGGTAGCTCGAAATCGATGGCCGATCCGAAGCCGAATCGCTTGGCGACCTCCGTGAGTGCCTGGGCGCCGGTCGTCAGCCCCGCATGGGCGAACCAGATATTGCTGGACACCTCGAGCGCCTCGAACAGATCGAGGGGATGATCGAGCTGGACGTCCCTCGCGGCGTCCCGGATGCGGAAGCCGTCGAGCTTGAAGCCGTTCCGCGATTGGGCAGGTTGCTCCGGGAAGGTGGTGTCGGCATCGATGGCACCCGACTCCAGGCCCGCGGCGGCGGTGATGAGCTTGAAGACCGAGCCGGGCACGTACCGACCCTGCGTGGCCCGGTCCAGGAGCGGCGCGTCCTGGTCCCGGGTGAGGTCCGCAAGGTAGGTGCGTGCCGTCGCCGGGTCCACCAGACGTGTCGGGTCGTATCCGGGGGTGCTGACGAGGGCCAGGATGCGGCCCGTCGCTGGCTCGATGGCCACCACGGCTCCTCGTTGATCGCCCAGGAGGCGCGCCGCGAGCTCCTGGAAGCGCACATCCACCGAGAGCTGCAGGTCGCTGGGGTCGTAGGGCCGGCTCCGGAACTTGCGTAGCAGCTCGCTTCCAGGGCCCGGCTGATCGAGACCGGCCAACTGTCGATCGTAGGTGCGCTCCAGCCCGGCGGTCCCGAACGCGGGGCTCTTGTAGCCCGTGATGGGCGCCATCGCCGGATGCGGGTATCGACGCCGACGGACACCATCCTGGGCACGCGCGTTGTCGGCGACCACCACGCCGCGCGCGTCGAGGATCCGACCGCGCGGTGTGTCGCGCTCGGCGGCCAGCTGGAGCGGGTTGCGTGCATCCTGGGTCAGCGGACCCGCCTGCACGACCTGGAGCCAGCCCGCACCGACCGCGATGAGCGCATACGCCAGGCAGATGACCAGGCCGACCCGCAACAGCCCGCTGCCGATACCCGGCGCCGGCATCAGACGGCCACCGGACGACCGATCCGGAAGGCCCGGGCCGGTACTCCCCGGACCGCCCGCCGGTCGCTGAGGGCGAGCAACAGCCCGACCACGAGCGCGTTCGTGAGCAGCGATGACCCGCCATAGCTCACGAACGGCAGGGTCACCCCCGTGAGTGGCACGAGACGCAGATTGGCGGCCATGATGAGCGCCGCCTGCAGCACGATGACGAGGGTGAGTCCGGCCGCCAGCAGTGCCTGGAACTCATCGGGCGCCCGCGCCGCGATCCGCAACCCTCGCTCGGCCAGGACGAGGTAGCAGGCACCGATGGCGAGCGCGCCCATGAGCCCGAGTTCCTCGCCCAGGGCCGCGAACGCGAAATCGGTGTGCACCAGCGGGATGGCAGGCACGCTGCCGATGGCGGGGAGGCCGGCACCCAGCCCGGTCCCGAGGATGCCGCCGCGACCGAACGCGTACAGCGCGCGGATGACCTGATAACCCGCACCCAGCGGATCCGCCCACGGGTCGAGCCAGATGTCGACGCGGGTCCGGACGTGACCCAGCTGGGTATAGAGGATGGCCGCGCCGGCAAGGAACAGGAGCACGCCCAGCACGACATACGAGCCGCGCCGGGTCGCGATGTACAGCAGAGCCAGGAAGACGCTGAACAGCAGCAGGGCCGCGCCCAGGTCGCGCTGGACGATGACCAGGCCGAGCGCGATGCCCCACATGGCGAGCATCGGCAGCAGGTATGGCAGCGGCGGCAGCGAGATGGGTCCCAGATGGGTGCTCGTGCGCGCGAGCATCGGTCGGTTGTCGGCGAGATAGGCGGCCAGGAAGACGACGAGGATCACCTTCAGCAGCTCGGACGGCTGGCCGGCGAGTGGCCCAAGCCGGATGGACAGTCGCGCTCCATTGACCTCGTCGCCGAGCAGGAACACGGCCGCCAGCAGGCCGATGCCCAGGCACGCCCACGTGTAACGGTATTCCCGCAGCCATCGGACGCTCCGGACGCTGATGGCCGTGACCCCAAGGACCCCGGCTCCCAGCAGCAGCCACAGGAGCTGCAGATCAGCGAGCCGCAACGTCCGGTCGCCGAGGTGCTGGACGACAAGACCCTGCGGCAGCCGCTCCATGAGCAGCAGTGAGAGACCACCCAGCAGGCCCACGATGGGCAACAGCACCTGGTCCAGGTCACGACCGCTGATGACGAACGCGAGGTGGAGACCCGCGAGCGCCAGCAGCCAGCAGGCCAGGGGCACCGGATCGCCGATCGCGGGTTGCCCGGCCCGGGTCGAGGCCAGGCTCACCCAGCCGAGGCTCAGGGTCAGACCCACCACCAGAAGCAGCCGCAGCTCGCGATCCCGACCCCGCGGGCGCATCGACAGCCTGGGACGTGAGGGCCTCATGTGGGCGCCGGCTCATGCGGCCGCTCGAGCCGCAACCGAACACGACCGAGGCCGATCTCGTCCCCGAACCGGACGGTCGCGGCGCCATCCACGACCTCGCCGTTGACGCGCATGCGGGCACCCTCGCCACGATCCTCGAGGTACCAGGCGCGACCCCGGAATGTCAGCAGGCCGTGCTGGCTGGCCACCTCCGGATCCTCCACCACGAGCGTGTTGTTCACGTCGCCGCCCAGGCTAGTGACGGCATCGATGGGGATGGATGTGCCGACGGCCGGCTGGCCGAGTGGCGACGCGAGCACGATGAGCCGGCCCACCGATGGCGCCGACGTCGAGACCGCGGTCCGCAGGTCACGCCAGAGGGTCCGGACGACCAGCGCGAGGAAGACGTAGAGGCAGACGACGAAGCCGATTCGCAGCACCCACAACGCGAGCGTGAACGCGTCCACGTGGCGTAGACGCCCCGCGCTACTGGTGCGGTCGGACGGTCAGCGTGGTGCGTCCGAGTCGGACCACGTCACCCACGCCGAGACCGGCCTCGCGGACCCGCAGACCGTTCACGAGCGATCCGTTGGTGCTGTCGAGGTCCGTGTAGACCAGGACCCCGTGACGCGCCGCGAACCGGCCATGATGGCGCGACACTCGTTCGTCGAGGACGACGATCTCGTTGTCCGTGCCTCGCCCCACGCGCAGGCTGCCTCCCTGGAACTCGATGGAGGTCGGGGGCCGATCCGGCGACTGGACCTCGATACGAGCACGGACGACCGGTTCCGGCACGACGGCCGGCTCCGGCACGACGGCCGGCTTCGGCTTCTGCGCCGGCTTGGCCACTCGGGCCGGCTTGAGCGCCGCGGCCGGCGCGGACACCTTGGCGACCCGGATCGGAACCGGGGCCCGGGCGGGATCCCTGGTTCCATCCGGGGCGGGTCCCGGCACGACGACGGGGGCAGCCTCGCTGGGACTCACGGGCACTGCCGCCGGGACGGTCCCGCCATCCGCCGCGACCACCGCTCCCGCCGCGGACGGCGGCACGATCACGTCCGCCGTGACCACCGGCACGACCAGGAACGGATCGGGTGGTGGTACGGCGGACTCCTGGGGGACCCACAGCGCCGGTGCCGGAGCCTCGACACGCTCATCAGGGCCTGTGTTTCCCGACTCCGCCTCGACGGCCGCGAATGGCGGCTCGATCGTCGATGGGGTGTCTGGCGTGACCTCGGCAGGCCTGGCGGACAGGGACCACGGCGGGCTACCCGACGCAGCCGCGTCTCGCGCGGGTGGGTCGGCCACGGCTGGGGCTGGCGCCTCGGCCACGGGCGGCACCTGGCTGGCGACAGGGAGCGCGGGCAACGACACCGGGTCCGGCACGACACCGGTGCCCGGGATGGGTGCCCGCGGCGGACGGGGACCCTCCAGCTCGACCGGACGGAGTCCCGCCGCTGCCGAGCTCACGAGGCTCGGGTCAAGTGGCTCGGCATCCACCTCCAGGTCCCCCTGGATGATCCGATCGGAGGGCACGAACACGACATCAGGTCGCGCAAGCAGCCAGTAGCCCTGCGCCCGCGCACGCTGAAGGATCGCGTCGGCGAGCTCGTTCGGCAGCTGATCACTCGCCTCCTGGAGCGCCACCAGGTCTGCCGGATTGAGGATGATGCGGTACCGGCTGGGGACGTAGATGTGACCGCCGCGGACCATCTTGTGGGCGGTCATGACGCGCTCGATACGACGCTCGAGCTGCACCGGCTGCGGATGCGCGTGGAATAGTCGCGCAGCGGGTCGCTCAAGGATGCGCTCGAGGAAGCTTTCGACTGCGGCGAACGGTCGGGACATCGGCGACGAAGCCTACCAGAGCCTCCCGAACGACCCCGGACACAGCCCGACAGGACCTTCGCAGTCGTCGACCGGTACCGATGCCCCCGTGTCGTGCATTACCTCCCGGCGTAGCGTGCGCTCCTATCCATCGGAGGATGCCCGCCCAGATGACCACCGCGACCCAGGTCGAATCGTTCTGCGAGAGCTGCGGCACGCGTTATGCGTTCGAGCCGCGGCGGCCGCGCGGGCGCCATCTGGTGCGGGTCGGCCGACTCGTAGGCATCCTGCCCGACGAGGCCGATATCGACTCAAGCGCCCTGGTCGTCTCGCGTGACCCGTTTCATGGTGCGTTCCACTTCTGCCTTGAATGCCGCCGCTTCACGTGCCCGTCATGCTGGGACACGGAGGCCGGGTTCTGCCGCAGCTGCGCCATGGCTACCGGGTCGGACGATCCTGAGCCACTGCCGGAGCATGTGCCCGACCCCGAGACTGAGGCGATCCTGCAGGCGGCGCTCGACAGCCTGCTCGCGATGGGCAGTTCCGAGGCATGGCTGCAGCTGGAGCCGCCACCCGCACCCCGGGCCGAGATCTGGGCCGCGCCACCGGAGTTGGCTGAGACCCCCTCCGACGACTTGAGCCCCATGATCGAAGCTGGCCTCGCCGCACTGGGCGCCAAGGCAGCAGCGGAGGCGGAACGCGCCCAGGTCGAAGCGGAACAACGCCGACTGGCCGAAGAGTTGCGACTCCAGGAGGAACGGCTCGCCGCCGAGCAGGCGGAACAGAACCGCCTCGCGCAGGCTGGGCAGCAGCCCGTCTACGAGGCCCAGCCCGTCTACGAGGCCCAGCCCGTCTACGAGGCCCAGCCCGTCTACGAGGCCCAGCCGGGGTACGAGGCCCAGCCCGTCTACGAGGCCCAGCCCGTCTACGAGGCCCAGCCGGGGTACGAGGCCCAGCCGGGGTACGAGGCCCAGCCGGGGTACGAGGCCCAGCCCGTCTACGAGGCCCAGCCCGTCTACGAGGCCCAGCCGGGGTACGAGGCCCAGCCCGTCTACGAGGCCCAGCCGGGGTACGAGGCCCAGCCGGGGTACGAGGCCCAGCCCGTCTACGAGGCCCAGCCGGGGTACGAGGCTGACGTCGATGAGGGCCACGTCGCGCAGGAGGCGGCGCTCGCGATGCTCGCGTACGAGGCGCTGGCCGCCGAGACCCTGCCCAGTCCCGAGGCGACGGCAGCCACGGACGAGGTCCCCCCGATCGACACCTCTGTGCCCGAGCCGACGCCCGATGCGACGCCGATCGTCGCGAGCGCGACCCCCGACCTTGCTGTCGAGTCGCACGCTGCTGTCGAAGCGGCCGCCGCCGCGAGCCCCACGCCCGAACCTCTCAGCCTGCCTCGGGTCGACGAGACGCCGGAGCCAGCACCAACGCTCTCGGCCGGGGCCTTCGAAGCATCGGACGAGGCGATGGCGCCAGTCGCACCTGTCGCACCGGAGCTCCTGGTCGCGCCAGAGCCGGTCGTCGCGAGCGCGCCTGCGCCGATGCCGGCGCTACCCGCTGAGCTGATGGCCCCACAGGTCGTCAGCGAGCCCACCGCCGCGGCTGAACCCACGCCACCGGCCGCTGTCGAGCCACCTCCGGCCCTGATGCCACCACCTCCAGCGATGGTGCCGCCCGCAGGCTGGGTGCCCGAACAGCCGCCCATGATGGCTCCGTACCTGCCGCCACCCCCGCCCCCGCCGCCCCAGGTCGCCTGGCAGATCACCGCCCCGCCCACGGCGCCGGGCGCCCCGTGGCCGCCCCCGGCACCGCCCCCGGGCTGGGTCCCGCCCGCGGCCATGCGCGGAGGTCCAGCCAAGGCCAACGGCCGCCAGGCGTCCCGGTCCGGGTTCGCGGCGGCGCCCATCCCGGGGCCCGTCAAGGGTGTCGTCCGACCTTGCCCGCGCTGCGATCTGCCGCTGTCGGGGCAGGCGCGCTTCTGCCGACGGTGCGGCCTGCCACAGGTCTGAGCAGGACTAGAGCGTCGGCGGTCCTTGCTGGACCCGCGCCTGCGTATCGCGCATCCGTGCGTAGGCCGCGCCATACAGCAGCGCCTGGAATACGTACCCGAACCAGATGAGGGCCAGGAACACCGACGTGAGCGCCTTCACGGCCAGGAGGCCGCCGAAGAAGTTCGCCGAGATGAACCCGAAGAGGGCCGTCAGGAGGCCGATGAAGATGCCCGCCAGCAGTGCGGCGGGAGCTGCGGCACGGAGCTCCGGCGGCTCGACCGGGACCAGCCGGTAGCACGCCAGACAGATGAGTGACGCGGCCACCACCGCGATGACCGGCGACAGCAGCGTCACCACACCGTCGCCGACGACTACTGCGAGCACGACGCTCACACCGAACGCCGCCAGCACGCCGCCGACCACCAGCAACACGGCCACCAGGCTTCGCACCCGACCCATGATCGGGTCGCGTCCCCGCCGCGACGGGAAGAACCGGCCGAGGGCGTTCTCCAGCCCCAGGTAGAAGCCACTCGCGCCCCAGACGAAGCCCACGATACCGATGACCGTGCCGACGCGCGCACTGTCCTTGACGCTGCTGACGATCTGCTCGGCCACGTCCGCCAGCGGCGGGACCTGGGTCGCGATCCAGTGGACGAACTGCTGCTGTGTCGCAGGATCGGCGGCGACCAGGATGAGCACACTCACCACGAGCAGGATCCCGGGGATGACCGCGAACAGCGCCGAGAATGCGAGGCCCGATGCGAGCAGTCCGCCCCCGGTCGCGTTGTAGGCATCGTTGATGGTCATCAAGCCCCGGACGGGCGGGAACCGCCGGGCACGCCGCTCGATCGCACCCATGCGCTCCCGGATGGAGAGACCGGCGCGTGCCATCAGGCCGTCGCTCCACGGGTGATGCCGTCGGCCACGGCCGCGGATCCTCTCAGCCCGAGCTCGTCGAGACCGCCTTCGAGGGCGCGGCCGGAGTGGCCGGCGCGGACAGCGCCGGGGTCGTGGACGCCGCGGGTGTGGGGGCGGCGGTCGTGCTCGCCCCGGAGGTTGCGGGCGCCGGGGCCGCGGCTCCCTCCCCGGTCCCCGCGGCGGCACCCGCGGCCGGAGCGACGCCGACAGCAGCGTCGGTCGCGTTCTTGGCGGCCGCGGTGGTCGACGCATGGACCTTGTCGCGCTGGTCCTTCTTGGCCCAACCAGAACCCTTGAACACGATGGCGGGCGTCGAGAGCAGCTTGCGCATCGGTGCTCCACAGCGCTCGCAAGCCTGCGGCCCTGACGCGGTGTAGGAGTGCATCACCTCGACCGGATGGCCACAGGACGTGCACTCGTATTCGTAGACCGGCACTCGCTACCCCCGGACCATGCGCATGCCGCACTTGGGGCAATAGAAGGCGCGCTCATGCGCCGACCCGAAACCGCAGTGCGCGCAGACGAGGCCGCCGGCCCCCGCCTTCGGCAAGGGGCGGTCGACCGAGGCGATACCCACTGCGTCCTTGTTGGCAAGGATGTTGGACAGCAGCGAGGCGAGCAGCCGATACGCGGTCCGGTCCGTATCACCGCGAACGCCACGGCCGCCCCAGCCCACGACACCGCGCACGATCATGTCACCGGTCTGTTCGTCCCAGTGAGAGACGACACCACCGACGATCGCGTCGTAGGCGGGATAGCCCGACGTGTCCGTCTCGCCCGAGAGCTGTGACAACGCGCTCGTCTCGAAAGCGGGATCGATGGCGTCGAGCGAGGCAAGGATCATCAAGCCATGGCGGATGTCCGGCGGCTGGTCACGGGTGGCATGCAGCCACGCCTCGGCCTCCTCCGGTCGCAGCAGGTCTGGCGCGGCGGTATGTACCCCCGAATCGAGCGGGGGCACCATCGTGACCCGGCCCTGCGAGACATCCGCGAGCATCTCCGGCAGTGTCGCGAGCGCGTTCGGCCCGGCGGTCATGCGCACGCCCTGGCTGCTCTTGGCTCGGTAGGTGAGCTTGAGCTCGTGGTCCTCGGCCTGGAGTCCATCGGTCGGGGCGTCCTGCAGGGGCGCAGGTGGCTCTTCCCCACGTCCCATCATCTTCTTCAGGAGGTCCAAAGCGACGGTCTCCTTCCTCGATCCGGCACGGGGGCCGGCTGACTGGGCGGCATGGTACCGCGTCCTTGGGCTGCGCCACCGGGCGCCTTCACGCCGCCGACCGGTCGAGATGGTCCTGGAGCCGCACGACGCGATCCTCCAGCTCCCGCACGCGCTGTCGGGCACCCTCCACGACGGTGGTCGGCGCCCGCTCCGTGAAGCGTGGGTCAGCGAGTCGAGCGCGGGCGGCCTCCAGGTGCTTGAGGGCCTCCGAGAGCTCCCGTTGCACGCGCGCACGGTCACGCTCACGGTCACCCACCGTCGCTGCCAGCCGGGCCTCAGCGGCATCGGTGACCACGGCCAGGGCGTTGGGCACGCTGTCGAGCACGATGGGGTCGTCGGCGACGGCGACATGCACCCGTGCGAGGCGGGACACCGACTCGTCGAGCGCCAGGAGGGCAGCGCGCAGTGCCGCGCTCCGAGGCACGACCGTGGCGGCCAGCCAGGTGCTGACATCGATCGCCGCATCCGAGCGGGCATTCCGGATGGCGGAGATGAGCTCCAGCAGATCGCCCACGCCAGCCGCTACGGTGGTGTCCGCGATGTCCCCGGCCGCTGGATCCGGCCAGCGAGCGACGATGAGCAGGTCGGGGTCGTCAGGGCTCTTGGGCAAGAATGACCAGACATGCTCTGAGATGTGGGGCATGATCGGGTGCAGCACCCGCAGGTATCGATCGAGCACCCAGGCGAGCACCTGCCAGGTCGCGACCCGCACCGCCGCCGGTCGCTCCGGCGCCAGCTGCGCCTTGGCCAGCTCCAGGTACCAGTCGCAGTACTCGCTCCAGATCGCGGCGTGCAGCAGCCGGGTGGCCTCTGCGAACTGGAACGACGCATAGGCCGCGTCGACCTCCCGCAGGGTCGCGGCGCAGCGGGCCAGGATCCAGTGTTCCGCGGGACCCAGGGCATCCTTGCCAGGCAGCGCCAGGATGGCGTCCACGGGCAGCTCGGCGGGGCGCTGGGACAGCACATAGCGGCTGGCGTTCCAGATCTTGTTGGCGAAGTTGCGGGCGCCCTCGAGCTTGCTCGGCGACAGTTTCTGGTCCATGCCCGGTGCGGTGCCATTGACGAGCGCGAACCGGAGGGCGTCGGCGCCCACCTCGTCGATGACGCCCAAGGGGTCGACCACATTGCCCTTGGTCTTGGACATCTTGGCGCCTTCGGGGTCTCGCACCATGCCATGGAGGTAGACGATGCCGAACGGCTCGCGGCCTGTCAGCCACTCACCGAGCATCATCATCCGGGCGACCCAGAAGAAGATGATGTCGTGGCCCGTCTCCATGACGGTGCCCGGATAGAAGCGTTCGAGATCGGGTGTCGCCGCCGGCCAGCCGAGCGTGGAGAAGGGCCACAGGCCGCTGCTGAACCAGGTGTCGAAGATGTCCGGGTCCTGACGCAGCTCACCGGGGCCCCGGTCGCACCCGGAGCAGCGCTCTGGTCCCGACCCTCGCTCCGACACGCTGATGTGGCCGTCCGGGCAGTACCAGGCTGGGATGCGATGGCCCCACCACAGCTGGCGGCTGACGTTCCAATCGTGGATGTCCTCCATCCAGTTGAAGAACGTCTTCTCGAAGCTCCTGGTCACGAACCTGGTCCGACCCTCGCGGACCGCCGCCATGGCCAGGTCCGCCATCGGCCCGACCCGGATGAACCACTGGGTCTTGATGCGCGGCTCGACGACATCGCCGCTCCGGTCGCAGTGACCGATGACCATCTCGTGCGCCCTGGTCTCGACCAGGTCCCCCCGGGCGTCCAGGTCCGCCAGCATGTGGCTGCGAGCCTCCTCTCGGGTCAGCCCGGCATACGCGCCCGCAGCGTCGTTCATGCGGCCGTCGTCGGTCATCACGTCGATGACCGGCAACCCGTGCCGTCGCCCCGTGGCGAAGTCTGCATGATCATGCGCCGGCGTGATCTTCACGGCGCCCGTGCCGAAGCCGGGCTCCACGACCTCGTCCGCGATGATGGGCACGACCCGATCGACGAACGGGATGATGACCCGTTGTCCGACGAGCGCCGCGTAACGGGGGTCGTCCGGATGGACCGCCACCGCCACGTCGCCGACGATGGTCTCGGGCCGCGTCGTGGCGACCGTGATGGTCCGGTCCGGGTCGGTCGACCCGTCCGGACCCACGAGGTGATAGCGCACGGACCAGATCGTCCCGGCCTGGGGCCTGGACGCGACCTCCAGGTCGGAGAGGCTGGTCCGGCAGCCGGGGCACCAGTTGATGAGCTGCTCGTCCCGGTACGCCAGACCGTCGTCGTAGAGGCGCTTGAATGCGGTCCGCACGGCCTGCGCCGACTCGGCGTCCATCGTGAAGCGCAGCCGGCTCCAGTCCGCGGACGCGCCGAGGCGGCGGTGCTGTTCCGTGATGACGTCCCGGGTCGACTCCATGAACCGCCACATGCGCTCGAGATAGCGCTCGCGACCGAGGCTGGTCCGTGACTCGCCTTCGCTGCCCAGGATGCGGTCGAGCACGACCTGGGCTGCGATCGACGCGTGATCGACACCCGGCAGCCAGAGCGTGGCGTGGCCGATCATCCGGGCTCGCCGGACCATCGCATCCTCGAGCGCGGCCGTCAGGGCATGACCGATATGCAGGGCGCCGGTGACGTTCGGCGGCGGCTGGATGACCACGAATGGCGGCAGCGATGCGAGCGCCCGCGACCCGACCCCGTCGGGCGCGAACACGTCCGCCGCTTCCCATGACGCGCGCACACGCTCCTCGACCTCGGCGGGTCGATACGTGGAGCCGATATCGGGCAGGGTCTGGGTCATCTGGTCTTCCTGAGGGCCGACGCGTGGGACTCCCCGTGCGCCGCGCATGGCGACGGGGTCGCGGTACCAGCGTGCAGCGTGCGGGCCGGGACGCCGAGTGTACCGCAGCGCTCACAGCGCATACTCCCCCGATGGCCCACCGAGCCACACACCTGGCCACCGTTGCCGCCGTCGCGATGGGCTGCTGCCTGGTCGTGGCCCCGACCGCGGCCCAGTCGCCGTCGCCATACCTGGCGCCTCCGCCATCCGCGGCCCCCATCACCTCGTCCGCAGCCGGCAGCCAGGTCGCCAGCGACCCGCTCGTCGACGGGCTGCTCCAGGCTACGGACCTGCCTGGCGGCATGGTCGCCGCGAGCGACGTGGTCGAGGGCTCCGACTACGACATCGACGACGCGGCGTTCGTCGCGAACCAGGGAACGCGCATCGTCTCGCGCACCTGGGGTATGGATGATCCCGCGGGGACGTCGATCGTGTTCGACTTCCGGATGCAGTTCCCAACCCCGGAAGCCGCCTCCGCCTATCTCGCTGCCGCTCTGCCGACCCTGTCCGAAGCGACGAGCACAGGTCTGCAGCCCCTGCCCCAGCCGGGGCCACCGCCGATGGGCGAGGAGGTCCACCTGTTCGGCCTCGATACCCAGGGCGACAACGGGCCGGTCAGCATCCGGACCTACATCTTCCGCGTCGGCCCGGTCGTGGCCAAGGTCCTCGCTGGTGGCGCGAACATCAGTGCCGCCCAGGCGGAGATCATCGCCCGCGAGGCCGCGACCCGGATGCAGGCGGCTGGCGCACCTGCTCCCGGGTCGCCACGCCCGGCACCGACGCCCACCCCCGCACCCAGCGGCAGTCCACTGCCGCTGCCGAGCGGCGACCTGGTGTCGCTGCTCCTCGCGCACATCCCCGCGGACATCGCGACGACATGCTCACCCGATAGCCAGCGACTCTGGGAGGGGGAGGTCGTGACCCTCGTGTGTGCCCCGGCCGATGCCGACGTCGAGGTCACCTACAGCGGCTTCGACACCGCCGACCACATGGGTGCCGCCTACCAGTCGTCGCTCGACACCATCGACCTCTCGCAGATGGCCGACTCCTGCGACGCGGGCACCTTCTCGGGCTCGTATCAGCTGGACAACGCGCCCGTCGGTCAGCTCACCTGCTGGCAGGAGGGTGCTGGCCAGGCGATCATGTGGTCGGATGACCGGCTGTCGATCCTGTCGGTCGCGGTCTCGCCGTCCCTGGATGCGGCCGGGCTCTATCTCTGGTGGGAGGGCGCCGGGCCGGCCCCCTGAACGTCAGTCCTGGTAGCCCATCCAGACGACGCCGCACAGCCAGATGGTGAGCGCGCTGCCCGCTGCCAGCGCCACGCTGGCGGCTCGGGTCAGGCCGTCCCGGAACGTGATGGCCAGCAGGATCCAGAGCAGGGGGAGCGCATCGACGATGAAGCGGTAACCCACCTGCGCGAAGCCCGGGTTGCCATGTGCCAGGTCGGGCAGCATCACGAGCACCGCGCAGATGCCCGTGACGAGGGCCAGGCGACCACGGGCCTCCACGACCCACCAGAGGATGGGCATCATCAGCAGCACCGACGTGCCACCCCAGCCGGGCAGCACCCACGGCAGCTCATCCTGCCAGTCGAGGCCCTTGAGCAGCATCGTCACCAGGCCCTGCGGGATGTACCAGACGGAGTCGATGCCGTGGGGGTACCACGATTCGTCGAGGACGCTGTTGCCGTCCACGTCCCGGATCATGCCGTAGCCGAATTCCAGCGGGTCGCCGAATCGGGCCGCGTTGTAGCCGGCGACCAGCAAGGCGGGAACGGCCAGGCCCACGAGGACACGCCACCAACCGTCGCGCCCGTACAGGTAGAGCAGCAATGGGAGGGCAAGACCCACTGGCAGGCGCGCGGCAGCCGCCGCGCCCAGCAGCAGCCCGGCGAGCAGCGGCCAGCGGCGGTCGAACGCGAGGATGAGGGATGCCAGCAGGAGCATCGCCGCGAGGATCTGCGGCGCCAGGTGCTGGCCGCCGGTACCCGCGACCCAAAGCACCTCGGAACCGAACGCCCAGGCGAGGGTGAGCGCCATGCGCGGCACCTGGGCCACCTCCAGGCGCCCGAGCAGCTCCCACATGAGCACCACCGAGACGCCCCCGAAGACGGCGGCGGACAGGTCGGTCCAGACCGGGAAGCCGATCGTCGCGAACGGCACCAGCAATATCGACAGCAGTGGCGGGAATGGCGAGAACCAGCCGCCGCCCGGCCGCGGCACGAGCTCGACCCAGGGGATGGCGTCGACGAGGTGCAGCCTGCCGGCGACGAATGCCTGCGCGATGGGCCAGTGCGAATCGGTCGCGTCCTGGTTCGGTCCGACCACCAGATAGACGGCGGCGGCGATGATGCCGAGGGTGATGCCGGTCCACCGCTGCATCGGCGCATGCTAAGCGTCGACGCGAACGTGTATCAGGCCCTCCGGCGGGCCCCCGAGGTGACTAGGCGCCGCGCTCCAGGCGGAGCGACTCGTAGTTGGTCTCGTCCACGCCCCGGTCGACCTCCGCCTTGGTCAGCAGCAACGGCGCGCGACCCTCGCGGATGGTCTCCTCGGTGATGATGCAGCGTCGAACATCGGTCCGCTCCGGGATGTCGTACATCACGTCCAGGAGCGACTCCTCGACGATGGAGCGGAGGGCCCGGGCGCCGGTCTTGCGTGCCTGGGCCAGCTCCGACGCGGCGGCGATGGCGCCGTCGGTGAACACCAGGTCCACCTTGTCCAGCTGCAGGAACTTCTGGAACTGGCGCGTGACCGCGTTGCGGGGCTCCGTGAGCACCCGCATGAGATCCTCACGCGTGAGGGCGCTGAGGGTGACGGTCACGGGCAGCCGACCGACGAACTCGGGGATGAGCCCGAACTTCAGCAGATCCTCGGGCATCAGGTGCTCGAGGATGCGTTCCCGCTCCACCGGGTCGAAACCGCCCTCGGCCCCGAAGCCCATCGAGCGGCGACCCACCCGCTCCTCGATGATCCGCTCGAGGCCCTCGAATGCGCCACCGCAGATGAACAGCACGTTCGTGGTGTCGATCTGGATGAAGTCCTGGTGGGGATGCTTGCGGCCGCCCTGGGGTGGCACGTTCGCGACCGTCCCCTCGAGGATCTTGAGCAGGCCCTGCTGCACCCCCTCCCCCGAGACGTCCCGGGTGATCGAGGGGTTGTCCGCCTTGCGGGCGATCTTGTCGATCTCGTCGATGTAGATGATGCCCCGCTGCGCCCGCGCCACATCGAAGTCGGCCGCCTGGATGAGCCGCAACAGGATGTTCTCGACATCCTCGCCGACGTAGCCAGCCTCCGTCAGTGAGGTCGCGTCCGCGATGCAGAACGGCACATCCAGGACCCGGGCGAGGGTCTGCGCAAGCAGGGTCTTGCCGCTTCCCGTGGGTCCGACCAGCAGCACGTTCGACTTCTGGAGCTCGACCTCGTCGATCTGGTTGCCGGCATTGACGCGCTTGTAGTGGTTGTAGACCGCCACCGACAGGACCCGTTTGGCGCGTTCCTGGCTGATGACGTACTCATCGAGGGCACCCTTGATCTGGTGCGGGTTCGGCAGCTTCGCCGCGTGCGGACGGGGCCGCGGCGTCTCCTGCATCTCCTCTTCGATGATCTCCTGGCAGAGGTTGATGCACTCGTCGCAGATATAGACGCCCTGGCCCGCGATGAGCTTGCGCACCTGCTCCTGGCTCTTGCCGCAGAAGCTGCATCTGTAGGGGACCTTGGTCCCCTTGCCGGACGCCGTGGACATGGACGCTTCCCTTGTTGCCTAGCCCGCCCGGGGAACCTGGGTCGTCATCGGGGGCTCTTCTCCGGCTCGTCCGGTTGCGATCGCTTCTCCGCTGCGCGGCTCGACGGACGCTCGCGCGTCGGGGTCGGAGCCACCGGGCGATCGCGCTCGGCATAGACCTCGTCGATGATGCCATACGCACGGGCCTGCTCGGCGGACATGAAATAGTCCCGGTCCGTGTCCTTGATGACCTTCGCCTCCGTCTGACCCGTGTGGTCAGCAAGGATCTTGTTGAGGCTCTTGTTGAGCTCCTCCAGCTCCTTGACCTGGATGAACACGTCTGGAGTATTGCCCCGGAACCCGGCGGAGCCCTGGTGGATCATGATCCGGGAGTTTGGCAGCGCATAGCGCTTGCCCTTGGCGCCGGCCGCCAGCAGCACCGATGCCATGGACGCAGCCATGCCGATGCAGATCGTGCTCACGGGGGCGCGTAGGTACTGCATGGTGTCGTAGATGGCAAGCCCCGACGTCACCACGCCACCGGGAGAGTTGATATAGAGGCTGATATCACGCTCGGGATCCTCGGCGTCGAGGAACAGCAGCTGGGCGATGATGAGGTTCGCGATGTGATCCTCGATGGCATCACCGAGGAAGATGATCCGCTCACGCAGCAGCCGACTGTAGATGTCGTAGGCGCGCTCGCCGCGGCTGGAGGTCTCGATGACCATCGGCACCAGCATCGCTCGTGCCTCCCTGGCGGTCTCGAGGGCAGCCGAGGTGTGGCGTGCGGCGGACAGCGCCGCCAGTCGGTCGGGGACGTTGGCTCCGGTCATGACTGGCCCTCCTCCTCGGTATCGAGGACCGCGGTGTAGCCGCTGCCGACTCCCGCCGCGGCCAGCTCGGCCTCCAGCGCTGCGTCGGCGGCATCGAGGTCATCCGGTTCCAGCGCGTCGGCGGCCGCCTCGACCTGATCGACGGCCTCGACCGGCTGGTCCTCGGTGTGGCGCACGTCCGAGAAGGTCGGGTGGGCCTCGATCCAGCGGTCGATGATGCGTTCCACGACCTGCGAGCGGCGGAGCGTGGAGCGAACATACGAGCGGCCGCGCGGTGACTCGAGGTACTCGATGAGCCGTCGATCCTCGGGGTTCGCGCGGCGGGTCTTCTCGATCTCCGCATCCACGACGCTGTCGGGGATCTCGACGCCTTCCGCGTCGGCGACGGCGCTGAGTACCAGCAGCACCTTGACCCGGTGCTCGGCTCCCTCGCGGGACTCCTCGCGCAGCGCGGCCTCGTCGCGTTCCGTGACCTTGAGGTACTCCTCGAACTCGATCTGCTGCTGGGTGAGGCGGACCTTGAGCTCGTCGATCATGACGTCGATCTCGCGCTCGACGAGGAGATCGGGCGGGGTGACGGTGGCATTGCCCACGGCGTACTCGATGATCCGGTCCGCGAATGCATGGCGGGCACGGTCCAGGGCGTTGCGGTGAAGCCGGACGCGGATGTCCGCCCGCAGGCTGGCGACGTCGTCGAAGGCGCCCATCGACTGGGCGAAGCTGTCATCGAGCTCGGGCAGGCGGCGCTCGCGCAGCTCGCGGAGGGAGGCCGTGAACTCCACCGGCTGGCCGGCAAGCTCGGTCTCGCGATAGTCCTCAGGGAAGGTGACACTGAAGGTGCGCGACTCGTCCTCGCGCATTCCCACGAGCGCGTCCTCGAACCCGGGGACCATCCGCTCCTTGCCGATGACGAGCGGGAAGCGCTCGGAGGTGGCGCCCTCGACGAGCTGTCCGTCCTTGCGGCCCTCGAACGAGATGACCGCGAAATCGCCTTCCTGGACGCCTCGGTCCTCCACCGGGATGAGACTCGCCTGCTGCTCGCGGAGCTGCTCCACGACGGCATCGATGCGGGCATCGTCCGGCTCGTCCACCTGGGGCGTGAAGGGGAATGCGCTGGTGTCGCCCAGCTCCACGACTGGTCGCACCGGTGCCGCGACACGGTAGGCCGCGCCGGTCCCTTCCTCGAACGAGAGCCACTCCGGGGCGGCCGGCAGCTCAAGGACATCGACCGCTTCCTCGCGCACGGCGTCCACGACGCTGCGCTGGTAGAGGTGCTCACGGGCGTCGTCGTAGATGGGGTCGGGTGCCTCGGGGTCATCGCGGTGGATGCCCATCGCCCGCTCGAGCATCGAGCGCGGCACCTTGCCCGGACGGAAGCCCGGCACGCGGATCCGGCGCGACTGGTGGCGGACGGCCTCATCGATGGCGCGCTGCAGCTGTTGCGCATCGACCTCGACCTCCAGCACGACGGTGCTGCGGTCGCCTGGGGTGGACGTGACCTTCACGGTCGGAGGGGCAGAAGGTGGTTCGACATGGACGTTCGAGTATACGGACGGACGTCGTCCGCCGCCCGGCAGGTGTGCCCGGAGCGCCAGGACCGGGCCCCGTCCCGGGCGGGTCTCGGCCTACACTGCCTCGACGCGGGAGTGGTGGAACGGCAGACACGCTGGCCTTAGGAGCCAGTGCCGCGAGGCGTGGGGGTTCGAATCCCCCCTCCCGCACCAGGCCCCAGCCGCCGGGCGCCGGCAGAACGACTAGCGCTTGCCCCTGTTCCGGTCCGCGGCGAACAGCCGCTCCACCAGCACACGGGCGCCGACCGTCCCGAGCGGACCAAGCAGCGCGTCATACGTGCGCCAGAACGACGTCGTCGCTGTCGGTGGCACGGGCTGGCGGCCCTTCTTCCGGAGGTACTCCGCGAAGTCAGTCTCGAGGGCCTCACGGACCCCGGGCTCATCCCAGGCGCCAGACCGGCGGAGGATGTGCTCGATCTCGTCGGGCAGCAGCCCCTCATAGGGATCGCGCCGTTTCGGGAAGAGGCGGGAGGTGGCGGACCGCACGATGCGGCGTGGGCCGCCCAGGAGCAGGAAGCCCGCGCCACCCGCGAGCGCCACGGACTTCACCGGGTTGCGACGGACCTTGGCCGGGATGTCCAGGGCCGAGTGGGTCGCCTCCGACAGGGCGTCCAGGTCCTCCTCCAGTGCCCCGTACGCGGCATACACCTGCTTACGGGCCCGCGCCACCTCGGGTGTCATCGGCTGCCGATGGAGCAGCAGCTCCCGTTCCGCCGCGGCGACGGCGAGCGCCGGGTCCGACGCTGCGCGCGTGGGATCGCTCACCGGCCGACCACCTTCCGTCGCTGTCGGCGCCATTGCCGCTCGAGATACTTCCTGGTCTCCTCAGCCATCGCGATCGATTCACGCGGCACGAGCCGGGAGTATCGGCGCTCCGGGTCGAAGCCCCGACCGACCGCGAACAGGATCGCCGTCACGATGGCGGTCACGAGACCGATGGTGTAGGCGATCGCGAGTGCACCCTTGGTGTCGAACGTCACGGAGCCCAGGATGGCGCCCACGATGGCGCCCACGAGCAGGCCCGTCAGACCCAGCCGGATGCCCACAGACCGTCGGCTGCCGACGATCGCCAGGACGATGCCGAACAAGACCGCGCCGGCCACCAGCCCGACGAGCGTAGGCAGCAGTGCGGGCTCGAGGCGCACGCTCGGCTCGAGCGACACGCCGAGGTTCACCGCAGTGTCGCGGAGCACGTTGCTCGCGAACAGGATCCAGAGCACGAGCGTCGTCACGAGACCGAGGGCCACGGCACGGACCCAGGCGCCATTCCAGCCCCCCGCGAGGTCGATGCCGATGGGCACGATGAGCAGCACCAGGAAGAGCGTGCCATGGAGGATGCCCCAGCCCATCGATCCGAACAGCCACTCGCCGAAGAACAGGAACGAGCCGATGACGATGAGCAGCAGGGCGACGATGACGAGGCTGACCGCCCCGATACCCATCGCCGCGATGATGCCCAGGTCGCGACCGGTGACGGCGAGCTCCGCCTTGAGCAGGTCGATATGGGCAACGAGCAGCCGCATGATGCCGAACCGGGCACGTCCGACCGCTTCCGCGACGCCCGGTGCCGGGCCCGAGGTGCCGTCACCGGACATCGGTGCCGGGCCCGAGGGGCCGTCACCGGGCGCACCGCCGACGCGACCGGCGGCGTCCGGCCCGGACGAGCCCGGCTCGGAGGACGGGATGCCGGGCTCAGCGCTCAGGGGGGACCTCGGTTCGATGCGGCGGACGGGCTCTGCTGTCCACCCGGGATGTCCGCGACCCGGTGGGAGCGTCCTGAGGATAGCGGGTCGGCGACCGCGAGGGCGTATCAACCATACGCGTCGCCGGCGCTGCGCCCTGCATCCCGCCCGGTGACGATGCCTGCCGTGACACCCGCGACGAGCATCGCGAGCCCCAGACCGGCGAGCACCGCCGACTGGGTCATGAGCTCCTCCATCAAGCCATCGAGCGTGCTCTCCACGGACGCCAACGTGTCGGCGTGAGCGCCCAGCACCTGGGCCGCCATCAGTGGTGCGGCCGAGGCGCCGAGCAGGCAGACCGCGCCAACGAGCAGCAGGCAGAGTCCCAGCCACGCGATCGCGTGCAGCCGCGCCCTGGCCAGGAGCAGCACCAGCAGCGCCGACATCAGACACAGTGCAGGGAGCAGCCAGCGCATGGCTTCGAGGATCTGGAGCACCCGGGCCACGGATGCCAACCCATCGGCCTGGACCAGCGTCAGGGTCGGCAGGCCGGACGGCAGGGCCTGTCCCAGGAAGCCGCTCCCGCCGGGGTCGAGACGATCGCCGAGCGCGACCACGACGGCGCCCAGATCGAGGGTGATGGCCGCGCGACCGGTCGCACCCGCCGCAGGGTCGGCGATGACCGCCAGCACCGCTCGATGCAGGTCGGCCAGTGCGTCCTGCTGCACCTTCACCATCGTCGGATCGGCGAGCTGCGCCTCGATGACATCGGTGAGCCGTGCCTCCACGTCAGCCTTGGTCGCCACGGCCGGGGGACCGAGACTCCGGCGTACGACCACTGGGATGCGACCCGACGCTGGCACGACCAGCTCCGTCAGCCGTCCCGCGAGCCGCTCGGCGAGCAGCAGGCGCACGTCGGGCTGATCGATGATGCGGGCGGTCGTGGCGGCGAACGCGTCGCTGTCGAGGAACGTCGACAGCGCCCAGAGCCCCACGTTCGCGACGAGCGACAGGACCAGGAACGCCACGAGGGAGACGGCCAGGAGCAGCGAACGGATCATGCCCATCGACGCAACCATGACACGCAAGCTGTCACGGGTGCGCTGGACCATCGAGCCATGAACGCTCCAAGGTCGGCCCATGGTCCCTGGTGGGTGGCGATGCCATCGATCGAGAACGACGTCGGATCACCGATGTGCGCTATCTGCGGTGCGCCTCTTGGGGCTGATCCTGACGATGTGCCGGATGTCCCGGGTGGTCCCCTCTGCGGGGCCTGCGCGCGGGCGCGGGACTTTGACCAGACCCTCTGGGAGCTGGATCTCGAGGAACCGGGTACCGGCCTTTGGTAGCCTCGACGTGCGCTCGCCGACCTGGCGCGGCAGAGACCAGACGGGAGGTCCCATGGATCGCAGCTACATCGACCGCAATGACGCCTCCCGAGCGCGCCTCGAGCAGCTCAGCGACACCCTCACCGAGGAGCAGCTCGCCCAGGAGGTGAACGGGTGGCCCGTCGCGGTCCATCTCGCCCACGTCGCGTTCTGGGACCGGTTCACCCTACTTCGATGGCTGGAGACGGTTCGGTCCGGGCGATCCGTGCCGGTGTCCGTCGGCGATCCGTTGACCGACCTCATCAACGACGCGCAGGTCGGCCAATGGGCGGCCCTGCCGCAGGCCGAGCGGAGCGCACTCACTCGGCTGGCTGCCGCCGATTGCGATGCGCATGTGTCGGGACTGCCGGACCTGCTCGTCCAGGCTGCCCAGGATGCCGGCCTCCACCGGACCCTCGACCGGTCTGCGCATCGCGCGGACCACCTCGATGCCATCGAAGCCGCACTGGGAACGGCTGGTGCCGCCTGATCCGCCGCCGACCCACCCGCTGACAGTCCGCAGCCCACGGACCGACGACGACTTCACCGGGTATCCCACCGACGCCTACACGCACCTGCCGGACAACCGGGTCTCCGGGGAGCGACCACTGCTGACCCCGGATGACGTCTCGACCCCCAACCCTGCCTACTGGGACAACGTGGAGGCGATCGTCGCGGCCGCCCGCAGACACGGCATGGCGGTCCTGCTCGTGGCTGAATGCCAACCGCGCCAGGGAACGCCGAAGCCCGGTCGTGCGACCGGGCTTCGGTAACGTGACGGGCGCCTGGCGGCACCGGGTGGAACGCCTTAGAAGTCCATGCCGCCTCCGGGCGGCATCTGCGGCGCGGCGCCCTTGGGCTCCGGCTTGTCGGTGATCATGACATCCGTGGTCAGCACCATCGCCGCGATGGAGGCGGCGTTCTCGACCGCGGAACGGGTGACCTTGGCGGGGTCGACGATGCCCGCCTTGAGCATGTCCACGTACTCGCCTGTCATGACGTTGTAGCCGATGGTCGTCGACTTCTGCTCGGCCTGGGCACGGCGAACGTTGTCGATGACGACATTGCCGTTCAGACCGGCGTTCTCGGCGAGTCGACGAAGCGGCTCATCGAGTGACCGGCGCACGATGCTGACGCCCGTCTGTGCATCACCCTCGAGCTTGATGCCGTCGAGCGCCTGCTGGGCGTTCAGAAGCGCGACACCGCCGCCGGGCACGATGCCCTCCTCCAGCGCCGCACGCGTCGCGGACAGCGCGTCCTCGACCCGGTGCTTCTTCTCCTTGAGCTCGACCTCCGTGCCGGCACCGACCTTGATGATGGCCACGCCGCCGGCAAGCTTGGCGAGGCGCTCCTGGAGCTTCTCGCGGTCGTAGTCCGAGGTCGTCTCCTCGATCTGCGACTTGATGGCCTTCATCCGGGCGTCGATCTGGGCCTGGTCACCCTTGCCCTCGATGATGGTCGTATCGTCCTTGTTGCTCACGACCCTTCTCGCCCGACCCAGGTCTGCAAGCTCCACGGCGTCGAGCTTGCGCCCGACCTCCTCGCTGATGACCTGCGCACCGGTCAGGGTGGCGATGTCGCGGAGCATCTCCTTGCGGCGGTCACCGAAGCCCGGTGCCTTGACCGCGAGGACGTTCACGATGCCCCGGAGCTTGTTCACGACCAGGGTCGCGAGGGCCTCGCCGTCCACGTCCTCGGCGATGATGAGAACGTCCTTCTTGCCCGTCTGGAGGGCCTTCTCCAGCGCGGGCAGCATGTCCTGGACGGACGAGATCTTCTTGTCCGTGATGAGGATGTACGGGTCGTCGAGGGCCGCTTCCATCCGACCGGGGTCGGTCACGAAGTACGCCGACAGATAGCCCCGGTCGAACTGCATCCCCTCCACGAACTCGGTCTCGAAGTTCATCGACTTCAATTCCTCGACCGTGATGACGCCGTCCTTGCCGGTCTTGTCGAAGACGTCCGCGATGAGGTCCCCGATGGCGGGATCAGCGGCACTGACCGTGGCCACCTGGGCGATCTCGTCGTGGCCCTTGACGGGCACGGCCGCAGCCTTGATGGCTGCCGAGAGTGCTTTCTCGGCAGCGTCGATGCCGACCTTCATCTGCATCGGGTTGGCGCCAGCCGCCACGTTCTTGAGGCCTTCAGTGATGATCTCCCGCGCCAGCACCGTGGCGGTCGTGGTGCCGTCGCCGGCCACGTCCTCGGTCTTGGTCGCGGCTTCCTTGAGCAGCTGTGCTCCCATATTCTCGAACGGGTCCGACAGCTCGATGTCACGGGCCACCGTGACACCGTCGTGGGTCACCGTGGGAGCGCCGAACTTCTTGTCCAGACCAACGTTGCGGCCCTTGGGCCCGAGCGTGGTGCCGACCGCGTCCGCGAGCGCGTCGATGCCGCGCTTGAGGGCACCCCTGGCCTCCTCGTCGTAGATGATGAGCTTGGGCATGCTGCCGTGTGTCCTCCGTAGATCGCCGACCGCACTGCGGTCGGATCAGTGGCGGGACTGCCGTCGCGCGACCCGCGCGGGTCGGGGGCGGTCCCTGGTTGACTGGTGTGCTCACCATGGAGCACGGCTCAGGTTAGCACTCTCGCGGTGAGAGCGCTAACCGAACTCGCAAGATCGACGACGGTCGTTGGAGCGTGGCGCCGGTTGCCAGAGCGTGGCGCAAGCGGCCAGAGCGTGGCGCAAGCGGCCAGAGCGTGGCGCAAGCGGCCAGAGCGTGGCGCAAGCGGCCAGAGCGTGGCGCAAGCGGCCAGAGCGTGGCGCAAGCGGCCAGAGCGTGGCGCATGTTGCCAGAGCGTGGCGCAAGTGGCCAGAGCGTGGCGCATATTCACGTGGCGGGTGAGTTCGACCACCAGGGACCGGTTTGTGAGCCCTTGACCCACCCCGGGCATCAAGTGTCGCGGTCCACCCGGGCTATGGGTCGAAACGGGGCGCGGCGGTGTCTCGGGCGTCGAACTCACCCGTGGGGTGGGTAGTGGCCAAGGCGCCGCAGCAGGTCACCTCGCCGCGGGAGGAGTGTCCCCGCGAGTGGTGGGAAATGAGCGGGTCCCCTGACGCGCTGACCGAGCGCGATGGGGCCACCGGCGTGATGCTCAGCGTGTTCCTGCAAGAGCACGAGGAGATCGACCGATGACCCTTCCACAGTCTGCCCTGTCCGGGCTGCTCGATGCCATCCACGCGGGTGGTGGGATCGACCTGGCACGCGAGGCCTATCGCCTCGTCGCCCAGGAGCTCATCGACCTGGAGGCGACCACCGTGGTCGGGGCCGCCCGATACGAGCGGACCGACGAGCGGACGACCCACCGCAATGGTGGCCGCGAGCGCGTCCTGAGCACGAAGGCCGGTGACGTCACGCTGCGCATCCCCAAGCTCCGCGAGGGCTCGTTCTTCCCGTCGCTGCTGCAGCCCCGCAGGCGCATCGACCAGGCGCTCTGGGCGGTGGTCATGGAGGCCTACGTCCACGGCGTGTCCACACGCAAGGTCGACGACCTCGTCGCCGCACTGGGCATCGACGCGGGTGTCTCCAAGAGCGAGGTGAGCCGCATCTGCGCCGAGCTCGATGCGGTCGTGGCAGGCTTCCGGGAGCGGCCCCTCGACCATGTCCGCTTCCCATACCTGTTCCTCGATGCCACCTATGTCAAGGCGCACCATGGCCCGTCGGTCGTGTCCAAGGCGATCGTGGTCGCGACAGGGGTGACCGAGCGGGGCGACCGGGAGGTGCTGGGCCTCGCGGTCGGCGACTCCGAGGACAGTGCCTTCTGGACGGCCTTCCTGCGCTCGCTGCGGGCGCGCGGGCTCGGCGGCGTCCGCCTCGTCATCAGCGACGCCCACGCCGGCCTGAAGGGGGCCATCGCAGCGGTGCTCCTGGGCTCGGCCTGGCAGCGCTGCAAGGTCCACTTCCTGCGCAACGTCCTGGGCCAGATCCCGAGGGGCTCCGCCCAGATGGTGCTCGCCGTGATCCGGACGATCTTCGTCCAGCCCGATGCGGGCGCGGTCCGGGAGCAGCTCGACGAGGTGGTGGAGCGGCTCACGCCACGCTTCCCGAAGGCCGCCGCGATGCTCGCGGATGCCCGCGAGGACCTGCTCGCATTCACGGCCTTCCCCGAGCCGCACTGGCAGAAGGTCTGGTCGACCAACCCGCTCGAGCGGGTGAACAAGGAGATCAAGCGTCGGACCGATGTCGTGGGCATCTTCCCCAACGAGGCGGCCGTCCTGCGGCTCGCGGGCGCGGTCCTGCTCGAGGTCCACGACGAATGGCAGGTGGCCGACAAGCGCTACCTCGCCGAGGGCTCCATGGCCCTGCTTGACCGGCTCGGCGATGATGGCGATCCGAAGGAGGTGGACGGAGCGCGGGCACTGTTGCTGGCGTCCTGAGCGACGCGATCCGAGATCGACGCTGGCATCACGACGAGACCGCCCATTCCCACCACTCCACGGGACACGACCGCGGGGCCAGCCCGCGGTCCCGGACGCCATACTGCGGCCATGCCCACCCATGGCCCGCGGAGCGACGTCGAACGTTTGCGCACTGACCCCGCCGCATGGGATGAGTTCGTGCGCACGTCCCCGGGCGGCAGCTACCTCCAACTCACCGGCTGGGCGGCGGTCAAGGCGGCCAACGGCTGGCGCGCCCGACGGGTCGTGACGGAAGCTGGTAGCGGGCCCGTGGGTGTCCAGCTGCTGATGCGCCGACTCGGTCCGACCCCATTCGGCATCGGCTACGCACCACGCGGCCCGGTCGGTGCATCCGATCCCGAGAGCCTCCGGGCGCTCAGCGACCTGCTCGCCGCGGTCGCACATCGGGAGCGCCTCAGCCACGTGACCATGGATCCGGGCTGGGCGATGCCGGCGCCACCCTCGGGCGATGCGGACACGATGGCGGCCGGCTTGATGGAGGCCGATGGGCTTTCCGAGCCCCCGTCCGGCGAGCCCCCGTCCGGCGAGCCCGCGTCTGGCGAGCCCGCGTCTGGCGAGCCCGCGTCGACCATCTCACCGGTCTCGGGGCTCCTGGCGGCCGGTTGGCGTCGGAGTCACGACCTGCAGCACGACCGCACCCGGATCGTCGATCTCGACGATGCCGACCGGATGTGGTCCGAGGTCCGCTCCCGGACACAGCGCTACATCAAGGCGGCCCGCAAGACGGGCATCTCGGTCGCGCGCGAGGGCACCGAGGCGATGGACGACTTCCACGCGCTGCTCGCCACTACCGCCGAACGGGCCGGCTTCATCCATCGTGACGTGGACTCCTATCGGCGCATCCTCGAGACGTTCGAACCCGAGGGCGCACACCTGCTCATGGCGCGCACCCCCGCGGGTGGGGCCGTCGCGGGGCTGCTCATCGTGCGTTGTGGGGATACCGTCGCGGAGCCCAGTGGTGGTATGGACGACGAGGGCGCTGAGACCCGCGCCAACTACCTCCTCAAATGGCAGGCGATGGCAGAGGCGGCCGCCGATGGTGCGCGGCACTACGACATGTGGGGCATCGCCCACGGTGGCATCGACCAGTTCAAGGCGGGATTCGGTGGCCACGAGGTGCGCTATCCGGGTACCTTCGACCTCCAGACGATGCCCCTCCTCCGCCCGGGCATCCTCGCCGCGCGGCGGGCCTGGGTCGGCCTCGCCCGGCGACGACGCGGCCTCGTGCCACACTCGACCCGACCGGCGGACCGACCGGAAGGGCCAACGGAGGCAGGCGGATGAAGGATGGCCGGCGCATCGAGACCGCGGAGATGCTCGCCGTCGGCGCTGAGCTGCTGGTGGGCGACACCCAGGACACCAACTCGGGCGACGTCGCTCGCGAGCTGACCGCGCTGGGGGTCGAGGTGCAACGCATCTCTGCCCTCCCTGACCGGCTGGAGGTCGTGTCCGGGGCCCTCTCCGATGCGTTGGTGCGGGCCGACCTCGTGGTCACGACCGGCGGCCTGGGACCGACCCCGGACGACCTCACCCGGGAGTCCATCGCCCAGGTGTGCGACGAGGTCCCGCAGGTCGACCCGGTGATCGAGGGCTGGCTCCAGGACCTCTTCGCCCGACGGGGCATCCGCTATTCCGACGCCAATCGGAAGCAGGCGTGGCTCATCCCGAGCGCGACCACGCTGCCGAACCCGAACGGCACGGCGCCCGGCTGGTGGGTCGAACGACCCGATGGCCAGGTGATCGTGGCGCTGCCGGGACCGCCGAGGGAGATGCGCCCGATGTGGCGGGACCATGTCCTGCCACGCCTGCGTGCGCGTGGCCTGGGTGCCGATCGCGCCGTGGAGACGCTGCGTCTCTCCGGCATCGGCGAATCGCTCCTCGTGGATGCCATCGGTGAGGAGGTGCTCCGGCGTCGCAACCCGGAGGTCGCTACGTACGCGCGGGTCGATGCCGTGGACGTTCGCGTGAGCGCCACGGGCGCGGATGGGCGCACCGCCCGGGAGCTGGTCGACGAGCAGGTGGCACGGCTCCAGACGGCACTCGGCGGGTACATCTTCGGGCGGGGCGACGAGGGCTGGGCGGCGGCGGTCGGTCGGCGACTCGCCGGTCGCACGCTCGCCGTGGTCGAGATCGGGACCGGCGGCCAGCTCGTCGCGCTGTTCGGCGCCGAACCCTGGCTGGTGTTCGACGAGGTGATCGCGCCCTCGAGCCCGCTCGCCCTGGCCTACCCGGCCGCCGGTGCGTGCGCCGCAGAGGTCCGTCGGACCGGTCGGTCGGATATCGGCATGTGCGTGGGTGCCGAGGAGGTCGATGGCGACATGCCCATCGCCATCGCCATCAGCGACGGCGACCGGGTCACGGAGGTGACCCGGACCGCCTTCCTGACCGGTGACCAGGGCCGTCGACGTGTGGCGAACCTGGCCGCCACGGAGCTGTGGCGCTGGCTCGCCCCGGACGACCCCGCGCCCTGAAGGCCACCCGACGCTCGGGCGCATGCAGGTGAGGCCGAAGACGCCTGAGACGGCCCGGGACGACCGTACGGGGCACGACCACGCTCAACCGCACACTGATCGACCGTCGGCGGAGCGGGCCGAGTGCCACCCTCTGCGATGCGGACGACGAAGGCCGGGCCTGCTCGAGTCGGCGATCCGTCGACCGCACCGAACTCGAAGCGCTCATCCGACGGCCGTCATCGTCGATCGTGATGTCCACGCCCGCCCGCCGCGAGACGTCCCCGGGTGACGTCGCGCGGGCCGTTCGCTTGTCCTTGGTGAACGTCGGGGTGCTCAAGAACGGGCGTGCCGAAGCCATCCGGTTCACCACCCTCGATGCGATGTGCCGGGTGCTCGATCGCCAGCCAGGCGACATCCTTCGGTGGACCGCCGACCCGCCCATCAGGCCTCGGGACGATGGTGTGGCGCGCGTCAGGAGGCGACGAGAAGCCCCGAACCTGCGATCGTGGCAACGGGGCCGACGGTCGAGGATCGGGGCGTTGGCCCTCGGGATGCTGGGAAGGACCGGTGCTAGGCCCGGATCTCCTGGCGCATGAACGAGATGTAGCCGGCCGCGAAGCAGACGACCGTCCCAGCCAGAAGCAGCACCACCTGTGGCCAGATGAGCAGCAGGCTCTGGCCGTACGGCAGGATGGTGACCACCGCCCGGTTGGTCGGATCGCTGAAATAGGGATCGAGTGACTGGACCGTCGGATCCAGGAGCGCCTGCGTCATCTCCCGGAAGAGGGTGATCGGGGAGAGTCGCCCGAGGTCGGCGAGCATCTGCGCGTTGGCGAGCGACTCGGTCGGCGTCGGGCTGGCCGGCAGCGGCCGAAGGTAACCCGCTGCGACGCTCACGATCTGGCTGCCGAAGAAGGTGAGCACCAGCCAGATGGCGATGACCACCAACGCCGCCGTCGCGGCGCGCCGGAACACGACCGACGCGAGCGTCGCCAGCGCCAGCCAGAACGAGACATACAGCGCCGCGGCCGCGAACCACGTCAGCAGCCGCAGCGCGACATCCGCGTCGGGCACGATGCCCAGTCGGATGATGCCCACGCCCGCGAGCATGAGGATGACGGCGCCCAGGATCATCGTGATGACCGTGAGGCCGGCGACGAACTTGCCGTTGATGACATCGTCGCGGTGGATGGGCTGCGAGACAAGCCGCGGCAGGGTGCCCTCCGACCGCTCGGAGCTGATGGCATCGAAGCCGAACGCGATGCCCAGGACCGGGCCCAGCAGCGCCACCAGCCCCGCGAAGGAGGGGAAGGACTGGCCGGTGATGCCCGGGATGGATGGTGACGTGGTGAACAGGAGTGGGAAGACGGGCAGCTGCTGCCCGGTGATGGTGCTCGGGATCCGGCTGGCCACGTCCCGGAACGATCCCGCGACGGCATAGATGGCGAGCATCCCCGCGAGCCCCAGGACCAGCAGCAGCACGATGAACCGGAGGCTGAGCAGGTGCTCCGTGAACTCCCGCGAGCCGATGACCCGCCAGCCAGCGGGGATGGCGCGGACCGACTCCAGGCGGACCGTGGAGCTCTCGTCCGAGCCGTTTGCGTCGAGCGTAGGGGCCTGCATGGCGCTCATGCGGCGACCTCTTGCGCCGCCGCGGCGGTCGCGAAGTAGCGCTGATAGATCTCGTCGAGCTCCATCCCCCGGTCACGCACCGTCCACGGCACGTGCCCGGAGGCGATGAGCGTCGAGAGCACCGCGCCCCGGACCGAGGGTGGGCAGGTGACGCTCCACATCCGGCGGTCGGTCGGGTCGGGCGCCACGCTCACGACGCCGGGCACGGCACGGATGATGGCCGGCACGTCCGGGGAGTCCGCATCCACGCCGACATCGACGGTGACGTTGACACCCCGCTGCTGACGACCGGCGATCTCGGCAACGGTACCCATCGCCACGACATCGCCGGCGACGAAGATCGCGATGCGGTCACAGACCTGCTGCACCTGGTGCAGCAGGTGGCTCGACAGCAGTACCGAGACGCCGTGGTCGCGGGCGAGGCTGCGGACGAGATCCAGCACCTCCATCACGCCCACCGGGTCGATGGACGTGGTGGGCTCATCGAGGATGACCACCGCGGGGTCCTTGACCAGCACGTCGGCGAGACCGAGCCGCTGGCGCATCCCCCGGGAGTAGGTCTCGACGGGCTGGTCACCTGCGTCGGGCAGGCCGACACGGTCGAGCAGCTCGGTGATGCGACCTTCGGACTCGCCGTCCGGGATGCCGTTCAGGCGGGCCGTGTAGCGCAGGTTCTCGCGGCCCGTCATGGCACCGTAGAAGCCCACGTTATCGGGCAGGTAGCCAACGTGCCGCTTGACCTGGAGCGGGTCACGCAACGGGTCGAAGCCGAGCACCTCGGCGGTGCCACCACTGGGTTCGGTGAGACCCAGCAGCATGAGGATGGTCGTGGTCTTGCCCGCACCGTTTGGGCCGAGGAGACCGAAGACCTCGCCCTGCCGGATATCCAGGTCCAGGGAACGCACGGCGACCTTGTCCTCGCCGGAGCCCTCCTGGGGATACCGCTTCTCGAGCCCACGGGTGCGGATGACCAGCGGAACGCCGGTCATGGTCAGCGCCTCCCGTACCGGCGGAAGACCAGGAACAAGCCGATGAGCACGAGCACGATGAGGGCGATGCCCACGAAGCCCCAGATGGAGGATGTCTCGACCGTGGTGCGCAGCTGGATGGTCTGCGGAGTGGTGACCTGGTCGGCGCGGGCGTTGAGGGTCACGATGTAGTCGCCGGCGATGGCGTTGCTGGCGGGCGTGATGCTCACCGTGGCGTTCGCTGTCTGACCGACAGGGATGGTCGCGATGGTCGGCGTGTCCCAGGTCGCGGTCCAGCCGGTGGGCGGGGTGGCGGTGAGGGCGACGTTGGCGAGGTCGGCGGAGCCGGTGTTGGTGATGGTCACCTGGTAGGTGGTGACGCTGCCGGCCGTGGCGCTCGTGTTCAAGCGGCCATCGACCGAGGTCATCACGAACGAATAGCTGCCGGTGATCTGGACCACGAGCTGAGCCTGAGCGGAGTAGTCGCCCGCGGTCGCCGAGACCGTGATGGGATAGTCGGCGGCCGTGGCATCGCTCGCCGGCTTGACGGTCGCGGTCAGGTTCTCGGTATCCCCCGCCCCGACGACGACGCTTGCCGCCTGCGCCTGGGTGCTCGGCTGCACGGTGACGGTCCAGCCATCCGGACCGGTCCCCTCGAAGCCGAAGGTCAGCTCCTGTGCGGTGTTGTTGGTGAGCTTCAGGTTGAAGGTGAAGGTGGTCGTGGAGCTGCCCCGCTGGCCGATGACATCGGTCGTCAGCGAGACGTCACCACCGGAGGTATCCGCGATGACGACGTCCACGACCAGGTCGGACTGGCCCGACGCCGACTTGGCGTGCACGGTCAGCTGCTGGGTGCCCGGTACCGTGCCCGTGGGTACCTTGACATCGAGCTCCAGGGGGGGTGACTGGTCCGTGCCAGTGGTGGTGACGCTACCCACGATGAGGCCGCCGCCCTTGAGGGTGGTGGTGTATCCCTCTGGCGCGCCAGCGACCGTCAGGTCGACCCGCTCGACGACGGGCGAGGTGACCTGGAGCGGGAACTTCGCGGTGCCGCCGGGATCGACGGTGATCGATGGGTAGGTCGTGCTGAGCGTGAGGACCGCGGGCGGTGCGCCCGGCGTGGGCGTGGCCGTCTGGGCCAGCACCGCGGTGCCTCCAAGGGACGATGCTGCGACGACCCCCAGGGCGAACACAGCGACGGAACGGCGGATGCCACCTGAGCGTAGACGCATCTGATCTGCGACCTCTCCGGTTGTGACATGGCGACGAAGCGCCTGGATGTGGTCGCGCGCCACTGACACCGGCCACGGCAGACCGGCATCCGCGTCGCGCGGACGATTGTTCGGTGTCGCGCGACGGTTCCGGCAGCCCGGCTCGGGTGCGACTGACGGCGCATCATGTACCAGAACCGCAACGGATGCGCAGGAGACGAGCGCGCAGGACCTCTGGGCATCGGCTCGTCCGCCACGGCTCTCAGCGTTGGCTCAGGGACCTCTCAGGGAACGTGGCCCTGCGACGGCATCCGCGCCAGTCAGCGCACGGTGCCCCGAGCCGCCGGGCCGGGGCCAGTCAGCGCACGGTGCCCCGAGCCGCCGGGCCGGGGCCAGTCCGCCCAGTCTCCGCTGTCTGCCCGGTCTCCGCTGTCTGCCCAGTCTGGTCGAGCCGCCGGGCCGGGGCCAGTCCGCCCGGTCTCCGCTGTCTGCCCGTCTGCACAGTCTCCGCTGTCTGCCCGTCTGCACAGTCTCCGCTGTCTGCCCGTCTGCACAGTCTCCGCTGTCTGCCCGTCTGCACAGTCTCCGCTGTCTGCCCGGTCTCCGCTGTCTGCCAGTCTGGTCGAGCCGCAGCCCTCCTGCCCGCGCGGCGGGTGAGTAGACCGACGAACACCGAAACTGAGCCCACGGAGGCGGCTCGCCGCCCTCTCGCCGGCGAGGCGACCCGCCACGCGGGTAATGCGGCCAACAAGACCACCGGCGGAGCGTCGGGCTCGGCACTCACTGTCCTACTCACCCGACTGGCGGGTCGGGGCCCACAGATGTCGCACGGGGCGGACGTCAGGCGCCACGAAGGCGGCGTAAGGACGGCGCAGGGCTGCGCCCCGAAGGCGGCTCGTGTGGTGGAGCCGCACCTCTCCTGCCCCCGCTGTGGGTGAACGAGGCTGCGACGGACCGGCGAGGGCGCTGGCACAGCTACGAGCCAGTCAGCAGGCGAAGACGTACCAGCACAACTCGTTGCGGTTCCGTTGGTCGTCGAGGACGAGATCCCGGATCGAGCTCGGAAGCTGGGCGCGCTGCCACCGGCACTCCTGGTGACCGGCCTCGTTACGCTGCCCTTCGGGAGACGCCGCCCTCGCTGCCTTGATGGCGTAGGCGGCGGCACCCAGTTCGTGAGCTGCGACGTGGGCGACAACAGCGGCCTGGCCGGCGGCGTATGCGGCGTATCTCGCAGCCCCGGACAACTCCCTGGCTGCGGCATTGGCATGGCCTCCCGCCGCGCGTGCCACCGTCATCGTGATGTCGTCCCGCGCCCAGGCACGCCCCATGTCGATCGCGCGGCGCGGTCGATCGTCCCCGGGGCGCGCTCGCTCGAAGTGGTGCAGCACGTGCCGCGCGCAGTCTGCCGCCCATATCGCGAGCAGGCGGTGGTCGTCGTCCCGGAGGCTGCCGCCGCGACGCACGGTGACGAGCCTGGGGTCCCGGACCTCGGGCAGGATCATCGGCCTCTTGGTCGACCCACCACGAACCTAGCTGATGGTGAGCACTGGCGCCTGCCGTGCGGCGCGGACGCTCATGCGCGCCGCGACCGTGCGCGCGAGGGCGCGCATGACATCGGCAGCGGGACCGGGCTCCCGCTGAGCGACCGCAGGGATGCCCGCGTCGGCACCCTGGCGCACCTTGACATCGAGCGGGATGGCGCCCAGGAACTCCAGTTCGTGCTCACGACAGAAGCGCTCGCCACCGCCGCGACCGAAGATCTCGGTCGCCTCGCCGCAGTGCGGACAGATGAAGGCACTCATGTTCTCGACCAGGCCGATGACCGGCACCGAGAGCCGTCGGAACATCGAGAGCGCCTTGTCCACGTCGAGCAGGGCAACATCCTGGGGTGTCGTCACGAGCACCGAGCCGCTGATGGGCACCGACTGGGCAAGGGTCAGCTGGGCATCGGAGGTGCCCGGTGGCAGGTCGATGACGAGGTAGTCCAGCTCGCCCCAGTCCACATCCCGGAGGAACTGCTGGATAGCGCCACCCACGAGCGGTCCACGCCATACGATCGGCTGACCCTGGGGCACGAAGAACTGGATGGAGATGACCTTGACGCCGTACCGCTCGAGCGGCACGATCTTGCCACCGGCGCTCGCTGCGGGGGCACCCTCGAGGCCCATCATCAGGGGGATGTTGGGACCCGTGATATCCGCGTCAAGGAGGCCGACCATCGCGCCGTCGAGCGCGAGCGACACGGCAAGGTTGGTGGAGACCGTGCTCTTGCCCACGCCGCCCTTGCCCGAGGCCACCGCCAGCAGGTTCTTGACGCCCGGCACCATCGTGGGGCCGGTGCTGGTGCTGGCCCGTCGGACCATCGCTCCCCAGGTGATGCCGACACCGGATGCGCCAGCCTCGACGAGCACGGAGCGCACTTCGCGTTCGATCTCGTCCTTCAGGGGACATGCCGGGGTGGTGAGCTCGATGGTCAGGTCGACGCGACCATCCTCGATGGTCACCTCTTTGACCATCTCGAGCGTCACGATGTCCCGTCCGAGCTCCGGCTCCTGGACGCGACGCAAGACCTCGTAGACGACAGACTCGGTGAGCATGGATCGATCATACCGGGGCGACGCGCCCGGGGCGTCGGGAGAGCCCGGAGGGGCCCCGGGGGGCGACGCGTCCGGGGCGTCCGGAGAGCCCGGAGGGACCCCAGGGGGCGACGCGCCCGGAGAGCCCGGAGAGCCCGGAGGGACCCCAGCGTCCGGGGCGTCCGGCGTCCAGGAGCCCGACGGGTCGGGCCGCGGGTCAGCAGCGGCGGGCGTGCCGGACGTCGGCGCCATCCGTCGGCGGTTGATGACCGACGGCACCGGCATCGCCGTCTCGGTCATCGCGTTCGCCGTCGTCTACGGGCTCGCCGCCCGACAGGCAGGGCTGTCGCTCGTGGAGGGCCTCGCGATGAGCGCCATCGCCTTCGCGGGCGCAGCCCAGTTCTCTGCCCTCGGGCTGCTCGCCCAGGGGGTGCCCTGGGTGGGCATCATCGTGCTCACCGCGATCCTCAACGCCCGGCATCTGCTGTACGCCGCATCGCTCGCGCCATGGTTCGCCGGGCGGTCGCGCACGGAGCGAGCCCTCTCGGCGTACATCCTTACCGATGAGGCATTCGCGCTCACCATGCCCGCATTCCGGGCGCTGGGTCGTCACGACCGGCGGACCTATCTTATCGCTGCCGGGCTCACGTTCGTGCCCTGGGTCAGCGCCACGCTCGTGGGGATGCTGTTCGGGGAGCTGCTGCCGGCGCCCACGACGCTCGGCCTCGACGTGGTCTTCCCCGCGGCGATGGCGGGCCTCGCGATGGCCCTCGTGGTCGATCGGCGGGCGGCCACGGCGGCCGTGGTCGGCGTCGGGGTCGGCATCGGGGTGGCGCTCGCCGTCGGGCCATCGGTCGGCATCGTCACAGGCGGCCTGGTGGGACCAGCGGTGGCGTTGCTCGTGCCCGAGGGTCGGACCGAGATCGCGGCCGCGGAGGCTGCGGCAGAGGCCCCACAGGGCATGCCATGAGCCTCGAGCTGGTCGCGCTGGCGGTCCTCATGGCCGCGGTCACCTACCCGTCACGGGCGGTCCCGATGCTGCTGCCGGGCTTCGACCGGATGCCGCCCATCGTCGACGAGTACCTGCGACTCATCGGACCGGGCATCCTGGCGTCCCTGGCCGCGGTGGATGTCCTGGTGCTCACCGCGCCGGATGGCAAGTACCAGCTCCATCTGGGTGTCGAGCTGCTCGCGGTGCTCATCTGCGTGGCAGTCGTGGCCTGGCGCCGCTCCCTCCTGCTGGGTCTCGTCGCCGCTGCGGCACTGGTCGCCATCGCACGGGGGCTTGGCCTCGCGTAGCCCGTATACTGCCGCTCCCAGCCATCCGATGCCGCTGTCCTGGGTCGTAGGCAGTGGATCCCGGTGGTCGCCCTCAGAGGGGAGGAGCGGCGAGTTGCCAGAGATCGATGTCCGCCTGGTCGACGTCACCAAGTCGTTCGGGCCGGGCGCGGTCGCCGTGGACCACATCAGCCTGGAGGTCTACGACGGCGAGTTCTTCTCGCTGCTCGGTCCGTCGGGCTGTGGCAAGACGACGACCCTGCGCATGATCGGCGGCTTCGAGGAGCCGACGAGTGGTCTCATCGAGCTCCAGGGCCAGGACGTGACGTGGTTGCCGCCGTTCAAGCGGAACGTCAACACGGTGTTCCAGAACTACGCCCTCTTCCCGCACCTGACGATCTACGAGAACGTCGCCTTCGGGCTGCGTCGGCGCAAGGTCTCCAGCGCCGAGGTCAAGAGGCGCGTACCGGAGATGCTGGAGCTCGTGGAGCTGCGTGGTTTCGACCAGCGCAAGCCGGGCCAGATCTCGGGCGGCCAGGCCCAACGCGTAGCGCTCGCCCGGGCGCTCATCAACCGGCCCGCCGTCCTGCTGCTGGACGAACCGCTCGGCGCCCTGGACCTGAAGCTGCGCAAGCAGATGCAGGTGGAGCTCAAGCGCATCCAGCAGGAGGTGGGCATCACCTTCATCTACGTGACCCATGACCAGGAAGAGGCCATGACCATGTCGGACCGGGTCGCGGTCATGGACCGCGGCCGGTACGAGCAGCTGGCCGCCCCACAGGAGCTCTACGAGCGGCCCGCGACCCGATTCGTGGCCGGCTTCCTGGGCGCCAGCAACCTGCTGCGGGGCCAGGTCGAGGGCGTGGATGGCGCCTACAGCGCCGTCCGCCTGGCAGGATCGACCGTCGTACGCGTCTCCACTGCCCTGCTGGCGGGCCGGACGCGCGTGGACGTCGGCGTGCGACCCGAGAAGATCCGACTGCTGGAGACGACCGACCCGGTACCCGCGGGGGCGAACACGCTCCGCGGCCGCGTTCGCAGCGCGCTGTATACGGGTGTCAGCACCCAGTACCAGATCGATCTATCCGACGCGTCGAGCGTGGTCGTGTACGAGCAGAACTTCGAGCGGGCGCGCACCTCGACCCAGTGGCAGGTGGCCGAGGAGGTCGTGCTCAGCTGGTCACCCGACGACTCGTTCGCCGTCGACCCTCCAGCGACCTCGGATGCATCCGACGCCGAGATGCTAGGCATGGCCGCTCCCATCGACGCCCCGTCCTGAACCAGACGCCCAGGTACACCAGAGGAGGCAGCAGTGCCCACCGATCCCGGCGCCCCGACCATCGCACAGGCGCTCGACACACCCATCAGCCGTCGCAGGGCGCTCCAGATCGCGGCCGCGGCCGGCGCGGCCGCCTTCCTGGGTAGCTCCAGCGCGGCTCGCGTGACCGCTCAGTCGGCCGCAGCGCCGGTGACCGGCAGCTTCAAGATGGCCACCTGGATCGGCTACATGGACTGGGACGCGAACGGCAGGAGTGCGGCGCTCGACCGCTTCATCGCCGAGACGGGCATCCAGATCGACTACCAGGAGGCAGTCAACGACAACGAGGCGTTCTTCGCCTCGCAGCTGCAGGGCCCCCTCCAGGCGGGACTGCCGACTGGCTGGGACCTCGTCGTGCTCACCGACTGGATGATCCAGCGGTTGGTCAACTACGGCTGGCTGTCCCCGTTCGACACGACAGCCACGCCCAACTACCCCGCCAACCTCCAGCCGATCTACCAGACCCGCGACTGGGATCCCGGCAACCTCCTGGCCGCTCCGTACGTGTCGGGCATGACCGGCCTGGGCTACGACCAGAAGGTGACCGGTCCCCTCACCAACCTCGACATCCTGTTCACCGAGGACTACTCCGGGCGCCTGACCTACCTCAGCGACCCCCGGGACACGGTGGGCCTCTCCGCGCTTCGGCTGAGCTTCGACCCCAGCACCCTCACCCAGGAGCAATGGGATGCCTCCCTGGCCGAGGTCCAGAAGGCCGTCGATTCGGGCATCGTGCGGGCCATCACCGGCAACGACTACATCCAGTCGATGGCCACCGGGGATGTCGTCCTCGCGATCGCCTGGTCGGGCGACGTTTCGACGCTGCTGGTGCCCAGCCAGACCGCGGACCAGGACTTCCAGTGGACCCTCGCGGACCAGGGCGGGATGCTCTGGTCGGACAACATGGCCATCCCCAAGGGAGCCGTGAACCAGGCCCAGGCACAGGTCTTCCTGAACTGGTACTACGCCCCGGCCAATGCAGCGGAGATCGCCGCCGCCGTGAACTATGTCTGCCCGGTCAAGGGCGCGGACGAGGCGATGGTCACCATCGACCCGGCCCTGGCCACCAACACGCTCATCTTCCCGGACAGGGAGATGGCCAAGCGGCTATACCAGTTCCGGAGCGTCGACCTCGACACCGCTTCGGCCTGGGAAGCGGCCTTCAACCAGGTGGCGGGGCTCTGACCCCGCGCCCGTCGTCGCTCGTCGCCACCGGCGCGAGGGCCATCCCCTGAGCGGCTTCTTCCGGCGCCACCCGGGGGCCGTGGCCTGGCTCCTGCTGGCGCCCGGCCTGCTGTATCTGGCCGTGTTCTACATCGTGCCCACGGTCCAGATGTTCCTGGTCTCGACGCAGACCGGGTCCCTGGGGACGGGCTACCAGCAGACCTGGAACCTCTCCATCTACCCCCAGCAGATCGCCAAGTACTGGGACGAGTTCATCCGCTCGATCGTGTTCGGCGGGCTCGCCACGCTGCTGTGCCTCGCGCTGGGCTTCCCGCTCGCCTACTTCATCGCGTTCCGGGGCGGCCGCTACAAGAGCCTGCTGCTGTTCCTCATCATCGCCCCGTTCTTCACCAGCTTCCTGCTCCGGACCCTGAGCTGGAAGATCATCTTCGCGGACAACGGCATGATCCTCGGTCCCCTCAAGGACATCGGCCTGCTGCCCGCTTCGTTCCACCTGCTGGCCACACCGGTGGCCATCATCGCGGGCATCACCTACAACTTCCTGCCGTTCATGACCCTGCCCCTCTACGTCGCCCTGGAGAAGGTGCCTGTCAACATCCTCGAGGCATCCGCGGACCTGTATGCCGGCACGGCCGCGCGCTTCTGGCGGGTCACCTTCCCGATGGCCCTGCCGGGTGTCGTTGCGGGGTCCCTGCTCACGTTCATCCCCGCGGTCGGCGACTTCGTCAATGCGGAGCTCCTGGGCAATCCCAAGTCCCAGATGATCGGCAACATCATCGAAGCCAAGTTCCTCAAGGCGACCGACTATCCGGCGGGTGCCGCCCTGTCGTTCACGCTCATGTTCGCCATCCTCGCCGCGGTGCTCATCTACGCCCGGCTGGCGGGCACCGAGCAGCTCTATGGGGCCAAGGCCTGATGGCCGCGTCGCCCGCATCAGCCACGACCCCGGATCTCGTCCGGCCGACGGGCTCGCCATGGCGGCGGTTCCGGCGGTTCGTCGCACGCTGGTCCCTGCCGGTCTACGCGTTCGTGGCGGTGGCCTACCTGGCGCTGCCGGTGCTGGTGATGATCGCGTTCAGCTTCAACGACCCGGTGGGTCGCGCGAACCTCACGTGGCAGGGCTTCTCCATCGACGCATGGCTCAATCCGCTGGGACCGGCAGGCCTGGGCGAGGCGGTCTTCCGGAGCATCATCATCGCGGCACTGTCGACGCTCATCGCGACGACCATCGGCGTGCTCATGGCGCTCGCGCTCGTGCGCCACTCGTTCCGGGGCCGGGCAGCCACGAACCTGCTGGTGTTCCTGCCCATGTCGACACCTGAGATCGTGCTCGGCACATCGCTCCTGACACTGTTCATCGCATCGGTCCAGTGGTCATTCGTGCCCAAGGGCCTGGTCTACCCACTGGGCATGACCAGCATCCTCATCGCCCACATCATGTTCAATGTGAGTTTCGTGGTGGTCACTGTACGTGCGCGGCTCCTGGGCTTCCCGAGCCACCTCGAGGAAGCCGCGCGCGACCTCTTTGCGGACGACTGGACGACGTTCTGGAGGGTCACCTTCCCGCTCATCCTGCCCGGTGTCATCGCGGCCGCGCTCCTGGCCTTCAGCCTCTCGATCGACGACTACGTCATCACCGCCTTCACATCCGGCCAGACAGTGACGTTCCCGCTCTATATCTTCGGCGCCCAACAGCGCGGCATCCCGGTCCAGGTCAATGTGATCGGCACACTGATCTTCCTGACGGCCGTGGGCTTCGTCGTGTTCACGACCGTGATGTCACGGCGACAACGGACCGATCCGATCGACGCAGCGACGATCGGTCGCTAGGAGGCATGATGACCACCCTGACGTCTGCCGCGACCGATGTCGCGGGCGAGGCTGCTCCCCTCCCGGACCGGGGTGTCGTGCCCGGCGTCTGGGCGCGCTACACGGACCTCGTGGTGGACCGCGGCGAGGGATCGTGGCTCGTCACCATCGACGGCGCGCGGTATCTCGATTACACCTCGGGCATCGGGGTCACCAACACCGGCCACGCGCATCCACTGGTGGCCGCGGCCGTCGCGGCGCAGGCGGTCAAGCTGCTCCACGGCCAACAGAACATCGTCTATCACGAGCCTGGCCTGCGTCTGCATCGGCGACTCGCCGACCTGGCGCCTGCGCCGGGCTGGGGAGCGTTCCTGGCCAACAGCGGCGCAGAGGCGGTCGAGGCCGCCGTGAAGCTTGCGCGAGTGGCCACCGGCCGGCCGGTGGTGCTGGCCTTCCGTGGCGGCTTCCACGGCCGGACCGCCCAGGCGATGTCGCTCACCACCTCGCGGGTGACGGTGCGTGCCGACTTCGAGCCCCTCCCTGGCTCCGTCTATCACGGCCCCTACCCCGACCCCTACCGGGGTGGCGATGACGACGCCGTGCTGCGGTCCGGCTGGGAGGCGGCGATGTCGTCCCTCTTCGCACAGCTCGTCGACCCGCGTCGGGTGGCCGCGGTCATCATCGAGCCGGTCATCGGCGAGGGCGGCTACATCGTGCCGCCGGCCTGGTTCCTGCCCCGGCTGCGGGAGATCGCCACCCAGCACGGGATGCTGCTCATCGCCGACGAGGTCCAGACCGGCTATGGCCGGACGGGCCGCTTCTGGGCGATGGAGCACTGGGGCGTCACGCCGGACATCATCGTCATGGCCAAGGGCATCGCGTCCGGGCTGCCGCTCTCCGGGATCCTGGCGCCACGTGAGACGCTCGCCCGCTGGGCTCCGGGTGCCCATGGCGGCACCTATGGCGGCAACGTCGTCGCCTGCGCCGCGGCACTCGCCACGCTCGACGTCATCGAGCGGGAGTCCTTGGTGGTGAATGCGGCCGCTCGGGGGCAGCAGTTGCTCGACGGACTGCGGCCGCTCCGCGAACGGCATCCCCGGCTCGGTGACGTCCGCGGCCTGGGCGCCATGGTCGCGCTCGAGTTCATCGACCCCGAAGCCGACCATCCCCGCGCGCCCGATCCGGCGATGGTCAAGCGGGTCCTGGCGGAGGCGCTCGACCGACACCTCATCCTGTTGTCGGCCGGCTCCTGGGGGCAGTGCGTTCGCATCATCCCGCCACTCGTGACCACGCCGGACGAGGTGGACCTGGCCATCGGCATCATCGGCGACTCCCTGGTGGCCGCCGGCGCCTGAGTCCCCGATCGGCTGGCAGCCGGCCCGCTCGGCTCAGGGGGTCGCCGGGGCTGCCTCGAGCACCAGGAACCCATCGATGTCGACCCGCGGATGGGCGGCCGGTCGCACCACGATACCCATCGAGTGGCTCGCCACCGGGCCACCCCATCGTTGGGCCACGAGCGTCTGGTGCGCCTCGCGCTTCGGCGCCGCGAGCCGTGCGACCCCGCCCGGCTGCGAGTCGAGACTGATCGACACACTGGTCAGCGAGCGGCTCCGCGGGGTGACGATCGCCATCGAGAGCGCCTCGGCCGTGAATGTCAGGCGGTTCCCCGCTGCGATGCTTTCCAGCCAGCCACCGCCCAAGGCATCCGCGACCGACCGCACGCGCCATCCCGGGTCGGCCTGGACGCTCGAAGCATCGTCATCGATGAAGCTCGCGACCACGGGCGCTGCCGCCACCCACCCGCTCTCGTTGTGGCGGTCATCCCAGGCGCGGACCTGAAGATCCAGGGTCGACCCTGTGGCCACGGTGAGGGTAGAGGCGCGGGAGAGTGGCGACGAGAGCCGGACGATCTGCCAGGGCCCACCTGCACGCCGGCGACGCAGCTCGTAACGCGCGATGGAGCTCTGGCTGTCGTGGGCCGCGGGCCACGTGACCAGGACGGGCGCGCGTCCCGGCAGCACGTCGGCGCCGGCCCGGATCGAGATCCGCGGCATGCCGATGGTGGGCGGCGTGACATCGGGATCGAGGGCGTCGGCGAGTCGGCGTGCGAGCTTGCGGGCGGTAGGATCGGTGTCGTCACCGCGCCGGTTCCAGATGACCACGACCGAGCTGTCGATGCTCGGCAGATACCACATGGAGGTCTCGAATCCGTCGAGCGACCCCCCATGGCCCCATGCGGTTCGGCCGCCCATGTCGACCCGTCTGGTGCCCAGTCCGTAGTCGTGACCGTTGAACCCCGTCATCAGGTCCAGCGAGCTCGGTTGGAGCACGTGGCCGCCATACAGCGCACGCGCCCAGCGGGCGAGGTCCGTGGGGGTCGAGACCATCGCCCCGGCCGCCCCGAAGAACGTCGCGATCGAGGTCGTGGGACGTAGGCCGGTCCCGTTGCCCTGAGGGACCCAGGCACCCCGCCATCGGAGGTAGCCCATGGCCACCCGCCGCGGCCCCTGCTCGGCACCCTGATACCAGGTGCCGTCGAGATGGAGCGGATCGAGGAAGCGCGTCCGGATCTCGTGCGCCACGGTATGGCCGCTCACGAGCGTGATGATCCGCCCCAGGAGCACGTAGTTGGAGTTGGAGTACTCGAACCGGGTGCCAGGCGCGAAGCGAGGCGGCCCGATCATGGCCCGGACCTCCCGATAGGTCCAGACGTGGCCCGGTCGACCTTCCACGCGTCGTGTGTAGCGCGGATCCCACCACATATCCCGGACCCCGCTGGTGTGCGACAGCAACTGGCGGATGGTCGATCCGCGTCGCGTTGGGGACCTTCGTCTCCCAGCGTGAGAGGTGGTCACTGAGCGACAGCTTCCCCTCCTCCCGGAGCTGGAGGATGACCGCGGCGACGAACGTCTTGGTCACGCTGCCGATGGAGAACGGCGTGTCGGCGGTGACGGGCCGCCGAGGGTCGAGCGAGGACTTCCCGGCCACGCCGGTCCAGAGGGTCGCTGGCCCGCCGGACACGCCGGGCGTCTCGATGGCGGCCGAGATACCGGGTACGGGCTCGGCAGGCCGAGCAGCATCGATGACGCCCTGGAGCTGGGCTCGAAGCCGGCCATCGAGGCCGGACTGCGCGGCGACGGCATGGGTCTGAGGGCCGACTGCAGCGAACGAGGCCAGGACGACCGCGCACAGCAGCATCGAGAGGCGCCGGGTCGCGTCGATCCTTCCGGGCGACGGCCATCGGCAGACGGTACACGACCCCGGGCAGGATCGACGCGATCGTGGACCGCCCGCTCCGGAGGCCCGCGGGGCCGGTCGACCGCCACCACGGTATCGATGGCCGCCGCATGCGAACCGGGGAGTGCCGCGACGGCCCCAGCTAGGCGCCCAGATCCGGATCCTGCCACACGATCCGTCCATCGACCATCGTGAGCAGCGCCCGTGCGTCGCCGAAGGGCACCCCAAGCGTCGCCATCGGGTCCCGATCGAGGAGCACGAGGTCCGCGGGTCGACCCTCCTCGATGATCCCGGTCACGTCCTCGAAGCCGTTCGCATACGCCGATCCGCGGGTATAGGCGCGCATGGCGACCTCGTTCGAGAGCCGCTCGGACGACGGGCCGAGCGGCGGGCCGTGCCGCAGGTCGGGATCGACGCGGCGGATGGCGACCTCGAGGATGCGCATCGGGTCGGGCGTGGTGACGCTCCAGTCGCTGCCCAGCGCGAGCGTGGCGCCCTGGCGGGCAAGGCTGCCGAACGGGTACATCCGGTCGAGTCGATCGGCGCCCACGAGCGGCCCCGCGAGGTCGTCGGCGTAGGCCCCATGCGCTGCCCGGTACGGCTGGCAGTTGGCGATGACGCCGAGCGCCCGGAAGCGGGGCATGTCGGCCGGATCGATGAACTGGAGGTGCGCGATCTGGTGCCGGCTGTCGCGCGGCCCATTGACCTTGCGTGCGGCGGTGAGGGCGTCGAGCACCTCCCGGACCGCCCGATCACCGATGGCATGCGCATGGACCGCGAACCGGGCGTCGTCGAGCGCGACGCAGATGTCCCGCAGGGCGGCCGGGTGATACCGACTCTCGCCCCGGTCCCGACCGGGGCCACCAGGCTGGTCAAGGTACGGCTCGATCATCGCGGCCGTCGCATCCTCCACCACGCCGTCCTGGAACAACTTCACCGTCGGCGCGCTCAGGCGGCCCGGCCCAGCCTCGACGATCGCCAGCCGCCGATCCAGCAGCTCCGGCAGCTGCTCCGATCCGCGGGCGGGCTCCCAGCGCAGCGCCAGGGCTGCGCGTCCCGTAAGCTCGCCGCGACCCGCCACGGCCACATAGGCGCGTTCATCGTCCGGGCCCACGTTGGCGTCCTGCCAGGAGCCGATGCCAAGACGCTGGAGGGCAGCCTGGCCGCGCAGGAGGCCATCCTCCCGCTCGGCCGCGGTGACCGTAGGCGTCAAGCTGCGGATGAGCTCCATGGCACCGCCGTGGAGTGTGCCCAGGGGCGTCCCGTCGGTGTCCCGGGCGATGCGCCCGGAGGGAGGATCGGGCGTCCCTGCGTGGACACCCGCGACGGCGAGCGCCGCGCTGTTCACCCACGCGGCGTAGCCGTCGGCGCTCTCCAGGTAGACCGGACGCTCGGGCACCACGGCATCGAGCAGCCGCGCGGTCGGAGTCCCTCCCGGGAACGCGTTGATGACCCATCCCTCGCCGACCACCCAGGGACGCTCGGGATGGGCCAGCGCGTATTCGGCGACGACCCCCTGGTAGGCGGCCGCATCCTCCTCCACTTCGTGCAACCAGCAGCGGGTCATCGCGAGGCCGGCCGACAAGGGATGCACATGTGCATCCCCGAAGGCAGGCACCAGCAGCCGCTCGGCGAGCGGGATGACCCGCGTCCGTGGACCGAGCGCCCAGGCAAGGTCGGCGAGGATGCCCATGCCCACGACCCGGCCCTGCCGGATGGCCACGGTGTCCAGCGGCGCTCGGCGCTCCACGCCGGTCCAGACCCTGCCGCCGACGAACATGACGTCAGCACGTTGCTCCATGAGCATGCCGCCAAGTCTAGGGATGCCGGAGGCCACGCATCGGTCCGTCGATCACGGTCCGGACGGCCCGGAAGCGTATGGGATACTCGGGTCGCGTGTGACGGCAGCGATGTACAGGAGGAGGCGTGATGGATCGGACGGTGATGCCGTCGCCCGATCCGGCGCATCGGCGTGAGCGGCAGATCCTGAAAGGCGAGACGCCCGACGCGTCGAGGGTGCCACCGGGCTGCCGGTTCCACACCCGCTGCCCCGTGGCGTTCGACCGCTGCCGCGTCGAGGAGCCGCCCGACGTGGTGGTGGCGGCCGACCACCGCGCGGCATGCTTCCTCGCGGGCGACGCTGGGCCGAGCGACGAACCAGCCGCGGACCCATCGGCGCTCTGAGCGGCACCCTTCGCCGCCACCGAACCTGGATGACCGTCCCGGAGCGACACCTGGCAGAGGTCGAGATGCGTCAGATGTCCAGTGCACGGACGGATGACGTTCGGGCACCATCTCCGCCAACGGCGACCGAGCCGAGGCTATGAGGACAGACCCATGCGACCCCTCCGACGTGCGGCGATGCTGACCGCGACCCTGGCACTGCTCACCGGCGGCGTGGCGACGGCCGGGTCCCCTGCTCCCGCCTCCCCCTCCCCCGCGGTCCCGACCCCGATGACGGCGCTCGCGGGCCCGACGTGGTTCCTGAGGTCGTACATCGCGGAGGACGGCGGCTACACCGGCCCCGACTCCCCGGCGACCATCCGGTTCGATGCGGAGGTAGCGGGTTCCACCGGTTGCAACGACTTCCACGGCCCCTGGACCGTGGACGGTTCACAGCTCTCCATCGGGCCGCTGCTGTACACGGCCCGGGCCTGCACGAATGCCAACACCGGCCAGGACATGGCCGTCCGGGTCGCCCTGGCAGAGATCGCTGGGTACCAGACCACCCGCGACGGCGAGCTGGACCTGCTCGATGCGTCAGGCAACATCCGGCTGAGCTACCGAACCCTGGAAGGCTGGACCTGGATGCCCCTGTTCGCGGGCGACGAGCCCACGCCCGCCGCGATCGTCACGGTCGCATTCCTGGATGGAACCGTTTCTGGCCAGGCACCCTGCAACCAGTTCTCGGCGCCATACCAGCTCGACGGCACGACGCTCTTGGTCGGACCCATCGCCACGACCATGATGACCTGCCCCGACGCGACCATCGAGCAGGACCTCCTGGCCGACCTTGCGGCCGCGCGATCGTGGACCATCGAGGGCGGCGACCTCGTGCTCCTCGACGCGCAGGGCGACGAGCTGCGCCAATTCGCCGCCGCGACGGCCGGTGATTGACCCGGATCAGCCTTTGAGCGCCGCTGGCAGCGGGTGATGGCGCACCGGCGCCGTCACGTAGCGCTGGACCATCTCCCGACTGCCCGTGACGCCCAGCTGCTGGGCAAGGTATGTGACGTGCTTGGCCTGGCTGGCCAGGATGGCATCCTTGGTCGATAGCTCCCAGAGCGCACGCTTGTGGGCACCGAGCGCCTTCTTGCGCGTCTTGTACACGAACTGGGTGTCCGTCTCGCCCGCCGAGCGCTCCTCCGCTGCATTGGCGAAGCACCATGACTCGATCTCCGCGTGGAGTGCGGACGGGAAGTCGGGGTGGTCGTACAGGGCGTTCTGGAAGCCGGTCGCAAGGTGGATCTCGGCGGTCTCGACCTCCCGGAAACGGTGGAACAGCGAGTCCGGCAACGTCGACGCACCGTGCTGGACGGCCCCCGCGAGCCCGTACGACCGGCAGACCGCCGACAACCGCTCAAGGGTGCCGAAGTCCAGCTTCACCTCCGCGACGCCACCACCCGGCAGGGGCACGCCGCCATGTGAGGTGCCGGTCTGGACGCTCACCTTGGACAGCCCGATGGTGCCGGCGCCGGCGCGTGCGTCGAGCTCCCGGCGGTACCCGTCGAGATAGGCGCGCAACTCGGCCTCGGTGGAGTTCTCCTTGCCCACCTCGCCGATCTCCCCACCGATCGAGACCACCAGGCCGTCGGCCTGGCGCTCGCGGATGAGGGCCGACAGCTCGGCGGCGCGCTGGTAGTTCGTGCGCTGCTGCGCGTCGACGTCACCGAGCGATAGGTCCACGAGCGTGGAGGAGTCGATATCGATGTTGCCGTAGCCGACGCCCAACGCGTCGACGGTGGCCTTGCGCAAGGTCTGGGTCACGCCATCGGGATCGGCCGCGTACTTCTTGGCGTTGAACTGGTAGTGGTCACCCTGGACGAAGACGGGTCCCTGCCAGCCAGCCGCGATGACGCCGGCGAGCACGCTCGTGATGTACTCAGCGGGTCGCTGGTACGTGTACTCCTGCTCGCTGCGAGCGAGCTCGAAGATGATGGCTCCCGAATCGATCGCCATCGAGGCCTGTGCGATGACGCGAGCCATGTCGAACACCTGCGTCCGCAGGTTGATGGCCGGCACCGTGAAGCCGCTGACCTCACCCCGTCCGCGAGCCATGTACAGCTCGTGGATGCTCGCCGACCGCGCACCCAGCTCCTGCGATGCCTCCCATACCATCCAGCGTGCGGCCTCGACCACGTCCGCATCCTCGCTGAACGTGGCGGTCCAGACGACATCCCGGATGCCGCCATCGCGGAAGCGTGCCTCGTCATCGATGACCAGGCGCTCACCATCGACGTGGGCGACACCGACGAGCAGCTCGGTCAGGGCAGCCACGGATGTGGCCACGCGGGGTTGGGTCATGGGGACGATCCTCCTGGGTCGCGGTCGCGCACCGCCATTGGGTTCGAGGGGCATCCTACCCGGCCCGCTCGGGGTCGGCCCAGTGCCGAACGGATCGGGTATGTCAGGGAACCGACCGGCCATCGGTCACGTCCGCCAGCCGAGCCCATCCACGCACTCCGAGGTCGTCATGCCCCGCTCCCTGTCATCGGCCGTGCTCATCACCGGCCTGATCCTCGCCCTCTCGGCCACGTCCGTCATGGCCACCAGTGAGCCCGAGTCGACCGCCGCGACCGTCGACATCCGGAACGCCCCAGTGCCCTTGGAGGGCACGGTCTGGCAACTCACCAACGCACGTCTGTCGGGCGCCTATTCCCCCCTCCCGCCCGAGGTGACCGCCACGCTCCTCCTCCAGGGCGGCGATGCTGTCGGTGAAGGTGGCTGCAACCAGTTCGCTGTGCCATATACCCTGGACGCCGACTCGCTGGCCTTCGGTCAGATCACGTCGACGCTCATGACGTGCGACGGCGTCGGAGGCACGGTCGAGACCTTCTACTTCGCGGACCTGCCGGCCGTCGCCAGGTGGGCCATCGACGGCACCACCCTCACGCTGTCCGCCGGCGACGGACAGCCGGTGCTCGCCTATTCCGTCCAGCCGACACCCAACCTCATCGGCTCCTGGGTCATCCGCGACTACCGCGACTCGGCGGGCGACATGATCGCCACCGAGGACACCAGCGTGGTCGTCGCATTCGACGCGGCCATGCTGACGGGTACGGCGGGCTGCAACGGCTTCAGCGGACCCTGGTCGTCGACCGACGGTGCGGCTTCCATCGGGCCCCTGATGTCCACCAAGATGGCCTGCGAACCGGCCGAGCTCATGGTTCGGGAGTCAGCCGTGATCGCCGCGCTGGAGGCGTCGACCGCGCTGCGGGGTGGCCGGGATGGCAGCATCTACATGCTCAACGCACACGGCTTGCTCCAGGTGACGCTGGTGCCAGAGGCCTGACCTCGGGCGACTTGACACGCCGCAGCCCACGCCCCAGCATCCGCGGACGATGCATCGGATGGCCACAAGGTCCAGGAATCAGCAGCGGTCCCTCGAGAGGGCCCGCTCCGCCTGACGCGTCCGCGCTGCCCCATCCCAGCGCACACTTCGACCGGGTCAGGGGAACGCCCTCAGCGATGCTGGGGGCGTTCCTCGTTGCTGCCGCCAGCCCTCCATCAGGGGATATCCGTGGATACCGAGCTCTTGCGCCGGGGACTGATCCTGGGCTTCACCATCGCGGCCGCCGTCGGTCCCATCACGCTGCTCGTCATCCGCCGCACACTGGGTTCTGGCTGGGCGATCGGGCTGGCATCCGGGTTCGGGGTCGCGACGGCCGACGCCGCCTACGGCGCCATCGCGGCGTTCGGCATCAGCGCCCTGTCCGACCTGCTCGTGTCGTTGTCCCGACCGCTCGGGCTGATCGGTGGCAGCGTGCTCCTGGTAGCGGGCATCCAAACGGTCCGAGGCGCCCACGTGCCATCCGACGCGACCCCGACCACGACCCGCGGGCTCACTGGTGCCTACGTCTCGATCCTGGGTCTGACGCTCACCAACCCGCTGACGATCCTGCTCTACGGCGCGCTCGTGGTGAGCGTCGGGGTGCCGGACAGCACCGCGGGCGCTGCCTCGCTGTGGCTGGGTCTTGCCCTCGGCTCGGTCGGATGGTGGCTGGTGCTCGTGCCGCTCGTGGCAGGGCTCCGGACACGCATCTCGCCCCGCCTGCTGCGCGCCATCACGATGGTCTCCGGGGCCATCATCGCCGTCTTCGGGGTGCTCACGGTCATCAGCGCCATCCGCGGCTAGGTCGCATGGCGCGCTCACCGGCGGGCCGTCTTCGTGGGAGGCCACACGGCGAGGCGACCGACCCCGGAGCGGGCGATCCGGCCGTCGCCGACTGACGGCTGCGCAGCTACCGACGGGCCATCCGACGACCGACGTAATCGACCAGGACGTACTCACCCAGGTCGGCGGGGTCGGCATGGAACGAGCGACCTCGATTGAGGCGCGTGACGTGTTCCACGAATGCGCTCAACGCTGGCGACTGCTCAAGCATGAAGGTGTTGATGACGATCCCCTCGCGGGTGCACCGGACCACCTCCTTGAGCGTTTCGCTGATGGTCCGGCGCGTCGGTGGATAGGAGAACTCCACTCGGCCGTCCTCGATGTGCGCAGTCGGCTCGCCGTCGGTGATGACGAGCACCGAGCGATTGGCGGAATGCGAGGCCGCGAGGAGCCGACGCGCCACCATCAGGCCATGCTGGAGGTTGGTGCCGTACTCGTAGGCGTCCCAGCTCACCGTCGCGAGCGCCTCCGGGGGGATCTCACGGGCGGCGTAGGAGAAGCTCACGATGTGGAGGGTGTCTCGTGGGAAGCGGCTGCGGATGAGCGCCTGCAGCGCGAGCGCCACCTTCTTGGCGGCCAGGGCGCAGCCCCGCATCAGCATCGAGCGACTCATGTCCAGCAGCAGCACCGTGGCCGCATCGGACCGATCCTCGCCGTCGTGGACCATGAAGTCTCCCGGCGACAGGACGATCCGGCGGCCGCCGTTCGCGACGCGCGCCTCGGCGATGTCCGGCGCGTTCTCGGGTCGACCGAGCGCACCCGCCAGGGTCGCTCGCAGGTCGAGCTCGAAGGGTCGACCGAACTCCCAGGGGCTGGAGGTCTCGGCCCGCTCCCCTGCTGCGCCGGTCCGCTGCACCGCGTGGTCGCCGAACGCGTCCCTGGAGAGGCGCGCGAACAACTGATCGAGGACCCGTTGGCCCAATCGTCGCGCTCCTCGAGGTGTCAGCTCCAGGCGATCGCCGTCACGCTCGATGTAGCCGCTCTCCTCCAGGCGACGCGCCAGAGCTCGCAGCGCTGCGACATCCTCGGCCGCGGCATCCCCCAGCAGCTCCCGCACTTCATCGTCATCGATGTCATCGATGGCCATCGGTTGCTCGAGGCCGGACAGCTGCTCCGAGAGGCGGTCCATCCGCCCGATGCGGGCCAGCTGGGCCAGCGCGCCGTCGAGCCCCAGCGATTCCTCGCCCCGGAAGCGCACCCGATCCCCAAGGCCCCCGGGCAACAGCTGGTCGAGCGTCGATGCCAGCTGGGCGAGATCCCAGCGGAGCCGGTCGTCGCGCAGGAGCGCATCCATCATCGAGTCGAGCTCCGCGCGCTGCTCGGGCGAGAGGGAACGCATGAGCGACTGCATGGCGGCCATCCGCTCCGCCAGCTGGGCGACGACGTCGTCGAGGTCCTGGGCGCCCGGGAAGAAGGCGCCGTGCCGCCCGAGGAAAGCATCGACATCCGCCGCTGACGGCTCGTCGCCGGCGAGACGCCGGTTGAGCAGCCGATCGAGGTCGCGGACCATCTCGCGATTCGCCGCGAGCTGCTCCGGCGTGGCACCCCGGATGGCATCCGACATGCCCTGGAAGGCCGCGTCGAGCACCTGGCCCTGGAGCCGTTCCACGAGCGCGCGGTAGCGATCGCGGGCATCCGGCTCCAGGAAGTCGTACTCGCCGAGGGCCCGGATGCGATCGCCGACATCCTGCGGCAGCGCATCGAGCCGTTCCTGGCGCCGCGCGGAGAGGTCGGCGGCCAACCGCTCCAGGCCGGGGTCATCGCCGACGTTGCCAGCCATCCGCCGCTCGATACCTCGTCGCTCGGCCGCGACGATGCCCTCCAGCTCCTCGCGGATGTCGCCGAGCACGTCGTCGAGCCGATAGCGCGAGAGCGCCGACCTGCGTTCCTGGGCGAGTCGTCGTCGCAGCGCATCCAGCCCTCGGACCTCGTCATCCATCATGCCGTCGCGCTGCGGCAGACCACGACGCAGCAGGCGCATGAGCGCGCCCTCGATGTCACCCTCCTCGACGAGATCGTCCGAGAGCGCATCGAGCACGTCGTCCGCGGTCAGGTCGGGCAGGCGCTGTGAGCCATCCCAGCGGGCATAGCGATACTCCGAGCCCCGATATCCGGAGCCGCGCTGGGCCGTGTCGGCAAAGGTCGATAGGTCGTTCGGGTCCGCCGTCATCGCTGTCAGCCCCGGTAGAGCCCACCGGTCGACGCCCGGTCCTTGTTCAGCCTGCGATGCAGATGGAGGCCCTCCAGCAGGAACTCGACCGCAGACGCCACTGCCGCGGGCGATTCGCCGACACCCAGGCGGCCCACCGCCGCGGGCATGCCCGGGGTCTCGCGCATCCAGCGGACGTAGTCACGGGATGGCACGGACTCGCCGGTCCGGATCACCAGGCCCGACTCGAACGCCTCCACGACCTCGGTGAGCGTCGCCATCTCCACGCGTCGACCGAAGACGTCGTGGATCGCCCTGGCGAGCAGTCGGTCGACGACCCGCTCCTCGGGCACCTCGTCGCTCAGCGATTCCAGCTCCAGCTTGCCGATGGTGGACGGGATGAGTGCGCCGAGGTCACTCATCCGGGGGGCCGCGGACGGCTCGCCGAGACGCACCGCGCGCCGGGTCGCGTTCGCGAGCAGCGTCTCGAGGTTGGATATGCTCACCCGGACGCTGACGCCCGATCGCTGGCTCACCTCGGCTGCGCGTCGGGCGAGATGGGACAGCTCGGCCACGATCTCGAGCATGAAGTCCGGCTCGTCCATCAGCAACCCGCCATCGTCGAACCGGGAACGCTCCTGTTCCATGATGAGCAGCTCATGCTCGATGGTCCGCGGGTAGTGGGTCCTGATCTGCGATCCCAGCCGGTCCTTGAGGGGCGTGATGATGCGGCCTCGGCTGGTGTAGTCCTCCGGGTTGGCGCTGGCCACGAAGAACAGGTCGAGCGGCAGGCGCAGGTTGTGGCCGCGCACCTGGACATCCCGCTCCTCGAGGATGTTGAGCAGGCCGACCTGGATGCGCTCCGCCAGGTCCGGCAGCTCATTGAGCGTGAAGATCCCCCGGTTCGTGCGCGGGATGAGTCCGAACGCGATGGTCGATGCGTCCGACAGGTAGCGACCCTCGGCCACCTTGATGGGGTCCACCTCCCCGATGAGGTCCGCGATGGTGATGTCCGGCGTGGCCAGCTTCTCGCCGTATCGCCGGTCGCGGGGCAGCCACTCGATGGCCGTCTCGTCGCCGCGTTCCTCGATGAGTGCCCGGGTCGTGGCCAGGATCGGCTCGAACGGGTCCTCGTTGAGGTCCGAGCCCGCGACCACCGGGATCATCTCGTCGAGCAAGCCCACCAGGGAACGGGCGAGCCGCGTCTTGGCCTGGCCTCGCTCCCCCAGGAGCACGAAGTCCTGGCCCGCCAGGATCGCGTTCTCGACCGAAGGGATGACGCTCTGCTCGTAACCCACGATGCCCGCGAACACGGGCTCTCCCGCGGCCAGGGAGGCCATCAGGTTCGAACGCAGCTCCTGCTTGACGCTCCGCGGCCGGTATCCGCTGGCGCGCAGGGCACCGAGCGTGGCGGGGCGATCGAGCGTGGCTGGCTGGTCCATGGGATCCTCGCAGGAGCGTGGGTGCGGCCCGGGCACGAGCCTACCATCCGGCGCCGCAGGGGACCCCAACGCATCTCGGGGCGCTTCGCGACGCGCCTTCGAGGTGCGCCTGAGGTCGCGATCGTGAGGCGCTAGTGGACGTGGGGGTCGATGAGCGGGTTGCGCACCGTCGCCGCCTGGGCGACTGCCGGGGCCGGGGCCGGCCGGCGGGGTGGCTCCGCGGCCAGGATCGCGCCCAGCCGCGCCAAGCGGTCGGGGCCAGCCTGCGTCGGTGCGTGCGCCAGCTGTCGGAGGGCGGCTGCGCGGCTCACCTGCAGCTCCTCGAAGCTTGCCTGGGTCCGGTCGACCAGGTCCGCGAGCTCCGGGGTGAGACCCCAGGCGAAGTGGTCGAACGTGTCCGTCTCGGCCACCCAGGTGGCCAGCACGGCGGGTGGCCGGCGTTGCACGTGCCCTTGCTGGTCCCGCTCCGTCGGGCGGAGGTAGTGCGCGGCCATGATCCGGGTGCGCTCGACGATCGGCCCGATCGCCGTGGAGGGCACTGCCTCGGCCACAAGCACCACCCCCAGGCGCCGCACGGCGTCGTCGGGTAGTCCGTCCGGCGGTGCCCCCAGTCGCTCGAGCGCATCACGCAGGTCGACCGCCTGGAGCGTCAGCCCGACCCGCACCCCGCCCCGGATGCGTGCACCGAGGGTCGCCACATCCGGCCGCTCCCGATCGGCATCGATCAGGACCCAGGGCGTCCCGGGCGGCGACGACAGCACCGCCGCAGCCAGCCGCTCCCGCGCCGCGAGTGGCGCCGGCCCAGTCACCGTCACCGGGGCGCCTCCCTCCGCGAGCAGCCACAGGAGCGCGGCAAGCTCGGCATCGGCGCTCCCGTCCGCGACCAGGTCGATGAGCGAGGGATCGCGCTCGGTCATCATCTGCGGCCTGCGCGGCCACCCGCGAGCCACCAGTCATCGACGATGGCGCAGACCGCGTGGATGATGGTGATGTGCAGCTCCTGGATGCGGGCGGTCTCCGTCGAGGGCACGAGGATGACGCGATCGGCGAGGGGCAGCAGCCGGCCGCCGGTGCCACCGGTCAGCGCCCATGTGCGGGCGCCCGTCGCGCGCGCCGCGCTGATGCCGCTGGCGACGCTCACCGCGCCACCGCTGGTGCTGATGCCCACGACCAGGTCGTCCGGTCCGCACAGCGCGGTCGCCTGTCGAGCGAACACCTCGTCGTATGTGTAGTCGTTGGCGATCGCGGTGAGGACGGAGGTGTCGACCGTCAGCGCGACGGCCGGCAACGGGCCCCGGTCTACGAGGAAGTGGCCAGTCAGCTCCGCAACGAAGTGTTGGGCATCGGCCGCGCTGCCCCCGTTGCCGAACGTGAACAGCGTGCCGCCTCGCTCCAGGGATGCGCACAGCTCTGCCGAGAGGGCAGCGATGTCGGCCACGAGCGACGACCGGGCGCGCTGCGCGACGGCGATGTGCGCATCGAGGATGGACGAGATGGTGCCCGCGGGGTCGTGCATCGTCCAGAGCATAGCCAGCGTCGCTGGGTGGGGGCGGGTCGGTCATCATGTGTCGCATCGTGGGACGCCCGTCGGACGGTCCGACCCTGGGTCCCGACCGCCAGGGTGTCGTGCACGTGTCGCTGCTCGAAGCGCTGCAGGAGGCGTGGCCGCCGGCAGAGGACGCGCCGGTCAACGGGTATCGCCGGATGGCGCTGGCGAGCACCCGTCCGCTGGTCGCGACATCGCTCGGCTCGAGCGGTGGGCGTGGCCTCGCCGTGGTCGTCGCCGCGGGCCCGTTCGGGCGGCTGACGCTTGCTCCCCTGGTCCGCGAAGGCACGGGCTGGCGTCGCGCGCGGCCCCGGGACGGGGCATCCGCCGCACTGGTCACGGCGCTCGCCGCTGGTCAGGCGCTCGATGCCGGGTTCGAGCTGGTCAGGCTTGCCACGGTCGGGCAGCTCCAGGGTGAGCGCGCCATCGGCGTCGACCAGACCAACGAATCGGTGGTCGTCGGCGGCTCTGTGGTCGTCAAGTGGCTCGCCGAGCCGGCCCTCCGTCCGGCGACGGTGCCGGATCTCCAGGCGCATCTCGCGGTCGTCGGCTATCGGGGTGTGCCCCGACCGCTCGGGTCGCTCGTCTGGAGCGACACCTCGGGACGGCAGGCGATCCTCGCGTTCCTGACTGAGTGGCTGCCAGATGCGCGTGACGGGTGGGACTGGTGTGTCCAGGATCTCCTGGAGCATCTCGACCATCAGCCGGGGACGTGCCCTGTGGACTGCGGTGCGACGACCTCGCCCGGGGAACTGGGACGACTGACCGCGGGACTCCATCTGGCCCTCGCGACCCCGTCGAGGGTCATCCCGGCCCCGTCGATGCCCGCCGATGCGACGGCCATCGGGACATGGGCGAGCTCGGCCCTGGGGGCGCTCGAGGATGCCCTGGACCTGCTGCCCATCGACGCCCGCTCCGACCTGGCCATCCGGGCACCGCGGCTGCGGGCCGCGATCGGCCAGCTGGACGCGATCCGCTCGACCCTCATCCAGCACATCCACGGTGATCTCCATGTCGGCCAGATCCTCCGCTCCGAGCGCGGGCTGGCGGTCATCGATCTCGATGACGACATCTCCATCGATGTCGCCGACCGGGGCCTGCCGCTGCCGGTCGCTCGTGACGTGGCGCAGATGACCTGCAGCCTCGACCACGTGGGTCGGGTGGCTGACCTGCGCACGGGCGGTACCGTCATCGCGGACATCGAGCGGTGGATCCGAGCGGCGCAGACCGACTTCCTGGACGCGTACCGCGGAGGGTTGCGCGAAGGCGGCCGTCCCGAGCTCCTGGACGAACGGCTGCTGGGGCCGATGACCGCGGAGCGGATCTGCCGGGAGCTGGTGTACGCCGCGCGCGTCCTGCCACGCTGGCTGTACGCCCCGATGGGCACGCTGCGCCGAACCTTCCCGGTGTAGCCCGCGGGGCTGCCGGCGCGCGGGCGATGGCGGCGGTGGGCGCAGCGACCGTAGCGCGGCGCCGGCGGGCCGGCTTGGGGACGTGGTCCCCGTCTACGTCATCTGTCCTGTTGACAGGCCGTTGACCGGCCGGGTAGTCTGCGGGCCGGCGCGGTGGCTGCTCACCTCACACCTCCACGCGCCAAGACCAGGAAGGAGCCGAAGCGAGATGAAGAACCTCCGCTTCACCAGCGTCGCAGCAGGGATGCTGCGAACGCGCGCGCCGTTCGGCGCCGCGGGCGCGGGAGACGTGTGCCCTTCGTAGGTCCTCTCAGGCGCTCAGCGCCTTAGCGGTACCAGCCGGAGGGCCACGAGGGCCCCCCGGCTTTTTGTTTGCCTCGCGTACCGCGAGCGACCGATCGCCGACCTTCCCGTGGACGACACCGGGGCCCTGGACCATCGGCGACGACGCCGATCCACGTTGGCAGTCACGCCGGCAGCGCCCGGCACCAGTCCCTCAGGGAGCAGCGAAGTGGTACCGACCCTGGAGCCCCTCAGCCCGGCACCGCCGGCTGGCCCGCCGAGCGGGCCGGGCCCGCGGCCCATACCCAGCGTCCGACGTCCGGCGCCAGAGCGTGGCACGGTCCCGGCGCTGCTCATCGAGCACGTCACCAAGCGATTCGTGGTCGGTCGCAAGAAGAAGCCTGTCCTGGCCGTGGACGACGTCTCGATGCGCATCGCGCGGGGCGAGACCTACGGCATCCTCGGCGCGAACGGTGGCGGCAAGTCGACCCTCATCCGGCTCGTCAGCACCCTGCTGACCCTTGACACCGGACGGGTCGAGGTGTTCGGCCACGACATCGAGCGCGAGGAGATGGCCGTCAAGCGGCTGATCAATCGGGTCTCGGTGGACGCCGCGTTCTTCAAGAAGCTCTCGCCCTACGAGAACCTCATCTACGCCGCCCGGCTCTATGGTCTCGACGCCAGCCTGGCCAAGGCGGACGCCGTGGCCATCCTCGCTCGCCTGGGCATCTCCGAGAAGCGGCTGGGTCGGCCGCTGGAGCAGATGAGCCGGGGCATGCAGCAGAAGGTCGCCATCGCCAGGGCCCTCCTGACGAGCCCCACGCTGCTGCTCATGGACGAGCCGACCACAGGCCTCGATCCGCGCTCGAAGCTGGAGGTGCAGACCTTCATCGAGGAGATCCGCGAGGCCCACGACGCGACGATCGTGCTCACCACCCACGACCTCGCGGAGGCGGAGCGACTGTGCGACCGCATCGGGATCCTCAACGACGGCCGGATGGTCGCCGAGGGGACCCCCGAGGAGCTGGTCGAGCGGGTCGCCCGGGAGTATGACCAGCCACCCACGCTCGAGAGCGTGTTCATGACCTGGACCGGTCGGTCCCTGGACGACGACACCGAAGAGGAGGACGACGATGACAACGACTGATCGAACCCCCCAGCGACACCTGGAGATCCGCTATCGCTTGCACCCGACATCCCACTGGAGACCATCCCGATGCCGTACGACCCGTACGCCCTGATACTGGCCCAGCAGCAGCGCGAGGAACAGATCGCGCATGCCGCTGAGCACCGACTCGGCCAGGCCGCAAGGGCCCGGCTGCACCGCCGTCCCGTGCTCCGCCACGTCGGTCGGCTGCTCGTCCGCGTCGGTCACGCCCTCGGCGCCGACGCTGACCCGTCCACGCTCCAGCCGGCACGATCGCGATGAGCGACCACTCCGGATCCATCCCTGAGCTGCGGAGTCCCAACCCCGTGACCACATTGGCACGCGAGTTCCGGGGCAGCTACGCCTTCATCGAGCGCAACCTGTTCCTGGTCAAGCGCTACTGGGGCTGGGAGTTCGCGTTCCTGGTCTATGCCGTGGCGGGTGCGCTCGCCATCACCTTCATCGGCGCCGAGCAGCAGAACGAAGAGCTGCTGCTGTCGCTGATGATCGGCGCCATCTTCTGGAACTACCTCTCGATCGTGTTCGGATTCATCGCCGAGACGGTCGCCTGGGAACGCTGGGAGGGGACGCTCGAGTACACCTTCATGGCACCCATCCGACGCTGGGTCCAGCTGCTCGGATCGACGATGTTCGCGGTCATGTATGGCCTGGTCCATACGACCGTCATCCTCATCGTGCTGACGCTGTTCTTCGGGCTCGACCTGTCGAGCGCCAACTTCGGCACGGCGGCCGTGATGATGGTGCTCGGTTCCGCGTCATTCATCGGCATCGGCATGATGGCCGCGGTCCTGCCGCTGCTGTATGTCGAACGCGGCGCCCAGATGACGTTCGTGCTCCAGTCGCTGCTGTTGCTGGTGAGCGGCGTCTACTACAGCGTCACGGTGCTGCCCGACTGGATGCAGTTCCTGTCCAGGTTCTCGCCGGCGACGTACGTCCTCGAGGGCGTTCGCGCGGGCCTCATCGATGGGGTGCCCATCAACGACCTGTGGGCGGATGTCTGGCCACTGCTCATCATGGCGGTCGTGTTCATCCCCCTTGGCGTCTGGATCTTCGGCCGCGCGGAACGCTACGCCAAGCGCACCGGCAAGCTCAAGCGGGTCGGCTGATGTCGACCCATCCCGACGACCGCCTCGCGGCCCTGGGCTGGACGCCGGACCGCGAGACCGCATTCGTGCCACAAGCCGAGGGTGGCCTCATCCCTGCCCGGGTCGTGGGTGCCGCACGCGATGCCATCCGGGCACGAACCGCCACCCACGACATCAATGTCATCGTCCAGCGCGCATTCCGCCGCCACGCGCTGGCGGGCGCTGACTACCCCGTGGTCGGGGACTGGCTCGCGCTCGAACCGGTCGACGGGGGCCGGGCCGCCCTCCGAGGGGTGCTGCCGCGCACCAGCCGGTTCGCGCGCGGCGACCATTTCGCACACAGCACTGCCGGCGGCGCACAGGTGCAGGTGATCGCGGCCAACGTTGACACGGTGGTCATCGTGTCGGCGCTCACCCACGACCACAACCTTCGACGGCTGGAACGTTATCTGGCGCTCGCCTGGGCAAGCGGCGCGGCACCGGTGGTCCTGCTCAACAAGTCCGACCTGTGCGATGACCTGAACGCGCGCGTGGCCGAGGTCCGGGCGGTCGCCGGCGATGCCCCGGTGCTGACCGCGAGCGCCATCCACGGGGATGGGCTCGACCGCCTCGCGCCGTGGCTGCGCCCGGGCCAGACCATGGTCCTGCTGGGCTCGTCCGGAGTCGGCAAGTCGACCATCACCAACGCGCTGCTGGGTGTGGAGCGGCAGCTCATCCGCGATGTTCGCGAGGACGACTCCCGGGGCCGTCACACCACGACCGCACGGGAGCTGTTCGAGCTGCCCGGTGGCGGGCTGCTCATCGACACGCCGGGTATGCGCTCGCTGGAGCTGTCGGACGTCCAGGAAGGCCTGGACCACACCTTCGCGGACATCGAAGCCCTCGCCGCAGGGTGCCGATTCAGCGATTGTTCGCACGAGGTCGAGCCCGGCTGCGCGGTGCGCGCCGCCATGGAGGCAGGGGCGATCGAACCTGACCGGTTGTATGCGCGTCGCAAGCTCCAGCGCGAGCTGGGTCTGGTCGTCCAGGCCTCTGATGCAGCCGCGAAGCGCGCCAACGCACGCACCTGGGGCAGGATCTCGCGCGAGGCGAGCGACGCCGCCGCGCGCAAGCGGGCTGGCGGGTGACAGCGGCCCGCGGCCCGTCGGCCCTCGACCGGGGCCTGCTCATCGCGGCGTCGGCCGCGAACCTCGCCGGCTGGCATGACCTGCATCTCCGCGCCCTCGGCTTCGCCACCGAGTGGCGCGACGGGCTGTGGCTGACACCGGACGGGGTGCCGGGCATCTTCTTCCACGCCATCGCCGTCCGACCCGGCGCCTCGCCCGCGGCCGTCGCTGCGGGCGTGTCGCGACAGGGCTGGTCGGCGGTCTCCGACCCTTGGGGCGATCTCACCTTGTCGGGGGTCGGGTACACACTCGGTGGCGATCACGCCTGGATGGTTCGGGAGCCCGATGCGAGCGATCCGGCGCACACGATGACCGGGTCGGCCGACTCGGTCCTGGTCGGGCCAGAGGGTCTGATCATCGAAGCGGTCCGGGATGCCGACGCGCTCGCGGACTTCGAACGGACCGCCGCCATCGGCTTTGGCTCGCCGGTCCAGCCGGCCTTCACCTGGCACGCGCCATCGATCCTGCTCGATCGACGACTCAAGATCTGGCGTGGCCGGATGGACGACCGGACCGTGGCGGTCGCGATGGCCTTCGCCGAGGCCGGCGTGCTGGGGGTGTACGGTGTGGCCGCCCTGCCCGAGGCGCGTCGCCAGGGGATCGCGACGGCACTCATGCGGCGTACGATCCTGGCGGGGCCGGCCATCCCGGCGGTCCTCCAGCCGAGCGAGATGGCCGAGGGGATGTACCTCCGGCTGGGCTTCCGCCGCTTCACGACCTTCCGGTCGTGGGACCGGGCGACCGCGGCGAATGGCTGAGGTCGGATGACGACCGAACCGTATGGCGGCGCGAGGTCGTCCATCGGCCGTCATGTCATTCCGCCCCCCACACCCACCTCGCGCGCGCTGCCACGAGCGACGTAGCAAGCGTCGGGCGGAACTCGGCTCGACAGGTGGACACCCGGGCACGTACCCTCGACGGCATGAGCGACGAGTCGGCGGGACCAACCCGGACGCGCACCCGCAGCCGGGATCAGCTGCTGCGGATCCTCCACGACGACCCCCGTGCGGTGAGCCGGGCGGAGATCAAGGCCGCGTTCGCGGATGGCCGGCTGGGCGACCAGGACCTGGACATCCCGGTGCTCGCGGGCATGAAGCGCATCACGGAGCTGCTGTCCGAGCTGGAGCCTGAGCCGGAGGTCATCGACGCACCCGCCGAAGCGCCGACGGCACCGCGCGCCGGGACGACCGCCGCGCGGCTCATCGACCTCGACGAGCGGGTCGCGCAGCTCGAGACGGCCGTGGCCGCACCCCCCGTCGACCCGCCGGCCAGCGCCAGCGCTGTCGCCGCGCTGCGCGCCGCCATCAGCCGGCTCGAGACGGCCGTGGCCGCCCAGGATGCACGCCTCCGCCAGGCGCTTGGCCTCGCGGTGGTGGCCCTGGCGGTCGCCGTCGTGGCGCTCGTCGCGGCCTTCCTCATCCACTGAGTCGCGCCGGACCCGGGCGCGGGCGCAGCGGCACGACAGGGCACGGCGGCACGACAGGGCACGGCGGCACGACAGGGCACGGCGGCCCTCACATCGGCAGCCGTCGCTCCCGGACCACTTCCTCCAACCAAGGCTGCTCGCGCCCGATGGTGCTCCGTTGCCCGTGACCCGGCAAGACCGCCAGGTCCGCGTCGAGCACGGCCAGCCGGCCGAGCGAGGCCACCATCTGCGCCTCCGAGCCACCCGGCAGGTCCGTGCGGCCCCACGCTCCCGCGAACAACGTGTCACCCGTGAACAGCAGCCGCTCGTCGTTCGCGAGCAGGCACACCGACCCTTCCGTGTGGCCCGGGGTGTGAAGCACGTCCAGTCGGATCCCTCCGAAGCGGATGACGCTGCCCTCCATCAGGTCGAGCGCCGGCACGCTGGGCACGATCGGGAAGGGCGGCGGGAACGTCGGACGCGGATCCTCCAGCCCGTGGCGGTCAAGGACGTGCGCCGCGAGCGTCGCCCCGGTCTGGTCCACGACCGCGGCGTTGTCGCCGATATGGTCCCAGTGGCGGTGGCTGCTGACCACGAGCTTGAGCGTCCAGCCACGGGCTGCGAGCGACGCCGTGATCCAGGCGACCGATGGGGTCGCGGCATCGATGCACAAGGCCTCGCGACTCCCCTCGTCGCCCAGGATCCAGACGTTGGTATCCACGGGACCGGTCACCCGGTGCAGCAGTTCCACCCCGGCAGGATACTGGCCGCATCGTCAACGCACGGAGGATGGGATGGCCGCGGAGCACGACCTGCGATTCACCTGGTACGGGCATGCCTGCGTCGAGCTGATCTTCGGGGCGGCGACCCGGGTGCTCATCGACCCCTGGTTCGGCAACCCCCTATCACCTCGTGGCGCGGGCTCCATCGAGGCGTGTGACCTGCTGCTCGTGACCCACGGCCACGGCGATCATCTGGGGGATGCCGTCGAGATCGCCCAGCGGCTGACACCCGCCTGGCCGGCCATCCATGAGCTGAGCCTCTGGCTCGCGCCGCAGCTCGACGAAGGCTCGGGACTCGTGGGCATGAACAAGGGAGGTACCGTCGAGGCGGCCGGGCTACAGGTCACCATGGTGCGGGCCGAGCATTCCTCCGGCGGACCCGTCGAGGGGGCTGGAGCGACCTATCTCGGCGAGCCCGTTGGCTACGTGGTGGGTGCCCCAGATGGGCCGCGGATCTACCACGCGGGTGATACGGACGTATTCGGGGACATGGCGATCATCGGCGAGCTCCACCGTCCGGACGTGGCATTCCTGCCCATCGGCGGCCACTACACCATGGGACCGCTCGGTGCGACCCGGGCCGTCGGGCTGCTGGGCGTGGGAACGGTCGTGCCGATCCACTACGGCACCTTCCCGGCGCTCGCCGGCACGCCCGACGAGCTGCGCGCTGCGCTCGCCGCTGCCGGACTGGGCCACGTCCGGGTCGTCGCTGCCGAGCCCGGAGAGACCGTCGAGCTCTGACCTCAGGCGCGTCGCGCTAGCGGGTCAAGGTGACCTTGCTGATCCAGCGGGGCCGCTCGGTGTCCTGCCCTCGTGCGCGCGTCACGTGGTACGCATAGAGCTGTGCGGGCAGGGTCGAGACGAGCGGGCTCAACCACTCCGCAGGGGCCCGGGGCGAGGCGAGCGAGGCGGCGCCGAGCTGCCGGGTCGGCACATCGTCCGAGATGATGGTCAGGTCGACCCCATGTTCGTCGCGGAGACGCTGGAGCAGGTCGCGCATGCCCGCGAGCGTGGCGCCGCTGGGTGCGACGGCGAGGATCGGGTATCCCGGCTCGACGAGCGCCAGCGGACCATGCTGGAAGTCGGCGGCGGAGTACGGATCGGCCGCTACCTGGGCCAGCTCCTTGAGCTTGAGCGCCCATTCGCGGGCGGTAGCGTACTCATAGCCGCGGCCCAGCACGATGCACCGGTCCTGGGCGGCGCGGCTCTCCGCGACCGTGCGCACATCCGGCTCGTTGGCGAGGGCGTGCGCCATCACCTCCGGCAGCGCGTCGAGGGCTGCGGCCCGGGCGGCTCGATCGCCAGCGACACCCGTGCCACCCTCGATGGCGGCCACCAGCATCGCCACCGCGAGCAGGCTCATGGTGTAGGTCTTGGTCGCAGCGGTCGCGCGTTCCAGCCCGGCACCGATGTCGATGACGTGGTCCGCGGCGTGCGCCAGGTCGGACCTCGGCTCGTTGGTGATGGCCACCGTGGGCGCGCCCTGTGCACGAGCGGCATCCAGGACACCCACGACGTCGGGCGATCGACCCGATTGCGAGATGCCGATGACGAGCGCGTGACCCAGCAGCGGGGTGACACCGTAGACCGAGGTGATGGCTGGTGCGGCGAGCGCGACCGGGATCCGATGGAGCACCCCGAACAGGTATTGGGCATAGATCGCGGCGTGGTCGGAGCTGCCCCGTGCCGCGAGGAGCACGAGGTCGATGGTCCGACCCTCGAGCGCGCCCGCGATGCGATCGACCGCAGCCCGCTGCCCGGCCAGGAGCCGGGCGGCGACATCGGGTTGCTCGCAGATCTCGTCGTGCAGGCTCATGGCCACTCCTCTCGGTGCGGGACGAGCACCGCGCCCGGCGGACGGTGGTGCGCACGGGCGATCTCGGTCAGGGGCATCCGACCCGCGGCCTCGATCTCGCCGAAGATGACCGCCGCGACGGCGTCGGTCGACGGCCGATGGATGGAGTAGCAGGCGAGCGCGGTCGGCAGGTCGTCGAGCAGGTCCGCGTCACTCGGCATCCGCAGTGCCACCAGGACGATGGGTCGACCCTGTTGCTCGATGATCCGGGCGAGCTCCTGCTGCCCTTCGTACCGGAAGGCATCGATGGTGCACAGGATGACCAGGTCGGCGGCCAGCACCGCGCCGCGGGCGGACTCGATCTCGTCGGCGGACGGGTCGATGGAGACGGTGAAGGTCTCGGTCCGGGCATGGCGCCGACGGACGGCATCGAGCAGCTCCAGGACCACGTTCGACGAAGTGTCGGCCGGCGTCAGGTCGGTCGGCGTGGGGGTCAGCACGAGCAGCCTGGAGGTGCCCGAGGGCCGCAATGGGAGGATGCCCGCATCGTCCCGCACCCAGGTGATGGAGCGTCGGGCCAGCTCGTTGGCGAGCTTCGCGTGCTCGGCACAGCCCACCATGGACAACGGGGGTGTCGTGCTCCGACCGAGCCAACGCCGCAGGGCAGCGACACGGTCGGCCGCTGTGGTGGCCGCGGGGGCATCACGCACGGCGCTCAGGAGACGGGCGAGCTCGCGGGGCCGGTCAGCCTGCCCGGGACCCGCGAGCAGCAGGTCGACACCTGCGCCGAGCGCCGCCAGCGCCGCGCTGGCGACATCCGACTGGTCGACCGCGGCCATGTCCAGGGCGTCCGTGACGACGACGCCGCCGAAGCCCATCTGGCCCCGGAGCAGGTCACCCAGGATGGCCGGCGAACGGAGTGCGGGTCGGTCGGTCGCGGCGTCCGGCTCCAGGGCGGGGTAGGCGGCGTGAGACACCATGACCATGCGCACGCCCGCGGCCAGGGCCGCGCGGAATGGCTCCAGCTCCCGGGCCGCCAGGACGTCGGTCGCGACATCCACGATGGGCAGGCCATGATGGGGGTCGGCGGACGTCTGGCCGCTGCCCGGGAAGTGCTTCGCGGCGGCGGCGACACCCGACGCCTGGAGGCCCTCCACGGTCGCGGCACCCAGGCTGGCCGTGAGCGCCACATCATCCCCGAACGACCGCGCTCCCACGGCCGGGCTCGAGGGCAGCGTGGCGAGGTCGAGGTCCGGTGCCCAGGAGACATTGCAGCCCATCGCGGCGAGCTCCAGGCCCATCGCAGCGCCGACCCGCCGTGCGAGGTCGATCGAGCCGACCGCCGCGACCGCCATGTTGCCCGCGAACTGGGTCGCCGGCGGACCGACACCCATGAGCTGACCGCCCTCCTGGTCGATGGCCACGATGGCGGTCGGTTGACCACCTTCCAGGGCCGCGCGCTGGACCGCGAGGCTCAGCTGCCGCAGCTGCGCGGGCGACTCGACGTTGAGGGCGCGATACAGCGCCACGCCGGCAGCCTCGCCGCCCCTGATCGCGTCGAGCACCTCCATGGGCGGCATCCGGCCCTGGAATGCCCGCAGGATCGGCAGCGCCGGGAACGTGCCGTTGGTCACGCTAGCCCTTGACGGATCCGGACAGGATGCCCCGGACGAAGAAGCGCTGGAGTGCGAGGAACACGAGCAGTGGCACGATCATCGTCAGGAACGCGCCCGCGGTGAGCAGGTGCCACGCGCCGCCGTAGGCACCCAGCAGGTTGAACAGCGCCGTCGGCATGACGCGGACGTCCGCCCCCGGCCCGAGGAAGACGAGGGCCACGAGCAGGTCGTTCCAGACCCACAGGAACTGGAAGATCGCGAAGGCGCCGAGGGCCGGGACCGAGAGCGGCAGCACGATCTTGATGAACGTCTGGAACACGGACGCGCCGTCGATGGCGGAGGACTCGAACAGGTCGCGGGGCAGCTGCGACATGAAGTTGTAGAGCAGGAAGATGGCGAGCGGCAGTCCGAACGCCGTGTGGGCCAGCCAGATCCCGATGAAGGTGCCGTACAGGGACAGGCCGCTGTACAGCTTGAGGATGGGGATGAGCGCCATCTGGAGAGGCACGACAAGCAGTGCCACGACGATGATGAACAGGATGCCCCGGCCGCGGAATGGGACCCAGGCGAAGGCGTACGCCGCGAACGCGGCGATCGTGATCGGGATGACCGTGGCCGGGATGGTCACGATGAGGCTGTTGAGGAACGCCTCGCCCATACCGTTGGACGAGATCACCTGCTGGTAGTTCTGCAGCGTCCACCCCTGTTCGAACGGGTGGATGAGGGCCGTCCACCAACCGCTCTGGGTGATGAGCTGGGGGTTCCGGAAGGAGCTGACGAACAGCCCCAGTGTGGGCAGGGTCCATAGGAGGCAGATGACGACCACGGAGATGCGCAGCGGGGCGCTCTGGAGCATGGGCGCCCGCCAGAAGCGCGTTCGCCCCTGGGCAGCGCGTGCGATCGGCTTGGCAGGTGCTGTCATCACATCGCCGCCTGCCGTCGGAAGTTGCGCAGGTTGAGGATCATCACCGGCAGCACGGCGATGAACAGGACGGTCGCCAGCGCCGCGGCGCGCCCGTCATTGAAGTACTGGAACATCTCCTTGAACATCCGCACCGCCACGACGTCGTCGTGGTTGAGCCCGCCACTGACGGACATGACGATGTCGAAGATCTTGAGCGTGACGATCGCTACCGTCGTGGTCACCGTCACGATGGTGCCCCGGATCGACGGCACGATCACCTTGAGGAACACCTGGCGCTCCGTGGCACCGTCGAGCCTGGCCGCCTCGATGACCTCCGTCGACACGCCCTTGATGGCCGCCGAGAACACGACCATGGCGAAGCCCGTCTGGAGCCAGATGAGGATCACCATCTCCGACGGGAGGTTGATGGGGAACTGCGTCGCCCACGGGATCGGCTGACCGCCGAATGCAGTCCAGATGGCGTTCAGCAGCCCGTACTGTGGCTGACTCGGTGGCTGCCAGGCGTACACGAACTTCCAGATGACGGTCGCGCCCACCAGCGAGATGGCGAGGGGCAGGAAGATGAGGATCTTGGCCAGGGACTCGCGCCTGATCCGATCGAAGAGGCCCGCCGTCAGCAGGCCGAGCAGAACGCTGCCGGTTGTCCCGATCAGGAGCCACAGCACGTTGTTGCGCATGATCTCGACGAACGGGGGCGTGGCAAGGCTCTGCCAATTGGCGAGCGTGAAGGCACCGTTCTTGTCCTGGAAGCTGCCGATCACGGTGACGACCGCCGGATACACGAGATAGATCCCGAGCAGCATCACGGCCGGCCCGATGAAGATCCACGGAAGGACGCGGTCACGGATGCCTGGTCGCGTGCGTTCGACCAGTGCGCTCGCGCCCGTGAACAGGAGCCAGATCCCGCCCACACCGACCAGCAGCGCGATGGCCGCCAGCAACAGCTTCGCGAAGAACTGGTCGCCCAGCCCGTTCCGGAGGGCCTCGGCGCCCGCAGTATTGCCGGTCAGGTCGTAGATCGAGGCGAGGAGCTTCTGACCACCCTCCTTATCGATCAGGATGGCGATGCCGATGGCCGCCAGCAGCAGCCCGATGAGGCTGCCGACCAGCACGGTGCGCGACGTGCCGTACGAGGCCGACCCTTGCGTGCGCTCCTCCGCCACCTCGTCCCTCCCGTGAACGTTGCCGGAATGGTAGCGGGGCGCCCACCGGTGTGATGGGACGCCCCGCCAGTCAGTTACCTGACGATGTGCCGACTACTGGGGCCAGCTGTCGTCGATGGCCTTCAGCACGTCGTCCGTGTTCGTGCCGTTCGCGTTGGCCCAGTCGACGGTGCCGGTCCAGAAGCTGCCCTGGCCGACGGCCGGAGGCATCAGGTCCGACGCGTCGAAGCCGACGGCGGTGCCGCTGCCGAGGATGGAGTTGGCAACGCTCAGCTTGTAGTTGCCGGCGTACCAGTCGGCCGGCACGTTGACGTTCGGCGACAGCACGCCGACGCTCTTGATCCAGCCTTCAAGGCCTTCCGGCGTCGCCAGGAACTCCGCGACCGCGCGGACCTCGGGGCGGTCGTTGAGGACCATGAACGAGTCGGCGGAACCCTCGACACCCTTGTAGGTGTCGCTGATCGTCGGGAACGGGAAGATCCCGATGTCGCCGTCGTCGCCGATGGTGTACTTGGAGTCACCGCCGTTGACGCGCCGATCCGGGAAGAAGTCCGGGCCGTACCAGACGGGGATCTTCTGCATCCAGCAGCCCGGATTGGCCGTGTCCTCGTTGAACATCGGATCCATCACGGTCCGGAGGTCATTGTTCACGATGGCCTGGCCACCGCCATCGACATAGCCGTCCTTGAACAGGAGCGAGCCAACCTTGTCGAAGGCGGCCTTGATCTTGGGGTCCTCGAACGTGATCTTGTGGCTGATCCAGTCGTTGGTGACCTGCGGATCCTCGGTCTTGAGGAGGACCTCCTCGACCCAGTCCGTCAGCTCCCAACCGGTCGCCGTGCCGGGACCGCCGGCACTGACGCAGAACGGGTGGCTGCCGTCAGCGACGATCTTGTCGGCCAGGGCAACGAGCTCGTCCCAGGTCTTGGGAACCTCGTAGCCCTTGGCCGCGAAGGCCTTGACCGGGTACCAGATCATCGACTTGACGTCGGCCTTGGTGGGGATGCTCCAGATGTGATCGCCGTCGCTCGTGAGGCCGATGGTCGACGGGAAGTCGGCCTTGAGCTTCGCGGCGTCCATGAACGTGGCAACGTCGACGACCTTGCCGTCGGCCGCATACGCGAGCACGCCGGTCGGCTGCGCCAGCGCGGCCATGTCCGGCGGGGCGCCGCCCTCGATCCGGGTCTTGAGCACGGTCTCGTGGCTCGAGGCGATGCTGTCGACCTGGACCGTGATGCCGGTCGCCTTCTGGAAGTCGGCGAGGGCGTTGGCGAAGCCGATGCCCTCGCCGCCGGTCCACTGCGTCTGGATGGAGACCTTCTTGCCCGCGAACGGCAAGGTCCCGTCTGCGTTCGGCGTGAGCGCCTGGTCAAGCTCGGTGTAGCCGCTCGGGACCGCCGGCAGGTTGAGGGCCGGGGCGCCGCTCGCCGCCGGGGATTGTGCGATGACGCTCCCGGCACCACCGCCGAGCGCCGTGGCTACGACTGCCAGCCCCGCCAGCAGTGTGGCCTTCTGAGATCTGATCATGTCTCTCCTCCGTACGCGGTCGGATCTTGCCGACCCGTATAGCATCCACCGATCGGCATGCATCGCGCATCCTGTCGGTACCGTTCGTCACCTGTCGTCGGGCCTGGCCTGCCTCCTCTCGCTCTCGATGTGTGATGTCCGATGAAGCCCGAAACGGGCGACGGAGATGGCACCCCATGCGGTCGGCTGCGCGTCTGGCGGCAGGACCTCCACGGTGCCCAGGAACGCCCGCCGCACCAGGGCGGACGCGGACCGCTCCTCTGCGAGGGCGCGCATGAGCGGTCCGGTGAACGCTTCACCTGCGCGGCTGGGTCCCCCACCGATGACGACCCTCGCGACGCCGTAGCTGAGCACCAGCGAGCGCGCAGCACGGGCGACGGCGGCGGCGGCCGTGGCCGTGACCCGCTCTGCCAGCGGGTCGCCCGCCGCGGCCGCCGCGTAGACATCCACGGCCGTCAGGGGGGACGCCGCGGCATGGTCCCGGAGGAGGGTCGGCTCACCTGCTTTGACACCCGTGTGGGCCGCCCGGGCCACCGCAGGACCGGACGCGATCGCCTCGAGGCAACCCTGGAGGCCGCATGGACAGACCGGCCCGTCGGGGTCGGCAACGCAATGGCCGATCTCCCCCGCGAGCCCGTTGTCGCCGGCGAGTGGCTGGCCACCGAGGATGACGCCCGCGGCGATGCCGGTGCCGATGCTCAGATAGGCGAGATCGCCGTTGGAACCGGGCCGCGCGCCTAACCAGACGGCGGCAGCCCGGGCATCATGCTCGACGAAGCAGGGCGCGCCGAGGGCCTGGGTCAGCAGCGGCCCGAGCGGCAGGTCACGTGCGTCGAGGTTGACCGCCAATCGCACGACGCCGCTGCCGCCGTCGACATCGCCCGGGACCGCGACGCCGACAGCCCGGAGGGTCCGCTCACCCGCCGCCGCGAGGGCCGCCCGGGCGACCTCGATCGCGACGTCCTCGGGTCGATGGCGGTCGGTGGTGCGCTCGGCGCGACCCAGGACTCGGTCGCTGCCGTCCACGACCATCGCGGCGGTCTTCGTGCCGCCGATGTCGATGCCCAGGACCACGCCATCCTGGGACACGGCGGCATCGGCGACCGGGTCGACACGGCCGGGAGCAAGGGTGGCGTCGGGCATCATGGTCATGCGGCCTGGCTCAGTCCCAGTTCGGCGGTCATCAGCAATGCCGCGGCGCCGAGCTCCACGATGTCGGAGCCCAGGCGGCCGAGCCCGATGCGGGTCGCGTCGACCAGCAACGGCAGGGCACTGCCCTGCGCCTCGGCACGCACCGCATCGAGCCATGGTTCGCCGAACGCGGTCATCGAGCCGATGAGCACGATGTCGTGGATGTCGAGCGCACCCACGAGGTAGCCGACCATCCGCCCCAGGGCCCGGCCGGCATCGATCACGATGCCACGCACCTGTTCGTCGCCGGTGAGATAGGCGTCGAGGCTCCGCTCGAGCGCACCCGGATCGTTGGACGTCGGCTCCGGTCGCTCGTCGGGCCCGTGGGCGACGGCCTGGATCCGCCCGTCGACTGCCCGAAGGCTCGCGACGGTCTCCAGGCAGCCCGTGCGACCGCAACGGCAGCGCACATCATTGGCGACCACCGAGACATGGCCGATCTCCCCCGCACCGGAGCTATCGCCCTGGTACAGGCGGTCGTCGATGATGATGCCCGCACCGATGCCATTGCCGACCTTGATGACGATCATGCCCCGGGCCGGGGCGTGTCCACCGAATGTCCACTCAGCGAGGGCCGCGACCTGGGAATCGTTGGCGACATACACCGGCAGACCAGTACGGCTCCGGAGCCGAGCCGCCAGGTGGAGGTCACGCCAGTCAAGGTGGACCGCCCAGCGCACCGTGCCGGCACTCGTGTCCACGAGGCCCGAGGTGCCGATGCCGACCCCCAGTGGCGGTTGCGCGGTGACCACGAGCAACCGGTCGAGCAGCTCTTCGAGGCGGTGGAGGGCATCGTCACCGTCGCGACCCTCCAGCGTGAGCTGCTCGCGATGGCTGATCTCGCCCGCGAGATTGATGATGGCGCCACGGACCTGGCCTTCCCCCACGTGGATGCCGATGAGCTGACGTGCATCACGCGGGATCTGCAGCAGGATGGGTGCCTTGCCGCCGCTCGACGGCCCACGGCCGATCTCCTGGACCAGGCCGGCCGCCGCGAGCTGGTTGACGACGTCCGAGACGGTCGTGCGGGTCAGGTCCGTACGCCGCGCGATGTCCGCCCGACTGATCGGACCCAACCCTGCCAGGGCGCGCATGACAAGCCGCACATTGTGCTCGCGCGTGTCCTGGTGGGTCGCCTTGGTCAACGATCGCATCCTGCGGCGTGCTTCCTCCGAACGCAGCACAGACGTCCCCACGTGGCCCCACCACTTTGGCAACTCGCTGGACAAAGAGCGTACGGACTTCTCGCAGACTTTGTCAAGTCGCCTTGCGAAGTCGGGCGTCCACCGCCGGGTGGGTGCTCGCAGGGTCGCTCAGCGAAGGTCGTCGGACCCACAGAAGGTGACCATCGGCCCTCGTGCCGGGCGCCGCATCGGCATACGGTGTGGACATGCGATCGTGGGCCCACCGAGGCTCATGCAAGGACAGGAAGGTGTCGTCATGCGCGTGATGCTTGCCACCGACGGCTCACCGGCAGCGGCGATCGCGACGGGGTTCGTGGCCGAACGGCGATGGCCGGCCGGCACCGCCGTCGAGGTCGTCTCTGCGCTCGATGTCCTGTCGCTCCTGCCGGCACCCTTCTCCCCCTCCCCCGCCGACGCCCAACCGCTCGAGGATTCGCTGTACGCCGACCTCCGCCGGACGCTGGAGCTCACGGCCGAGGAGCTGCGGTCGCGCGGTCTCGAGGTCACCGCCACGTTGCTCACCGGCTCGCCGGTCGAGACCCTCATCCGCCACGCGGCGGCCACGGGTACCGACCTCATCGTCTGTGGCAGCCGGGGCCACGGCGAGCTCGCGGTGCTCCTGCTCGGCTCCGTGTCCGCGGGGCTCGCCGACCGGGCCCCATGCCCGGTGCTCGTGGCCCGCCGGACGACATTGCGCCAGGCGCTCCTCGCTGACGACGGCACTGGACCTGCGCTTGCGGCCGAGGACGCGGTCGCGACCTGGCCGATGTTCGAGGGCGTCCCGGTCGAGGTGCTCTCCGTCGCTCACCTGCCGCCGGCCTGGCGCGCAGCCCTCGGGCATCTCACGCCGGCGTCCCGTCGGGAGCATCCGGACACGAGCATCGACCGGGCCCGCGAGCGGGCCGCCGAGGTCCAGGCGCACGCGGTGGCGCGGCTCACGGAGGCTGGTCGTCTGCCATCGGGCAACCACTGGGAGGGAGATCCACCCGCGGTCATCCTGTCCGAGGCCGACGCCTGTGCGGCGGACCTCATCGTCGTGGGCACCCACGGCCGCCACGGCTGGGACCGGCTGATGCTCGGCAGCACCGCCCGCGCCGTGCTGCTCCACGCGCACGTCTCGGTCCTGGTGGCGCGATCGAAGCACGACCCAGCGGCGGAGACGCCCGTCGCGGCCTGACACGCGTTTCCCTCGGGCACCCGACGGCGATATCGGGGGTGGTGGCGACCTCGGCGCGGCCACACCATCTGGCATAGTCCGACCGTGGCACCGCCAGCCGACCCGCATCGAACCCAGTCAGACCCGCTCCGGCACGCGGTGGACGAGGCCGCCCGGTTGCTGCATGCCGACGGGGCGATCATCTATCTGCTCGATGCCGCCGACGGGTCCCTGCGCTGGGTGGCCGACGCGGGGATCAGCGCGTCCGAGGAGCGCGCCTGGATGCGTTCGCTCGTGCTGCCCCAGGGGGTGGGCATGTTCGGCGCGGCGGTCGCCGATGGCGCGGTCCGGATCACGGCCGACTATCCCGCGGACACCACCTTCTCGCACGCCTGGATGACCGACCAGGTGGTGCGCAGTGCGTCCATCCGGTCGATGGTCGTGGCGCCGCTCATCAACGAGGACGAGCAGATGGGCGCCCTGGGCGTCTACACCGCCAGGCCCGGGGCATTCGGCGAACGAGATGCGTCGCTCGTGCGCGCGCTCGCAGACCATTGCGCGTCCTCGCTGGCCCGGGCGCGCCTCATCGACCAGCTCGCAGGTTCCCAGCGGGAGCTGGCCCGACGGGTCGAGCAGGAGGCGACCCTGCGCGCCATCACGGCCCGCATCGCCGTCCTCCAGGAGCCGACGGAGGTGCTGCAGCGCATCGTGGACGAGTCGCGCCGGCTGCTCGGAGCCGATGGCGCGCACCTGACCTTGATGTCCGAGGTCGGCGACTACCTCGTGCCTGCGGTCATGGCCGATACCACCGATGCCCAGACGATCGCGTGGCTGGCGGCCATGGAGTTCCCGCTCGGGGGCGGCATCAATGGCCTCGCGGCGTCGGAGCGTCGGGTGGTCTGGACCCGCGACTACCTCAACGACGAGCGCATCCCGCAGCACCCCGAGGACCGGGAGGTGGCCATCCGGATGGGCCTCGGCTGCATGGCCGCAGCTCCGCTGCGGGGCAACCGGGAGATCATCGGCACGCTCGCCATCTCGTACCGGGAGCCACGCGACTTCCCCGAGCGCGACCAGGAGCTGCTCCAGGGTCTCGCGGACGTCGCCGCCATCGCGGTCGCGAACTCGCGGCTGTACCAGGAGCTTCGCGACTCGGAGCGCCGCTACCACTACCTGCTCAGCAACTCCCCGGACATCGTGTGGCAGACCGATCGCGACGGCATGTTCACGTTCCTGAGTGACAGCTTCGAGCGCATCACCGGGGAGTCACCGACTGACCTGCTCGGCCGGCATTTCGCCACGGTCGTGCATCCCGACTCCGGCTCGATCCCGGATGCGGCCTACCGACGCATCAGCGTGGAACCCTTCCCACAGCAGTCGTACCGCTGCTACCTTCGCGACTGGGATGGATTGCCCGTGCCGGTGGAGCTGCGTGCGGTCGCGGACGTCGCCGACGGCAGCTACGGTGGCGCCCACGGCATCATGCGCGATCTGCGCGACCAGGTCCGGCTCGAGGATGACCTGCGGCGCCAGGCCGCGGACCTCGGGTCGGCCCAGGAGCGCGCGAAGCTCGCCCAGGATCTCCACAATTCGGTCACCCAGGCATTGTTCAGCATGACCCTCACGACGCGCAGCGTGGAGCTGCTCATGGACCGTGACCCGGCCGCCGCACGCCAGATGCTGGGTGAGCTCCGCCAGCTGGAGCGGGAGGCGCTCGCAGAGATGCGCGCGCTCATCTTCGAGCTGCGGCCGGCCAACCTGGAGCAGGACGGGCTGGTCCAGGCCATCAAGACGCACGCGGCCGGGATCCAGGGCCGGGTCGGGCTCTCGGTGCGGGTGGAATGCGAGGTCCCCGACCATCGCGCGCCACTCGATGTCGAGACCGCCCTCTATCGCATCACCCAGGAGGCGTTGCACAACGTGGTCAAGCACGCGGAGGCCACGAACGTCGCCATCCGCCTCGTCGGCGCCACCGGGACCGGGCTGCGACTCTCGGTGGAGGACGACGGCGCTGGATTCGACCCCGACGTCATCCCGGCGGGACACCTGGGCATCGCGGGCATGCGCGCGCGGGCGAGCCAGATCGGCGCAACCATCGAGGTCACGAGCACGCCCGGCACCGGCACTCGCGTCGATGTCCTGGTGCCCCTGGAACGTCTCGTCGGGCTTGAGCCCTGACGGTCCAGGGCGGGGGCTCGGCGGGGGCTCGGCATAGCCCTACGTCATTCGACGTAGGGCTTGGCTGGTCGTCCGGCCGATGACGATCGCGATCCCGGGCCCCCACATTCGGGGAGTGATCGGCCCCTCCGCCCCTGTGCGCGTGCTCGTGGTCGACGCCGATCGCCGCGTGCGTCAGAGCCTGGCCGGGCTCATCCGCTGCTCGGACGGCCTGGACCTGTGCGGCGTGGCCGCCGATCCGGCGAGCGCGATGGCATTGCTGGAACACGATCCGACGGATGTGCTGCTCATCGATCCGCGGCTGCCCGAGGCCGAGATGGGTCTCGCGCTGCTACTGGAGCTCCATCGTCGGTGGCCGGCCATCGCCATCGTGGCCATGAGCGGGCTCGACGGCGTGGAGATGCCCGCCATCGGCAGTGGCGCCCTGGCCTTCGTGTCCAAGTCGGCTCAGCCGGAGGCCATCGTCGACACGTTGCGGAGGTGTGGCCGGGTTGCCCGCGATGAGGCATCCTTGGAGCACGAGACCGGCGAGGGTTCCCAGGCCGACGGATGAACCGCTCGACACCTCCCGATCCCAGATGAGGGCAGCCGTGAGCGATGCGACGACCGCCGACCCCGTCGACCAGGCCGATGAGGGTGGCCGCATCAGGGTGCTCCTCGTGGATGACCACCAAGTGGTCCGGCGCGGCCTGCGCACCTTCCTCGACCTGCAGTCCGACATCGAGGTGGTGGGTGAGGCGCCCGACGGAGCCGCCGGCGTCGCGCTCGCCCGCTCCCTCGCGCCCGACGTGGTGCTCATGGACCTGATGATGCCCGTGCTCGACGGTGTCTCGGCGATCTCGGCCATCAAGCAGGCCCAGCCCGAGGTCGAGATCGTGGCCGTGACCAGCTTCATCGAGGAGGACAAGGTCACTGCGGCACTCGAGGCAGGGGCCAGCGGTTACCTGCTCAAGGATGCCGACGCGGATGCCGTCGCGAACGCGGTGCGTGCCGCGCACGCCGGCGAGGTGCATCTCGATCCGGCCGTCGCCCGGCTCCTGGCGCAGCGGATGCGCGAGCGCAAGACCGCGCCGCAGCCGGTCGAGCCGCTGACGGAGCGCGAGAAGGAGGTCCTCTCGCTCGTGGGCCAGGGTGCCAGCAACAAGGAGATCGCGTCCGCGCTGTTCATCACCGAGCGCACGGCACGGACCCACGTGAGCAACATCCTGGGCAAGCTCGGGTTGTCAAGCCGCACCCAGGCCGCCCTCTACGCGGTCGAGCACAAGATGGTCACGCCCCGAGTCTGATCCGGATCGCCGCGACGCATGACGTAGGGCGGCCGACGTCCTCTGTCGCGCCCGTGTTCACGACCTCCGGCGGATGGCCTGGCGGTCCGGGACCGGCATCCTTCCTGCATCGACCGCACCCATCCGGGCGCGGAGAAAGGAGGCCGAGGATGTACGGTCCGACCCAAGAGTACGTTCGAGCGAGGCAGCAGGACCTGGCCCGGGAGTCGCGGGAGCGCCGATGGCTGGGAGAGTTGCGAGGCGGGCGCCGCCGCGATGGATCGCTGTGGATCTTCCGCCTCCCGCGACGCTGAACCGCTCCCCCTCCCTCCCAACGGTCCGGGCTGCGCGTTCCCACGAGCGACGCGGCCCGTGCTGTCGCTGGTGGACGACGCCCTGTCAGTCGGTGGGCGACCAGCTCACGATGCCGATGCGCGCCACGTCATCCGGCAGCATCCACACCCCATCCGCCCCCCGTGCGTCCGCGTGGAGCATCGCTGCCAGGGACCGGTCCCGGTCCGAGTCGGGTCGCAGCCACAGCTGACGTCGAGCGCGCTCGTGGAGCGCATCGAACGACTCGTAGGTCGGCGTGGGACGATCCACGAGCTTGATCTCGGGCAGCCGCCCACGTGCCAGGAGCAGCGTCACCAGATCCGGCAGGGCCGGTAGCGCGATCCGCCGCTCCCCGTGGATGGGCTCCCAGTAGCGGGCGCCGACCGTGGTCATGGCGCTCTCGCCCACGACCGCCAGGCAACGGCGGCGCGTGACGGCCTCCAGCGCGTCGAGGAACGGCCCGATGAGCTCGATGTCATAGCCCACGTGCGCCATGAGCGAGACGTCCGCGTGGAAGGGCTCCAGCGAGGCCGGGTCCTCGGCCCATCCCTCGGGCGGCCAGCGCGCTTCGACGATGTCCACGTTCTCGACGTCCGCGTCGGCCATCCCCGCGCGCAACACGTCGCGCATGGCCGGTGATGGCTCGACCGCGATGACGCGCCGTGTCAGGCGCGCGATGGGCAGCGCGTACCGTCCGCCACCGGCCCCGACGTCGAGCCAGGTATCCCGCGGCCGCGCCCGGGACTCGAGCTCCTGACCAGCGGCATCGAGCGGCGCGTCCGGCAGGAAGCGGAACCGGCTCGCCGTGGGGCTGTAGAAGTCCGTTGGATCGACTACCTCCCGACAGCGGTCCGTCTGGGCACGCTCCGCGACCACCCGGGCGGTCCACGCTGCAGTGGCGTCGTGGACTGCCGGGCGCAACGCGTCAGGTTCGGCAAGGGCGGGCACGGTCATCACGTCAGCGTACGCTACGGCGGATGAGCGCTCTACCCGAACCGCGTCGGATCATCGAGATGCTGGGCATGCTCCCCCACCCCGAAGGTGGTCACTACGTGGAGACCTGGCGTGCCGATGCCTCCCCCGACGAGCGACCGGCCGGCACCGCGATCTACTTCCTGCTCCAGGCCGGCGAGCGTTCCGGGTGGCACCGGGTGGATGCCGCCGAGGCGTGGCACTTCTATGCCGGCGCTCCGCTCGAGCTGTCCATCGCCTCCGATGACGGCCGTGGGGCCGCGACCCACCACCGCCTGGGGGACGACCTGGTCGGCGGTGAGCGACCACAGGTCGTGGTCCCAGTGGGTGCCTGGCAAGCGGCCCGGACCTTGGGTGACTGGACGCTGGTCGGGTGCACGGTCGCACCCGGCTTCCGCTTCGAGGGGTTCGAGCTCGCGCCGCCCGGTTGGGAGCCGGGTCAGGGCCGACCCGACGGCGGCTCGTAGCGACCCAGGGCCGCGGAACGGGCGTCGATGGCACGCGGGTCAAGCACCTGGAGTAGCTCCGCGTCGGGCAGGTCGGCCTGGCGGCCCGCCTCGGCAAGCGCCATGAGTTTCCCCCTGGCGGCCTCGCGCGCGAGCCGCTCGAGGCCGGCCGACGTGGTGAGACCGACCCGGGATGCGCCGCGGCCACCAAGGGACGCAGCGTATCGGGCGCCCCAGATCGTCACCGCGGCCGTATCGGGATCGGGGTTCCGGGCGTCGGCGACGCCGACGATCAGCCCGGCGGGTGTCGGCGCCCGCGCACACAGGGACCAGTCATCGGGGGAATGGATGAGGTCGAACAGGTAGCTCGCGAACGGGGCCGCGAACAGACGCTCGGCGGGGATCCGGGTCGGCCGTCCGCCGGCGAGGGCGAGGCTCAGGTGTCCTTCGATGCCGTCGGTGAGCTCGGCGAGGACCGCATCGACGAGCGCCATGGCGTCCTCGTCGCCGGGCTCGATGTCGCCGATGCCGGCCTCGGTGACCTGGACCACCGGCGCCCCGGCTTCGAACAGCGCGTCGATGGCGCCCCGCATGTGCTCAGCCGCGACCCGCACCCGGTGTGGCTCGCCGGACCCGGCGGTCCAGGGCCCGACCAGGCAGGCCTTGATGAGCGGCGGCTCGAGGCCCAGCTCGGCCGCCAGGTGGTGCCCGACCCGGTCCGCCGAACGCCATGCGGCCACGGCCGTCTCGACGGCGCCTGGGCTCGCGACATGATGCAGCCGTCCATCGCTGAGCATCCCCAGTCCAGCGTCGAGTTGATCCGAGATGGCCGCACGAAGGCGCTCCTCGGCCGTGCCATCGATGGGTGGGTACGGGCCGATGAGCGTCGCGAACACCGGCGCAGGGTACCCCGCAAACAGTGGGCATCGCGGGCGTGGGATCGCGTGGGCGGAGGCCCTACCCTTGCGGCCATGTCTGAACGAGTCGCAGCGACGATGCCGGTGCCCATCGCCCGGGGTGCGAATGGCGCGGTGGCCAGCCCACATCACCTCGCCACCGGCGTCGGCATCGACATCCTGCGGGCCGGCGGCACGGCCGTCGACGCGGCGATCGCGACCAACGCCGCGCTCGCGGTCGTGGCTGGCCACTCTTGCGGGCTGGGCGGGGACGCGTTCTGGCTCATCCACGATCCGGCAGCGCATGCGGTCGTAGCGCTCAATGGCAGCGGTCGATCCGCCGTCGGTGCGACCCTCGAGGCCGCGCGGGACGTCGGGCTCGAGGCGATGCCCGAACGAGGCCCCTGGACCGTGACCGTGCCGGGTGCGGTGGACTCGTGGGGCGCGGCCCACCAGCGGTACGGACGCCTCGGCTGGGCGGACCTGCTGGCACCGGCCATCGAGCTCGCCGACGGGTTCCCCGCCACGCCTGGCTGGGTGGCCGCGGTGGAGCGAGCCGTGTCGGTGTTCGGCACGGATGGCGACTGGGCGCGCGTCTATCGGCGCCACGGCCGGCCGTGGCGCCTGGGCGAACCGGTGCGTCTGGTCGCGCTGGCCCGGACCCTGCGGATCATCGCCGCCGACGGACCTGCGGTGCTGTACACCGGGGCGCTCGCACGGCGAGCAGCCGCCTACCTCGAGGGTGCCGGATCGACCTGTCCGCCTCCCCGACCTCTCGGCCCATCGATCGGACTGGGGCACCCCCATCGGCACCACGTATCGGGGGCTCACGTCCATCAGCCACCCGCCCAACAGCTGCGGCGTGGTGGCCCTCGAGACGCTGGCCATCCTCGATCACCTCCAGCCACCGCCTGCGTCCGACTTCGATGGCCTCGGGGTCGCTGATGCGGGCTGGGTGCACCTGGGACTGGAGGCTTCCCGGCTGGCCCTCGCGGATCGGGACCGCTGGCTGACGGACCTCGACGCGATGGAGTCGGGCTCGCCCGACCGGTTCCTCGACCGCGACCGGGCCAGGGTCCTGGCTGCATCCATCGACCCCGACCGTATCGGGACGCTGGGGCCCTCCACCATGCCCGGCGGCGGAGGCACGGTCTACCTGTGTGCCGCTGACCGTGATGGCGGCGCGGTCAGCCTCATCGAGTCGAACTACGCCGGGTTCGGCTCCGGTCTCGTCGATCCCGCGACCGGCGTCAGCTACCAGAACCGGGGTGCGTTCTTCCGGCTGGACGCCGGACACGCCAACGCATTGGCGCCCCGGAGACGGACCCTCCACACGCTCACGCCGGGGATGCTGCTGCGTGATGGACGGCCGTGGATCATCCACGGGTCGATGGGCGGCGAGATCCAGCCCCAGGTGTTCGCGCAGGTCGTCTCGGCGATCGTCGACGGCGGGGTCGACATCGCCACGGCCGTTGGCGCCCCGCGGTGGGCTGCGGACGTGCCACGACACCTTGGCCCGCCGTCACTGACCGTGCTCGAGTCGCGCTATCGGCCCGAGGTCGTGGCCGGTCTTCGGGATCGCGGCCATGACCTGCGGCTCATCGACCCCTGGTCATCGTCGATGGGCCATGCCCACGCCATCGAGCTCGTCCGGGACGTCGGAGCGGGGGGCCCGGCATCGGCAGACGGCTCGACACTGACGTTCGCGGCGACGACCGATCCACGCTCGGAGGGCCTGCCGGGCGCCTGGTAGCCGGTATACTCCACCCGGCCGGTCGCGCCGCGCTCACGACCTCCGCGGCTGGCCCATCGTCGGTGAAGCGCCTTCCAGTCCGCGCGCAGCGGCCGACGACCCGCCGATCCTCCGCCCTGTCCCATCCGGAGACCCTGCGTTGAGCTCCAACATCAGCCAGAGCTACCCCGCCGGCAGCGAGACCGAAACACAGCGAGCGGCTGCTGTGGAACGCGCGTTCGGCGCCTTCGATGGGCTGCGCGACAAGGTCGCCGCGGAGACCTCGCCACTCGGCGAGGTCCAGGACGCGGACCACGGCGCGCCGGCGCGCTGGTGGATCTGGGTCTGTCCCAAGGGGGACTTCACGGGCCGTCTGCACGTGGCCGGCTATGCCCTGGAGCGACATGGCCTATACGCGGTCTGCGACACGCACGGGGACACGTACCTCCGATAGGTCGCTCCGTGGATGGCGCCGTTCGATGCGCTCGGCGCACATCTCGCATGGACGCGCCGCGTCGGTCGTCCTTCGGGCGCGCGGGTACGGACGAGTCCTCAGGACCGGGCGCGGCGCTCCGCTGACCACCCGGCAACGACCGGGTCGCGCCCGAGCGCAAGGATGAGACCGGCGAGCAACGCGGTCCGGGGCACGATGGAGTCGACCTCGAGGTATTCGGCGGGCGAGTGGTCGCTGCCACCGATGGGCCCCAGCCCATCGATCGACGGCACGCCCATCCCAGCCGTGGTGTTCGCATCCGAGGCGCCGCCGGTGGCCGCATCCCGGAGCTCGAAACCAAGGCCCGCGGCTACCGCCACCGCGTGGTCGACGAGCCGCCCGGACCGCTCCAGCTTCTCCATGGGCCAGAAGCGACCCATGATGCTCACCTCGCACGTGGTGTCGGGGACCGTGGTCGACGCCGCGATGTCCCTGACCGCCGCCTCGGCGTGCTCGAGGGTTGCGCGCCGGACCGAGCGCAGGTCCACCTGGACGATCGTCTCGGCGGCGACCACGTTCGGGCGAGTGCCCCCGCGGACCACCCCGGCATTGACCGTGACGCCCGGCCACCGGCCGTTGAGGGCGTGCAGCGCGACGATCTTGTGGGCCGCCTCCAGGATGGCGCTGCGTCCCTTCTCGGGTTCGACGCCGGCGTGTGCCGCGCGCCCGGTGATCCGAAGCTCCAAGTCCGCGATGCCCTTGCGGGAGCTCACGATGTCCCCGTTGGCGCGCGCCCCTTCCATGACGAGCGCCACGTCCACGGTCGCGGCATGCGCCCGGATGACCGGCGTGCTGACGGGGGATCCGATCTCCTCGTCGGGGTTGGCCACGAAGACGATGCGACCGAAGGGCAGCGGACCGAACGCCTTGAGGATCCTGAGTGCGTACAGCCCGGCGAGGAGACCGCCCTTCATGTCCGACACCCCCGGCCCCGTGGCGATGCCGTCGCTGATCCGGAACGGTCGCTCGGCCACCGTGCCGGGGTCGAACACCGTGTCGATGTGACCGATCATCAGTAACGCCGCTCCCTCGGCTTCGCCCAGGACCCCCACCACGGTATCCCCATGATCGGCGTTCGGAACGACCTCCACCAGGGCGCCGAGGCCCCGGAACGTCTCCGCGACCCATCGCCCGACCTCGTCGACGCCAGGCTTTGTGTACGACCCGCAGTCGATGTCCACGAGGCGCTGGAGATCCGCGAGGAACGCCGGCAGCTGCGCGGTCATGAGCCTGGTGAGCCGATCGAGGTCGGCGGGATCGACGTGCTGGGCCATGATCCCGAGTCTAGACGTCGGACGACCCGAACATGGCCGCCGCTGCGATACCTGATCGGACCGCGCCCTCCACGCATGGCTGCACCAGCCAGTCGCCCGCGAAGACGATCGGCGGACGCTGCTGGATCTGCCGGATGCGTGCGTGGTACCCGACACCGACTCGCGGCACCGCGTGACGCCACCTCACGATGTGCACGATCTCCGCCGATGCCAGCGGGAAGAGCCGCCCATCGATCCGCGAGCCGGCCTCCCAGAGCTCGGCCGCGAGGTCTTCATCGGAGAGGTCGAGCAAGCGGCCGCTCGAGGCCGCGGGGGCGCAGAGCAGTGCCCACTCCCAGCCGACCGGGACACGGCCCCACGAACCGTCCCCTCCGGAACCGAGCTCGACCGTGGCGACGGTCTCATTCGGGAATGCGTGGATGCCGGAGCGCGGTAGGCCGATGCCCCGTCGGGCCAGATAGAGGCGGACATGCGGCGCGTACTCGATGTCCGCCACCGCCGTCGGGAGCGCTTCCCGGGCCACGATGCGCGCGGCGACCGGTGCCGGGACGGCGACGATGGCGCCGTCATACGACTCCTCGACGCCATCCACTATGATCTGCGCGCCTCCAGCCAGCGGCGCGACTCGTTCCACGGTCGCGCCAGCGCGAACACCCAGTCGCTCGCCGAGGTGCCGCCACGGGCTGTCCATGCCACCGTCCACGGTGTAGAACGTGCCGACCGACAGCGCCCGCATCCATGAGCGGACCAGGGCGGCAGACAGCTCCTGGAGGCGCGAGAAGAACGGCCCCTCGAACGATGGCCGGACCACCCACTGGGTCGCCGCGGCTCCGGCAGCGCGAAGGGCGTCCTCCGCGCTCTGCGCATCGTCGCGCTGGTCGATCCGGAGGTTGCCCGGTCGGGTCAGGAACAACCGAGCCATCCAGGTGAGGAATCGCAGCTGGTCCCCAGGGGACAGCAGGTCGGTGGTCAGGATCCGCCGCACCGAGTTGGGATTGGGGTGCAGTCGACCCTCCACGAGCAGGTCGCCGCCCCCTCGCAGATGGAGGACCTGGAGGCGATCCCGAAGGCCGAGGTCCTGCAGCAGCTCGAGCGTGTCGGGGTAGAACGAGCCGAGCCAGCCCGCGCCATCATCGCTCCAGTGGCCCGGGCCGAAGTGCTGGGTGTGGGTCCGTCCGCCGGCCTCGGGCCCCGATTCCAGCACGATGGGCTCGTGGCCCGCTGCACGGAGTCGATAGGCGGCCGTGAGGCCCGCGGGGCCCGCTCCGACGACAGCGATGCGCACGACCGGCAGCGTACCAGACGCGTCGGTGGCGGCCTCGGCCCGCTATCCTCGCCGCCGTGCGACTCGTCGAGATCAGACTCCTGGACGGCCCCAACGTGTACCGGCTCGAGCCGACCGTGAAGGTCGAGGTCGCGGTCGGCCGTCGCCGGACGTGGTTCGGCCAGCGACTGCCCGGGACCCACGCGAGGGTCCGCCTGGGAGCGTCGGTCCCGCGGAGCGCAGCGCCCCGGTCCGTGGCGGACCTCGCCGGATGGATCAGGTCGCTCCACCGACTCTCGGACGCCGACGCCTGGCTGGTCGACGAGGGACGCGCCACATCCCGGTCACGTGCCCGGATGCCGGTGCACATCCATCGCACGTCGGAACCGGGTGTCTGGGTCGTCGCCTACCCGTGGCGCGAGGATGGCCGCGCACGGGTGATCGCGGAGGCCGCCCTGCGTCTCGTGGAGCTGGACCTGGATCCGCATGCGACCCGACCCGCCACCCGACGGACCGCTGGCCGCCGCGGCCGATCCCGGACGCTCGCCCGCGCGCTCCGCACCATCGGTGACGCAGGTACCGGACATCCGGCCTGGATCCACGATCCGGAACGGCGGATCCCCGCCATCAGCATCAGTGGCACGAACGGCAAGACGACGACGACCAGGATGATCGGCCACGTCCTGCGCCAGGGCGGCCGGCACGTGGGCATGACGACCTCCGACGGGGTCCTGTTCGACGACCGGATGGGCGAATCGGGTGACCTCACCGGCCCGTATGGGGCGCGCCTGGTGCTCGCCGACCCTGGGGTGGACGTGGCCGTGCTCGAGACCGCGCGTGGCGGCATGATGCTCCGTGGGGTCGGCTACGAGTCGAACGATGCCTCGGTCATCACCAACATCAGCTCCGACCACATGGACCTGTACGGTATCCATACCCTGCCGGAGTTGGCCGAAGTCAAGTCGGTCATCAGCCGGATCACGCGGCCGAAAGGCGTCGTGGTGCTCAACGCGGACGACCCGCTCGTGGTAGCCATGGCGCGTCATGTCGGGGCCCCCGTGTGGTGGTTCTCGATGCTCCCTCGATCCGAGCGTGTCCGACGCCACCTGGCGCGCGGCGGTCGCGCCTTTGTCATCGATGACGGACTCCTGGTCGAGTGCGAAGGCAAGGAACGCCGGCTGTTGGTCGCGGTCACGGATATCCCCGCGACGCTCCACGGCCTCGCACGCCACAACGTCGCGAACGCCCTGGCCGCCGCTGCCGGCGCACGCGCGATGGGCGCCACGCTCGCGGAGGTCGGTGCCGGGCTCCGCGACTTCGGCACCACCGGCGGCCAGCGCAACGGCCGACTGGATCTGTATCGCCGGGACGCGACCGTCGTCATCGTCGACTTCGCCCACAACGAGGCGGGGGTCCGCGCCGTCCTCGATGTCGCCCAGGGACTCATCGGCGACCGCGCCGCACGCGCCGGTCAGCGGGCACTGACCATCGTCGTGGGCACCGCCGGCGACCGACCCGACGACACCCTGCGGGGCATAGCACGCATCTCGGCGGAGCTCGCCGATCGGGTGGTCATCAAGGAGACGCTCGACTACCTGCGGGGACGGACCCGGGAGTCGATCGTGGGCGAGCTGCGCGCGGGCATCACGGCCGGTGGCGGAGTCGGTCGCCACGCCGTCCTGTACCACGATGAGCCATCCGCTGTCCGGGGTGAGCTCGACGACGCGGGACTGCTGGCACCGGACAGCCTGCCGGGTGCGCTCGTGGTCATGTGTCACGAGGATCGGGCCGGCGTCGTCACCGCGCTCCGGGAGCGCGGCTTCGAGCCAGCCTGAGCGACGCTCAGCCCTCCGGGACGGACAACTCCCCGGGCGCCGTGATCGCGATGCCGGCTCCCCGGTCGTAGGCCATGGCCGCTCGGTAGACCTGGGTCGAATCGTCCGCGCAGATGACCACCAGGTCGCCCGGATGCGCCCGCCGCATGCCCGCCTCGGCCGCCTCAAGCTCATCGAGGACGGCGACCGCCCGGGCACAGCGCGCTCCGGCCGCCCGTGCCTCGTGGATGCCCTCAAGCACGTTCGCGGCACTCTCGCCCGGCTTTCGGCCGCGGAGGTTCTTGTCCTCGCGGACGTAGATCTCGTCGAAGGAGGCCGCTGCCAGGGCGCCATATCCCAGCTGGTCCTCGTCTCGCCGGTCACCCGGGATGCCGATGATGCCGATCGCCCGCCCGTGCCGCTCGCCCGGGTTCGCCACCTGGCCCGACTTGGCGTCGCGACGTCCACGTCTGCCGGCGCCGGTCATGGTCAGGTCCACGAACTCGCCCAGGCGGCGCATGCCATCGACGTTGTGGCAATAGTCGATGATGACCTTGAAGCCACGGACATCCACCTCGTTGAGGCGGCCGGGCGCCTGGAAGAACGAGGTGCTGAACGTCCGCAGCCCCTGCCGGATGTCGTGGAGATGCGCGCCGGTGGCCCAGGCAGCGGCGGCGGCGGCCAACGCGTTGGCCACATTCATGCGGGCCCGCCCATCGAGCGTGGCCGGGATGAGGTGGGAGTGGATGAGGGGCATCGTCCGGGGGCCCTGCCGGAGTGCCAGCAGCTCCCCGTCGTCGGTCTCGAGGATGACCATCGCGGCACCACCGCGACCGCAGTGGCCATCGACCCGGTCGAACCCCTCCTCCCCCTTGCGTGTCTGCATCGAGAAGTAGATGACCCGGCCATCGGACTGGCGCGCCATCCGGGCCACGAGCGGGTCGTCCGCGTTGAGCACCGCGGTGCCGTTGCGGGGCACGGCGTCCACGAGGACGCTCTTCACGGCCGCCAGCTGAGCGACCGTGTCGATGCCGTGGAGGCCCAGGTGGTCGCCGGTCACGTTGGTGACCACGGCGACATCATTCCGGTCGTAGCCCAGGCCCTCACGCAGCAGGCCACCACGGGCGACCTCGAACACCGCGGTGTCGACGAGCGGGTTCTGGAGGACGGTCCGGGCCGATCGGGGACCGCTCATGTCGCCTTTGCGGGTGAGGCGGCCGTCGATGACGATGCCGTCGGTCGTGGTCATGCCCACCCGGCGACCCATGAGCTTGAGGATGTGGGCGATCATCCGGACCGTGGTCGTCTTGCCGTTGGTGCCCGTCACGCCGATGATCGGGATGCGCGCGTTGGAGCCAGCCGGGAATAGCAGGTCGATCACCGGCTTGGCCACGTACTGCGGCTCGCCCTCGGTGGGATGGGTGTGCATCCGGAAACCTGGCGCGGCGTTGACCTCCACGATCGCACCGCCCTGCTCGCGGATGGGCACGCCGATGTCGGGCACGACCATGTCGATGCCCGCGATGTCGAGTCCGACGACCTGTGCCGCGGTCTCCGCGATCTCGATGTTCTCGGGGTGCGTCTCCATCGTCCGGTCGATGGCTGTGCCGCCAGTGGACATGTTGCCCGTGAGCGCGAGCTGGACACGGGTGCCCGCGTCGGGCACCGAATCGGGCGTGTAACCCTGCTTCGCGATGAGCTCCAGGGCGGCGTCTTCGAGCCGGATGCGGGTGAGCACCTTCTCATGGCCGAAGCCGCGCCGCGGATCGGCGTTCTCGAGGTCGACCAACTCGCGCACCGTGTGGGTTCCGTCCGCATCGACGCCGGCCGGCATACGTTCCGCGATGGCGACCATCCGGCCCCCGATGATGAGCGCCCGATGGTCGGCGCCATGGACGTAGGTCTCGACCACGACGTCACCACCGCGGCTCTCGCGGAGGGCGATGGGGAACGCCTTGCGGACATCCTCCTCGGAGCGCAGATCGAGACAGACGCCTCGGCCGTGATTGCCGTCGAGCGGCTTGACCACCACGGGATAGCCGATAGACCGCGCGGCGGCCACCGCATCCTCATCGGTGTCCACGGTCTCCGAACGCGGCACCGGCAGGCCGGCCGCAGCCAGCAGCTGGTTCGTGAGCGCCTTGTCGGACGCGATGTCGACGGCGATGGCCGACGTCTGGGACGTCATCGTCGCCCGGATGCGCTGCTGGTACTTTCCCTGCCCGAGCTGCACCAGGCTGTGGCGATCGAGCCGGATCCAGGGGATGTCCCGCGACACCGCCTCATCGATGATGGCCTGCGTCGAGGGGCCGAAGGCGGACCGCTCCGCGATCCGGATGAGGCGCTCCAAGGCGGCCGGCAGGTCGAGATATGTCCCCGGATCGTCGGGCGCGACGAGGAAGTTGACGAGCGCCACCGCGATGCGGCCGGCCTCGAGCCCGACCTGCTCCTCGCGGTACTCGTAGATGACCTCGTAGTGTCCGGTGCTGCCCGAGGAGCGCGTCTTGCCGATGCGCACCTCCGTCCCCGCGAGGCACTGGAGCTCGAGCGCGATGTGCTCCGCGACGTGGCCCATCCAGGTGCCATCGGCGAGGCGGCTGAAGAACCCACCCCGCCGACCCAGCGAGCATGCGTGCTCCTCCATCGTCGGCAGCAGCTCGATGAGCGCCTCGTTGAAGCCCGGGATGGTGTTCGAGGGGTACTGCTCCAGGACGCCGAGGTCGACCGACATCCGGATGACTGGCTTTTTGACCCACACATTGGGACCCCGGAGCACGCGGGTCTCGAGCACGCGCAGGGTCGGCACCAGCGGTGGCAGCGGCTCGACCGTCGGCTTGGGGTCCGGCATCGATCCCTCCGTCGCGTGGTTGGGTGGCAGTGTCAGCTGGACGCCACGGCGTCGGTATCGAGCGCTCGCAGCATCGGCGCGGCGACCCGGACCCGTCGCCGAAGGTCGAATCGGTAACCCACGGGCAGCGAGTGGAGCACGACGTTGCTGATCATGATGGGTCGATGCGCACGCACCTCCCAGGCATCGGTCTCGGACGCCTGGCCGTCGACGATGGTGACGCTCCGGCGGCCGATGACCTCCATGACCATGTCCGGCGACACGACACCGCAGGTGTCTTCGTCGATGCCGAGGCCGAGCAGCGCCGGGTTCTGGGCGATGGTCGCGAGGAGGCGCCCGAGCCGGTTGCGCTGCTGGAAGTGCTGGTCGACGATCACCCCGGGCAGGACACCCAGGCCCGCGGCCATCTGGACCATCCGCTGCTTGGGCGTGCCGCCGCTCGCGCCGAACGCGACCATGTGGGTGCTCATGGCCGAGGCACCGGCGCTCGTGCCGGCCACCACCGAGCCGTGCCGGTGTCGATCCGCGATGGCCTGGGCGATGGCGGTGCCACCGATGGTCGACGAGAGCCGCAGCTGGTTGCCGCCGGTCATGAACACGCCGGTGGCGTCTCGCACGATGCGCGCGGCGTGGTCGTCGTTCGCCTGCTCCCGGGTCGTCGCGTGGATGGGCGAGACCTGGGCCGCGCCAAGCTCCGTGAACACCTTGCGATACATCTCGCCCGCGAGCGGCCCCAGGGAGGAGGCACTGCTGATGACCGCGATGCGTGCGTCGGGACCACCGGCAAGGGCGACGAAGCGGGTCAGGATGACGCGCTCGCGAACCTTGTCCTCGGCGCCCCCGATGACCATGATGTGCCCTTCGGACACAGACTTATACGTCCCGTCGATTGGTCATCTGCGAAGGATACGCGAGCACGGACCCGGAGAACCCTTACGTTTCGGATGCCCGCGGTCGGCGCGCACGATCCCGGTGCTCCCCTCGGCCACGATGGCTGATGTCGGCTACTCCTGATCACGCCACCAATCGGAAGGCAAGGGTGGACCCAGACGCCGGGTGCGGTCTTCGGTGAAGCGACCTTGGTGCGCGTATCTGGTGCCGCTCCCACGATCGTGAACAGCTGATGCTTCAAGCTCTCGCATTCGCGGCAGAATGCGCCGTCGTAAATATCATCGAGCTCACGGAAGCTGGCCATTGCCAACGTCTCCATGCCTGCCTCGCGGGCGCGCGCAGTGCGCGTACGCGCCTCGCTATGCAGGGAGCCGATACGCCTCGTGCCCGTGACAAGCTCAAGTACACCCTGGACAAAGGCCGTACGCGGTTCGGTCGGCCTAAGGGCTACCTGGCGGTCGAACTCCTGTAGAAAGAGCTGGGCGTCGATGGTTTCCAAGGCACTGTTGCCGGTCTGCTCGACCATCCAGCGAAGCGCCCGCTCCACCCTCCCCCTACGTTCTGAAGGTACGGGCTCTGATGGCATCGGTCTCCGATCAGAGCAGAAACAGAAGGCGAGGTCAAAGGTCCCTCCTCCCCACCGCGACCACCGGCACCCGCCAGCGGGCTTCCACTCATGCGAGCGTGGTGCGCGGCCTCTCAGGACTCCGCTCTCAGGCGATCCCTTCCCATCCCGGGGCGGACGGAGCACGATGACCATGTCCACAGCCCCATCGCACGGAGGCCCGAGATGAGTCGACTGCTGGTGCACATCGCGACCGGCCCCGAGAACCCCACCCGCGTCGCCCTCGCGCTCCTCGTCGCGAGGACGGCCCTTGATGCAGGCCACGCGGTGGATCTGTTCATCGCTGGCGACGGTGTCGCCGTCCTGCGTCCCGAGACCCTCGATGCCGGCCATGGCGTCGGGACCGGCAGCATGCGGGAGCACGTCGACGCGCTCGTCGCCGGCGGTGCGCGCCTGTTCGCATCCGGCATGTCCAGCAAGGCACGGGGGTTGACGGTGGAGTCGCTCGGCGGATTGCCCGTGACGATGGCACCGCCGTCGCGGCTGGTGGAGCTCGCGTTCGAGGCGGACCGGGTCCTCAGCTACTAGCCCCGCACCTCTTCTGGCGTCGAATCACCGGTGCCCACCGGCGCTGCGTTCGACGGTAACCCTCCCGGTGACCTCCCCACCGCCACCACCGGCACCCACGGTCCCGCTGCTACCCTCGGCCTCCATGGCCGACGCCCGTTACTCCATCGCACCGCCCCTCGATGCCGAGCGCATCATCAGCGACCAGCTGCTCGACCATGGGGTCGTGGCACGCACGGGGACCGTGACGCCCGACCAGTGCCGGGCGTGCGGCCGGCTGACCGGCCAGTCCATCTACGAGCACCAGGCGCGCGTCATCCGGAACCGGCTGGTACAGGCTGGCCTCATGAGCGAGGGCGAGCCGGAGGGCTAGCAGCGCGCCGCTCCAGACGGGAAGGAGGGTGGCTTGCCTGCAGGAAGCAGCGGAAGAGTCCAGCGGACCGTCCTTCTGGTTGGGGCGGCCCTTGGGGTCGCCGGGCCCTGATGGGCTGGGATCGTGGTCCCAGCGAGCGCATACTCAGGCGCGCCGCCCAGCTGGCATCCAGCCGTCGTTGGCGCGGTGCCCGAGGAGCGCCCCATGGCCAGGGAACGGATGGTTCGATCAGGGAGACCGGTGCTCGCGGCAGCCGTGACCTGCGGCCTGCTCATCGCGGCTCTCGCCGGGGGCAGCATTGCAGCGTCCCCCGTGCCGGGGGCATCGACGGCGCCCGCGGCGTCCACGGCCACTGGGGTGCCTGCGCCCACGTCCGCCCCGGTGAGCGCCATCACGATGGACAGCCTCATCGCGCCGGGTGCCAAGGTCGAAACGCTCGCAACGGGCCTCTCGTTCGCCGAAGGCCCGCTGTGGCTCGGTGACGGGCGTCTGATCGCCAGCGATGTCGACGGGGATGCCGTGTACGCCTTCGATCCTACCGGCAGCAGGACCGAATTCCGGCGCCCGAGCAACCACGCCAACGGGCATGCGCTGGGCCCCGACGGGTCGGTGTTCCAGGCCGAGCACGGCGACGCGACGGCCAGGGGCGGCATCACGCGGCTGTCCGCCGGCGGCCCGGACACCGTCCTGGCCGACGCCTTCGATGGCAAGCGCTTCAACAGCCCCAACGACCTCATCGTCAAGAGCGACGGCAGCATCTGGTTCACCGATCCCGACTACGGCCAGCAGTTCTTCCCGTCCGAGATCGGGTTCTACGGGATCTATCGGCTCGACCCGGCGAGCGGTGACGTGACCCTGCTGACCGACGCCGTGGACGAGCCCAACGGCATCGCCTTCTCGCCCGATGAGCGGACGCTCTACGTCAGCACGACGAGCAGGGGTCTGATCACGGCCTTCCCGGTCAACGACGACGGGACCATCGGGCAGGGCGGGTGGTTCGGCCCGGGCTGCGATGGCATCGGCGTCGACGAACAGGGGAACGTCTGGGCGACCTCATGCAGCGGCACCGTCGACGTGACCGACCCCAAGGGGGCCAGGATCGGCTCGGTCCGTTTCCCCCGTGGCACCAGCAACCTGGCGTGGGGCGGAGCGGATGGCCGCACCCTGTTCGTGACGACCTACGACGGCAGCGTGTACAGCGTGCGACTGACGGTCCGGGAGACACCCATGATGCATCCCACCGGTTCGTAGCGCACGGACCCCAGCTTGGACCGCCCGACAGTGGTGGGCGCAAAAAGCATCGTCTCTCCCTCTCGCGCCAACTGCGACTCCGCCCAGGCGCACCAGCGCCGCGACCCGCCATGCTTCGTCATCCCTTCCCGGTCGATGCCGGGTCCCCCGGTCGGCGGAGGCGGAGGGCGGCGCGGGCGGACGTTGGCAGCGTGCTGTGGACATCCACGATCATCGGCTCGCACGTGATGCCCATTACTGATGGCGTCTCGACCGGGTCCCGTCGACGGTCCGCTCCGAACCACCGTCGGACACGCCCGAGGTCCCCACCAGGAGCAGCGCCTGCGACCGGTTCTGCACCCCGAGCTTCCGATAGGCGTTCGCCAGGTGCGTCTTGGCCGTCTCCGTCGAGATGCCGATGACGGATGCGATGGCGGCTGTCGTCCGACCCGTGGCAGCGATGCGGAGCACCGCGGTCTCCCGCCCTGTCAGAGGCCCTCCCGCACCGGGCACGAGCCCACGGCCGGCTTCCCGGAGGGCGGTCGGCCCGACCACATCGAGGAGCGCGGACGTGGCCGCCGCACGGGACCGGACCGCAGCCTTCGTGTATGCCTTGCCCAGCTGGGTACGGACCGTCGCCACCGAGAGCCCGAGGATCGACGCGATCGAGGGGAGCGAGAGGCCCACGCTGGCGAACGCGAACACCTCGGCCTCACGAAGCGCCAGGCCCCAGGCGCTCGCGGACGCATCCGCGACGCTGCTGACGGCGGCGCGACGCAATAGGCGCGACGCGGCCGGTCGGAGCTGGGCCAGGAGCCGGATGTCCTCGTCCGAGAAGCCGGTGGCCTCCCGGTAGCTGGCCAGATAGGAACGCTCGTGCGGGAAGTAGACTGGCACGCCGACCATGTTCTCGATCCCGAACGGTCGCCAGAAGTGACCATAGTCGATCGTTGGCCGCAGCGATCGGCGGCTGCCGACGTCCGAACGGCGGCCGGTGATGAGCAGTCCCGTCGAGTCGTGGAGGGCGATCACGGGATGCTGGCGACCTCGCACGCTGGAGGTCCACAGGGGCAGGTCAGCGATCTGTCGCCCCTCGAGCCCGGACGGCCACGCATCCGTGATGCCTCCTCCTGGGCCGAGGCACGCCATCGAGAGATCGCGTGGCACGAGCGCGCCCGCGACCGTGACCAGCCTCCTGGCCGCGGCGTCCATGGCGGGCGCAGGGGAAGCGTCGAGCTCGCTCACCGCCGCGAGCAGGCGGGCCTCATCCGAGATCGCCCCGTTCCGCACCCGGGGACCATACGAGGATCGGTGGATGTCGCATAGCCCTCCAGCGACGGATACGTCGATCGGGGGATGCCGCCATACATGGATCGGGGGATGTCCGCCTGGCCCGCGGGTGGCCCATGGTCCGGGCCGCGGGGTCCGTCGGCGCGGAGACCATCCAGGATCGAGGCGAGCGACGGGACCATCCGGGTGTGATGGCCCCAGGGAACCCCGGGCGAGTTGGGAGGTCATGGACATGGGACACATGGCGCGAACGCAGGCTCGTCGCATGTCACGAACCGTCGCGATCGGTGCGGTGCTCGTGATGGCGACGGCGGGCAGCGCGATGGCAGAGGCCGATACGGGCGAGCTCCCGGTGGCAGGCTTCACCCACATATCGGTGGTCGACGAGCAGGTCGAGGTGAGCCTTGCCGATATCTACTCCGGGCACGCGGATGCCGACCGGGTCGAGGTGAGCCTGGCCGATATCTACTCCGGGCACGGGGACGCCGACCGCGCCGACGGTGGAAGGGCGACTCGCGTCGGCGTGGATCTCGGCATCGCCGGACCGATCGCGGTCGAGACGACGTATACCCTCGAGGCGACCCACCCCGGGTACCGGTCCGGCTGGCGATACAACGCCGGTCCGGTCATCCTCACTGTGACGACGGGGACGCTCACCCTCGTCGACGACACGTGCAAGATGTTCCATCTCGTCGCGGGTCATACCTACATCGGGACGACCGGCCAGGTGCTGAATGCCTTGCTCCTGCCCGAGAAGAACCCGGGTGTGTCGGAGGTCGGCTGGTTCACGACGCGGCTGTACCCGGAAGGGGCGGCGGCTCTGGTCCCTGTCGACGCACCCTGTGCGATGTGACCTGGCGTGATCGGTGCGACCGACTACGCCCCCGATCCCTGGTCTGCACTGGACCGTCGGGCGTGCTGGTCGCAGCGGACGCCCTGGAGGGCCTCACGCCGCTCCTCTCGCCCTGTCTCCAGAACGGCGAGGACGATGGCGACGGCGACGCCGCCGGATGGTAGGAGATCCACGCCACGGTCCGGTTCATCGTGGGGTCGGCGCTTGTCACGTCGCGGCAGCTCGTCGTCTTCGATCCCGCCCGGAATGGCCGGATCGTTCTCATCGCTGCCTCCTCCGAGCAGGTCGAATGGATATCCCGCTGGCCCCGTCTCGCAAGGGGCGGGCCTCCTCGTTTGAGTCGCGGGCCGCCTCACCCCTCCGCGCCGTCCCAGTCTCGGCCGGGTCCCCGGGCTCGGGGGAGGGCGGCGCCGCGGGCGTGAGTGTCGACGGGGCACTTATCGGCGGCTTATGCGGACGCTATGCTGCCGCGCACTGGGGGACACCTCGAAGAAGGGAGGCCTTCCGTGCGAAGTCGCGTCTGGTCCCTGTCCGCCGCGATCCTGATGCTGGTCCCGGTGATGGTGCCCGCATCCGTCCTGGCCCAGGCGAGTGCCAGCCTGGCACCGCCGGTCGCTCCCAGCATCGGGGCACCGTCGAGCGCCGGCGTCGCAACGCTCCCCCCGGACGGCACGTGGATGACCACCGTATCGGCCGACGAGCTGCTCACAGCCGGGGCGCCCGATACCCGGTTCGCGGGGACCGAGACCTGGACGCTCGAGGCCGGCGTGGGGACGTGGCGCGACGACTTCCCCGACGGCGGCTTCAGCGAGTGTCGGGCGACCTACGCCGTGGTGGGTGACGTGGTGAGGTTCACCTATACGAGCGGCACCGACTGCACCGGTGAGGTGGATGACATCCGCTGGACCCTCGACGACGCGGGCCTGCATATCACGCTGGTCGCCACCCAGTACGGCGAGCCGGGCGAGAGCGCAGCGCTCTGGGGGACGCACCCCTGGACGATGGTCCAGATGTCACCGGCACCTAGCGCGTCCGCATCTGGCGGCTACTAGCCCGGCACCCTGCGGCATCGAGCCTTCTCAGCGGGCCGCTGGCGCCCTCCGGTGTATCGTCGCCTGAGGATGGCTGGACATGTCTCGCCAGGTCGGGAGCTGCGCGGTTGAGGATATCCGGGTCGGCCGCCCCGAAGCGCGTCGTGGTTCGCACGTACGGCCGGGACAGCCTGCTGGTCTGGGCAAACGTGCTGCTAGCTCCGGTGATGGCGGCGCTAGGTCTGCGCGTCGGCCTGAGGTCCGAGGAGCAGCTCGCCGCGAGGATGGATGCCGATGCGGCGGTCATGAGGCAGAAGGGCTACCTCGTGACCTCCGTGCAGACCTTCTCCTTGCCGGTCATCGGGGCGCCGCGCCAGCCCGCCAACTGGTATCGCGTCACCTTCGAGCTAGGCCCGCCAAGCTAGCGAGTAGTGCGGCCCGCTCTGTCGTTCCGTCCCGGTCCCGGCCGGGTCCGAGAGGCACGGCACCTTGCGGCACCGGGCCTCTTCCACAGACTGACTGCGGCCGATAACGGCAGCCCGGGCTACGGGGCGGCACTCGCGGGAGCGGTGCTCGGCGGAGGGCCCATGGGGATGAGCTGCGTGGCCATGGGCTGGACGGCGATGCGCGTGCCGGTGACGGTGAGCGGACCGAACTGACCGGGCGGGGTGCCCGCCCCGCCGCCGTACTCGATGCTGAACGTGCCGGACAGCGTGCCGTCCGCCGTGACCTCGAGCGTGGCACGGACCGTGGCGCTGCCGACCTCGCCGGTCGTCTCGACGCGGTACTGGGTCATGGTCAGCGCGCCGGACGTCGGTCCGGTCGCCTGCCAGGAGCCGATGCCGGTGCCGCTGCCATCGGTCTGGATGTAGGTCCCGTCGGCATGGAAGATGGCCGTGGTCGGGGCCGTGCCCGGACCGGTGCCGACATCCAGCAGCCAGGCACCCACGATCGGGTTCCCGGTGATGGGCATGGCGCTGGCGCCCTGGGCCAGCGTGGCCGAGGCCGAGCCCGCCGCGAGCAACGTGATCGCCAGGATCGGACCCGCGAGAACGGAGATGGATCGACGCTTCATGCAGGGACCCCTCGTCGCTGGCGCCGCAGGATCGGCTCGCCGCCGACCCGGCGCGGGTCGCGGCGAGGTCTGGCCCGCGGTCCCGCCCGCCGGTCGCGGGAGCATACGCGCCACGGACCCTCCGCGAGGGTCCGTTGTGAACACTCGTGTCCGTCGACCCTTGTCGGCTTTCGAGTTGGCCTGGGCGCTGGATGGCGCTGGCCCCGGTGCCGCCCAGAACTACCCAGGAGCGCCGCCTGGCATCGGGACACGGGCGCAGCGTCGATCGGGCGGCGTGGGCCGGATCTGACGGGCTGGGGAATCGAGTCGCTGGCAATCAGCGGACTCTGCCGACAGTGCCGGCTCCAGCGAAGCGGCCTCTCTCGATGCCTTACGAAAGCTCCCGCAGCGAGCGTTGCAGGTTGAGGAGATCCTTGCGGCTGCTTGCTGCCTCGTATCGGACCCACAGCTCGCGAGCCGCCGGCGTGTCCCCGAGGGCGGAGATGCCGGCCGCGACCCCCCCTCGGTCTGTGCTCGCCATCATCGGCGGAAGACGGCGACCCAGGACCGCCGGTGGGGTGCCCAGGGCCAGCTCAGCGTCCCGCGCCCACCGACGCCGCAGGGTGAATCCCAGCCCGTGGCATGGCCGCGCTCGCGGAGTGCTTGTCCGCGAGGGCGGGCCCACCAAGGGTGAGCCCGCCCGGGTGCTCGATCGGGTTCCGCGCGCTACGCAGGGCTGCCGCCGAGCGCGGGGCAGATCACCGCGGCGAACGACGTCGTGAGGCCGGGTGTGAACTTGATCACGTTGCTGCCGTTGTCGAAGCCGCTGGGGTCGGAGTAGATGGTCAGTCCCGCTTGGTGGATGACCAGCATCCCGTTCGCGTCGCGAGCATGCCAGGCTTGCCCGACGACCTTCAGCGTCCCGTCCACCGCGTACGTGAAGTTGATGGCATCGCGCTCCGTCAAGGCGTAGGTCGTGTCCAGGTTCGTGTGCACCAGGGCGACCTCCCTGTGCACCCGGTACTGGCCGTCACTGAACGTGGTCACCTGGTCCGTGCCCGAGAAGGCGATCTGATAGTTGAAGTCGCAGAGGGTCCCGACGGGGAAGGTGACGGCGCCCGAGAAGGGCACCGTCGTCATGGTCGGCTGCGCCGCCGATGCCGCCGGGACGGCCAGCGCGGTTGCCAGCGCGGCGAGCGCGAACACGGGCACAAGTCTCTTGAACATGGTGGTGCCTCCGGGGACTCGGGTTGGTGGCTTCCGGCGTGGGGATCGGGTGACTGCCGGAGCGCCGATGTCGCAAAGGCGGGACGGCGGGTCGGGGGTGGCGGCGCTCGTTCCTGACAACCGTCGCGGCGCTTGTGCCGCTGGGCTCTGGGCGTGGGCGGCGGCCGGGATCTCAAAGGCGGTCATGGTGCCCGCGAGGGCGAGGCTGGTCCTGATGGAGCGCATGAGGAACCTCCTGGTGTGACCGTGACGGAATGTCGTGGGCATGGTCTGGGTGCTGCCGGGTCGGCGGTGATGGATGGGCCTCCGATGCGGGTGCGGGGCATGGCTTCGAGGGTGCGCTCCGACGGAGCGAGCGGAGAAGGAGGCAGGGCTTCTGGATGCGGCTCGAGTCATTGCCAGACGACGGTCGCCGCACTTGATCGAGGTCAGGATCGGTGCCCGCCGCTGGATCGACGCCGGACCCCGATCAGAGGACCCGGCCAGAGTGGGCACTAGAGGACGACCATCCGGATCCGGTCGTTGCCGGCATCGACGATGTACAGGACACCGTCGTGGACGGCGACCCCGTTGGGCTCGCTCAGTCGGGCGTCGAGCGCCGGGCCGCAGTCGCCGGAGAAGCCCGCCTTGGAACCCGTGCCAGCAAGGGTCGTGATGGACCCGCCGGTGTCGACCCTGCGTACCGTCTGGTTGTCAGAGGAGAAATAGACGTTGCCAGCCGCATCGACGGCGATGCCATTGGATCGCCCGATGGCCGCATCGATCGCCGGTCCACCGTCGCCAGCATGGCCCGATAGGCCGTTCCCGGCGAACGTCGTGATGATCCCGGTCCTGTCGACCTTCCGGATCCGATGGTTGTTCGGGTCGGGCAGATACACGTTCCCCGCGAGGTCGACCGCCAGTGCGACCGGGTCCGAGCCGCCGCTCACCTGAGCCAATGTCGCCTGACCACCGTCTCCGGAGAAGCCAGGGAGGCCGTTGCCGGCGAAAGGACGGACGATGCCGGCCGTATCGACCTTGTGCCAGCCCTGGGTCCAGTCGTCGAAATAGATCTCGCCTGTGGGTCCGAACGCCAGGTTGCTCGCGCTGATCTTCGCGCTGAGGGCCGGTCCGGCCTCGCCATCCGAACCATCGACACCCGTGCCGACCACAGGGACAGAGGTTCCGGTGGGATCGATCCTCCAGATCCGGGCTGAGAAGTAGTCGGTGACGTAGAGGATGCCCTGGGTATCGAACGCGACGCCCGTCGGAGCCTTGAACGTGGTGGTGGACGTGGGTCCGAGGGTGGCCGTCGTGATGATGCCGTCGGGACCGATCCGGCGGACCCCGTGAGACACGCCACGGCCGAAATAGCCGGCCGAGTTGCCGACGTAGATCGCACCGGTCGGGTCGATCGCGATGCCATACGGTGCCGACAGCGTGGCAGACAGTGCGGGGCCGTCATCCCCGGTAATGCCATCGACGCCCGTGCCCGCGACGGTCGCGATATCGCCGCTCTTGAGCGTCGCCCCGGCCGGGCAACCGGTTGGCAGGAGCGCGACGGCCGGGAGGGTGTCGCGGCCGTCGTCGGGATCGTTCCGACTGCTGAGCCGGGATCCGACGATGGCACCGCCGGCCGCCAGGGCCAAGGCCAGGAGCGCCACCAGGAGCAAGGCGAGGACCGCCCGCATGGGTGCGGCCATCGGGGATCGATGAGCGATGAGGGTCGTGGGGAACAACCCTTCGGGGTCGAGCCACCAAGCTCGGCGACGCGTGCGAGCGGTCCGATAGAGCGTGGCGTTGAGCAGACCGGCCGGCTCCTGGGGAGGCGCGTCCGTCTCGAACCACTCGGCCAGCACCGTCGAGGTCTCCTCCAGGCGCATCGTGTCCTTGTTCGGGTCGGGGCGTGCGTTCATGCCGGCCGTCCTTCGGGAAGTCGTGGAGGGGATTCGTCGGCAGCGAGGGCGGCGCGCATCGCGACCGTCCCACGGTGGATGCGCGACTTGACCGTGCCGATGGGGATACGCAGGGCATCCGCGATCTCGGGCACCGAGTAGCCCAGGTAGTGGTGCATGACGAGCGCGGTCCGCTGCTGGACATCGAGTCTGCGGAAGCCGCGCTCCAGTTCGTCTCGCAGTGCGTGCTGCGGACCGGGGTCCGCCGAGATGTCCGTGATGGGCCGGACGCGGCCCTCCACGAGGCTCCGCCGTCTCCCCCGGGATGCTTCGCGATAGCATTCCCGGACGAGCAGCCGATGCAGCCAGGGTTCGAAGCGATCGGGATCGGCGCAGGGACGCCATGTCCCGCCAGGCGGCGACGAGCGCCTCCTGGGTCGCGTCCTCCGCGGCTTCCGAGTCCCGCAGGATGAGCCAGGCCGTGGCATAGAGCCGGCGGATCCCGAGGCGTGCCAGTTCAGAGAACGCCTCGTGGTCACCCGCCATCGCCCGTTCGACCAGGTCCCGCGGCATCGGGTCTCCGCTTAGTGGTACGGCACATCCGGCCCCACTCACAAGGTATGGGGAGTGTCGAGGCCCAATCGTTCCCGGTCTGTTCCACGGAGTCATCACTGCCGGACAGCGACCCGATCATCCCATTCGGTCCCGTCCCTGACCCCTGGCGGTCGCATGCGACAATCAGGACGCCAGACGCCGCCCGACCGGTGGGGTACCCACGTTCTCGAAGCGTCCATCCCCGATGACGCCGCTGGTAGCGTGTGCGCACGGCCGGGTTTCGGCGATCTTCCCGGGGCCCGCGCGCGCGAGGGCCGCACCGCGGCTCGCGGACCGGCCTCCGTCCGTGGCGCGACGCTACGCTCCAGTGATGGACCTGCTCTCCACGGCCGGCATCGCCGTCGGCTTGTTCGTCGCCACGAACCTCGACGATGCGTTCCTGCTCGTCGGCTGGTTCGCGCGCGGGCGACCATCGGCCCGCCAGGTCGTGGTCGGGCAGTATCTCGGCATCGGGCTGCTCACCGTCGTCAGCGTCATCCTCGGGGCGGCGGTCGTAGCGGTGGCATCGGGGTGGGTCCGATACCTGGGACTCCTACCACTCGCGATCGGGGTGCGCGGGCTCGTGTCGATCGCTCGGGGCGACGACGAGGACGAGTCGGAGGCGCCGGCCGCGAAGGGTATCGCCGCGGTCGCCACCGTGACCATCGCGAGCGGGGCCGACAACGTGAGCGTCTACACCCCGGTCCTCGCCACGTTCGACGCGGGCGCGCTCGCGGTCACCGCCCTCGTGTTCGCGATCATGACCGGCCTCTGGTGTCTGGGTGCCCGCGCGCTGGTCGATCATCCGCGATACGGCGCGCCCCTGCGACACCACGGTCCGCTCATCGAGTCGCTGGCACTGATGGTGGTCGGGCTGGCCGTGCTCCTCGGCGTCTAGCCGAGCGTCGGTGAGCCTGCGGGGGATGACCACGAGACGACGGATGGAGACCGAACCGCCCCCGACTCGCGGCCGGGGCCGTTCGCGAAGAGGCGGGATGGCCTATCCGGCGGCGGCGTTCTCAGCCTCCGGTGCCGTCTCCACCTGCCCCTTGGAGCGTGGCCTCTGGCGCGGAGCCGGTGTCTCGATGGGCTCGCCCTCCCCGACCAGGGAGGCAGCCAGGGTGTGCTCGTGCGCGGGCGCCTCGGGAGCCGCGCCAGGCTCGCGCGCGGCCGGGGACTCGACCGGTTCGGTCGGCCCTTCCGCCTGGCGCGCCACGGCGCCCTTGCGGAGCGCGTTCGTGTACTGGCGCCAGTGGGTGTGGCACATCCGGCCAAGCTGGTCCTCGGCGCTCGGCTGGGTGGGGAACTCGTTCTCCGGGCGCCTCGTGACCCCCGATGGCGAAGCGGGTCGAGCCAACGCAGCGGCGCATCGGGATGGTCGTGTCCTGCGTAGTCATGGCGTGAGTGTCCTTCGTGGTCTACAGGCCGAACGAGGCGGCGAGTGCCTCGCTCTCGGTGGGTCCCGCGTCCATCGCGGCACCGAGCGCCGCGTGCATCGCTGCGTTGAATTGCTGGGCACCTGAGCCCATCGAGCGTCGGGTGCTCGACCCGCATCCAGGCCTCGACTGGCAGCAGCATTGGCCGTGGTCGTGGCGCTGTGCTGGCTGGGGCCGCCGTCGTGATCGGCGTAGAGGCAACGGCGATCGCCGCCTCGATGCTCGTCGCGATGGGCACTGTCGCCGACCATCACATGAGCGGGTGGTACATTCCATCGAGTCCGCCGCACGGTCCGTGCAGCCGCCCACCCGTCGTCGCTCACGTCTGACCAAGAGGAACGAGCGCCTGTGAAGAAGCGATCGATCGGCCTCGCGATCGGCATCCCGATGATCGTCGTCCTCCTCAGCGCATCCGTGGTGAGTGCGCGAGCGGTCGTCCCCGGGGCCAGCATCGACGGCGTGCACATCGGCCAGGGCAAGGCCTCGGTCAAGCGCGTCCTCGGCCCGCCGCCCCACACGCAGAAGGGACCGCCTGGATCGGACACCGTGCGCTGGGACTACAAGGCGCACAACTCCCTCACGGTGCTCCTCGTGCAGGGCAGGGTGACGAGGGTGTTCGTCACGACCATCCCCGGGCGGGGCAGGGTGTTCGACCACACGACGAAGGGGATCGGACTGCTGTCGAAGATGTCCGCGGTGAGGAAGGCATACCCCGGTCACTGCGAGCCGCCGGTCCCATCCATGGGGATACCCCCGTGTGCCACTGGGACACCGCCACGACGCGCATGACGTTCACGGCCTCCGGTCGCTATGGCAGCGGCTGGAATGCACCGGTCGAAACGATCCAACTGCAGTCGACCCTCCCCCACGGCTGAGACGCCACTGGAAGAACCGGGCGCGGCCGCCCGCCACGCGATCGGGCGGCTCGACAGGCACGGCCGTGTGGCCAGCGTGAGCCCGAGAGGGCGACCAGTGGTCACACCGTCGAGTCATGCGACACGCCACGCGCGCACACAGGGCGCCCCCACGAGGGTAGCCTCGTGCCATGGCTGGGCACCCGCACGGTCCCTCGCTGCGCCTGGACGGGTGTCGGTCATCACGAGGCTCTTGGAGGCGGGCAGCACTCCGCGTGCGGCGGCCGCCTTGCGCGGGATCGACCGGGCCACCCGCTTTCGCCGGCTGAGCGATCCACGGCCTTGGCGTGGCTGGTCGGGACCGCTGATGCCGCACTGGCCTTCGCGGACCTGGTGACCCGTGCTGAGGCACGCTGCGCGGCGCCATGACGACGCGGGTGTACGAAAGGAGCCGAGACGGATGTCCTGCCGCCGGGCGACCCGGGACCAACATGTAGGGCGCCGCGTCTTCTCGGGCGGACACGACGATCCGCCATCCCTGCCCGGGCTGCCTGCGCGTGACATCCCGTTCGGGTCGCTGCCTCGCCTGTGGCGGCGGGAGCACGACGCATCGCGGGTACGTGGCGCCCTGGGAGCGGCCACGGGCGCATCAGTTGCTGCGCCACCCCACGGGCGAGTGGAGGCGGACCGCGGACGGAGATCGCACGCGCCCAGCCACGGACGTCGACCACATCCTGCCCAAGGGCCGCGGCGGCAGCGATGGCTCCGAAAACCTCCAGGCCTTGTGCGCTCGCCACCACAGGCTGAAGTCCTCGGCGGTCGACCGAAGGTGGGGCCTGCACAGTCGAGCTACCTCGTTGGGATGCTGACCCCCCCCGCATCGCGGTACCGCGTGGGTGGACCCGAGTCGACGACGGTCCAGGCTCGCGCAGCGATCGCGAGCGCGACGATGCGCGGGCCTTCCTGGTCGCCGGGTTAAGGGGGAGACTCGTCTCCCCGCGCGATCCATCGTGGGCGGCGGCCCGGTCACGGTGTCCCAGCCCCAGATGGACCTGATGCTGGCGACTGACTGGGCGCTGGCAGGTCGATGCGGATGGAGGCGAGCATGGCCTCCATCGCCGCCAGGTCCTGCCCGCTGGTCTCGGGCCTGTGCCAAGTGTTCATCATGAAGCGGGTGCCGTCGATGTCCAGGATGTACAGCACGCTGAGCTGGCCGCTGACCTTGCGGGGAGCGACGAGCGGCTCGGGGACATTGAGCGCCGAATCGCCGAGGTCCAGGAAGTCCCGGTAGACCCCTTGGTCGCAGGTCGCCACATCGAGGTCGGCCGGCACCGACAGCTCGACCCGCTTGGCTGGCAGGCCGCCGAAGACCACGTCGGTGGGTTCGGAGCCCTCGCGTCCGATCTGCCCCGCGAACGCGTTCGCGAGGTCCTCGGTCGTGGGTCCGACGGGCGGATCGGAGAGTGTGTCCGCCCAATGACAGGGATCGGTGAAGACGTTCGCCGGCTGCCACCAGCCGAAGGCGATCTCGCCGACCCCGCCGAGAGTCTCGAAGTCCCTACGCCCATCGACATCGGCCCAAAGGACACCGTAGTACTGCTCCCATCCATCAGGGACGGTCACCGTCCATCGGGCGGACCCGAGAGGGCCCTGGTATGCGCCGGGTGCGAGAGGCCCGGGTTCTCCGAACGGACCCGCTGACGGGCTGGGCGACGGGCTCTCCAGGATGGTCGGGGGTACCGGGGCCGGTGATCCTCGGCACGAGGCCACCGACGACGGCAAGGGCACTTATGGCTGCCACCACGGCAGCGATCCGGATGGGCGTGGTCATGGTGTTCAACCTCCACGCAGGCCATCTGGCGCGCCGCTGTGGGGTGGCCGGGACTTGGTCGAGCACGGAGTCCAGGACGCGGTCCGGGAGCGCCGTGACGCCCTCCTCCAGCCACGACTCGACGATGCGGATCACGTCGCGATCGGTGCTCACGTGGCGACCTCCCGCTGCACCGTGCGCGCGTCGGCCTCGAGGGCCGCGCGCAGCCCGCGCATCGCACGCAACAGACGCGATCGGACCGTTCCGACGGGGACACCCAGCGCTTCCGCGATCTCGTCGAGGGGCAGGTCGAGGTAGTGGTGCATCACCACCACCGCGCGATGGTCGAGGGACAGGCGCCGGAAGCCGCGCTCGAGCTGGTCGCGATCGACGACCGTGCTCGTGCCATTCGTCCTGGACGGCTCCTCAGCCGGCACGAGTCGGATGTTGGGCGACCACTGGCGCGCCCGGCGTCCCTCGGCGTAGCAGGCGCGCACGAGGAGCCGGTACGACCAGGCGTCGAAACGCGCCGGGTCGCGGAGCTGCGGAAGGTCCCGCCAGATGGCGAGCAGCGCCTGCTGCGTCGCGTCCTCGGCAAGCTCGATGTCGCGCAGGATCCTGTGCGCCACCCTTGTGGAGTCGGTCGCCTACGGCGATGGCGAGGCTCGCGAAGGCCTCCTCATCGCCTCGTTGCGCCCGTCCGATCAAGTCGGCATCCACGCTGCTTCCGCCTTTGTGACGCCCGGTGGGTCCGTGCGTTCACAGGGTATGGGGGTCACCTACGAGGGCGCGGCACCATCTTCGTGCGCGCCCGTCGCCCCCGATGGATGGGACGTCGCGATCGTGCCCGGGACGACATCGCCGGTGGGTACCCACATCGCCGAACGCAAGCCACGCCGTGACGCCGCTGGTAGCGTGCGTGCGCGGCCGGGTTTCACGACTTTTCTCGGCCGCGCGCTGGGACTCGGCCTTTTCCTGGCCGCCCCGGTACTCACTGGTCGTGAGGCTGATCATGGTCAGGATCGGTTCGCGGGTCCGCGGGACGGAACGCGCCGCCCGTTCGTTGTTGGTGTGTGGAACGGATGCTTCGGCGCGTGACGCATGACCTGGGGGAGGAGCTGCAAGGTCCGGCCACGAAGTCTCGCGCCGTCGGCGCGGGCGGGGAGGCCCCTCGATGGTCCCATCGTCTGCGGGCACGTCGATGCTCAGGGACCAACGATCATGAGGCTTCCGATGCGCTGACCGTGCCCTTCAGACACGATCGTGCCGCCCCTCCAATGGCCAGTTGGCCGTGCGCAGACACCGCACCGGTCTCGCTCGCACATGCGCTGGCCCCGAAAGCCCTGGGGTACTTTCGGGCCATGACTGCAGTACCATCCAACGGCGCTGCCTGCGTCCCAGGAGTGTCCACCGATGGACGTGCCCAGCAGTGCGGAGGGAAAGATCGTGCCGTCACCCCTCAGGTTCCTCGCGACCCTGCTTGCCGTTGTCGTCAGTTGTGCCCTGGTCGGGGCATTGGTCGCATTGATGGTCGCGGCGGGGAGTCCTGCTTCGGGGATCCGACCCAGGAACGATACGGCTGCCAACGTCGGAACTTCGCCGACCCCGGTCCTGCCGACGCCGACCCCGGTCCTGCCGACGCCGACCCCGGTCCTGCCGACGCCGACCCCGGTCCTGCCGACGCCGACCCCGGTCCTGCCGACGCCGACCCCGGTCCTGCCGACGCCGACCCCGGTCCTGCCGACGCCGACCCCGGTCCTGCCGACGCCGACCCCGGTCCTGCCGACGCCGACCCCGGTCCTGCCGACGCCGACCCCGGTCCTGCCGACGCCGAAGACTCCTGCGATCGCACAACTGGCCGCGAACGGTGACACCTCTGTCGCTGCAGACCCCCAGGGTCCACAAGGCCCCAAAGGGGATACAGGTCCGGCTGGACCAACCGGACCCCAGGGTGTCCCGGGTGACACCGGACCCGCCGGACCCCAGGGCGACATCGGGCTCACCGGACCGCAGGGTCCGAAGGGCGACACGGGAGCGGTTGGCCCAGTCGGACCCCAGGGTCCGAAGGGAGATCCTGGTGTGACCGGCGCTCAGGGCCTCAAGGGCGATATCGGGCTTACCGGGCCGCAAGGTCCGAAGGGAGATCCTGGTGTGACCGGCGCTCAGGGCCTCAAGGGCGATATGGGGCTTACCGGGCCGCAGGGTCCGAAGGGCGACACGGGAGCGGTTGGCCAGGTCGGACCGCAGGGTACGAGGGGCGTGATCGGGCTGACCGGGCCGCAGGGTCCGAAGGGCGACACGGGAGCGGTTGGCCAGGTCGGACCCCAGGGTCCGAAGGGCGACACCGGGGCGACTGGCATGACCGGCGCCCAGGGTCCCAAGGGCGACACGGGGGCGACCGGCATGACCGGCGCCCAGGGTCTCAAGGGCGACACGGGGGCGACCGGGCCGCAGGGTCCCCCCGGCCCGCCAGGGCTTGCCGGCAATGGGTCGGCGCTGCGGGCCTTCATCGGGCCGATCGGGCCGAAGGGTGACACTGGTCCTCGCGGCCCCATGGGCGCGCGTGGTCTGACGGGGCCGCGCGGTCCCAAGGGCGACCAGGGACTCCGCGGCTTTACGGGCCCCCAAGGTCCGAAGGGTGATATCGGGCTGCGAGGTTTCACCGGCGCAACGGGGCCGATAGGGCCCCGCGGTCTGACCGGACTGACCGGCCCTCGAGGTCTGACCGGCGCTACCGGCCTGACCGGCCCCCAAGGCTCGATCGGCCTTCAGGGGCCCAAGGGTGACACTGGCGACAACGGGCAACGGGGTCTGACGGGCGCCACAGGGAACACCGGTCCGCAGGGCCCCAGGGGCGACACCGGGAACACGGGTCCCCAGGGTCCCAAGGGTGACCCCGGCGCGGACGGCACCCCGGGTCCGAAGGGCATCGCAGGAAACACGGGTCCCCAGGGTCCCAAAGGTGACCCCGGCGCGGACGGCGCCCCGGGTCCGAAGGGCATCGCAGGAAACACGGGTCCCCAGGGTCCCCAGGGTCCCCAGGGTCCCAAGGGTGATCCCGGCGCGGACGGCGCCCCGGGTCCGAAGGGCAACGCCGGGGCCGACGGGAAGGACGGCAAGGACGGCAAGAATGGAGCCGACGGGGTGAGCGGCTGGGATCGGGTGACCGGCGGCACGGCCACGGTCGGGACTTCGGTTGAGGTCGTTACGGCCAACTGCCCGGCCGGCAGGGTCCTTGGAGGAGGCTTCGATACGTCCGGCGCCAGTGACCCCAAGGACATCGTCATCGTTCGCAGCAGTCCCAGCGACAACAACACGTGGAGGGTGGAGGCGGTCAGCCGCGGCAACAGTTTCTCCGTTACCGCCTACGCCATCTGCGCCGTCGTCAACTGAGGCGCGCTCGGATGGCGCGTCGCTCCGGAGCAGGAGTGGTCGTGCAGGCGAGCGGCAGCGCCGTGGCGCCTCTTCATGGTTGGGCCACGGGCCGTTAGCATGCCCGCGATGCAGATCGCGCCCGGCAGCTTCGATTTCCTCCAGGAACGGCGCCGCCTCCTGGCCATCCTGCTCATCAGCCTGGCGGGCACCGCTGTCGTCGTCTTCCTGGTGGCACGCGGCGAGCTGGCAGGCGCGGACGCTCGTGCCTACTGGGGCGGTGTCCGTGTCTGGCTCGATGGCGGCAGCCCGATCACGCCACCCGCGCCATATCTGCCGTACGTGTACGCACCGTGGTCCGTGCCCATCTTCATGCCCTGGGCGCTGCTGCCATGGGATGTGGCCTGGTTCGTCTGGCGGGGCATCAACGTCCTGCTGCTGCTCTGGTCAGCGTCCTGGGCGTACAAGCAGCACCCGCTGGCCACCGCGATCCTGCTATGCGTCCTCGCGGCACCCATCGCGGCGACCCTGGACACCGGCAATATCACCCTGCTGTGCGCGCTCGGCATCTGGGCCGCGCAATTCGTGGGTCCCCGCCTGGGTGGTGGCCTCTGGGCGCTCGCGACGGTGCTGAAGTGGTTCCCGGCACCACTCTGGCTCATCCTACCGGCCCGCGCGCGACGCTGGGGACTCATCTGGATGGGACTGGCGGCCATCCTGTCACTCGCGACGTGGCCTCAGACCGTCACCCAGATCCAGGCCGCTGTCGCGTTCCCGCGGCCATTCCGGTTGGACTACCTGCTGTTGCTGTGGGCTTGCGTGCCATGGGTCTGGGCCCGACCCCGACTGCTGGAACCGAACGACTGGCGGCCGTTGATGCGAGAGACCCAGGCAGCCATCCGTCGCGAGTGGGCTGGCATCCGCGCCGCAGATCGCCCGCTCCATGCTGCCGTGGCCTGGACCGTGCTGCATACCCGCTCGTCACTGGGCCTGTCGAACCCGTCGACGACCGAAGTGGTGGCGCCCGGCCAAGATCCGCCGCCAGCCGTGGCGCCGCTGGACGCCGAGCCGGAAGCCGCCGCGCGGACACCCGGCAGCTGACAGCGGCGTACCACGTTGCGGACGCGACAGTGCCCGCTCACCACGCTTCGGGATGCGAGTGCCGCAGCCGCGACGGGGTGGTCGCGGCTTGGGTCGAAACAACGCGGGTCGCCACTGCCTCTATGACGGTGATGGGTGTGGGCACCCATCGGCGACCCGGCGCGCCCAGAACGTGCCGGGTCGCGCTTCCCCGGCTGCGGGAGCTCGCGGGGAGGGAGCCTCCAGCCCCAGAAGCTGGGCTCGACCTCCACCACGGCTCGCCGGAGTCTGCACCGGACCGTACCAAACTGCAATCCCGAGAACGCGATCTGTGGATAACCTGCAAGCGTCCTCGGCCCGCTGCCGAGGGTTGGGCGAGACCGCCTGGTAACGGTGCATCTCGAAGCCCGTTGACGTACGGCCCTGGCAGACCAGGGAGGAGGCCACGATGAGGAACGAACCGGCGGCACCCGAGACGATGGGGGTCACCGTGAGGTCGCTGACAGCGGTTGACCTAGGCCCGGAGATCGAGGGCATGGCGGGGCGCCAGCTTCGGATGCGGATGGTGACCATCGAACCTGGCGGTGTCTTCGGCCCGATCCACGACCATGTCGATCGACCAGGCACCGTCTACATCCTCCAAGGAACGATCACCGACCATCGGAACGGGATCGCCACGGACTATGGGCCGGGACCGGGCTGGCCCGAGGACCGGGACACGACACACTGGCTTGAGAACAGGGGGACCACGCCCGCGGTGGAGATCTCGGTCGATATCGTCAGGCTCGAATGAGCCACGAGCTCGGCCTCGCCAGGGCGGCGGGCTCGTCGGGATGGTACGGAGGGCGAAGCGCGCTGCTTGCTAGTCGTGGTCGGGGACCGGGTCAGGTTGGCAGGTAGGGCACCAGAACACGCGGCGCGCCGGTTCCCCGAACACACGGGCCCGGATGGTCGTTCCGCAGCGCGGGCACGGCCGGCCGCTACGCCCATAGACGTTGAGTCTCCGCAGGCCCCGCCGCGGCCCGCCGGAGCCTGGCTGACCGCCGAGCGCATCCGGGGTCGTCACGCGGTTGGGCGTGTCCTTGTTGGCGCGCAGCAGTGCCACCCCCGAGCGGACCAACAGCCGTAGTGTCTCCTCCCTGACGTCCCCGACAGCCACGAACGGAGACACAGAGCCGGACCACAGCAGTTCGCTGCGATAGACGTTGCCCAGGCCCGCAAGCGCACGCTGATCGAGCAGTGCCGCGCCGATCGGCGTCCTCATCCGGGCCGGCGCTCGCAGTCGGTCGATCGCACCGGTGATATCGGGCGACGCAGCGAGGAGGTCCGGACCGAGTCCCGCGAGGGCTGGGTGGATGGCGAGTGCTCGGGTGTCGATGAGCTCGACGACGGGTGCATCGAAGCAGACCGCGACCGCGTCGGGCACCTCGATGACACACACCGCGCGTGCCGGGCTTCGGCGCCACAGCTCGCCCGGTCGATAGCGATGCCACGAACCGTGCATCCGCAGATGCGTGTGGAGGGTGAGGCCGACATCGAAGCCGATGAGCAGGTGCTTGCCCTGCGCGGCAACGCGGTCGATCCGGCTGCCGACGACGCGACCCATGGCCACGCCACCAGGCCTGGCACGCGAGGCGGTCACGTGCTTGTCGAGCAGGACCTCCCGGAGCACGGCCGCTGTACGGAAGAGGGTGTCGCCCTCAGGCACGCGGCCTCCCAGCCACGGCGCGGATGGCCAGCCCGCGGTAGCCCGCCTCGAACCCAGCGGCCTCGAGCGCGGCCCGATGCGGTGACGCGGCGATGGTCTCGCCGTCGATGCGGGACACCTGGAGCGTACGCATCCGGCCATCGGTGACGAGGGTGGCCAGGGCCCGCAGCGCGAGCTCGGCAGTCGCCGAATCGGCGAACGCCGGCAGCGTCCTGATCGCCTTGCCGCCCCGCTCCAGGTAGACCACCGGGTCACCGTCGACGAGGACCACGTAGGCACCGGCGGCCCGCGGGAACGTGGCCCGGACACCGTCGTCGCCAGACGATGGCCAGGGCAGCGTCACGCCATACGGATTGGCCGGATCGGTGGCCGCGAGCAGCAGTACCTCCCGTTCCCCGAATGTTCCCCCGCCGCTGTCGCCTGGCGCCGAGCGACCGGCACGGAGCCGGTCGAGGGCACCCGGCAACGCGAACTGGGCGCCCCCAAGGCCTTCGATGAAGTAGCCCCGCCGGATCCGCCCTCGGTCCTCCATCTCGCGCAGGATTGGGTAGATGGCGGAGAAGCCGCCGGGCACGTCCTCCGCCGCGGCCCCGTCCCGGGTGAGGATGCCGTTGCGGTCGAGCAGCCGGAGCGCGAGCGCGTGGCGCCGCTCGGTATCCGACGGGGGCGTACCGCCGCCGATGGCGACCGCAGTGCCGACGGCTTCCGACACGAGCGACCAGCGCCCGGCGCCTTCCGGCGGGCCCACGCGGCCGGTTGCGCCCATCCGTGGTCGCGACGCCCGACGGTCACGCCCGGATCGTGGCCATCGCAGCGCCCGGATGGGCAGGAACGTATCGTTGGTCAGCCGACCCGTCCAGACCAGGTCCCAGAGCGCGTCGAGCAGCTCCCGCTGGCTGGGTGGTCGGGTACCCGTCTCGGCGCCGGTGCGGAGCACGGCAGCGAGGATGTCCCGGTAGAACGACGCACCCCGATCCGTCAGCTGCCGGAGGATGACCGCCGACAGCCACTCGTCGCTCTCCGGCGACGTAACCGGGGATCCAGGCGGGGCTCCCAGGGCCGCCAGTCGCTCCGATCGCCACAGGGACACCCGGCCATCGTCGCGGCCGAGGGAGCCGGCGCCGACCCAAGCCACCTCGCCCGCGGCGAGAAGCTCATCGAGCATCCGGGCGTTGTATCGCCCGACGCGCGCCGGCAGGATGTCCCGCTCCAGGACGCTGGCCGGCAGCGCGAGGCCCTCCAGCTGGCCCACGACCTCGAGCAGCCGGTCGGCGCCACCCAGCGATGACCCGACGCCCTGCCAGGCCGGCAGGAAGCGCCCGAGGGCCCGTGGCTCGACCGGCTCCACTTCGCGCCGCAGCCTCGCGAGCGATCGGCGGCGCAGCATCCGGAGGACCTCGGGGTCGCACCACTCCCGCTCGACGCCACCCGGCCGGAACTCGCCACGCACGAGCACCCCGGCCGCCATGAGGTGCTCGAGGCCCGTCTCCACGACGCCACCCGGCAGACCCCAGCGCGTCGCCGGGCCGATGGACAGGAACGGGCCATGTCGACGGGCGTAGCGCGACAACAACCCGCCGAGCGCATCACGGGTCGCGCCCAGGAACGCCTCCGGCACACCACGGGGTGGTACCACCCCGACACCGTCCCGGTATCGCCCCACGTCCTCGGTCGCGATCCAGCGGGACTCCCCACAGATGCGCACCTCGACCGCGCGTCGATCCGCGGCGAGCGCTCCCAGCCACTCCCCGGCAGCGCGTGCCCGGGTCGTGGCGTCCGTACCGCGGACCCGGTCCGCAACCTCCGTCGTCGACAGGTCCCCGAGGCCTCGCAGCAGGTCCTGGACCTGGTCCGCCGATCCCGCTGCCCGCTCGAGCGTGAGCGCCTGGAGCTCAAGCTCCAGCTCCGCGAGCGCATCGGCATCCAGCAGCTCCCGCAGCTCCTCGGCACCAAGCAGCTCCCGCAGCAGGTCCCGGTCGAGAGCCAGGGCCTGCGCCCGACGGTCGACGAGCGGCGCATCACCTTCGTACATGTACGCCGCGATGTAGTCGAACAGGAGCGAGCTCGCGAACGGCGACGCGCGTGGCGTCTCCACGCTCACCATGCGCACCTCCCGCCGTTCGATGGCCGCCAGCAGCTCCCGCAGCGCGGGCAGGTCGAACACGTCCTGGAGGCACTCCCGGTACGTCTCGAGGATGATGGGGAACGATCCATAGCGGCTCGCGACCGCGAGCAGCTGCGATGACCGCTGGCGCATCTGCCACAGCGGCGTGCGGCTGCCCGGCCGGCGTCGAGGCAGCAGCAGCGCTCGCGCGGCGTTCTCGCGAAAGCGGCTGGCGAACAACGCCGACGAGCCGACCGCGCCCACGACCAGCTCCTCCACCTCGTCCGAAGCGATGAGCACCGCGGCCTCCGCGGCAGCGGTCGCATCCCGGCCGGAGGCGGCCCGGTCGAGCGTCTCGTCGTCGGCGGACCAGCCGATGCCCTCCTCGGCGGACGGCAGCCGGACGACGATGCCATCATCTGACCAGATGGGTTGCACCTCGACGCCGAGCCGCTCCCGCAGGCGGGCCTCGATGGCGAGCGCCCAGGGCGCGTGGACACGGGCGCCGAACGGACTGAGCAGGCAGACACGCCAATCCCCCAGCTCGTCCCGGAACCGCTGGAGGACGATGGTGCGGTCGGTCGGCAGTGTGCCGGTGACGCTCCGCTCCTCCTCCAGGTACGCGAGCAGGTTGGTCGCGGCCAGCGCATCGAGGTCGTGGTGCTCCTGGAGCGTCGCGATCGCCCGCTCCTGACCTCGTGTCCCCGACGCCGCGAGCTCGCCCATCTCACGCGTGAAGGCACCCAGTGCCCGACCGAGATCCACTGGCCTGCCGACCCCATCCCCCTTCCAGAAGGGCACCTTGCCCGGCTCTCCGGGAGCCGGTGACACGAGCACCCGGTCATGACCGATGGACTCGATACGCCACGCCGAGGCTCCCAGGAGGATGACCTCGCCCTCACGGGCCTCGTAGACCATCTCCTCGTCGAGCTCGCCGACCCGGCGTCCACCGCCACGTGCGGCCCGGGCGCGGGTGCCCGCGCCATCCCGGGTCGACGCGCTCGTTTCGTCATCGGCGAGATAGACCGGGAAGAGACCACGTTCCGGGATGGTGCCGCCCGAGATGACCGCAACGGTCCGGGCGTCGCCGCGCGACCGGACGGTGCCCGCGGCGCGGTCCCAGATGACTCGCGGTCGCAGCTCCGCGAACTCGTCGCTGGGGTACTGGCCGGCGAGCATGCCAAGGACGGCCTCGAACGAGTCCCTGCCGAGCTCCGCGTAGTTCTCGGCACCACGGGCGAGCCCATAGAGCTCATCCGCGGTCCAGGGACGCTCGACGCATGCGGCGACGATCTGCTGGGCGAGCACGTCGAGCGGGTTGCGGGGCACGACCGTCGGTTCGATGGCGCCTTCGTGCATCAGCCGGGTGACCACGGCGCACTCGAGCAGGTCGCCGCGGTATTTGGGGAAGATGACGCCCTTCGATGGCTCGCCCACCTGGTGACCGGCTCGCCCGACCCGTTGCAGGCCGCGCGCGACCGAGAGCGGCGACTCGACCTGGATGACGAGGTCCACGGCCCCCATGTCGATGCCCAGCTCCAGCGAGCTGGTGGCGACGAGCGCCGGCAGCCGGCCCTCCTTGAGCATCTCCTCGATGATCAGCCGCTGCTCACGCGCGAGCGAGCCGTGATGGGCCCGGACCAGGTCCTCGCCGGCCAGCTCGTTGAGCTTGAGCGCGAGCCGTTCTGCCAGTCTCCGGCTGTTGGCGAACACGATGGTGCTGCGATGCGACCGGATGAGCTCCAGGATGCGGGGATACACCGACGGCCAGATGCTCGTGCGTTGCTCGCCCGCTGCGGCCGGCCCGCCGGGCGCCTCGTCGAGCGGGATGGACTCGCCCATCCGACCCATGTCGTCCACGGGCACGACCACCTGGAGCTCGAGCGGCTTGCGCACGCCGACATCGACGATGGTCACCGGTCGCGCTGGGCCAGCTGCGGCACCGTCCGCGGCATCACGGCCGCCCAGGAACGCCGCGACCGCCGACAAGGGTCGCTGGGTCGCCGACAGCCCGATGCGCTGCGGCGGCCGCCGGGCCAGGGACGTCAGCCGTTCCATCGACAGTGCCAGGTGAGCGCCGCGCTTCGTGCCCGCCATGGCATGGATCTCGTCGATGATCACCCACTGCACCGACCGGAGCGCCTCGCGGGCGGCAGACGTCAGCATCAGGTACAGCGACTCGGGTGTCGTGACGAGGATGTCCGGTGGGTGCTTGCCGAATGCCCGCCGCTCGTCCGTGGGCGTGTCGCCCGTCCGGATGCCGACCCGGATGGGTGTCGTCATCGATCCCCTCCCCTGGGCGGCGAGCGCGATGCCGGCCATCGGCGAGCGGAGGTTCCGGTCGACGTCATGAACGAGCGCCTTGAGCGGCGATACGTACAGCACCCGCAGCCGGTCCAGCGGTTCCGCAGGTACCGGATCGCCCATCAGGCGGTCGAGGCACCAGAGGAACGCCGCGAGGGTCTTGCCACTGCCGGTGGGCGCGCAGATGAGGGTGTGCTCGCCTGCCGCGATGGCCGGCCAGCCCAGGGCCTGGGCCGCGGTCGGACCCTCGAACGACGACCGGAACCAGTCGCTCGTCGCGGGTCGGAACCCACCGAGCGGGTCGGGCTTCGGGGACGGCGGAGGCACGCTGGATCGTCGGGGCACTGGACGACCGAGTATATCCCGCCTGGCCGGATATGGAACAGGTGTTCTGTCCTGGCTACCGGCCCGTGACGGCCTTCGCTGCCGACCACGGCCCGACGTTGCCAGCGGCGTCGCGGGCGCGGACCCGGAACTCGAACCGGGAGCCCCTGGCGGCGGTGAGGGCCACCGAGCGCTTGGTGGTCGCCGCCCTGATGATCGACCAGGCACCGCCCGGCTTGCGTCGCGCGAGGTCGTAGGAGGCAACGCCTGCCGTCCGGGCCACCAGCAGCGGGTCGCTGCCGGACCAGGCCAGCGAGATCGTCCGACTGCCGGCCGCGCTGGAGGCCTTCGTCAGGGACGCCGAGGGTGGGGTCCGGTCCGGGCCCTGGATGAAGATCACGGTCCAGATGCTCCGCACGCCATCGGTGGCCACGCCGACGCCGGCGTAGTTGTGGTCGGTGCTCAGCACCTGCTCCCGATGGCCCTGTGTCGAGTGCATCCACTGGCTCACGGCGGTCGCTGCCGCATCGTCGATGGGCGAGGTCATGTTCCAGGCGATGATCTCACCCGCCTCGTAGTAGCTGATGCGGGCATCGTTGAGGTGATCCCAGGGCCACTTGCCATCGGGGTCCTGGTGGGCGAAGTAGGCCCGGTCCACCATGTCCTGGGAGCGCGCCTGGGCCACCGTCCGGATCCGCCCGTCCATGCGGAAGTGCCGCAGACCGAACGCGTCGCGTTCGTGGTTGATGAGCTGCAGCACGCGGGTCCCGGCGGCGCGCAACTGTGCCGCGGTCGGACCGTTGGCGGCCCGGATCGGGGCTGGCAGGTTCGTGCCGAGCAGCAGACCGGCGATGAGCGCCGCGACCAGGAGCCGCAGGATCCGGGACAGGGACGAGGGGCGGGTCACGTCCGGATGGTCCCCGGGTGCCGGCACTCGTGCAGTCACCCACACGTACGGACCGGCGCTGGTACGCGTCCGAACCGCTCCGCCGTCGACCCCTCCGGACCCCAACGCCCTGGAGCTGCTGGAGGGTCCAGTCACCGGAACGAGGCCCGCAGCCTCAGCGGGGGCTCAGCAGCTCCAGCGCCTGGTCCAGTGCCAGTGCGGTCGTGTGCGCGTTGCGCTCCCGCGCCCCGGTCGGCTCGGCGGGCGCGGTGCCCGGCTCGTCGAGGAATCGCGTGGGCAGCGGCGACCCGTCGTACCGCTGCGCCTCCCGCGACCAGCGCGAGCGCCAGGACTCCGGCAGTGCGCCCGGCACCTCGCGATGTGCCTGTGCGAGCCAGATGAGGGCCCACGAGCGCGGCACGACCCGATACGCCTCGTAGCCGCCGCCACCGGTCGCCAACCAGCGACCATCGCACCACGCATGGGCGATGCCATCGAGCAGGCGCGTCGCGCGCTCGTATGCCGCGGTCGTCACCCGCAGGTGAGCGAGCGGATCGAGCACGTGGCTGTCACAGCCGTGCTGGCTCACCAGGAACGTCGGTCGGAAGGCCTCCGCGAGCCTCGGGATGACCGTTTCGACCGCGGCCAGCCAGCTCGCGTCACCCGAGTACGCCTCGAGCGGTACGTTCACCACCGAGCCACGGGCTTGCGGCCCGCCGACCTCGTCGATGTCGCCGGTGCCCGGGAACAGGGACCGGCCCGACTCATGGATCGAGAACGTGAGCACGTCGGGGTCATCCCGGAACAGCTCCTGGGTGCCGTCGCCGTGATGCACGTCGAGATCGAGGTAGAGGACGCGGTGGCCGGCGTCACGGGCGGCTGCCACACCCAGGGCCACGTCGTTGTAGATGCAGAACCCCGATGCGCGGGCGGCCATCGCATGGTGCAGCCCACCACCGGGGTTGAAGGCATGCGCCGTCTCGCCAGCGAGGATGCGCTCCACGGCGCCGATCGAGCCCCCCGCGATGAGGGCGGCCGCCTCATGGATGCCGTGGAACGGCGGGCAGTCGCCGGGACCGATGCCCATGCTCGGTGGCTGCCATGGATCGCCCGAGTACGACTGGACCTGCCGGATGTAGCGCCGCTCATGGAGTCGGGCGAGCTGGTCGTCGGTCGCCTCGCCCGGCTCCACGAACCGGGTCGCCCCGACATCCCCGATGAGCTCGATGCCCGGCCCGAAACGCCGCGGCGTCAGGGGGTGGCTGGGGCCGAAGTCGTAGCTCCGGATCCCGTCGGACCAGACGACCAGCGGCTCCAGGTCCGGCCCGGCCGCCTGATCGATGACCAGGTCATCCATCGGCGCCGGACTCACCCCTCGCCCTCGGGGACCTCCTCGCGGACCACCTCGACCGCGCCCAGGCCAGCGTCCTGCAACGCCGGCACGAACGCGTCGGCGTCGCCCACGATGACCACCGACGCCCCGTCGGGTCGGATGTAGCGGTTCGCCGCCGCCAGCACCTGTTCCGCGGTGACCGCCGCGATGCCCGGTCGATACCGGTCGAGCTCGTCATCGGGCAGGGCATGGGCGACGAGACCGGCGATGGCCGCCGCGACCTGGCCGGACGTCTCATAGCGCAAGGGGAAGACACCCACGAGGTAGTCGCGGGCGATGGTCAGCTCTTCCTCGGTGGCGAGACCGCCGCGGATGCGCTGGAGCTCGCCCAAGGTCTCCACCACCGAGGGCACCGTGAACTCCGTCTGGACCGCCGTTCGCACCGCGAACGGCCCCGCACCGACCCGCATGTCGAACGTGGAGTGGACGCCGTAGGTGTAGCCCTTCTGCTCCCGGAGCAGCGCGTTCAGCCGCGAGCCGAAGAGCCCACCCAGCAGGGCGTTGAGGACCCCGATGGCATGGAAGTCCGGGTTCTGGCGGCGCACCCCGACATGGCCGATGCGCAGCTCCGACTGGGGTGAGCCCGGCCGGTCGACCACCACGATGCGCCGACCGCCTGACGCGGCCGCGTCAGCGACCCCGCGCGCCGGTCGTGGCGCGCTCGACTCGGTCCAGGAGCCCAGGCTGTCCTCGGCCAGCCGTCGTGGGTCGACGCCCGTCAGGTCCCCGGCCAGCAGCAGGGTCGCTTTCGATGGTCGCATGAGCGACGCGTGACGCGCCGCGAGCACGTCCCGGCCGATGCCCGGCACCGTCGATTCGTCGCCGCCCATGGAGCGTCGGTAGGCTGCTCCATCGGCATAGATCGTCTCGGCGAAGGCACGCTCGACGCGCCGGCGGGGCTCGGCCTGTGCCTGGAGCAGATCGTTGAGCCGCTCCTCGCGGAGGCGCGCCACCTCCTCGGGCGGGAAGCTGGGCTGGAGCGCGACCTCCGCGAGCAGTGCGAGCGCGGGCGCGATGCGGGACCGGGGCACATCCACGGAGATGGAGAACGTCTCCCAGCCGGCATCCGCGGAGAGCTCGGCACCCAGCCGCTCGGAGGCCTCGATGAGCGAAACGGCATCGTGGTTCGCGGTGCCCTCGGTCATGGCGCGTGCCGCAAGGACGGTGGCGCCTGCCTGCGCGGCCGGTTCCCCGGTCACGCCTGATCCATCGCCGTGGAGCAGCAGATTGGCCACGAGCAGCGGCCGTCCCGGCAGGTGCGCCGTCAGCAGCGTCAGCCCATTGTCGAGGCCCGAGCGCATGAACGACGGGAACCGGTAGTCGCGCGGTGATCCGGGCAGGGGCCGCTCGTCGAGGTACGCGAGCGGGTCGGAGGCGTCGGTGGTGACCGCGGTCATGCTGCGCTCTCCTCGTCCTGCGCGGCGGTGTCTGCCGGCACATAGGTGATGACGGCCCGGTTGTCGGGCCGGAAGACCGCGGCCGCGGCCGCCTGGATCCGACCCGCATCGACCGCGAGGTATCGCCCCAGCTGCTCGTTGATGAGCTCCGGCCGATCGAAGTAGGTGGCGTATTGCGACAACCGGTCGGCGACCTCCTCGACGCGACCGACCGCGCCCAGCTCGGCCGACTCGATGAGCGCCCGTGCCCGTGCCAGCTCGTCATCGCTGACCGGCTCCGTGGCCAGTCGATGGGTCTCCTCGTGCCAGATGCGCTCCACCGTCTTGGCATCACTCTCCGGGCGCGCCGTCACCCAGCCCGCCAGGATCGCCGAGCCGCCGACCAGCGGCAGCGTGAATGCGGCCACATCCTGGGCGGCCCGCTCGGTGCGCACCAGCCGCTGGTAGAGGCGCGACCCACGACCACCGGCCAGGATCTGGGTGCCGACCTCGAGGGCATCGAACTCGGGCGTGCCGAACGCCGGCATCCGGTAGGCGAGATGGACCCGCACCAGCGGCACCGCATCCGGCACCGTCTCGCGGACCTCGCGGCCGATGGTGGGCGGCAGCTCGACCGGCCAGGCGCGGCCCAGGGTGGGATTGGCGGGGATAGGTCCGAACCAGCGCTCCGCGGCGGCGAAAGCGGTCTCCGTCTCGACGTCGCCCGCGATGGTCAGGACCGCGTTGTTGGGCGCGTACCAGGCCCGGAAGAAGCTCGTCACGTCGTCCAGGCTCGCCGCGTCGAGGTCCGCCATCGAGCCGATGGGCGTGTGATGGTACGGATGGTCCGCCGGGAACACCGCGGCCATCAGCTTCTCGTAGAACGAGCCGTAGGGACGGTTGTCATAGCTCTGGCGCTTCTCGTTCTTGACCACCTCGCGCTGGTTGTCGAGGTTCTCCTGGGACAGCGCATCAAGCAGCGTCGCCATCCGGTCGGCCTCCAGCCAGAGGCCGAGGTCGAGCTGATGGGACGGCAGCGTCTCGAAGTAGTTCGTCCGGTCGAAGAAGGTGGTCGCGTTGTTGACGCCGCCGGCCCCCTGGATGATGGACATGTGTTCCGACTTGGAGACGTGGCGCGATCCCTGGAACATGAAGTGCTCGAACAGGTGCGCGAAGCCGGTCTTGCCCGGGACCTCGTGCCGTGATCCCACGTCGTACCAGAGGTTGATGGCCACGACCGGTGCCAGGTGCTCGGGCGCGACGATGACCCGGAGGCCATTGTCCAGCCGGCGCTGGGTGAACCGGACGTTGGGCAGGTCGGCGGCGATATCAGGCGGGATGAGCGACATGCCCGCGATCGTACCAGCGGGCGCCCGATGAGCGCCGGGACGCCGGGCTCCCTCGATCGGCCCGGCAGATCGCTCAGGGCACCGTGTCAGTGAACGTGATCCGATCACCCTTGGCCGTCGCGCACGTGAGCTCGAGCGCGTCGTTCGCAAGTGCCGTGAAGCCGGTCGCGCTGTCGTCATAGTGTCCGCCGGCATCGGTGGTGGCGGACGTCGCGAATCGCTGGACGCCAGCCCGGAAGACCCGGACATCGACGGGGGAGCTGGGCAGGCAGCGCACGGAGACGGCCGTGCCAGTCCAGGAGACGGCGAGGTGTGGCCAGACCACCCTCGCGTCGCTGGCCAGATCGGAGCGGATGATGTCGCCGACCGCGATGTTCACTGCAGTGCCGTGCTTCCGGAACGTCGCATCGGGCAACGCACAGCCGCCCGCCCTGGCGAACGATCGGCCGGCGCGCAGCCTCCCGGAGGCGGACCTGAGCGTGACGCTCACGACACGGGCCGGCTGGCATTCGATGTGGATCCGGTTGGGCTTCGAGAGCTGGAGATAGGGCACATGTTCCTGTGGCGTGTCGAACACGTCCCCGTGGCCGTCGGTATACGTCAGCGCCAGGCGGTCCGCGCCCTGCAGATCGAGGTGGCTGGTCAGGTCACGGCGATACCGACCCTGGCCATCCACCGTTCGGTCCACTGACGAGAACCCTGCGCAGCCCGTCAGGCTGCAGTCGGAGAACAGGATCGTCACGTGCTTCGATGCCGGTCCGCGACCACTGACCACGTCGGTGATCCGGTCGGCAGCGATGGTCAGGTCCGGGACGGTGACCCGTCGAGAGGCGTCCCCGTCGGTGATGGTGATCCGGTATCCAGCCTTGACCCGATGTGCGAAGCAGAATGCGTAGGAGCCATCGGAACTGGCGTCCTCCTGCGACCCGAGGTATGTCCCCGCGCCCGTCCACAGGACGAGCTTGACCAGGTCGCCGGGCGGCTTGAGGCCGGAGACGCATCGGTCTCCGATCGCAACGCGTACCGTGACCGGATCCGTGGCGGCGGCGGGACCGATGCCCATCGTCGACATCAGCAGCGCAAGCAGGGCACTGACCGCCGCGCGTCGGCGTTGATGGGACATGACCGATGACCTCCACACACGGCGCACTTGGCGAGACATCAGGCCCCGATGCTATCAGCCACCCGGGGCGGTATCGCCGCTGCCGGATCGCGCGTCCAGCACCAACCGAAGACCCTCGGCCCCCATGTCCTCGATGGCGGCGGCCAGGAGCGTCCGATGGCGACGCAGCACATCCTCGGGCACCGTCCGCGCACGACCGCTGTTGCGTTGGAGCAACACCTCGATGGGTGGGTCGAACACCACCGCGACCGTCGGGCGCCCATAGCGGTGGGCCAGTGCCAGGAGCGGCCTACGGGCCGATCGCTGGAGGTTGGTCGCGTCGATGACCGTGAGCAGGCCGCGTTTCAGGCGCGCACCGGCCGCCGCGTGGAGAAGGCGGAACGCATCACTCGACGCGGACTGGTCCGAAGCATCGCCCGCGACCATCTCCCGGAAGGCATCGCTGGACAGGACCTCGCTGGGGCGGGAATGGCGCGCCGCCCAGGTGCTCTTGCCCGATGCCGCGGGACCGACCAGGATCACCAGGGCGTCGACGGGGATGGCGGGCGTCATCGCCGCGAGGATAGCCGCGTGGTTGCGGTCCTGACGGCGACCGTGGTCGGCCGGCTCAGAGCGCGGGCACCGGCTCCAGGAGCCAGGCGTCGAGCGGCCTGACGTCCGACACCTGGGCCTGGACGGATGCGTCCAGCGAACGTGCCGCGGTGATGGCCGTGTCCATGCTCGTCAGGCAGAGGATCCCCTCCGAGACCGCCGCCAGTCGGATGGCCGCCGCGTCGCGCACCGGCCCCGAGCGTGGCGATGGCGTGTTGACCACGAGCGATACCTGGCCAGACGCGATGACGTCGAGGATGAGCGGGGCGCCGATCACCCCTGCCGACCCGACCGCACCCGCGAGCGGCGTCACATCCGTGACCTCGTAGCCGCTGGCCCGAAGGGCTGCCGCCGTGCCCGCCGTGGCGGCGAACCGGTAGCCGACCGCAGCCAGGGATGCCGCGAGCTCCGGCAATCGCGGCTTGTCCCGGTCGGAGATCGACACCAGCACGAGCGCGCCGTCGGGACCCGGCACCGGCGGCCGCAGGGCGGCCGCGAGGAGCGCCTTCGCCAGCGCCACCCGCTCGTCGGTGTGGATCCCGATGACCTCGCCCGTGGAACGCATCCCGGGTCCGACGGCCGGATCGACCCCCTTGAGCTTGCTGGTGGAGAACACCGGCGCCTTGACCGCGACGACACCCGGCGGCCGGCGCAGCCCGCCGGACCAGCCAAGCTCCGGGAGCGTCGCGCCCAGCGCCACGCGGGTCGCCAGCTCCACCATCGGCACACCGGTGACCTTGGACAGGAACGGCACCGTCCGGCTGGCGCGAGGGTTGACCTCCAGCAGGTAGACCCCGTCGTCACGGACGATGAACTGGGCGTTGATGAGCCCTCGGACGCCGATGGCCAGCGCGACACGGGTCATGGCGTCGACGATGAGCCCCTGGTCGGCGGCGGATAGCCGCTGCGGGGGGAACACCGCCACCGAGTCACCCGAGTGGACGCCGGCTCGCTCGACATGCTCCATGAGCCCCGGGATGAGCACGTCGACACCGTCGCAGACCGCGTCGACGTCGACCTCGAGGCCCTCGAGATAGGCATCGATGCGCACCGGTCGATCCTCATCGACCGCCGTCGCCAGGGCCAGCTGACGGGTCAGGTCCTCGGGTCCGTAGCAGAACTCGATGGCGAGGCCGCCGATGACGAAGCTGGGTCGGACGATGACCGGATACCCGACCCGGTCGGCGACCGCGATGGCCTCTTCGATGGAGGTCGCCATACCCCCCTCGGGCTGTGGGATACCGAGCCGGTCGACCAGGTTCGCGAAGCGGGTCCGCTCCTCCGCGAGGTCGATGGTCTCGAGCGACAGCCCGGGCAGGTCGACCCCACCCGCGACCAGCGACGCGGCCAGGTTGAGAGGCGTCTGGCCGCCGAACTGGACGAGCGCCGGCAGGGGCGCGTCGCCGGGCGCGGTCTCGGCGTGGATGACCTCGAGCACGCTTTCGGGATCCAATGGCTCGAAATAGAGTCGGGATGAGGCATCGAAGTCGGTGGACACGGTCTCGGGGTTGGAATTGACCATCACCGCCTGCCAGCCATCCCGGCGGAGCACCTCGGCTGCCTGGACGGCGCAGTAGTCGAACTCGATGCCCTGACCGATGCGCACGGGACCCGATCCGATGACGAGCGCCGCTGGCCGGGTCACGGGTGGCGCCTCGGGGGGCGACCCGGTGGCCGCGTACGTGGCGTAGAAGTAGGGCGTCTCGGCAGCGAACTCGGCAGCACAGGTATCCACCATGGCGAACCCGGGCCGCAGGCCGATGGCGATCCGGCGGTCCGCCACGGCACGCTGCGACAGGCCCGTCAGGGTCGCGATGTCCCGATCACCGAACGATGCCCGCTTGGCCGCCACGAGCAGGCCATCGGTGATGGCGCTCCCCTCCTCGGTCATCTGGTGGGCCAGATCCACGAGGCGCTCCATCTCCGCCAGGAACCACGGCGCGACACCGGTGACCTGGTGCAGCTCGGCGGCCTGGACGCCCCGTCGGAGGAGCGCCAGCAGTCGCCACAGGCGCGAGTCGGACGGCGCCAGGAACTGCCGCAGCAGGCGCGGCCGGGAGGCGACACGCCCGCCTATGGCCGGCCCCGACAATGCCGCGAGATCGTCGTCCCAGGTCAGGTCCTCCGCCAGGAATCCCGCCCCCGCCTGCTCCAGGCCGCGGAGCGCCTTGTTGAGCGCAGCGCCGAAGGTCCGGTCGATGGCCATCACCTCGCCGGTCGCCTTCATCTGCGAGCCCAGGGAGCGGTCGGCACCCGGGAACTTGTCGAACGGGAAGCGCGGCAGCTTGACCACCACGTAGTCGAGGGCAGGCTCGAAGGCCGCCACCGTCGTCTTCGTGATCGCGTTGGGGATCTCAGCGAGTCGGCGCCCGATGGCGATCTGTGCCGCGACCCGTGCGATGGGGTAGCCGGTCGCCTTGGAGGCCAGCGCGGACGACCGCGACACGCGCGGGTTGACCTCGATGACCGCGTAGTCGTTGGAGTCTGGGGAAAGCGCGAACTGGACGTTGCAGCCACCCTCCACGCCCAGCGCCCGGATGATGGCCAGCGCGGCGGACCGCAGGCGCTGATGGACCGGGTCGGGCAGTGTCTGGACGGGCGCGACCACGATGGAGTCGCCGGTGTGGACGCCCAGCGGGTCGACGTTCTCCATCGAACACACCGCGATGCAGGTGTCGTCGGCATCGCGCATGACCTCGTATTCGATCTCCTGCCAGCCCACGAGGCAGCGCTCGATCATCACCTGACCGATGGGGCTCAACCGAAGCCCGGCACGACATCGTTCCCGGTATGCCTCCTCCGTGTCCACGATGCCGCCACCGGTACCACCCAGGGTGAACGCGGGACGGATGACGGCCGGCAGCCCGATCTCGACCAGCGCCTGCTCGATGCCCGCCTGGCGCTCATCCTCCGTGTCGCCCTGGATGATCACCGACGGCGCATACGGCTGGCCGATCCGATGGAGCAGGTCCCGGAACCGCTCCCGGTCCTCGGCCATCTCGATGGCCTCGATGGACGTGCCCAGCAGCCGCGTCCCGTACCGCTCCAGCAGCCCCGCATGGGCGACATCGACCGCCAGGTTGAGCGCGGTCTGGCCACCCAGCCCGGCCAGGATGCCCTCCGGCCGCTCGCGCTCCAGGATCCGCTCCACGGACGCCACGGTGAGCGGCTCGAGGTAGACGGCGTCGGCCACCCCGGGGTCGGTCATGATCGTGGCCGGGTTGGAGTTGAGCAGGATGGTCCGGATGCCCTCCTCGCGAAGGGCTCGACACGCCTGGGTGCCCGCATAGTCGAACTCGGCTGCCTGGCCGATGACGACCGGTCCGGATCCGATGATGAGCACCGACGCAGGCTTGGGCGGCGGTGGCGTTCGGGGTGCCGCGGTGACCCGGCTGGGTTGGATCGATCCGGCCGCCACGATGCGAGCGAGGAATCGGTCGAACACCTCGACCGCGTCGAGCGGCCCGGGCGACCCCTCCGGGTGGTACTGGACGGTCTCGATGGGCAGCCTCTCGTGCCGGAGCCCCTCGACGCTGCCGTCATTGAGGTTGCGCTGGCTGACCGCGAACCCCGAGCCACGGGGCAGCGAGTCGGCGTCGACCGTGACCTCGTGGTTCTGGGCGGTGACCTGCACCCGGCCGGTGCCCAGGTCCTCCACGGGGTGGTTGGCACCGTGATGCCCGAACCGGAGCCGACGTGTCTCGGCTCCCGCCGCACGAGCCACGATCTGGTGACCGAGGCAGATGCCCAGGAGCGGCCGGCCATCGGCGATGAGTGCCTTCGCGAGCGCGATGGGCCGCTCCAGCCGGACCGGGTCACCGGGACCGGGTGAGAGCACCACGCCCGAGACATCGGGCCGGAGCACATCCGCGGCGGTCGCGGTATGGGGCAGCACCCGGACACGTGCCCCGCGCCGCCGGAGCGAGCGCACGATGTTCGCCTTGAGACCGTAGTCCACGACCGTCACGAGAGGTCCCCGGTCGCCCGCTTCATAAGGCGCCGCAACGGACACCCGGCTCACGAAGTCCTGGTCCTCCCAGCGCGGCAGCGACTGTGCCCGAAGGACGGCACTCGCCGCATCCGTCTCGCCGGGGGCGGTGATGATGGCCCGCTGACAGCCGGTCTGGCGCATGTGACGCGCCAGTGCCCGCGTGTCCAGGCCAGCGATCGCAGGCACGCCCTCGGAGCGCAGGAGGTGGACGATCTGACGCGCGCGGCCCAGGACCGCTGCGGTCGCATGGCTGACGACAAGGCCGCGCAGCCAGGGTCGCTCGGACTGGTCGTCACCCGCCGACCGGCCGTGATTGCCGATGAGCGGATAGGTCATCACGACCACCTGCCCGGCGTACGAGGGGTCGGTACAGACCTCCTGGTACCCGGTCTGGGAGGTGTTGACGACCAGGTCGCCACCCGACGCCACCGGCGCACCGAACGACACGCCGTGGAACACCGTGCCGTCCTCGAGGGCAAGCAGGGCCGGCCCGTGGGCGCCGATGCGTGGGTCGACCACGGCATCCGAAGGTATCGGCACGCTGAAGCGCACCTGTGCGCCGTCGGTGCCGCCCATGAGGGTCACGAGCAGCCGGACGCAGAACGACCACCGCCCGTCGAGCGGTGGTGGTCGTGACAGGGCGTGAGCATCGGGACCCCTCCTTGCCGGCCTCTCTGGACCCTATCCGGCCTCACGGGACCGGTCATGCAAGAGATGGTCGGTAGCCTAGCACGAGCGACGCGCCGCGGGCACCCGCGACACGAGCGTCAGCGGATGTGCTGCACCTTCCGCTGGAACCGGACGAGCCGGCGCCGCAGTGCCTTGCGACGGCGCGGACCTGCCTGCGGGTGCAGCAGCCAGGCGAGGACGCCACCGACCACGGCACCGACCACGAGCACCACCACGCCCAGCGCGAGCGCCGGACCCAGGGAGCCGCGCCGGTGGGGCAGGCCCAGCAGTCGGCGCAGGGCGGGCACGGCCAGATGCGGCCGTTCCAGGTCGAGATGCGGCAGGTCGATCCTGCCGATACCCTCGCGCAGGTCACCCAGGGTGGCCGACAGGTCGATCCGTTCGAGCTCACGGCGCAGGTCAGCTGCGGTCGGCAGGTCGCGCTCGGCAAGATCGGCCCGCAGCGCCGTCAAGCGTGACATGTCCAGCTCTCGCAGGTCGCGGACCACGTCGCGCAGTGGTTCGGTGTCCACATGCGGCAGCCTCATCACAGTCATCGTCGCGCTCTCCCTTGCCCTAGGTGCGGCCTGGGCCGGCCGGGCATCCCGTGCGGTTCATGGTGACACCGATGACCCCGGTGCATCCGGCGCAGCCGGCGAGGGCGCCGTGACGAGCCGCAGCGGCGCGCCGGCCGCGTCCGATGCGTCCCTGGATGGCGGCGCCTCGTGGAACAGCGGCCGCACCGCCTCCGCGACCAGGTCCGCCCAGCCTGCGTACTGCTTGCCCGACGGATGGAGGTCGCGCCCGTCGACCGGCACCGCGACGAGCGAGGGGTCCTGCTGGACGCGGTCGCTGATGGGCGAGATGTCCACGACCGCGATACCGCGCGCCTCCGCCGCTGCACGGAGCAGGTCATTGAACTCGCGGATGCGCGCGCTCTTCACCTCCGGCTCCCCGTAGATGTCGCCGTCGGGCATGAGGGTGTAGTCCGGGGTCGTGACCACCACGACCCGATCGGCGTCCACGAGCGTCAGGACGGTATCGAGGATGTGGGCCATGTTGGCGCTGTACGTCTCCGCGGGCGTGCGCAGGATGACGTCGTTCACGCCCACCTGGACGCTCACGAACTGGGGCTCGAGCTCGACGAGCTGCGGCAGCTGGTCCTGGATCACCTGGCGGCTGGCACTGCTGCGTCCGGCGAGGTTCGCCACGATGTCCAGGTCCAGGTCCGGTCGCAGGATGCGCACCAGCTGGTTGGGCCAGCGGTCGGACTGCTTGACACCATCGCCAAAGCTGTACGAATCGCCGAGCACGACATATCGCAACGCCCCGGGACCGACGGTCGGCGCCACGGGGCCGACGAGGCCGGTCGGCAGCGCCTCGGGCGACTCACTCGTCTCATCCGGGGCTGTCACGGCGCAACCCGCGAGCAGCGGGACGAGCATCACGATGCCCAGCAACCAGGGGATGACGGAGGGACGACGCACTGCCCCGAGGATAGCGCGAGCGTCCGCGGAGCTCCTCGCACGGGTCTGCTTGCGCCTCACGGGTATCCTCGATGCCTTCGAGCGTCCGAAGCGACCGGCTGGTCCACCGATGACGCCCGGCAGGCACCAGACTGGAGGTCCACTTGGCGCGATCGATGTGGCGGGGAGCCATCCAGTTCGGGCTGGTCACCATCCCGGTGCGCCTCTACCTGGCGACCGAGTCGCGCGGCGGTCTCTCGTTCAACCTGCTGCACAAGGAGGCGAAGGAGGACGGCAAGGTCGTGCCCTGCCTCCGACGCATCCAGATGAAGACGTACTGCCCGGAGCACGGTGAGATCCCGCGCTCCGACACGCTCCGCGGCTACGAATGGAGCAAGGGCCAGTACGTGATCATCGAGGAGTCCGACTTCGAGGCCGTGCCGCTCCGGACCGTGCGCGCCATCGAGATCGACCAGTTCGTGGAGACCACCGCCCAGCGGAGCGCGCCCATCTTCGTCAAGCAGGCCTACTACCTCGAACCGGAGCCCATCGGTCGCAAGGCGTTCGGGCTGCTCAAGACCGTGCTCGCGGAGTCGGGCCTCCAGGGCATCTGCAAGATCGTGCTCAAGGACAGGGAGCAGCTGTCGGTGCTCGATCCCTATCAGTCCACGATGCTCCTGTCGACCATCTACTGGCCGGACGAGGTCCGGGACCTGGGCGAGCTGGACGTCCCCGCGGAGGAGGCGGAACCAAAGCCGGCAGAGATCGCTATGGCCAAGCAGCTGGTCGCGGCCATGACGGGCGAGTTCGAGCCGGAACGATATCGGGACGAGTACCGGGAGGCACTGCTCAAGGTCATCGAGGCCAAGGTGGACGGACAGCCGGTCGCGATGCCCGAGCCGGTCGCCGAGTCGAAGGGCCTCACCGATCTGATGGCCGTGCTCGAGGCGAGCGTCGCGGCGGCCCGCGACGCTCGCAAGACGGCACCGGCAGCGATGGCCACCGCGGATCCCGACGAGCCCATCCCGGTCACCCGCGGCCGCGCCAAGGCGAAGCCCAAGGCGAGCGCCGCAGGCGCGCCCGAGGCGGCGACCGAGGCAAAGGCGGCGACCCCGCAGCGGCGCCGCAAGTCGGCCTGATGTGGCCGGTCCCGTGACGGTCCCGCTCCGCACATGACCGCCCGGGTACGAGCCGCACCCGACCAGCTGGCGCTGGCCCTGGATGCCCTCGTCACCCCCGGGGACACCGGGCGGTCCGACGCCTGGTCCGAGCCCATGCTGCCGGGTGCCGGCGAGGGCCCATTCGACGATGCCGCCTGGTTCTTCGAGCCCTGGTGGCCGGGTATCCAGGCCATGGTCGTCATCGAGGGGACACACCTCAGCCTTCGGACGACCCAGCTCAGCGACCCCCTTCCCGCGTTCCCGGAGCTGGCCACGATGCCCCAGCAGGTGGCGGCGCGGCAGGCGGTCATCGTGGGCACGCTGCTCGTCCTGGACGCGGACGGCCGTCCCGATCCGGACGCCCTGCGGCAGCGACTTGCCGACCCGGATGCGCGGACGGGCAGCGGGGCCTTCATCGCCGCCGATCTCATCGGATGGGAGCAGCGACCCCTCATCAATCAGCCCTTCGCGACCCGGCGGAGCAGTTTGCTCGAGGTCGTCGCCGATGGCGACCGCTTCCTGGTCAGCCGGGGACTCCACGGTGAGGGCGAGACGCTCGCCAGTGCCGCGGCGGCGATGGGCATCGATGGCGTCTCGGCGCGCCGGCTCGATGCACCCTGGCATCCCGGCATGGCCAGTGAGGCGTGGCTGCGCCTGCCGGTGGCCGCGACCACGGTCGGTCCAGTCCGGCCACTGCTGGTCCTACTCCAGCGTCTGCCGCTCGACTGACGGGTCGTGACGTACGGCCCGGGGTGGTGCGGGGCGGTACCGTCGGCCCGTCGGTACCAAGGTACGGGGGGACAGGGGACGATCGTGCTGTCAGCATGCGGGACGTCGGGAGAGCGCTGAAGCGGGCGCCGACCCCACGACGGTGCACGCTCACCGCGTCACATGATCGGAGCCGCCACTGCCCAGGGTGGCGGGTGCCGAAGACCCCTTCGCCGAGTCCTGCTCGACGGAGGGGTCGTTCATGTCCGGCTGGCTGACGAGTCAGGGTCCGGGAGACGCCGGGGGTGCGGTCAGCTGCGGCAGATCCGGATACGTGGGTGTCTGGAGGATGCCGATGTTGTCCAGCGGCCAGAATCGCAGCCAGGCGCGGCCGATGATCTCGCTGATCCTGACCGGCCCGAACGTCCTCGAGTCGACCGAGTGCAGGCGATTGTCACCCATGACCCAGACCTCGTCGGGGCCCAGGTCCACGGTATCGAACGCAGGGTCCTCCGACCGCGTGGCGGCACCGTCCGGGACGTACGGCTCATCCAGCCTGACACCATTGATCCAGACGCCGCCGGCCCGGATCTCCACATGGTCGCCTGGCACCCCGATGACCCGCTTGATGTACGGGGTCGATGCCTCGGCCTGGTCCGGCGGATGGAGGACGACGATATCCCCGCGGCTGTAGCTGTCGAAGCGGGGCGTGAGCTTGTCGATGAGCAGGTGCTGACCGTCGTGGAGGGTCCGGTCCATCGACTGACCCTCGACCCGGTATGTCTGGACGATGAACGTCTGGATCACGAAGTAGAGCGCGATCGCGAGACCCACCGTCACGGCGATCTCGATGACCCAGCCGACGCCCCGGGAGCGCTGATGCGGTGGTGGCTGCTCGATCGGGGGCATGGGCGCAGGCGGGTCAGGCGGTTGGGATGTCGTCATCGCGCGTCAGGGTAGTCGAGCGGACGCTCGGCCGTGTCCAACGGTCGGCGCGAGCGCATCATCGATCGATGCGCGCGGAGATGACGGACGCGGATCAGTGGCAGCCGGTGTCCATCGCGACCGTCGCCGCCCGGGTCGCGGCGCTCGCGTCCGGCACCGCGCCGCCGGTCATCCTGGCCGTCGACGGGCGGTCGGGCAGCGGCAAGACGACGGTCGCGGCCGAGCTCGCGGCCCGGCTGGACGCCGCGCCGGTCATCCACACCGATGACGTCGCGTGGCATCACTCGTTCTTCGACTGGTGGCCGATGATGCGCGATGAGCTACTGCTGCCGCTCCGCTCGGGCCGGCCTGTGGCGTGGCGGCCGCCCGGCTGGGTCGCCCGCGGCCGTAGCGGCTCGATCGACGTGCCTGCCGCTTCCGTCGTGCTGGTGGAAGGTGTCGGCGCGAGTCGACGCGCGCTCGTGGACCTGCTCGACGCCACCATCTGGGTCGCCGGCGATCGGGTCGTGCAGGAGCGACGGGGTGTCCTGCGCGACGGCGGCGATGCCGCCGCCCAGCGGTTCTGGGACGAGTGGCAAGCGGAGGAGCGACCGTTCATGTCCGCGGACCGACCATGGGAGCGCGCCGACATACGGGTCCAGGGGACCCCGACGGCGCCCGCACCGGACGGCTGCTGGTGGGCCTCCTGGGGGCCCAGCGGCCGCCTCGGAGACGGCTCGGCGACAGCGCCCTGATCCACCCGACGGCTCGCCCACGGCTGAGCTCGTGCTCCTATCCTGCTTCGATGGAGTTGACGGTCACCGGCGAGATCTGGTCCTGGCGTGGGCCGGCGCCTCATCACTTCGTCACCGTTCCCGCCAGTGGGTCCCGCAGGCTGCGCGCCATCGCATCGTCGGTGACCTACGGCTGGGGCATGATCCCCGTCGCCCTGCGCATCGGTGACACCGCCTGGACGACGGCCCTGTGGCCCAAGGACGGGCTGTACGTCGTGCCGCTCAAGCAATGGGTGCGAAAGGCCGAAGGGCTCGAGGTCGGCGACACCGTGACCATCGAGCTCACCGTCGTCGGCTGACGTCCGAAGCAGCTGCGCCGCACAGGCAGGCCCGGCGTGGTTCCGAGCCCGCCGGGCCTCAGCACCCCGGACAAGGACGAAGCCGGGGCGACTCCTGAAGCTGCATGATGCCGCGTCTGTCGTGACGGTGCTACGGGACCAAGGGACCATGGGCCCCGACCGATCGTCAGGCAGCCCTCATCTACCGGCCACGTTGCCGCTGACTGGGTCGATCGACGCCGCGCCAGCAGGCCGGGAACGAGATCCGTCCACATACGCAGGAATGCGCAGTGAGGTCATGTGGAGTCCGGTGCGAGACTTCGCGGGCCGTGGTGGAGGTCGAGCCGGCTTCTGGGATCCAGGCTCCCTTCCCGCGCGCTCTCGATCGCATCGCGTGACGCCGATCGATGCGTCTGGTGACGACGACCGGAACCGCCTTGACCCGCCGAACGCAGGAGCCGTCAATGGCGCTCGCCGGGGCGATATCGAGCGGGGATGCTGGTGAGCCGGGAAGGACTCGAACCTTCAACCAAGTGATTAAGAGTCACTTGCTCTGCCATTGAGCTACCGGCCCAGACCGGGCATTCTACCGTGCCGGCTCTGGGAACGTGACGATCGGCGAGTGACGCGCGAGCGCTACTGTACCGTCGCCATCTGGTCGATGGCCGACTGGAGCGACGCGGCATAGCCCTCGGTGGTGTATGTGGCGCCGGAGATGAGGTCGATCTGGGCGCTCTGTGCCTGGAGCGCCATCTGCCGCAGGTACGGCTCCACGTAGTCGCTGATCTGGGCGGAGTAGTCCCGGTCGCGCGGCAGCTGGAGCGCCTGCACATCGGTGATCTGGGTGCCGTTGACGGTGATCTGGACCTGGATGTCGCCGTAGCGCGTCTGGACGACCTGGCCCACCAGCACCTGATCGATCGCGACCGGGGCGGTCGCCACCGGGCTCGCCGCCGGCGTGCACGGTACAGCGGAGGCGCCGGGCGAACCGAGCGGCAGCAGTGACGCTGCCGGCGACGCGGACGGACTCACCGATGCGCACGGCACGGCGGACGCGCCCGCCGATGGGCTGGCATCGGCGAGCGCGGCATCGGTCGGGCTCGCGCCGAAGCCGGGACTCTGGAAGCCCAGCAGCAGCGCGGTCGCGCCGGCCGACATCACCGCCAGGCCCATGCCCCGGCGCCGAAGGCCGCGGCGCGAAGGTGCCCGCGATGTCGCTGCTGCCGGGCCATCGGGCGAGGCCGAGGCGTGCGGAGCGGTCGATCCGCGGAGCGGTCCGCCCGCGGAGGGGTCGGGATACGAGTGGAGCGTCATCGAGAGGTTCTCCGTGGCTGATGGCGTCGAGTGCGCTTGATCGACCCGCGTGCGCGGCTCGACCAGGGCGCCAGCGTCCGCCGCGGGCATGAGACGCACATGAGACATAAGGGACCCGTGAGACGGGCACGCGACTGCGAGCAACCGGACCAGCCGCGTCCCGTAGGATGCGGCGGTGGACCACGCCGCCGCCGATACCATCATCGGCATCCTGCCATTCCTCGACGAGCAGCAGATCACCTTGCTCCAGGCCACCTGGAATGGCGGAGATGCGGGTACCCGACAGCGAGCGTGGCGTCACGGCAGGCTCGCACTTGCCGCGCAGGGGCAGGAGCATACCCTCGAGATCGCCCAGGACGCGGTCGGACGCTGGCTCCGGGACCAGGGCAGCGGCTTCGTCGGGCGTCCGTTCCAGGTATATGCGGGGATGTCCAACCAGACCCGGCTGGACGCTCGCATCGGCGCCGCTCCGGCCATCCTGGACGCGGTCCTGGCCGCCTTGCTCCACGATGTGCTGACGCCGGATGAGCGCGACGAGCTCATCGGGCCGTGGCTGGTGGCGACTGGCCCTGCCAGTCCTGCGAGCGACCCATCCACCCTCGGTCCCCACCCACGAGGCGTCACCGACCCATGACCCAGCCTGCCCCCCTGCGCAGCCGCGTCCTCGCCGGCGAGACGCTCTTCGGCACCTTCCTCAACCTGGGTTCCATCCAGGCGGCCGAGGTATGCGCCCGGGCGGGTCTCGACTGGGTGCTCGTCGACCTGGAGCACGGCGCTGGGACAGAGGCCGACCTACTGCCGCAGCTGACCGCCATCTCGGGCGCCGGATCGGGCGCCACCGCGCTCGTGCGGCTCGAGGAAGGTACCCGACTGCGCATCGGACGCGCCCTCGATCTGGGCGCGGAAGGCGTCATGGTGCCCCAGGTCGGCAGCGACACGGCGGCCGCGGATATCGCGGGCTGGCTTCGCTTCCCCCCGGAGGGGCGACGCGGCGTGGCCCTGTTCACGCGCGGGCTGGCCTACGGTGCCGGCGGCCACGACTCGGTCGACGCCCGCAACACGACCATCGTGGGCATCGTCCAGATCGAGTCCCGCGAAGGTGTCGCAGCCGCCGCGGACATGGCGGCCATCGAGGGCATCGATGTCCTGTTCGTGGGGCCCGCCGACCTGTCGCATGCCCTGGGCGTCCGAGGGCAGCTCGACCACCCGGATTTCGACGCGGCCATCCGGACCGTCGCGGACGCGGCCCGGGCGCACGGCAAGGCCGCCGGCATCCTGCTCTGGAAGCCCGAGGAAGCGGCCCGATACGCCGCCCTCGGCTACACGTTCTTCAGCCTCTCGACCGACGGCGCGCTGCTCAACGCGGCCATCCGGGGATCGCTTCAGGCAGGGCGGGCCGCGAGCTCGTCGAGATAGTCCGCGATGCATGGGATCAAGCGCAGCACCGGCCGGAAGGCGGCATCGACCCCGGCCAGCGCCTCCTCGGGCGTGCTTGCCTGGCTCACGACGTCCGGCTCAGGCAGGCTGGTTGTCGATCTGGGCACGCTGGAGACGCTCGGAGTAGTCGACGTACACCGACTTCCATTCCGTGAACGTGTCCAACGCAGCATGGCCCGCCTCCCGGTGGCCGTTGCCGGTCTGGCGCGTGCCCCCGAACGGCAGGTGCGTCTCTGCGCCGATCGTGCCCGCGTTGACATACACGATGCCCGTGGCGAGGTCGCGCATCGCCCGGAAGGCGACATTCACGTCCCGGGTGTAGATGCTCGACGAGAGCCCGTACCGGACCTGGTTGACGACGGTCACGGCTGCAGCGTAGTCGGGCACCCGGATGACCGACAGCACGGGCCCGAAGATCTCCTCCTGGCCCAACCGGCACATCGGGTCGACCCGGTCGAAGACGGTCGGCTGGAAGAAGTGGCCGTGCTCCAGTCCCGCACCGGTGGCCCTGGCGCCGCCGGTGAGCAGCTCCGCGCCCTCCTCCTGGCCGATGCCCACGTAGTTCGCGACGTTGGCCACGGCCGCCGCGTTGATGAGCGGTCCCACCTGTGTCAGCGGATCGAGGCCCGACCCCAGGCGCAGCGCCGACGCCCGGTCGACAAGCCGCTGGAGGAGCGCGTCCGCGACCGTCTCCTGGACGACGACCCGGCTGCACGCGGTGCAGCGCTGACCGGTGGTCCCGAACGCGGACCAGAGGATGCCTTCGACCGCGAGGTCGAGATCGGCGTCCTCGAGCACGACGATGGCGTTCTTGCCCCCCAATTCGAGGGAGAGCCGCTTGAGCCGCCGCCCGGCGACCTCCGCGATGCGCTTGCCGGTGGCGCTGCTGCCAGTGAAGCTGATGACCGGCACGTCGGGGCTCTCCACGAGGCCCATGCCCGCCGTGTCCCCGGCGCCCGTGACGAGGTTGACGACACCCGGCGGCAGGCCCGCCTGCTCCAGCAGCTCCACGAGCAACAGGGCGCAGCCCGGGGTGTCCGACGCGGGCTTCAGGACGACGGTGTTGCCGCTGATGAGCGCGGGCATCATCTTCCAGCAGGGGATGGCCATCGGGAAGTTCCAGGGTGTGATGAGCCCCGCCACGCCGATGGGCTCCCTGATGCTCATCGCCCATTTGTCGGGCAGCTCCGAGGGCACCGTGTCGCCGAACAGACGACGGCCCTCCCCTGCCATCAGGTAGGCGATATCGATGCCCTCCTGGACATCGCCGCGCGCCTCATCGAGGACCTTGCCCATCTCGAGGCTCATGTGCCGCGCCAACCGTTCCTTGTGCCGCGCCATGAGCGCCCCGAAGGCGTACAGGATCTCGCCCCGCCTGGGCGCCGGGGTGCGCTTCCAGGCCTCGCCCGCGTCGCCAGCCGCCCGGATGGCGTTCGCGATGTCCGATGCGTCGGACGCTGCGAATGTGCCGATGACCTGACGTTCGTCCGCCGGGTCGCGCGACTCGAAGACCAGCCCCGAGTTCGCCGCGTGCCACTCGCCGCCGATGCGATTGCCGTACTGGGCTGCCGCTTCGCTCATCGTCCGATCGTAGGCCATCGCGGGCCCGCCGCGCGCGTGGCGCTATCCTCGGACGGGTGACGACCGATCCGACCGGAACCGACCAGCCCGCTGGCGACCCGACCGACCCTCCCGACATCCCGGGGCATCCCGAGGCACTCGCACGCCCCCGATCGTCGAAGCGGACGGGCAAGGAGCTGCCCCCGCCGGAGCTGCGGGCACTGGCGCGGGAGCGCTCCGAGGCGCGACGCGCTCACGATTGGGTGGAGGCCGACCGCCTCCGAGCGAGCATCGAGGCGACTGGCTGGAAGGTCATCGACAAGGGCGCGGAGGGTCGCATCGTCCGCGCCCATCCCGAGGACGTGGCCGAGGACGATGGTGCGACCCGCTATGGTTGGACCGGGTCGGTGCCCGCGATCGAGGTCGAGCGGTCGACCGGGGCGATCACCATCGTCGCCCGCGCGACCCCCGAGCCCGACGACACGGTCCGGCTGCTGTCGCGCCTGATCGACGCGCCGGTCGGCACGCAACGGCTCATCGTCGCGGACGCGGCCGCCGTGCTGCCCGGCGACCTCGGCGACCGCGGCGACCGCGGCGACCTCGGCGACCTCGGCGACGTGGAGATCATCCGGATCCTGGCCCCGGCCACGGCCGGTGTCGCGCTCGCCATCGCGCTCCGCAGGGCGCGGGGCGCCATCGTGGTCGTGGGCGAGGGCTGGCCGGCCGAGGCGACCGTCGATCGCATCCCGGAGCTGACCACGGCACTCGCGGACCCCGCGGTCGCGGTGGCCGGCTGGTCGGGCGTGACCTCACCCGACCTGCGCCATCTCGTGCCCATCGACCCCGGTGGCGGGGACCCGGTCGCGGTCGCCTGGGCGGGCCTTGCGTTCCGGACCACCGACGGGCTGGACCGCGCTCCTGTGGACGAGGCGTTCGGGGATCCCGAGATGCTCGCCACCTGGTGGAGCCTGGTGTTGCGCGACGAGGGACCCGAGGCGGCTCCGCGGCGGGCCATCTCGCTGCTCGACGCCACGAACGGCCGGACCATGCCGGAGCGACTCGACCGGGTCAGCCGGCGCGACCGATATCGCATCATCGACCGCTTCGGCCAGCGCTACGACCTGCTCACAGACCCCATCGCAGCGGACCGATCACGATCGCTGCACAGATGAACAGCGCGACCGTCGCGACACCCAGGATCGCAGCCACGCGCGTGGAGACCGGCGAGCGGCCATGGACCGAGACGGCGCCATCGGCCGAGGTCCCCGGCGACCAGTAGGACGCGAGCGTCGCGGCACCCCGGGGCACCAGGGTCAGTCCCAGCCAGCAGCCTGCCAACAGTCCGCCGATATGGGCGGCATTGTCGATGGACGTGACCGAGAAACCGATGACCAGGTTGACGCCGATGAGCACGCCGATCTGCATCGTCAGGCCGCGCGCCTGCCGGGTGAGTGCCGGCTTGTGTACCCGGTCCGCGACCAGCAGAACCCCGAACAGCCCGAACACCGCGCCGCTGGCACCCACCGACACGTCCGCGTTCGAGAACACGTAGCTCGCCGCGGACCCGGCCGCACCGCAGACGAGGTAGATGATCAGGAACCGGACCGGCCCGTAGAGCGCCTCCACCGTGGGCCCGATGAGATAGAGGGCGTACATGTTGAAGGCTAGATGGATGATGCCGGCATGGACCAGCACGACCGAGAACAGGCGCCAGTACTCGCCTGCCGCGACGCCCGTCTTGGTCAGCGCCAGCCAGTCGAACCAGATCTGCTCCTGGCTCATCAGCAGCGATGAGATGCCGATGGCCACGGTGACCGCCAGGATGGCCCAGGTCATCGTTGGAGCTGCCATCCCACCCGCACGCGAGCGATCGAAGTAGCGACCGGCCGCCCGCTCGTTGCCCGTCTCCTTGGCGAGCCAGCCCAGGCGCGAGGCGATCTCGGCGCGCTCGTTGGGAGGGGCTCGTCGCTCCGCCTCGCGATAGCCGCGCGCGGCGCCCGTGAGATCGCCGGTTCGCACGCGTGAGGCCGCGAGCTGCTTCCAGGCACGCCACGTGAGCGGACCCTCAGGCGCCTGCGTCGCGCTGATCCAGCACTGGACGGCGCCCGGCTCGTCATCCATCCGATAGCGGCACTCGGCGAGCCCCAGCAGGGCCGCGACATGGAGGTTGGGGTCGTCGTTGCCGACGACCCGCGCGAAGGTGTTCGCCGCCAGCTGCCAGTCGCCCTGTTCCGTGAGCGTCTGCGCACGCTGGAGCAAGCCGACGGCGATGGCAGGATCCAGGGGTCCTGCACGCCCGGGGTCGGACGACGGCGTTGGCGGGTAGCCGGTCCGGTCGGGCACGGCGGGTCGGGACATGTCGGGCGAGTCTAGCGGGACCGGCGCAGGACCCCCGAGAGCAGGACCAGCCAGGGCGGCCCAGGCGCGTGGCTGCCCAGATGTTCCACGAGCCGGTCGCCGATCTCGGCCAGGCGACGGGCGTCGGGACCGGACGGGTGCTCCCGATGGACGCCGGCGCCGAACGCCCGCAACCGGTCGACCGTGTCGAACAGCAGGCACGTGAGTGCCGCCGACAGCTCCACCTGCCACGACACGTGCTGCTCCAGCGATCGCATCCGTCGTTCACCGGACACCAGGGTCACCAGGGCATCGCCCGCCAGCCCATGCTTCCGACGCTCGCGGATGACCACATCCGCGAGCTCCGGTCGATGGCGCAATGACCAGCTGAGGCGGACCGCGAGCTCCGGCAGCCGCTCCAGCGCGCTCCGCTCGATGACGGCAAGACCGATCAGTGGCACCAGCCCCACGGCCGAGCGGCCGGGTACGGCACGTGTCCCACCGTTGGTGGTCCGGGCGACATCGCGGTGCACGTCCTCAGACTCATCCCACATGCCGCTGCCGCTGCCGCCCAGGTCATCGAGCGCCCCGATCATCGCCAGCGACATGTCCAGGAACGTGACCGCGACATCCTCGTACGTCGGGTCGTCCCGGGCGAGCTCGATGGCCAGCGCCAGCATCCAGACGCTGTAGCACCCCATCCAGGCCGTGCCTGCGACGGAATCGGACGTCCCGTCCAGACCGATGACGCCACCCTGGAGAGCGTTCCGGCCGTCGTCATCGACCCGGTCCACCCATCGCGAGTAGTCATCGAGCAGGAACCGGAAGACCCCCTCGAGGAACGCGTGGTCGAGCGCACCTGCGAATGTCTCGCCCAGCTCGTGGATGCGCAACGCCGCCCAGGCATCGATGGGTGGTTCGAGGCGGTTGCCGGGGGCGTCAAGGCGATGGTCGAGCGATGCGAGCAGCCGCGCCTTCGCAGCCTCCGGATCGGCCACGGCAAGGGCGAGGGCGCTGAAGGTCCGCTGGGTATGGAGTCCGTCGCCATGCGATCCGGCGAGCAGCGCTGCGAGCGCGGCTCGGCCGGCCGCACGCTCGTCGACCGTGGCATCACGCGGCAGGAGCGCGTCATGGAACGCGGCTGCCTCGCGTCCGCGGGTGCCGAGCGTCGCTGCCGCATCCGGTCCGACCGGGGCTCGCGGCTCGATCCCCCGGCAGAGACGCAGCTGGGTGGTGGCGGTGGATCCCGGGGCCACGCACACGTCGAACCGGACCGTCGCCGACACCCCTCCTGTGCCGTCCCGAGTATCGGTGTCGAGCGCGCCATCGGTGGCAGACAGCCACCACGTGGCAACCCCGGGACGCGCGGCACACAGGAGCGTCATCCCATCCCGGATGCCCGGTCGCACGCTGCCCCATGTCGCTTGGACGTTCCCTGACGACGGCCCGGCTGCGCCCTCCGACGGCGCGTCGGTGAACGACAGCCGCGCGATGAGACCAGCCATGACCGACTCCGGGCCACGATTCGCGATGACCAGGCGGAGGATGACGTCCTCGGGGCGACGCTTCGCGGCCGTGATCCGGAGCTCGCAGCTCAACGATGGGTCGGCGGCCGCGGACGTGCGGACCGCGACGACAGGCTTTTCGCCCTCGATCGACTGGACCGCCTCGACGAAGCTGTACGTGGGTGTGGCGGACGCCAGCTGGACGGGCCCGGGCGTCGGTCGCTCACCCGCCGCTGCGGTCACCCTGTGACCGGGCGCCAGGGAGATGTCGAGTCGGATGCCCTGCCCAGCGTCGGCGATGCCGAAGACCGGTCCCTCGGCCACCGCCCGCCACTGTCGCCAGGGCTGCAGCCCTCGGTCGGCGGCGAGCACCCGGGCGCGTTCCGCCTCGGCGCCCAGGGCGACGGGTGGTCGACCCATCTAAGCGTCGCTCTCGAGCTGCAGCTCCAGCTGCGGGTCGATGCTCGCGGTCGCCGTCACCACGACCGGACGCGACCGTGGGCGGGCGCGTCGCGGCAGACGGACACCGGGGGCGCAGAGCGGTTCCCCGACGGTGTTCGCCAGTCGCTCCGCGATGGGCCACCAATCGTGGTCCTCGGTCACCTCGGACGCGTCCATCACGATGAGTCGATCCGGGGGCACGAGGCCGGGCAGGGTGGCATCGAGGATGGCTTCGATGTCGTCACGGAAGACGTCGTCGGTGGATCGGGTGCCGTCGGCCCGCAACGCCACGTCGGGCAGCAGCCGGACCACCAGGTCGTAGGTGCCGGCCCAGGCCCGGACCAGCGGCCCCACCGAGAACCGGTCGACGCCGCCGCATGCCCGCAGGTAATACGCGTGGTTGTCCATCGCTCCCCGGTCCGTCACCAGCACCTCGGCCTTGGTCGCGAGTTCCAGCTCTTGCCGGATCTGCGACATGAGCACCCACAGCTGCGCCTCGCCGGTGGCACCCTCGTTGATGCCCAGGGGGTTGTCGCGGACGACCTCGCGACCGAACTCCACCGAACGACCCGCCCGCTGGATGGAGCCCGCGAAGGCATGCGCGGCCGTGGTCTTCCGGATCCCGTGGGATCCGATGAACGCGATCTTGGCACGGCGCTTCCACGTCACCGGGGCAGGGTACTAGCCCTGCGGGCCGGGTGGCGGGATCGGCCATCTTGCTGCGCTTGCTCCCGGTCACCGGGCCGGTCGATGCCCATCATCGGCCGTGTTCGGCGCCCGGCCGGACGTTGGGACGCGTCGCGTCCGACCGGGCTTCCACCATGTTGCCGGACCGACCGCCCGCAGGTCATAACACGCGCATGACAAACGCCACCAGGGCGGCCTGTGAGGCTTGCATCCGTGGTGCGCCCCGTCCCGGCCTAGTGCGCGATCTCCCAGATGTGGCCGCCCGGGTCTGCGAAACAGGCGGTCCGGATACCCCACGGCCGGTCGATGGGACCATTGATGAGCCGCACCCCACGACGCTCCAGCTCGGCGCACGTCGCGTCGACGTCCTCCACGTCCAGGGTCAACTGGAGACGAGATCCGGCGGCCTGGTCGGCGACCACCGCGGGCCTGATGAGGGCCGGTGCGGCGGTGCTCACCAGCAGGTTGATGAGCGTGTTGCCGAACGAGAACACCACCAATTCGGGGTCCTCGAAGTGCACGGGCAGGCCGAAGACCTCCACGTAGAAGCGCTTCGTCGCGGCGAGGTCATCGACGAACAGCGTGATGGCGCTCACGCCACCGGGCCAGCCAGCCAATCCGAGCACCTCACTCTATGGTCGCGTGCCGCGACACCGGGCCGAGTCTACGGGAGCCGGGGTGCCCAGCGTCGTCCGCCACGGTGGTGCGATACTTCGCCGCTAGGCACGCGCCCGTAGCTTAGCGGATAGAGCATCTGACTTCGGACCATCCGGATGGTATCGACGTGCTCGTGAGCGTGGGAATCACTCAGGAATCGGTCAGGTTAGATGCTGTATCGCGGCCGACTCCTGGAGCGTCTAACCCCTGCTTACGTGCTACCTAGCGCGGCCCGCCTCGCCCTCCGCACGGTCCCGGTCGATGCCGGGTCCCCAGGCTCGGGGGTGGAGGGCAGGGCCGCGGTCGTGATGATGGCGCGCGGTCCTAATCGCGGGCTTATGCGCACGGCATAGCAGGAGGCCCGGCAGCACTCGGTACCGGGCCTCCTGCGTAGTTGGCGCGGTCTCTAGCGGTCCTTGGCCTGGATGTTGCCGGTCTCGATCGCGACACCCGGCACGGGCGTGGCGGTCGTGCACGGACGCGTCGTGCCGTACGTGGTCGACGACCAGAGATCGGGCAGCGCGTTCGCCCCCTCGCCCCGGTCGAGATACGCGGCGTAGCCGGGGTATCCGACGTACGCCGCGGCCTGGCCCGGCGTGCCCGAGACGTAGCGGCCGCTGATGATGGCGCGCGTGCTGCCGTCGGCATCGGTGGTCACCTTGAGGCAGTCGATGTCGAAGACGGAGGTGCTGCCGTCCACGTACACGATGGTGCGCATCCCGCGTGCCTCGGAGCCGCTGCCCACGTTCCGTGCCGAGATCTCGAACGAGATGCCACCGGTGGCGAACGTGCCGTTGACCTGGTCCGGGCCGGCGGCGGAGGCGGCGACCGGGAGCATTAGAGAGGCGGTGACGCCGAGAAGGACGATGGCGGAACGTACGCGCATGGGGCGACTCCTGTCAGGCTCTCCCGGCGGGTGCCGGGCAATCGGCCGATGGTGACAGGTCGGGCCTCGGCGTTCCGGGCGCGTTCGCAGCCCCTGATGCATGGGGCCGCCCGCCTGGTGCGTGGCAGCAACGCAGCGACAAGGGCGGCGGTCACAGCGGCGCCGCCGTATCCGACAACAGGGCCCGCCAGCCTCTGCCCTCGACGGTCACCATGCAGATGACCTCCCACGAAGGCGCCACCTGACCAGCCCTGACAGGGTCCGGCGCGTCCCAATCCCGGCCAGCGGCCCTCGCCCAGCTCGCGCAGGCAGCGGGCCATCTCCCCATCACAGGTTTGCGAGACGACCCGGGCAGGGGCCAGGAGGCCCTTCGGGATCGGCCCCGGCGCGGCGTGGCCAACGGTGGTCGGGGCGGCTCTGGTGGGCTAGACGGCCCGCCTATGCTGTGCCGACAGCGTCCGGCTGCCGCTGCACCTGTCACGCGCAGGGGATACACATCCCCGATCCCAATGGGAGGAAGCACCCGTGTCCGGCACCGGCGGATCGAGTCTCCTCGCTATCTCGATCATCTCGATCGCGGTGACGTGCAGCGTCACGCCCTCCCTCGGCGCGAGCCCAGCGGCCGGCTCCTCGCCCGCGGTCCCTGTCCCCGTCCCTGGCGAGGCCTGGGTCGCCTACCAGTGGCTCGACGCCGTGGGTGGTGACACGATCTACCTGGTCCGTCCGGACGGGACCGGACTCCATCCGCTGATGCCCGACGTCCCTGGCGACGAGCTGCACCCGGACTGGTCGCCCGATGGCGCGCGGATCGCCTATGTCAGGACCACGCCCGCGGGCCAGAGCGAGCTGTGGGTGGTCGATGCCGACGGCACCGACGCCCGGCGACTCGTGGACTGCTCCGCCCCTTGCAACGAGCTGAACTATCCGGACTGGGCGCCGGACGGCGCGTCCATCTACTACGGCCTGAGCGCGGATGTCACCGACGGGCCACCTGCCACGTTCGGAGTCGGCCGGGTCGATGTGGGCACGGCGACCGTCGTGCTCACCCGGACGGACGGCATGACCGCCGAGCAACCGCGCATCTCGCCGGACGGGAGCACCCTGGCCGACACCCGGTTCCAGGACATCCTCGACGAGACCAGGGGCGCCGCGATCTTCGTGGCCGACACCCAAGGAGGCCCGGAGACCCGGCTGACCGAGTGGGCGCAGGTCGGGATGCATCCGGACTGGGCACCAGACGGCGGGCTCGTCTTCGACACCCGCGACATCATGGTCTTCGGGGTCACGTCCGAGGCTGCCAACCTCTACGCGATGGCCGCCGACCGCTCGGGCCTGCGACCCGTCACCACCTTCGAGGCTGGCGTCACCCGCGCTTCACAGCCACGGGTCGCACCCGACGGCTCGGGCATCGTGTTCACCAGGGTCGACGGCCCCGGGTATGGCCAGCGGACCATGGCATGGGTGGGCCTCGATGGCACCGGTGAGCGGTCGCTGACACCGACCCCGGTCAACGGCACCCACGCCCAGCTTCGACCACTGCCGTGACCGAGCCCTGGGCGAGGGGCAGGCCGACTGTCGGACGCGAGCTAGCGGGACCGTCTCGCGGCGATCACCACGCATCGGATACCCACGGCGACACAAGCGCCCAAGGCGACCGAAGCCCTCCCAGGAGCGACTCGTTGTCGCTTCCATCGCTTATGTCGCAGTCGGAGTCGCCAGCGCACGGGACGGGGGCCCGGGCTGCGCCTCCGGCATAAGGGCGGCCGACCAGGCGGTGGCCTTGCTCGAGGAGCTATGCGAACCAGTCGACCAGGTCGAGCGAGCCGTCGTCGGCGTCGAGGTCCTGGTACGGCCAGTTGTCGGGCGACGGTCGAGCGACCATTGCGGCGCCCGGTGACACGCCCGGATCGACGATGCTCGAGCCTGAGAGGCGGGCCTCCCCGGGACTCCGTCCACGATTCGGGAACAATTCGACGGTCGATCCCACCATACGCTCTAGACGCGACCAGAACGGCCGCGCGGCGACGAGGGTGGCCGTGCAGCAGGACCTCGTGGAGCGGGCACGGAGGGGCGATCATGACGCCTTCGCGGTGCTGGCAGGTGCCACGATCCCCCGACTGTACGCCGCTGCCCGACTGATCCTTCGTGACCCCGACCGGGCCGAGGACGCCGTCCAGGAGACGCTCGTCCGCTGCTGGCGGGACCTGCCCACCCTGCGCGACATCGATCGCTTCGACGCCTGGCTCCACCGCCTGTTCCTCAACGCCTGCTACGCGGAGCTCCGGTCCGCCAGGCGCCATAGCATCGAGGTCGAGATCCCCGAGATCCACGCCTTCTCGGTGTCCGATGCCCAGTCGGCGACAGCCGATCGGGACCAGATCGAGCGTGGCCTCCGCCGCCTCGATCCCGAACACCGCACCGTCATCGTCCTTCATCACTACCTGGGCCTCCCGTTGCCGGACGCGGCCGCAGCCATGGGCGTCCCCCTGGGGACCGCGAAGTCGCGGCTCCACCGGGCGACCCAGGCGCTGCGCGCCGCGCTCGATTCGGATGCACGAGTTCGCCACGAGCACAACGGGGGTCGTTCGAGATGAGGCAAACCGACGACCTCGACCGGATGCTCGACGCGTGGCTCGATGATCCGTATTCGGTGCCGACTCCCCGCATCCTCGGCAAGGTGCTCGAGCGGACGAGTCGCACCCGGCAGCGGCGCGCTTGGGCCAGCCTCGAAAGGTGGCTCCCCATGGCTGTCATCACCCGTCCAGCGGCGGCGGCACCGTCGCTGCGGATCGCCTGGATCCTGCTCATTGCGTTGCTTGCGTTGTCGCTCGCCGCTGGCGCCGCCATCGTGGGCTCGCGTCTCCTCCCGGCTGCCGTCGCCATCCCCCAGGGTGATGCGGCCGTGATCGCCTATGCCCTGTTCGGCAACGGTCCTGGGCAGATTGCCGGCGACATCTACACCGCCCGCGCGGACGGGACCGACGTGCGCCACGTGACGAGCGGGTTTGTCGATTACCCGATCTGGTCGCCGGATGGCACGCGCATCGCCTTCCACGGCTGGCAGAACGGGGCCGACTCGCTCGTGGTCATGGACGCCGGCGGCGGAAACCAGATGACGCTCGCGAGCAACCCCGCGACCAGTCAGGACTGCATGGGCAACTGGTCCACCGCTTGGTCTCCAGACGGAGCGAACCTTCTGTTCCCGACCAGGGAGAGCTGCTTCGGCGGATACGATCTGAACATCGTCCCGGCCGATGGATCGACGCCGGCAAGGAAGCTCCTCGCCGATGGCACGAACAGCCTGTTCGGATCGTGGTCTCCGGACGGGACCCGGATCGCGCTCCTCGGCAGCGAGGCGACCGGCAAAACCGGCCTCTATCTGGTCGACGTCGGGCCCGATGGTGGCCTCGCGGGCGGGCTCCAGGCCCATCGGATCGCTTCCGATATCGGGGTCACCCTGTCAACCCTGCAGTTCCCTGCCTATGTGGACCAACCGCGATGGTCTCCCGATGGAACGGAGCTGGCGGTCACATCGGTGACCAAAGGTGTGTTCATCGAGGCGGCCGACGGGATCCTGATCGTGAATGCCGACGGCTCGGGGCAGCGGCTCCTGACCGCCCGTGCGGGCAATCCCGCGTGGTCACCGAACGGGCAGCACGTCGCCTTCCAGCGCACCGTGGACCCGTCGGAATACGCCAACCACCGCCCGTGCACGGTCCGCACCTGGATCATCGACCAGGACGGCACCAACGAGCGCCGGCTCGACGAGCTGGGCGACGGATGTGGCACTCCGGAAGTGTGGTCTCCAGACGGAACGCGAATTGCCAGCGTCCTGATCACACCGCAGCCCGGCCAGGACCCACTCTTCCGGTTCGGCATCGTCATGGTCGATGGCAGCAAACCGCCCGTGATCCTGGGAGATGCCTACGGTTCCTGGCAGCCGGTCGCCGCACCGCTGCCGCCGATGTCCTCGCCGTCACCGTCGTGAGACACATCGTTCGCTGATCCCGATGGCCCCGGCGCTCAGCCGGGGCCATCTCGACGTCGAGTTCAGCCCCGATGGCCAGACCCTCGTGACCCGGACGCAGGATGAGTTCGAGCTCCAGCCTCGGCTCGTGCTCTGGGACGTGGCGCGTGCCCAGCGCATCGGTGAGCCGTTCGCGGGCCGACACCATGTCGTGAGCGAGTCCTTTCGCGCCGGACGGATCGCTCATCACGACCGGAGCGGAGGACGGCACCGTGCTCCGCTGGGCCATGGACGAGGTCTCGTGGCGGATCCACGCCTGCGAGGTGGCCGGGCGAAGCCTCACGCAGGAGGAGTGGACCACCTACCTGGGCGACGAGCCCTACCGGGAGACGTGCCCCGCGGACGCGACACCCACCGCCTGACGGTCCGACCTGCCCGCGCGACAAACGTGGGTCCCTCGCCGCTCGGCGGGGATGACAGTGGTACTCGTCCTGCCGGCCCGAGGAAGCCTTGGCGGCCACGTCGACGCCCATGGCTCGGCCCCGATAAGGGCGCCATCGCGGCAAGGCATGGCATGGCATGGTGCTATCGCACCCGACGCCGGCCAGGGGAAATCCGTCTCTCACGGCCCCGACAGGCTCCGGCCCGGGTTGGCTCACATGCCGACGGGACACCAGCGGTTGCCGGTCGGGGTCGCAGCCGAAGGCGGTTTCCTCGAGCCATCTCGTCGCCCTGTGGCGCACCCCGAGGTCAGGGATAGGAGTCATCCTGATCGCGGCGACCACACTCAACCCCACCACGGATCCCGCCCACACTCCGGTGGCAGCCGGGTCCCGCACCCGGTCGTGGCCCGGCTATGGCCGCCACCGAAGCAGCCGATCACCGGGCGCGCGTCGAACCACACGGGCCGCGGCAATGGACAGGTGTGTGGCGCCCCATCCATCGTCGTGCCACGACGACATGAGCGCCCAAGCCGACCCAAGCCCTCCCGGGCGCGACCTTCTCTCGCTTCCATCGTTCATGTGGCAGCCGGTGTCTCCAGCGCCCCACCACGGGAGCACGGCCTGGGGCAGCGGAGAGCGACCCGGGTCTCGGCCGGGTCCCAGGACTCGGGGGTGGAGGGCGACGCCGCGGGTGCGAGTGCGGCGACGGCGGCCTCGCACGCGGGCTTGTGCCTGACGTGAGGAGGCGCGGCACGAGGCGCATCGGACCCTGACGGAGGTACGGGTTGCCCGCCGATGGCACGACGCGCACCATCGGGCGGTCAGAGAGGCCCCGACCCCACCTGCCATGGGTGCCCGGGCCACAGCTTCGCGCAAGGTCGCAAGAGCATGCGGTTGGCTTGGCAGCGTGTCAGCAGTCCCACGATGTTGACCTACATGGTCCTCGTCGGCATCCTCGGGAGCCTGGTCGGCCCATGGGGCACCGCATCGAGCTCGACGGTCACCGACCCGCCACCGACGAGCCTGACGGGAGCCGTCGACTCGGCCATCGGCGACACCATCGAGAGCCTCGGCTACGACCCGGAACGGGCGCGCCGGTGGATCAGGGCCCACGTCCTTACCGAGACGTACCCGGGTGCCATGAAGGGTCCCCGCGGGGCGTTCCTGACGCGGTCGGCCAATGACATCGACCAGGCGCTCCTGCTGGGAGCGTTCCTGGACCAGGCGGTGGTCCCGTACCGGTTCGCGACCTGCGAGGTCGCCTCGGAGACACCAACCTCGGAGCCCGCTCCCATCCAGCCATCGGCCGCGACGTTGGCTGGCTTGGTGGCGGCCGCATTCGTCGACCCAGAGGTGCGCGCGGCGACCGTGGGGGTGCCGAGGATCCTCGAGTCACGCCAACAAGCAGCTGACGCGGCGGCCGCCGACCTTGAGCACGCCTTGGCCGGTCTTCCGATCCTGGCGCCCCCGAGCGTCGACAGGGGACATGTCGGGACTCGCCATACATGGATCCAGTACAGCTGGGGTTCGAGTTGGCGTGACGCTGATACCACGACGGCCTCGGGCTCGTCCCCCTGCCAGGGAGATTCGGTCGTTGCGCGCCTGGGGCCGGACGACTACGACACCGTGACGGTCAGCCTCGAGGTCGAGCGTCGAGACGCCGGCACGCTGAGCAGGACAACGGCGCTCACCGTCAAGCTCGACACCGCGGCGGTGGCGACGGTCCCCGTGACGTTCGGCTTCGGCCCGCCCGACAGTCTCGGCGCGCACATAGCAGCGTCCCTGGGAGGCCGGAGTGACTATGTCCCGGTGCTGCTCGTCGGCGACAGCGCGACGTTCGGCTCCCCCATCAGCCTCGAGACGCCGGGCGGCGACGACATCCCCGGGGTATTCGCGCCGCCCTCGCCCGACCCCCGAGCGGCAGTCGACGATGGCGTCACGGGTGCCTGGCTCCGTTTCGACATCGGTTCCTCGGACGGCGCCGTCATCACCCGGCGAAGCGAGGTCTTCGATCGCCTCGGCGAGGTGCCGCGCATGAACGGAACGGCCGGAAGCGTGGCGCTGGCGACGTTACCGGTGGTGGATGGCGAGTACGTCGCCCTCGACACGGTCTGGGAGGTCGGCCTCCTCACCGGTCCGGACCTGGCGCCCGGGGTGGTCGCCGACGCGACCGATGACCTTCCATCCCAGACCGGGACCATGGCGCCCATCGACGAGTGGCTGCGCCTCTACCCGGCGCTGTATCGGCGCTATGGCGGCGACCCGCAGTGGCCCATCATCCTGGTCGCCGGGATGGCCCCGTCGACTGGTGCCCCGGATGATCCCGGTCCCGCGGTGGTGCTGGACGCGCTCTACGTGCCGGGTGCCAAACCTGCCGACTGGTCCGCTGCCGCACGCGATGCCGCAGCAGCCATGGAGGCCGAGTCGTCCCTCGCCGATCTCGTGGGGATGTCCACCCGACCGCTCGGGAGTGCGGACTCGGTATTCGCGGTCGCCCGGGCAGCATCGGTGCCGCTCGCCCTCTTCCGACCAGGAGAGATGCCTCGGACCGCGGGAGCGTCGGAGGTCGCCATCGACCGGATGCGCGGCGTCCTCGGAGAGGGTGACGCCATCGTCGTCCAGGCCATGAACCTCGGCGTCCTCGGTCACGGCCCGACGATGTGGTGGGTCGTCGATCCCACGACCGGCCTGATCAGGGATGAGGCCGAGTCAGGGCGACACGCCGCATTCCCGGAGTACGGGGAGTCCAACAGGCCGGTGCCGGGGTGGGGCGACCGACTGCGGCGCTTGATGTGCCAGATGGCCCCACCGCTCGCGGCCGTTGCCGTCATCTTGAGTGTGACCGGCGGCGGACAGGAGCTCGGGAAGGCCCTGGTGAGGACGGTGGCGGCCCAGGAAGCGACGCGGCGGGCCGGCAAGAAAGCCATCGATATCGCGTGCCTGGGCCAGAGCGGCGTGGGTCCTCCGAAGCCATGAGCCCCGCCCCGGGATGAGCCGAGGCAGGTCCCCGTAGCAGCCCCGTGATCCAAGGCTGGCTAGAGGATGCCCTCGGCCTCGACATCTCGCTCGCCCGCAGCAGGGTGCTCATCGGCGCCGCCGGGGCGGCCGCCAAGCTGCTGGAGGCGGAGCGAGAGGGGGCTGGGCGGAGTGGAGCGCAGCGCCGGTCGGTGACCGCTCTCGTGCGCTGGTGCGGGCGACGCACGATCCCATTCGATGCGGTATTGCCCCACAGTGCCAGACTCGACCCGCGACACAGTCGTCCGGGAGGTCAAATTCCGTGACATCCAAGCCCGATCACCCTGACCTACCCACGGGCACGGTCACATTCCTGTTCACGGACATCGAAGGCTCCACCCGGCTGGTGGCGGCGCTCGGCGAGGCATACGGGCCCGTCCTCGAAGCTCACACCGCGCTCATCCGGTCGGCGGTCGCCGAACATGGTGGTACGGAGGTCGGCACCGAGGGCGACGGCATGTTCGCGGTCTTCCCATCGGCGCTGGCAGCCGTCCGGGCAGCCGCCGATGCGCAGCGCCGACTCGCCGCACACCCCTGGCCGCACGACGTGTCGGTGCGTGTCCGGATGGGTCTGCACACGGGGGAGGGTCGGCTGGGCGGTGACGACTATGTCGGCATCGACGTCCATCGAGCCTCCCGGATCGCGGCGTCCGGTCACGGGGGCCAGGTGCTGCTGTCCGATGCGACCCGGACGCTCGTGGAAGCCGACCTGCCCGCGGGACTGCATGTCAGGAGCCTCGGCGAGCACGGTCTGAAGGACCTGCCCTCGCCCGTGCCGATCTGGCAGCTGGTGATCGAGGGCTTGCCTGGGGCATTCCCGCCCATCCGCTCGATGCACTCCCAACACGATCCCATCCCCGTGCCGGCGACACCGCTCATCGGTCGTGAGGTCGAGGTGACCGATGTCGCCGACCTCGTGGCTGGCGGGTCGCTCCTGACCCTCACGGGACCGGGTGGCACCGGCAAGACGCGGATCGCCCTCGCGGCCGCGGAGCGACTGACCGGCCGGTTCGCCGACGGCATCGTCTTCGTGGCGCTCCAGGACACGCACGACCCGGAGACGGTGGCCGCGGCGGTCGCGGGCGCCCTCGGTATCCGGGAGCGACCGGACCGGGATCTCGTGGCTGGCATCAGGGAGCACCTTCGCGAGCGTGAGATGCTCCTGATCCTCGACAACTTCGAGCAGGTCCTCAGCGCGGTATCCCTCGTGGCCGATCTGCTCACTAATGCCCCGCGCCTCCACGTCATGGTCACCAGCCGGGCCGTGCTCCATCTGGCCGCCGAGCAGACCTACGAGGTCCCGCCCCTGCGGACGCCAGATACGTCCGATCTTCCGCCGTTCGCCGAGCTCTCGCGCTATGAGGCGATCACGCTGTTCGTCGAGCGGGCCCGTGCAGCCGATCGGTCGTTCAGCCTGGACGCCGAGAACGCACGCCCCATCGTCGGGATCTGCCGGCGACTCGATGGCCTGCCGCTCGCCATCGAGCTGGCTGCCGCGCGGACCAGGCTGCTCGCGCCGGCGGCGATCCTCGACCGCCTGGAGCGGCACCTGCCGGTCCTGGTCGGCGGGCCCACCGACGTCCCGCTGCGACAGCGGACGCTGGATGCCGCGATCGGCTGGAGTCACCAGCTGCTCGACCCGGCCGAGCGGACCCTCTTCGAGCGACTCTCGGTGTTCGCGGGCGGATGGACGATCCAGACGGCGGAGGCGGTCTGCAACCCGGGTTCGGCACTGGCCATCGACACGTTCGATGGCCTGGGCTCCCTGGCTGACGCGAGCCTCATCCGGCCGCTGGGCAGCCACGGCACGGAGGCACGCTTCGACATGCTGCAGGTGATCCGCGAGTACGCCCTCGCTCGGTTTGCTGGATCACCGGACGCGGCCGACATCCAACGGCGACATGCGATGGAGATGGTGCAGCTGGCGGAGGACGCGGAGCCCGAGCTTCGGTCATCGGCACTCCGGTCCTGGCAGCATCGCCTCCGGCGGGAACAGGACAACCTCCGCGCCGCACTGCGCTGGGCGATCGATGTGGAGGACGCCTCGACCTGTCTCCGCATCGCCGCCGCGCTCTGGGACTACTGGCACTACTGGGCAGAGCTCCGGGAGGGCGTCCGCTGGCTCGAGACATGCCTGAGGCTGCCAGGTGCGCTGACGCCCAGCCTCGATCGCGCCAAGGCGCTCCGGGCCCTGGCAGGGCTGCTGTACTGGCAGGGCGACGCGGACCGGGCATTCATGCTGTACGAGGAGTCCCTGGCCGTCGTGCGCGAGCTCGGCGACGACCGGCTGGTCGCTGGGACGCTCCAGGACAGCGCCTGGGCGGCCCTCGCGAGGGACGATCTTCCCACCGCTATCGCACGGGCGGCCGAGGGTGAGCAGCTGTTCCGGGACGCGGGGGACGAGGCCTCGGCCGAGCTCATGTCCGCATGGCTCGCGCTGGCACCCGTGGTGACCGGCAAGGGCGGCGATATCGGCGCCGCCATCGATGCCGCCAAGAAGGGCCTCGAGATCAACCGCCGGCTCGGCAGGTCACACGATGTCGCGGATTATCTCGAGGCGACCGCGATGCTCTATCGGGTGATCGGCGATGCCGACCGAGCCGAGGAGGCCGGCCGCGACACGCTGCGGCTCTGGGATGAGCTCGGCACGCTCGGCCGGTTGCCCCTCGGTCTCAAGCTCCTGGCGGCCGTCGAGATCCTGCGGGGTCGACCACAGCGCGCAGTGCGGCTGGGGGCCGCGGCCGAGCGCTACAACGACGAGATCGGAGGGGAGCTGGCGGACGCGGTCGCGCAGCTCGGCGACCCCGTCGAGGAGGCTCGCCCGATGCTTGCCGCGGCCGACCATGCCCGAGCCGTCGCCGACGGCAGAGGCATGAGCATCGAGGAGCAGATCGCCTACGCGCTCGGCTGAACATGCCATCTCGTCGTCGGCGGGCGGGTGCTCGAGATCGCCGTCCTCGATGCCCTCGGGCTCGACAACCTCCTGGCCCGCAGCAAGGCGCTCATCGGCGCTGCTGGGGCCGCGGCGAAGCTGCTGGAGGCGGAGCGGGAGGAGGGCTACGGGTGGGGGTGAGAGGAGTGACGTCCCGGGCGCCGAGCTGCGCGCAGGCTCGTTGACCATGCTCATGCGAGTACTGTCCGTGCGAAACTGGGCTAGTCAGGCCCGACGAGACCAGGCCCACCCCGTGGATGGAGGCACCGGCACATGGCGAAGGGCAACGACACTTCGCTCGACCTTCGATACGAGGACTGGGCGACCACCAAGCGGACGTTCCACATGGTCACCCAGATGGTCGGCAAGGTCCGGCTGGCCCTGGTCCCGGCGCGACCCGAATGGCTGCACGCCTGCCTCTACCTCGATGCCCGGGGCCTGACCACGGGCCCCATGCCATACGGGCTCACTGTCGTCACCATCCGCATCGACATGTTCGACAGCGCCATCGTCCTCGATATCGACGGCCGTCGCGCCACTGTCATGCTCGGGCCGGACCGGGCGGTCGCCGACATCTGGCACGACTTCCGTTCAGCCCTTGCCGAGCTGTCGATCGATGTCGACCTGTGGGACAAGCCCCAGGAGACCATCGAGACGACCCCCTTCTCGGCGAACACCCGCGATAACACCTTCGATGCCGTGCTCGCTCGGCGGTTCCATCGCGTCCTGTGTACCGTCGACGGCGCGTTCGAGACCTTCCGGTCACCGTTCTTCGGTCGCTCCGGTGTCCAGTTCTGGTGGGGTGGCTGCGATTTCAGCATCGCGCTGTTCACGGGCAGGCATCTGGAGGCGCCCGAGGACCGCGGCCGTATCGTGCGCTACGACTTGGACGCCGAGCACCTCACCGCCGGCTTCTGGCCGGGCGACGACGATTCGCCCGGCGCGCGGATGTTGGCGTACATCGTGCCTCGACCCGACGGCTGCGAGAGTGCCTCGATCGAGCCTTCATCCGCCGCCTGGGACGGAACGCTGGGCGAGTGGGTGCTCCCCTGGGAGAGCGTCGCCGCGGACGCGGACCCGCGTGCGACCGTCCTCGCCTTCCTGGACAGCGTGTATCGCGCCGCGGTGGAGCTCGGTGGCTGGGATGCGGCAGCACTCAGCTATCGTGCACCGACAAGGACGCATGACTGAGTGGTACGAGTATCAGGAGGACCAGGAGACGGGATGACGGTGCCGGTGATCGACCCCAGCGTGCCACCCAGCGGTGTCGGGTGCCTCGAATGCCAGGCCACCGGCGGCTGGTGGTTCCACCTTCGCCGATGTGCCGCCTGTGGGCACATCGGGTGCTGCGACTCATCGCCCTCGCAGCACGCGAGCCATCACGCGGTCGAGGCGCATCATCCGATCGTGCGCAGCTTCGAACCGGACGAGGATTGGTTCTGGGACTACACGGGCCAGGATTACGCCGACGGCCCGGACCTCACGCCGCCCCTGGCGCATCCCCGCGACCAGCCCGTCCCCGGTCCGGCCGGCCGCGTGCCCCACGATTGGGAGCGCCACCTCCACTGACCCGGAGAATCCGAGACCTCGAGCGTCAGCACACCGCAAGGTGCGAGCCGCTGGAGGCAGAGCGGGAGGAAGCATGGGCGTGGGAAGGGGAGGGATAGGCTGACCGTGGTCTGCCGACCTACCCCTCGCAGGGTGCCGTCCTGGAGCCCTTTCGCAGGACCTGATACGGTCCGCCGGTTTGATATCCACCCCCTATGACGACCGGATGCCCCGTCCGACCGACTCGATCAGACACGCCGACCGCCAACGCTCCACCGGTCGCCCGGTTCGCCGAGGAGGGCTCCCGCTGGCGGCCGCCTTGGTGGCGGCCCTCGTGCTCGCGACGACGTCTACCGTCGCGAGCCAGGGTCAGAGCCTATCGAGTAGCCCGACCGGCGGTCCCGTCGTCTCCAGCCAGCCTCCTTCCTCTGGCGCGCCATCGACCCCGATCGCCCAGCCAGCCCAGGGCCTGATCGCCGACGCCCTCGCAGCCGGCAGGATCGACTATCCGACCTCGCTGCTGTACGGCGCCTACGCGATGTTCGACGACCCGCAGCTGCCCCCGGGGTACGCAGGCAACGCCGCGGCTGAGGATACGGACTTGTTCGCGGAGATCGAGCGGGCTGCGGCATCGCTGCCCGCGGACGTGGCGGAGAAGCTCATTCCGTACACCGTGCGCCCCACCGACCCCAGGTGGGGCCAGATCAGGGTGTCAAACCCATCCCCCCTGTTCTGAGACGTCTCCGCAGCCGGGGCAGCGGGTGGGGACTCGTGACATGCCCTATCCGGTATCGTGTCTGACGGTGGCAATGGTCAGGGAGTGGTCGGAACTGTGAGGTTTCGGAGCTTCAGGGGCAAAGCAGGATGCTCCGTTGTCCCGCCGGCTGCTGGAGATCGCCGTGCTCGATGCCTTCGGGTTGGACCACCTCCCTGGCCCGCAGCAAGGTGCTCATCGGAGCCGCTGGTGCGGCTGCCAAGCCGCTCGAGGCGGAGCGGGAGGAGGGGTGGGGGTGGGACGAACAAGTCCCGTCCTAGCCCAGGTGACTTAACCCATGGCCGGCAGCGGCTCGGCCAGCCGGTCCGCGCTGCCGGCGATGTGTCCGGTCGCGGGGGCCACGCTCTCTATGACCGACTCAGCATCGACCACCGCCACCTCCGCATGCAGCGGCGCCAGGGTCGGATCGAGCCGCGCGATCGAGCCGAGGCTGGCCCTGATCTCGGCGGCCTTGGCGACCTGTTCCTTGGCCTCGTCGTATCGCCCTGAGGCGGCCAGGATGCACCCGCGGGCATAGCTCACGAACGGATCGTCGACCGTCCACGACGGTAGGTCGCTGATGGCCGCCGAGGCCTCGGCGTGCCTGCCTAGTTGGGTGAACACGGCCGACAGCTCCGCGCGCGCTCGCGGCAGCTGCGGCCTCGCGATCGCCGCATCCAACAGGGCCTCGTATGCGAGTTCCGGGTGACCCGACAGCCGTTCCACGATGCCGAGCGTCTCCAGCAGCTCCGGATGTCTGGGTGCTCCGGCGAGCGCCCGGTGGGCGTGGCTGAGCGCCGCATCGCTCCTGCCGAGCTGGATCGATGCGTGCGCGATGATCTCATGGATGCCGGAGTCGTCCGGACGAGCTGCCACGAGGGCGTGGGCATGCCTCAGGGCCGCATCGGCATCCCCCATCGCGCATTCCAGGACAGCCTCCAGCAGCCCGAGGTAATCGGCCTCCGACGCGATGATGCCCGGTTCGGCCAGCTGCATTCGGATCAGCGTCAGGCCCTGTGCATACCGATGGGCCAGATATAGCCCGTGGAACTGCGCACCGGCCCCCTGGGCATCAGGTGGCGGATCGGCCAGCAAGAGGCCTAGGTCTTCGTCTGCGGCTCGCTGGTGGCCGAGCGCGCGGCGCGCCCCCGATCGACCCGCCAATGCCTGCAGGTTATGAGGCTCCATCCCGAGGATGGCGCCATAGGCCGTCTCGGCCTCGGCGTAGCGTGTCATGGCGGCCAGCGCCCCAGCTCGCACGAGGTGCGTGCCGATGTCGGCCGGGGTTCGACGCAGGTCCGCTTCGGCGAGCGCGACCGCTTCCGCCGGGCGGCCGACCCGGAACACGGCGGCGGCGGACTTGGTGCCCTCCGGACGGCCCATTAGACCGGGCACGGAACGCCATTGCGTGGCGGCGATGACGATGAGGGGGATCGCGGCGTTGATCATCCCCAGCGATACGGCGGCGAGGACCAGGACCATGATGGTGACGACCCCAAGCATCCAGCCGGTGACACCCGGCGGGCGACCGGTCGCGGTCGCCACCAGACCCAACAGCACCGTGTTGCCGTCGAAGGGGCCGAGCGGGACGAGGTTCAGGAGGCTGAGGCCGATGGTCACCAGGAGCGCGTCCTCGACCAGTCGGTGCGTGACCTCGTCGGCAGGCAGGTACGGCGCGAGCACCAGAACGGCAAGGCCTGCGACAAGCCCGGCCACGGGGCCGGAGGCCGAGATGAGGACCATGCGCCGTATCCCGGGGTCGGTCCCGGTCGTGTGGCCGCCGGCGCCATGGAGCGTGATGCTCGGCCGGATTCCAAATGCGATGAACGCCACAGCGTGCCCCGCTTCGTGGATCAGCACGGCGCTCACCGCGATGGCTACCCATGCCAGCATCAGTTGAGGTGACTGATGCATCGGGCATCCGATCAGCCCGACGAGGAGTACGTGGGAGAGCCGCACCTCCACGGGCACGCCGAACGCCCGGAACCTCAGGGCTGGCATGATCATGGAACGGCCGCCGGCCATGGTGGTTCGAAGCACCCTCGCGTATCCGTCGGCACGAAGTCGACGATCGCCAGATCGTGACCTCCGTCCGGGACGGCGACAACGCGACGAAAGGGCTAGCCCGGGTCGCCGCGAGGCGAAGCCGTCCAACGTCGCACACCGATCGCCCTCGTCATCGCGTCAGCGCAGGGTCCCCGATCACCCGAGCCCCACGATCAAAGCGGAGGCACCACCATAGCCGGCATCGCATCGGGCTTTGTCCACCAGCCGGATGAGACGAGGACCCCGGACAAGACCGGTATCGAGGTGGTACGTCTGCCGACGCTGACCGCCGCGCGCGTCACATTCCAGCCCGGCTGGCGCTGGTCGGAGTCAATCAAGCCCGTGGTCGGCGCCGAGTCGGCCGGGCCCGCCATGTCGGGACCGTCGCGAGTGGCCGGTTGCACGTGGTCCACAACGACGGCGGCGAGACCGAGGCGGCGCCCGGTGCGGTCTACGTCATCGAGCCCGGGCATGACGCCTGGGTCGTAGTGATGAGCCGTTCGTGGGCTTTGGGTTCGAGAGCGCCGAGACCCACGCCAAGGGATAGTCCTGCGGTCGGACGCCTTCGGCGCGGGGGACACCGAGCGCTCCGGCAGGCGCGCCGGCCGTGCTCTCGCCCATGCCCAGCACAGGCTCGTCCGCCAGGTGCGCGACCGCCAACCACCGCCCATCGAACTCGCGCAGCCGGACGTCGATCCAGAAGTCGAGGTCGGGATGGGTGAGGCGGAGGTGGGTCATGACACGATGGTAGAGGGGCGGAGACAGACTGCTCCGGCCGTCCTGGTGCGTCGTGCGGAACCGCGATGTCGCCCGCGATCCTCGATGTCGGCCTGTCTGATCGGTGAGTTTGGTCGGGGCGAGAGGGATAGCCCCTTCGTAACTCACGTTCCGCGGCGACCGCCCTTCGTGCTCGTCAACCGGACCGGAACGGCGTCCGGGACCCGACTGGCCGTGGCGAGGAGCGCGGGACCGCGGCGTCAGATTGCGGCCGCAGGCTGATCACCCTGCGGTGAGTCCCGCTGCAACGTGTCCTGCTCCGGTGCAGCGGGACCGCTGGGTACAAGCGCTACGGTGCGGTCGACGGGCTCGCGCCGGGCGCCGGTGAGACCTCGGGGAAGCCCGGTGCTCCGACACCCATCCGGACACCCGTGATGGGCGGGCCGCCCTCCATGACGTCCACGATGGCGTTCGTCGCGTCGCGCACCGTCACGCCTCCCTGCGTGTTGTCGTCGAGCAGCGTCCGGCCGTCCGCGCTGACCACCGGGTAGCCGTCGAAGGTGAGCGAGCCCGCGAAGGCGCCTGACGCATCCGAGAGCAGCTGGACCGCGGTGAAGTGGGCGGTGTGGTCGTCGACGGCCTCCCAGGCACCGACCTCGGCGCTCACGTACACGAGGCCCATCGGCCCTGTCGATGTGGTGGCCTGGCCCATCACGACGGTCCCGTCGGACGAGAACACCGCGATGGACGGGCCGCCCGGTGTCGACACCATCCAGGCACCGACGATGGGATGGTCGGCCGGACTGGTGTCCTGCGCCGCGGCACCCAGGCTGATGAGACCGCCGGTGAGGACGCCACCCAGGACCGCGAGTGCCGGGATGAGCTTCATGGAACGACGCATAGCTGACCTCCCGTTTGCCGATCAGGCCACGAGCAACCGCTCGGCCGGACCGGACGATGCTCTACCGGTTGATCCTCGTTCCGCATGAGCAGGGTCGGCCATTTCGCTGATCGGAGGTCGCCAACCCCACCTGGGCGAACTGTTCAGGCCAGGCCCTGTCGCACGGCCCAGGCGGACGCCGCGGAGCGCGAAGGGAGATCGAGCTTCGCGAGGATGCTCGCCACGTGATTGGTGGCGGTATGTCGACTGATGAACAGGAGCTCCGCGATCCGGCGGTCGGAATGCCCTTCGACGAGCAGACGGAGGACCTCGACCTCGCGACGGGTGAGGCCCTGGGTCGCGACCACGACGAGCGCCTGCCCGTCCGTCGGTGGCACCTCGATCGCCAGGGCCTCATGGACCGCCACCCGCATCGACGACACGCGTCCCGCGGCGCGCAGCTCGGCGAAGCGCATTTCGCCCAGAGCGGCGCGCGCATCGGCTGCGGCCCGCTCGTGGTCGGGGTCGCCCGGTCGCCCGAAGGCATCGACAGCTCCCACCAGCGTCGCCGCCCGCTCCGGCATGCCGTGCGCTGCGGCGATCCGAGCCAGGCCGGTGAACGACTGGACCAGCGATCGGGCATCGTCGACCCCGGCCCAGCGAGGGAACGCCGGGCCGGACGGTCCAAGCACGGCCTCGTCGGCGTGGTCCGTGATCGACCACCGCTCATCGAGCGCGGACCATCGGCGCAGGCCCTCGTGGTAGGCCGAACAGGCACGAAGGTCGTTCCCCTGTTGATGGCTCAACGCTCCGAGTCGACACAACGCGTTGAACTCGCCGGACACATGGCCCAGCGCGCGGAAGATCACGAGCGCCTGCGTGGCGCGGTCGACAGCCAGCTCGATCTGGCCGCGTCCCTGTGCCGCACCCGCGAGCACCGTGAGGGCCATCCCCTCCTCCGAGCGCCTGCCCAGGCCACGCCAGCGTTCGAGGGCCTCCTGCATGAGGTCCTCGGCCATCTCCCACCGCCCCCGCACGAGCGCCCCGAGCCCGAGCAGGTAGACGGCACCCGCGACCAAGTCGCCGTCACCGATCTGCCTCGCGATGGCCAGCCCGGCGTGCGCGAAGGGCTCGGCCGCCTCGTGGTCGCCCTGGGACCAGAGGATGAGACTGAGGCCGGTGAGCGCGCGGCTACGTTCCGCGGTCGACCGGTCAGGGGCTCGGGTCAGTGCCCATTCCAGCCACCGACGGCCCTCGTCGAGATGCCCCCGGAGGTGCCAGAAGACCGCCAGCGCGCCAGCCAGGCGGACGACGCCCTCGACGTCGCCTGTCACGGCCAGATGGTCGAGCGCCACCTGGAGGTTCGGATGTTCGCTCTCGATGCGCGCCAGGCGATCGTCGATCCGCTCGCCAGGCTCCACGCGGTTGGGGTGCAGGCGTTCGGCGAACGCGACGAAGAACGCGGCGTGTGCATCCTGCGTGGACGCTCGCTCGCCGGCCGCGTCCAGCCGTTCGAGACCGAACTCCCTGATGGTCTCGAGCATCCCGAAGCGGACCGCCTCATCGAGTCCGGTCGTCGGACGCACGAGGCTGCTCTCGACCAGGGACGAAAGGACCGAGACGACGCCCAGTCCGGCGTGACTCCCTGGTCGCCCGCCCATCGCGTCGGCGGCATCCAGGCTGAAGCCGCCCACGAAGACCGAGACCCGCCGGAAGAGGGCCTGCGCCTGGTCGTCCAGCAGGTCGTAGCTCCACGCGATCGCGTCCCGCATGGTGCGCAACCTGGCGGGCTGATCGCGCGGGCCCCCCGTGAGGATGGCCAGACCGGGAGACAGGCGTGCAAGGAGCTCCGGCGGCGCGAGGACGCTGCTGCGCGCGGCGGCCAGCTCGATGGCCAGGGGCAGGCCGTCGAGGCGGACACAGATGGCCGCCGCCGCCGAAGCGTTCGCCTCGGTCAGGGCGAACCCCGGTCGAACCCCGCGTGCCCTGACACAGAAGAGGCGGACCGCGTCCGTGTCGACGACATCGGCCAACGTGGCGGCTCGTGCCTGGTCGGGCAGGGACAGCGGCGGCACCGGGTAGAGATGCTCACCTGACACATTCAGGACCACGCGGCTCGTGACCAGCACCTTGAGGCTGGGAGAGGCGGAGATCAGCGTCGCGACGATCCCCGCGGCGGCCGCCACCCCCTCGAAGTTGTCAAAGGAAGGAGGGCTGTCCTGTCCTCCAGGAAGCCCACGATCCGATCGACCAGTGCGCCGTCGCTGCTCTCGCGCAGTCCCAGCGCAACGGCGATCGCGGCGGGCACCGATGCCGGGTCGAGCACCGGCGCGAGCGCCACGAACCAGATGCCATCGGGAAAGGTCGGGCCGGCGTGGGCCGCGACCTCGAGCGCCAGACGCGTCTTGCCCGCACCGCCCGGGCCGATCAGGGTGACCAACGCCACGCCGGGCTCTCGCAGCTGTTCGCCCACCTCGGCGAGCTCCCTCTGCCGTCCCACGAAGTCCGGACGAGGCCTCCGCTGGCGCGATCGAGTACACGTTGGCCCGCTTGGTGGCGGACAGCTCACCTCGCGCGATGGCACGGCGGATGGTGCGCTCGTTCACGTTGAGCGCCGCCGCGGCGGCATGGGCGGACAACGACGGTCCGCTCGTGCCGTCCTGTCCGGTTCCTGTCCGGTTCGTGCATGCCGACCCTAGGGTGGACGAGGTCGCGCCCGGCTGCAAGCCCGGCTGCAGGCGATCCGCCATGCCGGGCAGAGGTCGCCGCCGTTGCATGGACGACGTGCGCCGGTAGCGACGGTCCTGTCACCCACTCAGCACCGCGTCCATCACCCGCGCGACCCCGCACAGGCTTGGGTGGTCGCGGTCACATGTCCGTGAGCACCTCGTGCGCCAGGCGCTCGAGCTGGCGGACCTCATCGAGCAGTGGCCAGAACAGGATGCGCTCGGCACCGGACTCCTGGTATCCGGCGACGATGCTGCGGCAGTGGCCGACGGGACCGACGGGCAGGATCGACGTCAGCTGCTCGGGCTCGCGCCGGAGGAGGGTCCCCAGCCGCTCGAGGACATCCCTGCGCTCGGACTCGTCATCGGTGATGTGCAGCCACATGGTGGCCAGCGTGTTGGGGAAGGCGGCGCCATCGCGGCCTTTGTCGGCCAGGAGGTCCGCCAGCCGACGCCGCCCCGTGGCGAAGTCCTCCGGCGAGGTGTTGTAGGCGGATGCCAACCAGCCATCCGCCAGGCGAGCCACGCGCCGCATGCCGGCCGCCGAGCCCCAACTGCCGATGAACACCGGCGGGCCGCCGGGTCGCGCCGGGCCGGGCGACAGGGTGACACCGGTCGTATCGTAGAACCGCCCGACGAATGGCCCGGATGTACCGGCCCACACCGCGCGCATGGCCTGGACAGCCTCGTCGAAGCGGCCCCACCGCTCGGAGAATGGGACACCGACCGCGTCGTAGTCGGCGGCGGCCGACCCGGGCCCCAGCCCCGCGACCAGCCGTCCGCCCGACAGCAGGTCGATCGCGGCGAGCGACTTCGCGAGTGGCACGGGGCCACGCACGACTGGCAGCGCCACGCTGGTCATGAGCGTCATCGTCGGCACCGCGGCGAGGACCACGGCGAGCGCAGTCGGGCCATCGAGCCACGGCGACCGATAGACGAGGTGGTCGTTCACGGAGATCGTGTCGAGGCCCAGTCGTTCCGCTGCCCGTGCCACGACCATCAGCCGGTCGAGGCTCAGCGGCCGGTCGTCCCAGCCCAGGACCGGCAGATGGACGCCAAAACGCATGTCGACAGCCTACAGCCGGTCGGCAGGCCCGGGAACGACCGATGGAGGTCCTCCGGGCTACCCGCCCAGCACCGCGTCCATCACCCTCGCCACCACGCGCTGCCGCTGCTCGAGTACGTGGCGATCCATCAGGGGACTATGGGTGCTGGTCGCGCCGAGCGCGGCATGCCACGATGCCCAAGGACCTTGCAGCACGAAGGAGTGGCATCGCGATGGACGAAGGACGGCGGGGACCTGGCGCTGGCGGCGAGGATATTCGACCGGTGGGTGGCGAAGGGGGACGGACGATGGTCATCGACCTCGCGGACGCCCGAGCCCTGTCCATCCTGAACGCTGAGCACTCCAGCCTCGTATCCAGCCGGACGCTGGCCTACAACGAGGGCTTCGTGCGTACCGGGATGTTCCTCACGGCCCTCTCAGCGGCACTGGTCGCCCTCGGCTTCGTGGCCCAGGCCATCCCTGACGGCGGCGGCTTCCAGCTCTTCGCGGTCATGGTCCTGACCCTCGTGTTCATCCTCGGGCTCACGACCCTCATCAGGGTCGTCGAGACCAGTCGCGAGGACCTCCGCGCCGTGCAGGGCATGAACCGTGTCCGACACGGCTACTTCGAGATCTGCCCGGCGGTCATCCCCTACTTCAGCACCAGCGACCGCGATGACCTCGAGGGCGTCACCGCCTCCTACGAGGGGCCACTCGAGGGCAGCTCGATGACGGGAGCGGCAGCGATCATCCACGGCTTCGGCACCGCCGTGGGCATGGTCGGGCTCATGGTCTCGCTGGTCGGCGGGGCGCTCGCGGGCTTCGCCTGCGGGCTCCTCGGCGCTTCCTTCGCGGTCAGTGCGATCGTCGGCGTGGTGGCGTGCCTGGTCCTGGTCGGCCTCATCACGGCACTCGTGGTCCGCACCGTGATCGCCTTCGGAGCCGGACTCGAGACGCGGTTCCCGTCCGGGTCGGCTGACGGCTCGCCACGGGCATGACGGGACGTCCAGCGCGCCTACCCGCCCAGTACCGCGTCCATCACCCTCGCCACCTCCCGCTGCCGCTGCTCCAGGACGTGGCCATAGGTGTTGGAGGTCAGGGTGATGACCGGGCGAAGCGTTGTTCGCTTGGGTCAGCTAGACCTCGGGTACTCGGGCGATGGAAGTCGCCCAAGGGTTGCTCGGGCGATGGACGTCGGCCGGCCGTCAGGCCCCTGGACCGGGCGGACGGGTCCGTCGTCGATGGGTCAGCCCCAGGCGAAGAGCGGCACGAGCTCGTAGGCCGCCGGGATGAGGGCCAGGAGCAGCGCCACGACGAGCTCGGAGCCGATGAGACCGTCGTCCCGGACCTGTCGGCGGTAGCCGAGCAGGGCGCGACTCATCGCGTCCTGCTCTGCGAGTCCAGCCGAGAACCGGAAACGGTCCTGCTCGATGGCCACCAGCAGCTCGTCGACGAGCGCCTGGCGCTCGAGGCCACGACCGGCATACAGGGTCCAGTGCCGGTCCTCCCCGTGCCCCAGGACGGTCCAGAGGGCGCTGCCGAGGCCCTCGGCGTCGATGACGTAGCGGGTATCCGGCTCGGTGAGGGCGCGCACCCGCTCGGCGACCCATCCGAGGTCGAAGGGCAGCCGCTCGATGCCCGTCACGAGCAGGGCCTCGTCCGGGCCGTGCTCGACGGTGACGATGGCCGCCCCTCGGTCCGTGATGACGATGCTGATGTGCTTCATGAGGCCCCCGGGAGGATGAGCGAGGCGAGCCGGTCGGCCGTGAACAGGGTGGCGCCCGCCTTGCCGAAGGTGCATTCGTACTCGGTCGCGTAGGCATCGGGCCCGAGCGCCCTGCGCTCGGCCTCGAGGAACGCGGCGGAGATCGTGGGCACCGAGTCGCCCGGCACCCTGTAGCGCGCCCATGCCGGGTCCTCGGCCATCACGAGCTCATGGAAGTCGCCGGACTCGTCGGCGGGCGTGGACTGCACGACGAGCCGGCCACCGGTCGCGACGAGCGCCCGGGCGGCCACGAACGTCTCGTGGAGCACGTAGGCCGCCTCGTCGATGATGAGCAGGCGCGCGGTCCATCCCCGGACACTGCGGGGCGTGCCGGGCAGGCTGATGACGCGGCTGCCGTTGGCGAGGCGGAGCACCGCCGCGCTGTCCTGGACGAGCCGCTCGCCGAGGGTGCGCAGCCCGGTCCGGGCGCGGGTGATGATCTCGGTCGACTGCTTCAGGGACGGCGAGACGATGACGACGTTGACGTCGGGCCGATATCGGACCGTGTGGATGGCGAGACCGGCTGCGGACATCGAGGCACCCATCTGCCGGCCCTTGAGCACGACCGTTGGACGCTGCTCGCGCAGGTAGTCGACCTGCCAGGACAGCGGCTCGGAGCCGAACGCGCCGCGGAAGGTGACCGCGGGGTCCAGGGCGGCGGTGAGGTCGGCGGCGAGGCTCATCGAGACAGGTACCTGATGAGCTTCGGGATGCGGTGGTCGCCGAGCTTGCCGAGGGCGGTATTGCAGCGGGGACAGAGCATCCCCCGGACACACGCCCGGTAGCCCTCTCGGCCCGGACAGTGCCGGTGGTCGTGGTCGACCTGCAACCGCTCGCCCAGCCGCTCACAGAGCGCGCAGGCGCCGCCCTGGAACGCGATGAGGGCGGCTCTCTCGGCCGGGGTGAGGCCGTGGGTCCTGCGCAGCACCGGGGCCCGGCTGTCGGCCGGTCCGAGTATGCGTTGCCGTGGTCGACGGGGAGGCTTGACGACCGTCATGCCGATGCCCCCAAAGCGGCCCGGACGGCCCGGGTGGCGTCGGGGTACGGCTCGAGGGCCACCAGCAGCCGGGTCCGCAGTGCTACCCATTGCGGCTCGGAGGCGAGGTCACGGGCGGGCGGAGCCGCGTGGCGGGCATCGGCCTGCGCTGCCAGCGCGAGCCGGTACTGATGGACGATGGCCGGGTTGCCCGCGAGTGCCTGCTCCCGGAGCGCATCCACCAGCTCATCGAGCGGGTCCGGCGTGACGCCGAGGTCCGCAAGAGCAGGAGGCTGACGATCGACGGCTGCGCCATGCAGCCTGCGGGTTGGCACATGGTTGGCCGCGTGTCGCTGGAGGGCATCCTCGGAGATGCCCCGCTCGACGGCGACCGACCGGGCAGAGCGGCCCTCGATGAGCAGGGCATCGAGGGCTCCCCGGTCCGGGCGGGCGCATACCGAGCATCGACGGGCCATCAGTGCGGTACCGCGTCATGCCCGGTCGCGGTGTTGCGATTGCAGGCGGCAGTGGTCACCGTAGGGCGCCGGTGTCTCTCGTGGGTACCCCCACCCCCTGGCCCTGCCCATCGGTTCGTGCGCGCCGGACGGCTGCGGCTGCGGCTGCGGCTGCGAACACCTCGCGCAGGGTCGGGCGGCTGATACCGAGCTCGCAGGCGATGGCATCGGCGGACATGGCCTCGTCGCGGTCGTATCGGTCGCCCAGGTGTGGTTCACACCGAGGACGCCGAGGATGTAGGCCGAGGCGTGGTGTGGCTGCGGGGAGGCCGCTCATGCCGGCGCTCCCGCTGCCATATCCCCGAAGATGCCGGCCGCGATGTGAACGAGGTCGCCATCATCCGGGGGGACCGTTCCCGTTTTTCCTCCTCCTATGCGTGTCGGTGTACTGATAGGGGCGGCTTCGTCCCTGGTTTCGTGCTCGGCACGCTCATCATCCGGGGTTTCGGGAACGCTTCCCGGGGTGTCCTCCATGTCCTCCGACTTTTCGGGAACGGTCGGCCACCGCTCCCGGGTCCACTCGGCCGCCTGCCACAGGTCGGGCTTGCCGGGTCCCTGCGTCCGACGCTCGACGATGTCATGCGCTGCGAGGTCCTCGAGCGCCCGCCGTGCCGTGGTCGTGGGGTAGCGGACCCGCTCGGCCAGCACGCTGGTCGTGGATGCCGCCTCCTGCGCCATCAGGTCCTCCAGGACGACTCGCCGGACCGCGGGCATGGAGTCCAGCGCCGCCTTCGCCACGAGCTCCCATGCGGTATCCGTATCGACCCCGATGGCGAGCAGCGCATTGAGCAGTCGCAACAGGACCAGCGCGAGACGCGCGGGTGCCTCTGCCTCGGGGATGAGCAGCACCTCCCGCGAGTAGCTGTCCCGCTCGACGGCCGAACGGCATCGGACCGCCAGGGTGCTGATGTTCACCAGCCGGTCCGCTGTCGCAGCATCGGCGGGTGCCACGAGCTGTGCCGGCGTCCAGACCCTCCAGGACCGCCGTGACGGCTTGCCCCAGCGCCTGGCGCATCGCCTGCTCCTTGCCGACATGCCCGAGCGCACGACGCACCTGCGCCTCCGCCTCGACCGGTGGCAAGCGATAGAGGATGAACCGCTCGCCCATCGAACCGATGACGGCGTGCTGCGAGTCGATGGCGGGCGTGCAGCCACCGATGAACCCGACCTTGCCGGACCATGCGAGGGTACGGCCACCATCGGTGCCGACATGCCGCGTCCAGGAGCCGTCGTACACCTCGCGGAGCGCCGCGAGCAGCGCAGCGCGACTGTCCCGGTTCATGGACAGGACCGAGCCGAAGACCTTACAGAGGATGATGCCGAAGTCGCCGATGATGCGGAGCAGCCCGCCCTTCGCCGTCTGGTCGCGGTCCTTCGCGGGAGTCCCGGACAGGAGCGCCGCCTCGGTGAGGGTGGCTGCCTGGTGGACATCGCGGAGCACGGCGAGCGGCTGGATCACCTCCGTCTTGCCGCCACCCGGCGGCGAGACGACGAGCGTCCATACGGGGTCGCCCTCCGCCCGGTTGGCTGCCACGGTCGCGAGCGACACGTACAGCGCGCCAGGGTCGGGCAGGTGGAGCCATTGCCGGAATGTCGCCACGCATCGCGCCAGTGCGCCCGGATCGCGTTGTGGTTCCGGCTCGGGCTCCGGCTTCGCCTGCCGAGCATCGGTGCCGGTGTCCCACCGACGCTCTGCCGCTTCGGCCAGTGCCTTGCCCATCGCCCTCGCATCGCCGCCGTACTCCAGCACGGCGAGCGCGCCAGCCGGGTCGTAGGGATGCGGGTCGCTCGAAGTGCTGGCGACGAACTCGGTGCTGCCGCTGAACACGAAGAACGCGCCGGGGTAGTGCCCGAGCGTCGCCGAGTGCCCGTGCTCCTTGCCCGGGCGGCGCAGGAACGTCGTGCTGCCGCGCCGATAGGTGACGGTCCATCCGTGCCGGACGAGCAGCTCCTCGGTGATGCGCTCGGCGTCAGGATGGCTGTTGTATCGCCCGATGGGACTGTCGGACGGTCCTTCCCATCGCCCCGACGCCTTGCGGGGCGGCACGACGGGCATCCGGTCGAACGTCTCGGCCAGCGCGTAGAGCGCGTCCCGCTCCGCGTTCTTGATGGTGGCGATCGTGTCGAAGCCGCCTTGCACCAGCACCCACGGCTTGCCGGTGGGATGCACCCTGCCGTTGCTCGGCGCGGTGATGGTGTATCCGCCCTCACCGCGGGTCTCGATGAGCACCCGTGCCTTCGCTCCAGGCGCCGCCTCCAGCTCCTCGGCAGTGGCTTGCCGGCTGGCCAGCACCGTGTTCGGGAGCGGCGTCTCGACGCGAAACACCAGGTGGTAGCCGCCTGTCGGCGTCATCTCCAGGTAACCCGCCATGACGCGCTCCAGCACGTCGCCGAGCTGCTCGCGCGCCTTGATGCCGAACGCGGTGGCGATGCCTTCCTCGACGGCACGACCCTCGAACTCGAGCATCTCGATGCCGGAGATGGCACCGGTCACGATGCCGATGCCGGTATGCGAGCCGTACCAGTCGTCGAGCTCCTCGATGGTCGACTGGCGGGTCTGGTACTCGGTCCAGGACTTCACGTCAGGTCGCTTGACGCCGTCCTGGGTGGGTGGCACCACGCACAGACCGACGCCGTGAGCTGCCAGCGCAGCATCTCGTGTGAGGGTGTTAGGCTGACCGGGAAGCGTCACCGGGGTCTGTCCGGTGGCGCTCACTTCTGGTCCGCCTTCCGGCTCCGCGATCGGAATCGCTTGAGAGCCAGGCTGGCCATGTAGGACTTGCGCGCATGCTCGGATCGGCGAGCGCGCTCCTCCGGTGACAGCGTGCCATCGGGGTCGACCTGGCGATCGAACCGCGCGAGGAATGCAGCCGTACCGGCCTTGGTACTCGTGCCACCTTGGGCATGGAGTGCGTGCGCCGCGATGCGGGCGCGTAGCGTGCGTTCGTTGGGGGACAACAAAGCCCACGAACCTCCGGCCTCACATCCCCGTAGAGAGTGTCAGGCGGGCAGGGTCGTGGGCCGACCTTCCGGTCCCCCGCGGGCACCTATTCGCTCGCGGGTGGCGTCACCTCCGACTCTAGCACGTCGGTGTCAACCACGACCAGCACGCCGCACGACGGGCACGGCTTCCGGAAGGGCGGGACCGCCTCGAAAGCCATGATCGGCAACACCGGCGCGCCAGGCTCCCAGCTGGTGCGTGCCGTGAGCTTGCGTCCTGCCGCGGTCCGTTCGGCGGCACGGGCGGACATCTCCACGATGCCTGTACGCGGGTTCGGCACCTCCCCGCGGGGCAGGGACAGCCATGTCCGGCCGGCTCGATTGTGCTGGACATCCGCTATCAGGCCGTCGCACCATCCGCGAGGGCCCGTGGGACGTCCACACAGGATCTTGTCGCCCTTGCTGCTGACTCGCGCGGGCCACTCGGTCGTCACAGGTCATCCCCCACCGTCAGGCGCCGCGCTGCCTCGAGGGCACGGTCCGAGCGGTTCGCGGCGGCGTACCGGGTGAGCATGTCGCGGGTCCGCCACCCGGCGAGCGACATGATGTCGCCCTCCTGCATCCCGGACCGCATCGCGGCGTCGGCGTAGTAGTGCCGGAACGAGTGCGGGTGGATGGCCAGCCCGAGCCGCTCCGACCGCCCGCGCACCATCTGACTGATACCCGTGGCCGACAGGGCGCCCTGCTTGCCGAGCCACAGCACGGGCAGGTCGGCCCGCGGGTGCTGCTTGCGCGACCGGAGGTAGCGGTCCACGGCCTTGACGGCCTTTGGGTTGAGGTAGGACACCCGCTCGCGCCTCCCCTTCCCCATCACGCGGATGATGCGCGCGTCCAGGTCGATATCGTTCGTGGTCGGGTTGGCCGGCGTCCAGCGCATCCCTGCTACCTCGGACAGTCGGGCGCCCGTGCTGAGGAACACCCGGATGATGGCCATGTCCCGCCGGTCCGTGAACGACGGCCCCTCGCAGTCGGCCAGGAGCCGCTCGAGGTCCCCACGGGACGGGATGCCGGCCATGTACTCGTCGAGCTTCGGCTTGTGCATCCGGGCCATCGGCGAGTCCTTGATCTCGCCCTCGTCCACGAGCCAACCGAAGAACACCCGGAGCGATGCGTACCGCACGGACGCCGTGGTCGGCTTCCAGCGGGCGAGCTGGTCATTGACGAACGCCTGGACGTGCTCGCGCGTGATGGCCGCGACGTTCGTGGGCATCCCCTGCGCCGCGAGGTAGTCCGCGAGCAGCCGGGCCGAGTCCTCATAGGACCGGATGGTGCGGGGCGACAGGTTCCGCGAGCGCAGGTCACGGACCCACGAGGCGACGTTGTCGCCGATGTCCCCCGCCGATGCGATACTGGTCGGCGTGATGGTCGCCTTGCTCATCGTCTGCGTGTCCTCAGGTGCGGTTGGTAGCCGAGCCGGATTATACGCTATATCGTCGACGTGCTAAGGCTCCATCACGATAAGACGCTCTAACTGAGCGTAAACCGTGCGCCCGTAGCTCAGCGGATAGAGCATCTGACTTCGGATCAGAGGGTCGGGGGTTCGAGTCCCTCCGGGCGCGCCACACTTGTGAGCAGGAATGAGGCTCTCCCGGTCATATCGGAAGGGCCTCGTCGTGCGTTGGATCGGGGCATCGTCGACACCTTCCGTGCGCTCCGGATCGGTCATCGCAGAACGCTCGACCTGACCGCTGCCGGAACGGATGAGGCCGAGGTCGACCCGGATGGTCGTGGTCTTGCCCGCGCGGTTCGGGCTGGCGTCCCGCGTCCTTCCAAGCGTCGGGGTGGCAGTACGTATGCTCTATCCGGGGCGCCCGGTCGACAGGCGCACTGTCGCAGGCGGTCCGCCGACGAGGCTGCCGACCGGGCGCGGAACCCGATAGTCCTCGAGCGGGAAGGGCGGGACGGTGCGCCCAGCCACGACCTTCGTGAGCCCCGGCAAAGCAGCGAGCCTCGTGATCAGGTTGCGGGCGATGACGCCCAGGCGGCTTGATGGGACGAAGAAGGAGCGGAAGAGGAGTGCGCCCTTCTGCTCACCGGCGACGAACGCGCTGAGCTTCTCCTCGTACCTGCGAAACGCGAGTGCCACATCGCCGCCCGCTGCGTGGAGCTCGCCGGCGAGCACGTAGGCCTCGGTCATCGCGAGACCAGTGCCCTCCCCTGCGAGCAGCGACGCACAAGCCGCGGCATCCCCGACCAGCGTGACATGGCCCTTGGACCAGGTCGGCATGCGGATCTGGCTCACCCGATCGAAATACACCGGACCGTCGTCGAGATGCCCGAGCATCTCGGGGACCTCCCAGCCCATGCCGTCGTAGACCTGGCGCAACGCATCCTTGACCTCGTCGTGCGCTGGCTCATGATCCAGCAGGCCGGCCCGGAAGACCAGCAGGATGACCGTCACCCCGTCGAACCGCTGGATCCGTGCCGCCCATCGGTTCTGGATGGAGTGGGCGACGTACCAACCCGGATTGGCATGTGGATAGTCCGCGCTGCGGTAGGCGGCCACATAGGCGTCGAGGAAGTGCTCGAACTGGCTCGCGGGCCCGAACACCAGCTCGCGAGTCGCCGAATGCAGGCCATCCGCCCCCACGATCGCGTCGAACCGTTCCGTTCTGCCGTCCGACAGGGTCGCCTCGACGCCGTCGGCGCGCTCCTCGATGCCCACGATGTGAACCCCGAACTCGGCTCGCACATCGCCACAGGCGTCGAAAGCCGCCTGACAGATGGCGCCGCGAGGGACCGTGATGAAGCGGCCGTTCCACTGCGCCCGGACCTTGCCGGTATCGAGATGGGTCGATCTCCTTGCCGCGGCTGTCCACGAAGCTGAGCCGGTCCTGCTCGGTCGCCTTCGCGCGCAGCTCGTCGATGATGCCCATCCGCTCCGCCACGTTGTAGCCGAGGCCCCAGAAGTCGACGACGTAGCCCTCGGTTCGCAGGCGGTCTGCCTGGTCAAACAGGACGGGCTCGTGGCCGTATTCCCGCAGCCAGTATGCGAGCGTCGGGCCGGCGATCCCGACGCCATTGATTCCGATCCTCATGTCAGTCCTTCCTTTCCATCGATCTTCCTGTGGTCGGTTTTGGTGAGTGGTTGCCATCCCTTCTCGAGATGGCGATGGCGCGTGTCCGATGGCGCGTGTCCGACGACCCCGGCGCCGATCCTCGGACGCCCGGCGGCGAGGCATCGGCCATCACGCTGCGGCCGCCACCGGGCCGTGCGTGTGGGCATATGCATCGAGCCGCGAGAGCTCGTCGGCGTACAGCGGGCCGAGCATCCGCCCGATGACCAGCCGCAGGAGCACACCGCCCAGCCCCGGTTCGTCGAACACGGTGTCGAACCGGACGACACACCCGTCGCCTGCGGGCGCCACCGTGAACGTGGTGACCACGCCGTCGCCGGTCTCGACCAGCCGGCGGCCGGGCTCCGGCTCGGTGATCACGGCGGACATCCTGCGCTTCCGGCCACCGCCCAGGTCGACCGTCCAGCTCGCCTCGGTGCCGGCGCCCACGCCGCCCCGGTGCACCTCGAAGGCGGAGAACGCCGGCGGCAGGAACCCGCCGGGTCGATGGTGCTCGCGATAGTCCGCGAGACAGTGGTAGGCGACCTGCGCCGGAACATCCATGCGGCGCTCGGCCGCGAACCTGCTCTTCATGACTCCTGAGGCCACCTCTACTGGACGATGATGTACCACTTGGTACATCGATGTACCAGATGGTACACTTGGCTCCATGAGGCGTCAAGACCTGCTGACCGCCGTGATCGCCGACCTCATGCGTGAGGGCCTTGGCGACCGCTCGCTGCGCGACATCGCCGCCGCCGTGGGCACCAGCCACCGGATGCTGATCCACCACTTCGGGTCCCGGCAGGGGTTGATGACCGCCGTCGTCGAAGCCATCGAGGAGGACCAGAAGCGATTCCTGGAGTCGATCGACGGGGAGCTGGGCGACGTCCTGCGGGTGATGTGGCAGCGGGTCAGCGATCCGGCCCTGTGGCCCGCCGAGCGCCTCTTCTTCGAGTGCTACGCCCGCGCGCTGCACGGCGAGGAGCCATTCGCGCGGATGCTGCCGGGCGCCATCGATGACTGGCTCGAGCGGACCGGTGCCAGGGGCCCGACGCCGGGCGTGCCGCCAGACCTGGCTCGCGCCGGGGCGCGCCTGGGCCTGGCGGTGTTCCGGGGCCTCCTGCTGGACCTCGTCGGCACGGGCGACCGGGAGGGCGTGGATGAGGCCTTCGAGGCATATGCGTTGCTCGCGGCCCAGGGGGCCAAGTCGTGGGCGCCCGAGCCGATCGCGCCTGGATCGCGTGACGTCTCCGACCTACCAGCGACTCAGACGGGAACCGAGGTCGGAAAGCGGCTCGGCGGGCGAGACTGATGTCGCCCCGCGGGGCTGGAGGCTCGTCACCGCAAGCCTCCGGGTGAAGGCTCGCCGAGCTCCGCCTTCAGCGTGGGGTTGACCTTGGACCCGTCGGCCTGCAGCTGCGCCACTGGTCCCCGCTGTGGCGATCGAGGCTGGATCCGCTGGGGCGTATCCATCGGTCGTGGTCATGATCCCGTCCCGGCGGAGGCCGATGTGACGACGGACCGCGCCAGCGATCGGTTCCGCCCATCCTGCGTCGTCAGTCGTGCTACGGAGCGAACAGGGTGGTCAGCCGACCCCATGACTGGCGCAACCACGGACACCATGGACGATGGGACAGGTGCGGTCGATGGCCGGATATGAGACCACGGTCCAGCGGTCGAGGGGGGCCGTCCACTGGACAACACCAGGTCGAACGGTAGGATGACGTCTCCCGGCGGATCAGACCAGGTGTCCGCAGGGACCACGTGCCGTCCTGGTCTGCGGCCCGTGCCAACGAGAGGTGACCCGCGATGCGATCCCGTCCGAAGACCGGCGTGCTCGCAGTCGCCGCAGCGAGCCTGGCCTTGGCAGCCCTGGCGCCGCTGCCCGCCCTGGCCGACGGCCCGGTGAGACTGACGCTGCACCTCGGCAGTCGGTGTCTGACCGGTCACAAGACAACCAGCGATCCCATCACGGTCAAGGTCCTGCGTTCGGACGGCAAGGTGCTCGAGACACGCCAGGACGACACGACCGAGCTGGAGTGGAGGATCTGTTTCGCCCATGCCCCGATCGCCGGCGATAGGATACGGCTCGTCCACTTCAACAAGGATCGGACTGTCCGCGTCCCTGAGTTGACCATCGGACTCGACCGGGTCACCAACGTGGTCCGGGGGCACGCTCCAGCTGGCAAGCCCATCGGGCTCGCGTACGTGGCCTGCGATGCGGCGGGGCATTGCGCGGACGGACCTGCGGTCATGGTGATCGCTAACAGCCACGGTCGCTATCGGAAGGATCTATCGCCGGCCATCGATATCGACGGCTCGGACCTGGTACGTGCCGAGTACACGAATGCGCATGAGGATCTCTTCTATCGCGGCGCCCGGGCACCGTACATGACGATCACCAGCCCTGACCGGATATCACTGTCGTGCCTGCCGAGGGGGACCACGACCGTACGGCTCCTGAGCTCGACCGGGGTGCTTCGAGCCGTCGGGTCCTTCCACATGCAACGGGACTGCGGCACGGTCTCAGGCCGGTTCCGCAAGCACGGCCACTCCGTCAACATCCATGCGGGGGACCGCGTCAAGTCCGACTTCGCGAGCGATGCGAAGCTGATCTGGCCGACGTCAGTCGCCGTGGCCGCCTCAGGCTACGCATACTCCATGCGCTGCTTCCCGGACGCCGAGGCGTACCTGACCATCCTCGTCAACGGGAGTGTCATCTGGTCATACGCGGTCACGACCGACGCCGATGGGCGGTACTCGCAATCAGCCGGGTACCAGCTCATCCCGCCCGGTGCCACGGTCCGGGTCGCGTGCGAGTCCAGCCGCGGCGACCGCGTGACGGCATCTGGGAAGGCTAGCTAGCGATCCCTCGAGCTCGTTGTGCCCAAGAGGAGCTCAAGCGACTCGGCGCACCAGGCCAGCTGGTCCGTTGTCGTTCCCGCGCGTCCAGGACCCTCCAGGTGCGCCAAAGGCGTCGGACCTGTCGTTGGACATCCTACTCGTGGTAGGATGATTCGATGAGCACGGTCAAGGTCTCCACCACACTGGACGCGGAACGCGTAGCGGAGGCAAAGGGGCGCGTCGGAGAGCGTGGTTTCTCGCGCTTCCTCGATGAGTCCCTGGCCATGCGCCTCCAGTGGGCCCGCCTCGAGGACCTGGAGCGCGACCTGACGGAGGAGTTCGGGCCCATCCCGGAGGAGTCACGTCGCCGGGTCGAGGCGATGGAGTGGCCTCGGTAGGCGCGCTGCCTCGGTCGCGTCGGCTCATCCTGGATTCCGGAGCGATCTTCGCAATAGCACGAGGGGATGGTATGGCTCGGGCGGCGCTTGAGCGGGGCCGGCGTGAAGGCTATGTCGTCGTGATCCCCACTCCCGTGCTGACGCAGGTGCATCGAGGCGGTCGAGACCACGCATGGGTCGACCGGGTCGTCAAGGCGGTGGACGCCCTGCTGCCGACATCGGCCGAGGTCGCCCGGCGAGCCGGTGAGCTCCTGGCCCGCTCCGGCACGAGCGATGCCGTGGACGCGATCGTCGCCGCCGAAGCGCTTCTCTCGGTCCCGTCCCTGATCCTGACCAGCGATGCGCCCGACATCATGCTGCTGATCGAGGGTCAGTCGGACGCGGCTGCCGTTCGGGTCATCGCTATCTGACCAGGCAGGGCGCGATGTCGTTCGCGCCGGCCAGTCCCCCGTACCAGGCCAGCGTGTCGTTGTCGTTCCCGCGCGTCCAAGGCCCTCCGGGTGCGCCAGACTTCTGAGCACGAATGAGGCCCCGGGCCATCTCCGGGGCCTGCGGCATGGCTCTGCACCACTTCGGCTGGCGCTACCCCGGCGGGGCTGTCTCGCATCCGGTCACTTGCGCGCCGACTCACCTCCCGGCGGTCGGTCGACAGCTCGTCGACCGCGGCGCACCGATCCCGCACCCTACACTCCGATCGTGCTTGCCTGCCAGCGGTGCGGCTCTGAGAACTCGGACGGCTTCCGCTTCTGCGGCTTCTGCGGCGCGTCCCTCGTCGCCGAAGGGGGCGAGATCCGCAAGACCGTGACCGTGCTGTTCTCGGACGTCACGGGCTCGACGTCACTCGGTGAGCGTCTGGACTCGGAGGCGCTTCGGATCGTGATGACCCGCTACTTCGAGGTAGCGCGGACCGTGATCGAGCGCCACGGCGGGACGGTCGAGAAGTTCATCGGCGACGCGGTCATGGCCGTGTTCGGCGTACCCGAGGTGCACGAGGATGACGCCCTCCGTGCTGCCCGTGCCTCGGTCGAGCTCCGGGCGGCAGTCGCCGGGCTGGGCGACGAGGTCGAGCGCCGCCTGGGAGCTCGGCTGCAGGTCCGGATCGGAGTCAATACCGGCGACGTGGTCGCCGGTCATCCGGCATCCGGGCAGTCGTTCGTATCCGGTGACCCCGTCAACGTCGCCGCCCGCTTGGAACAGGCAGCCCAACCCGGCGAGATCCTCATCGGGCAGCAGACCCTTGCGATGGTTCGGGACGCCGTCCGCGTCGAGACAGTCGAACCATTGTCACTGAAAGGAAAGGCCGAGCCGGTGCCCGCCTTCCGCCTGGTCGAGGTCCTGTCGGGCGCGCCCGCGTTCGTTCGCCGCCTGGACTCGCCCATGCTTGGGCGCGACGCAGAACTGGCCGCGGTCCTCGACGCATGCCAGCGAGCCGAGCGCGGACCTGGCTGTGAGCTGGTCACGGTCCTGGGGGTCGCAGGGGTCGGCAAGTCCCGCTTGATCCGCGAGGTGTCCTCCCGCCTGGCAGGCCGCGCACGGATCCTCGAGGGTCGGTGCTTGCCGTACGGGGAAGGCGTGACGTTCTGGCCGCTGGCAGAGATCGTGAAGCAGGCGGCTGACATCGAGGACGCCGATCCACCGGCGGAGGCGGTGGCGAAGATCGGTGCGATGCTCGCCTCGCGCGGAGCCGAGCACGCACCCCTCGTCGCGGAGCGCGTGGGGGCAGCCATCGGACTCGGCCCTGCGCGGGGCGTGATCCAGGAGACCTTCTGGGCGTTCCGTCGCCTGCTCGAGATCCTGGCTCTCGAGCGCCCGCTCGTCGCGGTGATCGACGACATCCACTGGGCCGAGCCCACGCTCCTGGATCTCATCGAGTACGTCGCCGGCTTCAGCCGAGGCCACCCGCTCCTGCTGTTGTGCACGGCCAGGCCGGAGCTGCGCGAGGGCCAGCCCGGATGGGGACGGGTCGGGACGGCGCTCTCGCTCCACCCGCTCGGGCCGACCGAGAGTGAGTTGCTCATCCGCCATCTCCTCGGGGATGTGCGCTTACCGGCCGATGTCCAGGCCCGGGTCATGGAGGCGGCCGAGGGCAATCCGCTGTTCGTCGAGGAGATGTTGCGGATGTTGATCGACGACGGCGCGCTGCGTCGTGATGACGGCCGTTGGGTCCCGACGGTCGATCTGTCCGAGGTCTCCATGCCGGGCACGATCCAGGCGCTGATCGCCGCCCGGCTGGACCGGCTGGAAGAGGACGAACGCGCGGTCATCCAACGGGCCGCCGTCGTCGGCAAGGTCTTCTACTGGGGCGCCGTGACCGAACTTTCGCCGGAGGAGGCCCGCGCGAAGGTAGGCGGCAGCCTCCAGACGCTCGTCCGCAAGGAGCTGATCCGGCCCGAGCCCTCGCCGTTCGCCGGCGACGACGCCTTCCGGTTCAGCCACATCCTCGTTCACGACACGGCATACGGCTCGACACCCAAGCGGATGCGAGCCGACCTGCACGAGCGGTTCGGGTCGTGGCTCGAGCGCTCTGCCGGTGTGCGCATCGGCGAGTTCGAGGAGATCGTCGGCTACCACCTCCAACTCGCGCACCGGTACCTCGCCGAGCTCGGCGCCGTCGACGAACACGGACAGGCGATCGCCACGAGGGCGTCCTCGCGGCTCGGCGCCGCGGGGCGGCGGGCGTTCGACCGGGGTGACCTGCCCGCGGCGGCGAGCCTCCTGACCCGGGCGAAGGATCTGCTCTCGGCGTCCGATCCTGCACGCGTGGGATTGCTCCCCGAGCTCGGTGCGGTGTTGACCGAGACCGGAGCCTGGCAAGAGGCGGAGACCGTGCTCACGGAGGCGATCGAGTCGGCGCGCCTCATCGGTGATCGACGCTCCGAGGCTTTTGCCGTCGTCCGCTCCCTGTGGATCCAGGAGCACAGTGGTCGGTTCTCATCCAACCTCGAGGCACTCCCGGAGCTGGAGCGCGCCATCGCGACATTCGAAGAGCTCGGCGACGACGCGGGGCTGGCCGACGGCTGGATCTTCCGTGGCGAGATCGAGTTCTGGGGCGGACATGCCGGCCGCGCCGTGGAAGCGAGCGATCGAGCGATCGACCATGCCCGCCGCGCGGCCGATCCCCGTCGAGAGTTCCACGCGATCGCGTTACGTGCCCACTGGCAGCTGGAAGGCCCCATGCACGCAGACATCCTCGCGAGCACGCTCGAGGATCTCATGGATGGGCCAGCAGCGGCCGACCCACGGTTCCGGACCGCGACCCTGAGACGCAGAGGGCAAGTCGAAGCGATGCGCGGGAACTTCGACCTGGCATGGGAGCTGCTGGACGCCGCGAAGGCTGCGGCCAGGGAGTTCGGCCTCGATGGAGACTACACGACCAGCTCGATCACGGCCGGGCGGGTGGCGATGCTCAAGGGGGACGCTTCGAGAGCGGAACAGGAGTTCGCCGAGGCGACCGATTTCCTGCGCTCGATCGGCGACTTGGGTCATCTATCCAGCGTGGCGCCGCTCCTCGCGGACGCGCTGTACGCGCAGGGACGCGACGACGAGGCACTATCGCTGACCGAGGAGGCGGAGCGGGCGAGCATCGACGACGACATGGACGCACAGGTGCATTGGCGCCGCGTGCGGGGAAAGATCCTCGCCCGCAGAGGCCAGCTCGAAGAGGCCCTGGCCCTCGCCACTGGGGCGGCGGATATGGCTCGCCTCAGCGACGATCTGGACAAGCGGGGACAGGCGCTGCTGGACCTCGCCGAGGTCCTGGGCCTCGCGCGACGGTCCACGGACGCGTCTGCTGCGGCGCGCGATGCCCTCGACGCATTCCAGCGCAAGGGCAACCGGGTGAAGACGAAGGCCGCCCAGGAGTTGCTGACTGCTCTCGGGTGACGATGGCCCTGACCACGCCCAGCCGCTGCGAGCGTCCGGGGAGTACCGGCCGTCCACGGGCCCGAGAAGCCAAACAGGCCCCGTCCCGGGACGGCCGTGGGCATGTTCGGTGGGTCGGACCGGGCGGCTACTGCACGTTGATGGTGAGCTCGAGCGTCCAGGCGCCCTTCTCGCCGCCCTTCCACGGCTGGTCGTAGCTCGCAGAGATCACGGCCGTGCCGGCCGTGTCTGCCGCGATCGTGAGCACCTCGGATCCGGCCGCGCCGGGCATCGGCTCCGTCGCGGCCACCGACACCCACTCACCGGGCACCGCGACCGCGGGATCCGACGAGGTCGCCGCCGTCCAGGTGAACCCCGTCGACGCGTTGGAGCAGACCGTCAGAACGACCGCGCTCCCTGCCGGCGCATCGACCGAGGCAGTCGCGGCGCTGCCGTTGTCGAACGCAGGGCAGTCGATCGCGACCCGGACCGCGTCGCGCACCACGATGTCGAGTGTCAGCGTCCACGCACCCTTCTGACCACCGTCCCACGGCTGGCCATAGCTCGCAGTGACGGTGGCATGGCCCGTCGCACCTGTGACGAGCGTGAGGACCTCGGCGCCGCCGGCGCCCGGCTGGGAGCCATCGGCGGGTGCCACGTAGGTCCAGCCGCCGATGCTCGCGACCGGCGGATCGGTCGTGACCGGATCCTCCCAGCGGAAGCCGGTAGACGGATTCGAGCAGAGGCTGACGAGGACCGCGCTTCCGGCCGGCGCATCGACGGCCGCAGTGGCGTTCGGCGTCACCATGAATGCGTCGCAGTCGATGGTCACGGCGGCGGCCGGCGCAGGAACGGCCGGGGCGGGAGACTGAGCCGCGACCGGCGGCGCCAGCACGGTGCCGAGCAGGACGATGACGATCAGCGGGGCCCAGATGGAACGGGACATGGCTTCACCTTTCGGGTGGTGGGTTGGGGCGGGATCCAAGCATCGACGCCATGAGGGCCATGCCGCAAGGGCCATACGTCCGGAAGCACATCGACATCAGACCGTCGAAGGTCGAGGGTCCCTCCCAGGGGTGCGCAGTGTGCACGTCATCGACCATCCCGATGCGGGCGTGCTGGTCGACACGGACATGACGGAGCTGCACCCGGCGGCAACCGCTGGTGCAGCGATGCCTCCCGGCTGACCTGACCCCTGACGTCCGGAAACCCGTCCCCAAGCCGCGAGTGGACCGCGGTCGGCACGACCGTGGCGAGGAAGGAGGTCTGTCCACGCACTTCGAGACTACGCGTCGGATGGTAGGCGATCGACCCAGGACCGGTGCCGCGACGGACAGCCTGGACGACGGCTCAGGCGCGGAGCTGGCCGGATACGGCATCACCGTCCGGACCACTCTGGGCGGATCACCTGTCATGAGGTGCTGGGGGCGACGATCGCGGCCCGCCGGTATCTAACTACTGGACGGCCTTCTCGGCGACGACAGCACCCGGCTGTCCGAGGGTGTCCCCACGTCCTGCCGGCCCGACCTGGTCTCCAGCACCCCTCCAGCAGCGGGATCGTCGAGCTGCGGTACCGTCGGCCGCGATGACCAGCGACCCCCGCCACCACCGCCTGAGGCTATTCGACGATCACGCGCCGCGCCCACGGCAATGTCGCTCGACGGCCGCAAGGAGCCCATCGATGTCGACCGGCTTCGAGAGATAGCTGTCGAAGCCCGCCTCCTTGAACCGCTCACGATCGCCCTGCATCGCCTGCGCCGTCACGGCGATCACCGGGATGGACCCGGTCCGGCTGTCCATCCTCAGCCGTCTCAGCGTCTCGACGCCGTCCATATCCGGCAGCCGGATGTCCATCAACACCAGCGCCGGACCATGCTCGATGGCGAGTGTCAGCGCGAGTCCACCGGTGGATGCCTCCAGCGTGCGATAGCCGGTCGCGCGAAGGACGTCGCGCAGCAAGGTCATGTTCTTCGCGTTGTCCTCCACCACGAGGATCAGTTCGCCAGCCATCGTCAGGTCGGCACCACGGGGAGCGTGAACACGAACCTGCTGCCTCGGCCGACCTCGCTGTCGACCCAGATGTGCCCACCGTGCAGCTCGACGAGTCGCTTCGAGAGTGCCAGCCCGAGTCCGGTCCCCTCGCCCTGCTGCTTGCCCGCGGCAGCCTGCTGGAATTCCTCGAAGATCCGCTCCCGGTCCTCCGGCGCGATACCAGGCCCGTCGTCGCCGACGCTCACGCGCACCTCCCCCTGGACGCGCTCGGCGGTGACCTCGATGGCACCCCCGACCGGTGTGAACTTGACGGCGTTCGAGAGGAGGTTGAAGACCACTTGCCTGATGCGGCGCTCGTCCCCGACGACCATATCCACGTCCGGGTCTGTGGACAGCGAGATCCGGATGCCCTCGTCCCTGGCCGCTTGCTCGCGCACGATCACCACCCCGCGCTCGAGGGTGGTGGGCAGGAAGAACGGCGCGATCTGCAGCTCGATCTGGCCCGCCTCCACCTTCGCCAGATCGAGCACGTCGTCGATCAGCGACAGCAGATGCCTGGACGCCGCAAGGATGTCGTCGAGGTATTCGATCTGCTTGTCGTTGACCTCGCCGACCAGTCCCTTGCGCAGCACCTGCGAGAACCCGCTGATGGCGTTCAACGGCGTGCGCAATTCGTGCGACATGTTGGCCAGGAATTCCGACTTGTGTCGACTAGCGATCTCCAACTCACGGCCCTTGTCGTCCAGCTCCGCCAGCGCGCTGGCCAACTCGTGGGTGCGCTCCTGGACCTTCTGCTCGAGCCCGTCATGCGACGCCTGCAGCTGGGCCGCCATCTGGTTGAACTCGCCGGCGAGCGCACCGAGCTCGTCGCGGCTGGAGACCTCGATCCGCTGGTCGAGCGACCCGGAGCCGAGCTTTGCTGCCGCGACCTGGACCGCCTCGATGGGCCGTGCGAGGTTCCGCGCGAGCAGCACGCTCGTCGCGATCGCCACCAGGAGGAACACGACCAGGAGCACCGCGGTCCGCCAGATCGCTGCCTGGATGGGTGCGAACGCCTCGCTCAGCGGCTCCTCGACGAATACGCGCCATCCGGGCGGGTCCACGCTCTCGAACGCGCTCAGCACCTCCGTCCCTTGGGGATCGCGTCCGTTCGTGACCACGCCATCGGACGGTGCGGCGCTGGCGAGCGCGTCGTGCACCTGCGGCAGCGCCTCGAGGTTGGTATCAGCGAGGACGAGGTTGGGGTTCGATGTGTGGGCGATGACCCGACCGCGGTCATCGACGGCATAGGCGTAGCCCGCCGTGCCGATCTGCGCCCTGCTGATCGCGTCCACGACGTACCCGAGGTCGACGTCCGCTACGACCACCCCCCCGCCGGGGGGTCCCTCGGCCACCGCGACCATCATGTGTGGCCGGCCGTCGAGCTCACCGACGACGACGCTGCCGAAGTACCGATCTTCGGCTCTGGCACGCCGGAACTCCTCGCTGCTGGAGCGGTCACCCTCGCAGGTCACGCTGCTGATCTTGTCGACTTCGTCGGAGTACACACGTACGCACTCGCGGCCGGTCGCATCGAGGTAGCTGAGCGAGTTGATCTGACGCTGTCGCAGGAGCAGGTTCCTGAACCGCAGTTCGCGAATCTTGCCGGCGGGCGCGCCAGACAGCGGCTGGCCGACCCCTTCGAGGTCCTCGCTGAGATCCCGGACGAATTGGCCGATGGAGATGGCTGCGGACGACGCCTTGTCCGCCTCGGCCTCGGTCACGGCCCGCTTGCTGTCCTCGTAGGAGAAGTAGGACTCGCTGATGCCGACCGAGACGATGGCGGCGGCGACCAGGCTCCCGACGACCGCCATGTACTTCCAGGCGAGGCGGTGATGCGGCCGGGCCGGATGCGTCACCATACGTTGCGCTCGGCTATGGATAGACCGGGTTGGCTAGGGTGACGACGTCCTCCGGAACGACGATGCCCAACTCGGCGGCTCGCCGCAGACTGAGCGCGAACTGGACCTCCCGCACATCCTGGGCGGGCAGGTCGGCGGGCCGGGCACCCTTCAGGATGCCGTCGACGAACCGCGCGGCAGCGGTCCCGACCGGCGCGAGGTCGACACCCACCGAGAACAAGGCGCCGTGGTCGTTCTGTTGCGGGTCGACCCACTCCTTGCGGTGGGCCTGGACAGGCAGCTCCGCTGCCGCCGCCAGCGCGAGGATCTTCTTCGAGAAGCCGTTCCGCAGGCTTGGCGACAGGATGAATACACCGTCGACAGCGCCCGGCCCCAGAGACTGGAACGCGGCCTCGAGCCCAGCATCGTCGCCCGCATCGACCTCGTCCAGCTCGATGCCCAGATTGCTGGCGGCGTCGCGAGCCGTCGCGAGGAGCCGAGGCGTGGTGGTGTCGGTGGGATCGACAAGCGTGAGCAATCGCAAGGGCTGAGGTCCCGGCAGGATCTGCCGGTAGTAATCGAGCTGTTTGGCGACAGGATCCCGCGCGCCCCAGACGCCGGTCAGGTTCCCGCCCGGATGCGCCAGGCTGTCCACCAGGCCGTCCCGCACGGGGTCCGACGGGTGCAGGAAGACGACGGGGATCCGGCTCCCAGGATCCGCCGTCGCGGTCTGGGCCGCTTGGATCGACTTGTCCTCGAACGCGACGATCAGGTCCACCTTGTCGCGCACGAATCCCTGGGCCTGGGCCTTGGCTTGATCGGCGTCCTGCAGGTTGCGCCAGATCAATCGGACCTTCTGGCCGTCGTACTGGCCCTGGAGCTGGTCCATCTGCCCTTGCATCATCATCCCGTCGCCGACGAGCTGCTGCATCACCGGTGCTTCCGGGCCGTCGAACCAACCGAAGTCACCGAGCCCCGCCACCAACGTCCTTAGTGACGGAGGGTTGTGGTCCGTGCCCACGTGCATCAGGCCGACACGCGGAACGGGAGCCGGCGTCGGCGTGGCGGGGGCGGCACAGGCGCCGACGAGACTGACGCACACGATGACGCTCATCAACATCGGCACGGATGCCCACGTCTTCATCGGGACCCACCCTCCAGCGTATACGCCCGAATGGAGACCACGGAGAGTACTGCACCGCGGTCCCCACGCAGGGCGATGATTCAGAACTTGCAGTGGCCGGGATCGTCGGCGTCCTGCCGTCGCTCGGCGCCGCTGGGGACGAGTTGGACGGCCACCGTCTGTGCCTCCGCGCCGGTCTCGTTCCGGATCATGTGAATGTCGCCGCCGCCGATGTCGACGAACGAATCGTCGGCCGTGCCAGTCGTGTACACGTGAGGCGTGCAGTTCGCGTCGTCGCCCTCATAGACGGTGACGCTGCCCTCGGTCACGGTGACGAAGCTTGGGCCGGGGTGGGTGTGCCAGCCAGTGCTGCCACCGGGCTCCCACGTGTTCTGCTGCACGTACAGATCGGACGCACCATGGGTCATGATCAGTTCGTCCCAGGGCTGCGCGGTCGTGTCCGCGACGTGCGAGAAGATCTCGGCGAAGGTCGCCTTCGCGATGGTCGTGCCCTTGAACCCAGTCCCTGGCGTGGCCAGGGCGGTTCCTGCGTACGCGGCGATGCCGAGAGCGACCACGGCAACGGCCAACACCAACTTGGATCTCACCTGGTTCTCCTTTCCTCACGACACCGCGACCGGCTCGTGTGTCCGCGGAGCGTCTGCTTCCGCTACCGCGAACGTAGGAGGATCCCGATCGATGACCAACCGTGCCTGCCTGCCAGCGCATGGGGGTGCTGGCACCCCCGATCGGGGCCGGAACGCCGCACTGCGGCTTGGAGTCAGTCCTGCGCGGGTGCGCAGTAGCGCCGAACCTGATCCGGGAATGCGTCGACGTCGATGGGCTTGGCGATGTACCCGGCGAACCCGGCGTCAGACAACCAGTCCTCGCGCAGGTCGAGTGGCAGGGCCGTCATCGCCACGACCGGGATGCGCGATGTCCGCGGCAGCGCCCTGAGCGTTCGCATGGCGTGTGTGCCGTCCGCGCCGGGCAAGCGCAGGTCCATCAACACGACATCCGGTAGGTGCTCGGACGCCAGCGCGATGGCCATCGCGGCCGTGGCCGCCTCGAGCGTCCGGAACCGAGCCGCACGCAGCACGTCGCGAGCGAGCCTTCGGTTCCTGTCACTGTCATCGACGATGAGAACGAGCGGGAGAGCCGATCTCATTGGCGTATCCTCCGCCGATGGTAATCCGGCTCGTGCTCGCCGAGGACCACTACCTCGTCCGGGAGGGCGTGCGGAGCCTCCTTGAAGCGGAGCCCAGGCTGGAGGTCGTGGCGGTCTGCGGGGACCTCGACTCGCTGTTCGAGGCCGTCGAGCGCGAGCGCCCGGACGTGGTAGTCACAGACATCCGCATGCCCCCGGGCCATTCGGACGAGGGGATCCAGGCCGCGCGGCGACTTCGGGCAACGAACCCGGGCCTGGGCGTCGTCGTCCTCAGTCAATACGCCAACGCAGGTTACGCCCTTGCTTTGCTGGACACCGGCAGCGCCGGGCGCGCCTACGTCCTGAAAGAGCGGATCCATGACCTCGATCAGCTGGTCGGCGCCATCTGCGCAGTCGCAGAGGGCGGCTCGATGATCGACCCGAAGGTCGTGGAAGGATTGGTGGCCGAGCGGGCGCGGGCGACGACATCGCCGCTCGGGCAGCTGACTGCGCGGGAGCGCGACGTGCTGCGGATGATGGCCGAGGGCAAGAACAATGCATCCATCGCGGCCGACCTGGTCGTCACCGAGCGGTCCGTCGAGAAGGTCATCAACTCGATATTCATGAAGCTGGACCTCACGTGGGAGCCAGCGGTCCACAAGCGCGTCAAGGCGGTCATCCTGTACCTGGCCGAGAGCGATGTCCGTCAGTCCGACAACGGCAGCCAGCCATGAACACGTGCACCCCCGTCCTGCCGGACGTCGACGGAGAGGCGACCGTCGAGCGCCTCGATGCGATCGCGTAGGCGCTCGATACGATCTCCCGTGAGGGGCTCAGCGATCAAGATCTCGAAGGTCAACGCCCCCTCCGTGTCATGTGTGGTGACCGTTGCCGTGGAACCGCCTGACGCGGACGACAGCGCGTCGACACAGCACCAGTAGAGGGCCGCGACGGTCTCTGGCGGGTAGTCGGCACCCGCCGCGATATCGACGATGGCCGTCACGCCAACGGCCTGGGCGGCGGACCTCAGGGCGGTCGCGAACCCGAGTTGGCCAAGCGGGAGGGGATGGATCCTGTGCGCCAGCTCAGTCGTCTCATCGAGCGCCTCCCGAACGTTGGCCGCCATCTCGTTGACCAGCCCCTTGGCGGCCACTGGATCACGGTCGACCATCCGGGCCAGGCGCTGCAGGTCAACGCCAAGCGCGACGAGGTGTTGCTGGACGCCGTCGTGCAGGTCGCGCTCGATGGCGCGACGATCGGCGTAGGCGGCTTCGGCCAGGCGCCTACGCGACCGACGGAGGGCGGCAACCTCGGCCTGATGTCGGTCGGCGACCTCCTGCGGCTGCTCGCCGGGATCGGCGGCCATGCTCAGCCCGCGGCCTTCCTGGTGAGCTCGGCGATGCGCGCCTCGACCGCCTGTGTCAGCTCGATCACCGCGAACTCGGTGGGCCACATCTCGCCCTCGTCGAGTCTCGCGTCGGGCTGGAAGCCAAAGGTCGAATAGCGCACCTTGAACTTCGACCTGGGCTTGAAGAAGCAGATGACCTTGCCGTCCTTGCCCTCCCTGGCGTATGCCGGCATGCCGTAGTACGTCTTGGGAACCAGCGATGGCACCGCTGCCGTGACGATGGCATGGACCCGCTCGGCCATGGCCCGGTCGTCCGACGGCATCTTCGCGATGCTGCGCTGCAGGTCCTGCAGGCCCTCGGCCCGCTCCTCGGCGGGGCTCCGCTTCGACGTAGCCTTCCGCTCGCGCACGCTCGCCTGCATCGCGGCGCGCTCCTCCTCGGTCCAGACCCTGTCCTCGTCACGTGCCCGGTATCGAGACGTGGGCTCCTGCTTGGTCGGCATCTTCCGGTCCTCCTTCGTAGTCTGCGACTCAGGCTGTCGCCTTCTGGGCGGCCTTGCCCTGTTGGAGGATCCGGATGGGGTTGCCGAACGGGTCGCGGATGCCCATGTCCGTGCCGTAGAAGTGCTCCGTGGGCTCCTGCGTGAAATCGGTGACGCCGCGCTCCTTGAGCACCTTATAGAGCTCGCGCGCATCGTCGGTGATGAACACGAGCCCGCCGAGCGCTCCCTTCGTGATGAGCTCCCGGAGCTGTGCCGCGGTGGCTTCGTCATGCAGCGGCGGACCCGGCTGCTCCAGCGAGACCTCGGTGCCTGGCTCGCCCGGCACCCGGATCGTCAGCCAGCGATAGTCGCCCTGGCGGACGTCGTTGCCCTTCTCAAGCCCGAGCTTGTTGACGTAGAAATCGAGCGCCTCGTCCTTGTCCAGGACATAGATCGAAGCGACGTTGAGCCTGGTGATCATCGCGTGGTCCTCCTTTGGTGTCGATGTGGATGCCCTCACCCTAGGGCGCGGCCGGAGCACTCGCTTCTCCAAAACTGCTCGATCGCGTCGTCTCTCCGACCGCCGCGCGCGGCCGCATCGCCGCAAGCTGGACACAGTGCGGTGCGACGATCGGCCCATGGCCCCGTCGGTAGCCGGATGGGGTCTCGCCCACGATCTCGCGGAAGGTCCTGCTGAAGGTCCCCAGGCTCGTGAAGGCGACGTCGAAACAGATGTCGGTGACGCTTCGATCGGTCTCGCGCAAGAGGAACATGGCGCGCTCTACCCGTCGCCGCTGCAGATAGCGATGCGGCGTCTCGCCGAAGATGTCGCGGAAGCTGCGACTGAAGTGCGCTGGCGAGATGTGGGCTACAGCGGCGACCGCGGGGACGTCGAGCGGCTCGGCGTAGGCGCGGTCCATGGCGTCCCGGGCGCGCAACAGGCGCCGGTTGAGATCCTCGGTGTCGCGACTCATGCGCTTACGCTACGCGATGCGGCGCTGATCGCTCAGGTCCATCTGGCGCGACCGTTGAGCGCGGCGGGGAGCCGCGCGATGGACGAGGTCGCGGAGGTGTTCGCGAGCGTCGTCGCCACACCCGTCATCAACCAGTACGAAGGGGTGCGACCGGGAGTCTGGGTTAGGAGAGACTCCCGGTCGCCGAGGAGGAGGGAGGCCGGCCCCCATGGGTTCAGGGCCGACCCGTGCCCGGATGATGCTCGTGGGCGAGATCCCCTGTCCCCGGTACGAAGGTACCGGATCGGTGCACGCGGGCACCGATCCGCGTCGGCGCGGAGATGGCGTGGGCGCGGAGATGGCGTGCGCGCGGAGATGGCGTGCCCGCAGCCGAGCAGTCCGTGGTCCGGCATGCCCGGCTACTCGCGTTCGAGTCGGCGGCTGGCACACCGGTGCCCGGCTGCAGATATGGTCGATGTCGCGGTGAGGTGGCCACCCGTGCCGCATCGACCGCCAGGCCGAGGGTAGGATCGTGCCCCCTGAGCCAGGATCGGGTGGTCGGCCGGCCGAACCGGACTGGCGGCAGCGACCGCGAGAAGGAGCCTTCAACGATGCTCAGCGAACACCTGGTCTTCCCCATCCTGCTGTCGACCGACCTGGACGCCAGTCGAGCCTTCTACCACGACACCCTCGGACTGGAGATCGCCCGCGAGGATCCGGGCGACCGGATCGTGTTCCGGAGCGGCAGTGGGTCGCAGCTCGTCGTGACCCGCAGCACCACCGGCACGCACGACACCCAGACCCAGCTCGCCTGGCGTGTGCCGGACATCGCCGCCGCCGTGGCCGACCTTCGCGCGCGAGGGGTGCGCATCGAGGAGTACACGGCGCCCGACCCGGTCACCATCGACGGCGTCGCCGACATGGGCCACTCGTGGGCGGCCTGGTTCATCGACCCCAGTCGGAACGTGCTCGCGGTGGTCCAGCCCAAGGGCTGATCCGACCGTATCCGACCCGACCCGCATCATCGGGTCGGGTCGCGACCGTTCCGTGGCTTCGGGAGGCTGATGGTCCGGCCCAGCCCATCGACCAGGCGCCACTCGACCGCCAGCTCCGGATCCCCTGCTCCGACCACGAGGTCGACGAGCGCATCGATGACCGTCCCCGACCCAGCGTGACGCTGCCGCAGGGCACGCAGGCGCCGCTCCAGGGCGACCGCCGCCACGGCCGGACGGTCCTCGGCGACGTCCAGCCGCGCGACCTCATCCGCGTCGGGCACGCCCGCATCCTCGAGGCGGTGGATGAGCGTCCGGGCCACCTTCCGTCGCGCGGCGGGCAGCTCCGCGATCCAAGCCGGCTCTGGGAGCACGGGTGGTGGTTTCAGCGGCACCAACGCGACGATGGGCGCGGCCAGAGGAGCGGGCGTAGACGGCGATCTCGGCTGCTGTGGTGGCATGGCTCGCGGTGGACGCGGGTGACGCCGCTCCTCCTCCAACCGCTCGGCGAGTGGCGACGCCGGCGCGGCGTCGGCACGTGACGACGTGATGGCTCCGCGGGCGGCGGTCAGCGACCGGAACGGACCACGGACGATGGGCAGGCCCAGCTCGTCGGTCTGATTCATATCGACCACGACCCAGCTTCCCGAGAGCGGCTCGACGAAGAAGCGACCGTCCGCCGTCGTCCATCTGCCGCCCCCGAGTCGCTTGAGCACCTCGCTATCCCCCATGACCGTCAGTCTGCCGCAGGCGGCCGCTTCAGTGGGGCCGACGGGCCTTGCTCGAGACATCCGACAAGGCATGGGGGACGTATCACCGGTTGTCGAGCGCTGGGGCGCCGACTGACCTGGCCCTGCAGCCTCCCGTGGCTGGTGTCCCCGGATGGGTCTCCCTCATCCGTCCTGGGCGATGCCACCGGTGAGGCGCGGGGCCGGGCGACGGCATGAGCGGAACACGGCGCGAACGGGACACGCCGGAGCTCGGCTGGACGCCAGGGATACCATGGACCCGGCCCCGCGAGATCCCCAGATCCGCAGGTGCTGGTCCGAACTGCCGTGAGCACGAGGATCGAGGGCTCGGAGCGGGCACGTTCTGGGCGTGCCCGCTCGCCCTCTCGTCCCGATCGGTCGGGGCGAGCTTGTCGAGCTGCCTATGCTTGGCGCATGGATGCCCTGCTCTCCGATGCCGCGCTCACGCTCCTCCGCTCGGCTGCCGTCGCGACCCTCGCCACCACGAACGATGACGGTTCGCCGCATCTCAGCGTCGCCTGGATCGGAGTGGAGGACGATGAGCTCGTCATCGGCACCATGGACGACCAGCGAAAGCTCCGGAACATCCGCCGTGACCCACGGGTGGCCCTGACCGTGCTGGGGGAACGGTCCAACGCCTGGGGCCTGCGCGAGTACCTCATCGTCCAGGGTCGGGCGCGCATCACGGAGGGTGGCGCGGCAGCCCTGCTCCAACGACTCGCCCACACGTACATCGGACCGGATGCGATCTTCCCTGGGATGCCCGACCCGCCACCAGGATATGTGACGCACATCCGCATCGAGCGCATCGGCGGCGTGGGTCCATGGCGGGCGTCGTGATCCGGACGCGATTCGCCGCTGCCCTGGCCATCCCGCCGTTGTCGCGATCAGGCTGCGCCCTGCTGATGCGGGTCAGCTCCACCGTCGAGGGCACCCTGCCGTGCGTCGCGGCGATCGACCGCGGAGTGCTGCCGGACTGGGCGCGGGCCGGCTTCAGCGACCCGGAGCCCACTGCGCCGCATGTGCTGGGTCGCGGAGGGCGGATCCTCGGCGTCCTGTTCGGCGATCCCCTGACGTCGCCGCCGAGCCCCGACCACCAGAACGAGATCTCTGGGTCGCGCAGCCCGAGGTGGGCGGCTGGCGCCTGAACCTGTCGTGGGGCGCGACGACCGATAGCGTCGACCTCGAGTACCGCGCCCCGACAGGTTGACGCGCCGGCTGTTGACCTCATCGACTACCCTTGGCGCCTCCGGACACCCGAGCCGGGGACGATCGCGGGCGGACGGTGGGGGCCTCACCTGCGGAAAGGCTGCGGACGCCCGTGCCCAAACGGATCCGGTACCACTATCGGCAGGGTGGTCAGGTGGAGCGCGTGGTCGCGCGGCTGCCCGACCGGCTCGCAGCCCGTATCGACGCCCATCGGCCCGGGTTGGCCATCGGCTTCGGCGGCCCGCTCAACGGCCAGGAGGCCCGGATCGGGGCCGTGCGCGAGATGTTCCAACGCATGTCCTTCGACCTCGTCGTGGAGACCGGCACCTATCGCGGCATGAGCACGCGATTCCTGCGCTCGCTCACGACGGCTCGGGTGGTGACCATCGAATCGGACGGTCGATACGCCCGCTTCGCCTTCCGAAGCCTGCGCGACCTGCCGGACACGAAGGTCATCCTGGGCGACTCGGCGACCGAGATCCGGCGACTCGCGGTGGGTGCCCGGCCAGTGGTCTCGGAACGGCCGTTCTTCTATCTCGATGCCCACGGCGAGGCGCGCCTGCCGCTGCGCTGGGAGCTGCTCGAGATCATGTCGGGCTGGACGACGTTCTGCGCGCTCATCGACGACTTCGAGGTCCCCGGCGACCCGGGCTATGGAGTGGACGACTACGGTCCCGGCTTCCGGCTGTGCGTCGACCACCTCGCGGGTCTCGAGCTGCCCGGCGTGGTCGGCTTCTGGCCCGCGACACCATCGGCCGCGGAGACCGGCAAGCGGCGCGGCTGGCTGGTGCTCGCGAGGGGCGAGTCGATGATCGGCGAGCTTCGCGCGATGCCGGGGCTGCGGGAGGATGCCACCGGCCAGCTCGGCAGACCTCACGCCGCATGACCCTGCGCATGGGATGCCTGGGACCGCTGGCCGTGCGCGGCACGTGACGGCCGTCCGCGACGGCGGCCGTGGACTGCTACCCTCCGGGACGTGCGAGACACCCTCTGTCCCGACGCCGTCCCTGGTGGACGCCCATGCGCGCGATGAGCCAGGAGGAGCAGGCCTGGGTCGAGCAGACCGCCAAGGGCTTCGACGCGGTCGTGTTCTGGACCGTCGGGCGGTATGGCGCACAGCCATTGCTCCTGCCGCGTCGACTATGGGCGCCGAGGCGCAAGAGGAACGCACCCCAGCAACGGAGCGCGTGACCCGACTCAGCTGGGTGCCGCGATGTCCCGACGCGGGAAGACGATCCAGGCGTATATGACCGCGATGGCCAGCACCCCACCCAGCACCCCCACGTCGAGCGGCTGGAGCTGGCCGCTCAGGAGCTGCTTGGTCCGCACGTAGTGGAACAGCGAGTAGTCGGAGATCCATGCGGCCGAGGGCCAGATGGAGCCGACGACCTCGAGCAGATAGCTCACCAGCACGAAGACGAGCGTCACGCCGAGCGCTGGCATGACCCGGTCGAACGAGACCGAGGCGGCGAACCCGATGGCCAGGAACGCCATCGCCATCAGCCAGCCCATGAACCAGACCAGCGGCACGTGGCTGACATCGAGCTCGTCCGCGACGCCCGAGACCTGCGCGCTCACGACGCTCGCGGTGAGCTGCACGGCGAGCAACAGGCCCAGGGACAGCGCCCCCACGAAGAACAGCACGAGATACAGCTGATGCCTGGAGATGGGCCGCGAGAGGAGCACCTCGATCGTGCCACGCTGGCGCTCGCCGACGATGGACAGGATGGGAAAGCCGACGAACATGACACCCATGATCGCGATCGCGATGGGATGGATGAAGCCCAGTGCCATGGCACCCGAGAGGCTGAACATGTCGCCGCCACCAAAGCTCGCGAACTGCTCCAGCAGCGGGTTGTTGCTGTTGCGGATGAACGCGCCGATGGTCTTGCCAAAGCTGGCATAGACCAGCGGCAGCACGGCACCCCAGACGGCAAGGCCGATGAGGCAGGCGATGAGGCGGACTCGATTCGCCGCGACCGTCCGGCGGAAGAGCGCGGCGATCATCGGTCACCCTCCGCCTGTGGGGCGTAGTACTCCAGGAACGCCTCCTCCAGGCGTGCCGGCTCGATGGTCAGGTCGCGCACGGTCGTGCCGGCGATGGCCGCCAGGAACGGACCCACATCGCCCTCGAGGTCGCAGCGCAGCAAGCCGTCAACGACCTCCACGGCAGAGACGCCCGCCACCCCATCGAGCCGGGGCGGTGCGCCCTCGAAGCGTATCTCCACGTGTCGCCGGCGATGCGCCAGCAATGTCGCGACGCTCGCCTGCGCCACGAGCCGCCCTCCCCGGATGATGGCCACCCGGTCACAGACACGCTCCACTTCGGACAGTACGTGGGACGAGAAGAACACCGTGCGCCCCGCTTGGCGTCGCTCGTCAAGGAGCGACAGGAACGCGTACTGCATGAGCGGGTCGAGGCCCTCGGTCGGCTCGTCGAGGATGGCCAGCTCGGGATCGTGCTGGAGGGCCTGGATGATGCCGATCTTCTGGCGCATGCCCCGGGAGTAGTCGCGTACCGGTCTGCGAAGGTCGGTGTCCGACAGCTCCAGCCGCTCGATGAGCGAGGCGCGCAGCGGCGCAGCGCGCCCGTACAGGTCGGCGAGATAGTCGAGCAGCCCGACGCCGGTCATCGAGTCGTACAGCGAGATGCCGCCCGGCAGGTATCCGACCTGGGCACGGATGGCGAGGCTGTCACGCACGATGTCGTGACCCAGGATGCTCGCCGAGCCGACGGTCGGGTGCAGGAATCCCAGCAGGATGCGGATGGTCGTGCTCTTGCCGGCACCGTTGGGGCCCAGGAAGCCGAAGATCTCGCCCCGGCGGACCTCGATGTCCAGGCCTTCAAGCGCCCGCACCGGCGCCCCTCGACGTGCCGGCCAGCTCCCGGTCGGATACAGCTTGCCGAGTCCGGAGGTCCGGAGGACGGGTTCCGTCGGGTCGGTCATGCCGGCCAGGGACCGGCCGACGCCGGGCGCGGTCGGCGCGGGACTAGAGGTCGTGGTCCCGTCGCTCGACCAGCCGCCAGCCGATGGGCAGCAGCCCCGCCGCGATGACGAGCTTGACCGCTTCGCCCGGCAGGAACGGCCAGAGTCCGTAGAGCAGCGTGTCGGAGACGCTCAGGGAGGCGGCGATGGATAGCCAGATCATGCCGCAGGCGAAGATGACCACGAGACCCAGCACCATCGCCGCGATCGACCCACGGAGGCGACGATCCCAGCCCAGCTCGGCGAGGCGGCCGACGAGGCCAGCCGCGAGCACGAACCCGATGAGGTAGCCGCCCGTCGTGCCGAGCACGAGGTGCCCGTCGGTGATGGTCGCGATCGTGCGCACGCTCGACTCATGCGTTCCCGCGCTGTTGAGCGCGAACACGGGGAGGCCGACACAGCCGAGCAGCAGGTACAGCGAGGTCGAGCTGATGCCGCGACGGAACCCGAGCGTGGCCCCCACGAGGAGCGCGGCGAGGGTCTGCCCGGAGACCGGCACGTACGGGTTGGCGGGCACGTAGATATCGCCGATCGAGAAGGAGGGCAGGTCGAAGGAGACGTACGCGCCAACGATGAGCAGCGCCGTGCCCACGAGGACCATGAGCAGGTTGCGTTGCCAGACGGCCGCGCGCTCCCCCAGTCGGATGGGGACGAGGAAGTCGCCGAGGGTGAGGCCACGCTCGAACGGAGGCACGCGGCTCAGACGGGTCGCGATCACGCGGCTGATGCTACCAGCCCCCGCGGCGCGGAGTCGCTCGAACCCGGATGCTCATCCGCTCGCCGCCTCATCGAGTCGCTCGTCGAAGCCGAGGGACAGATCGCCGAGCTGCCGCTCGTGCAGCTCCACCTCCAGGCGATGGTCGCCCGGATCGAGCGCCCAGCCGGTGATCCAGAAGGTGACCACGTCACCCTTGCGAAAGAGGACCGGGGTCGCTGGCGTCACGTCGCTGGCGAGGTACGCCGTCGGGTCGCCCTCGCGGGTGGCGCTGATGTCGCCGACGGGGATGTCCTGGCCATCCACCCGGATGGCGCCGATGCCGTCCAGCCACCCATCGCCGATGGTGTTGCGGGCCTGGAGCGAGAACCCCGTGCCGTGGTTACGAAGGCTGCCCGCCACGTATATCTGCCGGACCAGGAACCCAGGGACACGCATCACCGACAGCGTAGCGTGCGGCAGGCCCGTCGGTCAGCCCGAACCCACTACCCGCTCGGCGCCCGCGGACCGGTCGCCCGCGCCAGGTCGAGCGCCGCGCCGATGAGCGCCAGGTGGCTGAATGCCTGGGGCATGTTGCCCAGATGCCGGCCGGTCGCGGGTTCGATCTCCTCGGCATACAGCCCGAGGGGGCTGGCGAACGCGGCCAGTCGGTCGAATAGCTCCTGCGCGCGTGCCGTCTCGCCGATGCGTGCGAGCGCGGAGACGAGCCAGAAGGAGCAGATGGTGAAGGTCCCCTCCTCTGCCGCCGAGACGCCGTCGGCCGCCTCGCCGGGTCGATATCGGAGCACCAGTCCGTCGTCCGTGAGCTGGTCCGCGATGGCCAGGACCGTCGCGCGCACCCTGGGATCCGTGCCGGGCAGGAAGCCCATGAGCACCACGAGCAGCATCGATGCATCGAGCGCTGGCGCGCCATAGGTCTGGGTGAAGACACCCCGGGCATCGATCCCGGATGTGGTCAGATCTTCCCCGATGACGATCGCCTCGGTCCGCCAGCGAGTGGCGGCAGCCGGGTCTCCCCGCCGCTCCGCGATCCTCGCCGCGCGGTCGAGCGCCACCCAGGCCATCAGCTTGGACGACCCGAAGTGGCGCGCCGCGCCGCGCATCTCCCAGATGCCCTGGTCCGGGATGCTCCAGGCGGCCGTCGCGTCGTCGGCGAGCTGTCGGACGATGCCCCAGGTCCGGTCATCCACCGGGGAGCCGCGGAGCACCAGGTCGCGCTCGATGAGGTGTGCGAGCCAGCCCCAGACGTCGTGCTGGCGCTGGTGGACAGCGCCGTTACCGATGCGCACGGGGCGGGCACCGTCATAGCCCTCGAGATGGTCGAGCGTCGACTCGGGCAGCTCCCGCTCCCCGCCGATGCCGTACATCACCTGGAGTGGCGCTTGGTCCATCCGGTCGGCGATGAACCCCAGGAAGGCGTGCGCCTCCTCGTGGAAGCCGAGGTCCTGGAGTGCAGCGAGGGTACACACCCCGTCACGGATCCAGGTGTATCGGTAGTCCCAGTTGCGGCCGCCACCGGGTGTCTCGGGCAGGGACGTCGTGGCCGCGGCCATCGGGGCACCGGTCGGTGCGTGGATGAGGCCCTTGAGGGTGAGCGCCGACCGTTCCAGCAATGGCCGTAGCGAGCCGGCTGGGATGGTGCCGCGGCCGAGCCAGTCGTTCCAGGAGCGAACCGTGGCGGCGATCCCCTGAGCAGCACTTGCCGGTGCCGGAGCGCCGCCCCAGCCGACGACCAGGGCACGCGTGTCGCCGGCACGCAGGTCCGCGCGGCCGACGGCCCTGGGCCCCGACCATACGACCGGGATGTCACCAGCCAGCCGGAGCGCGGCGAGCGACGGATCCGCCGACGGCACTCCGTAGCCGGGTGCCGCGACGAGGTCGATCTCCACGCTGACGCTGCCGGTCGTGCAGGTCAGCGAGCGGACGAGGCTCGCATCCGACCGTCCCTGCGAGTCGAGCGTCAGGGCATCGGTGAGGACGAGCGTGCCCGTGTCGGCCTCCCAGGTCGTCTCCAGCACGAGACTGCCGGGGAGATACCGCCGAGCGGTGGCGACGGGGGAACCCATCGGGCCCACCCGGAAGTGCCCGGCCCCCCGATCGAGGATGGCTCCGAAGATGCTCGGGCCGTCCATCCGGGGGAGGCACAGCCACTCGATCGACCCGGTGGCCGAGACCAGCGCCGTGACGACGCCGTCGGACAGGAACGCGAGCGACTCGATGGGCGGGTACCCGGCTGTGCCATGGCTCACCCGGGCACGATACGCCGTTGCGGGGTCGTGCCGGTCACCCGCCTGGTCACCGGCACGACCGACGATGCCTTCAGATCCAGATCCGACCCTGCTGAGTGGTATGGCTGTCACCCACGCACGGACGGCTGTCGGCACCCCAGGCCTGCGCTGCTGCAGCGAGCAGCGTGAGCACGGCCACGAGCGCGAACATGCCCCACATCACATCTGCCAGCTGTCCCATGAGTGGACCTCCCTTCCGAGGCTCCATCGCCAGACCCGAGCCACCCTTCCAGCGAGTGGACTTGACGTGTCGTCGATACCGGTCCACCATAGCGTGCTGGAACCAGTCCACAAGATGCCACTCACCCAGACTGGACTTGAAATGGAGCCCCATGGACGCCGACCAATCCAATGGCCAGATCGGACTGTTGCCGCTCCTCCGAGGGTGGGCCGATGGTGAGGCGCCGCTCAACGAGCAGCTCGCTGGCGCCATCGCGCGCCTGGTCCGCCAGGGTGACCTGGGAGCCGGCGCTCGGTTGCCCTCCGAACGAGAGCTGGCGGAACAGCTGGGCATCTCGCGCACGACGATCGTGAGCGCCTATGAGCGTCTCCGGGCCGACGGCATCATCCGGTCACGGCGAGGCAGCGGGTCGCGCGTGGCACCGGGTGTGGAACCCGCCGGCGCGCTCTCCTGGGTGGGTGCCGTGCCCTCGTTCCTGCCCGGCCGCCTGGGTGCGAGTGATGCCTCTGTCCCCGGCGAGCGGATGGTCCCGTCGGGCATCGCCGATCCCATCGCGCTGACCATCGGTGCCCTGCGTGGCTGGTCGGGTGTCCGCGACATCATCGAGGCCACGGTCCACGAGGACATGGCGATGCTCCTGGACGACTACGGCTACCTGCCGTTCGGCCTGCCGACGCTCCGGGATGCCGTCGCCCGGATGCTGTCCGAGTCGGGTGTGCCAACGACCGCCGAGCAGGTGCTCATCACCGGCGGAGGCCAGCAGGCCATCCACCTCCTCGTCGACCAGCTGGCGGGTGCCGAGGGTGTCGTGGCCATCGAGGACCCGACCTACATCGGCGCCCTCGACGCGATCCGGGCGGTCGGTGCCTGCACCGTACCCGTGCCGGTCGGCCCCGAGGGCATCCGGGTCGACATCCTCGCTCGATCGCTGGGCAGCGTCTCGCCCGCGTTCCTCTACGTCGTGCCTACCTTCCACAATCCGACCGGCGCGGTCATGCCCGATGCGACCCGCAGGACGCTCGCGGAGCTCGCGGTGCGCCGCGACCTCATCGTGGTCGAGGACCTGGCGCCGGAGACCACCGTCAGCCGCCGGATGCTGCCGCCCATCGCCACCTACGCACCCGACCAGGTCATCACCATCGGCTCGCTCTCGAAGGGTGGCTGGGGCGGCCTGCGCATCGGCTGGATCCGCGCCCAGCCCCGGCTCATCACCCGACTGGCCGCACGCAAGGCGACGTTCGACCATGGCTCCCCCACCGTCACCCAGGCCGTCGCGGTCCGGATGCTCGCCCGGGGCGACGAGTTCGGGGAGCGTGCGGAGCGGGAATCCAGGGTGCGGCGCGAGGTCGCAGCGGCCGCCCTTCGCGAGTACCTGCCGGACTGGCGCTGGACGATGCCCCAGGGTGGCCTCTCGTTCTGGGTGACGCTGCCCGATGGCGATGCCGTCACGGTCTCCCGGGTCGCAGCCCAGCACGGCGTCCTGGTCCGACCGGGTCCCGCCGCATCACCCCAGGGCGGCTTCCGGGATCACCTCCGGATCGCGGTGGGCGAGGAGCCGGACCGCCTCCGGGAGGGCATCCGCCGTCTCGCCGACGCGTGGCAGGAGTGCCGACCGACCGCGTCGCGACCGATGGCGGCCATGCTCTCGGTCAGCGTCTGACGGTCGGCCCGCGCCGCGGCCGGGGCAGGGTCAGGGTCAGGGTCGCGCGGCGAGGTTCGCCCAGAGAGCACGGATGCCGGTCGTCCAGGGTGGCAGGGTGTCGGTGTATCCGACCTCGTTGACGAGCGCACCGAGCATCGGGTTGGAGATGCGGACCACGTCCCCGATGTGATGCGTGAAGCCGGTCCCGGGCTCCCCGCGATCGACCGTGGGCACGAACATCGTGCCCAGGAAGAGGGCCAGACCGTCGGGGTACTGATGCGTCCGGCCCATCGCCTGCGCCACGAGCGCCCGCGGGTCGCGGCTGATGCGCGAGAGGCGGTTGCGGCCGCGGGTCACGAACCCGTCCTCGCCCCGCACCTCGAGCTCCACGTCCGTCGCCATCAGGTCGTCGAGACCGAATCCGGGCTCGAAGAGGCGGATGAACGGGCCGATGGCGCTGCTCGCGTTGTTGTCCTTCGCCTCGGGCAGGAGCAGCGCGCTGCGCCCCTCGAAGTCGCGCAGGTTGACGTCGTTGCCGATCGTCGCGCCCACGATCGCACCACCGGCATCGACCGCGAGCACGACCTCGGGCTCGGGGTTGTTCCAGGCCGAGTCCCGCCGGATGCCGACCCGCTGGCCGTGCCCGACCGAGCCGAGCACCGGTGCCTTGGTGAAGATCTCGGCGTCGGGACCGATGCCCACCTCGAGATACTGCGACCAGATGCCCGCGGCGATGAGCTCCCGCTTCAGGGTCGCGGCGGCGGCGCTCCCGGGCACGACCTGGCCCAGGTCCGTGCCGATGGCGTCGGTGAGCGTCCGCCGCAGCTCCAGCGCACGCGCCGCATCGCCGCGGGCGGCTTCCTCGATGACCCGCTCGATGAGGCTCTCAGCGAACGTGACACCACACGCCCGGACCACCTGGAGGTCGAACGGCGCCAGGAACGCCGGTCGGTCGGGTCGTCGAGTCGCGTACCACGAGCCATCGAGCAGCTCCGGCAGCTGCGTGACCAGCCGCAGGTCCGCCCGACGGATGACGTCGGCCAGGTCGTCCCGGTCCAGCAGGTCGGAGACCGTCGGACCGTAGGGCAGCAGGTCGAAGACCCCGTCGCGACGGATGGCGACCGGCGTCGGACCACCGACACCGTGGGGACAGCGATCGGGCGGTAACTGGATGCGGCCGATGAGCAGGCCATCGAGCGGGCCGCCGGGAGCGTCCCACGCATCGAGGTCGACGGTGAGCGACGCGGATCCATCGACTGCCATGCGCGTCTCCCGCGGAGGTGGTGGGTGGCTGCCGGGCCGGTCGTCGCGGGCCCTGAGGCAGCCAGGACGGTAACAGGCGGATGTCCTGGCCGTTGCTCGAAGAACCATCGACCCGCTGTGCTAGTGGCTCCGCGAACACCCCGGCTGTCGCGCGAGTCCGTTTGGGGTTGCCCTCAGCTGCCGATCCACTCACGTGCAGCCGGGATATCGGCGACCGCGAAGGCGCGCACTTCTCCGGGGATGATCGGTCCGAACAGCTGGACCGCCCGACGGATCCAGTCGGTATCCGAAACGGCCGCGACCCGCTCGAAGGCACTGAACTCGCTGATGCCGAGCCGCGCGTCCGCCAGCATCGCGCTGGGCGCGTAACCGTCGAAGCCGTCGCCGAACTCGAGATACAGCCGTACCTTCCGCCCGCCAGTCGCCGCCTTGCCGATCCGGGGCATCAGGACGGCGCGATAGTCGTCCGCCGTCACCCTGCCGACGCCACGCACCGCCACCACACCACTCGGGAACCCGTCGATCGCCTCGAACACGCGCCTTCCTCTGACGCGAGGCGCCTCCCGCACGCTGTCCTGCGGTTGCTAGCCTCGGGGCTATCATAGAGTGGTTCCGGAGGTGCGGACTGATGGGGAACTGGAAGCTCACGCGATCACAGGAACCTCAGGCTCTGACGGCCGAGGTGCGCCGGGAGATGCGCAGCGGCAGGCCCGCCGGCCTGTCCCGACGTCAGCTCATCCGGCGATCGCTGGGTGCGGCCGTGGGCGTGTGGCTCCTGGAGACCCTCGGCGGCACGATCGGGTTCCTGTGGCCGAACCTGTCGAGCGGCTTTGGCGGCACGTTCACCCTCGGCGACCTGGACACGGTCGCGGCCAACCCTGCGGTGCCGGGTGCGACGCTCGCCTCGGGGGCACCGGGCTACTTCCCGGATGCGCGCGCCTACGTCCAGCTGATCGATCCGACGCTCGGGTTCGCCGACGGCGACAGCCCCGACGGGTCCGGCCAGGACACCAATGTCCGGGCCATCTACCAGCGTTGTCCGCACCTCGGCTGCAAGCCCAACTTCTGCACCATCAACTACTGGTTCGAGTGCCCCTGCCACGGGTCCCGCTACGACCGACTCGGCATCAAGATCCAGGAGCTGGGCCCGGCACCTCGGAGCATGGACCGCTTCGCGAGCAAGGTGGCCAACGGGGTCCTGACCGTGGACACCAGCAAGATCACCCTCGGACCGCTCCCGGTCCCGCTGGGCCAGCCCGGGCTCATCCCCGCCAAGGCGCCCGGGAGCTGCATCTGAGCAAGGGCACGGTCAGCCTCGATGGGGCTCGATCCATCCACACGCCCGCAGACGGACGGCGCGCGCGTCATCAAGACGTCACAGACCGGGGTCATGGTGTCGGCGGTTCGGTCAGGTCGACCGACAAGCTCATGGAGATGTCCCTTGAACACACGACTCCTGACCGTCGGAGCTGCGCTTGCACTGCTGGGCACCGCGTCGCTCGTGACCGGCGCCGCGGCACAGACGACCATGACACCCCATCCGGCCCACATCCATGATGGGTCGTGCCCGACACCCGGTGGTGTCATCCAGAGCCTCGCCGATGTCTCGGAGCAGTTCCTGCACGACGGCACCGCGATGATGACTCCCGCGATGGGACCCACGCCGGCGATGCTGCTGGAGGCCAGCATCACGACCGTGCCGATGGCGTACGCGGACCTGTTCACGGCGCCGCACAGCATCGTGGTCCACCGCAGCGCCGACGACATGGGCACGTACCTGGTGTGCGGGGACGTCGGTGGCCCGGAGATGGGCGCGACGGACATCGCCATCGGGCTCGGTTCGGTCGGGGACTCAGGCTATACCGGGATCGCCACCCTGCATGACGACGGCGATGGCTCGACGACCGTGACCGTCTACATCACGACCCCCGCCATGATGGCTGGGGAGCCCGGGGCCAGCCCCGACGGGATGATGGATCGACCCGTCCGCCAGCCCGGACATGATGATGGAGCACCCGTCCGCCAGTCCCATGCCCTGACGGCGAGACCATCAGGGGGGTTCGGGCAAGGGACCGTCGTCGATCGTCGCGGCGGTCCCGCCCATCACCGTTCGTGCTGCCTGCTCCGAGTCGTCGGCCGCGAGCACGGTCAACCGGTCGCCGACGATGAGTCGGACGTCGCCCTTGGGCACCACCAGGCGGCGGTCGCGCTCGATCGACACCAGGGTCGTGTCAGCCGGCCACGGCACTTCGCCGACGCTCGCACCGTCAAGTGTCGAACCGGCGACGACGATGGCCTGGAGCAGCACGCCCGCATCGTGGAGGTTACGCACCTGCCGGACCGACCCCGCGAGTGCCGCCCGGTAGCCGGCCATCGCATCCCGGACCGAGAGCACACCCACGAGTCGCTCGTCCTCGACCACGGGCGCCCACTGCCGTCCCGAATCCGCGATCGTGCCCAGGGCGTCGTCGAGCGGGTCACCCGGTGCGATGACCGGCGCGTCGCGATCCACGGCCTGCCCGACGGGCTCCGAGACGTCCACCGTCTCCGGCGCGTCCCGGTCCAGCACACCCAGGTATCGCTCTGACACGTCGCGCACCGGCGCACCCCGGAGTCGAACAGCGTCCAGCTGCTCGTGTGCCGTGCCGATCGCGAGGGCCGACGAGAGCACCAGGCGCGGGGCTCGCATCACATCCCGCACCGGCAGCGTCGCGAGGACCGGCATCGCGAACCGGAAGCGATGGGCGGGGGAGTCGGCCTTGGTCGCCAGCTGGCTAGCGTAGATGGAGCGATCCCGGACGACGAGCATCGCGACCCCGACCGAGACCATCGCAGGGGGCAGCATGCCGAGGTCCCCGGTCATCTCGGCCACCATGAGCATCACCGCGAGCGGCGCATGGGCGATGCTCCCGAACAGGGCCATCATGCCCACGATGACGAACGGGGCCGGGTCCACGGGCATGTCCGGCGCGATCGGCACCAGCAGGCGCCATATCCCTGCTCCGACGAGTCCGCCGACGACCATGCCCGGTCCGAACACGCCACCCGAGCCGCCGGTGCCGATCGACAGGGATGTCGCCAGGATCTTGGCGAACGGCAGGACGAGGATCATCGCGAGCGGCAGCGCCATGAGCGTCTCCCGGCCCAGCGCGGCCTGCGCCCAGCCATAGCCCGTGCCGAGCACGCCCGGCACGGCCAGCCCGATGAGTCCGACCAGGAAGCCACCCATCGCGGGCCGGAACCAGACGGGCGGCGACCAGCCCTTCGACCACGCCGTCACGCCATAGAACGAGCGGATGTACAGCAGGCCCATGAGGCCCGCTGCAAGGCCGATCAGGGCGTAGTACACGAGCTGGAATGGGTCGAAGTGGTACGCAGCCTGGACCCCGAAGATGGGGTCGTTGCCCAGCAACAGGCCGTAGACCGAGAAGGCGACGATGGTCGCGATGAACGATGGCAGCAGGGCCGAGGACTCCACGTCGTCGCGATACATGAGCTCCGCGCCCAGGACCGCCGCGCCGAGCGGCGCTCGAAAGATGGCCCCGATACCGGCCGCCATGCCTGCCGCGACGGCGATGCGGGAGTCATGCTGGTCGAGATCGAGGGTGCGGGACAGGAAGCGATCCGAAGCCCGCACTGATCTGGGCCGTCGGGCCTTCGCGGCCCGCCGACCCACCAGACCCGATGGTGAGCGCGGACGCCACGAGCTTGACGATGGGGACGCGTCCCCGGATGCCGCGCGGCCGATGATGGAATGCCGCGATGGCGGCGTCGGTGCCATGACCCTCCGCCTCCGGCGCGAGCCGGAAGACGATGATCCCCGACAGCAGACCCCCGAGGGCCACACATAGGGGCAGCGCCCACGGACGAAGCGCCTGGGTGATGGGCGCCCCTCCCTCGCCGGCAGGGCTCGCCGGGGTGAACCCGACGATGACGCCCAGGAACAACCGCGTCGAGAGCTCCAGGGCCAGCGTGAACACGACCGCGCCCAGGCCGCCGATGATGCCGATGACCGTCGCCAGGACGAGCCACTTGGGCTCGTAGCGGGCGCGCCGGATCCAGTGACGAGCCGCGGGCAGCCACGCGTCCAGCGGCGACCTGACCCTGGAGCCGGTGACCGCGTCCGCCGGAGCCGTCACCGATGGGACCCCAGGAGCCAGGCCACCATGGCGATGTCGTGCTCGGTCGAGGGTGACACGACCAGGGGCCCGAGGGCGACCCCGAGTCGCTGTCGCCGCGAGCCCATGACATGCTCCCGGAACTCAACACCCGCCGGGGTGAGCCGGGCACGCATCGCGCGTCGGTCGTGGTCGTCGACCATCAGCGACACCAAGCCTCGCTTGGCGAGACGCTGGAGCTGACGACTGGTCGCCGGGACGGTCACCCGGATCCGCCGGGCCACCTCGCTCACGATGGCGCCGTCCTCGGTCGACCCGAGGACCACCAGGACCCGCCACATGGGCAGGGTCAGGTCGGTGTCGCGCTGCGCTTCGGCAAGGGCCTCGGTGGTGAGGGCGACGCCGGCCATGATGATCGACTCGAGCGAGTCGAGGAACCCTTGGTCGGGCACGAGCGCTCCTTGTGTGCTGGACATTCAATAGCCGTTAGGCTACCATCATCATCCCAGGAACGCCGGTCGGCCGACGCACCGACCGCTGGTCCATCCCCCAGCCAACGATCTCGAGGTTCGACCGTTCTGGTCGGCCGTTCACGCACATGGAGTCGCCCGCGAATGCTGAGCCCCACCCCGCCGCCGATACCGCCGCACCGTTCACGACACGCGCGCGGCCCCCGCAGGATACCTGCTCATCTCGCTGCACGGCTATGTGGCCAGGGAGCCAGAGCTCGGCCGGCCCGATACCGGTGGCCAGGTGGTCTACGTCCTTCGGCTGGCCGAATGTCTCGGACGGATGGGCTATCGGGTCGACATCCTGACCCGTCGGTTCGAGGGACAGGCCCCGACCGAGATGATCGATGGACACGTTCGGATCATCCGCATCCCTGCGGGCGGAGAAGGCTTCGTCGCCAAGGAACACATGGACAGCGTGATCCCGGAATGGGTGGAGAACGTTGCGCACTTCATCACCACGAGGCGCATCAGCTATTCCTTCATCAGCAGCCACTACTGGGATGCCGGAGCGGCGGGGATGCAGCTCGCGGAGCGGCTCCGCCTGCCGCACATCCACACCCCCCACTCGCTCGGCGCCTGGAAGCGGGATTCCATGGACGGTGACGCCGCTGAGCTGGAGGCTCGATATCGGTTCCGGCAACGCATCGACCACGAACGCAGCGTCTATCGATCCGCGGACCTGGTCATCGCCACGACACCGCAGCAGGCCGGGCTCCTCGCTGGTGACGAGTACGGCGTCCGCGAGGACCGACTGACCATGATCCCGCCCGGGTACGACGACACCCGGTTCTTCCCCGTCTCGGCCGCATCGCGCGATGCTCTCAAGCATGACCTCGACCTCGACGGCCCGGTGATCCTGGCGCTCGGCCGGATGGCCCGCAACAAGGGGTACGACCTGCTGCTGCGCGCGCTGCCGCACGTGTTCGAGCGGATCCCGGAGGCACGACTGCTCCTGGCAGCCGGCTCCACCGATCCCTCCGACGATGAGCGCCAGCTGCTGGAGGGACTCCGGGCCCTGGCGTCGGAGCTGGGCATCAGTGACCGGGTCGTCTTTGGTGACTACATCTCCGACGAGGCACTCGCGGACCACTATCGGGCCGCGGACGTGTTCGCGCTCAGCAGCCGATACGAGCCGTTCGGGATGACGGCCGTGGAGGCCATGGCATGCGGCACACCGGCGGTCATCACCACGGAGGGTGGCTTGTCGAAGATGGTCCGCTGGGGGATCGACGCCATCTACGCCGATCCATTCGACCCAGCGGCATTCGGTCACGCGCTGGCCACGGTACTTCGATATCGGGCGGTCGCGGACCAGCTGTCACGGGCCGGTTCCGAATTGGCTCGGGCAAGGTTCACCTGGAACGGGATCGCGCAGCAGCTGTTGTCGGTCCTCGATGGCAGGGTCCATCCTCGGTCCGGTCCGAACCCCGGCGTCGGTCTCGACACGGTCCGCGAGCAGGGAGGTGCGGCGTGGCTCGATGGGTCCTGGTGACCGACCTCGATGGGACCGTCCTCGGCGACGACGGAGCGCTCGAACGATTCGCCGTGTGGGCCGGGCGTGCCCGCGAGCATTGGCGGTTGGTATACGCAACCGGTCGCTCCGCCGCGTCCGTACGCAGGGCGATCGCCACGACGATGCTGCCGCAGCCGGACGCGATCATCGCCGATGTCGGGACGTCCATCGTGGGCCCGGCGGGCCAGCTGTGGGACTGGCCGAAGGAGCCCGACTCCTGGGACCCGGAGATGGTGCGCAGGGAGCTTCGTCGAGAGCCCGGCCTCAGCCTCCAGCCGTCCGCGGGACAGACGGCATACAAGGTCAGCTTCCATTCGTTCCAGCTGCACCACATGGATCTCGTGCGCATCGCACGCCGCCTGAGGCTGAGCGGCGTCCGGGCTCGACTGGTCCACAGCGAGGGACACAACCTCGACATCATCCCCCGGTGCGCCGGCAAGGGCGCGGCCGCCCGACACCTGATGTCGCGCTGGGGGGTGGCCAGGGACGGGGTGCTGACCGCAGGCAATTCGGGCAACGACCGCGATCTCGTCCGGGTCGGCGCGCTTGGGATCGTGGTGGCCAACGCCCAGCCCGAGCTGCGGTCGATCCAGGGTCCGACCATCTACCATGCCGCGTCGCCCTACGCGGACGGTGTCCTGGAGGGCATCCGCATCATGGAGGGCGCCCTCTCCCCGGGGCAGCCGTGGTCAGGCCCGGGGACCCGCCATGCCGGGCATCCGTCGCTCGCGCTCGCTGGGCAAGCGTCGGGGCACGCCGTCGCGGCTCAGGGGAATGACCCCGAGGCGCGGAGACTCCAGGTCGTCAGCTCCCGCAGCGAAGCCTGACCCCCGATGGCAGCGACGGACACCGTGAGCTGGTCGAGCTGACCAGACGACCGCCGCATGGTCGCCATCACCCGGTGGTCGGCTTCCATCTCGACGACCGAGCCGTCCACGATGAGTCGGATATACAGCGGATCCCCGTCCGTTCCTGGGATCGTCCGCGCGTTGTGCGCACTTCGGCCGGCGACCTGCACGATGCCCCGCCGCCCGACGGTCAGGATACGCCCGTGCGGCTGGAACACGATGCGTACCTCTGGATCTTCGGCCTCGACGTGACCGGCGAGCTCGATGGTGACCTCGGCGGCGTCACCGGGATCGATGGTGGCCTCGATCTCGAAGTGCTGTCCATCGGACGTGTAGTGCCAGCTCGGGCGACCCTCGCCCACGAGGATGTCGACGGGCGGGCGGCGATCGGCCCGTAGCGCCGCGACCTCATGCGCGAGGGTCAGGCTGAGCCGACCATCGGGCCCGATGGAGACGATCCGCGGGAAGGTCAGCGATCCGGTCCAGTCGCGGATCGCCGGATCATGGGCCGGGTCCTCCGGGACCCAGCCGAAGAGCAGCTTGCGCCCGTCTGGTGTGACCGCCGTCGCTGGTGCGTAGAAGTCAGGACCCATGCCCAGCTCCTCGGTGTGCTCGACGACGAACCGGTCATCGACGACCCTGCCGACGAAGGCGGCGACGTGGGAGGGGCGGATGCCGGGCGTCCGGTCCACGACCGAGACGATGAGGACGGCCATCCCCCCGAGATCCAGGAGCTGCGGGCATTCCCAGCAGGGCCCGTCCGCACCGTCCGTCCTGGCGATCTCGTCGGACGACAGGAAGGGCCCGATGTAGTCCCAGGCCCGGAGGTCCTGCGAGCGGTAGAGCAGCACGGTCGCCAGCCCGCTGGTCGATCCCGCACCGACCAGCATCGACCAGCCACGGTCATCCCGGAACACGAACGGGTCGCGGAACGCATCGGCGGCGATGCCGAGCGGCGGCTCGGCGACACATGGCCCCGAATCGTCCTTGGACCAGGTCGTCAACGCCTTGTCCCCGGTGGCGCGGCAGATGGTCGCTCGCCGCGTCTCGCCATCGAGCATGACGCCCGTGTAGAACATCGTGGCCACACCGTCCGCGTCGACGACGCAGCCTGACCAGCACCCAAGACTGTCCGGACCGCTGTCGCCAGGCGCCAGCGCCACTGGCTGGTGATGCCACGTCACGAGGTCCGTCGTCGTCGCATGTCCCCAGTGGATGCGGCCCCATCGCGGCTCGTCGGGGTTGTACTGGTAGAAGCAATGGAGCACACCGTCGCGGAACACCAACCCGTTGGGATCGTTCATCCAGTTCGACGGAGGCGTGAGATGGAAGCGCGGTCGTTCGTCACCCAGCATCAGCCCATATTGGCGACAACCGCGCGAACGTGAGTGGGCGATGCCCGGCGACGGCCGCTCGGCGGTCACATCACGTACCGCACCCAGATGTAGACGCTGGAGATGACCAGGGATTCGACGACGACGATCGACCCGTAGCGCAGGAACTGACCGAACCGGATGGGCTGGCCCGCGTGCAGGGCAAGATTGGCGACCACCACGTTCGCCGAGGCTCCCACGATGGTCAGGTTCCCGCCCAGGCAGGCACCCAGGGCGAGTGACCACCAGAGGGCGTCGGGTGGCATCCCCCCGGCGACCAGTTGATGCACCACCGGGATCGCGGTCGCGGTGTAGGGGATGTTGTCGATCACGGCCGACGCCACGGCGGAGAACCACAGGAGCGCCATGGCCGTCGCCCCCTCGTGTCCCGCGGTCGCATCCGCGATCATCGTGGCGATGCCACCCACGATGCCCACCTGGACCACGGCCTCGACGAGGATGAACAGGCCCACGAAGAAGAACAGCGTCGACCACTCCACCTCGCGCAGCATCTCGTGGGGATCGAGCCGTGCCACGAGCATCAGGGCGGTCGCGCCGAGGAGGGCGATGGTCGCCGCCTCCAGGCCCAGGGCGGCGTGAGCGAGGAAGCCGAGGACGGTCAGGCCGACCACGATGAGGGTCCGGATGAGCAGGCCGCGATCGCGGATGATGCTGTCTTCGGTTGCCTCGAGGGCGGCCTCCCGCTGATGGTCGGGGACCTGGAGCGTGCCTCGGAACACGAGCGCCATCGTGCCCACGAAGGCGGCAAGGATGAGCATCACGACCGGTCCGAGGTTGACGAGGAAGTCCGTGAAGTCGAGGCCCGCCGCCGAACCGATGAGGATGTTGGGCGGATCGCCGATGAGGGTCGCCGTGCCGCCGATGTTCGAGGCGAGCACCTGGCTGATGAGGTAGGGCGCCGCGGAGACACCCAGTCTGCGCGCCACCGACAGGGTCACGGGCGTCATGAGCAGGACCGTCGTCACGTTGTCCAGGAACGCCGACAGCCCAGCGGTCACCAGGCACAGGATGATGAGCAGCCGCAGCGGGTCGCCATGTGACAGCCGGACCGAGTGGACCGCAAGCCACTGGAAGAAGCCCGTCCGCGCGAGCGCACTGGCAAGGACCATCATCCCGGCCAGCAGGAAGATGACGTTGAGGTCGATGGCCGCGAAGGCCTGGGCCTGGTCGATGACACCCAGAACGATGAGCAGGAGCCCACCGAGCAGCGCGACCAGCGTCCGGTCCAGGCGCTCCGACGCGATCAGGGCATACGCGACGAGGAAGATGCCGCCGGCGACCCAGGCGTCCATCAGTGCTTCATCGACTGTTCGTGCGCTGGGATGACCTCGGCGAGACCCGTCGAGCCCGCTGACAGGGCGACCCGGGGCAGGAGGGCCCGGGGCGGGTGGTCAGGAGCGGTTCGTCGACGCGGTGCGTCCACCAGCGGCCCCATCACCGGCCGCCACCACCGGTGACGCGGACCGCAGGGCCTTCACGTCCATCATCTCGTCGCGCTGCATGACACCCCCGATGGTAGCAGCGCATACCGGCGAACCCAGGGGTCTCGCCCAGTGGCAGGCCGATACTAGCCTAAGGGCTATGATGGATGGCCGACCCGGCCGGGCACATCGCCGGGATGTCGGATCTCTGCGGCAGCGTTGGAGAAGATGGTGATGACGGCAACCGACCTGCGCATCCGCGTGACGGACTGGGATGACCCGGACTTCCTGGTGGCCCTCCGGGATGCGCTCGGCCAGATGGATGCGACGGGCTCCGATACCCAGGGAGTGGCGACCGCCAACAGGGTGCAGGCGGCCCTCCGCGCCAGGGGATATCCCGAGGCGAGCGTGGAGTCTCGCGGGACCGCGGATGACGTCCTGTCCGGCATCTCGCGCTGGATCGTGCGGCGGGGGCCGGCACGGGGATGAGCTCGCCGATGCCAGGTGCACCTGCTCCTGCGCCGGCGACGTTCGGGCGGCGTGAGACGGGGATATGGCGCTCACGCACCACGAGCGAGGGAGTGGGGTGGCCTACGGGGATTGAACCCGTAACCTCTGGAGCCACAATCCAGTGCTCTGCCGATTGAGCTAAGGCCACCGCGGCGACCGCCGGCAGCGTGACGCAGCGCGCCGCGTCCGGGGACCCGCGGAGTGTACCTGATCCGCTTCGGACCGGCAGGCACCCGACCACGACCCGTCACGCGATGGGCGGCATCTCGAGGTCGGTCATGCCGGGCACATCGGGGCTGACCGCGGGGGCGGGCGTCGTGACGTCCCGACCAAGCGCCCGGATGAGCGGGTGGAACGCCAGCACCCCGGCGGCGACCATCAACGACGCGCCGAAGAGCACCTGCGTGGCGACCGCCCCGATGTGACCCGCCAGGGCGCCCGCCACGAGATGCCCGATGGGCCCGAACCCCACCGCGAACGCCCAGATGCCCATCGCGGCGCCCCGCTCGGCGTCGCTGGTGGCGCGCTGCATGAGTGCCTGGGAGAGCGAGTCGGCGCCGGCTGCCGCCGCACCCACGATGAGCAGCGGCAGGAGCGCCACCAGGAAACCGGGGGTGAGGGCGAACACGATGAGCGCCGCACCGAACAGCGCATCGAGACCCATGAGGATCGGACCGCGGCTGGCACGAGCGCCGACCCGGATGATGATGAGCAACCCCAGCACGCCCCCGAACGCGCGCACGGCGTTCATCGTGCCGTACGCATCCGGGCCCTGGCCGAACACATCCCGCGCGAACACCGGCACGAGCGTCATGGATGAGAAGCCGAGGACCTCCACGAGGATCACGGCGAGCATCAGCAACGCGAGCAGCCGGTCCCGCCGGAGCAGCGTCAGCGACGTGCGCAGGCCGGCGGGCGCCGGCCGTGGCGCGATGTCATCGCGCGCCCGGTGGGACCGGCTCAAGCCCAGGATGAGGGCGCCGACCAGGAGGCTGACGGCCATGACCCCGAGCGCCGCCGCGACCCCGTAGGCGCCCAGGATGGCTCCGCCGACGAGGCTGCCGGTGATGGCCATCACCTGGGCCAGCAGGTTGCCGATGGCGATCGCGCCCGTCGCCAGGGCCGGGCCCACCAGGTCGAAGGCATAGGTCGTAGCCGTCGCGATCCGGCCTGCGTCCAGGATGCCCAGCACGAAGGAGCCGCCCAGCAGCATCGGCAGCGAGAGGGTGCCACCATCGGCCCAGGCGATGAGCGCCAGCACGCCACCCACGGCCGCCCCACCCAGGCTCACTGCCACGAGCAGCCGTCGTCGATCGACCCGGTCAGCGAGGACGCCCGCCGGGATGCCGCACACCAGCAGGCCCAGGAACCGAACCGCGAAGATGGCACCCACCGCGAGGGGCTCGGTCGTCACCACGAGGCTTACCCACGCGAAGACGACGCTGCTGAGCGCCCAGGCGAAGGCCGAGGCGCCGAAGGAGATCGCGTAGACGGTGTACCCAGGCCGTCGGAATGGCGCCCGCCACTGTGCCCGCGATCCCGGGCCGCGGACCCGTCGCGCGACGGGACCCGATGCCACCGTCATCGCAGCTCGACGGTCGCACCCAGCCGCTCGAGGGCGACCCGGATGCGCTCCGCCTCCTCGACCGACACGTCGGCCGCGACGACCCGGGGGGCCTTGTCCACCATCCGCGTCGCACGCCAGCCGCTCTCACCGGTGAGCTCGGAGATCGCCCGCACCAGCCGCGCATGCCGCTCCGGGTCGTAGCGCGCATCCCCGATGCGCTGGAGCACGACCGTCTGCGTGGGCGCCAGTGGAGCCTCAGGCGCGGGCACCACGGCCTCCCCCACGACGTCGGCCACGCCGACGGCTCGCCGGAACCACAGCACATGGATGCTGCCGGCAGCCGGGTCCGAGCCGACCATCTCCCAACCGGCGGCGCCCAGCTCGGCGATGACCGCGCTCGCGGGACGCCCATCGGTCGTCGGCGCGCCGTCGATGCGAACCTGGGTCCGGTCACGGGTGTCGTATGCGATCTCCAGGTACCGCCATCCGGATGCGCGCGCGTCACCAGGGCCATCCCCGTTCACCCGATCCGCCGTTTCCATCGCCCGCAGATCCTACGGCACCGCCCTCGTATCTGACAGCGATCCCAACGCGGATCAAATGCTCTTCTCAGGTTCGGGCTCGATGCTCCTCTCAACGACCGCCCCAGACGGGGCGCAGGAGGCTCTGCTCGTATGGCATACCAGGACACCCGGACTGCTCCCGGCCGACAGTGGCAGCGACATCTGCCCCGGCCGCGCGTGTGGCAGATCACCCCCGGGGACATCCTCGCCGTCCTCGTCGCCAACGCGGTCATCATCGTGGGTATGTGGGTCCGCCACGGCGGCCTCGCGCAGCTCGACACCACGGCCGGCATCGCGACGGCCATCGGCCAGGTCACGGCGCTCCTCGGCACGTACCTGGCATTGGTGCAGCTCGTGCTGATGTCCCGCAGCCCCTGGCTGGAGCGGGTCCTGGGCTCGGAGCGACTCATGGTCTGGCATCGCTGGACGGGCTTCGCCTGCCTCTGGTTGCTGGTCGGCCACGCGGTGTTCACCACCCTGGGGTTCGGCATGATCGATGGCACCGGTGTCGTGAGCGAGGTCGGCACGCTCCTGTTCACGTACCCCTGGGTGCTCATGGCCACGGTCGGCCTCGTGATGCTCATCGCGGTGGCCGTGACCTCGGTCAAGGCCGCCCGTCGCCGCCTCTCCTACGAGACCTGGTTCGGCATCCACCTGTATGCGTACCTGGGCATCGCGCTCGCGTTCCTCCACGAGTTGGTCGTGGGCACGGACTTCGTCAACGACCAGGTGGCGGTGGGCTACTGGGTCGCCCTCTACATCGTCTCCATCGGGCTCCTCGTCACCTTCCGCCTGCTCCAGCCACTCGCCTTCTCCTATCGCCATCGGTTGCGCGTCGGCAGCGTCGTCCAGGAAGCGCCGGGCATCGTGTCCATCAACATCACCGGCCGGGATATGGACAAGATGCCCATCCGCGCCGGCCAGTACTTCCAGGTCCGCTTCCTCACCGGCGGCGGCTGGTGGCGCCACCACCCGTTCTCCATCTCGGCCGCGCCGAATGGCAGCTCGCTCCGGCTCACGGTCAAGGACATGGGCGATGACACCGGGCGGATGACTCGCCTGCAGCCTGGGACCCGGATCTTCGCGGAGGGCCCGTACGGCGCCTTCACACGCGAGGTGATGCATCGGAACAAGGCGCTGTACATCGCGGGCGGCATCGGCATCACGCCGCTGCGCGCGATGATCGAGGAGCGGCCGAACGGACGGGATGACGTCACCCTCCTCTATCGCGCCAGGAGCTGGGACGACGTGGTCTTCGGCCAGGAGCTCGAGGCCCTCGGCCGTCACCCGGGCACCGTGGTGCGCTTCCTCGTCGGTCACCGGGGCTCCCCCGAGATGCCCGTCGACCCGCTCGAGCCGCGCTGGCTCCTCCACCTCGTGCCCGACATCCAGCAACGGGACATCTTCTATTGCGGCTCCGGGTCGTTCATGGACAAGGTCGCCGCCAGCCTTCGCACCCTGCAGGTGCCCAGAAAGCAGATCCATGCCGAACGCTTCTCGTAGACCCTCCGACCACGACCGCACCCCGAGCCGGATCCCGCGTCGCGGTGCGGCCGCGCTCCTTGCCACGACCGCCGGCATCGCGCTCCTGCTGAGCTTCCGGACACCGGATGCCGTGGCCACCCTCGGGGTAAGCGGCATCAAGCTGGGTGCCCTTGGTGGCACGGGCACGGACGCCAGCAGCGGGACGAGCGGACTCCAACCACGGGCGGTGGCGGTTGCCGATGCACCCGCCGCGACCGATGCCCCACCCGCCACGGACCCTCCGGCAACCGACCCTGCGGCTGCCGGCGCCGCACCGACCCCGACCCCCGACGCCACGCGGACGCCCAAGCCGACACCCAGCACCCAGGTCATCGATGGCAAGGTGGTCAACACCAGGTATGGCCCGATCCAGGTCGAGATCACCGTCAAGAACGGCAAGCTCACCGACGTCCAGGCGCTCCAGCTGCCGTATGACCGGCAATACTCACAGGAGATCTCGCAGTACGTTGAGCCGTACTTGCGCCGGGAGGCCCTCCAGGCGCAGAGCGCCAACATCGACCTCATCTCCGGTGCGACGTACACCAGCGACGGGTATGCCCGATCGCTGCAATCCGCCCTCAGGCAGGTGAACTGAGCATCGACGCGAACACCGTGATGGCGATCAGCGGATCCGGTGTCCGATCGGGCCGGTCGCGCATCCTGCACGTCATGGGCACGGTGGTGACCGTCGACATCCGGGGGGATAGCGGTGCCGACGACCGGATCGAGGCCATCTTCGAGTGGTTCCGGCAGGTCGACGACCGCTTCAGTGCCTGGAAGCCGGAGAGCGAGGTCAGCCGCTTCGCGAGGGGCGAGCTCCGGCTCGACCAGCTGAGCGATGACCTGCGCGAGGTGCTCGCGGCGTGCGCGGAGATCGAGGTGCTGAGCGGCGGCGTGTTCGACATCCGCCGTCACCGACCCGATGGCCTGCCGGACCCGACCGGGCTCGTCAAAGGCTGGTCGGTCGACCGGGCGGTCGCCATGCTCCTCGCGTGGGGCGCCACGGACTTCAGCGTCAACGCCGGCGGGGACGCGGTCGTGCGTGGCAGGCCGGCCCCGGACCGACCGTGGCGCGTCGGCATCCAGCACCCATTCATCCGCGACAGACTGGCCGCGGTCGTCGCGGGCACTGACTTCGCCGCGGCCACGTCCGGCACCTACGAGCGAGGCGAGCACATCCTCGATGCGCGGCGCGGCGAGCTCCCGACCGAGCTCGCGAGCATGACCGTCATCGGTCCCGAACTCGGCTTGGCCGATGCGTACGCCACCGCCGCATTCGCCATGGGCCGTGCCGGGCTCGGTTGGCTGGATGCGATCCCGGGCTACTCGGGCTGCGCCATCACCAGCGACGAGCAGCTGGTCTGGACGCCGGGCTTCGATCGCTACCTCGTCCCAGCCGGCTGACGCGCTCCCCGAGTCAGCCGGCTCGCAGGCCCGGTATGCTGCCGATCCCGATGAGCATCCAGACACCCGATGACCCACAGGGCACCAGCAGTCGCGCGGCGCGCGACCACACCCTGACGCTGCTCGTCAGCGCGCCCGACCGACCGGGCCTTGTGGCCGGGGTCGCGGGCACCCTCTTCGAGCACGACGCGAACATCCTCGAGGCGGACCAGCACGATGACGCCGGCACCCGCCGCTTCTTCCAACGCATCCGGTTCGAGATCGGTGCCCCGGCCATCGAGCCCCTGCGCGCCTCGATGGCCGCCCTGGGCACCCGGCTGGGCCTGGACTGGAGCATGCGCGATCGCGCGGACGTCCGGCGTGTCGCCATCTTCGTCTCGCGCGAGGAGCACTGCCTCTACGACCTGCTGGTCCGACACCGCTCCGCCGAGCTGCCTTGCGACATCCGGGCCATCGTCAGCAACCACGACCTGCTGGCACCCGTGGCGGCCCAGTTCGGGGTGCCCTTCCACCTGGTGCCGGTGATCGACGAACGTGTGGCGGACGCGGAGGCGACCCAGCAGACGTTGCTGGAGGCCGCCGGCATCGACCTCGTCGTGCTCGCGCGCTACATGCGCATCCTGTCTCCCGCGTTCGTCGCCCAGTGGCGGGGACGCGCCATCAACATCCACCATTCGTTCCTGCCAGCATTCGTCGGGGCGCGCCCGTATCACCAGGCGTACGAGCGGGGCGTCAAGCTCATCGGCGCCACGGCCCACTACGTGACCACGGTGCTCGACGACGGCCCCATCATCGACCAGGATGTGACCCGCGCCTCGCACCGTGACTCCGTGGAGGACCTCGTGCGGCGCGGTCGGGACATCGAGCGGACCGTCCTCGCACGAGCGGTCCGCTGGCACCTGGAGGATCGGGTGCTCATCCAGGGCAACAAGACCATCGTCTTCGGGTAGCGGCACCAAGGTCGCCGGCTGGCGACGCACGGCGACGCACGGAGTCGTGCGGGCACGCAGTGTGGGCGACCGCGGCGGAGATACACTGTCCCTGCGCACGGGCCACCACGGTCATCACGGAGGATCAGGGATGCTGCAGCGGTTCTTTGGAGTCAGCATCGGAGCGCTCATCACGTTCCTGTTGCTGGAGTTCTTCATCCGGGGGGACGGTTCCTACTGGCTGGTCGGCGATGCGACCCAGGCGTATATCTGGGCAGCCATCCTCGGCGCGGTCGCCTCGTTCTTCTGGCCCATCGTCATCGCGTGGTTCCTGGTCCGCCGCCGCAAGGCGCGCCGTGACAACGAGATCCAGAGCGAGGTCGAGCGCCAGATGGCCGAGCAGCAGCGGCCCGGCGGCGGCTGACCCTCCCCGGCGGCGGCTGACCCTCCCCGGCGGCGGCTGACCCTCCCCGGCCGCGGCTGACCCTCCCCGCATCCGTCACCCATTCGCCGCAGGCCTGACCTGCGGCGACCCCATGTCGGGCGCTAGCTTGCGGCGACGGGGACCTTGGTGGGTTCCCGGCTGACGGAGTCGCCACCGTTGCGCTTGACGCGATACATCGCCGCGTCAGCGGTTCGCAGCAACCGCGTCGCGGTGCGTCCGTCGACGGGGTAGAGGGCGAGCCCGGCGCTGCAGGCGACGCTGCCCTCGGTGCCGTCGGCGAGCTGGTGTCGCTGGCCGCGGACTCCGGCCACCACCCGCTCGGCGACGAGCTGTGCCGCAGTCAGGTCCGTGTCCGGCATCAGGACCACGAACTCGTCGCCACCGTAGCGCGCGACGATGTCATTGGCGCGCACCGCCAGCCGGAGTCCGGCAGCCACGTTGCGGAGCACGCGGTCACCATCGGCGTGGCCATGCGCATCGTTGATGGCCTTGAAGCCGTCGAGGTCGATCATGAGCACGCTCAGGGGCGACCGTGACCGCGCGCTACGGGCGACCTCCTGGGTCAGCCGCTCCTGCAGATAGCGATGGTTGTTGACGCCGGTGACCTGGTCCACGTCCGCCGCGGCCCGCAGACGCCGCAACAGCTGGACGTTCTGGAGGGTCACCGCCGCCTGCGCGGCCATCGACCCGTAGACCTCCGTCTCCTGGTCGCTGAACGTCCGCTCCCTGCTCACGAGATACAGCTCCACGAGACCGATGGTCCGGCCGGCCGCGGTCAGCGGCAGCAGCAGCTGCTGCGCGGCGCCGACTCGCCGAAGCCGGGCCATCTCACCCTCGTCACCGCCGCCCGAGTCCAGCTGGACGAGCTGGGGCTTGCCGTCGAGCAGGACCCGGCGGGTCAACGGATAGCGCGTGAGGTCACCCCGGGTCTCCGCGGCACCGCAATCGAGGGGCCCCCTCGAGCACAGCAGCTGGAGCGTCGCGGTCGCCTCGTCCCAACGCGACACGACGCATCCGTCGACCTGTGCGGTGCGCACGAGGATATCCGCGACGAGGTCTGCGAGCCCGGCCTCGTCATGCACGGACGAGCCGGCGCGGCTGATCTCCAGGAGCGCCTCGAGCTCCTGCACCAGGCGGTCCCGGCTGGCCAGCGTCCGGGCGTTCTCGAGGGCCACGGCCGCCTGGTCGGCGAGCACCTGGACCAGCCGCAGGTCCGCGTCCGAAAAGCTGCCGGTGCCCACTCGCGACAGCACGATGGCGCCTCGGGCCTGGCCTTCGTAGCGCAACGGCACGAGCAGCATCGCCTCCTCGATGAGCGGCGTCCCGGGCACCGGCATCGCGTACGGGTGACGTGAGGCATCGGGCACGATGGCGCCCTGTCCCTGCTCCACGACCCAGCCGGTGATGCCCTCCCCCACCCGGAGCCGAAGGGTGTCGGACGTCTCGCCGGCGTACTCCTGGGTGTGGTGGCTGAAGGCGACGGCCTCCAGGGTCACGCCATCCTCGGCGAGCACGTGCACCCGGGCGTTGTCATAGGGCACGACCTGGCGGGTCTCGGTGCAGATCGCCGCCCCGATCTCGGTGACGGTGGACAGCCGGGTGAGCTGGGCGGCGATGCTCTGGACCGCCTGGAGCTGGCGGCCCCATGCTGACGCGGGTCCCGCCCCCGCCTCCACCACGTGCCCCGACAGCTGGGTCGCGATCTGGCGCGCGTACAGCCGTGCGAGCGCTCGGTCGTCCGAGCTGAATGCTTCGTCTCGGTCGCGGCCCAGCGCGAGGATGCCCATCCGGCCATCGGGCACGACCACGAGCAGCTGCTCAGCGGGCGACTCCGTCTCGGCAGGCGCAACGGCGCTCGTCGCCGCTTGACCGCGAGCATGACCGCCGGCGTCAGGACCGCGACCCAATAGCCGGGTGAGCCACGTACCAGGACGGCGGGCAGGGACGCCGGGTGTCCACGCCACGAGCTGAAGCGTCCCGTCGCCATCGGCGACGAACAGGCCGGCCCCACGGTCCGCGGCGACCGCGCGGCTGACCTCTCCCAGGAGTCCGACGATGCGCTGGTCGCTCACCGTGCGGCGAGCGGCTGGCTGGGCGAACCGGGCCGCCAGCCTCGGGCGGTCGGCACCACCATCGACCGGATGACGCACCAGGCGGCACCAGCACCGATGAGCACGTCGCCAAGGGAGAAGATATTGGCGAGCGGGATCGGACGCGGCAGCGCGAACACATCACCCAGGAACGGCAGCGTCGTACCCGGTCCGATGAGGATGGAGTTGGTGAATGCCGTCGTGGGCACTCGACCGATGCCATCGAGGATCTCCCACGCCCCTGGCAAGGAGGGCATATGGCCGCCGTTGGCGACGATGACAAGCATGTTGAGCGCGGCACCCAGGGCGAGCAGCGGGAAGCCAGGCAGGTCCAGGTTGCGGAGCATCGCGATGAACACGACGACGCTCGACGCGACGTACAGCAGCGGGCCGGTGTCACCGACCCGGTCGGCGAGCAGGGGCCCGAACAGCAGCAGCTGGAACGCAAGCCCACCAAGTGCCAGGGCCCACCATCGGATGTGGATGTCCGCCAGGGCGGAGACCCGGCCGCCGGCGGCTCGACCGATGAGCAGGCCGAGGAAGATGGCGTACAGCAGGAGCATCAGGCGTCGGCTCGGTGAGCAGGGTGCAGCACGGGATCGCTCCAGATCGGATGGGCAGGGCTACGACGAGTGCGCCGGGTAACACGAACGGCGCGCCATAGCGGCGCGCCGCGAGTGCATGTGCGGAGTGGGGTCCCCGGCGGCAGCGGCTGCGATCGACTGCCGCCGGTCCCCGTCAACGTACGGAGATCACCACCAGCGGAACGGTGCCGCCAGCACGAGTGCGAATGCCGCCAGGGTGGCCAGGCGGAGAGCGAGGGATGCGGTTCGGTTCATCTGATCAAGCTCCATGGTGTCGCCGGTGTGGGCGGACCAGACGACTCCCGGGGTAGTCCTCGGGTTGGCCCGATCGGGTCATCCCCGACGCCTCCGACTATGCGGACCGGGCCACGCACCCTCCATCCCCATTCCGTACCATGACCGATCGGTCCTCATGGTGGCCGCTGGCCGGTGTGGGACCTGGCGCGCGACGGGCGTCGCGGTCGTATCCTCGGGCGCATGGACGACCCACGACTGCTCGAGACGACCATCGCTTCACGCGTCATCCACACCGGACGCTACCTCACCGTACGTGTCGACACCATCCGGGACGCGGACGGCGGCGAGCACACCCGTGACATCGTGGATCACCCGGGCGCCGTCGCGATCCTGGCGCTCGACGGCGGCGATGTGCTCATGGTCCATCAGTACCGGACGCCGACAGGACTGGTGCTGCGCGAGATCCCGGCGGGGACACTGGAACGGTTCGCGGATCGGACCGTGGAAGACCCCGCGATCGCTGGGCCGCGCGAGCTCGGCGAGGAGACTGGCTACTCCGCTGCGACCTGGCGGCTCCTGGGCAGCTTCTACACCGCACCTGGGTTCGCCAGCGAGTACATGCACCTCTACCTCGCCACCGACCTTTCGCCCATCGACGGCTACACCGGCCCCGACGTGGACGAGCGACTATCGCTGGAGCGGGTCCCCTGGCGCGAGGCGGTCGAGCTGGCGATCAGCGGCGGGCTCCAGGACGCCAAGAGCATCGTGGCCTTGCTGTGGCTCGATCGGCTGGTGGCCCGCGGCGAGGTCTCGGTCAGGGGGTAGGCCTCAGACCCGTGGGATCCGCAGGGCGTGGCGGGCCGATGCGGGCTGCGCACCAAGCGTCCGCACCCACCCCATGGGTGAGTCCGACGTCGGTCGGCGGCCGATCGCCGGCACGATGCACTGGGTGGTTGGGTCCTGCCGGTCGGCCGGTTTCGAGTCATGGGGTGGGTGATCGCAGCGCGCAGCGGGCCATGCGGGTCGAACTCACCCACCACATGGGTTTCGTGGAGGCCGCCCTCGAGTGGGGCACCCGGCGAGCGGCGGATCGGGCCGACCTCAAGAAGGCGCCGCCGATCCCGATCACACATGCATCCTTGCCGCCTGCCTGTCGCCGTCACGTGGGCGCCGTGTCGAAGGTGCGCCCCGGCTGCTCACGTGGGTCAAGCGGAGTGTGACGCTCGCCATGCCCGCAGGTCGACCGGCTGCAGTCGAGGGCTGGGTGTGACGCCCGGGATGCGGCCGCGCTTGGCGATGGGCCGGCCGTCGATCTGCTTGAGATCGCCCGTGAAATCGATGGGTCGGGCGCCGCTGATGTACGAGCCGACGGCGTAGGAGTCGACCGGGGCTTGGGCCGCCTTGAAGTACCCGATGCGCTCGGGGTCCAAGCCTCCGCTGATGATGATCCGGACGTGGTCGAACCCGGCCTGGTCGAGTCGTGCCCGGACTTCCTGGACCAGGTCGGCCGTCACCCGTCCACGCTCGGAGGGCGTGTCGAGGCGGACACCGTACAGCCGGTCGCCGAGCGCGGCCGCCACCCGCAGCGCCTCCTCCGCCTCGTCCTTGAACGTATCGACGAGCACGATGCGCGGCACGTCCGATGAGAGGTGTCGGTCGAATGCCTCGGCGGCGCGCACGGTGTCCCCGAAGATGAGCACCAGGGAGTGGGGCATGGTGCCGGTGGGGGCAAGGCCGGCCAAACGAGCCCCAGCCGGGGTCGAGGCACCCACGCAGCCACCGACGATGGCGGCGTAGTCCAGGGTGTCCGTGATGTCCGGATGGACATGCCGCGCACCAAAGCTGATGACGGGCTCCGGAGCTGCCGCCTCCACGCACTCACGGGCGGCGGTCGCCCAGCCGGTCGACTGGCTGAGCATGCCCAGGATGGCGGTCTCGTACAGCCCGAACTGCCGATATCGCGCCCGGATGCGCAGCACCACCTCCTTGGTGCTGAAGGTGTCGCCGTCGCTGAGCGCCTCGACCAGCACCTCGTCGCTCGCGGGCGCGTCACCGAGGACGTGGGCAAGCAGCACCTTGGCCTCATCGATGCCGCACAGGATGCCTGCCTGGCGCGTGAAGACCTCCATGACCACGAGCGGGTCGAGGCCCTCCTTCGCGAGGATCTCCTCCGCGCGGGCGAAGTAGACATCGGCAGAGTCCCCGGTGAGGATGCTCGACGAAGGGACGCGGCGCTGCATCACCGGACGATCCATGGAACGGCGCGACTCCTTCCGATCTCCCCACGGACGTGCCGGGCCGGCCGAGTGTACCAGCGGCCACGCACCCCCAGACCGCCGGTCGGGGGCGTTCGACCAGCCGAGACCTCACGCCTGCCCGCAGCCACGCTGACCGCCCAGCGGGCGTATCGACCAGCGAGGGATGGCGCTGCGATCCAGGATGCGATGGAGGGGCTCTCGTGCTCCGGATCGACCATGTGGCGGTCACGACGGCCAGTCACGATCGCGCGCGGGTCCCATCGACGCGCTCGTTGCCCGGAACGCCCGCACAGCGGTCGATCGTGGCAGCTCACGGGCGCTGTCGCCCAGCAGTCGATGGCGAGCACGACCGCACGGCACCGCGCCGCGCGACACCGCGCCGCGCGACCGCTCAGCTGGGCGCCGTCTCCCGAGCCACCCAGTCGGTGAGCACGTGCCAGTAGCGGGTGCTCGCCGGGATCCCCCAGCGACGCTCGATGACCGCGTTTGCGGACGGCGCTCGGGTCAGGTCACGCGGCACGACCGCGAACATCGCCCATGGCGTGCCACCCACGAACGTGAGGCCCCGCTCGTGCCAGGGCTCTGCGATCGGGTCGGGGATGGCCGAGCGACAGAAGCTCACGGTGTGCGTGTGCTGCCCCGAGGACCAGCTGTCGAACGGCCGCTCGGCGGCCAGCGACACGAAGTCCGGCCAGGCTCGCACCACGGCGCACGGGGCACGCAGGTCCAGGGCGGACATCACCGACTCGACCATGGACGCGACGAGATCCGCATCGGCCGCACCAGCCTCGAGGGTCAGGTTGCCGGTCTGGAGATAGCTCCGGACATCGCCGAAACCCGCCGCGGCCAGTGCGTCGCGGAGCGTCCCCATACGCACCCGGTTGTGACGCCCGACGTTGATGGCCCGGAGCACCGCACCGTATCTCACGGATCGGCCTGGGGCGCCTCGTCGACCTCCGGCTGCTCCGGATCGGGTGCGGGCGCGGTCAGTTCTCCCAGCTGGACGGCATAACGCGACAGGAGCGCCTCATGGCGAGACGGTCGCTTCGGTGTGGGCGCGGCCTTGGCCCCCGGATGGAGCCATTTGAGGGAGTCATCGAGGAGCAGGTCGCATACCGTGACGAGGCGCGCGAGCGCCACACCCAGGGCGTCCCGATCGAGGGTCGCGACCGGCAGCTCCGCGGTCAGGACCGGCCGCTCATCGGTCGAGACCGCGAACTTGATGAAGGGCAGCTCGTCATTCCAGCGCAGGAGCTTGCGGTACGAGACCCGGAATGAGTCGCCGATGGGTGGCGCGTAGTGGACCCAGCACAGCAGCGCGAGCGCCGGATCGAGGATGAGCGTGACGCGGATGTCGTGGCGCCGGACGCCATCGAGCAGGAGGTCCCAGCTGGTGACGCCGTCGCGCTCGGCGCGCTCGTCCGGGGTGAGCCCCAGCTCCCCGAGCCAGGCATCGACCTCGGTGGGCGTCACGCCCCGGCGGCAGCCCGGCGCGGGGCCGTCTTGCGCGGCTCACGATGCACGACGCTGCCGCCACTGCGCACCGTCCTGGACACGAAGTCCGCGGGCCGGACGTCCTCCGCGATGCGCACGTTGCGCCCGATGTGGGCGCCAGCGGGGATGATGGCGCCCTTGCCCACGAGTGTGATGCCGGTATTCAGGCGGGTCGGCTCCATCTTGTTGGGCGTCGTGAAGTCGTCGCCCATGCCGATGACGGAATTGGGACCCACGGACACGAACTTGTCGAGGATGGAACGGTCGACGACGGCGCCCGCGCGAATGTGACAGTCGAACATGATCACGCTGTCCCGCACGATGGCTCCCGGGTCCACCCGCACGCCCGGCGAAAGGATCGAGCGTTCCACGGTGCCCGCGATGAGGCAGCCGTGGCTGATGAGACTCCGATGGACGCTCGCGGTGGGCCCGATACGCGCGGGCGCCCGCTCCTCTGACCGGGTGTGGATGACCCACGAGCGGTCATAGAGGTCGAGCTGGGGGTGGTCGTCGAGCAACTCCATCTGGGTGCGCCAGTAGCTGTCGACCGTGCCCACGTCCTGCCAATAGCCATCGAACCGGTAGCCGAACACCCGCGCGCCGCCCTCGAGCATGGCAGGGATGACGTTGGCGCCGAAGTCCGGTCGATCCTCCGCGAGCCACTTGAGCAGTGCGCGCTTCGAGAACACGTAGATCCCCAGGCTCGCGAGATCGCTCTTGGGCTGCTTGGGCTTCTCCTGCCACTCGGTGACCTCGTCGGAGTCGTCGAGCGCCAGGATGCCGAAGCGATGCGCCTCGCCGAGCGGCACCTGCTTGACCGCGATGGTCACGTCCGCCCGCTTGCGTCGGTGCTGCTGGATGAACGGGCCGTAGTCCATCTTGTAGATGTGGTCGCCGGCGAGGATGAGGATGGGGTCCGCCTGCGACTCGCGGATGGTGTGGATGTTCTGGAGCACAGCGTCCGCCGTCCCCCGATACCACTCCGCGGGACGGCTGCGGGCGATGTAGGGCTGCATCATGCGCACCCCGCCGGTGGTCCGGTCAAGGTCCCACGGGCGGCCGGCACCGATGTGATCGTTGAGCGAGCGCGGGTTGTACTGCGTCAGCACCACGACGTCGTTGATGTCCGAGTTGACGCAGTTGCTGAGCGTGAAGTCGATGATCCGGTACTTGCCCGCGAACGGCACCGCTGGCTTGGCGCGGACACCGGACAAGATCGAGAGCCGCTCACCCTCGCCACCGGCCAGGACGATCGCGGTCACGTGCTTCACGCCGCGATGCTACAACTGTGGGCGGCTGCTGCGTCGGCTCGCCACACGACCGTGCTCAGGTGTAGAGACGCGGGTTGACGGGCGTGCTGCCCCGCTGGACCTCGAAGTGGAGATGGGGACCGGTGGAATTGCCCGTGTTGCCCATGTATCCGATGGTCTGTCCGCGGCGGACGCTCTGGCCGGCGTGGACGATGGCGCGGGAGAGGTGGCCGTAGAAGGTGGCGAAGTTGCCGGCGTGACCGATGAGGATCGCCTGGCTGCCGCCGTATGTCCAACCGGAGAACGCCACGACCCCGTCGCCCGCGGCGCGGATGGGGGTCCCCGACGAGTTCGCGATGTCGATGCCCGTGTGGAAGTGGGCACATGACCCGCGCGGCGGCTCCAGGTAGAAGCCGGTGCAGCCGAACTCCTGGGTGACGATGCCGGACGTCGGCCAGAGGAACTGGCCATTGCCGCTGCCACCACCCGAGCCACCGTTGCCCCGAGCGTTCCGGGCGGCTTTCCGCTCGGCAGCCTTGAGCAGCCCGGCGACCTTGGCCTTGAGCTTCCGGTCGGCGATCTGCTGCCGCCGGATGTACGCCTGTGCCTGTCGCTGGTTCGCGGCGATCTGATGCGCCCGGGCCAACTGGCGACGCTGGATCGCCCTGGTCCGGCGTTCGAGGCGCTTGTAGCGTGCCTTCGCAGCGGCCAGCGTCTGCTTCTGTGCGCGCAGGTCGTTGGCGGAGTCCTGGGCCGCACGTCGCAGCTGGTCGGTCCGGTAGCGGGTCGCGGCCGTGACAGCCCGCAGGGAGTCGAGGGACGCCTGGTCGGCGGCGATCTGCTGGGCCATCTGCGCGTCCTGGTCGCCGTAGGCGAGGTACGCCGAGGCGTCGCTCAGCACGTCGGTGAACGATCCCGAGTCGAGCACCTGCTGCAGGAGGCTGGTGTTCTGGGTGCGGTAGGCGTCCGCGAGGCGCGCCCCGAGCGCCTGCCGACGGGCGTCGAGCTCTGCCGCGCCCTGGGCGATCTCCTGCTCCAGCAGGTTGAGGGTCTCGTCGAGCTGCTGGAGCTCGTCCTGGAGCGCCTGGCGTCGCGTCTGCACCTTGCGCAGTGCCGCGGTCGCCTGCTTGATCTCTCCACGCACCTGCGCCAGGTTGGCGTTGATACCGTCAAGCTGGTTGCTGGTCTTGGTCAGGGCGCTGCGCGCAGCGGCTGCGTCACCCTGGAGGTTCGCGAGCAGGCGGTTCTGCTTGTCGATGTCCCGACGGAGCGCGGCCTGACGTGCCTTGGCGGCAGCGATCTGGTCGGAGAAGGCGTTCGCGGACGCGGGCGAGGTGCTCGTGGGCAGGCCAAGGAGAGCCAGGGAAACGACGACCAGGATCCCGACCTTGGCGGCCTTCTGAAGGATGTGGTGGCTGTTCGCGGATGTCGCGGACGCGCCGAACCACTTCACGGTCGCACCACTCGCAGGCTGCTCCCTCGATCTGCGATGCACCACCCACGGCTTGGGGCACGGCTGCCGGAATGGTGCGAGTCGCCTGGAGGATAGGCGCTTTGAACACATGGCGCAAGCACGCACCACTTCTCGAGCGTGCCCCGGAGGTCGGCGAGTGGCGCCCTGCGGTCCCGGTCCTACGGCAGGAACGCGGCGATGACCCCCGCAGCGATGAGCACCGGCCCGAACGGGACCGCGGACTTGAGGCTGATGCGCTGGAGGGCGATGAGCAGGAGCAGCACGACCGCACCTGCGATGGAGGCGACCAGGAAGCCGCCCAGGAGCCGGGAGACCCCCGACATCAACCCCAGGCTGACGGCCAGCTTGACGTCCCCCATGCCCAGCGCACCCCCGAACAGGCGGTCGCTGAGCAGCAGCAGCAGCGGCGCGCCGATGCCTGCCGCGAGCGCGCTCGCGACTGCCAGGTCCTTGCCCGACAGCAGCGGGTCGAGGCCCACGATGACCATCAGCAACGCCAACGGGATGAGCGGCAAGGTGATGACGTCGGGCAGCAGCTTCTGGTCGAGGTCAGTAGCGGCGAGGACCATGAGCGCACCCAGGTAGATGCCCAGGACGACGCGGTCCTGGGCCCCCGGCCAGCGGACGAGGAGTGCGGCGAGCGTGACGGCGCTCGCGACCACGATCGCGGCGGTCCTCCAATCGAGGCTCCGGGTCGAGCGGTCAGCGTGGGCCGGCCACCTGGCAGCGAGACGGTCAGCGGCGAACCCGAAGGCGCCACCCACGACGACACCCGTCGCGAGCAGCAGCGGATCGGCGCTCATGGTCGTCTCGGGACGGGTCGGCGGTCGCGAGCGATTGGTCGCGGTCGACTGGCGGGGCGACCTATCGGCCGCCGAGCGCCAGTTCCACGAGCGTGGCGTGGCTGACGCCCGTGGCGCCACGCGCAGCCCAAGGGTGCGCCTTTCGGAAGTAGGCCGATCCGGCGATGTCGAGGTGGACCCAGGGCCGGGTCACGAACTCGGCGAGGAACATGCCGCTCTTGATGAGCGAGCCCTCCGCGGAGCCGCTGTTCTGCATATCGGCGTAGGGCGAGTCCATGTCGACCCGGTAGTCAGGCACGAACGGGATCTGCCAGTAACGCTCGCCCTGGCGGGCGCCCGCCGCGGCCACCTCGTCCCACCATCCCTGGGGGTTCCCGAAGCCACCCGTGATCTGGTCGCCGAACGCGCGGGCCACGGCGCCGGTGAGCGTCGCGACATCGACGAGGTGCGTGGCACCGTTGCGCTCCGCCCAGGTGAACGCGTCGCCGAGGATGAGCCGGCCCTCGGCGTCGGTGTTGGTGATCTCCACGGTCTTGCCGTTGAGCGCCTTGACCACGTCGCCAGGGCGCGTCGAGTGCGGGCCCGGCATGTTCTCCACCGCGGGTGCCACCGCCATGATAGGCAGCTCGGGTGCCAGTTGCTTGAGCGTCGCGATGGCCGAGATGACCGTGCAGGCACCGGTCTTGTCGGTCTTCATCTCCTCCATCCGGTCGGCGGGCTTGAGGCTGATGCCGCCGGAGTCGAAGCAGACACCCTTGCCCACCATGGCCAGCAGCCGACCCTTCGAGTCGGTCGCGCCCGGCACCCCGTTGCGGATGACGATGAAGCGCGGCGTGTTCGACGAGCCACGGCCGACGGCCATGAACATGCCCATGCCCAGCGCCTCCGCCTGCTGGGGGCCAAGGATGTCGACCTGGAGGCCATGCTGGCGAGCCAGGTCGGATGCCTCGTCCGCAAGGACCTCGGGGCTCACGTCGTTGGCTGAACGCTGCGACAGACGGCGGGTGCGATTGCCGCCCTCACCGATGATGCGACCGCGCTCGGCCGCCGCTGCGAGAGCGATGGCGTCGCCCCGCTCGACGACGATCGTGAGCACATCCAGGACGGGCGGCGAGGTGAAGCCGTCGCGATAGATGGCGCCCGGCTCGGCGCTCCCTTCCACCACGCCGCGCGTCACGAGCTCCACGGCCGCCGCGGCGTCGAGACCGCCCAGCAGCGATGCCGGGAGGAACACCGCGAGGCGGGTCACCACCCGGTCGGTGAGCCGCCGCTCGATGGCGCCACCCAGGCGCAGGGCGGTGAGGCGATCGAAGGCCGCCGCCTCACCGACACCCATGGCCACGATCCACGGCGCGCCGGTCTCTCGACCCTGGAGCAGGGCGGATGACCAGGCCTTGCCACGCAGCTCCCCAACGGTCCGATAGGCGGACAGTGCGCCAGCGAGCCGACGATCGATCTCCACCACGGGCGCGGGGAGCTCGTTGTCACTGGCGATGGGAAGCGCGAGCACGTCCGCCTCCACGTCCCAGGGCTGGCCGACGACGACACGGGTCTGCATCCGGTAGGGCTCCTCGATCAGGGGGCTGATGGCATGGGCGGACGGCCTGGGAGCCGATCGCCGACGGTGCGCATCAGGATGACACGGCACCCGAACCTGCGGGGCCGCCGTTCGTCGGGGATGGCTGTGGGCCGGATGGCTGCGGCTCTGCCGCGATGGCCGACGCCAGTGCGCCGCGCGTGGATTCGATGGACAGCAGGATCGGGGTGATCGTGGGGCCGACCAGGTCGGACATCACCACGACCATCGCGGTCTGGTCCGTGGGCAGGCTCTGCTGAGCCGCGTTCACGCGGTCGAGGGCTGCCCGGGTCGTGGCAGTCGTCTCACCACCCGAGTCCCGCAGGCTGGAGTAGAGGTCGACGAGTGCCGCGTCGTAGGTGTCGACCCGGTCGAGGAGGTCGTCGAGCGTGGCCACGTCGGCACCGGCCCGCCTCGCGACCTCGCGGATGGCATGGGCGGGCACTAGCTGGCGCTTCGCCTGGTCGAGCGTGGCGAGCGCGTCGGCCCACTTGCCATCACGACCCGACGCGGTCGCCGCGAGGACCGTGGCGTCATGGGTCTGCATCGATAGGAGCAGGTCCAGGGGGCCGGAGCCGGCGACCACGACCTGCTGCCAATACCCCGGCAGCTGGCTCGCCGCGGCCAGCGCAGAGTCGATGGTCCCGATGCGCACACGGTCGGAGGCTGGCAGCGCGGTCAGGGCTGTACCGTCGAGCAGCGTAGCTCGTCCAGTGGCCAGGCGGTCGGTGATGGCGCCGAGGTCCGTGATGGCGCTGTCGCCAGCGGCGAGGGCGGCGTTCGTGGCGTCGACGGCAAGCCCTCGCAGGCTCGTGAGCGTGTCACGGCCGGCGGCCGCGATGGCGTCGCCGGCGGCCGCCAGCTGCTCCACGTCGGCGTCGATCAGGGCGAGTCGTGGCGCCACGATGGCGTGGCCCTTCGCGGTCAGCTCCGGCCGACCTTCCTCGGTCGGGGCGTGGTCGAGCGACAGGATGAGCCCAGCCCCGGCCACCGAGACGACGAGCACCATCCCCAGCCACGCCAGGACGAGCGGCACCCGGCGCGACGACGACGAGCGAGTCGGCGGCGGGCTCGAGGTCGCGGGCTGCCTCGGGTCGGCGGGGGGTTGGCCGGTCATCCGGCGCAGTCTACGGGCGTGCTGGGCGGCGGGTGGCTAGACCAACGAACGTCTCGTGGAGACCCTTGCGAGGCCATCCGTTAGCCGACCCCATGCGCGCACCCGACCCGAACGGCCACCGGGAGGGCTCTACGGGCCGTTCGAGGGTCATTGGTTGGCCCATTCATGCGCCCGGCGCATGACAGGGGCGGTCCGCTCCCCGAGCTGGGCCGCTGCCCCGAGCGTGAGCCACTCCCCTGGGACGTGCCACGCATCCGCGAGCACGTGCCCCTCGACGGCGACGACTACCATCCGCAGCCGATGCCACTGGACGCGCCGACGCTCGATCTCATCGCGCGGATGCCCAAGACGGAGCTCCATCTCCACCTCGACGGCAGCCTCCGCCTGGCGACCGCGCTGGAGCTTGCCCGAGAGCGCGGCCTCGCGGACGGACTCGACCTGGGAACGATTCGCGAACGGCTGCAGGCACCGATGCCCTGCCTCGATCAGCGCGACCTGTTGCGCGCGTTCGACCTGCCCATCGCGCTCATGCAGGACGCGGCGGCACTGGAGCGGGTCACCCATGAGCTGGTCGAGGACGTGGCCACGGACGGCACCGTCTACGCCGAGATCCGCTGGGCGCCATCGCTGCACGTGCAACGCGGCCTCTCCCTGCGGGATGGCATCGCGGCGGTGGTCGCGGGCGCGACGTCCGGGGCGGCGCGGACCGGGGTCGTGATCCGGCTCATCGCGGTGGCGTTGCGGACGTTCGACCCAGACGCGGAGGCACGCATGGCCGCGGTCGCCGCGGGCTTCCTGGCCGATGGCCTGTCTGGCTTCGACTGTGCCGGTCGAGAGGCGGATGCTCCCGATCCGATGCGCTTCGCCGCCGCGTTCTCGTTGGCCCGCGATGCTGGCCTGGGGATCACCTGTCACGCCGGAGAGTGGGGAGGAGTCGCACAAGTGCGACGCGCTCTGGACGTACGCCCCGCGCGGATCGCCCACGGCTCCCCCACCGTCGATGACCCGACCTTGATGGTACGTCTCATCACTCGGGGCATCACCCTCGATCTCTGCCCCACGAGCAACGTCCAGGCGGCCATCGTCCACTCGGTCGCGGAGCATCCCCTCGCTCGGCTGTACCGGGCGGGCGTGTCGGTGACGCTGTCCACGGACGATCGCACCGTCAGCGACCTGACGCTGAGCCGGGAGTACGTGAACGCCCTCGACCTCATCGGCCTCGACGTGCCCGAGCTCTGGGCGATCGACCGGCACGCGCTCGAGGTCGCCTTCCTCCACCACGACGAGCCCCTGCGGGCGAGCCTGCTCGCCCGGTTCGATGCCTTCGCCGCCGCCGAGCCCTTGCTCAGCGCCCGGCGCTGAGGCGCTCCAGCAGGCGGCGCAGCTCGGCAGGGTCCTCCGCGATCCAGGTCGGTCGAGCCTCCCGCGGCAGCGCCTCCGCCTGCGCTCGTGTCGATACCCCGGTGAGCATCAGCACCGAGCGTGCCCCGACGCGATGCGCGGCCGCGATGTCGGTGCCCAGGCCATCCCCGATGACGATCGACGTCTCGACCGCGCCGCCCATCGCGCGCGCGGCCTCACGGAAGAGGGTCGGCTCGGGCTTGCCGATGACGAGGTCCGGCTCGCGACGCCCAGCAACCACGACCGCGGCCACGATCGATCCCGCGCCCGCAGCCAGGGTGTGGGCGGTGGGGTACACCGGGTCGCGGTTGGTGGCCACGAACAGGGCGCCACGTCGGACGACCTCGGCCGCGATGGACAACCGTCGGTAGGTGAGTGCGAAGTCGACGCCGACCACGATCGCGTCCGGCTCAGCCGCGAGCCCAACAGGACTCGCGGCGACGGCGTGCAGGCCAGCATCTCGGATCTCACGGGTGAGCCCCGGGCCGCCCATGACCATCGTGGTTCGTGGCGGCCGTGGATGCTCGGCGAGAGCCAGGGCCGTCGCACGCGCGGCCGACACGACCCGGTCCTCCGAGACCGGCGCGCCCATGGAACGGAGCCGGGCCTGATACTCCGTCCGATGCCATCGCGAGTTGTTCGTCACGTAGACCACCACGTCGCCCGCCGCCGCACGCTCCGTGAGCAGCTCCGGCATTCCCGGCACGGGCACGGGTCCGCGATAGACGACACCATCAAGGTCGACCAGCAACAGCATCGATCGATGGTAGCGGCGGAGCGGCACGGACCATGAGCGGTCCCCGCCATCAGCGCGCCCAGCCTCCGGTCACCGACCTGGAGCTGCTCGTCATCGACGGCGACAACCTGCTCCATCGCGTCCGTGGCATGCGCGACGAGGCGGGTCTCCACTGGCTGCTGCCACGGCTCAAGGCGTGGCGGCCGCCCGGGGTCCAGGTGCTGCTCATGCTCGACGGCTCACCCGGTCCCGGCGTCGGTCGTCGGCAGCAGGTCGTGCCCGGCATCCAGATGCAGCACTCGGGTCGCATCGACGCCGACACCGCGATCGTGGAGCTCGTGCGCGCCAGGGGCTACGCCGAGCGGACCCGGACCGTGGTGGTCACCGACGACCGCCAGCTCTCGGATCGTGCCCGATACGCGGGCGTGCTGGTCCGGCGGCTGGACTGGCTCATCGACCTCCTCGCCCGACCGAACCCGGGCGCGGCAGCGGCGCTCTCGGCGCCCGGTCGGGCAACGGCCGCGGCGACCCCGGTGCCGGCCAAGCCTTCGCCTCGACCCGGCCAGCCCCCCGTGGGCATCGGGGGCGGCAGGCCACCGCGCGCGCCGGACGCCACGACCCCCATCGAGCGCGACCCGCGCGATGCCGGCCCCGTACCGTGGAAGCCGGGTCGTGGCGCCACGACCAAGCATGGCAATCCGCGGAAGGCGCCCAAGGGCTCGTCGGCCTGATCACGTTCCGGCGGCTCCGCTACGATACGCGTCGTGCCGGCACCCGATCCGTGGACCACATTCCTCGACTGGTTGACCACCGTCGTCGTCCCCAACTGGACGGAGCTGGTCAACATGATGCCGTTCTGGGTGTTCGTCGGCGTCACTGCGCCCATCCTCACGCTCATCCTGCTGGCGTGGGTCTGGCACTGGCTCCGCAAGCCGCGGGCACGGGTGGAGCGGATCGAGCCGGAAGGTGCGCTCGCGCCCATCGGAGACGACGGCAAGCCGATCTTCCCGCCCAACGTCCCCTACTGCCTGGAACATGGGCTCATCTATCCCGCGAGCCGCATCCGGTGCGAGATCGACAGCACGGACCTGAGCGTCCGATGCCCGGTCGACGGTACGGTGCGCGACGCGTCCATCCAGGTCTGCAGTGGCTGTGGCACCCGGTTCGTGCTCGGCGCTGGCAGCACCTCGACCCTGGTCCGCCGGCCGAGCGGTCCGCCCCAAGGTGGCGCCGCGGTCGCCTGATGCGACCCGACAGGACACGAAGGTCATGACGCTCGCCAAGGTCTCGCTCTACCTGTTCTCCATCGGCGCCATCGGGCTCGTCGTCGCGTTCGTGCTCGATGTCGTCCACACGACCTTGCTGGCCGTCGGTCGCCGACGCGCACCGATGACCGCCGGCAGTCCCCTGGTCCCGGCCGGCGCCGGGGTCAGCGCCACGATGTCCATGGGTGGCGGGGAAGGCGCTGCCGGCTCGTCGAGCGGGTCGCTGCCGTCGACCACCTCGACCATGCCAGGGTCGCTCGGCCAGGCGTTCACGTGGGTAGCGTTCATCTGCTTCGCCCTGTCACTGCTCGTGCGTGGCTACATCGTCGGCCGCGGGCCCTGGGGCAACATGTACGAGTTCTCGATCGCGTTCGCCACCGGGATCCTGGGTGGGTACCTCTTCCTGGCGCGGCGGTACCAGATCCGGGCCATCGCGTTCGTGCCGCTCGGGGTCGCGCTGTTCCTTGTCGGCTACGCCGCGACGCTGCCGTCGACCATCGAGCCGCTGGTGCCGGCGCTGGCGAATGCGCCGCTGCTCACCATCCACGTGTCGATGGCGATGATCAGCTACGGCATCTTCGCGGTCAGCTTCGCCGCCGCGCTCGGGTACCTCGCGCAGGGCCAGAACGACCGGTTCGCCTGGCTGCCGTCGCACAAGGTGCTCGACGAGGTCGCGTATCGGGCCGTCATCATCGGCTTCCCGATCTTCGCCGCGCTCATCATCCTGGGCAGCTACTGGGCCTCGATCGCGTGGGGCCGCTACTGGGGGTGGGACCCCAAGGAGACCGCGGCGCTCGTCACGTGGCTCATCTACGCGGTCTATCTCCACGCACGCAACCTGCGCGGCTGGTCCGGCCGGCCCGCGGCGCTCATCCTCGTCATCGGCTTCGTCGCCGTGCTGTTCACCTACTTCGGGAACCTCTACTTCTCGGGCCTGCACGCGTACAGCGGGCTATAGCCCGGGCTGTCGGCCACGGGCGTCAGGCGGCCCTGAGCCTCAGGCGGTCGGGACCCTCAGGCGGTCGGGACCCTCAGGCGGTCGGGACCCTCAGGCGGCCGGGACCCTCAGGCGGCCGGATGCCGCCTGCCCGCCCAGCGGGTGAGTAGACCGACGGGCACGCTTCCGAGGGCCTTGGGAGCCGGTTCGAGGCTCGCTCGCCAGCTGTACGACCCGGCTCGCGGGCGATTCGCTGACGACACCGCCCTCGGTGGGCCGCAGCGACGGCTCGTCGTCCTACTGACCCGACTGGCGGGCACGGGTTGCCGTGGGATCGCGCCACGATGAGCGGGATGCGTCGCTACATCTCGGAGGCCGTTCACCCTAGCCCGTGACCATTCCCATGAGCTGGCCGATCTCGGGCTGCGTCGGCAGGGCGCCGCGAGCACCCGGACCGAGCGTTGACAGGGCGGCCCCGGTGACGGCCCACGAGAGTGCCGCCCGCAGCTGCGCTCCGGATGCGATGCAGGCGGCGAGGATGCCCGCGAGGACATCGCCGGCGCCGGTCGCATCGATGGTTTCGACGAGGGGCGAAGGTACATGGTCGAGGCCGCCGTGGTCGGGGTCGAGCAACAGCGCGCCACCAGCACCCAGGGTGACGATGACCGGCGCACCCGTTTGCGCATGGAGGGCGGCCGCGGCCGCCTGCGCGGTGCGCTCGCCGGTGAGCTGGAGTGCCTCGGTCTGGTTGGGCTTGAGGATCGGTCGCAGCGCGACGAGCTCGGGCGCCAGCGCTCGTGCAGGTCCCGGATCCACGACGATGGTCAGGCCACGCCGCGCAGCCCATGCGGCGGCCGCGATGACCACCTCGTCCGAGACCTCGAACGCGAGGAGCAGCACGCTCCCCGGCGGTGGCTCGAGCCCACCGAGTGCCCTTGAGACCCTCGGCCCGTCGAGCGCGCCGTTCGCGCCGGACGCGACGGCGATCTGGTTCTCGCCTGCGACATCGACCATGATCAGCGCCACGGCCGTGGGCACGTCCGGCAACCGCACGCAGCGACTGATGTCGATGCCCTCACGCGCAACGCTGTCCAGGGCCTCATCGGCCATGGCGTCGTCCCCGACCGCACCGACATACCGGGTCGCGGCGCCGAATCGGGCCGCGGCACAAGCCTGATTCGCACTTTTGCCGCCACCCGAGCGGGTGAGCGTCCCGTTGACGACCGTCTCGCCCGGTCGCGGCAGCGTGGCCACGTGGACGGTCAGGTCGACGTTGATGGACCCGACGACGATGACCCAGCCGGACATCACTTCCCCCTATCGAACCGTGAACTATCGATCCGCGAACATGGGCAGGTCACCATGCACGGCGACCTTGCCCTTCGAATCGCGGTCGTAGCGGACCGTCTTGCCCGCAGCGCCATCTTCGGAGACGCGCAGCGAGAACGTACCCGCGTCGTCATCGATGAGGCCGGTACCCGTCAGGGCCAACCCCTGCGACCAGGAGCAGCCCTGGAGCCTCAGCTCCGAGCCCCGCTTGACCGGCGTATACGTGATGGTGCCCCCGAACCGACATCCCGTGGCGAGCGGCGACTCGCCGTCCCAGGCCCAGTAGTCGACCGCGGTGGTGATCTCGTCGTCAGTGGACCTGAGCGCCGATGTGGTCGATGGGTATTCGCTCGCCACCAGCGGCGGGATGGGCACGTAGTCGTCCGCGACATCGCCAGGGCACACCGTCCGCTTCGACGACGGGAGCGTGCCGTGCTCCAGGAACGCAGTGACGATGTCGTCCGGGCACGCCTCTCCGCGGCCGAAGATGATGTGCGGCCCGCCGGGCTTGACGATGAGGTACGCGCGGTCGCCGGCGTTCGCGAAGATGCGTTCCGCGTTCGCCCATGGCGTTGCCGGATCGAGGGTGGCGCCCATCACGAACATCGGGTAGGGCACGTCGGAGAGGTCCGCAGGGCGGGTCGTGTCAGTCGGCTGCGCGGGCCAATAGGCGCACGGCAGGTCGCCATAGAAGATCTCGCCCATCGGGACCGTCTCCATACCCCGGTCGTGGCCGGCCCGCAGGTACGACGCCGCCCGTGCGTCGGCGGTCGCACCGGGCAGTCCGTAGTCGAGGCATTCGACGGCGTAGTAGAGCGCATCGGAGAAACTGGGGTCGGGGACCGGCTGCTGCGTGTCCGGGTCGATCTCGAGACCGCTGTACAGCAAGCGCGACAGGTACCAGAGGTCACCCTGCGACGCCGCGGCGATCGCTCGCTGGAGCAGCATCCGGTCGCCCTCGCTGTAGACATAGGCGCTCACGGCATTGAGCAGGTCGCTCCCCGTGAAGTCGCGTGTCTGCGCCACCCCGTCCCGGCCGTGGAACGTGAACGGGAGATCGCCGGCCTCGAGTTTCGCATCGAGAGCATCCCAGGCGGTCCAGGCGTTCGCACCTGCCACATCGGTCGTGCAAGCCTTCTGCGTGGAGCAGTCGAGCAGCGTCCCGACCAGTGCCTCCTCGAAGCCCCTCGTCTGTTCCTGGTAGTAGTCGAACAGCGAGTAGTCGAGGTCGACCGGTCCATCGACGAACAGTCCCGCGAGATGGTCAGGATGGGCCGCCGCGTACGTCTGGACGAGCTGTGAACCGTAGCTCTCGCCATACAGCTGGATCTTGTCGACGCCCAGGTACCGCCGGAACTGGTCGATGTCCTCGGCGGCCTGGCGGGTCGAGTAGTAGGGCAGCAGCGTCGGATCCGCCTTCGATTCCGCGAGACACGCGGCCACGAATGCCTGGGCGTCGGCACCAAGCCCGGTCGTGGCCGTCGAGTCGGCTGGCGTGGAGGTCGAGCGATAGAACGTCGACGCGGCGGTGGGGCAGGTCAGGTCGCCCGACAGGTGCCCACCACGCTGGTCGAAGAAGACGATGTCGTAATCCTGCTGGATCGATCGCGCGAAGCTGTCCCGATAGCTCACTGCCGACTGGATGCCGGAGGTTCCGGGGCCACCGGTCGCGGTCACGAACACGCCCTTGCCGGGCCCCCTGGCCGTGTGCCGCTTGATGGCGAACGTGACCTGGGTGGTCGAGCCGGTGTCGTGGAAGTGGTCGAGCGGGACCGTGAGCGTCACGCACTCGAAGCCCTCGGCCTGGTCCTTGGGACACGGCGCGGCCTTCGCTAGCGTCGCTGGCCCGAAGCCTGGCGGGACGTCGTTGGGCGCCGGCGAATGGGCCGCGGCAGGCACGACCGCCATGAGCAGGGTCAGGACGGCCAGGGCCGGCACGGTTCGGGGGCGCATCGGCGCATGGTACGAGCCAGGGGTAGTTCGCGACCCGGAACCGGTGACCAATCGCCGCGCTCGACCGCCTGTTCGAGAGCATCCTTGCCGTGTCGACCGGTGCCGAGCGCGACCTGACTGCGGAAGGCGCCGATGCCGACATCGCGCCTTCGACCGTGGTCTTCACGGGCGAGGGAGGCTACGCGGGTTTGACCGCGATCGTCGTTTTCCAGCCCTTCGTCAACGGATCCGCGCGAGGCGTCATCTTCCAGGGGTCGGCGCCGCCTGCCGCGTCGCCCGCCACGTCGCCCGCCGGATAGCCCGCTCGCGGGATACTTGGGCGAGTTCTGCCGAAGGAAGATCACAGGAGTCTGATACGTGAGCAGCAGCATCGCGGACCTCGTGGCCGCCCTCACCGAACGCGTCTCTGGTCCGGTCTGCGTCCCGGGCGACACCGGCTTCGGTGCGGAGATCGCCGCGCACAACCTCGCGACGACCCACCGGCCGGATGTGGCGGTCGGGGCGACGTCGGCGGAGGATGTGGTCGGGACCGTCCGCGTGGCCCGCGAGCACGGCTACCCGATCCATGTCCAGAACACCGGCCACGGCGCGGACGCGCCCATCGTCGGCGGGGTGCTGCTGTCGACCCGACGACTCGACCAGCTCAGCATCGACCCGACCACGCGCATCGCGACCATCGGCGCGGGTGCCCGATGGGCCGCGGTCGTGGCAGCGGCTGCGGAACACGGCCTCGCGCCCATCACCGGCTCCTCCCCCACCGTCGGCTGCGTCGGCTACCTCGCGGGTGGCGGGCTGGGGCCGCTGGCCCGCAGCCACGGGTTCTCGTCCGACTACGTTGCGGGGCTCACTGTCGTGACCGGCCAGGGCGACCTGCTGGACGTGAGCGCGAAGGACCATCCCGACCTGCTGTGGGCGTACCGGGGCGGCAAGACCGTCATGGGCATCGTGGTGACGGTCCGTGTCCGGCTCGTGGAGCTCCGGACGCTGTATGGCGGCTCCCTCATGTTCGCCGATGGGGACATCGAGCGGGCGCTCCGGACCTGGGTCGACTGGAAGGACAGCGCACCGGCTGACGTCACGACGAGTATCGCGATCATGCGCTTCCCGCCGTTCGAGACCATCCCGCCGCCACTGCGCGGTCGACGGCTGCTGAGCATCAGGTTCGGGTATCCCGGGGCAGCCGCCGAGGGTGAGCGGCTGGCCGCGCCGTTGCGTGCGGCCGCGCCGGTGTACATGGACATGCTCGACGAGATGCCCACGACCCAGGTCGGGCGCATCCACAGCGACCCGCCCGATCCGGCCCCAAGCTGGCTCGTCGGGGCCCTCCTCCAGCGTGTCGACCAGGCGTTCGCGTCAGCGCTGCTGTCCCTGGTCGGGCCCGGCACCGACTCCGCGCTGCTGCTGGCCGAGGTGCGCCATGTCGGGTCCGCCACACGGCGGGATGTGCCGGAGGGGTCCGCGGTCTCGGGCCGAGGGGTCGACCACACGATCATGCTCATCGCGGCCGATCCGGGTCGGTTCGGGGCCGCGGCCAGGGAGGCGGCGGCATTCAGCCAGTCGATCCGAACCTGGATCGCGGCGGAGTCGAACCCGAACTTCCCGGTCCAACCGGGCATCGTCACCTCCACCGCGGGCACGGCCCCAACGGAACGGATGGAGCGCCTCGCGAAGATCCGCGCCCACTACGACCCGGACCGCATCTTCGCGTAGGGTCGAACGTCGGCGGCGGCGACCGGAACGGGCGGCGGCGGATGGCGTGGCGCGCATGCCCGCTGAGTCGCCACAGGACCGAATGGGCCCATGGACTGCCCGAGAAGCGGCCAGATCGTCGGCTTTGGGGCCCGCTTTGGCCGTCCCATGCGTCCAGTGACTGAAACCGCCACCGGACCGCGCCAGCCCACCAAATCACCGCTTTCCTGGCCCATTCGGTCTTCCCGCGTCTCACGCCGTCCGCGAGGCACGCGAACCTGGTATCTCCCACGTGATCGAGCAGTGGATCGATGTCGCGAAGATGCCCGGATTCCGAGCAAGGAGCGCACCGACGACCGGGCGCGGATGCGCGTGGCACAGATCGTGCAGACCATCGGTATCGAGCTGCGGACCGCCCGTCAGGCCGCGGGCCTGTCCCAGCCGGATGTCGCTCGCGCTGCACGGATATCGCAGACCAAGCTGCCATCACACCTGCCCGGCAGTGCCGTCGTTGACCCGCTCAGTCCTGCAGCGCATCAGAGGGGGCTCGGTCTCTCCGCGGCGGCCGCCACATACAGCACATCCGTTCTGTATGATGCTCGTCCACAACCCGTCCACGAAGGGTCCACGAGATGCTCCACAGGCGCCGGTCGGCGTCTGCTGTGACGCGGCCCATACCCCTACATCTAGTACCGGGGTACGAAATGCACCCCTACATGTCGTGTTTCGAGGCTTGACACGACCGCTGCTCGGGCGTAGTCTCAACGGTCTGCGAGATGTCACGGCAGGGCGTGATCGCCGGTCCTGGGAGGGGCCGCGAGGGAACCGACATCGGGAGGTCGAGGGAATGAGCCAGGTCATCGAGACAGGTACCACGTTCGGTCAGGAACCGACCGCACGATCGGGTTCACTCGATGACGCCGCGCTCAGCGCGATCGTGGCCGCGGGTGGCACGGCCACCGGCGCCGCCACGACGGCGGCCTTGGCCGATACGAAGGTGGCCGACCAGACGGCCGCCAAGGGCGCCGCCCAGACGGCTGCCCGGGACGTGATCGAAGAGGCAGTCGTCGGCCTCTCCGATCACCTCCAGACCCCGGTCGTGGACAGCGGGTACCGCTTCACGGGCGAAGGCGCCAAGGGCCTCACGTTCGAGCGCCGCTGGACCACGCCGGGTGTCCACCCCTACGACGAGATCACCTGGGAGATGCGCACCGCGAACATCTCCAACGAGTCAGGCAAGACCGTGTTCGAGCAGACGGACATCGAGGTGCCCGCGTCCTGGAGCCAGCTGGCCACCAACGTCGTCGTCAGCAAGTACTTCCGCGGCCATATCGGCACGCCCCAGCGGGAGAAGAGCGTCAAGCAGCTCATCGACCGGGTCGTCAACACCATCACCGCGTGGGCGGCCACCCAGCACTACTTCGCCACGGACGAGGATCTCCAGGCGTTCAAGGCCGAGCTGACCCATCTCCTGGTCCACCAGAAGATGGCCTTCAACAGCCCCGTCTGGTTCAACGTCGGCGTCGAAGAGCGCCCCCAGTGCAGTGCCTGCTTCATCAATTCGGTCCGGGACTCGATGTCCTCGATCATGGACCTTGCCAAGACCGAGGCGATGCTGTTCAAGTACGGCTCGGGGGCCGGTGTCAACCTGTCGCCGATCCGGGGCAGCAAGGAGAAGATGTCGGGTGGCGGCATCGCCAGTGGCCCGGTCAGCTTCATGAAGGGCTTCGACGCCTTCGCGGGCGTGGTCAAGAGCGGTGGCAAGACCCGGCGCGCAGCCAAGATGGTCATCCTTGATGCCGACCATCCGGACGTCATGGACTTCATCGAGTCGAAGGCGAGCGAGGAGCGCAAGGCCTGGGCCCTCATCGAGGCCGGCTACGACGCCTCCTTCACGGGCGAGGCGTACGGTTCGGTGTTCTTCCAGAACGCCAACCACTCGGTGCGCGTGACGGACGACTTCATGCATGCCGTCCAGCAAGACGGCGACTGGACCACCCGCGAGGTGACCACGGGCGAGGCGGTCGACACGCTGCCGGCCCGCTCGGTGTTCCGGGCGATGGCCGAGGCCGCATGGCTGTGTGGCGATCCGGGCATCCAGTACGACACGACCATCAACGACTGGCACACGAGCGCGGTCAGTGACCGCATCTACGCCAGCAACCCCTGCTCGGAATACATGTTCCTCAACGACACGGCCTGCAACCTGGCCTCCATGAACCTGATGAAGTTCGTGGGCGAGGACGGCGAGTTCGACGTCGAGGCATATCGCTTCGCGAGCCGGGTGACCATCACCGCCCAGGAGATCCTGGTCGACAACGCGTCCTACCCGACGCCCCAGATCGAGGAGAACTCGCACCGGTTCCGGCCCCTGGGCATCGGCTACGCCAACCTCGGCGCGCTGCTCATGAGCCGCGGCCTGGCGTACGACTCCGATGCCGGTCGCCAGTACGCGGCGACCCTGACCGCGATCATGACCGGCGAGGCGTATCGCCAGTCGGCGGTCATCGCGCGCGATCACGGCGGCCCGTTCAACGACTACGCCATCAACGAGCAGCCCTTCCTCCGGGTCATCGGCAAGCACCGCGCCGCGGCCTACGACATCCCCGGCGATGCCGCGCCCAAGCCGCTCATCGATGCGGCGCGGCTGACCTGGGACGAGGCGCTCCAGTTGGGTCGCCAGCACGGCTACCGCAACGCGCAGGTGTCGGTGCTGGCGCCCACGGGCACCATCGCGTTCATGATGGATTGCGATACCACCGGCATCGAACCCGACATCGCGCTCGTCAAGTACAAGAAGCTGGTCGGCGAGGGCTTCCTCAAGATCGTGAACAACACGGTCCCTGGCGCCCTGCGCAAGCTGGGCTACTCCCCCGTCCAGACGGAGGAGATCGTCCGCTATATCAACGAGCGGGAGACCATCGAGGGAGCTCCGGGGCTCAAGCCCGAGCACCTGGCGGTGTTCGACTGCGCCTTCAAGCCCGTCAACGGTGAGCGGTCCATCCACTACATGGGCCACGTCCGGATGATGGGTGCGACGCAGCCGTTCCTGTCGGGCGCCATCAGCAAGACGGTCAACATGCCCGAGGCCGCCACCGCGGGGGACATCGAGGATGTCTACCTGCAGGGCTGGAAGCTGGGCCTGAAGGCCATCGCGATCTATCGCGACGGCAGCAAGCGATCCCAGCCGCTCTCCACCGGCAAGAAGAAGGACGCCGACTCGCAGACCGCCGTGGCAGCGGCGTCGAACGACCTGCAGCTCACTGGGGAGCCCAAGGCCTATCGACGCCGCCTGCCCGCCGAGCGAGCGGCCGTCACCCACAAGTTCCAGGTCGCCGGCCACGAGGGGTACATCACGGTCGGCCTCTACGAGGACGGCCAGCCCGGCGAGCTGTTCCTCAAGATGGCCAAGGAAGGCAGCACCATCAGCGGCCTCATGGACACCATCGCCACCATGACGTCCGTGTCGCTCCAGTACGGCGTGCCGCTGCGCGACCTGGTCAACAAGTTCGCCCATGTCCGCTTCGAGCCGGCTGGTTTCACGGGCAACAACGAGATCCCCATCGCCAAGTCCATCGTCGACTACGTCTTCCGATGGATGGGCTCGCGTTTCCTGCCGGCCAGCGACCGGGAGGCCCTCGGACTGATCGGTGACGCCCCGATGGGTGGCATCGCGTTCGCTGGTGCCCTGAGTCCCGCCCCGGTGGTGGCTGCGGCTCCGGCCTCTGCGCCGGTGTCGACGTCCGTCGGCGACGAACCGCTCCTGGACCAGGGCGCAGCCCCCGCACCGCCCATCGCTGCCGCCGCGCTCCCCACGCCCGTCCTGAACGGGAATGGCAACGGCCACGGCACGGGTTCGGTCGCCACGGCGTCCCTGGGTGCGACCACCAAGGTCTCGTTCAGCGTCAGTGCCGACTCACCCAGCTGCGCCGACTGCGGCAGCATCATGGTCCGCAACGGCAGCTGCTACAAGTGCCTCAACTGCGGCTCCACGAGCGGTTGCAGCTGACCGTTGGACTCGAAGCGAACGAACTGATGACGACGTCGAAAGTCACCAGCCCGAAGGCAGCCACGGCCGCGTCGACGGTGCTTGCAAGCCCTCAGTCAAGCGCAGCCGCCAAAGGAACGAAGTAGGACGGCAGGAACGAAGTAGGACGGCAGCCGGACCGACGCGCGCCCCCAAGGGCCTGACCCCGGCGACCTTCCACGGGCAGCCGGGGGTCTTCGACTGGCGGGTGACCGCCTGGGGGCCGCAGGCGGTGTTCGTGTGCTCGTCCCTGGCGCAGGGTGCGCGACTCCTGCCAGCCATCATCACGGCCGCCGAGCGGACCGCCATCGAGCCTGACGTCGACCTGCGAGCGGAGGCGGTCATCATCCGGGTGCCCTACCGCGGTGCCGATCGAATCCCAGGCGGTGCCGCGGAGTTCGCGGCGGAGGTGTCCCGAGCGGCTGCGGGCCTCGCCCTCACGCCTGACGTGTCCCGGATCCAGTGCGTGGACATCTCGTCGCGCAGCACTCGGCCGCGGATACCCGGCCGTTCTGGACGGCGGCGCTGGGCTACGACCCCCGCGGGTGAGACGGACGCGGTCGACCCTTTGCGACGGGCCCCAGCTGGCGATCGATCCGATCCGTGGGGACCGCCGGGGCCGGGGCCGCACCCACATCGACGTGTCGGTGACCGCAGACCAGGCGCCGGCACGTGTCGCTGCCGTGTTGGCCGCCGGCGGCAGGCTCGTCGACGACAGCCGCGCCCCCGCGTGGTGGACCGTTGCCTCCCCGGACGGTCACGGCATCGACATCGCCGCCTGGACCGACACGTTCGAGTAGCGAGCCCGGCGGGGGTCCTGCGTCCCGGATCGGACCCCGACGACGCCATGCAGGTCATCGGCGCCAACTGGTTCCTGCCGGACGGCCCCGATCGGCGCGACGACGTCGGCCGGATGCTGGACCCGGTCATCGACGGGCTGCGCTACGGGTCCACGGAAGGGACCCGCAAGAACGCCTCTGGAGCCGACCGGTCGTGAGCGCCGTCGTCGATCACCTGCGCGAGATCTGCCTGGCGCTGCCGGAGACCCACGAGGAGATCACCTGGGGCAGCGACCTGAACTTCCGGGTGCGCGCCAAGATCTTCTGCTTCCCGGGTGAGACGGCGATCACCGTCAAGGTGCCCAAGGACGCGCTCATCGGGCTGCTCGACGACCCGCGGTTCGCGCTGGCGGCCTATGTCGGCCGGTTCGGCTGGCTGACGATGCAGCTGGTCGAGCCCATCGACTGGGCGGAGGTCGAAGGTCTGGTCCGCGGCAGCTATCGGCTCATCGCGCCGAAGACACTCGCTCGCCAGGTCACCGAGCCGACCTGACGCTCCCCCACACGATCAGGCGAAGACGGGTCCCTGGCGCAGACCCAGGATGTTGCCGTCGGGGTCACGGAGCCAGGCACCCCGGGCCGGTCCGATCTGGGCGATCCCACCGGTCGTGACCAGCGGCCCTTCCGTGTACTCCTCGAAGACCGCGCCGCGGCTGCGCAGGTCGGCGACTTCTGCCTCGATATCGGCGACCTCGAAGTGGGCCATGGTGTGGCTCCGCTCGACCGGGCCGCGCTTGAAGATGGACAGCTGCGAGCCGTTGCCGCAGCGGAGACGGATGCCGAAGGGGCTCTCGTCGATGGGCGTCAGGGCCAGGACATCGACGTAGAACACCCTCGCGCGCGCGAGGTCGGTGACCGGGATGGTCGGGACGATCAGGCTGTCGCTGAGCATCGGTGTCCTCCTTCAGGGGATCAGAGTGTAGATCCGGCCCGTCGGAGGACGGCCGACCTGCTGCTCGAGCACATCGCGGTGCTGCTCCGGCCTTCGGTGCCGGTGCCGCGGGCGGCCTCGTCCTGGGCCTGCTCCGCGACCACGGCGCGATGTCACCCTCGACCCTGAGCGAGCGGCTCATGGTCACCCGGGCCACGGTGACCGGCCTGGTCGACTCGCTCGAGCGGCGAGGGCTCGTCCGACGCACGCCGAACCCTGACGACCGCCAGAGGCTGGTCGTCGAGATCACATCGACCGGCGTCGGCGTGCTGCAGGAGGTTCGGACGCTCGTCCATCGACACGAGCAGACCTGGATGAGCGCGCTCTCGACAGCCGAGCTGCGCACCTACATCGAGCTGCTCCGGCGCATCCAGGACACCATCAGCGCCACGGAGCGCGCCGTCTGACGGCGACCCGTTCGCGTACGGTTCCCCGGTCGCAGAGGAAGAACCCGCGAGCAGGAGCACGACATGGACTCAACACCGCTGCACGTCCTGGGCATCGCCGGCAGTATCCGGCGCGCCTCGTTCAACCGTGGCCTCATCCGCGCGGCCGTCGACCTGGCACCACCGAACATCACAGTGAGGATGCACGAGCTCATCGATCTGCCGATGTTCAATGCGGATGTGGAGGCGTTCGGCGACCCGGAGCCGGTGGCGACGTTCAAGCGCGCCATCGCTGGGGCCGACGCGCTGCTCGTCGCCACACCCGAGTACAACCACTGCATCCCGGGCGTGCTCAAGAACGCCATCGACTGGGCGTCACGTCCGGCTCGCGCCTCGGCCCTCAGCGGGAAGCCGGTCGCCATCATGGGCGCCAGCCCAGGGCGCGGGGGCACGGCGCGTGCCCAGGCACAGCTGCGCGATGGTTTGACCTTCACGGGGAGTCTGGTGCTGCCGCTGCCGGAGCTCCTGGTGCCGCTCGCCGGTGACAAGTTCGATGCGGATGGCGACCTGACCGATCCGGGGACCCGAGCCGAGATCCGGGACCTGCTCGTCGCCCTCGCCGCATGGACCCGGCGCCTCTCGCACGACGAGCGACTCGCCAGCTGAGGTCCCCGCCGGTCAGGCGGCAGCCTCGTCCGCCACCCCCACGACGGCCTCCGGTCGGCGCCGCAGGTTGACCAGCGCGATGCCGCCGATGATGAGCGCCGTGCCCAGGATCATCCGGGTATCGACCCGCTCCTGGAGCACGGCGGCACCCAGCACCAGCCCAAAGATGGGGATGATGTAGGCGACCAGCGAAGTCCGGGTCGCACCCCATCGGCCGAGCAGGCGGAAGAAGATGAGGAACGCCATCCCGGAGCCGAGGAGGCCCAGCCACAGCACCGCGAACCACGCGTCCGGCGTGGTCGGCGATACCTCTCCCCGGTCGAATATGAGCGCCAGGGGCATGACCATGAGCAGCGCCAGGCCCACCTCGCCGAGCGCCAGGATCATGGGGCGGACACCGCCCAGGAATCGCCGCGCGTAGACGCCTCCCGAGGCATACGAGATGGTCGAGCCCATGAGCGCCGCGACCGGCACGAGCCCGCTGCTGGACAGGACCGCCGGATCGAAGCCGACGAGGATCGCGATGCCCACGAACCCGATGAGCAGCCCGGCGACCTTGGGCGGCGTCATCCGCTCGTCGGGCAGCACCGCCGCGGCGATGACGATGACGAACAATGGGATGGCGCCATTGATGACCGCCGCGAGCGTGGAATCGACGCTCTGCTCGGCCCAGCTGACGAGACAGAACGGCAGGGCCACGCTGAGGACCGCGATGACCGCGAGATGGCCATACGTGCGTCCCTCGCGCGGCAGTCGCTCGCGCGCCAAGGCCGCCACGGCGGCCAGCAGCAGGAACCCGACGAGCAGCCGCAACGCGACGAGCGTGAACGGCCGCAACCCCGCGTCCACGCCGATCTTGATGAACAGGTAGCTGCTGCCCCAGAAGAAGCCGAGCGTCACGAACAGCAGCCAGTCGAGCCGCGTTGCGCTGGTGATCCTGGTCATGGTCCTCCGAACGTGCGAGTGCCTCCAGCAAGCAAACGCGCCAGCCGCACCGGATGTGAGGTCGCTATCTCACAGCACGACCATGTCAGCCGGTGTCAGGTCTGGTGAAGCTCAGGACCGCGCGAGACCTGGGAGGTCGCGTCAGGCCCGACGCTGTCAGGCGGGTGGGATGTTCTGGTTGCCGCGGAAGATGTTGGCCGGGTCGTAGATGCGCTTGATCTCCCGGAGGCGACCGAGCTTGTCCGGCCGATATGCCCGACGCACCCCCGCCTCCCCCTCGTCGCCGAGGTTGTTCACGTAGACGCCGCTCGCGAACGGTTCCATCGCGGCGCCGTATGCCCGTGCGGCGGCGATGCGGGCCCCATCCTCGGCCGGGTCCTTCCAGGCGGTGCTGCCAGCCCATTCGAGGAGCGCGCCACGGCCGCTGTATGCGGCCGCGTCATCGGGGATGTCCGCGATGGCGCCGCGGTGCAGCTCGAGCCCGCCGCTGGGCACGCGGGACCAGTCGACCATCACCTGGTCTGGGGCTACCCCGCGCGCGAGATACCGCGCGATGGCGGCATCCGGGAGCTCCGGCAGGTAGTGGCTCTTGGAATAGCGCCGCGTGCCGTGATCGAGCAGGTCGTCGAACTGGGTCTGGAGCTCCACGTATGGCAGCTCACGCACCTGCTCGCCCAGGGGCACGCCGACGGAGCGCAGGGTCGGCAGGTATGCCCGCGCGTCGGACATCTCGCCCACCCAGACGACCCCGACGGTCACGATCGGCCGTCCCTTCGCGGATGTCTTGGCACTCGAATGGAGCGTCGCCTGCCGAGGTGCGCCGCCGAGGAGGTCGCGCCAGCGGCGCATCGGGTCGACGGCACCCGCGGCATCGAAGGTCAGGTCGGCCATGAGCGCCTGGCCCGAGATAGGGTGGAGACGGAACTCGAACTCGACCACGACTCCGAAGTTCCCTCCCCCGCCCCGGAGGCCCCAGTAGAGATCCGGGTGTTCGGTCGCGGAGGCGTGCAGGATCTCGCCGTCGGCGGACACGACGGTGTATCGCTCCACGTTGTCGCAGGACATGCCGAACTGGCGCCCGAGCCAGCCGAAGCCACCACCGAGCGTCAGCCCACCGACGCCGGTGTGGGAGATCTCCCCGGCCGTCGTCGCGAGGCCGTATGGCTCCGCTGCGCGATCGAGGCTGCCGAGGAGTGCACCGCCGCCGACGAACGCCCGGCGGCGCTCCGGGTCGACCGTCACGTCACCCATCGGGCGCAGGTCGATCAAGAGGCCGCCCTCCGGCAGCGCCGCGCCCAGGATGCCGTGGCCGCCGCAGAGCACGCCGATAGGGAGATCGACGGTGCGTGCATGACGGATGGCCGCGGCCACGTCATGGGCCGTGACGCAGCGCGCGATCGCGGCCGGTCGTCGGTCGACCATCGCGTTCCAGAGCATCCGCCGTTGATCGAACGTCGGGTCCCCGGGCAGGACCAGCTCACCTGCGAAGCCATCGATGCTCATGCGTGCCATCCACTCACCTCCGTTGCGCGCTGCGGCGAAGCACATCCTCCCGCACCGGGACAACCCGCGAAGGTGCGCGCCGCCGGCCGTCGTTGCCTTGCCCCAGATGGTCGTGCCGCCGGCCGTCGTTGCCTTGCCCCGGATGGTCGTGCCGCCGGCCGTCGTGGCCCTGGCCCGGATGGTCGTGGCGCCGACCCGCACGGCGGGTGAATGGACCGTCGAAGCTCCAGGGCACGCCTGATACGGTCATTCCAGGCGGCTTCCGCGGCCGTTCGACCCGCCACGTGGGTGATTCGGCCAGTCAAGGGGTTTTGGGCCGCCTTGGATCCGCGCCCGCCGTCCTACTCGCCCGCTGGGCGGGCTGAGCGGCCGGCACGCCCGGCACCCACGCCGGGGCACGTCTCGTTCAGTGACACTGCACGACGAGCCCACCGCACCGAACCCTTGAGCAGTCTGGTTGACATGCTCACACCGTCACTGCACACTCGCGGCCAGGATGGACGCCATGGCGGATGGCGGTCAGACGTCGACGCGGAGGAGTTGCCACTGGCGAAGGCACGACGCACGGTCGGTGCCGGCATGTCCGGCCCGTGGCTTGGATGCGCATCAATCGAGGAGGAGCCTGGCGTGAGCAACGCTGCACACACGCGACCCGGGTCGCGGCGACTCTGGGGACTGTCCATCGCGGGATCGGTGGTCATCGCGGCATCGGTCGGTACCGGTGCCCTGGCCCAGAGCCCATCGGCGAACGCGCCGCTCGATCTGGCCTATCTCTCGTTCGCCATCGCGAACAGCTATGACGCCCCGATGCTGGCGGCGGCCCAGGGGGCAGCGGCGGCCCAGGGGGCGACCATCACGGTCTTCGACGCGAACAACGATCCTGCCGCACAGACCCGCCAGCTGCAGGATGCGGTCGCGTCCGGCAAGTACGACGGCATCGTGCTCCAGCCCATCTATGGCGGCGGTCTCGTGACCGGTGTCCAGGACGCCATCTCCCAGGGCGTCGCGGTCGCCAACATCGACCAGATCCTGGGCGCCGACTTCACCACGGCCGCCTCCCAGGTCGACGGCCTCTCCGCGAACGTCGTGTTCGTGCCGAGCGACATGGGCACCAAGATGGGCGATCTCGTGGTCCAGGCCTGCGCCGACGTGGCGGCTGACCCGTGCGAGGTGGGCTACATCTACTCCGTCAAGGCCTCCGGCCTCGATGGCGCGCTCCGGACCGCGTTCGACACCGCCATCGGCGCCAAGCCGGGCATCAGCGTCGTGGCCGAGGGCGAGTCGTTCTACCAGACGGCGCTCGGCCTCAAGGCCGCGCAGGACATGCTCACGGCACACCCCGAGATCGACGTCATCATCGGTGCCGACCAGGCCATCACGGGCGCCCTCACGGCGACGCAAGCAGCGGGCGTGGCGGACAAGGTCCGACTCGTCGGCTACGGTGGTGGCGCGGTGGCACTCCAGGGCATCTCGGCAGGCGACAGGTTCGCGACCGTCATGCAGCTGCCCGCGACCGAGGGTCGCATGGGCGTCGAAGGGCTCATCCAGGCCATCCGGTCCGGGACACCGGTGGCGGGCGTGGACCCGCTCGCCGCGCTCGAGAACGGTGGCGTCGTGACCAAGGACAACGTCCAGGACTTCCTGACCCTCGCGGAGTGGCCCGGCTGACCCCAGCCATCCCCTGCCGCGGATGACCGCGTCTGGCGGTCCCGTCCATCTCGACATCCGGGGCATCGGCAAGAGCTTTGGGCACACCCGGGCGCTTGACGATGTCTCGGTCGCGATCCGGCCCGGCTCGGTCCACGCCTTCGTGGGCGAGAACGGCGCCGGCAAGTCGACGCTGGGCAAGATCATCGCGGGTGTCGTCTCGCGGGACCAGGGCGAGCTGGTCCTGCGGGGCAGCCCGGTCGCGTTCGCATCACCGCGTCAGGCGCTCGAACGGGGCATCGCGCTCGTCGCCCAGGAGCTGGCGCTCGTCCCCCAGCTCACCACGGCCCAGAACGTCTTCCTGGGCGTCGAACCCCAACGTGCCTCGTTCGTCGATCGAGGCGTGCTGCGAACCCGGTACCAGGAGCTCGCGGCTCGTGCCGGATTCGACATCCCCGCCGACGTCCGCGTGGGCACGCTGCCCATCAGCCAGCGTCAGCAGGTGGAGATCCTCCGGGCGCTCGCCCGGGATGCGGACCTCATCGTGCTCGACGAGCCGACCGCCTCACTCTCCGGCGCGGAGGCCGAGCGGCTGCGCCAGATCGTGCGTGAACTCGCAGGGGCTGGCCGCACCGTGGTCCTGGTCTCCCACTTCCTGCGCGAGGTGCTCGATCTCGCCGACACCGTGACGATCCTCCGCGACGGTCGCGTGGTGCGCACCGGTCCAGCGGCCGAGGAGACCGAATCGTCGCTCATCGCCGGCATGCTCGGCCGGGTCGGTGACCGGGCATGGCCCGAGCGGCGCCTTGTCGGGCCCGACGCACCTGTGGTCCTCGATGTCCGCGACGTGCATGCACCTGGCGTCGAGGGCGTCACACTCCAGGTCCGCGCTGGCGAGATCGTGTGCATCGCGGGTCTGGTGGGTGCCGGCCGAAGCGAGCTCGCGCGTGCCATCTTCGGTGCCTCGCGTCTCGGCGCCGGGCAGGTGCTCCTGGGTGAGCAGACGCTCCGCGGCGGCCCCGGCGGCGCCATCCGTGCGGGCGTGGCGCTCATCCCTGAATCGCGCAAGGACGATGGCCTCTGCCTCGGCCGACCCATCCGCGAGAATGTCAGCCTGGCCACCCTGCCGGTGCTCAGCCGGATGGGCTTCGTGCGGCGCCGGACGGAAGCCGAGCGGGTCACGAGCGCCCTCGGCGCCGTCACCGGGCCGGCGACCATCGAGTTGCCCGCCATCGCGCTCTCCGGTGGCAACCAGCAGAAGGTGATGTTCGCGCGGGCGCTCCTTGGGTCACCCCGGCTGCTGCTCGCCGATGAGCCCACCCGGGGCATCGATGTCGGGGCCAAGCGCGAGATCTACCAGCTGCTCGTCGAGCTCGCCGCGTCGGGCATGGCCGTGCTCGTCATCTCGAGCGAGATCGAGGAAGTCCTGGGCCTCGCCCACCGGACGCTCGTCATGCGCGGCGGCCAGGTCGTCGCGGAGCTCGAGGGTGCGGCGATGACCGAGTCCGCGATCCTCAACGCGGCCTTTGGCATGGCCGCAGGGACGGCATGACAGCCGCATCGAGTTCGTCGAGCCCATCGGGTACGCCGGATACGCCGGACACGCCTGTCACCCCTGGGGCGTCTGGGGCGCCCGCGCCGTCCGTGAGCAGCCGGGCCCGGACCGCGCTAGGCCAGGCCGGCATCCTCATCCCGTTCCTCATCACGCTCGTCATCCTGGGCCTCATCAGTGGCCCATTCCTGCGCACTCAGAACCTGGCCAATATCCTCGACCAACAAGCCGGCATCATCATCGTGGCCGCGGCCGGCACGCTCGTGCTCATCGCCGGCGGCATCGATCTCTCCGTGGGCGCGGTGTATGGCCTTGCGGGCGCCCTCGCGACCCAGCTCGTGCCGGGCATCGGGGCGCCGCTCGCGATCCTCGTGGGCATCGGCATCGGGCTCATGGCGGGGCTCACGAACGGGATACTCGTCACCCGCTTCCGCATCAATGCGCTCATCGCCACCCTGGCCATGACGTACGTGCTATCAGGGATCGGTGCCCTGGTGACGCGCGGCAATCTCGTGGTCGTGTTCGACCACCCCGAGTTCCAGACCTTCGCGTCCACCCGCTTCCTGGGTCTCACCAGCGCGGCCTGGATGATGATCCTCATCACCATCGCCATCGGCGTGCTGCTGGCACGCACGACGTTCGGGAGATATGTGTACTCGACCGGTGGCAACGCAGACGCGGCCCGACTCGCCGGGGTCCGGACCGACACCATCAAGGTCGCGACCTTCGCGCTCAGCGGCGCCGCGGCCGCCTTCGCGGGCGTCCTCGACGCGTCCCGGGTGCTGAGCGCCCAGTCCTCGAGCGGTGCGTTCCTCACCTTCACGGTGCTGGCCGGCATCGTCGTCGGGGGCACCAGCATCATGGGCGGCGAGGGCTCCGTCTGGCGGACCGCCATCGGCTGCCTCTTCATCGCGCTCATCGGCAATGGGTTCAACCTGCTCGGCCTCGACCCCTTCTACCAGCAGGTCACCCTGGGCATCATCCTGTTGCTGGCAGTCGGGCTCGACGCCTGGTCGAGGCGCGCCAGCCGCTGATCGGGGCCGGTGCGTCCCCGTGCTGCACCATCCGATCGCCTGCATCCCCGGAGCGTATCGTGGCCCTGACACCACAGGCACGAGTGATCGGAGGACGGATGCGCGGTCGACGGGTTGCGATGGTCGGGGTGATGCTGGTGGCGGCGCTGGGGGCGTCGGTCGCGCCGGTGGGAGCGGCCGGTGGCACCACCCGGTGGGTGGATGGTGACGGCCACGCTGGCCCACGGGGTTGCGGCGGCTCAGGGACGGCGAAGAAGCACATCCAGGCCGCCGTGGATGCCAGTGGCCCCCGTGACACCATCATCGTCTGCCCGGGAACGTACACCGAGCAGGTCACCATCGCTGGCAACCGGGACGGCTTGACGCTGGAGTCGTCCACGCCGTATCGGGCGATCATCAAGACGCCGTCGGCCCTGTCGGAGTACCAGGGGACCTTCACCTTCCTGGTGCTCGTCGATCGCGTCGATGGGGTCACGATCCGGGGATTCAAGACCATCACCCGCACGCACGGGACCTGCGAGACGGTCGAGGGCACGATCGTCGTCTCGGGTTCCCGACACGCCTCCATCCGCGGCAATCGGCTCCTTGCCCCGGACATGAACCTCACGGCGCAGTGCGCGCAGATCGACGGCATCGTGCTCATCGACAGCGCCGTCGGGCTCGGGCTCCACCCCCGTTCCAGCAGCGCGACCATCGGCTACAACGAGGTCCGAGACGCGATCTACGTCGCTATCGGCGTCGGCGGCGATAGCCGCCAGGTCACCACCGATATCGTCCACAACTCGGTGCGGGCGTACTTCGGCCAGATCCCCGCGATCGTGACCTCCGCGCTCCGGCGGGCCTCGACCATCGGCCGACCGGCGCTCGGCGGCCCCGGCGCCAGCCTCTACGGCATCGCGCTCTTCGGACGCGTCAAGGGCACCGTCCGGGAGAACGTGGTCCAGGGCGCCAGCGCCGGACCCACGTCAGGTGGCACCTTCTACTACGGCATCGCCGCCCAGGGCACCAACGGCCCTAGCTCACCCAGCTTCAGCAACGGGCGGATCACGATCCGTGACAACCTGGTCCGACGGGTGCTGTATGGCATCGGGGCCGGGCAGGTCGATGCGGTGGCCGTGGACCACAACACGGTCAGCGATACCGAGGTCGGCCTCCTGCTGACCGACGCCAGGACCTCCAGCGTGCGGCGCAACGACGTCACTGCCAAGGGGTCCGGCATCCAGGTCAGCGGTGCCGCAGAGGACAACGTCATCCGGTCGAACACCTTCGCCGGCAACGGTGGCATCTGCGATGACTCGACCACAGGCTCGAAGACCGCGGGCACGGCCAACACCTGGACCGGCAACACGGCGACGGTGGACAGCTCACCGGCGGGCATCTGCAGCGTGGGCCCGTAGCGCGTCGCCGACCGCGGCAACCTCCGAAGCCCCGGCCGACGCCGGGGCCTCGGTGCGTCCGGGAGCCGGATAGAGGTGACAGGCGACCAGGTGGCGCGGCCCCAGCTCGATGAGCGGCGGGTCGATGGTCTCGCAGGTGCCTGGGATCGCGACCGGACACCGAGGGTGGAACGGACAGCCGGTCGGCGCTGCCATCACGCTCGGTGGCTCGCCACTGACGATCGGGCGCAGGCGATGCCGGTTGGCCGGATCGGGCTCCGGGACCGCGGCCAGCAACGCGCGTGCGTAGGGATGCCTGGGCCGGTCGATGAGCTCGCGCGCATCCGCGAGTTCCACGACGCGACCCAGATACAGCACGGCCACCCGGTCCGCGAAATGGCGAGCGCTCGCGAGGTCATGGGTGATGAACAGGTACGAGACGCCCTTGGCCACCTGGAAGTCACGCAGCAGCCCAAGCAGCTCGGCGCGGCTGGAGGCATCGATCATCGACACGGGCTCATCGGCGACGACATAGGCCGGATCCATCGATCATCGCTCGCGCGATGTTGACCCGTTGGCGCTGGCCACCCGACAGGGTGTGTGGATACCGCTCGAGGAGGTCAGCGGCGGGCCGAAGTCGCACCTGTTCCAACGCCTCCACGACCCGGTCACGCCGATCGGCGTTCGACCCGATGCGGTGGATGACGAGTGGCTCGGCCACGATGTCCTGGACCCGCATGTATGGGCTGAGGCTGGAATACGGATCCTGGAATACCGCTTGCGCACGCCGCCGAAAGGCCTTGAGCTGGTCGTCACGCAGGGTGGTGATGTCCTGCCCCTCGAAGGTCAGCCGTCCCGCAGCCAGGGGCACGAGTCGCAGGGACGCGCGGCCGAGCGTGGTCTTGCCGCTCCCGGACTCCCCCACCACGGCCAGCGTCTCGCCGCGCGCCAGCGACACCGACACGTCCTGCAGGATCGTGACGGGCACCGAGCCCAGGAAGCCGCGTCGGGCCAGGAACGTGATCCTGACGTGCGACAGCTCAAGGATCGGCTTCGCTGACGCCGCCGGAGCGACCACCCCTGCGACATCGGTCATGAGAGTGCCACCAGCCAGCATCGAGCGCTGTGGCCCGGTGCGACCTCCGTCAATGGTGGCGCCTCCCCGCAGCGAGCGAACGCCGAGGGGCAGCGCGCCGCGAACCGGCACCCGGTCGGAGGGTCGAGTGGGTCTGGCGGCGAGCCCGGCAGGAAGGTGGGCACCTCGTCGCCATGCAACCGTGACATGCTCGCCATCAGCCCCTGGGTGTACGGATCGCGAGCCGCGACGAGCACGTCATCGGCCGGACCGTCCTCCCTGACCTGACCGGCGTACACCACCACGATCCGGTCGCACAGGTCGCTCGCCAGCGCAAGGTCATGGGTGATGAACAACATCGAGATGCCCCGCTCCCACTTCAGCTCCTTGAGCAGGTTCATGATCTGTGCCTGGACGCTCACGTCCAGGGCGCTGGTCGGCTCGTCGAGGATGACCAGCGGCGGGTCATGGGTGAGTGCCATGGCGATCATCACCCGCTGGCGCATGCCACCGGACAGCTCATGGGCGTAGCGCCGTGACGTCCCCGCGGGCAGACCGACCCTGCCCAGGAGTGCGTCAACCCGCGCCCGCGCGTCGCCCAGACCCATACCGTCGGCCCGCAGGCGCTCCGCGACCTGGTCACCGACGCTGATGACGGGGTTGAGCGCGTGCATGGCGCCCTGGAACACCATGGCCATGCCGCTCCAGCGCACCTGGCGCCGGAACTCCTCGTCCGAGAGTGCCGTGATCTCCTGACCCTGGAACCGGATGCTGCCGGTTGGCATGGACCCGTTCCGGGGCAGCAGGCGCATGAGCGCGAGCGCGAGGCTCGTCTTGCCGCTGCCCGACTCCCCGATGATGCCCACAGCCTCGCCGGGTCCCCCCACGGTCAGGGACAGCCCGTCGACCGCACGGACCATGCCGCGCGAGCCTGCGTACTGGACCACGAGGCCATCGACGGACAGGAGCGTCACGCGCCGCGCCGCAGTCGTGGCTGGACGATGGGTTCCATGGCGATGGCCAGGAGCATGAACGTGACGGCCGTGATGATGATGAGCAACCCGGGTGACACCACCCACCACCAGTAGCCGAGGTAGACGGCACCGGTGTCGTAGCCGTCCTCGAGGACCTGGCCCCAGGTCGGCAGCGTCGGGTCGCCCAGGCCCAGGAACGAGAGCCCGGCCTCGGCCAGGATCGCGGCGGGCACGAAGAAGATGAGCGACGTGAATACGTATGGCGCCGTGTGGGGCAGGACGTGGCGGACCACGACCTGGCGCGTGGACGCCCCGAGCGCACGCGCGGCCTCCACCTCCTGGCTGGTGCCCAGGCCCAGGACCATCGACCGGATGGTGATGGTCAGCCCCGGCCAGCTGAACGCCACCAGGACCAGCATGATCAGCCACAGCTGGGACCCGAGCACGAACACCATGAAGATGAGCAGCGGCAGCAGCGGGATGTTGTTGACGATATCCGCGGAACGCTGGATGACGAGGTCCGTCCTGCCACCCTTGTAGCCGCTGAGCAGTCCCAGACCGGTGCCGATGGCGGTGCTCACGACCGCGGCCGCGATGCCGATGACGAGCGCGATGGGCAGTCCGAACAGCAACCCCTCGGCGAGGTCGCGACCCTGGGTGTCGGTGCCCATGAGGCCGAAGACGCTGCCGCCGACCACGACGCCCACACGCCCGACCTCGTCCTCGGGGTCAGCCACCGCGATGCGCGCCTCCACCAGATAGTCGCCCGGGAGCGGCGTGAAGCCACCGGCCCCATCCGGAACTCCGAACAGCGCCCGCTCCGGATGGCCGCCGAGATCCGCAGCCGTGGTCGGGACGCCGTAGGCGTCGGAGATCATCTTCGCTGCGGCGTCCGCGGTCCCCGACTCCGAGCTCAACAGGACCCGCATGGGCGCGTCGGCGTTGCGGACGTACGGCGCCACTTCACCTGGCCTGGGCCCCCGCACCACATCGCGGTAGAGGGTGACCTCGTGGCCGTCGGGCCGGACCAGGACGATGCTCATGGACGGCGGGCGCGCGTGGTACGTGACCTCCCCCAGGTCGAAGGAGAGGAAGCTCGGTGGCTCGTCCTCGGCGAACGAGAACGGTAGCTGGTACGTCCGGATCTGCGCGGCCCCGGCGGCCGTGATGGCGCTCGGTGTCGCGGCGCTCAGCACCCGGTGGACGGCCTTCCGGGGCCCGAACAGGTTGGTCCATGCGGGTGGCGCCGCGTGCGGGTTGTCAGCCCATACCGTGGGGTTGCTCCAGCGGGTCGGTCCGTAATCGAAGGGGTAGGTGAGCACGACGTAGATCGAGGCGATCGACAGGATGGCGGCCATGGCCAGCCCGATGCGGCCGGGACCCGAGGCGATCAGCTGGCGCAGGACGCTCCGTGCGTTCATCTTGCGCTCCGGTTCACGAGCTGTACCGGACCCGTGGATCGAGGAACACGTACAGCACCTCGAGCACCATCCGCGCGATGACGTAGACGAGCGTGAACATGAACGTCAGGCCTACGATGAGCCCGTCATCGGGCGTGCCCGCGATCGCGTCGTAGTAGAGCCGACCCATGCCCTGCCAACCGAAGACCGTCTCGACCAGGATCGCACCGCCGATGGATCCGGCGAGCCCCAGGATGAGACCCGTCACGATGGGAGGTGCGGCGACCCGCAGGATGTGCCGCCGCTGCACCACGCCCTCCGACATGCCCTTGGCGCGTGCGAGCGTTACGTGGTCGTCCTGGGCCACGTTGAGGGTCAGGGTGCGCACGATGTAGATGGACGGCCCGATGCTCACCAGGACGAGCGTCAGGATGGGCAGCAGCGCGTGCCAGACGAGGTCCAGCGACCGCTCCACGCCGCCGGTGGGCGGCGGTGTGCTGTACATGCCACCGGTGGGCAGGACCTTGAGCGCGAACCCGAACACCAGGATGAGCAGGATGCCCATCCACCACCCCGGCATCGCGTACGAGACAGCCGCTGCGTAGGAGACCAGACGGTCCAGCCGCGAACCGACACGCGTCGATAGCCAGACGCCCACCGAGACGCCGATGAGCGCGGTGATGACCAGGGCCGTGGTCAGCAACAGCAGGGTGGCGGGCAGCCGCTCCATGACGATATCCACGATGCGGTTGCTGCCATCCGAGGTCCGGACGGTCCGTGCCTCACCCAGGTCGAGCGTCAACACCCGCGCCACCATGCCGGGCAGGCGCTGATACCACGGCTGGTCCAGCCCATACGACTGCTCCAACTCCGCTTGCCGGACCGCCAGCGCCTGTTCCAGCTCCCCGGGGTCGTGGATGGTCTGGGCCATCGACGTGCGCAGACCGCGCATCTCCTCGTTCACGACGGCGCCCAGGATCCGGTCCGAGTACCCGGTCGCGCCCAGGGTCACGACGAGCAGCACCAGGACCACGAGGAGCACGCCCAGGAGGCTGGCCGCCCGGACGGCCAGGGGCCGCCATACGGATCCGGCTACGGCGTCACCTCGAGGTCCACCACCCGTTCACTGATGCGTGCCGTGGCGTCGCTCGACGCGGCCAGGTCCAGTCGATACAGGCCCGGGAACAGACCCGTGGTCACGTCGGCGCCAAGGGTCACGGTGAACGAGCCCGGCGTCGTCCCGGGGGCAGCCTCTCCGCTCTGGACGATCGTGCCCGTGCCCGGATCGAGCAGCAGGTACCGAAGCGCCAGGGTCCCCGGGCCCTCCACGGTCACTGGGATGGATGCCTCCTGGCCGATGCCCGCCGTGGCGCCGTCGATGGCATCGATGGACAGCGTCGGCGAGGGACCAAGGTCGAAGTCGGCCGCCGTGAACGGATAGGTCGGGTCGCGAAACGCGTCCAGCTCGGCGAACTGTGCCGGGGGGTCGTAGCGGGCCAGAAGGAACGGTCCGTTGCTGATGACCAGATGCCCGTACTGGTCGAACCAGTCGTGGGCCGCCTGGTACCGTGCGTCCGCCTCGTCCTGGGTCACGAGCGTCCGGCTGCCCATCTGGAACACGCCAGCGGGCATCGTGTGCCGGCCCGAGAACTGGCGCAGCGTCCGGTCGACAAGCTTGGCATCCCGGGTCATGACCAGGCTCAGCCAGGGCACGTCATACCGGGCCGCGGCCGTGTCCGTGTACGCGGCACGACGCTGACCGAACACCAGGTCGTCCATGGCGGCGAGGACTTCCCAGGGCATGCTCAGCGACGTGGGGCTGGCGTATGCCGCGATCTGGTCCTGGTCGAAGTGCCAGTAGTCGACGTATACCTCGAGCTGGTCGTCTGCGGTCAGGCGGAAGCCCTTGAACGTGTCCAGGTACGGGCGCGACGTGGCCGCGAGGGCGGTCTCGATGGCGGCCTTGTCTGGGTCGTACGCGAGGTCGAAGCCCTGCGCGATGGAATAGACAGCATCGGCGATGGTGATGGGCTGCCCGTCATGCCAGTGGGACCCGAGATACCTGGAGTAGTCGAACGTGACGACGCTGGTCGCCTGCGTCCCGGCCTTGACGGGCACCCAGGCATCGTTGACGGCGTCCCACGTGACGGCATCGGTCGGAACGTCCAGCTTGCCCGTCGGGCCTGCGGTGTTCACGGTGTAGCTCGCCCGGAAGGGCTCCGGCACCCCCGTGAAGGGGTGGTTGGCGATGGGCGGGTCGAACAGGTTGCGCCAGATGTCGGTGCTGTAGACGTCGCCGAACCCACCGATGGGGTTCCAGGTGGTCCGCTCCGTCCAGACCCACAGGTTGCCGACCTTGACCTCGTCGGAGCCCGGCACGTGAGCCGACCGAAGGGTCCAGGGGGACCGCGGTCCGGCAGAGACGTCCTGGGTGGCCCCGGCGAGGTCGCTCGTCGCGGGGAACGTGTTGACCACGCTCGCGAGCCAGACCCGCACGGGAGCCACGAGCTCCTTCTGGGTCATCTGGCGATACAGGGCATCGCGTTCATCGACATTCGTGAACTCACCCCGGAACAGCTTCTGGCCCAGGGTATCCATCTCCGGATCCTCATACTGCCAGAACCCCTGCTCGCGCCAGCCGGGCATGTTGCCCATCCAGGGTGCATCCATGGCATTGATGGTGGAGTCGTCGTATCGCTGGGCGGAGCCCCTGCTCCAACCCTCCGTGTAGATGTTCCACTCGAAGGCGGCGGGGTCGCTGGAGTAGACCGACTGGATGGCGGCCGCGAACGGCTGGTAGGTGACAGCGACCTCGAAGCCGGCGTCCTTGAGCTCCGCCGCGACCAGGTCGCCGATCTGCCGTCGCTCGTCCTCGACACGCGCGATGAGCTTGATGCGCACGGGCTGGCCGTCGAACTGCCAGACGTCGTCGACGAGCTGCGCGCCTGCGCTGGTCATGGCCGCGGTGATCTGCTGATGGGCGTAGTCCGGGTCATACCGGATGTCCGAGCCACGGTCGATGTCGTAGACCGTCTGGAAGTCGAGGTCCGAGGGCGCCACGTGGGTGATCATCGGCTGGGCCAGCCCGCGGTAGATGTCCTGGCTGATGAAGTCGCGGTCCACCAGGTACTCCATGGCGGTGCGGATCTCGGGGATCGCGAACGGGTTGAGCTTGCCCTCGGGTGCCGGTGCCGGGTTGAGCACGAGCGACAGGGCCGTGGCGGGCGCCTGGAACTCCTGGACGCCGGGCGTGTCCTGGAGCTTCTGGGCGGCCTCCGTCCGCAGACCGTAGAGGTAGAGGTCGATGTTGCCGGCCTGGAGCTGCAGCGGTGCGGTATCGACGAACACCGACTGGAACGTGATCTTGTCCGCCGCTGGGCCCGGCGATCCCGAGCCATCCGACGCCGGAACGACGCTTGGCGCGGGCGCGGTGCTCGGCGCTGGCGATGGGTCCTGGGCCAGGGCGATGCCGCCGCCCAGGACGCCGAGGGCGACCGTCAGGCCAGCCAGACCAAGGGTGCCGCTCTTCATGGCACGCTCGACGGCGCTGGCGAGGCCGCGGGCTGTCCGCCGCCCGACGTGAGCAGCTGGCGGATCTCCTCCAGCTGTCGTGCGAGGTCGGCATTCTGGTCGCGCAGGTTGCCGATGCCGTAGTCCGTGTAGAACGAGGTGCTCGCCGCGTTGCCCGATTGGTCCACCGCGGTCAACTGCTGATCGCCCTCGCTGGTGACCGGCATGTAGAGGCGCGAGGTGAAGTCACCATTCTTGTCCGTCCGGGCATACGCGACGGTGCTGTCACCCAGCTGGACGAAGACATCCATGACGGGCTGGTAGCCGAACCCCTGGAGGGTCACCTGCTGGCCCCCCGGGCCGGTGGCAGGTGACAGGTAGACCTCCGGCGACGGCACTGCCTTGCGTCGCGCGAAGCCGATCTTCTGGTTCGGGGCGCCGTACTCGCCCAGACGTGTGTCGGCCCAGACCATGTAGACATCGTCATTGGACGCGGCCCGGATGGAGAAGTAGTCACCCAGGAAGAGGCCGTTCGGGAAGCCGCGGTTGGGATTCGAGGCGAAGTCCGTGACCCGCGTGTTCCGGGTGGTGATGCCCAGGGTCGTGTCCTCGAAGCCCCAGGTCTTGCCGCCATCCAGGGATCGCGTGTAGTAGATGCCGTAGCGTGTCTGCGCGGGGTCGTCGCGCATGTCACCCCACATCACGTGGATGCCACCGTCGGGGTCGACCGCCACGGACGGGAAGAACTGGAGCGCGGAGCCCGTATCGTCGTTGAGCTGCGTCGCTCGCGTCCAGGTCTGCCCCTTGTCGGTCGACGCCACGAGATAGACATCGCCGTCGTCAGCCACGTTGTCGGGCGGTCGGGCGACATAGACGATGTACACCTGGCCATCCGGACCGGAGGCGATCTGGGGGAACTCGGAGCCCCAGTAGCGGAAGAAGGCGGTCCGCGGCCGGAAGCCGATCTCGTTGAACGTCGATGCGGTGACCGGCGCACCGAACGTCTTGCCCGAATCGTCGGATCGGGCGATGTCGATCTCCCCGAGGCCCTTCATCGCCTCGTCGTCGGTGCTGTCCACCCAGGCGACGTACACCGTGCCGTCGGGCGTGACCGTAGGCTGCGATCCCTGCACGGACCGCTTGGGCATCAGCTCCGACGGGCCGCCGCCGCCCGACGTCTCCCCGTAGGCCTCCGTCACCACCGGACTGACCCCCACCGGATCGCTCCAGGTCTGGCCACCGTCGGTGGACTTGACCAGCTGGATCGAGGTCTTGGTGGCGGTCGGCACGAGGGTCGGGAACTCGCCCAGCCAGAGCACCTGGTACACCGTCTCGAAGTCCGTGTACGTGACGTAGATGACGTCCTTGGTGGGGTCCTTGGCATCAGGTCCGACGGCGATCCAGGGCTTGTCCAGGAAGCCGAGGGTGAGGTCGCCGCGCAGGCGGCCGAACCGGTCCGGGGTGAGGCCACTCGTGCTCACCGCGCTGCGCGCGGTCGGGATGTTCACCGGCCAGCTGTAGCCACCATCGTCGGAGCGCGCCACGGCGATGCTCGATACCTCCTGGGTGACGGCCACCGGACCCACGGTGAAGTCCTCCTCACCGATGGAGATGCTCGTCATGTACACCGATCCCGCACGGTCGAATGCCAGCGACGGGTCGCCGCCGGAGAACTGGTCCTCCAGCACATATGGCGACTGGTACGGGCCATCCCAGGTCTCGCCGCCGTCGTAGGTCACGTACGACGACATCGATGGGAAGTCGTAGTCGATGGTGCCCAGCACGATGTGCTCGGGATCGGCGGGGTCGATGGCGATGTTGGGCTCGGTCTGGTACGGGCGGGAGCTGAAGTCGCGGGTGACGAGATGGTTGGTGCTGAACGCCGGCGCTGGGTCGCGGTAGGGCACGAGGGCACCTGCACCAGCCGACTGCAGCTGCCCCGACGACACAGTCGGTGAGCCCAGGCCGCCGTCGAGCTGCGACCAGTCGATGCCGGTCGGACCACCATCACCGGGTCCGACGATCATGGACGGCTCCATCCCCTGGGTCATGAGCCAGACGCGGCCGGACAGCCGAGTCTCGATCGGTGCGAGGAGGTCGACCTTGTTCGCTGGCACCGGATCCTGGCCGCGGATCCGCCTGCTCCCCCTTCGCCATCCTGGGCACATGCGACCCCGGACAGCGCGAGCATCACGCCCAGGATCGTCGTCGATCCCACAGCCACCGACCTGCGAGCACCGTCCGTCACTGCGATCACTCCCTCTTGCTGACCATAGCGGCCGGGTCGGTCAACGCTGACCGCCCTGCATCGCACCCACGACGTCGAGGATGGTGTCGATCTGGTTCGCGACCGAAAGCAGGATGGCGTCCTGGAGCGCCGACCATGTCGCGTCGAACGCGGCGGCCCCGCTCTGCAGGTACGCGTCCTGGGCCTCCGTCGATGTCGCGAACCGCTGGTCGCGCCAGTCCAGGTAGGCCGGCGCCGCCTGACGTACGCGGCTGACGACCACACCCAGCCGGGCCGGGTCCGCGGCGAGCGCCAGCTGCTCCACCCTGGCCAGGTAGGCTTCCGCTTCCGCGCGTGCCTGGGGGAGCTGCTTGCGCAGCTCCGCAAGGAGGAGGCGGTCGGACTCGAGGGTCGCGGCCATCTTCCCGAGTCGCGCAGCCGCGGCCGCGACCGCGGCGGGATCGATGGTCGAGGACGGGGCGACCGCGGGGGACGCCAGGGCCGCGCCCGCGGACGACGACTGGCCAGCTGCTGGCCCGGAGAGCGCAAGGCAGGCGGCCAGCACCCCAAGGACCACCGACCGTGCGTGCCCGGTGACCGCGGAGCGCCTGCGTGTCATCGCGGCGAACTCCCGGCCGAGGATGGGTCAGCCAACGCCTGGACCGCGGCATGGACCCACGTGTCGGCGTCCGCGGCCTGATCCAGCCAGTCGTCCGTCATGACGATGTCGGGGATGACACCGTGTCCCTCGATCCGGGTGCCGTCCGATGTCATCAGCCCGCCGACCACCATCTGAAGCACCGAGCCATCGGGCAGCGGCACCTGCTGGATGAGCTGCGTGTGCCCGGGTGTGCGCTGGCCGACCACCACGGCACGACCCTGCGACTGCAGGATGGCCGCCAGCCGCTCAGCCTCCCCATCCGTCTGCGCGTCCACCAGGACGGCGAGCGGCGTCCGCTTGAGCCGGTCATGCAGATCGCCCGCCTGCACCAGGAACGGGGTATCGCCGCCGTGAGCGACCACCGTCCCGACGGCGCCCCCGACGAACTGCCCCAGGATGCTGGTCGTGACCCCGGGCGCTCCCTGGGTGGTGTGACGAAGATCGATGACCAGGCCGTCGAGCGGTCCCGCATCCAGCAGCTCGGTCAGCGCCGTGCTGGCCGCCGCCGGCACGTCACCGCCCGAGAGCGAGAGCAGTCGCAGGTACCCGATCCCAGGTGCCTCGGGGATACGCACATCGATCGGCGTGTAGGCCGGCGCGATGCGCTGCCGGCCCACCTCGATGGTCCGTGGATCCTGGCCGGGTGAGCGGACGAGCAGGGTGACGTCGCTCCCCACCGGCCCCCGCACGAGATCCGGCCGTGGGCACGGGTCGTCCCCGACCGCCAGGATCACATCACGCGGGGCGATACCTGCGGCTTCCGCTGGCCCGCCCGGGAACACATACAGCACCCGCAGACCCTTGTCCGGGGTCGCCGTGGATGCTGCGTCGACGAGGATGCCGATGCCGCCGTAGCTGGGATCCGGGGCGGGCACCGACTCCAGCGTCTGGGCGCTGATGAACGCCGTGTCCGGGTCCTTGAGCAGACCCACCATCTCCTCGAGGATCGCGTAGTCCTCGTAGGCGTTCTCGGCGATGAGGATCCGCTGCGCGTAGTCGGTGTGCACCGCCTGCCAGTCCAGACCATTCATGCCCGGGTCGACATAGCCATCAGCCAGCTGCTGCCAGACCGAGTCGAGCAGCTTCAGCCGATAGTCCTCGGGCATCACCATGGGCGCGGTCGGGTCGGGCACGGGAGGTGCCGATGGGACGGCACAGGCAGCTCCCGAACCCGCCGAAGCGGTCGCTCCTGGTGGCTGTGAGCTGGCTGGCGCCGCGCTCGCGGCCGCGGCCGCGGTCGCGAGCAGCACGGCCACCAGCCACCCGGCGACCATCGTCGAGCTGATCCCACTGACGCGCATCCATCCCCCCGCCGAGAACCCACCACCGCCCCACGGACGAGCCGCGGGCCACAGCCTATGCCCTCCGCCCGGTGGCGTACAGATTCAGATGCCGAGAGCCCGGGCAAGGAACTCGACCTGGAGCGACAGCAGGTTCTCCGCCACGATCTCGTCGCTCGCCATATGCGTGATCCCGGTGAGTGGCAGCACCGTATGCGGTCGGCCGGCCGCCACGAGTGCGGATGACAGCCGCAGCGTGTGGGCCACGACGACGTTGTCGTCCGCCAGGCCGTGGATGAGCAGCAGCGGACGTTCCAGCCCCTGGGCGTCGGCCAGGAGCGACGAGCGCTCGTAGGCGGCGGGGTCGAGGTCCGGATGGCCGAGGTATCGCTCGGTGTAGCCGGTGTCGTAGAGGCGCCAGTCGACGACGGGTGCTCCCGCGACGGCGGCGTGGAACACATCCGGACGACGGAGCACCGCGAGCGCGGCCAGGAAGCCTCCGAACGACCAGCCGCGGATCGCGACACGCTCGAGGTCGACATCGTCCGGATACGCCGCTGCCACGCCATGGAGCGCGTCGACCTGGTCCTCCAGTGCCTTGGCGGCAAGATCCTCCGGACCTCGCGCTCGAAGGCGGGACCCCTGCCGGGCACGCCCCGGCCATCCGCCACGACCACGGCATAGCCCTGGTCCGCGAACCACTGGGAGCCCAGGTAGGCGCCGCCCGCGGCCAGGACCCGCTGATGGCCCGGGCCGGCGTATGGATCCATGAGGACGGGGAGCCGTCGTGAGCCTCGAACGTGGCCCGTGGGGAACAGGACCGCGGTGGCCAGGTGGCGCGCGCCGGCGCGCAACAACGTGACATCGAGTGTCAGGCCGGGTCGCTCCGCGAAGTTCGCGATCCGACCACGCGTGCCATCCGCGCGCACGACCGTCACCGTCGTGCCGTCTCCGGCCAGTGTCTGGCCGCTCATCACGAGCGTGCCGCCACGCATCCGTCCGGACCAGGTGCCCGGTCCCTCCGGACTCAGCCGCGCGAGCGACCCGTCAGCGCCGCTGGACTGCCACAGCTCGATGCTGCTCGGGTCGACACTCGCGCGGAAGACCACCTTCCCCGAGTCGACGCTCGTGACGCCGCGGACCTGGAGGTCGGGCGGCGTGACCAGCCGGTCCCCGATGACCAGGCGGCAGGCGTCCTCGGAGTCCACGAGCCAGACCGCGGTGCCGTCTCCGAGATGCATCGGCAGGCCGGGTCGGACATCCATCCATGCGGCATCGCTGCCCGACCAGGCAAGGCGCGTCGATCCGGTGCCCGGGTCGACGCTCCACACCCGCAGGTCGCGCTGGTCCCGGGTGAGCGTCGTGATCGACAGCGCGTGGCGGTCCCAGGTGACCTCGGTGAGGTACTCGTCATCGAGGTGGACCGGCGACCGGCGACCGGCGAGGTTGATGAGCCAGAGCGTGACGGTCGCATTCGCGGTGCCGGCCGCGGGGTACGCCAGCACCCGAGGCTCGGCCGCCGGGTCGGCCGGATCGGCGATGTGCCATCGTTCGACGTGGGCCTCGTCCGTACGCTGGGCCAGCACCATGTCGCTGTCGGGCGACCACCAGGTGCCGCGATACCGGTCAAGCTCCTCCGCCGCGACGAACTCTGCGAGCCCCCACGTGACATCGGGACCGTCTGGCTCGGCGAGCGTGGCATCCACCCCCGTCGTGAGATCCTGCACATGCAGCGCTCCCGCCGCGACATACGCCACGTGGCGGCCGTCCGGGGAGAGGCTGGGGTCGATGACATCGTCGGGCGTATCCAGGCTGCGGCTGGCGCCGGTCGCGAGATCGGTGACCCAGAGGCCACCCGAGAGCGCGAACACGATGCGTGTGAGGGCCTCGTCTGGCGCATACGCCACGATGCCGCGCGCCTGCTCCCGGGCCCGTTCCCGACGGGCACGCTCCTCGGCGGGAAGCGCTTCCTCGGCGGTCGACTCCAGGGTCCGAGGATCGACCACGAGCCGCTCCGCACCGCTCGCTACGTCGTACTCCCAGAGGCACGTCACCGGGTCCGTACCACTGCGCGTGCGCAGGAACACCACCCGGCTGCCGTCGGGCGCGATGCCGATGTCGCGTGGCACGCCCAGGCTGAATCGCTGGGTCCGGGCGTTGAGCCTCGGAAAGCTGTCGGTCATGCCCGGGACGATAGCGTGGCGGACCGCCTGGGCGTGGCGCGGCTACGCGTCAGGGCCGACGACCCAGAAGTCGGCGGGAAGCTGGTCCTCCGCCAGCGCGTCCCACATGTCGATGGTCAAGGTGGAGCCGCTCGGGGCCGACGCGGCGAGCATCGGGCCGACCAGGCGCTCCATCCGGTCCGGGTCGGGCTCCTCGAAGCCGGCCACCCAGAACGTGACCGAGCCGGGACCGGGCTCGACCTCCCCGGTCATGGACGTCACGCCGCCGGCCGCGAGGACGGAGATGACGCGATCGCGCAGGGTCCGGGCGCCTTCGATGTCCGCGTCCGTGGGCGGGACGCCACCCTCGATGGCGTAGACCACGGTGAGGCGTGGGTAGGGTTCACTCGCCTCCGCGTTGAGGCGCTCGAACTCCGCCTGGAACTCCTCGACCGCCGCCTGCCACTGCGTCTCAGTGATGGGCGTGAGCTGGGGTGAGCCCTCGTCGTATCCGGCGTCGACGTAGGCGTGACCAGGCAGCTCCCGGATGAGCTCCCGTGCCGCCAGACGCTGCAGCGCTGCGTGCAGCTCTGGTGCACCGAGGAAGGTCTGGTGGACGGCATCGACGCTGCTGATGAGCTCCCAGAGATGAGCCGGGTCCTCGGGTCCCCGACCGATGATGGGTCCCAGGATGTCGTCGTCATACTCGGTGCCCGGCATCCACGCAGCGTAGCCGTCGGCGAGCGCCGCGACCATAGGAGCGCCGCCTGCGAAGCCCCATGACCGCCCCCGCCCCAGGTGATCCCGCCCACCTCGGCGTCCTTCAGTGTCGAGGATCGGCGGTCCGCTCCGACCTGCTCCTGACCGGCCCGTACGATGGGCATCGACACCGCAGGGAGACGATCGTGAAGTACATGATGATCCTGTTCGGGGACCCCGAGCCCGAAGCCATCGCCCACAAGGACTGGACCATTGCCGAGCTCGTCCGGTTCATGCACCAGTTCAATGAGGACATCACCCGCAGCGGCGAGCTCGTGACCGCAGAGGGGTTGACACACTCATCGCAGGGCAAGACCGTGCGCTTCACGGACGGTGCCGTCGCTGTCACGGATGGGCCGTACACGGAATCGAAGGAGGTCCTTGCGGGCTTCTGGATCGTCGATGTCGAGAGCGAGGCACGAGTCATCGAGCTGGCCCGGCGGGTGGTGACCTTCACCACCGAGCCCCTGGAGATCCGACGCATCGGCGACGCACCGCCCGAGATGTGACCCGGGCCATCCCGTGACCGACATGACCCACCCCGGCGGCGGGGCCATCGCCAACGGCGCCACTGCCAACGGCGCCACCCCGGCCCCCCTCGACCCCCGCATCGAACACCTGCTGCGCGAGCTCGCCCCCCAGGTCCTGGGGATCCTCACCCATCGGCATGGCCGGTTCGATGCCTGCGAGGACGCCGTCCAGGAGGCCCTCCTCGCGGCCGCCACCCGCTGGCCGGCCGATGGCGTCCCGGACAATCCCCGGGGCTGGCTACTGACCGTGGCGAGCCGCCGGCTCACCGACGAGCTCCGCGCGGAGCAGGCACGCCAGCGACGCGAGTCGGACGCGGCACTGCGGACGGCCCCGGAGGAGTCGCTCGTGCCCGACCCCGCGGACGCGGACCCCGACGTGGACGACTCGCTGACGCTCCTCTTCCTCTGCTGCCACCCGGAACTGTCGGCACCATCGCAGATCGCACTCACGTTGCGGGCGTTCGGTGGCCTCACCACGGCGGAGATCGCCCGCGCGTGGTTCGTGCCCGAAGCGACGATGGCGCAGCGTATCAGCCGCGCCAAGGCACGCATCAAGGCCACCGGCGCGCGGTTCACCCTGCCACCACCCGAGGAACGCGCGACCCGGCTGCGGGCCGTGCTACACGTCCTCTACCTCGTGTTCAACGAGGGGTACGCGGCATCCTCGGGTCGGGACCTCCAGCGCGCCGAGCTGACCGACGAGGCGATCCGGCTGGTCCGGACCCTCCAGCGGATGCTCCCCGACGATGGCGAGGTGGCCGGGCTCCTGGCCCTCATGCTCCTGACCGATGCGCGACGCTCCGCGCGCACGACCCCCGATGGCGGACTGGTCGCACTCGCCGACCAGGATCGAGCCCGCTGGGACCAGGCGATGATCGCGGAAGGCGTCGGCATCGTCACCAGGACCCTGGGCCGCGGGTCGGTCGGACCGTACCAGATCCAGGCGGCCATCGCAGCCATCCATGACGAGGCCCCGACCACCGACGCGACCGACTGGTCCCAGATCCTGGCCTTCTACGAGGTGCTGGAGCAAGTCTCGCCCGGTCCCGCGGTGACCCTTAACCACTCGGTCGCCGTGGCCATGGTCCACGGGCCGATGCCCGCGCTGGCGATGCTCGGGACGCTCGATGCAGACGAGCGGATGGCCGCCACCCATCGGGTCGATGCGGTCCGCGCACACCTGCTGGAGATGGCCGGCGATGCGGTCGGCGCTCGTGACGCCTACCTCTCGGCAGCACGCCGCACCCAGAGCCTCCCCGAGCAGCGCTACCTCACCGACCGGGCCTCGCGCCTGGCGATGCGGCCCCGATCAGGCGTCCCTAGCGACTGACCTGTTCCTCCGGTGGGCGCACCGACTGGAACCGCCGATAGAGCAGCAGGTCGTAGACGATCTTCAGGCATCCGGCGATGACGAACGGCGCCCCCGCGAACGCGGCGCTCAGGAACAGCGGCCCCGCGATGAGCGGTGAGGCGGCGACGCCCAGGCTGCGCGCGACACCCGTGACCCCCGCCGCGGCCGAACGTTCATCAGGTTCGACCACCGCCATCGTGTAGCTCTGGCGCGTCGGCACATCCATCTGGCTGATGGAGAACCGGACGAGCAGCACGAGGACCGCCAGCTCCACCGTGGGCATGAACGGCACCAGCAGCAGCAGTACGTTCGAAGGCAGGTGCGTGAACACCATCGTGTTCACGAGGCCGAAGCGTGCCGCCAGCGGTCCCGCGGCCAATGCCGACAGGCCCGCCAGGATGTTCGCGCCGAACAGCAGCAGGCCCAGGGCCGCCGGGTCGAGCCCGAACTTGCTCTGGAACCAGAACGCGATGAAGCTCTGGATGACGAAGCCACCCGCGAACGCGTCGAGCGCGAACAGGAGCGACAGACTGAGCACGATGCGCTGCGACCGGTGGAGTCCGAGACGGGTCCGGATGGGCACGTCCTGGACGTCCCTCGGCGGCACCTCGATCCCGGACCCCAGGCGCGTGAACAGCAGCGCCAGCACGATGCCCACGACCGCGTAGCCGACGATGACCAGCCGATAGGCGTCGACATCGGTCCAGCCATGGTCGATCGCCGCCTGCGCGACCAGGCCCGCGATGAGTGCGCCGGAGGCGGTCGCGAACGATCCCACGAGCTGGTAGCGCGCGAAGAGGCTGGTTCGTCGGCGGTCAGGGACGAGCTGACTGAGCGACGCCTGCTCGACGGCCAGGAACGGGCCCACCTCGTTGCCGCTGGGGCTGATGACGCCGATCGTCGCCGCGATCGCCAGCACCGCGAAGACGGGCGTGGCGACGAACACGAGCCCCGCCGCGAACATCAGGCCGGCACCCGCCAGCAGCACCCGCTTGCGACCGATCCGGTCCGCGTGGGTCGTCAGCCACAGCGAGATGGCCGCGTCACCCAGGAGCGTGAGGGTCAGCAGCAGCCCGATGTCACCACCGGACAGGCCGAGTCCGGTGAGATAGAGGACCAGGACGGTCGACAGGAAGCCGTAGCCGAACATCCGGAGGCAGCGCGTCGCGAACAGCAGCGCGACGTCTCTATCCACCGGGTCTCCCTCCATCCCTGCCACGACTGGCGGCCGGTACCGCCGCCGTGGTCAGCGCACGGAGCCTACTTGATGGTGATGGTGATGACCGGGCCGGCGCTCGCCAGGAACGGCCCGGCACCCTTGTAGAACGCCTGGACCTTGACCTTCGCCCCGTGCTTGCCCGTGATGCGTGCCGAGGTCGTCGCGATGCCCGTGGCCGGGTCGACGGTCACCCGCGCGACTGTGACCCCCTTGACCTTGAACGCCACCTTGCCCGTTGGCTTCTGGTTCACGCTGTGGCGGCGCGCAGCGGTCGCAGTCAAGGTCACGTGGGCTCCCGACACCACCCGCCGGGCGGACGTGCTGAGCGCGGTCTTCGTCGCGCCCAGCCAGTCACCCGCGCTGAGGATCCTGATGCGCGGCTTGGTGAGATGCACATAGGAACCCGTGTACCGATCGTCCCGGACGGGCACCCCGGTCACCTGGAGCGCCTTCTCGACGATGTCCACGGTCGCGTTCGGGAAGCGCGACTTGATCTCCGCCCAGGCACCAGCGACATGGGGCGTGGCCATCGAGGTGCCGCTCAGGGACATGTAGCCGCCGCCGGGGACGGACGAGTAGATGTTGCTGCCCGGCGCCGCGAGGTCGACCCAGGAGGCGATATCGCTGAACGACGAGAGGTGGTCCGACGCCGTCGTCGAACTGACGCTGATGACCGTCGAGAGGCAGGCGGGGAACGAGGTCGCGTTGACATATCCGTCATTGCCCGCGGCATAGATGGTCGCGACCCTGAGCGTCCGGAGCAGGTTCGCGGCATCCCGGATGGGCGCTTCCGTCGGATCGTTGTCGCACACGTGCGACGTGGCGTCACCGCCGATGCTCAGGTTGACGGACGCGACGTGCTTGGGGGCATAGGCCCCTGCCAGCTCCTTCTGGTACACGTACTCGAGACCCGCGGCCTGGTCACTCGACCAGGAGCCGATGAACGGGTCACCGGGGATGGGGTCGAACGTCGAGAACACCTGGATGGGCAGGAGCGAGGCGTACCGAGCCACGCCCGCGATCGTGGAATGACCTGGCCCGGCCCCCACGAGCCGCCGGCCGACGGCGATCCCCGCCACGTGCGTCCCATGGAGACATTCCTCGGGGATGCTGGTGCAGGGCGCAGCGGATCCGGGGCCGGTCTGGGTCTGGAGGCCGTTGGGGCAGCTCCCCGCCGTGCCGGGCGGGCCAGGGATGCCATCGCCCTGGTTCGGGTCACCACCGGAGGCGAAGCACGCCTCATCGACGACCTTGCCGGCCAGGAACGGGTGATCCGCTTGGACCCCGGTGTCGAGGACGGCGACGATCTGGTTCGCGCCACCCCATCCGGCAGCGGCCATCGTGTTGCCCTGGACCAGCGGCACGCTCTGGTTGAGCTCCGGCAGACTGAGCCGGTCGGCCGTCACGCTCTCGACGTCGGCGGAGGCCCGCAGCCGGGTGATCGTCCGGGGCGTTGCCGCGAGCACCATGTAGGGCAGGTACCGATAGCGGCGCGCCACCGAGCCACCGGTCGAGCGTGCCAGGGAGCCGACCCGACCGGACCGGACACGGAGCTGGCGGGCGTAGGTCGATCGCGTGCTGCCGCGCCGCATCACCGATGGCGACAGCCGCTGCCGCATCCTGACGATGACCCGGACCGCGCCATATGCACGCGCCGTGGTCGAGAGGCCCGCCTCGATGCGAGGCGCAGCGGACCCACTCGTCCGCGTGGCCGGGATACGTGGCGGCTGTGCCGCGAGCGCCCCCACGGGTGCGATCATCGCTGCCAGGATCACGAGGAGCACCAGGGACAGCCGCCCACGTGTCGTCGTCAGGTGTGCCATGGACACGTGTCGGTCTACCCCCCAGGATCGGCCAGAGCTCATGCGATGCCCCGTCGCGACTGTGTGTATAGCGCAGGAACGCCAAGGGCGCACAGGCCGCCCGATCGGCAGGGCCGACCACGCTGAAGGTCACCCGATCGGAGGCAGACGGATATGCCGAGAGGACGGGCGAGCCGCTATCGTTGCCCTCACGGGCCTCGGTGGTGGGATCGTCGCGGATACGACGCCCTCTGCCGCGCCGCCGTAGAGTGCTGGTTCGGAGTGGCTCGGTCCACGGAGCAGCGGCAGCACCTGGGACACATCTCGACCGCGATCCCGGCGGGGGGGCCGGGGCCGGGGCCGCACACGATGCGCGGGGACTGACAGCGACACACCCGACCGGCTGAGCCGGCCACCAAGGTTCACGATCCCGCGTCGATCCTTGATCGGCCGCCCCCTCGAACCGGTGGGCGCGGGTCGCGAGCATGTGTCGTGCACCGACGCGATCCCGATGGGTCCTGTAACGGTGCGGTCCCGCAGCCGAGGTGTCGTCCCCCATGTCCGTCCGACGGATCGCCTGCATCGCGGGTCTGGTCGTGGCGTCGATGTCCCTGGCAGCCGCTCCGTCCCTGGCGGCCACACCCGATGTGGGCTATCGCGTCAGCAGTACCGACGCCCCGAGCCCCGCCGCCGCGGAGGTCTCACCCTGGGTCTGGGAGCCGGAGGCCTCGGACTCGCTGCGCATCGCGGTGGGAACCCGCACGCGCCGCATCGTCATCCGGGTGTGGGGGCGCGCCGGGCACCGACACGGACGACTCATCGAGCAGGCACGGCCCGCCGTCCGGCAACCCTGGACGACAGTGGCCCGGATCCGCCTCACCGCCACGGACCTCGCCGGGGACAGCACCGATCCCGGCCGCACGCGCTACGCCCGCGACGGCTTCCTCGCCTTCGACGCCGCCACGCTGGGTGTCGAGGATCATGGCGGTCTCGCCTACTCCGTTGTCGCCCTCGCGGGCCAACGCCTGATCCTCCGTTTCGGGGCGCGCGACGCTCGAACCCACCGCTGGACCTCCGCCACACGCACGGTCAACCCAGGGTCGAGCGGCCGGTAGCCGACCGATCGCGGGTCCTGAGCCTCCGGGCCACGTGCCGACGGATCAGTGGGCGGTCGATCCGACGGAGCACGCGCGACGAGCGGCCGGACGGGACCGATTCGCAGCGGATCCCACGCTGTCTTGATGCTCCCCGGAGTGGATCCGGCGGACGAGACGGATCCTCCTGCTCGCACGATCGCAGACCCGGTCGTTCCTCCGTCGTTTTGATCACAGCGCCGCTCCGGGCACGGGCCGGGCTCACGGCCGGTCACGGCGTCGGCGGCTCCAGCCCGAGCACCTGGCGCAGCTCGCGCGCGTCGCCCTTGGACATGCCCCCGCCCTCGAGATCGAGCTGCCGTCCCGCCAGCTCGGCGCGGAGCACGGCGAGGGCCTTCGCGGAGACCGTGGCGGACCCGAAGCGCTGGTCCACGAAGGACGCCCAGGTGAGCGGCACCCACGCTGCGACGATGCGCCCGATGGCCTCCGCGTAGACCCGGATCTCGTACTGGGCGTGGCTGTCCATGCGCAGCTCCAGGAAGCGCAGCAGGTTGTGGAGATCGACCTTCCAGTACCACTCGGTGTAGTGGCTGACCGGCAGGCCGATCCGCGCGACCTCGCGGGCGACCGGATCATCCGCGTCCGAGAGGAGCGCCTGGTACTGCTCATACGCTGCCGCCGACGCCTCGCGCCACGCGGTCAAGGCCCGCTCCGCAGCCTCAGACGATACCGCGCCTGCGCTGCCCTGCCAATTCAGCGACGACTGACGACCGATCGCTGACGGGTCGGGCTCATAGAACGTGTCGGCGATCTCCGAATAGCGCCCGGAGTACTCGTTGACACTCGCGGTCCTGTGCCGGATCCACTGGCGCGCCACGAACACCGGCAGCTTCACATGCAGCTTGATGTCGCACATCTCGAAGGGCGACGTGTGCTGGTGGCGCATCAGGTAGTCGATGAGCCCGGCGTCGCTGCGCACGGTCTTGGTGCCGGCGCCGTACGAGACCCTGGCTGCCTGGACGATGGCGTGGTCGTCGCCCATGTAGTCGATGACCCGCACGAACCCCTTGTCCAGGACAGGGATCGGCTGGTACAGCAGCTCCTCGAGCGCGGGAGCGACGACGCGGCGCGTCGACCGGCTGACGTCCCGGGCCTCCGCGACGGCGGCAGCCTGCTCGGGGGACAGTCGGCTGGGGTCGACCTGGTCAGTCATCGAGGGAAGGATACGGCGGCTCCCATCCCGCCTGCCGATGGTGACGCCGGTACCCCTAACCGGACCGCAACCGACCGACCCTCCCCGGAGCACCCGGTGCCCCGGACCTTCGACCGACGGGGACCGGACCCACGGACCCCTTGCGCGCGGCCCTCGATGACCGAGAGTCATCTTCCCATGACGGATGCAGCAGGGCTCGACGGCAGACGCACCGGGGATGCCCGCGCGCGCGCCCAGGATGCCCCGCGGCCCGCGAGCAGCGTGCTGACCAACGACGACCACACCTCGCGCGTGGTCATCGGTTCGGCTATCGGCGCGGTCGCGGTGCTGGTGCTGCTCATGCCCGCCACCCCGCTCGTCGCATTCGTGCTCATCGCGGCCATCTCGCTGGGCGTCGTGGCTGCCCTCGTCCGACGCGCCGAAGACCGTCGGAGCACCGGCGACAGTCTCGAGCGACTCACCGGCAGGGGCTATCTCGTGCTCGCGGACCGACGGGCGCCCGGCCTCACGGGCATCATCGGCCACCTCGTCATCGGGCCCGGCGGTGTCTTCGTGGTCGAGACCCGGAACCACCCGGGTCGGGTCCGTATCCGGGGCGACCGGCTCATCGTCGGCCGCCACAGCCATGACGTCGCCAGCCACCTGCGCGCCCAGGTCACCGCCGTGACCGCGGCGTTCGCGCCGGTCCTCGGAGCCACGACGGCGACCGTCGAGCCGATCGTGTGCATGCGCCAGGCGGAGCTGCCACTGCTCCACCATGCCGTTGCCGGAATCCCCCTGTTGCGCGAGTCGCAGCTGGCAGGTCGCATCGGACGCGCGCCCCAGGTGCTCGACAGCGCGACCGTCACGCGTCTGGAGGCTCTCGCTGACGTCGCGATGCCCCGGGTCAACCGCCGGCGGACCCATGCCCTGCTGCCGGAAGACAGCCACGCAGCCGACGTCCTCGAGGCACCGAGCGTCGGCGCGCCACCCGAGTCCATCGGCCATGCGCCGGAGCCTCGGACGCTCTCGGCCACCATGGCCTTCCGCTCCAACGGCAGCTGATCCGGGAGCGCTCCTCGATCAACCGGGTCCCGGCCCGCGATCGACCCCCGCCGGTGCCGGTGCCCGATCGCGGCTCATGAGGACCAGCAGCGTCATTCCCTGGACCGCGAGCGCCGCTCCGAGCGCCAGCACGAACGCCAGTGCCACGCCCGTCCGCACCAGCAGTTCGCCCACCACGAGGCAGAAGGTGGCGAAACCCGGCAACCCGAACAGCAACCCCCGCAGCACCAGGATCGCCTCGGCCGGGCCGCGGGTGCGCTGCGCGAACGTGGTGAGCACCGAGGCGTAGACCGGGAACGTTGCGATGACACCGCTCGCCCGGCCGCCGATGGTCGGCGCGATGGCCGTCAGCAGGAGCACGAGGACCGTGGCCACGACGATGCGCACCGGCACGTCCCACGATGGCGGCATCACGGGCGCCCGCTCGGGGTCGGCGGCCACGGTGGGCAGCAGCCGGAGCACGCCACCGATGGCCACGAGGCCGATGAGGAATGTCAGCGATGGCGCCAGGTCCGGCACGAGCAGACCCGTGACGACGAAGGCGCTGATGCCCGCCAAGAGCGACGCGAGGGTGCCGGCGCGGGCGCAGGTCAGCGCATAGGCGAGGCAGAAGGCTGTCCCAGCGATGACTCCGGCGAGCGCCCCGTGGGCCACGTTCGCCGCCAGTCCCGGCGACTGGTCGAGGGCCACGAACAGGATGATGGGCCCTGAGGTCAGGGGCAGCGCGACGATCCAGCCGCCGATCTGGGCACCCCAGCGGCGTTGCGCCAGGCTGGCGCCACCAACGAGCAGCGGCGTCAGGATGAGCTTGGGCAGCAGCGTCGGCACTCGCGGATGGTAGGCCGCGGGCTGACGGTCGCACAGGGTCGGGCGCTGGTCACCAGATCCAGGGTGTGGGCGACGATGCGTCGCCGGCCCGCGGCTCGCGGCTGTCGACGCCCACGAGGTTGGCGAACAGACCCAGGACGACGAGCGGCAGGACGACCGCAGCGAGGAAGAGGACGATCGAGTCGAGGGTGATCGGGTCCGTATGACTGCTCCTTTCGGGTGTGGTGTCAATGTGACCGAGCCACCTCCCAGGTCCATGGACCCATCGTCGTGAAGATGCCGCGACGCTCGGCGCAGCCGGAGGTACGTCGTCTGCCGGGTGGCGACGTCCGCGTCGGCCCTGCCCGGAACGACCTGGTCTCGACAACGCTCACCAGCGCCATCGGGACCGGCGTGCCACCATCCGCCCGTGGCGCAGCCTTCCAAGCGGTCGCAGACGCGACCCCGACCTCAGCCGCGACGGTCCGCGGGCACGGTCCACGGTGCGCAGCCACCGCAGCAGCGGCCGACCTGGATGTGGCTCGGCCCGCTGCTGGTCGTCCTTGCCATCGTCCTGCTCGCGGCCGTGGCGCTGCCGGGCATGGGGCCGGGTCCCGGCGCGAGCGCCACGCCCCCGCAAGGTGACACCGCCGCAGCGCTGGCCACCGGTCCAGCAGTGACGGAGACGCTCGCCCCGACGGGCGCGATCGTGGACCCGACTGGGCTCGCCGTTACCGACGCGACCCCCAGCCCAATGTCCGGCGAGGCATATCCCCGGCCCATCCCGGCGTTACGCAAGCGGCTCGATCGTGCCTTCAAGCAGATGGCCAAGGAGGTAGGCGCACCGGGGCTCGCCGCCGCCGTGAAGCTCCCCGACGGCAGCGTCTGGTACGGCTCTGATGGCGTCCTCTGGCCGGCCGGCCCGGAGGTCACGCCCGACACGCCCTTCGCGTGGGGCAGCATCACCAAGACCTTCGTGGCCGCGCTGACCCTCCGGGCGGCGGCTGCGGGACAGCTGGACCTGGACCAGACCATCGATGCCTGGTTGCCGCAGATCACCGGCTCCCGTGCCATCACGGTCCGGATGCTGCTGGCGCATCGGAGCGGCATCTTCGACTACTTCCAGCACAAGGACTACCCGAGCCTGGTCTTCGACCGGCCCGATCACGCGTGGACGACGGACGAGATCCTGGCGCTCACCGGGCCGCGCGCCTTCGCACCCGGCAAGGGCTTCAACTACTCGAACACCAACTACGTGCTCCTGGGGCTGATCCTGGAACAGATCGACAACCAGCCCCTCGCCACCCTCATCCACGACCAGCTGCTGGCGCCGTTGGGCATGGACGACACGGTCTTCCAGCAGGCCGGCCAGCCGGTCGGTCTGGTCGGCGCCAAGGGCTTCTGGAAGGCCGGTTCTGGCTTCCGGGAGTGGTCCGACGGCACCGACTTCCGGCCCACGACCTCGACGGCCACGGTGGCCTGGGCAGCAGGCGCGATGGAGGGCAGCGCCCGCGACCTGCTCGACTGGGAGATGGCGCTCTACGGCGGCCAGGTGCTGACCCCGGACGCCCTGTCCGAGATGCTCGGCTTCTACAAGGACTCTGGGTATGGGCTGGGGGCCAGGACACAGACCGTGGCGGGTCAGCCGGGCTACGGCCACGGCGGCTCGCTGCGTGGCTTCGTGTCCGTGATGTACCGACTGCCGGATGAGGATGTCGATATCGTGGTGCTCGCCAACGTCGGCTTCGCGAACCTCGACAAGGTCGCCAATCGGCTGGCGAAGGCGGTCCTCAACCCGCTCTCGACCCCGCGTCCATCGGTGGCGCCGGCTGGCGCGCTCCCGAGCATGCCGCCTGACTGACCGCCGGCAGCATGCTGTCGGGCCGTCGCACGCGACCCCCCACAGCGGCTACCCTCCCCTCCATGCGCATCGCGACCTGGAACGTCAACTCCCTCAAGGCCCGCATGGATGCGGTCGAGCAGTGGCTGGAGCGCGCCCAGCCCGACGTGCTGCTGATGCAGGAGACGAAGCTCTCCGACGAGGACGCGCCCCACCTGCCGTTCCAGCTCGCCGGCTACGAGCTGCTCCACCATGGTGAGGGGCGCTGGAACGGGGTCGCCATCGCGAGCCGCGTCGGCATCATTGACCCGATCACGAACTTCGGGGATGGCCCGGTCCGGGACAGCCGGTCGGGCGCCAGCGTCGCGGTGTCCGAGGAGGACTTCGACCCGTCGAACGAGGCGCGCATGGTGTCCGCGGTGTGCGACGGCATCCGGGTCGTGTCGCTGTATGCGCCCAACGGCCGGGTCGTCGACTCGCCGTTCTACCTCGGCAAGCTCCGGTGGTTCGAACGCCTGCGGGCCTGGGCGGCCGCGACCGTCGGGGGGGACGTGCCCCTGGTCATCGGAGGTGACTTCAACGTGGCTCCCACCGATGCCGACGTCTGGTCCCCAGCGGCCGCGCACGGCGGCACACATGTATCGGGGCCGGAGCGCGAGGCGCTCGCCGGCCTGCGCGGGGTCGGCTTCAGCGATGCTTATCGGGACCATCAGACCGCCCCTGGTCGCTTCTCGTGGTGGGACTATCGGGCCGGCATGTTCCACAAGAACCAGGGCATGCGCATCGACCTGTTGTATGTCACGGCGCCCGTCGCGGCACGGGTGATCTGGGCGGAGATCGACCGCGAGGCTCGCAAGGGCCCGCCCACGCCGTCCGATCATGCGCCCGTCGTCATCGACCTGGACGTGCCTGGCCTGCCGTTCGACGCCGGCTGGGAGGCTGCGATGTCCCGGGTCGCTGCCCGTACCCGTCCCGGGCCCGCGGCCTGAGTGAGTACGGCGCTCGACGGCGACCGGGACGCTACCATCTCGCGATGCCCATGGGACTGACGCTCGACGACATCGCGGACCTCCTGGAGCTGCCCATCGTCGCGGTCCTCGCGACCTATCGGCGCGACGGCACGGTGCTGCTGTCGCCGGTCTGGTTCGAGCATCGGGACGGGCTCTTCCAGGTCTGGTGCGGCAGCGTCACGGAGGGCAAGGTCCGCCACCTGCTCGCCGATCCACGCGCCAGCCTCGTCATCGCGGAGCAGACGGCGCCCTGGCGAGGTGTCGAGGTGGTCGGACGGACCACGGTGAGCAGCGACGACTTCCGGAGCGTGCTGCGTCGCACAGCGGAGCGCTACGAGGGTCCGGAGGCTCCCGACCGTTTCGATCGCTCCTATGTCGAGGACGGCGTCGTGCTCCGCATCTCGCCCGACAAGCTGCGGGTCTGGGACCTCAGCGACTGACGGCTGCGGGGGCCGCCGCGTCCGGCGCCCCGTCGATGCTGACGCTTCCGCGTGGCGGTCGGGTAACGGCAGCATGTCCTGAACGTCTCACGCCGGGCGAGCGCACCAGCGCCGTCCGTCCCGGGAGATCGCCAGCGGATGCACCATCGATACTGGACGCCACCGCCGCGTCGTCGAAGCCCCTCTCCGGTGGGGGCGCTCGTCGGCGTTGGACTGCTGGTCCTCATCGCCGCGGGCACGCTCGCGGGTGCCTCATCGGTGGTGGGGCTCGTGGCCGGTGGCGCGGTGTCGACGTCGACGCCCACGCCGGCACGGGTCGCGTCGGCCGTTGATGGCGCGGGTCGCGCAGGCGCCGTGGTGGGATCCCCCTCGCCGACCGACTCCCCTGGTCCGTCCGTCCGCCCGACACCCTCGCCCAGCCCCCGACGAACGGCCCATCCGACCACCACGCCGCGGCCCACCCCGCGGCTGCATCCGCGCCCGCGCCCGGGTCCGTTCCAGATGGACCTCTACCGCCGGGGTGCGATGGTCTCGGAGATGCTGCCCTGGTGGTGCATGCCCGCCGCGATGCAGACGATGATGAACATCATCCGACCGGGCCGGATGGACCGGACGCGGGCGACCCAGCTCCGGCTGTACCGGTTGGCCCGCAGCCTGAGCACCGACCGGCTCGACGGCAAGGGCGCGGAGCCTGTCGGCTGGGCGCGAGGCCTCACCCGGCTCGGCTACGGCACCTATGTCGTCTCGGTCCAGCGGACCCGCTATGACGCCATCCGGGTCGCCGCGAAGGCGCTCCGGATGACCGGCCGCCCGGTGGGCATCGTCGCCTGGCGTGGCGCCCACTCATGGGTCATGTCCGGCTTCCGCGCCACCGCGGACCCCGCCTTGAGCGACCGTTACAAGGTGAGCGCGGTCGCCATCGAGGACGTCTGGTACCCCCGCATCAGCACCATCTGGGGGGCCTCCACGCCGCCCGATACCTGGATCCCGTTCGAGCGGCTGCCCCTGGATTACCTGCCATATCACCGACCGGGCGTCCGATACCCCGGCCTCGACGGCAGGTTCCTGCTCGTGCTGCCGGTCGCGGACGACGACCAGCCATCGCGCTAGGGTGGACCAGCGATCCCCGATCCAGAGACATGGACCAAACGCAAGCGTCCCGGTCCGCGTGCCTCAGCCGCGCGCACCAGTGCCCGCATGCCGCGTCAGCGACGTCAGCGGCGGATGAACGCGAGGACGTCGTCGTTGAACTGATCCCGATGCGTGAGCGTCAGGCCGTGCGGTGCGCCCGCGTAGAGCTTGAGCTCGGCGTTGGGCACGATCTTGGCCGAGAGCAACGCCGAGTCGGTCACGGGCACGATCTGGTCGTCATCGCCATGGATGATGAGGGTCGGGACGTCGAAGCGCTCGAGGTCCTTCGTCAGGTCGGTCTCCGAGAAGACCTCGATGCAGTCGTATGCCCCCCTGTAGCCCACCTGCATGCTCATGCGCCAGAAGGCGTCCCGCACCCCCTGTGACACCGTCGACCCGGGGCGATCGATGCCGTAGAACGGCACGCTCAGGTCCTGGTAGAAGTGGGACCGATCGCGGGCAACTCCGGCCCGCAGTTCGTCGAAGGCCGAGCGAGGCAAGCCGCCAGGGTTCGCCTCGGTCTGGAGCATGAGGGGCGGGATCGCACTGACGAGCACGGCCTTGGCAACCCGAGAGGTCCCGTGGCGCCCGATGTAGCGCGTGACCTCGCCGCCGCCGGTCGAGTGCCCGACGTGCACTGCCTCGCGAAGATCGAGCTGCGCCGTCAGTTCGGCGAGGTCATCCGCGTACGTGTCCATGTCGTTGCCGGTCCACGGTTGGCTGGATCGCCCGTGCCCGCGGCGGTCGTGGGCGATGGCACGATAGCCGCGCGAAGCGAAGAAGTACAACTGCTCATCCCACACGTCGGCGTTGAGCGGCCAGCCGTGGCTGAAGACGACGGGTTGCCCGTGGCCCCAGTCCTTGTAGTAGATCGAGGTTCCGTCGCCCGTGGTGATCGACGACGAGGCGGTGCTGGTCAGCGTGGTCATCGGGGCCTCCGGTGGGGTGTGTGGACAGCGCGAATGTATGGGCCGGCGCTCGCGTTAGCGACCGTCGTTCGACTGGAGCTCGCCCTGAGGCTCGCCCGGTGGCGACGTCAGGTGCTCGGCGATCGTTCGTAACGTCTCACGGGCACCGCCCACACTGTCGGGCAGGCCTCGCGACGCTACGACGCGCGCATCGCACGTGCATCAGTCAAACGACGCCGCTCGCTGGGCGTTCGCTATGTCATCCTTCCCGGGACGTCCTCGGAGGTCCACGCGAATGAGCAGTACATGCGCGCTGCCCCCCGTCCGGCTTCGTCACTTGTCGGCCGCGAGCGGGAGCTCGAGATCATCGGCGCCTTCGTCGCGGGGCTCCAGCGGGACGGTGACGCGCTCCTCGTGTCGGGGGAAGCTGGCGTCGGCAAGTCGGCACTGCTCCTGGCTGCGGCTGATATCGCCGCAGATGGCGGGATCGCCCTTCTCCATGCGGCCGGGGTCGAGTTCGAGGCGGGCGTCAGCTATGCCGGTCTCAACCAGCTGCTCATGCCGCTCCTCGGCCGACTCGACGAGCTTGCCCCGATCCATCAGGATGCGCTCGCCGCAGCGCTCGGATTCGGCGAGCCGAACGCTCCGCAGCGACTCGTCGTCTGGAGCGCCGCACTTGCCCTGCTTCGTCTTGCCGCGCAGGCTCGCCCCCTGCTTGCGGTCATCGATGACGTGCACTGGCTCGACCGGCCCACGGCACTTACCCTCGGTTTCCTTGCCCGCCGGCTCCCAGGGAGCCGGGTCGGCTTGGTTGTCGCGACAAGGCCTGAGGACGACGGATTCTTCGCGCGAGCCGGGCTCCGGGAGCTCGTCGTACCTTCCCTGTCGCGGGACGCCGCAGAGGCGCTTCTCGACGATACCTATCCGGACCTCGCACCGTCGGCGCGTCGCCGCCTCGTCCTGGAATCCGAGGGGAACCCCCTCGCACTCATCGAGCTCCCCTTGCGGGCATCGCGGCGGGGTGGGAGGATCGGGGACGACCAACCGCTCAGCCGGCGGCTCCGTTCGGTCTTCGCTTCCCACGTCTCGAACCTGCCATCGCCGTCACGGCAGCTGCTGTTGATCGCGGCACTCGAGCCGACCGCGGACCTGCGGTTGCTGCGCGCGGCGACCGGCGACGACCCGCTTGCGGGACTTGCTCCGGCGGAGCACGCGCGTCTCGCCAGCGTGCAAGCGAGTGAGCGGCGGATCGCCTTCCGCCATCCGCTCGTGCGTGCGGCTGTCGTGGGACTCGCGTCCCGCGAGGAACGGCGGGCGGCCCACCTGGCACTCGCTTAGGCTCTGACGTCCGAGTCCGAGCGCCGTGCCTGGCATCTCGGTGAGGCAACGGTCGAGCCAGACGAAGCTGTGGCCGGCGTGCTCGAGCGCGCGTCATACAGCTACCTGCGGCGCGGGGATCCGGTCGGCGCGATCGCACTCCTCACCAGGGCGGCGGACCTGAGCCCCGGAGTCGACCTCCGCGGCAGGCGGCTCGCGGAGGCCGCGTACCTCGGCGCGGACGTCACGGGTGATCTCCGCGACCTCAGCACGCTGCTCGCCCAGGTCGACGATCCGTCGAGCGACCGGTCGTCCCTGCCCGTCGCGATCGCCGCCGCCTATGCCCTCCTCAACGGCGACGGTGATATCGGAACGGCGCACCGACTGCTGATCGGCGCGATCGACCGAGCCCTTGATGGCACGCCGCGCGACAGCGCGGCCCTCTCCGAGGCGTTGTACGTCCTGATGCTCGCGTGCTTCTTCGGCGGCCGGGCGGTCCTCTGGCCACCATTCCACGCTGCCATCGGTCGATCCGGCGACGACCTTGCGGTGATGCTCCGGGTCGCGAGCCGGACGTTCCCGGATCCCGTTCGGGTGGCGCCGGATGCGCTGGCGGAGCTGGACCACCTCGTCGATGGGCTCCGGGACGAGCCCGATCCCACCCACATCGTGCGCGCGGGGATCGCCTCCTTCTATGTGGACCGACTCGGCAGTTGTCGATCAGCGCTGTGGCGGATCGTGGAGGACGGTCGTGCTGGTGGCGCCGTCGCGTCGGGGATCAACGCACTCGTGCTCCTGGCCTTCGACGATCTCCTCACGGGCAACTGGATCGAGGCGGACGCGTTGGCGGCAGAGGCCGTGGCTCTGTGCGACGAGAAGGGGTACGTCCTTCTGGGATGGCCCGCTCGACTGGGTCGGGCAGTCATCGCGGCGGCGCGAGGCGATAGCGCCACGGCCTCTGCCATCGCTGACGAGATGTCACGCTGGGCGACACCGCGAGCGGTGACAAAGGTGCAGATGTACGCGCATCAGGTCCGGTCCCTCGACGCCATCGGGCGTGCCGACTACGAGTCGGCCTACCGTCACGCCGTCGCCCTGAGTCCGGCTGGGGTCCTGGCGTCGCACGTGGGGCACGCCTTGTGGGTCATCCTCGATGTCGTCGAGGCGGCGATACGGACCGGCAGGAAGGCAGAGGCCGCGGCGCATGCCATGGCGCTTGCCTCTGCGGATGTCGCCCGGATCTCGCCTCGGATGGCGCTCGTCTCGCACGGCGCCCAGGCGATCGTGGAGGGCGACGACGCCCGCTCGTACGAACTCTTCGAGGAGGCGCTGGCCGGTCGACCCCATGAGTCGCTATTCGAGGCTGCCAGGATCCAGCTCGCGTACGGCGAGAGGCTCCGACGCGGGCGAGCGATGACCGCCGCGCGCGTGCAGCTCAAGGCAGCGCTCCAGACGTTCGAGCGGCTGGGGGCGACGCCGTGGGTCCTTCGAGCGAGTGCCGAGCTCCGCGGGACGGGGCAGCGCCGCCGCGTGGGCACGCTCGCAGCCGACGCTTTGACCCCACAGGAGCGCGAGATCGCCCTGCTGGCCGCGGCCGGCCTGTCGAACCGCGAGATCGGTGCGCGGGTGTACCTGTCGCATCGGACCGTCGGCGCCCACCTGTACCGAGTGTTCCCCAAACTCGGCATCACCTCTCGGGCTGCGCTGCGCGACGCGCTCGGCCACGATGGCAACGGACACGAGCTCCGGTAGGCCGGGGCCTCGGTACAGGGGCTCGTGCAGCGCTGGGGCAGTCATCTCACGCTAGATGTCGATGCCAGAACGAGCGAGAGTCGAGCTGCACACGGCGAACGCCGGCGAGGGAGCGGCAGCGAAGGCGCCGCGACCGGAGTCGTTGCAGCCCATCGCCGGTCGCTGGTCAGTTCGAGGAGGTCCATCGTGACAACCGACCCGGGCGCAACGCCGCTAGCACCCGATGAGCTCACCGGCCGGCTGCGGCGCACCGAGGTGCTGCACGCCGTGTCATCGATCCCGAGGCGCGACATCGTGCAAGTCCGAACGGAGATCCCGGAGGGCGTCGAGTCCGGCTGGCATCACCACCCAGGGGAGGAGGTGGGCTACATCGTGGCGGGAACGGTGGAGATGCGCATCCAGGACCGTCCTTCGCTCCTCCTGCATCCCGGCGACGGGTTCCTGATCCCGCCGGGTGTCTCGCACGATGCCGTTGACCTCGGTCCCGGGACCGGCATCATGTTGTCCACGTACATCGTGGCGACCGGCAAGGGACTATCCGTGCTCGACCCCGAACCCTGATCGACGCAAGCGTGTCCGGGGCCCGGCGCCGGGTTCGGTGAGCCTCAGGCCGCCCCGGCGGCGCGACGTCACGCGTGAGCGCCCGCCGGAACAGGCGCGCGGAGCGCATCCAGGATCACGTCCGCAACGGCCTGCGGCTGCGACATCATGATGACGTGGGACCCTTCGAGCTCGCGGACGGTCGCGCCGGCTCGACGCGCCATCGTGCGCAGGACGTCGGTGCCGGCAGCGGTGTCGCCGGTGGCGATGACCGCCCAACAGGGCAACGTCCGCCACGCGGGCTTGCCTGAGGGCTCGGAGAAGGCGAGTTCGGCTACGGGCCGCTGCGTCACGGCCATGACTGCTGTGACCTCCATGGGCAGATCCGCGGCGAACGCATCGTGGAACTTGTCCACGTCGATCAGGAACTCGACGGCCGCCGGCGAGCCGGCCCCGGTCGGGTAGTGACGTGTGACGAGCGAGGCGCTGAGGACGCTGTCCCTCGAGCCCTGCTCGATCTGCCCCAGCACCTCGCCCTCGTCAGGCGCGAAGCCGGACACGAAGACCAGGCCGACGACGTTCGGTGCCATCGCGGCAGCGTTGGTGATCACGGCGCCACCGTACGAGTGCCCGACAGCCAGGACTGGCCCGGAATCTCGTTCAGCACCGCGGCGGTGTAGTCCGAGTCATGCGCGATGCCGCGCAACGGGTTTGCGGGCGCGATGACCGTGACCCCACGGACGCGGAGCCGCTCGATCACGCCGGCCCAGCCAGAAGCGTCAGCGAACGCCCCGTGAACGAGAACGACGGTCGGTGTCGCGCCGCTGCCCATCGATTCGTGCTCCATGCCACATCTCCTCGGCTTCGTGGCGCACCGCTATGGGCGCCGGCCCGACGATGCTTCGCCGTTCCTCCACTCGCCGGCCTCTGTCATGCGACTGCTTTCCAGGGAGGCCGCAGTCGCGGGGCAGGGTATCCTGAGCATGTATGACCCTCGTCCGCCTGGTGACCACGGGACCGCTCAATTCGCCGGTCGTCGTGGCTGCCATGGACGGCTGGGTCGACTCGGGCTCGGCCGCGACCACGGCCGCATCCCTGCTGGCTGAGGAGGGCGACACCCTCGCCACCTTCGACAGTGACCGCATCTATGACTACCGCGCTCGCCGTCCGACGCTCGAGATCGTCAACGGGATGCCCATGGAGCTCACCTGGCCCGAGCTCAAGATCGTCCGGCGCCGCCTGGACGAGCGGGACATCCTGGTGCTCACCGGCCCCGAGCCCGACTTCCGGTGGCAACAGCTGGGCGAAGAGCTCGCCCATCTGGCCCGGATGCTCGAGATCCAGGAGTGGATCAGCCTCGGGGCCATCCCTGCGGCGGTACCCCACACGCGGCCGGTGACGGTCTTCGGCACGGCATCGCGTGACGGGCTGCTGCGAGCTGAAGTGGAGGCTGGCCCCATCGGCACCATGACCGTGCCTGCCGCGGCGATCTCCATCCTCGACCTGGCGCTGTCGGGGGCCGGGGTACCGGCCGTCGGCTATTTCGCCCAGGTGCCGCACTACATCTCGGGGGAGTACCCCGCGGCCGCGCTCCAGCTGCTGTCGATCCTGGAGCAGCATCTCGGCATCACCATCCCGCACGGCTCGCTCGATGAGGAGGCGCGGCAGCTGCGGACACGCCTCGACGCTGCGGCGGCCGCCGACCCCCAGACGCACGCCTACGTGGAGCGGCTGGAAGGCATGGTCGACGAGGCACGGCTGCCCTCGGGCACGGAGCTCATCTCCGATATCGAGCGCTTCCTGCGCGACCGTGGCGCCGGCACCGACGCACGAGGCTGACCCGGCCGGGCCGGATGACGCGTCGTGGCCTGCGGCCGACGATCTCCACGCGATCGCGCCGGGTATCGTCTACCGCTCGCTCTCGGGCTACGGCCATACGGGACCCTATCGGGACCGACCCGGCCATGACCTCGACTATCTCGCGTTGAGCGGACTGCTGTCGCTGATGGGACCCGGGGCTCGCATCCCACTCAACCCGGCCTGCAGGTCGCGGACGGCGCGGGCGGCACGCTGGCTGAGCTGGAGATCGTGGCCGCCCTGGTGCGGCGCCCATACCGGCGCCGGCGCCACGCTCGACGTCGCGGTGCTCGACGCGATCGTCTCCTGGCTCGCGCCGTTGGGAGCCGGCATCGCGACGGCCGCGACCGAAGGCGGGCCGCCGCGCGGGACGTTCCCGTGCCACACGGTCCACCCGGCGGGCGATGGTGTCTGGCTCGCGGTCGGCGCCCTCGAACCGCAGTCCTGGGTCAGCTTCTGCCGGGGATTGGGCCGCGAGGAACTGGTGCCTCGTCAGTGCGACCCTCGGCGGTGGGGGTGGTGGCTGCCTGCCTGTCTGCACGCCAGGCCGACGCGTGGCTCGACCTGTTCGACGACGACGCGTCTATGGCGCGCGTCAACCTGCCGGCCCAGGCGGAGTCCGATCCGCAGGTTCGGCAGCGGGGCATCGTGGTCGGTGAGGGTGCTCACACCCGGATCGTGACGCCCCTCCGGGCCGCGGGCCCCGGGCATGCCAGCTCTGCCCGCGCCCGGGCTGGGCGAGCACACGTTCCAGCTCCTCGCCGGATCCGGCTTCGACCCTGTGGAGGTGGGCGTCCTGGGGCCGCCTCGGTCATCGCCGGCCCAGCGGGCACCGGGGGATCGGCGTGACGCGCTAGAGCGCCCCGCCCGCCGCGGGGGGCGCGTCGGTCGGGATGCCGCCATCGCCCACCGATCCTCGCGCGAGGTATGCCTCCGCGAGCAGGATGTTCGTCGCCGCGGCGCGCTCGACGGTCCGCAGCAGGTCGGCCATGCCCGCCATCTCCTCCCGTTGCTCCCGCAGGAACCAGGCGAGGAACTGCTCGCCGACCAGGTCGCCTTCCTCGCGGGCGATCCGGGCGAGCGCCTCGATCTGGCCTGTGACCTCACGCTCCTGGGCGAGCGCAAGACGCACGGGCTCGATGGCATCCGGGAAATCCAGTCGCGGTGCCGGCACACCCGGGATGGTCACCTTCGCGCCTGCGTCCATGAGGTACTGGACGATGATCATGGCGTGGTTCCGCTCCTCGACCGCCTGGCGGTAGAAGTGCCTGGCCAGCATGGGCAGCGTCTGGTCGTCGTACCAGACGGCGATGGCGATGTACTGCTGGGAAGCGGAGTACTCATTGACCAGGTGCGCGTCGAGCGCCTTGATGAACGTGGACATCGGTGCCTCCGGACATGCGGTCGGGCGGACCGCGCCGTCGCGACCGCTGGCCAGACGGTACACCGACGCGCGTCCGGGCCACCGAGCGGCCGGGACGGTGTGCCTTATCGGGACCGGGACAGCCGCTGGCGTCGGATGGTCAGGCTGTGGAGGGAGCGGCTGCTGGTGTAGGTGTTGCGGTCGACGCAGTCGTAGATACCCGACACGCGTCCGCAGTCGGTCCACTGCCAGAACGTCCAGCCACGTCCCAGCCACTCGCGACCAGGCACATCCGGCGACTGCGCGTCCCAGTGGGCGACCCAGAAGACCTGGTATCCGGCGCGGGCGACCTTGGCCGTGTCACTCAGGTGGGTGCGCCAGAAGGCGGCGGTGCTGTAGACCATCGGCCGGGCGCCGATGTCGCTCTGGACCGTGTGCAGGAAGGTCATCGTCCAGATGCGCAGCTCGCCCGGGCGCAGGCCGCCGCTCTTCTCCAGGTCGAGCGCCGGGATGAGGTCCGTATGGCGCAGCGCAGCGGTGCGGATGAAGAAGCGGGCCTCCGATCGGGCGTCCCGCCGGATACGTTGCTCGCGATCGCCCGTGCCCAGGAGGCTCGGCCGGGCGAAGTGGTACGCGGTGGTCAGGATGCCTACGCGGCGGGCACGTGCACGATTGCGGACGTACCACTCGTCCACGGTCCGGTTGCCGTCCGTGGCCTTGATGATCGCGAAGTCGACCTTCGCCGCGGCGACGCGCACCCAGTCGATGCGCCCCTGCCAGTGTGAGACGTCGATGCCCGACCGGCGGTAGACCCGTGGCCGGGCTTCCTGGCTGGGTCTGGTCGCAAGGCCAACGGTGCGCCCGAACGCACCCAGGTCGTCGATGAGCCCCGACGCCGCGTCCGCCGATGTCGCGGCGGCGACCGACGCCCCGAGCACAAGCGCCAGGGCGACACCGACCGCGGTCAGTGACGAGGCGCGTGCGCGCATCTGTGACCGGCGGGACAGCACGATGGATCGAACCTCCGTCGACACCGGGATCCCCGGTGCTCTCTCGCCGTCGCCCGGCGCTCTCGGGGCGATGGTCCACGACCTGGTGCGTTCGGTCACCGGACCGGTGGTGCCGGACGCACCCGGACGATGGTCCCTGCCTGGCTCGGACCGTGTAGCCTGCCCACCGAGACGGCTGCGGCCGGGCTGAGACCGGACGGATGGAGGGTATGGGTACGTCGCACGGGCTCCAGGGCACACCCATCGACCCCGAGCTGCTCGCGCTTCGTGATCGACTGCCACGAAAGCCTGCGCCGGTGATCCTCGAGGGCCAGCGGGTGACGCTTCGGCCAACGGATCCGACCGCCGACGCCGCTCCCCTGTTCGCGGCCAGCGACGGGCGGCCACTGGAGATCGGCGGGCGCTCCGTGGCCGCGTACGACGCCGATGCCCTGGTCTGGCGCTACATGCCCGGCGGGCCCTACGCCGACGTGGTGGCGCTCGGGGCATCGCTGCGGGCCCAGGCGGCGGCCGACGATGCTGCGCCGCTGACGGTCGTCGAGCGAGCGTCGGGCGTGCCGGTGGGTCTCGTGAACCTCATGAGCAACGACCCGGCGAACCTGAAGATCGAGCTGGGTGGCATCTGGTACGGGCCCATCGCGCAGGGCACCGGCGCCAACACCGAGGCCACCTGGCTGCTGCTCCGGTACGCGTTCGGACTGGGCTATCGACGTGTGGAGTGGAAGTGCGACTCCCTCAACATCCGGTCCCGGCGCGCGGCACTGGGCATGGGCTTCCAATTCGAGGGCATCCAGGAGCAGCACCGGATCACCAAGGGCCGCAATCGTGACACCGCCTGGTTCCGCATCGTGGCGGAGGAATGGCCCGATGTCGACCGGCGGATTCGGGCACTGATGGCGCGCTTGCCGAACGGCTCCAGAGGAGCTTCCTGACCGGGACTTCTGGGGGTGTTTCGGGCTCGCCCGACAAGGTACGATCGGACCGCGCCCGGCCCGGTCGGCCGAGACCCACATCGGGCGCTGGGTCGATCGTCATGAGAGAGAGAAGGAGCAGGGATGATCCAGAGCGTCACCACGCTCGTATCGCGGATGTCCGGGGTGCGCCTGGCCATGGCAAGCATCGGCGCCACCAGTCTCGCGGTGCTCGCCGCCGTCGCGTTCTCGAGCGGCGCGAGCGCGGCCGATCCGCTCAAGGTCCAGCTGGGCGTCGGTCATGGCACGGTCGCGGGCCAGGCGTACCTGCCGGGCAAGGTGACCATCGAGGCCGGCGACAGCATCACGTTCACCACCGCCTCGGATGAGCCCCACTCGGTGACCTTCGGGGTCGGACCTGAGGACATCCCACCGGACCAGTGGCCCGTCGTGGGCTGGACCCCCCAGCAGGTGACGCCGCCAACCCCGGTCGATCTGGGCGACGCGTCCTACGACGGCACGAGCTTCATGAACACCGGGCTCCTGTGGAAGGGTTCCAGCGCCACCGCCTCATTCCCCATCCCCGGCACCTACGTCTTCGCCTGCGTCATCCATCCTGGCATGTCGGGTGAGATCGACGTGGTCGACACCGGCGCCGCTGGGGCCACCACGCAGGCCCAGGCCGATGCCGCCGCGGCGGCCTCGTCGGACGCGCTCCTGAGCCAGGAGGACGCCGTCCGCCAGGCGCGTCTCGCTGATGTCGACAGCGTCAAGAACCCCGATGGCACCACGACCTGGAACATCTTCGCGGACGCCTCGACGGTGCCCGCCGACCTGCCCGGTGGCGGTACCGGATATCTCGAGCTGTACGAGATGCTGCCGCCCGGCCTCGAGATCGGGGTCGGCGACACCGTGCACTGGTCGGCCATCGGCGCCCACACCGTCACGTTCCCCGCCACCGGTCAGGATCCGGCGACCATCGACCCCTTCGGACCGCCGGTCGGCACCGACGTCTATGACGGCACGAGCGAGTACAGCTCGGGTCTGCTCAACGCGGGACCGGGCGCGCCGACCGCATACACCCTCACCTTCCCCACCGCCGGTCAGTTCGGGTACGTCTGCGCGCTGCACCAGTTCCTGGGTCAGCACGGGGTCATCGCCGTCGGCCAGCCGCTGTCGAGCGGCGGACCGGCGGGGTCCGTGGGCGCGGGTCCGTCGCCGGACGCGTCGCCAGGTGCGCCGGGAGCGTCTCCCGCCGCGTCGGGAGGCTCTGACTCCTGACGCGCCGGGTGCCGGTGGCACCCATCACCTCGCCCCTGTGGGACTGGCCGGCAGCGATGTCGGCCAGTCCTCGTACACTCGGCTCGTGATGCGAACCGTCCGTGCCGTCCGATACGCCACGCCCCTGCGCGAAGGTGGTTCCCTGCCTGCGGTCGTGGAGGCCGACGATGGCGTGGCATACGTGGTCAAGTTCCGCGGCGCCGGGCAGGGTCCCGGTGCGCTCATCGCGGAGGTCGTCGCAGGGTCGCTCGGCCGTCTGCTGGGACTGACCGTGCCGGAGGTCGTGCTCGTCGACCTGCCTCCCGATCTCGGCCGTGCGGAGCCAGACCCGGAGATCCGGGAGCTGCTCGATCGCAGCCCGGGCCTCAACGCGGGCCTCCGCTTCCTGCCCCACGCACTACCCTACCGACCGGGGGTCAGTGATCCGCCGGCTGGGGAGGTCGCGGCGGCCATCGTCTGGTTGGATGCGCTCGTCACCAACATCGACCGGACGCCCCGCAACCCGAACCTGCTGAGCTGGCAGGATCGATCTCTGGCTCATCGACCATGGCGCCGCGCTGTATGTCCAGCACACGTGGCGCGACCCGGACGCCCATGCACGCCGGCCCTTCCCGCAGGCCGCCGACCACGTGCTGCTGCCGATCGCCGCGTCGCTCGTCGACGCCGATGCGCGCCTGGCTCCACTGCTGCCGGATGCGGTCCTTGAGGACGTCCTCGCCAACGTGCCCGACGATTGGCTGAACGTGCCCAGGCAACGATTCGTGCGTTATCTATCGCGACGGCTGGAAGCGCCCCGCCCGTTCCTCGCGGATGCGGAAGCCGCCCGATCGGACGCCCGCGCCGCGGGTCCACGGGGCCCGGGACGCGATCGCGCCGCGGCGCGTGTGGATGCCTGACCGCAGCCCGTTCCAGTACGCGATGCTGCGCGTCGTCCCGGACGTCGAGCGCGGTGAACGGCTGAACGCGGGCATCGTGCTGCTCTGCCGGCCCAGGCGGTTCCTCCAGGCGCACATCCACCTCGACGAGACGCTGCTGCTGCGGATGGCGCCCGGCGCCGACATCGGGCGCCTCCGGGCCCACCTCGACCTCGTGCCCCGGCTGTGCGCCGGCGACCCGGACGCCGGCCCGCTGGCGCTGCTCGACCAGGCGGAGCGGTTCCACTGGATCGTCTCCCCCAGCAGCACCATGGTCCAGCCTTCAGCGGTCCACACCGGTCTCACCGAGGATCCAGCGGCGACCCTCGAGGCGCTCGTGACGCGCCTTGTGAGCCGCGAGACGGCCCCGGCCGACCCGAAGCGGAATGGCCCGATTACCTGACGATCGGTGTCTAGTTCGTGTTAGCCTGCGAAGATCATGCGCGCCTCCCGACTGCTGTCCACCCTGTTGCTGCTCCAGACCCGCGGGCAGCTCACCGCCGGTGAGCTCGCCGAACAGCTGGAGGTGTCGGTCCGGACCGTCTATCGCGACGTCGAGGCGCTCAGCGAGGCGGGCGTACCCGTCTACACCGAGCGCGGCCCACACGGTGGCATCAGGCTCGTCGACGGCTATCGGACGCGCCTGACCGGTCTCACCTCGGACGAGGCGGAGGCACTGTTCCTGTCGGGTCTGCCGGGACCGGCGGCTGAGCTGGGCCTGGGCACGGTCGTCGCGGCGGCACGCCTCAAGGTCCTCGCGGCGCTGCCGCCGGAGCTGCGCTCCAGGGCCACCCGCCTGGGCCAGCGATTCCACCTCGATGCGCCGGGGTGGTTCCAGTCGTCCGAGACGGCCCCGCATCTCCAGCTGCTCGCGAACGCCGTCTGGGACGACCGCCGGATCCGGATCGGCTACGACCGCGGCGACCGGTCGGTGGAGCGCTCGCTCGACCCGCTGGGGTTGGTCATCAAGGGCGGTGTCTGGTACCTCGTGGCGCTCGCCGAGGGGCAGCCGCGGACGTATCGCGTGTCGCGTGTCCTCTCGGTGACGCTCGAGGAGTCGCGCTTCGAGCGCCCAGACAGGTTCGACCTGGCGCAGTTCTGGACCGAGACGACCGCCGCGTACGAGGCACGTGCGGAGCGGCTCGAGGTCCATCTTCGGGTCGAGCCGGAGCATGTCGGCTGGCTCGGCGAGGCGCTCGGCGAGGAGACGCTCCAGTCCGCCATGCGTCTCGAGATGCCCGATCCGGAAGGATGGATCCACCTGCGGCTCGTCGCGGAGTGGCCCCGGGACGTCCATGCGCGGATGCTGGCCCTCGGGGCGTATGCCGAGGTGATCGAGCCAGCCGAGCTTCGCGAGCGGATGATCGGGTCTGCCCGGGACGTGCTCGCACGATATGTCGCGGCACCAGCCCGGGAGCTGGTGTCGGCGGCGGTCGGAGGGAGTACCGGGCCGCCGCCGCATGGATGAGGTCGCTGACCGGCCGCTGTGCGCCCTGCGTCAGCCGGGCACGGAGCGGGATGTGGCGCCGTGGGTCCCGCAGCCGGTCACCTGGCCAGCGGCGCTCGCCGTGGAAGGGGACGTGCGAGCCTGATCCGCGGTCGGACGCTGGCCTGCGAGCAGCCGCCCGAATGCCGACATCAGCCGCTGGCGCAGTGACGGGCCGGGCGCCACGTCGTACCGGTGATGGAGCCTGGCTTCCCGGATCGCTCGCTCCCGCTCCTGCTGCAGGACGACCGAGAGCTCGTGGTCGTACATCGTGACGACCTCCTGGTGCGGACGGCCCTGGTGCCCTGGCGGCTTCGGATCCGATATCAGCAGACTATCGGAGTTACCTGCCAGATCTTGTCAACTATCGGCTCGTGGCCCGATCCGGTGGTCCCGGGCGAGGGTCGGTCGGCTGCCGTACGATGCGCGCGTGCTCATCGAATCCGACGGATCGATCCGGATCGCCTGGGATGCCGACGGCTACGAGGCGATCCATGTGCGAGCCCGATTCCGGTCACGCGAGGAGCTCGCCGAGTACGCGCGGGGCATCGCGGACGAGGCGCTGTTCGACCGTACGCTCGCCGGTCTGCGGGTGGCTCTGCGGGCACGCTATCCGGGCGCCTTCGACCTCGTGACCGAGCAGCCGCAGGGACAGCCCTGGTCGGTGGTCGTGAACTTCCATCCCCAGAAGGGGACGCCTCGTCCGGAGGTCTAGCACGCTGGGCCCGTCCGGCGTCCCGGGCGGTCGAGCCTGTGGCCCGCCACGCCATCGGTGCCCCGGACATGCGATGACCCACGCTCATCGCGTGGGTCATTCCTGGTAGCATCTCAGGACCCGCAGGACCCCGACCGACCTGACCCGCCGGCCCGCATGTCGCTGCTGATGTTGCCCGCTCGGGGCCTGGACAGGAGGTTGCTCGTCCCGTGCGACTCGTCCGCGGTCGCCAGCAACCACGCCGACCCACCCACCCGGGCGTGATCGGTCGGGTTCCGGCGTCGTCCATATCGGTTGCGGCGATGATCGACGTTCACGGTGCGCATCACCTCTCTCACCACAGTCTACGCCGCCCTGCAACCCCCGGTACGCGTCCTGGGATCCCAGCTGCAGCGGTGCGCCAACATCGGATGTGTTGCCTCCGAGCACGATCTGTAGTACTTTCCGGTCACCCCGCACCACCAGATGTGGGGTGACCGGAGGTCTGAGGTGCTTGGAGTCCTGGTGCGTACGGCCGGCCTGATGGTTCTCGCGCCGCCGACGCCGGTCGCCTGGTGGCCAGGTGCACGGACGTTGCCGGACTCGGTGATGCGCCGCCTCCCCCGAGCCATCGGCCGAATCGCGATGCCCCTCGACGGCGGGCAACCCACGCCCGCCCGGGTGATCACAGCCGCTGAGCCCGAGCCGGTGCTCATGGCTGCACCCTGGGGCGAGCCCGCCAGCCCATTCGTGGGAGTGATGGTATCCACCCGCCAGGTCCCGCTATCGTGGTTGCGCCCGGAAGCGCCCGCGGGTCGCGCTCTGCCCATGCCGGTCACGTTCGTCCCCGTCGCGTCTCCCCCGACGCTGGCCAGGCACACCACGGTGCCCCGGGCGGCCACCATCACGGAGCTGCCGCGCGCACCCAGAACGATGCCCCAGGTCTCGGCCGTCGGCCACCACGGCACGATCGGCCGGTTCCGGCGAGCTGCCGCTCTGGCCGTGGGGCTGCTGGTGTCGCTCGTCGCCGTGGAAGCTGCCGCGAGGTCCGGACGCCGCTGACCGGGACTGCGGCTGACATCCCACCGGGCCACGACTCTGTCGCCGAACGTACCATCGGAGCGTTCGGAGCCCGTCTGCTATAGTCATCACTGGTCGTTCGTCGTCGTGCGCAGGTCCGAGCATCGAACCCTCCGCTCCCGCGCCGCCTGAACGTCCGATACCAAGCCCGCCGCTCCGCTCTCTCATCTGATCGTCGAGCGGCGACCATCACAACACACAACGGTGGCCCGCAGCGCACGAGCGCGTGGGTCCCAAAAGGAAGTTCACAGGATGCTCTCCCGCTCACATACGACACCCGTGGCGCTCGGTCAACGAGCTGCCGCCCAGCGACGACTCCGGCGCTCCGCCGCGAGCCGCCATCTCTTCTGCTCTACCAACGGTTGCCCGACTTTCATGGACGTCGATCTGTCCGGCCAGGTGGCCACGTGCCATATCTGCGGCAATCGCCGCTGGCTGGGTGGCAAGGCCGCGACGCCTCCGCAAGGTGAGGCGCACTGACGCTGCTCTCCGTCGGTGGCACCATGTGCCGGTGATGGCACCGGTGGCCGCATGAGCGGCCCACGCGATCGAGCACCCAGACCGGCCATCAGCCGTGACGCGGATGGGCACACATCCATGGCATCGACCTGGGAGTCGCTCACCGAGCGCCTCATCCGTGAGGCGCAGGAGCGGGGTGACTTCGATGGTCTGCCAGGTCACGGCAAACCCATCGTGCTGGACGACGACAGCCGTGCCGGCGACCTGGGCCTCGCCTTCCACATGCTCCGGAACGCCGGTGCCGCGCCTCCCTGGATCGAAGCCGACAAGGAGGTCCGTTCGGCACTCGACGAGCGCGATCGGCTGTTGGCTCAGGCGCGCACCGCGAGCGCCCGCGGCGTGATGGGGCAGCTCGGCCAGCATCGTCTCCACGACCAGCTCGATCGACTCGTCGAACGTCATGACGCGGCCGTCGCGCGGCTGAACGCCAGTGCGCCGACGCTATCGCTCCACCGGCGGCCGCTCGATCGGCACGCGGAACGCGCACGCCTTGATACCGCCATGGCCACCGATCGAGTGGTCGCCCAGGGCGCGCGATATACCTCCGCCGATCCAGCGTGACCGAGATCGACCCGATGGCCTCGGAGCTGGCCGCCTGGGGTTGGGTCGCGGTCATCGAGGCGCGCGGGCGGCGATCCGGGCGCCGCATCTCCACCCCGGTCGGATTCATCTCCGAGCCCGAGGGGTCGCTGCTCGTGGCGGCCACCGACGATCACACCAGCTGGGCCCTCAACCTGCTCGCCGATCCTGCGTGCCGCGTGACCATCGGCGACCGCACTGGCGACTACCGGGCCGAGCCACTCGACGACGCGGGCCGGGCCGCGACGGTCACCGCCCTCATCCTGCGCTATGGCACGCCGGCCGAGCGATTGGGTGCCGGTCCTGCCTTCCGCCTCCGCCCGCACGTAGGACCGACGTGACCGCGTAGACTCTCAGGAGCGAATCCCACCTTCGACGCCTCTCGGCCGGCGTCAGCGCCCAACCGCGCACCAGAAGCATCCGCCACGATCCTGGACCGAGCCATGCGGGTGGATCGTGCGACCACGGAGCATCTGCCTTGTCCTTCGACGATCTGGGGCTTAGCCCCGAGATCCTGCGAGCCGTCCACGAGGAGGGCTACACCACCCCCACCCCGGTCCAGGAGCAATCGATCCCCATCGTGCTCGCCGGCCATGACCTGATGGGCCGCGCCCAGACCGGCACCGGCAAGACCGCGGCGTTCGCGCTGCCCATCCTTGAGCGCCTCAAGACGCACGCCAACAGCAGCTTCTCGCCCGCGCGTCACCCGGTGCGCTGTCTCGTCGTGACCCCGACTCGCGAGCTGGCGGTCCAGGTCGAGCGCAGCTTCCAGGCGTACGGCCGTCACCTGCCGCTGCGCACGACCGTCGTCTACGGTGGCGTGCCCATGCCACCCCAGGAGAAGGCGCTCCTGGGCGGCATCGAGATCCTGGTCGCGACACCCGGTCGTCTGCTCGACCACGCCAACAGCCGGACCGTCAACCTGGGCCAGGTCGAGGTGCTCGTCCTGGACGAGGCCGACCGGATGCTGGACATGGGCTTCATCGACGACATCCGCAAGATCATCGCGTTGCTGCCGGCCAAGCGCCAGAACCTGTTGTTCAGCGCCACTTTCGACCCGGAGGTCCGGGCGCTCGCCAAGACGCTGCTCCACGACCCCAAACAGGTCGACATCGAGCCCAAGGTCTCCTCGGCGGAGCTGGTGGAGCAGGTGGTCTACCTCGTCGACGCGGACCACAAGCGTGAGCTGCTCGCACACCTGGTGCGCAGCCGCGACCTGCGCCAGGTGCTGGTGTTCACGCGCACGAAGCACATGGCGGCGCGCCTCGCGGCATGGCTGGACCGGGTGGGCGTGGACGCGACCGCCATCCACGGCGACCGGAGCCAGAACGACCGGGAGAAGGCGCTCGAGCAATTCAAGTCGGGCGAGGTCCGGGTGCTCGTGGCCACCGACGTAGCGGCCCGCGGCCTGGACATCGAGGGCCTGCCCCAGGTCGTCAACTTCGAGCTGCCGTACCACGCACAGGACTACGTCCATCGCATCGGGCGGACCGGCCGCGCCGGCATCCCCGGGCACGCCATCTCGCTCGTCTCGCTCGAGGAAGAGGACCAGCTCAGATCGATCAACCGGCTGCTCAAGAAGGACCTGCCGCTGCGCCAGGTGCGGGGATTCGAGCTCGACCCGCGAGCGGTGCCGCCACCGCGCGCGGCCCGTTCCGCAGGACCGGTCCGCACCGGCCGAGCCCGAAGCGCCAGCCCCGCCTCCCGAAGCCGGGCTGCCGCCCGCTAGTCGGGCCGCGCACGAGCTGTCTCCGCACCGCAGGGAGCGGATGCGACACACGACGTAGCCCTGCCGGGTCAAGCGTCCCGCACAGGGCGCGACCTGTGTCGGCGCATGGGTCAGGGCATCCGCCCGATCGTCGCGGCCCGGCCAGCCGCCAGTGTGGCGGAGTCAGCGCACCAGGCCGGCCGGAGCCGGCGGACAGCGTCGGGATCCTTCCCGGCGGATGACCGGCGGGTGCGTCACCCCACGACCGAGCGTCGATACCGACGGTCCAACACAGCCCAGGAGGCTCCCGCATGCCCGGACGAACGATGTCCCGCGTGGCCGCTGCCACATTCACGCTCCTGCTCCTCGCCGTCAGCGCCTCTGCCGCGAGCGCTTCGAGCCCCGTGCGGTTCGGCGCCAAGCTGACCACCAACACCCAGCCGTCCAACTCGGTGCCGGCGGACCAGTGCCCCATCCATGGTCAGTCCTGCACGCGGGTCATGAGCCAGGCCTATGGCCGCACCTCTCCCAAGGCACCCAAGGACGGCAGGATCGCGAAGATCCGGCTCATCGCCGGTGCGTCCGGCTCGCTGACCGTCTACATCGCGAGGATCAAGGACGGCACCAAGGCCAAGGTCGTGCGCAAGGGCCCCACGATCCACTACAACGGCCAGCCGGACGACATCTCGAACTACAAGGTCGAGTCCTTCAACGTGAGCTTGCACGTCAACAAGGGCGAGGTCCTCGCCTTCAAGTCCACCAGCACCAGCGTTCTGCGCTGTGACTCGGGCGGCAACCGCCAGCTCGTCTTCCAGCCCAAGCTGAACGTGGCTGGTGCCTACCAGCCTGCCGACGATACCGACGGCTGTTTCATGCTCATCGAGGCGCAATACCAGTAAGGCCGTTGCGGTCTGGGGGCCGCAGCCGGTTCACGAAGCGGGAGGCCCAGAGCCTCCCGCGTCCGCTATGCGCCGTGACCCTCGGCGTACGCGCGCACGCGCATCGTGCGCTCCAGGTCGTCGCACATCTCGAGCAGATGACGCCGCAACTGGACCTCGTCCGGACCAAGGTCGAGCAGCACCCCTTGGGCACGCTCCAGCACCTCCGCCTCGGCCCAGGCCGATGGGAAGAGGGCGCCGAGGTATGACCGCGCGAACCCGAGGTCGCGCTCGCGATAGACCCGCCGGACCTCCTCGAAGAAGGGCTCCCGGAACGGTAGCAGGAGGTCGCGCTGGTGATGCCACTGGAACCCCGACAGCGCAGCCCGAGTGAGGTAGTCGGAGCCGTAGCCCTCGTCATGGATGCGTCGCCAAGCCTCCTGCTTGGCCTGTGTATCCGGCCGGGACACCTCGGCCCGGATGGCCTGCCGCTGGCCGCGGTCCGACGGGTCGCGGTCGCGCTCGAGGGTCACCCGCTCCGAGGCGCCGGGCATGCCAAGGGCCGTCTGGCGGACCGCCAGCTGCCAGCGCATGTCCTGGTCGACCGGCAGATCCCGCATCGGGCCGGCACCGTCGACGATATCCAGCAGCACCTCGACATCCTCGGCCGACGTCGCCGACGCGATGGCAAGCCGGAGCCAGAGTCGACGGTCGTCATCGATGTCGACCGGGCCCGTCGCCAGGGCGGTCAGCGCGGTCGTCACCAGCGCGTGGCTCTCCGTGGCACGCATCGTCTCCGGCACGTAGCGTCGAAGGCCACCCGCGGCGTGCTCGAGGATCGCGTCCAGGAGCGCCACGTCGCGTTCCACGGGCGCTTCGAGCCGGACCATGGCGAGGTAGTCCGTCGACCGCAGGCGCGCGTCACGGACCATGTCCCAGAGCGCCGACCAGGTGAGCTGCCGGAGCAGAGGGTCCTCGAGCTCGGCCAATCGCTCGCGCGCGAACGCGAGCGACACCGGATCGAGGATCACCTTGGCGTAGTCGTGATCACCATGGTTGGGGAACACGAACGCCGGCGCTGGCAAGCCCACGACCGCGGGCACGTCCGCGTCCACGCCCTCGATGACGGCCGCCTGCGTCGTGATGGCGTCACCACCCAGGGCCGGGTCTACGATGGCGATGGTCATGGCGTGCGGTCGCAGGGTGGGGTGGTCGGCCGGCGCGGTCTGGTGGATGCTCATGTGCGTGATGCGGCCGTCCACGACGCTCCAGCGGGTCTCGATGGTGTTCAGCGACGCGGTGCTGATCCAGACGCGCGCCCACTGGTCGAGCGGCCGACCGGCCGCCGTGGCCAGGGCATCGAGGAAGTCGGCGAGCGTGGCGTTGTCCCAGGCATGGCGCCGGAAATAGGTGCGCACGCCGTCGCGGAACTGCTGCCGGCCGATGGTCGCCACCAACTGCTTGAGCACCGAGGCGCCCTTCTCGTAGGTGATGCCGTCGAAGCCGAGCTCGGCCTCATCGGTGTCGCGGACATCGGAGGCGATGGGGTGCGTGGTGATGAGCTGGTCGTCGCGGTAGGCGAGCGGCTTGAGTACCCCGTTGAAGCGACGCCATGCGGCCGTGAATCGGGTCGCCTCATCGAGCGCCAGGAACGAGAGGTACGTCGCGAACGACTCATTCAGCCAGAGGTCGTCCCACCAGCGCATCGTGACCAGGTCACCGAACCACATATGAGCGAGTTCATGGAGCACGACCTCCGCGCGCGTCAGCCGCTCCGGCTCCGTGGGCGGGTCGCGGAAGAGGAAGCTGTCGTGGAATGTCACGGCGCCCACGTTCTCCATCGCGCCCGCGTTGAACTCGGGCACGAACAGTTGGTCGTACTTGTCGAACGGGTACGGCTGGTCGAACAGCTCCGAGTAGAACCGGAAGCCCTGACGCGTCACCTCGAACAGCTCATCCGCCTCGCGCTCCAGGAGCCGGACCATCGAACGACGGGCGTAGAGGCCGAGCGCCATCCCGTCTCGTTCCTCGTGGACGGCGTGCCAATGGCCCGCGATGAGCGGCAGCAGATAGGTGCTGAAGCGCGGCGTCCGCGCGAACCGATGTCGCCGGCGGCCACCCGGGAGCCGGTCGATGGTCGCCCGGGACGCGCTCACCACCGCCCAGTCGACGGGCGCATCGACGGTCAGCTGGTAGGTGGCCTTGATGTCCGGCTGGTCGAAGCAAGGGAAGAGGCGGTGGGCGTCGAATGGCTGGAAGTTGGAGTAGACGTACTCCGTCTCGTCCTCGGGGTCGATGAATCGATGGAACCCGTCGCCGGTCACGTCATACCGGTTGCGGTAGTCGATCTCGACCACGACGGGCCCGGGCGCGATGTCGTCAGGCAGGGCGATCCGGTGACCGCTCGCGGCGCCCGCGATGGCACGCCCGTCGAGCCTCACGACCGGCTCGTCGCTCGTCAAGTCGAGCCAGATGGGCGAGCTGCCGGGCAGCATCTCGAAACTGATGGTGGCGCGGCCGAAGTACTCGGTGGATCCGGCGACGAGGTCGAACGCGAGGTCGTAATGCACGTCCCGGACGCGTTCCTGACGACCAGCCGCTTCCTCGCGAGTCAGCACATCACGCGCCGGACCGGACACCGGGATGACAGACATGACCGAACCGTTCCTCCGTATTCGGCACGGCTGCCACGGATGGCCGTGGATCGGCAGCAAAGGCTACTCCACGCGGCCGGGCCCTGCATACGCGATGTCGGCGTCTGCATGTGAGGTCGGCGTCTGCATGTGAGGTCGACGGTGCGCGACCCTGACGCTGTGGGCTCGCGTGTGTCAGGCTTGGCGCATGTCGTCACCCCGGTCCGCCGTCGCGCTCATCCGTTCCCTCGACCTGCTGCCTGACGGACCGATCGTCTGGGGCCAGGCCCTGCCGAGCCGCTCACCCGGTATCTTCCTGGTGGAGGTGCCCATCCGGAGCGAGACGGCGCCCATCGATATCGTCGCCGTCCGCGAGTGGCTGGAACGGGTGCCAGGTCTGCGGCTGGATGGCGAGCGGCCGAGCGCGTCCCAGCTCGTCGCGCGAATGGAGTCGTTCTGGCTGCCAGACGAGACGGTCGTCTATGTCGGACGCACGAGCAAGTCGCTGAGCGCCCGAGTGTCGTCCCTCTTCCACACCCCCCTGGGCGATCGCAAGCCGCATCCCGGCGGGCACTGGCTATGGGCGCTTCGGGACCTGGCCAAGGTGCGTGTCTGGTGGGCCGAGACCACGGCTCCCGAGGAATACGAGGACGGCCTCACGGCCGCCATCACCACCGACACCGACGCCTCGACCGCGGCGACGCTCGCGGAACTGGGCCCGGTCCTGCCCTGGGCGAACCTGACGTCCGCGACGGGCGACCCCAAGCGCACCGGCATCACGGGGGCGCAGCTGGGCGAGGGTGAGGCGCCCGCGGTCGCGCCCAAGCCGGTCCCGGTGCCCCCCAAGCCACCCCGGAAGCAGGCGGCGCCTCGGGCTCCCTCCAGCCGCTCGAGGACCGGCCGCAACGTGACCGTCCTCCCCTCGCGGGTGCCGCCCACCATGGTCACGGCCGCCGGCCTCAGGGCGCTCCAGGCAGAGCTGCTGGAGCTGACCTCGGTCAGGCGACCGGAGGTCATCCTGCGGGTCAAGAGTGCCCGCGAGCTGGGCGACCTACGCGAGAACGCGGACTACGAGGCCGCGCGCAACGAGCAATCGTTCCTCGAGGGCCGGATCCGTGACCTCGAGACCATGATCAAGAACGCCGTCGTCATCCAGACCGTGGATGCGTCGAGCATCTCCCTCGGCTCGCGGGTCGTGGTCGACGCCGAGGGGCAGCGGGTGACGCTCCACATCGTGGGTTCCGCGGAAGCCGATCCAGGCAAGGGCCGCATCTCCGATGTGTCACCGGTGGGCAAGGCGCTCCTGGGTCACCGGGCGGGCGACGAGGTCGTCATCCGCACCCCCGGCAACGACATCCACTACCGGGTCATCGAGGTCGCCGGACACTGACCGGGCACCCAGCGCGGGTGGCGCCGCGCACGGCCCTCGAGGGGTGACCGACGATCAGGCCGTGGCGTGCCCGGGCTCGATCTCGACGATGTCGTGATGGATGCCATCCCGGTCGAGGATGGCGAGGTACGGGTCGGGATCGAACGCCTCCGTGCCCAGCACCCCAGCTCCTGACCAGACCCCGTCGGCCAGCAGTTCCATCGCCACGACCGGGTTGAAACCCGTCTGCCACGCCACGGGCTGGAGGCCGTGTTCGCGCATGGTCTCCTGGGCATCGCACATCTGGTAGAGGTAGACCTCGCGGGCCTTGCCGTCCTTGATGCCCGTCACCCAGGAGCCGACGACCGCCCGACCGCGCATATGATCACCCAGGGTCGCAGGGTCGGGCACGAGCGCCGCGACCACATCCCGAGGTCGGACCTCCACACCCTTGACCCGGATCGGGTCATCCCGGTCGAGGCCGATGCTGTGCAGCGTCTGGAGCACCCCGATGAACTCGTCACCGAGGGCGTACTTGAAGGTGACCTTCGTGGGCGACAGCCAGCGGGGCACGAGGGTGACCTCCTCGTGCTCGACATGGACGCACTCCACCGGCCCGATGCCCTCAGGAAAGATGAAGCGCTCCGGTTCCGCGAACGGCTCCATCGTCCGGAAGCCGCTGCCCTGCTCCCACACGATGGGCGGGTTGAGGCATTCCTCGATGGTCGTCCAGATGGAGAACACCGTGGCGAAGCCATAGTCCTCGATGCGCAGATCGCCACCATCCCGGACGTTGATCTCGTGGACCTCGTCGAACAGGTGCTTCTGGGCGTATGCCGCGAAGATCTCCGAGAGACCGGGATCCATGCCCACGCCCACCAGGGCGAGTCGGCCCCGGCGCTCCCACTCGGACGCCAGCTCGAACTGCCGGTCCCCGAGCTTGATGCCCGGTCGATGGTACGGGTCCGTGGCGTGCGGCTCCGACAGGCTCACGGCCATGTCCATGTAGTCGACATCCGCGGCGAGCGCGCCCCGGAAGACGGGCATCAGGAAGCGGGGATCGACCGCGTTCATGATGAGGTCGACGTCATATGCCCGGGCCAGCGCCTCGACCTCCGATGCATTCGAGGCGTCGATCCGCTCGGCGGGGTGGCTGGCGGTATCACCCACGATCGCCTGCACCCGACACGCCCGGTCGAGGTCGTAGTCCGCGAGCACCATCTGCTCCAGCCACGGGCGACCGCGACTGAGCCTGGCGATCGCCTCCCCCACCGTGCCCACGCCGACGAGCAGGACCTTCATGGATCGATACCCCGTGCTGCATGTTCGAACGCCGACGCACGGGGACCCGGATGGGTGGCGCGGTGTCGGCCGGCGCGATGGTAGCTCACAGGTAGCGCAGCTCGGTGATCTCCGTGTCACCCACCACGCGGGCACAGGTCGGGCAGTACCAGCGGGCCTCCACGGGCGTGCCACAGGCGTCATGGCGGCCAGCGGCACCAGCCGGCTCGGCGCGTCCGTCGCTGCCGACAGCGTCATGGGCGGCCCCCCAGGACGCGAGCAACCGGAGCACCCCCGCGAGCTCCTGTCCATCCACGGTCAGCCGGTACTGGACCCTCGGCGGACGGCTGGTGTACGGCTCCGCCACCACGACGCCTGCCTGGACCAGCCGTCGCAGCCGGTCGGTGAGGATATTGGGCGCGATGCCGGGCACCAGGTCGCCCAGCTCGCCGAATCGCCGCACGCCGTCGAGCAGGGCCTCGACCAGCAGCAGCGACCATCGGTCACCGACCCGATCGAGCGCGCTCTCGAGCGGGGAATCGACCGGCGACGATGCCACAGGATCCGTGGCGGGGACGGTGGGGTCGCGTGCGGGCATGCGGATGATGGTAGCCGTCGTCCGCTCCATCGGGCCGGGACGTCACTCCGGCGTGACTGTCGCGGGCTCGTGGTAACTTGCATCTTGCAAGTCACCGAGGAGGACCCGATGATGACATGGATGGATGAGCTCGCCGCGACCGTGGCGAACGTGGCGGCGGCCGCGGCACCGAGCGTCGTGCGGCTGGGCGGCTGGCGCGGGGCGAACGGGATCGTGATCGGCCCCGGACAGGTGCTCACGAACGCCCACAATGTGCACCGCGCGAGCGTGACGGCGCGCTTCACGGACGGGCGCACCGCAGAGGCGACCGTGGCGGGCGTGGACACCGACGGCGATGTCGCCGTGCTCGACGTCCAGACTGGCGATGCGACCGCCCTCCCGTGGGCGGACGGCGCACCGGTCACCATCGGGACACCGGTGTTCGCCATCACGGGCACGGAGTCCGGTCCCCGGGTCACCGTCGGTCTCGTCTCGGCCGTGGCGCGCCCGTTCCGCGGCCCGCGGGGACGACGCATCGCGGGTTCGATCGAGCACACCGCACCCATGGCGCGAGGCAGCTCCGGCAGCGCCCTCGTCGATGCCGCGGGCCGTCTCGTGGGGCTGAACACCAACCGTCTCGAGGGTGGCCTCTACCTGGCCCTGCCAACGGATGCCGCGCTCCGGGCACGTGCGACCGCGCTCGCCGACGGCCAGGTCCCGGTCACGCCACGACTCGGCATCGGCATCGCTCCCGCTTGGGCTGCCGGGCGGATGCGTCGCGCCGTGGGCCTGCCCGAGCGCGACGGGCTGCTGATCCGGGATGTGGATGCCGATGGCAACGCCGCACGCGCCGGCATCGCGGTGGGCGACCTGATCGTGGCCGCCGGTGGCACGCCGGTGGCCGACGCCGACGAGCTGGCCGATGCGCTCGCTGCGGCGGGTGGCTCGGTGGAGCTCACGGTCGTGCGGGGCGTCGAGGAGCGGCAGGTCCGGGTCGTCCTGATGTGATCGACGGAGGGACGAGGACCCCGGTCGGGACCCTCGTCCCTCAGGGCGCGGGGCTGGCCGGTGCCGGGCTCGCGGGTGCCGTCAGGGACTCGACAGCACGCTGGAGCTGCGTGTCGGTCCCCTTGCGGAACTCCTTCCGGGTCTCGTTCTCGAGCTCGCTCGGGTCGCTGGGCGTGCCATCGGCCGGCAGCGCCACCTCGATGTCGGGCGTGATGCCGGTGTCGAAGATGCCCTTGCCGTCGGGGGTCAGCCACTCGATGACGCCGAGCCGGATGGCGGAGCCATCGGACAGCGGGAAGACATTCAGGACCGTGCCGGTGCCGAAGGTGCGCTGGCCGACCACCTGCGCCCGGCCGTTGTCCTGGAGCGCCGCGGCGAGGATCTCGGCGGAGCTTGCGCTGCCGTAGTCGGCGAGCACCACGAGCGGCAGGTCGGGCACCACTGGGGAGCCGGTCACCGCGACCGACTGGCGGCTGCCGGATCGATCCGCCTCCTGGTAGACGGTGCCCTCCGGCAGGAAGAGGCTGGCGATCGACACAGCCTCATCCACCAGGCCGCCCGGGTTGCCACGCAGGTCGAGCGCGACCCCGGTCGCACCCTGGTCGACGGCCTCGGTCAGGGCGGCGCGGACACCATCGGCGGCACCCTGCGAGAACTGGGCCAGCCGGATGTCGGCGACCTTGGTCCCGGGCACGAATGCCCACGAGACCTGGGGCACCTCGATGTCGGCGCGCACGATGGGATACGCATCCGTCGTGCCATCGCGATGGCGGATGCCGATGGTGACCGTCGTCCCAGCCTGGCCCCGGACGTGCTGGATGACCTCGTCCACGGTCAGTCGTTCCGTGGGCTGTCCATCCACGCTGATGATGAGATCACCCGCCCGGAGACCCGCCTTGTCGGCCGGCGACCCATCGAAGACGGAGATGATGAGTGGCACCCCGGAGCGGGTGTCGACCATGATGCCGATGCCACTGATGCGGCCGCTGAGTTGCTCTGTCTGGGCCTGGACCTCGTCGGGTGTCAGGAAGACGGTGTGGCCGGTGTCGCCGAGCGAGTCGACCATGCCCCGGATGGCACCCCACGTGAGGTTCTCGTCGCCCAGCTTGCTGGTATCGACGTACCTGTCCTTGACCAGCTGGAGGGCCTCCCAGAAGACGCCGAAGTCCGCCGGGGCATCGGCCGGGATGACGTCACCTGGGCCGCCCGGGGCATGCGAGGCGCCTGCCGTATCGCTGGCCTGGGGATCCGAGCCCGCGCTGACTATGCCTGGATGACCGCCCTGGCCGAGTGCCACGCCTGCCGCGAACACGATCGCGATGGCGCCCGACAGGAGTGCCAGCCGAGCCCCTCGACGACTGGGCCCGTTCGCACGTGCGCTCAGCGGGACAGGTTCGACAGGTCCCGCCAGGACGGGCTCGTGGTGCATCTCGTTCTCCAGGGGTGCTCGACGCCGACATGATGGGGCCTCTGGACCTGATACGCCGCCGGACGAGGTGGTGGATGCACCTGGGCGCGTGATGGACGCAGGGCGCCGGGTGGACGCCGCCGTGGATGGATCGTGGACGATATCGGCGCCGTGGCCGCATCCCGTGGACAGCAGGCCTTCCCAGGACGGTCGATCCGGGCCGACCGTGCTTGCAGCCCGAAGGGGCCAACGGAGATCCTCGACCGGATGGCTGGCTCGCCAGTCATTCGGACGAAGGTCCACGAGGCGCCTTCGGGCCTTTCCGTCTGCGGCGCCGCGTGTGTGCCACACAAGGTGGCACGAGAGGGTGTGAATCTCCGGGGCATCGACCGCGACCCGCGGTCGCACGGAGGTCGCCATGATCGGGTTCGCGTGTCCGTGGTGTGACCAGCAGGTCAGCCTTCAGCCGCAGGCGCTCACGGCGGATTCCATCATGTGTCCCGAATGCCGGACCCAGGTGGACCTGTCGGTCGGTCCGGCGGTCGCGCCGCGCGAGGTCGCCATGGCGCCCAAGGACCTGGCGCTGGCCGCCTGATCAGACCAGCGTCGGTGCCTGCGCGGTCGCCTCGGCCATGAGGCGAGCGTAGCCAGGCTTGATGGTGCCGTTGATGAGCCGCAGCCGCTCGTCGAACGACAGGAACGAGCTCTTCATGGCGTTGAGCGTCAGCCACTGCAGCTCGTCGAGGCCAAAGCCGAAGGTGCGTGCCAGCAGCTCCAGCTCGGAGCTGAGCGTGACGCCACTCATGAGCCGGTTATCGGTGTTCACCGTGATCCGGAACCTGAGGCGCCGGAGGAGGTCCACGGGGTGCTCGCCGACAGAGGCGACGGCGCCCGTATGCACATTCGAGGTCGGGCACATCTCGAGCGGCACGCGCCGGTCGCGGATGTAAGCCGCGAGGCGCCCCAGCGAGTAGCGGCCATCCGGGCCCACGTGGATGTCGTCAACGATGCGCACGCCATGGCCCAGACGCTCGGCGCCACACCACTGGAGCGCCTCCCAGATCGATGGCAGCCCGAACGCCTCGCCCGCGTGGATGGTGACGTGGAAGTCGGCCCGATGGATGAGCTGGAACGCATCGAGGTGGCGACTGGGCGGGAATCCGGCCTCCGGTCCGGCGATGTCGAAACCGACCACGCCCCCGTCCCGATACCGCACCGCGAGCTCGGCGATCTCCACCGAGCGCGCGAACTGACGCATCGCGGTCACGATGGCGCGGATCGTGATCGGGTGACCGGCCGCTGCGGCCGCCGCCGCTCCTCGCTCGAAGCCCCGCAACCAGGCCTGCATCACCTGGTCCAGGTCCAGACCACCCTGCGTCGACAGCTCCGGCGCGTACCGCACCTCCGCGTAGACGACGCCATCGGCGGCGAGGTCTTCGGCGCATTCGGCGGCGACCCGCTCGATGGCCGCGGTGGTCTGCATGACCCCGACCGTGTGCTCGAAGCCATCGAGGTACAGCTCGAGGCTCTTGCGGTCGGCACCCTGCCGGAACCAGCGGCCGAGCGCCTCGGGATCCTCGGTCGGCAGGCGACCGTAACCAGTCTCCTGGGCGAGCTCGATGACCGTCAGGGGTCGCAGACCACCATCGAGGTGGTCGTGCAGCAAGACCTTGGGCGCGGCGCGCACCGTATCGGCGGCCGGGGCGAGCGTCATCGACATGCCCGATAGGGTACGTCGCGTCGGCGTCCGGGTGAACCGCGCCACGGGAACCGGGCGGATGTCCGCCCCGGTGGGCGGTGCAGGGTGCTCCGGTGCGGTGACAGGCCCCGGCGCGGGGAGTATCCTCGGCCGCGGAGCCGGTGCAGCCTGCACCGGGAGAGGAAGGCCCAGCAACCAAAGACCGCCGTTCGACCAGGATCGATGTGCCGGACCCGGAGGGGGCCCGACGCATGACAGCCGCCCCAGCGACCGATCTCGTCGTCGTCCAGTCGGCACATCCGCAAGATGTGTCCCGCGTGAGCGTGTCGCGTCCAGGAGGACGTCACCGTTGACGTGCCGAGCCCTGGCTTTCGACACGCCCGCGTACGCTCCGTACCTTCACGACTCCTCCTGGTCGATGGCCCACATCACCGTCATCGCGCCCCAGCGCGATGTTCCGGCAGATGGGAGGCAAGCTATTGCCGACGCACGCGCGAGGCGCCCAGGGGGCGTCAGCAGCAGGAGCTGGACACCGTGACCCCGCGGATACCGTCGCGGCACGGCCGTCCCGTCGCGCGTCAGCAGGGCGGATCCTCACCAGCCTCATCGGCGTCATCGTGGTGCTCACGTCCCAGGCAGCACTGGGTACCGGTGCCGCGGTCGCGGCCGACGCGGCCGCTCCGCTGGCGGTGATCATCGTCGGCCCCTCGTCGAGCATGACCAGCCAGAACCTCAAGGACGGCGCCGCCATCGCGCGCCAGGCCGAGGACGCCGGGATGCGCGTGCGCAAGGTGTTCCATCCCAGAGCCACCTGGGAGAACGTGCTCGCCGCGATCCAGGGCGCGAGCTTCGTGGTGTACATGGGCCATGGCAACGGCTGGCCGAGCCCCCACGGCCCATTCCAGGAGGACACCAAGGACGGCTTCGGGCTGGACCCTCAGCTCGGCAGCTCGGCGTACGCGGCCGACTACTACGGAGCCGACAAGCTGCGCAAGCGGGTCCACCTCGCCAAGGATGCCGTCGTGCTGCTCGAGCACCTCTGCTACGCGTCCGGCAATGGCGAGGAGTCCATGGGCCCCGAGTTCGACAAGGGCCTGGCCACCAAGCGCGCCGACAACTTCGCCTCGGGCTTCCTGGACGTGGGCGCGCGTGCCGTGTTCGCCTACGGTGTCGACCAGAGGATCGACCTCCCGAACGCGCTCATGCACGGCGACCGGACCATGGACGAGATCTTCGAGAGCCCCAACACGGACAACCAGTACGACGGCTTCGTGGGCAAGGCCGACTACTACCGCGACTCGGTCCGCACCGGGTGGGCCCGTCTCCACATGGACCCTCATCCCAAGCAGGGCCACTACCGCGCCGTGACCGGCGACCTGGGCATGACCGCGTCCGAGTTCCGGGCCGGGGCAGGTGATAGCGGCACACCCGCGCCGGACACCACGGCGCCCGTGCTCAAGGTCCAGCGCAACGGCGCCGACCTGGCCACGGCCGGCGCGGCCGTCCAGTTCAGCCCCAATGGCGACGGCACCCATGACGCCCTGCACATCCGGCGCACGCTGACCGAGCGAGCCACGATCCGGGTCGAGGTCCGCAACCGCAACGACAAGCTGGTACGGGCTTTCTCACGGGTGGGCAGGCGCGGGACCGGCACCATCACCTGGGACGGCCGCGACAACGGCGGCCGGATCGTCCGCGATGGCACCTATCGGCTCTCGCTCACACCGCGGGACAAGGCCGGGAACCGGGGTGTGACCCGGACGGTCAGCGCCCAGGTGCTGACCTCGCTCAAGTCCCTCAGCCTTTCACGACGGTCGATCCTCGCCGCCGACAGGGACCGTTTCGCGCCCTCGACACGGCTCGCGTTCACGCTCACGCGCACGGCACACGTGTCCTGGGTCATCCGGGACGCGTCGGGTCGGACCGTTGTCACCCACATCGGTGACAGGAAGCTGAGCGCTGGCCGCCACGCGTGGGTATGGAACGGGCGCGACCAGAAGGGACGCTTCGTGAGCCCGGGCGCATACAGCGCGGTCATCACCGTCAGGACGGCCGCGGGGAGCATCCGCGTGACTCGGGCGATCACGGTCGGGGCCTTCCGCATCGCGACGTCCGACCCGACACCGAGCCGGGGACAGAGGATCCGGATCCGGGTCTACAGCACGGAGCCCCTTAAGCATGCGCCAACGATCCATATCTCCCAGGGAGGACACGATCGCGTCGTGACCACCAGGCGTGTCGGCGCCGCCTTCGTGGCCACCGTCAGGCTCCGCTCGGACGGCAAGGCGGGCACGCTGCACATCCGGGCTGTGGGCATCGACAAGGGCGGCCAGCGCCAGGGCTTCACCCAGACTCTGCCGCTGCACTAGGCCGGGGCCATGCGGCCCTGGCGATCATCGCCGGGGCTGGCCGAGCCATCGGGCATCGCCGCATGCCCGATACTCGGGGATGCTGTGCAGGACGATCCGGACACCCGACCGCTATCGCTCTCGATGTCCTACCTCGGGCACTCCACGGTGCTCGTCGACATCGGGGGCGTCCGGGTGCTCACCGACCCCATCCTGCGTCGTCGGGTGGGTCCCCTGGTCCGGGCCGGTGCGCCCATCGACCCTGCGTCGTGGAGCGGGGTCGACGTCGTGCTCATCTCCCACTCGCACTGGGATCATCTCGACTACGGCTCGCTGCGGATGCTCGGCCTGGAGGTGCCGCTCGTCGTGCCCCGGGGCATGGCCGCTCGCCTGCGGTCGCGCGGCTTCCGCGAGGTCATCGAGGTGGTGCCGGGAGACGACATCCGGGTGGTCGGCCTGACCATCGAGGTCATCCGGGCAGTCCATCGGGGGTTCGGGCCGCCCATCGGTCCCACCGAGCTCGCGGTGGGCTTCCTCGTGACCGGCACCCGCTCGGTCTACTTCGCGGGCGACACCGCCCTGTTCGAGGGGATGGCGGCGCTCGATCGGAGCATCAACCTGGCGCTCATCCCGGTCTGGGGCTGGGGGCCCCGGGCGGAGGCCTCCAAGCACCTGGATCCGATGAGCGCCGCCCAGGCTCTCCAGCTGGTGCGGCCCAGGGTCGCGGTGCCCATCCACTGGGGCACGCTCCACCCCATCGGGCTGCGGCGGCTCCGACCGGAGACCCGCACCGATCCGCCCCACGAGTTCGCGCGGCTGGCGGCGACGATGGCGCCCGAGACCATCGTGCGAGTCGTACCCATCGGCGGTCGGCTGTCGCTCGATGGCGACCTCACCATCGGTTGACGAAGCGCGCGATACGGTCGAGCACGTCCTCGAGCACCGGCTTGAGCGTGTGCCCCAGGCGGGGATAGGTGACCAGCTCGGCATCGGAGAGTCGCGTGTCGACAGCGTGCCGCAGGAGGTCGATGCGTGCGAACGGGTCCGACGCACCGGAGAGCAGCAGCACCGGCACCCGGATGCGCGGCCAGTGGGCGCTGCGCTCCTCCCACGCGGGCATGCCCGGCCGATGGAGCGGGTAGCTCAGGAGCACCAGGCCGACCGCGACCTCGGCATCGGCCGCCACCAGGCTCGCCACACGGCCGCCGTAGGAGTGACCGCCGATGACCGCGGGCAGCGCATCGGGCGCGTCAAGGCCGGCGGCCGAGCGATAGGCGCCAAGGGCACTCTCGGCCTTGCGCACCGGCAGGTCGAGGGCGAGCGCCTCGATCCCTCGACGACGCAGACCGTCCACGTGTGGCTGCATGGAGGCGGCGCTGCCAGAGGCGCCGTGGGCGAGGATGATGCGCATCATGCAAGGGTAGCCACCCCGGTGAGCCGATGGTCCCGATGGACGCGCGGCGGCCCGATCGGGTAGGGTGCGGAGGTCATGCATCGCCGTGGGATCTTGCTCGTGGTCGGCTTCCTCGTGGCCATCGTGGTGGCAGGTGGCACGGGCGTGAGCGCGCCCCGGCTGCCCGGTTCGGAGACCAGGACCGGCCTCGTGCAGACTGCCGTGCCGCCCGGACCGACCGCCATCAGCCGATCGCGCATGCGCGCGGAGTGACAGGCTAGCTGTCACGTTCGGGCCCCACGATCGAGGCATGGAACCTGTCCGACTCGTCCCGCTCCCCGCTCTCGATCGGGGGTCCACCGCGATCCGGGTCGAGGCCGACCGATTCACCGTGGAGTACCTCGTGGTCGCCGACGGGCATCTCGCCGCATTCATCGGCGACCGAGCCGAGGAGGACCGGCCCGCGCTCCTGGAACGTGCCCTGCGCATCGGTCTCACCGCCCTCCAGGACGCCGGCGTGTCCCTCGACGTGGATGTAGTGCGCCGCGAGTTCGAGGGCCTCGTGCGCCAGGCAGAGGCGTCCAGTGAGCGCGCCGGCGCCGCGCTGGACGCGGTGCTGCGCCAGAACTTCGCCGACGGCGATGGACGGTTGCCGCGGACCCTCGAGCGGTTCCTGGGCGACAAGGGGCAGCTGCGCACGTTCGTCACGGACCTGTTCGACGAGACACGCCGCGACTCCGCCATGGGTCGGATGCGGACGATGCTCGGCAGCTACTTCGACGGCGACGCGTCGCGCCTGGCCCAGCTGCTCGATCCGACCCGCCTCGGATCGCCGCTCCACCAGTTCCGTACAGAGGTGAGTGAGGGTTTCTCGCGGCTCAACGAGCGCCTCACGGCCATCGAAGCGGCGGGTGCGGCACGAGCCGGAGAGCGCCAGAGGTCGTCCGCGAAGGGCGCGGACTTCGAGGACCTCGTGGGCACGCTCCTGGGTGACGTGTGCCGAGGCACCGGGGACGCCATCGACCGGACCGGCGAGGAGACCGGCGACGTCATCCGCTCGCGGAAGGGCGATTTCCTGCTGACCATCGACCCCGCGCTCACCCGCGGCGCCGACCTGCGCATCGTCATCGAGTGCAAGGATCGGGCCATCTCGGGCAAGCAAATGCGGGATGAGCTGGCGGAGGCCAAGCGCAACCGGGCCGCCCAGGTCGCGCTCGTGGTGTTCACCCCCGGCCATGCCCCAGCGGGCATCGCGCCGTTCGACGTGCGGCTGGGGGATGTCTACTGCGTCATCGATCCCGAGGCGCCCGATGCCGCAGTGCTCGACGCTGCCATCCGGCTCGCCCGATTGCACGGCCTCGCATCGCTCGCAGAACGAGAGCTCGAGGTGGATACCGCCGCCATCGGCGCCGCCGTGATCTCGGTCCGCAGCCAGATGGACACCATCCGGGCGCTCAAGATGCAGCTGACCTCCATCGGTACGGCATCGCGGGAGGTCAACGCGGGCCTCGACCGGCTGCGCGAGGGCGTCCTGGCGGGGGTGGCGGATGTCGAGCGCGCGCTTCGGGTCGCTGGTGCCGCGCCGGCTCAGGCAGCCGGCTGACGGCCGATCCGCGACCGAACCGTCCCGATGACGGTCATCACCCGTTCGTACGTGCCCATGCGCCAGAGCAGCATCACGGCCGCGGCCCACACGACGGTCAGCACGGCCGTGACGGCGACCTCGCCCCAGGACAACGGTGTCAGCTCGAAGAAGTCACGCAGCGGATCGATGATGAAGAACAGCCCGTACGCAGCGAGCATGACCAGCGCGAGGATGGTGGGCCGGATGTCGGCCGGTCCTTCTCCGTCGCCATCACCCGGCCCACCCACGGGAGGATGGAGCAGCACGAGCAGCGCCAGCCCGCAGAAGACCGCGAACGTGGTGAACAGGGTGCGCGCCGCGCCCAGGTCCGTCGACGGATCGGCCCAGAGGTAGAGCGGCAGCCCCAGGACGACGAGTGCGACAGCAGGCGGCGTCACGAGCCGCAGGATCTCCCGGAGCGCCTGTGCGGACGAGCGCCTCGGGCGTGCCCAGAATGCGAGGAACAGCGCCGGGATGCCGACCGTGAGCAGCGCCACGACCGTGTTGACCTTGGGGTCCACGGGCATCGTGACGCCCAGGATCGCGGCACCCAGGATGGCCAGCGTCATGTACAGCACCCGGGTCAGGAAGACCGCGAGGCTATCGTGCATACCCGCGATGATCCGTTGGCCCTCGAGGACCGCTTCGGGCAGCGCCGCGAAGGAGTCCTCGAGGAGCACGATGTCCGCGACCGCTCGGGTCGCCTGGCTGCCACTCTGCATCGAGATGCCCAACTGCGCCTGCTTCAGCGACAGGATGTCGTTGACGCCGTCGCCGACCATCGCCACCCACTCCCCACTCTCCCGCAGCGTGGCGACCAGGCGCGCCTTGAGCGACGGGGGTACCCGCCCGAACACCGAGCGGGTGCGGACCGCCTCCCCGAGGGTGGCGTCATCCATCTGCTGCAGCTCCAGACCGGAGATCGCCTCGCCGTCAAGGCTGAGGCCGACCTGGCGTGCGAGCGCCGCCACGGTCACCGGGTTGTCGCCCGAGATGAGCTTGAGCGTCACGCCCGCATCCGCGAACCGCGCCAGCGTGGTACGCGCATCCGGGCGGATCTGCTCCTGGAGCACCAGGACGCCCAGCGGCTCGAGGTCGGTCGGCAGCACCGCGTCGCTCTCGCCATCGAGGAGCGTAGTCGTGGTGCCCTGACGACGCGCGAACAGGACGACGCGCAACCCCAGCTCGGCCTTCTCGGTCACGAGCCGGAGCATCGCGGCATGCCCATCCGGTGCGGTCGCGAGATTGGGACCGAGCACCTCAGGCGCCCCGAGGACCATGGCTCCGGCGAGGTCCCCGTCATCGATCCGGATGGCGCTCCAGCGCAGCTCCGAGGAGAACGGCACCTCCTCCGCGACCGCCAGTGCGGCACCATCCGGGAACCGACCCCGGATGGCATCGGATGACCGGTTCTGGAGCGAGGTCGAGGCGACGAACGCCCCGATCCAGCGAGCGAGCTCCGTTTCCTCGATGAGCGGATGGACCTCGGCTACCTCGATCTCGGGCGTTGTCAGGGTGCCCGTCTTGTCCAGGCACAGGACGCTGACCCGACTCATCGACTCGACCGCGTTCGAGCGCTGGATGAGCGCCTTCTGGCCCGCCAGACGCACGATGGCCATGGCGTAGGTCACGGTGATCATGACCACGAGGCCCTGGGGGATGAGCGCCACGAGGACGGCCGCCGCACGCGCGGTCTCCACCGCCGGCAGGTGGCCGTACTGCTGGTACAGCCGGAGGAGCACGGGCAGGGCGGCGACCAGGACCAACAGGCTCATCCCGCGTAGCACACGTGCGACGTCCTGCTGCAGCGGTGTCCGATCGGCCCGGAAGGCGCGCGCACCCGCGGTCAGCTGGTTGGCGAACGTGCCCGCCCCCACCCGGGTCGCGACAAAGCGTGCTTCACCGTCCACGCAGAAGCTGCCGGAGAGCACCTCCGAGCCGGGCGTCTTGGGGATGCGGTCGGACTCCCCCGTGAGCAACGACTCATCCGCCTGGAAGGTGCCCTCCGAGACCTTGCCATCGAGCAGCAGCTGGTCGCCGCGGCGGACCATGAGCAGGTCACCCAGGACCACCTGCGTCGGGTCGAGGGTGACCTCGACCCCCCCGCGCAGGACGGTCGCGGTAGGCCGGGTGAGCACGGACAGCCGGTCGAGGCTGCGCTTGGCGCGGACCTCCTGGAACAGCCCCACCACGATGTTGACGAGCACGAGGACGATGGTGACCGCGGCGTCGCCGTACAGACCAAGCACGGCCAGGACCAGACAGATGATGCCTAGCAGGATGTTGACCGGCTGGAGGACATTGTCCCGCAGGATGTCGGCGTAGCTGCGGCCGGACGCGATGCGGGCGTCGTTTCCGAGCCCACGTGCCCGTCGCTCGCTCGCCTCGGCGGCTGTGAGCCCTGACGCCGGTGTCGGTGATAAGTCCGGCGGCAGGTCGGGCACGCCGTGACCATCGACCGTGCCGACGGACGCTGGACGTCCCTCCTCCGGGACTGGTCGGTTGGGGGTCGCGTCGGCGGCTATCGGGTCACTCACCGGCGCATCGTGCCACACGCACGTGCCGCCGGACGTGTGTCAGCTGGTCGCACCCACCACGCCCAGCGACCCGACCGCAGCGACCGGCAGGTCCGAGGGCACCACGAGCACCGGCACCCGGGTGGACCGGATGAGGCGGTCCGACACCGAGCCCATGATCATCCGCCCGGCGCCCCGCCGTCCACGCGTGCCGACGACGATCATCTCCGCCCCCTCGGACGCGGCGGCCTCGGCGATGCCGTCCGAGGCAGAACCGGACCAGAGCAGGAACTCCGCGTGGACGCCACTGGTGCGAGCGATGCGCACGAGGTCCATGAGCAACTCCTCGCGTTCGGCGCGTGCCTGGTCCACCCGTTCGTGACGACCTCGTCCGGAGAGCCGGCCAAGGTCGAGCACGTTGACGATGAGCAGGCGGGCACACAACCGGCTCGCCAGGTCGATGGCTCGCGCGACGGCTCCCGCGGAGACGTCCGTGAGGTCGGTGGCGAGCACGATGGTGCTCATGTCAGGCCTGGACGACCAGCGCCGTGACCATGCCGTACATGCCGTGGGGACCCTCGGCGTGCGGCAGGATGTGGCAGTGGAAGGCCCACGCTCCGGGGTTCCGGCAGTCGATGACCACATCCCAGCGCTCGCCGGGATTGACCCCCAGGGTGTCCGCCATGAACTCCGCGGTGCCCAGGGGGTAGCCATCACGTGCGACGACGCGCATCGGTTGGCCATGCACGTGCCACGGATGCATCATCACGCCCTCGTTCATGAACCGGATGACGATCTGCTCCCCGTGCTTGGCGACGATGGGCGCCGTCGCCGGGAATTGGCGGCCGTTGATGGTGAAGCCGCCGAAGGCGTCGTTGCTGATCCAGACGATGTCCTGGGTCGCGCCGTACAGCTTGTCGTAGCGCAGGTTCGGGTCCGCCGGGTCGACGATGAACGCGCCGAGGAGCCCCCGGCCGACCTGGTCGGTGGCGTTGTGGTGCGAGTGGTACATGTGCGACCCGGATGGCTTGGCCGTGAACTCGTAGCTGAACTGCTCGCCGGGCTTGATGGGTGGCTGGGTGATGTACGGCACCCCGTCCATGGCGTTCGGGAGCTCCTGGCCGTGGAAATGGATGCCGGTCGACTCGTCCATGTCGTTGGTGAATACAGCCCGGACCTTGTCGCCCTCGGTGACCCGGATCAGCGGCCCCGGCCATGTCCCGTTGAAGCCGAGGGCGTCGATGGGGTCCATGGTCGCGGTGAGCATGTGGACGATGGGGCTGATGGTGAAGTCGAACACCTTCGTGTCGCCATCCATGGTCGGCTGGATGGGCTGGTTGCCATGACCCGGCACCTGCTGCCACTCCCCGCCCAGGAAGCGCTTGATGACAGCCTCCGCCTCTGCATCCATATCCGCCGACGGGCTTGCGCCCGGACTCCCCGCCCCGGTCCCGTGACCCGTGTGACCGGGACTGGGCGCAGGGCTCGCCGACGCGAGGGCGACTGGCGCCGCGGTCCCGGGTCCGACGGTCCAGCCAGGGCGCGTGCCGGCGCAGGCGGACGCCACGGTGCCGGCGATGAGGCCGGTCGCGGTGAAGGCCGCGCCCCGGAGGATGCTCCGACGCGGCAGGACGAGGGACGGACTGGACGGCGCCCTGGTGTCTTCCATGCCCCCGATGCTGGGATGTGGGGATCCCCGGAGCCACGGCCATCCGGCCCCCTGTGACCGGGCCACCCGGCATGTCCATCGTGGAGTGAGGCGGTACGCTTTCCGTGATGCCATCGGACGACCTCGATACGCTGCCTCCGCCTGGTACCAGCCCGGGTGACGAGCTGACACTGGAGGCATTCGAGGCCCTCGACGCCGCGGTCGCCGCGATCGCGGGCGAGGTCTCCCTCGAGGGCATCCTCCAGGTGATCGCGGATCGCCTGCGGTCGCTCGTCGGGGCACGCTACGCGGCGCTCGGCATCGTGGGGGCGGACCGACGCATCGCCCGCTTCATCACCAGCGGTCTCGCGGCGCCCGCCCGTGAGGCGATCGGGCCATCACCGCGGGGTGAGGGCATCCTGGGCCTGCTCATCACGGAGCAGCAGAGCCTGCGCATCGATGACGTCATGGCCGACCCCCGTCGATCGGGGTTCCCGCCGGGCCACCCGCCGATGCACTCGTTCCTGGGTGTGCCTGTGGTCCTCGCCGGTCGTCCCGTGGGCAACCTCTACCTGACCGAGAAGATCGGGGCGGCCCACTTCTCGGAGGCCGACCAGCGGCTGGTGGAGACGTTCGCCCGCCAGGCGGCGATGGCCATCCATACCGCGCGACTCCACGAGGGCCTCGGCCGACTGGCCCTGCTCCAGGAGCGCGAGCGGATCGGGCGGGACCTCCATGACGGCATCATCCAGGCGCTCTACGGCGTCGGCCTCTCGCTCGAAGACGTGCCGGAGCTGATGGCCCTCGACCGGGCCGAGGCGGAGGTCCGGGTCGATCGCGCCATCGACTCCATCCATGCCACCATCCGGGATATCCGGGGCTTCATCTTCGGGCTGCGGACCGACGACTTCGAGAGCGTGGACCTGCAGCCCGGTCTGGAGCGCCTGGCCGCGGAGCTGGCGCGGGGCACCAGCATGACGGTCGGCGTCGAGGTATCGGAGGAGCCCGAGCTCGATGCGACCGACGCCCGTCATGTGCTCCAGCTGGCCCGGGAGGCGCTCAGCAATGCCGCCCGCCATTCGGGTGCCAGTCGCGCCGAGGTGCGCGTCCAAGTCACCCCCCAGGGTCTCGAGATGCGCATCGCGGATGATGGACACGGCTTCGACCCATCGATCATCGGCGTGCCAGGGCATCAGGGCATCGGCAACATGCGGTCACGCGCCATCTCGATGGGTGGCACCCTTGACGTCGTCAGCGTCATCGGGACAGGCACAACGGTGACCCTGCGCATCCCGGGAGTCAGCCAGCGATACACAGGAGGTCGGATCCGTGACTGAAGGTCGTGAGCCGGAGGGGAGCCCATCACCCGCGCCGCGCGCGACCCCATTGCGTGTGCTCGTGGTCGACGACCACGAGGTGGTCCGTGAAGGCATCGTGGCGGCCCTCGACCGCCGCGAGAACTTCCAGGTCGTGGCCCAGGCTGGCACGGCCGCGGAAGCGATCGCGGCGGCTGATCGGTTCGAGCCGGACCTGGTCGTGATGGACGTCCGGCTGCCCGATGGATCGGGTGTCGAGGCGTGCCGCGACATCCGTGGCGATCACCCGGGCACCAAGGTCGTGATGCTCACGAGCTACCCAGACGAGGAGGCCGTGCTGTCGGCGATCGTGGCCGGAGCCAGTGGTTACCTGCTCAAGGAGACCCGGCTGCGGGATCTGGTGAAGGCGCTCGAGACGGTCGGTGGGGGCGGCTCACTGCTCGACCCCGCGGTCACGGGCAAGGTGCTGGAGCGGGTCCGGCGTATGGCCAACGACGAGGACGACGACGAGCTGGCACGCCTGACGACCCAGGAGCGCCGGATCCTGCTGCTCGTCGCGGAGGGCAAGACCAACCGCGAGATCGCGGCCGAGGTCTTCCTGTCGGACAAGACGGTCAAGAACTACGTCAGCTCGATCCTGTCCAAGCTCGACCTGCAGCGACGGACCCAGGCGGCCGCCTACATGGCCCGGCACCGCGCGCCCGGGACCTGAGACCTCAGGTCGCGACCGCTGCGACCCCGGTGAAGTCTGCGAGGATCTCGCGCCATCGGTCGTAGACCAGGTGGTGCGCCTCGCCGGGATAGAACGTCGCGTCGATGTTGGGCAGGGTCCGCGCCAGGAACCGACCCATCGCCACCGGCACGGTCGAATCGAGTTCGCCATGCCAGAGGCGCACGGGGGTCTGGACGCCGGCGATGGGAAAGCCCCACGGACGAGCCATGATGAGCGCCTCATCGTAGAGGCCCCGACCACCCTGGCGGTACAGCTCGTCGGCGTTCGCGATCATCATCTGTCGCAGGCGCGGGTCCTCGAGCACCAGGCGGTCAGCCTCGATCATGCCTTCGATGGCCTTGTCCAGGTGGCGCTCCGGATCCGATCGCTGCCCACGGGACCACTGCCACATCGCGAGGCGGATCATCCACGGCGCGGTGTCGGCTGCGCGGGACGCGACCGTGTGGCGACGGAGCATGTAGTCGGCGCCGGGTGTGAGCGGCGCGGCGGCGCTGATGAGCCCGATGCGCTGGACACGGTCCGGCAGCGACCAGCCACAGGCGAGCGCGTACGGCCCGCCGCCTGACCAGCCCAGCACCGTGAATCGGTCGATGCCCAACCGGTCGACCAGCTGCTGGACGTCCCCGGGCCAGTCCAGTAGGCGTCGTCCGGGCGCGCCGGTGGAGAGCCCGATCCCGGGACGATCGACCGCGATCATCCGGAAGCCCAGCTGCCCCGGCACATCGTCATCGGGGTGCCGGACGACACGCGAGCTGCCAAAGCCGTGAAGGTAGAGCACCACCGAGCCGTCGGGGTCGCCCAGATCATCGAAGCCCAGCGTGCGTCCATCGGTCAGGACCATCGTCCGACCAAGTCCATCGCGCGCGGGGCTCGACGAAGGCTGCGTGGTACGTCGTGTCGCGTCCACGCGACGGATCTGTGGCAGCAGCGTCTCCCCTCCTCTGCGCGTCACGACCACCCTCGACGGGTGAGTGCGACCACCGAGATGATGCCACGTCGGCCCTGACGCCGGCACGGCGTCGGCCCGTCGACGCCGCCCGGATGCGACCGCATCAGGGCCCAACGGTGACGGATCAGCTCGTCTAGAGGCGGCGCATCTGCTGGATCGCGGACAGCTTGTCGGCGAACTCCATGCGCATGGTGTCAACCTCACCGGGCGTGAAGCCGAGCTCCTTGCCGATCTCGTTGATCTCCGCGGACTCCTCCGCCGTGATGGTGTCATCGACCGCACCGACGGAGAAAGCCAATCGGAGCAGCTTCTCGCGGTCCTCACGCGACGCGGTCACGGCGAACTGACGTGTGACCAGGTAGTCCTCGGTCGCACCCTGGAGCTCCTCCTGGCTGCGGGCGATCTCGACCACCAGCACCGCCTGGGCCTCGGTCAGGCCACCGACCTCGACCACGGTCCGTTCCATGAACGCGGTCTCCTCGGGGGTCACCTGCAGATCGGCGTGCGCGGCGCGACCCATGACGTACGCGAAGCCGCCGATGAACCGCCGCTGCTCCATCGGCAGCGCCTCGAGCTGGGCCGCGATGCGTCGGATGGTCTCGGTGTCGGCTGCCGGGTCGACCGACGTGGCCGGACGGGGCACGACATCGTCGCCCGACCCTTCGTCCGGCCGGGGCGTGGCGGACGACGGGTCCGGCGTGGCCGGTGCGGGATCTCGGAACAGGCGACGAAGGGTCATCGGATACCTCAGGGGTTGGTTACGGGGTGGAGCGGCGAGCCGCGCTGGCTATCATAGGCAGCGTCGCGTCCGGCGGCCCGGTGGCACACACGGAGGGATGGGTTGCACGTCCTGCGGCAGGTCCGGTCGCGCGCCCGCGGAGCCGCGACCCATCTCCGCGGACTCCGGCCCAGACGACCCTGGCACATCACCATCGGCGAGATCGATGCCGGCACAGGTCACCCGAGGATGGCCTTGTCCCGGGCGCTCGGCTGGCGGGTCCACAGGACGCACTGGCCCCTGCCGGTGACCGCGACGGGTCGCCTGCCCGACCAGATCGCGGTCGTGCACATCGAAGCGATGAGCTGGGAGGGTCTCCGCGATCTGGCCGCCGATGCCCTCGCGACGCGGAAGACCCGCGAGGTTCGGATCCACATCCATCGCTGGCGGGCGCCCATCACTGGCTGGTCGGGTCAGCTGGGCCCGCTGCCTGGGCTCGTGCGCGCCGAGGTGCGCCTGCCGGATGATGATGTGGGACCGGTGACGGTCGCCATCACCGTGCAACGGCAACGGTCGCTGCGCGAGATCATCGTCGCGGTCCTGGACGTGGTCAGCCCTGGCGGACCACTGCCGACTCCCGCGAGCGCCTCGGTCGCGGCGAATGGGACGGTCCCGACCTGGCTCTGGCCGGGACAGGAGATGAGCGTCCATCTGCGCGGTCCGGCCTCCCAGGAGCGTCCCCTGGACCGCGCGTCGAAGCGACGTGCGGGCGGCGAAGCCGTCCCGCGTGCGGACGGCCGGCCACCAGCGACGCTGCCGGCGGTCGACGTCGAGCTGGTGCTCTCCGATGCGCAGCCCGTCCGGTTCGGCGAGGTGCCCACAGCCATCGCGCAGGTATCCCCGACGGGTATCGAAGGGCAGGACCCGACAAGGGTGCTGCTCGAGCTCCGGGGGGCCGCCGGGGGTCGCTGGCAGGCACCGGAGGTGGCCGATGCGACGGGTCGTCTCGTCGTTCGGACCGACGCGGGCGGCGGCTGCTGGGCGCTGCTGTCATCGAGGGCTGCCCCGCAGACCCAGGTGCCCGACGAGGTCGCCTGGCAGTCCTTGGCCGTGTCGCTCGATGCCCTGGCCCTGGAGTCGCTGCCCAGATGGTGGTCGATCACGACCGAGGGCCTCGACCGGATCCCGCCCCCCGAGGCCGCCCGGCTGGTGGCACGCATCGCGGTGAGCGGCATCATCATCGATGGCGCGGGCATCCCCGAGACCGTCGCGGCGCACCTCGACGAGACCTTGTTGTCGGTGCTCCGGTCGCCTCTGCCGGGTCCCTCGGAGGACCACCTCGCGTGGGAGATCAGGAGCGTCCGGCAGCGTCGCGCGGCCATGCGCGGCCACGGGACCGCGCTGCGCTTGCCGAGGTTGCTGCGTCCGGACGCGCTCCTCATCGGGTCGCCACCTTCGGTCACCGCGCTGCTCGTGACGCGCCGACCGCATCTCGCCATCTCGGCGCTCCGGATGATGGCCGCCCAGACGTACCCGGCCCTCCAGGTCATGGTCGGCCTGCACGGCGTCGAGCCGACCGAAGATCTGATGCAGGCCGTCGCGGCGATGTCCATCCCGACCCGGATCGTCCCGCTGCCCGCGGCAGCGGTCCTGGGCGAGGCCCTCGCTATCGCCACCGGGCGTGCTGATGGCAGCCTCGTGACCAAGGTCGACGACGACGACGTCTATGGGCCCGAGCACATCTGGGACCTGGTCCTGGCGCGGGCCACGTCCGGCGCGACGGTGGTGGGCAAGGCCGCGGAATTCGTAGCCCTGGACCTCATGGGCATCACGGTCCGGCGCGACAACATGGCGTCGAGCACCTACGACCGGGTCGTGGCCGGCGGCACCATCCTCGTGCCACGCGGCGAGCTCGAGGCCATCGGCGGATGGCGGCCGGTCCGGTCCGGGGTCGACCGGGCATTCCTCGACCGTGTCATCCGGGCTGGCGGGCTCATCTATCGGACGTGGCCGGTCGGCTTCATCTATCGGCGCCATGGGGAGGGCCACACGTGGGGGCCTACGGACGACTACTTCCTGCGCAGCGTCCGTCAGCGATGGGATGGTCGACCACCTTCCGATGAGTTCGGCGTCGGGGTCCCGGCGCTCTCGGCGTCCGGCCTAGGAGCACCACGGGAACACAGCGGAGGGACTTGGCATGCACCTCTGGGTGGTCTACGCCCACATCCTTGGGGCGTTGCTGTTCATGCTCGCGCACGGCGCTTCGGCGGCCATCGTCTTCCGGCTCCGGTCCGAGCGCGATCCGGCGACGATCCGGGCACTGCTCAGCCTCTCGAAGATGACCCTGGGCCCAACCTACGCGGCACTGCTCCTGCTGCTGGTCGCCGGCATCTGGGCAGGCATCGAGATCCAGGCGTTCACCAGCGGTCAGATGTGGCTGTGGGCAGCGGTGGGCGTCCTGGTCGTCATCCTGGGCGTCATGTACGGACTCGTGAGCCCGACGTTCTTCCGCGTCCGCGACGTCGTCGGCGACGGCTCCACCGACGTCGACCAGGCGGAGCTGGACTGTCGCCTGTCCAGCTCGCGACCGATGGCCGGCATCGGCATCGGCTTCCTGGGCATCCTCGTCATCCTGTGGCTGATGGTGCTCAAGCCGTTCTGAGCGGATCTCGAAGGCCGCACCCTCATGCGTCGGATGGCAGCTCGCGCACGAAACGCTGGAGTACCCGCGCGAGCCGCGGCCCGGCCTCGTTGGCCGCCGCCAGGACCTCGTCATGCGTCAGTGGCGTGGCCGAGATGCCGGCGCCCTTGTTGGTCACGAGCGATACCCCGACGACGCGCATCCCGACCCATCGCGCGGCGATGGCTTCCATGACCGTCGACATGCCGACCGCGTGCGCTCCCAGGATGCCCAGCATCCGGACCTCGGCCGGGGTCTCGTAGGTCGGTCCCAGCAGGCCCGCATAGACCCCCTGGGCGAGCGCGACGTCCTCTGTCGCGGCCGCGTCCCGGAGCCGCTGTCGGAGGTCGGCGTCGTAGACCGCGCTGAGGTCGAGGAACCGGGGTCCCATGGCGTCATCGTTGGGCCCCAGCAGCGGGGTCCGGCCCGTCAGGTTCAGGTGGTCGGTCAGCAGCATGAGGGTGCCCGCCTCGAACGTCGGGTCTACGCCCCCGGCCGCGTTGGTGAGCACGAGCGTTCGCGACCCCAGCCGGTGCATGAGCAGCACGGGCTCCACGACCTGCAGCGCCGAGAGCCCCTCGTACAGATGCAGCCGTCCCTGCAGGCAGGCGACCGGGACACCCTCGAGCCGGCCCAGCACGAGCCGGCCGGCATGTCCCGGGGCGGATGCCGCGGGCCAACCTGGCAGCTGCGCGAACGGGATGGCCACGGGGCGCTCGATCAGGTCCGCGAGACCACCGAGCCCCGAGCCCAGGACCAGGCCGAGGCGTGGGATGAGGTCGGTGCGGGCCCGGACCGCGGCTTCCAGCGCGTACAGCCGCGGCGCCAGCGACGCGGGGCCGATCTCCGTGCTCACGATGTTCCCTCCAAACGCCGGGCACACGACAACGCCCGGAGAGACCCTTCCGACCCCACCGCCGCCTTGATGTGATCTCGGCTGCCGCGTCGATCCTCACTGGCCCCTCCGGGCAAGACCGACTATGCGCCTGCGCGCCGACCCCCACAACCAGGTTGTCCACGACCTTGGACGACGCCGATCGCGATCCGTCCACGGTTTCGGTTCGGATCGTGGACAGTCGGTGGACGAACGGGCAAGCCGTGGACGAGCGGTCAAGGGGGTGGGCGGGCGGCGAAGGTGGTCGTGGTGGCGGTAGCGGCAGTGGCGGCGTAAGCGGCAGTGGCGGCAGTGGCGGCAGTGGCGGCAGTGGCGGCGTAAGCGGCAGTGGCGGCAGTGGCGGCGTCGTCGGCCGCTCCAAGATACCGACGTCCCGAGTCTCCTACCCGCCGGCCGGGCGAGTGGACCGGCCAGGTCGGTTCGGGCAGGTCTTCTGGCCTGTTCGGCGGCTATGCGACCCGGTCAGCGGGTCGCGCGGCCGGCGAGGGGCGGCTTGGGGTCCGCCAGGCCAATCCAGCGGCCTCCGGACTGGGCTCCGCCGGTCTACTTACCCGCTGGACGGGCAGCCCGGAGCCGGCAGCTGCGGGGCGGGCACGCCACCCGGCGCACCAGATATGACACGACCCGATCACGTGACCGGGTCGTGTCCAGGATCGGGGAGCGAACGACGTCAGGCCGCGCGTCGGGTCGCCTTGACGACCATGGTGTGGGCGTACTGATCGTGGAGGCCCTGCTTGGTCGGGCTCTTGGCGGTGGTGTAGAGCAGCGCCAGGAACCAGATGAACGCCACCAGGTTCGCGATGATGCCGAAGCCGAGTGCGAACGCGCTCAGCAGGTCGGCCACGAACCAGGGCCCGAACATGGCGACGATACGGATGATGGCCGCGTTGTCAGTGATGGTGCGGCCATCCACCTCGTGCCCGATCTGCATCCCGAGCAGCTTCATGCCGACCGTGGCACGCATCCGCGTCCACGTGTACCAGAAGTAGGCCACGACGACGCCGTACCAGAGGATCGCGAACACGAGCACCGACAGGGTCGATGGGTCGGTGAGGTTCTGGACCTTGTTGCCGAAGATGGCCAGCGTGATCGCAGACAGGATCAGCCGGATGATGCCGATGATGATGGCATCGATGATGTACGCGATCGACCGGTTGGGGATATCGCCGTACACGTAGCCGGCCGGCCCGGCCACGGGTGCCGTCGAGGTGAGGTTGGCCGTCCACGCAGGAGGCTGGGCAGGAGGCGGTGGAGCACTCGGAGGAACGGGCTGCTGGGGCGGCTGCTGCCAGGATGGTGGCGGGGCTCCCGCGGGGGGCTGACCGGGCGCGCCCGGTCCACCCGTAGGCTGCGTCATTCCCTGTCTCCTTGATGCGGATGGTGTCGGGCCGCGGACGGCCGTCCGGCGACAGCATAGCGAACCCCAGCCTCGACATGGGCCGTCGCGGCAGCCGCCATCAGGGCGTCAACCGCCGATGTGGGACATCTCGACCCGGGGCAGGTCGGCCGTCGCGGCGGACCGGATCTCGGAGTACCGGTCGGTGCGTCGACCCCATGCGCCACGCAGGAGGTCGGCGAGCTCCTCGTCGTGTGCGCCCGCACGCAATGGTCGCTTCAGGTCATACGCCCGGACCCCGAAGAGGCAGAGGTACAGCTGACCCTCGGCCGAGAGACGGGCACGGGTGCAGGTGGCGCAGAAGGGTCGGGTGACGCTCGCGATGACCCCCATCTCCCCCGATCCGTCGCGATAGCGATAGCGGCTGGCGACCTCGCCCCGGTACGTCGGCTCGAGTGGCTCCAGGGGCAGCTCGCGGTCGATGGCGTCGATGATCTCCGCGGCCGGCACCACGTCTTCCATCTGCCAGCCGTTCGTGTGGCCCACGTCCATGTACTCGATGAACCGGATGATCCAGCCCTGCCGCCGGGCTTCGCGTGCCAGTGGCAGCACACTGTCCTCGTTGATGCCTCGTCGCACGACCGTGTCGATCTTGATGGGTGCCAGACCCGCAGCCGCCGCGGCCTCGATGCCCTCGACGACCCGCGCCACGGACATGCCCACGTCATTGAGCCGCCCGAAGACCGCATCGTCGAGCGAGTCCAGGCTGACCGTGGCTCGTCGCAGGCCGGCATCGGCAAGGCTGCGAGCCAGGCCGGCGAGCAAGGCTCCGTTGGTGGTCATCGCCAGGTCGTCCAGACCATCGATGCGGGCGAGCAGCTCGACCAGCCGGGGCAGGTCGCGTCGGAGCAGCGGCTCGCCACCCGTGAGCCTGATCTTCGTCACGCCGTTGTCCACGAACAGCTGCGCCAGGCGCGCGATCTCCTCGAACGTCAGCAGCTCCGTCCGGGGCAGGAACCGGAATCCTGGCCCGAACACCTCCCGGGGCATGCAGTAGATGCACCGGAAGTTGCAGCGGTCGGTGACCGAGATCCGCAGGTCATGCATCGGCCGCGCGAGCCGGTCGACGACCGCGATGGGTGGGTGCTCGGACATCGGGGGATGGTACGCCCTTGCCCCGCCACGCCCCCGCGTCAATCCGGGGTGGTCGACGCTCCCCGCCATCGCAGGGTGGCGAGGCTGCCACCCCGGGCCAGGTAGCCCACGCCCATCGTCACACTCGCGACGACAAGCAGCACCAGCTGGTCGAGCAGGCTCGCGTGGTATGCCACGAGCCCGAACAGGTCACCCGAGATGAGTCCCAGCAGGAACAGCGCGAGCTCGATGACACCCACCACGATGAGCAGCGATGCGCGGCGGCGGACCGTGAGTCCGAGGGCGCCGTACAGCAGCACCGCACCCAGCACCAGGTGGATGACGTCGAGCACGTTGCCCGTCAGGAAGAGTGGTGAGCCCCAAGAGCTCGAGGGGACCCCCACGAGCGGGTTCGGGGCGAACCCCAGGAGGGCCACGACGATGAGACCGATGCCGAGCGCCAGCGACCACAGGAATCCGATGTCCCGATCGGCACCCCTGGCGAGCCCGCTGCTGATGCGCTGCGCCGTCATGCGCGGAGACTAGTCCTCCTCGGCCGTGCCCGCACCCACCCGGATGCTGTCCACGACACCCGAGTCCGCGAGCGTGGTCGTGTCGCCCAGGGATCGACCCTCGGCGACGTCCCGCAGCAGGCGACGCATGATCTTGCCCGAGCGCGTCTTGGGCAGGTCCGGGGTGAACAGCAGGTACTTGGGTCGCGCGATGGGTCCGATGACCTTGGCGACGTGCTCCCGCAGCTCGTGCGCGAGGGCATCGCTCGTGGTGATGTCCGCTCGCGTGGTCACGAAGGCGAAGATCGCCTGCCCGCTCACCGGGTCGTTCTTGCCGACCACCGCGGCCTCCGCGACGGCAGGATGGTCGACGAGGGCGGACTCGACCTCGATGGTGGAGATCCGATGCCCCGCGATGTTCATGACGTCGTCCACCCGGCCCAGCAGCCAGAAGTAGCCATCGACGTCGCGCTTGGCCCCATCGCCCGCGAAGTACATCCCCGGGAAGCGGCTCCAGTAGGTCGCCTTGTAGCGCTCGGGGTCGCCGTAGATACCCCGGAGCATGGCCGGCCAGGGTCGCTTGAGCACGAGGTAGCCGCCCTCGCCCAGGGGCAGGCTCTCGCCGTTGGCGTTGACCACGTCCGCCGAGATCCCCGGGAACGGGAACGTGGCGCTACCCGGCTTGGTCTCCGTGACGCCCGGCAGTGGCGTGATGAGGATCTGGCCCGTCTCCGTCTGCCACCAGGTGTCGACGATGGGACAGTGTCCCCTGCCGACGTTGAGGTGGTACCACAGCCACGCCTCGGGATTGATGGGCTCGCCCACCGAGCCCAGCAGCCGGAGCGACGAGAGGTCGTGCTTCGCGGGCAGCGCCTCGCCCTGCTTCATGAAGGCACGGATCGCGGTCGGTGCCATGTACAGCACCGAGACCTTGTAGTCCTCGACGATCTGCCACCAGCGGTCCCAGGCGGGCGTGTCGGGCGCACCCTCGTACATCACGCCCGTGGTCGCGTTGGCCAACGGCCCATACACGATGTAGCTGTGACCGGTCACCCAGCCGATGTCCGCGGCGCACCAGTAGACGTCGTCCGGTTTGATGTCGAACACCATCTCGTGGCTGTAGCTGGTGCCCAGGAGATAGCCCGCCGAGGTGTGGATGATGCCCTTGGGTCGGGCGGTCGTGCCCGAGGTGTACAGCAGGTAGAGCATGTGCTCCGAGTCGACCGGTACCGGTGGGCAGACCTCGCTCTGCCGATCGACGATCTCGTGCCACCAGACGTCCCGTCCGGGAGTCATGGACGTGGCCTGGGCGTCGCCCAGCCGCCGGACCACCAGCACGTGCTCGATGGTGGGTGACGCGGCGACCGCCTCATCCGCGGCGACCTTGAGGTCGACCGCCTTCGCGCGACGCCAGCCGCCGTCCGCCGTGATGAGCAGCTTCGCGCCCGTGTCCTCGATGCGTCCCTGGAGCGACTCGGCGCTGAAGCCGCCGAAGATGACCGTGTGGGGCGCACCCAGGCGGGCACAGGCAAGCATCGAGATGGGCAGCTCGGGGATCATGGGCATGTAGATGGCGACCCGGTCCCCGGCGCCGACCCCGAGCTCCTTGAGCGCGTTCGCGGTCTTCGACACCTCGCGCAGCAGGTCCGCGTACGTGATGGTCCGGGTGTCGCCCGGCTCACCGATCCAGTGGTACGCGACCTTGCCGCCCAGGCCATTGGCCACGTGGCGGTCGACGCAGTTCTCGGACACGTTGAGCGTGCCGCCCGTGAACCACTTGGCGAACGGCAGGTCCCACTCGAGCGTGGTCTTGAAGGGGGTCCGCCAGGTGAGCTTCTCGCGCGCCAGCTTCGCCCAGAAGCCCTCGAAGTCGGCATCGGCGTCGAGATACAGCTGCGCCGTCGCGTTGGCCTTCGCCGCGAACCCGGCATCGGGCCGGAAGGTCCGGCCCTCGGCCATGAGGTTCTCGATCTCGGGCCCTGTCGGCCCGGTGGGCGATCCTGCGGGCTGGTCTGCGGTCATCGGGGCCTCCGGTCGGACGGGTTGCGTGCTTGGATCGACAGGGCAGCGGCTCGGGGACGAGGCGTGATTCTACCGGCGCCGCCGCGCCTCGGACGCACCAAGATGGGCGACGGTGCAGCTCGCTCACTGCTGCTCATGCGCTGCGACTCAGCCACGACGACCCGGGCCGGCACCGACACCGCCCGGATCGAATGCCATCTGGTCGACGTCGGCACCACCCGACCGTCGAGCCAGGCGGACCCCAGCCGACGCGAGCGCGACCGCCACACGGCGCCGAAGCTCGGCCGGGACCGTCCCCCGAGCGTGGGGACGGACCCGGCACGACATGCGCATCGTCAGCCCCAGGTCCGTGAACGCGACGGTGGCGCTGTACGCCGGGGGCTCCAGGAAGACCCCGGCCCATGCCGGCTCGGCGACCATCTCCTGCCCGACCCGGTCCATGACCGCGACCACGGTCTCCACGTCCTCGTTACGGACACCCTGGATGTCGACGATGGCGACCGCGTAGATGCGGGTCAGGTTGGACGACACGCGGATGGTGCCGTTGGAGATCGAGTGCACGATCCCCGCCGCATCGCGGACCACGGTCCGGCGCAGGCCGACCTCTTCGACCACGCCTTCGATGGTGCCAACGCGCAGGGTGTCACCGAGGAAGTACTGGCCCTCCATGAGGATGAGCACGCCCATGATGTAGTCGAGGACCACGCTCTGCCCGGCCAGCGTCAGCGCGGCGAGGAGGATGCCCATCCCGGCCACCGCCGGCCACAGGTCCAGGACCCCGAAGACGACGAGCACGATGCCCAGGACGAGCAGCAGCCGGACGAGCCGATTGGCGAGGTCCTCCAGGGTCGCAGCCCGCTTGGCCAGCTCCTCATCGGGCGCCCCGGTCGGCATCGCCCGTTCCTGGGCGATGAGCGTGCGCATGACCAGTCGATGGAGGATCGGGCGGGCCCAGCGCCAGACCACGAACACGGTCAGGGCGAGGATGAAGATCCCGATCCAGTTGGTGGACAGCCAGGAGACCGCGTCCCCGGTACCGATAGGCACGACCGGCGCCGGGGTCGGACCGGGGATGCTGGGGGATGCGGCTGGGGACGCCACGGACTACAGGCCGCCCAGCCCCTGGCCGATGAGGATGACCCCGAACAACAGCAGCAGCACCGCCATCACCGTCGCGTTGTTGACGCCCAGCCACACACGGGACGCATCGAGCCGAGCCCGTGCCGCCGATCCGCCCATGCGCGCGTACAGCACGGGAACGGCGATGCTCAGGGAGCCGATGACCACGAACGCCAGCACCGCCATCAGGGTATCGATGGTGGATCGCCCAGCCTGCGCGATCGCGAGCGCCGCGGCTGCGGCGAGGATGAGGTTCTTGGGATTGACGCCCGACAGCAGTGCACCCATCCCGAAGGACGTCCCGGGCGTGAGCCGGTCGACGGCCTCCAGCCATTTCGGCAACGGCGCGGTGGCACCGGCTGGCGGACGACCCTGAAGCTTCTCGTAGCCCAGCAGCAGCAGCAGGGCCCCGAGCACGATCTTGAGCAGACTGACCCAGGTGGGCGGGGCGCCTTCGCCCACGCCGATGACGTTGGAGAACAGCAGCACGAGGGTGGTCGCGACCAGGAGGCCGACCACCCAGCCCGCCAGGAACGCCGGGGCATTGGCGCTCGCCCGGGTCGAGAACAGCATCAGGATGACTGCGATGATGGGCACCGGGCTGATGGCCACACCGATGGCGTACGGCAGGATGTCCCCGATGACAGTGCCCATTCAGTCAGCCTCCACGGTGGGGATGGTAGCCGCGGCTGCCCCGGGTGCGGCGAGCGGGATATCGGCAGGGATGTGCCGCGCCCGTTGAAGCAGGAGCACGCTGAGCACCAGCAGCCATGCCGGGAACGCCAGGACGAGCAGCTTCGAGATCGATGAGCTGAGCAGCAGCACGAGGCCAAGGAGATAGCTCAACCAGACGAACCAGCGTGGCAGGACATGGGCGCTCCGAGCGATCGACGTGGTGGTGATCACGAACATCGCCGCCATCCGGGTCGCGAAGACCGCGACGATGGTGTCACCGAAGGCGGGCAGCAGGATGGCGAACAGCGGGTCGGTCGGGGCACCGGTGCCATGGATGACCGCTGCCGTCGCCGACAGGCTCCCGGCGGCGACGAACAGCAGGATGATGTAGGCGATGCCGCACATGAGCTGGACGTTGGAGAGCAGCACGTTCGCGCGTCGATGCGTGCCGGAGATCCACATCCGCAACGCCACGACGAACCAGATGAAGGCGATGCCGGCGAAGGGCATCAGGTAGAGGCTCGCGATGGTGATGCTGCCGCTCTCCGGACCGGCGTAGTACGCCTGGGCCACGGCCGCATCACCCGACCTGGGCACCGGCTGCAGCAGCACGAAGCTGGCGATGACGAGCAGTGCGTGGGCGATGCCGACCGCTGCCGTCAGCATCGCCGCGCGGCGGACCGAGCCGTCACCGAGCAGGGAGTCGGGGCCCAGGCGTGGTCGCGCATCCACGGGAGGCAGCTCCGGGGCGGCATCGGCGGCACCCGGTCCCAGTGGCTGGTCGGTCATCTGGTCACCTCATGGTCCTGCACGTCGCCACGGCAGGATGTCCCATCGAGCAGGGCCGCCAGTATGTGTCATCGCGGCTACGCGAAGCCCCGCGATCGTGATGCATCCTCGCTGTAAGATGACCGCTGCGTCGCCGGTTCGGGGACGCCAAGCCGGGGCAGATCCCTGCCGGCGATCCCGCGTCGCGGCCGCCGATCGTCGGACGGTCCGACGGGTCGGCGGATCGCGTCCAATCGAGGAGCACCACGATGCAGCTAGGTCCAGTCGAGTACGTCGTCATCGCCTTCCCGGGAAGCCAGTTCACGGGTGACATCGCGCCCGCGCTCGCGGACCTGGTGGATGCGGGCACCGTTCGGGTCATCGACCTTGCCTTCGTGAGCAAGGACGTGGACGGCTCCGTGGCCATCCTGGAGCTGGGCCAGCTGGCGCCGGATGTGCAGGCCGTATTCGATGCCGCGGGCGTCGAGGTCGGTGGGCTGCTCAACGACGATGACCTGGCGTCAGCGGCGCAGAGCCTCGAGGCGGGTTCCTCGGCAGCGCTGCTCATCTGGGAGGACCTGTGGGCTCGCGACTTCACCCAGGCCGTGCGCGACTCGAGGGGCGTGCTCGTCGAGCGCCGCACCATCCCGCATGAGGTCGCACAGGCCGCCCATGACTACGCCATCTCGGTCGGCGCCGATCTGCTCGCCGCCGAAGCCGAATAGCCCCGTCACCAACAGATAGCGAAGGAGGACCGTCCCATGATGCGACGAGGTATGCGCCGCGGACCCAGCGTGCTCGGAGTGGTGGCCGTCAGTGCCGCCACGTCGGCGGTCGTTGGTGGCCACCAGCAGAAGCAGGCGGCTCAGCAGCAGGCCGCACAGCAGAGCGCCTACGATCAGGGAGCTGCGGCCGCGCAGCAGCAGGCTGCCGCGGACGCCGCGGCTCAGCAGCAGGCGGATGCGGCGGCACAGGCGGCCGCGGCGCAGCAGCAGCAGATGGCCCAGATGCAGGCCGAGATGGCCGCGATGCAGGCCGCCCAGACCGCGCCCGCGGCGCCTGCGGCCCCGGATGTCACCACCCAGCTCACCCAGCTGGCGGCCCTCCGGGATCAGGGCATCATCACTCCCGAGGAATTCGACGCCAAGAAGAAGCAGATCCTGGGCATCTGACCCGCCGGTCAGCTGCAACGGCGAGGCCGGTCCCCTGAGGACCGGCCTCGAACGATCCCGGGCCCGGGCCGGTCCTCAGATCAGGTGACCCGGTCAGCGTGGGAACGTGCCCGGGCATCGAGCGCGCTCCACAGGGAGCCCTCGAATGCCGAGACGACCCGATCGATGAGGTCGTCCTCCGCGTGAGCCTCGCACATGAACCACGGCTCGCGCGAGTCGGGTTCGGGCATCGCGCCCCGCAGGAACATGCCGCGCGCGACGTCGTCGTACAGCTCGTGGTCCGTGGCCGCCCAGCCCCGATAGTCGGCCGGCAGTTGCTCCGTGAACATGATGCCGAACATGGCGGGCACACCCGTGAACACGTGCGGCAGTCCACGCCGCTCGATGACCGCGCCGATGCCCGCCTGGGCTCGGAGCCCGTTGCGGGCCACGGTGTCGAGCGCGTCCGTGTCCCGCAGGATGGACAGGACCTTGGTGGCCGCTGCGGCTGCCACGCGGTTGCCAGCGTAGGTGCCGCCATGGCTCACATGCCTGGGCAGCATGCCCATGATGTCGCGCCGCCCCCCGAACGCTGCCGCGGGGTAGCCGTTGCCCATCGCCTTGGCGTAGGTGGCAAGGTCCGGCGTGATCCCGAACAGTTCCGCGGCCCCACCGCGGGCCACCCGGAACCCGGTCTTGACCTCATCGAAGATGAGCAGCGAGCCGAACTCGCGGGTCATCTGGCGGACGCCGTCCAGGAACCCCTGCTGCGGCAGGATCCCCTGGGCGTTGCCCAGGATGGGCTCGATGATGACCGCAGCGATGTGCTCGCCCTCACGTTCGAAGATCCGCCGCAGGCCGTCGAGGTCGTTGTAGACCGCGGGGATCACGGTCTCCTTGATCGCCTCGGGGATGCCCCGGCCCCACGCCAGGCGCACCGGCTCGTCGCGATCACCGAGGTGGGTCACGTCGGTGGGCAGGACGCTGATGAGCGCGTAGTCGTGGACGCCGTGGTACTGGCCCTCGAACTTGACGATCCGGTCCCGGCCCGTGAATCCGCGGGCGATGCGGATGGCATGCATCGTCGCCTCGGTGCCCGAGACGGTCAGCCGGGCCATGTCGCAGAAGGTCATCTCGCAGATGAGCTCCGTGGCGCTGATCTCGTCCTCGCTCGTGAGGCTGAAGGACACCCCGCGGCGCATCCGGTCGAAGACATGCTCGTCGACACGCGGGTCGGCGTGACCCAGGATCGTCGGGCCATAGCCCATGCGCAGGTCCACGAACTCGGTGCCGTCAAGGTCCCAGACCCGACCACCGAGGCCGCGGTCGACGTAGATGGTGTCGTCGCCCCAGGCCCGGAAGTTCGAATCCGCGCCGCCAGGCATCGTGTCCAGAGCACGACGGTATGCCTGGAGCTGTCGCTCGCGTGGCAGCGCCGCTACGAGGGGGGCCGCTGGAGGGAGGGGTGCCGCCGCGTGGGAGGGAGTGCTCGCTGCCGGGGGGCGGGACCCGCGTGACACGGGGCCAACGATGGGGGTGCTGGTCTGTATGGCCATGACGCCTCCTGCTGCGATATCCGTAGGCGATATGCCCCTTGACAACGGATCCGCATGCGTTGACGCCAACAGTACTACGAGAACCGTCGTCAGGGGTCACATGTTCGTGATGTGATGGATACGACCGCGGCGCGTCGAGGCAACGGATCCGACCGGATCCGTACCCGACGGGAACCAACGCGTGACCCCGGGGCCCCTCATGACGACCCGATCAGGGCGTCGAGGCGGATGCCGAACGGACGATGGCGGCCGCGATGTCGCGGGCCTGGAGACGCAGCTCGGGCACCGCGGTGGACTCCCATTCGGCACCCTTGCGCAGCGAGCCCATCGCCCAGAGGCCGGTCTGGAGCGATCCGTCCGGGGCAAGCACCCCGCCCGCAGCGTCCAACTCCAGTCCCAGCCCCAGCCGGTGCCTGGTGGCCACACCGCTGGCCAGGAGTGTTGCCAGCAACGGGTCGTGTCGCGGGTCGGCGCTCGGGCCGACGCACATGACGACCGCATCCACGAGGCGTTCGCGACGCTCGCCGGCCCGGTCGATACCGACCCGGATGCGCCCGTCCACCGCGGCGAGATCACCGACCCGTCCGCGCTCCATGGTCAACGTGCCATGTGTCCGGAGCTCGGTGACGACGGCCCCGACATGCGGCGCCATCCGATGGCGTCGGACATCCCAGCGTCGGGCGAGATGACGCAGGAACCGACGCTGCTCCCGCTCCGGCAGGCCGCGCCAGACGGGCACGGTCTGCCCGCGAGCACCGTCGATGACCTGCCGCCAGTCGGCCGCATCCCGGGCCGCCTGCCGGGCCGCGGCCAGCGCATGCCGGACACTTGCGGCGGCAGGTGTGCCGGCCTCGACGAATGGTGGCAGGGCCGGGAGGGGATGGGGGAGATGCGCGGCGGGCAGCAGCCCGTGCGTCGAGATCATCCGCACGGTCCCGGTGTGGCCCACGTCCCGCAGCGTGAGCACGACATCGACCGCAGTCAGGCCAGACCCCACGAGCAGCACCTCCGGCGCATCCCGGAGCGACTCGATGACGCCGGGACCCCACGGGTCAGCCACGAACCCGGCGTGGATCGGCGCACCCGGGAACGGTGCCAGGGCATTGCCCGTCGCGAGCACGACCTGGTCGGCCACGATGGCATCGCCACCGTCGAGCCTGACGGACCAGACGCCGGATCGACTCCGGTCGATGGCAGTGGCACGAGCCCGCACGTGTTCCAGCGTGACCTCGTGCACCTCCTCGGCAGCCCGCAGCGTCGCCCGAAGATACGCGCCGTAGAGCGCGCGAGGCAGGAAGTCGGCGCCGGATGCCTGGTGGCCCGACGCCACGGCCCACCTCAGGAAATGCCCCGGGTCGTCGGTATGCGCGCTCATGCCACTCGCGCGGACGTTGAGGAGATGTGATAGGGACCGCGTCCCGTACGCCACACCGAGCCCGAGCTCTGCGGCCGGCTCGATGACCACGATCCTGCGCTCCCGTCCGGCCCACGGGCCCACCAGGTGGATCGCGGCCAAGGTCCCGGCAGCTCCCCCACCGACGATGACGACGGTCCGGGACTGGGTCAGCGGCGAGCTCATCCAGCGGCGGGGAGCACCCACCGGGGGAGCTCGCGCCGAAGGGTCGCGAGCGGCAAGGAGCCGTGCCCGATGACCTGGTCGTGGAACGCCCGGAGATCGAAGCGGGCGCCATCGCGCTCGGCCAGCTGCCGCCGAAGTCCCTCGATCTCCCGCTGGCCGGTCATGTAGGCGAGCGCCTGGCCTGGCCAGCCGATGTAGCGATCCGTCTCCGTCTCAGCCTCCAGCTGGCTGAGACCCGCCGCAGCGCGCAGGAACTCGATGCTCTGCTGGCGTGTCCATCGGAACGCATGGATGCCGGTGTCGACCACCAGCCGCGCGGCGCGCCAAGCCTCGGAGTCGAGCATCCCGAAGCGCTCTCGGTCATCGGCGTAGAGGCCCATCTCGTCCGCCAGGCGCTCGGCGTAGAGACCCCACCCCTCGGCGTAGGCCATGCCGCCGAGCCGGGAGCCCAGTCGGCGGAAGGCGTTGAGGCCCACCAGCTCAGCCTCCAACGCGATCTGGAAGTGGTGCCCCGGGGTCGCCTCGTGGAACGTCGTCGCCGCGAGTCGATGCAACGGACGGGACCTCGGCTGGTAGGTGTTGATGTAGTAGCGGCCGGGCCGCGAGCCATCCAGGGCGGGCGGGAAATAGAAGGCGGGCGGCGCCTCCTGCTCCTGGTGCGCCTCCACCGGCATGACCTCACAGTCGGCGCTCGGCAGCTGACCGAACCAGCCTGGCGCGGCCGCGAACGCCCGGGACACTTGTGCCTTCGCCAGGCGAACGAGCTGCGCGGGATCAGCCACATAGTTGGCGGGGTCGGTCTCCAGGGAGGCGCGACAAGCAACCGCGTCCTCGAAGCCCAGCCCCCGGGCGATCCGGGCACGCTCCGCGTCGAGGGCAGCGATCCGCTCGAGCCCGTAGGCGTGCAACGACTCGGGCGTCTCGTCCAGCGTCGTCGAGGCCAGGATCGCATACCGATACACGGCCTCTCCGTCGGGCAGCCAGCAGACCCCCTCGCCCTCCCGGGTGTCGGGCAGGTATCCCTCCAGGAGCGCCAGGAAGGTCGTCAGCGCCGGTCGGACGTCACGCTCGATGGCCGCGGCAAGCGCTGCACGCCCCTCGGGGTCCAGCTCCGGGTGCGCCGCCAGGAGCGCGAAGGCCTCGGTCGGAGCCTCCACCTCTCGACGCGTCTGGGTGATGGTGCGCTCCACGACCGGGCGTGCGGCCGTTCGGCCCGCCCGTGACCCGGCCCGGATGTTGTCCGCCACCGCCGCCATGTACGCCGGATACGCATCGAGGCGTGCGATGAGGCGCCCGAGCCGTTCCGGGGTGTCGACCCGCTGGAACCGGGCGAGGTCGGTCGGCAGCGTCTGGGGGCCCGCCATCTGGTCGATGCCATCCATCTGCCAAAGTCGGTGGGTGTGGTACTCCCGGCGCATGTGTGAGATGACCCGCAGGATGTCGAGGGTGACCCGGTCCTCCGTGGGCAGGTCGAGGGACGCCAACGCCGCGGCGTCCCGATCGAGCTCGTCGAGTGCACCGATCTCGCGCGCCCGTCCCACCGGGGACGGGTCGTCGAGCCGGTCGTCGTAGCGTTCGTCGCCGAACATGGTGGCCCACGCCGGGTTCCGCTCGAGGAAGGCCTCCCAGAAGCGGTCGGCCAGCGCATCGACCGCGCTGGGCGTGGACGACGTGGACGACGGGGTGGTGGTCATGGGTCCTCCAGGGCTAGCCGAACAGCGGCAACTGTTCGCCCAGTCGTTCGATGGGCGGGTCAAGGCCAAGCAAGGGGGCAAGGTCGTCGAGGGACGGCTGCTCACGGGCCGCGAACAGTCGCAGGTGCTCGGCCTTCAGGATGTGCCAGTTGTCCTGTTCGAGGCGAGCCCGGAGCACAGGCGATCGATCGAGCTTGAGCCGCACGAGGTCGGTCCGCGCGGCAGGGATGACCAGGAACCGGACGACGGTATCGCCGGCCGGGATCTGGGCGCCTCGCCGCAGCACCGGCTCACCGAGCATCGCGGTCCACTCGACCTCGAACATGAATGTCGCCTTGCCACGCAGGTACCAGATGCAGTCCACCTGCTCCAGTGCCTCGGCTGGACCAGGGGTCACGAGCGGCAGGTAGACGCGCTGCTCGACGTCCGAGAGCATGTCGGCGATGGGCCGGCCGTCGTTGCGTCGGCGCTGCTCGCGGGGCGCGATCCAGATCCGGAGTCCCAGGCGGTGGCCCAGCTCGCCGATCGTCGCGACCACCTCGCCGTGCTCGCGATACCGGTCCTGGAGCGTGCCCGCAGCCTGGAGCAGGCCGTCGGAATCGGGCGCGATCCAGCGGTAGCTGTCGACACATGCTCGGATGAGCTCCTCATCGGGCGCATCGTGGCCTCGGAACATCGACGCGATGCGGTGATCGAAGGCGGCGGCAGGGATCCCGCCACTCGTCGACAGCAGCGAGAACACGGCCCACTCGACCCGGTCGGCGAGGGGCGGGCGGGCGGCCTCGACATCTACCGGATCGCGTAGCCACCAGCGACCCGGCTCCACCTCCAGCAGTCGTGGATGGTCCGCCCGGTGCAGCTCGGCCGCGATGCTGTCAAGGGTGAGGCGCACCGGATCGGCACCCACGAGGCTCGCGGCATCGGTCCCGTCCGCAACCGTCGATGCTGTCGCGACGAGGGCCGGCAACGACGGGACGGGCGGCACCAACGGGACCGGGCCCCGGTCCGCGGGCGGCTCGGGCTCCGGCAGCTCGTCGTCACCGCCGCGCACCGGGCGACCCGGATCGCGCCATGACCGGCGGCGCGGTCGTGCGACCACGGGCGCGGCCTCGGGGACCGGCTCCGGGGCTGGCTGAGCCGGTGGCGGTGGCGGCGGCGGTTCGGCGGGTCGAGTGAGGTCCGGCCAGAGGCTCGTGACCCGCTGGAGATGCCCAGACCGGTCCAGACCCAGGAGCACCTCACCCAGGAGTCGCTCGTATCGGGCCGGCTCGCCCCGGGCCTGGAGCACAGCGACTGCGAGCTCGGCGATCGCTGCCTCGAGCTCATCGCGCCGGAACGGGCCGGTGGCCATGCCGACCGGGCTGGCCGCGGACCCATCGGGACCGGCAGGGTCACGGATGCCCCGATCGACCGGTGGCGCGCCGCCGGGCAACGTCAGCTCGACGGCGCCCGTGAGCTCCGTGCCGCCCTCGGCGAAGCTCGCGTCGCGCAGCCGGAAGCCGGCACCGACCGCACCCAGGACGCTCGCCACGACCGCAGCCGACGGTTGCCGGTCGAGCAGCAGGATGGCCGTCCCATCGACCTCCATGTGCGGTCGCACCCCATCCAGCGAGCGGCGCATGTCGACCGCATCCCGGGCCCACTCGCTGCGATTCTCGGGCCGAGGCGGTGCCTCGAACACCAGGTCCAGAGGCAGGCCGAGGGTCGGCTCCATGCCCATCGCGAGCGCCGTCGCAAGGTAGGCGAACGCGAGGTTCTCCGGGGACCAGTGGATGGGTGGTTGCGAGACCACGAGTCGCACCCGGGCACGGGACGACGCCTCCTGGTCGACGAACGCGGGGCGTGGGAACCCTCCGGTTCCGGTCACGTGGCTACCGGTGCCGGTCATGGACGCGGGCGGCCGCAGATGCCCACTGGTGGCGCTGTGATGAGTGCGGGTGACGTGGCTGCCCGTGCCGGTCAGGTGGCTGCCCGTGCCGGTCGGGTGGCTGCCCGTGCCGGTCGGGTGGCTGCCCGTGCCGGTCACCCCCGCGGATGGTGCGCGGGTCTGGGCGGCGAGCGCCTCACCCTCGTCCGCGGTGAGGGTCAGTCCCTCACGCACGACGACGTTGGCGGAGCCGTCCCGGAGCGCCATCAGATCGGGGCCGAAACGGGCATGGAAGGTGCCTTGGCGTCCGGTCTCGAGGCGCTGGACGAATCCCCGGACCTGCCGGAAGCTGTCCTCCATCAGCAGCCACGGATTGCGTTCCCGCCACTGGCGATCGCCCACCGGTCGCAGCTTGCCTGCCACGATGCGCGGCTGAGCCACGCGACCGGGGAAGCTGTTGAGCTTGCTGGCCGGCAGCAGCATGCCCACGAGCACGAGCCGGAGCGCCGCCTCGATGCCAGGCGCTCGCATGTCGCCCTCGATACGCTCCAGGGTGCCCGCGATGGCCTCGAGCGACCGGGCCGTGTACAGGTCGAGCAGCTGGTCCGGGAGCTCGTGATCGGAATCGGGGACGGGGAAGCGACCGATGAGCCGGTTGCGGGCGGCGTATCCGTCGGCGGCCTTGGCGGACGCGATGTCCTCCCGGTCGACCGGGACGGTCCGTCCATCGCCGGTCCTGGCCTCCCGGCAGTGACCGCAGCGATACGATCGGCGTGATGGCGCCACCGCGTCGCCGTCCCAGATGTACTCCTCGACCATCACCGGGCCGCCGCAGTTCGCGCAGCGCGACGTGAAGCCGCGCTCGATCGAATCCCGCAACGAGACGCCGTTGCGTTGCGCCCCAGCGAGCGCTGTGAACGCGGCGTCGAGGTGGCGCAGGTCGGGTGGCCGGAGGACGATCTCCGCGACGAGTCGGGTGAGGGCAGTGGCCTCGAGCGCGAGACCGCGACGCAGCTCCTCTGCCGCGGCCCGCGTGATCCAGCCGCCTCGGCCGTGGAGCTCGACCACGATGTCCGAGGCCGCGCTCCGGGAGTCGATCCAGAGCCGCACGTCCGCTTCCGCAGGCGGTGGCGCGATGCGATCGAAGGCCGGCAGGGACCCGGCACGCCGGGACCGCGGGGGCGTCGCACGGGGTTCAGCCATGGGCGGCGTGGTCCTGCCCGTCGGGGCCCGCTCCGACGCAGGCCGAGGACTGCTAGTCGTCCTCGTCCTCGTCCGACTCCTCGGCCTCGAATGCCTCGTCCATGGTCACGTCGGCCGGCAGGACCGACCCGATGTCGAGGATATCGTCCTCTTCCTCATCCATCTCGAGGTCGTCCTCGAGCTCCATCTCCTCGCGCACCAGGGTGCCCTTGGTGTACGGGCGAAGGTCCGAGACCTTGGCGGCGGTCGGGAACGAGACCTTGCCGTAGTTGTTGGGGTCCTGGTACGTCTCGCGGATGATGATCCGGACGTCCTTGTCGCCCAGGCTCGTGACACCCGCGGCGTACTTGTTGCCGTCCGCGATGAGCTTCAGCAGACGGGCGGCCACGCGGGGTTCGACGACGCCGATGGGCAGGCCGTTGGAGGTCGCCTGGAGTCGAGGGCCGACGGGGCTGAGCTCGACGGTGTCACCCGGGTTCACCTGGGCAAGCTCCCGCGAGCTGGCGAGATCGAGGAGGTGCGCGAAGCCGGTCTTGCCGGTCTCCTCCACGAAGATGCTCACGGGTGCCTTGCTGCCCGGCTTGGCGGGCACGGTCTTCTTGCCGGCCTCGGCCAGGAGCGTCCGCAGCCGGTTGATGTTGCGCTCCGCGATCCGGTTCGTCGGGTCGAGCGCGAGCGCGGCCTGGTAGTGCTCCCGGGCCGTAGCCAGCTCACCCTGCTCCCAGAACGCCTTGGCCAGGCGGTTCTCGGCCTCGCTGTCCGGCCCCAGCTCCAGGAGCCGCTCATTGATCCGGGCAGCCTCTTCCCATTCCGCGGCGGTCGCCGCGTCGATGGCCTGCTCGACCAGCTGGCGCTTCAGACGAGTGGTAGTGAGGGCGTTCGATGGCGCGTTGCCTTCGGTCAGGCTATTGAAGCTCATGGACTCCTCGGATCCGGCGGAACAGCCGGCAGATGGGCGCGCGGACGCGCTCCGGGTTCGAGTACGGGGCGACTACGGATGGTATCACGGGTCCGCGGGCTCGGCGACACATGGGGCCGCGGCCGTTGTCAGAGGCAGCTGGGCCGCGGGGCTCCATCCGGGCGTGCCGTGGCCCTGGCCGGCGGCGGCGACACCGATCATGTCCACCGGACTGGCTGTCGGCCGGTCGGGCCACACGCCGGCTGCCGGCTGGACGGATCTTCACGATGAGCGAACGGAAGCGGCCTCGGAGGTAGCCCAGGCGGCGCTGGGCGGCCGCTTGTTGACCGCTTGTCGGCCGCTTGTCGGCCCAGGGCCGGTCCGAGATAGCCGCAAACGGCTGATAGTCTGCTCCCGGGATTGCCTCGGGACTCGGGGCCGCGGCCAGGGCCGATCATCCGGCCCCTGGACGTTCGGTGATCCCGCAAGACCGCCGAGCACGGGCACGTCGAGCCAGCTGCCGACCACCCGGCCCACCGCCAGCAGCACCACCGAGATACGTGTCGAGTCACGCCCGACCGGATCGATCCGAGACGACAGTACCCAGCCGAGGGGCACGGGACCTGTGGGAAACCACACATCGGCCACAGGGATCTCCCCACTACCGGTGGGCGGCGGCCCCGTACAGACTTCGGGGGTCGCACCCGCAGTCGAGGTGTACATGATCGCGCAACCGGTCACCGACGGGTCGCAGGGGCCAGACAGGTCGCAGGGGCCAGACGGGTCGCAGGGACCAGACGGGTCGCAGGGGCCAGACGGGTCGCCTCCCCCACCCGCGCTCGAGGCCATCAACGCCTCGAAGCGCTATCGGCGTGGTGGCTCATGGGCACTCAAGGATGTCAGCCTGACCATCGCACCCGGCACCATCACTGCCCTCGTGGGACCCAATGGTGCCGGCAAGTCGACGCTCATCCGAAGCTGGATCGGTTTCGAGCCACTGACCGGCGGCACCGTCCGGGTCATGGGCAACGACCCGGCTGCGGATCGGGCTGCGGCAGTCGACAGCGTTGGCTATGTGTCCCAATCGACCGCCCTGTACCGGGGCCTGACGGTGGGTGACCACCTGGCGCTGGCAGGCACCCTCCGGCACGGCTTCGATGCGGCGGCGGCCGAGCTCCGGCTCGACCAGCTCGAGATCCCGCTGTCCCGGAAGGCGGGGTCATTGTCTGGCGGACAGGCTGCCCAGGTCGCCCTGTGCATCGCTCTGGGCACCGGCGCACCAGTGCTGCTGCTGGATGAGCCCCTCGCGTCCCTGGACCCGTTGGCGCGTCACGACTTCCTGAACCTGCTGGTGGTCGCGGTCCGTGAGCGCGGCGCCACGGCTCTGCTCTCGTCACACATCGTGAGCGATGTGCAGGCGGCCTGCACATCGCTCATCGTCCTGGGCAACGGCCGGGTCACCCTCCAGGCGCCCATCGTGGAGGCGGTGGCGACGCACCGGCTCGTCGGGGTCGGGTCGACGTCACCGGACGCCACCGTGGCCACCTTCGCGCGCCCCGGCGGCGACCAGATCGTGCTGATCCGGTCAAGCGACCCGACCCTGGAAGCACCGACCCTGGAGGAGCTGGTCATGGGCTATCTGTCAGCGGCGCGGGGGGTCCACGCTGCGACTGGCCGCCGGGTCGCCTGAGGGCCCGCGCGACATGGCTCACCTGGAAGATGCACCGCTTCGAGGTGGTCGCCGCGATCACCCTGCTGGCGATGATCGGCGTGAGCTCCTGGGTCGTGGCGTCCCACCTGCGCGCCATCTCCGTCGGGCCCGAGTGCTGGCCGCAGTGGGAGGGCGATGGCGGACACCTGAATACCTGCCAGCAGCTGGTCTCGCGGTGGCTCGATGTCAACGAGCACGAGGCCGGGCAGCTGACCGGGTTCCTGGGCTACCTGCCGGCGATCGCGGGGGTCATCATCGGCGTGCCCATCGTCTCGCGCGAGCTGGAGATGCGGACCGTCTCGCTGGCGTGGTCGCTCCAGGGGATCCGGTGGCGGTGGCTCCTGGCCCGGCTGTGGCCGATGCTCCTCATCGCTATCGTCGGTAGTGCGCTGGTGGGCATCGCCACCAGCGACCTTCGGGTCGCGCAGGAGTCGTCGCCGTTCGACACGGGCACCATCAGCGACATCGCGCGGCAGGGACCGGTGCTGTTCAGCCGGGTCGTACTGGCACTGGGTCTGGGGGCGCTCGCGGGCGCCGTGGTGGGGCGGACCCTGCCGGCCTTCCTGCTGGCTGGGTTGCTGGTGCTCGCCTGGCTGCTGATCGGCGGGCCCAAGGTCGAGTACACCATCGCCGATGCGCACATCAACTACGCCTCGCAGGAGGCGGTCTACGGCGACAACGGGTACGGCACGCTGCACCCGCTGGTGTACCTGGACGAGGCGTATCGGGACCCAGCGGGTCACATCACCGACGGCAGCCTCTACGACCTGCTGTGCTCTGGCTACGACGCCGAGGGCACCGACTGCCCGCAGTCGCTGTTCGACGGCTACCAGCCGCTGTTCAAGATCGTGCCCCAGGAGCGCCCGAGGGGATATCGAGCGTGCCGACACTGCCGCCGGACTTGGGGTCGGGCTCCTGGCGATCCTGCTCGCGTTCCCGGTGGTGGCGCGCAGACGCCCGGGCTGAGCCGGAGGATCGCAGTGCGTGACCGGAGGATCGCAGTGCGTGACAAGCACATCTGCACCATCAGCGAACGGAACTGGGGTCGATTGCCACCTTGTGCAGTCGATCAGCGGCCCTCGCGGCCGGCAAGGGACGATAGGTAGTCGGATCGAGCTATCTGGTGGGTCAGGATCGACGCCACATACCGCGCCTGACGGGGCAGCCGCGCATGGAACCCCTGGGATGTTCGCTGAATCTGAAAGGTCGTCAGCACGGCCAACCCCTGGTCCGGGTCACAGGCGGTGGGGCTTCTCCGCCATGAGCGCCAGGAACTCGTCGCGGGGCAGGGTGTTCGCCACGTGGCCCCGCTCCAGCCAGCCGCGGCGTGCCTGGGCCGTGCCCCACAGCACGTTGTCCCACTCCGAGAGGTAGTGCGCATCGGAGTCGATGGTGAAGCCACACCCCGCATCGAGCGCGGCCCGGATGCGCCGGTCATCGAGATCCAGCCGTTCGTCCGAGCCATTGATCTCCAGCAGCGTGCCGGTCTCCGCCGCGAGCCGGTAGAAGCGGTCCCAGTCCAGGTCAAGGTCCGGCCGCTGGCCGATCTTGCGTCCGGACGGGTGCGCGATGATGTCCACGTGTGGGCTGCGGAGGGCGGTCTCGTAGCGCGCCATGAGCTGGGCTCGCGGCTGCTTGCGGCCAACGTGCAGTGACGCGACCACGACATCGAAGCGGGCCAGCAGCGCATCCTCGTAGTCCAGCCGGCCGTCGACCCGGATCTCCAGCTCGCAGCCGTGGAGCACCCGGAAGCCGGATGGATGGGTTCCAACCGGCGCCTCGCCAGCCGCGTCCTCCCGTGCGAAGCGCTCGTTGAGCTCTCCGATGACCCGTCGTTCCTGCTCGACCTGGGCCGGACCGAGGCCGTTGGCGATGGTCAGGCTCCAGGAGTGGTCGGTCAGGACCTGGTAGGCGTAGCCCCGACGCCGCGCCGCATCCGCCATGGTCTCGATCGACTCCTTCCCGTCCGACCACTCGGAGTGGGTGTGGCAGTCACCCTGCAGGTCCGCGACGGTCACGAGCCGAGGCAACCGCCCCGCGAGCGCTGCCTCGATCTCGCCCCGGTCCTCGCGCAGCTCGGGCTCGATGAGGGGCAGTCCCAGGAAGTCGTAGACCTCCGCCTCCGTGCCGAAGGTGCGCACCTCGGCCCCATCCCCCGTGAGCACCTCGCCGGTGTCCGCCAGGCGCGCGAAGCCATGCTCGGAGAGGCTCCATCCACGCTCCCGCGCCCGCTCGCGGAGGCGCACGTTATGGGCGGCGGAACCGGTGAAGTGGATCAGGTAGGTGCCACCCCGGCCGGGTGCCATGGTCATCACGTCGAGCTGCGGGCCGCGCAGCAGCTGCACGGATGTGCGGTAGCCGCCGCCCCGGACCCCCGCGACGACCCGCTCAACGCCGGGCGCCACTGCGACTGCAGCGAGGACCGCGGCGGGGTCGTCCGTCTCGACCAGCAGATCGAGGTCGCCCACGGTCTCGCGACCACGGCGCACCGACCCTGCCGGCATGGCGCCGACGACCGAGGGATCGACCTCGAGGAGCTCCGCGAGCCGGTCGGCGAGGGCGCGGGCCTCGGCCATATGCATCCGGGTCGGGGGCCGGGTCTCGAGCTCCGCGAGGCCCGCCAGGATGCGCTCCTCGGTCTTCGCGGAGATACCTTTGACCGACCGCAGCCGCCCCTCGCGCGCAGCGACCTCGAGGTCCTGCAGGTTCGCGATGCCCAGCTCGCGCCAGAGGTCGCCTGCGGTGCGGGGGCCGATGCCCGGGACGCTCAGGAGCGTCACGAGCGATGGCGGCACGACCGCGAGCAGCTGCTCGTGGTAGCGCATCCGGCCGGTGTCCGCGAGCTCCGCCAGCTTCTCGTCGATGGCCTTGCCCACGCCCGCCAACGTCGGCGGCGTGCCAGCCCGGTACGCCGCCACGATGTCCACCGGGCTATGGGCGATGGAGTCCGCCGCGCGGCGATAGGCACCGATCTTGAACGGCAGCTCGCCCGTGATCTCCAGCACATCCGCGATCTCGTGGAACATCGCCGCGATCTGCTCATTGCGCAGGGCCGGCACCTCGTCGCCGGCCGCGAAGCTCGGTCGCCGCTCCATGGGTCCGTCAGCCACGGACATCAGCCCACCTCCACTCGATCGCGACCCCGTCGCTTGGCCCGATACAACGCCGCGTCCGCGCGTCCGATCACGGCGCTCACCTCCTCGTCCTCGGTCGCGACGGCGACACCGACCGAGACCGTCACCGGCGCATCCAACCCCAGGGGGCCGGGTGGCAGGCTGGCGACCGCAGCTCGAACACGTTCCGCCGCCTCGCTCGCCTGGGGCGCCGTGGCGCGTCGGAGCATCACCGCGAACTCCTCGCCACCATACCGAACCGGGGTGTCCTCGGCGCGCAGTGTCGTCGCGATGGCGCTGGCGACCTGCTTGAGCACGACGTCCCCGTGGGCGTGGCCGTGCTGGTCGTTGAGCCGCTTGAAGTGATCGATGTCGACCATCAGGATGCCGAGGCTGTCCGTATCGCGACGACGCGGGCCCATGATGGCCAGCAGCTCATCGAAGTAGCGCCGGTTGGGAAGACCCGTGAGCGCATCGAGGTTGGCGTCCCGCTCGGCATCCTCAAGGGCATACGCCCTCGCGAACGCCGCCGCGACCTCCCGGGCGGCCCAGTCCAGCAGGCGGCGCTCCGGCTCGGCCCAGGACTCCCGGGTCCGGCGGGAGAGGATGAGCGCCCCCACGAAGCGCCGCTCAGCGACCAGCGGCGCGGTGAGCGTATACGGCAAGCCGTAGGCGGCGCGGACCCGTCGCGCGATCTCTTCCGCGGCGATGCGGGCTGGCGTCGCGGGCGCCTCGGCGCCATCGTCGTCGTCGGGCGTCGTCCGGTCGAGCCGGGCGAGGGATGGGCCGGCCCCGCCCGCATCTTGCGCGGGTGCGATATCCGACGAGAGCTCGGCCACCTCCGGGCGAAGCCACGTGCGCGACGGCGGGACATTGGCGCGCGCCGCGACCAGCGTCACCTCCACCACGTGATCCGGTCGTCGAACGCGGGCGACGACGACATGGTCGGCGCCCGACGTGGACCGGAGCTCCGCAACGATGGCGTCCACCACGGCGTCGGGCGACATCGAGCGCGATAGTCCCTGGAGGATGCGCGACATGCCCTGCTCGCGCGATCGGCGCCGTTCTGCCAGGACCGCCGTCAGGCGGTCATGGATGAGCAACCCGCTCCCGAGCACCATCACCAGCGCCGCGTCGAGGATGTCCAGCCACGTCACCTGGCCGTCGAGCAGGGCCCCGATGACGATGAGCGCGAGCATCGCCACTGAGCCCGAGATGACCAGGCGCACGACCTCGAGTCGGTGGGTCAGGTGCTCGTCGGTCTCTGGAGGGTCGGCGGGCAGCGCCCCTGAGGGCGGCGGTGCGAGCGTCTTGTCTGCCCGATCGAGCACCCGCCGAGGATGGCACACGCCAACCCCCCGTGACGCCGACGATGGTCCCAAACCATCGTGACCGGTCGGCTGTGCCCGCGACCAGGACGTACCGGGCTACACTGCGCGCGACGTCCCCCGAGCGTCCGGCGTGACCGGCCGCCCAGGACCGAGAGCGTCGGCGGAACACGCATCCGGAGGGGTCTTCCCCGGTGGAAGACGGACCCAGTACCTGCGGCGCCTCGGGCGTCGCGAACCTGATATCGATCCACTCCGTCCCGCGCGGTCGCGGCCAGGGACGTGGCGCCAGGCCCGGTCGAGGCGCCCCGATCCGCTAGCCCCAGCCATCGGCGACGGGATGGACCGTCGCGAGGTGGCACATGCTGTACCTGAGCCAGGCGCTCGGCCGGCCGGTGCTCGACCGCCACGCTGAACCCATCGGCAAGGTCGCCGATCTCATCGTGGCCATCGAGGGCCGGTACCCACCGGTCACGGGCCTCGTCGTCTCGACGGGGCGCCGGCGCATCTTCCTGCCCTGGAGCGACGTCGGGTCGTTCGGGCGGGACGGCGCCACCCTCTCGGCCCATCGCATCGACATCGAACGCTTCGCGCAGCGGCCGAACGAGCTGCTGCTGGCCGCGGATCTCCAGGACAAGCAGATCGTGGATATCGACGGCCGCAAGGTGGTGCGTGTCAACGACCTCCGGCTCGACGACATCGATGGCCGCCTCCACCTCGTGGCCGTCGACGTCGGTCCGGCGGGGATCGCCCGACGGCTTGGGGTCGAGGGTCCGTTCGTGCGCCTGGCGACCCGGCTCCACCTGCCCGAGATGGAGCGCTACATCGACTGGGAGGACGTGGACCCGGTCGAGACCTCGATCGCGTCAATCCGCCTGCGCGTCCCCCACGAAGGGCTCCGATCGCTCCATCCGGTCGACCTCGCCACCATCATCGACCAGCTGGCCCCCCGTGACCGCGCCGGCGTCCTGGCCTCCCTCGACGACGAGCAGGCCGCGGATGCCATCGAGGTCATGCACCCCGATACCCAGGTCGAGGTGCTGGAGGACCTGTCGCCCGAACGAGCCGCGGACATCCTGGAAGAGATGAGCCCCGATGACGCGGCGGACCTCGTCGCCGACCTCTCGGAGGAGGCACGCGCCGAGATCCTGCCGCTCATGGAACCCGACGAGGCCCAGGAGCTGGGCGACCTGCTGGCATATCCAGAGGACTCCGCCGGCGGCATCATGACGACCGAGTTCATCGCCGTGTCGGAGGAGCTGACGGCCGCGGAGACCATCGAGCGACTGCGGGAGCTGGAGCCGGACGCGGAGACCATCTACTACCTGTATGTCACCGACCCAGATGGTCGGCTCGTGGGCGTGCTCTCGTTGCGCGACCTCATCGTGTCCCGGCCAGGGGCCCGGCTGCGGGAGTTCATGATCGGGGAGCCGGTCGTGGTTGGCGTGCTCACGCCCCAAGCCGAGGTCGCGGCGCTCATCGCGCGCTACGACCTGCTCGCGGTCCCGGTCGTCGCCGAGGACGGCCGGCTCGAGGGCATCGTGACCGTGGACGACGCGATCGACACCGTCCTGCCCGTGAACTGGAAGCGGCGCCTGCCGCGTGTCTTCAGCCGGTCGGGCGGCTGAGGTGCGCTTCCGTCGTGGAGCGAGCGACGGTGCCGAGGCCCTCGGTGCCGGTGCCGCGGCCCAGGGTGCCGCCGACGGCGCCGGCGCGGGCCGGGGAGTCGGCACGCCGGCGCCCACACCTGCGGGGCTCCGTTCGCGAGTCCGGCCGCGGGTCGTGCCCGGCATCCGGCTCGGCCCCCTCCCCCGCATCCGCGCGCCGCATGTGCCACGTCCCCGGGCACCCGTCCGTGTCCGGCGCGTCGCGCCGCTCCTCGCGGTCCTGGGTCCGGGTCTCATCGCGGGAGTGGCGGGCAACGATGCCGGCGGCATCACCACGTACTCGGTCATGGGTGCCAGCACCGGATACGCCCTGTTGTGGCTGTTCCCCATCACCGCAGTCGTCCTGAGCGTCGTCCAGGAGATGGCGGCGCGGTTGGGCACGGTCTCCGGCCAGGGTCTCTCCGATCTCATCCGGGACCGATTCGGGGTCCGCTGGACGCTCGTCGCGATGGCCGTGCTGCTGCTCGCCAACCTCGCCAACACGGTCGCCGAGTTCGCGGGCGCCGCCGCCGCGCTGGGTCTCTTCGGCATCCCGACGCTGGTCACGGTGCCGTTGCTGGCGGTCGGGCTATGGCTGGTGGTGATGTATGCCAGCTATCGGCGCCTGGAGCACCTGTTCCTGGGTCTGAGCCTCGTGTTCATCACGTATGTCTTCGCGGCGGTGCTGGCACATCCTGACTGGAGCCAGGTGCTGCACGGACTGACGCACCCTTCGTTCAGCGTTCCGGGCATGGGCACCGCCCAGGTGCTGCTGCTGGCGGTGGCGGTCGTGGGCACCACCATCACGCCCTACATGCAGTTCTACCTCCAGTCCGCGGTGGCCGAGAAGGGCATCGGCGTGGAGCACCTGGGATACGAGCGCGCGGACGCGGTCGTGGGCTCGATCTGGACCAACGCCATCGCGCTGTGTATCGTGCTCGCGACCGCGGCCGCGCTGTTCGGCAGCGGCGTGGTGCTCAGCGATGCTGCTGATGCGGCCGTCGCCCTCCGGCCGGTGGCGGGTGACCTGTCGACCATCATGTTCGGCATCGGGCTCTTCGGGGCGAGCATGCTGGCGGCGGTGATCATGCCCGTGAGCACCGCCTTCGTCATCTGCGAGGCGTTCGGCTGGGAGTCCGGCGTCGGCAAGCCGGTCCGCGAGGCACCCGCGTTCTTCGGCCTGTTCACGTTCGTGCTCGCGTTCGGCGCCATCGTCGTGCTCATCCCCGGCCTCGACCTCATCAGCGTCATCGTCAGCAGCCAGTACCTCCAGGGTCTGCTGCTGCCGGTGGTGCTCATCTTCATGCTCGTGCTGGTGAACGACCGCCGGACGCTCGGCGAGCACGCCAACGGCCGGACCCTCAACATCCTGGGCATCCTCAGTGTCGGCCTCATCATCGTGCTCGACGTGGCGCTTCTGGGCAGCAGCATCCTGGGCGCGCTCGGCATCCAGCTCGCCTGACATAGGGCCGGACGCTGCCAGACCCCGGCGGCGCCGCTCCGACCTGATCGGATCCGGGCGCCTTCGGTCGGTGGCTTGTCCGGGAGACCCGACCCGCACATACTGCGGCGCATGACCACAGGGCAGGTCCGGGCCCACGCACGACCAACCATCCGCGACGGTGGCGCTCGGGTCGCCCAGGCGCCCGTGCAGGAGCTGCCCACCACGCGCCCGACCGATGAACGGGACGCCCTGCTCTCCCTGCAACAGACCGCCGGGAACGCGGCCGTGTCCCAGCTCATCATGCAGCGGGACATCGGCGACTTCCTGGGCGATGTCGGAGCGGCCATCGGCAAGGCCCTATCGCCGGCGCTCAAGGTCGGTGACACCGGTCCGGCGGTGCTCAGCCTGCAGCAGCTGCTCAACCGTCGAGGCGCAGCAGTGCTCGAGGACAGCGACTTCGGTCCGGCGACCCGGACGGCGGTGCTCGCCTTCCGGGCAGACGCTGGCCTGCCGGCCTCGGGCAGCGTGGACGAGGTGACCTGGACGGCCCTGCGGACCGGGGGTGCCTCCGCGGCGTCAGCGGCACCCGGCCTGGCCACGGGCGAGACCTGGACGGGCATGTCCGACGCGCGGCGCGCCGACTTCACGCTCCTGGGCTACACGGCCGCGAGCTGGAAGAGCCACGACGCGCCAGTGCCCACACTGATGCCCTGGGACCTGTTGCCCGATGGGCTCCGGGCGGCCGCGACGCGGCTCGGCTATACGCCCGACAGCTGGGCCGCGAACCGGGATGCCACTGCACGCACGGGTGCCGCGGCGGAGGGAGCAGAAGAGGCCCGGGCGAAGCGCAAGGCCGGGCCGGGGACGCTGCCCGCCAAGTACATCGGGTCGCTCCGTGCCCGCTCCATCCTCAAGGCGGAATACGGTGGCTACGTGGATGTGCAGCTGCCCAAGATCCACCTGTTGTCCGCGTCGGAGATGAAGTCGACCTACGAGGGCATCTACGGCGCGGGTTCCTACACGCCCATCAACGGTTTCACGGTGAAGCCCGATATCTACCTCAACGAGGGCTCCATCTGGGCCGGCACCACGGTGCACGAATCGCTCCATATCCAGGAGCACAGCAGCTGGGACGCCTTCGCCTACTCACCCACGACCTCATTCGGCGAGGGCGCGACGACCGTCCTGACCGAGCAGGCGATGACCAACCAGGGTCGCGCGGTCACCCATCACCCCTACGCGTCGGAGGTCTCGCTGATGCGCAAGATGGCCGGTCACGCGGGCATGGACAAGCTCAAGGACGCCTACTTCAAGGGCGCCACGGCCGACTTCCAGGCCGGTGTCAGCAGCGGGCTGACCACAGGTACGACGTGGGCGCAGTTCCGGGCACTCGTCGATGCGGGCACGCTCGCCGCAGCCCAGGCGAAGCTCAAGTGACCGGTGACCCAGTCGGGGATGCCATCGCGCGTGCACTGACCGGCGTGCCCGAAGCCGACCGGGCGCAGGTCCGGGACGACCTCCGGGATGGGCTGATATCCATCGGTCCGACAGTGGCACCCGATGACCTGGCCATCGAGGTCGACGCGGCGATGGCCGTGGCGCCGATCGAACGACCGGCTGCGGCCGTGCGGTTCGCCGAGCATCATCGCGCCACTGCCCTGGGTCGCAGGTCGTGGGAGCTGCTGACACGCTTCTCGCGTGGTGACGACGTGGTCGACGCGACGGCGGCCCTCCTCGAGGACATCCGGACCACCATCGACGGGACGCGTGACGATGCCACGCGCCGGGACCTGGGCTCGTACGCGACCGAGTGCCGCTTCATCCTCTCCGGAGGCACCGGCGCCAACAGTCTGCGGGGATCGAAGCTCGCCTGACAGCGCATCCCTGGCTTGCGCCGCCCCGTGCGTCGAGGCACGCGAGGAGCCGATGACTACATCATCACCAGGCCGCCGTCGACGGCAAGCACCTGCCCGGTGATGTAGGCGGCCTCATCCGAGGCAAGGAACGCGACCGCGGAGGCGATCTCCTTGGTCTCGCCGAAGCGACCCAGGGGCGTCCGCTTGATGAGCTCGGCCTTGAGATCGTCGGGCAGGTCCTGGGTCAGCTCGGTGACCACGAAGCCGGGCGCCACCGCGTTGACGGTGATGCCCCGGCTGGCCAGCTCGCGCGCGGTGGCCTTGGTCAGGCCGATGAGCCCGGCCTTGGCGGAAGAGTAGTTCGCCTGGCCCATCTGGCCCGCCTGGCCGGAGACGCTCGTGATATTGACGATGCGCCCGCTGCGCGCCTTGAGCATCGGTCGGGTAACGGCCTTGATCGCGTAGAACGCGCCCGAGAGGTTGGTGTCGATGACCTCGCGCCAGGCGTCGACGCCCATGCGCATGATGAGGTCGTCCCGGGTGATGCCCGCGTTGTTGACCAGGATGTCGACCTTGCCGAAGACCGCGATGGCCTCCTTGATGAGCGCGTCCGCCGACTCCGGGTCCGAGACGTCCGCCCGGATGCCCAGCCCACGGCGTCCGAACGCCTCGATCGCACTGACGGTCTCGGCCGCAGCCGCGGCATTGCCCTTGTAGCTGAACGCGACGTCAGCTCCCTGCTCCGCGAGCCGAAGGGCGATGGCGCGTCCGATCTCCCGTGATCCGCCGGTCACGACGGCGCTCTTGCCGGACAGGTCGATCATGCAGGCACCTCCAGCCGCTGCTTGCCCGCGAGGATGGCAGCCAGCCGCTCGGGCATCGGGTCACCCGCGTCCCAGTCGGCGGGCTGATGGATGGAAACGTCGGGCGAGATGCCATCCGCGCGTCGGGCGAACGCCGGATCCGCGGTCCAGGTGACTGCGGCGGCTCCGCTCGTGAAGCCGGCCCCGAAGGCCACGAACACGACCTTGGCACCCGGCCGCAGGCGGCCTGCGTCGACCGCCTCGGAGAGCGCCAGCGGCACCGACGCGGCGGACGTATTGCCATAGCGGTCGAGATCGATGAAGAACCGGTCCATCGGGATCCCCAGTCCCTTCGCGACCGACTCGATGATGCGGATGTTGGCCTGGTGGGGAACGATGAGATCCACCTCATCGGGCGTCCAGCCGGCACGCTCCACGGCCCGCAACGCGGACGAGGCGATGGTCCGGGTGGCGTACCGGTACGTCTCCCTCCCCTCCATCCGGAGGTAGTGCTCCGCCCGCTGGACCGTCGCCGCGGATGTCGGCCGTCGAGCGCCGCCGGCCGGGACCCAGATGCTCCAGGCGCCATCGGGATCGGCGGTCAACTCCAGGCCCTGGAGCCCACCCCCCTCCTCGTCCGACGCGGAGAGCACGACCGCCCCAGCGCCATCGCCGAACAGGACGCACGTGTTGCGATCGGTGAAGTCGAGGAAGCGCGTCAGCAGTTCGGAGCCGATGACCAGCGCATGACGCGCCATGCCGCTCTGCACGTAAGCGTGTGCGGTGGCATAGCCGTAGACGAAGCCGGAGCAGGCCGCACCGACGTCGAACGCCGGCGCTCGGTGGTTGCCGAGGCCCTCCTTGACCAGGACGGCAGTCGCGGGTGTGAGGTGATCCGGGGTCAATGTCGCGACCACGATGAGGTCGATGTCGTCGGGGACGAGGCCCGCGACGGCGACGGCACGGCGGGCTGCGATGGAGCCCATCGTGGCGGTGGTCTCGTCGCGGCCGGCGACCCGGCGCTCACGGATGCCCGTGCGGCTCGTGATCCACTCGTCGGAGGTATCGACGATGCGCTCCAGATCGGCGTTGGTGAGCACGGTCTCGGGCGCGTAGGCGCCCCAGCCGCTGATGCGCACGCTCCGGGGCATGGTCACGTCGGCTCGACCTCGATGAGGGTCTCCCGGGTCTTGACCAGCGCGCCGCTCTCGGCCGCGATCCGACGGACGATGCCGGTGACGTCGCTCTTGATCTCGTTGAACAGCTTCATCGCCTCCAGCAGTCCGATGACCTGGCCGGCGTTGACATCGCCGCCGACCCGGACATAGTCCGCGGCACCGGGCGACGGTGATCGGTAGAAGACGCCCGTCAAGGGCGCCACGATCGCGCGCAGGCCCGAGTCCGCCGGAGCGGCCGGCGACTCCGGCGCGATCGCGCGCGGCGGGGTTTCGCCCGGTCCCACCAGCGTGGTCGGCGTCGCCGCCACGGCAGTCGGCGCCCGCAGGATGAGCGTCGTGTCGCCCGCCTCGATCTCGATCTCCGACAGCCCGGCGCTCGCGATCATCGGCTCCAGCTGGTCGATGAGCGCGATGAGCTCGGTCACGTCGGCGGGATCGGACGAGCGCTCGGACATCAGGCGTCCCAGCGCCGGAGCACCAGCGCAGAGTTCTGGCCGCCAAAGCCGAAGGCATTCACGAGCACGACCCGGATGTCCCGCTCACGCGCCTGGAGCGGCGTCAGGTCCATGTCACCGACGCCCGGGTCGGGATCGGTCAGGTTGAGCGTCGGAGGGACGCAGCCCTGGTGCATGGCCTGGATGGCCACCACAGCGGCATGCGCACCTGCGGCGCCGATGGTGTGGCCGATGGCGCTCTTGGGGGCCGTGACGGACACCTGCGGGGCACGGTCGCCGAGCAGCGACCGGATCGCGGCCAGCTCTTCCATGTCGCCGGCCGGCGTGCTCGTGGCATGCGCCGCGACCATGTCGACCTCCGACGGGTCGATGGCTGCCTTCACGAATGCGCGTCGGGCTGCCCGGAGCGCGCCGGCGCCCCCGGGCGCGGGCGACGTGATGTGGCTCGCATCAGCGGACGCGGCGTAGCCGCAGACCTCCGCGAGGATCCGGGCACCACGCGCCTCGGCGTGGCCCAGCTCCTCCAGGACCAGCGTCGCCGCCCCCTCCGAGAGGATGAAGCCGTCGCGACCACTGTCATAGGGCCGGCTGGCCGCGGCGGGATCATCGTTGCGGGTGGACAGCGCACGCATGGCCGCGAAGCCCGCGATGGTGGCGTGGTAGACGCACGCCTCGGCACCACCCGCGAACATCACCTCGGCGTCGCCACGCAGGATCACCTCGGTCGCCTCGCCGATGGCGTGGCCGGCGCTCGCGCAGGCGCTCGTGGTCGAGAAGTTGGGACCCATGGCGCCGAAGCTGATGGACACCTGGCCCGCAGCCATGTTGGCGATGGCCATGGGGATGAAGAACGGACTGACCCGGTCCGGACCCCGGTCATGGTTGACGATGATCTGGTCGATGAGGGTGCCCGTGCCTCCCAGACCCGAGCCGATGATGACGCCGGTGTGGAGCGCATGCTCCCCTTCGAGCCGCGCTGGCATTCCCGCATCGTCCATCGCCTGGCGTGTCGCGACGAGGGCCATCTGGGTGGTCCGGTCGTTGCGCCGGACCTCCTTCCGGTCGAGCACGACCGACGGGTCGAAGTCGAGCGCCTCACCGGCGATGGTGCAGGGCAGTCCGGTAGGGTCGAAGGAAGCGATGGTCCGCACGCCCGACGCTCCCGCCACGAGGCGGCTCCAGAACAGGTCGACGGAGCTGCCCAGCGGCGTGACCGCGCCCATCCCGGTGACGACGACTCGGCGCGCCTGGCTCATCGGACGAACCTCCCGGTCCGGATGGTGGCCGCCCGATAGACATCGCCCACCAGGCCACGGGCGCTGACCTCCTCGGCCACGCCCTGCGCATCGTAGGCGGTTCGATGCAGCTCGGCGGACGGTGCCTCACCGTCACCCAATGTGACGAGCGCCCAGCCGGCGGCCGGGTCGCCGTCCATGGCGTAGCCGCAGGCACCTGGGTTGACGATGAGCTTGCGGCCCAGCTCTCGCACATCCGCCACGTGGGTATGACCGACGCACAGCACGCGCGCATCACTGCGGGTCACCCGCTGCACCGTCGTCGCGGGGTCGAGGTCCGTGGACAGCCCCGCGGTCTGGCTGCCGGGAGATGCATGGACGAGCAGCACGAGCGCGTCGTCGGCCCACAGTCGGCGCTCGATGGGCAATCGCCGGAGCCAGTCGAGCTCGTCGTCGGCGAGCTGGTCGCGCGCCCACTCGGCCGCCGCGATGTGGCCCGCCGGGATGTCGTCGAGCCACGGGAATGCCGCGGCATAGTCGCCGTCCGTGACCGCGATGTCGGTGTTGCCGGCGACGATGAAGGCGCCTGCCTTGTCCAGCTCCATCAGCCGACGGACGGTCTCGGAAGGTCTGGGGCCGTGGAGCACGAGGTCGCCCGTGATGAACAGCCGGTCGGGTCGGTGCTCCGCGATATCCACGAGGGCCGCCTCCAGGGCTGCCACGTTGCCGTGGATATCACCGAGCACGGAGATCCGAAGTCCCATCAGCGAAGCGCTCCTTCAGGCGGGATGATGAATGAGAGGAGGCCCTCGCAGGCGACCTCGCCGTCGACGCTCGCGACGGCACGACCCTTGCCGAACCGGCGGCCGAGCTTCTCCATGGTGACCTCCAGCGTGAGCCGGTCACCAGGCTGGACGATGCGCTTGAAGCGCACCTCGTCGATGGCCGCGAACAGCCCGATGCGGTCCCCGAACCCTTCCTCGCGCGCCACGTAGACCGCCATGGTCTGGGCGAGCGCCTCCACCTGCAACACACCGGGCATCACCGGCAGCTGTGGGAAGTGGCCCTGGAAGAACCACTCGGTCGCCGTCACGCCCTTCTCGCCACGGATGTAGCCGCGAGCGCGATCCTCCTCCACGATCCGGTCGACGAGCAGGAACGGCCAGCGATGCGGGATGAGCGCTTGGATCTGGGTCGTCGTGAGCAGGATGGCTGGGGGTGTGGCGTCGGTCATGATCTCCCTCTCGTCCCCGTCGTCGCTCGGGTCAACGCCCGGAGGCCGCCAGGAACGCGGCGCTGCCCACCCGGTCGAGCAGGTTGGTGGTGAAGACGCCGTCGACGAACGGCTGGCTGTCGATGACGGCCCGATGGAACGCGATGTTGGTCACGATGCCGTCCACGACCAGCTCGTCGAGCGCCACCCGGGCCCGCTCGATGGCGGCGGTGCGGTCCTCGCCCCAGACCACGAGCTTGCCCAGCAACGAGTCATAGAACGGGGGCACCTCATAGCCACCATACAGGTGCGAGTCCATGCGCACCCCCGGACCACCCGGCGGCAGGTACCGTTCGACGATGCCGGCGCCAGGCCGGAAGTCGTGACGCACGTCCTCCGCGTTGATGCGGAACTCGATGGCGTGGCCCCGCAGCTGGATGTCCGACTGGGCATAGCCCAGGGGCTCTCCCGCCGCGATCCGGATCTGCTCCACGACGAGGTCCATGCCCGAGAGCATCTCTGTCACGGGGTGCTCGACCTGGATCCGGCAGTTGATCTCGATGAAGTAGAACGCGCCGGCGTTGTCGACGAGGAATTCGAGGGTGCCCAGGTTCTCATACCCGGCGGCCACGACCGCCCGGACCGCCTGCTCCGCGAGCGCCAGCCGCGCGGCCGGATCGAGGGCCGGGCTGGGTGCCTCCTCCACGATCTTCTGGTGGCGGCGCTGGACCGAGCAGTCGCGCTCGCCGACGTGCACCCCGTTGCCGTAGCGGTCGACGATGACCTGGACCTCGACGTGCCGGTTCTCCTCCAGCCACTTCTCGAGATACAGCGAGTCATCCCCGAAGGCGGCGCGGGCCTCCGAGCGACAGACGGTGATGGCCTGCTGCAGCTCGCGCGGTGTGCGCACCATGCGCATGCCTCGGCCGCCACCGCCCGCCGAGGGCTTGATGAGCACGGGGTAACCGATGCGCTGCGCCTCCGACAGCGCATGGTCGTCGTCACGCAGCATCCCGTGCGATCCGGGGATGGTCGGCAGGCCGTGGGCGCCCAGCAGCTCCCGGGTTCCGGCCTTGGATGCGAAACGTTCGAGCACCTCGGGCGGCGGCCCGATGAACGTGAGGCCGTGGGTGCGCGTCATCTCTGCGAACGCATCGTCCTCGGACAGGAAGCCATAGCCAGGATGGATCGCCTCGCAGCCCGTCACCACGGCCGCGGACAGGATGGCCGCCGCGGACAGGTAGCTCCGGCGTGACTCGGCGGGCCCGACGCAGATGGCTTCGTCCGCCAGCTTGACCGCGAGCGAGTCCCGATCTGCCTCGCTGTACGCGACGACGGCCGAGATGCCCATCCGCCGACAGGCCCGGAGCACGCGCAGCGCGATCTCGCCCCGGTTGGCGATGAGGATCCGCTGGAACATCAGGCGGTTCCGGGCTGACCGTCGGGGGCGGCGGCTCCAGCGTCGGCGTCAGGACCAGCGGGACCCGGGGCGGCGGCATCCGGGGTGCCCGTCGGGGATGCCGTCGTCGCGGCCATGAACGAGACGAGCTCCTGGCCGTATTCCACGGGATCGCCCGGCTCGGTCACGAAACGGCCGACCACAGCGTCCGCCGGCGACACGACCTCCTGGCGCACGCCCAGGACATCCACCCAGCCGATGACGTCGCCCCGGGACACTCGATGACCGACGCCCAGACCGGATCGCACCCCGAAATAGCCCACCGCGGTGGAGGTCGCGGTCGGGTGGTCCGTGGCCGCGGGCACCGGAGCATGGGCGACGGGCGTCGACGCATGGTCGGCGCCGGTCGCGACGGGTGCGTGGCTGGGAAAGGCATGGGGTGCCGGCGCGACCGCATCCGCCGGTGCTGCGTCACGGCGGATGCGCACCCGCCAGGAACCCTGGCGGACCTCGATCTCGCCCAGGTCGCTCACGCCCAGTCGAGCGACGAGCGGTGGCAGCAGCTCATCGGCGACCCGTGCGAGCTCGGCGAGGCTGGCCGGGCTATCGCCCGTACCGTCCGCGCGCTCCACCTGGATGACATCCCGCATCGATCAGATCTCCTCGTGCAGCGGTGGCTGGCTGGCCGCATCCGCACGCTCGGTCGGGGCTGCTGGATCGGTCGGGCTCGGCTCGGCGGTCCGCGCACCGTTGTCGACCTCACGTCGCGGCGGGCGTGTCGGCGCGAGCAACTCGCGCAGGCGATCGCCAACACCCTTGCGGGCACGGGCCGGCCGGAGGGTCGGACCCACGAGCTTGACCGTGCCGATGGCGCGGTACCGACGGTAGCGCGCTTCGACCAGATCCGTCGGATCGCGGTCCACGAGTCGCTCGAGGTGGCGGACGAGCGCCTCGCGGAGGGCCAACACGGTTCGTTCCGGGTCTTCGTGGGCGCCGGCCGCCGGCTCCGCGACGACCTCGTCCACGACCCCCAGGGCAAGCTGGTCCGCGGCGGTCAGACGCATCGCGACCGCTGCCTGTTGCGCAGCATCCGGTGATCGCCACAGGATGCTGGCGCAGCCCTCGGGTGAGATGACCGAGTAGATGGCATTCTCCAGGGCCAGCACAACGTCCCCCACCGCGATGGCGAGGGCCCCGCCGGAGCCACCTTCGCCCGTGATGACCGTGACCACCGGGACCCGCAACCGGGTCATGAGCGCGATGGAGCTCGCGATGGCCTCGGCCTGGCCTCGTTCCTCGGAGGCGGCGTCCGGTGAGGCACCGGGCGTGTCGATGAACGTCACGATGGGCAGCCCCAGCCGTTCCGCGAGTCGCATCATGCGCATCGCCTTGCGGTAGCCATCGGGGTGCGGCATGCCGAAGTTGCGCCGGATGTTCTCCTCCACCTCGGCACCCTTCTGGTGGCCGACGAACACGATGCGCTGACCACCGAGCGTCGCGAAGCCGGCGACGATCGCCTCGTCGTCCCCGAAGAACCGGTCGCCGTGCAGCTCGACGACGTCCTCCGCCATCAGGCCCAGCAGCTCCAGGGTATGTGGCCGTCGGACGTTCCGGGCGAGCTGCACCCGGGCCCAGACACGTTCGCGGACCTCTGCCTCGTCGTCCGCCGTGTTGCCTCGAACCTCGCCCGGGGCCGCCTGCACGCCGACGCGATCAGCCATGCGCGCCACCCCGGCCATTGACGGCACTCGCGGGCCGCGGCGGCAGCTCCCAGGGCGTGTCGAGACCGCTCGCGACGGTCGCCTCGGCGACCGGGAACGTACGGGTCTCCGCGGGCCGCAGGTACCGCAACAGATCGATGAGCTCGCCGCGCAGGTCCGCACGCGCCACGACCCGGTCCACGAACCCGTGTCGATACAGGAACTCGGCGCGCTGGAAGCCCTCGGGGAGGGCGTCGCCGGTGGTCCCCGCCGCGACCCGGGAGCCCGCGAACCCGATGAGCGCGCCCGGCTCGGCGATGTTGACGTCCCCGAGCGCCGAGAACGAGGCGAAGACGCCACCGGTCGTCGGGTCGGTCATGAGGCTGATGTAGGGGACCCCGGCATCGGCGAGGCGCGTGATCGCGGCGACCGAGCGCACGAGCTGCATGAGCGCCAGCGTCCCCTCCTGCATCCGGGCACCTCCGGAGGCGCTGACGACGATGAGCGGCAGGCGTTCGTCGAACGCGTCTTCCGCTGCGCGGGTGACCTTCTCGCCCACGACCGAACCCATGGAGCCACCCATGAACGCGAAGTCCATGACGCATATCGAGACGGCGCTGCCACCGATACGCCCGATGCCCCGAACGGCCGCATCCCGGGCACCTGTGCTCAGCTGGGCCGCAGCCAGACGGTCGGGGTAGCTCTTGGTATCCACGAACCCCAGCGGGTCCATCGACGTAAGGCCTTCGTCACGCTCCTGCCACGAATCGGCATCGAGGAGCATCGCGAGGCGCGCGGCGATGCGCAGCCGGAAGTGATGACCACACCGCGAGCAGACCCGCAGCGACTTCTCCAGCTGCTTGTTGTAGAGCATCTCGGCACACGACGGGCACTGGGTCCAGAGGTCCGGCGGGAACGAGTCGCGGCGGGGCCGGAACGGCAGGTTGACGGGCATCAGAGCCGTCCCCAGCGCGCATCCGGGCGCGTCCGACGCCAGACCATGAGTGCGGCGGCGCCAGCAAGCGATGCCAGCGAGACACCCGATGCGATGGCGCTGCCCACGATGACGCCACCGACCCGGCGAGGCCGGGCACGTTCTGCGGCTGCCGTGGGGTCAAAGGGCAGCACGATGCCTGGTCGCTCCGCCACGCCGTCAGGCCCCGATACCGCCGCCTGGAGCCGCCGGGCGAGCCGCTCCTCGAACCGGGAGGACGGATGGAAGCGGGCTGCGCCGTCGGCGACGAGCACGCCTACGGCGGCCAGTCGCGGCTCAGCCGACACGGACCAGCCGGTCGAAGGCGCGGGGTCACCCGCGAGCACGCGATCGAGATAGAGGTCGAGCTGGAAGGCACCCTCGTCGCCGGAGGTGCCGGTCATCGCGCGTCCCGGTCGAGCTCGTCCGCGACAGACCGCAGCGCGCGATGGATGAGCACCCGCACCGCGCCCTCCGAACGACCCATCACCTCGCCGATCTCGCGCGCGGACATCTCCTCCACGAACCGGAGCACGAGGGCACGACGCCGATCGCCGGGCAGTCGCTCGATGACCCGCCAGGCACGCGCCGCCTCGTCATGCGCGACCACCGCGGCGGCGGGGTCGTCGGCGGCACGCACATCGAGCGCGAGGTCGAGGGATGCCTGGGGATGGCGCCGCTCGCGTCGTCGCTCGTTGGCCAGGACATTGCGGCAGATCTGGAACAGCCACACCCGGAAGGTGCTGCCCTCGTCCATGCCCCGGTCATCGAAACGGGGCAGGCCACGCAACGCCTGAAGGAACACCTGCTCGGTGATGTCCTCGGCGGCGTGATGGGCACGCGTCTCGTAGAGGGCGAAGCTGTACACCTGGGCCACGTACTTCCGGTAGAGGGCGTCGAATCGCAGCGGGTCGCGACGGGCGGCTTCCACCGCCAGACGGTCCGTATCGATGGGCAGTGGGCGCGGGGACGCTGCTGCCTCTCTCCCCTTCCTGAACACCGCGGCAGTCTATCCGTTACGGCGCGACCGGCGCGTCCGCGCACCTCGCTGCTGCCGTCCGACGCCTCACTTGGCGGACTGGCTGGGGTCCATCACCCGGCCCATGAACAGGATGGTGCCCGTGACCCGGTCACGGATGAACCACAGGAACGGGTGATCGATGGTCGCATGCACGATGGGCCCTTCGTAGCCCCCCGTGGTGCCCTCGTCGATGATGGCCGTGGCGGCGGCGGCCTCCGTCCCCTTCTCGGCGACCTTGATGAACGCCTGGTGGATGACCCTGGAGATGTACAGGCGGGGGTCCTCGCCGCTGGGGACCGTGCTGATGCCGTAGAGGTCGGCGACCTGCTTGTCGAACGCATCCTTGACGCCCATCTGCTTGAGGGTGTCGGCGAGCTGGAGCCTGGTGCGGATGCTGAAGGAGGGAAACGCCAGGAAGGTCATCTGCGTGTCGAGCCGATCGATGACGTCGGCCAGCGCGGCCGGCTCCAGCGAGCGCTCGAAGCGGGCGAACGTCCCCGCGGTCGGCATGACGATGAGCATCGCGAGCTTGTTGCCCCGGTACGGCAGCTCGACCGCCGTGTAGTCCTTGGTGACGACGGCGGGCAGCGTCTCGTCCTGGTGCATCGTCGGCACCTTGACCCGCGTGCCGTCGAGCAGGGTGAACCGCTGGTCGGAGGTGGCATCCCGCTCGAATTCGTGGGCCCAGCGCGCGTTCATGTAGATCGCGTTCACGAGGACCAGCATCGTGCGCTTGTCGATCATCGGCGGCTTCGCCTTGGGGATCAGGTCCTTGATGCGACCCGCGGTATGGTCGGCGACCCACTGGTTGATGAGCTTCCGGGCGGCCTCCGGGTCGCCCCGGAAGTCCACGGCCGCCATGGGCGCTGCGAAGTTGCGCGTGATCTCCCGCAGGTACGCCTTCCGGAACGGGAACAGCTGGGCGCCGAACAGCCGGTTGGTGATGGCCAGCGTCAGCCGCTTGTTCTGGCGTGATGCGAGGTCGAGCGACAGCTGGTTGAAGGCAGCGTCCAGGCGGTCGGTGGGCAGGGTGAAATGGAGCACCTGCTCGATCTGGCGTGCCGTCCGGTCCAGGGCGCCGGCGTCCTGCATCGCGAACGCGACCGAGATGCTGTACGGGCCGATGACGATGTTGCCCTGCTCTGCCTTGCGCAGGCGCTGGTAGAGGTCGATGGCGAACGCGGTATCGCCCCGCACGACCGCGCGCAGGTCACGCGCCGGCACGGAGGGCGAAGTGTCGCGCGTGCCCACCGCGAGGGTCTGGACACCTCCCGGCGCGGTCGGTGCCGGGGTAGGTCGGGGCGTCCGGCGCGGCGTAGGAGCAGGGGTCGAGGTCGGTGCGGGGCTTGCGACCGCGGTCAGCGACGGCGATGGCGACGCGGACGGCCCTCCGAGCCGCGGCAGGGTCCCCGTGAACGTGCAACCGGTGACCAGGAGCGCCGCCAGCAGCAGCGCGATGGACCGGGACATGGTGCGCCTCGAGCATCGGCAGTCCCGGCGTCCGGTTCCCCCATCACCCGGGCGCACCGGGCCACGTTCACGATACGGCCGCGCTCGTGGATGGCCCATGGGCCATCCGTCACCTCTGCTCGTGCCGGACGGCCCGGGAGGGACTCAGTGCCGGCCGGACATCCCGGGCATATGGACGACACGGCAGCGCGTGACGTCCCCGGAGTCGATGATCCGCGGGCCGGAACCGTCGACGCCCGCCAGGAGCAGCGACCCGGACTCCGGATCGATCCCCAGCGCCCGGGCGTGGACGCGACCGCCCGTGCCCTCCACCTCCACCAGCTCGCCCGTCGTCCGCTGTCGACTCGACCAGGAACCGGAGTCGAAGCGGCCCCGGCGAAGTGCCTCGTAGCGCGGTTCGAGCCGGTCGACCCAGGCGTCGAGCAGGACGTCACGGTCGACCGGCCGGCCGCCGGACAGCTCCCGAAGGCTGGTCATCGACGTGGCCAGCTCACTGGGGAAGTCAGCGGCGGCCCAGTCGGCGTTGACCCCGATGCCGATGACCGCGTTGCGCACCATCTCTTCGTCGAGGGTCGCCTCACCCAGGACCCCAGCCACCTTGCGCAGCATGCCATCGGGGCCATCGGTCACGATGTCGTTCGGCCACTTCAGGCCCAGTGTCGCGTCCCGGAGACCGGCCACATCCTCAGCCGCGTCGAGCATCGCGAGCGCGACGGTCGCACCCAGCCGCCAGGCGTGTCGGACCGGCAGCTCGATGGGTCGGAACCCTGCGGACACAAGCAGCGCTGCGCCTGGTGGCGCGGTCCACGTGCGATCCAGACGGCCGCGGCCCTGGGTCTGCTCGTCGGCGACCGCGAGGCACACTTCCGCCGCTCCATCCTCGAGCCACGCCCGTACGACGGGTTGCGTGGACTCGATGCTGCGGAAGCGCTCCAGGCGGGTGATGAAGGGCCCGGTCACGGGTCAACCATACCGGGCGCGCGCTCCGCCACCGCCATGCCCTCGATGCATGCATGGGCGGCGGAACCTTCCGATCCCGCCCGCACTGTTGCGCGTCTGATCGATGCGCTGAGGGACTGGATCGGCAGCCCAAGCGACCCAACATGGCCTTTGATGCGTCGTCGTCGCCGCACTCGCCCGCTGGGGGCATCGATCGGCGCCGACAGGGACGGACCCGGGCGCATCGTTCGGAGGAGGACCGTGCCGAGCCAACGGCGCCTGCGACCGCGCCCGAGCCCGAGCGCGGCTACGCGACCTCGGCGCCGGGGTCGCCCGTGTCAGGCATCTCCAGGTGGAACGCTCCGTGGAGCGCGCGAGCGGCCTCCTCCACCTGGTCCTCGGCGATGATGCAGGTGATACGGATCTCCGAGGTAGAGATCATCTCGATGTTCACTCCAGCATCGGCGAGCGCACCGAACATCCTGGCCGCGTATCCAGGCGCATTGCCGATGCCCGAGCCGACGATGGACACCTTGGCTACGGCGGCATCGGTGGTCATGTCCGCGAAGCCCAGGTCTCGCACGACGGGGTCGAGCAGCCGGCGCGCCCGCGCCAACTCGGTGGCGGGCACCGTGAAGGACAGGTCGGTGGCACCTGCATGCCCGACGTTCTGGACGATGAGGTCGATGTTGATGCCCGAATCGGCGAGTGGGTCGAACACCGCCCGCGCGATGCCCGGTCGGTCGGGGACCCCCACGAGCGTGATCTTGGCGACCTTGCGGTCGAGGGCCAGGCCGCGGACCTTCTCGCGCAGCTCCATCGAATCAACCTCCTGGATGAGCGTGCCGGGGTGGTCGGAGAAGGTGGAGCGGACCGCGATGATGACGTGGTTGACCCAGCCGAGCTCCACGGCGCGGGTCTGCATGACCTGGGCACCCTGGTGGGCGAGCTCGAGCATCTCCTCGTAGCCGATGACGGGCAGCAGCCGGGCGTCCAGGACGACTCGCGGGTCGGCCGTGAAGATGCCCTCGACGTCGGTGTAGATCTCGCACCGGTCCGCGCCCAGCCGGGCCGCCAGAGCCACCGCGGTGGTATCCGAGCCGCCCCGTCCCAGGGTGGTCACCTCACCCGTCCGGTGCGACTCGTCGGTGGCGCCCTGGAAACCGGCGACGATGACGACCTTGCCTGCGGCGATCTCGTCCTGGACCCGCACCGGATCGACGTTCGCGATGCGCGCACGGCCGTGGCTGGAGTCGGTCCGGATCCCCGCCTGGGCACCCGTGAGCGAGATCGCGGGCACACCCAGCGACTGGAGGGCCATGGCGACGAGCGTGCCGCTCATGTGCTCCCCGGTGGCGAGCAGCAGGTCCATCTCGCGCGGATCGGGGTCATCGGTGATGCGCGCGGCGAGCTCCAGGAGGTGATCGGTGGTGTCACCCATCGCGCTCACCACGACCACCAGGTCCGACCCGGCTGCGCGCTCACGCGCGATGCGGCGCGCGACATGGCGGATGCGGTCGGCGTCCGCGAGGGACGAGCCACCGTACTTCTGGACCACAAGCTGGGACATGGCCCGATCGTAGCAAAGACGCCCGGTCGGCCGGCCCACTGGCCCTCCAGACCGTACCCGGATCAGGCGACCAGGCGAGCGCCCCGGGCCCGGGGTCGGACCACCAGCGAACGCCCCGGCAGGCCCGCAGACTCGGCACTCGCCTCGAGGGCGACGGCCACCTCGGCAGCAAGCGCCTCGGAGTCGGCGAACGCGATGATCGATGAGCCCGCACCAGAAAGGCAGGCGCCGAGCGCGCCGGCCCGGCGGGCGGCGGCGATGAGCAGCGGCAGCTCCGGGTAGATCGCCGCCCGATACGACTCGTGGAGGCGGTCGTCCGTGGCCGCCGTGAGCAGGTCCAGCCGCCCGGATGCGAATGCCGCCACGACCAGCGATGACGCGCCGACGTTGTGGACCGCGTCCGCGAACGGTACCTGGACCGGCAGCGCCGCACGCATCGCCGCGGTGGACAGCGGCCGCTCGGGGATGAACAGGGTCGCGATGAGCGCCGCTGGCGGTTCGATGCGCACCGCCTGGGCGTCGCCCGCAGCGTGACTCACGACCACGAAGCCGCCGAGGAGCGCGGCGGCCGCGTTGTCGGCGTGACCCTCCGCACGGCAAGCCAGCGACAGCATCGTGTGGGCGCTCAGGCCTCCGCCAGCGAGCGCATCGGCCGCCAGAAGGCCTGCGACCGACGCCGACGCCGACGACCCCAGACCGCGCGACAGCGGGATGTGGTTGTCCATGCGGATCCGGAAGCCATACGCGTCCGCATCGTGGCCCAGCTCGCGGAGGCCCAGCCGGAGCGCCTGGCTGAAGCGGTCCGAGCCGCTGGCATCGAGCGTGCCCCGGCCTTCCCCGTGGACGTCCAGCTCCAAGGTCCCGGGCGCATCATCGATCACGTCCACCTCGATGATGTTGGCAAGCTCGAGCGCGAGCGCCAGGCAGTCGAATCCCGAACCCAGGTTCGCCGTCGTCGCGGGAGCTTCGACCGTGACCGTGGTCCGAGCCAGGATCCGGCCATCGCCGGCGCGCGGCTCACCAGCCGAGGACGGCGCGGACGCCCGGCGCGTCGGCCCGGGCGGTGAGCGGCGGGTCGACCAGCCGCTGTGCGGTATCGGGGTCCTTGAGGCCGTGTCCGGTGAGCACGCACACGATCGTGGCGCCCGGGTCGATCGCCCCCTCCGCGACCAGCTTGCGGACGCCCGCGACGGAGGCGGCACTGGCGGGCTCGCAGAAGATGCCCTCGCTGCGGGCCAGGACGCGATACGCGTCGAGGATCTGCGCGTCCGTGACCGCGTCGATGCGGCCAGCCGACTCGTCCCGAGCCCGCAGGGCCTTCTCGCCACTCGCCGGCGCCCCGATGCGGATGGCTGTCGCGATGGTCTCCGGGTGGCTCACCGGGTGGCCGAGCACGAGTGGGGCTGCGCCCTCGGCCTGGAAGCCGAGCATCACGGGCGATGTCTCCACGAGCCCCGCGGCGCGGTACTCGTTGAAGCCCATCCAGTAGGCACTGATGTTGCCGGCATTGCCCACCGGGATGGCGAGGTAGTCCGGGGCACCGCCGAGGTCCTCGCAAACCTCGAACGCGGCCGTCTTCTGGCCCTGGAGCCGGTGCGGATTGACGGAGTTGACCAGCGTGACAGGATGATCCGGGTCGGGCGTCGCGGTCAGGTCGCGGACGACCCGCAGCGCCTCGTCGAAGCCACCCTCGATGGCCACCACCCGGGCACCGGCGACCTGTGCCTGGAGCAGCTTCCCGGCCGCGATCTTGCCCTCGGGCAACACGACGACGACCTCGAGCCCGGCGGTAGCACCATATGCGGCAGCGGATGCGGAGGTGTTGCCGGTCGAGGCGCAGATGATCGCCCTGGTGCCCTCCTCCAGCGCCTTGGCCACCGCCACCACCATGCCGCGATCCTTGAACGAGCCCGTCGGGTTGCTGCCCTCGAGCTTGAGGTAGAGGTTGGGGCAACCCATCAGGCGGCCGAGGTTCCGGGCGTGGACCAGGGGCGTGGCACCCTCGCCGAGCGACAGCGGGGGCGTCGCGGGCGTGACCGGCAGGAACGGGGCATAGCGCTGCATCAAGCGTGGTCGTGGCCCGGCTGTGGCCTCCTCCGCACGGAGTCGCTGGAGCACCTGGCTCATGCGCACTGGATCAGGCCTCCGAGAGCACGGGATAGATGGTGGCGTCGATGTCCAGCTCGGCGAGCCGCAGGCGCAATCCGTCAAGCGCGATGGGACGCACCACGATGGCATCCATGTCCTGGACCAGCACGGTCTCCGCGAGGCTGCCTGGCAACCGCCCGGTGCTGAGCTCGGGCGCGGCCAGGAACCAGCCGCCATCACCGGCGAGGTCGTCCGTGACCGGCGTCGGCCCCGCGGCGGAGGGCATCCCGTCCCAGGTCGATCCCGCTCCTCGCGCGATCGCGAGCAGGTCGCCGAGGACCGCGCTCGACGTCGCCCGGCCGCCGGCGCCGGGACCCCGGAATGCGATGCGGCCCACCGGATCGCCCACGACCTCGATGAGGTTGAGCACGCCGTCCGTGGAGCCAAGCGCCGACGTGGCACGCACCGCCATGGGGCTCACCGCAGCACGCAACGATCCGTCGTGGTGGCGCTCGGCACGGGCGACCAGCTTGATGGTGAGCCCCAGCCGGGCGGCGCCCGCGAGCTCAGCGCTCGTCACGCCCGTGATCCCGGGCGTACCTTCACCGCGGCTCGAGGGTGCGCCACGTCGGACCGTGGCCGGGTCGATCCAGGTACCGAACGCCAGCCGGGTGAGCAGGGTCAGCTTGTGGACCGCGTCGTGGCCGACCACGTCGCCGCTCGGGTCAGCCTCCGCGTAGCCACGTGCCTTGGCCTCGTCCAGGACGTCGGCGTATCCCCGGGCATCCCGGGCCATGGCGCTCAGGATGTGGTTCGTGGTGCCGTTGACGATGCCCCTGATGGCATGGATCTCGTTCGCCGAGAGGTCCGTCGCCAGGGGGCCCAGGATGGGGATGCCGCCCGCCACCGCAGCCTCGAAGCGGAGGCTGATGCCCGCCTGTCGCGCAGCTGCTTCCAGCGCACGACCGTCGAGCGCGAGCAACGCCTTGTTGCCGGTCACGACGTGCTTGCCGGCACCCATGGCCGCCCGGAGCAGGTCGCCCGCAGGCTCGACCCCACCGATGAGCTCGACCACGACATCGATCGCCGGATCGAGCACGAGCGCGCCCAGATCATCGGTCATCCGGACCGTGTCCGGCAGTGCCAGCCCGCGCGAGCGACCTGGGTCGCGCACCCCCACCGCGATCAGCTCCGGCGGGCATCCACCGCGCGCCTCGACGGCGGCCCGCCATTCGGCATCGATGAGCTTCGCGGCGACCGGGCGCGCGACGCCGCCCAGGCCAAGCAGGGCGACACGCAGCGCCGGACGGTCGGAAGCAAGGGGGTGCATCACGCACGATCGTACCAAGGCTCGGCAGTCCAGCGTCGGTAGGCGCTAGACTCGGCCGCCGTGGAAGCCCCAGTGACCGTGCCGTCCGTCCTGCCTGCCCTGTCGCGCGATCCATCGCCGCGCGCCCGCGTCTTCAGTGGGGTGCAACCGTCGGGTCTGCCGCACGTCGGCAACTGGCTGGGTGCATTCCGCAACTACATCGCGATGCAGGACACCCATGACGCGATCTACTGCATCGTCGACTACCACGCCCTCACCTCGACCCACGATGCCGAGGCGATCCGACGCAACACCTACGAGATGGCGTTGGGGCTGCTGGCCCTCGGTCTCGACCCGGAGCGGTCGGTGCTCTTCCGGCAGTCGGACCGCCCCGAGCACATCGAGCTCATGTGGCTCCTTGCCTCGGTCACGCCGGTCAGCTGGGTCGAGCGGACGCCGTCGTTCAAGGACAAGAAGCGCTCCCAGCCCGACGACGTCAATCACGCGCTGCTGACGTACCCCGTGTTGCAGGCCGCCGATATCGCCATCTACAACGCGCAATTCGTGCCGGTGGGCAAGGATCAGGCCGCGCACCTGGAGCTCGCGCGCGAGATCATCCGGGCATTCGACACGGTGTACGGCGATATCTTCGTGGAGCCCCAGGCGGTGTTCACCGACTCGCCCATCGTCCGGGGCACGGATGGCCAGGGCAAGATGTCCAAGTCCCAGGGCAACACCATCGACATCTTCTCGGACGAGGCGGTCATCCGGAAGCAGATCATGGGCATGGTCACGGACACCCAGCGGCTCCGGCGCACCGACCCCGGTCGGCCTGAGGCGTGCAACGTGTGCCAGCTCCACCGCCAGTTCAGCCCCGACGACTATGAGCAGATCTGGGAGGGCGAACGCACGGCCCGGACCGGCTGCGTCGACACCAAGCGGCTGCTCGCCGACCGGCTGCTGGCATCCTTCGCGGAGGCTCGCGAGCGACGCCGCGAGCTGGACGCCCGTCCGGGCTACGTCGAGGAGATCCTTCGTGCCGGTGCCGACCGGCTGGCACCCCTGGCTGCCGAGACCATGCGCATCTGCCACGACGTCATGGGGCTCGGGCCCCGGTAACAGGCGCTGCCCCTGGCGGCGAGCGGACACCGACCGCACCCTCTGGCCGAGGTCCGGGCTCGCCGGGCGCCGCGACCTGGCTCGATCTCAGCGGCCCAGGGCGCGCTCGACACCCCGGTCGGGGATGAACCAGATGACCGCCACGACCACGTACATGGCGAACGCCCCCAGGGGTGCCACCAGCGCGACCAGGATCGCCGCGGCATAGATGGCGATGGACGCGAGACCCTTGCGGTCGACGCCACTGGCATGGCCCACGGCTGGCGACTGGCCCGGCACGCGGAGCAGGGCGCGCACCAGGAACGTGTACGAGAGCGCGGCCGCGATCAGCACGCACCCGTAGATCGCCATCGGCACCGACGCGAACTCGCCCTGGCCCATCCACGCCGTGGCGAAGGGGACGAGCGACAGCCAGAACAGGAGCACCAGGTTCGCCCACAGCACCCGACCATCGACCACGGTGGCGGACTGGAGCAGGTGGTGGTGGTTGTTCCAGTAGATGCCGAGGTAGACGAAGCTCAGCACGTAGCTGATGAACACGGGCAGCAACGGACCGAGGGCGTCCAGGGTGGTGTCGTGCGGAGGATGGAGCTCCAGGACCATGATGGTGATGAGGATCGCGATGACACCATCGCTGAATGCTTCCAGTCGACCCTTGCTCATCCGACCTCAGTCCCGATAGCCCGCGACGGCCTCTGCGGCGCCATGACGCTGCGAGTGTGACGCCTCGCGGGTTCCGCCACCGAGGCGCGAGCCCGGCGCGGGACCGCCGCCCAGCCCGTGTTGGACGGCGGCCGAACGGAGACCTGGTTCAGTCGGGATTCATTGGCCGGCCGGGAGCAACACCTCGACGTCCGAAGCGGTGATGGCCGCGGCACTGGGGCCCGATGCCGTGCCTGCGCTCGCCGCAGGCACGCCCGGCTGACCCACTCCAAAGCCGCCGCCGAAGCCACCCGCCGCGGTGATCCGGATGGACGAACCCGCGACTACGTCCGCCGCGGTCGCCGCGGTCTCCCCGTGATAGGTCGTCGTGGGGGTCGTGGCGATGTCGATGGTCTGCCCACCGGCGGTGCTGAAGCTGATGGTCCCGTCACCGATGGCGCTCACGGTACCCGTCAGGCCGCCGCGTCCGAAGCCGCGACCTTGGCCTATCGACGCCGCACCCGATCCGGCGTCGCTCGCGGGCAGGATCTGCACGTCCGTCGCTGTCGGCGTCGTCGAGGCGACCACCGCGCCAGGTGCCGCACTGGCCGCCGGTGCACCTTGGCCGGGTCGATCACCGAAGCCGCCGCCGAAGCCACCCTGGGCCGTGATGCGCACGGAGGAGCCGACGACCACGTCGGCGGCGGTGGCCGGCGTCTGCTGGTGGTAGGTGGTCGTGTCGGTCGTCGCCACGTCGGTCGTCTGGCCGGACGCGGTCGTGAAGCTGATGGTGCCGTCACCGACGGCGGTGACCGTGCCGGTCAGGCCACCCCGCCCGCCGAAGCCACGGCCGCCACCCTGGTCATCGCCACCCTGCGGCAAGCCCGGCAATGTCACCGTCCCTGTGCCCGCGCCGGTTGGCGCACCGCTCGCGGCCGGGGCGACGCTTGCGGCGGCTTGCTGCTGTCCAACGGCGTTCGGAGCCGCACTGGCCGGTGGTGCCACGACGGCGTTCTGGCCGTTGCCGGAGCCGGTGCCCGAACCGGTCGTGCCGGTACCGGTACCCGCCCCGAATCCACCGCGAGCTGAGCCGGTTCCGCCGGCGGTGGTCGCCGCTGACCTGGGGGCAGTCTCTCGCCCGACCGCGAACGCGACGCCGGCGACTGCGACGACCAGGCTCAGCCGAAGGACCAGGTCGACGGTGCGCTCCGCGCCCGACCGTCGCTTCGCGGCGGATCCAACGGGGGCCTGCGGCCAGGTCGCGCCCAGGGCGGGCGCCTGCGGCGATGCCGGGCTCATGCCGGGGCCTTGTGGCCACCTCGGATCCACGGCCGGTGGTGGCCAGCCCATGGTCGTCGGGACGGGCGCCCACTCGGGCTGTGCCATGTCCGGCGGAGCCATCACGGGACCGGCCGACGGCGCCCCGGGCACGCCGCTCATCGGGGCGGGGACGGACGTGGGGAGCGGGGCGGCTGCCCCGGCATCGAACGTGGTGGTCACGGGGTACTCCTTGGCGGGTACGTTCATTCGTAGCGGAGCGCGACGATGGGATCGAGCCGCGCCGCCTGGCGCGCCGGCCAGACGCCGAACACGACGCCGACCAGGAGGCTGAAGCCGACGGCCAGAACCACGGTCGCTGGCTGGAATGTGAAGCCCCAGCCGGCGACCTGGCCGACCCCGATGGAGATGGCGATGCCCACGACGACCCCGATGAGACCGCCGATCACCGACAGCGTCAGCGCCTCGACCAGGAACTGGGCGAGGATGTCCCTGCCCCGTGCCCCGATCGCCTTGCGGATGCCGATCTCGCGGGTCCGCTCGCGGACCGACACGAGCATGATGTTCATGATCCCGATGCCGCCAACGACGAGCGAGATGGAGGCGATGCCCGCGAGGAGCACGGTCAGCAGGTCGCTGATGGAGCTCACCGACGCGAGCAGCTGTGCCTGGTTGGCGATGGAGAAGTCATCGGCGCTGCCCGATGCGATGCCATGGCGCTGCTCCAGGAGCGCCGTCGCGGTGGCCTTCACCGTATCCATCTGCTCCGGCGTGGCGACGCTGATAGCGATGGAGCGGACGGAGTCGGTGTTGTCGAAGTAGTGCTGCACGGCGGTGATGGGGATGAGCACGACGTCGTCGTTACTGGCCGCGCCGGAGGTGCCCTTGGGCTGGAGGATGCCGATAAGCTGGAACGGTAGCCCGCCGATGGTGATATCGGAGCCCACCGAGCTGGCATCGAGACCCAGGTTGCTGGCTGTCTCGGAGCCGATGACCGCGACCCGCAGCCCGGCGTCGACCGACGCACCATTGAGCGTGCCGCCCTGCCACACGTCGTAGTTCCGGACCTGGGTGTAGTCCTCGTTGGTGCCGACGATGCTCGCGGTCTCGTTCTTGCTGCCGGCCACGACGAGCTGGTTCGTGGTCAGCTGGGGGGCGATCGCGGCCACCCCCGTGAGCTTGCCGAGGGCGGTGCCGTCATCGATGGTCAGCGTCGTCGCGGACCCGAATGCTCCCCGGGTCGCACCGCTGGAGCTGGCGCCCGCATTGACCGTCAGCAGGTTGGTGCCCAGCGACTCAAGGTTCTTGCTGATGCCCGCGGTCGCACCCTGGCCGACGGCGACAAGGGCGACCACGGAAGCGACCCCGATGATGATGCCCAGCATCGTGAGCAGCGCCCGCATCCGTGACGAGCCGAGCCGGGAGAGGGCGAGCCGCACGAGCTCGATGGTGTTCATGCGATCATGCCGTCACGGACATGGATCTGGCGGGGTGCCTGGGCCGCCACGTCGTGGTCATGCGTGATGAGCACGATGGTCCGGCCCTGCTGGTGGAGGGCGTGGAACCGGGCCATGACCTCGACCCCCGAGGCGGAATCGAGGTTGCCGGTCGGCTCGTCGGCAAGGATGATGGCGGGGTCGGTGACAAGCGCCCGGGCGATGGCCACCCGCTGCTGCTGGCCACCCGACAGCTCGCTGGGCATGTGGTGCAGACGATCGCCGAGACCCAGCGCTTCCAGCGACCGCTTCGCCCGTTCGTAGCGCTCCTTGCGGCCGACCCCCTGATACAGGAGGGGCGTGGCGACGTTGTCGATGGCCGAGGTCCGTGACAGGAGGTTGTAACTCTGGAAGACGAAGCCGATCTCGCGGCTGCGGAGACGGGCCAGCTCGTCGTCGTCGAGGCCGGCGACCGAGGTCCCGGCCAGCACGTAGGTCCCGGCACTCGGCCGGTCAAGGCAGCCGATGATGTTCATGAGCGTCGATTTGCCCGAGCCCGATGGGCCGACGATGGCCACGAACTCACCCTGGTGGACCTGGATGCTGACGCCGCGGAGCGCCTCCACGACGACCGTGCCCAGGTGGTAGACCCGCCACAGGTCACCGATCTGGATGAGCGCGGCCGTCGGTGGCTGCAGCCCGGGTACCTGGCCCGGAGCCCACGACGCCGGGGGCGGCAGCTCCATCAGCGCGCTCACGGGTTCGCGCCTCGCCGCGTGCCGCCACCTGGGAAACCGCCGCCGCCGAAACCACCAAGGCCGCCCAAGCCGCCGATGCCCGCCTGCGTGCCGGTGCCACCGGTCGTCTGCTGCGTGCTGACGATACCGGTCACGACCGTCGTGCCGTCATCAAGGCCGGTCTTGATCTCCGCGAACGTGTCCGTGACAAGGCCGACCGTCACCGGCGTCAGCTGCTCGGTGCCGCTGCTGTCGAGGGTCCGGACGGCGTAGTTGCCGTTCCGGCCCACGAGCGCCGCGACCGGGACAGCCACGACGTTCGGAGCGCTGGCCGTGATGACCGAGACGCTCGCGGACATCCCGGTGCGGATGGTCTCCGGGGCGTCGGTGAGGGTGATGGTCGCGGGATACGAGACGACCGACGAAGCGCCCGAGGTCGACGCGACCGGGTCGATGGACGAGAGGGCCCCCGTCAGGGTGGCATCGATGGCGCTCACCGTCACGCTGGCTGGTTGGCCGGCGGCGAGCGCGGTGAGATCGGACTCGGTGAAGTCGGCCGTGACCTGCATCGGTCCGACCTCCATCTGGATGGCGTCCCCACTCGGCGCAGTGGAGCCGGTCGCGAGGTCGATGCTGATGATGAGGCCGTCAGCCGGCGCCACGATCGAGGCTCCGGCTACCTGGGCCTGCGCGTCGTCGACGGCCTGCTGGGCCTGCGCGACGGCGGCCTGGTCGGCGGCGATGACATCCGCGGTCGCGGGGGCGACCGCGGTCGCGTACGTGCGCTGCGCATCATCGAGGGCGAGCTGGGCGGATGTGACGTTCTGGGCCGCACTCGCGGCCGAGGCGGCGTTCTGGTTCCTGGTCGAGGTCAGGCTGCGGCCTGCGTTCCGGACCGCGACCCGGTCCGCCCGCAGCACGTCACTGCTCGCGGACGCGTTCGTGTCGCGCGTGAGCTGACCATTCGCGTCGCTGACGGAGCTTTTCGCGTTGAGCAGTGACAACGCGTTCGACGACCTGGTCTCCTTCTCGCTCCGCTTGGCGTCGTCGAGCGACATCTGTGCCTTCTGGAGCGCCGATGTGGCCGCTGCCACATCGTCAGCGGTGGGCTTGCCCTGATCGGTCGCCAGCTGTGCCTGCGCCGTGGCCAGCGACGCCTGCGCCTGCTGCAGCTGGAGCTGGGCCGCAGCGGCATCGGCCGTGGCCAGGACCGTGCCCTTGGTCACCCGGTCACCCAGGGCCGCATGCACCGCCGTCACGTTCCAGGTCGATGAGGACGACGACCCGGAGCTGGTGGCCCCCGATGGGACGAGCGCGGCGTCGCGCCCGAAGCCAAGACCGTAGGTGGCGGCCGCGGCGACGCTGCCGGTCGCGACAGCGGCCTGGGTGACGTCCGTGGTCCGGGCCGTCGACGTGAGATAGCGCGACGTGGCTGCCGAGGCACCGGACGTGGGCGCATACAGCACGTAGCCGATGGCACTCACACCGATGGCGAGCAGGACCACGGCCGCGAGCAGCTTGCGCTTCACGATGCTTCTCCTGTCCTGATCCATCGCCAGGGTCGGCCCGGCGGTGGTGATGGACGATAGTGTTGCCGACTGAGATCGCCATGAGATCGCCGCGACGCGCCGTCGGGAAGCGAGCGCCGCGGGACTGGCCCCGCCGATGGGACTATCCGCACATCACCCACCCGTTCCACCGCGACCCTGCGATAACGGGCGCTAGACTGCGCGCATGCTCAGCCGGCTCATCCAGTCCGAAGGGCGCTGGATCCACGCGCTGCTGGTGCTCAGCACCATCACCGTGGCGCTCGTGCTCACGGGGCTGCTCTCGAACATCGTCGTCTACTTCAGCGACATCCTGCTCATCCTGGTGATGGCCTGGCTGTTCGCGTTCATCCTCTCGCCGCTCGCGAGCTGGATCGAGCGTCACATGCCGGTGCTACCGCGCGTGGCCGTGGTGGCGGTGATCTACGGCCTCCTGTTCGTGGCCCTCGCCGCCATCGTGGTCGCGGTCGCCGTCGGCGTCGGCTCGTCGTTCAAGAGCCTCATCGACGACTTGCCGACGATCCAGGCCAACCTACCCGAGACGCTCAAGCAATGGCAGAACCAGCTGGATGTCCTCCACATCCAGGTCGACCTGGTAGCCACCGTCGACCAGGCGATCCAGGGTCTCCGGAACCTGTCGGGTGACCTGGTCAAGCCGGCCGCGGATCTCGCGCTGGCCAGCCTGGGCATCATCGGCAACCTGCTCATGGTGGTGTTCCTGTCGGTGTTCATCCTCATCGACAAGGACAAGATCATCGCGTTCTTCCTGCGCCTCGCGCCGCCACGATACGCGGGTGAGGTGCGACTGCTCCAGACGAGCGTCTCGGCCTCGTTCGGCGGCTTCATGCGTGGACAGGCCATCCAGGGCGTGGTGCTCGGCCTGGTGGCGGCAGCCGGCGGGTTCGCACTGGATATCCAGTACTGGCTCGCCGCCGCGGTCATCGCGGGCCTCCTCCAGATGATCCCGTTCTTCGGCCCGTTCGTGTCGTGGGCGCCACCCGTGGTCGTCGCCGCACTCACCGGATCGCCGGTGCTGCCCATCCTGGTGGTCATGATCATCGGCTGGTTCGTGGTCATGAACATCATCCAGCCACGCGTCATGGCCGACTCCGTGGGCATCCACCCCGTGATGGTCCTGGTCTCGGTGCTCATCGGCCTCAAGCTCCAGGGCGTGGTGGGCGCCATCTTCGCGGTGCCGGTCGCGGCGGTGATCTCGGCCTTCTTCTTCTTCTACCTGGAGCGGTCGCCGGATGGTGGTGCGCGGGACGTCACGAGCCGCGCCGCGAGGCGTGTCGAGGCGCGTCAGGGACGCACGGTCCGGGTGCCGACCGCGCCCGTCGTGTCTCCCGGTGGCCCTGCCGACGCCACGAGTCTCAGCATCGGTGGTGGCGCCGCTGCCGTGGCACCGACTTCCGCCCGCGGAGGGGTGACCGGGGCCGCCAGTCGTCTCATGGGTCGCGGTGGCTCCACCAGCACGACCTCCGGTCCGCCGCCCGACGAACCCTCAGCATGACCGACGGGTCGCCTCCCGGCGATGAGCGCCAGGAGGGCCGGATCCCGCAGCGCGCAGCGCCCGGCGGGGACGGCCTCCGGGAGCACTCCCGACTGGAGCGTCGGGCCCTCGATCGCGACCGGGGGGAGCCGCTGGCCGTGGGTGAGCTCCGGCTGCCGCCGCCCCGCGCGACGCTCCATGAGGCGAGGCCGCTCGCGGACTGGCCCACCCGACCCCGCATCCTGGTCACCAACGACGATGGCATCGAATCCCGGGGGCTGCTCGCCCTCAAGCAGGCGCTCGAGCCCATCGGCGATGTCTATGTCGTGGCGCCCGAGAGCAACCAGTCGGCGGTCGGCCACCAGAAGACGTTCATGCGCCCGCTGCGTGTCCGGGAGCGGGTCCTGGCGGACGGTGGCGTCGGCTGGTCGGTCGACGGCTCGCCCACCGATGCGGTGAGCCTCGCGTTCCTGGGCTACTTCGACGTGGGCTTCGACCTGGTGGCCTCGGGCATCAACTACGGCGCCAACCTGGGCGACGACGTGACCTACTCAGGCACCGTGAGCGCGGCGATGGAAGCGGTCATCAACGGCTGCCCCGCGTTCGCGATGTCGCTCGAGTACTACCAGCATCCCGATTTCGAGCTCGCCGGCCGGATGGCACGGCTGGTGGCGGTGAACATCCTGGAACACGGTCTCGCCCCGGGTGAGCTGCTCAACGTCAACGTGCCGGCCATCGCGGGCGACGAGCTGGAGGGCATCGCGGTCACCCGGATGGGCAAGCGCATCTACCAGGACCAGCTCATCGAGCGGCTCGACCCACGTGGCGTCCCCTACTATTGGATCGGCGGGCCGGCACCGTCGGGGCACGCCGAGCCGGGCACCGACTTCCACGCGATGGTCAACCGACGCATCGCCGTCACGCCCATCCAGCTCGACCTCACCGCGGAGCGACTGCTACGCCGCCTCGAGAGCTGGGAGTGGCGATTGCCTGAGGCTCCGCCTCCGGACCAGGAGCTGGCGGAGGCGCTCGACCGGCCCTGAGTGCCGGCCTCAGGGCCGCTGCTGCATCACCGTCAGGTCGCCATTGCTGGTGCTCGCCCGAATGACCGTGACCGACGAGATGCCGGCGGTCCCCCGGATCGCCGTGTCGGAGACTTCCAGCCGCGGGAAGTCGGTCTGGACCCGCCCGTTGGACGTGACGCCGTCGATGGTGAACGCCGCGTCCCCGGGCAAGGTGAGCGCCAGGTTGGCGTTGCTCGTGGCGAAGGAATCGCTGCCGGGCGCGAGCGAGCCGCTGAAGGTGAGGATGGCGTTCGAAGTCTCGGCGGTGACCTGCGCGTCCTCCGCCGCGATGATGTCCAGGGCGCCATTGCTGGTCCGGATCTTCAGCTTGCCCTGGGCCAGGTTGACGGACACCGGGCCGTTGGTCGTGTCCAGGTCCAGGTCGCGTCCGCCGCGCGTCGTGATGGCGCCGTTGGACGCGCGGGCGAGGATGCTGCCCGAGGTGTTGGCTGCCTCGATGCGGCCATTGGAGGTGCGCAATTGCAGGCTCGACTGGGGCGGCACAGCGATCTCCACATCGGCCCCGCTGTCCCCGAGCGAGACCGGCTGGTCGGTGCGCCTCGCCGTGATGGTCACCCGGTCAGCGGTCGAGGTGATGGCGACCGCGACCTTGGCCAGGTCCTGCTCCGCCTCCGCCTGGTCGCTGCCCGAGCCCCGGCTGGTGACTCGCACGTCGACGGAGCCCTCGCCGCCCGCCGTCACGGTGATGCGGCCGTTGAAGGTATCCACGACGACCAATGGCGCGAGGCCCGCGGGGACGGTCTGCCGATCCTCGTGCTGGGCATAGACGGTGCCGGTCACGGTGCATCCCGCCAGCACCAACCCAGCCATGATCACCCCAGCCAGGAGCGACGTGATGCGCCGGACCAGGTCCATGCTAGTGCCGCTTGCGGTCGGCGATGACCTCCCGGGCCGCGTTGCGGCCCGGGACGCCAGTGACACCGCCACCCGGGTGGGCCCCCGAGCCACACAGGTACAACCCATCGAGGGGCATGCGGTAGCGCGCGTAGCCCAGCATCGGTCGCCAGGCGAACCACTGGTCCAGGCTCGGCTCGCCGTGGAGCGGATGGCCGCCGGTCATGCCCAGGTCACGCTCCAGATCCGCGGGTGTGTGGACCTGGCGTGCCACGACCAGCCGGCCGATCCCGGGCGCCACCGACTCCAGGACCGCCATGGTGCGCTCGAGCAGCGTGTCACGGGCAGCGTCCCAGTCCGCGTCGCGCAGCTGTCGCGGTGCCGACTGCACGAGGATGCTCATGACCTGTCGGACACCGGACATGGCGGCCCCATCGACGAGCAGCGGGTCGGCGAGACTGGGGATGGTCGCCTCCAGCCACGGCTCGTCGCTCATCCGACCGTACTTCGCGGCATCGTGGGCGACATCGAGGTAGCGCACGGATGGCGCCACCACCAGCCGCCCGCGCAGGCGCATCGCCGCGTCGTCGCCATCGAGGCCCCGGAAGCGCGGCAGGCCCGCGAGGGCCAGGTCCACCTTGGCGGTGACCCCCGACTGGCGGAGATTGCCCGCCTGCCAGCCGAGCCGAGGTCCCAGGACCTCCGGATCGACCAGGTCGAGCAGCGTGCGCCGTGGGTCGAGCCCGCTGACCACGACCGGGGCATCGAGCTCCTGACCCGAATCGAGCCGGACACCAGTGGCATGCCCGTCTCGGGATCGGACGGCCACGACGTCAGCGCTGGTGCGGATCTCGGCGCCCGCGCGGCGAGCGGCGGAGGCAAGCGCCGCTGCCAGGGCCCCGGGACCGCCCCGGGCATAGACGGTCTCGCCGGCCGCGCCACCGTCATTACCGGCGGCGTCGGCCAGCATCACCTGGGTCGTACCGGCGGAATGCGGCCCCATCGATGAGTATCGGATGCCCCGGACCGCGATCATGGCCCGCAGCGCGTCCGTCTCGAAGCGGTCCTCCAGGAAATCGGCGACGGATTGCGGCAGGACCCGCAGGAGGGCCCGAGCGTGGATCTCGTCCAGGCCTCGGAGATGGAGGCCCAACCGAAGGGCCCCGAGCACGTCGCCCGTCACGACGCCCGAGGGATCGGGCGGGGTGATGGCCATCAGCCGTGAGAGGACACCCGACAGCGTCCGGATCTCGGTATCGACGCCGATCCAGGCGGCGGCATCCCGGCGCGAGAGAGCGGCGAGGTCGCGGGTCGTCCGCCCGGCATCGCCCCAGAGCGTGATGGGGGGGCCGTCGGGGCGCATCGAGGTGACCCGTGCGGCGGGCTGGACGAGTCGGAGGCCATCCGCCGACAGAGCCAGATCACGCGCGATCGAGCCGCGCAACCGACCCACGGTGTGGGCATACACCGGGATGCGGGCTCCGGGTAGCAGCTCGCCCGTGGCAAGGGCGCCGCCGACCACCTCACGACGCTCCAGGATGAGCGTTCGCAGCCCGCCCCGGGCCAGGTATGTGCCGCACACGAGCCCGTTGTGGCCGCCGCCGACGACGATCGCGTCCCAGGCCGTTGAGGGGTCGCTCACGCGGCGGCTCCGCGCTTCTCGCGCAGGAGCTCCAGCGCCGCGATGCGTCCCGGGGCACCCATGATGCCACCGCCCGGATGTGCCGAGGAGCCGCACAGCCAGAGGTCCCTGACGGGCGTCCGGAAGCGCGCCCAGCCGGGCGCGGGGCGGTTCACGAACAGCTGCTCCAGGGACAGCTCACCCTGGAAGATGTTGCCCTCGGTGAGGCCCATCGTCCGCTCGATGTCGAGCGGCGTCAGCACCTGACGATGGAGGATGAGGCTCTTGATGTTGGGTGCCCGCTCCGCGATGGTATCAACGACAGCGTCCCCGAACGCCTCCCGCTGGTCGTCCCAGGTCCCCTCTGCGAGCTGGCACGGGGCGTACTGCACGAAGCAGCTGACGATGTGCTTGCCGGGTGGCGCCATGCGCGGGTCGACGAGCGTCGGGATGACCATGTCGATATAGGGCCGCCGGCTGAAGGTGCCGGCCTTCGCGTCGTCGTATGCCTGCTCCATGTAGTCGAGCGAGGGCGAGAAACTGATGGCGCCCCGCAGATGCTCGCCTGGGCCCGGGATGGCGTTGAAGTCGGGCAGCCCGTCGAGCGCGAGGTTGACCTTGCCCGATGATCCCCGGAAGCGGAACCGGCGGATGGCCGCCTCGAAGTCCCCATCCAGGGTGCCGGGCTCGAGCATGTCCAGGAAGGTGACCTTGGCGTCCGTGGACGCGAGCACCGCGGCAGCGTCGATCTCTTCGCCCGACCCCAGCACCACGCCGGTAGCCCTGCCGTCGCGCACCGTGATGCGCGCGACCGGAGCCTCGGTCCGGATCTCCGCGCCGAACGAGCGCGCGGACGATGCGATCGCCTCGCTCACGCCGCCGGTGCCGCCCCGCGGGATGCCCCAGGCACGGAATGCGCCGTCGATCTCCCCCATGTAGTGGTGGAGCAGGACATACGCCGTGCCGGGAGATCGAACGCCCTGGTAGGTGCCGATGATGCCCGACGCGGACATCGTGGCCTTCAGGGGAGCGGTCTCGAACCACTGGTCCAGGAAGTCCGCGGCGCTCATGGTCATCAGCTGCACGAACGCCGTCTGCTGGCGCCGCGGCAGCTGCGCGAAGTCCCGGAGCAGACCGCCAAGGGGCATCGCCTCGCGCGGGTCGGGACGCCGCGGATCGAGCGGCGTGATGCCCAGGATGGGCTTGATGAAGCGGGCCATCTCGACCATCAGCAGGCCGTACTCGCTGTAGGCCTCCGCGTCTGCCGGCGACCAGCGGCGGATCTCGCGCATCGTCTGGGCGTGGTCGTCCGTCCGCCACAGGTAGTCGTGGTCGAGCGGCGTGAAGGTCCCATCGAGCGGCAGGATGCGCAGGCCGTGCCGGGGCAGCTCCAGGTCCCGGATGATCTCCGGTCGCAGGAGGCTGACCACGTAGCTCGCTACGCTGAAGCGGAAGCCCGGGAAGACCTCCTCCGTCACGGCCGCCCCACCGAGCACGTGCCGCCGCTCGAGGACCAGCGTCCTGAGGCCCGCACGGGCCAGGTACGCCGCGCTCACCAGGCCGTTGTGACCCCCACCGATGATCACGGCGTCATAGCGCTGGGGCACGGTCCCTCCTCTCCTCGGTCGACGGCTCGCGGACGCGGGTCCACCGCCAGGCGGTCACGACCGGGTCCACTGCGAGTGCCGCTCGCATGGTACCCGGGCTTGCTCGTCGATCGGCACGGGCCGCGCCCGAAGGTTGACGTCAACGCGGCGTACACGTCGCCGCTTGTCCCATCGCGACCGCCGTGACGGAGCGTCCCTGTGATACTGACGGATATGCACGACACCTCCCGCCGGTTCCCGCTCCTGCTGGCTGCCGCCCTCTCGATGTTGGTCGTCGCGCCTGCGGCGTCCGCGCAGTCACCGGCGATCGCCTCACCTGCGGCCGAGATCCGGAGCAACGTCAGCGAGCTCATCACCTTCGTACCGCCGACCGCGCAGTCCGTCGGCTTCACCGACTGGGGTCGTATCAAGGCATCGGTCGGTGCCCAGGACGTCACGGGCGCGAGCCCCTTCGAGGACAAGGCCACCGTGGGCATGTCCACGGCCAGGGGCGAGGCACTGGCCTCCGGCTTCGGCGTCGCGCATCTCCGCGACCACTTCGCCACCTGGGCCTTCGACGCCATGGACCTCGACTGGGAGGCGACCATCCAGGGCGATGGCCCGCCGCTGTTCGTGCTTCGCTTCCGGGAGGGCTTCGATCTCGCGCCCGTGGCCGCGTTGTTCGACCAGCGGGGCTTCACGACCAGCGTCGTGCCCGGCGGCACGATCCGCACCCACGACATGGCGCTCAACGAGGACTGGCTCAGGAACACGGAGTTCGCGATCATCGACACCGCATTCCTCGACGATGGCCGGACGCTGGTGCTGTCGGGCGATCTCGACCAGGTGCGTGATGTCGTCACTCGCCACGGGACCTACCCCGACGATCCGGCGCTGGACGCTACGGCGAGGGCGCTCGATGGCGCATCCGCGGCACTGTTGTTGCCCGGGCTTGGCACCTGCACTGGGTTCCAGCCGCTGCCCTTCGATATCGGCGAGCCGCTTGCCAGCCCGGCCGCATCGCTCGCTACGAGCACGCTCCACCCGTACGCGGCGTTGGGTGTCGGCTATGGCCGACCCGACTGGTCACCCATCGGCCGCTTCGTCTTCGACTACCTCGACCCGGTGACCGCGGCCGCCGACCAACCGGTTCGCGAGTCGCTGGCGCGCAGCGGCGACAGCCTCGTCGCGCGCCAGCCCATCGCCGACGCGATGTTCACTGTCGCCGGGAGCCACCTGGATGGCTCGGCGGTGACGCTCGACGTGGCACCGACGGGCGATGCCCCCAGCAAGCTGTTCGGCATGGTCTACGCGCGGGATATGGTGTTCGCCGCGTGCTGAGGTGCGACCGGGCACGGTCGCACCTGGTCGACGGCCGCCATCGGCGCCAGCCCGTATGCTGTCCGCCATGACCGTCGGTTCCCCATTCGATCGTCGGGCGCAGCCTCTCAATGTCAAGCGCCAGTGGCGTGAGTGGTCGGGTCATTTCGCCTCGAGCGCCTACGCTGCGCACCACGACATCGAGGTCAACGCGATCCGCAACGCGGCGGCGCTCATCGATGTGTCACCGCTGTTCAAGTACCGGGTCTCGGGACCGGATGCGCAACGGCTCGTGGATCGGGTCATCACCCGCGACGCGACCCGGCTGGCCGCGGGACAGGTGTTCTATACCCCCTGGTGCGACGAGCACGGCAAGGTCATCGATGACGGCACGGTGAGCCGGCTCGATGACGACAGCTACCGCTGGACCGCGGCGGACCCCCAGCTCCGCTGGCTGCGGCTCAATGCCCGTGGCCTGGATGTGACTGTCGAGGAGATCTCCGAGCACGTCGCATCCCTGGCCCTCCAGGGCCCACTGTCGCGGGATGTGCTGGAGGCCGCGACCGGCGAGTCGTTCGCAGATCTGCGCTACTTCCGGCGTCGGGCGAGCCGCATCGGCGACATCGACATCGACGTCAGCCGGACCGGCTACACCGGCGATCTGGGGTACGAGCTGTGGCTCGACGCAGCGCGTGCCGAGGACCTCTGGGACGCGCTCATGGAGACCGGTCGTGGCTATGCGCTCCGACCGGCAGGCATGCTTGCCCTCGACGTGGTCCGGGTCGAAGCCGGTCTCATCCTGCTCGAGGTCGACTACACCTCCTCGATGCACGCGCTCATCCCGGAACAGAGCTACGCGCCCGGCGAGATCGGCCTTGGTCGGCTCGTCGCCCTGGACAAGTCGACCCCGTTCGTGGGCCAGACGGCGCTGCGGCGGGAGGCGAAGGCGGGCGGACCCCCCCGTCGGCTCGTGGGGCTGACGCTCGGCTGGGTGGATCTGGAGCGCCTCTACGCGGCACAGGACCTCGCACCCACCCTCTCGGCTGCCGCGTGGCGCGCGCAGATCCCGGTCTACGCCTCCGGCCGGCAGGTGGGTCGAGCCACGAGCGGCACCTGGAGCGCGGGCCTCAAGCAGAATATCGCCATCGCGAGCGTCGAGGCGCGCTTCGAACCTGTGGGCACGACGCTCGAGATGGAATGGACGGTCGAGGGCCGCCGGGGCCGGGTTGGCGCCACGGTCGTCGCGCTCCCCTTCTACGATCCGCCCCACAAGCGAGCCTGAACATGCCTGTCACGTTCCCGTATCGCGTCGGTGGCTGGTCGCGTTTCGTGCTGCTGGGCTGGGGCGTGCGCGAGGGCCATCGGGAGGTCGTCGTGGATGACGACCGATTGCTCAGCCGGTTCGGCTGGGTCAGCATGAAGGTGACCCTCGCGGACGTCGAGAAGTGGGACATCACTGGCCCATACCACTGGTGGCGCGCCATCGGGACCCGCCACACGGTGTTCCACCAGGACATCAGCTTCTGCACCGACGTCAGGGGTGCTGTCCGCCTCTGGCTGCGAACGCCCCGACGCATCAGCTTCGTGCGCAACGTGACCCAGGTGTACCTGGGAGTCGAGGACCTCGATGGACTCGCGGCACACTTCACGGCTCATGGCATCCTGGGTGAGGACCTGCGCGCCAGGGGTTGATCGCGCGCCATGCGATCCGGTGGCGCTCAGCCAAGGTCCAGGCGCATCATCGGTCGACCCGGTGCCCGGCCCACCCGCCGCGGCTCGGCGGTCGAGGCCGCCGGCACCGCCGCCCAGCGATCGAAGCGCCCGACCTCCCGGAACCCCCGTCGACGGAACATCGAGACCACCCCGGGGAAGGCGGACGAGGCACTGCGGGCCCGTTCGACCGGGTAGCCCTCCAGCGCGTCGGCACCCGACGCGCTGGCGTGGTCGATCGCGGCATCAAGGAGCCTGCCCGCGACCCCGCTCCGACGGTCCTCCGGGCGCACCACGAAGCACGTGAGCGCCCAGACATCGCTCGACGGACGCTCCGTCGATCCGGACGCGTCGACGGGTTCGATCCGCGCCAGCGTGTGACGAGGGACGATGGACACCAGCCGACCAGACGCGCATCCCGGTATGCGAGCAGACCGGGGACGGCGTCGGCCAGGACCAACGTCTCGAAGGCCTCGCGACGACCCAGGACACGAGCCTCTCCGAACGCCTTGCTGCCCAGCCGGAACCAGGCGCACCAGCAGTGGGCGGAGTCGCCACTGGCCCGGAAGAGGGCGGCGAGCTCCGGCCAGCGGTCGGCGGTCGCGGGGACGACCACGATCGATGGGTGCATCCCCAGAGCCTAGCAACGCCTCCCCGCCAGCCGGTGTCAGGTTCCGCTCACGCGTGTGTGCCTACCGGGCCCCGGTCCGAGCGCCGTCCGGCCCCGTCGGTCGTGCCCGGATCATCCGCGTCCGGGGCGCCAGGAGCAGGTGCCACGTGGCGAGGATGCCACTGCCCATGATGACCGCGGTATAGGCCCAGCGGTTGACACCCCACCCGGCGTAGGCCGATCCGGACCGTGTGAGGAGCGGCACGAGCAGCACCAGGTCATAGGCCAGGAATCCCGCGAGCTGCCCGCCGGCGTTCGTCCATCGCGGCCGGGCCAGGCCGTACGCGAAGTACGAGGCAGACCCCAGGAACATCGTGCCCGTGATGACCGACAGATCCGGCGTTAGCGCCCAGGGCATGATCTCGGGCACGTTGACGATGAGCGTCAGGCCCGCGAACAGCAGCGCCGCCAGGAACACGACGAACGCGCCCCGGACGACGCCGGGCGTCGGCTCCGGGTCCCGGAGCGGATGGCGCCACGACCACCAGAGCATCACGACGCCCATCGCGACGCCACCGATGGTCGCCGCGATGAACGGGCTGGAGCCGCCGCCCTTCGATGGGTCGAGCGTCACGGCGAGCACCGACAAGGGCACGAAGATGATGACGTAGTCAAGGGCGATGCCGAGCATCGATCCCGGCTCACCCCAGAGCACGGCCCACGCGGTCGAGGCCGCAGAGGCCGCAAAGAACGAGGCCATCAGGATGAGGGTCATCTCCCCGGTGCCGGGCATCGGCCACAGCCCCACCGCCACCGGCGCCCGGAGGAAGAGCAGCAGCGCCACGACGGCCTGGACTCCGGCCAGGGCGAGCAGCAGTGGGCCGACCGGCGAACCGATCCGCAGCCGCTCACCCACCAGCGTCCCTCCCGTAGTCCGCACCATCGGCGCGGATCGTGCCACACGCCGGGTTGCGGCACCAGCGTTCGAGCATCAGCTCCGCGACTGCGCCATCCTGATACGCGTGCACCGTGACCGACTGGACGACGCGTATCTCGAGGCCTGGGCAGGACGCATCGGCGTCGAGCGCCTCCTCTCGGAGGTTCGGCGTGCGCCCCTGACCCCGTGAGGAATCCCCAGGAGGCGCCGGTCTCGATCATGCCGTTGGAGCGCCGAGTCGCCGTCATGTCCCGGATGCGCGCGAAGGGTCTTGCGATGGCGTGGCGACAGTCCGATGAGCGTGGGCCCATGACCGAGCCGGAGCGTGCCATGTTCGTCATCAATCGCCGGTACCCCGAGATGCCTCCTCAGCACCGGGAGCAGTTCCGTCGCCGATCCCAGGCCCTGTGGGAGGCCGGCGTCTGGCACGGATCCCAGCGGCCGGCACCACTTGCGTCTCCGCGCGACCCGTGACCAGGGCGACCGACCGCTTCGCGCAGGAGGTCTGCGTCATCGTCCCGGAAGCGACGGTGCCCGAGTTCGAGCGCACGGTCGATGAGCTGATGCCGCCGTCCCTCGCCCTGACCGGGCGATGTCGCGAACGACGTCGACCACGCAGGGGACAGCGACCGCGGGCCTGTAGGCCGACCTAGACCGACGACGCCACCAGTCCCTGGCCCGTCACGTACCGGGGCTCCACGCCGTAGACCGACCGGATGCGATCGGGCGCCAGGACGTCCGCTGCCGGACCGTCCGCGACCAACCGACCCTGGTCGAGCATGACCAGGCGCGGGAATGCCTGGCCAGCAAGCGACAGGTCGTGGAGGACCGCGAGGATGGTCATCCCCTCCTCGCCGGAGAGCCGCTCCAGGAGCTCCATCACCGCCACCTGGTGTCGCAGGTCCAGGTGCACCGTGGGTTCGTCGAGGATGAGCGTGCTGCCCCCCTGGGCGAGCGCCATGGCGATGAGCGTCAGCTGCCGTTCACCCATCGACAGCGTCCGCACGTCCCGGTCGCGCAGCTCCAGGATGTCGGCGCGGCCGAGCGCCCCGAAGACCGCGGCCATGTCGACCGCCGATGGTCCGGACCATCCGTGGAGGTGCGGCGTGCGCCCCAGGGCCACGACCTCCGCCACGGTCATGGCGAATGGCAGTCGCGCCGTGCCGGGCACCACCGCGATGGAGCGGGCGAGCTCGGCCCTCGACACGGAAGGCAGCAGGCGACCCCCGATGCGGACGCTGCCGTCGGTCGGCGCGACGAGCCCAGTGAGACAGCGCACGAGCGTCGACTTGCCGGCACCATTGGGACCGACGACGCATACCCGCTCGCCCGCCCCGAGTCGCAGGTCGATGCCCTCGAGCGCCCGCCGACGCCCGTAGGTGACGGAGACCCCCTGGAGCTCGAGTGCAGGCGGCTGGTCAGAGCTCATAGGTCCCCCGGGTCCGTCGGAGCAGCAGCAGGAAGACCGGCACCCCGATGATCGCGGTCACGATGCCCACCGGGAGCTCGCCCGGCACGCGTGCGATGAGGTCGGCGATGACCATGAACGCCGCACCGAACAGGGCCGAAAGCGGTAGCACCAGGCGCGCGCTGGGGCCGACCACGAGACGCACCGCGTGGGGCACGATGAGGCCCACGAACCCGATGAGCCCCGCCAAGGCGACCGAGGCGGCGGTCACGAGCGTGGCAAGGCCCAGCAGCAGCAGCCGCTCCCGACGCACGTCGACTCCCAGGTGGGCCGCGGCGTCGTCGCCCAGGAGCAGGGCGTCAAGGGCGCGTGCCCGCGACACGATGACCAGGGTGCCGATGATCACGACCGGCAACCCGACGGCCAGCTGCGGCCACGACGCATTGGCGAAGCTGCCCAGGAGGTAGGAGACGATGCGCCGCAGGTTGTCGCCCGAAAGGTACATGGCCATGGCCAGGCCCGCGGTCAGCACGGAGCCGACGGCATAGCCCACCAGGAGCACCGAGGACCGCGACTCGCTGCCGCCTGCGACGCGGTGGACGAGAGCGACCGCGGCGAGCGCGCCCACGAACGCGAGCGTGCTGCTGACGCCAAAGCCGAGCACGGCGAACTGGATGGGCAGCAGGACGCCGATGGCAGCGCCGAGCGCCGCGCCGCTCGCCGTGCCCAGCACGTAGGGGTCCGCGAGCGGGTTCCGGAGGAGGCCCTGGAAGACGGTGCCCGCCACCGCCAGCCCCATGCCCACGGTCATGGCCGTGAGCACCCGCGGCAGTCGCAGCTCGACGACGATGGTCTCGGTCGACGCCGGCCACGTACCCGTGGGCAGCCCCAGCAGGCGATGGCCGAGGATGCCGAGCGTGTCGGACAGCGGCAACGAGACGTTGCCGAGCATGATGCCGGCCACCACGGTCGCAGCGAGCAGCACGACGCCGCTGAGCGACACCACGAGCATCCGTCGCCCTGCGAGTGGCCGGAGGATCGCGACCGAGCTGCCGGTCGCCAGGCCCGTGCTCATGGTCGGCTCAAGGTGCGCCGCTCGGCGACGGGCCGGTGTCCGGCGACGCACCGACATCTGGCGACGCACCGGAGGTGGGCACGCACATCGGTGGATCGGTCGGGAAGTCCGCGAGCGCGTCGGCAAGCTCAGGGTGGATGGCCCGCGCCAGCGACGCCAGCCCATCGGCGAGCCGGGGACCGGGGCGGGTGATGATGGTGTCGTTGACGGGCCGGATGGCGCCATCAACGACCGCCGAGATGTCGGCCCACCCGGGCCGAGCGGCGACCGTCGATGGGCAGACGCCGTATGCCGCGTCGCCGAGGACGATGACCTCCGGGTCGGCCACGATGAGCTGTTCCACGGGGATGCTGAAGACGGCAGGGTCGCTGGTCGTGATGGCGTCGCCGCCCGCGAGCGTCACGAGATCCGCGATGAACGAGTCGGGCGCGGGCCCATAGATCTCCGGGTCATCACCCAGCTCGTAGAAGGTGCGGGGTGTCTCGCCGGTAGCGGCGGCCGCGCTGCTGATGCGGTCGACGGACGACGCCATCGAATCGGTCAGGTTCGCGGCGGCGATGGTCGCGCCACCACCCAGGGCCTCACCGATGAGCCGGATGTCCGCGAGCACCCCGTCGACGGTCTCGGCATAGACCACCACGACCGGATAGCCCAGCTCGCGCATCCGGGCGATGTCCGCGTCTGGAGTGAGACCGTTGCCGCCCGCGAGCACCAGGTCCGGATCGAGCGCCACGACCTGCTCCATGAGCACGCCCGTGTAGCTCGCGACATCCGGCAGTGCCGCAGCCTCCGGCGGGTAGTCATCGAAGTCGGTGCCACCCACGAGCCGGTCCCCAGCACCGAGCGCGAACACCGTCTCGGTGTTGCCCGGCGACAGGCTGATGACCCGCTGCGGGTCGGACGGCACCGTGACCCTGGTCCCGGTGTCATCGATGAGGACCGTCGTGGCGACCGAGGGTGCGGTGGCGGCCACCGATGGGCTCTGGGCGGTCGCGACCGCACCGCCGGCCAGGCTGGCGGCCACGGCCAACGTCAGGGCGACCAGCCGGGCACGACGAAGCCCCTTGCCGGATGCGCCGGAAGGGGCCTGTATCTGGTGTCGGGTCATGGGTGCCATCCCTCTCTCTCGAAGGTTGTGCACGACCCGGGGAGCGGCGACCGGACTTCCAGCCTGTCGGCTGGTCACCGTAGCGGGACTGTGCCGGATTCACACCGGCTTCGCGATCCCAGGGTCAAGCGTGTTCGGTTGTCCGGCCGAGCATAGCAGGCGCAGCGGCGACCTTCGCACCTCGGTCGGAGGCCGTATGCGCCGCCACGCGCCACGGGACGTAAGCCCTCGATAAGGACCCCTGCCGATACTGCGGGGCGTCCGCCTCCCCCGCCGGGAATCCGCCCGCCGGAGGAGGTCTCGCACCATGCGGGAGAACCATCGTGGGCGTCGTGCTGTCGTGCTCGCGGCCGTGGTCATGCTGTCGGTCGGGTCGGGGTCGGTCGCCGTGACCGCGACCGGAGACGACGACAGCCACGGCATCCTGATCTGCCCACGCGTGCCCCTCGGCCCGGGTGATGCAGCTGATCCGACGCGCCCGCCCGCGCGACCGCTGGCCGACGACGCGGCCCTGCCGACCTGGTCGACGGCCCTCGACGCGGGCGGCGCCATCGTCGGCCACACCCTTCGGCTGGGCTCGTCCGGGACCTGGGCGGCGGGTCCCCGGGCGTTCGCGGATGGCCCGTTCGGCGACATCCTCGTCACCGGCGAGCGGTCGCGGACCAGCACCCGGCTGCGGCTCATCGACCTCACCCGCGGCTGTGCGTCCCGGGTGCTCTCGGTCCGCGGCCTCGTGTATGGCTCCGCCATCGCCGGGGATGGATCGCTCGTGGTCAGCCTCGTCGATCCCCGGACCCGCGCCGAACTCGGGGTGTGGCAGCTCGGTCCGCGTACCGACGTGCCGCAGCGCATCGTGGCGCCCCCCACCGGGGAGCAAGTGACCGCCGTCCCTCGAGAGTTCAGTCTCCGGATCTCACCACTCGGCGTCCAGGCACGTTGGTGCGCCGCGGGGTCGTGCGTCGCACGTGGCGACAGACGGGTGCCCAATGGCCTCGCCGCGCTCGTGGACCTCGACCCTGACGCCGAGTCCGACACCGCCGCATCACTGCCGCTTCGGTCGCCGAGGCCCGTGCCGGTCTACGACCGATGGTTCCCGTGGAGTGTCCTGTCGTTCCGGTTCCATACCACGGAGGTGTCGCCAAGCTGGATACGGCAGGCCGTCGAGGACGCCGCGGACGATGCCACGGACACCTCCCGGTCGCTGTCGCCGATCTTCACCCCGGGCGGCTCCGGCAGTGAGGGCATCATCCGATACTCAGCCAGCTTCCCGGCGAGCTGCACGAATGCCATCGCGTGCGCCAGCCATGACGCGGACCAGTGGACGCTGCGCATGCGCCCGCAGGGCTTCGACTTCCGTTGGGGCACGCTCCGCTGGTGCCAGAAGTCGGTCGCCGATGGCTGCTTCGATGCCGAGCGGGTGGCGCTCCACGAGTTCGGCCATATCGTGGGCCTCGACCACCCCGAGGCTGCCGGCTTCCGGCTCTCACCATCGACGACCGTGATGCACCAGGTCACTGCGTCGCGACCGCACACCTCCTGGGATCGGCACGGGTTCGGGCAGTGCGATGTGGCGAGCCTCCAGGAGCAGTTCGGCACTCCCACGATGTCCACGCTCATCTCCAGCTGCAACGATGTGGACACCCGGGTCACACTCAGCGCGTCCAGGGCATCGGTCGGCGCTGGCCAGCGACTGACGCTCACGGCCACGCTGCGCGTCCGCACCGACAGCACCTACCGGAAGCTCAGTGGCATGCGTCTCAACGAGCGTTCCGTGCAGCTTCGGCGCCGCCCGACCGGCAGCACCGGCGCGTGGACGACCTCCTGGATGCGCTGGGCAGAAGCACCCGGGCTGTATACGGCGACCCTCTACCCGCGGGCCGGCTATGACTATCAGGCGGTCTTCAGCGCCCCGAGCAACGAAGGACTTCAGGGTGACGTATCGGACGTGGTGAGCGTCCGGGTGACCGGTGCCTGCAGCGGACTCTGCCCCAACGAGGAGGATCCTGCGTGAACCGGCGAACATGGGCGACGCTCCTGTGGCCAGGGCGTGGCGTGGCGGCCGCGCTGGTGCTGTCAACCGCCGTTCTCGCGCAGGCGGGGACCGGATCCGCCACAAGCCCTGACGTGTCACCCCTCGCCGGCGACCCGATGCGGGTCGTCGCGAGCGGGCCATTCGGGACGGTACCGGGTCTGTCGCTCGGTCCAGAAGGCGTGCCCCCGGACCCCTGGGCACTCGAGGCACTTGACGCATGGGGTCGGAACGCGCGGATCTCGGTGTCGGCCGACGGCCTGTCGTTCGATGCGTGGCGGGCCAGCGCGTTCCGGGAGCCCATCATGGCGGGCGCGGAACCGGACGATCTGGGGAGCGGCGTGGGCCACCCAGTCCTGCATCTCCCGACGACCGGCCTCTTCCTCGTCCGCCTCGACGCCAGCCTCACCGATCCGACAGCACCCGGCCGCACGACCGTGGCGAGCTCCTGGGTCTGGCGGATCGCCGTACCTGACCGGGACGTGCCCGACGGCGGTGACCCGTACCCGCCGGCACCGTCGCTGCTGCTCACCTCAGCGGACGATCGGATCGAGCTCGATCAGGGAAGCGGCTGTTTCGTGGGCACCTGCGGGGACATCGGTGCGACGGCGCCACCGCGGACCCTGCCCACCATCAGGACACGGCCCGGCGCGCCGCTGGTGCTCCGCCTCGGCGACGGATCGGGCATGGTCGCCTGGACGGCAGAGGCGACCACGATCGCGGGCATGGGTGCCCGCACCGTGTCTCTGGGGGCCGGTACCGGTGACGGGGCCATGACCCAGGGCACGTTCGCCGCGCCCGGCGAAGGTGGCTGGGTGATCTTGGTCCACGTCACGTTCGACCGTGACCGAGGCTCGTTCGACGGCTACGGTCGTCTCATCCTGGGCTCGGGCGACCGATAGCCGAAGTCATCGCGGGTGCCGCCGCCGACACCCGCGATGCCCACTGTGTCGGGCGGTCAGACGGTGACGGCGCCGGGAGTCGCCAGCGAGGGCTCCGGCACGTAGGTCTGCTGGTCGCCCTCGGCGAGCATCACGCCCAGGACCTTCTGCATCGCGAGCACATGGGCGCAGTCGTTCATGATCGAGAACGAATGGCACGTGCAGGCCCAGCCGTCGGCGTCGAGGCGTATGCGGTGATCGTCGTTGTCACCACGGAATGTCACGCTCATCCGCTCGAACCGGATGCGATCGAGCTCCCGTGCGTAACGATTCGCCTTCTCGACCTTGCCGATGACGCTGGAGTGCATCGTGTCGGACCTCCTGGCGGGTCCGCCGACCGCGTCGCCGAACCCCTTCGGGCGCTGGGCGGAGACCACCAGAGCCGCCGCAACCGGGCGCCGATCGATGGTCGGTAGCGTACTCCTTCCGACCACCGGAGGCGGAGCAGGCCCGTGGTCCCGGGGACCGTCGGCAGATGTCCCTGGTCCGACCCAGCGGTGCTACCCGCGATCGTCGTCGAGGTCGTCGGCGGCGTCGTCGTCGTCGTCGGTCGCGGCGGGTCGATCCGAGAGCGCCAACGCCTGCTTCAACTCGCTGATGGCGTCGACGGGTGTCGGGTCGATGCCGTACAACGCGGCGAGGTAGACGCTCGTGAAGTCGCCCACCACGATGGCGTCGAGGGCGCGCGCGAACCGGCTCGGTCCGACCACGCTCACCACCTGGTGATCGATGCCCGACGCGCTGAGCAGCTCCCGCGACAGCTTCGCCCGGAGGGCGTTCCGGGGATGGTCGATATCGCTTTCCAGGAACACCACGATCTGATGGTCGCGGATGCCGTCCGGCTGGGGATACCCGACGACCGCGTTGTGGGTCGCCTCCGGCAGCTCCTCGTATGCCGCCGCCGACTTGCTGTTCTCGTTGATCTGTGTCTTCCAACGCCGGGCGACCGGCGCCAGGAAGCCGCTCGCCTCGATGACCGGGATCCGGTCGACCATCGCCCATGCGAGCTGCTTCGCGAGATTGGCCGCCGTGGCGACACCGGGCGCCGCGGCGCCGACCGCTGCGTCGGCCGTGGCGACCGCCGCCGCGACCTCGGCGTCGTCGACCGCCAGCATGCCCGCACGCTCCAGCAATCCGGCCAGGAGCGTGACCGCATAGCCCACCGCCGCGCGCGGCTGGCCACCGCCGGGGAACGAGAGGTACGGCAGGTTCGCCCGACGCGCGACATCGAGGAGCGTGCCGCCGGTGCTGATGAGGGCCACCGGCGCCCGTCGCTCGACGGCCTGGCCGAAGGCGCTGATGGTCTCCTCCGTCGCGCCGCTGTACGAGCTGGCGACGACGAGCGTCTCCGGTCCCACCCAGGCCGGCAGGTCGTAGCCGCGCACGACCTCCACGGGCACGCGCAGGCGGTCGGACCAGATGCCCCGAACGAGGTCTCCACCGATGGCCGAGCCACCCATCCCCAGCACCGCCACGGAGCGCGCAGCGCGATGCGCATCGGGCAGGGTCAGCGATCGCGAACGCGTCCAGGCGTCACGCACGTGCGCCGGCAGCGCCGCTGAGGCGTCGAGCATCCCGGAGACGTCGAGCCGACCGAGCGCCCCCTGGTCGTCGAGGATGCCGCCGGAGGGCCGGCCGCCGCCGCTCACCCGCCTGTCACGAACCGGCCGCCCTCGGCAAGGAGTGCGTCCCGCAGGGCAGGGGTTGTCGCCTCCGCGTACACCCGGACCAGCGGCTCGGTACCGCTGAACCGGACGAGCAGCCACGAGCCGTCGGAGATCCAGAACTTGAAGCCATCGTTGGTGGACAGCGCATCGGTGCGCACCACCGTCTGGCCGGCCAGAGCGGCCGGCGCCTGCTCGCGCAGCTCGACCATGAGCTTGGCCTTGACGGCAGGATAGGTGGCCCGGTCGGCGTGGACGTCGGTCCGCAGGTAGTACGACGGCCCGGCGATGTCGTGGAGATGCTGCACCGCGCTCGAGACCGGCCAGCGACCGGCCTCGCGTTCCCGGATGAAGAGGTCCAGCAGCAGGAGGTCCGCATAGATGCCGTCACGCTCGGGCAGGTGCATCCCGAAGCCGTAGCCGCCCGATTCCTCGCCACCCATCATGGCGCCGGTCTCGATCATCCTGGGCCCCACGTACTTGAAGCCGACCGGCGTCTCGAACACCTCCACGCCATATTTCTCACCAAGCCGCCCCACCATGGACGTCTCGTTGATGGTCGACACGACCGGCTGGCGCAGCCCACGATGCTCCACGAGGTAGTACATGAGCAGGCCCATGACCTCGAGCTGGTGGATGAACGTGCCCCGCTCATCAGCGGCACCAGCCCGGTCGGCATCGCCGTCGAGCAGGAGGCCGATGTCGTAGCCGCCCCCTTGCAGGATGCCCAGCGCTTCATCGATGTTGGGCGCGATCGGCTCCGGGTTCACGCCGCCGAACCAGGGGTTGCGCTCGGCATGGATCTCCGTGACGGCGATCCTGCCGCCGGCCAGGAGCCGGGGGATCCAGCCAGCGCCGGCGCCCCACATCGGGTCGACCAGGACGCGTACATCGGCGGCCTTCAGCCGCTCCAGGTCGAGCGACCGGCCCAGGTACTCCACGTACCCCGGATAGGGGTCGAAGCGACGGACCTTGCCCGCGGCCTCGGCGTCCCCGATCGGGCGCGTGGGGGGCATCGCCCCCGCGTTGGTGCGGATAACCGCCTCGACGACCGAGAGGATGTCGGCGCTGGCCGCGGCGCCGGACGGTGACTTGATCTTGAAGCCGTTGTCCGTCCACGGGTTGTGGCTGGCCGTGATCATCACGCCACACGCGAACCCGTGCTCGACCACCTCGTACGAGGTCATCTGGGTCGGGATGGCGCCCGACGCGATGGCGACCGGGATGTCGTACGCGAGGAGCACCTCCGCGGCCGCCGCGGCGAAGAACTCGCTCGAGAACCGGCGGTCATAGCCCAGCACGACGCCCTTCGCGACCGTCCCCTGCCGCTGGACCCACTCCGCGACGCCCTGCGCGCAGCGACGCACGTTCTCGTACGTGTAGTCCTCACCGATGCGGGCACGCCATCCGTCGGTCCCGAAGATGATGGGCGGTTGGTGCACGGTGTGGTCAGTCATGGGATCGATGGTAGCGGACGCGGGCGAGCCTCGAAACGCTCGGCAGCCTGGCGCCGGTATCCTGCGTCCGATGACCGACGAGCTGACGACACATCCCGACCCCGACCCTTCGTCTGCGCCCATCGACGCGCCCCACCGGGCACTCGCGGACCAGACCGGATCGGCTCCGACGGGACCCATCTTCATCGTCGGGTCGGCCCGCTCGGGCACGACCATGCTCCGTCTCATGCTCGACTCCCATACCCGCATCTCGAGCGGCGAGGAGACCCACTTCCTGCAGCAGATGGAACCGGTCGTGGGCAAGCAGTGGCGGCTGCTCGAGCGCTACGGATTCCCCCGGGAGTACTGGCTCGATCGGCTGCGTCACCTGTACGGTGACTTCCAGGCTGAGTACGCGGCACGCCGGGGCAAGGTCCGCTGGGCCGACAAGGACCCCGCCAACACGCTCCTGCTGCCGTTCGTCGACGAGCTGTACCCCGACGCGCAGTACATCCACCTCCTGCGCGACGGACACGACGTGGTCGCGTCGCACCGCGACCGCTGGGGATACCGATCGGCGGCACGCGCCGCGCGTGGTGCCTGGCGCAAGTACGTCGAGGCGGCGCGCGACTTCGGCGCGACCCTGGGACCTGGCCGCTTCGCCGAGTTTCGCTACGAGGCGCTGGTGGTGGACCCGGAGGCGGAGCTGCGGCGCATCTTCGCGTTCCTGGGTGAGGCGTGGGACCCCGCCGTGCTGGCCTTCGATCGTGCCGAGCACGACGGCACCGAGCGCTACACCAGGTTCACGGCAGAGCGGCGGGAGCAGGGCGGCGACGGCGGCGCGGTCTATCGCTCGCGGGTCGGTGCCGGTCGTGCCAGCCTCGATCCCGTGCTCCGGACGATGCTCCGGCGCAGCTCGGGGGCGCTGCTCGACGAGCTGGGCTACAGCGGCCACTGAGGACCGCCAGGCACGGGATCGCGCGGGCCGTGGCGCGGGAGCGTGGCGCGGGGCTGGCCGCACCCTCAGCAGGTCGCGGCGGGTCGCACCTACAGCAGGTCGCGGCGCCCCTCGGCTTGCAGCCGATCGACGACCTGCTTCACGTCCTGTGCCGAATCTCTGGCGCACACCAGGAGCGCGTCGGGGGTGTCGACGACGATGGCATCCCGGAGACCGACGATGGCCACCATCCGACCGCCGGCGGCCTGGATGAGCACCCGCTCGGCGCCGATATCGATGACCGAGGACCCAGTGCCGATGGTGATCGCTCCATCGTTCGCGTCGGCCGCATCGAGCAGCGCATCCCAGCTGCCCACGTCGCTCCAGCCGACCTCGGCTGGCACGATGGCGACCTGGCCGATGACCGACGCGGGCTCCAGCAGCGCGTAGTCGATGGAGGTGGCACGAACGCTCGGGTAGACCTCCGCGATGGCAGCGGGTCCGCTGGCGGCCGCCGCATGGACCGCAGCCCAGATGTCCGGCGCGAAGCGGGCGAGACCGGCCACCAGCGCGTCACGACGCCACACGAAGATGCCCGCGTTCCAGGAGGCGCGGCCCGACGCCAGCAGCTCCCGGGCACGATCGATGTTGGGCTTCTCCACGAACCGCTCGACACGGAAGGCGGACAGGCCGCCGCACGACTCCGCGTCACCCGTGGCGAGGACATAGCCGTAACCCGTCTCCGGCCCCCTGGGCGAGATGCCCAGCGTGACCAGGTCACCACCTGCCGCTCGCGCGGCGGCGGCGGCCAGGGCCGTCCGGAAGCCGGATCCATCAGCCACGCGGTGGTCCGCGGGGAGCACGACCATGACATCGTCGTCCGCGCGGTCGATGGCGGCTGCGGCGAGCGCGACCGCGGCGGCCGTGTTGCGCCCCATCGGCTCCCGCAACAGGTTGCCGGGGGGTAGGTCCGGCAGCTGCCCCAGGACGAGGTCGGTGTATCGACCGTCCGTGACCACGTGGACGTCGGCCGTGTCGATGAGCGGCGAGAGCCTCGCGACCGTGGCCTGGAGCAGGGTCGTGTCGCCAAGGAGCGGCAGGAACGGCTTGGGCCGGGCGGCGCGGCTGAGGGGCCAGAGCCGCGTGCCGCCCCCGCCCGCCATGATCACGGCGTACATCCGTCTATCCTAGGGGCCTGTCGTCACGTCGTCGCCCGAGCGACGCGCATGGATGCTGTCGCGAGATGGGACCGATTTGACCACCTCTCCCCCGGCCGCCGGCACCCCTGCCGAGGCCCCTGAGCCGGCTGCCCGCACGCCCGGGGAATGGATGGCCGCAGCGGTCGCCCAGGGCATCGACCCACGCCCGACGCCTGTCACGTGGCGGACCATGCCGTCACTGCTGGAGCGGACGTGGCGCACCGAGCGCATCAACCACGGCACGCTCGGCCGGGGCCGGGACTTCCGCCCTGCCCGCGTGCTCGCGTCCATCCTGCCGTCCGTGGACCGTCCCGTGTTCCTCATCGGGGCCGCACGGTCGGGGACCACGTTCCTGGGTGACGCCATCGGCAGGCTGCCGGAGATCAGCTACCACCACGAGCCTGTCGCCACCAAGGCCGCCGGGCGCTACGTCGCCGATGGCTCCTGGAGCGAGCGACGCGCTCGCCGGTTCTATCGGACCGTGTACGCGTGGCTCATCCGTTACCAGGTCGATGGTGGTCTCCGGTTCGCCGAGAAGACGCCCACGAACGCGTTCCTGCTGCCATTCCTCGACCGCAGCTTCCGCGATGCCCGTTTCGTGCACATCGTCCGCGATGGCCGGGATGTGGCCTCCAGCCACCTCCAACGACCCTGGCTGCGGGCCGACGCCGCGACATCCGGCAAGCGGGAGCCCGGCGGCTACCCGTACGGTCCCTGGGCGCCCTGGTGGGTGCCCGCGAACGAGCGCCAGGCATTCGAGACCGGAGCGGACATCCTGCGCATGAGCATGGCCTGGCGGCTCTACGTGGCCGCAGCGCGCACCGACGGCGCGCCACTGGGCTCCGACCGCTACCTCGAGATCCGGTACGAGTCGCTGGTGCGGGAGCCGCGGCTCGTCGGCGGCCAGCTGCTCGACTTCCTGGGCATCGACGGCACGGCCTCACGGGAGGCCTTCGAGACGGCACTCTCGGCCGCCTCGCCCGGGTCGGTAGGGGCCTGGAGGCGGCTGCTGGAGCCGGACCAGGTCGCCGTCCTGGAGGCCGACGCGGGGTCGCTGCTGCGCGACCTGGGCTACGTCGGGGACCACTGACCTGCCGGCGGGTGCGCCGGTCGGTGCGGCCACCCGCTCAGGCGCGCTCGGCGGTCACGGATCGGGCGGTCGCGCCAGAGACGAGGTCCTCCGGGCTGATGCAGCGAGCCCAGACCCGCAGCAACCTGGCGAACAGCCGCTCCTGTGGTCGGGGGCTGACCGGCCGACTGGTGCGCTTGACGACCCAGCGGACCGGTCGGTGCCGGAGACGCAGCTGGACGAGGCCCATGCCCATGCGGGCGAGGTCCGACCAACCGCAAGGTCGGCCCTCGACGTCGGGCAGCAGCTGGCCGCGCAGCCCCCAGAACACCACGGCCTCGCGATCCCCCAGGCGGTTGCGGTCGCTCTCCGGCAGGTCCGCCAACATGACATCAGCGCCGGCCAATGCCAGCGTCATCGGCTCCTGGCCCCGGATCACGGCCTCGCCCGCGGGCACGACCGTGATCCGCTGGCGCGCCGGACGTGACCCCGGGTAGCCGTTGCGGTCCAGCTGATCGGCGCAGTACAGCGCCGCGAACCGCAGGACGTCGGGCGACATCTCGTCACGCCACGCGTCCGGGGCGGGCTTCCGGATGGGCGCGGTCGCCTCCGCCTTCCACCATTCGTTGGCGCCGATCGCGGCGGTCGCGGCCGATCCCTCGAGCATCGCTGGCATCCATGGCTCGCCCAGGAAGTCGCAGACACGGCCCAGCTCCCGTGCCGGGTCGGCGACGAGGTCCTCGAGTCGGACCCGCAACAGCCGGGGATCGGCGTCGACGGCCGCCCGGGTCGCCCGGTCGCGGAACATGCCGTCAAGGAGGTTCGAGACCTGCGAGTCAGCGCCGAATGGCATCCGCGTCATGGAGACCGCGCGTGCTCGCGGGTCACGCACCATGTGGATGATCGCCGCATCCGGCCAGAGGTTGCGGATGAGCGGGAGATATGCCAAGTGCCTGGGTGTCTTCTCGATCCAGCGCGGCTTGCCCGCATCCCCCGCCTGGATGACGGTCAGCGACTCGAGCATCGCCACCACGGACGGGGGGCGTGCCGCGAGCGCGGCATGGATGCGCCCCCGGTCGATACCGGCGGCATCATGGACGAGCACGCCATCGGTGGCGAGGGAGCAGACGAAGTCGGTGGCAGTGTCCGGCCATCGGCCGGGGTCGAGCAGCGCCGACTGGTCGACCGTCGCGAGGTGCGCGAACAGGTGCGTCTCCGGTCCGCAATCGAGCGCCGGATGCCGGTCCAGGCAGACCGCCATGAGGGTCGTGCCGGAGCGCGGCAAGCCCACGACGAACACGGGTGACGTGTCGCGGACCTTCATTCCGTCACGATGCCGGTCGCGTCCAGAAGACCCTCGCGTCAGCCCTGAGTGGCCGCGGGGACGATCAGGCGGATACCGGCTGCAGCGCAGGCTCCCGGAGGCCCGCCGCATCCGCCAGCACCGCCGCCCGATCGGTGCGCTCCCAGGGCAGGTCGAGATCCGTCCGCCCGAAGTGACCATAGGCCGCGGTCTGGCGGTAGATCGGCCGACGCAGGCCGAGGGCACTGATGATGGCCGCCGGGCGCAGATCGAAATGATCCTCGATGAGCTGCTGGATGTCCGCGTCGGGGATGCGGCCCGTCCCGAAGGACTCGACGGAGAAGCTGATGGGTCGTGCGATGCCGATCCCGTAGGCCACTTCGACCTCGAAGCGATCGGCCAGGCCGGCCGCGACGACGTTCTTGGCGACCCAGCGGGCGGCGTATGCCGCGGACCGGTCGACCTTCGTCGGATCCTTGCCCGAGAACGCACCGCCGCCGTGGCGCGCCATGCCGCCGTACGTGTCGACGATGATCTTGCGGCCCGTGAGTCCAGCGTCGCCCATCGGGCCACCGGTCACGAAGCGTCCCGTGGGATTCACATGCATCACCGGGTCCTCGGGTCGCAGCGCCGGGTCGATGGTGGGCAGGATCACCCGCTCGATGATGCCCGCCCGGAGCTCCTCCGCGCTGACATCGGGGTCGTGCTGCGACGAGACGACGACCGTACGCACGCGCTTGGGGACGCCTCGCTCGTACTCCACGGTCACCTGGGTCTTGCCGTCGGGGCGCAGGTAGGCGAGCTCGCCACTCTTGCGCACCGCGGCGAGCTGGCGTGCCATCCGGTGCGCCAGCGCGATGGGCAGGGGCATCAGCTCCGGGGTCTCGCGAGACGCGAACCCGAACATCATCCCCTGGTCCCCCGCGCCCAGCTCGAACGACGGATCGGCATCACCCCGGACCTCCAGGGCCGCATCCACGCCCTGCGCGATGTCGGCGCTCTGCTCCTTGACCGAGACCATGACACCAGCCGTCTGATGATCGAAGCCGTATTCGGCCTTGGTGTACCCGATGTCCCGGACGGTGTCCCGCACGACCTGCTGGAAATCCACGTAGGTCGACGTCGTGATCTCGCCCAGGACCATCACCAGACCCGTGGTGGTCGCCGTCTCACAGGCCACGCGCGCGTTCGGGTCCTCTGCGATGATCGCGTCCAGGATCGCGTCCGAGATCTGGTCGCACATCTTGTCCGGGTGCCCCTCGGTCACCGATTCGGACGTGAACAGGTAGTGCTCGGCGTCGATGATGCTGGTCATACGGCTCCTTGGTCGGCGGGTCCGCCAGAGGGTAGCACGGGGTCGGGTCGAGCCGGCCCTCCCGTACCGGATCTTGCCGGGGACCTTGTGCCGAGGCGCAACGGCCCGGTCCCGACAGCATGGTCGACCGGGGCGTATCGGCACTTCCCCCACGCTCGTGGGTGCGAGCACACTCTGGTTGGGACGGCACGCCCGTCACGCGTCGCAGGATGCGACCGGACTCCGATGCCGACCCTGGGGAACTCATGACCATCCTGCCGACCGACATCGACCCGCCCGCGGCAGCGCGGATCCTCGAGGACTGGGGCTTCATCGCGCACTCGGACCTGCCCGACCACCAGGGCCCCTCGTACCTGCTCATCGCCATCCGACCCCATCCGACGCTCACCCATTACGACCCCGAGGTGTTCGAGTACTGGGTGAACGCGGGCGGGCGCGGCGTCCACGCGACCCTCGACCGCCAGACGCATCTGCCCGTGGAGGCCGAGACGACCTGGGGCATGATCCGCATCCTCGACCGGCTCCACGTGACGAACGAGTGGCTCTCCTTTGGCGGTCACCTCTCGGCGCAGCTCGTCGGTGGCACCACCATCGCGGTGCTCCGATCGAGCGCACCGCTGCTGCTTCGTGGTGGCCACTCGCAGGGCTGGGATATCGGCGCGCCGAGTGTGGGTGCCTTCTTCGCGCGTGTTCGCGCCGCCGCCGGCGCCGATCGTCGGTTCGAGGCCCTCGAGGCCACGGCGGACCCGCTCGCCCGCTACGGCTGCTTCGTGGGCGATTTCGCGCGGATGTACCGACGCAGCGAGACGCTCCAGCATCTCGATCCGGCCCTCTGGCGACAGGTGCAGCACGAGGAGCATCGGGTACGGACGCAGAGCCCGACCGAGTGGGCAGCGGGCCAGCAGTTGCTGGCGGCGCTCGACGCCGCGGCAACAGCCAGGTAGACCGACGACCGGCCCCGCACGGGACCGGTCGTCGGTCATCGGCGACGGCTCAGCCGCCGACCGTCAGGTCCCTTCCTGCCAAGAGCTGACGTACCGCTTCTGCTCGTCGGTCATGTCGTCGATGTGGATGCCCAGCGCCTCCAGCTTGAGGCGCGCGACCTCCCGGTCGAGGTGCTCCGGGACGACATAGACGCCCGGCTGCATCGACCCATGCTCCTTGGCGACGTGCTCGGCGGAGAGCGCCTGCGCCGCGAAGCTCATGTCCATCACCGCGGCCGGATGCCCTTCCGCCGCACCCAGGTTGACCAGCCGGCCCTCCGCGATCACGAACAGCCGCTTGCCACCCAGGTCGTACTCCTGGACGTCCTCGCGCACTTGACGAACGTGCCCTTCCGCTAGCTCCGAGAGAGCCTTGAGCTCCAGCTCGGCATCGAAGTGGCCGCTGTTGGCCATGATCGCGCCGTCAGTCATCTCCACGAAATGCTCCCGCCGGAAGACATTGAGGTTGCCCGTGGCGGTGATGAACAGCTGACCCCAGCGAGCCGCGTCCGCGGCGGGCATGACATCGAAGCCATCCATGAGGGCCTCGATGGCGGGCACCGGATCGACCTCGACGATGGCCACCCGGGCTCCCATGCCCGCGAGTCGCATCGCGATGCCTCGCCCGACCCAGCCGTAGCCGGCGACGACCGCCCGACGGCCGGCCAGCAGGATGTTGGTCGCTCGCAGGATGCCGTCGACGGTGGACTGACCCGTCCCGTATCGGTTGTCGAACAGGTGCTTGGTCATCGCCTCGTTGACGGCGACGACGGGGAACGTCAGGGCACCGTCCTTGGACATGGCCCGCAGCCGGATCACGCCCGTGGTCGTCTCTTCCGTGCCACCCCAGATGCCTGGCAGCTGATGGCGGCGCTCCTTGTGGAACAGCGATACCAGGTCACAACCATCGTCCATGGTCATGTTGGGGTCGATGTCCGCGACCGCGTTGAGGTGTGCGTAATACGTGTCGCGATCCTCGCCCCGGCGAGCGAAGGTGCTGATGCCATAGCGCGCCACCAGCGCGGCCGCGACATCGTCCTTGGTGGACAGCGGGTTGGAGGCCGACAGGGCCACCTGGGCGCCACCGGCCTTGAGCGTCCGCACGAGGTTGGCGGTCTCGGTCGTGACATGCAGCGCGGCCGCGATGCGCACTCCGGCGAGCGGCTGCTCCCGGGTGAAGCGCTCCCGGATGAGGCGCAGGACGGGCATCTCCCGCTCTGCCCACTCGATGCGGCGGACGCCTTCGTCCGCGAGTCCGAGGTCCGTGACGTCGTGTGCGGGAAGCGGAGCGGTCTGGCCGTTAGCGGCGTCACCGGGGTTCGGGGGCATCTGGGTGGGTTCAAGAACGGTCGAGTCCGTCACTCACTCCTCCTGGCTGGGCGGATCCTTCCGTGGATCGGGGATCCAGCGTCTGATGGGCGCGACGATGCTATCCCAGAAGCTCCCCCGACGGTGCACGAGCCGCTCCTCGAACCGGGTGTGCTCGAGATACCCGATCGCCAGGTAGGCGCGCAACGCCGGTGGGTTGTCGGAGCGCACGTTGAGCACCACCTGGTCGCAGAACCGCAGCAGCTCCTGGGTGACCGCGCCGGTCACGATCTTGGCGAAGCCACGCCCGCGGTAGTCACGATGCGTGAGCACGTTGCCCACCGCTGCGAGCCCCATCGTCCGGCTCACCACATGGGTGCCGGCCGCGGCCACCAGGTGGCCGTTGATGCGGATGCCGTAATAGACGCCGTTGGCGACCGACTCCGACGGCAGCCAGGAGGTCAGGCCGAAGTCATACAGCTTGTTGAGGTCGCCGATGTCCGCGGGCACCAGCCGGATGGCCGCCGAAGGGGTCGGTCGGAACGACGACCGATCGACCCACATCCGGACCATCGGTGGGCCGTCGCTGACCTTATATACCGAGGCCGCGGCGCTCAGCAGCTCCGGTCGCGCGGCGAGATAGGCCGTCCTGGGCCGGATGACGTCACGCAGAGCGCCCACGACCCCCGCCCGATCGCCCATCACGAACAGCGGCTGCGGCGAAAGACCCGTGTATTCCATGACCACCGACACGGGCCGGCCGTGGTCGAGCGCGACCCCCCAGCGGGTGCGCCCGAACTCTCGGTCATCGAGGTCACACAGGGCGTACGCCGCGAAGAGGCGATCGGAATCGAGGAATTCGCGCAGCAGCTCCCGATCGCGTGTCTGCCGGATCTCGAGCCCCGACCCGAGCACCGAGCCGGCACGCGCCAGGGACGCCATCAGTCGGTCCCCCGCGCCGGCGATGGCCACTCGGCGGCACGTCGCGCCAGACGCGCCTCGAGGGCGACCAGGAGCCCGTCCGGGTCGGTCGGGGAGAGCACGCCCATCTCGGTCACGATGGCCGTGATCCGACGCGCCGGGACGACGTCCGCGCCCGGATTGAACGCCCGCAAGCGGTCGCCGCGGACACCGGTGAGATAGATCGCCAGGTCACGCGCCGGGCGTACGTCCGCGGGGATCGCGGCCGCATCGGGCGTCGACGGGTCGTACGTCGAGATGGGGGCGCACACGTAGAGCGGGACGGGACCTGACGGGACCAGGGCCGCCATCTCCGCCACCGCTCGGCTCCCGATGACGTTGGCCGTGTCGCCGTCGGCGGCGATCCACTCCGCTCCCAGCAGCACCGCGTCGATGGGCTCCGAGCCCAGCAGTGCCGCGACCGCGGTGTCGGCGAGCAGGGTGTGCTCGATGCCGGCGTTGGTGAGCTCCCACGTCGCGAGCCGCGCGCCCTCGAGGTACGGGCGCGTCTCCGTGACCCAGACGTGGACCGCCACGCCCTCAGCGGCGAGCAGCATCAGGGCGTTGATGGCCGTCCCCACGAGACCCGAGGTCAGCGCACCCGGCACGCCGTGGATGAGCACCTGGAGCGGACGACCCGCGGGTCGGGGCAGCAGCGCCGCGGTGTGCTGCGCGATGCGCGCGTGGTCGACCTGGGCGTCCAGGGCCAGCGCATCCGCCGCGGCCCAGAGCGCGTCGGCGACCTCGCCACCGGATGCGTCAGGGCCAAGGGCATCTACCACCGCATCCATCCATCCCAGCGCCCAGCCGACCATCCGGGATCCGGGTCGCGAGACACCGATCGCCCGACTGACGCGTCGCAGCTCGTTGAGTCGCTGGGAGGCCGATCGGTCGACGGACTCGCGGGCGGTCATCGCGACGCCATATGCCGCGAGCTGGGCCATGAGCGGACCACCCCGGGCGGCTCCTGCCCGCAGGTAGAACGCGACGTCCGATCCCCGCCGGCAGGTCTGCTCCTCGAGCGCCTCGGGCAGGCGGCGCTGGTCGAGCAGGTACAGGACACCGTCGACGATCCGATATGGGCTCCGATACGGCACATCGGGGGCGGGCACGACCGCGGGGGCCGGACCACGTCGCGGAGGGGACGCCGGCGGGATGAGCGTCTCCTGGCGCACCTCGCCGATGCCCAGGCCGAGCAGCCCGGCCGCCGCGTTCGTGGGCATCTGGGAGACAGCGCTCGCCACGCCGGCGACCTGGGTCACGGTCTGGATGGCCTGGCGGCCGAACAGCCGGAAGAACTGGCGCCGACCCGAGTCGGGGACGTCGGGTGTCGTCGGGGCGCCGGCGCCGGGGTCGGCCCCAGCCTGGCCGGCTGGCATGCCCACGGCGGGCGTGACGTCACCAGGCACGGGAGCGCCGAGGGCACCGCCGCGTTCGGGCTCGGGGCCCTCAGTACTGGATGACGCTGTGGATGTCGTAGCCACCGAGCCGGGCCCGTCCCTTGAGGAACAGCAGCTCCACGAGGAAGCTGAGGCCCACGATCTCCGCCTTCAGCTGCTTGACGAGGTCGATGGTGCCCAGCACCGTCCCGCCGGTGGCCAGCAGGTCATCGACGATGAGCACCTTCTGGCCTGGCTGGATGGCGTCCTTATGGACCTCGAGGGTATTGGTGCCGTACTCCAGGGCGTACTCCACACTGATGGTCTCGGCCGGCAGCTTGCCCAGCTTGCGCACGGGCACGAAGCCGGCATCGAGCCGGATGGCCATGGGTGCGCTGAAGATGAAGCCGCGCGATTCCATGCCCACCACCACGTCCACCTTGGTATCGGCGAACGGCTCCACGAGCAGGTCGATCGCTTCCGCGAACGGCTTGGGCTGCTTGATGAGCGTGGTGATGTCGTAGAACAGGATCCCGGGCTTGGGGAAGTCAGGGACCTCGCGGATCTGCGCGCGAAGGGAGTCGACGGACACTGGGCCCCCAGGGTGCGTGATGCGGGTCGTTGGTTGGCCCGCCCAGTCTACCGCAGCACGATGCACAGCCGGCGGCAGCTCAGCGCCTCTGGCGGCCTGGGATCGGGTCAGCACAGCGATCGCGCGCGATCAGCGAACGACGGAGAGCCGGCCGCCGGATCTGGGCCGACTTGTGTCCTGTGCGCGTGACGATATTCCCGGGTTACGCGCAAGATCGCTCGCCTGGGATCCGTGGTGCGGTCGGTTGTGCCCTCTGTGTGGCCACGACCCGCCATCCCGTTCGCTGATGGCGAAGACCCGCGATGGAGAAGCACTGGACGCTCGCCAGCGGCCTCAAGCCTCGAGCTTCGCCCGCATGCAGTCGAACGTCTGGGCGATGAGCTTGCGCGACGTGCCCTCGATCAGCCGGGCGCCGACGCTCGCGAGCCGGCCATGGATGTGGATGTCGGCGCTCCAGTCCATGACCGTGGCGCCGTCCGGCCCGTCCGACAGATCCATCCGGGCGGATCGATCGACCGCGCTGCCGGGGGCCTTGCCAGTGCCGATGAGCGCCGCGAAGTCCGGCTCACGCTCCTCGCCACGGGTGACATCGATGCCGAACGTGGCCTTGATCATGCCGATGCCGATGCGCGCCACCACCTTGAAATGTCGCTCGTCGATGACCTCGACGGAGTCGACGCCCGGCCCGCACGACGCGACCTGGGTGGGGTCGGTCACGAACGCCCAGACACGCGCACGATCGGCCTTGATGGGGACGCTGCCATCGAAGTGCATCGGGACCCTCCGGCTGCGGCAGGCCTGGCTGACCCACGCATCATGCCAGTGGCGTCCACGGCCTCGGTCGGCACGGCCTGCCCGGCACGGCCTGCCCGGCGCGGCCTGCCCGGCGCGGCCTACCCGGCGCTCAGCGGGTCGTATCCGGTGCGAGGCTCGATGACGCGTCGCCCGTCGCTGTCGCCGGCGAGCACGCATCCCTGTCGAAGTCGGAACCCGGTGCCCCAGGTGTGGAGCCGCATGTCGTGGATGCCGTTGGCGCCCTCGACGGCCGGCTGTGGCCAGATGGCCAGCAGCACGAACGGCTCGTCACTGTCGTTGCGGAGCCGGTGGAACACGCCCTTGGGCACGAACACGGTGCCACCCGCTTCGATGCGGTACGCGCGACCACCCACCCCGGTGTCCGGATGTCCCCCCAGGTCGACCCATGACCATCCGGACAGACCGTAGTAGATCTCGTCGTTATCGGGGTGGTTGGTGCCACCCAGCGAGGAATGCGGATCGACGGTGCCCTGGTTGAGCAGCAGGTCGTGGGTGCCGGCTGACTCGCGACCCAGGATGTGCCGCGAGTGATACACGGGTTCCTCGGGGTGCGTGAACGGCTCGATGTCGTCCGAGCGCAGGACCAGGTATGGCTGGGGTGACACGGATGTGCTCCTCGTGCGGGCGTGGTCGTCAGAGATGGCACGGGGGCGGCTCAGCCCTTGAGACCGGTCATCGCGACGCCGCGGATGAAGTACTTGGACGCGAACAGGTAGACGATCATGACCGGGATGACCGTGAGCATCGAGCCTGCGGACCACAGGTCGTAGCAGCTCCAGTGTCGTAGCGGCTCCCGTAGAGGTTCCGGAGGCCCGACCAACAAGGTGACCTACGACTTCGTGCTTCGCGGCAACGTGCTGACCATGGACGTGGTGAGCGACAGCGATCCTGCGGACCTGGTACCACAGACCGGGCTCTACGAGACGCTCCCGTTCACCCGGGTCCCGTAGCACCCCCGACTCCCGTCGGATGGCCCGGGCGCTGCAGCCAGGGCCATCCGAGCACGTTTGCGCGATCAGCGAACATCCCGGGAAATGGCCGCGGTTTGGAGCTCCGACGACACGTCCAGCGCCACGACATTCCGTCATGGGCAGTGATGTCGTCGATCTGGCGCCCGTCCGGGGGCGGATGGGCGCCCGGAAACCGACGCCGCCCCCAGTCTCGTTCGCTGATGCCGCGAATTTGTCAGTCCGGCCGGGGAGGGACATCCGGGACGTATTGGGCGGCCCGTTCGCGCATCGGGGCGCCGGTGCCGCCGTAGCGGGCGGCGAGGACCTCGGACATGATGGAAAGCGCCGTCTCGGCTGGCTCCCGGCCGCCGAGATCGAGTCCGATGGGCCCCCGGAGACGGGCGAGCGCATCGGGAGCCACGCCCGCCGCGAGCAGGCGGGCTCGCCGATCGGCCTGCGTCTTGCGGCTGCCGACGGCCCCCACGTAGCGGCAGCCGCGCTCCAACGCGGTGACGATGGCCGGCTCATCGAACTTGACGTCGTGGGTGAGCACCGCGACCGCATCCCGGGGTCCCAGGTCGATCACGTCGGCGAGCTCATCCGGCCAGCCGACGAGCAGCTCGTCGGTATCCGGGAAACGCTCGCGGGTCGCGAATGTGGCCCGGCCGTCGATGACGACCGTCGTGTAGCCCAGGGTGTGGGCGATGGTCACGAGCGCGATGGCCACCTGGACGGCACCCACGATGACCAGCCGCGGCCGGAGCGGGAAGCCCTCGATGAACCACGAGCGGCCCAGCAGCTCCACGGTCCGGGAGCGGCCGCGTTCGAGCGAATCGGCGGCGAGCGCGGCCAGCTCGGCATCCGCTGCAGCGTCGCCGGTCGTGCCCGTCAGTGCCCCGGCGACACCCAGGACCAGCGGCACGGCCGGTGGCGCGCCACTCCCCGGCTCGTGCGGCCCGAACGCGGGCCCCGGCGAGTCGGCCGGCAATGGCGTGATGACCGCCATGCCAGGCTCCGTCGCGGCTCTCCGCACCGCGTCCTGGATCACCGGCTCCACGAGCACATCGATGGTGCCACCGCAGGCGAGGCCGACGTCCCAGGCCTGCTCGTCGCTGATGCCATAGCGGATGACCCGAGCATGGCCGCTCGCGCGTGCGCGCTCGACCTCCTCATACGCGGCGCCCTCCACGCAGCCGCCGCTGACCGAGCCGGCCAGCCGCCCATCGCCACTCACGAGCATGACCGCCCCCTCCGGTCGCGGCGCTGAGCCGAACGTCCGGACCACCACGGCACGCGCCGGAGGTGCGGCACCTGCCGCGGATGCGGTATCCCAGCCCAGCAGCTCCGCGACCAGGTCCTTCATCGCAGCGTGGTCCCCGTCCGCGCACCGGCATCGTCGGCCAGGGCACCCGCGAGGAGCTCGAGGCTGCCCAGGTCGTGCGACGGCAGGAACACGTCGATGTGCGGCCACGCTGCCGCCATGCCCGCCGCGAGCGGCTTGTACCCCGATGCGCCCGCGAGCGGGTTGAGCCAGATGAGCCGGTGGCACGAACGCCGCAGCCGGGCGGTCTCCTCCGCCACCTCGCGTGGGTCGCCGCGGTCCCAGCCATCGCTGACCACGAGCACGATGCCGCTCGAGCGCAGCACCCGGCGCGCCCAGCGCTGGTTGAACTCGTGGAACGATCCGCCGATGCGTGTCCCGCCGGACCAGTCGTCCACCACGGCCGAGATCCGGTCGAGGGCCTCGTCCGGGTCCCGATGCCGGAGCTGGGGCGTGATGCGCGTGAGCCGGGTCCCGAAGCAGAACGCCTCGGTGGGGACATCCGTCCGTGACAGGGCGTGACAGAAGCGCAGCAGCAGCCGCGCGTGCCGCTCCATGGAGCCGCTGATATCGCACAGCAGGACCACGCCCCGGGGTCGCTCCACGCGACGCCGCCATAGCCACGCCACGGGGTCGCCGCCGGTGCCCAGGTTGCGGCGCATCATCTGGCGGGGCGCGAGCAGTGTGCCCCGGTGATGAAGCTTCCAGCGGCGCGTTCGGCGCATCGGCATCCGGAGCACCATCCGGTCGATGAGCCGCTCGGCCTCGCGCAACTCCGCGGGGCTCATGCGGTCGAAGGCGCGACCCCGGAGACGCTCGCCGGCGCTCCAGGCCGTCTCGGAGGGCATCGTCTCCTCGGGTGACTCCTCCCCTTCCTCGATCGACGCGGTGTCCCGGACGATCCCCGTGACCTCGGCCGAGGCGTCATCGGGCATCGAATCGGCCGATGGCTGCGGCGGCGCGCCATCCTCATCGCGGTCGGTCGCCAGCTGGGGCAGGTCCGGCGGTGCAGTGGGTCGGCTACGCCAGAAGCGCTCGAACGCCCGCTCGTAGGGCTCGAGCTCGTCCCGCCGACGGACGAACAGCGCCGCCCCCGCAGTCCGCACCTCCTCCCGGTCGCCGATGTCGACAAGGTCGAGCGATCGCACGAAATCGAGGACGGCCGCGAGGTCGGCCGTCAGGCCCTGACGCTTGAGCTCGCGCCCGAAGCCCAGGACGCCGGCCAGGAACGCGGTCCCCGAGACCGTCGGGGGTGGCAGCAGCAGGTCGGCCGTGCGGCCCCGTTCGCGGGTGTCCGGGTCAGGCTGGACCACCGGCCTCGACCTCGGCCAGAAAGGCGGCTGCGCGTTGCCCCCGGATGGCGCGCACGTCCTCCTGGTACTTGAGCAGGACGCCCAGGGTAGGGTCGATGACCTCCGGCGAGAGGTGGGGCGCGCCGAGGGCCATGAGCGCCGACGCCCAGTCGAGCGTCTCGGCGACACCCGGCAGCTTGGTCAGCTCCGTCTGGCGCAGCCGCTGGACGAAGCCCACGACCTGGTGCGCCAGCCGCTCGTCCATGCCCGGCAGGCGGGCCTGGATGATGGCGTACTCCTTCTCCGCGGTCGGGTAATCGATCCAGTGGTAGAGACAGCGCCGCTTGAGCGCGTCGTGCACCTCGCGGGTGCGGTTCGAGGTCAGGATCACGCGCGGTGGCTGGGCGGCCTTGATGGTGCCGATCTCGGGCACGGTCACCTGGAAGTCGGACAGGATCTCCAGCAGGTATGCCTCGAACTCCTCATCGGCGCGGTCGATCTCGTCGATGAGCAGCACCGGCGCCGCCCCGTCGGTCGACTCCAGCGCCTGGAGCAAGGGCCGCTTGATGAGGAAGTCCGGCCCGAAGATGTCGTGCACCGTCGATGCCTGGCTGCCCTCGCCGCGGGCCTCACGCAGCCGGATCTCCAGCATCTGGCGGGGGTAGTTCCATTCGTACACCGCGGTGGTGACATCCAGCCCCTCGTAGCACTGGAGCCGGATGAGTCGGCTGCCGAGCACGCTCGCGAGGACCTTGGCGACCTCGGTCTTGCCCACGCCCGCCTCGCCTTCGAGCAGGATCGGCCGTCCCAGCTCGAGGCCCAGGAAGACGACCGTGGCGAGCGCGCGGTCACTCACGTAGTCGTGCTCCGCGAAGGCGGCCGCGAGGCCATCGATGGAGCGGGTGCTGTCGGGTCGGCTGATGAGATCGGTCACGCTGGCTAGGGTACCGCGCGTGCCGGCGCGCCAGCTGCGCCGGTCAGTCGTCGTCGGATCCCAGCTCACGGGCGTAGGGCGGCATCCGGAAGCGCATCTCGCGGCTGAGCACCCCGCCGTGGCCCAGCCGCGCCACGGTCCGGGCATCGGCACGCTCGCCGGAGAGTAGCCGCGGCAGCAGCAGGTCCGCGGCCGTGGCCTTCGAGTAGGCACCACATGTGGGCAACCCGATGAGATCCGTGCCACCCACCCGGGCCAGCCAGAGCATCGACCCCGGATGTGCCGGGACACCGTGGCGGATGACCGCCCCACCGAGCATCTGGATGGCCACGTAGAACGGGTCGAGCGGGTCGGTGCTCGCTGATCCGGCGGTGAGCACCAGGTCGACACGATCGGGCCCGCCGGTGAGCGCGGCAAGAGCCTCCAGGACCGGCTCGATCGCGTCATCGACGTACCAGATGGCCGTGACGCTCGAGCCGAGACCTGCCACCTTCTGCCGGACACTCCGCTCGAAGCGCGCGCGGGCCGGTGCATGCAGCGCCTGCTTGGCCACGACGGCGACCCGTCGTGGCCGGAATGGGGCCACGCGCACCAGCCCCCGCCGGCCGATGATCGCCTCCGCGCGGGTGATGAGGTCCTCACTGACGACGTGTGGTGCCACCTTCACGCTCGCGACCAGGTCGCCGGACGCGACCACCTGTCCGTCGAGGCGGGTGAAGACCTCCAGGGGATCGATCCGGTCGACGCGCTCGAGCACAGCCACACGGACGTGGAGCACACCATCGTGCGCCGCGAGCAGGTCCATCCGGCTCTCGGCCGGGCCTCGCGCGATCAGGCCGGTGCCGGCGACCGCGGCGGCGAGCCGGAGCGCGGCCTCATCCTCATGGAGGTCGCCCGACTCGAGCAGCAGCAGCGTCAGTGGCCGATCCAGCACCGCGGTCGGCAGTCGGACGATCTCGTCGCGGGCCAGGCGCCGACCCTTGCGCCAGCGCTGCCCGTCGACATCGAGGTCACGGGTAAGGACCGCTCCGCTGAGGGCGGTCGCATGCTGCTCGCTCATGGCCTGGCTGGATAGGATCCGCTCCACCCTCACCCTGGGAGTGTGCGCGCTCGCGGACCCTGGGGTCGGGGGCACATGGATACCAGGGCGAACCGGGTCCCTACCCACGTGGTGGGTGAGTTCGACGGGTTGGCATCGTCCTGCTCCGGTCCTACCCACCGTGTGGGTGGGATGCGTCCCATCACCCGCCCGATGACTGGAAACCTCATCGGTAGGGGCCGCAGACGGCGGAGTCACCCATGGGGTGCATGACCGACCGATGCCGGGCGCCGTTGAGCGCGGGCGTGCCGCCGCATCTCAGACTGCCCGGCTGCGATGATCAGCTCGCGCGTTCGATCGCGGCCTCCAGGGCCCGCCTGGTGATGACCCTGGCCATCGCGGTCCGGTACTCGGCATCTGCGTGGATGTCGCCGTTGACCTCCTGGCCGTCGACCGCGTGCGCAGCTGCCGCCACGAGCGCGTCCGTGTCGCCCTCCGTGCCCAGGAGCGCCTCCTCCACGGCCGCGGCCCGGAACGCGATGTCGGCCACCCCCGTGATGCCCACGCGGACGTGGTTGACCTGCCCCTCGAGGAGACCCACGACCGCAGCCACCCCGACCATGGAGTAGCCCGATGCAGGTTGCATGATCTGACGGTAGGCCGTGCCCACCCCGTCGGGCATCACCGGGAAGCGCAATCCCACGAGCAGCTCCCCCGGCGCGAGGTCCGTGGCGAATGCACCGTGGAAGAACGACGACGCGGGCACCTCCCGCTGGCTCGTCGCGGAACGGATGACGAACGAGGCATCGAGCGCCATGGTGGCCGCCGGGATGTCCGAGGACGGATCGGCATGCGCGACGCTCCCACCGAGCGTCCCCCGGTTCCGGACCTGGACATCGCCGATGTCCTCGATGACCTCGATGAGCAGCGGTGACCGCTCAGCGACGAGGCTCGACTCGAGCACCTCCCGATAGGTCACGGCGGCGCCCATGACCACGCCCCCGTCGGAGCCCGGGCGGATACCCTGGAGCTCCCGGAGCCGGCCGATATCGACGAGGCGGTCGACCGTTGCGAGACGCAGCTTGAGCAGCGGCAACAGGCTCTGACCACCGCTGATGACCCTGGTCCCATCGTCGCCAGCTGCGAGCAGCTGCAACGCCTCGGCGAGCGTCGCCGGTCGCTGGTAGTCGAATGCCGCCGGGATCATGCCTGGCCCTCCGCTGCCCGCATCGCGCGCCAGACCTGCTGGTCGGTGAGCGGCATGTCCACGTGCCGGATGCCGAGTGGGCTCAGGGCATCCACGACAGCATTGACGACGGCCGGGGTGCTCCCGATGGCCCCGGCTTCCCCCACGCCCTTGATGCCGAGGGGGTTGACCGGCGATGGCGTTACCGTCTCATCCAGCTCGAACGAGGGCAGCCACGAGGCACGCGGCAGCGCATAGTCGAGCATCGACCCGGACAACAGTTGGCCGTTACCGTCGTAGACGGCCTGCTCCCAGAGCGCCTGGCCCACCCCCTGGGCGATGCCGCCGTGGATCTGGCCATCGACGATGAGCGGGTTGATCCTCCTGCCCACGTCGTCGACCGCGATGTAGCGCATCACCTCCACATGCCCCGTCTCCGCATCCACCTCGACGATGCAGATGTGGGTGCCGAAGGGCCACGTGCAGTTGGGTGCGTCGTAGTAGGCGGTCTCGTCGAGGAACGGCTCCATGCCCACGGGCAGGTCGAAGCCGAGGTCCGTGGCGAAGGCGATCTCGGCGATGGTCTTGACCTTGTCCGGGGAGCCGCGCACGAAGTAGCGGCCATCCTCGTAGTCCATATCGTCCACGGACGCTTCCAGCATGTGCGCGGCGACCTGGCGGGCCTTCTCACGCACCTTGACCGCGGCGTTGACGATGGCCGTGCCGCCGACGGCGCCCGAGCGGGAGCCATACGAGCCGTACCCGAATGGCGTGCCGAGGGTATCGGAGCTCTTGATCTGGACGTCCTCGACCGGCACGCCCAGCTCGGTGGCGGCGATCTGCGCCATCGTCGTCTCATGGCCCTGGCCCTGGCTCTGGCTGCCGGTGGTGACCACGACCTTGCCCGTCAGGTGGACCTTGATGTTGGCCGACTCCCACATCGCGGCGCCCCAGCCCTCGCCGACGGCGCCGACCCATTTGGACGGGGCGACGCCGCACACCTCGATGTAGCTCGAGATGCCGAGACCAAGATGCTTGCCACGCGTGAGCGCGTCCGCCTTGGCCGCGGCCAGGTCGGCATAGCCGGCCATCTCCAGGGCACGCTCCAGGGCAGGTGCGTAGTCGCCGGAGTCGATGGCCAGCTCGCTGCCGTTCCAGGACCGATACAGACCGCTGGCGTTCTTGTGGGGGAACGCGTCATTCGGCAGGAAGTTGCGGCGTCGGATCTCCGCCCGGTCGATGCCGGTCTCGGCCGCGAACAGGTCCATCGCCCGTTCCACGACGTACGTCGCCTCGGGACGGCCGGCGCCCCGGTACGCGTCGACGAAGACGGTGTTGGTGTAGACGCCGGTGACCTCGCACCAGACGTTGGGGATGGCGTATGGCCCCGACAGGACGCGGCCGTAGAGCGTGGTCGGCACGCCGGGCCCGATGGTCGACAGTCGCCCGCCGAGATTGGCCCAGGTCCGGACCTTCAGACCGGTGATGACTCCGTCGCGGGTGCCCGCGACCTCGATGTCCGTGATGTGGTCTCGACCGTGGATGGTCCCGATGTAGTTCTCGCGCCGGGACTCGACCCACTTGACCGGGCGCCCGCCGAGCCGTTTCGAGGCCCACGCCACGAGCACCCACTCGGTGTACAGGAAGATCTTGGAGCCGAAGGCTCCCCCGACATCGGGACTGATGCAGCGCACCTTGTGCTCCGGGATGCCGAGCACGAAGGCGGTGATGAGCAGCCGCATGATGTGGGGCGTCTGGCTGCTCATCCAGATGGTGTATTCCTCGGTGCCCGGCTCGTACTTGCCGATGGCGCCCCTGACCTCCATGGGATTGGGGATGAGCCGCTGGTTGACGAGCCGCTGGCGAACCACGACCTCGGCGCCGTCGATGGCCGCGGCGGTCCCCTCCTTGTCGCCAGCCCACCACTCGAACGCGACGTTGTTCGGCGCGTTCTCGTGGAGCTGGGGTGCGCCTGGCTGGGTCGCCTGCTCCGCGTCGACCACGACCGGCAATGGCTCGTAGTCGACCTCGACCGCCTCCAGCGCATCCTGGGCCTCGGCGGGTGACTCCGCGATGATCATCGCGACGCCCTCGCCGGCCCACTTGACGTCGTCGAGGGCGAGCAGACGGGGCGTGTTCAGGTTATTGACATAGGGTCCGTTCGCACCGCCCGCCGGCCAGGCACAGGGCAGTGCCGGCAGGTCCTTGAGGTCCTCGCCGGTGTAGATCGCGATGACCCCAGGCATGGCAGCCGCGGCGGCCGTGGCGATGGACCGGATCCGGGCATGCGCATATGGACTGCGCAGGATCGCCGCGTGAGCGAGCCCGGCGACCTGGACGTCGTCAAGGTACGTACCGGTGCCGGTGATGAAGCGGGGGTCTTCCTTGCGGCGGAGCGGGGTCCCGATCGCGCCGGTCGAGCCAACTGCCATGGGATGGGCTCCTCAGCTCGCCGCGGAGGTCGTGGAGGCTGCCTCGCCGTCGCGCATCGCCTGCGCAGCAGCCATCACCGCGCGCACGATGTTGTGGTACCCGGTGCAGCGACAATAGTTGCCCTCGATCGCGTGACGGACGGCGGTCTCATCGGGATCGGGGTCCCGCGCCAGCAGGTCCGCGGCGCACATGATCATGCCCGGCGTGCAGAAGCCGCACTGGAGCCCGTGCTCGTCCCAGAAGCCCTGCTGGATGGGATGGAGGCCGCCCTCGGGCGCGAGGCCCTCGATGGTCGTGATCGAGGTGCCATCTGCCTGGACCGCGAGTACGGCGCAGGACTTCACGGCCCTGCCGTCGACGTGCACCGTGCATGCCCCGCACTGGCTGGTGTCGCAGCCGACGTGCGTGCCGGTCAGGCCGAGGTCCTCGCGGAGCAGCTGCACCAGCATTCGCCGCGGCTCGACCTGGACGGTCCTGGGTACCCCATTGACGACGACGGCGACCTCGTGGGTCACTGCCTCCTGGGTCACGGATGGCCTCCTTGACGTGACGTCGCGCGGAGGACCGGCTCCTCGACGGACCGACGTGGCGGCCCAGACCGACCCAGCGCGGAGGAGTGATTCGCGACCCCGCCGGATCGCGACACGGCCCGCCGCCGTGCCCCGGCATCGTGCACCCGGGCACGAGGCGGGTCAAGTGACGATGACCGCACCGACGCGGGCGCCGTTGGCCGCCTGAGGCGCGGTGCGCATCGACCTGCAGCGGCTATCCCGCAAGCGCCACCGCGAGACTCGCCGCGACCGACGCGTCGTGCTCGATGAGGGCGAGGTTGGCGACCACCGAGCGGCCGTGGGTGAGCTCCGCGACGCGGCCGAGCACGGCCGGGGTCGAGGCGGGGCCATGTATGCCCCGCGCCTCGACATCACGAACCGCCTGCGCGATCACCGCCTCCATCTCCTCGCGAGGGATCGCCGCCGCCTCGGGCAGCGGCACGCAGAACAGGATGCCGCTGCCCAGGCCGAGCGCCGCGTGGCGCGCCATCAGCGCTGCCGCCTCGTGCGCATCGTCGACCCGGCTGGGCGCCCGGTGGCCGCTCGTGCGGCTATAGAAGCCTGGCAGCTCGTCCGTGCCCCAGCCCACCACGGGCACGCCGCGGGTCTCGAGCACCTCCAGGGTGCGCCCCACATCCAGGATCGACTTGGGGCCGGCACAGACGACGGCGACGGGCGTCCGCGCCAGCTCGTCGAGATCCGCGGAGATGTCCAATGAATCCTCGCCGCCCCGATGGACGCCCCCGATGCCACCGGTCGCGAACACCCGGATGCCGGCCAGCGCGGCACCGATCATCGTCGCGGACACCGTCGTGCCCGCCCAGCCCGGACGACCGAGCACGGCCGACAGGTTCTGGCGCGAAACCTTGGGCGCATCGCGGGCCTCGGCCAGGTCCTCGAGGGCTGCGTCGTCCAGCCCGATGCAGATGCGCCCGTCACGGATCGCGACGGTCGCGGGCACGGCACCACCTGCACGCACCGCCGCCTCGGACCGTCGTGCCGCGTCCAGGTTCGCCGGCCAGGCCAGGCCGTGGGTGATGAGCGTCGACTCCAGGGCCACCACCGGGAGGCGGTCCGCGATGGCCGCCGCGACGAGGTCGGAAAGCCGGATCAGGGGGTGTGCCATGGACCGCGAGGATAACCGCTCGACGACGCCCGGGAACCTGGCCGTCGACGTCGCTAGAGGCCCAGGTCCGCACGAGGCCGCCGGAGCAGGACCGAGGCGCTCCGGTGCCCGGCCAGCGCCGCGTGTCGCAGTGTGGCCGCATCCCACCTGCCGACCGGCAGAGGCATGCGCATCATCCCTGCGGGGCCCATCAGCGCGGCCAGGAACCCGGCCGCGAACGCGTCCCCCGCCCCTGTCGTGTCGACGGCGGCGATGGGCGTCGTCGCGATGTCCGACCGATGCCCCGCCCCTGTCGCCATATCACGCCAGAGGATGCGGCAGCCGTCGGCCCCCTCCTTGAGCACCACGAGCGACGCCAGCTCCAGGAGCGGCATGGGTGAGCGATCCCGACCACCGGTCAGCACCGCCGCCTCATCCCGATTGGCGAACAGCACGTCCGTCCCGAGAGCGCCGATGGCTGCCCGCGCGGCATCCGGCCCGAAGGCGCGCAGCGGGGCTGCCGACGCGAGGTCGACCGAGACCAACGCACCGACCTCGTGCGCCAGGACGGCGGCGCGCGCCGCGGACTCGCTGAGCGGCTCATGGAACAGCGAGTAGGCGGGGATATGCAGCACGCGTACCCCGCGGAACCACGACTCCCTGAGGTCCCCCGGGCGGAGGGTGTCCGCGGCACCGCGCTGGGTCACGAACGAGCGCTCGCCGAACGCGTCGATGATCGCCGCGAGCCGACCGGTCGAGCCACGGGATGCCACAGCGTGGACCTCGACGCCGTCGGCGCGCATCGCGGCCAGCAGCCGCTCGGCCCAGCCATCGCGGCCGACGCCGCAGATGAGCACGCCCCGACCACCCGATCTCACGAACGAGCGGGCGACGTTGGCGGCCGAGCCACCCTGTCGGAAGCGGATGTGGCCGGGCACGTCACTGCCTCGCTCCACCGGCCGTCCGGCACGCACGACCACATCGAGCAACAGGTCGCCGAGCGCGACGAGCGTGGGTGTCATCGAGGTGGGGCGGACCCTGCCGACGCCCGGCACGTGCGACACGCGCGGCACCCGCGGCCGTCGGCTGCGGACGGAGGTCGTCGCGTTTTGACGGGCGGCGTCGGTCAAGCGTGCTCCACGCGGCAACGAGGACGATCGTTCACGGGCCGGAAACGACGCCATGATTATCATAGGTCGCCACAGGCCAGCGGTCGGGTGGCCCATCCCGAAGCCAGGAGCCTTGATGCCGTCGCCCACCACCTCGATCGACCACCAGCTCGCGGTCGATACCATCCGCACCCTGTCCATCGATGGGGTCCAGCAGGCCAACAGTGGTCACCCCGGCGCACCGATGGGCGCGGCGGCGATGGCCTACGTGCTCTGGACGCGGTTCCTCCACCACAGCCCGACACGGCCCGACTGGTTCGACCGTGACCGGTTCGTGCTGTCGGCAGGCCACGCCAGCATGCTCCTGTACTCCCTCCTCCACCTCACGGGCTACGACCTCTCGCTCGATGAGCTCAAGCATTTCCGCCAGCTCGGATCGCGGACACCGGGCCACCCGGAGTACGGCCTCACTCCCGGCGTGGAGGCCACGACCGGACCCCTCGGTCAGGGTTTCACGAACGCCGTCGGCATGGCCATCGCGGAGCGCCGACTTGCGGCCGAGTTCAACCGCCACGGCCACCCGATCATCGACCACTGGACGTACGGCATCTGCTCCGACGGGGACCTCCAGGAGGGCGTCGCATCCGAGGCGGCGAGTCTGGCGGGCCATCTCAAGCTGGGCAAGCTGGTCTTCCTCTACGACGACAACCACATCCAGCTCGACGGGCCTACATCGATGGCCTGGAGCGAGGACGTCATGGCCCGCTTCGACGCCTACGGCTGGCATACCCAGCATGTGGCCGACGGCAATGACCTCGATGCCATCGAAGCGGCCATCACCGCGGCACGTGCGGACGACCGGCCGAGCATCATCGCCGTGCGGACCCATATCGGCTACGGGTCGCCCAACCGCCAGGACACCCAGAAGGCGCACGGCGCTCCCCTGGGGCCCGAGGAGGTCCGGCTGACCAAGGAGGCATACGGCTGGGATCCGGACCGGACGTTCTATATCCCGGACGCCGCCCTGGAGCTCTTCCGTGCTGCCGTTCCGGCGGGTCAGGCCCTCGCGGGCGACTGGGACCAGCGATTCGATGCCTACGTGGCCGCCCACCCCCAGCTGGCCGCCGAGCTGCGTCGGCGCATCTCCGGCGCCCTGCCCCGCGGCTGGGATGCCGCCTTGCCGGTCTACCCCGACGGCGCCGACGGCCTCGCGACCCGCAATGTCTCGCAGAACGTGCTCCAGGTGCTCAAGGACTCCCTGCCGGAGCTGTTCGGCGGCGCCGCCGACCTGTCGGAGAGCAACCTCACCGACCTCAAGGGTGCCGGCGAGCTGAGCGCCACGGAGGCTGGCCGGAACATCCGCTTCGGGGTCCGCGAGCATGCCATGGGCGGCATCGCCAACGGCATCGCCTACCACGGCGGCTTCATCCCCTACGCGGCCACGTTCCTCACCTTCAGCGATTACATGCGCGGCTCGGTGCGGCTCGCGGCACTCACGGGCCTCCACGTGGTCTATGTCTGGACCCACGACTCCATCGGTCTAGGCGAGGATGGCCCGACCCATCAGCCAGTGGAGCATTACGCGGCCTTGCGGGCGATGCCCAACCTCACCTTCGTGCGCCCGGGCGATCCCAACGAGGCGGTGGCCGCCTGGCGGCTGGCGGTCGAGGAGCACCACGGCCCGGTGGCTTTGGCGCTCACCCGCCAGAAGCTGCCGGTGCTCACCGGGACCGCGACCCATGCCACCGAAGGCGTGGCACGTGGCGGCTACATCCTCGCCGATGCCACCGACGCCGACGGCCACCAGGCTGCCCCGGACGTGATCCTCATCGCGACCGGTTCGGAGCTGTCGCTGGCGATGGACGCACGCGCCGAGCTGGTCGGTGAGGGCATCCGGACGCGGGTCGTCTCCCTGCCCTGCTGGGAGCGATTCGCAGCTGCGCCGAAGTCATATCGTGACGAGGTGCTGCCACCGAGCGAGAGCCGCCGGGTGAGCATCGAGGCAGGTGTCTCGATGGGCTGGGATCGGTGGGTCGGACCGGAGGGCGCCATCATCGCCATCGACCGGTATGGCGCGTCGGCGCCGGCGTCCGCCCTCTTCCCTGCCTTCGGCTTCACCGCCGCACACATCGCCTCGGTGGCTCGACGGGTCATGATCGGTGAGCTGTCGGGCGTCGTGTCGGCCCCATTCGACCACCACGCGCCAGCGGCGCCCCAGGCCCCGGAGGTCCACCCATGAGCCCCGAAGCGTCCTCGACGGAGCTCGCGTTGCGGGCGCCTGCTGACCTGCACGCCACGGCATCGACGGCGATCGCTTCCGCGGTCGACCAGCGTTGGGCAAGCCGACTCGCGGCGCGGGACACCACCCTCTGGACCACCGACGAGGCGGTCGCCGAGACCATCACCAACCGGCTCGGCTGGCTCGGGGTGCCGGCCGCGATGCTGGACGAGGCCGCGGAGCTCCAGGCGTTCGCGATCGGCGTGACCGAGGTCGGCGGCACCGATGTCATCGTCTGCGGCATGGGCGGCAGCTCACTCGCCCCCGAGGTGCTGGCCGCGGTCTTCCCGGCCTCAGAGACGGGCCACACCATCCGGGTGCTGGACTCCACGGACCCGGCCGCGGTCCGCGCCATCGAGGCGGCATCCGATCCGGCAGCCACACTGCGCATCATCGCCACCAAGTCGGGGACCACCACCGAGACGCTCGCCTTCCTGGCGCATCTCTGGGACGCCGAGCATCACCGTGTCGGCCGCTTCCACGGCAACCGGGCCGGTGACGGGTTCGTGGCCATCACCGACCAGCCGGCGCTGGAAGCCATCCCCCACAGCGACCTCTTCCGGGGCACGTTCCTCAACCCGCCCAACGTGGGCGGACGGTACAGCGCCCTCACCTACGTCGGCCTCGTGCCGGCCGCGTTGCTCGGCCTCGATGTGGAGGCGCTGCTCTCGGACGGCAAGGAGATGCTCGACCGCTGTGCAGTGGATGGACCGGGCAACCCGGGCGTGGCCCTGGGTGCTGCGCTCGGGGCGCTCGCGCTCGCCGGCCGGGACAAGCTCACCTTCGTCATCGAGCCGGACCTCGCGCCGCTCGGTGCCTGGCTGGAGCAGCTCATCGCGGAGTCCACGGGCAAGTCGGGTACGGGCATCGTGCCCGTCGACGGCGAGCCGCTGGGCGGCCCCGATGTCTACGGCCCGGACCGGGTGTTCGTGCGCCTCGGACGACCCAGCCACATGGCGGCATCCGATGAGGCGCTCGACGCGCTCGCGGCGGCCGGTCATCCGGTCATCGACGTGCCGCTCACCGATGGCGGTTGGGTGGGTGGCGAGTTCTCCCGCTGGGAGGTCGCGACCGCCATCGCCGGTGCCGTCCTGGGTGTGGACCCCTTCGATGAGCCGAACGTCACGGAGTCGAAGCACAACACGCGGGATGCGCTCGAGCAGCACGCCCACCATGGCGCGTTCCCGGACATGCCCGTGACGGCGACATCAGCGGCGCTGGCGCTGACCGCGGATGCAGCGCTGACCGCGCAGCTCTCGCTGGGCGCCCCGCCGGCAGCCGCCGATGTCATGCGGGCACATCTCGGGCGCGTCATCGATAGTGGCTATCACGTCATCAGCGCCTACGTGGCGCCGACGCCCGAGCGGACCGTTGCGCTCCGGCGCATCCAGGCGCTGCTGCGCGACCGGACGCGACATGCGACGACGCTGGGATACGGACCGCGCTTCCTCCACTCGACGGGCCAGCTGCACAAGGGCGGCACGCCCTCGGGCTGCTTCCTGCAGCTCGTGGCGGGTCATCCCGACGACCTTTCCATCCCCGGGCGCAAGGAAACGTTCGGGGTGCTCATCGATGCCCAGGCATTGGGCGACCTGACCTCCCTCGAAGCGCACGGCCTGCCGGTGCTGCGGGTCCACCTGTCCGACGACCCCGACGCGGGGCTCGCCGAGCTGGAGGCCCTGCTGACGGCATCCCTTGCCTGACCACTGACGCCCGATCCGTCCCACAGGAGCCATCGACCATGGAACTCGTCATCGTCGGCCTCGGGCGCATGGGCGCCAACATGTGCCGCCGGCTGCATCTCGCGGGTCACCGCGTCGTGGCGTTCAATCGATCGCCCGAGAAGACCCACGAGATCGTGACCGAGGGCATCGAAGGCGCCTTCAGCCCTGAGGAGGCGGTCGCCGCCCTGCCGAGCCCCCGGATCGTGTGGTTGATGGTGCCCGCAGGCGATGCCACCGAGTCGACGCTCGAGGAGTTCGCGGCGCTGCTGGCACCTGGTGACACCATCATCGACGGTGGCAACAGCGACTTCCAGGATTCCAAGCGCCGGCAGGCCCAGCTCCAGGCGCGTGGCATCCGATTCGTGGACGCGGGCATCTCGGGCGGCGTGTGGGGCCTCAAGAACGGCTACGGCACGATGGTCGGCGGCGATGTCGAGGCCGTCGCGCCGCTAGAGCCCATCTTCCGGTCCCTGGCACCAGAGGGTGGCTACATCCACGCCGGTCCCGCGGGTGCCGGCCACTTCACCAAGATGGTCCACAACGGCATCGAGTACGGGCTCATGCAGGCGTACGCCGAGGGTTTCGAGATCCTCCACGCGTCGGAGTACAGCCCCGATCTCGCCGCCGTGGCCGCTGCCTGGCAGCACGGCACGGTCATCCGCTCCTGGTTGCTGGAGCTCGCGGGACTCGCCTTCGAGCAGCACGGCGACGAGCTGCCTGACATCCGGGGCTGGGTCGCCGATTCGGGCGAGGGACGCTGGACGGTGCGCGAGGCCATGGCCCTCGACGTGCCGGCACCGGTCATCACGCTCTCGCTCCTCGCCCGCTTCGGCAGCCGCCAATCGGAGTCTTACAGCGCCAAGGTCACCGCGGCCCTCCGCCAGCAGTTCGGCGGCCACGCCGTGAAGACCGAGTAGTGATCGATCGCTACAGCAGCCTCGGTCATCGGCAGTCGGCATGAGCCCGGAGCGGAGCCCGTCCCGAGCAGGCGTCGCCAGTCGTGGTGCGGTCACGACCCATCACCGTCGCGGTGCGGATGAGGACCTGCACATGCTCCACGGAGAGCAGCTCGACGCCGCCAACGCGGCCAATCCCCTGCGCATCGGCACCCGGCTGGAGCGCATCCCGGATCCGTGCCAGGTGGTCATCTTCGGTGCCACCGGCGACCTGTCGCACCGGAAGATCCTGCCCGCCCTGTACAACCTCCGTCGTGCCGGCCTCCTGCCGCCCGAATTGGGGGTCGTGGCATTCGCTCGCCGCCCCTACTCCGATGCCGACTACCGGCGGGAGATGCGGGCATCGGTCGAGCAGCACTCCCGCAACCCGCTCGAACCAGCCCTTTGGGAGGACTTCGCGGCCGGTATCCACTACCAGCAGGGCGAGTTCGGGGACCTCGCCAGCTACCGCGCCCTGGCCGAACGCCTGGAGCAGGTCGATGCCGCGGCCGGTACCCGCGGCAACGTCCTGTTCTACCTCGCGACGCCCCCGAGCGCTTACCCGGAGATCGTTGCGAACCTCGGCGCGGCGCATCTCCAATCGCGCGAGTCGGGCTGGAGCCGGATCGTCGTCGAGAAGCCCTTCGGCCACGACCTGGCGTCGGCCCGTGCCCTCAACGACGAGGTGATGCGCGTCTTCGAGGAGTCGCAGGTCTACCGCATCGACCACTACCTGGGCAAGGACACGGTGAGGAACCTGCTCGTGTTCCGCTTCGCGAACGGCATCTTCGAGCCCATCTGGAACCGGCGCTATGTCGACCATGTGCAGATCACGGTCGCGGAAGACCTCGGTGTCGAGGGACGCGGCGAGTTCTACGAGCAGGCCGGCGCGGGTCGCGACATCCTCCAGAACCACATGCTCCAGCTCCTGAGCCTCGTGTGCATGGAGCCACCCATCGCCTTCGAGGCCGATGCCTTGCGGGACGAGAAGGTGCGCGTGCTGCGTGCCATCGACCCGGACTGGAACGAGACCCGCATCCGCCAGGACGTCGTGCGCGGCCAGTACACCCAGGGATGGCTGGGCGACCACAAGGTCCCCGGCTATCGCCGGGAGCCCGAGGTCGCGCCCGATTCGACCGTGGAGACCTTCGTGGCGCTCCGCCTGGAGATCCAGAACTGGCGCTGGGCCGACGTGCCGTTCTACCTCCGGGTAGGCAAGCGGCTGCCTCGGCGCGCGACGGAGGTCGCGGTCCAGTTCAAGCAGCCCCCGCTGATGCTCTTCCGGGAGTCGATGACCCAGCCCGAGCCGAACCTGCTCGCGATGCGCATCCAGCCGGACGAGGGCATCCTGCTCCGCTTCGCGGCCAAGGTCCCGGGCCTTGGGCCGGACGTGCGCAGCGTCAACATGGACTTCACCTACGGCTCGTCCTTCCTCACCGACGCCCCCGAGGCATACGAGACGCTCATCCTGGACTCGATGCTCGGCGATGCCTCGCTGTTCACGCGTGCCGACGAGGTCGAAGCGGCCTGGTCACTCGTGGCGCCACTCGATGAGACGTGGGCGCGCTGGGACGAGGAGGCCGCCAGCCATACCAAGGCTGAGCGCAAGCGCGAGCGCGAGGCGCAGGGCCTGACCCAGTCATACGCCGCCGGCACCTGGGGCCCGGATGCGGCCGACCAGCTCATCGAACGGGACGGCCGGCGCTGGCGTCGGCTATGAGCCCGGTCATGGGGCCCATCGAGGGCATCAGCGACCCCGACGGAGCCACGCGCTGGCAGGTGCGTACGGGCTCCATCGCGGAGACGGTGCAACAGCTGTCGCGCATCTGGGGCGGCGTCGCGCAGGGCACCAGCCCGTCGGTGGAGGCAGAGCAGATGCGCTCACGGCGGCGCGCCGACCCACGCATGGCGCCGCACATGAACGACTGGACCAACGTCCGCATCCGCACCCGCACCTCGGTCCTGACGCTCATCGTCGTCGCGTCCGTGGAGGAGGTCCGGGCGAGGGCCGTGGGCGCTGTCGCCGCGCTGGCCGCCCGTCATCCGTCGCGGGCGGTGATCCTGACACCCACCGATCCCGATGGTCCAGCCACGTTCGAGGCCCATATCAACGCCGCCTGCCAGGTGCCCCAGCGGAGCTCCTCGGAGATCTGCACCGAGGAGATCGTGCTGCGGGTCGGGGGTGAGCTGGCCCAGCACCTGTCGAGCACCGTCGCGCCGCTCATCATCCACGACCTGCCTGCCGTCCTCTGGTGGCCGGACGATACGCCGTTCGGCAGCCCCGTGTTCGAGGAGCTCGCCGCCGAGTGCGACCGGATCCTCGTCGACTCGGGTGGCTTCCGGAACGACGGCATCGGGCGGTTGGCGGCGATGGCCGATGCGACGCACCGGGGCAAGGTCATCCACGACATCGCGTGGATGCGGCTGGAGCTGTGGCGCGAGCTGGTGGCAGGCCTGTTCGACCACCCTCTACTCCAGCCGGAGCTGCGACGCCTGACGTCGGTGCGGGTGGACCTTGCGCGCCCGGGCAGCGTGATCCGCCTGACGCGAGCGGCGTTGTTCGTTGGCTGGATGGGCGCGATGCTCGACTGGCAGGTCATCAAGCCGATGGCCCTCGGCCCGGACGGCATCTACCGGGGCGTCGTCCGATCGGGCCGGCGCGAGATCCCCATCGAGTTCCGACCCGTCACGGCCACCATCGATGGGCCCGTCCGCGGCGTCGGCTCACTCGTGCGCGTGGACCTCGAGGCGGTCAAGCCTCGTTCCTCGATGCGCGTCCGCATCACCCGGCAATCCGACCACCTGCTGGCCACGGCCGACTGGAATGGGGCCCAGGTCGCCCGGCGCGCGGCCAGGCTCGAGGCGTTCGACGAGACGCCCTTCCTGGGTGAGGCACTCGACCGCACCGGGCACGACCGGGTGTTCGAGGCCGCCGTCGATCGCGCTGTGCGGCTGACCGCGACGCTGGTCCCCGACGTTGGGTCCGTCCTGGACTTGCCCGCCGACGCGTGAGCCAGGACGTCTTCCCGGGCCAACCCCGCATCCTGGTGGCGGCCGGGCCGGATGCCGTGGCGCGCACCGCCGCCGATCTCCTGGTCGCGGCGCTCGCGGCCGCAGTTGGTGCGCATGGGTCCGCGCACGTGGCCCTCACCGGTGGCTCCTCGGCCAGCGGGCTGTACCGCCAGCTGTCCGCTCCGGACCGGCGCGCCGCCCTCGACTGGTCGTTGGTCCACTGCTGGTTCGGTGACGACCGCATCGTGCCGCTCGATCACCCCGATTCGAATGCAGGGCTGGCCATCGCCGGGTTGCTGGGCCCGGGCGGCCCGCCCATCCCGCCCGCCAACCTCCACCCGATGCTGGCCGATATCGACCCGGCCGCCCCCGATGCGGGCATGGCGGCGGCGGGCTCCTATGCGGCCGCACTGGGTTCGAGCGTGCCGATGGTCGACGGGGTACCCTCGTTCGACCTGCTGCTCCTGGGTATGGGTCCCGACGGCCACGTGCTCTCGGTCTTCCCGGACAGCCCGGCGCTGGCTGCCGGGGTGCCGCTGGTCATGCCCATCCCCGCACCGACCCACATCGGCCCGGCGTGGCCGCGGGTCACGCTCGCACCCGCGGTCATCGGCGCGGCCAGGTCGGTGCTGCTCACCGCTGGCGGCGCCGCCAAGGCACCCACCGTGATCGATGTCCTGGGCCCCGTCTGGGATCCCGTGCGGTTGCCGGCCCAACTGTGCCGCATCGACACCGCGACCTGGCTCCTGGACCCTGACAGCTCGGCCCTGCTCATCCGGAGCTGACCCGGACCAAGCGAACGCCGGGCGCGGATCATGATATAGGCATGGTGGTGGTGTTGCGCTACTATCCGCCGCATGACGTCTGCGATACCTAGGGATCAACTGCGGATCGGCGAGGCGGCCGAGGCCATCGGCGTGAGCACCGACACGCTCCGTCGATGGATCGAGGACGGCCGCATCCAGAGCGAGCGGACGGCCGGCGGGCAGCGCACCATCACCCGCGCCGAGGTCCAGCGGCTTCAGGCCGAGCGCCGTCGATCCGGTACCGACCGGCCCATCGTGGCCCAGAGCGCCCGCAACCGCTTCGCAGGTGTCGTCACGAGCGTGCGCGCAGACACGGTCGCGGCGGTCGTCGAGGTGCAGGCAGGACCTCATCGGCTGGTCAGCCTGCTGACGCGCGAAGCGGTCGACGAGCTGGGTCTCGTGCCCGGCAAGGAGGTCGTATGTGTCGTGAAGGCGACCGATGTCATCGTGGAGGTCCCCTCGTGAGGCGTGCGTTCCGTCGCGCGTGGTGGGGGTCGGCCACGACGCTCGCTGGCGCCCTCCTCGTCGTTGGAGCGGTCGCGGGCGCGCAGTCCCCGGCGGCCAGCGGTGGCGCCAGTCCCGCAGCGACCTGCACCCCGCTCCCGACGCTCGTGGGCGGCTGGGCCTCGTACTCCCCGCTGCCGTCCCCCGCAGCGTTGGCGCCCATCACCGTCTTCGGCGCCGCGTCCCTCAACAAGCCATTCACGATCATGGGCCAGGCGTGGGCCGCCCAGCACGCCGGCTCGACCCCCACCTTCTCGTTCGATGCATCGAGCGCCCTGCGGACCCAGGTCGAGCAGGGCGCACCCGTCGATGTGTTCGCATCCGCGGACCTCAAGAACCCCCAGGCACTCATCGATGAGTGCCTCGCACCGGCACCCGTCACCGTCTTCGCCAGCAATCACCTCGTGATCGTCGTGCCCACGGGCAACCCGGCCGGCATCGCCTCGCCCGCGGATCTCGCGAAGCCGGGTGTGCGCATCGTCGCCGCGGGCGATGACGTGCCCATCACGAAGTACGCGGAACAGGTGATCGCCAACCTTGCGGCCGCGCCCGGCGGCGCCCCCGGCTACGCCGACGCGGTCCACGCCAACATCGTGTCCAGGGAGGACAACGTGGCGGCGGTCCTATCGAAGATCGAGCTGGGCGAAGGCGACGCGGGCATCGTCTATGCCTCGGATGCCACGGCCTCGACGGGCGTCACCGCGGTCCCCATCCCTGACGACGCCAACGTCCTTGCCCGGTACGGCGCGGTGGAGGTCGCCGGTACGACCCAGCGCACGACGTCCGAAGCGTTCCTGGGCTATCTGCTGGGCCCGGAGGCGCAGGCGATCCTCGCCCAGTTCGGCTTCCTGCCACCCCGATGACCACCGTCGCCGCCACGGATCGACGGCGGCGTCCCGAGCGTCATACCCGAGACCTGGGCCCAGCCGGCATCACCCTGTCGGTCATCGGGCTGCTCTTCCTGGGGCTGCCAGTCGCGGCGCTCGTGGTCCGGGCGGTGCTAGGTGAGCAGCTGCTCACCACCGCATCGAGCAAGGCCGTCATCGACGCCCTGATCCTGAGCCTGCTGAGCACGCTCGGCAGCCTGCTGTTGATCGTCGCGTTCGGGACGCCCCTGGCATTGCTCCTGGCGCGTCGCGAATTCCGGGGCAAGTGGCTGGCGGACGTCCTCGTGGACCTCCCCATCATCCTGCCGCCGACCGTGGCGGGCCTGGCCCTGCTGCTGGCCTTCGGGCGCCGGGGCGTGCTGGGCGACTCGCTGGACGCGGCGGGCATCACGATCCCGTTCACCACCTTCGCGGTCGTGCTCGCCCAGACCTTCGTCGCGGCGCCCCTCTACATCCGCTCCATGCGGGCGGGCTTCACGTCCGTGGACAGCACCATCGAGGAGGCTGCGATGGTCGATGGGGCCACCCGGTTCCGCCTGCTCACCCGGGTGACGCTGCCGCTCGCGGCGCCGGCCCTTGGCGCGGGCCTCGCGCTCGCGTGGGCACGGGCGCTCGGCGAGTTCGGTGCCACGATCATGTTCGCGGGCAACATCCAGGGTCGGACGCAGACCTTGCCGCTGGTCGTCTACTCCAAGTTCCAGTCCAGCCTCGATTCCTCCGTGGCGGCCGCCGCGGTGCTGGTCACGGCCGCATTCGGGGTCCTGGTCGCGGTCCGGCTGACTCGCTGGCGGGCCGGCGTCGATGGACGGGGCATGGTCTGAGACCTCGCGCCCACGGCAGAGCTGCGTGCAGCCGCCATGACGAGCGAGATCGCGGCGTATCGAGCGCTATCCCAGGACCGGTGCCTTCGAGCGCTCCGACGCGGCCGTGAAGGCGGTGAGCGCCCGATCCCGTGCCCAGCGCAGGTCGACGATCGGAGCCGGATAGCCTGGCGGTAGCCCGCCGGGCGCCAGCCAGGGGGCATGGATGTGCCCGGTCGGGACATCGGCGAGCTCCGGTACCCAGCGCCGGACATAACTCCCATCCGGGTCGAACCGGGTCCCCTGTCGGACCGGATCGAAGATCCGGAACCAGGGCTGAGCATCCGTGCCGACGCCCGCCGTCCATTGCCAGCCACCGTTGTCGTTGGCGAGGTCGCCATCGACGAGGTGGACCATGAAATGGTCCTCACCCACGCGGTGATCGATGAGCAAGTGCCGGGTCAGGAACGAGGCCACGACCAGCCGCGCCCGGTTGGGCATCCAGCCCGTGGCGAGGAGCTGGCGCATGGCGGCGTCGACGACCGGCACACCGGTACGGCCCGCCTGCCACGCCGCCACCGCCTCCGGATCGGCCGAGGCCGGCCGGAAGGCTGCGGAGAGTGATGAGCGGAACGACGCTCGGGCGAGCTCCGGTCGATGCCACAGCAGATGGTGATAGAACTCCCGCCAGCCGAGCTGGCGACGCCATGCATCCGAGCCCGGGCCGGGGCGGCGGGCGGCGGCCACCTCGGCCTCGAGGACCGAGAACGTGCCCAGGTGCAGGTCCGGGCTCAGACGAGACGTCCCACTGCCGTCCAGGTCGTCGCGTCGATCGTGGTACGCGTCCAGGCCGTCGTCGAGCCAGCGCTCGAAACGCACCCGAGCCGCTGGCTCGCCCGGAGTCGGCAGCGACGCGGGTGATGGACCGGGCTCAGGGAGCGACCCAGGATCGACGTCCAGCGCCCGCATCGCTCCGGGCGCACCCAGCACCTGGCGTCGGGCGAGTCCCCCCAGCGACCGCCAGAAGGGTGAGAACACGGTGTAGTGGGACCCCTGCGCCGTGCTGACCGACTCCGGCTCCACCAGCAGCAACCCCCGCCGCGCATGGAACGTCCGTCCGTCCTGCGCCAGGGCACGCGCGACCACCTGGTCCCGGTGACGGCCGAACGGTCCCACCTCGCGGGTCACGAGCACGGCGTCGGCGCCGACCTCGGCGGCGAGCGTGGGCACGATCCGGGTCGGGTCCCCGACCCGCACGGTCAACCGTCCACCGATGCTCCGCAGCTGGTCATCGAGTGCGTGCAGGCAGCCAAGCAGGTACCAGGCGCGGTTCGGCGAGGGCCAACGCCCCTCGAGCAGCACCGGGTCGAGCACGAACAGGGCCACCACGCGATCAGCGTTGGTGATGGCGTCCACGAGCGCCGGGTGGTCATGGATGCGCAGGTCCCGGCGGAACCACACGATGGCTGCGCGCCATCGCTGGTCAGGGGCCTCGATGCTCATGGCGGCATCGTAGCCGCGCTACCCGGTGGTCGACCCGTACCCGATGAGCACCACACCCCCGATGGCGAGTCCCACACCGATGAGGGCAAGCCGTGAGAGACGTTCCCCGAGCACGAAGCGTGCCAGGATCGCGGTGCTCACCGGGTACAGCGAGGAGAGCACCACCGATACGGCGAGGGTGGTCTCGGATCGCGACAGGACGAAGAAGAGGTTGCCGCAGGTGTCGCCGATGGCCGACACCACGACCAGCGTCCAGACGCTGCGGATGCCTGCGATCCCCGGGCCGCGGCCGCGGGACACGAGCATCGCCGCCGCGATGACGATGAGCATCAGCGACGCGACCCGGGCGATGGTGAGCGTCCACCAGGGGCCCGCTGCGGCGCCGTGCGCCAGGTCGACACCCAGGAAGAAGCCGGCGAAGCCCAGGCCCGCCATGACGATGAGCGCCCACTCCGCGAGGCGTCCTCGCGACGGGCTGGCATCACCCGGCTGCGGGTCAGGCCCCTGCGCCGACCCGTTCGCGAGTGACGCCATCCCTGGGCTGCGGGACCGGTCGGGCATCGCGACGGCCACGACGGCTCCCAGGGCCAGCAGCATCCCCAGGCCCACGATCGGGTCGAGCGGGTCGCCGCGGAGGATGCCCACCAATGCCGGCACCGCCGCCGCGATGACCGCCGTCAACGGCGCAACGAGACCCATCGCGCCACGTGCCAGCGCGAGGAACAGCCCGGTCAGGCCGATGACACCGCTGATGCCGGCCACGAACGCAAATGCCGTGGCCTGCGTGGACGGCGCCGACTCGCCCGACATGACGACCATGGCGAGGGCAAGCAGGAGACCAAGTGCCTGTGTCGCCACGAGCGCGACGATGACCGGGGCACGACGGGATGCGAGGCCGCCGAAGAAGTCACCGGTGCCCCACGACGCCGCGCTCAGCAGGGCGAGCGCCGCTCCGAGCGGATTCAGCGGGGCGCACCCCCGTCGGTGGCGGAGGACTCGGGCACCGGCGGACCCGCCTCGGACGGAGCAGCGGCTGTGGCGTGTGCCGTCGACCACGGGGCGGGCCGCCCGGCGGGCACCTGCTGCCACGACGCCAGCGGCTCGCTCGGGAGCGCTGGCAGGGCGTCGGCCTCGGGCCACGCATCTGCCGCGGGCCATGCATCGGCCGCGGGCCATGCATCGGCCGCGGGCCTTGCGTCGACCGCGGGCGCCACGGGCACAGTTGGCTGCTGCCAAGCATCTGCGGCAGGCCAGGCATCGGCCACGGGGGCCGCGGGCGCCGTGGGCTCGGGCTCGGGCTCGGGCTCGGCTTCTGCGGCGACGGGCGCCGCGGGCTCGGGCTCGGCTTCTGCGGCGACGGGCGCCGCGGGCTCGGGCTCGGCTTCTGCGGCGACGGGCGCCGCGGGCTCGGGCTCGGCTTCTGCGGCGACGGGCGCCGCGGGCTCGGGCTCGGCATCTGCGGCGACGGGCGCCGCGGGCTCGGGCTCGGGCCACCCAGGCGCCACAGGCCACGCCTCTGCCTGCGGCCACACGTCCCCTGTTGCCGTCGCATCGGCCGGGAGCGGCACCGCTGCCTCGGGCCATGCCTCCGGGCGCGGTGTCAGGAGGGTGTCTGCCTCGGCCGTCGGCTGGGCGTCCGACGCCAGGTACGCAGCGGCAGCCGCCGCGGGCAACGTTGGCTCGGCTTCGACTGACGCCGTCGTCAGGGTGTCGGCGGCCCAGGGCACCTCGGCGACGGGTGCCGGGACCTCCGCTGCATCGTCACGCAGGGTCGGCGCCTCCAGCACCACGACGCTATCAGCGACCGAGTCGTACCGGTCCGAGGTCGTGAGGTACAGCACCTGGTGGTCGCGGGCGAGGTCGCGCAACAGCTCTGCGGACCGACGGGCCCGGTCATCGTCGAAGGTCACGAATGGGTCGTCGAAGATGAGCGGCGGCTGCTTCTCCTGGGTCACCTGGCGCACGAGGCCGAGCCGGGCCGCGAGATAGACCTGGTCGAGCGTGCCTCGCGACAGCTGCTGGACCGACACCCAGTCACCAGCCTCCGCCGACCACACCCGGAACGTCAGGTCCTGCTCGTTGACCTCGATGCGTCGGTAGCGTCCGTCGGTGATGCGGGCGACGTCCTCGCCCATGTGCTCCTCGAGGTAACGTGCCGCCCGCTTCATCGTCACTTGCTCGGCTCGGTCGATGCCGTCCAGCGTGAGCTCGTAGACCCGGACGCGCCGTTCCAGGCTCTCGAGCCGCTCCTCGGTCGCGCTCACGGACTCCGCGAGGGTCGCGACACGCTCCGCGTCGATGCTGTTCTGGTCGACCCGCCCCTGGGCCTGACCCTCCTCCTGGATAGCCACCTCACGTGCCTGCTGCGTCAGACGCAGCGTCTGCTGGGCCCGGACCCGGGCCGCGGCCGGATCCTGCGCCACGCCACCAAGCCCTGAGAGCGCATGTCGCGACTGGTCCATCTCGGTCGCGGCACGATCACGTTCGGCGGCCAGGTCGCCGCTCACCTGCACCCCGGCGAGGACGCCCCGCAGCTCCGCGCGCAGCTCGTCGATGACGGCGGCGTGCGCGGACTCATGGTCCAGCAACGCGTCCGCAGCATAGACATCGGCGACACCCAGGGAGGTCATCAGCACGGCGCTCTCACGCTGCGCGGCCCGGAGCTGCTCCTCCTCGCGGGTGCGGCCCTGCAACCGACGATTGATCTCCGTCGCCTGGAGCTCGACCTGGCGCCGCACGTCGCGGCCTTCGCGGTAGCGGCGCCAGGCCCAGACACCGACCCCGAGGCCTGCGACGGCCAGCGCGATGGCGATGCCCAGCCCGACGATGGTCGGCAGGACCGATGTCACGAGCGAGATGCCCAGGACCGCGGCTGCGCCGACGAGGATGACGATGGCCAGCAGCCCGAACGGCTGCCAGCGAGGTGCCTTGACGACCTGGGTCTCGGCCGCGGACAGGTCAGGCTGGAGCTCCAGGCCCGATTCGAGCTCCTGGATCTGGAATTGGAGATCCTTGAGCCTCCGGACGCCTTCCTTCAGCTCCGGCAGCGGCCGGGACGAGGGGTGGTCACGCTCACCCTGGGTGATGCGGCCCTGCAGCTCGACCGCCTGACGCAGCCGCATGTAGCGCGCCTCGGCGTCCGTCGCGGAGGTCTCCAGACGCACCGCCCGCTCGCCCGCGTCGAGCGCGTCCTGGTCGCGCGTCAGCTGGGCATCCAGCTGGGCGCGTCGATCGTGCGCGGCCGCCAGCGCGTTCCGGTCGGCCTCCAGGCGCAGCAAGGCCGCCTCGCCTTCCGAGAGTTCCAGGCGCAGCCGGTCGAGCTCTGACCGTGCCTGGCGGACGAGGCCTGGGTTGCGAACCCCTTCCGAGCGGTAGCGGCGGACCGCATCGCCCAGCAACCGACGTGCCGAGTTCGTGCCGCGATCAGCGCCGCTGATGGACTGCTGGAGGCGGTCCCGGAGAGCGCCCTCGTCCTTGTCCAGGTCCGCGAGCTCCTGGTGTCGGACGCTGGCGGTCGACCGGAGGAACTTCTCCGAAGGCAGTCCGGTCATCTCGGCCACGATGGTGTCCACCTGACCGGGATCGGTGATGATCTGGCCGTCGAGGTCCAGCTCGACCGTCCCGCGCTGGCCCGCGAAGCGCTTCGTAAGATGACCCGTGGCGCCCTCGTGCTCGAAGTCCAGCTCCACGAACGGGTCGTCGGTGGTGCCCCACGTGCGCACGTCCTGCATCTCACGGGAGGTAGAGGTGACCTTGCGGAAGAGGGCCATCTCGAGCGCCGTCTGGACGCTCGACTTGCCGGCTTCGTTGGGGCCTCGGATGACGGTCAGACCCGGAGCTGGCGCGAGGTCGAGGTCACGATGACGACGGACACCCTGGAGGTGGAGACGGGTGATGCGCATCGTTAGACCAGGTCGACCTGGCGGGGGTCATCGAGCAGCAGCCGCCCCAGCTGGAGCGCCGATCGCGCATCGGCGGCTGCGTTGGCGTCGTTGGCTGCCTCGGCGGCGGCGATGCGTGCCTCGAGGTCCCGCATGAATGCGCCCGCGATGGTGTCCGGTGGTGGTGGCGGACCCTCAGGCAGCGCGGCCACCGAATGGTCCTGCACCCGTAGCTTGAGGAACGAGGCGGACAGCTCACGCGCCACCGCCTCGGTGTCGATATCCAGGCGCTCGCTCGCAACACCCGCGATCCGAACATCGAGGATGAGGTCGGTGTCCGCGAGGCTCATGAGGTGGTTGACGAGGGCGGCCTGGGACGCCACCTCGGTCGCGTCCAGGTCCAGGGACCCGAAGTGTGTCCTGCCCACGGTCACCGGCTCAAGGGTCACGAATTTGTCGCCGCCGCGCTCGTCGAGGTTGACCACTGCCACTCGCCCCGCTCCCGTCTGGTCGAGCGCCAACGGCTCCGGCGCACCCGGATACGCCCAGGTGGTCGATCCGGCCTGGCCCGTCTGCCACGAGTGCCAGTGACCGAGCGCGAGGTAATCCAGACCGCTCGCGGCGACCTCCGTGCTGGAGAAGATGACGTCATCCTGTTCCACCTTGCCGGGGATGACGATGGAGCCGTGGATCATCGCCACACGCCACCGGGCGCGAGACTCGGCGGCAGTCGTGAAGTCGGCGAGCGGGCTGCGGGAGGCTCGCTTGGTGGGCGCCACCCGACCGTACACGATCAGGTCGAGATCGCGGAACACCACGTCCGGTCGTTCCGGGGTCAGGACGGTCAACAGGTCGGAGCCTTCGGACAGCCCCGCCATCAATCGCAGGTCGAAGACGCGGTAGATGGAGCCGGCCTCGTAGCAGTCGTGCGTGCCGGGGATGAGCACCACCCGGATGCCCTTGTCGGTGAGCCGCCGCAGCTCGATGGCGGCGACCTCGACCGTGTGCCGGGACTGGGTGTTGCTGTCGAACAGGTCACCGCAGATGAGTGCCACATCCACCTGTGCCGTGAGCCCCGCGTCGAGGCCTCGGCGGAACGCCGCCAGCTGGCGCTCGCGCTGGCGGGCGGCGGCATCGCCCAAGTCCCGATGGCGCGCGCCGAGATGGACGTCCGCCATGTGCAGCAACCGCGGCATGCGCCCCTCGACCTCCGTCCCAGTGACAGTTCCTGGACCCCGGCCCGATCGGGCCCCTGCGCAGCACCGGGGTAACGGACCTATCGTGCCACAGCCCGCGATGGCTTCCGAATGGGACTGATGGGCTACGGGCGGGTGGAGTGCGGTGCCAGACGTTCGGCGGGTGCCGCGACGAGGTGGACCTCCACATCCGGCAGGCGCGCGAGCACCTGGTCAGCGAGCGACGGCCGCAGTCGGGCGGCGATGCCACGCGGTCCCTGGTACGGCAGCACCACGTGGGTGACGCGTCGCTGGCGGCAGATGTCGATGATCGACTCGCCCAGCGTCGCGCCCCTCCCCCGCACCACCTCGGCACCCAGGTCCTCGGCGTAGCCCACCGTCTCTGCGGTGTCGCGGTCCGCGCTGGAACCGACCGCCACACCCGGCGCCTCCACCCGGAATGCGAGCAGCTGACCGTGTAGTGCGCTCGCCAGCGAGGCGGCACGTCGGACCGCCCCCCGGTCTGCGGCGCTGCCATCGACGACCACGAGGATGCGCTCGGAGATGGCGGCGAACGCGGCGTGTGCCTGCCGGGCGCCCACGCCTTCCAGCTCCGCATCCACCTGGCGGGCTACCCGCCGAAGCGCGATCTCCCGGAGCGCGGTCAGGTTGGGCTCGGTGAAGAACCGGTCAAGGGCGACCTCGGTCCGGTCCGGCGGATAGACGTTGCCGTGCCGCATCCGTTGGCGGAGCGCACGCGGGCTCATGTCCACCAGCTCCACCTCGTCCGCGTCGTCGAGCACGGCATCCGGGATGCGCTCGTTGACCGTCGCGCCGGTGATGGTCGCCACCGCGTCCGCGACCGATTCGAGGTGCTGGACGTTGCAGGTGCTGATGACATGGATGCCCGCCGCCCGGACGCGCTCCACGTCCTGCCAGCGCTTCTCGGCGGCAGACCCCGGGGCGTTGGAATGCGCCAGCTCGTCGATGAGCGCCACGGTCGGTCGCCGGGAGATCACGCCGTCGACATCCATCTCCTCCACGACCACGCCCCGATAGTCGATGCGCCGACGAGGTACGACCTCCAGGCCCTGGAGCAGGTCCGCGGTCCGCGGCCGGCCATGGGTCTCCACGAAGCCGACGACCGCGTCCGTGCCCCGCTCCGCGCGACGGTGACCCTCCTCGAGCATCCGGTAGGTCTTGCCCACTCCCGGCGCCATGCCCAGGTACACACGCAGCCGGCCACGTCCGCTCGAGCCGTCTCCGCCCAGGCTGACCAGCAGCTCGTCCGGATCGGGCCGTTCGTCAAGGAGGTCGCGCTCGGTCATGGCTCGATCACTGCCCTGGCACCAGCAGACCGTCGAGATCCAGGTTCAGCTCCAGGACGTTGACGCGGGACTGCCCCAGGAAGAACAGCAGCGGCTTGTCCGTGTGGCGAGCGACAAGGGCGCGGACCTCGTCCGCGGTGAGACCGCGGGCAGCGGCGACGCGGGCCACCTGGTAGGCAGCGGCCTCGGGGCTGATATCCGGATCGAGACCCGACGCGGAGCTCGTCACCAGGTCCACGGGGATGGGGGCATCCCCGTTTGCCGCACGGAGGGCGGCCACACGGTCGGTGACATCCTGCACCAGCTTGGCGCTGGTGGGCCCCAGGTTGGAACCCGCCGAGGACATGCCGTCGTAGCCGGCTCCGGCCGCGGACGGGCGACCCGAGAAATACTTCGGCTCGTCGAACGCCTGGCCGATGAGGCTCGAGCCAAGCGTCGTGCCGTCGACGGTGATGAACGAGCCATTCGCCTGGTTCGGGAACGCGACCTGCGCGATGGCGGTGACAAGAGCGGGATACAGCAGGCCGGTGAGGACGGTGAGGACGATGAGCAGCCCGATGGCCGGTCGAAGCTGGGTCCTGAGCGCGGTGGTCATGTGGATGGCTTCCTTGGTCGCCGGTCAGGCGAGGTGGAGGGTGGTGACGACGATGTCGATGAGCTTGATGCCGATGAACGGCGCGATGATGCCGCCCAGGCCGTAGATGAGCAGGTTGCGGCGCAGCAGCTCGCTGGCGGGCGCAGCCCGGAACGAGACGCCCCGCAACGCGAGCGGGATGAGCGCGACGATGACCAGGGCGTTGAAGATGACGGCCGACAGGATGGCGCTCTCGGACGTCTGCAGGCCCATGATGTTGAGCGCGTTCAGCTGCGGATACACGCTCACGAACAGCGCCGGCACGATGGCGAAGTACTTGGCCACGTCGTTGGCGATCGAGAACGTGGTGATCGAACCCCGGGTGATGAGCAGCTGCTTGCCGATGGCGATGACCTCCAGCAGCTTCGTCGGGTCCGAGTCCAGGTCGACCATGTTGGCTGCCTCCTTGGCCGCCGACGTGCCGCTGTTCATGGCCATGCCGACATCGGCCTGGGCGAGCGCGGGGGCATCGTTGGTGCCGTCCCCGGTCATCGCCACGAGGTGCCCCTCGGCCTGCTCCTTGCGGATATAGCCGATCTTGTCCTCGGGCTTCGCCTCCGCGATGAAGTCGTCCACGCCGGCCTCCCGGGCGATGGTCGCCGCGGTGCGGGGATTGTCGCCCGTGACCATGACGGTCCGGATGCCCATCCGACGGAACTCCTCGAAGCGTTCCGACAGACCTGCCTTGACGGTGTCCTTGAGCTCGATGACTCCCAGTGGTCGGTCGTCCGAGCGCAGCGCCAGGGGCGTCGCACCCTGGTCGGCCAGCTCGTTGATGCGCTGCGTGACGCCGCTGGGGAAGGGCTCGCTGAGCGAGGCGGCGATGGCGTCGCTGGCACCCTTGAGGACCGTCCGGCCGTCGACGGTCCGCACGCCGCTCGTGCGCGTCTCGGCCCGGAATGGGATGTCCTCGGCGACCGCGGCAGCGAGCGCCGTCAGGCCCCCATCGTCGCCGGTGCCGGCCTGGCCGTCGAGGGCCGCCAGGCGGGCCCGGGCCAGCTCCACGATCGATCGACCCTCGGGTGTCTCGTCATGGACGCTCGACAGGAGTGCGGCGGTGAGGACCTCGATGTCCGTCACCCCGGCGGCCGGCGTGATGGACGCCGCCAGGCGGTTGCCGAAGGTGATGGTGCCGGTCTTGTCGAGGAGGATGACATCCACATCACCCGATGCCTCGACAGCGCGCCCGCTCATGGCCAGCACATTGAAGCGAGCGACGCGATCCATGCCCGCGATGCCGATGGCGGAGAGCAGGCCGCCGATGGTCGTGGGGATGAGGCAGACCAGGAGCGCCACGAGCGCGACGGTGTCCGCCGGCACACTGGCGTATTCGCCGAAAGCACGCAGCGTGACCACGGCCAGCAGGAACACCAGCGAGAGACCCGCCAGCAGGATCGCGAGGGCGATCTCGTTGGGCGTCCGAGCCCGCTTGGCACCTTCCACCAACGCGATCATGCGGTCGAGGAAGGTCTCCCCCGGGTCGGCCGTGATGCGGATGACGAGCTTGTCGCTGGTGAGCGTGGTGCCGCCGGTGACGCTGCTCCGGATGTCCGTGCCGGGCTCCTTGAGCACCGGTGCCGATTCGCCCGTGATGGCCGATTCGTTGACGAAGCCGATGCCCTCGATGACGTCGCCGTCGCCGGGGATCGCCTGGCCCGCGGTGACCTCGACGATGTCGTCGCGGCGCAGCTCGCCCGATCCGACCTCCTCGATGGACCCATCGGCCCGGCGCCGGAACGCGGTCGTGACCGAGCGGGCCTTGCGCAGCGTGGCGGCCTGGGCGCGCCCACGCGCCTCCGCGACCGCCTCCGCGTAGGTCGCGAACAGGACCGTGAACCACAGCCAGCCCGCGATCTGGATCTCGAAGCCCAGACCTCCCGGTCCGGTGGGCTGGAGACCGAGCAGGTCCGCCACGAGCACGACGGTCACCAGAGCGGCCGTGACCTCGACGATGAACATGACCGGGCTGCGGAACAGGAGGCGCGGATCCAGCTTGCGCACGGCCTGCGGCAGTGCTGCGCGGAGCAGGTCCGGGTCCAGGATGCCACGGGGACCGGACGGCCCGGCCGCCGGGGTCCCGGGCGCACTGGCTCCGCCGAAGCGCTGGAACCGGCGTGTGCCGCGGGTGAGGTCGATGGATGGAAGGATGGTCATCGAGGGGGTCCTCAGAAGGTCTGCCCGGCCGCCTGGAGCAGCTGCTCCACGATCGGTCCGAGGGCGAGTGCGGGGAAGTAGGTGAGGGCGCCGACGATGACCATCACGCCGATGAGCAGGACGGACCACAGTCCGCCTGTCGTCGGGAACGTGCCCAGGGATGGCGCGACGCTGCGCTTGGCGGCCATCGAGCCGGCGACCGCGAGCACCGGGATGATCATGCCGAAGCGCCCGACGAGCATGGCCAGCGCACCCAACGTGTTGTAGAAGGTCGTATCGCCGGTCAGGCCCGCGAAGGCGGAGCCGTTGTTACCCGTCTGACTGGCGAACGCATACAGGATCTCGGAGAAGCCGTGCGGACCAGCGTTGAGCGGTCCAGCCAGGCCGGCCGGCGTGACGGCAGCGATGGCGGTGAAGCCCAGCACGCTCGCGCCCAGGATGAGGACGACCACCATGGCCATCTTCATCTCGAAGGACTCGACCTTCTTGCCCAGGTATTCCGGTGTCCGCCCGACCATCAGGCCGGCGATGAACACGGCCACGATGGCCCCGATGATGAGCATGCCGTACAGGCCTGCGCCCACCCCGCCGGGCGTGATCTCTCCCAGCAGCATGTTGAACATCGGCACCAGACCGCTGATGGGTTGCAGGCTGTCATGCATGGCATTGACCGCACCCGTGCTGGTGCCGGTGGTCACGTTGGCCCACAGGCCACCAAGCGCGGCCCCGAACCGTTCCTCCTTGCCCTCCATGTTGCCCAGCGCCTGGTCGATGCCGCCGGGGAACAGCGGGTTCGGGCTGGACTCGCCGGCCATCACGACGATGGCACCGACCAGCAGCACTCCGGCCATGGCCGCGAACAGGGCCCACCCCTGGCGCTTGTCCCTGGCGTAGCGCCCAAAGGTCGCGGTCAACGCGAATGGGATGACGAGGAGCGCGAACATCTCCAGCAAGTTGGTCAGCCCATTGGGGTTCTCGAATGGGTGCGCGGAGTTGGCATTGAAGAACCCGCCGCCGTTGGTGCCCAGCTCCTTGATGATCTCCTGCGAGGCGATGGGGCCGAGGGGGATGGTCTGGGTCGCACCCTGGAGGGTGGTCACGACATGCGGACCATCGAAGGTCTGGGGCACCCCCTGCCAGACCAGGATGAGGGCGCCCACGATGGAGATCGGCATCAGCAGGTAGAGCGTGCACCGGGTCACGTCGGCCCAGAAGTTGCCGATGGTCGAGGCGGTCCGGCGGACGAGCCCTCGGACGAGGGCGATCGCGACGGCCAATCCGACCGCGGCGGAGGCAAAGTTGCGGACAGCCAGGCCCGCCATCTGGATGAGCTGGCTGGCGGACGTCTCGCCGGGATAGTTCTGCCAGTTGGTGTTGGTGTCGAAGCTGACCGCGGTGTTGAAGGCGAGGTCGGGCGACATCGCGGGCGCGTTGGTCGGGTTGAGCGGCAGGACGTCCTGGAGCCGAAGCATCAGGTACATGCCCACGATGGCGACGAGGCTGAACAGGAGCATCGAGACGGTGTAGCTCTTCCAGCCCTGCTCCTTGGCTGGGTCGACCCCAAGGATGCGATACGTGGCTCGTTCGACCGGTGCGATGACGGGGCTCAGGAAGGTCCGCTCACCTTCCATGACCCTCGCGATGTAGCCACCCAGCGGGGGCGTGACGACCAGGATCGCGATGGACAGGACGATGAGCGTCACGAGATCGTTCGCGGGCACGGCTAGATGTCCTCCGGACGCAGCAGCGCCCAGGTCAGGTAGACGAAGGCGAACACCGTCACGATGGCGGTCAGCAGGTCGATGAGGTTCATCGCTGCACCCGGTCGCACAGCACCAGCAAGCCCGCGAAGAACAGCAGGCAGCCTGCGGCGATCAGCACGATGTACAGGTCGGTCATCCAGGGTCCTCCGGACGCATCAGGCGGTCGATGGTCGACCGGAGCGTCTCCATGGCGAATGGCTTGGGCAGGCACCCCGCGACGCCGTATTCGCGAAGGCGTCTGGGGCTGAGGGTCGTGGCCGTGACGATGACCACTGGCGGAGACCCGGCCTCGGCGAGGGCGCTGCCTCGCAGCAGCGCCCAGCCCGCCTCATCCGGCAGGTTGATGTCGAGCAGCACCAGGCTGGGTGTCACGTGTGTCGCGGCCGCCGTTCGAAGCCAGGCCGTCGCTTCGGCGACCGAGCCCGCGACGGCAACGCTGTAGCCGTGGCCCCGGAGATGCTGCTCCACGAGTCCCGAGAAGGTCGGGTCATCCTCGACGAGCAGGATCGGACGGTCGCTCACGAGCGAGCCTCGCCTGGCTGACGCGCACCGCTGCCGGCGCCGTCATCGAGTGGCGGATCCGGACGCTCGATGACGATGTCCGTGCCGGCGGTCTCGTCAGTGCTGTAGAGCGCCCGTGCCGTGAGGCCTTTGCGCGCCGCCATCCCCCTGGCACGGTCCAGGAGCTCGGCACCGAACCGCAGGCCACCGAGCGTGACCCGGGCGGAGGCACCGCTCGCAACGAGCTCGATGGCGTCCGTGAGCATCCGAAGCTCGATATCGATGCGCGTGCTAAGGCTCGGGTCCGGGCGGGTCATGAACCCAGCATCCACGTCGTCCCACGAGGGAACCTGGTCGCGGAGCGGTCGTCCCGCTCAAGGGCCGCTCAAGACGGGCCACCCGAGGGCGCCTTGGAGGGCGGTCGGTCAGGTCGGGCGCACGCGGTAGCCGACCCCGGGCTCGGCGGAGATCAGGTCCCGCAGCGCACCATCGGGGTCCAGTGCGGCGATCTTGCGCCGAAGCTGGCTGACGTACACATGGATGTAGTGGTCCTGGTCCTGGTACGCCTCACCCCAGACGGCGCGCAGGATCCGGCCACGCGTGACGAGTCGCCCCGGCTGGCTGAGCAGCACCTCCAGGATCCGGAACTCGCGCGGCGTGAGGATGAGCAGCTGCGTGCCGACATGGACCTGGTGGGTCATCGGGTCCAGCCGGATGGTGCCGTTCCGGATGACGCCACAGCTGTCCGCGGCGGCGCCGCCGGTGCGTCGGAGCACCGCCCGGATGCGCGCGTGGAGCTCGGCCGATCCGAACGGCTTGGTCACATAGTCGTCGGCGCCGGCCTCCAGGGCACCCACCTTGACCGCCTCGTCGCCCCTGGCCGAGACCACCAAGATGGGTGTCGTCGCCTCACGCCGGACATGTCGCACGACGCTGATACCGTCCCGATCGGGCAGGCCGAGATCGACCAGCAGCAGGTCCGGCCGCTCCAGCTCCCAGGCGCTGAGCGCCTCGGCTGCGGTCGCTGCCTCGACCACCCGGTAGCCATGCGCGGAGAGGTTGCGGGCCACCTCGCGACGGGTGGCGTCGTCGTCCTCGACCAGCAGCAGCGTCGGGCCACCCGACACCGGAGCGACATCGACCCGCTCAGGCATGCATCGACTCGAGGGTCGATAGCTCCGGCTCGAGCTGTGGCGCCACGGGCAGGTGGATATCGATGGCCAGGCCACCCAGCGCGCTCCGACGCGCCCCGACCGTACCCCCCATCGCCTCGGTCAGGCCGCGCACGACCGCCAGGCCGATGCCGGTGCCGGGACGCGAGCCATCTGCCTGCTGGCGCACCCGATAGAACTTGTCGAACAGGTGCGGCAGCGCGGCCCGGGGCACACCCGGCCCACCGTCCTCCACGGTCAGACGCACCATCGGTCCGGCCGCAGCCGCCGTGATGCCGATGGGCGCCTCGGCCGGCGCGTACTTGACGGCGTTCTCGAGCAGGTTCGTGAGCACCTGGTCGAACAGCACCGCGTCGACCCGGGCGGGCGGCAGGTCGTCGGGCACCTGCAGTGCCACGGAGCGCCCCGCAAGGCGCGGCCGCAGCCGTTCCAGCGAGCGCTCCACCAGGTCGCCCAGCTCGTAGATCTCCCGGTCGGTCACGAGCGCACCACCCTCGATGCGGCTGAGGTCGAGCAGGTTGGCGACCAGGCGCGCGAGGTTCTCCGCCTCTCGGTCGATGGCGGTGGCACTCGAGATGCGTTCCTCCGCGCTCAGCTGCACGTCCGGGTCGAGGAGCGTGCCGGCCGCCGCCCGGATCGAGGCCAGCGGCGTGCGCAGGTCATGCGAGACCGAGTCGAGCAGGGCCGACTTGAGCGCCTCGCCCTGGCGCAGGATCTCCGCGTCGCGGGACTCGGCCACCAGCCTGTCGCGTTCGACCGCCTGGCCGACCTGGTCCGCCGCTGCGGACATCAGCTGGGTCGTCGCATGGTCCGGCTCGCCAGCTCTCCTGGGACGCTGTACCCAGACGCCGCCGATGGCGTGCCCCTTGACCTCGATGGGCACGCGCCATGCCACCACGTCTATCTCGGTCCGACGGGTCATCGCCGACTGGTGCAGCCGGACCCATTCGGGCCGTGCGTCGCCAACGCTCCGACGCAGGACGCCCTGGCTCACGGGGATGCTCGGCTCGATCATGGTGCGCGCGTCCGTGGCCCGACGATCCCGGCCGCCGCCGGTCAGGACCGTGACCCAGGCGCGCGCGGATCCCGTTTCACGGGCGAGTATCCCCTCCAGGTCCGGCAGCGCCGATCGGGTGTCGGGTCGCGTGGCGAGCACTCGGCTCACCTGGTACAGCGCGTTGGCCTCCCGCTCACGGGCCGTGGCGGTCTGGGCGCGATCGCGGAGCGCACCCGTCAACCCGGCCACGACCATGCCCACGATGAGCAGCAGCAGCAAGGTCAGCCACTCCTTGGGGTCGCTGACCGTGAACGTCAGGCGCGGCTCGATGAATAGCAGGTCGTAGACCAGGAAGGCACCGATGGCCGTCGCCGCGGCCGCGCCCCAGCCCGCCAGGGCCGCACTGCCGATGACCGCCAGGAGATACGTCATCGCCGCGTTGTCGACGTTGAGGGGGCCTTCCAGGATCGCGATCAGGAGCGTGGTGACCAGCAGCAGGCCGCCCACGATGGCGGCCGCTCGCACGGTCGTCCGCAGGCGTGCCGGGTCCATGGACCACATCCTAGTCGCGCTCGGCTGCGGGGCCCGGGCCCCGCGAGCAGGCCGTTCGATGCGCCTGTAGCTGCTCGGGGGGCGTTTGTGCGATCCCGGCGATCGGGTGTACCCTCGCCTCCGCATCCGGTGCGCCCCAGACAGGGACCTCGGCAGAGCACCTGGGACGCGCGGCGCCCGGTCGATCCCCGACGCCACGCCCCTGTTTCGCGCTGCCCGGTTCGGGGCAGGTCGGGATGCACGGTGACTCGAGATACGGTTGTCTTTGGGGAGGTCCTGGTGTCCTACGTCGATCGATCGGTGACCTGTGTCGACTGCGGTGTGGAGTTCATCCACTCGGCGGCGGACCAGGAGTTCTACGCCAGCAAGGGGTTCGTCTCCGACCCCAAGCGATGCACCGGGTGCCGCGCCTCTCGGCGCTCCATGCGTGATGCGTCCGGCACCGACGTCCGGGATATCGGTGGCCCACGGGGCTACGAGCGGGGCGACTATCGACCCACGAAGGAGTACTTCGCGGTCATCTGCTCCAAGTGCGGCAACGCCGCCCAGGTCCCCTTCAAGCCGCGCATGGACAAGCCGGTCTACTGCTCCGACTGCTTCCGCTCGGTCCAGACCGCCTGATCCGCCGGGGCAGCCCACCGCGCTGCCCCACCATCCCTGCCGAGTGGCGTCAGCGACACCTGCTGCCCTCGCCCGGGCGCGGGGCTGGCTCCGGCAGGCATCATGGTCGGACCGTGATCGACCATCGTCTCCCCGTCATCGTCCTCGCAGGCGGCGCCAGCCGGCGTATGGGTACTGACAAGCGCCTGGTGTTCGTCGGGGGCGTGCCGATGCTCCAACGCGTCATCGACCGCCTGCCTGGTACGCCGCGCGTGGTCATCGTGGTCGACCCGGCGCGGCCGCTCCCCGACGAGCTGGCTCGAGGCGACGATCGTGTGGTCATCCCCGACATGCGCCACGAAGCCGGTCCGCTCGCGGGGCTCGAAGCGGGCCTTACAGCGCTGGCGTCCGACCCGTTGGCCCTCGTCGTCGGCACTGACATGCCCTGGATCGAGCCCGCCGTGCTGGCATCGCTCGTGACGCGACTCGCCGCGGAGCCCGACACGGACCTGGCGTGCCTGACCTTCGACGGGCGTCGTGAGCCATTCCCGATGGCGTGCCGGCCGGCGTTGCTCCTCGCTCGTGTCACGGGGCTCCTTGACGGCGGCGAGCGACGCCTGCGCCTCCTGCTGGATGCGGCGCAGGTCGTGGCCATCGACGAGCCGGAGTGGCGGTTGCTGGATCCAGCGGGCGATTCGGTCCGCGATATCGACACGCCCGCGGACCTGGCGCTCGCCCCATGAGCGCGGCGCAACACGCTGACGACCATGTCGCGCGCACATCGAGCGCGTCGGTCATCACCATCGAGGGTGATCGCGTGACGCGTCGGCACGACACGCTCGTGGGCGAGGAGCCGCTCCAGATCCTGGCCGCGGGACCCGGCCAGGATCCGGTCGAGGTAGCGGTCACGATGCGCACTCCTGGCCACGAGACGGAGCTGGCCGTCGGCTTCCTGGTCACGGAAGGGCTCGCCGCACCGGCCGACATCGACCACGTGCGCCTCGCGGACCCGGGCATCGCTGCCCGACCCGACGACGCGATCGTGGTCCACCTCCTGCGGCCGCTCGACGCCGGGACCATCACGGAGCGGCGGACCGTGGCCACTGCGAGCTGCGGCATCTGCGGCACCGCGAGCATCGAGGACATCGTCCGTCGCTGCGACCCGCTGCCCGACGGGCCGACGGTCGATCGTGCCCTGCTGCCACGGCTGCCGCGACTCCTCCGCGACGCACAGGACACGTTCGGGACCACCGGCGGGCTGCATGCCTCGGGCCTGTTCGACGTCGCCGGCCGGTTGCTGGGTCTGCGGGAGGACGTCGGACGGCACAACGCGCTGGACAAGGTCATCGGGGGTGCGGCACTGGCCGGAGAGCTTCCACTCTCCGGCGCCGATCCTGCTGCTGAGCGGCCGGGTGAGCTTCGAGCTCGTCCAGAAGGCGGCGATGGCCGGTATCCCGATGCTTGTCGCCGTTGGCGCCCCGACCGACCTCGCGGTCGCCACAGCACACGCCGTGGGCATGACGCTCGTCGGGTTCCTGCGGGGCGATCGCTACAACATCTACTGCCGCGCGGACCGCATGGGTCTCGAGCCATGACCTCGGACGCGACCGACCCCCACGCGCGACCGCCGAAGAAGCGCGCACGCCGGCTCGCGCCAGACCTGTGGGTGGGCCTTCGGCCGAACGGCATCGGGCTCCAGAAGCCCAACCACTTCGGGGAGATGGCACGCACCGTGTGGCAGAATCGGCACGCCCTGCCATATGCGTGGCGCATCCTGTCGCAGGGCGTGTGTGATGGTTGCGCCCTGGGCGTCGCGGGCTTCCACGACTGGACCATCGACGGCGTCCATCTGTGCACGACGCGTCTCGACCTGCTGAAGCTCAACACCATGCGCTCGATGGACATCGGCCGGCTGGCGGATGTGGGGTCGCTGCGCCAGCTCTCCGGTGCCGAGCTCCGGGCGCTTGGCCGCCTCCCCTATCCGATGCTTCGGCGAAGCGGTGAGCCTGGATTCTCGCGCGTCAGCTGGGAAGGGGCGATGGGGTTGGTCGCGGACCGGGTCCGGGCCGCGCACACCCGCGAGGCAGCCGAGGGTGGTGACCGCCTGGGGTTCTTCCTGACGGCCCGGGGGATCACCAACGAGGTCTACTACGTCGCCCAGAAGGTGGCCCAATTCCTGGGCACGAACAGCGTCGACAATGCCGCGCGCATCTGCCACGCGCCATCCACCAATGCGCTCAAGGACGCCATCGGCGTCGCTGCGACCACGGTGTCCTACACGGACGTCATCGAGTCGGACCTCATCGTCCTCTTCGGTGCCGACGTCGCGAACGCCCAGCCCGTGTTCATGAAGTACCTCTACATGGCCCGCAAGCGGGGCGCCCGGATCGTGGTCGTGAACCCGATGCGCGAGCCAGGGCTGGAGCGCTACTGGGTGCCCTCGAACCCGGAGAGCGCGCTGTTCGGGACCCAGATGGCCACTGACTTCTTCGCCGTCAACGCCGGGGGCGATATCGCGTTCCTCACCGGCGTGCTCAAGGTGATGGTCGACGAGGGCCTGACCGACGACCGCTTCATCGCCGAGCACACGACCGGCTGGGAGCAGCTCCGAGCCGCCCTTGGGGAGCGGTCGATGGAGGACCTGGCCCGGTGGGCAGGCTCGACCGTTGGCGAGATGACCCGGTTCGCGCATATCTATGCAACTGCCAGGACAGCGGTGCTGGTGTGGTCGATGGGTATCACCCAGCATGTGTGTGGCACGGACAATGTCCGGGCCATCGTCCACCTTGGTCTGGCCCGCGGCAACGTGGGGCGGCCGGGTGCCGGGCTCATGCCCATCCGGGGGCATTCGGGTGTCCAGGGTGGCGCCGAGATGGGCGCGTACGCGACCGTGTTCCCCGGGGGCGTGCCCATCGGGGAAGCGTCTGCCGCGGCACTGGAAGCGCAGTACGGATTCCCGCTGCGGCACGAGCGCGGCCGCTCGGTGGCCGAGATGGTGGAGGCGGCGGGCGCGGGAGAGCTCGATGTGCTTTGGTCGTCGGGCGGCAACTTCCTGGACACGCTGCCGGACCCTCGCGCGGTCGCCGAGGCGCTCGGGCGGGTGCCGCTCCGGGTCCACGTGGACATCGTGACCAGCAGCCAGATGCTCGTCGATGGCCAGGATGTGCTGCTGCTGCCGGCGCAGACGCGCTACGAACAACCCGGGGGCTGCACCGAGACGACCACCGAGCGCCGCATCGTGTTCAGCCCGGCCATCCGGGGGCCGATCATCGGTGAGGCGAAGCCCGAGTGGCAGATCTACCGGGAGCTTGCGGCGGCCGTGGATCCGACGGGTGCCGCGACCCTGGGATGCAGCGACGCGCAGGTCATCCGGGAGGAGATCGCGCGTGTCGTCCCCTTCTACGAGGGTATCCAGCACCTCGCCCGCACCGGCGACCAGGTCCAGTGGGGCGGCGAACGGCTGTGCGACGGCTGGGTCTTCCCGACCACCGATGGCAAGGCTCACTTCCAGGTCGTGGCGCCCCGTGAGTCGGAGCTGCCATCCGGCCGCTTCCTGCTGAGCACACGCCGCGGCAAGCAGTTCAACTCCATGGTCTGGAGGCAACGCGACCCGCTCACTGGCGCCGACCGCGACGCCCTGTTCATGGCCGCGGACGATGCGGCGACCCTGGGTCTGGCCGATGGCGCGGCGGTGCTCGTCCGCTCGGGGACCGGCGAAGTATCGGCGACCGTCCGGATCTCGCGCGTCCGCGCTGGCAACGTCCAGATGTTCTTCCCGGAGGCGAATCCGCTGTTGCGCGCCGGCCAACGCGACCCTGTCGCACTGGTCCCCGACTACAACGCGGTGGTCGAGATCATCCCCGCCTGACCGTAGGCGGTGGGAGCCGCCCCACTCGGCTCGTGCGATCGCATCACCAGAGCGTCGCCACCGGACGCGTCCGTCCAGGCTCGAGCCCTCCGCGACCGGCGATCCTTCCGCGGATATGGTTCTTGTTCACGGTGCGGCGCGCTGCGGCCGCCATCACGGTGGCCCACGGCGGCCCACCGAGGGACGCCGGCCGACCCGCGGTAGACTCCCGAGCATGACCGACGCCGCCAGCCCGCCCCGCATCAAGATCACCTATGCGACGCTCAACAACGAGGATATGGAGCTCCATCGCCAGTTCGACGTCGGCCTGGAGCGGGCGCGATCGCTGCTGGGCGGCGGCTACCGGAATGTCATCGGGGGGGTCGAGCGCGATGGGGACGGCACGTTCCAGAAGCACTCCCCGATCGATGGCTCGCTCGTGGGCACGTTCGCGAAGGGCACCCGACAGGACGTGCAGGATGCCGTGGCGGCGGCGCGTGCCGCCTACCCTGCCTGGTGCCGCCGGCCGTGGCAGGAGCGCGTCACGCTGCTCCGCCAGGTCGCTGACCGGATCTCCGACCGGCTGATGGAGATCTCCGCGGTCGTGGCGCTCGAGGTCGGCAAGAACCGGCTCGAGGCACTCGGCGACGTCGAGGAGACCGCCGACCTCATCCGCTGGTCCTGCGACATGGTCGAGCAGAACGACGGCTTCGACCATCCCATGGGCAACCTCGGCGACCCGCGTGTCCACACCCGATCGGTGCTCAAGCCGTATGGCGTGTGGGGCATCATCAGCCCGTTCAATTTCCCGTTCGCGCTGTCGGGCGGACCATCGGGCGGTGCCCTCGTGGCGGGCAACACGGTCGTCTACAAGCCATCGTCGGATACGCCCCTCACGGGCGTGCTGCTGACCCAGGTGATGCGCGAAGCGGGCATCCCTGACGGCGTCTTCAACATGATCCTCGGCCCCGGAGAAACCGTGGGCGCACAGATCCAGGAGGATGCCGGCGTCGACGGCATCCTGTTCACGGGTTCGTTCGAGGTCGGCTTTCGCCTCTACAAGGAGTTCCCCAAGGCGTATCCCAAGCCGGTCATCGTGGAGATGGGCGGCAAGAACCCGGCCATCGTCACCTCCAGCGCCGACCTGGACGAGGCCGCGGAAGGCGTCATGCGCGCCGCGTTCGGGCTCTCGGGCCAGAAGTGCTCGGCCAACAGCCGGGTATACGTCGAGCGCCCGGTGTACGACGAGTTCCTGCGACGTCTCGCGGACAAGACCCAGGCCATCACCATCGGTGACCCGCTCCAGCGCCAGAACTGGATGGGCCCGGTGATCAACCAGAAGGCCGTCGACCGATACGCGAGCGCGGTCAGTGATGCCCGGCACGACGGACGCATCATCACCGGCGGTGAGCGCCTCACGGGCGGTGCCTATGACGCCGGCTTCTTCGTGGCGCCCACCATCGCGGCCGACCTGCCCACCGACCATCGGCTGTACCAGGACGAGCTGTTCCTGCCCTTCACCGTGGTCGCGCCGGTCGATTCGCTCGACGAAGCGCTCGAGCTCTCGAACGCCAACGTCCAGGGCCTGACGGCCGGCATCTACACCCACGATGCCAGCGACCAGCAGCGGTTCCTCGATGGCATCGAAGCCGGCGTGGTCTACGTCAACCGCCGGGCCGGTGCGACGACGGGTGCCTGGCCGGGCGTCCAGCCCTTCGGTGGCTGGAAGGGCTCGACGGCGACCGGCAAGTCGGGCGGTGGCTTCTACTACGTCCAGCAATTCCTCCGGGAGCAGAGCCAGACGATCGTCGGCTGAGGCCGATGACCGCGCCCCCGGAGACGTGCCCATGAGCGCGCTCATCGCTGGGCTGCTCGCGTTGCTCATGACGTGGGCGGGTGGCCCCGTGACCCCTTGGATCGCATCCGCCGAGCCTGTCCCTGTCTCGTCCGGGAGCGAGGCTGGGGCCGCAGCGGCGAACGGCAGTGTCAGGCTGATGGTCGTGGGCGACATGATGCTCGCGCGCGGCGTTGGCGACCGGATCGCGGCCGAGGGGCCTGGCGCCCCGTTCCGCAAGGTGCAGGGCATCCTCGACCGGGCCGACCTGCTCATCGGCAACCTCGAGTGCGTCGTCTCGACGCGCGGCACGAAGCAATCGAAGCTGTACACGTTCCGTGCCAGACCCAGGTCCGTCCAGGCGCTCGTGCGAGCCGGGTTCGACCTCGTCGGCCTTGCCAACAACCACGCCCTCGACTTCGGCCGGACCGCGCTGGGTGACACGATCCGCAACGTGCGCGCTGCGGGCATCCGCCCGATGGGTGCGGGCCCAGATGCCACGGCGGCGCGAGCACCGGTGATCGTGGAACGCAACGGGCTGCGCATCGCGTTCCTGGACCGCGCCGACGCCCACCTCGACAGCAACGAGTGGCCACGACTCGACTGGGAGGCGACGGACCGACGGAGTGGTCTGGCCTACGCACGACCCGCGCAGCTGCGCGCGGATGTGCGTGCCGCCCGGAAGCAGGCCGATGTCGTGGTGGTGATGCTCCACAGCGGTCGGGAGTACGCGAAGGGCCCCACGAAGGCCCAGCGGCGCGTGGTCGAGGCGGCGGTCGCGGGTGGTGCGGCCCTGGTCGTGAGCGCGCATCCCCACGTCCTCCAGCGGGGCGAGCGGCGCGGCACGACGTTCATCGCGTGGAGCATGGGCAACTTCCTGTTCGACGGCTTCGAGACCGTGCCCGGCGCCCGCGACACGGCCATCCTCGACGTGACCCTGACCCGGGACGGCGTCCAGGCCGTCCGGTGGCATCCGGTCATCGTGCGAGGAGGGTTCCCGAAGCCCGCGGTCGGTGCCGATGCGCGGCGCATCCTCGGGCGAGTCGGGGTCCGCTGACCAGCACCTCCCGGCGCCCGCCGAGACCCATCGGGGCCAGTCGGATGACCCCATCGTACGGCTGGGTCTGACGCAGCGGGCGACCTACGGTTGGTGCGGTCGGGTGCGGATGGGTGGTGTCTGAGACCCCTGGCGCGCTCCGACGTCCGGAGTCCCGATGCGTACCGTCCTGACCACGCTCCTCGTCCTCAGCCTCGCGCTCATCGAGCTGGTACCTGCCAGTGCGACCGCAGCGAGCGGGTCGAACGCCACCATCGACGTCCTGGTCGCCGTGCGGGGTGCGGTGCCGTCGCCCGACTCGCTGACGCCGGCACGACGACGCAAGGTCCGGGCAGCGATCCGGACCCAGGCACGTGCCCTGGGGGTCACGCCGCTCGCCATCTACACGGGCTACACGCGCGCCTTCTCCGCTCGGGTCACGTCCGACGAGCGAGACCGACTGGCGCTCCAGCCAGGCGTCCTGGATGTCATGGACGATGACCTCGTGGGTGGCATCTCGGACGTGGAGGATTCCGGGTCCAAGATCGATCGGCCGCCCGGCCCGCGAGCAGATCGGCAGCCAGGTCACGCCCATCTGGCTCAAGCGCATCGGTGTCCTCGCGGTGGACCACCGGCTCGGCAGCGGCAAGCGCCGACGGCCGTTCGATGCTGACGTCGCGATCATCGACAGCGGCATCAGCAAGACACACCCGGACATCCGGCCCGCCGGCGGCAAGGACTGCACCCACAGCGGCAGCTGGGGCGACGGCTACGGGCACGGCACGGGCGTCGCGAGCATCCTCGGCGCGCGCGATGACCAAAAGGGCATCGTGGGCATGCTGCCGGGCGTCCGGCTGTGGTCTGTGCGCATCTTCGACACCAAGGGCCAGACGAAGCTCTCCTGGGTGTTGTGCGGGCTCGATTGGGTGGCCAGCAAGCGCGACCCCCACGACAAGCACAAGCCGTTCTTCGAAGGCGCGACCCTCTCGTTCTCCATCGGCGGACCAAGCCGGGGCTTCGTCCCCAATGGCAACTGCGGGCGCCGTCCCATCGACCTCATCCACCAGGCGGTCTGCCGCATCGAGCGTCAGGGCACGATCCTGGTGGCCGCGGCCGGCAACTACGACCAGAAGGCGAGCACCCGGAAGCCAGCCGGCTACAAGGAGGTCGTCACGGTCTCCGCGATGGCCGACTTCGACGGCAAGCCGGGTGGCAAGGGACGACAGTCGCAGGCGTGCCACGCCGGCTCGGCGCTGGAGCGGGACGACCGGTTCGCGTCGTTCTCGTCGTATGGCGCGGGGGTCGACCTCATCGCGCCCGGCAAGTGCATCTGGGTCGCGTATCGGGGCAAGTCGTATGCCCGCGTATCGGGTACCTCGTTCGCGGCACCGATGGTGCTCGGGGCTGCCCTCATGTACCGCAAGCGCTACCCGGGCGCGAAACCCAACCAGGTCCGCCAGGCGCTCGTCTACGCCGGCCGCCGCGACTGGCGGACGGGATCCGATCCGGACCGCCTCCACGAGCCACGGGTGGATGTCCGCCACTTCGCACCGCCACCGACCTTCGTCTACTCGAGGCAGGCCCGTCGGACCGTTCGCCGAGGCGGTGCGGCCATCTCCCTGACCCTGCAGGCTCGCCGTCTCCATGGCCAGACCGCACCCATCACGCTCCACGTCGTCCATGCGCCGAAGGGCGTCCGGGTCACCATCGACGGCTCCCACGTGACCATCCGCGCGACATCCAGCGCGAGGACCGGCCGACAGGCCGTGACCATCCGAGCCAGCGATGGTGAGGTCGCCCGGACCATCCGGATCCCGGTCCGGCTGCGCGCCGCGCGACGCTAACCGATGTGCTGACGCGCCCGATGGCGTGCCCGCTGCCAGACGAGGATGCGCAGCACGGCGCGACCGAGCAGCCACCCCAGGACGCCACCAAGCGTGTTCATGAGCACATCGGTGATGTCCGCCGCGCGGCCGTTGCCGGCGAGCCCCTGGGTCAGCTCGATACAGATGGAGAAGGCGACCGACACGACCGTGACGCGCCACAGCGGCACCCGCCAGCTGCGCAGGGTGAGCGCCAGCCCGAAGGGCACGAACAGCAGCACGTTGGCGGCCATCTGGTCGAGGATGATGCGCCGCGCCCAGTCGAGCGGCCAGGCCCGGATGAGGTCCTCGAACGGCATCCAGGTCCACGAGCCTGGGCCATCGCCGGGATCGGTGGAGGGCAGCGTGACCCGCAGGATGACCAGCACCGAGGCGACGAGGAGGGCATCGGCCGTGGCGATCCGTGCTGCGCGGAGCATCCGGCCGCGGCGGGCGTGCCACGCGAAGGAGACCGGCAGCGAGACCAGGATCGCCAGGAGCGCCAGCGGGAGCAACTGCGCCGTCGGTCCGGGCCACATCCGATAGACTCTACTGGTATCCAGCCTGCATAGATCCTATGCACTCCCGAGGACGCCACGTGACCCAGCTGAGCGAACGCCCGACCATCGCCGCACCTGCCGCCGAGGCGCCCGTCCTGATCGACGGAGATCCCCGGACCCCGGGCGCGGGCGCACGTCGCGTTCGACCAGTCGGTCACCTCGCCGAGCCTGCCGCGGGCGTACCCGCTGGTTCCGGTGCGGGGCGACGGCTGCGTCGTGGAAGACATCGACGGCAACCGCTTCCTCGACTTCTCGGCGGGCATCGCGGTCAACTCCACCGGCCACAGTCATCCCGCCGTGGTCGCGGCGATCCGCCGACAGGCGGGCGAGCTCATCCACTACAGCGCCTCGGACTTCTATCTGCCCATCTACGCCCAGCTGTGCGAACGACTCGCGGGGCTCGCGCCGATATCCGGGCCGGTCCGGGCGTATCTCGGCAACTCGGGCGCGGAGGTAGTGGAGGCATCCATCAAGCTGGCCCGCTATGCCACCCATCGGCCATACCTGGTGGCGTTCCTGGGGGGCTTCCACGGGCGGACCTATGGCGCAGTCAGCCTGACCGCATCCAAGGCGAAGTACCACGCAGGCTTCGATCCCCTGTTGCCGGGCGTCTACCACGCTCCGTTCGGGCGGCTGGAGGACCTGCGCTGGTTCGACGAGGTGCTGTTCGAGCGGCTCGTGCCTGCCAATGAGGTCGCGGCCATCATCGTCGAACCCATCCAGGGCGAGGGCGGCTACGTCGTCCCCGAGCCAGGCTTCCTGGCCGACCTGCGGCGCATCTGCGACGAGCACGGCATCGTGCTCATCGCGGACGAGATCCAGTCGGGCGCCGGCCGATCCGGCAGGATGTGGGCGGTCGAGCATGAAGGCATCGAGCCGGACATCCTGCTCACGGCCAAGGGCATCGGCTCCGGCATGCCCATCGCGGGCATGATCGCGCGGGCCGAGCTCATGGAGGCATGGGGTCCCGGCTCGCACGGATCGACATACGGCGGCAACCCGGTCGCCTGTGCAGCGGCGCTCGCGACCATCGACCTGCTGGAGGATGGGCTCGTCGACAACGCCGCGGTCCAGGGGGAGCGTGCGCTGACCGCCCTCGATGACCTCCAGCGGCGCTACCCGGGTGTGGTCCGGGACGTGCGCGGCAAGGGGCTCATGATCGGCATCGAGCTCGACACCCCGGATCGGGCCGAGCGGGTGGAGTGGGGCTGCTTCGAGCGCGGCCTGCTCGTGCTCCAGGCTGGCAAGTCGTGCGTGCGCCTGTCTCCGCCGCTCATCGTCACCGGCACCGAGATCGACACCGCGGTGCGCATCTTCTCGGAGGCGCTCGCCGCCGCGATCTGAGCGCGGGGCCGGGCCAGCGTCGCTCGTCCGAACCCGAGGTGTCGACGGATCGCTCGTCCGAGGCGTCGCTCGTCCGAACCCGAGGTGTCGACGGATCGCTCGTCCGAGGCGTCGATCGTGCTCGTGCGAAGTGTCGATCGACCGCTCGTGCGAAGTGTCGATCGACCGCTCGTGCGAACCCAGGGTGTCGATCGACCGCTCGTGCGAACCCAGGGTGTCGATCGACCGCTCGTGCGAACCCAGGTGTCGATCGACCGCTGAGCAGGCCCTCGCACCACTGAAGGCCCGGGTGTGACATCGCGCGGTGCGTCTGCGGCACTGGAGGCGTCGAGATCGACCGCCCGTAGGTCAGATCGCGACGGAATTCCGGCCGAACCGCGCACGTTGTTCGCATCGCCCCGCTGGCGGTCGATCCTGGGTCGCGAGGCCCCGCTGGCGGTCGATCCTGGGTCGCGACGCGCGGCTGGCCGCTCGCCCTCAGCACGGGTCACAGCATCAGCAGCACGTCCTCGCCCGGATCGCGACCAAGCGCCAGCGCCCGCAGGGCGCGACGCGGCGGGCAAGGCAAGCTCGCCCGAAGCTCCTCCCCGATGGCTCGCACGACCTCCCGGTTGGTGCGCGTGCCGCCGATCAGCAGGATGAGCCGACGAGCTGATGCGTCACGCCGCTTGAGGGACACCCGTCGCAGCAGATCCTGCACGTCGCGGAGCCGCGTCTCCGCCTCGACCATGATCGCCACCCGGGTGCGCTTGTGTTCGATGACCGCGTCCCACGCCCGCTGGTCGTTCAGGAGCGCGATGGGGACCTCGTAGCGCCAGCTCCAGTCAGGCCCGAGCCGGTCTCGAAGCCGCCGGAGCAACGACACCTGGGCGACATCCCGGATCGGCGAGCCACCCGGGTAGGTCCTCGCCACAAGGTCCAGGCCAACGGCAGCCGCGAGGATGCTTGCGCCGCGGATGGATACATTCTGTGCGTGTCCCAGCTCGATCCGCTCCACGGTCGAACGCGCGATGCCCGTCACATCCGCCACCCGCTGCTGACTCAGGCCGGCTCGCAGCCGTGCCTCGCGGAGCTCGGAGCCGACCTGGCGGCTCTGTTGCTCACCGCGACGCATGCCCCGGACGACGGCGCGCTCCCGGTTCGTCATCGTCCCATGGTGAACGCCGGGTCTTAGCCCGCCCTTACGGGGCACCAGCTGAGACCGCTCATCGTCGCGTGGCGAGGTGGCGCCCGCCGAGCGGACGTCTCGTCGCGAGCGACCGCTGAGCGGTGCTTCCGATCATCCAGTCGCCGCGGCCTGTGACCTGAATGTCTCCCGCGGACCGTTCGTGCCCGGAGTCGCCCGCTCACGGTTCGATACGGACATTGGATGAGACTTCCTCCTCGGTCGTTGGCTGTATCGCCCGCCGCCGGATCGATCCGTGCTGGACTCGGCGGCCGACCCAGGGCCGCGGCCCAACGGCCTTCACCGCGACACGAGGGAACCGTTTCGAGGTTGCCCGGACCCATAGTCTGTGAGTGTGGCCGGATGCGTCGCGCCGACCCGATGGTGGCATGCAGCGAGAGCTTGTCGAACAGGCAAGATCGGGCGACCACGACGCATTCTCCGTCCTGGCGAGAGCGTCGATCGGCCGACTGTATGCCGTCGCCACCCTCATCCTGCGCGATTCCGACCGCGCCCAGGACGCGGTCCAGGACGCGCTGGTCTCGGCCTGGCGAGACGTTCGAGCCATCCGCGATCCTGATGCATGGGACGCCTGGCTCCACCGACTGACGGTGCGAGCGTGCTATCGCGTGACACGCAAGGAACGGCGTCGGGATCTGGTCGAGCTGCACGTGACACCCGACCAGGAACCGACCGAGCCCGGGGACATATCACTCCGGCTCGCGGAACGCGATCGACTCGAGCGAGAGCTGGGTCGATTGCCGCTCGACCAACGGGTCGTGATGGTCCTGCACTTCTACGTCGACCTGCCGCTCGCCGAGGCGGCGGTCATCCTCGATATCCCCATCGGGACCGCCAAGTCCCGACTCCATCGTGGCCTGACGACGCTGCGCGGATCCATCGGCACGGCGTCAGCGGCCAGCCACGGCGGCTATGCAACCCCGGAGCGGATCGCATGAACACCGACCGGGACCTCCAACGACATGTCGCCCAGGTGTTCGCGGACGCGGCGCCCGTGGGCGATCCGGACGAGCTGCTCGCCCGTGTCCTGTCGACCACCAGCCGGGCGCGGCCACGGCCGACCTGGCTCGCCAACCTCAAGGAGCCTCCCATGCGTTTCCCTGCACGGGTCGCCGTCGGCTCGCCGACGTTCCGACTCGCCACGATCCTTGCTGTGACGCTCGCCCTGATCCTGGCCGCGGCCGGTGCCGTGGCGGGCGCAGCCTCACTCCTACCCAAGGAACCCACCCTCGACCCATTCGGACCGGCCCGAAACGGGTCGCTCATCTACGAGGATGCGGGCGACATCTACCTCGCTGATGCCGACGGCGGCAACCCGCGCGCGATCATCACGGGTAGCACCAACGACTGGTCTCCCTGGTTCTCGCGTGACGGCCGAACGATCGCATTCGCACGAGGTGACAAGACGGACTTCGCGATGATGCTCGCTGATGTGGACGGATCGAATGTCCGCCAGCTCCTGGGGGCCGGCGAGTGGAACCTCGAGTTCATGCCGGGAGACCAGGAGATGGTGGGCACCCTGGTCATCGACGGGCATGCCGTGCTGTCGACCATCGACGTCGCCACCGGGCTGATCACCGACCTGAACGTGGGTGGGCTGGAGCCGACGTTCTTCCAGACGCCGCGGCCGCCCGAGGGGGACGAGATCATCTTCACGGCACACCCGACCCCAGGAGGACCGGAGGAAGGCCTGTACGCCATCCGGCCGGATGGCTCCGGGCTCCGCGCTGTCGGCGTCAGCTATGCGAACGAGCCGATCGAGGATCCTCCCTCGCGCCGCCTGCCTCATTCATCGACCCCGTCCTGGCCCCCGACGGAACGACCATCGCCTACTGGAACTGGGAGCCCGCGCGGGCCGCGGACGGGAGTGGCAGGTGCCGGACGTGTCTCCACCTTCGCGACCTGTCGTCGGGTGACGAGCTGCCGCTCCGGTTCGATCCCACCGAAGGTGGCCTCAAGCTCAAGTTCTCACCCGACGGCACGCAGGTGGTCTTCGAGGGCACCACCGACGGGGGAGCCTCGCAGCACCTGGTGTACGCGCCGCTCGACGGATCGGGACCGAGTGTGCAGATCGGGCCGAGCTACGCCAACGCCAACCGACAGGGCTTCGACTTCTCGCCGGACGGCACCGAGGCCATCCTGACCCTGAGCTCCGGTAGCACCATCATCGACCTCGCGACAGGTACGACGACGCCGGTCTCGCACGTCCGGACCACCCCGTACTGGCAACGCCTGGCGCGCTGACGGATGCCTCTGGCAGGCGTGAGGACCGAGTCTGGTCCTGACGCCTGCCGCGCGACGTGCCGCACGCCGCCGTGGTCGAGCGTCAGATCTGGATGAGCGTCACCGCGGCCACGCCGACTCCCGTGAGGACGGCGCCAACGAGCTGGTGCCGCTCGACGCGCTCGCCCAGGAACATCGAGACGACGGCCGTCAGCACGCCGACCTGCGAGCTGAGGACGGCGGTGATGGCGATGGAGTCCTGGCTGCCCCAGGTGACGGTGAGGAGCCCCGCGACCTCCGCCAGCCCGCAGGTGATCACGAATGGCAATGCCGCGCGGGTCATCCGCAGCCGCCCGGTGACGAGCAGCGGGAGGGCGATGAACAGCACGCCGACGATCCGTCCGGACGCCACGATCCAGGAAGACGGCACGAGCCCGCTGGTATGACCGACCGCGTAGAGGCTCACCCCGAACAGCAGCGCGGAGCTGATGGCCATGGCCAGGAAGACAGGTCCCCCGCGACGAGCCTCCGACCCTGGGTCGGCGGTCGTGTCGCCTTCCGGTCCGTACGCGGTCAGCACCACGCCCGTGACGACGAGTGACAATGCGATGAGCAGCAGGCCGGTGGCCGGTTCACCGGCAAGCAGCGCCAGTGTCGCCGCGATGGCACCTTCGGTCGAGGTGATGGGCGCCACGATGGACACCTTGCCCCGGCGAACGGCGCCGTAGCTGGCCAGCAGGCCGACGATGTTCCCGGCACCCGCCACGAACAGCCAGGGAAGCTGGGGCATGCTCTCCGCGGTGGGCATCGGCCCTGCGGCGAGCAGAGGGATGGTGACGAGCAGCCCCACGAAGGACATCCCGGCCGCCGTCGATGGCGCACCGATCTGCCGACTCGCCCGTGCGGACGACAGGACCGCGATGGTCCAGATGATGGCCGTCAACGAGCCCGCGATGACCGCGATCACGACCGACCGTCGCGGGGCAGCATGAACAGGGTGGCACTGGGCGAGGGTTCCACGGGCCCATCGATCATAGGCGGTCAGGGCCAAGCAGGGTCCGATGGTAGGATCGAGCGGTGAGGGACGAGATGGTCGCGGGCAAGGTCGCGAGCATGCGCGACGCGATCGCCGGCCTCGTCTGTGATGGCGACACCGTCGCCATCGAGGGCTTCACGCACCTCATCTGTTTCGCGGCGGGCCATGAGATCATCCGCCAGCGGAAGCGTAACCTGACGCTCGCGCGGATGACCCCCGATGTCATCTATGACCAGATGGTCGGCGCCGGCGTCGCGCGCAAGCTCATCTTCAGCTGGCTGGGCAACCCGGGCGTGGGCGGGCTGCACGCCATCCGCCGCGTGACGGAGGGTGATGCGCCGACCCTGGAGCTCGAGGAGTACAGCCACTTCGGCATGGTCGGCCGCTACACCGCGGGCGCCATGAACCTGCCGTTCTTCCCGCTCCGCTCCTACTTCGAGACCGACCTGCCGGTCGCCAACCCGCTCATCCGGCCGATCCGGTCCCCCTACGGCGACGATCTCGTGTACGCCGTGCCGCCCCTGCGTCCGGATGTCGCGATCATCCACGCGCAGCGCGCCGACAGCTCCGGCGACACACAGATCTGGGGCCTGACGGGCTGCCAGAAGGAGGTCGCGTTCGCGGCCGACCGGGTCATCATCGTCGTGGAAGAGCTCGTGGACGAGTCGGTCATCCGGGCCGACCCCAACCGGACGGTCATCCCCGGACTCATCGTGGACGCCGTGGTGGTGGAGCCGTACGGCGCGCATCCCTCGTATGTCCAGGGCCGTTACGACCGTGACAACCGGTTCTATGTCGAGTGGGACGCCGTCAGCCGTGATGCCCCCTCCCTGGACGCCTGGCTCGACCGATACGTCCATGGGGTCCCCGACCGCGCGGGATACATGGAGCTGCTGGGCGATGTCGTGCGGGAGCGCATCGCGCCCGCGGGCTCGGCGCCCTCCGGCTCGGTCGACTACGGCGATTACCGATGACCACCTCCGAGGCGACCGCTGCGTTCTCGCGCTCCGAGATGATGATCGTCGCGGCCGCCCGCGAGCTCGCCGGCCAGCGGGTCTGCTTCGTGGGTGTGGGTCTGCCCAACATCGCGGTCAACCTGGCCCAGCGGACCGTGGCGCCGGACCTGGAGCTGGTCTACGAATCGGGCGTCTTCGGTGCCCGGCCGGCGCGACTGCCACTCTCCATCGGCGACCCGACCATCGTCACCGGTGCCACGGCCGTGATGTCGATGCTGGAGCTGTTCGGCTACTACCTCCAGCGCGGCCTGGTGGACGTGGGCTTCCTGGGCGCCGCCCAGATCGACCGCTTCGGCAACATCAACACGACCGTCATCGGCGACTACGCGCACCCCAGGACCCGGCTGCCGGGGTCGGGTGGTGCCTGCGAGATCGCCATCAACGCCCGTCGGGTGTTCGTGATCATGCGCCAGTCGACGCGCTCCTTCGTGGAACGCATCGACTTCCGGACCTCACCCGGCAACCTGGGCGGGGCCACCGCGGCAGAGCGCATCCGGCGCGAACAGGGCTGGATGGGCAGCGGCCCATCGGTGGTGGTCACGGACCAGGGCATCTACCACTTCGGCGACGACGGTGAGATGCGCCTCGACTCGCTCCACCCCGGTGGCTCGCTCGACGCCCTGCGTGACACCATCGGCTGGCCCATCGCGATCGCCGCCGACCTGGCCACGACCCCCGTCCCCACGGAGACGGAGCTGCGACTCATCCGCGAGGAGCTGGACCCCGCAGGCGACTACACGGGCTGACGCGGCTCGGCCGGTCGGGACCGTCCGTGCCGGACCCGGACCATCCTCCCCTCACCTGACCGGACCACCGGATGGGCGTCGAAACCGTCGACGATGGGCACCATGCAGGCATGGCCTCCGAGCAAGTCGCCACTGACCTCATGATGCCCGCCGTCCGTCCGACAACGGACGCGCGCCCGGGGTCGTCGTCGTTGCTCGGGCCGTCGAGCCCATTGTTCGCGGAGCCGCCCGCGACGTCCCTGATGGGCGACCAGACGTCACGGGCGTCGACGTCCCTGATGCCGCCCATCGCATCGCCCCCCGCTGAGGATCGGCCATGGGTGACGCCGGACGACCAGCCGCCTGCCGAGATGACCAGCCATGCACAGCCGGTGGACGCGTCCGCGCGGATCAACAGCGACAGCGCCTCCCACCGGCTCACGGAGCTCCTCGCCGCCCTGTCGGTGGTGCTCGACGCGGCGGAGCATCGCCCCGAAGGTCATGCCGTGCGGACGGCGTGGATCGCAGGGCGCATCGCGGTCCAGCTGTCGTTGCCCAATTCGCAGCGCGCCGATCTCCTCTACGCGGGCTTGCTGGGCGACGTCGGCACCATCGGTCCCAGCGCTGACGCGACCCCTGACGCGGCGCGAACCCGACGTACCGGCCTCTCCCGCTATCGTCGCGACACGACGCCCGCGTACCTCTCCCGGCCGCACCGGGCACGTGCCGTGGTCGCCACGCTGGACCTCTCCGAGCACGTCGCCGAGACCGTCGCCACCGCTGACGAGCGCTGGGACGGCCGGGGCCCTGCGCATACCCACGGGGACAAGATCCCGCGGGACGGGCGCCTGGTCGCCCTCGCCTCCGCCGTCGCGAAGCAGGGGCCTGCGCCCGTACCCGCCGACATCGACCGGATACTGCGCAGTGAACGCGGCCGCAGCCTCGACCCGGGCCTCGTGGACGAGGTCCTGCGCATGGGCCGAGGTGGCCTCTGGGCCGAGCTCAATGCGCCGTACGTGCTCGACCGGATGCTGGAGCTGGAGCCGGTGGATGCCATCCGGTGGACGCATGACCGGCATCTCGACGCGGCCGCCGTCGCGTTCGCGGACGTGGTCGATACCCGCACCCCGAGGATGGGTCGCCATGGCCGCCGTGTGGCAGCGTTCGCCGTGCGGACCGGCGCTGAGCTGGGCCTCGACGACCGGCTGATGACGGACCTGCGGCGTGCCTCATTGCTGCATGACATCGGCAAGCTGCGTGTGCCCATCTCGTTCCTGGAGAAGCCGGCCGAGCTCACGGACGCCGAGCGACGGGTCGTCGACGAGCACGCCCGGGCGGGTGCCGCCGTGCTCGGACGTTCGCGTGCGCTGGCCCGGCTCGCCCCGCTCATCGTGGCGCACCACGAGCGGCTCGATGGCAACGGCATGTTCCCGGCCGTCACCGATGAGAAGGTCGCGCTTGCCGCCCGTGTCCTGGCCCTCTCCGACCGCTACGAGGCGATGACCGCGGAACGGCCGTATCGGGCGCTGCTGTCCCCGGCACAGGTCTGGTCGATCCTCGATGAAGTGGTCGGCGAGCCGATGGCTCGCACGGCGCTGCGAGCGCTTCGCCGCGCCATCGTCGACACCCAGTAGGCGTCGAACGCTCCGCGGGCGCGACGGCTCCGGACCTACTCGTCCGCGAGAGTAGCGATGCGGACCGCCGCCACGAACGCGCGGTAGGCCTCGAGAGCGTCATCCGCCTCATAGCGCACGCCGCGGTCGCCGTCCCGCACGAAGCCCGGGATGACCGCCGCGAAGTCGGCCTGACCCGCATGTCGGAAGTCGATCGCCACGCGGATGGGCGCTGGCAGCACCAGGGCCTGGAGCTCACCCCGGGCAGCCCGTTCCACCGCGCGTCGGGACGCGGCCGTCACCAGCTCCCGGGCCACGGACGGGTGGACCGAGTCCGCCGCCTGCCAGCTGACGCCGCGCTTGACCACGACCCGCTCCGCCCACGGCAGCCAGTCGCTGACCTCGTCGGCCAGAGCGTCATCGCCCGCGACCATGCCAACGGGCACCCCGAGCGCGCCCAGATAGAGCGCGTTGATGCCGTATTCGCCCACGGGGCGGCCGGCGAGGGTGGTCAGCGTCGGCGCGCCGGTGTACGTGTGGGCGATCGTTCCCCGAGGGTGGCCGGCGCGAGCGTGATACCCCACGAACAACGCGACATCGAACTGGCCCTCGGCCGCGGCCTGGACCATGCTCAGTGGCTTGCGGCCCTGGACCAGGCGAGCCCGCGGGTCGACCGCCTCCGGGGAGAGGTTGTACATCGAGCCGTGGCTGTCGTTGACGACCACCTCGGTGGCGCCGCCGTGGAAGGCACCCGCGACCGCCGCGTTCGTTTCGCCTTCCATCAATCGGGCGGCGGCGGGATAGCCGCTGTCCGCCCGGTTAGTGGGTGCTCCGTGGCTCACGCCGGCGATGCCTTCCATGTCGACCGAGATGTAGACCCGCATCACCCCTCCATCGGTCCTGCGCGTGGCGGCTCGCCGATCCACAGCTCGCCACCGGTGAACCGCTCCTGCTTCCAGATCGGCGCCCGTGCCTTGAGTTCATCGATGGCATACCGGCAGGCATCGAACGCCGCGCCCCGATGTTCTGCAGCGACCGCGATGAGGACACTCGCCTCACCCAGGGGCACCTCCCCGGTCCGATGGAGGATGGCCAGCCGCGAGACCCCGAACCGCGCCTCGATCTCGTCGGCGATGCTGGCCAGGATCGTGAGAGCCATACGCTCGAACGCCTCGTACCGCAGATCCACCACCGGCAGGCCGTCGAAGGTCGCCGCGATCGACTCCTGACCCGCTGCGGGCGTTCCCGGCGTTTCCCGGGTCTGGCCCAGGAACACCACGACCGCACCGTCGGCCGGCGAGCTGACCGCTCGTCGCAGCTCGGTGAGCAACGCGTCGGGGAACGGGTCGGCCCGGAGCTCGATGCGCCGGTACGGATCGCGCGAGCCACCTGCTACCGGCGGGATGAGGGCCAGCTCGTCACCATCGGCGAGTGGTTCGGACGTCGCCACATAGGCCCCGTTGCGAGCGAACCGGATGCTGTCCGCTGCGGGTGCCAGGACTGGGTGCTCGGTCACCAGCGCTTGCCACGCATCCGCTACGGTGGCGTCGGTCGCGACCTCGATGTCACGTTCGCGCCAGCCAAGCTGCTGGCGCTGCATCGCGAAGAGGCGGATCCGGATGCGCACGATCAGGCGAGCACGCCGACGGCGAAGGCCAGGCCGGCACCCACGATGGTCGAGGCGAGGACCAGCGCCAGCTCGATGTACAGCAGGCCGGTCGCCGACTCCATCGAGCGCGTGAGCGCGGTCTTCCAGGCCATCCAGCACAGCAGCAGTGGGAACAGGATGCCCACCAACAGCCGCAGCCAGACGAACAGCGCCTGGGGGCCGGTGAGCGCGGCAAACGGGGCGCCGGTGGGGTAGCCGACCGCGAGCCAGACCAGGAACAGCAGCAGCTGCAGGCTGAGGGCCACCGTCAGCAACCGGGTCGTGAGCACGAGCGGCTGCTCCGAGATCCGGGGCGTCACCAGGTACCAATGCGCGAGGATGACGGCGGCGAGCGAACCCCCCGCGACGGCCGACAGTGACACCAGCTGGACGAACAGGGGCAGGCCTTCCAGCGCACCCTGCGACCAGCCGATGGCCCCCAGGAGCAGGGTCAGCAGTCCCGCCCCGAGCGCGATGGCACCCGACCAGCGCGCACTGCCGCCGCGCAACGTCCGGACCCCGACCCAGAAGCAGAGGATGGCGAACAGACCTAGCGCTATCTGGCGTGCCAGGTCGAGCTGCGGCGCGGCATGGATGACCAGCTGGTTGGGCAGGGGCAGGCCGGTGTCGGTGCCCCAGCCGAGCGCCGCGAGGATGCCGGCTGACAGTGCGGTCGTGCCCACGTACCCGGTCGTGACGTCCGTCACCTGTCGGAGTAGCCAGGCCAGCGCGAAGGAACCGAGGCCCAGGCCCACCAGCAGCGCCCAGCTGACATACGAAAAGCTCTGGATGATCTCCTGGGTGGCCACGTGGCGAGTGTAGGGGCGGTGTCGCCGAGGTGCCCCCGGCCATCCTCGGACCTCCGGCTCGACGGCCGGTGGTGGCGCGGGATGCAGGTCGTTCGGAGGTGCCGGGCCCACGGTGCCAGCGGGCGCCACAGATAGCCCAAAAGTCATGGACAACCCCAGTACCGCCATGCTTCGATAGCGGCGCAGAGCGGTCGAGTGGATTCCGGATCTTGGTCCGGTGCCCTGGATCACTCCGAGGACGCAGCCGCGGTTGGTGACCCAGAACGCCACACCGCGGAGGTGTCCCTGCCAGCAAGACCTCAAGTGATGGGGACGCTCAAGCCACCCTACCCGGTGGGGGCGGCGTCCCAGGGTCGAGCTGCGAGATGCCCCGGCGACCGAGCGGCCGGGGCGTCGACGACTCACGTAGCATCGGCGACGTGACACCCCCCTGGTCCCGACCTCCCATCGCACTCGTATCGCCGCTGTATGCGCCCGCGGGTGGCGGCGTGGAGCGCTACGTGGAACGCCTGGCTGCGGGACTGCGTGATCGGGGTATCCCGGTCGAGGTCGTGACCACCGATCCGATGGCGCGTGGGGCGACCGTCGAGCACCGTGACGGCATCCCGGTCCGCCGCTTCCCGACGATGCGCGGCGACCGCGTGTTCTTCCCCTCCCCCGCGATGACGCGCTGGCTGTCGCGGAACGCGGACCGATACGCCCTGCTCCACCTGCACAGCCTGCATACGCTGCTGCCGCTCGCGGGGACCTGGTCTGCGCGTGGCGCGAGGACCCCGACCGTGCTCACCGCCCATTGGCACGGCTCCGGACACACGCCCCTCCGCCGCGCCCTCCATCTCCCCTATCGACCGGTCGCGGGCTGGGTGGTCCGGAGCGCCGCCGCCATCATCGGCAACTCGCAGGCAGAGGCCACCCTCCTCCGCCACGACTTCGGGGAGCGGCTGGCGATCAGCGTCATCCCGGAGGGGATCGAGCTGCCGGGCGAGCCGTCGCCTTCGTCGCCCACGGCTGTCGACCCCGATGGCGTCATGGGACGGACGACCATCCTCTCGGTCGGTCGCCTCGAGGCCTACAAGGGCGTCGAGCGGGTGGTGGGAGCGCTGCGCCGCCTGCCCGACGGGGTGCGACTCGTCGTCGTGGGCGGCGGATCGGCGGAGGCGGCCGTCCGGGAGGCGGCGAGGGACCTTGGCGATCGCGTCGTGCTGCGCGGCCGTGTCCCGGACGAGGAGCTCCGTGCCTGGTACCAGCGAGCGGCGTCGTTCGTGTCGCTCTCGATGCACGAGTCATTCGGCCTGACGGTGCTCGAGGCGGCGGCGGCGGGCGTGCCGGTGGTCGCCAGCGACATCCCCGCCCATCGCGAGTCCTGCGGGTTCGTACCCCAGGGCCGTATCACCCTCGTGCCGCTCGACGGGGACGACGCGGCCGTCGCCCGAGCCATCGTCACCAGCCTCGAACGCGGACGCGTCGTTGACCGGTCGAGTTGGGCGCTGCCGACGTGGGATGGCCTGGTCGAGGCGACGCTCCAGGTCTATCGCGGCGTGGTCGAGGACGACGGACCGGCTGCGCCGCTGTTCAGCCGCCTGGCTGGAATGTGACGCCCGGATCGTCCGGGCTGACCAGGACGTCGACGTATGGACCGGAGACGATGCGGACGAGCTGCTTCGTCCCGGTCGGGTCGGAAAACGAAGGGAAGTGGTACACCGCGGGCGCGGTGCTCCGCGCCTGGAACCCCGACTCGCGGGTCACGATCGTGAAGCCATCGATGCGGTCGCCCGCGACCGTGTAGCTCGCGAACCGGCGTCCGACGGTCACGGTCCCGAAGGCCGGCGTCGGGCTGGGGGACGGGGATAGCGACGGCAGTGGACTGCCGCTCGGGGACGGCAACAGCGAGGGACTCGGCGACGGCGATGGGCTCGGCGAGGGCGATGGGCTCGGGCTCGGCGAGGGCGATGGGCTCGGCGACGGCGATGGGCTGGGGGATGGGCTCGGCGAAGGCGATGGGCTGGGCGATGGGCTCGGCGATGGGCTCGGCGAGGGCGATGGGCTCGGGCTCGGCGACGGCGATGGGCTCGGCGATGGGCTCGGCGAAGGCGATGGGCTCGGGCTCGGCGATGGCGATGGGCTCGGCGATGGGCTCGGCGAGGGCGATGGGCTCGGCGAAGGCGATGGGCTCGGCGAAGGCGATGGGCTGGGGGATGGGCTCGGCGAAGGCGATGGGCTGGGGGATGGGCTCGGCGATGGGCTCGGCGATGGGCTCGGGCTCGGCGAGGGCGATGGGCTCGGGCTCGGCGAGGGCGATGGGCTCGGCGAAGGCGATGGGCTCGGCGAAGGCGATGGGCTGGGGGATGGGCTCGGCGAAGGCGATGGGCTGGGGGATGGGCTCGGCGATGGGCTCGGCGATGGGCTCGGGCTCGGCGAGGGCGATGGGCTCGGGCTCGGCGAGGGCGATGGGCTCGGCGAGGGCGATGGGCTCGGGCTCGGCGAGGGCGATGGGCTCGGGCTCGGCGAAGGCGACGGCGATGGGCTCGGCGATGGACTCGGCGAGGGCGATGGGCTCGGGCTCGGCGAAGGCGATGGGCTCGGCGAAGGCGATGGGCTCGGCGAAGGCGATGGGCTGGGCTCGGCGATGGGCTCGGCGAGGGCGATGGGCTCGGCGAAGGCGATGGGCTCGGCGACGGCGATGGGCTCGGCGAGGGCTCGCGGCGATGGGCTCGGCGATGGGCTCGGCGATGGGCTCGGCGACGGCGATGGGCTCGGCGATGGACTCGGCGAGGGCGATGGGCTCGGGCTGGACGGCGATGGGCTCGGCGAAGGCGATGGGCTCGGCGAAGGCGATGGGCTCGGCGAAGGCGATGGGCTGGGGGATGGCGATGGGCTGGGGGATGGGCTCGGCGATGGGCTCGGCGCAACAACGGGCGAGGGCGACAAGCTGAGGCCGGACGAAAGGCTCGGGCTCGGTATCTGCGATGGTGGAGGACTCGGGCGTGGTGGCCCCGATGGTCGCGCGCTGACGGCCACGGGCGCCGTCGGCGAAGTCGCCTCAGTGGCGGCTGGACGACCGCTGTGCAGTGGCGCCGAGATGGACCCCAGGGCGACGCTCGGACTCGGGTCGGGTGACAACCTCGCCGGTGACGGCGACGCGACGACCACGGCATCGGTCGATGCTGGACCATCGGGCTGGACGAGCGCCGCGAGGCGTAGCACCGCCGCGAGACTGAAGGCACACGCCATCACGACGACCAGGACATTGAGGCCCGGCAACAACACCTTGGCGCTCGGTCGTCCCGAGAGTCGCAGCAGCTCGCGCACGATCAGGAGCCCCAGCAGCACCAGGGCCCACAGGGCGCCGACGAGGAACAACCGATCGGTCGTCATCGACACCAGCGTAGCCGTGCAGCCGGGAACGCGGCCACCACGTCGCATCGCGCGCGTGAGTTGGGTTGCCCGGGGACAACGGCACGAAGGCGGTTCGATTGACGCTGCACAACGCCACCATCATCCTCACCGGAACGGACCAGGGGTAGGGCGCTACCGGGCTATGCGCCCCCTGGGCCAGATGTCCTTGCGTCTCCCAGGACCCGACAGCTCCGGTGGATCATGCTCGATACCCTTGACGTCGCTCGCCTCAGCGGCCCCGACATATCCCCGGCATCGCCCGCGGGCGTCTCGTCCCTGTACGTCGTCGGTGGACGCCAGCGCTCCCTTCGCCCTGTGCGGGCGCATTTCGGCGACTGGTACGAATACGAGTCTGGTGTCCTGCTCCGGATCGACACGATGACCGGTGTCGCGCGCCGGGTCGTGGAGTACCAGACGCCCGCTGCCGAGTGCCCGCCGGAGGATCCCGCGGTACTGTTCAAGTCCGGCACGCTCGCCCAGGGTCACCTCTATCTGACGACACAGACCGAGGTGCTGATCTACCGGGTGCCCTCGTTCGAGCTCGTGCGGCGCATCTCACTGCCGGCATTCAACGATGTCCACCACGTCCGACCGACGCCCCACGGCACCCTGCTCGTGGCGGTCACGGGCCTGGACATGGTGATGGAGGTCACCATCGGCGGCGATGTGGTCCGCGAGTGGAACCTGTGGCAGCCGGGTACACCCGTGTGGGGCGACCGCTTCTCCACGGACGTCGACTACCGGCTCATCCCGTCGACGAAGCCGCATCTCGCGCACCCGAACCACGTGTTCCACATCGGCGACGAACCGTGGGCGACCCGCTTCCAGCAGCAGGACGCCGTCTCCCTGCTCGACCCGACGCGACGCATCCACATCGGCCTGGAACGGATCCATGACGGCATCGTGGTCGGCGACCAGGTGCTGTTCACGACCGTCGATGCCAAGGTCGTCATCGCCGACACCCGCAGCCTGACCGTCGTGCAGGTCATCGACCTGCGCGAGATGCACGACGAGGACCTGCTGCTCGGCTGGTGTCGGGGGTTGCTCCTCGACGGCGACCGGCTGTGGGTCGGCTTCTCGCGCATGCGCCCGACCCGGTTCCGGGAGAACGTGGCCTTCCTCAAGAACGGCTTCCGCCACTACCTCGGTACACACGTCGCGTGCTACGACCTGGGCGAGCGGCGCTGCGTCGCCCAGATCGACACGGAAGCCGCCGGCCTCAATGCCGTCTTCGGAGTCTATCGCGCAGGCTGAGGGCTTCCGGCCCGAGCGCCCCCCCTGACGCGCGACGGACCAGCGGCAGCAGCTGGGTCGGCACGACCAACAAGGCCACCAAGGTCTGGGCGATGACCCAGGCCAACGTCACGCCAGTGATGCCCAGGGGAGCGAGCAGCAGACCACTGAGCGCGAGCGTCGCCGTCGCGGTCGTCACCTGGACCACCAGGATGGCCCGTGAGCGCGCCTGGATGCGAGCCGTCGCCAGGAACAGCGTGGTAGCCGCGAACGGCAGCAGGCCCAACGCACCGACCCGCAGGGCCACCGTGGCGTTCTCGCTGTATGCGGCTCCGAACAGGTGCAATCCCCAGCCGGCCAGGACGATGACCGCGATGACCAGCGGGATGAGCAGACGATAGAGGTGCACCGCGAGCCGTCGGACCTGGGGTGCCAGGGCAGCCCGGGCGTGGACCGATTCGACCGTCAGCGATGCCGCCATGTTGATGGGTATGAGCATGAGCGCCGCGATGATGGTCCAGGTGATGGCGAAGTAGGCGCCGGTCGATGGTCCGACCGCGCCGACCACCAGGACCGGCAGCAGGGTCGACGCGCCGAGCGCGAACAGCGCACCCAGCGAGTCCGCAGCCACGAACGTGGCCAGGGTGCGGTCGTCGAGCGACGGATGACGGTCGCCGTGCGCGCTCATGTACGCCGGGATCCAGCGCCTCGCGAGCACCGCAGACACGACGATCACGATCACGATGCTGGGCACGACCCACGAGACCACGATTCCCAGCGTGGGCACCGTGACCACGCAGGCGATGAGGACCCCGATCTTGACCAGGGCGTAGATGCCGTTCTCGACGGGCACCCAGCCCGTCCGGCGCAGCCCGGTGAGGACCCCGTCCTGGAGGTTGAAGATCGACCAGCAGGCGGTGCCGACGACCATGAGCAGGACCCCGGCCGGGCCGGCGAGTGGGGTGATGGCGCCCCAGGGGCCGCCAACGACGGCCGCGCCCCCGAACACGAGCAGGCCCGTGAACGCGCTCAGGACCAACGCCAGGAGATAGGTCCGCTGGACGAGCCACGCCGCGCGCGCCCCCGACTCGGGCAGCAGCCGCAGGAGCGCCGGGCGGAGGTTGAGCTGCGCCGCACCGCTCAGGAACAGCATCATGGAGATGGCCGCGGAACTGGCACCCATGACCTCGGTCGGATACGCCCGCGCCGCGATGCTCCAGTAGACGAGGCCCAGACCCGAGGTCAGGCCGTTGCTGACCATGAGCGAATAGGCGTTGCGATAGACGGGTGTCCGGACATGACCCATGGCGGCGCTGATGAACGCCGGTGTGCTCATCGACCCGCCTCCGCGGAGGCACGAGCGGTCTCGGCGAGCGCCCCGGGACCGGTCATCGGGACGCCAGCGGAGGTCGCCAACGACGCGACGAATGCCTCGACGTCCGCCGCGGTCCGACACCGGACGACCTTCGCGCCGTAGCGCGCAAGGGCGCTCGCATAGCGGTCGGGATGGTTGGTCTCTGGTGCGTGACGGAGCGCGTCAGCGAGATCGCGCGTATGGCGCAGGTAGTCGCCGATGCGAGCGAACCGCTGGCGACCGTGACGGGAGCGCATCTCGGTCATCGCACCCGCCAGGAAGCGACGCACCATCCTGCCGGAGGCCGACGCAGGGGTCAGCTGGTCGAGCCACAAGATGACCTCCGCCCGCTCAAGCAACAGGCCAGTCCAGCCAAGGTGGATACCCTCGGTGATCCAGCGGTCATGCCCCGCGATGCTCGCGACGAGGGCGTCACGCTCCGCTACCGCACGCGGGGGACCGTTGCCGCCATCGATCCTCGCGATGCGGTCGAGCTCGTGGACAGGCAGGCCCGTGCCCGCCGCCAGTCGGCGGGCGAGCGTGCTCTTGCCACTCCCTTGGCCGCCCGTGACGTGGATGCGCGCCGGGGCCGTCACACGAGCTCACCGTCGATGGCACGGGCGTAGAGACGCTCGAAGCGGCCCGCGATCGTAGCGGGCGTCAATCCGGCGACCGATGCCCGCGCCGCGATGCCCAGGCGATCACGCAGGTCCCCGTCGACGGCCAACCGCTCCATCGCGGCACGCAACGCACCCGCGTCACCGGCCGGCACGAGCAACCCGTTCACGCCGTCCTCGATCATGTCCGGGATGCCGCCGATGTCCGACCCGATGACCGGTCGCCCGAGGGTCATCGGTTCGCGCACGACACCCGGCAACGGGTCGGGCCAGACGGATGGCACGACCCCGAAGAGGCAGCGATCCCAGGCCGCCATGACCACCCGATGCGGGACGTCGGACAGGACTGTGACGCCATCCGGGAAGGCAGTCGGGCTCCCGGTCCAGCGCGTACCGATGATCACCAGGGGCGGCGCGTCCCTGTCTGCGCCGCGCATCGCGGACCACGCATCCAGCAGCACCCCCAGGCCCTTGTGTGCCTGCAGTGCGCCAACGAACAGGATGAAGGGCGCTCCCGGCAGCCCTGCCAGGGATCGCTCGTCGCCGGCCGTGGTCGCCTCGAGCTCGCCCGGGACGATGTCATCGATCCGTTCCACGACCGGCCGCCACCCAGGGTCGCCCTGGAGCAGGTCCCGCTCGACGGTGTGTTGGACGAAGCCGCTGACGCTGTGGATGGCACGGACCGTCCGACGCAGGAGCGGTCGCGCACCACGCACCCCGGACACCGCGATGAGGGCCCGCGCCGCCCCATAGTGGCGGCCCGCGCAATCCAGGCACTGTGGGAGTGACGGTCCGTCGCACAGCTCACGGTCGCGCCACAGCAGGCTGCGGGTGGCACACGCATGGCCGTAGTCCCGGACGGAGAGCACCAGCGGAGCGGAGCGGTCAAGGACTGCCGCCGCACTGGAATACGCGATCCAGCCGCTGGCGTGGACGACTTCCGGCTGCCAGTCACGAACGAGCCGTCGGAGGCCGAGGCTCAGCTGCGGGTCTGGTGCGGGCGCCAGGAAGCGCCGGCCACCACCGGGTGCGGGCAGCGCGCTCGCGAGGCTCCTCAGTCGATCGACCCGCACGCCATCGACGACGGCCCGGGTGTCGAGACCCGGCTGTGCGGTGGTCGCGACTCGGACCTCATGGCCCAGACTGACCAGGGCGCTGGCCAGCAGCCCCACCTGTCGCTCGGCACCCCCGATGACCGGGTGGAAGAAGTCGCTGGTCAGCAGCACCCTCATGGCCCAGGTACCCCACGCAGCGAGAGCTGGACCGCTCGATACGGGTCCTCCGCGGGGTCATCGCCCGAGCGCCACAGCGACACGTCTACCTGGCGCAGGAACGCACCCGCCGGAGGCAGCGCGACGCGTCGCACGGTGGATGCGCCATCGGCGAGCGCCACGTCGTCGATGGTGGTCAAGGGCTGCCCGTCGAGGGTCACCACCAGGCGATACGCCTCGGGATGGCCCTCCGCGTCCCTGACCCGGATGTCGACCGCACGCCCGGCGTCCGCGGCGGTGATGCCCAGCGCGGTCCAGGCCGGTTGCGGCGATACCGCGACCCCGGCGCGTGCGATGGCCAGTGACAGCGCCGCGAGGAGCCCAGCACCGATGAGCAGCGCCAGCTGCCGGGTCGGGGTGCTCGACAGCGCCGCGCCCCAGCCCGGCGATCGTGCCGGCTGAGACGCCGCAGCCACCTCGGTGGGATCGATCTGCCGGTCGCGGACCCAGGCGACCGCACAGGCGATGAGGGTGACGAGGGCCAGGACGGCACCCCATGACGCCGACGAGAGGCCGGGACGCAGCAGGTGCAGCAGGAAGCCGCACATCACGGTCAGTGACAACTGGCTGCCTAGCGCGAGCGCGATCCGCTCGCCGCGGCCTAGGCCCGGACCGGGGAAGAGCGCCCGGGTCAGGGCGGTGCCCGGCACGCCGAACGCCAGCAACGCCCCGGCGAGCGCCGCCAGGCCGACCGGCACCGACGGTTGCGTGAGCACGAACCCGGCACCCAGCCCGAGAGCAGCCAGGATCACCAGGCTCAGGGTCTGGCGGGAGGGCGGTGGTGCCGGCCAGATGCGGACCCGCCGCTGGGCGGTGTCGTCGGTCATGGCGCCCGCCCGGTCAGGCGGCGGACGTCCACGATCGTCAGGTCGCCGTTGTCATAGATCTGGTCCGTGCCGGTCAGGGCGTGCCATTTGTCGAGCGCGGCGGCATCCATCGGCGCGGTCCAGGGGCCGAAGGTGGACTGTTCACCGCGTTCCACGTAGACCCCGACATATGGCAGTGAGGTCGGCAGCCGGTGGTCGGCGATGACGTAGTCGACCCCCGCCCGGGCGAGCGAGTCGACATCCCCGACGCTGAGGGTCGGATCGAAGTACGCCGACCGGAGGTCGATCTTGTCGCCTGCGGCCGAGATGGGATGCTGCCGCCCGTACGTCGCGAGCAGCACCCGGCTCGTCCGGTCGCTCAGGAACCGCCGACCCGGACCGAGGGCATCCAGCGTCCACCCGGCGGCATCGATGCCCTGGGGGCTCACCGACCGGGGATCGGCCGCCACCAGGTACGGACCGGGCGATCGTGCCCAGGGAGCGATGCCCAGGATCGCACCGCCCATGAACACCACGATGAGGGCACCCATGACGGCTCCCGTCGCGACCCTTCGGGCACGCCGCTCCCCGACCCGGAGCCGTGCCGTCAGCCACGCGATGACGCCCGAGCGCCAGCCCTCTGGCGGCGCGTGCCCGCACGCAGTATCGACGACTGCCAGTGTCGCGATGGCGGCCACGAACGACGCGCCCACGAAGATGAACTCGGCGGAGCGTGCCGCGAGCTCCGCACCCCGGGCGGTCAAGCGCGCGAGCAGCGACACCGGGTAGAGCAGCGAGATCAGCGCCAGCGTGATGGGCAGCGGCGCTGTCCGCCACCGGTGCCGGATGATGGGCAGTGCCAGCGGCAGCGCGACGATCATCACGAGCACCGAGCCATAGGCGATGATCTGCTCCCAGGCAGGCGCGGCCACACCGGTCGCGGAGCTGAACAGCTCCCGGCCGCCCTCGTCGCCCGCGATGAGTCGGAACACCTGGTCGAGGGCCCCGCCGAGCGCGGGCACGAGATAGCCAACGGTGACCGACGCCACGTACAGCATCCATGCGGCGGTCGCGGTCACCGCCAGCAACGCGGGACCCGCCAGACCACCCGGACGCGCGCCCCGGAGTCGCAGCAAGCTACCCACCACGGCCCAGACCACGAGGCAGGCGGAGAGCGCCAGCGCGGTGACATGGTGGGTGACGACGACGGCGCCGATGGCCAGCAACAGCACACCCGTGAGCGCCAGTGGGTGCCCAGCGCGCGCCAGGCGCGTGAGACGTGCCACGTCCTTTGGGCCCGTCGGGCCAGGCAGCGCGGAGCCGCTGGCGACCTCGCGGCGCTGGATGCACCACATCACGAAGACGGCCAGCGGCAGCGCCAGCGACTCGTAGGCGAACTGCGCATCGAAGAACAGGAACCCGGGGTTGGCCGCATAGATGAGGGCACCGACGCTGGCCAGCCGGCTGTCGCCGCTCGCCCGCTCGTACAACAGGAAGAGCGCGAGCATCAGCAACACCCGGGCCAGCCCGACCACGAGGACGCCGGCCTCCCAGGTCGAGAAGCCCGCCCGGACCAGCAGGTCGGACGCGATCTCGAGGCCCGGGTAGAAGGGGCTGGCGAGCAGGATGCTGTTCGTCGTGAACAGTCGTCCACTCACGACGATGTCGTCGAGCGTCGCCCAGTGGAGGAACTCATCGAGCATCACGAACGACGAGGGTGCTCCCAGGATCTTGACGCCATAGAGTGCGACCCCAGCAAGCACGACGAGCGCGATGCGCTCCCGGCGGGCCGCGTCCCGGCCGATGAGCCGAGCACCGATGGGCAGCACGATGAGCAGCAGCCCCAGCCACCAGACGAGCGGCGCGACGATGACATCGAACCGCGCCAGGGTGTCGGCGGTGGCCACGACCACGAGCCCGAGCGCGGCAAGGAACGCGCTGCGGGGCAGATCGCCCAGTCCCCACGGCTGGGCAGTGATGACGCTCGCTGCGGCGGTGCTCGCGGCGGAACGGCCGACCGGGACCGTCACGGTCGTCGGTCCGGGACGGACACCCCCGCCCCATCGAGGCCGTCGAGGAATCGCAGGTACGCATCGGCGGTCGCCGACCACGATCGCGGATGCTCGAAGGACTGGCCCCGGAGCGCCCGCAGCTCCCGCAGCCCCGTGGTGATGGCGTCGACGTCGCACACCGGCACCACCAGGATGCCCGCGTACCCGTCGGCGGCCTCACCGTTGCCACCGGTATCGGTGATCATGATGGGCAGGCCGTAGCCCATCGCGACATGGAGTGGCCCGCTGAGCGAGGAGCGCCGATACGGCAGGACTACGGCGTCCGCGCCTCGCAGGTATCCGTCCAGCTCAGCGTCATGCACATACCGATCGACGAACGTGATCCGGTCGCGGTGTGGGCTGCGCCCGATCATCTCGGCCGGCAGCGTGTGGCCTTCCCACGTCTCCCCCACGACGGTGAGCCAGTAGTCGCTCACCTCGTCGGATGACAGCCGATCGAAGGCTGCGACCAGGTCCTCGAGGCCCTTGTAGGGCCGGATGAGGCCGAAGAAGAGGATGTTGCAGGCATCGTCGGGCGACTCGCGCAACGGCGGCGTCGGCGGGCCATCCGACCGGTAGTGGTCATGGGGTCCGTGCGGCACCACCGCGACCGGCTTGCCGGCCAGATCCCAGTGGCGTGCGAGCAGGTCGCGATCGAACGCCGAGTGGACCGTGAACCCGGCAGCGAGTCGGATGACCGCTCCACCAACGACCCGCGAGTAGCGACCGACGAGCGGCAGCCGCAGTTCACCAGTGTCCTGGACCTCATGGAACTCGATGACCACACGCATGCCCAGTGCGCGGGCGAGCAACGCCAGGGCGAGGTAGCTGTGGAGCACGGTGCCGGTCCACCACTGGAGGACGAGCGTGTGGGGACGCTCTCGACGCAGGAACGTGACGGCAAGCCCGAGGCTCGGCAGCCACCACCAGTCGATACCGTCGAAGGTCGGGACCCGGGACCGATCAGCGAGGTCGGTCAACTCGCCGCCGACGCGGGCCTTGCCCGGGTAGAGGAAGGTCGGCAGCAGCTGCCGCATGGTCACCACGGAGGCACGCACGCCGGCGTCCGCGAGCGCCTCCGCCAGGCGGACCGTGTAGACGCTGATGCCCGACAGGAATCGCGTCCCCGAACCGACCACGGTGATGCGTCGAGGACCGCTCACGCCAGGATCCGCGACGCATGCAACCACCCGGTCAGGACCCCCGAACCCACCACCTCCGCGAGCGATCCGGATCCCGCGTCGACCGGGACGCCGGCACGCTCGGCGTCGGCGCGGACCCGAGTCCGACGGGGTGCATCGCCCACGAGCACGCTCCGCGCCCCGAGCCCAGCCGCCGCCTGGAGGTCACTGAGCGAATCACCCACGACGACGGACGCCGCTGCCGTGGCGCCCGGGTGGCGCGCGAGGGCCCGCTGGAACATCGCGATGCCCGGCTTCCGGCACGCGCACGTCCCGATGTCATGGGGGCAGACCTCGATGGTCCCCAGGTCACCGCCGCCGTCCCGGATGCGCCGGAGCAGCTCCGCGTGGATAGCCTCGACGTCTGCGGCAGACATCCGTCCGAGTGCGATCCCCCGCTGGTTGGTGACGACCACGATGGGCACGTCCGGCAGCTCGCGACGGACGATCGCGAGCGCCTCCGGGACGCCCGGCAGCAGCCGCAGACCGGCGATGCTCCTGACGTAGTCGCCCTCGGGTGGGCGGGCATTGAGCACGCCGTCCCGGTCGAGGAACAGGATCCCGGTCACCTCAGCTGACCCGCCATGTCTGCAACCCATCCGGTTCCAGCGCCACCTCCGACGCATCACAGCCCCTCGCCCGCAGCAGGTCGGCGAGCGCATGTTTGCGTTCGAAGCCGCAGTACAGCAGCAGGTGGCCGCCGCCGCCGGCGCCGGTGATCTTGCCCCCGATGGCGCCGTGCTCACGGGCGAAGCGATAGAGATCGTCGAGCTCCGGGCTGGAGATGCGGTCCGACATCCGCTTCTTCTGCTGCCACTCCTCGTCGAGCAGGCGACCGAAGTCGTCCCACCTGCGGTGGAGCAGCCGGTCCTTCATCTCGGTGGCGATGGACTTGATCTGGCATAGTGCGTCGACCGAGTCGTGCTCCCGTCGTTCGTAGCGCGCCACCTGGTCCGCGATGATGTTGGACGAGAGGCGCACCCGACCCGTGTCGACCAGCAACAGGTTGTATTCCAGCTCGTTGAGGATGTCCCTGCCCAGACGGAGCGAGTTGACGACCACGCGGTCGGCGCGGAACTCGATGAAGTTGACGCCGCCGAAGGTGGCGGCGTACTGGTCCTGCATGCCACCCGCGATGGCGAGGTCGCGCCGCTCGATGGTGTGGGCGGTGTCCGCGACCTCGTAGTCGGTGAGCGGGAGGCTCTTCCACTCCTTGAGCAGGCCGACCATCGCGACCATCATCGCGGACGAGGAGCCAAGCCCAGATCCGGGTGGCGCGTCGGAATGGAGATAGAGGTCGAACCCCTGGTCGTCGTCACCGCTCAGGCGCCGGATGGCCGCCTTGGCGAGATCGAGCTCCCCGTCAAGGACCATCGCCCGTCGGCTGCTGTAGCTGAGCGAGGTCCCGAAGTCGCGTGATTCGATGCAGACGCCGCCGTCGTGCCGGGGCCGCAGGGTCCCCCAGGCGTAGCGGTCGATGGTCGCCGACAGGACACAACCACCCTCGAGCTCCGGGAACGGTGGCACGTCGGTGCCGCCCCCGCCGAAGCTGATCCGCAGCGGCGCCTTGGCCCGGAAGAGCATCAGGCGGCCTCGGGGGTGTCGTCGTTCACAGGGAGTCACCGAGCGGAACTGCTGGGATGCGCCAACGCGCCGCCGGTACGGGGACCCGGCTCGCCCGAGTATCGGAGGGCCCGGTCCCATGCGTCCCCCGTACGAAGGTACCGACCATCCCCTATGCCGGTCGAGGCGCTGGATCTGGCCGGCGTGGCGGCCGATCCGTGGGCTAGTCGATGGCGGCGATGGGCAGCACTGCGGCGGGATCAGCATCGAGCGCCGCGTAGGACTCCGGAACGCCGATGTCCACGAATGGGACGTCGAAGACCTCCCCGCGGGCCCGGCCCCCGAGGAGGCGCGGAAGGACCTCCCGCTCAAACGAAACGGCGCGTCCGGGGACGATGCTCGCGATGACCGATGTCGTCATGACATAGACGCCGGCATTGATGAGCCCGGGACGCGCGTCGGGTGCATGCTCCTTCTCCCGGAACGCACCGATGATGCCCCCCGTGTTCAGATCCACCGACCCGTATCGACGGGTATCAGGGACGCGCGCGAGGGCGAGCGTGACCGCAGCCTGGAACGCGGCATGCGCGGCGACCAGACGGTCCAGGGGTGCCGCCAGGTAGGAATCGCCGTTGAGGACCAGGCATGCCTCTCCCGCCAGTCGCGGCAGCACCCGTCGGAGCGCCCCGCCGGTCCCGAGAGGCTCGGTCTCGCGTGAGTAGCGCACGTCGAGTCCCCATCTTCGGCCGCGCCCGACATGCCGCTCGATGACGTCGCCCCGGTGCCCTGTGAGCAGCCACACCCGTTCGATGCCCGTATCGCGCAGCTGGGCCAGCAGCCAGTCGAGGAATGGCCGACCCGCGATCGGGGCCATCGGCTTGGGCAGGTCCGCCCCGATGACGGGACGCAGGCGGGTACCCGCACCACCGACCAGGATGAGCGCCTCCACGCGCCGCAGCGTAGCGCGAGACGAGTGATCCGCTATCGCGCGCTGAGCGCGTCGACCGCCGTCGGTCCGGTGTCGGCCCACACCGGGTCACCCCATGACGCCGCAGTCCCTCTATCGCCCTCGACCGGGACGGACGCCGTCGCGGACGCGACGGGCAGGATGACGATGGGCGAGGGCAATGGCGCCACGCTCCGGACAGGGCCGCAGAAGCGTTCCCGGATGATGGTCCGCAGCACCCGCATGCCGTCGGGGATGGTGTGCAGGTTGGACTCCCCATGGATCCGATGCGCCTCGAAGGAGGGCACCTCGGCGACCCGGAGGCCGACCTTGAGCGCTCGCACGTTCATCATCGTCTCGATCTCGAAGCCGTCGCCGTCGAGGCCGAGGCGGGGCACGACCTGGCGCCAGAAGGCGTTGTAGCCGTAGCAGAGGTCCGTGTACCGACCTCCGAACAGCAGACGGACCATGCCCACGAATGCGGCGTTACCGACCTTCCGATAGAGCTGCATGTCGGCCGTGCCCCCTCCGGCGAGGAAGCGCGAGCCCTTGGCGAAGTCGGCGCCGTCGATGAGGGCGCGTACGAATGCCGGGATCTCCTCGGGCGCCGTGGAGCCGTCGGCGTCGAGCATCACGATGATGTCACCGCGTGCGGCGGCGAAGCCGGTCCGAAGGGCCGCTCCCTTGCCCCGACCGTGCTGCCTGACGACACGCACGTTGGGCAGGACGGCACGCGCGACCGCGACCGTATCGTCGCTCGAGGCGCCATCGACGAGGATGACCTCGAGCACGTCCGTCGGGATGCGCGGCAGGACGTGCGGCAGGTTCGCCGCTTCATTGAGGGCAGGCACGACGACACTGATCGTGGGCGCGGACACAGGCGGAGACCCCCCGATTGCTCTGGGCACGCATGCCCAGGGGCGATGCGAGACGTCTCGGGCAGCTGTGCGGCGGCTCCGACCCGTCTGGGTGGGTCGGTCTGGGTGCCATCCACGGCTGCATCTCGCCGGATATGCCAGGCACGCTAGTACCTTGGTACGGGGGAGGTCAAGGACCCGACCATCGGCGGTGGTGCACCGGCGCACAAGCCGGCTGGAAACGCATCCAGCATCGATGGGTCCGTCGTGCAGGGGCCGCGCAGGTCAGCCATGCCTGGACCCCGGGCCGTCCGATGTGATGGACCGGCGAGACATCTGACCGACGGCCGCGACCGGATGGCCGTCAGCGGCCCGAGTGGGGTCCGGGACGATCCGCTGGACTGCGTGACAGTGGGCCCCGGACCTTGGTACCGGTGCACCCGGACCTTCGTCCCATTGGCTCGAAGGGGACGCAGGCCTGTAAATCACATCCATGCCCAGCAGAGTCCGTGCCCGCTCGTCCGATGTGTTCCGCCGTCGACGTCCGCACCTTGGCGCGCCCGGCACCCGGCACCGCCAGGGCGGTCAGGCCATGCTCGAGTTCGCGCTCATCGTACCGGTCCTGATGCTCGTCATCGTGGGTATCATCGAGTTCGCCCTGGCGTTCAACGCCACGCTCGGTGTCAACCGCGCGAGCCAGGTGGCGGCACTCGTGGCGGCCGAGGCCGGCAACCTGCCCGGCGCCGACTGCCTGATCCTCCAGAGCATCGAGGCCGACGTCGGGTCACCCAGTGACCGACGGGAGATCACGGGCGTCGAGATCCAGCGCACCAATCCCTCCGGGGTCACGGTCTACGCCCGCAACAAGTACGTCCGGAGCGGGGTGACCAACTGCACCCTGGCCGACGGGACATCCGTCTCGGTCCCGTACACCGCGACCATGACCGGCTATCCGGAGAGTCAGCGCTGCAACGTCCTGAAGGGGTGCCCGACCTTGACCCCGTCACGGTCCACGGTCGACACCATCGGCATCCAGGTCAGCTACGCCTACAAGTGGCGAACCCCGCTCGCGGCGATCATGCAGCTCGTCAACGGAGGCGGCTCCTCCGGCACGACGTTCGCATTCGATCGGCGCAGCGCATTCCGGATGGAGCCGCAAGTCTGATGCGCATCTACCGACGTCCCGGGGACCGGTCTCCACGTCCTGACCGCGGCCATCGCGAACGGGGCCAGGCGCTCGTCGAGTTCGCCCTGGTGCTGCCGATCGCGCTGTTCCTGCTGCTCATCATGCTCGAGGTCGGGCTGGCCTTCAGCCACAAGCTGACCGTTGGCTACGCCTCTCGCGAGGGTGCCCGGACCGCAGCCGCACTCGGCAACGGCGGCACGGCCGGCGACTGCTCCGCGGGCAACCCCAATGCGGCATCGGCCGCAGCGGTCGACAAGCAGATCATCGCCGCCACCCAGCGCATCCTCAAGTCACCCGGTTCGGACATCAAGATGAACCGCGTCTCCCAGATCCGGATCTACAAGGCCACGTCCACGGGGGCCCAGGTCGGCGGTTCGGTCAACGTCTGGACCTACACCCCCGGAGCCGGCCCGGACATCGATGACGGTTCGACCGTCGACAAGCTGGACTTCTCCCAGCAGAGCGTCGGTTGGCCGGCGTGCAGCCGCATCGACGTCACCGATCCGGATTCGATCGGCGTGCAGGTCGTCTACAGCTACCAGCTCACCACTCCGCTCGTGGCCATCGCCCAGCTCCTCGGCGGCACCCAGGCCACCACCTACGCCCTCAATGACCAAACCATCATGGCCGTCAATCCCACCCAATGAGGATCACCGTGTCGAGCCCATCCCGGCGACCGAATCCGCGTCGCGTCCCCACCGAGGCCATCACTGGCCCAGCCCGGGCGCCCAAGGCGCGCACGACGGGCGAGCGCGGCCAGGCGCTCGTCCTGTTCGTGATCCTCTCCCTGGTCATGATCGGGTCGGTCGCCATCGTCACCGACGTGTCGTGGCTGTGGTACGGCAACCAGCGCATGCAGCGCGCGGCTGACGCTGCCGCCCTCGCGGGTGCCATCTACCTGCCCGGCAACCCATCCCAGGCCTACTCCGTGGCGCGTGACGAAGCGACCAAGAACGGCTTCACCAATGGTGTCAACGGCGTGACCGTCACGCCCGTCCAGGACACGATCAACAAGCGGCGGCTCATCGTCACCGTGTCCGGTTCCGTGGGCGCCTTCTTCGCCCAGTCGCTGGGCATCCGCTCCTTCGCGTCCAGCGCGACCGGACGCGCGGAGTACTACCTGCCGGTGCCGATGGGGAGCCCCGAGAACTACTACGGTGTGTTCGGCCTGACCCGCGGCATCGCGACGGCGAAGACCGTGACCAGCACGAACACCAACTCGGCGGGCGGCGACAGTGGCCTGCGGGTCCCGACGACGGCTCCGGCGGGGACCTGGACCGCGAGCTCTGGCACGAAGCAGGCTTCGGTCGCATCCAACAACAACGTCTACATCCAGACGAGCACGAACGCGACCATCCAGCAGTTCGGGAACTTCGGCATCACCCTGCCCACCCCGGCGGCGAACCAGTCGCTGTCGATCGTCGGCCTCACGGTCTTGCTGACCGATGCTTCAGTGTCCGCCACTTGCGCCAACTCGAATATCCGCGTGGACGTGACCTGGAATGGGTCGAACGCGACCCCGACCTGGTCGACCCAGATCGCGACTCCGAGCCTGGGGACGAACACCTCCAGCGGCGACTACACCCTGCCCGCATCGGGAGGCACCACCAGTACGAGCGCGTGGGGTGGGCATTCGTGGGACGCCAGCGACTTCACCGATGCCGACTTCCAGTTGCGCCTGACTGCAGTCAAGGGATGCGCGACGGCGGGCACGAACCTCAGGGCCGACATGATCCAGGTCCGCGTCTACTACAGCATGTCCACGACCACCACCTCGACCTCGGTCCAGACGACCTCCGTGCCAGACCAGAACCTCCAGGGCCCAGGGACCGCATGCGGATCGGGCATCCTCAACTGCTATCGCGCCGACGGCGCCGCACTCAACCCGCGTGGCTTCTGGGGCACCATGAACACCCAGGGCGCCGAGAACGTCAACGGTGACGCATACCAGCCCTTCTACGACACTCGCACGTCGGCCAACAACGCCGCATACGACGCCGACAACTACTACAACTACGCCATCGAGATGCCGCCCGGAGCGACCAACGGGTCCATCTACATCTACGACCCCGAGTTCTGTGCCGTGACCGCCAGCAAGGGCACCGGTGACCGGTGGTTCAGCGGTACCAACGCCGTGAGCTCGTTCTACGAGGTCTACGACACCAAGAACACCCTCTATGACATGGCGGACGATGGCGCGCCGCTGGCGTCGTCGGGCAATCTGTTCCGGAACCTTTCAGCGTCGGACTCGGCGATGGGCGGCTCCGGTGGCTCCGAGTGCGTGCAGTTCACGGACGCCACCTACGGCGACGGCCGCGACTATCACAACCAGTGGTACCGGCTCTACAGCGGCATGACGGGCGGCTCAAGCGGCCATATCTACCGCATCCACACCACGTCCACGGACCCGGCCAACACGACGGCCCAGAAGAGCACCAACGGCGAGAACAGCTTCGCCCTCTACGCGTCCGCCTCGGGTGCCACGCCCAAGCTCTACGGGTTGGGCGCCATGCAGGCCTTCACGCCGTTGTCCGCGTCCGGATCGTCCGTGGTCTCGGAGTTCTACCTCGCGCAGATCGACGCGAACTACGCCGGCAAAACCATCGAGATCCAGCTCTGGGATCCGGGTGACACGAACCCCCTGAGCGCGGTGCTCTCCATCCTGGCGCCTACCGCCGGCGGCTGGACCCCGACGGCGATGAGCTACACCGCCGCCAAGGGCACGACCAACTCCGGTGCCGCGAACTGCAACTCGCTCAGCGGCACGGGCGTGATGTCCATCCAGACGAACGTGGGTTCGACCGCAGGCACCTACAACGGCTGCTGGCTCACCATCCGGGTGCCGATCCCGACCGCGTATACCGCAGCGCAGCAGGGTTGGTGGAAGATCCGGTACACCATGAGTGGCAACGGAACGTCCAATGACGTGACGACCTGGACCACCCGGATCCTGGGCAACCCGGTCCACCTGGTCGTGCAGTAGCGCGGGTTCGACGGCGATCCCAGCCTGGCGCGCCCCCGGGGCACGCCCCCACGGCTCCCAGCAAGACGACCGACGGATCATCCGTCGGTCGTCGGCGTTCAGCTCGATGGACGCGCCAGCCTCGACCGGTCGAAGGTCGGAAGCCTTCTCGCGGTCAGCTGGGCTGGGCCATCACCAGGATGCGGATCTCGGTCATGTCCTCGATGCTGAAGCGGACACCCTCGCGCCCGAGGCCCGAGTCCTTGACGCCGCCATAGGGCATGTTGTCGATGCGGTAGGTGGGTACGTCATTGATGATGACGCCGCCGACCTGCAGCTCCTCGAAGGCACGCCAGGTGTTCGCCAGGTCATTCGTGAACACGCCGGCCTGGAGCCCGAAGGCGCTGTCGTTGACGGCCTCGATGACACGCTCGAAGTCATCGAACGGGAAGGCCACGACGACAGGCGCGAACGCCTCCATGGAGCACACCTTCGCGTCCCGGGGGACGTCGACGAGCACGGTCGCGGGGTACGCCTGGCCATCCGCGCGGCCACCCGACAGGGCGCGACCGCCCGCCGCGATCGCCTCGTCCACCCAGCGCTGCGTCCGCTGTGCCGACCCGGCGTCGACCATGGGTCCCAGCTGTGTCTCGGGATCCATCGGGTCGCCGACGCTGAGCGCCCGGGCCCCTTCGACGAAGCGGTCCATGAACGCATCCCAGATCGACGCATGGACGAAGAGACGCTGGACGCTGACACAGACCTGGCCGGAGTAGCTGAAGGCACCCATGAGGGTCCGCTTGAGCGCCCAGTCGAGGTCCGCGGTCGCATCCACGATGGCACCCGCGTTGCCGCCGAGCTCCAGGACGACCTTCTTGCGGCCGGCCCGCGCCTTCATCGCCCAGCCGACGCTCGGAGATCCGGTAAAGGACAGCAGCCGGAAGCGGTCGTCCTCGACCAGGCGGTCGCCCAGCTCCCGGCTCATGGGCAGGATGGAGACCGCGCCCGGGGGCAGCCCTGTTTCGTCGATGATCTCCGCCACCGTGAGCATCGTGAGCGGGTCGCGAGAGGGGGGCTTGAGCACGATGGAGCAACCAGCAGCGATGGCTGGCGCGATCTTGTGGGCGGCGAGGTTGAGCGGGAAGTTGAAGGGGCTGATGGCGGCGACGGGACCCACCGGGAACCGTCGGGTGATGCCGACGCGACCCCGCGACACCGCGTTGAGGTCGAGCGGGATGGTCTCACCCGTGATGCGCTCCGCCTCCTCGGCGCCCAGGCGGAACGTGAGGATGGCCCGATCGACCTCGCCCAGCGCGTCCCGGATGGGCTTGCCCGACTCCCGTGCGATGACCCGCGCGAGTTCCTCGCGGCGGGTGCGGATGCCATCCTCGATGTGGTGGAGCGCCCGCGACCGCTCCATCGAGGACAGCTTCCGGGTCTGCTCGAAGGCCGTCACGGCCGCCGTGACGGCTTCCTCGTATTGGGCCGCGGTCGCCGTGTAGGTGGCACCCGCGGGCGTGCCGGGATGCGCCGGGTCATCGACCACGAGCACATCGGGCGACTCCACCCACCGACCAGCCAGATAGATGGGATGTGGCGTGGTGACGGTCGCGGTGGCCATCGGGTCCTCCAGGGATGGATCAGGGTGCGGCATCGGGCAACGACTGATACTAGCCGGCCGCCCTCCGGCGGTCCATGGGACGCACCTGGCGCGCTGGGTGTCGGGGCGCCGACGACCCCATGGGCACATGCGCTCGAGGCTGGGGTACCCTCAGGACGCAGATGGTCGACTCGCCACCACCGTCGCGACCCGGACCGCCCAAGCCCAAGGAGACACCGTGGCCAAGCAGTACGCCAACCCGCCCGCGCTGACCATCGATCCCGCCAAGCTGTACAGCGCCGTGATCGAGACGTCCGCGGGGACCCTCACCGCGGAGCTGTTCGCGTCCGAGGTCCCCAACACCGTCAACAACTTCGTGTTCCTCGCCCGCGAAGGCTTCTACGACGGGGTCATCTTCCACCGGGTCATCGAGGGATTCATCGATCCAGGGCGGCGACCCCACCGGTCGCGGCACGGGTGGACCCGGCTATCGCTTCCCGGACGAGCAGGTGACCCGGGCGTACACACGGGGGACGCTCGCGATGGCCAATGCCGGACCGAACACGAATGGCAGCCAGTTCTTCGTCATGCACGCGGACTACCGGCTGCCGCCCAACTACACCATCTTCGGCAAGCTGACCGCCGGTGAGGACGTGGTCGACGCCATCGCCACCGCCCGCACCGGCAGCCAGGATCGTCCCGTCGACCCGGTGAGCATCACCTCGGTGACCATCACCGAGGCATAGATCGCCAACGACCGGGACGCCGCTCGCCTCCCGGTCGTGTCATCGCTCGACCAGCGGCCGGCGTCCTCGCTGGGCGCCGGCCGTTCCCGTGCCCCGCACAGGCGGGGCGCCGGGCGTCACACCGTGATGATGCGCCCCTTGCAGCTGGAGCCGACGCCACCGGAGAGGCGGGCATAGCTGTCGACCACGACGCGACGCGTCGCTTCGACCGAGGCGTCCGCCCGGTACCAGATGAGCTTGAGCACCAGCCGGAACCTGCTGGGGTTCGAGACCGGTGGCAATGGCGTGCGCTCCGCCGGCAGGGTCGCGGGATGGGTCCGGCTCGCCTGGCCCGTGACGAGGGTGCCCTTATGGACATTGACCCACGCACCGTGCTTCCACTGCTGGATGACGGGCTGGTAGCCCACGGAGCGGAGACCTGCGTGGATACCCCGGATGACCGGGTCGTGGAGCAGCTTGATACCCGTCAGGTAGACGGAGCCTGCCGTGCCGCCCCCCGCATAGGAGCACTTGCCGCCCGGCTCAGCCGCGCGGTCGGTGAGGCCCCAGGTGCCGGGGCTGCCGGTGTGGCCGATGGAGTGCGCCGCGAAGGCGCTCGCGGGCGCCATCAGCAGCCCGACCAGCACCAGCAGGCCCACCACGCCTGCTTTCGCCGGGCGGTACATGATCCGAGTCATGGAGACCTCCAGTGCGATGTGACCAGCGTCCGATAGCCCGGCTCGCCGGCATGCGCGCGATCGTACGCCGCAACGCATCGAGGGGTCCATGGGACCTCTGTAGGCCGGCCTCAGCCGTCCGGCCGGGTCCGGGTCCGGCGCGCGTGGCGCGATGACTCCTCCGGGGCCCCTCCAGCGGCGACGATCTGACGCAACCAGGCCTCGGTGGTCGCGACATGGACCAGGGCCGTCGCCTCCGCGAGCACCGGGTCCCGCGCCTCGAGCGCCCGCAGGATGTCCTCATGCTGGGCGATGGTGCGGGCCACGGCATCCGCGTCGACGATGCCCCGCCAGATCCGCGCCCGCTGGGTCCGGCCCGAGACGCCCGCGAGCATCGAGGCCAGGGTCGCGTTGCCGGATGCGCTCGCGACCCGGGCGTGGAACTCCGCGTCGTACTGGACGAGCACATCCTGCGACCCGGCGTCGCGCATCCGCTGCAGGCAATCGGTGAGGCCCACGATCGCCTGGGGATCGACGTGGCGCGCGGCGAGCGCTGTCGCGGCCGGCTCCAGGATCCGCCGGACGCCGATGAGCTCCATCGAGAAGTCGGGCTGGAGCATGTCTGCGGCGAAGCCGATGCCTTCCAGGAGCAGCTCGGGGCGGAGGCTCGTGACATAGGTGCCGTCGCCCCGGCGGACGTCGAGCACGCGAGCCGTCACGAGCGCCCGCACGGCCTCACGGACCGTGTTGCGCGACGCGCCCAACTGGACGGCAAGCTCCGCCTCCGACGGCAGCCGCGCGCCCGGAGGCAGGCCACCGGTGCCGATGAGCTCGCGGATGCGCTCGATGGCGGCCTCGGTCATGGGCGCGGCCACGGACGACACCCTCCTTGCTGTGGGATCAGACATCCGATGATACCGGACCGACGCCTTGGTTGCGATCGGGTATAGACATCGGATGTTCTGCCGGGTAATGTGCCCGCCTGACGGTGCTCACCCTCACATCGCGGATGAGACGCCCGACGGCTCATGGGACATCGCGGGGATCGCTCGACAGCCTGGCGGCTCATACGTCCGATGACAGGGGCGCGCGCCGAAGGTTCCGGACGGTCGACCCCGCACGTAGGAGGAGGCTCACATGGCGAGAGCTCGGTCCCGTTCGACGATGCTGGCCGTGGCTGGCATGGCGGCCATGGCGGTATCCGCCATCACCCCTGCAGCGGCACAGTCACCGTTGCCGCTGCAAGGCGTCAACGTGAACCTGTTGACCTTCAACGGTCCCCAGGTCGCGGAGCCGCTGCAGCGGCGGGCGCCCGATTTCGAGGCGCTCACAGGTGCGCATGTCAACGTCATCGCGACGGACTTCCAGGCCATCTACGACAAGGCGCTCTTGGACGCGTCGGCCGGCGTCAACAGCTTCGACGCGTACGTGTTCAACCCTCAATGGCTGGGCGACTTCGTTGGCCCCGGCTACCTCGACGACCTGACACCGCGGATCGCTGCGGATCCCGGCATCGAGTGGAGCGACATCGCGCCGTTCTTCCGGGACTTCAACGCGACCTATGACGGCAAGACCTACATGGTTCCGCTCGACGGCGATTTCCACATGGTCTACTACCGCAGCGATCTGCTCGAGAAGGACGGCGTCGCACCGCCCAAGACCTGGGACGACTACCTGACCATCGCGGCCAAGTACAACGGGCAGGATCTCAACGGCGATGGCACTCCGGACTATGGCTCCTGCATCGCCAAGAAGGCCGGACAGCAGAGCTACTGGTGGATCATCTCCATCGCTGCTGGCCTGCTGCAGAGTCAGGGCACCGGCCAAGGTGCCTTCTTCGACACCACGACCATGGCACCGCTCGTCAACAACGAGGCATTCGCCCTGGCGCTCGATACCTACAAGAAGACCCTCGCCGTCGGCCCGCCCGACGAGCTCAACCTGGGCGTGGGCGACACGCGCGGCCTGTTCACGACCGGCCGCTGCGCGCTCTCCCTCGACTGGGGTGACATCGGCACCCTGGCCATCGGCACCTATGCTCAGGACAAGACCGGTGCCACGGTCACGCCCGGCTGGACCCAGGTCCTGGACCGCGCCACGGGCAAGCTCGTGCCCTGTGACGCGACCACGTGCCCGGATGCCGTCGATGGCGTCAACTATGCCCCGTTCGCGTCATACGGTGGCTGGTCGGGTGCCATCAATGCGGCCGCACCCGAGGACAAGAAGAACGCTGCCTACCAATTCCTGAGCTACATGAGCGCTCCTGCGCAGTCCGATGTGGACGTCACGCTCGGCAAGACTGGCTTCAACCCGTATCGCACGTCGCAGTTCGAGAATCTCGGACCGTGGGAGGCCGCCGGCCTCAGCGAGGCTGCCGCCACCAACTACCTCGGCGCCATCGGCGCCAGCCTGAAGAGCCCCAACATGGTGCTCGACCTACGCATCCCCAAGACCAAGCAGTACGAGCAGGATGTGCTCGACCAGCAGGTCTCCTCCTTCCTCGCCGGTGAGCAGGACACAGCCACGACGATGCAGAACATCGCCGATGGCTGGAACCAGATCACCGACACCGAAGGCAAGGACGCGCAACTGGCGGCCTACAACGCCAGTCTCGGCGTTCAGCGCTAACTACCGGAGATGCAGTCACGGGGCCTGGACCAGGACGGCCCGGACCTCGAGGCACAGCCAGCACGCCGAGGGCTCTCTGCCATCGGCGTGCTGGGCTCGGACGGGATGGCCAGATGGGTCTTCATCTGGCCGACCGTCCTGGTCATCCTTGTCCTCTCGATCTTCCCCCTCGTCGCGTCGTTGGTCCTGTCGGTCTCGCACCTGGCGTTCCACAAGGGCTCGGTCGCGATCGACTTCGTGGGTCTGAAGAACTACCAGATCCTGCTATTCGGCACCGAGCGGACGCACTTCCTGGGGCTGCTCAAGGAGCCCACGCCCGTTGGTTGGGCGCTCGTCGCTGGGAGCATCGCGGTATCAGGGTGGTGGTTCACCCGCGCAGTGCGTGCGGGCACGGGGCCCTTCGGCCTCGCCATCCGCCTTGCTGCCGGAATCACCCTGGTCGGCTTCACCTGGCTCGTCGCCCAGACGCTGTTGAGCCAAGGCGGTCTGCCGGGCGCACTCGTCGTGACCATCATCTTCGTGGTCGGCGGCGTGACGCTGCAGTACACCGTGGGGCTCTTCCTGGCCCTGCTCGCAGTGCAGCACGTCCCCGGTCGTCGCTTCTTCCGGGTGGCCTTCCTGATCCCCTTGACCATCACGCCGATCGGGGTCGGCTATCTGCTGCGGATGATGACCGACACGGGCAAGGGGCCCATCCAGCCCCTGTGGCATGCGCTTGGGATGGCTCAGTACAGCTGGGTCAACGACCCCTGGGCAGCCCGCGTCGTGGTCATCCTTGCCGACTCCTGGCAGTGGATCCCGTTCATGTTCATCGTGCTGCTGGCCGCGCTCGAAGGTCAGGACCAGGAGGTCCTGGAGGCCGCCTTCGTGGACGGTGCGACGCGTCGCCAAGCCTTCCTGCACATGACCGTGCCGGCGATCCTGCCCGTGAGCACCACCATCGTCCTCATCCGGATGATAGAAAGCTTCAAAATCATCGACCTGCCCAATATCCTCATCGGTGGCGGGCCCGGAACGGCGACCCAGTCGCTGACACTGCAGTCATACCTGTCGTGGCGCACCCTGGACCTGGGTCGCTCGTCCGCGATCGCGTACCTGCTGCTCATCGTCGTGACCATCGTGGCTACCGCTTACGTGAGCCTCGTCCGCCGGCGCACCACGGAGGCGGCATGAGCAGCAAGGTCGGCCAGGACCAGCACCGCTCCACTGGTCGGGTCCGCTCATGAAGAACCCATTCCGCCGGAAGTCGGCCATGGACGTGTCGCCGCTGGCAAAGCTGGGCGCCTGGCTGGTGCTGGCGCTCTGGGCATTCATCGTCCTGTTCCCGCTCTACTGGCTGGTCGTGACGTCGTTCAAGACGCCCTACGCGGTTGACAAGGGGCCGTTCTACTTCCCGTTCGTCGACTTCCAGCCGACGCTGGACGCGTGGCACTACATCCTCGTCGAGCTTGGCAACGACACCATCCGGCCCTACGTCAACACGGTGATCGTGGGGCTATCGAGCGCAACGGTCGCCCTGCTCCTGGGTGCGACGTCCGCGTACGCCCTGGTGCGCTTCACCTATCGCCCGCGCATCGGCATCATCGCCCTGTTCATCCTGTGCGTGGCGGGCATGTTCGTCGGCATCGCGTTCGGGGTGCCCTGGATCCTTGCACTCGTGTCCGCTCTGGGTGTGTTCGCTATCCTCGCCCAGACCATCGGGCGCCGGTTCAAGAAGGCGCTGGGCAACAACGACATCGCCTTCTGGCTCATATCACAACGCATCCTGCCTCCCATCGCTGCGGTCATCCCACTGTTCGTGCTCTACCAGCAGATCGGCATCCTGGACACGCAGCTCTCGATCGCGGTCACGTATGTCGCCTCCAACCTGCCCATCGCGGTGTGGCTGATGCGTGACTACTTCGCCACCCTGCCCATCGAGCTGGAGGAGTCCGCCGCAGTGGACGGCGCCTCGTCGTACCGCATCTTCCGCTCCATCGTGCTGCCCCTCTCCGTGCCGGGGCTAGTGGCTTCATTCCTCATCGTGCTGATCTTCGCCTGGAACGAGTACCTCATCGCGGCCATCCTGTCGGGCGGCAACTCCCAAACGATGCCGCTCCTGGTGCAGGCTCAGGACGCCACACGGGGACCCCAATGGTGGGCCATGTCGGTGCTGATCCTGATCATGATCGTCCCTGTAGTAGGTATGGCCATCGCGCTCGAGCGCTATATCTCGCGCGGCCTCCTGGTCGGCGCGCTCAAAGGCTGAAGGGAGACTCACGATTGGCTGGGCCACTGACCATCACGCGCGTCGACACGTTCGACGTCCGCTTCCCGACGGCTCGCGACCACGACGGCTCGGATGCCATGAACCCCGACCCGGACTACTCCGCCGCGTACGTGGTGCTCCGGACCAGCGACCCGTCGCTCGAAGGGCACGGCTTCGCGTTCACCATCGGCGAAGGCACCGAGATCTGCGTCGCCGCGATCCGGACCCTGAGCAGCCACGTCATCGGTCTGGCGCTCGAGGATGCCTTCGCGGATATGGGCGCGTTCTCGCGGAGCCTCATCGGTATCAGCCACCTGCGCTGGCTGGGCCCGGAGAAGGGCGTCATCCACCTTGCCACCGCGGCGGTCCTGAACGCGGTCTGGGACCTGTTCGCCAAGACCCGGGGTGTGCCGGTCTGGCGGCTGCTCGCGGGCATGACGCCCGAAGAGCTCGTGGCGCTCGTCGACTTCCGCTACCTGATCGACGCCCTGACCCCTGCCCAGGCGCGCGACATCCTGCGGGCGGCGGAGCCGGGCAAGGCCGAGCGCATCGCGCAGCTCGAGTCGAGCGGCTATCCGGCCTACACGACGTCGGCGGGCTGGCTGGGCTACGACGACGCGAAGGTCCGGCGGCTGTGCCAGGAGGCGCTCGCCGATGGCTTCGATGCGTTCAAGCTCAAGGTCGGCCGGAACCTGGAGGACGACCTGCGGCGGACCCGCATCGCTCGCGAGGTCATCGGCCCTGACCGGCGCCTGATGGTCGACGCCAACCAGGTCTGGAGCGTGCCGGAAGCCATCGAGTGGATGGCGGGCCTGGCTGAGGTCCGGCCGACATGGATCGAGGAGCCCACGAGCCCGGACGACATCCTGGGCCACGCCGCGATCGCGCGCGCCATCGCCCCCATCCGTGTGGCCACCGGCGAACACGTCCACAACCGGGTCATGTTCAAGCAGCTGTTCCAGGCGAACGCGGTGAGCTTCGCCCAGATCGATGCCTGTCGCCTCGCGAGCATCAACGAGGTGTTGGCCGTTCAGCTCCTCGCCGCCTGCTTCGGGATCCCGGTCTGCCCGCACGCCGGCGGCGTCGGCCTCTGCGAGCTGGTCGTCCATCTCGCCGCCATCGACTTCGTGTGCGTGAGCGGCACCATGGACGGCCGGGTCGTGGAGTGGGTCGACCACCTCCACGAGCAATTCCAGGAGCCCGCGCGGGTGATCCGAGCCCGCTATCAGATGCCCCGGTCGCCAGGCTACGCGCAGCTCCTACCGACCGCCATCGAGCGCTATCGATACCCGGACGGCACGTTCTGGGTCGAGGATCTGGCGAGCGGCTCACCAGCCGGCTGACCGACGGGTTCCCCGTCGCGCATCACGATCCGGCCACGGATGACCGTGGCCACGGGACGGCCGATGAGCCGCTCGCCCCGGAACGGACTGAGCCGGCTGCGGCCGTGCAGGCGCTCCTCATCGAGGTGCGTCTCCTCGTCCAGACGCCAGAGCGTCAGGTCCGCGTCGGCGCCCAGTTCGAGGCGGCCCTTCTGACGGAGTCCCCAGATGCGCGCCGGCGCGCCCGAGGTCACCTCCACGAACCGGCGCAGGTCGATGCGTCCCGACCCCTGGACGGCACGCGACAGGAGCACGGCGGGGCTGGTCTCCACGCCCACGGCTCCGGCATGCGCCGACCAGATGTCGCCGCCGAGCTTGTCGACCACGGTATGCGGCGCATGGTCCGAGGCGACCATCTCCACTCGACCATCCGCGAGCCCACGGAGCAGGGCCTCCCCGTGGCCCCCCGAGCGAAGCCGCACGGGCGGGTTCATCTTCATGCGCGGCCCGATGCGGTCCATGTCCTCGGCGCCCAGGAACAGGTGATCGGCGCTCACCTCGCAGGTCATGACGGCGCCGCGCGCACGCCAGCGCTCGATGGCCGCCAGCCCATCGCCCGATGACAGATGGACGATGTGCACCGCGCAGCCCGTCTCGGCCGCCAGCGCGCCGATGCGCTCGATGGCAAGGACCTCCGCCTCGACCGGTCGGCTCTCAGGGTGCACCAGGCCATCGGTCCGGCCGGTCGCCCGGACACGTTCGGTGGCCGCGGCGACGGTCGCTTCGTCCTCGGCGTGAACGGCGAGACGCATCCCCAGGACTCGGATGACGCTCATGGCACGTCGCAGCGTGGCTGTGGTCGGGGCCGGCAGCCCGCCGGTGGTCGGACCCAGGAAGGCCTTGAAGCCCACGACGAGCCGCGCGCGCGCCATGGGTTCCAGCTGGTCGATGGATCCGTCGATGAGCAGCCCGAACAGTCCCACGTCGCACCACGCGGCCCGTGCACGCTCGAGCTTCTCCCGTGCGCGTTCGACCGAGTCGGTGGCCGGCTGTGTGTTGGGCATGTCGAGGACCGTGGTCACGCCGCCGGCGACCGCCGCCCGTGAGCCGCTCTCGAAGTCCTCCTTCTCGGGGAAGCCCGGGTCACGGAAATGGACGTGGGCGTCGATGACGCCGGGCATGACGTGACAGTCGCGGGCGTCGAGGACCTGGTCGGCGGCGGCCGACGAGATTGTCCCCGGCTCGCCGATGGCCGCGAATCGGCCACCTCGGATCGCGACGTCCCGACGGCCGAAGGCGGTCGGCGTTACGACGATGCCACCCTGGACCACCAGATCGAAGCGTTGCTGCATGGTCCGCCGATCGTACGTCCGCCGTACACTCGCTGGGTGACACGACGGTTCCGGTTTCGCCAGGTGGATGTGTTCACGGATACGCCGTTGTGTGGCAATCCGCTGGCGGTCTTCGTGGATGCCATGGGCCTCAGCGACGTCGAGATGCAGGCACTCGCCCGCGAGATGAACCTGTCCGAGACCGCATTCGTGCTGCCGCCGACGGCGGCGGGGGCGGCGGCCGGGGCCAGCCATCGACTGCGCATCTTCACCCCCGGCATGGAGCTGCCCTTCGCGGGGCATCCGGCGATCGGCGCCGCGTGGGTGCTCGCCGACGAGGGCAGCATCGCCCTGGAGGGCCCGCGCCACGTGGTGCGCCAGGAGATGGCGGCAGGCGTCACGCGGCTGTCCCTGCGCGTCTCGGACGATGGTGGGGTCCGGCGCGCGATCGATGTGACCATGATCCACCGCGACGTGGAACTGCTGGAACGTCTCGACGGTGACGAGCTCGCGGAGCTGTGCGAGGCGCTCGAGGTCCCCTCGAACCAGATCGGGTGGCGCTCCGGCGGTCGCAAGCGCAAGGCACGGCCGCAGGTCATCTCGGCCGGTCTGCCGCATCTCATCGTGCCCATCGCGGACCGCGATGTGCTCATGGACATCGACCACGAGCGACGGTCATACGTGGCAGAGATCTGCCACGCGATGGGCTGCGACAGCGCGGCGCTCGTGGCAGCCGGTGGAAGCGGCGACATCGCCGATGCCGATGTCAGCGTCCGCCTCTTCGACGCCGGCTCGTTGCGCATCGACGCGGACCCCGCCACGGGTGCGGCGGCGGGCCCGATCGCGGTCTACCTCGGCCAGCTCGTGCCGTCGCGGGACACCACCTTCCAGGTGGTCATCGAGCAAGGCTCGGAGCTGGGGCGCCCGTCACGACTCGTGGCGGCCGCTGACTTCGGCGCCGACGGCGCGCCTGCCGAGGTCCGGGTCACCGGTGCCGTGGTGCCGGTCATGGAGGGCTGGGTCACGCTGCCATAGGTCGCCGACCCGGGCCCACAGGTGATGTCGGGCGCCGGGGTCAACCCGGCTCGGCTGCCTTTGGGTAGCAGCCCATGACCCGCACGTCGACGGCCGCCTCGCGGAGGCCCGCGAGCGCGCCGGCGCTCGTATCGGCGCACATGTCCGCATCCAGGTCGATCCAGAAGACGTACTCCCAGGTGTGGGTCCGGCTGGGCCGCGACTCCAGCTTGGTCATGTTGAGGCCGTGCGCGGCGAGGACGGTCAGCACCCGCACCAGGGTCCCCGGCTCGTTGCGCACCGACACCAGCAGCGTCGAATGCATCGTGGTCGCCGGATCCCCGGCGGAGGTCCCCATCCCAGTGGAGGTTGCTATCTCGCCCGCCTGCGCGAGCACGAGGAACCGGGTCCGGTTGCGGGGCTCCGACTGGATGTCCGCGGCAAGCACCTCAAGGCCGAACAGACCCGCGGCACGCGGTGAGAGCACCGCCGCCGAGCCGGTCTCATGCTGATCGGCGATCATCTTGCCGGCGCCGGCGGTGTTGGTGGCCGCGAGCAGCGCCCAATCCCGCGTGCGCAGGAACGCCTCGGCCTGGCCGAGCGCCTGGATGTGGGAGTAGACCCGCTCGATGTCCTCCAACCGCTGACCGGGCAACGCCGCAAGACAGAGACGGACGGGCACGATGACCTCACCCACGATGGACACGTCCGATGCCGCGAGCAGGTCCTGGACCTGCTGGACGGTGCCGAAGACGACGTTCTCGATGGGCACCACGCCGCGAGCGACCGTGCTCGTCGCCACCGCCTCCACGACATCCCGGAAGCTGGGCAGCCGTTCGATGGCGGCCGACTCGCCGAAATACGCGAGAGCGGCGTCCTCCGCGAAGGAGCCCGGCTCACCCGGGAACGCGGCGGATGGGCGCACTGGCCCGACGGGCGGGGGGGCGGCAGCGGACACGGACATGCGCGTCAGCGTACCCGGCCGAGGGGCCCGCTGGGAGGCACGCCGGCGCGACCGGGACAGCGCGACGCTGCACCGCGGTCGCCTCCGGCTTCCGGATCGACTACGCCTTGTTGGTGATCCAGACGCTGGGCGCGCCCACCACGCCGGCGCTGGCCATGGCTGCATGGAGCGCGTCACTGGCGCCGAACGCCTGGGCAGCTTCGACCGATGCGAACTCATGGGTGACGGTCACGTCGTTCGCGTCGTTGGCCGCCCGATACACCGACTCGCTGGTCAGGCCCATCCCCTTGGCGGTGGGCATGAACCCGTCGTACACCTGCTTCCACGCTGCGAAGTCGGCGACCTTGTGATGGACGAACATCGTTGCCATGCCGGATCCTCCTGCCAGACGGCGCCAGGGCGGCGCGAGGAGCGGAGTCTGCCACTGCAATCTCTGCATTGTCAACTACTGAATTTGCAGGTACTCTGGCCGAGCGGACCACGGAACCCCAGGGAGGCCATCGCTGATGTCAGAGGATCCGGACCAGATCGACGTGTGGTGGGATGCCTGGCGGGGCATCGTGTTCACCAACGCGCGTGTGCTTCGGGTGGTATCACGGGACCTCGAGGAACGCTCCGGCATCTCGCTCGTGTTCCTGGACGTCCTGGGCCGCCTCTATGACGCTCCGGATCGAACGCTTCGGATGCAGGAGCTGCAGGACCGGCTGTTGTTCACGTACAGCGGGCTGACCCGGCTCGTGGACCGTATCGAGGCCGCCGGACTCGTGCGTCGGGAGCGTGTCCCGCATGACCGGCGTGGGGTGCACGTGGTGCTGACCCCCGAGGGTGCTGCCAAGTACGAGCGCGCCATCGACCAGCATCGGGCGGACGTCGAGCGGGTCTTCGCCAGCCGCCTGACCCGCGAGCAGCATCAGGCCGTGGCCGACGCCCTCCGGTCCTCCTGGCAGGACTGACCCGCGGTCGTCGGGGCGTCGCTCAGCCGGCGTCGGTCGGGACTGTCCCCTGCCCCGCGGCGCGGACGGCGGCGACCGCGGCCGGCGCAGGAGGCCCGACCGCGAGCGACCGCTCGTCGCGCCGGACGAGTGCCGCACCCGTCTTCCAGATGGCGTACTCGAGCGAATCCGCGAGCGCCTGGGCGGAGGCGGCGATGATGTTCGTGGCGGAACCCATCGTCGACCACTCCAGGGGTCCGGCCGTGGACGTGATGACCACCCGGGTGCGAGCCGCGGTCGCCGCGTTGCCGTCGAGGATGCGCACCTTGTAGTCGACCAGGTGCACCGACACGAGCTCCGGGTAGAACGCGGAGAGTGCCTTGCGGAGCGCGCTGTCGAGGGCGTTCACCGGCCCGTTGCCGTCGGCCGCGGTATGCAGCACCTCGCCGTCCACGGCGACCTTGACGGTCGCCTCGGCCAGCTGATCCCGGCCTTCCCGCTGCTCGACCAGGACCGTGTAGTCGACCACCCGGAACGGTGGCGCGTACCCCGCCCCATGACGCCGGATGAGCAGCTCGAAGGACGCCTCGGCGCCCTCGAACGCAAGTCCGTCCGCCTCCATCTGCTTGATGAGCCGCGAGAGCACCTGCGGGTCGACGACCCCCTCGAGCCGCATCCCCAGCTGCTCGGCCCGGATGCGGGTATTGGCCTTGCCGCCCAGCTCCGAGACGACCAGGCGCCCCTCGTTGCCCACGAGCTTCGGATCGACGTGCTGGTAGCTGCGCTCGACCTTGGCCACGGCCGCGCCATGGACCCCACCCTTGTGGGCGAACGCGGACCGGCCGACGAAGGGCTGGTAGTCGTTGGGCACCTGGTTGGCGATCTCCGCGACGCTGCGGGAGAGGCTCGTGAGTCCGGTCACATCGCCGCCACCCAGGGGCACCAGGGGCAGCTCCGTCTTGAGCGCGAGGTTGGCGAGGATGCTCACCATGTTCGCGTTGCCGCACCGCTCGCCATAGCCGTTGATGGTCGCCTGGACATGGCGTACACCGGCCTGGACCGCGGCGATGGAGTTCGCCACCGCCATCTCGGCATCGTTGTGGGTATGGATGCCCCAGACGACGCTCGGCGCGTTGGCGTCGGACTCGAGGGAGCGCTTCGTGTCGGTCAGGATGGCCACCATCTCGTCGGTGAGCGTGCCGCCGTTGGTGTCGCACAGCACCAGCGACCGCGCCCCGGCCTGGCGGGCGGCACGCAGCGTGTCCAGGGCATACCCCCGGTCCGCCTCGTAGCCGTCGAAGAAATGCTCCGCGTCGTAGACCACCTCTCGGCCGCGGTCGACGAGGAACGCCACCGATTCGGCGACCATGTCCAGATTCTCGGCGGCTGTCGCACCCAGGACCTCGGTCACGTGCAGCAGCCAGCTCTTGCCGAAGATGGTGACCACGGGGGTCTCCGCGGCCGCCAGCTCCCGCAGGTTGGGGTCGGCGTCGGGACGGTTCGCACGATGGCGGGTGGATCCGAACGCCGCGAGCCGGCCGGTCTGCCAGGTCATCGTGCGGGCGGCAGCGAAGAACTCGATGTCCTTGGGATTGCTGCCCGGCCAGCCGCCCTCGATGTAGGGCATGCCGTACTCGTCGAGCATCCGCGCGATGCGCAGCTTGTCGGCCAGGGAGAGCGTGATGTTCTCGCCCTGGGTGCCGTCCCGGAGCGTCGTGTCATAGAGGATGACCGGTCGCTGGTCGAGCTCGGTCATGCCGCGGCCACGGGATGCAGCCGCGCCAGGACGGCGTCGCGGAAGCCGTCGGTACCGACCCGAGTGATGGCCTGGCCGTCCTCGGTCGGCCCCATCAGGTCGGCGGTCCGGATGCCATCCGCGAGTGTCCGGCGTACCGCGTCCTCGATGGCGGCGGCCTCCGCGTGTCGCGCGAACGACCAGCGCAGCATCATCGCCGCCGACAGGATGGTCGCTGCGGGATTGGCCACGCCCGTGCCCGCGATGTCGGGCGCTGACCCATGGATCGGCTCGTAGACCCCCAGGATGCCGTGGCCGGTCCGGGTCTGGCCGAGCGACGCGGATGGCAGCATGCCCAGGGAGCCGGCCAGCACCGATGCCTCGTCGGAGAGGATGTCGCCGAACATGTTCTCGGTGACTACGACATCGAAGATGCCCGGCGACGTGATGAGCTGCATGGCGCAGGAGTCGACGAGCCGATGCTCCAGCTCGACATCCGGGAACTCCCGGTGGACCTCATCGACGACGGTACGCCACAGCCGGCTCGATGCCAGCACGTTGGCCTTGTCCACGCTCGTCACGCGCCTGCGTCGGCCACGTGCCAGCTCGAATGCCAGGCGCGCGATGCGGCTGACCTCCGGCTCGGTATACAGCAGCGTGTCGAAGGCCTGGCGTCCCTCCGGCCCGTCGTGGGTCTCGCGGCGCTCACCGAAGTAGAGACCACCGGTGAGCTCGCGCACGATGAGCATGTCGACACCCTCGACCAGGTCCCGCCGGAGGGGTGAGGACGCCATGAGTGCCGGCTCGGCGGCGACGGGTCGCAGGTTCGCGAACAGACCCAGGTGCTTGCGCAGGCGAAGCAGGGCCTGTTCCGGGCGCACCGGGGCGCCGGGCACGTCCCACCGGGGCCCGCCCACCGCACCCAGGAGCACCGCGTCGGAGGCGGCACAGGTGGCGAGGTCCTCGTCCCGGATCGGCACGCCATACGCGTCGATGGCGGCGCCGCCCATGAGGATGGACGACCACTCGATGGCGAAGCCGGACGTCGCCCCGAGCGCATCGAGCACGTCGCGGGTGGCGGCCACCACCTCGGGGCCGATACCGTCCCCCGGGATGGCTGTGATGCGCCATGCCCCAGCGCCGCCGGCCGTCATGGGGTGGCTGCCTGCGGTTCGTGGGCCGGCTGCTCCGCGAGCAGCTTCTCGAACGCGTGGACGTACGCCTCGAGCGAGGCCTCGATGATGTTCGTGGACAGGCCATGGCCTGTCACGGTCTCACCGCGACCGTCCGTGTCCGAGGAACGACGCGCGCGGACGGTCACCTGGCCCTGGGCATCCTCGCCACCGGACACCGCCCGGATCTCGTAGTCCACGAGTTTGGGATGCCAGCCGACGACCGGCTCCACGGCGCCATCGACGGCGCCGAAGAGGGCATCCACGGGCCCGTTGCCGCTGCCTTCAGCGGTATGGCTCGTGCCATGCAGCGCGAGTGACACATGCCCCTGGGAGCTGCCGCCGTGGCTGCTCGTGACGCTCCAGCCCTCGAGCGCGACCGGCGCCTGGACCGTGAGCGTCGCCCCCGCCGCCTGCTGGCCGACGAGCGCGACGAGGTCCGCGTCGGTGACCTCCTTCTTGACATCCGCGAGAGCGATGGCGGCGCGGTAGACGGCGTCCAGCGCGGCCGGGTCGACATCGAACCCGAGATCCTTGAGCTTGCCTTGCAGTCCCCGGCGACCGGACAGCTTGCCGACCGTCAGCCGGTTGCCCGACAGGCCCACCGACTGGGGCGTCATGATCTCGAAGTTGAGGGGGTTCTTGAGCACGCCGTCCTGGTGGATGCCCGACTCGTGCGCGAAGGCGTTGCGACCCACGACCGCCTTGTTGGGTTGGATGACGAAGCCGGTCAGATAGCTGACGAGGCGGCTCGTGGGCGCGATCTGCTCGCTGACGACCCCCGTGGTGTGGCCGCCGAGGGCCGCCGAGCGTGTCTGGAGGGCCATGACGACCTCTTCCAGCGCGGCGTTGCCGGCCCGCTCGCCGAGCCCGTTGATGGTCACCTCGACCTGGCGGGCCCCGGCCATGATGGCGGTCAGGGTATTGGCCACGGCCATCCCCAGGTCGTTGTGGCAGTGGACGCTGATGACGGCGCTGCTGCCAACGAGGTCCACCGCGCGCCGGATGAGCGGGCCGAACTCGCTGGGCATGGCGTAGCCTACGGTGTCGGGCAGGTTGACCGTGGTCGCGCCCGCCTCCACCACGGCCGCGACCACCTGCATCAGGTAGTCCGGGTCGCTCCGGGTGGCGTCCATGGCGCTGAACTCCAGCTCCGCGTCGCGACCCAGCTGCGCCCGACCGTAGCGCACCCACTTGACCGCCTCGGCGAGGGCATCCTCCCGGGACATCCGGATCTGGTGCTCCAGGTGGATGTCGCTGGTGGAGATGAACACGTGGAGATGCGGCCGCTCGGCGTCGCGCAGGGCCTCCACGGCCCGCTGGGGATCGCCGTCCTTGCAACGCGCCAGCCCCGCCACGGCGACGCCGCGGGTCTCCTTCGCGATCCGGTTGACGGCCTCCCAGTCGCCCGGCGAGGCGGCCGGGAAGCCGGCCTCGATGACGTCGACGTTGAGGCGCACGAGCTGGCGCGCGACCTCCAGCTTCTCGCTGATGGTCAACGAGGCACCCGGTGCCTGCTCACCATCGCGCAGGGTGGTATCGAAGATCCGGATCGACCCCCTGGCCCCGGGCGTGCCGGAGCCTGTGGGTACGCCAGGGACGCTCATCTCGTTGCCCCCCCCGCAGCGCCGCTCGCGGACGCCTGTGCCTGCCCTGCCTCGACCGTGACCGGGTCGAGCCACAGCATCTGTGCCCGCAGCTGGGCACCGACGAGCTCGATCTGATGATCGTGGTCGGCCTTGCGCATCACCTGGAACTGCGGTCCACCCGCCTCCATCTCCGCGATCCAGTTGTCCGCGAAGACACCCGTCTGGATATCCGTCAGGACGTCCTTCATGGTCGCCTTGACACCCTCCGCGACCCGGGGGCCACTGACGTAGTCGCCGTACTCGGCGGTATCCGAGACGCTGAAGCGCATGAAGTTGAGACCGCCGCGGTACATCAGGTCGACGATGAGCTTGAGCTCATGCATCGTCTCGAAGTAGGCGAGCTCGGGCTGGTAGCCCGCCTCGACGAGCGTCTCGAAGGCGGCCTTGATGAGCGCCGAGACGCCGCCACAGAGGAGCGCCTGCTCCCCGAAGAGGTCGGTCTCCGTCTCCTCCTTGAAGGTCGTCTCGAGCACGCCCGCACGCGTCGACCCGATGCCCCGGGCGTACGCCAGGACGCGCGCCCGCGCCGTGCCCGTGGCGTCCTGCTCGACCGCGAACAAGGCCGGCACGCCACCACCTGCCACATACACCGAGCGCAGCAGGTGGCCGGGCCCCTTGGGCGCGACCATGCCCACGTCGATGCCCGCATCAGGCGTGATGCGGCCGAACCGGATGTTGAAGCCGTGGGCGAACATGAGTAACGTGCCGGGCTTCAGGTTGGGGGCGATCTGGCTGTCGTAGACCTGCTTCTGGACCGTATCCGGGAGCGCCACCATGACGACATCGGACTGGCGAACCGCCTCGTCGACGTCCGCGACCCGGAGGCCGGCCTGCTCCGCGAGCGCCCGGCTCTTGCTGCCAGGCGCGAGCCCCACGACCACGTCGACGCCGGAGTCATGCAGGTTCTGGGCGTGGGCGTGGCCCTGGCTGCCGTAGCCGATGATGGCCACCGTCTGGCCGGCCAGCGCCGAGGGGTCAGCGTCGTTGTCGTAGTACATGCGTGCGGGCATCGTCACTCCTCGGTGATGGCGCTGGTGGGGGGCAATGCCGGCACGGTACCGGCCTTCAGGATGGCGTCGATGTCGACGGCGCTGGAGCCGCGCGCCATGGCCACCGTGCCGGTCCGCACGAGCTCCCGGATGCCAAAGCCACCCAGCAGCGCGACCAGGGAGTCGATCTCCTGCTCGGTGCCACTGTGCTCCACGATGAGGCTATCAGGAGAGACGTCGATGACGCGCCCCTTGTACAGCTCGATGATGCGCAGGACCTCGGCCCGATTGTGATTCGTGGCGCGCACCTTGACCAGCGCCAGCTCATGCTCGACGAGGTGCTGGTCGGGCATGTCCTGGACCTTGAGCACATCGACCAGCCGATACAGCTGCTTGCCCATCTGCTCCACGGCGAAGTCATCGCCACGGAGCGTCACGGTCATGCGGCTGATGCCGGGGCGCTCGGTGTGGCCCACGACCAGCGACTCGATGTTGAAGTTGCGCGCCCGGACCAGGCTCGACACCCGGTTGAGCACACCGGGTCGGTCGTTGACGAAGACCACCACCACGTGGCGGTTGACCGAGCCCGTACCGGGCACGTAGCGCGAGGGCGCGGCCTTGGCGGGCGGCGCTGCCAACGGATCGTTCATGGCTGCCATCTCATTCGCCTTCCGGTTCCCAGGTCTCGATGAGGTCGGACAGGCCCTTGCCGGCCGGCATCATCGGAAGGACGTTCTGCTTCTCGGCGGTCTGGAACCAGACCAGCGCGGGACCATCGACCGCCTGAGCCGCACGGATGGCCGGGTCCACCTCCTCGGGCTGGGTGGCCCGGAAGCAGGGCATGCCGTAGGCATCAGCCAGTTTGGCCCAGTCGGGACCGGGCAGGGTGGACGAGTGGTACTTGCCGCCGTAGATCGATCTCCTGCCACTGCCGGATCATGCCCAACTTGCCGTTGTCCAGGAGCGCGACCTTGACCGGGATGTGGTCCGCCACGACGGTCATGAACTCCTGGCTGGTCATCTGCAGGCCGCCGTCGCCGACGATGGCCCAGGACTCCTTGTCCGGCCGCCCGATGGCAGCGCCCATCGCTGCCGGCAGGCCGAAGCCCATCGTGCCCAGGCCGCCCGACGAGATGTGCGAGTCCGGCCGATGGAAGCCGGCGTAGCGTGCCAGCCACATCTGGTGCTGGCCCACGTCCGAGCTCAGGTTCGCGTCATGGTCGGTGAGCTCGCCCAGCCGCGAGATGACGTAGTCCGCCGACAGCAGACCATCGCGCCAGGCGCCCGAGCCGTGCCAGCTGGCCCCTTCCGAGTCGGCGCGCCACTCCGCGAGCTGGCCGAAGTAGGCCGCGCGCTCGTCGGCGGTCCGTTCGCGCATGAGGGGCGTCAGCGCCCGCAGCACCCGGCCCACATCACCCACGATGGGCACGTCGACGGCCACGTTCTTGCCGATCTCCGAGGGGTCGATATCGACGTGGACGATGCGGGCATGGGGCGCGTAGGTGCTCACGTTGCCCGTCACCCGGTCGTCGAAGCGCATGCCCAGGGCGATGAGCAGGTCCGCCGACTGGATGGCGCGGTTGACGTGCTTCCAGCCGTGCATGCCCATGAAGCCGTAGGACAGCGGGTGCCGCTCATCCATGGCGCCGACGCCCAGGAGCGTGTGTGCCACGGGGATCTGGGTCCGCTCGGCGAACGCCCGGAGCTCCTCGCTGGCGCCCGACAGCAGGATACCGTGGCCGGCGAGGATGACCGGGCGCTGGGCGGCCTCGATAGCCTCCGCGGCGATCCGGATCTGCTTGGGATGCCCGTCGAAGGTGGGCTTGAAGCCGGGCAGGTCGACGCTATCGGGGTGGGTGGCCGTGGTCTCGGCCATCAGGGCGTCCTTGGTGATGTCCACATGGACGGGGCCCGGTCGACCGGTGCGTGCCAGGTGGAACGCCTCGGCGATGACGCGCGGGATGTCGTCGGCGCTGCGGACCAGGAAGTTGTGCTTGGTCATGGGCAGGGTGATGCCCGTGATGTCGATCTCCTGGAAGGCGTCCTTGCCGATGAGGGCGCCGGGGACGTTGCCCGTGATGGCGACCATGGGGACGGAGTCGAGCTGCGCGGTGGCGATGCCCGTGACGAGGTTGGTCGCGCCAGGGCCGGAGGTACCCAGGCAGACACCGACCTTGCCGCTGACCCGGGCATAACCATCGGCCGCGTGCGCCGCGCCCTGCTCATGGCGAACCAGGATGTGCCGGATCTCGGGGTGGTCGTCCCAGACGTCATAGAGGGGCAGGATCACGCCACCGGGATACCCGAAGACGACATCGGCACCCTGGCGGATGAGCGCCTCGCACAGGACATCCGCGCCGATGCGCCGGCGATCACGGGGACGGGCGTCCGACAACATCGAGATGCGCGCCCGCTCGATCTCGGCGGCGGCCTCCGTACCCGCGCCCGGGACATGCCGCCCCGTGGCAGGCTGTCGCGCGGCTGGTGCTCCGGTCGCCGAGGGCGCATCGGCTGGCGCCGCGTCCGGTTCGGTCGCGCCCGGGACTGTCGCCCGGGACTGTTCGGTCGTCATGGGTGCTGTCCCTTCCTGCTCGTGTCTGGATCGTCGGTGGTGGTTCGTGGTGATGGCTGACAAAACGAAAGACCCTCGCTCCCCGGCGAGGGTCCTGGTGGATCGTGGTTCTGGGCCGCTCTCGCGGTGTCCCTACCCCCGCTTTCCTCCGGACTCCCGCCGGGAGCCGATAAGGATGCCGATAAGCTCGAGCGCTACGAGCTCGAGCTTGGCAAGAAGGGATACGTCGGCGCTGGCTGACAGCTGGACAGGCACACGTCGTCCGTCCTCGCGGATCGCGATGGCGACGAGGCGGCGGTTCCGTTGCTGCTGACCCATGAGCCGAACACGCTCCCTGTGTGAGGGGTAGGCCGCGACTGTACACGAGTCCGGCGCACCATGTCCAGCCAATGCCGATGGTCCTGTCGCGGTAACACCTTCGGCGGCCCGGCGGCCTAGCGGCGAACCCCGCTTGGGCTGGGGCGCACGCTCGTCGCGACCGTGGCGTCTGCTACGCTCAGGTATCGGCCGCCACACGCCGCGCAACACCCGCCCCACACCGATCACGCCAGCGAGACCTCCGATGCCCGACCACGCGACCCCGACCAGCGACCCATCCGCCGCACCGCGCACGCTCGTCCAGAAGATCTGGGACGAGCACGTGGTGTCCGAGGAGGCCGGCGCTCCGAGCGTCATCGGCATCGACCTCCACCTGGTCCACGAGGTGACCAGCCCCCAGGCGTTCCAGGGTCTCCGGAACCGTGGCCTCCAGGTCCGTCACCCGGAACGAACCGTTGCGACCGCGGACCACTCGACGCCTACGACGCCGCTCAGCCTGCCCATCCTTGACCAGCAGGCGGCCTTCCAGGTCCAGCAGCTCGAGCGCAACTGCGCCGAGTTCGGCATCCCGGTCTACTCCCGGGGCTCGGAGCACCAGGGCATCGTCCATGTCATCGGGCCGGAGCTGGGCCTCACGCAGCCGGGCATGACCATCGTCTGTGGTGACTCGCACACCGCCACCCACGGCGCATTCGGCGCGCTCGCCTTCGGCATCGGCACGTCCGAGGTCGAGATGGTGCTCGCGACCCAGACCCTGCTCCAGCGACCACCCCGCTCCTACGAGGTGCGAGTCGACGGCCGGCTCAAGCCGGGTGTCACGGCCAAGGACATCATCCTCAACCTCATCTCGCGCATCGGGGTCGGCGGTGGCACCGGCCACGTGTTCGAGTACACCGGCGATGCCATCCGGGGACTCTCGATGGAGGAGCGGATGACCATCTGCAACATGTCCATCGAGGGTGGCGCCCGGGCTGGCCTCATCGCCCCCGACGACACCACCTTCGAGTACGTCCGGGGCAAGGCGCATGCCCCGAGGGGCGCGGACTTCGATACCGCGGTCGCCCGCTGGCGGACCCTCCCCTCGGATTCCGGCGCCGTCCACGAGAAGTCCATCACCATCGATGCCTCCACGCTCGAGCCGATGATCACCTACGGCACCAATCCGGGCATGGGCATGGGCATCACCGCCCAGGTGCCAAACCCCGATGCCGAGCCGGACGAGGCGGGCAAGCGGGCGCTGGCACACGCCCTGGAGTACATGGGCCTGACCGCCGGCCAGCCGCTCCTGGGCCAGAAGGTCGACATCGTGTTCATCGGCTCCTGCACCAATAGCCGGATCAGCGACTTGCGCGAGGCGGCGGCCATCTTCCGGGGGCATCACGTCGCGGATGGTCTGCGGGTCATGGTCGTGCCCGGCAGTGCCCAGGTGAAGGCCCAGGCCGAGCGGGAGGGCCTCGATGACGTCTTCCGCTCGGCCGGCGCCGAGTGGCGTGAGGCTGGCTGCTCGATGTGCATCGCCATGAACGGCGACCAGGGAGCGCCCGGCCAGTACATCGTGTCCACGAGCAACCGGAATTTCGAGGGACGGCAAGGCAAGGGGTCGCGTACCTTCCTCGCCTCCCCGCTTACGGCCGCTGCCACCGCGCTGGCGGGCGTTGTCAGTGACCCGCGGCCCCTCGTCGATCTTCGTCCCAGCCTGGTCGGAGGCCACTGAGACGGGCCAGCGCGCCCGGATGACCACCCCCCGACACACCCTCGCACAGGAGCCGCCAGATGCCTGAGCCGTATACCACCTTCAGCAGCAAGCTCATCCCGCTGCCGGCAGAGAACGTCGATACCGACCAGATCATCCCCGCACGGTTCCTCAAGACGACCGAGAAGTCGGGACTCGCGAGTGCCCTGTTCAACGACTGGCGCTACCTGTCTGATGGCAGCCCGAACCCCGATTTCGTGCTCAACCAGCCCGAGATGCAGGGACGTCAGGTGCTCCTCGTGGGCGACAACTTCGGGGCCGGGTCGTCCCGCGAGCATGCCCCGTGGGCGCTCACCGCGTGGGGCATCAAGGCCATCATCAGCACATCCTTCGCGGATATCTTCCGCAACAACTCCATGAAGAATGGGTTGCTGCCGATCGTGGTCGATCCGGGCACGCACGAGCGCATCACGGAGATGCTCGAAGCCGACCGCGATGCGGGGGTGACGGTGGACCTCTCGGAGCTGGGTCTGCTGTTGCCGGACGGCTCGACCGTCGACTTCGAGGTCGACCCCTTCGCGCGCCAGATGATGCTCGCTGGGACCGACGAGGTCGGTTGGGTGCTGCAGCGCTCGACCGCCATCGACGCCTGGGAGGCGTCCCACCCGGCGCGGGTGGACACCCGACCAGTGCCTGCCGCGGCCGGCTGAGGAGACACGATGACCGCCGATCGGAACGTCGTCCGGAAGCTGTACGAGGCGCGCCAGGGCACGAACCTGGAGGCCGCCGCCGACCTCATCGCTCCCGATGTCATCTGGCACGAGCCCTACGAGTACCTCGGCACGCTCAATGGCCGCGAAGCTGTGATGGATGCCATCCGCCAGTCGGTGGTGGAGACCGAGGGCACCTTCAAACTCACCCTCAGCGACCTGCTCGCCAGCGACGAGCACGTGGTGGCCCTGGTCGATTTCTCCGCCGAGCGCCACGGCGGCTGGATGTCCGGCCGTGAGATCGGTGTGTTCAAGGTCGCCAACGGCATGATCACGGAGGTCTGGTTCTACACCGCAGAGGATCCCGACGCCGTCTCGGAGTTCATGCGCGGCTGAATCCCGCGGGCCCTGGGTCTGCCCGGATCCCGCGGCGCCACGGTCTGCCCGGCCGCACGCGGGGCACGTAGCTGGCCGCGCGCGGCCTGCGGGTCGCGCACGGCAAGGCGGCGCCTACCGCCCGTGAGGCTTCGCCGCGGTATCGTGGGCCGATGACCAGCCCGATCCTGCGGCACGTGCCCGAGGAGTTCCAGACCGAGCGGCTGGTCCTGCGTGCCCCGCGACCCGGCGATGGCGAGGAGCTCCGGGCGGCCATCACGGAGTCGCTCGCCGAGTTGCGGCCGTGGCTCCCGTGGGCCCAGGAGGCGCCCGACACCCAGTCGGCCGAGGAGAACGTGCGCTTCGCGCGCGCCGACTTCCTGCTCCGGCGGGACCTGCGTTTCCCGCTGTACCTGCGATCGGACCCGGAGGTCCTGGTCGGCTCCACGGGCCTCCACCGCATCGACTGGGCGGCAGACCGCTTCGAGATCGGCTATTGGATCCGGACGCGCTTCGCCGGTCAGGGTTATGCGACCGAGGCCGCCCGAGGCATCGCCGCATTCGCGCTCCGGGAGCTCGGCGCACAGCGGCTGGAGATCTGGTGCGACGCCCGGAACACCGGGAGCGCGGCAGTGGCCCGACGTCTCGGCTTCCACCTGGAGGGCACCCTCCGCGACCGCTATCGGGCGTCCGACGGCACCCTGAGCACCGATCTCGTCTTCGGGCTGCTGCGCGCGGAGGCCGAGGCGGCCCTGGGCATCGCGCTGGGATCGTCCGCCCCATCCGACTGACCGCGACCCGGTCATCGGCCGCCGCTCACACGGCTGGCGCCCTCGGCGGATCTCCCCAAGTCGTCCCGCGACTGATCAGGCCGTTGCGGCCGATCCGACAACCCCGGCGTCAGTCGACCTGGTCGTCGGGCGCATCGAACGGCCGATCACCGGTCAGACGAGTCGCATATCGCATGGGACCAGGCGGCGCGTCGCCCTCACGGCGGTCCGATCGGCCTGATCACCCGCTGTGGGCCTCACCGTCTCAAGGCGACACCCGGCCCGTTCGACATGGCGAGAGCGCCGTACACTGGCGCCGTCCCGAGTCCCCGAGGAGTCGACCCATCATGTCGCTGCCCTACGACCGCCCCACCGACCCCGCCAAGCGCCATTCCGCGGCACTCACCGATGGCCCGGACCGGGCCGGCGCGCGCGGCATGCTCAAGGCCGTGGGCTTTACGGATGAGGACCTCGCCAAGCCCATCATCGGCGTGGCGACGCAGTGGATCGAGACGATGCCCTGCAACCTCAATCAGCGGGACCTCGCGGTGGCGGTCAAGGAAGGCATCCGGGCGGCGGGCGGCACGCCGATGGAGTTCAACACCATCTCGGTCAGCGACGGCGTGACCATGGGCACCGAGGGCATGAAGGCCTCGCTCATCAGCCGCGAGATCGTGGCCGACTCCATCGAGCTCGTCAGCCGTGGCCACCTGTTCGACGGTCTCGTCTGCCTCATCGGCTGCGACAAGACCGGTCCGGGGGCGGCGATCGCCGCCGGCCGCCTGGACATCCCGACGGTGATCCTGTACAGCGGCACGATCATGCCCGGCCATCACAACGGCCGGGATACGGACATCGTGAGCATCTACGAGGCCATCGGGGCGTACCGGGCGGGCAAGATCGGCGCCCGCGAGCTGTACGAGATCGAGTCGACCGCCTGCCCCGGGCCGGGTGCCTGTGGCGGTCAGTACACCGCCAACACCATGAGCATGGTGCTCGAGTTCCTGGGTCTGTCCCCTGCCGGGCTCAACGGGATCCCCGCTATCGACCCCGCGAAGCTGGGCGCGGCCCGCACGACGGGTGCGCTGGTCATGGACCTCGTGCGGCGTGATGTGCGGCCGTCATCGATCGTCGACCGACGGGCCATCGACAACGCCATCGCCTCGGTCGCCGCGACCGGCGGCTCGACCAACGGTGTCCTGCACCTGCTGGCTATCGCCCACGCCTTCGGCATCCCCATCGACATCGATGCGTTCGACACCATCTCCGACCGAACGCCCATCGTCGCCGACCTCCAGCCTGGCGGCCAGTACCGGGCATACGAGCTGTACCAGTCGGGCGGAGTCGGCCTCGTCACCCGGGAGCTGCTCAAGCGCGACCTCATCGACGGTGATGCGCCAACGGTCACTGGCCAGACCCTGCGCGATATCGCCGAGGCGACGGTCGAGACCCCGGGCCAGGTCGTCGTCAAGCCCATCGAGACACCCCTCAAGGCGACCGGAGGCCTCGCCATCCTGCGCGGCTCCCTGGCGCCTGACGGCTGTGTCATCAAGCTCGCGGGACACGAGCGGCGCTATCACCGCGGTCCCGCGAAGGTGTACGACTCGGAAACCGAGTGCTTCCAGGCGGTGTCGCGCCAGGAGATCCAGCCCGGGGACGTGGTCGTCATCCGGTACGAGGGACCGGTCGGAGGCCCGGGCATGCAGGAGATGCTCGCAGTCACGGGCGCCATCGTGGGCGAAGGGCTGGGCGATACCGTGGGCCTGCTCACGGATGGGCGGTTCAGCGGCGGTACCCACGGCTTGATGATCGGGCACGTGGCGCCGGAGGCGGCCCACGGTGGTCCCATCGCGTTCGTGCGCGAGGGCGACATGATCACCATCGACGTCGACAGGCGGGTCCTGGACCTCGAGGTCGACGCGGCGGAGATCGAGCGGCGCAAGGTCGGCTGGGCCCGTCCCGCGCCGCGCTACACCCGGGGGGTCATGGCCAAGTACGCCGCGACCGTCTCGTCAGCCAGCAAGGGTGCCGTCACTGACCTTGACCTGTAGCGGTCGATCCGCACGGAGGCAAGGTCGTGGCCGTCCAGCTCGACACCGACCAACTGCGGCTTCTGGACGGTGTGGAGCGCGCGACACTGGCGACCCTCGCCCCGGACGGACAGGCCCGCCTCGTGCCGTGCTGCTTCGCGGTGGTGGAGTCGCCCACTGGGTCGAAGCTGTACACGCCCATCGATGCCAAGCCCAAGCGGTGGGCGGACGCCCGCCTGCTGGCCCGCGTCCGCGACGTCGAGCGCGATCCGCGGGTGACGTTACTCATCGACCACTGGGACCAGGACTGGGCCCGCCTCTGGTGGCTGCGCGTCCACGGCCTCGCCCGGGTCATCTGGCCGGATGCGTCGCCGGACGAGCACACGCTGGCCATCGCGGCGCTCCGGGACCGCTACCCGCAGTACCTGGATCACCCGCTCGAGGAGCTGCCGGTCATCGCCATCACCCCGACGCACGTGACGGGGTGGCGCGCCCAGCACGACGCACCGAACGGGCTCAGCCCGCGACCTTGATGAGCCGGCCGGAGCGGGTCATCGCGCGCGTCGCGAGCGAGCCGACCGCCATCGCGAGCATCGCCCGGTCGGCCATCGGCAGCGGTCGGACCACCGCCAGGAACTGGTCGGCCCGCGCCCGGTCGAAGACCGCCAGGAGCGCGGCGCCCTGCGGGGTCAGCGTCAGCAGCCGCTGCCGCCGGTCCGCTTCCTCCTCGGTCCGGCGCACCAGCCCCTGTCGTTCCAGGCCGGTCGCGATGCGGCTGGCTGCCGATGGTGAGCGGCCGAGCGCCTCCGCCAGGTCCGCGACCGTGAGCGTGCTCGTGCCCGCGACAGCGTAGAGGGCGATGAGCTGGAGGAACCCCAGTCCCTGCTCGCTCAGCTGCGCCGCACAACCGATGATGAGATCGCGCCAGATGGCCCGCAGCACGAGGATCCGATCGCCCGGCAGGCCGGCGGCTCCGAGCTCCTCGCGGGCGGCCTGCACCACCGGATCGAGCAGCCCTTCGGTCCGATGTTCCGCGGTCACGAACGTCTCTCCTCTTGCAGGGTGTGACCCGGGCCGAGCGGAACGGGGCTGGAGGTGTATGCATCCTTGCACATATTCCAGCCACCAGTGGCCACCAGTTTGGTAGGGTTCGCGGAGGACGCCGTTGGCGGCCTGAGCGCGCCTGCCTCTGGGTCACGCTCCGACATCCCGAGGAGGCCCACGCGTGCGACTGGCGCTCGTCTTTCCTGGTCAGGGTTCGCAGTCCGTGGGTATGGGTCGCACCCTCGCCGGGACGCCCGCGGGCGGGACGTTCGCCGAGGCAGACGCGGCTTTGGGCACCGCCCTCGGGACGCTCATCCTCGACGGCCCCGCCGAGCAGCTGGACCTGACGGAGAACTCCCAGCCCGCCATCCTCGCGATGTCCATCGCTCTCTACCGGGCATGGACGCCGCTCTCGGCCCTTGCTGGGATCCCGACCCCGGTATATCTCGCGGGTCATTCGATGGGCCAGTACAGCGCCATGGTCGCGGCCGGCGTCCTGGACCTGGCCGATGCACTCCGGCTGGTGCGTGTCCGTGGTCAGCTGATGCAGGGGTCGTCGCCGGACGGCGCGATGGCGGCCATCATCGGTCTCGACGACACGCGCATCCCGGAGCTCGAGGCGGTCGGCAGCGCCGCGGGCGTGTTCACGGTCGCCAATCGGAACTCACCCGGCCAGATCGTGGTCAGTGGCGCGACCGCGGCGGTCCAGGCCGCCGCCGATGCCGCCAAGGGCCTCGGTGCCAAGCGGGCGCTCGTGCTGCCAGTGAGCGTCGCGGCCCATTCGCCGCTCATGGCGGGGGCCGCCCAGGGGATGCGCGCGGAGCTCGCCGGCATCACGTTCCGTGACCCGGTCGCGCCCCTGCTGGCCAACGCCGACGCGCGCCCGCTGACCACCGGCGAGGACTGCCGCGCGGAGCTCATCGAGCATCTCACCCAGGGCGTGGACTGGGTCCGGGCCGTCCAGTCGATGTGCGACGACGGGGTCGACACCTTCGTGGAGGTCGGCCCGGGCAAGGTGCTCACGAACCTCATCCGCCGCATCGCACCCGATGCCATCACGCTGGCCACCGACGACCCGACCGCTCCCGGTGGCATCGCCGTCCCCACATCCCTCCTGCACCAGCCCCCTTCCACGGAGTAGCCCCGAATGCGCAAGCCCGATTTCAGTCGCCGCGTCGCCGTCACCGGCCTGGGCATCGTGAGCCCGGTGGGTGCCGACATCCCGACCGCGTGGGCGAACCTGACCGCCGGCAAGTCCGGATTGCGCCAGATCACCTACTGGGACGCGTCGGCGATGGATTGTCAGGCAGCGGGCGAGGTCCATGACTTCGACCCCAACGCGTGGATGGACTTCAAGGCCGTCCGGCGCACGGACAAGAACGTCGTGTTCGGGGTGGCAGCGGCCAAGCAGGCCGCTGCCGACGCGGGTCTGGTCATCGATGATTCCAACGCCGACGAGGTGGGCGTCGTGTTCGGCTCCGGTGTCGGCGGCCCGGGATTGATGGCGGATGCCATCGAGACCATGAAGTCGCGGCCCCGGTCCGTGAGCCCGTTCTTCATCGCCAACATGCTGCCCGATACCGCGTCCGGCCAGATCGCCATCGAGCTGGGCGCTCGGGGGCCGAACATGTGCATCGTCACGGCGTGCTCCACGGGCACCCACAACATCGGGGAGGCGGCCGAGGGCATCCGCCGCGGCGACTTCCAGACGGTGATCTGCGGCTCGACCGAGACTCCGCTGTTCGAGGTGGGCTACGTCGGCTTCAGCAACATGCGCGGCATGGGCACCCCGCGCGGCGACGAAGGGCTGTCCTCGATCTCCCGGCCGTTCGACAAGAGTCGCAACGGCTTCGTGCTGGGAGAGGGCGCGGGCGCCATGGTGCTCGAGGACCTCGAGCTCGCCAAGGCACGCGGCGCCCGGGTCTATGCGGAGGTCGTCGGCTTCGGCTCCGCGGGGGACGCCTGGGACCTCATCCAGCCGGTCGAGAAGGGCGATGGCACCCGGCGGGCGATGGAGTTCGCGCTGTACCGCCACGACGTACCGCGCGACCAGATCGACCTCATCAACCCCCACGGCACCTCGACGCCACTGGGTGACCTGCGCGAGGCCCAGGCGATCCATTCCGTCTTCGGAGAACGGGCCACGGAGATCGCCATCACCGGCACCAAGTCGATGACCGGCCACCTGATGGGGGCAGCCGGGGCGGTCGAAGGCGTGTTCACGGTCCTCTCGGTCCACCACCAGCTGGCGCCCGCGACCATCAACTACACGGAGCCGGACCCGGAGATCGTGCTCGACGTGGTCCACGGCGAGTCGCGACCGATGCAGATCCGGTACGCGATGTCCGACAACATCGGGCTGGGCGGCCACAACGGGGCGGTCATCTTCAAGCGCTACGACGGCGACTGACCGGGCGGGCGTGTCCCGCGCAGCGTCACAGCCTGGGTGAAGGGCCAGCGCACGCTGGCCGCACGGGTCCTCGGGCATCCGGTGCGAAGATGCGCCATGAACATGAACAGCAACGCGAACGCCCGACCCATCACCGCCGCCTACTTCTACCGCGTCAGATGGGGTCACCACGAGGAGTGGCTCGACCTCTTCCGGCGCAACCACTGGCCGATCCTCCGCGAGCAGCTCGGGACCGGCCGCTTCACCGACGTGCGCCTGTACGAGCCGCGATATCACGGCGACGGCCGCGCCGACTGGGATGTGATGGTGACCATCACCTATCGCGACTGGGCGGCACTCGAGTCCCACAGTGAGGCGGACATCAAGCTCCGGCTCTATCCGGACCAGGCGCGCTTCCTGACCGAGGAGGCGCGCCGGTTCGAGCTGCTCGAGGCGCATTGGGACGTGCCGCTCGCGGACCTCGAGCTCCCCCGCGAGTGACGCCACCGCGCCGGCCGGACCCGGTGCTCGGCTTCTACGGGCCCGGATCCGCCATGTGGCGCATCAATCGCGAGGCCGTGCTGCTCGGCGCCGGACCGGCCGCGCTGCTGCTCCAGGTCGCACATCCGCTCGTGGCGGAGGGTGTCGCCCAGCACAGCGACTTCGCGGCGGACCCGTTCGGTCGTCTCCGACGGACCCTCGACACGACGATGGCCCTGGTGTTCGGTGATGGCGCGACCGCCGAACGTGCCCTCCGGCGGCTCAACGGTGTCCACGCCACGGTCCGTGGGGATGTCTCGCATCCGGATGCGGCGCGTATCAGCGGCGCCGATCGCTACCACGCGCTCGACCCGGAGTTGCTGCTGTGGGTCCAGGCGACGCTCGTCGTGACCAGCATCGCCGCATACCGGGCGTGGGTGGGCCCGGTCGCGGATATCGAGGCCAACGACCTGTGGCAGCAGGCCCGCGAGGTGGGCGTCCGGATGGGCATCCCGCTGTCGGTCAGTCCCGTCGACTGGGACCAGCTGATGGCGTGGTGGGACCGGATGCTCGCGCCCGGCGGGCCGATCCAGGTCACGGACGCGGCGCGCACCATGGCGCCGATGCTGGTCAGGCCACCACTCCCCCTGACACCCGGGTGGGCCGTCGACCTGCTGGCGCTGCCGGGCCTGGGGTTGCTGCCGGACCGGATCCGGGCGGCCTACGGCATCGGATGGGGGATCCGCGAGGCGCGAGGATCGCGGCTCATCGGGCGGGGCGTCCGCGTCTGGACGCGCCTGGTGCCGCGCGGCTGGCGCGCGATGCCGCAGGCGCGAGCCGCAGAGCGACGGGCGCTGGCCGCTACCATACGCTGACCACCCCGAGGAGCCCGTCGTGCCCGATACCGACCTGTCCCGCCGCGCCGTCGTCACCGGCCTGGGTGCCGTGACGCCCATCGGCAACGACCACGCCACGTTCTGGCGGAACCTGGTCGCTGGCGTCAGTGGTGGTGGTCCGATCACCCACTTCGACGCGACCCCGTATGACGTGCGCATCGCGGCCGAGGTCAAGGACTTCGACCCGACCGTGGCGATGGATCGCAAGATGGCCCGCCGGATGAGCCGCTTCATCCACCTCGGCATGGCCGCGGGCAAGGAGGCGGTCGCCCACGCCGGGCTGGACTTCTCGACATGGGACGCCGACCAGCGCGATCGCGTGGCCGTGACGGTGAACACCAGCGGTGGCGGCCAGGAGCAGGTCATCGATGGCACCGCGACCCTCCAGCTCAAGGGCCCCGGCCAGGTGAGCCCGTTCGCGATCCCGGCGCTCTCTGGATCGATGGCGGCGTGCATGCTCTCGATGGAGTACGGGCTCACCGGGCCGGTGACCACCCAGGTCGCCGCGTGCGCCAGCTCGGTCATCGCCTTCCTCGACGCGCTGCGCCTGATCCAGCGGGGCGAGGTGGACGTCGTCCTGGCGGGTGGCTCGGAGGCGCCGTTGTTGCCCATCGCGTTCGCGGCACTGTCCAACATGGGGGCGCTGTCGAAGCGCAACGACGACCCCACCCACGCGTCACGACCGTTCGATCGTGACCGCGACGGCTTCCTGTTCGGTGAAGGCGCGGGCGTGGTCGTCCTGGAGAGCGCGGAGCATGCGCTGGCCCGCGGCGCGACCATCCAGGCCGAGGTGCTCGGCGCAGCCCTGACCGCCGACGCCTTCCACATCTCGGCACCCGAGCCGACCGGCCGGGGCGCCACGCGCGCGATGACGCTCGCGTTGCGCGATGCCGACATCGCACCCGACGAAGTCGACTACATCGTCGCCCACGGGACCTCGACGCCGCTCAACGACGTGACCGAGACCCGTGCCATCAAGGCGGCCTTCGGCGCCCACGCGCGAAACGTGGCCATCTCGTCGCCCAAATCGATGGTCGGCCACCTGCTCGGTGCGGCGGGCGTCATGAGCGCCCTGACCGCGATCGGCGCCATCCGCGAGAACGTCGTGCCCCCGACCATCAACCTCGCCAACCCCGACCTGCCCGAGTGCGACCTGGACTACACGCCCAACGTGGCTCGTCAGCGGCGGGTGGATACCGCGATCATCAACGGCTTCGGCTTCGGCGGCCAGAACGCGGTGGCGGTCTTCCGGCGCTTCCAGGTGTAGTGCTCGCGACGGCGGAGCTCCCGCAGCGGAGGGCCCGGATCGGCCGGCGCCAACAAGGGGATGCCGTGCGGCAGCCGCGCGACGAGGGGTCGGCAACGACCGGATCCGTCGGACCGGCCGCGCTACCGCGGGTCAGACCGGTGGCAACCCGGAGACCTCGGCCAACCCTGCCACGATGCCCTCGGCCACGCGACGCTTCATCTCCACCAGCGACTCGCGGCTGTAGAAGGCTGCGTGTGGCGTCAGGATGACGTTCGGCAGCGTCAGGAGCGGATCGGTGGGCAGGATCGGCTCCCGTTCCAGGACGTCGAGCGCCGCACCGCCGAGATGGCCTGACCGGAGCGCCTCGACGAGGGCAGCCTGGTCGATGAGACCGCCACGCGAGGTATTCACCAGGAAGGCGCCCGGTCGCATCCGGGCAAGCGCCGCCACGTCGAGCAAGTGACGGGTCGAGGGACCCAGCGGTGCGTGGAGGCTCACGATGTCGCTCGTGGCCAGCAGCTCGTCGAAGGGGATGATGGCGACGCCCTCGGTCAGCGTCGCGCCGTCGGTCGTCGGTCGGGCTGGGTCGCTGGCCACCACCCGAAGGCCCAGGGCCAGCGCCCGGCGCGCCGTCGCCGACCCGATGCGCCCGAGCCCGACGATGCCCAGTCGCTGACCGTTGGCGCGCCGCAGCTCGCCGCCCGCACGGAAGTCCCAGGTGCCCGCATGGATGGCCCGATCCTGGGCGACGATGCCCCGGGTGAGCGCCAGCAGCAACCCGATGGCGTGGTCGGCGACCTCATCGATGCAGTAGTCCGGCACGTTGATCACCCGGATGCCCCGCGCCGCTGCCGCGGGTAGCTCGATGTTGTCGAGGCTCACGCCATAGCGACCGACGACCCGGACCGAGGGCAGCGCGTCCATGACCTGCGCCGTGATGGGCGCGTACTGGGCGAGGAGGGCCGCCGCGCCGTGCCCGACCGCGATGACCTCCTCGGCGGTCCGGCACTGGTTCAGGGTCACCTCGTGGGCCGCCGCCTCGAAGACGGTCCGCTCGATGTCGATGGTGCCCTGGTCGCAGTCGGTGATGACGATATGGCTCATGTCGACCTCCCCTGCTGGGTCGTGGGGTCGATGACGGCCTTGACCACGTCGCGCGCCTCGACCGCGCTGAATGCCGCCGGCCAATCGTCCAGGGCGAAGGTCGTGGGCAGCGTCGAAGCGTCCGCCGCGACCCGCGCCAGGATCGTGAGTGCCGGGTCCCATGCGTCGTAGCTGGAGCTCATCGCGAATGACAGGTCCGCGTCGCGGGTGGTCGCGAAGTCCCAGCGCACGTCGATCGAGGGTCGCCCCGAGAGCCCGACGGCCGTGATCCGGCCGCGCCGCCGCACGGCGTCGAACGCCGCGTCCACACCCGCCTCCGTGCCGGTCGCCTCGAGCACCAGATCGGCGCCACGACCACCGGTCCGGGCGCGCAGGAGCTCGCCCGCCTCGGCCGAGGTCGTGGTCATGAATCCCAGCCGCCTGGCGGTCTCCAGCCGGGCGCCGTCGCTGCGGCCCGCGACGACGACCTCGCTCGCGGCCGCGGCACGCGACGCGAGGGCCGCCAGCAATCCGACCGGACCCGGCCCGATGATGAGCACCGCGTCCCCAGCGGCGAGGTGGCCACGGCGAAGCGCCGTCATCGTCACCGCCATCGGCTCCGCGAGCACCGCCACCTCGTCGGGGACCCCGTCGGGGACCCGGTGCAACAGCCAGGCCGGAACGACGACGTGCGACGCGAAGGCGCCATGGATGCCCCAGCCCGGGGACCGTTTGGCGGCGCAGATCTCGGGATTGCCGCGGCGGCAGAGGTGGCAGGTGTGGCACGCCCGCGCATGCGGCTCGCAGACCACGCGGGTGCCCAGCCAGGCCGGGTCGACACCCTCTCCGAGTCGCTCGACGGTGCCTGTGAACTCGTGCCCAAGGACCACCGGGGGATACGACTGGAAGTGGTCGTCCCGGATGTGGAGGTCGGTACCGCAGATGCCGGCGTAACGGACCCGGATCGACCACCTCGCCCGCGGCGGGCTCGCGCAGCTCGACCTCGCCCAGCTGCAGCTGGGTGTCGCCCGGCGCGACCTTCAGGAGCCCGATCATGGGCGGCAATCCACCATGAACTTCATGCCCTCCCCTGACCTGAGCGCAGCGATGGTCGCAGCGATCTCATCGGGCCGCACCGTGCCGCTCAGGAGCGGCCGGAGGACCTCCAGGTCGGATGCCAGGATGCCGATCGCCGTATCGATGTCTGGCGGCAGATAGGTCCGGTGGCCGATGATGTCCAGCTCCTTGAACATGACCGCCTGGAGGTCGAGGGGTGTGGGCCGCCCGTAGGTGCCCACGATGGCGATGGTGCCGCCGGGCCTCACCAGCTCGGTGAGCATCGCCGCGACCGGCGGCGCCGCGGCGGCGTCGAACACGACGGAGGCCATCCGCCCGCCCGTCGACCGCTCGACCCCCGACACCGGATCCTTGGGGTCGAGGAAGCTGAGACCCATCGTCGCCCCGACCGCGCGGCGCGTCGGCGTGGTCTCGGCCACCAGGACGGACGCGCCTGCCCGACGTGCCACATGCGCGATGAGCAGCCCGACCGGCCCGCCACCCACGACCACGACCGGCTGCCCCAGCACTGGCGGCACGCGCCGCACGGCATGGACGGCCACGGCGAGTGGCTCCGCCAATGCGGCGTCCTCGTCGGGGATGGTGGCCGGGATGGGATGCAGCCGATCCTGGGCCACGACCACCTGACCCGCCAGCGCGCCATCACGGTCGATGCCCACCAGGCGCAGGTTGGCGCAGGCATTGGACACGCCCATCCCGCAGGCTGCGCATCGGCCGCACGGCAACAACGGATCGACGAGCACCGTCTGGCCCGCGAACGGCCCCGAACGCGGCTGGCCGACGAACTCGTGGCCCAGGGCGAGCGGGAACCTGGCCCGCGGGTGGCTGCCCTCGACGATGTGCAGGTCCGTGCCGCACAGCCCTGCGTAGCGCGCCAGCACGACCACCTCACCGGGTCCTGGGGTCGGCTCCGGCACGTCGCGCCAACCGAATTCGTCCGGCCGGAGGAGCTGCAGCGCCCGGGTCATCGGCGCACGCGTGCGCCACCGCCGCGGATGAGCCGCTCGACCTCCTCGAGGGACGCCATGGAGGTGTCACCGGGCGTGGTCATGGCAAGCGCGCCGTGCGCGGCGCCATACTCCAGCGCGTCGGCGACGGGCCTGCCCGCCAGTAGGCCGTAGATGAGCCCCGATGCGAATGAATCGCCGCCGCCGATGCGGTCGAGGATGTCCAGATCCGGCCGGGTCTTTGCCTGGTGGAACGCGCCGTCGGCGAGCGCCACGGCGCCCCAGTCGTTGCGACTCGCCGTCCGGGCGACCCTGAGCGTCGCTGCGATGACCGCCAGGTTGGGATAGGCGGCAGCGACCTCTGACAGCACCGGCCGGTACGCGGCAGGATCGATGTGCTGGAAATCCGCGTCGACACCCACGGGCGAGATGCCCAGGGTCGCCGAGAAGTCCTCCTCGTTGCCGATGACGACATCGACCGATCGCACCAGCTCCTGGATCGCCGCCCGCGCCGCGACCGCGCCGCCGCGCGACCGCCAGAGCGACTCCCGGAAGTTGAGGTCGAAGGAGACGATGGCGCCTGCTCGATGGGCAGCCTCGATCGCCTCCGCCACGAGCGCTGGGGTGGTCGCGCTCAGGCCCGCGAAGATGCCCCCGGTATGCAGCCATCGAGCACCCTCAGTGCCGAAGATGGTCTTCCAGTCGACGTCGCCCGGCCGGAGTTGGGAGGCCGCCGAATTGGCCCGATCGGACGCGCCGACCGCACCCCGGACCCCGAACCCGCGCTCCGTGAAGTTCAGCCCGTTGCGCACCGAAGCGCCGATGCCGTCAGATGGCACCCATGAGATGTGGCTGGTGTCGACACCACCCTGGAGGATGAGGTCCTCGATGAGGCGACCGATGGGGTTGTCCGCGAAGGCCGTCGCGACGGTCGTGCGCAGCCGGAAGCAGCGCCGTAGTCCTCGCGCGACGTTGTACTCGCCGCCTCCCTCCCAGGCGCGGAACGTGCGGGCCGTGTGGATGCGCTCCTCGCCCGGGTCGAGGCGGAGCATCACCTCGCCGAGCGCGACGAGGTCCCAGCGCGTCGACGGGGCCGGCTTGATGGTCAGCGTCATGCGTCCGATCCAGCGCGGATGCTGGCGACCGCGGCCACCGCGTCGGCAGCCAGCGACCGCACCGTCGCCCAGTCCCGCGCCCGGAGCAGGTCGGCCTTGACCATCCAGCTGCCGCCGACCGCGAGCACCGATCGGTCGCCGAGATATGACGCGAGGTTGCCGAGCCCGATACCCCCCGTGGGGATGAACCGGACCATCGGGAAGGGCCCGGCCAGGGCTCGCAGGTGGGCCAGACCGCCAGCCGATTCGGCGGGGAAGAACTTGACGTCCGCGACCCCGGCGTCGAGCGCGCGCATGATCTCCGTCGGCGTGATGACACCGGGATAGACCGGGATCCCGGCGTCGCGGCACATCGCCACGACATCGTCGCGGAAGCCGGGCATCACCACGAACTGCGCGCCGGCCTCGATGGCGCCGGCCGCCTGACCCGGATCCAGTACCGTGCCAGCACCCACGAGCATCTCCGGGTGCGCGGCGCGCATCGAGCGGATGGCCGCCAGTCCTGCCGGCGTCCGGAGCGTGATCTCGGCGCAGGCCAGCCCAGCGTCCGCCAGCGCGCCGCCCAGCTCGGGGGCGTCGTCGGCGCTCCCGATGGCCACGACCGGGATGACGCCACAGCTCGCGATGCGATCTCGGACATCCATGGAACGACTCACCAGCATTGCATGCTCGGGCCTGGACCACCCTCGGGACCGATCCCGCGGGTCATCCGATGATTGGTAGGGTAACGGACCGGCGCCGCCCGAGTGTCACGAACGTGCCCAAACCACGGACCGGCCCGGTCATCCGATGATTGGCGCGCACCGGGCGGCCGGCCTCCGCGTCGTGCCGGCTCCCCATCCACGCGACCTTCGTGCCTCGTTCACACCCTGCGCACATCTCACGGCCACCGTATGTCACATCACCGATGAGACGCAAGGAGGTCCTGATGCGACGGTTCGGATGGATCGGGGTGGTCCTGGTCCTGCTCTTGACCCTGGTAGCCGGGGGCATCGGCTACAGCTTTGGTGCTGCCAGCGCGACCGCGAACGCGATCACCGCCAGCGGCGCACCTGTGACGTATGTGGTCCAGTCCGGCTGGAGCTGGAGCTTCGGCTTCCCCTTCGTGGGGTTGTTCGTCGGCCTCCTGCTCTTCGCGCTCATGGTCGGTGTCGTCCGACGCGCGGCCTGGGCTGGCAGGAGCGGCTGGGCACAGATGCACCCAGCGGGTGGCGCAGGTCCATGGGGGCCACGTGGCCCGTTGGCGGCGAGTGGCTGGGGGCCGCGGCCCGATGCATGCGGACAGCCGCAGGACGATGCACCCCGGGGTGCTACGTCCCACGCTGGAACATCCCCGGCCGGCGCCACGCCAGGCACTTCAGCCGGTGGACAGCCAGGTGTCCCACCGGGAGGCTCGATGCCGGCCGGCGGACCCAGCTCGCCAGCCTGACCGATCGCATTGACGACGGGAAGGCAGATGCCCGTCCCGTCGTCGGTGTCGCATAGCATCTCCCCCGATGCCCACCATCCTCGTCGTCGATGACGCGACCGACATCCTGCGGCTCACCACCGACTACCTGGTCCACGCGGGCTTCCGCGTCATCACGGCCGGGACGGCCGAGGGCGCCCTGCGCCTCTCCCGGACGGAACGACCCGACCTGCTCATCCTCGATCTGGGTCTGCCGGACCGCGACGGCCTGGATGTCGCCCGGACCATCCGGCGCACCAGCGACCTGCCCATCATCATGCTCACCGCCCGGACCGAGGAGACCGACACGCTCATCGGCCTGGAGCTCGGGGCCGATGACTACATCACCAAGCCCTTCAGCCCGCCTGAGCTCGTCGCTCGGGTACGAGCCGTGCTCCGGCGCGCTGAGAGCGCGCACGCACCGGCCACGCTCCTCGAGGATGGCGACCTGGCGCTCGATCTCGACCGGATGCTCGTGACGGTCGCCGGACGACCGGTGGACCTGACACCGACCGAGTTCCAGCTGCTGGTCGCGATGGCCCGCCAGCCGGGGCGCGTCTTCACCCGGGCCCAGCTGCTCGATGCGCTGCACGGCGTGGCGTTCGAGTCGTACCAGCGGGCCATCGACGCCCACGTCAAGAACATCCGTCGGAAGCTGGAACCTGACCCCCGGGTGCCTCGCTACCTGCTGACGGTGTTCGGGGTGGGCTACCGACTGGCCGACGACCGGTGAGACCGGGCCACGGCCCCCGTCCGCGCCGCAAGCCCCCGTGGTGGCCGGAGGACGAGCCCTGGCCGCCGCAGGGTCTGGCCCCGTGGGCCGACAGGGCCGGTCGATGGCGAGGAGCGAACCGTCGAGGTCGCTCCATCGGGTGTCTGTCCGTCCTCGCCATCCCGGTCGTGATCGTCATCGTGGCGCTCTGGACCGGCAACGGTGGGCAGCTGCTTGGGGCACTGCTCGCGCTCGCCCTGGCACTCGCGGTCATCCTGTTGCTGGTGTCACTGCGCGCGGCTCGGTCGCGACGAGCAGCGTCGGTGGAGCCGTTGGTGGAGGCGGCCGCACGCGTCCAGGACGGCGACTACTCGGCGCGCGTTCCCGAGACCGGATCGGCGGAGTCGCGGCTGCTGGCCCGATCCTTCAACCAGATGAGCCAGCGACTCGGCGAGCGTGACGTGCGGCGGCGGTCGTTCATGGCCGATGTCAGCCATGAGCTGCGAACCCCCCTGACCGTCATCCAGGGCCAGCTGGAGGCGATCCGCGACGGGGTCTATCCCGCGGACCCGGCCCATATCGCGCCCGCCCTGGAGCAGGTGCGCACGCTCGAATGGCTCGTGGAGGACCTGCGCACCCTGGCCCTGAGCGACTCAGGCAGCCTCCGTCTCGTCCGGCAGCCGGTCGACCTCGGGGCGCTGGTGACCGAGGTCGTCGAGTCGTTCCGACCGACAGCCGACCGTGCCGGGGTGCGCCTGTCGGTCATGGTCGCCGGTGGCCTGGGGTCGATCCCCCTGGACCCGGGGCGCATCGCCAGCGTCATCCGGAACCTGGTCGCCAACTCACTGCGTGCCACGCCTACCGGCGGCACCATCGAGGTGACGGTCGTGTCCGCAGCGTCGGCGGGGCTGCAGGTCAGCGTCCAGGATTCCGGCCGGGGCATCGACCCTGCGATCCTGCCGGCGGTCTTCGAGCGCTTCGCGCGCTCTGCCGACTCCACTGGCAGTGGCCTGGGGCTGGCCATCGCGAAGGCGATCGTGGAGGCGCACGGCGGCACCATCGAGGCTGCCAGCGAGCCCGGTATCGGCACCACCATCACGGTCCACCTGCCGGCCATGTGACCGGCTCCGGGGACCCATCATCTGGTGGCCTGGGCGTTGACACGGCGCGCTGGGAGCGAGGTCACGCGGTCCGGACATCCTCCTCGCGGATCACCTGGGCTGCGTGCGGATGCAGGCCACGGACGCCCTTCCGGCGGCATCGCTGCCGACCGCGGAGGTGACCACCGGACCGCGCTGCAGCGTGCCCACCCCAGCGGGCGATCCGGCCACCGACAGGCCATCCGAGCCCCATCCATCCGGGTCGGAGGGCACTGATCAGGGGCGCGGCGGGACCGGATGCCCTTCGAAGGCCTCGATGGCCGACAGCAGGTCCATCGGGATCCGTGTCGGGCGCGCAGAGCCGATATCGAACATCACCTGGGTCGTCTCGCCGTCCGCCACGAGACGCGCCGGCGCGAGCGGTCCACCCTCGGACAGCACCCGGTACTCCAGCCCGAACGAGGATCGCGAGGCCCACGCCACCCGTGCCTCGACCACGAGTGGCTCGCCGAAATACGCAGGTTGCCGGTAGACCACTCGCGCCTCGGCGATGACGAACGTGTGCCGCAGCGCGTCCGGCCCGGTCCCGAACGGACGACCCGCGACCGCCGCGTAGTAACCAGCCCGGGCAGCCTCGAAGTAGGAGAGGTAGGTGGCGTTGTTCACGTGCCCCAGGGCGTCCGTGTCGCCATAGCGCACCTCGACGGGGTGACGATACCGGAAGCCGCCCTGGATGGGCCGCCCACGCGCGGTCATGTCGATGCCCCGCCAGCGTCGCTCAGTCGGGGGTGCCGCCCAGGGCCTCGATGAGGGCCTTCGACAGGACCGCCACATCCGGCGAGCCAAGCCCGGTGGCCTTGTCCCAGCCGGCGACCGCCTGATCGACGAGGTTGCCACCCCGCGTGACGTCGTGAAACGCCTCCGGATGTGTCTGCGCGACCTGGTAGAGGAGTGGCGTCAGGAAGCCCAGCCTGTCGATGCCGGCCTTGCCTGCCTGCTGCTGCACGAGCGCCATGGCGCCCGCCCAGAATGGGGCCGACGCGCTCGTGCCGCCGACCATCTTCCACTCGCCCGCGCCCGTGTCGGGATCGGTGAAGAACAATAGGTAGCCCGTGTCCGAGTCGGCGGCGGCGGCCACATCCGGGCACTGCCGCCGGTCGCTCGTCGGGTCGATCCCGGCGACGCCCTGCTGATACGCCGGCAACGGATCGAGGGGTCCGTCCGGACCGTCGGGGCTCTCCCCGCCGCCCGTGCCGCTCGTGGTGAGGTAGTCCTCCCAGCCGGTCTCCCGCAGGTAGCTGCCGTCGTCGCGTACCTCCAGGAAGGTGCCACCGACGCTTACCACGTTGTCCGTGCAGGCGGGGAAGAAGCTGGAGATGTGGCCGTCGGTCTTGTCGAAGGCGTGGCATGAGAAGGCGCCCCAGTCACCGGACGCCGCGAACAGGCTGACCCCTGCGATGGCCGCCCGCTCGAGGGCTGCCTGCGCCTCGGTCACCTCGTCCAGGCCGATGTAACCCCCGGAGTAGCACTTGCCATACGAGACGGACACGATCTGCGCCTTGCCGTCCTCGACGATGGCATCCAGCGCGGCGCCGAAGGTCGTGGCCGCCGGGAAGCCGTACACCAGGATCTGGGCGCCCGGCGCGACGGCGCGCACCACCTGGGTGTCGAGGGTCGCTTCGGTACCGAAGTCGGCCGGGGCGCCGACGAGACCGCCGTTCACGGGGATGCGCGTGGGCAGCGGGCCGTGGATACCGAAGGTGGCGTCGAACACCTTGAGGTCCTCGTCGGTGTCGAGACCGAACTGGAGGATGGCTACCGTCGTGCCGGTGCCGTCGATGCCCGCGTCCCACAGCGACTGGAAGTCATATGCCCTCGCGAGGTCGATGGGCTTGAGGCCGCGGGCAGGCGGCGGGGGAGCGTCAGCCGGGTCGATGGCGGCGACGGGCAGGAACCGGGACAGCCCCGTCACGCCCAGCACGACGTCCCGAAGGGTAGCGGGCACCACCGGGTCAGCTGCCGAGGCGTGGTAGACGACGCCGGTGCGAGGGTCCTGGTAGGTGCCGATGCTGGTGCCCAGGAAGGCGTCCATGGCGGCGACGGTGCCGCCGACGACCAGCCGCGTACGCTGCGCCGGCATCGAGACCACGTCCAGGCCGGCCGCGCCGACCGCGGTCCTGATGCGCGCGAGTGTCTGGTCGGTGGGCCCGAAGCGAGCACCGCTCTCGGCGGCCGTCAGGAAGTGCCGATAGTCCGGCGACATCGGGTCGCTCATCGCCGCGAGATATGCCTTCGAAGCATCCGGGTCGCGCTCGGCAAGGACGAGGTTGACCTCGACGCGGTCTGCGGGGTCGGCCGTGCCCAGGTCAAGGGGCGCGCTCGACGACGAGGGGGCGCCCCTGGTGCCGTCCTGGGCCGTGACGGGAGCACCCGGTGCGACGGACGTGGCGGCGAGCGCGAGGCCGAGGATGAGGGCCAGGCGACCGCGCCGTCCGCTCGGTGACCGTGAGAGGAGCGGCGTGTTCACTGGACGACCTCGTCAGCTGGCCAGGTGAAGCTGTTGACCACCGAATCGGCGATCGAGAGGCCTGCCTCGCGGACCTCCACGGGTGTGATCACCGTCGCGACCACGGTGATGGTGCCGTCCGTCGCGGCCACCGAGGCCACGCTGAAGTCAGTGGACGGGCCCTGGGACGTATCGAGCGTGCCGCCGAACAACCCGCCGATGCCCTGCCGATAGCCCAGGATGGGCCTGCCAAGGAGCACGCGCGCGGCGTCAGCATCCGTGGTGTAGGCAAGCAGCCGATCCTTGAGCAGGCCCTGGCGGGCATCGAAGATCTTCTGTGGGTCGAATCGGGCAGCCGGACCACCCTCGAAGATGAGCGCCACGGCGCCGTTGCCTGCGGACAGGATGAGGAAGCCGGAGTCCTGCTGGCTCACGGTCCAGATGGTCGGGTCGTACTCCAGGCCGAAGCCGAGCGCGTCGTCGTGGTACTTCGTGCGGTCGGCGAACGGCAGGTTGGTCAGGCCCTGGTCGGCCACGCCGACGGCTGCAGCCAGCGACGCGCCACCGATCGCGGCGCCCGAGCAGGGCAAGGTCTTGTCAGGGCAGTCGGGCTTGTCCCGACCCTGGGTGGTCACGTACGCCGACGCGGCGGCGACGGCCACGGCACCGAGCATGATGACCGCGAACAGGGCGAGCAGCGCACGCGAGCCCAGCCACGCATGGCGGGCCGGTGCGGCGGCGGTCGCCGCGATGTCCGTCGCGCGCCCCGAAGTGACGCTCATGGCCGCTCCGGCCGCGGGCCCGGTGGCCACCGACTCGGGCAGCCTCGAAGGCTCCTCGTGCGGCGCGACCTTGTCGCTGCCGAACGCCGCAGCCGTCGCCACGCCACGCGTCCTGGGCAGTGCCTTGAGGGACGTACCGCAGTCGCCACAGTAGGTGTGGAGTGGCGTCTCCTTGCCGCACTCGGGGCAGACGATAGGCCCCCCGATGGCGATCTCGTTGGCCTCCTCGAGCAGGCCGACATGGATGATGCGGCGCAGCCACAGCAGTGAGACGAGCGCCAGCAGGACGATGACGATGAGATGGAGCACGTCGTCCAGCAGCAGCACGGAGAGCGACGCAACGAGCATGAGTGCCGCCGCGACCACGGCCGCGACCGCGGGATGGCCCAGTGCGCCGAGCGCGGCCCGGTCCTCGACGGGCGCCCGGTACCGAAGCCAGAAGACCCCGCACAGGCCGCCGATGGCGCCAGCGGCGATGACCGGCAGGCCCACGCCCAGGACCAGCAGCCGTACGATCCAGGGCAGCACGTCGCCGACCGGCCGCAGACCGCTGTCGAACAGGCCCAGCGCCGTGATGAACGTCTGGGCGCCGATGAACGCCACGCCCGAGGCCACGCCGAAGGTCGCCCCGTCGAGGACGTCGTTGAAGCGCTTGTAGGGCAGCAGCGCAAGGGGGCCAGCGGCCATGAGCAGCACCATCAGGATGGGCGCGACGATGCCCCGCATCCAGGGGAATTCAGAGGTGCCCACCCCCGTGACCGATCCGCCCACGACGCTCGTCGCCTGGGCTGGCAGGAAGGCATCGAGGGCGTAGCTGAACAGAGCCCCCACGAGCGCGCCCCATAGGAATGTGAGCGCGACGACCCGGATGGGTTCGTTCTCGTAGACGTCCACGTCGTAGACATAGATGACCGTCACGAGCGGCACCAGGATGGCCGCGGCCACGATGGCGACCGGGAAGAAACCGAGCAACCCCAGCGCCACGATGAGGATGGCGCCCCCGATGAGCGCCATCTGGAAGGTCCGGATCTCCTCCCGCGGCAGGGACGGGTAGAGCGTCGAGACCAGCCGCACGGCCGTCGCCCGCTCTCCAGGCGCCGCCGCATACGCGTCGCGCACCCGGCCCTCGCGGCCCTTCCGTTGCTCGGGTCCCAACGGGTCGCCGCACCGGACACACCAGGTCATGTTCGGCACGTCCTTGCCGCACTGGTCGCAACGGATCGTCGACGGGTCGCCGGGCACGGCCGCGACGTTGGCCGCCACGGGGGTCGGCTCGGATGGGGGCGTCGGGACGGCGTCAGGCGTTGGCACGCCACCCGTCGTCGGGTCGTCCACGGTTCCTCCTCGGATCCAGGGTGGGCCTCCAGCTGGGTGAGGCACACGCGGCGATGACGGTGCGCAGTCTCTCATGCGCCGGTGGCGATGTCACACACATCCGAGCACGTTGTGGGAGGCCTGAGCCGAGCGGGTACCATCCCCCACGATGGAGCAGACGGTGACGCACCCCGAGCAGCCCGCCGAGGACACCACATCGCCTGTGGCCATCAGTCGCGGCCGACCCAGCTACTCCTGGCGCTTCGGGCAGGACCGGCGGCTGGAGATGGTCCGTGAGTACGTCGACCTCGACGATGCCCGGATCCTGGACATCGGCTGTGGCATCGGCACCTACGTTCGCCGGTTCCGGCAGTACAGCGACGAGGTCTACGGCGTCGAGGTGGAGGCTGACCGGGTGGCGGAGGCCAGCCTGGAGCTCCCCAACATCCAGTTGGCGTACGGCGAGGCACTTCCCTTCGAGACCGGCACCTTCGACCTGGTGTTCTCCAACGAGGTCATCGAGCACGTCGACGACGACCGCCAGACCATCGCGGAGGCGGTCCGGGTGACTCGGCCGGGCGGATCGATCGTCACCTTCGCACCCAACCGGCTGTACCCCTTCGAGACGCATGGCGCGTACATCGGCGGGCGATATCGCTTCGGCAACATCCCGCTCGTCAACTGGCTGCCAGATCCGGTCCGGGACCGCATCGTGCCCCACGTCCGGGCGTACACCGGCCACGGCATCCGCAGCCTCTTTCGCGGGCAGCCCGTACACCTCGTTCACCAAGGGGTCATCTACCCGGGCTTCGACAACATCACGGCCCGGCATGCGGCGCTCGGTCCCCTGCTACGCAGGGTGCTGTACACCGCGGAGCACACCCGGCTCCAGGCGTTCGGCCTCTCCCATTTCCTGGTCGTCCGCAAGGACCGCTGAGCGCCCGGGGCTGCGGACGCGAGGTCAGCGGCGGAGCCGTCGACGAGGTCGTCGACCCGCTACCGCAGACTCGATAGCACCGGGGCGCCCGCGATCAGGGCGGCGACGGTGTCCGGCCCGGGGACGAGGGCCGACCCGGCGACGGGGTCGGTTCGGGTCGGGCGGTGGGTGTCGGCGCGGGGATCGCGGAGGCGGGCGCCTCCGCACCACCCGCGCCGTCGATCGGGATGTCAGATGGCGCGACCGATGGTGGCGCCTCGATGGATCCTCCGGGGCGTACCAGACATCGACCGGGATGGGCACTGACCAGTTGCCCGCGACGTCGCGCCACTGGACCGAGATGGTCCGGGTGCCCATGACCACGGGCGGCGTGGGGCTCGGTGCGGGCGTCCTGGCCGGCTTCTTCGTGGGTTTCGGCTTGGGCGTCTTCGCGGGCTTGGGCGGCACGATCACCTGACCGTCCACGACCGACCATTCGACGCTGGCGGTCGACGGCCAGGTGGTGCCGCTGACGAGGGCACCCTCGGCATCGGTAGCCGGGTCGTTTGACAGCCGTACGAACGCGAGGCCGCTGCCACCCTGGGCATCGGTCGCCTGCAGGTCGACGATCACCGGGCCATCGGCGACGGACAGCCCATCGTGGCGACCGAGCGGACCGGGTACGACGCTCGCCTGTCCCCGTGGGGCGATCGCGTCGACGAGGTCGCCGATGGTCAGGTCGATGACCTTCCACATCCCGGGCAGGCTGCCGGTGTACCCGAGGGCCCACATGCCGATGCCTCGCAGCCCCTGCTCGAGCGCGAAGCGGATCTTCGTGCCGAAGCCGTCGACGTCGTCATACCAGAGCTGCCGCCACGCCTCCGGACAGGTCGTGCAGGCCTTGTTGACGTACGCCGTCCAGGCCGTCGCAGCGACCGGGTCGTAGTTGCGGCCATTCGCACGCGCAAGCGACAGCGCCCCCTCGTAGTAGGGCAGCGCAGGCGTGCTCAAACGCGCCCCTGATCGCGTGGGAGAGCCAAGCTCCGGCCCCTTCGTCGTCCAGGCTCGGCCATACCAGGGCAGGCCCAGGACGACGTGGGCCGGGTCGGCGACCGTGACCAGCTCCGCGACCGTGTTGCGGATGTCGAAGCCGGTCGGGTCATCGAGCGGGCTGTGCGACGCAGCGTAGGGAGCGCTGTTGCCCCGGAAGTCGTAGGCCATGAGGAACACCGCATCGGCCGCGTCATCGGCGGTCAGTGCCGCGATGTCATAGGTGTCGACGCTGGCCGTGATGTCGAACGTCAGCTGGAGGCCCGGTCGAGCGAGGTCGAGGGCGCCGCGCAGCTCCCGCACCAGCAGCGTGAAATCGTCTCGCACCGCCGCAGGCATCGGCTCGAAGTCCAGGTTGACGCCGTCGGCGCCCGTGGCGACGAGCTCGGTCGCGATCTCGTTGGCGAGCCGTGTGCGTGCCTTGGGGTTGCTCAACAGCTTGACCGTGCGTCGGGCAGCGCCGGCATCCCATGAGAAGCGCTCGACGGTCATGACGACCCGCACGCCCTTCCCCTGGGCCGCTCTCATGAGTGTCTCCCAGGCAGGGTCGGTCCAGCCCCGATAGCCGTTGGGGATACCGCCCGTCGACGTCTTGCGGATGAGCCGCCCACTCGGTCCGGCCTCGATGCCGAACCAGGCCAGGGTCGTGAGCCGGTCCAGGTCGACGGTCTGCGCGGCATCCGACAACTGCCAGTAGGGCAGGAAGCCGAATACCTCGCGGTCAGCCAGTGCGCGGACCCGTGGAGTGCTCGGCGGGGCGGGTGCCGATGACCCGACCGGCGGCGGGATGCTCGACGATGGCGACTGGGCCAGCACCGGGCCGCCAACCAGGGCGACTGCCGTGGTGGCGATGAGCGCGACACGCAGGAGGCGCGTCAAGCGTGCGGTCATCGGTCCGGGACGGTGGCTCGGCGCCGCCATGCGCGAGACGTCTCGAGGCTGGAGCACCCCTAGACGCTACCCGATGTCCATGAGACTGTCCTGAGACGACGCAGCCGGAGCGAGTTCACGACGACGGTCACGGAACTGATGGCCATCGCACCAGCGGCCAGCACCGGGTCCAGCGTCATGCCCGTGAACGGGTAGAGGACCCCCATCGCGACCGGGATGAGCAGCACGTTGTAGGCGAACGCCCAGAACAGGTTCTCACGGATGACCCGGAGCGTGGCGCGCGACACGTCGATGGCGCTCACGACCAGCCGCGGGTCGCCGCCCACGAGGGTCACGTCGGATGCCTCGATGGCGACATCCGCGCCAGTGCCGATGGCGACGCCGACATCCGCCTGGGCCAGGGCCGGCGCGTCGTTGATACCGTCCCCCACCATGGCCACCGTGCGACCGGCCGTCTGCAGCTCCGCGACGCGTGCCTGCTTCTCCGCGGGCAGGACCTCGGCCAGGACGTGCTCGATGCCAGACGCGCGGGCGACCGCCGTAGCGACCCCGGTGCTGTCGCCGCTCATGAGCCAGACCTCGATGCCCCGGGAGCGGAGCGCGGCGACCGCGGCTGCGGCACCCGGCCGGACCGGATCGGCGATACCCAGGACGCCCAGGACGCGGCCGTCCCGAGCGACGTAGACAGCGGTCTGGGCGTCGGCTGCGAGGGCGCCCGCGACACCGTCCAGGGCTGACGGATCGGCACCCTCCGCGACGAGGAACCGGGCGCTGCCGACCAGGACGCGGGCGTGCTCCAGGGTGGCCGTGGCTCCCGACCCCGCCACGGACTCGAATCCCGTCGTGACCGGGACGGCGATCGAGCGTCCAGCGGCCGCCGCAGCGATGGCCGCAGCGAGTGGATGGTCCGAGCCCTGTTCCACGGCCACGGCGATGGTCAGCAGCTCGTCTTCGGTGACGCCCTCGACAGGGCTGATGCGCACGACCGATGGGCGACCCTCGGTGAGGGTGCCAGTCTTGTCGAACATGACGGTGTCCACGCCGCCCGCGGCCTCGAGCACCGCTCCGCCCCGGATGAGGATGCCCGACTCGGCGGCGCGCCCGGTGCCGACCATGATGGCCGTCGGCGTCGCGAGCCCCATCGCGCAGGGGCAGGCGATGACGAGCACCGAGATGGCGGCCACGAAGGCATACGTCAGGGCCGGTTCGGGACCGAACGCGAGCCAGGCACCGAATGTGATGGCGGCGAGGATGAGCACGAGCGGTACGAAGCGGGCACTGATGGTGTCGGCGAGACGGGCGATGGGCGCCTTCGATTCCTGGGCCGTCTCGACCATGCGCACGATCTGCGCAAGCACGGTGTCGTCACCGACGCGGGTGGCGCGCATCACGAAGCTGCCGCTGCCGTTGACGGTGGCACCGATGACCGGGTCGCCCGCGCGACGGCGGACCGGCATCGACTCGCCCGTGAGCATCGATTCGTCGATGCTCGAGGCACCCTCGACCAGGACGCCGTCGACCGGGACGGTCTCGCCGGCGCGTACCCGCAGCAGGTCCGCCGGTCGCACCTCGGCGACCGCGACGTCCACCTCCGATGCTGCCTCGGAACCCAGCCCGCCATCGACCCGATGCGCGATGGGCGCCTGCAGCGCCATCAGCGCGCGCACGGCACCAACGGTGCTCGACCGGGCGCGTGCCTCCAGCCAACGACCCATGAGGATGAGCCCGATGATGATGGTCGAGGAGTCGAAATAGGCGGCCGGCGCGAGGCCCGCCTCCATCATGATCTCCGGCCACAGGGTCACCACGACGCTGTAGCTCCAGGCGGCGGTCGTGCCGATGGCCACGAGCGTGTCCATGGTCACCGTGCCGTGGCGGCCGGCCCGGACCGCGGCCCGCAGGAAGCGGCCGCCTGCCCAGACCTGGATGAAGGTCGCGGGGATGATGGCGAGCTTGTTGAGCGACTCCATCGACAAGCCCGCGCTCGTGCCGAGGGTCATGAGCGCCATGATGCCGATGGCGACGGCGATGGACACGGCCGCCTGGACGCCCAGCTCACGCTGCTCGGTGGCGCGTTCCGCGTCGCGATCGGCCACCGGCCGCGCCGTGCTCGTCGTGCTCGCCGAGGACACGAGCTCGGGGCGCACCTCGTAGCCCGCCGCCTCCACGGCACGCACCAGCGCACCTCGACCGACGGACGCGTCCACGCGGATGGTCGCCCGCTCCGTGGCGAGATTGACGGTGGCATCCAGGACTCCGTCGGTGCGCCGGAGATAGCGCTCGATGCGGTTGACGCAGGAGGCGCAGGTCATCCCCTCCACGTCGAGGACGATCTCGATGGGTGGCACGCCGGAGAGGCTGGAGGCTGGGACGGATGCGGACACAAGGAGCTCGCGATGTGACGACCCCGACCGATCGCGGGATACTCCCATGGAGTATATCAGGCGCTGCGGGCCATCCGCCTCAGCGGGTCACCGGACGGATCGCGAAGACGCCTACCACGATGGGTACCGCGGGATCGCGGCACAGCTCGACACCGATGTCACCCTGTCGCAGCAGCTCCGCCACGAACACCGACTCCCGGCTGGGCAGCCCGACATAGATGACGCCGTCCGCGCTCGAGATGGGCGTGACATCATCGGGCTGGCCGTTGAGCTCGAACCGTCGGCGCAGCTCGTGCATCGGCACGTACGGGCGCGACTTGATGAAGCGCCGCAGCTGCGCCTGGGTGCAGCCGCCCTCCGACTGCGCCTGACCATTGCCGCTCGGCGGGTCATCGTGGTGCGGGACCGCCGTCGGCCTGTCAGCCTCCACCGTCGTCGATGGGTCGGTCCCGATGGGTGCTTCCTGGGTCACAGGGCCGTCATCCTGGTGCATCCGATGCGTCGCTGGGCACGACGCCGGACCTCGATGATAGACCCCGATCCCGTTCGACCGCTGGCAGGGCATCAGATACTGGTGGGCATGCAGACACCGGACGAGCCAGGCGCCCCGACCTTGGACAGCTGGCAGCCCGGGGGATGGCTCGGCCGCCGACCGCTCGTGGCTCGCCGGCTGGCGGCGGCGCATCAACACGCTGTACGCGGATGTGCGCGCTGCGGCACGTGCCGATCCTGCGGTCGCGCTGGCCCACTGGCGGGCGGTCCGTGAGTCGATGTACCGGACGCATCCGCAGTCGCCAGTGCCCGTCGCACAGCGGCCGGATTTCCGGGCGCTCCATTTCGGATCGGACGGCTCGATGCGCTTCGAGGTGCGCATCGAGCCAGCGCCATCGGTCACGGTCAGCCCGGGCACGATCACCCTCCCCAACAGCGGCGATGACGTGCTCGCATCCACGCGCATCGGGACCATCGAGTTGCCGCTGCCGTCTGGCACGCGACGGTTGTCCGTGTTCTGGATGGCCGGCTACGCGGGCGGCCTGTTCATCCCGTTCCGGGATGCCACCAGCGGCCAGGAGACGTATGCGGCCGGTCGCTACCTCGTCGATGCAGCCAAGGGCGCGGACCTCGGCGGCGACCCGATGAGGGATCGCATCATGGTCGACTTCGACTACGCCATCCAGCCTTCCTGTGCCTTCGACCCGCGCTGGGCGTGTCCGCTCGCGCCACCCGAGAATCGGCTCGATGTGCCCATCCGGGCCGGTGAGCGGCTGCGCTGAAAGTCCCATACCCTCCCTGCGAACGGGTCGGCACGACCCGGCATGGAGGAGCACCCGATGGTGGAGGCGCCCGACCCGGTCGATGAGCCCGACGCATACCGCGCGACGCTGCTGGCCGCACTCGGCGATGACGACCCTGCCGTGGCACTCGCGAACAGCCCGGCCGCGCTCCGACAGCTCATCGTCGACGCGGGCGACCTGCTGCGGGTGCGCCCCGAGCCCACCGAATGGTCCGTGCTGGAATGCATCGGCCACATCGTCGACGCCGAGCTCGTCATCTCGACCCGGGTCCGATGGATCGTGGCGGAAGAGCGGCCGGACATCGTCGGCTACGACCAGGCCCTCTGGGTCGACGCGCTCCACCACAACGAGGACGACCCGGGGATCCTGCTCGCGCTGTTCGGCGGACTCCGGGCCGCCAACCTCGACCTCTGGTCGCGCATCCCGGTGAGCGCCCGGAGCCGGGTCGGCCTCCACCGTGAGCGCGGCCCGGAGAGCTACGAGCTGACGACGCGGCTCTCGGCCGGCCACGACCGGGTGCACCTGGCCCAGGCGCGGCGCGCCCTCGCCCAGCTGCGTGGAGAGGCCTGAGCGCCGGGAGCTGGTATTCGCGCCCGGAACCGACGAGGCTACAGCCCGCTGACGACGGGCAGTTCGTGGGTCACCTCGTTGAGGACATCAGCGCCCGTCTTCGAGCAGACCACGATGTCCTCGACGCGCACGCCATAGCGACCCTCGAGGTAGATGCCCGGCTCGATACTGAAGGCGTCACCGACGACCAGCGGTGAGGTGTTGCCCTCCACCAGATAGGGATCCTCGTGGCCTTCGACACCGATGCCGTGGCCAAGGCGATGGAAGAACTCCGCGCCATGACCGGCCCGGTCGATGACGGCGCGCGCGGCGCGGTCGATGTCCTGGGCGGGCACGCCCGGCCGGACCGCATCCCGACCAGCCGCATTGGCCTCGCACACCAGGCGGTGGATGGTCCGGAACTGGTCGTCGGGGCCGGGCCCGTCGCCGCCTGTCAGCCAGAGGGTCCGGGTGATGTCCGAGGAGTAGCCACCCAGCCGACCGCCGATGTCCAGCAGCAGCGGCTCGCCGGCGACGATGACCCGGTCGTCCGGCTCGTGATGCGGGGACGCGCTGCGAGGGCCGCTGGCCACGATCCAGAAGCTGGCGCTGTCGTGACCCTCGTGGACGAGCCGGGCGCGCACCTCGGCGGCCACGTCCGCCTCGGTCCGACCCACGAGCCTGCCCGCGGCGAGCGCGATCACCACCCGGTCGGCGGCATGCGCGGCCTGGCGCAGCAGCGCCACCTCCGTCGCGTCCTTGGCGCGTCGGAGCGGTCCCACGACCGGACCCGCGACCTCGAACGCGGCATCCACGAAAGCCGCCTGGAGTCGGAGCAGGAAGGCGGCCCGCAGGGTGTCCGAGACCGCCAACCGGGCGCCCGGACCCGCGGGCACCGACTCCCAGACCAGATCGACCGGATCGTCGGTCTCAAGCCAGGGGCGGATGCGGACACCGCCCGAGCCGATGCCGGGCGCCTGCTCCGCGGCCCCCACTTCCAGGCGTGGCGTGATGATCGACGCCTCGCCCTCGGCAGGCACCAGCAGCAGTGTCAGGCGCTCGAGCGGCTTGGCCTCGTAGCCGGTCAACCATTCCAGCTCGGGCCCTACCCCGATGAGCAGCGCCCGGAACCCCTGGCTCCGTGCGGCGGCCTGCGCTGCGGCGATCCGAGCTGCGTAACCGGCGCCGCCGACGGCGCTCAGGACTCCTCCTCCGGGGCGGGCTGCAGGAGGAATCGGGCGACGAGCGCCGGTCCATCCTGGAAGAACTTGTTGTACGAGAAGACCCGCAAGGCCCCGGCATCGAGCGCGAGCGTGCGCGTCTCCGGGTCGTCGTGCTGGGCCACCGCGATGACCTGCCAACCGACGCCCCGAAGCTGCCGCACAGCCTCCACGCCATCGTATCGATGACCGAAGAGATCCACGACGGCCGCCGTGATGGCAGGCATCGCGTCGGGCTCCGGCTCGCTGACACCCCGGAGCTCGGCCTCCTCGACCGCGATCCGGACGTCGTGATCGGTGCCCATCCGGACCGGCATCGCCCCCGCCTGCTGGACGGCCGCGACAAGTCGCGAGGCCCAGATGAGGTCGTCCGCGACGACCGCGACCCGCGGTACGACCGGGGTGTCCGGCATGTCGGTCACGTGGTCACCCTCCCTCGCATCCCGCGATGATGCCTCGCGTGAACCCGCGCGTCACAGCCTGAGCCACGGGGCATTCCCGACACCTGTACCGGCCGCACGCCCGACATCGCCCACGCGTCGAGATCCGGCGTCCGGGAGAGCGGTCACCCAACGGACGATACCAGTCGTCGAGCGCCGACCTGCTCCCACGATGGATCCCGGGGGAGTCATCGCGACGGAGGAACAGCGGGCCCAACCGCTGGCACGGCCGTCTGGCAGCACCCTCCCGACGAGGTGACGCTGGACAGCCGCGATCTGACGGACGAAGCGGCCAAGTCGGGGTCGACGAGGCCTGCGCCCGTCCTTCCTCCGCTCCTTGGATCCGGCGGTGTTCCAGGAGAGCGCCCGGCCTCGGTGGCGACGGCCGCATCCGCGACCGTCGAGGTGTCGCTCAGGACGCCTGCCAGGTTTCACCGCCGAACAGCAGCTTGCGCAGGTCGCCGTCACCCTGGTGTGCGATGGCGTCATCGATCTGGCCCTGGACGAGCTGGTCGTGTGTCGGGCGCAGGACGCGCCGGAAGACGCCCACCGGCACCGGGAACCTGGGCGCCCACATGCGCGACAGGATGTAGGCGGCGGTGGGGTCCTCGGCTGTCTCGTCATGGACCCACAGGTCCGCCTCGGTGACGCCATCGACGCCCAGCTGCACGACCTCGGGCGTGAAGCCCCGCAGGCGGATGCCCTTGTCACGCTCCTTGCCGAAGATCATCGGCTCGCCGTGCCTGAGCACCAGCATCGCGTCGTCCCGGACGTCCTTGTCCGTGAACGAGCGCCACGCGCCGTCGTTGAAGATGTTGCAGTTCTGGAGGACCTCGACGAACGTCGACCCCTTGTGGAAGCCGGCGGCGGTGAGCGTCTCCTGGAGATGCTCGGTCTGGGTGTCAACGGAACGGGCCACGAACGTGGCCTCCGCGGTGATGGCCACCGAGAGGGGAACGATGGGCTGGTCGATGGTGCCCGCGGGCGTCGACTTGGTCTTCTTGCCGAACTCCGATGTCGGTGAGGCCTGGCCCTTGGTCAGCCCGTAGATGCGGTTGTTGAACATCACCAGCTTGATGTCCACGTTGCGGCGCATCGAGTGGAGCACATGGTTGCCCCCGATCGACAGCGCATCACCGTCACCCGTGATGACCCACACCATCAGATCCGGGCGCGATGCCTTGAGACCGGTGGCCAGCGTCGGGGCGCGACCGTGGATGGAGTGGAAGCCGTAGGTGTTCATGTAGTACGGCAACCGACCCGAGCAGCCGATGCCCGAGATGAACACGATGTTCTCCTTCGGGTAGCCGAAGTCGGGCATCACCTTCTGGGTCTGCGCCAGGATGGAGTAGTCGCCGCACCCGGGGCACCAACGGACCTCCTGGTCGGACACGAAGTCCTTGCGGTTGAGCACCGGCGATACCGGGGCGGTTCCGGCGGGGATGGCAGTGTCGGTCATCGGGCGGTCCCTTCGGGCTCCAGCATCAGGCGTGCGGCGTCCTCGATCTCGGCGATCCGATACGGCTTGCCCCGGACCCGGTTGAGGCCCACCGCGTCGACCAGGTAGCGACCCCTGATGAGGAGTCGGAGCTGGCCCATGTTGATCTCCGGGATGAGCACTCGACGGTAGCTCGACAGGACCTCGCCCGTGTTCCGCGGGAACGGGTTGAGGTGTCGGAGATGGGCGTGCGCCACCTGCTCGCCCTGCGCCTGGAGTCGCTCGACCGCGGAGCGGATGGCGCCGTAGGTGGAGCCCCAGCCCAGGATGAGCAGGTCGCCGCGTGTGGGCCCGAAGACCTGGAGGTCCGGGATCTCGTCCGCGATGAGCGCGACCTTCTGGGCCCGCAACTGGGTCATCCTGTGGTGGTTGTCGGGGTCGTAACTGATGTTGCCCGTGATGTCGGCCTTCTCCAGGCCGCCGATCCGGTGCTCCAGGCCGGGCGTGCCGGGCACGGCCCAGGGACGTGCCAGTGTCACCGGGTCGCGGTCGTAGGGATGGAACGTCTCCGTGTCCGTCCAGTCCTTGACCGAGATGCTGGGCAGGTCCGCCGGCTCGGGCACGCGCCAGGGCTCGGAGCCGGAGGCCAGGAATGCGTCCGAGAGGAACACCACCGGGGTCATGTGCCGGAGCGCGATGCGCCACGCCTCGATGGCGTAGTCGAAGCACTCCCCCGGGGTCGCGGGAGCGACGACGGGCACTGGCGCGTCGCCGTTGCGACCGAACATCACCTGGAGCAGGTCGGACTGCTCGTTCTTGGTGGGCATCCCGGTGCTCGGCCCGGCACGCATGACGTCGACCACGACGAGCGGCAGCTCCACCATCACTGCGAGCCCCATCGCCTCTGCCTTGAGCGCGATGCCCGGGCCTGAGCTGGCCGTCAGGCCCATCGCGCCGCCATAGGAGGCGCCGATGGCCGAGCCGATGGCCGCGATCTCGTCCTCGGCCTGGAAGGTGCGCACGCCGAAATTCTTGTACGTCGAGAGCTGGTGGAGGATGTCGCTGGCGGGCGTGATGGGATACGAGCCATAGAACAGGTCGCGGCCGGCGAGCTTCGATGCCGCCACGAAGCCGAGCGCCGCCGCCTCGTTGCCGGTGATATTCCGATAGGTGCCCGGCGGCAGGTGGGCGGGCTTCACCCGGTAGTGCTGGTGATGGAAGATCTCGGTGGTCTCACCGAATGCGTAGCCGGCCTTGAGCGCCCGCTTGTTCGCCTCCACCGAGACGGGCTTCGCCGCGAACTTGCCCTCGACCCAGCGCAGGGTCGGCTCCATGCTCCGCTCGTACAGCCAGAACATGATGCCCAGGGCGAAGAAGTTCTTGGTCAGGTCCTTCTGCTTGCTGGTCATGTCGAGCCCCTCGAGCGAGCGCTCGTTGAGGGTGCTGATGGGGATCTCGAACACGTTCCAGGAGCTGAGGGTCCCGTCCGCGAGGGGGTCCGCGGGATAGCCGGCCTTGGTCAGGTTGGCCGTCGTGAACGCGTCCTTGTTGACGATGAGCGCCCCGCCGGGCGGCAGGTCACCGATGTTCGTGCGCAACGCGGCGGGATTCATGGCCACGAGGACGTCGGGCGCGTCGCCAGGCGTGTGGATGTCGTTGGAGGAGAAGCTGATCTGGAAGCCCGAGACGCCCGGCAGCGAGCCAGCAGGGGCCCGGATCTCCGCGGGATAGTCAGGGAGCGTCGCGATGTCGTTGCCGTAGACGGCCGCGGTTCGGGTGAACTGCGTCCCCGTCAACTGCATGCCATCACCGGAATCACCGCAGAAGCGGATCGTGACGCGATCCAGGTCCTGGACGTCCTGGGGCTGATCGCGGGTGACGATGTCGATGGTCACGGGCCCTGTACCTGGCCTCCCTGTGAGATCCGTGGGATACGCATGGAGCGTTGCCGTCCGGGTGATTCTACGACGTCGCGCGCAACCATCCGGCAACCATGGGATGGGCGTCCCCGGCGCAGTCGCCGATGGCGCCCTCGGGGAGCAGCACGGCTGCGCGTGGCTGCTCCCCCCGCTGCAGGCGATCAAGGGTAGGACACCCCGCCCCGGAACGCGCGCCAGCCCTCGAATGGCGCGGCGCCGACCGCAGGGATTCAGTTCGCCGGGAGCAGCTCTGAGGTGATGGCATCCGCGGCCACCACCGGACTCGCGATCGGGCTCCCGGGCATCGCGGTCATGAACGCGATCGACTGCTCCCATGCGGCCGGATCGATGGCGCCCAGGCCATGCACGTCCGTGTAGGCGTTGGACCACGCCGCGATGGTCGCGTCGAGGACCGCACGCTGGGTCACGGGATCCGCGGCCAGATCGGGCACGGCCGCGAATGTCGCGTCGAGGCCAGCCTGGGGATCTGCCTGGATCTGGCGCATCGCGTCGAGGGTCACGGCCACGAACGTGGCGAGCGCGTCGTGCTTCGCGGCCAGCGTCGACTCACCGACCACGAGCCCGGGCCCGGGCAGCGGCACCACATCGTCCACCGTCAGGACATTCACAGGTATCCCCTGGAGGCGCAACACGACCGGCTCATTGTTGAGGAACCCGGTCACGGCCTGGACCTGGTCCTGGGCCAGGCCGACCCGCTGTCCGAAGTCGGGGTAGAGGGTGATGGCCAGGTCATCCGTGGTCAGGCCCGCCGACGACAGGAGCGCCTGGAGCATGATCCAGCTGCTTCCATACCGGCCGGGCGTGCCCAGCGTCTTGCCCTTGAGGTCCGCAGCGGTGGCGATGCCGGTCGACGTCTTGGACACCACCACCGACGGGAAGTGTGCGTAGAGGGCCGCCGCATACTTCACCGGGATCTGCTGGCTGCGGGCCGTGATGATGCTCGTGCCATCACCCAGGCCGATGTCCACGGCACCCTGGCCGATGAGGGTGATGAGATCAGGGTCGATCTGATTCTGGAGCGTGATGTCCAAGCCAGCGGCAGCGTATGCGCCGGACTGCTGGGCGAGGTAGAACGGCGCGAACTGGACGCTCGGGATGTAGCCCAGTCCCACGCTCAGGTGCGTGAGCGGACCCGTGGCTGCGGGCGCCACGCTCGCGGGCGCGACCGATCCGGCCGGCACTGGGCTGGCGGCCAGCGCCGCCGCGGGCAGGGCTGCGGCGGCGAGAAGGGTGAGCGCTGCCAGCGGCCGGGCGAGCCGGTGGGGATGGGTCAACGTCGCGGACACGAGAGACCTCCGAAGCTGCAGGGGCGATGGATCCGATGGCGTGATGGACAGGACGTCATGCGCGGGTCCCGATGAGCCGACGCTCGACGAGGATGACGATGAGGTAGAGCGTGACGCCCATGAGGGCGATGGTCAGGAGGGTGGCGAACAGCAGTGGGGTATCGAACAGGCCACCCCGGGCAAGGTTGATGAGCACGCCCAGGCCTTTGTCGCCGCCGACCCACTCGGCGACGATGGCGCCGACCGTGGCGAGCGTGACCGCGACCTTGACGCCGCCCATGATCTGGGGCGTGGCGGCCGGGACCTCGATGGACGTGATGAGCTGGCGTCGGGTGGCCCGGAGGCTCCGACCCAGCTCCATCAGGCGGGGATCGACCGAGCGCAGCCCGACCGTCGTGGCGATGGCCATGGGGAAGAAGCAGATGAGCGCGCAGATGAGCACCTTGCTCAGGATGCCGCTCCCGAACCACATCGCGATGAGCGGCGCGAGAGCAAGGATGGGGGTGGCCTGGGCGGCCACGATGTAGGGCGACAGCAGCCGCTCCGCGAATGCCGAGCGGGCGAGCAGGAAGCCCGTGATGAAGCCGGCGCTGACGCCCACGAGCAGGCCGAGCAGCACCTCCGAGAGCGTGGTCACCACGTGCGGCTGGAGCGTCCCGTCGCTGACCGCCTTCCACCATCGTTGGGCGACGACAAGCGGCCCCGGGAGCACGAACTGGGGGTAGTCGCCGACCCACACGAAGATCTGCCAGCCGAGCAGCAGCAGGATGCCCAGGGCGATGACGGCGAGCACGTCGCGCATCAGACGGCCGATCCGGCGACCGAGGCCACCGACAGCGAGACAGGCATGACGTCCGGGGCGCTGGCCTCCAGCGCTGCTCGGACCGCGTGCGCTGCGCGGGTGGATGCGGCCTCGTCGATAGCCGCCCAGGCGCGCGGCCGGGGCAGGTCCACGGGCACATCGGCGATGATCCGGCCCGGTCGCTCGGAGAGCACCACGACCCGATCCGCGAGGAAGACCGCCTCGGGGATGCTGTGCGTGACCACGAGGATCGTTGCACCCAGTCGCTCCCAGATGCCCAGCAACTCGGCATCCAGCCGGTCACGCGTCAGGGCGTCGAGGGCGCCGAAGGGCTCGTCGAGGAGCAGCACCCGAGGCTCCAGGGTGAGAGCGCGAGCGAGGGCCACCCGTTGCGCCATGCCGCCCGACAGCTGCGCCGGGAGCGCCGTCTCGAAGCCATGCAGGCCCATGAGCGCCATCAGCTCCCTCGCACGCGCCTCCCGCTCCGGACGCGTCCGCCCGGCGAGCTCAAGGGGGTAGCAGACATTGTCGAGGGCGGTCCGCCAGGGCATGAGGCGTGGCTCCTGGAACACCAGCCCGATGCGCGGGTCGGGCGCGCTGACCGTGGCGCGGCCGACCTCGATCGTGCCCGCGTCGGGGGTGAGCAGTCCGGCCACGAGTCGGAGTAGCGTGCTTTTGCCCGAGCCCGATGGACCGACGATGGCGACGACGTCACCGGCGGGCACATGCAGGTCGATCGCGTCGAGCGCGACGACACGTCGCTCTGCCAGTGCGAACGAGCGTCCGATGCCCTTGAGCGTGATGTCGTCCAGCGTCGTGTCCCCATGACCGGGCCTTCGACGGGGCGATCAGGGGGACGAGCGCGACGACAGGCTATCGACGGACGCGGACGCGTCGGCCGACGGACATGCCATGCCACCCTTCTCCCATCCGGACTGTCACCGTCGGCTCCCTGCCAGGGGATCCACCGTCGCCATGACTGGCGCCGGGTCGTGGGCTGGCCGTCACGGACCCTGTCCGATCGGACCGACCACCGGTCGGGAATCGCACCCAACCCCGAAGGAGGCATCTGTGAAGATGTCCCAGCGATGATACCAGAGGGCGTTCCGGTGGGAACGTACGCCGTAAGGCCGTGGTCGAGGGCCGGCGCCCTGAGGTCAGCGCCCGGTCGAGGCGTCCGCGACGTCGGCGAGTCGATGGAGCAGTCCCACGGTCGCTGGGTACAGATCCCGGTAGATGGCGTACAGCTCGTCGTAACGGTCGGCAAGATCGGCACGTGGCTCCAGGCGCGCGGTGATCCGGACCATGGCCTGGATGGCGGCCCGCGCATCGGCATGGGCGTGGATCCCCACGGCAGCCAGGATGGCGGCGCCGACGGCAGCGGTGTCGGGGATCGCCGGGACATCCACGGGAACACCCAGGATATCGGCGCGCATCTGGGCCACGGGCTGCAACCGCTCGGTCGCGCCCGACATCACCAGTCGCTCCAGCCGGATGCCCTGCTGGCGGATGGGTGCCGCCACGTGCCGCAACGCGAAGCCGCCCGACTCCAGCACAGCCCGACCGAGATGTCCCCGGCCATGGACCAGCGACAACCCGGCGAACACACCGCGAGCCCGGTCATCGTCGATGGGCGCCCGCTCCCCTGCGAGATACGGCAGGAACACGAGGCCCGCAGCGCCGGCCGGCGTCGATGCCGCCTCCGCCAGGAGCGATTCGAGGTCGTCACTGCCAGCAGGCGCCAGGAGTTCGACGACCCAGTCGACCGACTTGCCGATGGCGTTCATGGCGCCGCCATACAGCCATAGCCCCGGCAGGCCGGCTGGCGCCCGATAGGTGCCCGGGATCTCCAGCGCCCGATCCCAGTAGACCCCCAGTCCGCCGGAGGTGCCGCCCGTGTCGACGGCGTCACCGCTGTCGACGAGACCGGCGCCATGGAAGCTGGCGAGCGCGTCATTGCCACCCGCCACGACCGGCGTGCCGGTTGGGATGCCCAGCTCCACGGATGGCGCGGGCAGCGTGACACCGACCTGCGTCGCCCACTCCACCGCCCGCCCGAACCGGCCAGGATCCGCACCGCCGGTGCGCAACGTGGCATCGGTCGGATGGCCAGAGACGGGCGGCACGGCGCGCACGATGTCGCCCGACAGCCGCAGAGTGAGCCAGTCCCAGGACGATAGGAACGCGGCAGCGGCCACGTGTCGCTCGGGATCGTGGCGCGCGATCCAGCGCTCGTGGGCCAGCGATCCCAGCTGCCACGTCGGCACACCGATGGTGAAGCTCAGGCTGGCGGCGTCGGCCGTGGCACGTGTGTCCAGCCAGGTCATGGCCATGCCCAGCGAGCCGCCCGAGGCATCGACCGCGACCGTCGTCGGGCCCTGGCCCACGACACAGATGCCCAGGAGCTCGAGTGCCGCGCTGCCACCGCAAGCGGCGAGCGCGGCGCGCACCGCGCTGACGGTCGCGCGCCACCAGTCGGCAGGATCCTGCGCCGCGATACCGGGAGCCGGTGTCAGGGTCGGGATGGCAGCTCGCCCCATCCCCAGGAGCTGCCCGTCGAGACCGACACAGGCAGCCTTGATGCTCGTCGTGCCCAGGTCGATGCCCAGGAGGGCAGGCACGGCGCCGGATGCGGTCGAGTGGTCGGACATCGGGGCACGATATCCCCTGTAGCATCGGCGCGGTGCGCGCGGAGAGTCCCCGACCCCCGGTCCGAACGGCCCAGCTGGTCGGTATCGGCCTGGTAGTCCTCTCCGCGGCGCTCTTCGGCTCCGGGCCCTTCTTCGCGCGGGTGGCCTACGACGCGGGTATGACCGCGCTGCCTCTGCTCACGTGGCGCTTCGTGTTCGCGGCGCTCGTCGCCTGGGTGCTGCTCCTGGCGCGGCCGAGCGGGCGCCGCTCGCTGCGCTCCATCAGCGGCCGTCGCTGGCTGATCCTGGTGGCGCTCGGCGTGCTCTATGTCGGCAACTCAGGGTCCTACACGGCAGCGTTGCGCACGGTGCCGGTGCCGCTCGTCTCGATCATCGCGTACCTCTATCCGGCGCTCGTGGCGGTGCTCTCGGTCCGCTTCGCTCGTCGCCTTGTGGGAAGGCGCGCCTGGATCGCCCTGGCCATCTCGACCTGCGGCATCGCGCTCGCGGTCGGCGGCATCCCGGCCGGCGAGGACGTCCCGCTCGTGGGCCTGCTGCTCGCGTTCACGTGCCCGATCGTCTATGCCATCTGGATCGTGCTCGCGGCACGCCTCGGCGGAGAGCGTCCCGCGGAGGTCCCGGACGAGGCCGCTGACACGGTCGAGATCGTGCCCATGGACGCGGAGTCGGTGACCGCCGGTCCGGACATCCTGCCGTCCGCGGCCGTGATGACGAGCGCCACCGCCATGGCGGCGGCGGTGCTGGCACTGCTGGCCGGCAACGATGTCGCCCCCACGGCCGTGCCCGGCGGGGCCTGGCTGGCCCTGTTCGGCTTCGGTGCCTTCTCGGCCGTGGCGTTCCAGACGTTCCTGGGCGGCACGCGCCGGATCGGCGCGGCGCGCGCGGCGCTGCTGAGCACGGTCGAGCCGGTGTACACCATCATCCTGGCGAGCATCCTGCTGGGCGAGACGCTCACGGGTGTCCAGCTCGTCGGTGGCGCGCTCGTCATCATCGGGGTGCTGCTCGCCGAGACCGGGAACCATGGCGGTCGCGAGGCCGATGATGGCGTGGCTGCGAGTGCCGCTCCGGCCGCCGGCGGGGTCCCGGACACCGGCACATCAAGCTACCGTGGTGGCTCGCTCACGCGGTAGCGCCATCACACATCCAGGCACGGCCAGGCTCGGGGGGAACATGCGACTCGTCACGTTCCAAACGGATGGCGGCACCCAACAGCTCGCGGTCGAGCGACCGGATGGAGGGCTGCTGCCGGCGGCGTCCCTGGGCGCGGGCGTCGCGACCACGATGCCGGCACTCATCGCCGGCGGGGCTGCGGCGCTCGACGCCCTGCGCGGCGCGGTCGAGCGTGCGGTCGCGGCGCCGGGCATCGATGCGCCATCTGTCCGGATCCTCGCGCCGCTCACTCGCCCCGGCAAGCTAGTGGCGGTCGGGCTCAACTACTTCGACCACGCGCAGGAAGGCGGCGTCGAGCCACCCGTCGAGCCGATGTTGTTCACCAAGTTCACGACCTCGATCGTGGGGCCGGGCGCGACCATCGAATGGGATCCCGAGCTGACCAGGTCAGTCGACCTGGAGGCCGAGCTGGGCGTCGTCATCGGCCGGACCGCGCGACGGGTCTCCGAGGCCGAAGCACTGTCGTACGTGTTCGGCTACACCTGCGTCAACGACGTCAGTGCCCGCGACCTCCAGCGCGCGGACAAGCAATTCGTGCGCGCCAAATCGCTCGACACCTTCGGGCCCATGGGTCCGGTCATCACCACCGCAGACGAGATCCCGGACCCCCAGCGCCTGGCCATCAAGGGCATCCTCAACGGCATCGCGGTCCAGGATTCGAACACGTCGCAGATGATCTTCAGCGTCGCGCGCATCGTGGCCTTCTGCTCGCGCGCATTCACCCTGGAGCCGGCGGACGTCATCGCGACCGGCACGCCATCGGGCGTGCTGGTCTACCAGCAGCCCCCCAACCGCCTTCGTGACGGGGATGTCGTGACCATCGACATCGAGGGCATCGGCGCGCTCACGAATACCTGCCGAGAGCTCCGCCTGCCGGTCTGACCGCACCCCCGGGGTGTGCAGCTCCGACGCCCAGGGCCATGCGCAGGTCACTTGTGCCATCCGGGCGCGGGTGTCCCCAGCTGCGGTGCGCGCCCCCTCCCCGGTCCCGGACCTGGGATCAGCCCGCGAGGGCGCTCCGGAAGATGCCCAGGGCTTCCTGGATCTCCGCGGAGGTGACGTCGAGCGGTGGGATCCAGCGGATGACGTTATGGAACTTGCCGCAGGTGAGCAGCAGCAGCCCTTCGTCGGCGCAGCGTGCGATGAGGGCATCGCCGATGGCGCTGTCAGGCTCCCGGGTCTCGCGGTCCTTGACGAACTCGACACCGATCATCAGCCCGGGCCCACGGACATCCCCGATGCGCGGATCCTGGGCCGCGATCTCGCGCAGGCCCGCGGTCAGCTCCGCACCCCGCGCGGCGGCGTTCTCCACGAGCCGCTCATCGCGGATGGTCTGCAGCACCGCGACACCCGCGGCGCACGAGACCGGGTTGCCGCCAAAGGTCGAGCCGTGTGATCCGGCACCCCAGCGACGCATGAGGTCGCTGCTGGCGACCATCGCCGCGAGCGGCAGCCCGTTGGCGATACCCTTCGCCAGCGTCACCACGTCGGGCACGATGCCCGACTGCTCGAAGCCCCACATGGTGCCCGTGCGGCCCAGACCCGCCTGGATCTCGTCGCTGATGAACAGGATGCCGTGCTGGTCGGCGATCTCGCGCAAGCCCTGCATGAACGCGGCGGGCGCCGGATCGTAGCCGCCCTCGCCCTGGACCGGCTCGATGACGAACGCGGCCACCGACGACGGCGGCACCTGCTCGGACAGCATCTTGTGCAGCGCGCCGAGCGCACCCTCGACCGCGGCGGCCTCATCCCCACCGTAACCGCGATAGACGCTGGGGAACGGGCTGATGTATGTCTCGGGCAGGAACGGCCCGTGCCCGACCCGGTAGTTGAGGTTGCTCGTCGTCAGGCTCAGCGGCGCATAGGTCCTGCCATGGAATGCGCCCGAGAAGCCGATGACGGCCGGCCGGCCGGTCACCCGTCGCGCGAGCTTGACCGCCGCCTCGATGGCCTCCGCGCCGGAGTTGGCGAAGAAGACCGAGTCCAGCGACGCAGGCAGCGTCGCCACCAGCGCGTCCGCGAGGTCGGTCACGGGTTGGAGGTAGCCCAGGCCGTTGCACATGTGCAGCAGCGAGTCGGTCTGGGCGTGGATGGCGGCGCTGACCCGGGGGTGCGCGTGGCCCAGGATGGTGACGGCCAGGCCGCAGGCGAAGTCGAGGTATTCCTTGCCATCGGCGTCCCAGAGTCGATGACCCGCACCGCGGACCCAGCCGCGCTGGAAGTAGCGTGCGAGGACCGGCGAAAGATGCGCGGCGGAACGTTCGGCGAGGGCCGCGTTGCCGTCCGGCACGTCCGTGGCACTGGTCGACTCGCCGGGAGTGAGGGTGCTGCTGTGGGTCATGGCTCCGTTCCGCTGTGGTGGATATCTATGCGCAAGGGTAGCGGCATGGCACCCGGCGGGTACCAGACCTGACATGCCTGCGCCGCGCTCGCGACGCAGGCTAGAGACGACGGCCGCGCGCGCGCTCGAGGGAGAAGCGGGCGGTGTCCGCGATGGCCATGACCGCCATCGTGCCCGCCTGCACCGGGTCGCTGACCACCAGGTCGGCGACCGAGGTCACGGACCCGACCATGTTGAGGGTGATGACCGGGATGCCTGTCGCCTGGAGCTCGCGCACCGCCTGGGTGATGTCGCCACCCATGATCGACCCTGCGAGGACCAGGATGTGGGCGCGTGGCAGGTCCGCCACGGCACGCACCGTGGAGGCGATGTTCTTCTCGCCCACGAGCGCGATGGTGTCCACCGAGATGCGCTCGCCGCGCAGGTTGTGGCGATCGGACTCGGTGACGGCACCCAGGCTCACCTGGGCCACCTGTGCTCCACCACCGATGATGATCACCCGCTTGCCGAAGATCTGTCCCAGGGTGGGTCGAGGCTCAGCGGATGCCACACCCGGGGCGTCTCGAACGGCGGCCGCGGCCGATTCCCCGTCGAGGTCCCGGAACTCCACGTCCATGACCCGATCGACCCCCTTCTCCCCGCGCGTTGCCGGGAACGAGTTGACCGAGACCACATCCGCACCCGCAGTCCGGAGTCGCAGCAGGAGCTCCACGAAGTCGGCGTCCGGCCCGACCCGCAGGCTGACCGCCGAGAGGACGCTCCCTGGCAGCGGGATCTGGAGGTCGGGATGTGCCGGCTCGGCCGGAACGTGCTCAGCCGACGCGAGCTCGCTTTCGGAGGGCAGGAGCGCGTCGAGATCCTCGGCATCATCCATGGGATCGACAGACTAACGCATGGATATGCGATCGGTTCCTGACGCTTCCCAAAGGCCGGCGGGCCGTCCGCCTGGCCCGACCGGTGCAGGACAGATCTTCACCATCCGCGAACGTCGACGACGGGAGCGCGGGTTCTCCGCCCGCCATCGCCCTCCAGGCTCACACGCCTGCGCGCATCGAGGAAGGAACGTGCGCCACGGAGTGCCCAAGGGCCCGGCATCGACGCAACGGGGCAAGGCCCGTTCGCTGATGGTGCAAGTACGGTGACGCCGAGGTCGCAGCAGCGGTGGGCGGTAGGAGCGATGTCCGCCCAGTGCGACTCCTCGATGCCTCATCACACCCTGCATGTCATACTCCCACGATGGATACGCCAGTGATCCCGAGCCCGGTCGGCAGCGCGCGGCTTCGCGCCAAGAACCAGTTGACGCTGCCTGAGGCCATCGCCCGTGCCGTCGATGCCCACCCGGGTGACCGTTTCCGGGTATGGGTCGAGCCCGATGGATCCATCCGGCTGCAGAAGCCGCCGGTCAGCCTGGCTGGAGCCTTTCCTGGCATGTGGGGACGCGACTCCGAAGAGGTCGCCGCCCATATCAACGAGCTGCGCGATGAGTGGGAGCGCGATGAGCACCCTTGAGTCAGCCATCGATGCCGGGGCAACACTGCTGATCGACAGTTCCGTGATGATCGCTCACCTCGAGGGCGGGGAGATCGCGTCGCCGCTCGCGACCACGATCGTCGATTCATTCCTGCGGCTCGAGCGGAACGAGGGTGTCATGTCCGCAGTGACCATCGGTGAGGTGCTCGTGCGGCCGCACAGGGTCGGTCGCGCACGCGATGTCGGCCTTGGCCTTCTGGACATGCCGGGCCTCAGGATCCGGTCAGTGGACTTCCTGGTCGCCGCCGAGGCCGCCCGGATGCGCGCGGAGTCGAGTCTGCGTCTGCCCGATCTGATGGTCCTGGCGACCGGCATCCTGGCCGGTGCGACGTGCTTCGTGACCAATGATCGAGCGCTGGCCGCAGCTGTGCCTGAGCTGGCGCCGAGCATGCGGGTGTGCCTGCTGTCGGACCACACCGCGTCGGCGACGTGAGTGCGCTCACCTGATGCCGGCGGCCGGTATCATCCGGCGACGATGACCGAGACCATGACCCCGAGCGTCGATGTTCCCGCTGCCGCGCCGGCGCTTGGTGGTCGTGCGCGCATCCGGGTCGGCATCATCGGCGCTACCGGATATGCCGGCGGCGAGATGGTGCGCCTCCTCGACCAGCACCCGAACGTGCGCATCGTCGGCCTCCAGGGTCGTGGTCGCGAGCAGGAGCCGGTAGGCAGCATCCATCCCCACCTGGCCCGCACCGGCTACACGGTCGACTCGGTGCTGCCAGCGGCGGACGCCGTCTTCCTGGCGCTGCCCCACGGGCTGGCGGCGGCACAGGCGGGCGACCTCCTCGCGACCGGGGCCGCGATCATCGACCAGGGGCCCGATTTCCGGCTCCGCGACCCGGCCGACTATCCCGCTTGGTATGGCTTCGAGCACCCGGCCCCGGAGCTGCTGGCGCGTGCCGTCTATGGGCTGCCGGAGTTGCATCGAGCCGAGCTCGCCGCGCTCGGCGGCTCGGATGTGGCCATCGTCGGCGCGCCAGGCTGCTACCCCACCGCGACCATCCTGGCGCTCGCGCCGCTCGCGCGGGCCGGGCTCATCGCGGACCTCGTGGTCGATGCCAAGAGCGGTGTCTCGGGTGCCGGACGCGACCCCAAACCGCACCTGACCTTCAGCGAGGTCAACGAGAGCGTCAGCGCATACGGCATCGGTGGGCACCGACACGTCGCGGAGATGGAGCAGGAGCTGGGCCTTCTCGGGCCCGTGCCGGACGCCAACCCGGGGGTGCGGCCGGTCGACTTCCTGCCCCACCTCATCCCCATGACCCGGGGCATCTTCTCCGCCGGTCACGTCAGGCCGACACGACCGGTCTCGTTGACCGAGCTGCGCGACCTGTATCGGGAGGCGTATCGGGGTGAGCCGTTCGTCGAGGTGACGGACACGGCACCAGCGACCAAGCACGTGACGGGCAGCAACCTTGCCCGGGTGTTCGTGACACTGGATGAGCGGACCGGCCGGATCCTGGCCATCGGCGTCGTCGACAACCTGGTCAAGGGGGCCGCGGGCCAGGCGATCCAGGCATTCAACGTGGTCTTCGGCCTGCCCGAGACGGCAGGGCTGGAGCAGCGACCGCTCGCTCCCTGAGCCGGTGACCGCGTCCGAGGAGCTGCTCCGCGCGCTCCCGACCGACCTGTCAGAGGTGGAGGCCGCCGCCCACCTGCCCCGCGGGTTCCGGGCGGGCGCCGCGATCGCCGGCGTCAAGAAGTCGGGCCGACCGGACCTGTCCGTGGTGCTCATCGACGACGGCTCGGGTGCGGTCGCCGCCACCTTCACCCCCAATCGCTTCGCCTCAGCGCCGGTGCTGCTCAGCCGGGCGCATCTCGCGACGGTCGATCCGGGAGGGGTCGGGCGGTATGGCACGACCGCGGCGCTGCTGTCCGTGAGCGGCTGCGCCAATGCCGCGACCGGAGACGCCGGCATGGCCGAGCAGCGACGCCTCGCGGATAAGCTCGGTGCTGCGATCGGTGTGTCCGCCGAGCGGACACTCGCGGTCGCGACGGGCATGATCGGGCCGCGCTATCCCATGGATCGCATCGAGCCCGCGCTGCAGCGGCTCGTCGCGGATGGGCTGACCGCCACGGATGATGCCTTTGGGGCCGTCGCCGAGGCGCTCCGGACGACCGACTCCCGGGCGAAGTGGGCCACCGCGCGCACGGAGCTGCCCGACGCGGATGGGGCAGCGCGAGGGGTGACCATATCGGGTGTCGCGAAGGGCGTGGGCATGATCCATCCGCGCATGGCCACGATGCTCGCCTACGTGCTCACGGATGCGGCCGTTGCGCCAGCGGACCTCTCCCGGATGCTGCGCCCGATCGTGGCCCGGACCTGGGACCAGCTGTCGGTGGACGGCGACACCAGCACCAGCGACACCGTCTTCCTCGTCGCGTCGGGCGCATCGGGCGCGGCACGGGTGGCGCCGGGTTCGGCGGTTTGGCCGGAGCTCTGTCGCTCGGTCGAAGCCGTCTGTCGCTCCCTTGCCCGACAGCAGGCCGCGGACGGGGAAGGTGCCACCTCCCTGCTCACATGCCAGGTCACCGGTGCGCGGGACGACGCCGACGCGCGGGCGGCTGCTCGCGCCGTGGTCTCGAGCAGCCTGTTCAAGGCGGCGGTCCACGGCCGTGACCCCAACTGGGGGCGGGTCGCGGACGCCCTCGGCAATGCTCAGCTCGCCGACGCGCCCGTGCTCGAGGCCGCAGGCCTCACGGCCGAGGAGGCGGCACGCCGCGGAGGTTCGCGGCTGGACCTCGATCCTGGCCTGGTACGGATCGCGATCGCCGGCGTGAAGGTGTTCGCGGGCACGCCCTGCGACTTCGACGCGTCCGCCGTGAGCGCCGCCATGGCCACGGACGAGGTCCTGGTGCGCATCGACCTGGGCGTGGGTGCAGGCGTCGGCGAGGCCTTCGGCTGTGACCTGACGGAGGAGTACGTGCGCGAGAACAGCGAGTACTCGACGTGACCTCGGCGGCGCACGGCGCGGAGGTCATCGTCGTGAAGCTCGGTGGTACGACCCTCGCGGAGCAGGCCACGACGCTCCACGAGGTAGCGCAGCGTTCGATGCGTCAGCGGCTGGTGCTCGTCCACGGTGGTGGCAAGCGGCTCACCGAGTGGCTGACGCGCATGGGCGTCGAGAGCACGTTCGAGGGTGGCCTGCGGGTCACCGATGACGCGGCCCTGGAGGTGGCGCTCGGCGTGTTGCGGGGTGTCATCAATGCCGAGCTCGTGGCGGAGCTGCGCGGTCAGGGAGCCGATGCCGTCGGCTGGTCCGGGGTCGACGGCGCCACGATGCGCGGTGACCGTGTCCCGGGGTTGGGCCGGGTGGTGAGCATCACGACGATCCGCACGGAGCTGCTGGAGCTGCTGCTCGTCGGGGGTGCACTGCCGGTCGTGGCGCCGGCCGCGCTGGACGCAGCCGGGGTCATCTGCAACGTCAACGCGGACGACGCTGCGGCGGCCCTCGCGGGAGCGCTCCGGGCGCGCCTGGTGCTGCTCACGGACGCTGATGGTGTATGGGGCGCCGACCGCCAGCGGATCCCGACGCTCACCGTGGAAGCCTCTGAGGGGCTCATCGAGGCGGGTGTCATCGCCGGTGGCATGGTGCCCAAGGTTCGCTGCGCGCTGCGGGCCATCGACGCCGGGGCTCGGCAGGTGGTCATCGCCGACGGCAGCGCTCCGGACGCCCTCGGGCGGGCGCTCGACGATCCGGGTTTCGGTACCCGCTGGGACGCCTGACCCGAAGGGGCGAGCCATCGCCCACGGGCCGCTCCGCAGCGAGGCTCATGCGAGATCGGGCCGCATCAGCCGAAGCAAGAGCGCCATCTGGACCCACAGCCGGTCCTCGGCCTGGTCGAAGACGATGCTCCGCGGACCGTCGAGGACCTCCGAGGTGATCTCGTCACCACGGTGGGCGGGCAGGCAATGCATGACCAGCGCATCCGGGGCGTGCTCGAGCAGCCCTCGCGTGATGGCATACGACCGGAACACCTCCCGGCGCCGCTCGGCCTGCTCCTCCTGACCCATGCTCGCCCAGACATCGGTGTAGACAGCGTCGGCTCCCGCGACGGCCGCCATCGGGTCCGCGGTGAGCTCGATGCGCGCGCCCGACTCCTCCGCGATGTGGCGCGCGTGATGGACGATGCGCGCGTCGGGCTCGTAACCCTCCGGGCTCGCGATGCGCACGTGCAGCCCGACCGATGCCCCCGCGAGCAGCAGCGACGCGGCGACGTTGTTGCCGTCACCGACGTAGACCAGCTGGCGTCCGGCCAGGGCATCGATGCCGCCCCAGTGCCCGGCGAGTGCCATCAGGTCGGCGAGCGCCTGGCAGGGATGCTCCGTGTCCGACAGCGCGTTGAGCACCGGCACCCGGGACGCCGTCGCGAGGTCCTCCAGCAGGGAGTGGTCGAAGACCCGCGCCACGATCGCGTCGACATACCGTTCGAGGGTGTGCGCGACGTCCCGAGGGACCTCCCGTGACCCCAGTCCTACCTCATCGCCGACCAGCACCACCGGGGTGGCACCGAGGCGCGAGATGCCGACCTCGAAGCTGACACGGGTGCGCAGGCTGGGCTTCTGGAAGATGAGCGCCACGGAGCGTCCAGCCAGCGGGCCGCTCGTGGCGGCTGCCGCGGTGCCGGCCTTCAGGGCGCGAGCCGCCTGGAGCAACTCCCTGATCCCGGCCGGGTCGATGTCGGCGACGGACAGGAACCGGTCAGGCGCGGGGGTGTGTTGGGTGGACATCCTGCGCCTCTGGCGGGTCTTGCATGGATATGCAATACTAGCGCCACGAGCGCATGTTAATGCAGGACTGAGATCCTCGACATGCGCCGGCACCTTCCCCGGAGGCCGGACTCCTGCATCCGTCCCTCGGCTCGTCCATCATGCGGCGCGCGGCCGTCGGTCCTACCGACGAGCATCCACAGCGTGCCCGTCGGAGGTCCCCACTCGTGAAGAAGGTCGTGCTCGCCTACTCGGGCGGTCTGGACACCTCGGTCGCCGTCGCCTGGTTGCGTGAGCAGTACGACGCCGAGGTGATCACCTTGACGGTCGATGTCGGCGGCGGCTCGATGCGCGAGGGTGTCGCGTCACGCGCCATCTCCGCGGGCGCGAGCAAGGCCTATGTCGTCGACGGGCGCGACCGGTTCGTGCGCCAGTTCGTCTTCCCCAGCCTCCAGGCGAACGCGAAGTACCAGGGCATCTACCCCCTCGCCACCGCGCTGGCACGCCCGCTCATCGCCCAGCTGCTGGTCGAGGTCGCCGAGCGCGAGCGGGCCGACGCGGTCGCCCACGGCTGCACCGGCAAAGGCAACGATCAGGTCCGCTTCGATGTCGCCGTGCGGGCCCTCGACCCCAAGCTCGAGGTCGTGGCGCCCATGCGGGTGGGCATGGGTCTGTCGCGCGAGCAGGAGATCGACTACGCCATCGAGCGGGGTATCGAGATCCCCATCACCAAGAAGTCGCCCTATTCGGTCGACCACAACCTCTGGGGCCGCTCCATCGAGACCGGTATCCTCGAGGATCCATGGCAGACGCCACCCGCCGACGTCTACGAGTGGACCGTCGATCCCGGCGCTGCACCGGCCATCCCGACCGAGGTCATCATCCGCTTCGAGGGCGGTGTCCCGGTCGCCCTCGACGGCGAGGTCATCCCGCCGGTCGAGCTCGTCGAGCGACTGAACGCCCTGGGCGGACGGCATGGCGTTGGCCGTATCGACCACGTCGAGGACCGGCTCGTGGGCATCAAGAGCCGCGAGATCTACGAGGCGCCCGCCGCGCTCATCCTGCACACTGCCCACGCCGCGCTCGAGGGTCTCACCCTCTCCAAGGAGCAGCTGCGCTTCAACCGGCTCGTGAGCGACGAGCTCGCCCAAGCCACCTACGACGGCATCTGGTTCTCGGCGCTCCATCGGGACCTGCGGGAGTACGTGGCATCGGCCCAGCGGGTGGTCAACGGCGAGGTGCGTCTGCGGCTCGACCACGGCAACGCGGTCATCGTGGGTCGCCGCTCCGATGACTCGCTCTACGACCGGGCACTCGCGACCTACGACGCCGAGGACGCCTTCGATCATGCCGCGGCGGTCGGCTTCATCCGCATCTTCGGGCTGCCGCTCAAGACGGAGGCCGCGCGCCACGGTTCGGCGTGGAGCTGGACGCAGCCCCTGCTGCCGGAGCTGCCGGTGACCGTCACGGCCGCCGAGGCGAAGGTCGCGGCCGGCTGATCCGGCCATCGTGAAGGCCTGGGGCGGGCGGTTCAGCGAAGCGCCCGATGCGCTCGCCGCCGAGTTCGGTCGCTCCATCGAGGTCGATGCCGAGCTCGCCCTCGACGACCTGCGCGGCTCCATCGCACACGTCGGCGGCCTCGCCCGCGCGGGGCTCCTGACCACCGAGGAGGCACGCGCGCTCATCGAAGGACTCCACGGGCTCGAGCGCGAGGTCGAGGCGGGCACGGTCACGTGGGACCCGGCGCTCGAGGATGTCCATCTCAACCTGGAGATGGCGCTCGCGGCGCGCATCGGTCCGGTCGCGGGCAAGCTCCATACGGGTCGCTCGCGCAACGACCAGGTGGCAACCGACCTGCGGCTCTGGCTGCGGCGTCGGATCGACGACCTGGACCGCGCGCTCGTCGCGTTCGAGGGCGCCCTCGTCGACCTTGCCGAGCGGCACCAGGACGTGGTGATGCCCGGTCACACCCATGTCCAGCCAGCCCAGCCGATCCTGTTCGCGCACCATCTGCTGGCGTACGTGGAGATGGCAGAGCGGGACCGGGGCCGGTTGGCGGACGCGGCGCGACGGGCGAACGTCTCGCCGCTGGGATCGGGCGCCTTCGCAGGCGCGGGGTATCGCCTGGACCGCGAGGCGGTCGCGCAGGAGCTGGGGTTCGCGGGGGTCACCCACAACTCCATCGACGCTGTCGGCGATCGCGATTTCGTGGTCGAGTCGCTCGCAGCTGCCGCCCTCGCCATGGTCCACCTGTCGCGCCTGGCCGAGGAGGTCGTGTGGTGGTCGAACCCTCGCTTCGGGTTCCTGCGCCCGTCGGACGCCTACTCCACCGGCTCTTCGATGATGCCCAACAAGCGCAATCCCGATCCGGCCGAGCTCGTGCGCGGCCGGACAGCGGGCGTCATCGGACAGCTGACAGGGACCCTGACGCTGCTCAAGGGACTGCCAGCGAGCTACCAGCGCGACCTCCAGGAGGACAAGCCGCCACTGTTCGCCGCATTCCGGGTGCTCCAGTCATCCCTCCGGGTGATGACGGGCATGATCGCCGGCCTGCGGGTCGATGGCGCCCGCATGACGGCGGTCGCCGCCGATGGCTACACGACCGCCACCGCGGTGGCCGACACCCTCGTCGAGCTCGGGGTGCCGTTCCGTTCGGCGCACGGCATCGTGGGGAGCCTGGTGGCCGTCGCGGAGGCCGGCGGCCTGGCTCTCGACGGGGTGCCGGACGCGGCCATCCGGGACGCGCTGCTGGCCGGCGAGGACCCAGTCGCGCTGGCGCTCGCGGACGAGCCACTGATCGCTGGCCGGTTGCGCGACGCGGCCTCGGTCGAGGGCGCCCTGGCGCGCTTCGACGTCATCGGCGGCACGGCACCCGAGCGGGTGGCCGCCGAGCTCGCGCGGGCGAAGGCCCGCCTGGAGCGCTGACCCAAGCCGGGCTCCCGCGCGTGCGGACGCACGCAGTACCCTCGATATCCCACCGATCCGCGGACCCGGTGGTTCTCACACGCCCGCCCGCTGGGTCTCGCCGACCGCGGGATGACCGGCGATATCCCATCGGGCTCGCCGGCGAGCTGCGCCCACATCGCGAGCGGTACCATCGAGACGACATGGACCAACTCCGGAAGCCTCGGATGTCGCTGGACCGGTGCAAGCCGAGATCTTCGTCCCCTGGCTGGACTACGACCGGATAACGCAGACGGGACCGTGCGGGTCGTCGAGTGCCCGCACCTCGGCGTTCATGGTCTTCTGGACCGTCGACCCCATCAGCAGCGTGCGCACGACCGACAGCTCTGCGTCGCGCGAGAACGTCAGGCGCGTGCCGCCGTCGACCGCCTCGAGGTCGTATCGTCCCTGGGGTCGAACGGGGCCGGCCACCGTCTGGGACTCGAGACGCCGGCTCGGCTCGTACTGGGTGACCTCGTGGTCGGCTGCGATCCACCGACCCATCGGTCCCTTGACCCCCTGGCTGTACCTGGCGCCGACGCCGGTACCCGACACCCGCTTGATGTCCAGCACCCCGTGCGCCATTCGGTACATCGCTCCCCATCGGCCACGAACCCGAAGACGGCCTCGACGGGCCGATCGATGGTGACCGAGTAGGTTGCGCTGGGCATCGGGTCTCCCCCTTGCCTGTCCTGCCTGTCGCCCTCGTCGAGTCCGACCAGGTTCGCCAACGGATGACCTTCGACGTCGAGACATCGGGCTCGGGCGGACGGGGGCCCTAGATGCCGACGTTCTGGGGCAGACTGAAGACGAAGATGAGGGCCAGTCCGAACAGGCCCACAGCGAAGGCGACCATGACGACGCGGACCCGGTAGCCCCGGAACTTCGTGCCCACGCCGGCAAAGAACAGTACGGACGCGAAGATGACGGCGAGGAGCACGAAGTCGTCACCGGTCTGGTTCGCGGTTCGGGCCTCGGCCGTGAACGATTCCGCCTGGTTCGCCAGGTCGTCAGAGCGTGTCTGCTCCGCCAACTGATACTCCGGGAGCGCGAAGGGGGTCCCGGGCGGGATGGTGCCGGCAGGTGCCGACGCGAGCCAAGCCTGGAATGCGGGCACGAACTCCGGGCGGAAGCGTGCCTCATAGAAGGAGGACAGTCGCTCATCCCCCGCGTTCTTGGCACCGATCCAGGACTGGAAGACCTGGACATCGATGACCGTCAGAGCGAAGGCCCGACTTGACGCCCGCACGGACTCCTGGCGAGCGGCACCAGCCCGGGCATAGGAGTCGGCCTGGACCCCGCCCCAGCGCGTCGATTGGTATGCACACCACGCCGCAGCGATGGTGGCGAGGGCCAGCAGGAGCGCGGCGAGGAGCTCGATCCAGTCGGATTTGTCAAAGCGACCAGCGACCGCGTCGGCGTGCGCCTCCGCGCGTTGCATGAGGCTCGGGTCGTGCTGATGAGGCTGCGGGGTGTCGGTCTCGGTCAACGCGCGTGACTCCCGGAAGGCGTGGCTGCTCTTGTCAGGTCCGGCGACCTCTGGCTACCGGGTCACGGTACCTGAACCGAGCCGACCGTTGGTGGGGACGGATCAGCAGGGGTCACGAACCGGGTCACCACCCAACCGATGGTGCCGCCCTGGGCGATGAGGGTGAACAGGACGATGCCAAAGGTGATGGCCTGGAGATGCTCGCGTTCGGGAAAGTCGTCCGGCAGGGACAGAGCCAGTGCGACCGCGACAGCCCCGCGCAGACCGGCCCAGAAGAGCACGTGGAGCCAGCCCGTGGGTGGTGACCCGGCCCCAAGCATCCTTGCGCCGCCGCCGATGAGGCCATAGGTCACGATGGCGCGGCTCACGAGCACCGCCGCGATCCCGACGCCGATGGCGATGGCTGCCTCGGCGAGCGACCCCATCGTGATGGCCAGCCCCACGAGCAGGAACACGAGTGCGGTGAAGATGAACGACAGGAACTCCCAGATGACGTCGATCGCGTCCTGGGTTCGCTCGCTCATGCCGATCCTGCGACCGTAGGTGCCCAGGGTCATGCCCGCCACCACGGTGGCGATGACGCCCGACTCGTGCAGCGCATCCGCGAGCACATAGGTGCCGTACGCGAGCAGGACCGAGATGCTGGTCTCGATGAGATGGTCGTCGACGCGCGCGATGATGCGGGATGCGAGATACCCTGCAAGGCCGCCGATGACGATGCTCACACCGAGCGTCGAGACGAAGGCGACGACCGCATCGCCCCAGCCGACGGGCTCCACCACCGCTCGCAGCGCGATAGCGAAGACGACGATGGCAGTGCCGTCGTTGAACAGGCTCTCACCTTCGACGAGGGTGGCCAGGGACCGCGGCGCTCCGACCCGCTTGAAGGTGGCGATGACCGCGACCGGATCGGTGGCGGCGACCATCGCTCCAACCACGAGCGCCAGGTCGAGGGCCAGACCCGTCGCGGCGTGGAGCGCGACCGCCACGATCGCCGCGGTGATGAGCACACCCGGGATGGCGAGGACCACGATACCGCCCAGTGTCCGCCGAAGGCTCGGCAGGTCCGTGTGGAACGCTGCCTCGAAGACCAGTCCCGGCAACAGCACCAGGAGGACCAGCTCGGGTGTGACCTGGAGTGTCGATGACGGCGCAAGCAGCGCGACGCCGAGGCCGAACAAGACGAGAGCGACCGTGTACGGAAAGCCCAGCCGACGCGATACCAGTGCCACCACCACTGCCGCTGCCAGCAGTGCAGTGAACTGTTCGACGGTCGCGCCCGTACCGTCCCCAGCCGTGGTCACCGTGGACCGTCCGACTTCAGGCGGGACATCGCGCAGCCGCTGGTGGACGACGGATGTGACGACCCTGGGGCGTGATGTACCTCGACCCGTTCGGATCGCCGAGCTTCACGAATTCAGTATGGCGTTCGCCGCTGACCGGATGGCGGTTGCGGCCGACCGGTCGCGACCCCGACATGACTTCGCCGGTGAGCGCGTGCCGGGATCGACGGAGCCCGGTCCGTGACGCTCGCCTGCAAGGGGTAGCCGGTCGACGGAGCCCTTCACCCCGCCGACCGGCATGTGCTCGTTGGACCAGGAGTCAGGTCAGGCAGGCGCGAGCGTCGGGTACTCGAGCCCGACGTCGTCGGGGGTGTAGCCGGTGCTGCCCATCTCGGGGATGTCCAGACCAGCGATCTCGGTCGCGGCCGGGGTGCGCAGGGGCATGAACTTGTCGAGGACCTTGAAGAACACGTAGCTCGCACCGAAGGCCCATGCGAACGCCACCGCGGCGCCGATGACCTGCGCCACGAACTGGCCCGTGTCGCCATACAGCAAGCCCTTGGGTGAGTAGCCGCCATAGTTGGCGGTGCCGTCGGCGAAGATACCGAGAGCGAGCACGCCCCACAGACCGTTGACGCCGTGGACCGAGATGGCACCCACCGGGTCGTCGATGCGGCGCTTGTCGAAGAACGGGATGGCCAGGCAGACGAGGAGGCCGGCGATGGCTCCGATGATGACCGCGGCCAGCGGCCCCACGAAGCCGGACGGGGCCGTGATGGCGACCAGGCCGGCGAGCATCCCGTTGACCATCATGGCTGAACTGGGCTTCTTGTCCAGGGCCCACGTGTAGAGCATGGCCGCCACGGCGCCCGCGCCGGACGCGAGCATGGTGACCACGGCAACGATGCCGATCCGCAGCGCACCCTGGCCGGAAGCGCCGAAGGTGGAACCGGGGTTGAAGCCGAACCAGCCGAAGGCGAGGATGAAGCAACCCAGGATGGCCAGGACCTGGTTGTGGCCGGGCATGGAGATGCTGCGGCCGTCCTTGGTGTACTTGCCCAGCCGTGGACCGAGCACCAGGGCACCGGCCAGTGCGCACCAGCCGCCGATCGAGTGGACGACCCCCGATCCGGCGAAGTCGGCATACCCGGCACCCAATCCCAGGTTGGTGCCGAGCTGGGCGAGCCAGCCACCACCCCAGGTCCAGGCGGCGTAGACCGGGTACAGGATCATGGAGATGAATAGGCCATAGACCACGAAGGGCGCCCACCGCCAACGCTCGGCCATGGAGCCGGTCGGGATGGTCGCAGCCGTGTCCATGAACACCAGCTGGAACAGGAAGAAGGCGATGACGGACACGTCATACGCGCTGCCCGACAGGGCGAAGCCGGTCGTGCCCAGCAGACCCCAGGTGTGACCATCGAACGAGACAGTGAGCATCGAGCCGAGGGCTGCGGTCGTGCCCATGTTGCCGCCACCCACGTATGGCAGACCGCCAAAGGCGAAGGCGAAGCCCACCAGGAAGAACCCCAGGATGCCGATGCCATAGATCATGAAGTTCATGGACATCGTGTGGAGCGCGTTCTTGGCCCGGGTATAGCCCGTCTCCACGAGCGCGAAGCCGGCCTGCATGAACATGACCAGGAAGCCGGTCACCAACAGCCACACGAAGTTGGTAGCGATCCGGTTCTGGTCGACCCAGCCCGCGAGCTGATACGCATAGGGCTCGTTCTGCTGGGCGGTGTCGGAGCTCTCCTGGGTGATGTCCCCAGGCTGGAGCCCGATGAGGTGCTCGGCGGATGACGTACTGGTGCCGGCCGGATCGCCCGGTGGGACCGCGGTACTGCTACACGCGGTCAGGGACGCCAGCAGGAACAGCAGGGCGCCGACGATGGCCACCCATCGGACTGTGGTGCGGCGCCTCTCGGGCGCGCTGAACCAGGAGCCGGACAGCATCGGATAGACCCCTCCATGTCGGATGATCCCGCCACGGACCGCCCCTCGCAGCCCGGGCAGGCGATGGGATCGACCGGGCTCCCACCCGGTCGCAGGCGCTAGTCCCGACTGACCTCGACCGTGGCCGCGACCAACCGCTCCGGTCGCCGCCCCCTCGACGGCATCCGGAACCAGGCACGGAACCGGCCCAGGTCTGGCAGGCGGGACCCTAGCGTGATCGACTTCCGGAGATGCTCGCGGGTGTACTCCAGCGACTTCTGGGCAGCCCGCTGATCGTCCGATCCATTCGCCGCGGCACGGACCGCGGCAAGGAAGTGGTCCTCGGCCAGCTCCAGCTGTCCGAGGCGGATGCAGAGCTCCCCCGCCTTCTGATTGGAGGCAAAGCCGTCAGGGGATAGCTCCAGGGCTCGCTCGATCGAGTCCTGGGCGTCCACGGGTCGGCCCAGCGCGACCAGCACGCTGGATGCGTAGGCGACCGGGACCGCCCAGTCGGGCGCGGCCGTGCTGGCGGCCTGCAACAGCGCCAGCGCCTCCGGGTACCGCTCGTGGCGTATCGCAACCAGGCCCTCACGGGCCGCGGTGACGGCATCCACGGGCACGTGGGTTGGGTCCACAGGCACCTCCTCATTCATATTCCGCGTCCCCCAGCGACAGGGACACGGGCACCGGAACGGTGGGCGGAGTCGGGGAGACCGTGGCGTGGACGCCGACGGCGGCCGCAGCCATCCGGGTGGCAGCCATCGCCGCGATGTGCGATCGCGAGGCCCAAAGCGCGAGCAGGACGGGGGTCAGGACGGTGGTCCCCAGCGCCATCACCACGCACGCGGCATACAGCCGCTCATCGAGCACCCCGCTGGAGAGACCCAGGCTGGCGGCCACGAGGGCGACCTCGCCACGAGCGACCATGCCGATGCCGACTCCCGTCGACGCGTCCGGCCCGAGGCCTCCCAGGCGGGCGCCGATACCGCAGCCGACGATCTTGCCCAGGATCCCGACGCCGAGCAGCAGCAGCATCGGGACCAGGACGTCGCCGGAGTGCTGGAGGTCGACCGAGAGCCCGATGGCGACCAGGAACACCGGCACGCAGAACGCCTCGCCCGCATGGACGAGGCGGTCACGCATGTGATCCGCGACGTGCGACCCGGAGATCGCCACGCCGGCCACGTAGGCTCCGGTGATGGCGGCAAGGCCGCCCCACTGCTGGAAGACCCAGGCAGCCACCAGCACGAGACCCACCATGCCGGCCAGGCCGCCGCCGTGGATCTGGAGGTGGTGGAACAGGTTCGCGAGGTGGTGGCGAACGACGTAGATGAGCGCCCCGGCACCCGCGATGACCGCGGTCATGGCCAGCAGCTGACCGACCGGGACACCGGTCGATGTGCCACTCGCCATGCCCACCACGAGCGCCAGGACCACCAGGCCGAGCACGTCGTCGATGATGGCTGCGCCCAGGATGGTCTGACCGACCGCTGTCTGGGCGATCCCCAGCTCCCGCAAGGCCGCGGCGCTCACGCCGACGCTCGTCGCGGTGAGCACAGCACCCACGAACAAGGACGCGGCCACGTCGTAGCCGAGCCAGCGCGTCACGCCGGCACCCAGGACGAAGGGCAGCAGGATGCCCCCGACCGCAGCCAGCATGGCGGGGCGGCCGACCTTGCGGATAGCGTCGACATCGGTCTCGAGACCCGCGATCGCGAGCACGCAGAGGGCGCCGACCTGGGCGAGCATCTCCAGCGACCCGTCGAGGGTGACGAGGCCCAGGACGCTGGGCCCGATGATGAGGCCGGCCCCGATCTGGCCCGCCACGCGCGTGAGACCCAGGCGCTGCGTCAGCAGGCCGCCAAGCTCGGCCGCGATGAGCACGATCGCCAACGGGAGAAGGAAGGCCTCCATGCTGCCGCACCTTCGACCTCTCCAACATCCGGTTCAAGCCGCGTCGCAGTGCTGAACAAGTAACGGATCGGGTGCGACCCACGGGACCCGGATCCGGGCAAAAAAGATCGTCGGGCTCCCGGCTGGCGGATCCGGGAGCCCGACGTTGGCCCGAGGAGGACATGAGTCGAGATACAGCGTTGGCCGACCGACGGAGAGCCCTTCTCCCCGTCGGTCGATGGGTCCGCCGGCTGTGGGTACGAGCCCCGCTTCCGTTGTCCGAACCCATCGTTCCGGTCCACATCACCATACGAGGTCGGATGCGGCCGGTCGATGGCGGAACGGTCCCGCCTTCGGCACGCTCGGGTGACGATCACAGCTGCCGAGTTGCACCTCGGATACGCCGTAAGCCGCGGATCGCGGCCGACGCTGGGCGTCCCAGCCTTCCAACATCGGTGCGAGCGCATGGTGACGGGACGTTCAGGCGCTCACCAGATGGACGGTGACCCCCCGGATGATGGCTCCTGCCGAAGCCGCGCCACGCGTGCGATGCCGCCGGACACGACGACCTCCGCGGGCACGGGGTGCGACAGGAAGAGGGGCATCGACTCCGTGAAGCCGTAGGCACCGGCGTCGAGGACGGCGAGCAGATCGTTCGACCGCACCTTGGGAAGGGTCGCCTCGAGCGTGAGCATGTCGAGACCCGTGCACAGCGGCCCGACCACGGACGTCGGGGTCGTGGCATCCCGTCGCGCTGCATCCCCCACGGCAACGATCCTTTGCGCCTCGCCCACGAGCGCGGGCCGGAGCAGATGGTGGATGCCCCCATCGACGATGGCCATGGTGCGACCGCCCCTGGGCTTGGTGCGCACCACTCGTGCGAGGTAGGCGCCCGCCGGTCCGACGAGGAACCTGCCGGGCTCCAGCAGCAGCCGGGCATCGACGAGGCCCGTTCGATCCTGCCACGTCGCAAGCTCGTCGGCGATGCCCCGACCCAGCCGATCGAGGTCGAGCGGCGTCTCGTCATCGGCGTACGGGATACCCAGGCCGCCGCCTGCATCGATGACCCGCAGCCGCTGGCCGTGGAGCCGGCAGACATCCTCGGCCTGGTCCGCGAGCCAGCGGATGCCCTCCACGAGGCGATCGGCGTCGCGCACGTTCGAGGCACCAAAGGCATGCATCCCCAGGAGTGCGTACGGCGAGCCATGGCCGCCGATGGCACCGGCGAGCAGCAGGCGGTCGACCGCCACGTCGAGCTCCTCGCGCAGCAGCCCGAACTTCGACGCGCCACCGGCACCGATGATGGGCGTGCCCTCCGCACCTCGGCTCATCTCCTCCGCGGTCAGGCGCAGCACCAGGCCCTGGTGTCGGCCGGCGAGCGGGGCCAGGTCCAGCAGGACATCGAGCTCCTCGAGCGACTCGATGGTGATCGCGCGCACCCCGGCACGGATGGCGGCCGCGAGCTCCGCGTCCGTCTTGCCAGGCCCGGTGAAGATGACCTGGCGCAGGTCGAAGCCGGCGCGCGTGACCGCCGCGAGCTCGCCCGCCGAGGCGACGTCCGCACCGATGCCCAGCCCGGCGAAGCGACGCAGGACGGCGGGGCACGGATTGGACTTGACGGCGAACGCGACCTCGACCGTGTCGGGCAGCGCCGCCCGGAGCATCACGACCCGCTCGCTCATCACGTCAAGGTCGTAGACGAACAGCGGGCTGCCGTGGTCGCGCACGAGCGCGGCCGGATCGAGACCCGCGACGGTCACCCCGGCCTCGATCCGGGGATGGCGGGACCCGGCGACCACCGTGCCGCCGGCGACGGTCATCGGAGCGCCTCTTCCAGGGCCACCCGGGCCGCGGTCGTACCGTCACGCCGCTTGACGATGACGGGTACGCCCAGCGAGATCCCGCGCTCGGTCGCCCAGGCGCCGCCGGCGGGTCGACTCCCCGGAACGACGACCGCACCCTGCGGCACCACGAGGGGGGACCCGGGGGTGCCGTGCAGCTCGCGCTCCTCGGTCAGGTCGATGACGCGTGACTGGCCGGTGAGGATGACCCCCGCACCGAGCACCGCACCGGCACCGATGATCACGCCGTCATAGAGCCCGCAACCGCCACCCACGAACGCGTCGTCCTCGACGATGACTGGTCGGGCTCCCGCCGGCTCCAGCACACCGCCGACCTGGACCGCGGCCGACAGGTGCACCCGGGCGCCGACCTGGGCACACGAGCCTACGAGCGCGTGGGAGTCGACCATCGTGCCTCGCCCCACCCAGGCACCGATGTTCAGGTACGCCGGCGGCATGATGGTCACACCGGGCTCCAGGTGGACACCGGAACGTGCCGTCGTGCCACCGGGCACGACACGCCAGGGCGCACCAGTCTCGGTCGCGGTCCGGGCGCCCGGGCTCTCCAGCAGGTCGAGCAGGCCATATGCGACGCGGTCACGCGCCGCGAGGATCGGACCATCACGGAAGTCGCGCATCCCCGGGATGCGGAAGCCGAGCAGGATGCCGGCCTTCACCCAGGTGTTGACCCGCCAGCCACCGGGTGTCGCCGTATCCGGCTCCGCCGCGCGGACCTCGCCGGCTTCCAGGGCAGCCACGAGGCGCGCGATGACCCCGGTGGCCGTCTGGACGAGCTCCATGTCGGGCGGTGCGCCGGCGGTCGGCCAGCGCGCTGCCAGCGACTCGACCTCCTCGCGGAGACCGGCCGACGCGACCGGCAGCACCTCGGTCACGCCGCCACCAGGGTCGATGTGCTCGGTCCACCCGATCTGGTGGCGTCAGTCGTCGGCAGCAGACCGAGCGCCGTCATCACCCCGAACAGTCGAGGTCGCAGCTCATCCGCGAGCGGCAGCAGCGGCTGACGCAGGACGTCCGAGATGAGCCCCATCTCCGCGAGCGCGGCCTTGACGGGCACCGGGTTGGGGCTGATGAAGTTGATGCGCATCAGGTCCAGCAGCCGCTCGTGGAGTGCCCGCGCCCCGGTCCAGTCGCCGGCACGCGCGAGGGCGCACAGCCTGGCCATCTCGGCGGGGATCTCGTTGGAGGCAACGGAGATGACACCATCGCCCCCGAGCGCCAGCAGGGAGTAGGTCCAGGAGTCATCCCCGGACAGCACCGAGAAGCCCGCGGGCCGGTCGCGCAGGATGGTCATGATCTGCTCCAGGTTCGCGGACGCCTCCTTGACCGCGATGATGCCGGGGTGGTCCGCGAGGCGCAGCACGGTCGCGGCATCGACGTTGCAGCTCGTCCGACCGGGCACGTTGTAGACCACTACGGGCAGCCCGCCCTGGTCAGCGACGGTCCGGTAGTGCGCCTCGAGCATCCGCTGGTCGGGCTTGTTGTAGTACGGCGCCACGACGAGGGCCGCGTCCGCGCCAAAGGTCTTGGCGCGCTGGGTCGCCTCGACGACCGTGGCGGTGTTGTTCGATCCGGTGCCGGCGATGACGGGTACGCGGCCGGTGAGACCCCGGCGGGCGACCGCCTCCACCGTCAAGGCGATGATCCGATCGTCCTCGTCGTGGGTCGTGGTCGGCGATTCGCCGGTGGTGCCGACCGGCACCAGGCCATCGATACCGAGGTCCAGCTGCCGTTCGACGAGGCGCATGAAGGCCGCCTCATCGAGCGAGCCGTTGGGCGTGAATGGTGTCACGAGCGCGGTGAACGCACCTCGCAGGGTGAGCGTCGTCGGTGTGGTGGTGTCGGTCGTCTGGTCGGTCATCGGAGTGCTCCTTCGTCGGTGGGGTCGGCGGTGAGGTCGGTCAGCAGCTGTTCGAAGCTCGTGACGCCGGGGAAGCGGTCGGGGCGGGCGAGCAGGGTGTCCGCAGCGAGCAGCGCACCCGCCACGTACGCCGAGCGGTCCCGTGCGGTGACCCGCAGCTCGATCGACTCGCCCGGGGCGTCGAATCCGACGACATGCATCCCGGGTGAGGTGCCGGCGCGGAGCGCGACCACTTCCAGCGTCTCGGGATCCGGCGCGCCCTGCCCTTCGGCAAGACGCGCCCGGCGCTTGTGCTCAAGGTGCGGCAGCATCCGTTCCGCGATGGCGCTCGCCGTGCCCGAAGGGCGATCGGGCTTGGTCCGTCGATGCCACTCGAAGACGTACGGGTCGTACTCCGCGAAGCGTCCGAAGCGGCGCGCGGCTTCCACGGCCACGGCGGTGAACAGCACGACACCGACACTGAAGGTGGGCCCGATCACGACCCGCATGCCGGCGTCGCTCGCGATGGCGCGGAGCTCCACGAGGGTCTCCGGAACGTGCGTCCACCCGGTGGTGCCGATGACGAGCGCGCGGGATTCCGCCGCCGCCGCCGCGCGAGCGTTGTCCAGCAGCGCATCGGCATGGCTGAACTCGAACGCGACGTCGACGGGCGCGAACGCAGCGCCCTCCGCGGTCGACCGCCCGTCACGTCCGAGCGCCGCGACGACCGTGTCGCCTCGGGCTTCCAGCGCGGTACGGATCGCGCGACCCATGTTGCCGGCACCCAGGAGGAATGCTCGCATCGTGTCCGTCTGTCCCTTCAGATCCGGATGTGGGGATGAGGGACCGGCCGGGTCGGGCTCCGAAGCCAACAAAAAAGCCGCAGTCACCGTTCCGTCGGTGCTGCGACCCTCGGAGCCTGTCCGGCAGGCCCCGTGTGCGTCGTCCGCGCGAGGCCTGCTAGACCCGTGCCTCCAGGCAGGGTCGCCATCGCTTCGGCTTCGAGACGAGATGTCGTGTCATCGCTGCCCGAGTGTGCCATGGATCGGTCCCCGTGCGCAAGGGGTTCGTCGCGCCTGGGTCCGGCCCTCCTCTGGCAGCGGCCCATCGAGTCGGGTCGGGGGCAGATAGATGCGGAAGTCGGACCGGCGCTCCAGCAGCACCGAATGTGGTGCCTGGCCGGCAGACACGAGCCCGGCCCGTTCGAGGGCGTCGTAGCGGGCGCGGATGGCACGACCCCGTGCCGGATGCATCGGTGCGTGCCACACGTGGTAGCCAGCGACACCCCCATCCAGGCGCCGGTAGTAGCCGGCCATGGGATGCGTCAGCACGAGCGCGGTCTCGACCTCGTCGGCGAACCCGTCCAGGCGACCCATCGGCTGAGCCAGGCCGTCCAGCTCCACGTCGTAGCCACCCCACTCCCCTATCGCCCGGGAACGCCAGGTCCGACAGGCGGTGGCGTCCCAGACGGCATCCAGGGTCGCGGGCGCCCTGGTCCAGGGCATCTTCCAGAGCAGCCGTGGCACCTCCACGATGGCCGTGGAGAGGGTGCTGCCCAGGAACCAGACGGCCCGCTGATGGGCGGCGCGGACATACATCCGGTAGTTGGTCTGGATCATGCCCAGCCGCACGAACGGCATCGACCGGAATCGGAAGTCGACATCCCGGAACGTCACCGCCGAGACGAGTGCCCGAGGACGTCCATCGGCGAGGGTCACCACGTCCGGCGCCAACCACGGCGGTAGATGCGCCGCCGCCGCGTCGGGCTCGATGTCGAAGGAGACGATGGCGATGTCCTCGAGGGTCGTCAGCGCGGCCAGGAGACCCATCGGCGGGGCCGGCTGGCCGAGCGTGCGTGCATCGGTCGTCATGGCGGTCTGAGCCTATCGGGCCCGGTCATGCCAGCGCGTCGCGCGCGGCGGTCTCGAAGTCGGCGTACTCGAAGGACAGTCCGGCTGCCGCGAGCCGCGCGGACGAGACCCGTCGACTCCCGAGCACCAGGTCGGCCTGTCCACCCAGGACGGCCTTCACCGCGATGGCCGGGGTGGGCAGGATGGACGGTCGATGGAGGATCCGTCCCAGGTCCCGGGCGACCTCCGCCTGGCGCAGCGGGGTCGGTCCGGCGACGTTGATGGGACCCGAGATGTCCGGGTCGCGAAGCACCAGCTCCATGGCGGCGACCCAATCGAGGATGTGGATCCAGCTGAACCACTGCCGTCCGGAGCCGATGCGGCCGCCCACGAAGAGGCGGACCGGGAGCGCCAGCCGGGCGAGCACGGACGCGTGGGGCGCGATGACGACCGACGAGCGACAGATGACGAGGCGGATACCCAGGTCGACCACAGGCCCGGCGGCAGCCTCCCATTCGCGGCACAGCTCGCCCAGGAAGGTCGTCGCGAGGGGTGTCGTCTCCGTCGCAGGCTCTGCGTCGGCGCCCACGTAGCCGTCGGTACCCGAGATGGCTAGGAACGTGCGTGGCCGTGCGGCGTCGGGCAGTCCCCGGAGGGCATCGACCAGGGCGGTCCGTGGCTCGAGCCGGGAGCTTCGGAGCCGGGCTCGTGTGCCGTTCGTCCAGGGCCAGGTGCCCACCGACAGCCCGCACAGGTCGATGACGGCTTCGGCCCCAGCCAGCTCGGCGGTCCAGGTGCGATCGGGGGTGCGTCCGTCCCAACGCACCGACCTGACACTGGGCGCTACCGGTGCGGCCTGACCGCGTGACAGCACGACGACCTCGCCGCCCTTGGCCACGAGGGCAGCCGTGAGGGCACGTCCGAGCATCCCCGATCCACCCGCGACGACGAACTTCATGACACCGAGCCTCCACCCTTCCGGTGGCTCGGTGGAGGGATGACGGCCCGGCGGATACTCGTTACCATTGCGTAGCAAGTATCGCCAGATACTCGCTACTGTCAAGTAGGGTGTTGTATCGTGGCCGAAGCGGCATTGAGCGGGGACCCACTCAGCCGGGTCGAGGCCATCCGGCGTGATTTCGCGCAGGCGTGGGGTCGCATCGGTGCGGCCTGGGGCGTAGCGCCCAGCACCGCCGCGGTCCAGGGATACCTGCTGCTCCACGGCGGTCCCCTGACCAGCTCCGAGATCCAGGCTGCGCTCGGGTTGAGCCATCGGGCGACCCGGACGGCCATCGCGGATTGCGAGGCGTGGGGCATCGTCGATCGCGCTCCACAGCTACGGCGGGGCGGCGCACGAGGGCCGGCCGGCACGGCCTGGGTACCGGTCGGAGACCACTGGGAGTGGTTCCGGCGGGTCGCTTCGTCGCGGGTGGAACGCGAGACCGATCCCGTGCTGCCGCTGCTCGATGCCTGCCTCATCGCCGCACGTACCGCGCCAGCGGACGAGCCGGGCATCCGGGAGCTGCGGGAGCGACTGGAAGGTCTGCTCGACTTCAGCCATCGCTTCGACCGAGCGGTCGAGGTCGTCGTGCGCATGGACAGTGCCGATATCGGGCGGCTGTTCGATGTCCTGGACCGCATCCCGGACGAGCGACTGGACGCGCTGCTGCGCATGCTCGCGGTGATGCCCCCCAACGACCTGGTGCGCGCCGCCGAGCTGCTCTCCGGGATGGACCCGACCGCACTCCATCGTCTCGTCGCCCTGGCCAGTCAGCCGGGCTTCGCACGACTGGCCGGCTTCACCCTCGGCCGAGGCGCGTCGAAGCGGTAGACGGCGGTGACCCACGCGCGAAGCGCGGGCCGCCCACCGGGACCGTCAGCGGGCCTCCCACCAGGACTCGAACGCCTCGTAGGTCGGCGCGATCGGTTCCGGCAGGGCCGCACCGTCGTCGAGCACCTCCAGGGTCTTGAGGCCATTGCCCGTGATGACGAGCACGACCTCCTCATCCCGACGCACCCGGCCGGCAGCGATGGCGCGCCGCAGGGCGCCGAGCGTGACACCACCCGCGGTCTCGGTGAGGATGCCCTCGGTGCGTGCCAGGAGCCGGATGGCGTCGATGGTCTCGGCGTCCGGGACGCTCTCGATGGAGCCCCCGGACGCGCGGGCCAGCTTGAGCGCATAGGGGCCGTCCGCGGGCGAGCCGATGGCCAGCGAGCGCGCGATGGTGTCGGGGTGCTCGACAGGCGTGACGACGTCGGCGCCGTCCGCGAACGCGCTCGCGATGGGCCCGCATCCGGTGGCCTGACCTCCGACATACCGGATCGGGGCAGCATCGATCAAGCCGACGTGCGTGAGTTCCCCGAAGGCGCGGCCGATCTTGGTGTACAGGGAGCCGGAGGCGAGCGGCGCGACGACGACGTCGGGGGCGCGCCATCCGAGCTGCTGGGCGATCTCGTAGGCGATGGTCTTGGAGCCCTCGGCGTAGAACGGGCGCAGGTTGACGTTGACGACTGCCCACTCCTCCTGCTCCCCGGTAAGCTCCAGGCAGAGCCGGTTGACGGCGTCATAGGGTCCGTTCACGCGCACGACCGTGGCACCCAGCGCCTGGGCCTGGGCGACCTTGACCGCCTCCAGGTCGGCGGGGATGAACACCACGGCATCGAGGCCGATGGCTGCAGCTGCGGCCGCGACGGCAGGTGCGAGGTTGCCGGTGCTGGCGCATGCCAGGGTGGTGAACCCGAACGCCTTGGCGCGGACGGCGCCACAGGCGACGACCCGGTCCTTGAACGAGAGGGTCGGATTGCGGGAGTCGTCCTTGACCCACAGCCGGTCGAGCCCGATGGCCGCCGCCAGGCGCGGGGTAGGTATGAGCGGTGACAGCCCGACACGCAGCCCTTCGGTGGGGAAGGTCTCGATGGGCAGGAGCTCGGCATAGCGCCAGATGTCGGCAGGTCGTGCGTCGAGCGTGGTGCGGTCAAGGCGGCCGGCCAGGCCATCCAGGTCGTAGGTCGCCTCGAGCGGGCCGAAGCAGCGGGGACACACGAACACCGGGGCGGTCTCCTGCGGCGTGCGGCAGTTGCGACACTGGAGACCGGTGAAGCCGGGCCGGAAGGCGCCGGCAGCGGTGGTGCTCGATGGCGGCGACGAGCCTTCGCTCTGGAACGGCTCGGGTCGGGTGGCGACGATCTGGCTCATGTGGTGCTCCTGTCGGTGGATGGGTGAGATCGGCCGGATGCTCCGGCTCCGGAATCACGAAGGCCGCGACCTTCGTTCGTGGTCGCGGCCCCTTGGGATCATGCCTGGCCGGCGCGCCGCCCCATCAGGGCGAGCGCCAGGACTCAGGCCCCGTCAGATCCCGACGGGGCCCAGGGCATCACCATGACGGTGTCCTGCGGCAACATGGCCCGGAGTGTACCCGGTCGCCGACGCGCGCATCTGGCCCGATGGTACGGGTCCGGATGCATGATCCCGCAGTCCGAACCGTATACTCGTGCGATGGCACACGCTGCTATGCACATCGATCGCATCCCGACCCTGCGCGAATCCAAGCGCGAGCGCCAGGCAGCCATCGCGGAGCTCGTCACGCGGCACCCCATCTCGAGCCAGCAGGAGCTCGTGGAGCTGCTGGGGACGCGCGGATTCCACGTCACGCAGGCGACCGTGAGCCGAGATATCGCTGAGCTCGGTCTGGCCAAGGTCGCGCGGGCCGATCGGCATATCTACGCATCACCCGAGGACCTCGCCCTCGTCGCGACCGCCACGGACGTGCCGCTGCGACGCCTGCTGGGTGACCTGCCCGTGACGGTCCGGCGCTCTGGCCTCACCCTGTTGCTCATCACCTCACCCGGGATGGCGAGCGCGCTGTCCCAGGCCATCGACGAGTCGACCCTCCAGGACCAGGAGGGGACCCTGGCCGGCGAGAATACCGTGCTGGTGCTCTTCGCCGACGAGGAGCGCTTGCTGCGCTGGCGATCCGCCCTTGACCGATTCCGGCCCGGGGACGGGTCCCGACCCCGTACCGACCACTGAACGCGGAGACCACATGACCAGCACCAGCCGGACCGGCGCACCCGACGAGTCGCTCAAGATCCTGGTGGTCGACGACGAGCCCGCCATGGTCGGAGCGCTCGGCGCGCTCCTGGGTCAGGCGGGCCACCGGATCGTGGCCGCGTACGACGGCGAGGAGGCGCTCCGACGCTTCCACGAGGATGAGCCCGACCTGGTGCTGCTGGATCTGGCGATGCCCGGGCTCGATGGTGCCACCGTCTGCCAGCGGATCCGCGAGACGAGTGACGTGCCCATCGTCGTGGTCTCCGGCGAGCGCGACCGGGCCGCCACGGTGGAACTGCTGGACCTGGGCGCCGATGACTACATCCGGAAGCCATTCCGGGCGGACGAGCTCCTGGCACGGGTCCGTGCCGTCGCCCGGCGGACGTCCCAGGCGCCCCGGGTCCGTAACGCAGAGAGCACAGCGCCGGTCGAGCACACGGGCTGGGAGCTCGATCGTCGGCGGCACGAGATCCGCTGGCGGGGCACGGTCGTGCCGGCCACCGTCACCGAGTTCCGGCTGCTCCGTGAGCTCGTCGGGCGTCTGGGGGAGGTGGTTTCGCACGACGACCTGCTGAAGGCCGGCTGGCCGGACGTTCCCGACCCTGATCCGCTATGGCTCAAGCCGCATCTGGCCCGGCTGCGCGAGAAGCTGGTGAACGCGGGCGCGCCCATCCCGGTGGCAGTGCGCGGTGTCGGCTACCTGCTCGAGGAGCACACGGCCGACTGAGCAGCGCACGACGCCCCTGGCGGCGAGCGCCCGCGGATGTCAGCGCATCCGCCACGTCGCAACCGAACCGCGACCAAGGGGTACCCGGAATCGTACCGCGCTGCCGCTGACGGGGCGCATCCGGTTGCCTAGCCTTCCACGATCGCCGCGACGCTGTCCGCCCTTCTGACATGCGCCGGTGACGATGGAGGACATCCGCGGATGGACACTGGCGATACCGCCTGGATGCTCATGTCGACGGCCCTGGTGATGCTGATGCTCCCGGGGTTGGCCTTGTTCTACGGGGGCCTCGTCCGTCGCAAGAACGTGCTGTCGACGATCATGCACAGCTTCTTCGGGCTGGCACTCATCAGCATCGTCTGGGTGCTGCTCGGATTCTCGCTGGCATTCGCGCCCGGCAACCAGTTCGTGGGTGGCCTCGACTACGTCGGCTTCATGGGCGTCGGTGCCGAGCCCAGCGCCAGCTACGGTCCGACCATCCCGTTCGTGCTGTTCGCGGCGTTCCAGCTGATGTTCGCGGCCATCACGCCCTGCCTCATCTCGGGCGCGTTCGCGGAGCGCAAAGGATTCGGCGCGTTCGTGGTGTTCACGCTCATCTGGTCGATCGTGGTCTATTCGCCCCTGGCCCACATGGTCTGGTCGACAGGCGGCTGGTTGTTCCAGCTGGGTGCCCTCGACTTCGCCGGTGGCACCGTCGTCCACATCTCGTCGGGCGTCTCGGCCCTCGTGGTCGCCTTCGTCATCGGCAAGCGCCGTGTCGGCGCGGACAAGATGGATCCGCACGATGTGCCGATGACCATCCTCGGCGCCGGTCTGCTGTGGTTCGGCTGGTTCGGCTTCAACGCCGGATCCGCGCTGGCTGCCAACGGTCTCGCGTCCACCACCTTCGTGGCCACGACCATCGCCGCCGCCGCCGCCACCGTCACCTGGGTCCTCGCGCAGTACGTCCACCACAAGAAGTTCAGCGCTGTCGGCGCCGCCTGCGGTGCCGTCGCGGGTCTGGTCGCCATCACGCCCGCGTCCGGCTTCGTCACCCCGGGTGCCGCCATGATCATCGGCCTGTGCGCCGGTGCCATCTGCTATTCCGCGACACTGCTCAAGGAGCGGCTCAAGGTGGACGACGCGCTCGACGTGTTCGCGGTCCACGGTATCGGCGGCATCTTCGGTGCCCTCGCCACCGGCGTCTTCGCCACGACGGCCATCAACCCGCTCGGCAGGGGCGCCATCGACGGCAACCCCGGCCAGATCGGGATCCAGTTCGTGGCGGTCGCGTTCACGGTCGTGTTCGCGGGCGTGGCGACCTTCATCATCGCGAAAGGGATCGACGTCTTCATGGGCCTCCGGGTCTCCTCGGCCGACGAGGACATGGGCATCGACCTCTCCCAGCACGGCGAGGCCGCCTACCAGATCTGATGCAGTGGCCCGCGGTCAGCTGATCGGCGCCCCGACCGACTCCGATATGGAGCTGGCCGGGGCGTTGCCATGCTCGGCGCGCAACCGTGACGCAACCGATCCGCAACCGGCTCGGGGGCTGAAGACGGGGCGTCGGGGGCGTAGCCTCGGGCGGTCCCGTGTCGAGCTTGGCCCGGGTTCGTCGTCCCTGGGACACAGGTTTCGGAGGCTCTCGTGACCGGCATGATCACCCATTGGCTCCCCCCAGCCGATGCCCACGGTCCGGTGACCTGCGACGCCTGCGGCTGCCGCCTCGTGCTCGTGGAGACGGAGGTGTGGCGCCATTTCCCGTCCGGGGTCCAGGGTCAGGATGCCCGTGGCTGCCGACCAGCGTGCGCCGATGCGCTGCACGACCGGTTCGGACGCATCATCGTCGAGGATCGGAGCATCTTCGCGGCGTGAGACGGCGCCGCCTACCCGCTTGACGGGTGAGTGAGCCGACGGGCACCCAGATCCGGCACGGATCAGCGGTACCCGACCCAGGATCCGCGGTACGCGCGCCGTTCCCCGGCTGAACGACCCGCCACGCGGGCGATGCGGCCAATGAGCCGGCCACCGGACCGCCCCACCTGATGCCCGACGGCGTACTCACCCGCTCAGCGGGTGACGCCGCCAGGCGCACGCCCGATCACGGCCGCGTGACGCCCCCAGGCGAACGCCCGATCACGGCCGCGTGACGCCCCCAGGCGAACGCCCGATCACGGCCGCGTGACGCCCCCAGGCGAACGTCCGATCACGGCCGCGTGACGCCCGACCACGTCCGATGATGCGTCGACACGACGCTCGGACCGGGGACCGGGACCCGACGGGCCGGGGTTCGCTGGGCCGACTACGGTTCCGGGCGCGTCTGCTGGAGCGTCAGCACGAACTGCGAGCCGGCTGGCTCGCGAGCCTCGGCACGCAGGTCACCGGCCATCGCGCGGGCCAGGTGCCGTGCCGCGAACAGGCCGATCCCCGCTCCGCGTGGCGAGTCATCGAGTCGCACGAATGGTTCGAAGATCCGGTCCCGCCACTGCGCGGGGATGCCGGGCCCATCGTCGGTGACGGCGAGATAGGCGTGGCCATCGAGCTCCCAGCCGTAGACATCGATGGTGCCGCCCTGGGGCGCGTACTTGGACGCGTTCTCGAGCAGGTAGCCGAGCAGGCGTCGGAGCATCTCGTCGGACGCCCAGGCCCGGAGCGGCCGGACGGTGAAGGTCGATGACAGGGTGTGCCGCCGGAGCATCGGCGCCACGATGCGGGCCTCCTCATCGACGAGCGCCGCGAGGTCGATGGACGAGAGCGTCGCGCGCGCGTCCGGGAAGACCCTCAGGCTCTCCAGGATGGAGTCGACCGTCCGGTCGAGCCGGTCGACCTGGGTCAGGGCTTCTGCCTCCCAGTGGGCGGCATCGGGTTGCTCGGTCGCCTGGACCCGGCCACCGAGCAGCTCCACGTACGCCCGAACCACCGCCAGTGGCGTGCGAAGGGCGTGGGTCACCACCGCGATGAGGTTGGCACGAGCTTCATCGATGGCGCGCAGGGATTCCAGCTGCGACTCGGCCTCCTGCTGCAGGCGCTGCTTCTCGACGAGGCCCGCCAGGAGCGCCGCGAGGGTCTCGAGGAAGCCCACGTCGGAGGCATCGAAGACACGTCGGTCCACCGTCTGGACGTTGAGCACCCCGATCACCTGGTCGTTCCAGATCATGGGCACCGAGCACATCGACGTGTAGCGCGCCTGGTCCACCTCGCGGATCCAGGCGAAGCGCGGATCGATGTTGACATCGACGCTGGTGACGGGCGTCCGTTCCCGCGCTGCGAGACCGGTGAGGCCCTCGCCCAGGGCCAGGCGTGCCCGGCCCACGGCATCCTGATCCAGGCCATCGGTGGCAGCGAGCGTCACCCCGGTCCCATCGCGGTCCATGAGGTAGATCGAGCAGACGTCGGCGCGCGCTGCGGCTCGCGCCCGGTCGATGATGGTGCCCATCAGCTCCGCGAACGTGCGCGCCGATGCGGCGAGCCGCGCGACCTCGGCGAGGAAGGTCACCTCCTCCAGTCCGCGGGCGTTCTCGGACTGGCCGGGCTCAAGGAGCGCGGGCGCACTGGGGCTGGGCACGGCCATCGGGGTCTCGGGCACATGCGGATGGTGCGACCAGCCGGGCGAACGGTCAAACGCACCTTCGGGGTCGCGCGGCCGCTGCGCCGGTCGCGATGTCACACGATCATCAGTCGGTGGGTCGGCGGGGCTCGGGACCACTGGTGTACGTCGAACGGGGCGGGTCATACGGTCTGTGGCTCCTGCCCCGCAGTCCCTGGGCGACGGCCTCCGCCTCGAGCATGCTGACCCCGAACCGGGTGAGCACCGTGCGGGTCATCTGGACCGCCACCTCCAGCTCGCCCATGACCGGCCATACGCCCGCGCCCATCTCCTGGAACGCGTCGCGCGCCACCTCGTCATGGGTGCGCACGACGACCGAGACCCTGGGCGCCAGCTCATGGGCGCGGTCGACGATGAGCCGCGCGGCATGGCCGTCGGACATGGCCACGATGAGCACCCGGGCCGCGCTCAATCGGGCATGACCGAGCAGCTCGGGGTTCGCGGCGTCGCCGAACAGGGTCGGTTTCCCCAGCTCTCGCAGTCGCGACGTCTCGTGGCGGTCATCCGTGATGACCACGTACGGGAATCCGCGACGTTCGAGGGCGGAGGTGATGAGCCGGCCGACGCGGCCGTGCCCGCACACGACCGCGTGGTTGCGGAGGGCGTCCTCGGGATGTGCCCGGTCCAACATCGCCACGTCCGCCACCGAGTGCTCGCTGCGGCGGCGCAGGACTGGCACCGCGTCGAACCGCACGACCAGCGGATCGATCGATCGCAGCAACACCGGGTTGGCCGCGATGGACACCAGCGCGGCAGCGACGACCACCTGGAGCGCCTCGCTCGGCACGAGACCGAGGGTCACGCCGAGGGTGATGACGATGAACGAGAACTCGCCCACCTGTGACGAAGACGCCGCGACCGTGAGGCCGATCCGGGACGAGTGGCCGAGGACCTCAACGATGCCGTACGTGGCAACCCATTTGACGCCGATGACGACGGCCGACACGAGCAGGACGGGGAATGGGTTGGCAACGATCCACGCCGGGTCCACGAGCATGCCGACGGACACGAAGAACAGGACCGAGAACGCGTCGCGCAACGGATACGCCTCCGCCGCCGCCTGATGGCTGAGGTCCGAATCGCTCACAGCGGCCCCCGCCAGGAAACCGCCGAGCGCGAGCGTCACGCCGAACACCTGGTAGCCAAGGTACGAGATCCCGAGGGCAAGGGCGAGCACCGCGAGCACGAACATCTCCCGCGAGCGTTCGCGGGCGACCAGGTCGAGCGCCCACGGCACGACCCGGGCCCCGAGCAGCAGCATGCCGGCGGCGAACACGGACGCGCTGACGACGGCGACGGCCAGATCCCCGATCGGGCCGAAGGCCGAAGGATGGGCATCGGGCGTGCCGCCGATGAGCGGTGCGACGCTGGGCAGCAGGACCAGTACGGCGACCGTGAACAGGTCCTCGACGATGAGCCAGCCGACGGCCACCCGACCCTGGATCGAATCGAGCTCGCCCCGCTCGATGATGGCCCGCAGCACGACCACCGTGCTGGCCACCGAGATGGCCAAGCCAAGGACGACACCGCCGACCAGGCCCCAGCCGAGGAAGACGCCCACGGCTGTCCCGGCCAGGGTGACGATAAGGATCCGGACCAGGGCGCCCGGCACGGCGATGGTACGGACGGCGAGCAGGTCCCTGATCGAGAAGTGGATACCCACCCCGAACATGAGCAGGATGACACCGATCTGGGCGAGCTCCGTGGCGATCGCCGCGTCGGCGACATAGCCGATGGTGTACGGACCGATGACGATGCCCGCGACGAGGTAGCCGATGAGCGACGGCAGGTGCAGTCGCCGGGCTGCCATGCCGAAGACGAATGCCAGGGAGAGGCCGACCGCGATGGTCGCGATGAGGACGGGCTCGTGCTCCACGGGCGATCCTCGTCAGCGGGTCGGGACGCTCGCGGGTGATCGGCCACGCCGCGGGTTTCTAGATGGTCGCACGCCCGTCGGGTACGGCGCGCCGGTCGTGGCATCACCCCGACCCACACGCCTTGCGCAGGAGGTGGCGTAACCCATTCGCAACCGTGTCAGAACCATGGCGGTGCTGACCGATGGGCTGTGTGGCCGGTACGGTGCGGGTCCGTCAGATACCAGCGACGTCCGGGGATCCGGGTGCCGCGGGGTCGCCATCCCCTCCGAGGTAGCCGAATGCCGTTCGATCCCGCCTACCCGCTGTACGACCCGCGATCCGAACATGACGCCTGTGGCGTCGGCTTCGTGGCGGACTCGACCGGGGCAGCACGGGAGCGTGTCCTGCCGCTCGCGCTCGCGGGCCTGGGCGCGCTGGCACATCGCGGTGCTTTCGCGGCCGATGGCGCGTCCAGTGACGGCGCGGGCATCATGCTGCCGCTCGAGCGATCGCTCCTTCGGCTCATCGCGCCGGGCGTCCCCGGCGATCCGGGTGTGTTCATGGTGTTCCTGCCCCGCGACGCTGGGGCGGCCGAGCAGGCACGCGCAGCGCTTGTGGCGGCCGCCGACGCGGAAGGCTTGACCGTGCACTCGTGGCGCGATGTGCCCGTCGATCCCGATGCGCTCGGGCGCGATGCGCGGGGCACCCTGCCGACCATCGTCCAGGCCGTCATGACGGCGCCATCCGGGACCCCCCGCGCCGACCTCGAGCAGCGCCTGCTCCTCGCCCGGCGCCGGGTGGAGATCGCCTGCCGCGCGGCCGGACTGTCCGACTTCTCGGTGGCCTCGGCATCGTCCCGGACCGTGGTCTACAAGGGGCTCGTCGCTGGGGAGCAGCTGGGCGCGCTCTACCCCGACCTGCTGCTCGACCTGCCGCTCAGCCACGCCGTCTTTCACCAGCGCTACGCGACCAACACCCACCCCACGTGGGCGCTGGCGCAGCCCTTCCGGGTGCTCGCCCACAACGGCGAGATCAACACGGTGCGCGGCAATCGCGAGCAGGTGCGCGGTCGGCGGGCCAAGCTCGGCGGCCGGATCGGTGAGCGGCTCGCGGCTCTCGGTTCGCTGCTCAACGAGGACGCCTCCGACTCCCTCTCCCTCGACGAGACGCTCCAGCTGCTGGTCGCTTCCGGCTGGCGCCTGGATGCCGCCTTGCTGGTCGCCATCCCAGATGCCGCGGGGTTGCGCACCGATCCGGTGCCCGAGCTGGACGCACTGCGACGACGGGCGGCCGGCCTCCTGGCGCCCTGGGATGGGCCGGCAGCGTTGTGCTTCAGTGACGGCGTTCGTGTCGGTGCGATGCTCGACCGCAATGGGCTCCGGCCGCTGTCCGTGTGCGTCACCGCGTCCGGGCTGGTGGCCGCCGCCTCCGAGGGCGGTGCCATCCCCATCACCGCCGTGGAGACCGTCGAGCGCCGCCGACTGGGTCCCGGAGAGATCCTCATCGTGGATGTCGAACGACGGGTCATCCGCTACGACCGCCAGGCCCGCGAGGATGCAGCCCGGTCCACGGTTCGCGCCGAGAGCCGGCGGCAAGTGGCCACGCCGCCCGACGCGCAGACGGGCCCCGTGTCGCTGCCCGTCGTGGCACCCATAGCGCGGACGTCGATGGCGGCCCGTTGGGTCGCGGGGCTCGATGCCGAACGCGCCCGATTGGATATCAAGACCATGGCCCTCGAGGCCCACGAACCGCTCTGGAGCATGGGCGACGACACGCCCACCCCGGGCACTTCGCACATGGATCGTCCGCTTGCCGACCACCTCCGGCAGAGCTTCGCGCAGGTGACCAACCCGGCCATCGACCCGGAGCGTGAGCGCATCGTCATGGATCTGACGGTCGACCTGGGCCGCCGTGCCCAGTTACTGGCCGCGCTGCCGCCTCATGGGCGCACCCTCCGACTGCCCTCCCCGTTCGTAGCGGACCTGCCGTCACTCCAGCAGATGTTCGTGGGCGGCCGGGCTGGCATCGGCGACGGCCGACGCCGACGCGTCCGGACGCTCGACACGTCCTGGGATCCGTCCCTTGGATCGACCGGGCTGGAGGCGGCGGTCAGCCGGCTCGCGGCTGAGGCGCGGACCGCGGCGGTCGACGGCATCGAGCTGGTCATCCTCACCGACCGACGGTTCGCGAACGAGGGTCGCCTGCCGGTCGGCGCGGTCCTGTCCGCGGGTGCCGTCCATGCCGCGCTCACCGATGCCGGGCTGCGGGGCCAGACGGACATCGTCGTCGATGCCGCCGACGTCCTGGATGTGCACACCGCGGCGATGACCCTGGCGTCGGGCGCCAGCGCCATCGTGCCCTGGCTCGCCGTCGAGCTGGCCGCGGAGCTCGCGGGCAGCCGGGGGGCGGAGGACGTCACGCCGGAGGCGGCCATCGTCAATCTGCTGCGCGCCTTCGAGGCCGGCCTACGCAAGGTGCTCGCCCGGATGGGCATCAGCACCGCCACGTCGTACCTGGGGGGCCAGCTGTTCGAGATCCTGGAGCTGCGGCCTGAGGTCACCGATCGCTGCTTCCCGGCCGCGCCGTCGTGGCCTGGGACCATCGGCTTCACCTCGCTCGCACAGGCGCAGCTCCGCCGACTCGCCAGTGCCCCCGTCGAGGGGCCCGGCGTCAAGCTGCCCGACCCGGGATGGGCCCGCTTCCGCGCCGATGGCGAGCGACACATGTATGCACCATCCATCGTCAAGGCGGTCCAGGACCTGGCCGCGCGTGGCGCGGATGACGCCGCGGCGCTGCCAGAGTACCGCGCTGCCCTCCTGCGAGACCCGGCCACCGTGCGCGACCAGCTGGACCTGGTGCACGCCGCGCAGCCACGTCACCTGTCGCAGGTCGAGACGGCGGACCGGATCCTGCGGCGTTTCGTGGGCGCTGCCATGAGCCTCGGCGCCCTCAGCCCCGAGGCCCACCAGGCCCTGACCATCGGTCTGCGACGACTGGGCATGTCGCCCAACAGCGGCGAAGGTGGCGAGGACCCGGCGTGGTACGACGATGTCGACGGCATCCGCCACGACGCGGCCATCAAGCAGGTCGCGTCCGCCCGGTTCGGCGTCACCGCCCAGTACCTCGCGCGCGCCGAGCAGCTGGAGATCGAAGATCTCCCAGGGTTCCAAGCCCGGCGAGGGCGGCCAGCTGCCCTCGAAGAAGGTGACGCCGCTCATCGCGCGTCTCCGGCGAGCCCAGACGGGCATCTCGCTCATCAGCCCGCCACCGCATCACGACATCTATTCCATCGAGGATCTGGCCCAGCTGATCGCGGACCTGCGGGCCATCAATCCGGGCGCGCGCATCGGCGTCAAGCTCGTGGCCGCCCTGGGCATCGGCACCATCGCGGCGGGCGTCGCCAAAGCGGGCGCGGACTATATCCAGGTCAGCGGCCATGTCGGCGGCACGGGCGCCAGCCCGCTCTCGTCCATCAAGCACGTGGGTATCCCGTGGGAGCTTGGCCTCGCCGAGGTCCACCAGGTGCTCATGCGCAACGGGCTGCGCGACCGCGTTGCGCTGCGCACCGACGGCGGCCTCCAGACGGGTCGGGACGTGGTCATCGCCGCGCTGCTGGGGGCCGAGGAATACGGCTTCGGTACCGCGGGGCTCATCGCGCTCGGCTGCGACATGGCGCGCCAGTGCCACCTCGACACCTGCCCCACGGGCATCGCCACCCAGCGCGAGGACCTGCGGGCCAAGTTCACGGGCACGCCCGAGGACGTCGTGCGCTACTTCACGGCCGTGGCCGAGGACGTGCGCAGCGAGCTGTCGAGGCTTGGTCGTGGCAGCCTCGCCGAAGTGGTCGGCGAGGCCAGCCTGCTCCGACCCGCCACTGACCGGCCGTTGACGTTCGACCTGGAGCGACTCGTGAGCGCCCCCTACTGGACCCCCAGCCCCGAGCGTCGGGGCGACCCCTGCCGGGCCCGCACGGAGATCGAGCGCGAGCCAGCATCCCCGGCCGAGGCGCGGCTGGCCGCCTCCTACATCCATCTGCCCCAGGTCGGTCGCGACCCGCAGGTCACGACCCTGGAGCACCCCGTCGGCGGCCACGATCCCGATCCGCTGGGGATCGCGGCGACCATCACGACCGCCGAGCGCTCCTTCGGCGCCCATACCTCCGGGCTCATCGAGCGGGCACGCGTCCGCCGACCCGTCCGCTGGCGCCTCGCGGGTGCCGCCGGACAGAGCTTCGGCGCGTTCTCCAATCAGGACGTGTCGCTGGAGCTCGTCGGCCAGGCGAATGACTACGTGGGCAAGGGGCTGTCGGGCGGCAAGGTCGTCGTGCGACCCGACGACGCGCTCCTGGAGCGCGCCTCGGACCTGGCTATCGCCGGCAACGCCTGTCTGTACGGAGCGACCGGCGGCAGCCTCCACCTCGTGGGCAGGGCGGGCATCCGGTTCGCCGTCCGCAACAGCGGAGCCTCGGCCGTCGTCGAGGGCGTCGGCGCCCATGGCTGCGAGTACATGACGGGTGGCGTCGTGGTCATCCTGGGCACCGCCGGGCCCAACCTGGGAGCGGGCATGACCGGTGGTCGCGCGTATCTCTGGGATCCCACCGGGACAAGCATCCATGCCGCGGACGCGAGCTCGGTGCAGTGGTCAAGGCTCCGCTCCGTCGTCGGTTGCCGCGGGGACGGCGCCGAGCGGGCGGCCGAGCTGCGGACGCTCCTCGAGGCACACCGGGACGCAGGCTCGCAGCGTGCCCGGTCGCTGCTGGCGCGTCCCGCCCAGCTGGGCGATGGGATGTGGCTCATCGAGCCCGTTGGCTTCACGGTCCCTGTGGCCGACTCCGGCGCGATGGCCGACCCGACGGGTGGGGTGGTGCTCAGCCCCGCCGGCTGACGACAGCCACCCGCGGCGGCGCCCGACGCCGCCGGCAGGACACGCTGACGTACGCGGCCTATGCTGTCCGCCGATCCGAGACGGAGGGACGCATGCGCGCATTGGGCTGGCTGGCCATGGTGGTCGGCGTCATCGGGGTGGTCGTCTGCCTCGTGGTGGCGGTAGGGGTCTGGGTCGTCAAGCCCCAGGTCACCGACCGGGCCCACGAGATCGTGGCCATCGCCCACGAAGGCGTCCAGAAGGCGGACGACCTGGCGGTGACGGCCGGTGGGCATCTTACGACCGTCAGCGACCGACTCACCACCATCGAAGGCCTGCTGACCTCGGTCGCCGGATCGCCGCTCGTGGACACCGCGGTCGGCACCAACATCCGGAACGCGATCTCGGGCTTCGTGGGCGGGCCCTATGCCGGCCTCATGGCGGACGTCTCGGGCCTCGTCGAACGGGTGCAGGGGCTGTCGACCACCGTCGAGAAGCTCGACGCCGCTATCCCTGGGCTCGAGCTGCCGGGCGTGGTCACGGGCGCCATCGATGACGTCGATGCCAAGCTCACTCAGCTCGATCAGACCGTGACCTCGATCAACGACATCGCCGGCAGCGGGGTCACGACCAGCGAGCAGGTGACCCAGCTGTCGACGCAGGTGGGCGATATCAATGCCGTCATCCAGGCGGTCATCCCCGGCCTCGACAAGGTCCGCACGAAGCTCGCGGAAGTGGAGACCCGGCTCACGGGGACGGACGATCGGATCGAGCGCATCGCGGGCATCTCAGCTGTGGGCGTGAGCATCCTGTTCATCTATCTCGCGTTGCTCAACCTGCTCCTCGTCGCCCAGGGGCGTCGGTGGGCCCGACCCGCGCCCGCGACAGCAGGCTGATCGCCTCGCGACCAGCAGGCCGGTCCCGAGGCCGGCCGTGGCTCGTCGCCTGTCTCCTGCTCGCCCCGTGGTTGGCGGTGGCGACTCCTGCAGCCATGGCCGAGACCGGGCCCATGAGCGCCGGACGTCCGTGGGTCATGGTCGACGACGACGGACGCGCCGCGCCCGACGACTGCGCGTCGAAGCAGCGGACCTTCCGGACCATCCAGTCAGCGCTGGACGCCGCCCGACCGGGCGAGCGGATCTCGGTGTGCCCGGGTCGCTACCCGGAAACGCTGCGCATCGGCCCGGGCATGGACGACGTCTATCTGGCGACCGAGTCCTCGTTCCAGGCCGTGCTCGCGCCTCCCCCGACCGACAGCCGTCCCGCGATCGACATCCGGGGCGTCACCCGCTTCGAGATGCGCGGCTTCCGTATCCGACCGATGGGCCGCGTCGGACCGATGGCCATCGGGAGCCTGACCATCCCGGGTACCCGGGTCTGCTCCCCGGCACCGGTGGCGGTCCGGATCCGCGATTCGATCGACGCCACCATCCGGGGCGACAAGATCGGATCGGGTCCCGCCTGTGGCTATCGGGTGGGTATCGACATCGCCGGCTCGAGCGCCACCGTGAGCGTCGACCAGGTGACTGACTTCCTGGCGCGCGGCATCGTCGCCGGATCCGGCTCGAACGTGGGCATCGACCACACCGACGTCCGCTTCCTGCACGGCGCCCGTGACCAGGCCCTCCCTGGGTCGACGCTCGACCCGGAGGCTGCAGGCATCGTCATCGACGGCGTCGCCGGCGCCCGCCTCCGGACCGTGACCGTGTTCACGCGGGTGCCCACCGACCCAGACGAGCTGCCGTCGCTGCTGTGGGCAGGCATCGACATCGCCGACGCGCGCGGTCCAGTGACCATCCGCGGCGACAGCGTCGTGACCCGCACCTGGCGGTACGGCATCCGCATCGTGCGCTCCGACCGGGTATCGATCCTCAACACACTCGTCCGTCGGACCTACGGCGACGGCATCTTCCTCGACGAGCTCACCGGGGCACGCCTCATCGGCGACGACACCGACCGGAGCGTCACCGGCATCCGCCTGGGCGCCGAGGCACGCGACGTCCGGATCGACCACCTCCGGGCGACCCGGAGTGCGGTCATCGACTGCGTCGACGCGTCGTCCGGCTCGGGCACCGCCGGCACCGCCAACAGCTGGCGCCACGCCACGGGCACCGCGAGCGAACCTGTCGGCATCTGCGTGCCGCCGGGCTGACGGGTCCGGTCGCGGCCGCTATCCGCCCATGACACCGCTGAGCAGGTTCGGTGCCAGCCAGCGCTCGGCCTCCTCGATCGTCCAGCCCTTGCGTCGAGCGTAATCCTCGAGCTGGTCCCGGTCGATGCGGCCGAGCCCGAAGTAGCGCGCCTCGGGATGCCAGAAGTAGTAGCCGCTCACCGACGCGCCGGGCAGCATCGCCATCGACTCCGTGAGCGTGATGCCCGCCGTCCGCTGCGCGTCCAGCAGCTCGAAGATGGTCCGCTTCTCCGTATGGTCAGGGCACGACGGGTAGCCCGGCGCCGGGCGGATGCCCTGGTACCGCTCGGCGATGAGCGCTGCGTTGTCGAGCGCCTCGTCGGGCGCGTATCCCCACAGCTCCCGCCGAACCTGCTCGTGGAGCAGCTCGGCGAAGGCTTCCGCGAGCCGGTCAGCGAGCGCCGCCGCCATGATCGAGCCGTAGTCGTCGTGATCGGCGATGAACCTGGCACGCAGCTCCTCGAGGCCGACGCCGGCGGTCACGGCGAACAGCCCGATGTGGTCCGCGACGCCGGCACCCACGGGTGCGGTGTAATCCGCGAGCGCCACGTCCGGCCGGCCATTGCTCTTGGCCATCTGCTGCCGGAGGGTATGCAGCCGCGCCACCACCGCGATGCGCGACTCGTCCGCGTAGACCTCGATGTCATCGTCGGGCGTCGACGCGGCGGGCCAGAAGCCGACTGCGGCGTTCGCCTGCAGCAGCCGGCCGGCGACGATGCGGTCGAGCAGCACCTGGGCGTCCCGGAACACCTCGGTCGCGGCCGCCCCGACGATCGGGTCGGCGAGGATGCGGGGGTACTGGCCGGCAAGCTCCCAGGTCGTGAAGAACGGGCTCCAGTCGATGCGCTCGACGAGCGCATCGAGCGGCTGGGCGAGGATGGTCCGGGGACCCAGGAACGTGGGCACCGGGGGCTCGTTCGCCACCCAGTCGATCCGCAGCCGCAGCTCCCGCGCCTGTGCCAGGTTCAGGCGCTGCTCCTTGTGGTCGCGCCCCTCGTGGGCGATCCGGACCGCGGCGTACTCGGCGCGCGTCCGGCTCATGAACTCGTCGTGCTGGGCCGGATCGAGCAGCGCCCGCGCGACGCCCACCGCGCGCGAGGCATCGATGACATGGACGACGGGGCCGCTGTAGGCAGGTTCGATACGCACCGCGGTGTGGGCCCGCGAGGTCGTGGCGCCGCCGATGAGCAATGGCACCCTGAACCCGGCTCGCTCCATCTCCGTCGCGACGGTGCGCATCTCCTCCAGCGACGGGGTGATGAGCCCCGAGAGGCCGATGATGTCGGCGTCGAGCTGTTTCGCGGTCTCGAGGATGCGCGTCCAGGGGACCATGACACCCAGATCGATGACCTCGTAGTCGTTGCAGCCGAGCACGACGCCCACGATGTTCTTGCCGATGTCGTGGACATCGCCCTTGACCGTGGCCATGACGATCCGGCCGGCGGTCTGTCGCTCCCCGTCGGTATCGGTGCCGCCGCTCGCGGCGAGCCGCGCGGTGCGCTCCGCTTCGATATAGGGGATGAGATGCGCGACGGCCTGCTTCATGACCCGGGCACTCTTGACGACCTGGGGCAGGAACATCCGGCCGGCGCCGAACAGGTCGCCGACGACGTTCATGCCGGCCATCAGCGGCCCCTCGATGACCTCGATGGGCCGCTGCGCGGAGCGTCGCGCCTCCTCCGTGTCCGCGACCACGTAGTCGCCGATGCCCTCCACGAGCGCATGCCGCAGCCGCGCCTCGACGGTGCCCTCGCGCCACGACAGGTCGCGTCCCGTCCCGGTGGCGACCTTGTCACGGATGGTGTCCGCGACCTCGAGTATCCGCTCGGTCGCGTCCGGACGCCGGTCGAGCACCAGGTCCTCGACACGCTCCCGGAGGTCCGGGTCGAGGTCGTCCACGACCGGCAGCGCCCCGGCGTTGACGATGCCCATGTCCATGCCCGCCGCGATGGCGTGGACCAGGAAGACGGCGTGGATCGCCTCGCGTACCGGGTCATTCCCCCGGAACGAGAACGAGACGTTCGAGACGCCGCCACTCGTGAGCACGCCCGGCAGTTCCGCCTTGATGCGCCGCGTCGCCTCGATGTACGAGACGGCGTAGCCGTTGTGCTCCTCGATGCCGGTGCCGATGGCGAACACGTTGGGGTCGAGGATGATGTCTTCAGGCTCGAAGCCGACCTCCTCCGTGAGCAGGCGATGGACGCGGTGCGCGATCGCGACGCGCTGCTCGACCGTCTCGGCCTGGCCGTTCTCGTCGAAGGCCATGACCACGACCGCTGCGCCATACCGGCGCGCCAACCGTGCCTGGCGCAGGAACTCGGTCTCGCCCTCCTTGAGCGACAGGGAGTTGACCACCGATCGGCCCTGGACGCATTTGAGCCCGGCCTCGATGACCGACCATTTCGAGGAGTCGATCATGACCGGCACACGGCTGATGTCCGGCTCGGCGCCGATGAGGTTGAGGAAACGGGCCATGGCCGCCTCGGAGTCGAGCAGCGCCTCGTCCATGTTGACGTCGATGACCTGGGCACCGTTGTCGACCTGCTGGCGAGCGACCTCGACCGCGGCCTCGTACCTGCCGTCGGTGATCAGCTTCGCGAAGCGACGCGAGCCGGTGACGTTCGTGCGCTCGCCGACGTTGACGAACAGGGAATCGGACGTGATGGTGAGCGGCTCGAGGCCGGACAGGCGTGTGGCCCGTGGCTGGGGAGCAACCTCCCGCGGCGCACGACCGGCGGCTGCAGCCGCGATGGCCCGGATGTGGTCGGGCGTCGTGCCACAGCAGCCACCCACGAAGTTGAGGGAGCGGCTGTCGATGAGCTCACTGAGGACGCTCGCGGTCTCGGGCGGCTGCTCGTCGTAGCCCCCGAACGCGTTCGGCAGGCCCGCATTCGGATAGCCCGACACGAACACGTCGGCGATGCCCGACAGCTCCTGGAGGTAGGGTCGCAGTTGCTTCGCGCCCAGGGCGCAGTTGAGGCCCACGCTCAGGGGTCGGGCGTGCCGGACACTGGCCCAGAAGGCCTCCACCGTCTGGCCCGAGAGGGTCCGGCCGGAGGCGTCCGTGATGGTGCCGCTGATCATCACCGGGACCCGGAAGCCGAGCTCATCGAACAGCGTCTCCACCGCGAAGAGCGCCGCCTTGGCGTTGAGGGTGTCGAAGATGGTCTCGATGAGCAGCACGTCGGCGCCACCCTCGACCAGACCCCGACCGGCGGTCAGGTAGGCATCGACCAGCTGGTCCCAGGTCACGCTGCGCGCGCCCGGGTCGTTCACATCCGGCGACAGCGATGCGGTGCGTGTCGTGGGTCCGAGGGCACCCGCCACGAACCGAGGTCTGCCCGGGTCCGCCGACTCTGCCGCGTCCGCCGTGCGCCGTGCGATGCGTGCCGCCACGAGGTTCATCTCACCGGTCAGCGCCTCGAGGCCGTAGTCCGCCATGGAGACCGCGTTGGCATTGAAGGTGTTGGTCGAGATGATGTCGGCACCGGCATCGAGATAGTCGGCGTGGATGACCTCGATGACGGCGGGGCGTGTCAACACCAGCAGGTCGTTGGCGCCCCGAAGGTCGGACGGATGGTCACGGAAGCGCTCGCCGCGGAACGCGGCCTCATCCAGCTGGTGCGCCTGGATCATGGTGCCCATGGCTCCATCAAGGATGAGGATCCGCTCCCGAAGCAGGTCGGGTAGGCGAGACGTGCGCTGGACGCGTCGCGCGTCCGGGTCGGGGGATCGGGTCATCGAGCGTGGAGTGTAGCCGGCGAAACCGAGGCGGCACCGGATGACGTATCACGCTCCACGGGTCGAGACCGACGGCGACGTCCGTCGGCTGGGCCAACAAACGGAGGGACAGCCGTGGCTTCCACCATCCAGCAGCTGCGCGCAGGCCGTGTGCGCACCATGGGTCTCGCGCTCACCGTGGGCGCGCTCGTGCTCGGGACCGGGGGGACGACCGCCCTGGCGCAGTCCGCCTCTCCCGCCGCGGCCGGCGACGTGTACACCGTCAGCGCCGTGACGACCGACCTGGGCACGTTCCTCACCGGCGAGGGCGGCAAGACGCTCTACTACTTCCTCAACGACACGGCACCCGGCGCCACCACCTGCAGCGGCGGCTGCGCCGACAACTGGCCGGCCTTCAAGCTCGAGGGCACGGAATCGGTCGCCGCGGGCACCGGTGTGACGGGGGTGCTGGCCTCGTTCCCGCTCGCGGACGGAGCGGCGCAGGTCACCTATGACGGGCGACCTCTCTACTACTTCGTCGGGGATGCCGCCGCCGGTGACGCCAACGGCCAGGGCATCAACAGCGTCTGGTACGTGGCCGCGGCAGATGGCTCCGTGCCGGCGATGGCGCCGGCAGCCAGCCCGGCGGGCGACGTGTACACCGTCAGCGCCGTGACGACCGACCTGGGCACGTTCCTCACCGGCGAGGGCGGCAAGACGCTCTACTACTTCCTCAACGACACGGCACCCGGCGCCACCACCTGCAGCGGCGGCTGCGCCGACAACTGGCCGGCCTTCAAGCTCGAGGGCACGGAATCGGTCGCCGCGGGCACCGGTGTGACGGGGGTGCTGGCCTCGTTCCCGCTCGCGGACGGAGCGGCGCAGGTCACCTATGACGGGCGACCTCTCTACTACTTCGTCGGGGATGCCGCCGCCGGTGACGCCAACGGCCAGGGCATCAACAGCGTCTGGTACGTGGCCGCGGCAGATGGCTCCGTGCCGGCGATGGCGCCGTAGCACCTATCCTGCCCGGTCCCGGGCACGACCCTCCGGCTCGGCCGGGGGAGCAGCACGCCACGACAGCCGTCCCATGACCGGGGCGGCTGTCGTCCTCTCCCACACGGAAGGGCTTGCCAGCGACGATGCGTTCCGTATCATCGCCGCCATGATCCGAACGACCCGCGTCCTGCAGTCCCTCGGCCTCGCCCTCGCCCTGCCCATGAGCCTCGGCGCCAGCGCCACGTTGGCGCAGAGCCCCACGCCCGTCCCGGTCTTCGACCAGGAGATCGCGCTCACGGATCTGGCTGGCACGCCCATCGCGCCCGATGCGGGCATCACCATCACCTTCGGGTCCGACGGGAGCCTGTCCGGCTTTGGTGGCTGCAACCAGTACAACGCGACCTTCCAGAGCGACGGTACCTCGCTGAGCGTGGGCCCCATCGCGGCGACCCGGAAGGCCTGCGACCCGACGGTCGACGCGCTCGAGACGCAGTACCTGGGCCTGCTCCAGGATGCGGCCAGCTGGAGCCTCGATGGCTCCGCGGTGGATGTCCTGACCTCGGGGGGTGCGACCATCGTGTTCGGCGGCAACACCGCCGATATCGCCCTGGTCGGCTCCTGGACGCTGGCCTCCGTCGGTGGCGATGCGGTCCCGGCCGATGGGCTGGCCACGGCCACGTTCGGCTCGGATGGGTCGCTCTCCGGGTCTGGTGGCTGCAACACCTTCGCGGGCACGTACACCGTGGACGGGGCGTCGCTGACGGTCGGCCCGCTCGCGGCGACGCGCAAGATCTGCGATGGCGCATCGGACACCGAGAACGCGTACCTCGACGCGCTCCAGGCCGCGACCAGCTGGGCGGTCGACGGCAGCACGCTCACGATCGAGGGCACGACCGAGCTCGTGTTCGGCAACGGCACGTCCGCGGGCACGACACCGGCCGGCGATTGGCAGCTGGTCACCATGAACGGCGCGACGATGGGCGCCTTCGGCATCACGGCCACCTTCTTCGAGGACGGCACCGTCGCCGGCTTCGGGGGCTGCAATCAGTACCACGCCACCTGGACGGCCGACGGGACCAGTCTGACGGTCGGACCCACCGGCTCCACCCACAAGGCGTGCTCGACGACGGTCGATGATGCCGAGCAGACGTTCCTGGGCACGCTCCAGGCTGCCGGGACCTACGCCCTGGACCTATCCACCCTGACCATCGATGCCTCGGACGGCAGCTCGCTCGTGTTCCAGGCTGTGGGCGGTCCGGCGCCGAGCCCCGAGACGACCGTCGCGCCCAGCGCTGGCTCGTCGACGGAACCCTCCCCCGGTGCCTCTGCTGCTGCGTCACCGAGCGCTTCCGGCGTCGTCGTGGGCAGCATCGTCGGCTCGTGGCAGATGACGGAGTACGCGGGCCAGGCGCTGCCGGGCGGACTGCTCGACATCAGCATCACGTTCGCGGCGGACGGGACATTCACGGGCAATGGCGGCTGCAATGACTACACCGGCAGCTGGACGCTCGCCGGCACGACCATCGCGCTCAAGGAACTCGCACCAAGCACTGGTGGCACCTGCGACTCGACGGCATCGAGCCTCGAGCAGGGCTTCCTCAGCCTGCTGCCGTTCATGGACACGGCCGAGATCAAGGCCGATGGCACCCTGTCCATGGTGAGCAAGCTGGCCGGCAACACGGGCTTCACGTTCGCACCCGCCCAGTAGGCGACGCGACGGCGCCGGGTCGGGCCGGGTCGCTCCGTGTACCGGCATGCGCCTGGCGCACAGACCGGGCATGCGGCCGGGCATCGAGGCACGCCCGCGCTCAGCTGTCGCTGATGCGCACCTCGAACATGCTCGGCCAGCGCTTGCCCGTGAGCAGGAACGTGCCCGCGACCGGGTCGTAGGCGATGCCATTGAGCACGGCCCCCGAGTCCGCGACCGACGGATCGGGCGTGATGATGCCGCTCGTATCGAGGACTCCCGTGATGGCCCCCGACACCGGATCGATGCGCACGATGTAAGGCGTCTCCCAGACGTTCGCCCACACCGACCCGTCGACGCATTCGAGCTCGTTGAGCTGGTCGACGGGCTGGCCCTGGAACGTCACCCCGACCGTGCCAGTGACCGCGAACGTGGCGGGGTCGCGGTAGGTCAAGTTGGAGCTGCCGTCGCTCATGACCAGGCGCGTCCCGTCGTTGCACAGTCCCCAGCCCTCGCCGGTGTAGCGGAAGCTGCCGACCTGGCTGAGGGTCGCCACATCCCAGGCCAGGGCCACCCCATCCTTCCAGGTGAGCTGGATGAACTGGTCGCCGACGAGCGCCAACCCTTCGCCGTAGAGCTCCCCCGGCAGGGCGGTGCTCCGGATCACCGCGCCGGTCTTCGGATCGACCTGGCGGATGGTCGACTCGCCCACGAGGCCAGTCGACTCGTAGAGCGCACCCGTCGGATCGAGGAGCAGCCCTTCGGTCCAGGCCGTCGTGTCATGCGGGCGCGTGGAGACCACCTGCCACGCCAGGCGCGAGACGGCGACCATCGATGGCGCGAGGGATGGCCCGGTGGCCACCGACGCCGACGCGACTGGGGCCACCGACGCGACGCGACTGGGGCCACCGACGCCGACGCGACTGGGGCCACCGACGCCGACGCGCCGGATGCCGGTGGCAGCGGTGACGCAGCCAGCGTTGGTACGCCAAGCCATGCGGCGGCCAGCAACGACACGCCGACCACCCCGGCCGCCCTCTGGGCAACGGCTCGCGTCGATCCTCGAGACGACATCATGCTGACAGCGTAGCCCGTCGGCGGACGAGGCTCTCGAGTCGCCACGCCGGGACGAGCGCCGCGGCTACCACCCCGCCTGCGATGAGCCACAGCACCCGCAGGTCGCCATCGGACCGCTGCACCACCTGGACCGCGAGCAGCGAGCCGACGATGCCGCTCAGGTACGCCGGCACCAGCGCCAGGTTGAGGACCGCGGAGCGGATGTCGGCGGGCAGGCCGGTCGCGAGCGTCGCGAACAGCATCGCCCCGGCGGTCGCGAACCCGATGCCGAGTACGGCATAGTCGACGGCGAACGGCAGCAGCGAGTGGAGCGCGGCAGCCGCGAACGATGCCATCGACGCCATCGCGATGGAGCCCAGCAGCACCCGGCCGAAGCCGACCCGGTCAGCGAGGGCTCCCGCAAGGGGAGATCCGATGGTCGCGGCGAGCCCATAGACGCCGGCCACGAGCCCGACGGTCGAGGCCAGCAGCACCGGGCCGTTGATGGCCTCCACGTAGAGCGCCAGGAACGGGGTGACGAGCCGCTGACCCAGGAGCACGAAGAAGTACGTGATGAAGACACCCTGCGCGAGTGGCGTGCGCAGGACGGCGGTGAGCGAACGACGGACGAGCGTCAGCACCGGCAGCACGCTGCGCACCCGATCAGCCGCCTCGTGGTAGCCCACGATGAGCGCGACGACGATGCAGCCGGTGATGGCGGCATCGATGAGGAAGAGGGTCTGCAACCCGTACTGGTCCACGATCGGGCCACCGATGAGCGGACCGACCGCCAGCCCGAGGGGGCCAGCCGCGCCGACGACGCTGATGGCCAGGCCCAGCCGCTCGCGCGGCGCCCGGTCGGTGATCTCCGCGAGCATCACGCCCGTGTTCCCCAGCACCAACCCGACGAGGGGCACCAGCAGGAACAGCTGGCGCACATCCGAGACGAAGGCGAGCAGCACGAACAGGAGCGCCTCGACCACCGCCGAACGGACGATGATGATCTTGCGGCTGTAGCGGTCGGCCCACGCACCCCAGAAGGGCACGAGGGGCAGCCCCGCGAGCAGCGAGACCGTGGCCAGGAACCCGACCGTCTCGGGCACGGAGGATGACGCCACGCCCAGGTCCTTCACCAGCAGCGGCAGGAACGTGAGGTAGTGCCCGAAGCTCATCGACTCCACGAACCCGGTCGCCGCGAACAGCAGCGTCAGCCGGACCCAGTGATCGTGTTGGCGCGACGACTCCATGGCGGGCGGGATCAGTCCGCGCGGCCGCCCTCGTGCGCGTGATCGCCGAGCGACGCCGTCTCGACCTCCAACTGATGGCCCAGCTCATCGGTGCGTCGATATGCCGCCCACACCGCCTCCGACAGGACCGTCCGCAACCGGCCGCGCTCCAGCTCGTGGATGGCCGCGGCGGACGTCCCGCCGGGCGACGTCACCATGTTGCGCAGCTGCGCGGGGTGCATCCCACTCGCCTTGGCGAACAGGGTGCTTCCCTCGAGCGTCTCGATGACCAGGTCGTGGGCGACGTGACGCGGGAAGCCCAGGTGGACGGCGGCGTCGATGAGCGCTTCCATGACCAGGAACACGTACGCCGGCCCGGTCCCCGACACCGCCGTGGCCATGGCCACGAACTTCTCGTCCTCGACCTCGATCTGGGCGCCCAGGCTGCGCAGCAGTGCAGCGGCCTGCTCCCGTTGGGTGGCGCTGACGGTGGGCGTCGCATACCACACGGTCATGCCCTTGCCCATCTGGGCGGGCGTGTTGGGCATCGCCCGCACCAGAGCCTGGTGGCGCAGCACGTTCGTCAACGCGGCGGTCGTGGCGCCTGCGATGACGCTGATCACCAGCTGCTCGGGCCGCAACACCTCGGCCAGCTCGGCGCCGACCCGCTTGATCATCTGGGGCTTGATGCCCAGCACGACGATGTCCGCCCCGGCGATCGCCTCACGGTTGGACTCGACGGTGCGGATCCCGTGGGTCCGCGACAAGTGCTCCCGACGTTCGGCGCGGGGATGGCTGGCGACGACATGGAGCGGATCGACCTCGCGCGCCTTGAGCAGGCCGGTGATCATCGATTCGGCCATCACGCCGGTGCCGACGGTGGCGATGCTGACGTGCTGGAGTGACACGCTCGCGAGTATAGGTGGCGCGACCGGGCGCGCCTGCCCCATCATCGACGCATCCACCCCGCAGGAGACGACGACCGCCGATGCCGCTGCCGAACCTGGGCGTCCTGGAGTGGATGCCAGCTCTCGAGCACCCGGAGCTCCTGGCGCCCGGCACCCGTGCCTCGTTGGTCGCATGGGCCGCCGGCGATCCGGCCGTCGCGGGATCCGTTGCGGTCGCGGCGATCGATGTCAGGCTGGCGGACACGGCGGCATTCGTCGCCGCCTACCAGGTGCCCTGGACGGCATCCGTGAACTGCGTCGTCGTCCTGGGCCGTCGAGGCGGGGACGAGCGGATCGCAGCGGCGGCCATCCGGGCTGACATGCGCGCCGACGTCAATGGCGTCATCAAGCGTCTCCTCGACGCCCGGAAGTGCTCCTTCATGAGCCTCGATGATGCGGTGGCCCGGTCCGCGATGGAGTACGGCGGCATCACGCCCATCGGGCTGCCAGACGGCTGGCGCGTGCTCATCGATGCCCGCGTGGAGACGATCCCCGTGGTGGTCATCGGCAGCGGCATCCGCGGCTCGAAGCTGTTGCTGCCGGGTCCCCTGCTCGCGCGCTACCCCGGCGCCGAGGTCATCGACGGGCTCGCGACCCTGCCCGCCCCGCCTGCCTGACCCGGGCTCCGGCCCGAGCGGCCCGACGGGAGGATGAGGATGGCCCGATGGGGGTCAGGGCCATCCGGTGCTACCGACGCCCGTGCCCAACGATCGTCACCGGCCTCGCCGGTCACCAGCCGCCGGCGAGCCTCTCGAGTGTCGGCAGGTGCTCGGTCGAGCCGTCGGGTGCCAGCGGCACGATCGCGACGTGGTCGGCGCCCGCCTCGCGCATCGCCCAGATCCGGGCGACCAGGGTATCGGCCGAGCCCCACGCGATCATGGCATCGACGAGAGCGTCGGAGCCGGGTCCGTCCCAGTCGTCGGGCCCGAAGCCCTGCAGTTCCCAGCTGGCCTGGTAGTTGGGCGTGCGCAGGTACGGCGCGAGATAGCTCCGCGCGGCCGCTCGGGCGACGTCCGCGTCCGTCTCCAGCACGACCGGTTGCGTCACCGCCAGGAGCGGCCGGCCGCCATCCCCGGCTGCGGCGTCGAGGATGTCGCGCAGGACCCCGACCCGCTCCGCCGACACCAGGTATGGGAACGCGCCAGCTGTCGCGGTGGCGGCCAGGCCGAGCATCCCTGGCCGGAGCGCGGCAAGCACGACGGGCGGCTCCGTCGAGGAGCCGTGCGCACCGGTGACGGCCGGCCCCTTGTACGGCAGCGACCGATATGCCTCGAGGTACTCCCTTGTCCGGGTAAGCGGCTTCTCGTACACGTGCCCCCGGAGCTTCTGGGCGAGGTGCGCGTGTGACACCCCAAGGCCGAGCACGAACCGACCACCGGTGAGCTCATGGAGCGTCAGCGCAGCCATCCGCGACGTCATCGGGTCGCGGGCCCAGATGGATGCGATCGACGTGCCCAGCCACATCGGCCCGGCCTGTTCCGCCACCGCACCCAGTAGCGCGAACGGCTCCCGTCCGACCGTCTCGGGTACCCAGAGCGCCCCGTACCCCAGTCTCGCGACCGCCGCGACATGGCGACGCAGCCCGGACGCCGGGAGCGTGTCCAGATGGCCCCAGACCCCGACGGGTCCGAGCGCCGCAGCAAGAGCGGTCACACCACGAGTCTAGCGATGGGCGACGGCTCGCCGGGGATGCGAGGTTGCCGGGGCAGCGGGCACCACGGTCATCATCACCTATCCCTGACGGCGGTGCCCATCTGGAAGAACCGCGGCGTCGCCTCCAGCCGCACGTCGTCGAAACCGGCACGCTGCAACGCGGCGGTCAGCGCGGCTCCGTCCCGGTACACCTTGACCACCCGGAACTCGCGGCCGTCGGCCACACGACGGAGCGCGACCCCATCCTGGCCGACGGGTGCATGGTCGACCGCGCCCAATTCGGGGTCGGGCAGAGAGTCGATGAAGGTGAACACGCCGCCGGGTCGCAGCCAGCGGCGAACGAGCCCGAGGAAGTCGTCGAGGCGGTCTTCGTCCACATGGCTGAGCCAGAAGCCGCAGAAGACGGCGTCGACCTGGCGATCAGACTCCGTCCATGCGTCCCGCACATGGAGATGTGCCCGTAGGCCATGCGCGACGAGGCGTTCCCGGGCTCGTTCAAGGGGCCCGGGGTTGACGTCATAGAGCGACAGCTCGCCCTTCTGAGCCAGGAGCGGGGACCACCAGCCGGTCCCAGCGGCGAGCTCGACGATGTCGCCCGAGATCGGTTGACGGTCGAGCCAGCCGGTCACCCCGTCGAGTTCCACCTGCCACGCGATATCCCGAGCCGGGCCCCTCGAGTAGCGGCCGCGGCGCAGGTACCAGTCGTCGTATTCCGGGGTCCGCGCGGCGTAGTACTCGCGCATCTCGCGGTCCAGGTCCGGCACCACCGGGGAACCGGGCGGCGGTGCAGGCGGGGTCATCGTGACGGCTGGCGGGGCGCTCCCTGGCCGGCCGCCACCACCGGACCGCTCCCGCAGTGCCGTGCGGAGGCGAAAGCGCAGGAACGGATTGTCCGCCGCACGCTCCAGGCAATCGGAGCAGAGGCCCGCCCAGCCCGTCAGGTCGGCTTCCGAGGCGGCACTCCAGGGTCGACCGCACCAGAGGCAGTCGAACCGTGACCGGAAGGGCATCGCCGCGGTCGCGCTCAGCGTCGCTGGCCGATGCGCTCGAACCCGGGGCCGAGAGGGATCCAGGAATCCGGCGGTGCGGCCCCGGCCAGGCCCTCGGGATCGAACAGCTCCGCGAGCAGCCCGATACCGTCGATGATGCGTGGCCCCGGACGACTGAAGAGACCGGAACCATCGACCGCGAACAGCTCGCCCTCGGTCACCGCGCGCAGGTCATCGAACCACGACGGGATGTATGCCCGGTCATAGGTCTCCGCCGTCGCACGGGCATCGAAGCCGCACGGAGCCAGGATGATCTGCTCTGGTTCCACCTCGCGGAGGCGCTCCCAGCCCACTTCCACCGATGGCTCGCCCTCGGTCCCGAGCAGGTCCCAACCGCCGGCGCGACGCACCATCTCCGGGATCCAATGGCCCGACGAGAAGGGCGGCTCGATCCATTCCAGGATGACCACCCGACGGGGCGCGATGCCAGCGAGGCGTCGCTCGAGGACCCGGTCCTCGATGGCCGCGAGCCGCTGGCGCAGGATCTCGATGAGCCCGACCGCTTCGTCCTCGGCCTCGGCGAATGCACCGACGGTGGAGATGGAATTCAGGACACCCTCGACGCTCTCGGGACCGAGGCTCACGATCGAGGGGTCGATGCCGAGGCGCTGCGTCGCCTGGCGCACGTCATCCACGGTGACCGCGCATACCGCACACAGGCGCTGCGTGAGGATGAGGTCGGGGGCCGCGGCGGCGAGCGCGTCGAGATCGATGTGGTGCGGCGATGCGCTCCTGGCCGGGTCAGCCAGCCCTTGCTGGCGGAACTCCAGGGGCGGCCGGACGGCCGAGCCACCGGGCGCGTCGACCCAGCTCACCACCGGGACGTCGATCACCTCGGACGGGTAGTCGCAGCTGGGGGTCCGCCCCACGAGCTCGTCGCCCAGCCCCAATGCGAACACGATCTCGGTGGCGGACGGAAGCAGTGAGACGATGCGCATCGAGGACATCGTCCCACCGATGGGCTCCGCCTGCCGCCACCATCCGGTCCGCGGGCATCAGCCGTGGACGGTCGTGTAGCCTGTGCCAGATGACCAGCGCACCCACTGCCTCGGGCTCGGCGGGCCCATCGGGCCCGGTCACCGCCCCGGCCACCGGCCCCACGACCCCGACCGATACCTCGAGCGCGGTCGTGGTCAGTGGCGTGCGGAAGCGCTTCGGGAGCACGGATGTCGTCCGCGACCTGTCGTTCGAGGTGCATCGCGGCGAGCTGCTCGGGTTCCTGGGTCCCAACGGTGCGGGCAAGACGACCACGATGCGCATGATCCTGGACATCATCCGTCCCGACGAGGGGACCATCCGCGTCTTCGGCGGCCTGCCGGGCATCCAGCACCAGCAGCGGGTGGGCTATCTGCCCGAGGACCGCGGCCTCTACCGGGACGTGCCCATCATCGACACCCTGACCTACTTCGGGGCGCTGCGGGGGATGTCGACCTCGGCCAGCCGTGCCCGCGCCAAGCAGCTGCTGGAGGAGGTCGGGCTGGGTGACTCGCTGACCAAGAAGGGCGCCGAGCTCTCCCGGGGCATGCACCAGAAGGCGCAGCTCATCGCGACCATCATGAACGAGCCCGACCTGCTCATCGTCGACGAGCCATTCCAGGGGCTGGACCCAGTGAACGCAGAGCTGCTCAAGGGCGTCCTGCTGGCCCAGCGCGACCGGGGCGCGGCCGTGGTCATGAGCACCCACGACATGGGTGACGCCCAGACCTTATGCGACCGGATCCTGCTCATCGATGACGGCCGGCGCGTGCTATACGGCACGGTCCCTGTCGTGCGGGATGCGTTCAGCGACGGGGCCGTCGAGGTGGTGGGTCGGGGCATCCCCACCGAACCAGGTGCTCTCCGAAGCGTGAGCCATGTCTCGGTGCTCGACGCCTCCGTGCGCTTCCTGCTGCGGGAAGGCGCCACCTCCAACGACCTGTTCCGGGAGCTGGCGGGCACCGATGCGATCGTGGAGCGGTTCTCGGTCGACGCACCGGACCTGGGGGAGATCTTCATCCGGGCGGTGGCCGGGGACCCCCGCACGACGAGCGTCGCATGAGCGTCACGTCAGGGCGGGGATCGGGTCCCTCTCGCGGAGATCGGACGAGCTTCCTGCGACTCATGGGCATCGTGGCCCGTCGCGACTACGTGCGCACGGTCAAGCGACGCGGCTTCATCGTCGGCACCCTGCTGCTGCCAGTGGGCCTGCTGGCGTTGTTCGGCCTTTCAGCGGTCCTGGCGCCGTCATCGGGCGGCGGCTCGGCCGGGTCGGATGGCACCCGGATCGTCATCGTCAACGACTCAGGCGTGGACCTGCGGGCCGTGGCGACGGCACCCGCCGTCACACTGCTGACGCGTGCAGCCGCCGATGCGGCGATGACGAGCGGCGCCATCCGCGAGTTCTACCGCATCCCGTCGACCTGGCCGGCACATCCCGACATCCAGCGGGTGGAGCCGTCGTCGGGTGGCTTCAGCCTGGACGCCGCCCAGCGGCACCAGGCCCAGGACCTGCTCCTCGACGCGACGCTGCGGGCCGGGCTGCTGGGTGCCGCGGGCGTCAGTGGGGATGTCATCACGCGGACCATCCAACCCGCCCAGGTAACGACCATCACGGTGACCGGCTCGGAGGTGTCCGACGCCGCCCAGGCCGCCTCGTTGCTGCTGCCCTTCGGCTTCACGCTCCTGTTCGTCATGAGCATCTTCATCACCAGTGGCTATCTCCTGCAGTCGGTGACCGAGGAGAAGGAGAACCGGGTGGTGGAGATCCTGCTCAGCTCGGTGCCTTCGCTGCCACTCATGGCAGGCAAGATCGTGGGTCTCGGCGCCTCGGGCCTCACCCAGGTCGCCATCTGGATCGGGGCGTCGCTCGTGCTCGTGCCCATCATCGGCGGCCAGCTGGGTGGGATCGGCGACCTCCATGTGTCACCACCGGTCCTCCTGCTGGGGCTGGTCTACTTCGTCCTGGGCTACCTCTGCTTCGGCGCCATCTTCACGGCCATCGGCGCCATCGCGCCCGGCAATCGAGAGGCGCAGCAGTACTCCGGGTTCTTCGGCTTCGTGGCGGTCATCCCGCTCGTGTTCAGCAGCGTCGTGCTCACGGATCCGACATCACCTCTCGTCTGGGTGCTGGCGATCGTGCCCCTGACCGCGCCCGCCACGATGCTCATGGTGCTCACGATCGCGGACCCCATCCCGATGGCGATGGTCGTCGTCTCGCTGCTCAGCCTCTCCATCTTCGTGGTGCTGGCGACGATCGCGTCATCGCGCGTCTTTCGGGCGACGCTGCTGCTCTACGGCGTGCGCCCGAGCTTGCGCCGGATCACGGACGCGATGCTCGCCCGTGACCAGGGCGCCCAGCGCTAGGCTGGTCGGCCGGGGGCGCCTTGGTCGGCGTCGGGTAGGGTGTGCGCCCGGATGAGGCGACGTGGCGGGGCGCGCCCGGACGCTCACCCACGAGCGCTGCAGCCGATGCATCATCCCGCGATGGCCGCGCCTCTCACGACGCGGGCATCCAGGTCCTGAGCGTTCCCGGGGCGGACGCGGGATGGCGGCCTGCGCGCCGATGACGCTCGAACGCGCTCATGCCGCTCTGGTGCGCTCAGGCGGGCTTCCACTCGTCGACGGCGGCCCGCGCCGCAGCCTTGTCCTTGTACCAGGTCGCATTGATGACCGTGAAGCCAGCCCACTCGGCGGGCACCGAGTCCTCGGGATAGATCGCGTTCACCGGGCACTCGGGTTCACAGGCGCCGCAATCGATGCACTCGTCGGGGTCGATGAACAGCATCCGGTCCGTGCCCTGGTCGAAGTGGATGCAATCCACGGGGCAGACAGAAACGCATGACTGGTCCATGACATCGATGCACGCGTCCGCGATGACGTAGGTCATTCCACACACCTCAGCGATCGTGGCCCCCGATGTCACGCCGGGAGCGATGGACAGATGGCACGTTCATGGCACGGGGCGATCGCCTGCGCCGAGCCCATATTACTGCCCGGGCAGCGTGCCCACGGCGTCAGCTGTGCGACGGACCTCGACCTGCCCGATCATGCCCCGCTCGATATGACCGGGCAGGTGGCACAGCAGCTTCAGGACACCCGTTTCCGGGACCACGTAGTCCACGGTCGCGGTCTGACCTGACCCGAGGAGCAGGCGAACGCCACCGGTGTCGGGCGGGACGCTTGCAGGTGGCGGCGTCGCGAACGGGGCCGGCGGGGTTGCCGCTGCATCCGCCTCGGCCCAGGCTTGCTGCACGGCGTCATCACCAAGGACCAGCTCGTGGGCGGTCATACCCGCGCTGAAGACCGTGAGCCGGATGGTCTCGCCGGCAACGAGCACCAGCGGCGTCGGGTCGAACAGGTAGTCACGCATCAACACCGTGACCGGCCGGGGATGATCGGGCGTCCCGGGCCGCGTGATGCTGACCCACGGGGCGGGCGCGGCCGACCGCTGCGCACCGATGAGCACGAGCGTCACCGCGACGACGAAGAAGAGCGCGACCACGAGGATCGGCGCGATCGACGGACGGCGTGAGCTGGTCGTCGGGTCGGAGGGGGTGTCCTGGGTCACCCGCCGACTGTATGCCGACGCCGCGGGAGGTGCCAGCAGCAGTGGGCGGCCGCCGCGCGGAGCGTCGAGAGCCGACGGGCACGGCTGACAGCGACCGCGACCCGCCGCGGTGGCTTTCCGGCGACAGACCTGCCGCGATCCTTGACACGGGCATGACCAAGGCGGCACGCTTCCGGCATCCACCGTCCGGGGCGTTCGTGCCCAAGGACCGTGCCTGCGACCCGCACCACGAGGAGCCCGTGACGGTCGTCCCATACCAAGGAACGGACGGCCAGGGGGCCGATCCCGGCCTCGTCCCGGCCGTGCGACTCGACGGTGTCCGCAAGCTGTACGGCGACGTGGTCGCTGTCAGCGGCGTGGACCTCGACATCGCCCGCGGCGAGTTCTTCTCGATGCTCGGTCCCTCGGGCTCGGGCAAGACCACGACCCTGCGCATGATCGCGGGTTTCGAGCTGCCGAGCGACGGACGGGTGCTCCTCGATGGCGTCGACGTATCGCGGTGGCCGCCCTGGGAACGGGACGTCAACACCGTCTTCCAGGACTACGCCCTCTTCCCGCACCTGAACGTCGGCGACAACGTGGGATACGGCCTGATGATCCGGAAGATCCCCCGCGAGGAACGCCGTCGCAGGGTCGAGGACGCGCTTCGGATGGTCCGCCTGGAGGGGTACGGGGCACGCAGACCAGGTCAGCTCTCGGGCGGCCAGCGGCAACGCGTGGCGCTCGCCCGCGCGCTCGTCAACCGGCCACGGGTGCTGCTGCTCGACGAGCCACTGGGCGCCCTCGACCTGAAGCTGCGCCAGGAGATGCAGCTGGAGCTGAAGTCCATCCAGCGCGAGACGGGCATCACCTTCATCTACGTCACTCATGACCAGGACGAGGCGCTCGCCATGAGTGACCGGATCGCGATCTTCTCGCGTGGCCGCATCGAGCAGATCGGGACACCCGCGGATGTCTACGAGCGACCCGCGACCGCATTCGTGGCTGGTTTCGTGGGCATCTCGAACGTGCTCGAGGGTCGGGTCGCGCAGGAGCTGAGCGGAGGTCCCGGCACGTTCACGGTGCGACCCGAGAAGATCCATCTCGAGGAACCCGGCGCGGCCGTGCCCCCTGGCTCGGTGGCCGTCGATGGTCAAGTCCGGGACGTCGTCTACCTGGGCTCGGACACCCGGTATCACGTCGCGCTCGACGCGGGTGGCGAGCTCGAGGTCATCAAGCAGAACGTGACCACTTCCTCGATGGAGGCGCTCGCGCTGAAAGGACGGCAAGTGCGGCTGGTCTGGGACCGCCAGTACATGCTGCCCGTCGCCACGTCGCTGCCGGACGTACCGAGCGGCCCTGCCCAGATCAACGTATAGCAGGAGGAGAGCCAGCAATGCGATCGACGATCAGGACATGCATCGGCGCGGGGGCGAGTCTCGCGCTCGCCGTTGCGGTCGTGCCCGCGGGGTCACTGGCCCAGGACGCGTCCCCGGCCGCTTCCGGGTTCCCGACCCCGTTGCTGCCCAACATCGACCTGTCGGCTGTGGGCGGTCCAGGCGAGGGCGAGCTCGATCTCATCGTCTGGGGCGGGTATGCCGAGGATGGCAGCAACGTCCCGGAGTACGACTGGGTCAACGGGTTCACGGCGGCGACCGGCTGCAAGGTCAACGCCAAGCCCGATGACACGTCCGACCAGATGGTCACCGATATGCGCACCGGCGCCTATGACGGCGTCTCCGCGTCCGGCGATGCCACCCTTCGGCTCATCTCCGCCGGTGACGTGGCGGAGGTCGATGTCAGCGCCATCCCAGGATTCAGCGATGTCGCGCCATTCCTCCAGGACGCGCCGCACTACGTCGTCGACGGCAAGCACTACGGCGTGCCCCACGGCTGGGGCGGCAACGAGCTCATGTACGACACCGGCAGCTTCACCGGCGTGAGCAGCTGGGACGCGGTGTTCGACCCGGCCAAGATGGCCGGCTACAGCGGCCAGGTCACGGCCTACGACAGCCCCATCTACATCGCGGACGCCGCCCTGTACCTCAAGGCGCACCAACCCGCCCTGGGCATCACCGATGTCTACGAGCTGACGCCCGAGCAGCTGGATGCGGCGGTCGCCTTGCTCAAGGCACAGCACCCGTTCGTGGGTCAATACTGGTCGCTCTACGGCACCGAGATCGACAACTTCACCAGCGGCCTGAGCACCATCGGCACCACCTGGCCGTACCAGATCAACACCCTCAAGGCGAGCGGGGTCCCCGTCGACGCCGTCGTCCCGACCGAGGGCATGACCGGCTGGGCGGACACCTGGATGCTATCCAGCAAGGCCGCCCACCCGAACTGCATGCTCAAGTGGATGGCCTGGATGCTCACGCCCGAGGTCCAGACGCAGGTCGCTGAGAACTTCGGCGAGGCGCCTGCCAATCCGCTCGCGTGCAAGTACCTCGACGTGGGCTATGGGCCCTACCAGCTGCCGGGCTTCTGCGATGCCTACGGGGTCAACGACCCCGCGTTCTACGACAGCATCGCGTTCTGGAAGACCCCTCAGACCGCATGCGGCGACGACCGCGGTGACACCTGCACGGACTACGAGCTGTGGACCAGCAAGTGGACCGAGATCAAGGGGTAGCGGCACTCGCCTGAACCTGACGCGTGGACCCAGGCTGACCACCTGGGCCCGCGCGTCGTCACCTGCAGCCCCGCCGAGCCGAGGCACCGACCGGAACCATGACCAGCGTCGCTCCCGGGGCGCCCATGCCCGCTCGACGACCGCCCTCCGGGCTGGGTCGCCTGCTGACCGCGTGCTACCAGCGACCGCGTGCCGCCCTTGCGCTCATCCTCACGCCTCCGGCGGGCTGGATGGCGGTCATCTACTTCGGGTCGCTCGCGGTGCTCCTCGTGACTGCGTTCTTCACCCTCGACCCGCGCACCTCCGTAGTCGTTCGGCAGTTCAGCCTCAAGAACTTCGAGACCATCCTCACCGAGCCTGTCTATCGGACGATCACGATCAGGACCCTGGGCATGGCCGTCGCCGTGACCCTGACGTGCGCGCTCATCGCCTTTCCCATCGCGTACTACATGGCCCGGGCGGCATCGCCCCGGGCGCGCCGGTTGCTGGTGATGGCGACGTTGCTGCCGCTGTGGTCGAGCTATGTGGTCAAGATCTTCGCCTGGCGCGTCATCCTGCAGCCCAACGGGCCACTGGACTGGCTTGGTCAGCAGCTGGGGACCGGCAGCCTCCGCCTGGGGCTGTCGGAGGTCTCTGGGTGGGTCGTGTTCACCTACCTCTGGTTGCCCTACATGATCCTGCCCATCTACGCGGGGCTCGAGAAGATCCCCGGATCGCTGCTGGAGGCCTCCGCGGACCTCGGCGGCCATCACTGGACCACGTTCCGGCGCGTCATCCTGCCGTTGGCCATCCCTGCCGTGGTGGCGGGGTCGATCTTCACATTCGCGTTGACGCTCGGCGACTACATCACGCCCCCACTGGTGATGAATAGCCAGTTCATCGGCAATGTCATCTATAGCGCGCAGGGTGTCGCGGGCAACATCCCGCTGGCTGCGGCGTACGCCTACGTGCCCATCGTCATCATGGGCGTCTACCTGCTCATCGCGCGCCGGGCAGGCGCGTTCGAGGCGCTCTGATGCTGGGTCGTTGGGGACTGCGTGCCGCGACCATCGCGGTCCTGGCCTTCCTCTACATCCCCATCGCAGTCATCTTCCTCTACTCGTTCAACGCCAGCAGGACCCAGACCTGGCCGATCGCGGAACTGACCACCGAGTGGTACGCCCGGGCGATCGGCAATCCCGCGGTCCGGGAGGCGTTCTGGCTGTCCATCCAGGCGGGCGTTGGCGCGACGCTCATCGCCGTCATCCTGGGATCGCTCGCCGCACTTGCCGTACATCGGTTCAGCTTCTTCGGGCGCGGTGCCATCTCATTCGCGCTCGTGCTACCGCTGGCCCTGCCGGGGATCATCACCGGTATCGCGCTTGCCGCCAGCATCCAGGGCCTGGGTGTCGGCTTCAGCCTCACGACGATCATCATCGGTCATGCCACGTTCTGTGTGGTCATCGTCTACAACAACGCGATCGCACGCCTGCGACGATCATCCCGGTCGCTCGAGGAGGCGTCGATGGATCTGGGCGCGGATTCCCTCCAGACATTTCGCCATGTGACCCTGCCGGTGTTGGGGACCGCATTGGTGGCCGGGGCATTGCTCGCGTTCGGACTGTCGTTCGATGAGATCATCGTCACCAATTTCACGGCTGGCACCGAGCAGACGTTGCCGATCTGGATCCTGTCCAACATCAAGCTGCCCAACCAGCGCCCGATCGTGAACGTCGTGGCGGTGCTGGTCATCCTGCTCTCGGCCATCCCCATCTACGTCGCGCAGCGGCTCGCGGGCACCGAGTCGACGAGCGCCCGCTGAGCCACGCGTACCTCCGTCCGCTCAGGCGGTGTGGCCGTTCGAGGACCACCAGCGGAATGGCGCCATGAGCGGCTCATCGGTCCCGGGGTGTTCCAGGAGGCTCGGGTCGAGGCCTCCGGCGACGAGGAGGACCAGCACGGTCATGGCCAGGGCGACGACCAGCAGCATCAAGCGCAGGTCGGCGCGGACGCGGCGGTAAACGGGCAGCGATACGATGTCCATGGCTCTCCATCCGTGTGCCTCGGTGTCGGCCATCGCGGCCGTTCGGACGCGATGCACGGATGACGGTATCGAGCGGCCCTTACCGCGACCTTTGTGGAGATCGTCGCGATCATCCACCGATCGACGTGGGCGACCACGACGCAGCTGGGCTGTCGTGATCCGTCATGGGGTCGACCGCGGGGAGACCCGGCCCCGCGACCAGTCGGCGTCAGCGACGCGTCTGAAAGCAGTCGCTGCAATAGACCGGGCGAGCCCCGGTGGGCTGGAACGGCACCTGCGCGGTCCGACCGCAGTCGGCACAGGTCGCCGCGAACATCTCACGAGGACGCCGATCGGAATATCCGCCGCCGCCATATCCTCCAGATGACTGCCCGTACCCGTCGTACGAGCCCCCTCCCGCGCCCGTGGTCCCCCCGGCCCCGTTGCGCTGAACCTTGCGTGCCGCGCGGCATGAGGAGCACCGCTTTGGCGCCTCGCTGAATCCACGCTGGGCGTAGAACTCCTGCTCACCTGCGGTGAAGACGAACTCCTGGCCGCAATCGACGCAGGTGATACCTCGATCCGTATACGACAACCTTGGAACCTCCCGCCGGGAAACGATCGACGCCCGGGCCACCGACCCGTCAACGGTCATGTCCGGAACGGACATCCGGTCGGGTCTCTCCCGGATCCCAGTTCCGACGCACGTCGTGTCAACATCGCCAGCGTCCCGAGGATCGCGCGACTATAGCGACGGCCTGAGGGTGCGTCCAGCCGGATCCGCGATCATCGTGGGCCGCCCGCACCGGCCGCTCGTCTCATGCGTGGCTCATCCGGCCCTCGGGATCGACCGCTGGCGGAGCCACCCGGGCGGGCCGGACAGGTCCTCCGTACGAACGTTGGGTATCCTTCGCTGCGTGCGCATCGCCATCGCGACCGACCACGCCGGATTCCCGCTCAAGGATCCCATCATCGAGCTGCTCCGGACCGCGGGACACGAGCCGGTCGATTTCGGCACCCATGGCACCGACCCGGTCGACTACCCCGACGTCATCGCGCCTGCGGCGCGTGCCGTCGCGGAGGGCGCGTGCGACCTCGGAATCGTGCTCGGCGGCAGCGGCACGGGCGAGCAGATCGTGGCGAACAAGATCCCGGGCATCCGGTGCGTCGAGGCCGCCGACCCGGTCACGGCGCGTCTCGGCCGCGAGCACAACGACGCGAACGTGCTCGCGATGGGGGCACGCATCGTGGGCAGCGAGGTCGCCCTGGCCTGCGTGCGGGCCTTCCTTGAGTCCGGGTTCCTGGGAGGGCGTCACGCTCGACGGGTGGACAAGATCCGGGCTCTCGAGCAGCACGAGCGCGGATGAGGGGTGCGCCTCGATCCGTTCATCGACCTCCGCTACGCGACCCATCTCGACGCGGCCCTGGACGACGCGGGTGACGACTCCGACCTCGTCCTCCTGTCCCATGGCACGCCCCACTTCGACATCCTGGACACTGACCGGGATAGGGCCCGAGGGTGGTCCGACGCAGGACGTGTGCGACGAGCTGGGTGGTCGTGGCCATCGTGCTCGATCGTAGGCGACGGGTGCGGCGCGGGCCGGGTGACCTTCATGTCGTGCTCGGGGGGCTCGATGGTCGGCCGGCGGCATCCAAGGTGAAGGACTCGTAGCCCATCCGTCACCCGACGTTGAGCGACCCGGACGGGGTGTCGTTGTAGGGTCTGGCGCAGGAGGTACCTGTCCGAATGCTCCGTAGCCGTCGCCCCTGGATGTCCCTGTCCCTCGCCGTCGTCGTCGCGGGAATGGCCGGCGCCGCCGCCACGACCCCGGTCGCTGCCGCGGGCCACACCTTCGTCGTCAGGTCCACCAGCGACAAGCCCGATCGCAAGGTCGGCGATGGCATCTGCGATGTCACCACCAACACCGCGACGACGATCTGCACCCTGCGCGCTGCGATCATGGAGGCGAACGCGACGCCCGATGTCGACCACATCCGATTCGCCATCACCGCCGGCAGCCATGCCTGGAAGACGATCAAGCCAGCATCGGCGCTGCCGGTCATCAGCGCGCCGCTGACCATCGATGGCACCACCCAGGCAGGCGCCGCGGTCAACACGGCTGCGACCGGCACCAACGCGAAGATGCGCATCCTGCTCGTCGGCACCTCGGCCGGCAACGTCCCCGGACTCCAGGCTACGGCACGCGTGACCATCCGAGGTCTCGCGATCTCGGGCTTCGCACGCGGCATCCAGCTCTCCGGCGGCGCCGACGGCAGCCGCATCGTCGGCGACTTCATCGGCACCGACCGGACCGGCACCCTCGATCGGGGCAACACCGGCAGCGGCATCCTGGTCAACGCCTCAAGCGTCCGGATCGGCTCCATCGCACGTGCCGATCGGAACCTCGTATCGGGCAACGGCAGCGCCGGCATCAGCCTCGGCATCGCTGCCTCCGGCGCGACCATCCAGGGCACGCTCATCGGCACGAAGCGAGACGGCCGGGGCGCCCTCGCGAATGACGGCGACGGGGTGTTCGTCACGGGCTCCAGCGAGCACCTCATCGGCGGTGTCTACGGCGGACAGGGAAACGTCATCCGCTCCAACCACGGTGCGGGCGTCGATGTCATCGCCATCCACACGCCCAGCCTCGATCTGGTGCCCAGATCGATCCAGATCCTGGGCAACTCCATCAGCCACAACGTGGGCCTGGGCATCGACCTTGGCGGCGACGGCGTCACGACCAACGACAAGGTGCCGGATGCGGACACGGGTCCCAACCATCTGCAGAACAAGCCCAGCGTCACGAGCGCCATCGTGGGCGCCAGCAACACCACCATCAAGGGCACCCTCCGGTCGCACCGCGAACGGGCCTACCGCATCGAGGTCTTCCAGAGCGACCCCGGCGACCCCGAGGGGCGCGCCTTCCTTGGCTCGGTAACGGTCGCCACAGGCAGCGACGGTCGGGCGACCTGGACCTTCAAGCCCGGCGCGCGCCTCGCGACCGGCACCATCATCACGGCCACTGCCACCGATGACGGCAAGACCCATGAGACGTCCGAGTTCAGCCCTGCGAAGGCCGTGACCGTGCCCTAGCCCGAGCTGACCCGACGCGCTGGCACGAAGCCCCGGTCGTCACCCGGGGCTTCGTCATGTCGTGACGCCCATCAGCCCGTGGCCGTGCCCGCCACGGCGGTCGTGCCGATCTGTCTGGCAGCCGCGAACGGGACCTGGAATGTGAACCCATCGGGACCCGGGCCCTGCCGTGCAAGGAGCTCCAGCCGCGCCTTCGCCTCCTCCCGCTCGGCAGGTGCCCCGCGGGCACCCACCACAGCACCAGGTAGCTGCCGTCGGATCGTTCGAACCATTCCCGGCGCCGGCACATGACATCCGTGTGGGCGCTCCGATACACGAACGCCCGGAGCGACTCGAGCGATCCCCACACTGACAGGTTGACGAGGATCCGGTCGTCGTCGTAGGGCCGCAAGGCGGTCGCATCGCCTTCCGGTGTCTGAAGCCGCCAGACGAACCCGGGGCTCCCATCCGCGATGGCGTTGATGGGGTCGAGCGCCGCCATGAACTCCGCCACGAGCGGGTCGTCGCGATGGGCACGCAGGGTACCGATGTTCAGTTGCGCCAGGTGATGCGTCGGTCGTGCATCGTCCGGATCGGGACTCATGGACGGAGTCTGCCATGGCCCGCGGACGATCGGAGGGCGCGATACAGTCGTGCCTCATCGTCCGCGGCCCTTGGAGGAACTGCGTGGTCCGACCATCCCGTACCGGAGCGACGTCCGGGCTGCTGCTGCTCGCCGATATCTCGGGCTACACCGGTTTCCTCCAGGACGTCGGCACGGCGCACGCGAACGATGCCTTCGCGAACGGCCAGGTGCCCGATGCCTATGCCCTCATCTCGACCCTGCTCGACGGCATCATCGATCGGCTCGCGCCCCCCATGACGCTGTCCAAGATCGAGGGCGACGCCGTCTTCCTGTTCTGCGACGACACCGATGACGTGCCCCGCGGCAATGCCCTCCTCGCCTGTCTCGCGACCGTCTATGCGGCGTTCCGGGATCAGCTCGCGGGAGCCGAGCGCATCTGGACCTGCCGCTGCGGTGCCTGCTCCCGCGTCGACGCGCTCGACCTCAAGTTCGTCGTCCACGCCGGCGGCTTTGCCATCGCGTCCATCGGCGGCGGCCACGAGCTCATCGGGCCGGAGGTCGTCATGGCCCACCGACTGCTCAAGAACGGTGCCGCGGAGCAGATCGGCAGCCCCGCATATGCCCTCATCACGGATGCGGCGATGGACCGCTTCGATGTCGCGCGCGACGGCTCCGTCGACCGGGCTGAGATCTACGAGCACTACCCGCCCATCAAGGTGGCGGTATTCCCGCTGCGGGCGTGACCACGCTGCGCGACGAGCTCGCGTATCTGTCGGTCACCGAGCTCGCTCAGCAGATCCGCAGCCGCCAGCTCTCGCCGGTCGAGGTCATCGACGCGACCATCGAGCGCATCGAACAGCGCGATCCGGACCTCAACGCGTTCGTCCACCGTGGATTCGATGAGGCGCGCGACCGCGCATGCAAGGCCGAGGCTGCCGTCATGCGCGGCGCCGAGCTGGGGCCGCTGCATGGAGTCCCGACCGCCATGAAGGACCTGTTCGACTTCAAGCCCGGCTGGCCATCGACGTTCGGTGGCATCCGGGCCCTGGCGGGCACCGTCATCGACGCCAGCTGCGTCTTCGTCGAGCGGGTGGAGCGGGACGGGGCCATCGTCGTGGGCAAGACCAACAGCCCGGTCATGGGCTTCCGGGGCACCTGCGACAACCTCCTCTTCGGGCCGACCCGGAACCCGTTCGATCTGACGCGCAATGCCGGTGGGTCGTCCGGTGGGAGTGCGGCGGCGGTCGCGGATGGGCTGGTGCCGTTCGCGGAGGGGACCGATGCGGGTGGCTCCATCCGGATCCCGGCAGCGTGGTGTGGCACCTTCGGGATGAAAGCCTCGTTCGGTCGGGTGCCGGTGGTCATCCGCCCCAACGCCTACGGTGGCACCGATCCCTTCGTCGCGGAGGGGCCCATCACCCGCACGGTGGCAGATGCCGCATTGGTGCTCCAGACGCTGTCTGGACCGGACGTCCGGGATCCTACAGCCTGCCGGACCGGGTGGAGATGGTGGGCGCCCTCGGTGGTGACCTGGCCGGCATCCGCATCGGGTGGAGCCCCGACCTTGGCGTCTACCCCGTGGATGCACGGATCGCCGCGGTCGTCGAGCGAGCCGTCCGCCGGTTCGAGGCCGCGGGCGCCACCGTGGAGCTGGTCGAGGTCCCGATCCCGTACGACCAGCGGGAGCTGAGCGATCTTTGGTGCCGGCTCATCACGCCCCTGAACATGGCCACGTTCGAGGGGTTCAGACAGGCGGGCATCGACCTGCTGCGCGACCATCGCGACGACTTCCCGCCCAGCTATCTGCGCTGGATCGATGCGGGCTCTCGCCGCTCGGTCACGGACACGCTCCGGGACCAGGGGATGCGGAGCGTCGTCCACGATGCCGTCAGCGGAGTCCTGGAACGCTCCGACCTGCTCGTGACGCCGACGGTCGGTGCGGTCCAGGTCCCCAATGCCGTCGATGGCGACACCATGGGTCCGAGCATGGTCGCCGGGGTGGAGGTGGACCCGCTCATCGGCTGGTGCCTGACGTACCTGCTCAACTTCACTGGCCACCCCGCGGCATCCATCCCCGCGGGCCTCATCGACGACCGCTTGCCAGTGGGGATGCAGATCATCGGGCGCCGTCACGACGATGTCGGCGTGCTCCGGGCGAGTGCCGTCTTCGAACGCATCGCGCCCTGGCAGGACATCTACGGACTATGCCGGGAGCGGCGACCGGTCGACCGCCACCGATAGGCTCCCAGGTGCCGAAGGCAGCCTCGTCGCCATCACTGGCCGGTCGTGACGATGCTCGACCAGGCGCCTACGTTGCCGGCCTTGTCGCGTGCCCGCACCCGGAACTGCGTGCCCGGAGGGCCAGATGTGGTGGCCTGCACCGCGGTCGTATGGGTGCGGATGGCCGCCCACATACCATCGGGCAGTCGCCGGCCGAGGTCGTAGTCCCGGAGCCCGGCCGTGCCGGTCACGAGTCTGGGATCGCTCCCCTTCCAGGTGACCGTCCAGTGGCCATCCGTGCCGGTGAAGCCGGTGATGCGCGCGGTCGGGTCGGTGCGATCGGGCCCCGTGATGGAGTCGACCGTCCAGATGACCTTGCGGCCGCTGGTCGCGACGCCTGCCCCGAAGTAATCGTGGGTCTTGCTCAGCACCTCGTGCCGGTGGATCGAGTCGCCCATCCACATCTCGACGACGCTGGCCGCAGCAGCCTCGAGATCCTGTGACTGGGTCCAGGCGATCATCTCGGACGAGCGGCTGAACCTGATCCTGGCGCGCCGGAGGAGGTCGGAGATGGTGCGGCCATCCGGGTCCGTGTGCGCGAAGTAGTCGCGATCGATCATGTCCTGCGACCGGGCGCGGGCCAGCTTGGCGATGCGCGGGTCGAGCCGGAGGGCGCGCAGACCGCGCTTGGTACGCTTGGCGTTGACGGCGTCGATCACCGCCTGCTCGGCAGCCGCCACCTCGGGTGTCGCTCCGGCGGCGGCGGCGGGCCCATGAGCGGAGACGACCGGCGTCGCGGCCAGGATCGTGAGCATGAAGCCCAGGATCAGCCCTATCGCGCGGGTGCTGCGGTTCATGGATGGTCTGGCGTACAGGTCATGATCGTCACCATCGCCGGAACGCGCGACGCGGGTCAACGGCTCGCATGGGTCATCCCCCACCACCGACGAGTCCGGTCTGACGAGTCCCGGTCTCGGGAGCCCACCGCGGGAGCACGAAGTCAGTTCAGTTACCATCTAGACCTGCGGGAGTAGCTCAGTTGGCAGAGCGGCAGCCTTCCAAGCTGCATGTCGCGAGTTCGAACCTCGTCTCCCGCTCCACGCTCCTCGACCGCGCGTCGTCCACCACGCGCGGGCGCGCCGGATGACGCTCAGCCCCGGAAGAGACCCAGCTCGCGGGCCGCCTCGTCGAACAGCCCGTTGAGGATGCGCGACGTCGATGGGAACGCGTGGATCGTGCCCGCGAGCACTTCCATCGGGACGCGCGCCTTGATGGCCAGGACACACTCGTGGATGGCCGCGGATGCATCCGGCGTCGCCATCGCCGCACCCACGAGCTGCCGGCTCGCCCGGTCGACGACGATGGTCACGTGCCCGAAGGTCGCCTCCACTGCATAGCCCTTGGCCGTCGTCGGGAAGTCGGCCACCTTCTCGAAGGCCTCCAGGCCTGCAGCTCTCGCGCCAGCAAGGTCGATCCCGACATAGGCCAGCTCCGGGTCGGTGTAGGTCGCCCGCGGCAACGCGCGGTAGTCCGGTGTCACGTCGTCACCGAGCGCCATCCGGACGGCCAGCTGACCCTGGTAATGCGCCTGGTGCGTGTGCAGCTCGGGTCCCGCCGGATCCCCGATGACATAGAGACCGTCCGCGATCCGGAGCCGGCCGTCGTGGGGGATGGCGTCCCGCTCCCGGCTATCGATGCCCACGGTGTCGAGCGCCAGCGGTTCCCAGTGGAATGTCCGCCCGACCGCGAGCAGCGTGGCGTGGCCCTCCGCGCTGGAACCGTCGTCGAGGCTGATGACATCCGCACCGCCCGTGCCGCTGCCAGCGGTGGCGCGGATCGCCCGAACACCCAGGCGCACATCGACGCCATCACGCCGGAGCGCCGCGAGCGCCGCCTCAGAGTTGCGGGGATGGTCGGTCGGGATGAGGCGACCACCCGACTGGACGATGATGACCGGCACACCGAACCGGGCATAGACCTGGGCCAGCTCCACGCCCGTCGGGCCGCCCCCCAGGACGAGCAGGCTCCGGGGCAGCTCGCGGGCGCCGGTCGCATCCTTGTTGGTCCACGTGCGGATGGTCCCGATGCCATCGATGGGCGGCACCTTCGTCGCCGAACCGATGGCGATGACGATGGTCGTCGCCTCCAGCTCATGGCTGGCACCGTCGTGGCGCACGACCACCCGCCCCGGACCGGCGACCGATGCCTCGCCACGATAGGTGACCGCGCCGACCTTCTCCAGGTCGCGCACGTGCCCGGAATCGTCGGGATAGTCCCGGTCGACCCGGTTGATCATGTAGTCGCGTCGTGCCGACGCCCTGGGCCAGGGGTAGTCCGCACCGCCCGCATGCTCCGCGGCCGCATGCAGCAGGGTCTTGGACGGGATGCAGCCCCAGTGGGGACAGGAACCACCGAACAGATCCCGGTCCACGATCGCGACGGTCGCCCCCCGGGCACGCGCCTCGTTGGCGGCGGCCTCGCCGCCGGGGCCGGCGCCGATGATGACGAAGTCGAACCGATCCACCCTGTCCTCCCCTGCTCGTGCGTCCGTCGCGAGTGTGGGGCAGGGACCTCCGCGGCACCAGCCCGGAACGCCGCGGGACCCAGCGTCAGTCGCTGATCCGGATCTGCGCGGCATGCCCCATCATCGTCGAGGGCGGTCAAGCGACGACAGGACGCCCGTCGGGCGGTCTGAGGGCCCGTCGTGGAAGGAGTCCCGAGGCGATGTCATTGCCCTATCCGTGTCATCGGACCCGGTCGCCGATCCAGATCGATGGCGTGCTTGACGACGACGCCTGGCAGCACGTGCCCTGGTCGCCCCGGTTCGCGGACATGGTCAGTGGCACACCCGGCCTCTACGACACCCGGGCTGCCCTGGTCTGGGATGACGAGGCGCTGTACCTGGCATTCCGGGTCGAGGAGCCGTACCTCCAGGCGTCAGCCACGGAGCGTGACTCGCTCATCTTCCTGGAGAACGACGTCGAGGTGTTCGTCGACGGCGGCGATTGGTACTACGAGCTGGAGATCAACGCCCTCGGCACGCTCTACGAGGTCCTCTTCGTGTGGCGTGACGCATACGCGAAGGACCCTCGGTACCTGGAGAGCGGCTTGGATGTGCTGACCCGGGGCGCGGTGTCGTTCGGGGGCGACCACGAGCGGCACGGGTCGACGTTCTGGACCGGCTCGCACCCGAGAGGCCTGCGGTGGGCGTTCCGCGACTGGGACCTGCAGGGACTGCGGACGGGGGTGAACGTCCAAGGCACGCTCAACGACGACACCGACGTCGACCAGGGGTGGACCGTCGAGGTGGCCCTCCCATGGGCCGGGCTGGCGGACCTGCCGGCGGACCGACCGCTGCCGCCGCGTCCCGGCGACCGGTGGCGCCTCTTCCTTGGCCGCTTCCAGAAGCTGCAGGTCTCTGGCGCCGAGGTGATGCCGCATCCTGCGTGGACCTGGACCCGCCAGGCGGTGTACGACACCCACCGGCCGCAGGATTGGCTGGAGGTGGAGTTCCACGGCGAGGGTGGCGCCACTCGCTCGTCCTGACTCTCGGTCCCAGCCTCAGGTGGGGCGGTGCCCACCATCCGTATCCCCCGTGTCGTCGTCCCGGAGGCCCGCCGGCAGGGGCGCCGGTCGTTCGCAGCTGGACTCGATGGCCACGTGATGACCGGTATCCGAGGCTGCCACGGTCGCGGCCATGATCTCCAGCACGTGCAGCGCCAGGTCCCCGGCCGCCCGGTGCGGACGACCGTTGCGCTCCGCCCGGACCATGTCCGCGAGGCCGATGCCCCGGCTCTGCTCCGCGTTGGCATGGGTCAGGGGCACGTCGGTCCAGTCCTCGTCCCCATGGCGCCGGATCTGGACCGGGCCTCCGAACGTGTTGGGGTCAGGGACCGAAAGGGTGGCCTCCGTGCCGTGGATCTCGATGAACCGGAAGCGGCTCGCCTGCACGTCGAAGCTCGCCACGAGCGTCGCGACCGGGCCCGACGCGTGGTCCAGCACCGACGCGACATGCGTCGGGACCTCGACGTCCATCCAGGTGCCGGCGAGCGGCTGGCTGGTGATCTGGCGCCGGGCACGTGAGACGCGGGCGCTGCCGGTGACCCGGCGGACCGGTCCCAGCAACGTCACGAGCGCCGTGACGTAGTACGGGCCCACATCGAACATCGGCCCCGCGCCCCGCTGGTAGAAGATCTGCGGTCGTGGATGCCAGCTCTCCGGGCCGGCCGCCAGGAAGAACGCGTTGGCGGCAAGCGGCTCGCCGATGACGCCTGCATCCAGGAGTGCGCGGCAGGTCTGGAGGCCGGCCCCCAGGAACGTGTCGGGCGCACACCCGATGCGCACACCCCGCCTCGCGGCGAGCACCACCAGCTCCCGGCCTTCCGCCACGTCGAGACCCAACGGCTTCTCCGAGTAGACGTGCTTGCCGGCCTCGATGGCCTTCCGGGTCACTGCGGCGTGCGCGCGGGGGACGGTGAGGTTGAGCACGATGTCGACGTCAGGATGGGCGAGCAGCTCATCGGGTGTCAGCACCGCCGGCAGCGGCGACCCGTCCGGCAGCAGCGGCGCGATGTGGCTGACGAGCTCGAGTGCTCGCTCGGGTTCCAGGTCCGCGCAGGCCATGACCGCCATATCCGGCAATGCCGCGAGCTTGGCCGCATAGGCGCGGCTGATGACGCCGGTGCCGATGATGCCGATCCGGCCGCTCACGCTCGCCCCTGCGACAGTCCCCGGCTGGTGAGCCAGCGTGCGCTCGCCTGGACCGCACCGAGCATGTCCGTCGCACAGCGATCGAGCTCCACGATGTGCCAGCGGGCACTCGTCGCAGCCGCGAGCACGCCCGGGATGTCCACGGAGCCGCTGCCGACCGCGACATGATCATCGTCGTGGTCGCATGCCGGCCCATCCTTGACATGGATGAGCTCGACCCTTGGTCCCAGCTCCGCGACGAGCGCCGCGGGATCCACGCCGCCGACCTGTGCCCAGTAGGTGTCGACCTCGGCGATGATGGTGCGGTCGAGGGCTCGGAAGAGCTGGACGAGCGCTGGCTCCCCGTCCGGGACCGACGCCAGCTCGAACGCATGGTTGTGATAACCCAGGCGTAGACCGCGGGCTGCCGCCATCTCGGCGCGCGCGGAGAGCTCTTCCGCCATCGCCACCACCGAGGCCCGCGTCGCGAACCGTTCAGGCGGCGCCCAGGGGATGATCCAGGTCGTCACGCCGACCTCGACCAGCTCATCGAGGTTGCCCGGCAGGATCGACTCGTCGCGGGTGCCCACATGCGCTGAGGTGACCGCCAGTCCCGCGTCGGCCAGCCAGCCGCGGACGGTCGCCGGCGGGTGGCCGTACAGCCCGGCGAGCTCCACCGCCTGGTAGCCGGCGGCGGCCACCGCCGCGAGCGTACCCGGGAGGTCACGCGCCGCAAGCTCGCGGAGCGTGTACAACTGGACCGCCAGAGGCTTGGATGTCTGCATGGCGCTGATCGTGCCACGGCGGGGGATCGATCGCGTCCCTCTCCCGCCGGGATACAGGCCTTCGCTCTTCAGGGTGGACGGGACCTGATGAGCGGATACCTGTCGCGTCCGGCAGCCCGGAGCGGTGCGCGCGCGGTGATCGGCGGCCGCTGGCCATGTCAGGGGTCGGGGACTCGGTCGCTCGGGCGGGTGGTGAGGGCCTTACGGGTCGGCGCCTGCGAGGCTGCAAGGGTTCTGGGGACGTCGACACGCGCCAGTCGCCTCGACGGCACGGTGGGGATCGTAAGCGAAACCCGATCGGCGGGATAGCCCGCGCCGACCGGGCTTACTTCATGCGGTAGGTGATGCGACCCCGGGTCAGGTCATACGGCGAAAGCTCGACCTTGACGCGGTCGCCGGGCAGGACCTTGATGTAGTGCACGCGGAGCTTGCCACCAAGGGTGGCGAGGATCCGGTGGTCGTTCTGGAGGGTGATCCCGAACATCGCGTTCGGCAACGCCTCGGACACCACGCCTTCGACTTCGATCATGTCGGCTCTGGGCAAGCTGGTACTCCTTGCGGGTCTCGTTACAGGGGGCGGGCACGATCGGCAATGCTTCGTGATCTGGGCCGCCTTGTGATGAGGATATCATCCCGCGCGCTGCGTGCAGGGCCGGTGCGCGCCGGGCAGACCGGGCGCGACTCAGGTGGCGGGCGCCAGTCGCATCCGGGCCGGTGTCGCGGCGCGTCCGACCTCCCGCCCGAGCCAGCTCGCCAGGGCGTCCGCGGGCATCGGCGCCGCGAGCACGTATCCCTGGGCGGCGTCGAAGCCGAGCCGCCGGACCGTCTCCAGCTGGCGCGTCGTCTCGACGCCTTCCATCACCACGCGGAGGCCGAGCGAGGTGCCGAACTGGAGCACGGCGCTCAGCATCCGCTGGTCGCCGGCAAGCAGCGAGCGGTCGATCTTGAGCTCCCGGACGGGCAGCTCGCCGACGCGAGCGAGCGAGGAGTAGCCGGTCCCGAAGTCGTCGATGGACAGCCCGATGCCCCAGGCACGGAGCTCCTCGAGGCGGGTCCGTACGTCGTGAGCCAGGTCGAGCACCGACTCCGTCACCTCGAGCACGAGCCAGTGAGGCGCCAGGCTGGCGGCGTCGAGCGCGGCCCGGATATCGGCGGCGAGGCCAGGGTCCCGCAGCTGGCTGGGCGCGAGGTTGACGTTGACCGCGATGGGATGGCCGGCCGCCTGCCACGTCGCGGCCACGCGACAAGCCTCCCCGATGACCCAGCGGCCGATATCGACAAGATGCCCGCCAGTCTCGGCGATGGCCAGGAAGGCGTCGGGCGTCAGGCGGCCAAGGTCGGGATGCTCCCAGCGCAGGAGCGCCTCGAACGCGATGGTGCGGGAGCTGGGCAGGTCGATGATGGGCTGGTAGTCGAGCTCGAGCTGGCCGCGCGCCACCGCCCACGTGATGTCGTTGCGCAGGACCATGACCCGGATGGCCTCGCGGTGGAGATCCTCGTCATACAGCTCGATGGGGCTATCCGGGCGCGCCTTCGCCCGATAGAGGGCCACGTCCGCGGCGCGCATGAGACTCATCGCATCGCCGCCATCGGGTCCTGAGATGGCGACCCCGAAGCTCGCGCTCGCGTGGACCGCGGTGCCGTCGACGGTGACCGGCTCCTCGATGGCGGTCAGCAGCCGTTCGGCGAGCGCGATGGCCGTGTGGGGCCCGGAGCAGTCGGTCATGAGCACCGCGAACTCGTCGCCGCCGAGGCGCGCCACCGTGTCCCGCGACCGGACGTTGCCGCGCAGGCGGAGCGCGATGGTGGTCAGCACCGCATCGCCGGTGGGGTGACCCAGGGAGTCGTTGATGTTCTTGAAGTCATCGAGGTCGAGGCACAGCACGGCGACCTGTCCCGGGTCCCGACCCAGGGCGTCGGACAGGCGTGCGTTGAAGCCACGGCGGTTGCTGAGCCCGGTCAGCGAGTCCTCGACCGAGAGGCGCTCGAGCGCGCCCTGCATCCGGGTCCGCTCCTCGATGAGACTGCGCTGCGTGCGCACCACCCCGGACAGGCGCGCGACGACGAGCACGAACATGACCGCGGACGCGAGGATGGCGGGCATCGGCTCCACCGAGCCATGCCGCACCTGCTCCGCGACCGCGATGAGCAACGGCACCAGCGCGACGGTGGCGAGTGCCGCGAGACGACGGTTGGAGATGCGACCGTCGACCGGGGCCCGGACCACTGTGGCAGCCATCGCGGGATGAAGTGCGCCGGCTCCCCACAGCACGTAGCCCATGATCCAGCCCAGGTCGAGCGGGCCGGCTGCGTACGTGCCGTCGACTGCCATGACGCTGTAGATAAGATCGGAGACGAGGAACGTGCCGATGCCCGCGGCGAACAGCATCAAGGCACGGTTCGAGCCCTGACGGTCGAGCAGGATGCGCAGCAGCAGGCCGATCATCACGATGTCCGCGAGCGGATACGCGGCCGCGATGAGCGCTTCCGATGGCGCCCGCGTCGGATCGTCAAGGGTGGGGCCGATGACCAGCATCCAGAGGATGGACGCGGCGGCAGCGGTGAGGATCGACGCGTCGAGGATGGACCCGATGCCCGCGCTGTGGCGTCGTGAGAAGAGGACCATGGCGGCGCACATGACGAGGTAGCCGAGCAGGTAGAGCGCGTCCGCGAGCCCCGACACGCCGTCCTCGGCGTTGATGATCCAGACGATCTCACCTGCCGCCATCAGGCCCGCGCCGATGCCGACCATGGCCCACGCCCGGGTCGCGGGTCGATAACGCCGGATGCCGACCGCGACGGCGATGGGCGCGGTCAGCGCGACGGCGGCATACAACACCGATTGGGCATCGGGCGATAGCATCAGGTACGGCAGGCAGAGGGCAAGGCCCGCCAGCGACCAGAGCGACCAGAGCGGGGCGCGCCGCACTGCCTTCGCAGCCGTGCGGACGCCCCGTGATGCGGCCGCTGACGCAGCGACTGCGACCGTGGGTACCGTCATGTGTGGCAGTCTCCCCGCTGGTGCCCTCGCGCACCATGGTCCCTTCGTCCGCGGGTCCATCACCGTGGGTCACCCCGGGCGAGACGGAGCAGGGCGCTCGCCCGGCTGCGTTCGCGGGGCGGTGCGTCGAGCCGCGCTAGCCCTCGCGTCCCTCGGGCGGCACGCCCAGTCCCTCCCGGTAGGCCAGCAGGGCCGCCTCCACCCGGCTACGGACCTGGAGCTTGCCCAGGATGTTGGTCATGTAGTGCTTGATGGTCTTCTCCGCGAGCGACATCCGGTCGCCGATCTCCTGGTTACTGAGTCCCTCCGCCACGAGCTCAAGCACCTCTCGTTCCCGAGCGGTCAGCTCGTCGAGCGGGCTCGACCGAGGGCGGGACATCTCGCGCAGCAGGCTCCAGGCCAGCGCCGGTGCCACGTAGACCTCGCCCGCGCACACCGAGCGGATGACGCCCATCAGTTCGCTCGCGCCCGCGCCCTTGAGCACGTAACCGGAGGCGCCCGCCTTCATGGCCGCCAGCAGGTCATCCTCGTCAGCGGATGCAGTGAGCATCACGACCTTGGTGGCGGGACAGGCCGCCGTGATGTCCCGGGCCGCGCGCAGCCCGCCGCCGGGCATCGTGACGTCCAGGAGCACCGCATCGGGTAGATGCTGGCGCGCCAGCGCGATGGCCGTGCCGGCGTCCGCCGCCTCGCCCACCACCACGATGTCAGGACTCGACGAGAGCGTCGCCACGACACCCGCCCGGAACATCGGATGGTCGTCGGCGACCACGATGCGCAGCGTGTCGCTCATGCGCTGTGGCCGTTCGGGGGACCCGTTGGCGTGAGCGGGGAGATCACCGGCCACCAGACGCTCACGACCGTGCGCTGGTGGCTGTCGCGCTGCACCAGGAACCGCCCGCCGAGGACCTCAGCCTGCTCCCGCACGCCTGCCAACCCAAGGTGGCCGGTCTCGTCGAGGTGGCCCGTGCCACCGACCTGGTCGAGATCGAAGCCGGGGCCCTCATCGGAGACGTCGAGCCGGAGCAGGCTCCCCTCCTGATGCAGCCCCACCGAGATCGTGCCGGCGCCGTGTCGGGTGGCGTTGGACAGCAGCTCCTGGAGAGCGCGATAGAGCGCGATGCGTACCGACAGCTGGGCGGTCGTCGGCAGCGCGCCGATGTCCGCGACCACGGTCGCGCCCGTCCGCCGTCGGTGGTCGGCGATGGCGCGCTCGGCGACCTGGGCCACAGGGCTCGACTCCAATTCCGGCAGGCGCAGGCCCCGGGCGATGGCGCGCATCTCCCGGAGGGCATCCTGGACAGCGCCGTGGATGACGACCTGGTCCTCGCTCGCCGCGGTGTCGCCGGGCTCGATGCCGCCGGCATCGAGCCGCAGCAGGGCCAGCGAGAGCATCTGGGCCGGACCGTCATGGAGGTCCGCACCGATGCGCCGAAGGGCACGCTCGTTGAGGGTCGTGGTCCGGTCGGCGGCCGCGCTCACCCGCTGGTGCAGGGCCGCGTTCTGGGCCAGCAGCGTCGACAGCTCGCCGACCTGGCCCTGCAGGGCGGTCTGCTGGCGCTCGATGGTCTGGCTCGCCTGCCGGAAGATGCCGTACAGCAGGACTGCCGACACCAGCACCGCGAGTCCCACGAGCAGCCACGTCTCGAGCCGCGCGTTGCCGACCTCGCGGTCGAGATCTTCGGGCAGCTGGTAGAACTCGGCGACTGCCACGATCCGGTCGGAGCCCCGCTGCCGGACCGGGACGTACATCTCGAGCAGATGATCGAACCGGCCGCGCTCGAGCACATTCTCGGAGCTCTGGAGGTCGCTCCGCTCGGCGACCACCCGTCCCGTGAGCGCCTCCGCCAGCCCGCCCTCGACCGGGAACGACCGGCCCAGAAGCGACGGGTCGGGGCTGTAGACGACCTCGCCCTCGGGCGACCAGATGCGCAGCGAGACGATCCGGTCGCCAAGCGACCGGTCGGCCATGAGCGAGTCGAGCTGGCGGACCTGTGCCTCGGGGAGGGAGCCGGTCGACGCGAGCGTATCGACCTGGGGCTCGATGAAGGAGGCGACGTATAGCGCGGTGATGGACGCGGTCCTGTCGACGATGCCGCGCTCCAGCAGGTCACCCACCCAGATGCCGATGAGCAGCCCGCCGGTGAGCAGGATGGCCATGTTCGCGAGCAGGAAGCGGCGCGTCGGGGAGGGATGGACGGCACGCCGCAGGCGGGCCCGGAGCCCAGGGCTGGGCACGGCGTGTGGCATTGCGGCGGCCGGTGATGGCGTGGGTGGCGGCATCGGGGCGGTGGCTGGTGGCGCTGGCGCCGCCGCGGCCAGGCTCGGGGTCACACGATCGGTCATCGCGCTCGATGGTACGCGCCGCCTCGGCGTCGCCGACACGGACCTGCGGTCCGGCGACATCAGACCAAGGTCTGGATCAGTTCCCATCCGAGGCCCGTGTCCCGGCGGGGTCCCAGCCCTGACGCTGTGACCAGCGGACGAGCGCCAGTCAGGCACCGGCGCTGTCGACGACAACCCCTGGAGGCACCTCATGCACATCGCGACACGTATCCACCACCGGCTGCTGCTCGTGGGCTCGATCTCGGTCCTCGCCCTGACGGCGGTCGCGGCACCGGCCGCCACGCTCGCCAAGCACGGCAACAGCACAGCGATCATCCGCACCGGCTCCTGCAGCGGCGCGTCCGACTGGAAGATCAAGGTCAAGCCCGACGACAGCCAGATCGAGGTCGAGTTCGAGGTCGACCAGAACAAGAACGGCAAGGTCTGGGATGTGGCACTCAAGCAGGACGGCACGACCTTCTGGTCCGGCGTCAGGACGACCCGCGCGCCGAGTGGCAGCTTCTCCGTGAGCCGCCTCACGACCAACAGGTCGGGCGTCCATCAGTTCACGGGTCGCGCGGTCAACCGCACGACCGGCGAGATCTGCCGCGGCCGCGCGAGCATCTAGCCCCAGGCTGCGGCGGGCGCCCGGCGCGCCTGCGTCACAGGGCGCCGGTCCCGACGCGGGATCGGCGCCTTCGACGCTCGTGGCGGTCGCCGTAGTGGGATGTCATGACGGGGAATGCCACGGCGCGCCGCGTGTGCGATGATTGCGCACGCAATGATTACGACACCGGTTGACCGCTCATCGTCGAGCGGCGCACCGTCCCGGTCCCTGGTGATGTGGCAGGCTTTGGAGACGGCGCACGCATCGCTCGCCGAGCGGCTCGATCCACATGACGGAGCGTGCCAGGTGCTGGGCTCGGATGCGGTCGCTGTGTTGCTGCCGCTCGCGGAGGCCCCTGACCATCAGCTGCGGATGCACGAGCTCGCCGACCGCTCGCACCTCACCCGGAGCGGCCTCACACGACGTGTTGATCGCCTGGTCACGGATGGGCTCGTGGCACGCGTCGTCTGCCCTTCGGATCGCCGCGGCGCATATGCGCAGGTGACGCCGGCCGGACTCGCCGAGCTTGCGGACGCGCTGCCGCATCACGTCTCTGCGCTGGAGCGGCACATCCGGTCGCGGCTGGACGCGACTGAGGTCGAGACACTCACGGACCTGCTCCGCCGCCTCTAGCAGGTGCGCCGCCTCGTGCGCCTCGTGCGCCTCGCGCCTCGTGCAGCCTCGTGCGGCCATACCCACGTCATGGGTGAGTTGGACCTATCAGGCGACACGGTCGCGCGTTTCACCCCGCAGCATGGGTCGATCGCGCAGGTTCGATCGAAACTGTGCGGATCTCATCCAGCAGATGGGTATGCCCGGCACCAGATAGGGCCTGGACGTCGTTCTCAGTCACCCCGTGGGTCCGGGCACTCCGTGCAGAGGAACGCGCCCTCCTATCGCTCGCGGCTGGACGCGGCGCGGCCGGGCTCGAGACACTCGCTGAGCTGATCCGGCTCCCCTGCCGCATCGCCTCAGCGCATCTGGAAGGAGCGCTTGGACAGTCCGAACCAGTAGCCTTCGATGGCCGAATCCGGTGGCGCATCGGGGTCGGTCGCGGCACCGAGGGCAACGAATAGCGGGGCGAAGTGCTCGACGGTGGGATGCGCATAGGGCATCCCGGGCGCTCGCCGTCGGAAGTCGAAGAGGCTGTCCAGATCGCGTCGCTCCAATGCCTCGCTCGCCCACCGGTCGAACTCGATGGACCACTGCGGGGCGCCTGGCTTGCCCGTGAACATATATTCGCGCACGAACGGCAGGCCGTGGGTCATGAAGCCGCTGCCGATGATGAGCACGCCCTCGTCGCGCAGCGGCGCCAGCCGGCGACCGATCCGGAACAAGTGCTCCGCGTCCAGGTCAGGCATCGACATCTGCAGCACCGGGATGTCGGCCTCGGGGTACATCGCCACGAGCGGCACGTACGCGCCGTGATCGAGGCCGCGGTTCGGGTCCTCCCTCACCGGCTCGTGGTCGGGCAGGAGCGAACGGACGGTGGCGGCGAGCTTGGGGGCGCCGGGCGCGTCGTAGCGCTGCTCGTAGTAGCGGCGCGGGAAGCCGTAGAAGTCGTACGTGAGCGGCACCGGCGTCGTGGCGCCCAGGGTCACCGGCGCGGACTCCCAATGGGCGCTGACGACCAGGATGGCGCGCGGCCGGGGCAGGTCCGCGGACCACGCCGCGAGCTGTCCGGACCAGACGGGGTCATCCAGCAGCGGCGGAGCCCCATGGCCGAGGTAGATCGAGGGCATCGACTGCCCGGGCTGGGTCGTCATCGCGTCCGGAGCGCTCATGCCCCCGGCTCCTGGCTCGAGCGCGACTGGATGAGGGTCGTTGGTGCGCCGTGGACTGCCGGGATGCTGCCGAGCCGACCCGCCTTGTAGTCGTTGTAGGCCTGGACGACCTCATCCCGCGTATTCATGACGAACGGGCCCATCCAGGCGACCGGCTCACCGATGGGTCGACCCCCCAGGATGAGGACATCCATGTTGGGGCTGCGCGCTTCGAGGGGCCTCACCGACGCATGGATGGTGAGCGTGTCCCCGGCACCGAATACGGCCAGCTGGCCGGTCTGGACCGGGTGCTGTGCGGTGCCCACCGCGCCGTCGCCCGAGAAGACGTAGACGAGCGCGTTGTAGTCGGGGCGCCAGGGCAGCGTCAGCTGCGCCCCCGGGCTGAGCGTCGCGTGGACGAGCGCCATCGGCGAGTAGGTCGATCCGGGTCCGGTGTGACCGGCGACCTCGCCCGCGATGACCCGCAGCAGCGTGCCGCCATCGGGCGAGGAGAGCAGGGACACCTCGCTGGCACGCAGGTCCTGGTAGCGCGGCGCCGCCCACTTCTGGGCGCGCGGCAGGTTGACCCACAGCTGGAAGCCGTGGAAGAGGCCACCAGCCACGACCAGCCACTCCGGTGGCTTCTCGATGTGCAGGATGCCCGCACCCGCGGTCATCCACTGGGTGTCACCGTTGGTGATGACCCCGCCACCGCCGTTGCTGTCCTGGTGCTCGAAGGTGCCGTCCATGATGTAAGTCACGGTCTCGAACCCACGATGGGGGTGCCAGGGCGTTCCTTTGGGCTCGCCGGGGGCGTACTCGACCTCCCCCATCTGGTCGAGATGGACGAACGGGTCGAGGTCGGCGAGGTCGACGCCCGCGAACGCTCGGCGGACCGGGAAGCCCTCGCCCTCGAAGCCGCGCGGCGCGGTCGTGATGCTCTTCACCGCGCGCGGGTGGCTGACCAGTGGGTCCGGCGCGGGGATCCGCGGCAGGACGGTGATGTCTTCGACGGTGATGGCGGGCATCGGGTTCTCCTTGGGACGATCCTCCGTGGATGTCCTGGGGCGAGTATCGCACGAGATAGTTGTGGACGCAACTATCATTTGGTGCGGCGCGCCCCCGGAAGCGCCCGGAGCGGCTACGCTTCCGTCGGTCAGACGTGGCGGCCCCTGACCGTTGTCGATAGACGCCATCGGCGCAACAGGAGGCCTATTCACAGATGTTCATCCTCGTCGCGTTCATCGTCATCGCCATCGTGGCCGGCTGGGTGGCGAACTACCTCGTCGGACGCAAACGCAACTACGAGCAGTGGGAGTTGTTCGTCATCGGCATCGTGGGCTCGTTCGTCGGCGGCCTGCTCTTCTCGCTCATCGCCGGTGACGGCCTGGAGTTCCGCCCCAGCGGGTTGATCGGCTCGTGCATCGGCGCTGTCGTCGCGCTCGTCATCTACGGCCCGGTCCGCGACCAGCTGCGCAAGCGCAACGCGTAATCAGGGCGCCGGTGAGCGGAGCGCGACCGGGTCGAGCGTGTCCCCGTTCGCGGCGGTGTGCGCTAGCCGACCGTGACCTCGATGGTGTGATGTCCGCGGGCGCCGTCGGGAGCGGGTGAGCTCCGCTCGGCGGTCTGGACCTCGCCCGTGCCATCGGTCGCGCGGACCGCGACGAGGTGGCGGCCCGTGGGGGCGTTCCAGTCGACCATCCATTGCACCCATGTCGCGTCGCTCAGCGGCCTGGACAGCGTCGCAGGCATCCAGGGACCGTCATCCACCTGGATCTCGACCGCGTCGATACCCCGGTCGGGGGCCCACGCGACACCCGCCACCGTCACCCGGCCGGGTGGCACCGTGGCGCCGCTGCGCGGCACGTCGATGCGTGACTGGGTGAGGATGGGACCCGTCTTCGACCAGCCGAGTGGTACCCAGTAGGCGTTGAACGCCTCCCACGTGGTGAGCTCGATCTCCGACAGCCACTTGGTCGCGCTCACGTAGCCATAGAGGCCGGGGATGATGAGCCGTGCGGGATAGCCATGCTCCACGGGGAGCGGCACGCCGTTCATGCCCAGAGCGATCATGGGCTCCCGCGCGGGATCCATCGCCCAGGCCGTCGGGAACCCGACCGTGAAGCCGTCCACCGAGCGGCCGACGATCTGGGTCGCATCCGAGTGGACGCCGGCCATCTCGAGCACGTCACGAAGCCTGACGCCGGTCCATAGGGCGTTGCCCACGAGCTTGCCGCCGACGTCGTTCGAGACGCAGGCGATGGTCACGTACTGGTCGAACAGGGGCATGCCCTGGAGCTGGTCGTAGTCCAGCGTGACCTGGGTATCGACCATCCCCTTCACGGTCACATTCCAGGTCGACACGTCGACGCGGGGGACGATGAGCGCGGTGTCGATGCGGTAGAACCGGTCGTTGGGCATGACGATGGGCGTGATGCCGGTGATCGGCAGCTGCGCGTCGACTGGCACCGACGGCGCGGCGCCCGTCGAGGGTGGCAGCACCGCGCCCACGGCTGGGCCCGTCGCCTGGTTGTCGAGCAACGTACGCCCGATGGCGCCGGCCACGATGGCACTCGCCGCGACTCCCCCGCTGAGCATGAGAAAGCCACGCCGGTCCCAGTCGGGCATCGAGACCGTCGGTGGGCCTGCCGCCGGACCTGTGTCCGTCTGCATCGTGGCCCCGGGTCCCCATGCCGGACGCGTCCGCTCCAGCATCAACCGGAGCACGACGAGCGCGATCCCGATGGCCACGACCACGGTCACGGCCGCGAGCAGTTGCGAGGTGAGCGGCTGCCGCAGTGCGGCAAGCAGCCCTACCCCACCCGCGACCATGAACCCGATGACGCCGTACGACCACTTCCGGCGCGCTGCGATGCCCAGTCCGGCCGCGATGAGCACCGACCCGATGACGATGGCGGCGTTGAGAGCCAGCTTGTCGTTCTCGCCGAACAGGCTCACCATCAGGTCCTTGGCGCCGGGCGGCTGCAGGTCGATGACCAGGTCCCCGATGGCGATGACGAGCGATGGTGCGCCAGAGACGATGCCCGCGATGAGCTCGGCGACCGCGATGGCCACGGCCGCCGCGATGGCACCCGACACGGCGGCGGCAAGATCGGCGGAGCGGCTGGCGAGGGGGCGCATGGCACCTGGTACGGGCGGCGTGGTCGGTCGGATCATGCCCTGATCGTGGCCCGGGTGTGTGACAGCCTGATGACACGCCCCACACCTCGTGCCCCACCGCGATCGTCACCGAAGCGTCACGCGACTCCCATACGATGGACGGCGTGTCTGTCGGCTCCGAAGCGCGTCCCATCCTCGTCGTGGACGACGATCCCAAGATCGTCCGTCTCGTGCGCACCTACCTGGAGCGCGACGGGTTCCGGGTCACCGAGGCCGCTGACGGGGATGCGGCGCTGCGCACGATGGCCAGCGAGCCGCCGGCGCTCATGGTGCTCGACCTGATGATCCCGGGCGTGACCGGGTTGGACATCATCCGGCGGACGCGGGCGAGCGGCGACCGGGTGCCCATCCTCGTGCTATCGGCGCGCGGCTTGACCTCGGATCGGATCGCGGGCCTTGAGGCGGGCGCGGACGACTACCTGCCCAAGCCGTTCTCGCCTGCCGAGCTGGTCCTGCGAGTCCAGCGGCTGCTCGAGCGGAGCGGCGATACCGCCACGCGACAGGTGCGCCCGCCGCTCGTGGTCGGAGACCTGGTCGTCGATCGGGACCGATACGAGGCGACGGTCGGTGGCCGACCGGTGCTGCTGACCCCGACGAGCTTCCGTCTCCTGGTGGCGCTGGTCGAAGCCGATGGGCGGGTCATCAGTCGCGACGGGCTGCTCGACGCGATCTATGGCCGTGACGACGAGATCGTGCTCGATCGGACCATCGACGCCCACATCAAACGGCTGCGTACCCAGCTGGGCGACGACGCCGACCAGCCGCGCTACATCGCGACGGTGCGTGGCGTCGGCTACCGGGCCCTGACCGTGCCGCGGGGGGGTGCGGCCTGATGCGCAGACGGCTCGATGGGATCGAGGCGCGGATCGCGCTCGCGGCATCGCTGGTCGCGTTGGTCGCGATGTGCGTCCTGGTGGCCGGTGTGTTCCTGGTCGGCGGGCAGACGTTCCAGGACCTGATGGTCGGACTGGGTGTCGACGTGTCGCACTCGGAGTCGATGTTCCAGGATTCCGTCGGGCGGTTACTCCTGGTCACCGCCGTCATCGCGATCGCGCTGTCGGTGATCCTGGCGATGGTCATCGGGCGGCGGCTCGCGCGGCCGCTCCGGGATGCCGGAGACGCGGCGCAACGGATCGCGCAGGGTGACTATGAGAGCCGGCTCCCCCGCCACGGACCCGGCGAGATCGTGACCCTCGCCGACTCCTTCAACCAGATGGCCGCGTCGCTCCAGGCGCAGCGCCGCACCCGCGACCAGTTCATCGCCGATGCGGCGCACGAACTGCGCACACCGCTCACCAATCTCCAGGGCTACCTGGAGGCGATGCGCGACGGGGTCATCGCGCCGGAGCCGGCGGCATTCGAGTCGCTGCTCGAGGAGACCGAGCGGCTCGTGCGGCTGTCGCGCTCCCTGGATACCCTCGCCGAAGGGGATGCGGGCCGGGCGATGCGCTCGGTGACCATCGACCTGGGTGCACTCCTCGGCTCCGCAGTGGAGCTCGCGGAACCGCAGCTGCGCTCGCGGGGCATCCGCCTGGAGCTGCGGCTGCCGGCGCCGGTACGGGTCCAGGGCGACCCCGACGCGCTCCTCCAGGTGCTCGGCAACCTGCTCCAGAATGCCGCGCGCTACACGCCGACCGGTGGCGAGGTCGCGGTCTGGATCGACCGGGCGCCCGGTGGGCATCGCGCCACGGTCTCGGTCAGCAACACCGGGCCGGGCATCCCCGCCGAGGACCTGCCGCATGTCTTCGAGCGCTTCTACCGGGTGGACAAGTCACGATCGACGGCGGGCGGCGGCGCGGGCATCGGGCTGGCCATCGTCCGGATGCTCGTGGAGGCCAGCGGCGGCACGGTCGGCGCCGAATTTGCCAACGGCCTCACCCGGTTCTGGTTCGCCTTGCCCGTCGCACACTGATCCGGGGCGCGCGACCGATGGCCCAGGAAGTGCACCCTCGATCCAGCGCCGGCGCGACTCCCACGCCTATGCTGTGCCCGTGCCCGGTCCGTCGACGCCCATCCGGTTCGCGATCATCGGTGCCGGGTGGCGGAGCGACTTCTACGTCCGAGTCGCCGGAGCGCTGCCCGATCGGTTCGAGGTCACCGGTCTCCTGACACGGGACACCGCCCGCGCCGCGACGGTCGCACGCGACTGGGCGGTGCCCGCGTCCATCACCCTCGACGACCTGCTCGCCACCGATCCCGCGTTCGTGGTCGTGTCGGTGCCCTGGGCGGTGACCCCGGTGCTGCTGCGTGAGCTGGCGGACCTCGGCATCCCGACACTCACCGAGACCCCTCCCGCCCCCGACGTCGACGGCCTGCGCGCGCTCCGGTCCCTCGTGGATGCGCGGATCCAGGTCGCCGAGCAGTACCAGTTCCAGCCGTACCACGCGGCGCGACTGACCATCGCGAGGTCGGGGCGACTGGGCACCGTCACGGAAGCCCAGGTGTCGGTTGCGCACGGCTACCACGGCATCGACCTGATGCGCCGCTTCCTCGCGGTGGACGATGAGCCGGTGACCATCCGTGCGACGCGCTTCACCTCGTCGATCGTGGCTGGTCCGGACCGCCACGGCCCACCCACCGGGGAGATGCTCGCCGAGTCGCACCAGGTCATCGCGTGGTTCGACTTCGGTGATCGACTGGGCGTCATGGACTTCACCGACGACCAGTACTTCTCGTGGATCCGCTCGACGAGGTTGCTCGCACGCGGCGACCGCGGGGAGATCGACGACCTCACGGTGCGCTCGTTGCAAGACGCCACGACCCCGCTCGTCGTGCAGCTCACCCGCCATGACACCGGTCAGGGTGGCAACCTTGAGGGTCATCATCTCGTGGGCATCACGGCCGGCGCCGAGTGGATCTACCGCAATGCGTACGCGTCCGCCCGCCTGTCCGACGAGGAGATCGCGGTGGCCACCACGCTCACCCGGATGCACGAATGGCTCGACGGCGGACCAGCCATCTGCTCACTCGCGCATGGCGCCCAGGACCACTACCTGAACCTGCTCATGGGTCAGGCGGCGGCGTCCCGGGAGCAGGTTCACGTCCCCGGACACGTCTGGGCGGACTGAGCGACCGCCCGGCCGCATACTGGCCTGATGCGCAACTTCCCCGACAACGGGATGGAGATCACCCACATCCTCGTCGTCGAGGACATCGGCCGGGCTCGTGCCTTCTATCGGGACGTGCTCGGTGCCGACCTCCAGCGGGAGTACGGCGGTACCTCCACCGTGATGCGGTTCCTGGGTTCGTGGCTGCTGCTCGTCACGGGCGGCGAGCCCACCGACGACAAGCCCGACGTGACCTTCGAACCACCGGTCGACCTGGACCGGGTGAGCCACTCGATGACCATCCGCGTGCCCAGCTGCCAGGCCGCGTACCAGACGCTCCGTGACCGGGGCGCGATCTTCCTGACGCCGCCGGTCACCTACCCACGCGAGATCCGCGCCTTCTTCCGCGACCCGGACGGCCACCTGTTCGAGATCAGCGAGGCGCGATAGAGCGGCTGCCACCAGGCGCGCTCGGCGGCGCTCAGCGCAGGAGCAGACGCTCGAGTGACTCGGCGTACCAGTCGCGGAAGGCGTCCGAGGACCAACCGCGGCCGACGACCAGCGCCTGCCACGTCTCCGGGCTGCCGAGTGCGTAGAGGATGTCGCCGGCCATCACCTCGGTCACACCCGGCCGGAGGCGGTCGGCGTCGTCCGCGATGACCAGGCGCAGCAGCGTACGTTGGCCCATGAGTCGCCGGGCGATGGCCTCGTCATGCATCTCCGCGATGGCCGGATCGGCCTCCGCGGCGGTCCGCAGCAGCGCATCGATGGGTGCCCGGCGCTCCAGGATGTGCGCCCCCTCGCGAGCCAGGATGCGCAATCGTGCCCGGATCTGGGGCTGGCTTCGGAGCTGCACGACCCAGGGCCGTTCGAGGACCGCCACCGGCTCGTCGTCGCCCGCGATGGCCAACATCGGATGGGCGTCCGCGGCTTTCGCATCGCGCGCCGGGTCGACGACCCGCGGCAGGTCGTCATGGACCTCGAGTTCGCGGACCTGCGCTCGGCGCAGACCTTCCGGATCGCGCTCGATGGGCTCTGGGCATCACCCCAGGCGCAGGCGGCCCTCGACGGTGCGCCCACCGCCCGCATCGAGGAGGTCACCGAGGCGGTCGTGCTGGTCGAGGTGCCGGCTCCCGCTACCCCGACGTGATCGGCCGCCCTCGACGACGGGGTGGCATTCGGCGACCCTGGACCGCGGCGAACGTGAGCTCGAGCGCCCGGACGGTGCGATCGTAGGACCGCTGCGCGACGCCCACGAAGAGGCAGTCGACGACGGCCAACTGCGCGATGCGACTGGACATCGCGCCGGAACGGAAGGTCGTCTCGCGGGCAGCGGTCGTGAGCACCTGCCGGGCGTGAACGGTGAGCGGCGAATCCCGGACGTTGGTGATGGCGATGGTCAGGGCACCACCGGTCTCCGCGATCCGGAGCGCCTGGACGGTGTCGATGGTCGTGCCGGTATGCGAGATGGCGATGGCCACGTCCCCGGGACCCAGCAGGGCCGCGGAGGTGAGCGCCGCATGGGGGTCGGGCCAGACCGAGGACAGCAGCCCGATGCGGTGGAGCTTCTGGTGGAGGTCCTGGGCCACGAAGCCGCTGGCGCCGACACCGTAGATGTCGATGCGCTGCGCCCCGGCGACGGCATCGATGGCCGCGGCGAGGGAGTCGATGTCCAGCAGGGCTGCGGTGTCCTCGATGGCCCGCGCATCGCTCCAGGCGATCTTGGCCACGATCTCGGGGAGGCTGTCGGTCGGGCTGATGTCGCCAGTCGGAACGGGCACCGGTGGATGGCCGTCGTCGTCACGACCGGTCTCGCGGGCGAGCTCCAGGCGCAGTGCAGGGTAGCTCCTGTAGCCGACCGCGCGGCAGAATCGGAGGACCGTGGCGGCCGATGTCTCGCACTGGGTCGCGAGCGCCCCGATGGATATCCCCGCGACACCTGCCGGGTCCGCCAGGATGCGTAGCGCGACGCGGGCCTCCGCCGGCCGGAGGGATGGCAGCTCGGCACGGATGCGCGTCAGCAGGCTCGGCGCATCCGCAGGTGGACGTCCTGATGCCCTGGCCGGCCGCGCTGCGGCCCGCTCCGTCCGCGGCGCCCGATCGGTCGGGGGCGATCCGGCTGAGCCAGCGACCACGTCGGCGACCGCGCGGCGGATGCGACCCACGTCCGACCACGTCCGACTCGGATGCACCCGGTTGGTGAGCAGGACGACCGTGCGACCACCCTCCCGGTCGATGACGAGCGACGTGCCAGTGAACCCGGTGTGGCCCACGGTCAGCGGGCCGTGGAGCGAGCCCATGCTGGCTGGGTCGTCGATACGCAGCCCCAGGCCCTGACGGAACCCGGGGTCGATGCCGTCGGGTAGCTGGTCCCGGCACATCTCGTCGACCGTCGACTCGCGCAGCACGCGCACACCATCAAGGGAGCCGCCACAGCGCAGCATCTCGCCCAGGCGTGCCAGGTCGGTGGCCGTGCCGAACATGCCCGCGTGGCCGACACAGCCACCCAGCGCCCAGGCGTTCTCGTCGTGGACACTGCCACGCAGCATGCCCCGTCCGACATCGGACTCATCCTCCGTGGCGGCGACGCGCGGGAGGCGCCCTTCATCCGGTCGATATCCAGTGTCGGTCAGGCCGAGGGGCATACAGACCCGCTGCGCGACGAGATCCGCGAGCGGCCGTCCCGTGACCGCCTCCGCCAGGTAACCCGCGCCGATGAAGCCGATGTCGGAGTAGCTGAACCCGGCGCCCGGGGAGCGCTCGAGCGGCGCCGCGAGGACCGCCGTTCGACGGCCGGGGATGTCGGACCAGCCGGTCCACAGCTCCAGCCACGCGGGCAGCCCCGAGGTGTGGCTCAGCAGGTGCCGCAGCGACACCGACCGACGGACCCCGATCCGGAACTCGGGGAGGAACGGGTGGACGGGCGCATCGAGCCCCAGAGCCCCCTCGTCGACCAGGGTCAGCAGGACGGTCGTCGTGAACAGCTTGGTCACCGATGCCAGGTCGAACAGCGTGTCCGAGGTCATGGGCACCTGGTCGGGGGCCGGCAGCTCCGTGCCCGACGCGTCTGCGTAGCGCAGCGCATGGCCCACAGCCTCGGCTGGATCGGCGACGCCGTCCCGCACCACCAGCGCGACCGCTCCCGGATAGACCGGGTGCGGACGACCAGTGAGCCCGGAGACGAGCACTTGCCGGATCGATGTCACTTCATGACGCAGTATCGCGCATCCATGTCAACTCTTGACGTGGGTGGTGTGCTGGTGGGACGATCGCACTCCGGGCCCATGGCCCGGCTGGTCGGTGGGCCACCGGGCTCGCCCATCGCGGCGGGGAGGCCGCGTCACAGGAGGCGGTAGCAGCATGCAGTCACGCAGGCCCGGGCGACGAGCCTGGGCATCGGCCCTCAGCATCATCCTCGCCGGGTCACTGTTCGCGGTGGCCGGGCCCGTCGGCGCACAGAGCCCGTCCGTGGCGACCGGAGCGGCGGCATCCGCCGCGGCCGGCACGGGCACGCTCGTGGTCGGTATCACGAGCGACGTCGACCAGCTCTTCCCATGGAAGGCGACCCAGTTCCAGGCCGTGGCTGTGCTCGGCAACATCTACGGTACGCTCACCGAGCTCGACCAGGACCTCAACGTGGTGCCCGGCATCGCCGAGAGCTGGGAGGCCTCGGCGGACGGCACGACCCTCACCTTCCACCTCCGGGACGGCGTCACGTTCCACGATGGCACGCCGCTCACGTCCGCGGATGTGAAGGCGAGCCTCGAGGGGATCCTCGACGAGGCGAACGCCGCCGTGGCGCGCTCGACCCTGGCCTCCGTGACCAAGGTGGACGCGCCCGACCCGAGTACGGTCGTGCTCACCCTCGCCGGCCCGGATGCTGGCTTGCTGGCGGGCCTTGCGACCGTGAACATGGCGATCCTGCCCGCCGGGGCCACCGAAGCTGCCCTGAGTACCCAGCCCAACGGCACCGGACCCTTCACGTTCACGGGTCGAACGCCCAACGAATCCATCGACCTGGCCGCGAACCCCAGCTACTGGGGCGACGCGCCCAAGCTCGCAGGCGTCCAGTTCCGCATCATCCCCGACGAGACGTCCATCGTGGCCGGCATCCAGGCCGGTAACGTCAACCTCGCGGTGCTCAATGACCCGCTCGTGGCGCAGAACGCCGAGAGCGATGGCATCAGCATCACCCGCACCCCGCAGCTGGCGTATCACGTGCTCCAGCTCAACGCCGCCAAGGCACCCCTCGATGACCTCAACGTGCGCCTGGCCATCTCGTGCGCCATCGACCGCCAGACCGTGCTCGACACGGCCGCCCTGGGCGAAGGCGAGATCACGGGACCGATCACGTCGCCGGCGTATCGCAGCGACCCCAACGCCCGTCCCTGCCCGACGCGGGACCTCGACAAGGCCAAGGCATACCTCGCGGCAGCCGGCAAGGCCGACGGCCTGACCATCAAGACCATCGTCTCCGAAGGCGAGTACGCCACGGCCGTGAACGAGGCCCAGAACGTCCAGGCCCAGCTGGCTGACGCCGGCATCACGCTCGACATCGAGACCATGGACATCGACACCTACGTCAAGCGCTGGCTGGCTGCGGACTTCGAGACCGCCATCGCCCTCAACGGCGGACGGCCCGATCCGGACGGCATGTACGGTCGCTACTTCACCAGCGCCGGCAACCTCAACAAGGTCGCGGGCTTCTCGTCACCGGAGCTCGACCAGCTGTTCGCCCAGGGCAAGGCGACCATCGATCCCGCGGCACGCAAGCCGATCTACGACCAGATCTCGAAGTACCTCGAAGACAACGCGGTCTGGGTGTGGCTGTTCACCAGCGACAACTACACCGCACAGACGCCCAACGTGAGCGGGTTCGTCCCGATGGCGAACAACTCGCTCCAGTACCTTCGCCAGACCTCGCTGCAGCCCTGACCCAGGGCCCCAGCTGACGGGGATCCTCGCGACACCGGGTGAACAGGTTCACGCGGCCCGGCACGGCGCGCCGACTGGCGCGCCGGCTGCTGGAGATCGTGCTCACCCTGTTCGGTGTCGCGGTCCTCGTCTTCATCACCCTCCGGGTCATCCCCGGGGATCGAGATCACGGCTTCACTGGGCACCACCACCGGCGAGCTCACGCCCGTCCAGCTGGCGGCCCTGCGGGCCTACTACGGCGTCGACCAGCCCCTCGTCGGCCAGTTCCTGGGCTGGCTGGGCGCGCTCGCGACGGGCAACCTGGGCGTCGCCCAGAACACCGGTCGGTCGGTGCTGGACATGACCCTCGCCGCGCTGCCGGTGACCCTGGAGCTGGCGCTGCTCTCGACCTTGCTGGGCTTGTGCATCGGCATCCCGCTCGCGCTGTTGTCGGCGTCGCGACCCAACAGCCTCCGGGATGCCGCCGCACAGACGGTGGGCCTCGCTGCCCTCGCCATCCCCAGCTTCCTCATCGGTTCGTTGCTCCTGGCATACGTCTCCAAATGGTTCCACTACAACCCCAACTCGCTCGGCTTCGCGCGGCTCCAGGAGGATCCGTGGCTCAATCTGCAGCAGATGCTGTTCCCGGCGCTGGTGCTCGGCTTCGGGCTGGCGGCGCCCATCATGCGTACTGCCCGGTCGTCGCTCCTGGAGGTCCAGAGCCAGGACTTCGTGCGCACCGCGCACGGCAAGGGCGTGGCACCGGGGCGCATCCGGACCCGCCACGTGCTGCGCGCCGCGCTCATCCCCATCGTGACCATGACCGGCATCCAGTTCGGCTATCTGCTCGGCGGCGCCATCGTGGTGGAGCAGATCTTCTCCGTGCCGGGTCTCGGTCGGCAGGTATTGCTGGGGCTGCAGCAGAAGGAGTACGCGGTGGTCCAGAGCACAGTGCTGGTCATCGCGCTCCTGTTCGTGCTCGTCAACCTGGCCACCGACCAGCTCTACCGGGTGGTCGATCCGCGGGTGCGCGCGACATGAGCGGACGTGGCCGCGCGGTCACTGCGTGTCACAAGACGACGTCGGTGCCAGCGCCATGACCGCGGGGGCCATGCCCGCCGCGGTGCCCGTGATGGCGCTGCCCTCGCGGGTGCCGGTGTGGCGACGGCTGCTGCGCAGCAAGAGTGGCTTCGTGGGCGTCGTGCTCACGGGTGTCGTCGTGGCTGCGGCGCTGATGGCGCTGCTCCACCTCACCCCGTTCGACCCGGTGTCGCAGCGGCCGGTCGACCGGTTCCAGGGGCCATCGCTGACGTACCTCTTCGGCACCGACCAGTTCGGGCGCGACATCTTCTCGCGGGTCGCCGCGGGGGCCGCGACATCGTTGCTGGTGGCCATCGTCGCGGTCGCCCTCGCCGCGTTCGTGGGTACGGCCGCAGGTGTGGCCGCGGGCTACTTCGGCCCACCGGTCAGCCCACCGGTGCTGGGGGTCGCGAACGTCCTGTTCGCCTTCCCGCCGCTGCTGCTCGCGCTCGCGCTCGCGTCCGCACTCACCCGCAACTGGTTCACGGTGGCATTGGCCATCGCCATCGTCTACGTGCCCATCTTCATCCGCGTGGCACGCGGTCCGGTGCTGGCCCTGCGGGAGGCCGACTTCGTGCGCGCGTCGAGGGTGCTGGGCTTCACCACACCGCGGATCCTGTTCCGCCACGTCCTGCCCAACATCACACCCGTGATCATCGTCCAGGTCACCCTCGCGATGTCGTGGGCGGTGCTCACGGAAGCGTCCCTCAGCTTCGTGGGGCTGGGCACGCCCCCGCCCTCCCCTGCGCTCGGCTCGATGGTCCTCGATGCCAAGTCCCTGGCCACCAGCGCCTGGTGGACCATGGTCGCGCCGGGGGTGATGATCATCGTGTTCGTGGTCGGACTCAACCTCCTGGGCGACGGCCTGCGTGACGCGCTCGACCCCCGCTACAGCGCCGACCGATGAGTCGATCTCGAGGGGCTGCTCACGGAGCAGGTCGACCCGCGCTACGCGGCCATCGACCAGGCATCGGTCGCGGCCCTGGCGTCGCTCATGAACGAGGCGGATGCGAGCGTGCCGATCGCCATCCGGGGCGCCATGGATGCCATCGTGCCCGCCATCGAGGCCATCACCGTCCAGCTCGCGGGTGGCGGACGGCTGCTGTACGTAGGTGCCGGCACCGCGGGCCGGATGGGCGTCCTGGACGCGTCGGAGTGTCCGCCGACCTTCGGCACGCCACCGGAGCTGGTGCAGGGCATCATCGCGGGCGGTCCGGATGCGATCCTCGCGGCCCGTGAAGGGGCTGAGGATGACGATGTGGCGGGCGCCACCGAGATGGACATCCGCCGCGTGAATGCCCAGGACGCCGTCGTGGGGATCGCCGCGAGTGGCCGCACTCCGTACGTCATCGGGGCACTCCGCCGGGCCCGGGCACGCGGCGCGCTCACCGTGGCGCTGTCGTGTAACGAGGACGCACCCATCAGCGTGGAGGCGGAGCTCGCCATCGAGATCCCGGTCGGCCCGGAGGTGCTGGCAGGGTCGACGCGGCTGAAGGCAGGCACGGCCCAGAAGCTGGTGCTGAACATGATCTCGACCATCGCCATGGTCCGGCTCGGCAAGACGTGGGGCAATCTCATGGTCGACCTGCGGGCGACCAACGAGAAGCTGCGCGAGCGAGCCATCCGCATCGTCCAGGCGGTGACCGGTGCCGAGCGGGGTTCGGCGTCGGCCGCCCTGCATGCGGCCGACTGGGAGGTGAAGCCTGCGTGCCTGATGTTGGGACGCGGCATCGATGTGGTGGAGGCGCGACGACGGCTGGCCATCGACGGCCGGCTCCGGGTCGCCCTGGAGGAGGCTGGATGAAGGTGCTGGGCATGATCTCGGGCACGTCGCACGACGGCATCGACGTCGCGATCGTCGACCTGAGCCTCGAGGGTGACGTGCTCCACGGCCGGCTGCTCCACTCCGACAGCGTGCCGTACGCTCCGGAGCTCCGGGCGCACCTGGTTCGGACCCTGCCGCCAGCCGAGCTGCGCTACGCCGATGTGTGCGAGCTCGACACCCACATCGGGCAGGCGTTCGCGGAGGTCGCCGCGAATGCCATCGCGACGAGCGGCCCGGTCGACCTCATCTGTTCCCACGGCCAGACGGTGTTCCACTGGGTGGAGGGGGCGCATGCCCTGGGCACGCTTCAGCTGGGCGAGCCGGCCTGGATCGCGGAACGCACCGGCACCCCGGTCGTCTCCGATGTCCGTGCCCGGGACATCACGGTCGGCGGTCACGGTGCGCCGCTCGCATCGCTCATGGACGTGCTGCTGCTGGGGGCGCTGACGGGCAACCCCGCGGCGCTCAACCTGGGCGGCATCTCGAACATGACCGTGCTCCGGGGTGATGGTGGCGGGCCGGTGGCGTTCGACATCGGGCCGTCCAACGCGCTCATCGACTCGGTCGTACGCCAGATGACCGGCGGCGCCGCGGGCTACGACGCGGATGGCCGACTGGGGGCAACGGGTCGGGTGGACGAGGCGGCCCTTGCTGACCTGCTGACCGAGCCGTACTACTCGCTGCCGGTACCCCGATCCACGGGCAAGGAGCTGTTCAACGATGCGTATGTGGCGGGGCTCCAGGCACGCCATCCGGGACTGGCGGGCGCGGACCTCGTCGCGACGCTCACGGCCCTGACGGCGCGCACGGTGGCGGATGCCGCGCACAGCGCGGGCGTCGACACGCTCGTCTGCTCCGGTGGCGGCTGCGACAATCCGACCCTCATGGGGATGCTCCGGGATGCGGCCGACGGCATCAGCGTCCGGCTCATCAGTGACTTCGGGTCGCCGACGGACACCAAGGAGGCGATCTGCTTCGCGCTCGTCGGGTGGCACACGGCGCATGGACTGGCGGGCGCCATCCCCGGCTGCACCGGGGCGCGCGAGGGGCGGGTGCTGGGTGCCATCACGCCTGGCGCGAGCCAGTTGCGGCTGCCGGAGCCGTTGGCATCCGCGCCCCGGTCACTGCGCATGGAGCCCGCCGCCGCGTGACCCCTGAGCTGGCCCAGTCCTCGATCGCGGGGCCACCGCCGCTGCTGGAGGTGCGGGATCTCACGGTCGTCGCCCGGTCCCGCCGCGGGGACCTGGAGATCGTCCATGGCATCGACCTGAGCGCGGCGCCGGGCGAGGCCGTCGGCGTCGTCGGCGAGAGTGGCTCGGGCAAGTCGCTGACGATGCTCGCGGTCATGCGGCTGCTCTCGGCGCCACTCGCCATCGGCCGCGGCAGCATCCGGTTCGACGGCGAGGAGCTCACCACGCTGCCGGAGTCCCGGATGCGTCGACTGCGCGGTGATCGCCTCGCGATGGTCTACCAGGACCCCATGACGTCCCTCAACCCCCTGATGCGTATCGGGGACCAGGTGACGGAGGCGATGACCGCCCATGGGGTGACGCAGCACGCCGCGAAGGGGCGGAGCCTGGAGCTGCTCGCACGCGTCGAGCTGCCCGACCCGCAGCGCGCGGCGCGCGCCTATCCCCACGAGCTGTCTGGCGGCATGCGCCAGCGCGCTGTCATCGCCATGGCGCTCGCGATGTCCCCGCGGCTGCTCATCGCCGATGAGCCGACGACCGCGCTTGACGTCACCATCCAGCGCCAGATCCTGGCGGTCGTCAACCAGCTCCGGCGCGACCTGGAGATGGCGACCATCTGGGTGACCCACGACCTGGGGGTCGTCGCCCAGCTCGTGGAGCGGGTGGTGGTCATGTACGGCGGCTTCGTGGTGGAGGAGGCGCCCGTCGATCAGCTGTTCCACGCTCCCCAGCATCCGTACACGAGCGCTCTGCTCGCGGCACTCCCCGACCCAACCGACGACAGCCGGCCACCGCTTGCCCAGATCCCGGGCCGGCCGCCGGTGGCCACGGAGCTCGTCGAGGGGTGTCCGTTCCGGCCGCGCTGCGCGCAGGCGCGCGATGCCTGCGCCGTGAACCCACCCCTGGAGACGCGCGGTCCGGCACGGGTCGCGTGCTGGGTGCCACCCGCGGAGTGGACGGTCGCGTGACCCTGGAGGCGTTCGACCTGGTCAAGCGCTACCCGGTCCGTGACAGCGACCGGGTGGTGACCGCGGTTGCCGGGGTCTCTCTGCGGGTCGATGACGGCGAGACGCTCGGGGTCGTGGGCGAGTCGGGCTGCGGCAAGTCGACGCTCGCCAAGCTGCTGGTGCGACTGGAGGAGCCGACGAGCGGGCGGGTGGTGCTGGACGGCATCGACGTCACGGCCGCTGGCAGCAAGGAGCTTCGGGCGCTGCGGCGACGGATCCAGCTCGTGTTCCAGGATCCGTACTCGTCGCTCGACCCGCGGCGGACCGTGGGCGACACGCTGGGCGAGGTGCTCGTCGCGCACCGGCTCCACGGGGACGCGGCCGGTCGCCAGCGGCGGGTCGGCGACCTGCTGGACATGGTCGGGCTGGCGCCGGGCTTCGCGCGCAGCTATCCCCACGAGATGTCCGGCGGCCAGCGTCAGCGGGTGGGCATCGCGCGGGCGCTCGCGGTCGAGCCGACGGTGCTGCTGCTCGACGAGCCGGTTTCCGCGCTCGACGTCTCGGTGCGAGCGGAGATCATGAACCTGCTCGTGCGGTTGCGCGAGCAGCTGGGCCTCTCCTACCTGTTCATCAGCCACGACGTCGCGATGGTCCGCCACCTCTCGGACCGGGTCATCGTGATGTATCTCGGCCGGGTCGTGGAGACCGGCCCCTGGAAGGTGGTGCTGGACCGCCCGCTCCATCCGTATACCGAGGCGCTGCGCGACGCTGTGCCGGTGCCGGATCCCGCGCGGCGGCGTCGACGGGGCCGATGGTCAAGGGGGAGATCGGGGACGCGCCGGAACCCGGCATCGGCTGTGCCTTCGCGCCCCGGTGTCCGCTAGCGGAGGACGTCTGCCGTCAGGTCGAGCCGCCACTGCTGCCGCTGGTGCCCGGCCATCTCGTGGCTTGCCATGTGCGGGCCCGCGAGGTGGGCGTGGCCGCTCCGGCAGTCCCACCGGCCTCATGATCGAGATCCGTCCGGCTGCAGCGTCCGATGTTGACGCAGTGACGGCGCTATTCCTGCGCTGTTGGCGCGAGTCGTATGCCGGCTTCCTGCCCGGGCGGGTCGTCGCGGTGTTCGATGAGTCGAACGCGCGTGAGCTCTGGCTTCGGGCGCTGGAGATGCCAAGACCCGGCACACAGGGGTTCGTCGCCGTGACGGGTGCACAGGTCGTCGGCATCACTCGCCTGGGAGCCGATCCGGACGAACCCACATCGGGCCACGTCTTCAGCCTCTATGTCGACCCGTCCATCCAGGGACAGGGGTTCGGACGGCTGCTGCTCGAGACGGCTGACCGCTGGTTCGCCGCCGAGGGAAAGCCTGACGGCACCCTCTGGGTGTTCGAGGCCAACGCCGAGGCCAGGGGCTTCTACGCGCGCCATGGGTGGCAGCCCGATGGCGGCTCACGGGTCGAGGCCGAGTTCGGGGAGACGGAGATCCGGCTGCGGCACAAGGTCGGCTGACGCGTCCTCAGGACCGGGTGACGAAGTCGGATCACGCTTGCCGCAGGGGTGGCGGCCGAGCGGCCGAGTCGCGCCGATGCATCACGTGGACGGTCGTCTGGCGCGCCGGAGAGACCGCCGCACGCCTGCGCGAACGCCGTGGGCTGCGCCCGTCCGAGGGGGACGGGCCCAGCCGGAGCGGGTCGTCAGGCCGCGTCGAGGACCTCGCGCAGCCTTGCCGCGAACGCGTCGGGCTCACCGGTCTGGCCATACTCGCCACCCAGGAACCCGCTGTGGTCGCCCGGGAACATCGTGGCTTGCTGGCCCAGTTGCGCCGCGACCGCCTCGCCCGCCCGACGCGCCAAACCTTCGCCGGATGCGGCGCCCACCGCGATGACGATGGTCGTGGATGCGGCACGCAGTGCCTCGATGTCCGGCTGGTAGGCCGTGGAGGTCAGCAGGTTCTGGGCGAGCAGCGGGTCGGTGCGCGTACCGTCGTCGCCGGCCGGCATGCCGAACATCTGCGGGTCGGGGCCAGGCTGGCTCGCGAACTCGGGCGTGAACGGACCCTGGTACGAGACGATGGTGATGAAGTGGGCCATGCCCGCACCAAATCCACGCTGCTGATACGTCTGGGCGACGGCGCGGCAGGCCGCAAGGGTCGCCTCGTGGTCGGGGACCAAGGCGGCCAGCGGCGGCTCGTGTGCCACCAGGGTGTGGACGTCCTCCGGGTGCGCGGCCACGAGCGCGAGCGCATTGATGGCCCCACCGCTGCTCGCGAACAGGTCGACCGGACCGCCGCCCAGCGCCTGGATCACCCGGTGGATATCGTCCGCGTGCTGCTCCGGGGTCGACTGGCTGGTCGGGTCGTCCTTGGTGCTGCGCTCGACACCCCGCGGGTCGTAGGTGACGACGGTCCGGTCGGGGAAGTGGCCGGCCAACGTGCCGAACCCGGAGGCACCCATCGGCGAGCCGATCATCAGGATCGGCGCTGGCGCCGTGCCGCTGCCGGGTCGGACGTCGTACGTGAGCACAGCCCCGGGGACCGGCAGCGTGCCGGTGGTCGAGGTGGCGGTCGTGGTCATGCGGGAACCTCCATCAGGATCGCGTCGATCTGGTTCATGGCCTGCTTCAGGCCCTCTTCCATGCCCATATCCAGGACCTGCTGCATGGCTTCCCGGCTCGGGAACCGGCTCGTCATGGTCATGCGGGTCTTCTCCCCGCCGATGGCCTCGATGGTCACCCGGGCTTCGGTGGTGGGCATCTTGGGGTTGGGCGTGCCGTCCTTGTCGGCGAATCCGTCCCGGAAGGCGAGGCTCCGGGGCGGCTCGACCGCCACGATCTCCCACCAGCCGTGGGCCTCGTCGCCGGTGGGTCCGGTCATGTGATACGTGCTGTGGCCGCCAGGCGTGAGCTCGTGGCTGGTGAAGGTCGCCGGCCAGGTCGGCGGTCCCCACCAGCGCTCCAGCTGGCGCGGGTCGGCCCACAAGCGCCAGACTCGCTCGGGGGCCGCGGCGAATTCGGCAGTCATGCGCATCGTGAGCTGGTCGAGGTCCTTGTCGACGGCGGTGACGGTCATGGCGTGGTGCCCTCCTGGGTCGTTGTCGGCTCCTCGTCGAGGAGCAGGGTCATCCGGCCGATGCGATCACGCCACAGCTGCTCGTATCGTTCGAGCAGCCGTTGCGCCATCCGGATTCCCTCGACGTTGGTGTGCACGACCTTCCTGCGGCCGTTACGCGCCTTCGTCACGAGACCGGCTCGCTCGAGCACGGCGATGTGCTTCTGCACGGCCGCGAAGCTCATGGGGTAGTTCGCGGAGAGCTCCACGACCCCCTGCTCCCCGTCCATCGCCCGTCGCACGATGTCGCGCCGGGTCGCGTCCGCCAGGGCGGCGAAGATCCGGTCGGCATCGAAGGTGGTGGCGACGCTGGTGGCCTGCATTGATACAACCATATGGTTGTATCACATGATCGTCAAGGGGTGCTATCGCCCGAAGCCCGGTTCGCACCACCGATGCGAAGATGCTGGGCATGCGACCACAACCCCTCCTGAGCTTGACCTGCCTCTCCGCGGTGGTGCTGGGCGCGGGCACCATGCCATCGTTGGTGGCGGCCCAGACCGGCGCTGCTGGGCCGCAGGTCGAGGGTTGCCCGGTCCTGCCAGCGGATGACATCTGGAACGCCCCGGTCGACACGCTACCCCTGGACCCATCGTCCGATGCGTATGTCGCCACCATCGGCGCCGATGTGGGCTTCCACCCGGACTTTGGCTCCGGCGCATACGAAGGTGGACCCATCGGCATCCCGTATGTGGTCGTGCCCGGGACCCAGCCGGCCGTCGCCGTCAGGTTCCTCTACGCGGACGAGAGCGACCCGGGTCCCTACCCCATCCCCGCCGACGTGCCCATCGAAGGCGGCCCCGATGGCGATGGCGACCGTCACGTGCTGGTGGTCGACCGCGACGCCTGCACGCTGTACGAGCTGTTCAACGCGTTCCCGCAGCCCGACGGCAGCTGGGCCGCCGACTCGGGCGCGGCATTCGACCTGACCTCGTCGGCGCTGCGGCCGGATGGCTGGACGTCGGCCGATGCCGCGGGTCTGCCGATCCTGCCAGGCCTCATCCGCTACGACGAGGTGGCTTCGGGTGAGATCCGGCACGCGCTCCGGTTCACCACCTCTGATACCCGCCGGGAGTATGTCTGGCCGGCTCGCCACTTCGCCTCGGACGAGGAGGATGCGGCGTACCCGCCGATGGGCCAGCGGTTCCGGCTGCGCGCCGACTTCGACAGGTCGGACTACTCGCCGGACGTGCAGGTCATCCTCCGGGCGCTCCAGACGTACGGCATGATCCTGGCCGACAACGGCTCGCCCTGGTACCTCTCGGGCGTGCCCGACGATCGCTGGAACAACGACGACCTGCACGACCTGGGCCAGGTGCTGGGCTCGGACCTGGAGGCGGTCGATGTCTCGTCGCTGATGGTCGACCCGGCTTCGGGCCAGGCAGCCGGTGCCGGGGCAGCCGCGCCGTCGGTCGCACCCGTCACGGCGGACCTGTTCGTCTCCAACGCCCAGGCGTCCGAGGTTGAGCACGGCTCGAAAGCCAAGCCCTTCTCGACCATCGGGGCAGCACTCGCTGCCGCAGCGGACGGCGACACCATCGCGGTGGCCGTTGGCGACTACCCCGAGAACGTGCTGGTCCGCGATCGCGCGATCCACCTCTACGGCGGCTACTCGGCCGACTTCAGCGTCCGCGACCCAGCCACGAACGTGACCACGATCCAGGGTGATGGCACCGACTCGGTCGTGAGCCTGGTGGAGTCGGGCGACTCCACCGTTGACGGCTTCCGCATCACCGGAGGCACCCGCAGTGTGCTGCCCGGGTACGGCGACCTGGGTGGCGGCATCTACATCCAGGGTGGCTCCCCGACCATCGCGAACGACCTCATCGAGGGCAACGACACCCGGCCACCGACGCCGGGCGGCAGCGACCCGCTCGGAGGTGGCATCTTCGCGGACGCCTCGAACGTCTCCATCCTGGACAACGTCATCCGTGGCAACACCAGCGGACGGGGCGGCGGCGTGGCCATCACCGGCGGCTCCCCGCGTGTCATCGGCAACATCGTCCAGGACAACGTGGGTGTCGCGGACCACGGCTGCGGCCTCTACATCGCGGCGACCGACGCCGAGATCAGCGGCAACCGCATCACCGGCAACGAGATCGGTCGCGCCCTGGGCTACGGCTGGGGAGGCGGCGTCGGGCAGGGCAGCTCCGCGCAGCTGTCGTTCGATGAGGTGACCGGCAACTAAGCGCCGTCGGTGGGTTCGGGCGTGTTCATCGATGACGGCGCCGTCGTGGCCCTGGACCACGAGCTCATCCATCACAACGACTGCCCCGACGGGGGCACGACCGGCGGTGTCGGTATCTACGTGGACGGCTACGACACCATCGGTTCGACCGTGACCATCGACCACACCACCGTGGCCGACAACGACTGCGAGACCCAGGGTGGCAACGGCCTCTACGTGGAGGCGCAGTCGCAGGTCACGGTCACCAACACCATCTTCTGGGGCAACGGCGGGGACGACTTCGCCGTCGACGGCACGTCCGCGGTCAGCGCGAGCTACATCACCTCGGAGGAAGCGATCGACGGCGAGGGCAACCTCACGACCGACCCGCTGTTCGTGGACCCAGCTGCCGGCGACTTCCACCTGGGTGTCGGCAGCCCGGCCATCGATGCGGGTGACCCCGCATCACCGTTCGACCGGGAGCCGTCGCCGAACGGCGGGCGGGTCGACCAAGGCCGATATGGCGATACCGCAGGAGCGACATCCGCCGGGAAGTAGTGGTACGGGCTGCGCGCAAGGGTGGCGGCCCCCCTTGGTGAGTCGCGCCGATGCATCACGCCGGCGCGGCTGACAAGGGGTCGAGCCACCTCAGGCCGACCACCGACCGGAACGCCCGATCAGCGGACACGAGCGCTTCGGCTTCGTGCGCGAGTGCGACCCCGGCCAGGACCGAGTCGAATGCGCCGAGTTCCGGGTGGCGCGCGAACAGCTCGAGCCCCAGACGCAGGTCCGTAGAGCTCGTCTCGATGAGTGGGAATGCATCCGCGTACAGCGCCGCGAGCTGAGCTGCCGCCGTGCGGTCACGCCTTCGGGCGTACACGTGCGCGAACTCCTGGATCACCTCGACCGTGGTCGTCACCTCGATGATCCCATCGCGATGCGCCGCGAGCAGCCGAGCGCATGGCTCGCGCAGGGGATGGTCGTCGCCCACGGCGTAGACCAGCACGGTGGTGTCGAGGATGATCACCCGAGGCGGTCGTGGCTGCGGTCCAGCTCGCGCCGCAGGTCGGCAGGATCCGCGGGCACGGAGATGCGTTGCGCTCCCAGGATCGCGTCGATCGCTGCGCGCCGACGGTCGCCATCGTCCGGGAGCTGGTCGATCGCCTGGCGGATGACCGCCGCCACGGAGATGTCCTGGCGTGCGGCTGCGGCGGCCACCTTCCGATAGCGCCCATCATCGAGCAAGAGATGCATGCGGCGTTCGAGTGCTGGCATGCACATACGCTAGCACATGCGTCAGTTCTCTCGCATGGGCGTGGCGATGGCGGGCGACCGGCGAGCCAACGGCTACGGCCGACGGGCGAGCAGCTCGTCCGCGGGTGTGCTCAGGGCCACGTCCAGTGGCACACCCTGGGCGCCGACCAGGCGCTGGCGCTCGAGCGGACGCTCCGCGCGGGAGCGACACGTTCCTGCTGAGTCGCGTCGATGCATCGCCGTCAATTCAGCCCTGAGCGGGCACCGTACACCGACCGATCCCGACGGGACGGCATCGTTCGCGGGCGATGTCGACGAGTCCCCGATCCAGCTCCGCCGCCGCCCGGCTCACTATCGATGAGCTCCAAGGGTTCGCGCCAGCGCCGAGCCGAGCAGTCGCTCGATCTCCTTCGGGAGGCCCTGAACGGGTATGCGTACCAGCACCTCAGCCGCGCCGACCAAGCCCGCTGGTCGGCCGTCTTCAACGACGAGGGGGACGAGCAAGCGTTCTGCAGCCTGTTCTCTGCCAAGTACATCGTCAAGTACCTGGACGAGTTCCTGGGCTACTTCCTGATCCGCAAGGTGATCATGGCGAACTCGCGCGATGGAGCGAGTCGACTCGCGACGACCCCTGGTCTTGAGTTGAGCGTCGATTCCGGGAGCCGACGTTCGTCCTGAGTCCACTCCATGCATCACGCGTCCTCAGCGGTTCCGCAGCCATCGCTCGAGATCGCCGCGATGGACGATGCCGACCACGAGCAGCACGCGGTCCTCGTCGATCACGTCATACATGACGCGCAGGTCGCCGACCCGGAGACGGTGGAATGTGTCGTCGGATCCCCGGATCGTCTTGACCGCCTTGCCACTGATGCGACCAGGTTCAGCCACATCGACCGCGAGCCGCTGCAGCGCGACGCGGATGCGCGCCCGCGTATCGACCGGGAGCTGCTCGAAGGCTCGCGCGGAACCCGGCGCCAGCCGGACGTCGTATGCGGTCAGGGCAGGTCCCCCAGGCCGATGGAGTCGCCTCGCGCATACGCCGCGCGTGCGACGCGACGCATCCGCAGATACTCGTCTGCGTTCGCGAGGACCAGGTCTTGCGCATCTTCGATCGGCATCAGGACCGCTGCTGGTCGGCCGCGCTTGGTCACGATGTACGCGGTCCCGGCTTCGACCTGCTCGATCACGGCCGACGCCGTCGCCTTGAGCTCCTTGACCCCGATCTCCGCCACTGATGCCTCCGTCAGGTGACTACCTAGGTGGTCACTATAGACCGTCGCCGCCGAACTCCTCGGACATTGGCCGACTGGGTACGAGCATGAGCCGGAGGGCGTATCCCGGCATTACCCCGACGTTAGGCGGGCGTTGACGGAGGGCACCACCGAGGGTCCAGGCGTGACATACAGGTGGCACGGCTCAGGTCGAGCGTCCGAGCCATGACCAAGCAGCCGCCCCTCGTCACGTGTCCCCGGTGCCGCGCCGAGATCCAGCCCGTGCCGATCCTGTACGGCTACCCGAGCCCCGAGATGTTCGCCGACGCCGAGGCAAGGCGAATCAGGCTGGGCGGCTGCATGATCGGGGACGAGTCACCGGAGTTCGAGTGTCCCGCGTGCGGCGGGGCGCTCCCCTTCGTTTCCGAGCCGCGGCGCCCGGCGCGACGGCGTACCGTCATGCCGGTGGAGGTGGATCGGTGGGCGTGACGTCGTCATTGCCACTGCCGGCGCGATTGAGTGGCGCGATCTGGGGCCATCTCGTCGGCGATGCGCTCGGCGTGCCATACGAGTTCCGGACTGCCGACCAGATCACGGATGTCGTCTGGCGCGGCAACGGCACGCACAGGCAGGCCGCGGGGACCTGGAGCGACGACGGCGCCCTCATGCTGGCGCTGCTCGACTCCCTGCTGGATGCGGGCTTCGACCCCGAGGACCAGGCCCGGCGCTCGCTCGCCTGGTTCGACACGGGCGCCTATGCGCCCGGCGGCAAGGTGTTCGATGTCGGTGGAGCCACGCGCACCGCGATGGCCGCCATCCGGTCGGGCATGCCGGCCATCGATGCAGGTCCGTCCGGCGAGTTCGACAACGGCAATGGATCCCTCATGCGCATCCTGCCGCCCGCGCTCGTGGAGCGGTCGGTGTCGGACGAGCGGCTCGCGGAGATGACACATCTCGCCTCCCGTGTGACGCACGGGCATCCGCGCTGCCAGGTCGCCTGTGCCCTGTACTCGCTCGTGGTGCGTCGGCTGCTTGCTGGCACTTCTGATCGGACGAGCGCGCTGGCTGATGCACGGAGTCGACTCAGGGCGATCTATGTGGACGGCGGGCTCAGCGCGCACCTGGACCCGCTCGACGAGCTGGAGGGCTGGACCGGGCGGTCCGGGCGTGGCTACGTGTTCGACAGCTTCTGGTCCGCCTGGGACGCGTTCGCCGAAGCCGACTCCTATCGCGACGCGGCGGTCCGCGCCATCCGGTACGGCCGCGACACGGATACGACCGCCGCGATCGCCGGTGGGCTTGCCGGTGCCTGGTTCGGCATCGATGACGTCCCTGCTGAGTGGCGCGCCGGCATCCGCGAGCCGACCATCGTCCGCCCGCTGGTCGACGGGCTCATCGCGACGGCCACCTCGACCGACCGCTGGCGCATGGCCACTGGCGGATATCGACAGTGAGTCCCCTGCGGCTCGACGAGGCGTTGAGTGGCTCGGTGCACGAGGTGCCCGGACGCATCGGCATCACGTTCCTGCCCGAGCAGCAGGCAGTCGTCCGGGCGCGGCGCGCATGAGCCACGCAGAAGTAGCGCCAATCGCGCTCACGCCCGAGCAACTGCGAATCCTCGAATGGGGTGACGGGCCGCTCGTCGTCATCGCCGGGGCCGGCACCGGCAAGACGCGGGTCGTCGTGGAGCGGGTCCGGCACCTCCTTGAGACGCGCCCTGACCTGAAGCCGGAGCAGGTCCTGGTCCTGACCTACAACGTCAAGGCCACGAAGGAGCTCCACGATCGTCTGGGTGGAGCACTCGGTGCCGCGGTCAGCGCGCACCTGACGGTCTCGAACTTCCACAGCTTCTGCCATCGGATCCTCTCGGAGTCGGCGGCGGAAGCGGGCATGTCCGCGAACCCCGACGTGCTCGACGGGATCGGCCAGTACCTGCTGCTGCGGGACATCCGGCCACAGCTGCCGCTGATCTACCACACCGATTGGGCGCTCGCGGAGTTCGTGAAGCTCATCAATCGGGCCAAGGACGAGCTGGTCACACCGGCCGACTTCGAGGCGTTCGTCGCCCAGGAGCTCGCAGTCTTCGAGGACCGATACGGCAGCTACGAGACGGCCGCGCTCCGGCTTGCGACCCAGGGCAACCTGGGTGGGCCTCGCGAGGTGCGAAAGGCTTATGCCACGGTCAGGCGCGCCGAACGAGCCGAGGATGCTGGCGGTACACCCACCTACGACCCCGAAACGGTCACCAAGACCGCCGATCGCGAGGCACGTCGCGCCATCGGCGGAGTCGGCAAGGCAGTCGCCAGGAGACAGATCCCGCGCGAGCTTCACCCGCGATCGACGAACTCGCGGACACCTACGTCATCGACGGCGCCGCCCTGGAGGTGATGCGCCTGACCGAACTCGCGGCCGTCTACCGTGCGTATCAGACGGAGCTGGTCGCCCGTGGCACGCTCGACTATGGCGAGATGATCGCTGCCGTCACGCAGTTGTTCAAGGTGCGACCGAACCTGCTCCGGCGCTGGCAGCGCCAGTTCCGCTACCTGCTCGTGGACGAGTTCCAGGACGCCAACATCGCCCAGATCGAGCTCATCGAGCTGCTGGGCAGGACGCCGGACCGTCCCGACAACGTGATGGTCGTTGGCGACGACGACCAATCGATCTATCGATTCCGTGGCGCGAGCTATGCCGCGTTCAGCGAGTTCGACCGTCGGTTTTCGATGCCGCCCACGCATGACCCTGATGGTCCGGCGCCCGGACCACCCACGCGGATGCGTATCGAGCAGAACTTCCGCTCGGTCGGGCATGTGCTCACCGCCGCGAACCGCCTCATCGAGCGCAACGCATCGCGCTACGAACCGGACAAGCGCCTCTGGACGCAGCGGACGGCCGGCCACCCCGTCGAGCTCATCGCGTGTGCCGGGCCGGAGGACGAGGCCGTGACCATCGTGGACGCGGTCCGCGCCCGGATGGATGCCGACGACCCGCATTGGTCGGACGTGGCAATCCTGTACCGCAAGCACAAGCACCGCGACGCCATCGTCGCCCGTCTGCGTGACGAGGACATCCCATACACGGTCGCGGGCGGCCTGTCGCTGTTCGCCACCCCCGAGATCCGTGACCTGGAGCAGAGCCTCCGGGCGATCGCGGACCCGCACGATGACGTCGCGCTGGCGCGGATGATGACCGCCGGACCGTGGCGCCTGGATGCGCTGGAGATCCTGCACATCTCGCGCATGGCCAAGTTCGATCGACGGCATCTCGTCGACGCCATCCGGGACGTCGTGGCCAGCGGGGACATCGAGGCGGAGGCGCCCGACGACGGGGCCATCCGTGTCACCGTCGCCGCCGAGCCGACCACGCGCGCCCGACTCCGCCGCCTGCTCGGCGTCATCGAAGAGCTCCAGCCGCGGACGTGGCGTGACGGTCCCCTCACCCTGCTTGACCGGTTCCTGGAGCTCTCCGGCCAGGTGCTCGACCTCATCGCGACGGACACCACGGACGCCCACCGGACCGTGGTCAATATCGCGAGCTTCCTGCGCTTCGCGGCCGATTGGCAGGAAGCCCATCCCGAGCGGGACGCTGGCGGGCTTCGTGGACTACCTCGACGCCTACCAGGCGGCTGGCGGCGAGCTGCCGACGAGCGTGGAACTGACGGAGGACGTCGAGGGCGTTCGATTGATGACCCTGTACCAGGCGAAGGGCCTGGAGTTCCGCCACGTATTCGTGCCCAGCCTGCTGGCGAACGAGTGGCCGACCAGGGAGGGCTGGGGCGGCTACTTCCCGACCGAGCTGCTGCGCGAGCCCGTGCCGGAAGGCGACATCCACCTCGAGGAGGAGCGGCGCCTGCTGTACGTGGCGATGACCCGGGCGCAGGACCGGCTGACGCTCACCACGCACGCGGGTCCCGGGGCGACCAAGGAACCGTCGCTGTTCGTCGGGGAGCTGCTGGATGGTGCCGGCGAGGACCTGTTGCACCGCGACCGGGTCGTGGTCGAGGGCGTCGGCGATGGGGAGACACTCGAGGCCGACGGCGGCGGCATGCCGCGGTCCCTGGAGCGCTCGACCGCGCTCATGCGGCAGGTCATGCCACTGCCCTCCAAGCGCGAGCGACGACTGACGCTCCGCTTGCGCGCGACCGAACTGGTCGGACTGCTGGAAGGCACGGCTCCGACAAACCCCGAGAGCGCTGCGGCGCGCGAGGGGTTCGAGGCGAGCCTGGTCGATGTCGGTCGGGCTGCCGCGGTCGGAGCGGATGCGGCTCGTGCGCTGGGGCTCGATCCCCTGACGTTCCATGAGCTCGCGCTGGACAGTGGCGCGGGTGCGAACCTGCTCCAGGTCGCGTCGCTGCCCCGGCGGTTCAGCTACTCCGCCTTCTCCATGTACGACGCATGCGGCCTCCGATACGCCTTCCAATACCTGTACCAGATCCCGCCGCCCGAGCGACCCGTGGCCGCGTTCGCGTTCGGCACTACGGCGCACGCGGCGTTCGAGGCATTCACTCAGGAACGGCGCGACCGCGCCGGGCGTGGCGACCCGCCACCCACCCGCGAGGACTTGGAGCGCGAATTCCGGACTCGCTGGACGCCGACCGCGTTCGGTGACCGGCCGACCGAGGAGCGCTACCAGCGCCGGGTGAGCACGCTCCTGGACAACTTCTGGGATGGCGAGGTCAGCAACCTGGGCGAGGCCATCGCTGAGGAGCTGCCGTTCGATCTGACCCTGGAACCGCCCGATGGTGGCCCGCCGATCATCGTCTATGGCGTCATCGACCGGATCGACCGGCTCCCGTCCGGCGGGGTCGAGGTCGTCGACTACAAGACCGGCAGGATCTCGTCCCAGAAGGGCGTGGACGAGAGCCTCCAGCTGTCAATCTACGCGCTCGCCTGCCGCGACGCGCTGGGCCTCGGGACGCCGGAGCGGGTGACGCTGTACTTCACGGAGTCCGCGACGCGCATGAGCACGGTCCGCACGGACGAGCAGCTCGACGCTGCCCGTGACGATATCGTTGCGCGCGTCGCGCAGATGCGCTCGGGCGATTTCGCGGCAAATCCCGGCGATGCCTGCCGCTGGTGCGACTTCGCCCGCATGTGCCCAAGCCGAGTCGGGTGACGGCCGCTCAGCATAGGGCGCGGCCCGAACACGCTGAGTCGAGTCGGTGCATCAGGAACGCTCGCCCCACCATCCCGACTGATTCGATGCGGCCGCAGTCCGGTAGGCTGCCCCCTGCATGGCACGCATCCCGCTCGTCGTCATCCTGGCCGGACCGAACGGTGCGGGCAAGAGCACCAGCGCCGCGCGTCTGCTCCAGGGAGCGCTCGCGGTCCACGAGTTCGTGAACGCCGACACCATCGCCGCCGGGTTGTCGGCATATCGGCCGGAGGCAGTGGCCGTCGCGGCGGGACGAGTGATGCTCACCCGGCTGCGCGGGCTGCTGCGAGCGGGGTCGATTTCGCGTTCGAGACGACCCTGTCCGGCCGAGGTCACGCGGTGTGGCTTCATGCGGTCCGCGAATCGGGCTACCGTGTCCACATGACATTCCTGTCGCTGCCCGATCTCGACGCAGCCGTGGCCCGAGTGGCGGAGCGCGTCCGGCGGGGCGGTCACGACGTGCCCGAGGACGTCATCCGTCGTCGGTATCGCGCCGGACTTCGGAACTTCTTTGGCGTCTACGTGGACGCGGTGGACAGCTGGCAGCTGTACGACAACTCGCGCCCGTCGTTACCTCGACTCATCGCGTCCCGTGCTCCGGGTGCAGAGCCCACCATCCTGGATGCCCCATCCATGGCCGCCCTGGAGCGCAGTCGATGACGCATCGCCCTCCGGACCTTGCGCCATCGGATCGAGTCGGCGACATCGCTGGCGCCCAGCGCGCTTTGCTCCTCGCGGTGCGCGACACCCTCATCGCTCACAAGCGCGATGGGGACCCGATCGTGGTCTGGGAGGATGGCCGCGTGAAGTGGATCCCGGCCGATGAGATCGTGATCCCCGACGAACCTCCGACGATCGAGGACTGACCTCGTACCATCAGCACCGATGCGCTTCCTCATCGCGCGCAACCCCGATGCCGACAGTTCGCTGCCGTACCTGTTGCACGTCCCGGTCGATGGCGGCCTCGTGCTCAAGGCGCGCGACATGTGGCCGCGCACGGCCCGGATCTACTGCCATCGAGCGCAGGAGTGGCCCGCCGATGTGGAGATCCTGGAGGACGTGCCCGTCGTCGAATGCCGGCGTCGCGGCGTCGCCGTCGACCTCGTCCTGGACCGTCCTCGTGAGTATCGGTCCCAGTTCGTGTTCACGCGCCTCCCCAATGGCCGCGAGGGCATCTTCTGGCAGACCCGCAAGGTCGTCGGGACGGCGCGGCCGGGTGCCCGGATCCCGGGGCGGAGGATCAGCGACCTTGGCGTGCCCCTGGCGATCGTCGTCGATACCCGGGAGCGCTATCCGTGGCGGTTCGCGGCGCAGCAGGCGAGCGTGGAGCGTGCTGCGCTCGCTGCCGGTGACTACGCGGTCCGGGATCCCCAGGGTGCAGTGGTTGCAGCGGTCGAGCGCAAGGCGATCGCCGACCTCGTGGCATCGCTCAACAACGGTAGCCTGGTGTTCGAGCTGGCCAAGCTCGCGGAGCTGCCTCGCGCTGCGGTCGTCGTCGAGGACCGATACAGCGCCATCCTCAAGCAGGGCCACAGTCCGTCTGGGTTCCTCCCAGACCTCCTGGCGCGCGTGCAGGTCCGATACCCCGAGATCCCCATCCTGTTCCTGGAGACCCGCGCCATCGCGGAGGAGTGGGCGTATCGCTGGCTCGGCGCCGCCCTGCTCGAACTGGGTGCCGACAGGCCACCAGAGGGTTACGGCTGAGGGTCGACCTGGAGGCTGGCCGGCGAGGGGCCCTGAGAAGGCTGGCGCCCAGTTCGTGAGTCGACTCCGCGCATCGCCGCTGGGGAGGCGAGGTGCGCCAGCTGCCCTCACCGGATCGCCGACCGCCGACCGCCGACCGCCGACCGCCGGTCATGCAGCCATGTGACTCAAGGGGAACGGCCCCTCGATCTCGCTTGCGTGCGCGGTTCAGCGCGCGATCCGCTCGCGGTCAAGGGCCGGGGTCACGTCGGTATGCACGAAGTCGTCGCCCTTGAACAGGAGCGCGTCACCCATGGCGATGGCCAGGGCATACGAGAAGCAGTCGCCGAAGTTCAGGCGTGCCGGGTGGCCGCTGCCCTTCCCAAAGTCGCGGTACGCCTGGCGGGCCCGCCGCGCCTGGTCTTCGCTGACTGGCTCGATGGCGATGCCAGCGACCTGCAGCAGCTCGTCAACCCGACGACTCGCCACCGGATCGCGAGCGCCGTCGATCACCGCCGCGACCTCGACGTAGGTGGCCGCCGAGATGCGCCGGTCACCGGCCTCGGCGATGGCCCGCGCGAACCGGTTGGCCTCGGGTTCGTCCCGAAGGATGGCCACCAGCGCCGACGTGTCGATGATCACCGGGGCAGTCCGTCCGGCCCGTACAACAGGTCGCCGTGATCGACCGTCCGCACCGCAGCAGGGAGCCGGGCGGCACAGTCGCGTCCGATGTCCATCAACCGGTCTGCCAGGGTGTCCCGCCCATCGGCTCGAGCTGTCTCCAGGCGACTGAGTCGTTCGCGCAGGGATTCGGTCACCGCGCCGGTCACGGTCTCCCCGGTGAGGTCAGCGATCCGATGCGCCAGCCGGTGTGCCTCCGGGTTCTTGATGTTCATGCTCATGGTAGAACTCTACCATCAGTAGGTAGATAGGTGGCGTCTCGTCAGCCCAGCTGGCGACACGCAGCGGTCAACCGGTCAGCGCCAGGGGTTCAGCACCTCGAGCCCATCGAATCGCTCGAAGTCGGCCGAGTTCCTGGTGACGACCACCAATCGATGGACCAGCGCACTGGCGCCGATCACGGCATCGCGGAAGGGTGCCAGGTCCGGGACGTGCAGCTTCGCGCCGACGCGGGCCACCGTCCCGTCGACGGGCAGGACTCGCTGGTCGAATGCTGGTGTGACGCCGTCGTCCAGCCACCGCCGGAGGAGCGCTCCCCGCACTGGGTCCGCTCGTTCCGCGAGCAGGACGGCGTGCTCCAGCTCATGGATCGTGATCGCGGACACGAACATGCGCGCGGACGGGACGCTCGCCGCCCACTCCGCGACACCGCGGTCGGCCTTGCCGGCACGTACCTTGCGCAACTCGGAGACGACGTTCGTGTCCAGCAGGTACATCAGTCGAAGGTCGCCGGGCCCGGGGGGTCCTTCGAGACAACGATATCGAAGTCGACGTCCTCGATGCCCGGCTCACCCAGCAGATCGATGACCTGCCGCGTGCCGATGAGTCGCTCGTAGGCGTCGAACGACAGCAGCACATGTGCCGGCCGACCGCGATCGGTGATGTAGACAGGCCCACGCTCCGCCATCTTCTTGGCTCTGCTGGTGTCCTGGTTGAAGGCGCGGCTCGTCATGCTGGTGGCCATGTGTCGATGTCCCGTGCGATGTAGTGATGTACCTACATTATCAAGCAGGGTGAGCCGTGCGGGAGCCGGTCTGGTACTGGTACCGCTTTCCGGCGGACCCGTCCCGCCGAGATTCATGACGGACGCTCAGCGAGGGGAGCGACCCGCCTTTCCTGAGTCGGCTCGCTGCATCAGGTGGGTGGGAATGACAACCCCATTTGGCCCCACCGTGATGATCCGATCTGGCCCCACCCTCGACCCGTCTGATGACGAAACCGGACGGTGTACCGTCGCACCGGTCGCACAGGCGCTCACGATGACCCAGGCAGGTACGGACCCCGAGACCGTCATCGTGTGGGCACGCCTTCACGACGGCGACTTGTACCGAGTCTCCGGGGGCGTCTACCTCGTCGACATGGCCGAGGCTGCCGCAGGCCTCCCGGCCGGACCGCGCGTCATGAAGGGATCAGGGCTGGCCGCCCGACATCGAGGCACTGGGCTGCTCGCCGAGCCATGCCGACGGGATGTATGGTTCATGGTTGGCCATTTGTATCGTCCAAGGTCGACCAGATGTATAGTACAAGTCCATGAAGCCAGCCGCAATATCGTCAGACTACCTCCCGCGAATCGTAGACGGCGAGTTGGACTTCCTCCTGGCGGAGGTCCCTGCGATCTCCCTGGAAGGCGCGAAGGGGGTCGGCAAGACCGCCACGGCACGTCGTCGCGCGCGGACCACATACCGGCTGGACGACATGGACGAGCGGGCGGTCGCCCGAGGCGATCCAGCGAGACTCGTCACTGGCGAGACGCCGATCCTCATCGACGAGTGGCAGCGACTGCCTGAGTCGTGGGATCTGGTGCGGCGAGCGGTCGATGACGATCCGCGAGCGGGGTCGTTCCTGCTGACCGGATCGGCGACACTGCGGCCCGGATCAACGCACTCGGGCGCGGGACGGATCGTCACCCTGCGGATGCGGCCGCTCGCGCTATCGGAGCGGGGGCGCAGCACCCCGAGCGTGCGTCTGGCTGACCTGCTGGGTGGCGGCAAGCCACCGATCGCGGGTACCTCGGCGATGCGGCTGGAGGACTATGCGGACGAGATCCTCGCATCCGGCTTTCCCGGTCTGCGGGATATGTCGGACCGCGTCCTCAGAGCACGCCTCGACGGCTACCTCGACCGCATCGCAGAGGTGGAGTTCCCGGAACTGGGGCGGAGAGTCCGCAACCCCGTCGCGCTGCGCCGATGGATGCGGGCATACGCGGCCGCGACGTCCACCACGGCCACGTTCGAGACGGTCCGTGCAGCGGCGACCGGGGATGGTGGCAACACGCCGACCCGCGCCAGCGTGCAGGCATGGCTGGACGTCCTGGAGCGACTCTGGCTGGTCGAGCCCGTGCCGGGCTGGGCGGCGGCCGGCAGTCAGCTCAGACGTCTCGCGTCGCCGGCCAAGCACCAATTGGCCGACCCCGCACTGGCTGCTCGCCTCCTCGGCGTCAACAAGGCGACCCTGCTGGGCGCTGGGCCGGTCGGACCCTGGATTCCTCGAGACGGCCCGCTCCTGGGCGCCCTGTTCGAGTCACTCGTCACCGTCGGCGTCCGAGCCGGGGCACAAGCCGCGGAATCTCGTGTCTTTCACCTCCGTACGAAAGGCGGTGAGCACGAGGTCGACCTCATCGTGGAACGAGGCGACGGCGCCATCGTGGCCATCGAAGTGAAGCTGGCGCGGACGATCGACGACAGCGATGTCCGCCACCTTCGATGGCTCGCTGGCCAGATCGGGGACCAACTGCTCGACGCCGTCGTGGTCACCACGGGGCCGACGGCATATCGCCGCGCCGACGGCATCGCAGTCGTGCCAGCGGCGTTGCTGGGGCCATGAACGCCGCTACAGCAACTTCCCCAAGCCGAGCAGTCGCGCCGCCAGCGCCGGGGTCGCCATGACCGTCAGGGAGCTCGTCGGCCGGGTGAGCGCCACGTAGAGCAGGGCGTCCAGCACGTGCCCCACCAATCCCTGCCCTGAAGGCGAACCGCTGGAGCATGCCGGAAACGACCCTCATGCTCGTCGGATGCCCGGGACCATCAGGCCAGCGAGATGTCAGGGCGCCGCGACTACCGTGCTGCCCATGACGCAGACGACACCGGCCACGACCCCGGGCGCCCGGGCGGCCACCACGTCGGCCACACCTCCGGAGCGCGCCACGTCCAGGAGCGGCGAGGCAGCCGAAGCCCAGGTCTACGACCGGCTCCGCCACGCCCTCCCGGCCGAGTACCGCCTCTTTCGCAACTGGCGGTGGGTCCTGCAACGCGATCCAGCAGCACCGACACGCGACGGCGAGTCCGACCTGGTCATCGTCCATGCCGAACATGGCTTCCTGGTGCTGGAGGTCAAGGCACACCTCCGTCGCGACGGTCAGGGTCGCTGGTTCGCCGGCGAACGGCTCCTGCCGGTATCGCCCGTCGAGCAAGCGGAGATGGGCAAGCATGCCCTGCGTGCCAAGCTCATCGCCCCGGATGGGTGGAACGGCCGGTCATCCGATCTGCGACTCGGTCACGCGATCGCGGTCCCGTCCCAGGACCTCGGGGCGACCCGCGCACGGGTCCCGCTCCAGCTCGGTGCGGATGTCGAACCCTGGATGGTGCTCGACCAGACCGCGCTGGAATCGGACGCATCCATCCGGCAGTGGGTCGCGGATGCCTACGCGCACTGGAACGGCGATGGCCGGCGGGGCGCACCGCTGACCACCCGCCAGATGGCGCTGGTCGAGTCCCTCTTCGAGCCAGCCGCGCTCGACCTGCTCCCCTCGTTGCGCATCGGCGTCGACGCGGGCGAGCGCGAGCTGCGCGGGTTCGACGACGTCCAGCAGGCGACGCTCGACCTCCTCGAGGCCCAGACGCGGGCGGCCATCGTGGGCTCCGCGGGCACCGGCAAGACCGTCCTGGCCATGGAGAAGGCGCGTCGCCTTGCAACGAACGGACGCACGCTCCTGGTCTGCTTCAACGCACCCCTGGCGCGCCACCTCGTCGATGCATTCGACGGTGACCAGCCCAGGACCCTGGACATCCTCACCTTCCACGAGCTGTGCCTGCAGCTGGGCCAGGAGGCGGGTACCGCCGCACTGCCATCGAAGGCCGAGCGCGGCCGGGAATGGTGGGAGCACGAGCTGCCGGACGGTGCCCTCGCGGCCATCTCCAACCTCGGCGCTCGATATCGGGCCATCGTGGTGGACGAGGGCCAGGATTTCGACCGGGAGTGGCTCGAGCTCCTCCAGCTGCTGCTCATCGACCCCGGTCGGGACCCGTTCATCGTGTTCCACGACCCGCTCCAGGCGCTGTATCGGGCAGATGCCGTGGAGGAACTCGGCATGCCGGCGTTCCGGCTGTCGCGCAACATGCGCAACTCGCAGGCCATCTACGAGTACGCGGCAAGCTTCGTGGGCGGGCTCCCCGGCGCTCGCGCGTGGCGCAGCGAGGGACCGCCGCCCCGGTTCGTGCGGGCGCCCGATGGTCCCGTGTCGGCGCTGCGGAAGGTGCTCCATGAGCTCGTGGCCGTGGACCGCATCCAGCCGTGGCGCATCGGCGTGCTGACCGGCCGATCGCTGGCCCGGAGCGATGTGTGGCACGCGAAGGACCGCTACGGCAACCAGGCGCTCTGGAACGGTGCGTATGACTCGGACGGCGAGTCGCTCGGCGTCCCCTTCATGGACATCCCCGAGGCACCGCCCGACGTCATCGTGTGCGACTCCATCCGCCGCTTCAAGGGCCTCGAGCGCGAGGTCATCGTGCTCGTCGAGCTGGACCCGAACGACCCGCTGGACGCGCGACTCATGTACGTCGGGGCGTCACGAGCCCGCCAGCACCTGGTGGTGATCGGGTCGTGACCGGACAGCCGCTCGCTGAGGCCATCGTCACCGAAGATCCGCGAGGCCTTCCTGAGTCGATAGGGATGGCGACCCGGAGTCAGGAGGCGTCGGCCGGCAGGATCCGCAGCGCGGACCCATCGTGGGTGCGCATCGTGCGGAAGTGCCGCTCGTCGAGCGTGAGGACGTCCCTGGCACCGCGGCGTGCCGCCAGCACCAGGATGGAGGCGTCCGCGAGCCCGACGTCCAGATCTCGGTATCGGTCGACGATCACCCGTGCCTGAGTGACGTCCTCGGACGACATGGGCTCCAACTGGTAGACGCCTCTGCCCACCTCATCCAGGAATGCGATCTCGGCATCGATGCCGACGCGCGTCGCCAGGAGGTAGTCCATCTCGGCCAGCACGAACGGCGACAGCAGCAGTGGCGGTGCGGCTCGGAGCAGTGTCGCGGCGGCGGCCTCGTGCAGGCGCTGACTCTGGTCCAGCGCGGCGAGCAACCCGCTCGTGTCGAGCAGGATCGAACGCTCGCCGAACCCGCGGAGCACCTCGTCCACGCGCTCCGCGAGGGTCGGGTCGCCACTGGCGAACAACGGCACCCGCGGCTGTGGCGGCCCGGTGCCGGCGGTCACGAGCGCGATACCCTCCCGGATGAGCTCGGCCTCGCTGGTCTGTCTGGCGCGTGCTGTTTCCTTGAGCGCGTTGCGCAGATCCGACGGCAGATAGACCGTGGTCTTCTCCATGCCATACACGCTACCATACGTTGACCGCAGGTCGGGTCGGATCGTCGTTCCGACCCGACCTATCCAGAACCCGGGAGTCGCGCAACGCCCGGCTGCGAGACCCGCCGATGCTCCAGTCCGTCCAGCAGCTTGATGAGGTTGCGCTTGCGGCCGTGACGGGCGCGCAGTTCCACGAGGTACATGCTCAACTCATCGAACTCGCCCTGGCGTTCCATGATCGCGGCCACTCGGCCGACCAGCTCTACCGCTGTCGCGTAGCCCTTGCCGCCCGCGACGCCGATGGCGGCTTCGATCTCGCGCTGGTAGACGGCGATCGCGTCGGCCGGGTGTTCCGCGGCGCGTTGCCGCGCCAGGTCCAGCCAGAGGCGTCGTGAGCAATCGAGCTCCTGGGCAGCTCCCCAAGCAGCTTCGAGATCGCCCTCGGCCAGGTGGATCTGGACAGCGACCGACCCGTCAGGGCCGAACTGCCAGGACGGCCGCGCTCCCTGAGGCCGAGCCTTCCGGGCGCCCAGGACCGTCAGCCGCACATGCTCGACCGCGCGGTCACGCCACGCAGACCAGGCGGCCGCCCCAGCCTCACCTGCTTCCGGCACGAGCGTCCGGAGCGCCTGATGACGCCCCAGGCTCGGCCCTTCTGTGAACGCCGCCCACGCCTGGGTGATGGCGTCATCGGTCCGCCCGCGTCGCATGTACTCCTCGATGAGGAAGTCCCGGATGCGCTGGTCCGCCCGACCGGGGAAGTCGGTGATGCCTCGCTCCGCCCAGTCAAGCGCCTCGTCGTAACGGCTCAATTCGCGGCATACCTGCGCGATCGCCAGGAAGTCGTATGGATAGGCGAGGTCGCGACGCATCACGGAAATGAGTGCATCGGTGTCGCCCGAGGTCCGGGCGAGGCTCTCCATGATGCTGGTGATCCGGAGATATGGGTCGCTGCCCGTTCGCTCGCCGGGCCCGACGGCCGGGACCCCTTCCCAGGCGCTCTCGGCCAGTCGCCGATAGGCTGCCAGTCCGACCTCGCCCAGCACGTCCCGATATCGCTCGACGGCACCCGCGAACACGTCCCACTCGCCGTGCAGTTCCCACTCGAACAGGGTCCGTGCGAGCGCGACGGGGTCGGGGCGCGCGGCCTCGCATGCGGCGAGGTGGATTCCCTGGAGCCGTGCCAGGACCTCGCCCATCCCGCCATCGGAGTCGTCCACGTCGCCCATCGCCTCCTCCACGCGGACGAGGGCGTTCTCCGCGAGGCCGATGGCAGCCGCAGGGTCACCGCCCAACCGGACGTCGTCGATGAGGTCGACCGCGTTCATGATCCCCGCGACGTAGTCCCAGGCCTCCTGATACCGCACGTAGCCAGCGTTCCTGACGGCCTGGTCGATGGCCCGGCGGACAGACGTCTGATCGTGATCGGCTCCGGCGGCCGCAGCCGCGGTGCGAGCCAGGAGTCGCTGACTGAACGCGTCGTCGCGGTCGGCCTCCGCCGGGATGATGCTCACCAGGGTGGCCGGCTCGAGGCCCAGAAGGAACTCCCGGACCTCCTGCATCGAGACCGATCTCGTGCGCCCAGTGCCAGGGCGCTGCTCCTCCAGCCACGCCAGCGCCAGTGCGACCTGGTGTTTGCAGCAGCGCCCGTCCTCGCCCATCGGGCAATCACATCGACCGAGCACGTCGTCGCCGAGCGCGCCGACCCAGACGCGATACCGCCGTTCGCCCTGGACGACACCCTGTACCCCGTCCGGGGTTGCGTCGATGAGGCCCACGCGCCCCTCAGCGGCGTAGTCCTCGCCCCTCCGGAAGGTGGTCGCGCCGGCGAGCGTGGCCAGGCGGGGTCGGGTCAGCGCCAGGCGGAGCGCGGCGAGCGAGTCGACGGGGCCCTCGGGGGTTTCAGTCGGGTCCACTGGGCGCGTCATCCTCTCCCGGCAGCCCGAGGTCGCCCACGACCGCCATGTCGATCACTCGGAGCTCGAACTCGTAACCCTCGAACGGTTCCAGCATCCCGCCCACCTCATCCCAGGTATATCGACGCCCACCGACGATGACGTCATACGGGCCATGCTCCTCGTTCCACTCCAGGCGACCCGCGAGGGTCATGCCGGCCAGGACAGGCCCGTTTGGTCCCGGCTCCAGGTCGCGCCTGCGGAGCTTCCGCGCCAGCTGGGCATCCAGGCGGCCGAACAGCTCGGCGACATCGGCATCGTGGGGGCCGATGACCTTCGCCTGGAAGCCCTCCAGCACCGGGACACCCACTTCCTCTGCCTCTGCGACGATGCCGGTCGGTGCACGCCACAGCCGGTATCGGAATCGGTGCGCGCGTCCGTCAGCTCCCCGACGTACCACGGGCGAAGGCGGCTCGGGGAGTTCCGGGTAGCCGGTCTGCGCGGCGATCCGGCGATCGAAGCAGCGGTCGCACAGGGGTTCGCCGCCGTAGACGATCCGCGAGGGCGCGGCACCGCAGCTTTGGCACAGGGAGTCCTCGGCAGATGGCGGTAGCACCACCACAGGCTACCCTCAAGCGGCGGGTTCGCTGTCGCGGAATCCCGCGAGTGCCAGGCCGCCCCAGTGCATGGTCAGGTTGAGGGGCCATGACGGCACTTGGGAGCACCAGGAGCGGCTCGGTGACCCGCGTGACGTGACCTATGCCACTGACGGCACCGTCATGGGCATCGAGATCCTCCCCCGAGACGCCGAGGTGTCCTGCTGAATGGCCACCTCGCCGATCGTCGTGTGCGTCGACTGGACCCGGGCGCGGAGCCGCTGTGCAGCCGCACGGGATGGGCCATCACGCGATGGCGTCGCTGCCAGCAGCGCCGTGCGCGCTCCGAGCTGCTGCGGAGCGAGGTCGCCCGCGACACCGAGCGATTGGTCGGTCGGCTCCTGCAGCAGGGTCTCTCGACGCGGGATGCCGGCACGGTGGTCGGTGTCTCCGGCGGTCGCGTCTCGCAGTATCGAAAGCAGGCCCGATAGGCGCACCTCAGGCCGGCAAGCCCTGCGGTACCGTGGAGTCATGACCGTCCACGGGATCCATGTCAACAACACCAGCGTCCCCGAGGTCGTCGCCATCGCCCAGCGGGCCGAGGCCGCGGGTGTCAGCACCCTCTGGCTGACGAGTGGCCTGGGGCCCGACAGCCTCACGACCCTCGCGGTCGTCGGCGCGCAGACCCGCCGCATTAGGCTGGGCACCGCGATCGCCATCGCGTACTCTCGCCATCCGATCGCGATGATCCAGCAGGCACGCGCCATACAGGACGTCGCGCCCGGGCGCCTGCAGCTGGGCATCGGCACCAGCCACAAGGCGACCATCGAGACCGAGTGGGGTCTGTCGTTCGACCGACCGCTGGGCTTCCTGCGGGAGTACATCGGCGTGCTGCTCCAGGCGCGGACGGGCGAGCTGGACGTCGACGGTACCCGGCTCTCTGCCCACGCACGGCTCGCCGCGCCCGTCGAGGTACCGCTGCTCATCTCGGCGCTGCGCCCCACGGCCTATCGCCTCGCCGGCGAGCTCGCGGACGGCGCCATCGCATGGGTCACGCCCTCCTCGTTCCTGCGGGACGTCGCCGGACCTGCCCTGCGCGAGAGCGCGGCGGCACACGGACGCCCGCGACCACGGCTCATCGGGCACACGCTCGCGCTCGTGACCGACGATCCGGTCGGTGCCCGCCGCACTGGCATCGAGCGGCTCGCGTCGTATACGCGGATGCCGTTCTACCACGCGATGTTCCGCGACGCCGGCAACCCGGATGCCGCCGACGGTGTCGTCCCCGACGGCCTGAAGGACGACCTGGTGCTCGTCGGCACGGAAGAGCGAGTCAGCGATGGGCTTCGACGCTTCACCGATGCGGGCTGCGACGAGGTCATCGTGACCTTGCTCGCGGGCACGGAGGGGGACATCGACCGGACGCTCGAGCTGCTGGGCGATCTCGGCTGAGACCCAGCCCGGCGGGCGGCCGGTCAGGCCACGTCCGGACGCAGGTGCCGTTCGACCAGGTCCGCCAGCGCCGCCTCCGTCAGCTCGCCGGCCGCGAGCGCCAGGATCCACGACACCACCTGGGTATCGGTCGCTGTGAGCTCCAGCCCGTTCCGATCGAGGAACGCAACCATCACGACGAGGCCGACACGCTTGTTGCCATCAACGAACGGGTGGCCCTGGACGATGCCGAAACAGTACGCCGCGGCCAGGGCGGCCAGACCCGTGTCTGGCTCACATGCCCATCGATGGCGAGGGCGGGTAAGGGCGGCATCCAGGGCGCCCTCGTCGCGAAGGCCCTGCGGTCCGCCATGCTCACGGATCTGTCGAGCATGCGCCTCGACGACCGCGAGCCTGCTCAGCCAGGTCGGTTCGGGTCGACTCAACCCGCAAGCTCGCGGAGCGCCCCCCGATAGCGCTTGGCGGCACGCCGCGTGGCGGCCAGATCAGCCGCAAGCTCGTCGGAGTACGGCGTGAGCAGGATGCCCTGCTCCGTCTCGATGGCGAGCACCTGGTCACCGGGAGCTAGGTCGAGCCGGTCCACCATCTCCTTGGGCAGGGTCGCACCGACCGACCCGCCGACCTGACGCAACGTCACCACTCGCTTCATGCGCCCGACAGTAGCACAGGCGTGCTACCCGTCCTGGGCTGTCCGGGCTGGGGTGCGGACATGGAAGATCGGCGCCGGATACACCCCTGATTGACACGTGGATATCGGACGTCGATACTGCACCCATGACGGCTCGGACCAAGCGGACATACAACCTCCCGACAGCGACCGTGTCGCAGGTCCGCGAGCTCGTCGGTCAGTTCGGCACGACCAGCCAGGACGCAGTGGTGGAGCTCGCGGTGGAGCGCCTCTACAGGGATGCGCGGGACCTGGACGACGCCGCGCGCTGGGCCGAAGCCGCGGACGACCCCGAGTTCCGTCGGGAGATGCTCGCCATCGCGAGCGAGTACCACGACCGCGAGACGTGGCCCTCGTGACCGGTCCCCTTCGGTGGGCGATCGTGCTGGTTGACCTCGACCCAACGCTCGGCCACGAGCAGGCCGGACAACGTCGCGCGCTCGTTGTCTCCTATGAGTCGTTCCACCGATCGGGGATGGCCACGGTCTGTCCCATCTCCGCGCGAACGTCCCGGTATCCCGCCGAGGTCGTCATCCCGCGCGGGCACGCCGGACAGACCCTCGACGCGGTCATCCTCTGCCACCAGGTCCGGACCATCGATCTGATGCGTGTCACGGCATTCGAGATCGCCGGCCACGTCCAACGGGTGACCGACGCGGAGATCCGGTCGAGCGTTCGGTCGGCGCTCGCTCGGCACCTTGGTCTGGACATCCCCGCCGACATCGATGTCGCCGCCTGATGGCGACCGAGAGCCCTCAGGGGTCCGTGTCCCAGCCCGGACCCGCCGACGAGGCCGCGATGGCCGCGATGGCCCAGGTCGACGAGGCGTTCGTCGGCCGACTGCTGGAGACGGGCATCCTGCGGCGCACGGACCAGGGCTTCGTGACGGGCGACGTCTGGCGGGTGCGCATCCTGCGCGCGGTCGAGGCGGCCGGCGTCCCCCTCGACGCCGTGGCGCGGGCACAGGGAGCACAGGACTTCGACTTCTCGTTCCTCGACACGCTCCTCCCGCCACCCTCCCCGCTGAGCGGTCGCCGATTCGGCGACCTGACCGCGGAGCTGGGCGACCTGGGACCGCAGGCGGGGCCGGTATCTGAGCAGCTCGGCCTGGGGATCCCGGACCCGGAGTCCCCCACGCTCGCCGCGGATGACGCGATGCTGATGGCATTCGTGCGGCAGTGGGGCGCCGACCCGGACATCGCGTTGCGGGCGGCGCGGCTGGTCGGCCAGACGACGCAGCGGTTCGCGGAGGGCTGGGCCGGGCTCCACTACGAGCTGTATCGGTCGCTCCTCGGCCCCGATCGCACGACGTGGTCGCACGAGGCTCGAGTCCAGGAGGGCGCGGCCGCGCGCGGCGCCGTGGAGCTGGCGATGGCGGTCCTGCCCTGGCTCATCCTCCACCACGTCGAGCGCCGACTCGCGGCGGACGTCGTCGAGAACGTGCTCACGGCCGTCGGTCCGTTCGCGGAACGCGTCCACGATCCCGATGCCGGCGCCCGGCTCCCGGCCGTGGCCTTCGTGGACATCTCTGGCTACACCGCCCTCACCGAGTCGGCCGGCAACGTGGCGGCGGCCCGAGCGACCTCGCGTTTCGAGCATGTCGTGACCGTCGCGACCGCCGCGTCCCAGGGCCGGGTCGTCAAGCTCCTGGGCGATGGGGCGCTGCTGCTGTTCCCCGCCGCCGACCCGTGCGCGTCGGCGATCCGGGCTGCGACCGCGATCCGCGAGGAGCTGCGCGCCGAGGGCCTGCACCCGCACGCGGGCATCGACCTGGGCCCCGTCGTGGAGCGCGACGGCGATATCTTCGGCCGCACCGTGAACCTCGCATCGCGACTGGCATCGATCGCGACGGCGGGCCAGATCGTGGTCAGCGAGGCGGTGGCCGCGGGTCTCGGTGCCGGGCCGGCTCCTGCCTGGGGCACGCTCGAACCGCTGGGCGAGGTGGAGCTGAAGGGTTTCGACCGCCCGGTCAGCGCGTATCGCATCGACTGAGGCGCGATCGTGCATCGGCGTGACTCGGGAACCCAGAGCCCAATGCCTCCGGTCCGAAGCCGGGCCCAGAACGGCGTGTATCACGCGTGATACAGTGTGGGCATGGCCGAGGTATCGATCCGGGAGCTTCGCAATCACGGTGGCGATGTGGTGGACCGGGTGGAGCGGGGTGAGCGGCTGACGGTCACGCGGGATGGTCGCCCCGTCGCTGAGCTGGCCCCCGTCGGGCGTCCGACGCTCGACGCAGCGGCGATCCTCCGTCGCTGGTCGCGCCTGCCCGCGGTCGACCCCGACGTCTTCCGCGACGACGTCGACGCCGTCGTCGACCAGTCGCTGTGACGGCCAGGGCGCCGGCCGGCCTGCTGGACACGAACCTCGTGATCCTGCTGTCACGACTTCGGGATCCCGAGGTCCTGCCCGTGCACCCGCGAATCAGCGCCGTCACGCTCGCCGAGTTGACCGTCGGGCCCCTGGTCGCGCGGACCGACCAGGAACGGGCGGCCAGACAGGCACATCTGCAACAGGCGGAGGCTGATTTCGACGCCGTCCCCTTCGATGCCGCAGCCGCGCGAGCGTTCGGACAGGTCGCAGCGTCACTGCGGAGCGCAGGTCGGAAGCCAACCGCCCGTGCGTTCGACGCGATGATCGCGGCGACGGCCCTCGCGAATGGCTGGCCCCTCTACACCGGCGACCCTGCGGGCTACGCCGCCATACCAGGGCTCGACCTCATCGTGGTGCCGCACCCCGACGCCCCGTCTGACCGAAGTGATGTATCGGCATGACTCGGGGACCAAGGGTCCCTCGGGCGCTCACGCTCCATCGCCGTATAGTTCACGCCGCAACTATCTCCTCGGTATCATCCACCCATGCAGTTCGGCATCTTCAGCGTCGGGGACGTGACCCCCGACCCGACCACGGGCAGGACCCCATCCGAGCACGAGCGCATCGAGACGATGGTCGCGCTCGCACTCATGGCGGAGGAGCTGGGGCTCGACGTGTTCGCAAGCGGCGAGCACCACAATCCGCCGTTCGTGCCCTCGTCGCCCACGACCCTCCTGGGCTACGTCGCGGCGCGCACCAGCCGCATCATCCTGTCCACGGCCACGACGCTCATCACGACCAGTGACCCGGTGAAGATCGCGGAGGATTTCGCGATGCTCCAGCACCTGTCCGGTGGTCGCGTCGACCTGATGCTCGGCCGCGGCAACACCGGGCCGGTCTATCCCTGGTTCGGCCAGGACATCCGGAATGCCATCGCGCTCACCATCGAGCACTACGACCTGCTCCACCGACTCTGGCGCGAGGACGTCGTCGACTGGCAGGGCCGCTTCCGGACCCCGCTCACCGGTTTCACTTCCACGCCCCGCCCACTCGATGGTGTGCCGCCGTTCGTGTGGCACGGCTCGATCCGCAGCCCGCAGATCCCGGAGCAGGCCGCGTTCTACGGCGACGGCTTCTTCCACAACAACATCTTCTGGCCCAGGGAGCACACGCAGCGGATGGTCGACCTCTATCGACGCCGCTTCGAGCACTACGGGCACGGCACCGCCGACCAGGCCATCGTCGGCCTCGGTGGCCAGGCGTTCATCCGCCATGACTCGCAGGCCGCGGTGCGCGAGTTCCGGCCGTACTTCGATCACGCACCCGTGTATGGCGGCGGGCCGTCGCTCGAGGAGTACACCGATCAGACGCCCTTGACCGTGGGCAGCCCCCAGGAGGTCATCGACAAGACGCTGACCTTCCGCGAGATCGTCGGCGACTACCAGCGACAGCTGTTCCTCGTCGACCACGCCGGGTTGCCGGCCAGGGTCGCCCTGGAGCAGCTGGAGATCCTGGGCACGGAGGTCGTGCCGGTGCTGCGCACGGAGTTCGCCAGGCTGCGCAAACCGGGTGTCCCGGACGCCCCGACCCACGAGAGCCTCAGGGCGGCCACGCGGCCACGGCCGCGGCTGACACGGCCGCTCCGGCCGACACCGCCGCCTCGACCGCCGCCTGACCTTGGCCACGCGCACGATCGCGGTCGTCTCGGCCGGCCTCGGCAAGCCCTCCGCGACCCGGCTGCTCGCTGACCGACTCGCCACCGCAACGGTGGCCCGACTGGGGGACCGGGACATCGAGGCGACCTTCTCCGTGGTCGAGGCCCGCGATCACGCCCGCGAGCTCGTCGACCATCTGCTGACCGGGTTCCCGAGCCCCAGGCTGCAGGCCGCCATCACGACGGTCACCTCGGCCGATGGCCTCATCGCGGTGTCGCCCATCTTCAGCGCCTCGTACAGCGGGCTGTTCAAGACCTTCTTCGATGTGCTCGCGGTCGATGCGCTCGCGGGCACGCCGATACTCGTCGCGGCGACCGGCGGCACGCCCCGCCACTCTCTGGCCATCGACCATGCGCTGCGACCGTTGTTCGCCTATTTCGGCGCGTCCGTGATGCCGACCGGTGTCTTCGCGGCCTCGGACGACTGGGGACACCAGGAGTGGGCAGCCAGCCTCGCGGCACGCATCGAGCGCGCGGCGGGCGAGCTCGCAGCGGCGCTCGGCGGGAGGGTGACGCCGCCGCGGGTCGATCCGTACGCGGATCCGGTGCCGTTCGGGGAGCTGCTGGCAGGCCTGGGCGAGGCGCACCAGGACTAGGTGCGTCGGCTCCTCAGGCGCGACGTCTCCCTGGGTCTCACCTCCCGAGTCATGCCGATGCATCGCCGGCGCGCAGCGCATTCGCGGCAGGTCAGGACTGGAGGGGCCGTCCGACCACGCGGCTGACGATGAGCTCGGGTGTCGGCTGCACCGCGTCCGTGTCGGTCGCCCGCGCGGGGAAGTCGAACACGCCCAGCATCAGCTGCATCGGGTAGTCGGGTGCCTGGTCGAGGTGGCGGATGCGTTCACCGTCGACGAGGAAGTCGATCGAGCCAGGTCGCCAGTCGACCGCGTAGGTATGGAAGTCCGTCGGGTCGATGGCCAGCGACACGCCAGCGAAGTCCTCGACGAGGGTCGGGTCCCGGAACGCCTTGATGCCCACGCCCACGGCTGCGCGCCCCTGGCCGATGCCTGAGCCGAAGACCTCCGCCACGCAGATCTCGCCCGAGCGCTGTGGCACGTCCTCGTAGCCCGCGAGCCACAGCGCGAACATCGAGCGATCACTGACCATGCCGCGCATCGTGATCCCGATATGGCCATAGGTCGGGGTATGGCCACGGAACGCAGGCTGCGCCTCGCGCACCGTGAGGCCATCGCGGAATGGCTGCTGACCGATGGTGCTGCCGACCGGACCGGCGAACTCGCCGCTCTGGAGCGCCGAGACGCGCAACGGCTCGGCGTGACGGTCGGGACACCACAGCGGATGCTCGGTCGGGATGACGAGGTGGAGGCCGTCGCTGACGATCGACCAGCTGGCCGCTGACGCAGCCCGCGAGCTCCAGTGCGGCAGGTAATGCGGCAGCCAGATGTCCGGATCGAGCGCGCCCGCGGCGAACGTCTCGTCGAGGGCCAAGCGGTTCACGAACGCCAGTCTGGCATGGGCAGCGATCCATCAGACCGGGACCCACCGAGTCACGTCGATGCATCGTGTCGACGCGATGTATGACCTGGCGGCTGGTTCTTCCAAGCGTCTACTTGACAGTTCGACGTGCTACTGTCACGATGCGCGCATGCCCACCGACCAGGAGTACACCATCGCTGAGCTGGCCAGCATCGCCGGCGTCACGCCGCGGACTGTGCGCTACTACATCTCGGTCGGGCTGCTCCCGCCGCCGGAGCAGGCCGGTCCGGGCACGCGATACGGCGAGGGCCACCTCCAGCGGGTGCGACTGATCCGTCGACTCCAGGAGGCCCATCTGCCGCTCGCGGAGATCCGTCGCCAAACCGAGGTCATGGACAACGACGCGGTCGTGGCCGCGTTGGCTGATCCTTCGACCGGGCCACAGGACACCGCCCTTGACTACATCCACGCGCTCCGCGCCAGTGCCACGCGGTCACGCACGAACCGAGCGCTCCATGAGGCTCCGGCGGCCTATGTCGCACCGCGGCCAGCGCACGACCCTCCCACCGCACCCGACGTGGTGGCCCCGCCGTCTGCATCCCGATCCCAATGGGAGCGCGTCGCCCTGACCCCGGACGTCGAGCTCCATATCCGTCGCCCGCTTGCTCGCTCGGACCAGAAGCGCATCGACCGCCTCATCACCATCGCCCGCGAGCTGCTCCAGGAGGACCAGTCATGACCCCCGCCACCCCCTCCCTCGCCGTCGCCAGCGATCGTCGCCTCGTTCGCTCTCGATGGCACAGCACCCGATACGTCGTCGCGCGCATCGCGGCACCGACCGCGACCGGTGGTCGGGAGCGACCGGCGGTCAACCTCGCCTTCGTCCTCGATCGGTCCGGCTCGATGGGGGGCGACAAGATCCGACTCGCGACCCAGGCGGTCGAGGAAGGCATCGCCCGACTGCAGGCTCGCGACCGCTTCAGCGTCGTCACCTACGACAACGAGGTGGACGTCCTGGTCCGCGGCACCCACGCCACCCCGAGCGCATGCCACGATGCGATCGACCGACTCCGCACCGTCGAGGCACGCGGCTCGACCGATCTCGGTGGCGGCTGGCTGGCCGGCTGCGAGCAGGTGGCCGCCGTGCTCGTCGCACAAGGCGTCAACCGCAGCCTGCTGCTCACCGACGGGCTCGCCAACGTCGGCATCACGGACATCAGCGAGCTGACACATCACGCATCAGAGCTCCGTGCCCGGGGTGTGTCCACCTCGACCTTCGGGGTCGGCGACGACTTCAACGAGGAGCTCCTGCAGGGGATGGCGCAGGCTGGTGGCGGCCACTTCTACGACATCGCGACCGCGGCCGCCATCCGCGACCACATCAGCAGCGAGGTCGGCGAGACCCTCGAGATCGTGGCCCGAGAGGTCTCGCTCGAGGTGTCGCTGCCGGCCGAGGTCCGCGTCGAGTCACTCGGCGCGTTCCCCCTGCGCACCAGCGGAGGTCGGACCGTCATCACGGTCGGCGACCTCATCTCCGGGCAGATGCTCGAGGTGCCGTTGCGCATCTCGTTCCCGCTCGGCCAGGTCGGCGCCGCGATGCCGATGCTGATCGGCCTGCAGGATCGTGATGGTGCCTTGGATGGTGCCGCGAGCCGACTCGCCTGGGAGTACGCCCTGGACGACGCCAACGACGTGCAGCCTCGGGACATCGAGGTCGACCGGGTCGTGGCGCGCATCTTCGTCGCTCGGGCCCGACGCGAGGCGGTACGCCTCAACCGCGCGGGCGACTACCGGGGCGCACGCCACGTCCTCGAGTCGACCGGCAAACGCATCCGGGGGTATGCCGGACGCGATCCCGAGCTGCGGGCCATCGTGGACGCGCTGATGGCAGAGGTCGGGCAATTCCAGCAGCCCATGCCCGAGCGTGCCCGGAAGACCGCTTATGCCCAGAGCAGCTACGTGATGCAGTCGCGACTCGCGGAGGGTCAGGCGCGGCGTTCGCGCGCCTGATCGCTATCCCATCAGCCGGACCCGCACCCCGAGGGCATCGTAGGTCCGGAGGGCGCGCCGGTCCGCGGTCAGCAGCGGTTGATCGTGGTGCCGGGCCGCCGCACCCACGAGTGCGTCGTAAACGGCACCCCCGCTGATGCGCAGACGGCCCAGCTCGTCGGTAAGCGCCGCCGTGGCTGACGGATCCAGGAACCACGAGCCGTGGAAGTCGTGCTCCAGCAACTCGATGACCTGCGCAGGTCGTCGGCGGAGCCCTGCGGGCATGCGCGTCAGCACTGAATAGGTCTCGAACCAGGCATGTCCTGCGAGTCCCAGGCGCATGCCTCGCGTCGCTTCGATGGTGCGTGCGTGTGCCTCGTGGTCAGCGACCAGCAACGCAACGGCGGTGCTGGTGTCGAGCAGCGCGTCGACGGACTCGCGATGTGCGACATCGCGGCGCGGCAGCTCAGCGCTGGTCGGCATCCCGAAGCCGCTCGACGAGGTCCGCCGTCAGGACCGACCCAGTGGCCGGGATGACGAGCCGTCCCGCCTCCTCGATGAAGGTCCCATCGCTGGTGGCCTCCACGCGGATGGCCGCGCCATCCATCTCGAGGTCGACCTCCATCGGCCCGACCAGCCCCGCCCGCTCACGCAGCGCCCGGGGGATCACGAGACGCCCGGCCGCATCGATGGTAGTTCGCATGCCATGATCCTACCATGGTCATGGCAGCAACCCGGAAGCGAAGCGCGGGTTACGCGCCGCGCATCTTGAGCACGCCGAATACCGCGCCCTGCGGATCCCCGAGGATCGCGAAGCGGCCGCCCGGGAAGTCCATCGGTCCGACCATGCCCCGCGCACCAGCGGCGACTGCCGCCGCGTACGTCGCGTCGACGTCGACCGATCCGAAATACGGCATCCAGTAGCTCGGCACCTCGGCGGGCACCATCGGGTTCATCTCCATGGCACCCAGGATGCTCTCGTCGCCGTCGAGGAACTCGATGTACTTGGTGCCGTCGGGCATGTCGCTCGAACGGTTCGTCCATCCGAACACGGCCGCATAGAAGGGCAGCACCTTCTCGACGCCCCGCGCATTGAGTTCCGCCCACGTGTACGCGCCGGCGCCACCGGTCTGGAAGCCGCCCATCGCGGTCGTCTGCCAGCCGCAGATGAACGCGCCGCTCGGGTCCTGGAAGACGGCCATCTTCCCTTGGTCGCCAACGGCGAACGCGGGCATGACCACGGTCCCGCCAGCCGCCGCGACCGCATCGCCCAGTGCGGCCGCATCGGTCGTGCCGATATACAGGCTCCACGCGGTGGGTGCGTTGGGGTCCATGGCCGGCCCGATGCCGGCGACATCCTGGCCGCCCAGCTTCGCGATGGCGTAGCCACCGTACTGCGGGTCGGGGTTCACCTCCACGTCCCAGCCGAAGATGCGCGCATAGAACGCCCGCGACCCCGCCGCGTCCTTGCTCGACAGGTCGACCCATGCGGGTCGTCCGATGATGCTCATCGTGTCCTCACTCCTCTGCTCGGTCGGGGATCTGCGGCGCCGATCGTGTCCGGGCAGACAGGATACGCATACTCCCAAACCCATCCAGGGGGCACCGGGTTCCTGCCCCGCGCCAGCCAGAGTGACCAGTGGGCGCTCGCGACCACGACCCACGCAGCGCCGCTCACGGCACGCAGCATCGCGTGGGCCGCGCCGCACGACCGCAAGTACCGGGTGGAAGCCAAGGTGCGCTGGATGACGCCGGATGCCGACACCATCGGCTCCGTGCTGGTCAGCATCGACCACCTCAAGCGGGACTACGACGGCTCCGTCGGCGGCGCCTGCAAGGCGTCGGTCCTGACCATCTGACAGCGCGCCCGAAGGGGCGCGTCAGCCGCGGATGATCCGCGGGCGTTACCGTGGGGGCGATGACGGCCCCCGACCTTGACGCGCTCCTCCACCGGATGGTCGGGCTGGATGCCACCTTTCGGACCGACCAGCGGCGCGCCATCGATGCGGTGACCACCGATGGTGCCAGGGTCCTCGTCGTGCAGCGCACCGGCTGGGGCAAGAGCCTCGTGTACTGGATCGCGACCAGAGTCCTGCGGGACCGGGGTGAGGGCCCGACCGTGATCATCAGCCCGCTGCTCGCGCTCATGCGCAACCAGATCGCGGCGGCGGGGCGCATCGGGCTGCGCGCCGTGACGGTCAACTCCAGCAACCGCGACGCGTGGCCGGGCATCCGGGCCGCTCTCGCCAGCGACGAGGTCGACGTGCTGCTGGTCTCACCCGAGCGGCTCGCGGACGAGGGCTTCATGCGCGACACGCTGCCCTCGATCGCAGGCTCGATCGGCCTGTTCGTGGTGGACGAGGTCCACTGCATCTCCGACTGGGGTCACGACTTCCGCCCCGACTACCGACGCATCGGTGCGATCCTCGACGCGCTGCCGCCGCGGACGCCCGTCCTGGGCACGACCGCGACCGCCAACCGACGGGTCATCACGGACATCGAGGTCCAGCTGGGCGAAGCCACGGTGACCATCGATGGACCGCTCCGGCGTGATTCCCTCCGCCTCGGCGCGCACGTCATCGACGACCCGGCCGAGCGGATGGCCTGGCTTTCCCAGCACATCCCCAAGCTTCGGGGCGCAGGCATCGTCTATTGCCTCACCGTGGACGACACCGAGCGGGTCGCCGCCTTCCTCCGGCAGCGGGGCATCGATGCCCGGGCCTACAGCGCGCGCCTGAGCGAGACGGAGCGTGAGGCGCTCGAGCTCGGCCTGCTGGCGGACGACTTCAAGGTGCTCGTCGCGACCGTGGCTCTGGGCATGGGCTTCGACAAGCCGAACCTGGGATTCGTCATCCACTACCAGCGGCCAGGCTCGGCCATCACCTACTACCAGCAGGTCGGGCGCGCGGGCCGTGGGGTCGATGACGCCTACGGCATCCTCCTGTCGGGCCGCGAGGACGACGAGATCCAGCGTTACTTCATCCACAGCGCCTTCCCGCCCGTGGTCGACATCCGGGCGGTCATCGATGAGCTGGCTGGCGGGCGCTCCCGGACCCTGGGCGAGCTGACGAGCGCCACGAAGCTCCATCGCAAGCGCATCGAGACCATCGTCCGGTCGCTCCATGTCGATGGTGTCGTCGCTCGCGACCGCGACCACTATTCGCTCACGGGTGAGCCGTGGCAGGAGGGCGTCGATCGCATCGCGCGCGTCATCGCGATGCGCGAGGCGGAGCTGGCCCAGATGCAGGCATACGTGGAGCACGACGGCTGTCTCATGGCATTCCTTGCGGCCGCCCTCGACGACCCCGATGCCGAGCCCTGCGGTCGATGCGCCCCGGAGACGGGTGGCTTCAAGTGGATCACCGTCGACCACGAGGAGCGACGGTTGGCGGCGGCATTCCTGGGGTCCGGCGCTGCGACCCGGAGGGCCGCCAAGCCCAGGACGCCGCGTGCCCCACGGGTCAAGGCCGCTTCCAGGCCGCGCAGGACGACCCGGAAACGACCCAAGGCGGCCTGACGAGCGGACGGACGGCGCCCCAACGACACCGTCCGCGAACGTTCCCTGAGGCGAGACGTCAGTCGGTCGCCACAGCCCCCTGGGCCATCGCCTCGTCGCTGCCGGATCGGAAGACGAGTCGCAGGAACAGGAACGCGGCGGTGGCTCCGAACAGGATCAGGCTCAGGATGAGGATGGGCCACGCCAACGGGTTGACACCCGCGTCGGTCTGCGCCTGGAGCGTGCCGGGTAGACCGCCCAGGCCGACGCTGGCAAGACGGTCGCCCTGGTCGGCGGCTTCCAGGCCATAGATCTGGGGCACGATGTACAGCGCCGAGGCGGTGATGAGCAGGAGGCTCACCTGCTTGAACACCCGCGGGTCCTCATCCGAGTCCTGCAGGAACTTGACGGTCAGGGCCCACAGCAGGACGACCGTCGCGAGGGGCGCCGTGAGGGGCAGGCCCAGTCCGATGTACAGATCGGGGAAGAAGAACATCAGGCTCAGCGCCAGCGTGATCACCAGCATGGCGTCGCGCAGGAGGACGTATCCCAGCCACCAGACGTCGCTGCCGAAGCGGAGCGTCAGTGACTGCAGGAACCGGATGGTGTACGGCCGGCTGAAGTGTGTCACCAGGGCGAAGCCCCAGAGCATGGGCAGGATGGCTGCGATGGAGAGGGACAGCCAGGCCTGGCCGTTGGTGACCAGTGCGGTGGTGAAGTCATCAGCGGACATCGTCATGCCACGGTCTCCTCGATCTGGGCCGCGCGCGGCTTCCCAGCGGAGGCCACACGGAAGTTGTAGATGACGGCCATCAGGCCGATGATGCCGATGAGGGCTGCCGACAGGTATGCCAGGGGCAGGGCCACATCGGTGTTGAGCTCGCTCACCAGGATGTTCGACAGGCCCTGTGCGCCGTCGACGGTCATGATCTGGACGCCCAGGACGTAGGGCACCACGTAGAGCGTGGCACCGAGTCCCAGCAGCAGCGTCTCGATGCGATAGCTGCGCGCGTCGGCCTCACCCTTGGACACCAGCTTCAGGTACATCACCAGGAACGCGCACACGGTCGCGAGGCCGCCCGTGATGGGCAGGGGGTTGCCGGCCACCACGTCGGGGTAGAGGAAGATGAAACCGCCCAGGAAGAGCGACACGATGAGGATCTCGCGAAGACCCACGTAGATGATCCACCACAGGTCCGCACCAAGGCGGAGGGTGAACTTCTGAAGATTGCGGAGCATGTACGGCCGGGCCAGCTGCACCGCCACGACGATGATCCAGAACGCGACCAGCAGGGCCGCGATGGTGCCTTCGACGAAGCTCTCGCCAGCGTCGAAGAACGCAGAGACCTGATCGGGGGTCATTCTCCAACTCCTGTGGTAGCGGTGGTGGTGATGGTGACGCCGGTCGCCGGCACGCCAGATGGCGGGGACAGCGCGACGCCCTCGGTGGTTCGCGGGCCGCGTCCGGCGACGACCTCCACCGTGCCGCAGCGGGCCAGCGCATCACAGCGGAAGCAACGGCTGGCCTCTGCGCGCGCGGACACCTCATCGAAGCCGGCCTGCGTGGCACGGAACGAGTCGGCAGCGAAGACCGGCAGCGGTGGGTGTTCCCGAGCGCGCGTCGCGATGTCCAGTCGCAGCGATCGATCGAGGGGTGTGGGATACCGGACCACGGCCATGATCGCGGCGTCGCCGTCGGGCACCCCGGCCAGGTACTCGTGGACGGACGCCGCGGCCCGCCGCCCAGCGGCCACGGCGTCGATGATGGTCTTGGGGCCAGACACCACGTCGCCGCCCGCGAACACCCCGGCACGACCGGTCGCCAGCGTCCGACGATCGGCCGCGATGCCGGCGAATGCGCTGACCTCGATGCCAGCGCCCTCGGGCAGGATGGATGGGTCGGGCTCTTCGCCAACGGCCACCAGGATGCCGGTCACCGCTAGCTCCTCGTCGGCGCCAGGGACCGGCGCGTAGAGCGGCCGACCCCCAGAAACCTGGCCCGTCGGTCGCTGGCCCCGGATGCGGATCGCGGTCACGGCGCGTTCGCCAACCACCCCGGTGACGGTCACCAAGTCGCGGATGACCACGCCCTCACGCTCTGCCGCCTCGATCTCCTCCGATTGGGCGGGCATGTCGGCGCGGGCGCGGCGGTAGAGCACCGTCACGCTGGAGGCGCCACTGCGGATGGCAGAACGCGCGGCATCCATCGCCGTGCTGCCGCCGCCGACAACCACCACGGCACCGGCGAGTCGGGGGGTCTCGCCCAGGTTGACCTGCTTGAGGAACAACGTGGCCGGGATGACGCCGGTGCGATCGTCTCCCGGCACACCCAGCCGTCGGCTGCGTGACGCGCCTGTCGCCAGGAAGATGGCCTTGAAGCCCTGTGCCTCCAGGTCACCCAGGGAGTAGTCGCGGCCCATGGCGCTGTCCAGCCGCAGCTCCACACCCAGCTCCAGGATGCGCGCGATCTCCGCCTGGAGCGCCTCGCGGGGCAGACGATATTCAGGGATGCCGATGGCCATCATGCCGCCAGGTACCGGCATCGCCTCGAAGACGGTGACCGGATAGCCCAGCCGGGCGAGGTAGTAGGCGGCTGACATGCCAGCCGGGCCACCGCCGACGATCGCGACACGTTCCGGTCGCAGGTGAGCCGGAGGTGTGATGCTCGGCAGGCCGCCGTGCTCGACGGCGAACCGCTTGAGGGTCCGGATGGAGACCGGCTCGTCGAGCGTGCCTCGACGGCAGGCCGCCTCACAGGGCGCGGTGCAGATCCAGCCACAGACAGAGGGGAATGGGTTCACCTCCGCGGCAACGGCATAGGCTTCGTCGTAGCGTCCTTGCGCCACGAGTCCGACATAGCGACCCGCATCGGTGCCCGCGGGGCATGCGGTTTGACACGGTGCCTGGGGATCCTTCCGGCCCTCCACCATGCTGCGCCACGTCTGCCACGGCTGCGGTCGCTCGGATGCGCGCCAATCCCAGAGACCGTCGAACGGCTCGGGGTGACCCTGCTTGAGTGACTCCTTGGTGACCGCGGAAAGCGGTACCCAGCCAGCACCGTCGGGCGGTGACGAGAGCGGTCCCTGGCGTGGCTGGAGGGGTGTCGGGCCCTCGACGCTGTCGAGGGTCATGACCACGACCGGGCACTCGCGGATGCACATGTTGCAGCCGATGCACTCGCCGACCTGGACAGGGTATTCCATCATCCAGTCGAAGGGTCGCCCCGCGCCACCGGTCTCAGTGCCGCCACGTTGCGGCCGGGTCATGTCCAGGGCCTGCACCGGACATACGTCCATGCACACGCCGCAGTTGATGCAGTTGCCACGGTCGATGGTGATGCGGTAGCCCACGCTGATCCTCCTCTGAGAGTGATCTGAGCATGGGTGTCGCCCGTCTCGACGGAAACCTGCCACGGGGTAGGTTGGCGCCCCTCGAACCGGGTAGGCAGGTGGGGGCCGGACGGCCCGTGCCACTCGGCCTCCGGCAGCGCCCGAGATCGCCCACAGCGACCTCCGGGTCAGCGGTCGGTCAGCAGACCTTCGCGCACCGCCCTGGCGGCAAGCTCGGCGCGGCCGCGCACGTGGAGCTTCTCGACCGTGTTCTTGAGGTGGAACTTCACGGTGTTCTCGCTGATACCCAGCTCAACCGCGATCTCCTTGTTGCGCAGGCCTGCAACGACCAGGGCGAGCACGCTCAGCTCGCGCTCGGTCAGTCGCTCCGGCTCCGGACTCGTCGAGCGCTGCCCGCGTGCGAACTCCTGGAGGATGCGTGCCGCAGTCTGGGGGCCGATGGCTGGTTCGCCGCGACCCACGGCTTCGATCATGCCCCGCAGCTCGCGACTCTCGAGATTCTTCAGCAGGTATCCCTGCGCACCCACCTGGATGGCCGCGAACAGGTCGTCCTCGTCCTCGCTCACGGTGAGCATCACGATGCTCACCCGTGGATCGGCCGCCTTGATGCGCTCGGTCGCCTCCAGACCCGAGACACCCGGCATCCGGACGTCCATGAGCACCAGGTCCGGGTGCAGCCGCGCGGCCAGATCGATGGCCTGAGCGCCGTCCGAGGCCTGGCCGACCACCTGATATCCCCACGCCTCGAGCAGCGACGCCACTCCATCCCGGAACAACGAATGGTCGTCCGCCAGCAGGATGCGCATGGTCAGGCCGCCAGCTCGGCCGTCGCCAGCGGCACCAGCAGCTCGACGCGCGTGCCGTGTGGCTGCGGCTGCAGCTCGATCGATCCGCCCATACCCGCGGCCCGCTCGCGCATGGAGGTCAGCCCGTACCGGGGCCAGCCGCCCGGGTCGTCCGCTTCGGGGAAACCGCGACCGTCGTCCTCGACCCGCACCCGGAGCTGGTCATCGGCCACCTCCAGCGACACCCGCACGCGATGCGCCGCCGCGTGCTTGCGGACATTCGTCAGCGCTTCCTGGAGGATACGGAAGGTCTGCGCCTGGACCTCGGGCGTCAGACGGACATCGTTCGTGGCATCACTCGCGTCGACCACCACCACCAGCTTGGACGCCTCCGAGAAGCGCCGTGCGTAATCCTCCACGGCTCCCACGAGACCGCGTTCCGGCGCGATGGGACTCGTCAAGCCGAGGATGGCCTCCCGGACGTCCACATACACGGACCGCGCGGCCGCCGCCAGCTCCCGCAATTGGGTTCGCGCCGCATCGACCCGGCCGGCGGCCAGCAGCTCCTCCACGGCCTGCGACTTGGTGTTGACATAGCCCAGCACCTGGGCGAGGCCATCGTGCATCTCGCGCGCGATCCGCTCCCGTTCGCTCCGTACGGCGAGCTCCCGGAGCTGGCCCATGAGCCGGTCGTTCTCGATGGCGATGGCCGCCTGACTGGCCAGTGAGGCCATCGTCTCCACGGCAGACACGCCGTACGCTCGAGGCGTCCGCGCCCCGACGACGAGCGTCCCGATGGACGTCGCGCCGCGCTGGACCGGCGCGGCGAGCACCGCCTGCAGCAGCTCTGGGTCCACGAACCTCCGGAAGTCGGTGCCGTCGAGGGTCCCGTTGGGGCTGAAGGCATCGACATGGCCACTCGTGGCCGCCAGCCTGGGCGTCGCGTCGGAGCGCATCAGCACCAGCAGCGCCACGTCCGCATCGAGCAGGTCCCGGGCGCTTTCGACGACGGCCTGGAGTAGCGAGTCCAGATCCGTCAGCGTGGACAGCGACATGCTCACCCGCTGGAGCGCCCGGATGCCCGCGTCGCTCGACTCCAACTCTGCGTTGCGTTCCTGGAGCACGGAAGCCATCGTGTCGAGGCGGCGGAACGCGAGCGCGGCGCCCAGACTGGCCACGGTCGCCATCACGGCCATGACGACGAGCGTATCGAGCGGGAACGGCAGGATCGGATCGAGGACCGAGTCGCTCAGCAGTTCCACGAGCGCAACGATCCCGATGCCGCCGATCACCACCAGCCATCGAGCGCGCACGAACACCCATCAAGCCTACGCCAGTGCGTCGCCCGCCCGCGAGCGGATAGGGTCGTTCATGGCGGCCCGGTCGGCAGCGATCCTCGGGCCTCGAGGCTGCTACCCTCCGGCGATGGCGTATGACGAGGCACTCGCGGAGCGCATCCGGGTCAGCCTTGGTCCGCGCGACGGGCTCACCGAGCAGCAGATGTTCGGTGGTCTCGCGTTCCTCGATCGGGGCAACCTCTGCGTCGGTGTCACCCGCGACGAGCTGATGGTGCGCGTCGGGAAGGACGGCCTCACCGACGCGCTGGCCCAGCCGGGCGCACGTCCGATGCAGATGCAGGGCCGGGACACGGGGGTCGTGTTCGTGGCGCCTGGCGTCATCGCGACCGCGGATGCGCTGCGCGCCTGGATCGAGCGCGGCCTGGCGGTGAGCACGCCCTTGCCGGCCAAGTGAGACTGGCGGCTACTCGATGCGCTCGAAGACCACGACCGGGATCTGGCGTGCCTTGACCTGCTTCCGATAGCCGTTGAAGAAGGGCATCAACGCCGCCTGCTGGTCGAAGCGTCGGGTCCGCTCAGGCTCCTCCGCGGTCCGTCCCCGGGCCTGGAACGTCTCGCCCTCGTGCTCGATGGTGACGACCGGGTTCGCGACCAGGTTGCGGTACCAGCCGGGATCCGTCGCGGAGCCGCCGCTCGACGCGATGACCGATATTCGGCCGTCGGCCTCGAGGAAGTTCAGCGGCGTGATGCGCGCCTGGCCGCTCCTCGCGCCGGTGGTCGTGAGCAGGATGACTGGGTACTTCCGGCCGGTCCGGCCGCCGTTGGCGCGGAACGATGCGATCACAGGGTCGTTCATGGCGACCCAGTCCGCGACGGACCTCTCGGCCATCAGCCGCCCAGGACGTCGAAGCCGAGCGCGCGAGCCGCTGCGGCCTGCTCCCGGTCGAAGGTCAGGTACCGGAACGGCCGTGGCAGTCGATCGGCGGCGGCGAGATGCACGGCGTCCACAGTGCCCACCCCCTGCTCGGTGCCGATGCGCGTCGCCTCGCGCAGACAATCGAGGTCGACGGGCACGACGGTGACATGGTCCCAGTCGTCCGCGAACCGTTGTCGCCATCGCTCCTGGACGTCGGTGCCGACCGGCAGGCGATGGAGCGAGATACGGGTCTCGACACTGGCCAACGCCGAGGCCACCCACACCGGGTCGCCGGCCATCGCGGCGATGACCGTGCTCGAGCCCTCCCCCTCGACGTATCGCTGGAGGAGTGCGGACGTATCCAGGAAGATGGTCATGGTGCGCCATCCTCGGCCGGCGCACCCGACGTCGCGGCGGATCGCGATGGCACGCGTACCGGATCGGCGGGACGCGGTGGCCGTGTGCTCCGGGGCGCGACGAGCGCACCCAGCGCGATGAGCTCGGCCATCGAGCGTTGCCGGGGGGTGTCATCGAGCGGGCCCAGCTGCGCGACAGGCACCCCGTCGATGGTCACGATGATGCGTTCCCCCGACTTGGCCCGACGGATGACCTTGCTCGTGTCATTGCGCAGATCGCGCACCCCGATGCGTTCCATGCCGCGCACGGTAGCACGTGGCCTACGTCATGGACACGATCCGTGCGCTGCTTCACGGCGGCTTCCCGCCATCGATGCGTCTGCTAGCCTCGGATGATCACAGATCAGGGAGGGGACAGCGTGTCACCAGAGCAGCCCAGCCTCGACGAGCCGGCCGCGGCGCCTCCGGCCACGCCCGGCGCTGCGCCGTCGGTCGAGCTTGGCGACCCTCGCATCGACGCCTTCCTGGGTCGGATGCGGGACGCCATCCTTGCCACGATCCGGAGGGACGGTAGTCCGCAGGCGACGCCTATGTGGTATCACTGGGACGGTCAGGTCATGCGCATGAGCTCGACCGAGACGACCCGCAAGACCCACAACGTCCGTCGTGACGGCCGGGTGAGTGTCTGTGTCGACGACCCGATGAGCGGTACGTACGTGACCCTGTTCGGCCGAGCCGAGATCATCGAGGGCGACCCGGAGCGGGTCCGCGACGAGTCGTGGCCACTGCTGCTGCGCTACTTCCAGGAAGACGAGGCGCACGCTCGCTGGCAGCGCATCGCACCGGGGCGGGTCGTCATCCGGCTCCGCCCCGATCGGGCCATCTGGCGGGAGGGTGTCCGGTAGCGTGGACGGCAGCGAGGTCGGTGAGGGCAGATGACGCTCGGTTCGGGACGTCTGGTGGTCAAGTCCACCGAGGACCAGGTCTACGAGACCCTGCGGGTGGAGATCATGCAGGGTATCGCGCCGGGCACGCCCCTGCGCCTCTCGGCGATCGCGGAGCGCCTGGGTGTGAGCACGATGCCGGTGCGTGCCGCACTCCGACGCCTGGAACGCGAGGGGTTGGTCCGGCAGACGGCCCGCAAGGGGGCCGTCGTGGCGCCTCTCGAGCTCCACGACATCCAGGAGATCCAATCGATCCGCTGGGGGATCGAGGGGCTCGCGGCGCGCGTCGGTGCGCAGGCAGTGACGGACGCGGACCTGGCCCGGATGCGAGGGCTGCTGACGGGCATCCGTGCGGCCGCTGCGGCGCGCGACCTCGCCGCGTTCCTGACCGCGACCTACGCATGCGAGGACGTGTGCTATGCGGCGAGCGACCGACCTCGGCTGCTGGAGACGGTGCGCCACTACCGGCGTGCGGCCCAGCGATACGTGCTGTTCGTGATGGCCGGCGACCGCGGCGCGCTCCAGGTCAGCCCAAGCGAGGCCTTCTTCGCAGCGGTGGCGGCCCGCGACGGCGTGGTGGCTGAGACGACCGTCCAACGGGAGATCGTCCGCCTCTACGACCGGCTCGCGGCACGGATGGGCGAGACGGGCGGACGTCTGAGCGGCTGACCCGGCCGAGTCCAGCGGCCTATGATGATCACAGATCGACGACTGACCGGTCGGGGTCGTCCGCAGCCCATCCGGAGGACGAGCACCGATGTCCATCGAGCAGGTCGAGGTCTTCACGGTCCATCACGCCGTCGACCCCATGCGCTCCGTGAGCATCGCTGACATCCCGGTCCACGACTTCGTCTACTGCAAGCTGACCGACAGCGACGGCGCGACCGGCTGGGGCGAGACGTATCTCATCCCGGGCATCTCGGCGCTCATCGCGGACCTGGCGCCCATAGTCATCGGGCGGGCGGCCATCGATGCTCGACGGCTGTGGGCCGACGTCTGGCTCGGCTCGGAGCACACCTGGGCAGCGTCGGCCATCTCCATCGCCATCGATGATCTGCGTGGCCGACAGCTGGGCATCCCTGCCCACGCGCTGTATGGCGGCGCGGTGCGGGATCGGGTACGGGCGTACGGCGCGAGCACCGGCTACATCGAAGGGCGCGATCCGGCGGACACCTGGCCGGAGGAGACCGCGGACCATGCCGCACGCGGCTTCACGGCGACCAAGTACCGCATCGGCAGATACCCCATCGCGCACGAGGTCGCGATCCTGGAGCGGATCGCGTCAGACCACCCAACGATGGTGCTCATGGCCGACGGCAACGCGGCGTATGACATCTCCGGGTCCATCCGGGTCGGTCGTGCGCTCGACGACCTGGGCTTCCGCTGGCTGGAGGAGCCGATGCCACAGCGGGGGGGGTACGCGGCGTACGAGCGGGTCGCGGCGGCGCTCGACATCGCACTCGCGGGCGGCGAGATCACCCAGAGCCGGCACGCCGCGCTCCAGACCATCCGCCGCGGCTGCTTCGACATCATCCAGCCGGAGCCGGTCATCATCGGGGGCATCGGCGAGGCGATCTGGGTCGGCGAGCTCGCCCGGCTCCACGGGCTGGGATGTGTGCCGCACACGTCCGGCAGCATCATCGGTATCGCGGCCGCGCTCCATGCGCTCGCCACCATCCCCGACGCGTCCACCTCGCCCGCGACCGTGACGCCATTCCTGGAGGTCGGCACGGACCCCAACCCGTGGCGGACCGAGTTGCCGACGACCGACATCCTGACCCTCGAGGACGGCTTCGTGCGCATCCCCGAGGGCCCGGGGTTGGGCGTCGAGATCGACGAGTCGTATCTCCGTCGGGTCGCGCTCACGAGTCAGCGCATCCGGTAGGTCCCGGGGGCCCGCGGGCCGGCGCGCTCGCTGACGGTCGGGCACCCCGTCATCTTGGCGCCCCGCCGCCCATCCGGTGGGTGAGTTCGACATCCGATGGAGCTCCCATGCCGGTTTGACCCACCCCGTGCCTCGCAGCTGCGGCCCGGACCCGATGTGGGCATCTTTCGGTCATGCACTGGGTCGGTCCGGCCCTCTCGGCATCGGATCCGTCGAACTCACCCAGGACGTGGGTGCGCCACACCGACCCCCGTGCCCGCAGGGCCCATCGGTCGGCGGTGATGCAGGGACGAGACGGCCGGAAGGTGGGGGCCTCGGCTCGGCCGATGTGGGCGGACCTGGCGCCGCGAAGCTACAACGTCCGGGCGAGGAACTCGGTGATCCGATCCATGCGAGCGAGGCGGAATCTTGCCGAGCCATTGAGGTCCATGAGATGCCCCTCGCCGGGGACACGCACGAATTCCACCGGCCGGCCGAGTGTCCGGAGTGCGGCATACATCTGCTCGCTCTGGGCGATGCTCACGTTCTGATCCAGCTCGGCGTGGAGCAGCAGCAGCGGGGTCGTGATGCGGTCGGCGTAGCGGACCGCGGACCGGTCGATCCAGGCCATCGGCTGTTCCCAGGGTGCGTGGGCCATCTCGGCCAGCCACCACAGCCCGGCATCCTCACTGGTGCCGAACGCGGCGAACAGGTCGCTGATGCCGTTCTCGGAGATCGCGGCCCGGAACCGGTCGTCCTGGCTGATGGCCCATAGGGTCAGGTAGCCGCCGTACGACACCCCCGTGATGGCGAGCCGGTCGGCATCCACACCTGGAGCCACGGTCGCAGCCTCCGTCAGGGCGAGGACATCCGCGAGATCGACGCCACCCCAGTCCCCGACGATCGCCCGTCCGAAGGCTTCACCGTAGCCCAGGCTGCCGCGCGGATCGGTGTTGAGTACCGCGTAGCCGAGCGCCGCGAGCCGATGGGTCTCGAAGCTGAAGCGTAGCCCCACCGAGTAGTGCGGCCCGCCGTGGATAGCGACGATGAGCGGTGCGCGACCGCCGGGACCCGCCACCACGACGGGCGGTCGGGTGAGCCAGCCCTCGATGGCCTGCTCGCCGGGCCCGGTCGCCCGCACCGCTTCTGTCGGCCCAAGGTCGATGGCGGCCAGCCAGTCGCGGTTCTGCCCGCTGAGTCGCCGCTCGCTGCTCCCGTCCAGCGCCGCGACGGAGACCTCGCCCGGATCATCGGGGTCCGACGCGATGAACGCGATGCGATCGGCCGTGGACGCAACCGACCAGGAGACCGCCGCGCGATCGCCCGTGATCACCGACTGCCACTGGCCATCGAGCGCGATCCAACCGACGGTGCCGCGCCCGCCATCGGCCCAGCGCGTCCAGACGCGCTCGCCATCCGGATGCTCGACCCATGAGAGGGACGCGTCGCCCATCCCCCGACCATCATCCGAACGGACGGTCAGGCCCAGCGCGAACGGCGGATCATCGACGAGCGGCACCTCCGTGGCCGATCGGCGGCGGCCGTCCGTATCGATGATGCGCAGCCGCCAACCGAGGCCCTGGGCACCGCCCTGACCGTGGCCGAGCAGCGCGATCCGCGCACCGTCCGGGGACCAGTCGAACGCCACGATCGGTCCACTCCCGTCCGTCAGGCGCCTCGGTGGCACGCCGTCGCGACCACCGGAAGCAGGCTCCACCAGCCACAGGTCGACGATGGGCGAGGCGCGACCCTCCCGGCCGCGGTCGGAGAGGAACGCCACCGAATGTCCGTCCGGGGACCAGGCGGGCCGTCTGTCCGTGGCGGTGCCGGAGGTGAGCGCTCGCGCCGTGCCGCCCTCGGCGGCCACGACCCAGATGGCGCTGCTCGTGCGCCCCTCGCCGACCGGGTGACCATCACGCTTGTAGTCATCGGTGGCGACCTCCACCAGCACCGATCGCTCGCCGTCCGGGGCCCCATCCAGCGACCGGGTCACGGTCAGGGCGATCGATCGGCCGTCGGGTGACCAGGCTGGCTCACCCGCACCTGCCGGCACACCGGGGAGAAGCGCCGCGTCCCTACCGTCGCGGTCCGTCAGCCACACCCGGGTCCCGTCTGGCCGAGCGGCCACGAACGCCAGCCGCGACCCATCGGGTGACCAGCGTGGCGCCCGGTCTGACGCATCGATCGGACTCGGAGAGGACACGACGGTCCCACGCACGACATCGATGACCAGGATGCGCGACCGCAACCCGTCGAGCGCCTCGTCAAGGCGCGTCTCCACGCAGGCCACACGCTCGCCATCGGCGGACAGCTGGACATCGGACAACCAGCGCACCGCGAACAGGTCACGTGGCGCGAGCGGACGTCGGCTCATCCCGGCACGGGGTAGCGGAACTGCACCGTGGGCGGTCGCTCCGGCGACTGGAGCAGCCGGTATGCGTCGGGCGCATCCTCGAACGCGAAGCCCTTCGCCAACGGCGCGGTGCGTACCTTGCCATCGGCGAGCAGCCGCAGGAAGTGACCCTGGTTGCGGTTCTCCGTCCAGCGAACGAGGCCGATGGGGTAGTCGACGCCGCCCTCCTCGTACGCCGGATCGTATCGACCTGGGCCATAGGCGATGGCCTGGACGAACGTGCCGATCCCACATCCGGTGGCGCTCGACGTCCATGCCAAACAGGCCCAGCCCCACCACCCGGCCACGCTGGCGACAGAGGTCAAGCGCGATATTGATAGGGCCGTTCAATTCGGTGACCACACCCAGGACGACCGCATCCGCGCCGTAGCCATCGGTACGGCTGCGCACCAGCTCGAGCAGGTCGGCCTCTCGCGGGTCGTGGACGTCGGCGATGCCCAGTTCCGTGGCCAGTGCCCGTCGACCGGGGTCGATCTCGAGCCCGATGACGTACAGCCCGGCCGCCTGCGCGATCTGGCCCGCCAGCATGCCCAGCAGGCCCATGCCGTAGAGCACGACCGTCTCGCCGAAGGTGCAGCCCGTCTGGCGCAGCGCCTCTTCCGCGACCGCTCCCAGGGTCACGAAGGAGGCATCGGCCACCGACACGCCCTCCGGGATCCGTGCCACCAGGTTGCGAGGTACCGCGACCAGTTCGGCGTGGTGCGAGCACTGGCTGCCGGAGCACGCCACGAGATCGCCGACCGCAAGGTCGGTGATGCCCTCGCCGACCTCGATCACCTCACCCGCGAGGGAGTAGCCGATGGAGATGAGACCCGGCTCCGGTCGGCGTGGTTCCAGGGGTCCACGGATGCCGCCCCGGATGTTGGGGTACACGTATGGCGCGGCGCCGGGGTACTCCTCGTCCTTGGCGTCATCCTCGATGCTCTTGCGCAGGATCCACGACTCCGTGCCGCTGCTGACGGTGGAGTAGTGGGTACGCACCAGCACCTCGCCGTAGCGAAGGGTTGGCGTGGCCACGTCGCGGATGACCGCCTGGCCGTGGAGCGCGAAGATCCGGCGCATCGTCCTCTTTCCCTCGATCGGTGACTCGTGGCGCGTCTGGTGTGTGTCAGTCCGGGTCGTCGATGAAAGCCCAGCAGTCGATCTCGACCACCAGCTCCGGCCGGGCGAGCCCATCGACGATGAGCCCCGTGCCGCAGGGCGGCAGATCGAAGTAGCTCCGGAAGATGGGATACACCTGCGCCCGGTATGCCCGGTCAGTGGTGTAGCAGACGTAGCGCACGATGTCGTTCATGGTGCCACCCGCCATCTCCATCAGCTGCTTGATGTTCTCGCAGGCAAGGCGCGTCTGGGCAGCGGCGTCGTAGGGGTGCCGCAGCTCCCCTTCCAGGGTCAGGCCGGTCTGGCCGGTGATGTACACGTGGTTCCCGGCCCGGATGCACTGCGGGCTGGGACCCATGAGGCCGGCCGCCTCGCTCTGGTCCAGCAGCCCCTCCACGATCTTGGCGGAGTTAGCGGAACGATAGATGACCTGCTTCTTGGCCACGGGTGTCTCCTTCATGGTGCGCTGTCCTGGACCGCCGGCCGCAACGCAGCCCGGCACACGTCATGGAACGTCGGCAGCAGCCGGCGGACCCGCACGACATCCAGGCGCCGAGCACGGGACGCCCGGGTACACTCGGTCGGATCCGTCGCGGGCCCGTGCCCGATGCAGCTGCCCCATGTCGACCGCAGGAGCGACCATCACCGTGCTCAGGACCACGCCGTTGCTCATCAAGAGCGCGGAGGAACAGGTGTACGAGGTCCTCCGGGACGAGATCCTCCACGGCATGGAGCCGGGGCGCCCGCTCCGGCTCGCGGAGATCGCCGACCGTCTGGGCGTGAGCACGATGCCCGTCCGGGCGGCCCTCATGCGTCTCGAGAGCGACGGCCTGGTCCGCCAGCAGCCTCGACGGGGCGCCATCGTCGCACCGCTCGACGTCGAGGACATCCAGGAGATCCAGGCCATCCGCTGCGGCATCGAGGGGCTGGCGGCCCGTCTCGGTGCGTCGGCCATCGACGGGGTCGGCCTGGGCCGGATGGCGGAGCTGCTGAGCGTGCTGGAGTCGGCGGCCCAGCGAAGGGACCTGGACCAGTACCTGCATATCGCGACCGAGTTCGAGGATGAGTGCTACCGGGCCGCGAGGCGCCCTCGCCTGCTGGGCCTGGTCCAGGGGTTCCGGCAGTCCGCTCAGCGCTACGTCCGACTGGCGGTCGGCGGCAGCCCCGACTTCAAGATCGACGCCCACGAACGGCTGTACGCGGCCGCCGTCGCCAACGACGGCGCGGCGGCGGAGCGGATCATCCAGGAAGCGCTCCAGTGGACCCTGGAGCGGATCATCGAGGGGATGCGGACGGGGGTGCTGGAGCCGGGTCGGAGCAGCTGACACCGCGCCGGACCCGGGCACTCAGGCCTCGTGGGCGATGGCGCCGCCGGCCAGCACCAGCCGCGGCGCCCGGAGGGCCCCGATATCCTCCAGCGGATCGCCATCGACGACGAGCAGGTCCGCGATGCACCCCTGGTCGATGCGACCCACGTCGACGAGATCGAGCAGCCGCGCGGCGGCAGCGGTCGCCGCGCGGAGCGCCGCCTGTGGCTGCATCCCGTGGCGCACGTACAGCTCGAGCTCCGTGACGATGTCCGCGGAGTCGACGAGCGGCGCGCCGCCATCGTTGCCGGCGACGACGATGACCCCCTGGCGTACCGCCGCCTCGAATCCTGGCAGCAAGCTCTCGGCGAGCCGCTGGCACGCTTCCACGACGAATGCTGGGATGCCTGCGGCGACCCCGTTGCGGAGGATCAGCTCGTCCGAGAGCAGGGTCGGCACCAGCGCCACGTCCGCAGCGAGCATCGCCTCGATGGCCCGCTGGTCCAGGCCGTGCCCGTGTTCGACGGATGAGACACCCGCCGCAACGGCATCGAGCGTCCCCCTGATGCCCTCGGAATGCGCCGCCACCGGGATGCCCGCGGCCTCCGCCACGCGCACGATCGCTCGCATCTCCTCCTGGCTGAGCTGGGGCTCGCCGGCCACCTGGCCGGGTGTCATCATGCCGCCGGTCGCCATGACCTTGATGACGCGGGCGCCCGCGGCGAGCTGTCGTCGGGCGGCGTCCCCGGCCTCGACCGGGCCGGCCACCTCGTCGGACATGAAGGTGTAGCCGTGGCCGCCCGGGACGCAGATGGGGCGCCCGGCGGCGATGATCCGGGGGCCGACGGTGGCCCCCGTCGCCACCTCCCGCGCCAGCGTGATGGCCAGCCCGTCCGGTGCGCCCAGGTCGCGGACCGTGGTCACGCCCGCAGTGAGCATCGCCCGGAGCCGGACTCGCGCCGCCTCGAGCTGGGCGTCAGGCCCCCGGCCGTCGAGGAGCCCGTCCGCCGGATCAGCGCTGCCGTCCATGGTCACATGGACGTGGGCGTTCATCAGCCCGGGGACGACGGTCCGACCCGTGGCCAGGATCTCGCGTTCGCCCGAGCGCGTCGTCAGGGAGCGGCCGACATCGCGGATGCGGCCGTTCGCGATGCGGATATCGCCACGCCGCATGACGACGCCCCGTGCGTCCACCAGGCGGGCCTCGCGGATGAGCAGCGGTTCGGTCTGCGGAGCGTCGGGCACCACCGGATGGGCGGTCGCCTGGGTCATCCGGCGCGGCCCGGCATGAGTGGCGCGATGACCCTGATGGCGCGGTCGATGTCCGCCATGGAGTTGTAGACGTGGGGTGAGATCCGCAGCGACGTGCCCCGCACGGACACCCGGATGCGCGCGGCACGGAGCGCCCGTGCGGCGGCCTTGTCGTTCGTGACCGGCACGCACACCAGGGTGGTGCGCGGATCCTGGACCCCGAGGCCGTCGGCGAGCCGGGTCGCGAGCGCCTGTACCTCCTCCATGGCGCCCGCCGCCTGCCACTCGACCAGCAGCCGGAGCGACTCGCGGGCACCGACCCAGCTGAACCAAGCCTGGGAGACATCGAAACGGGCGGCATCCGGCGCCAGCTGCAGCGGCCCACCGAAATAGCGGCCATAGGGCATGTCGCCGGCACGCCAGTTGGCGTCGATGGGCGGAAGTGTGTCCCACGCGCCCTCGCGGACATACAGGAACGCGACGCCTCGCGGGCTCAGCAGATGCTTGTAGCCGGCGCAGACGAGGTAATCGATGTCATCGATGTGGCCCGGCAGTGAAGGGAACATCGGGATGGCCTGGGTCGCGTCCACGAGGATGCGGGTGTCGTGGGCGCGCGCCGCGACGACGATCTCCGCCAGCGGCGCCGCGAGACCCGTCTGCATCTGGACCAGGCTCGTGGCGACGAGCGTCGTCCCAGCGTGGATGGCGTCCGGCAGTCCCCCCAATGGCACCTGCCGGACGCGCACACCACGCCGCTCGGCGACGAGCAGTGGATAGAGCACGGATGTGAACTCGTTGTCAGGCACGACGACCTCGTCCCCCGGACGAAGGCTCGCGGCGATGGTGGCCACCGCCACGCTCACCGCGGGCTGGGTCGCGATCTCCCCGGTGCTCGCGCCGATGAGCAGCGCGAACGATGCCCGGCAGGCCTCGGCCGCGCTGTCCCAGTCCTCGATCCAGCGTCCCGTGCCCCGCTGCCACGCGGCGACGGCCCGACGCAACGCACGCACGGTCTCGCGGGGCGGCAGACCGTATGTGGCAACATCCAGATAGGTCCGGCCGGGTGCCGGATCGAACGCCGACGCGATCACCTCGAGCATCGATCCGGTCCTCGTCAGGGTGGCGGCCACGGATGACGGGTCGACGCGAGCGCCCATCGGTGATACCTTATCACAGATCACATCCGTGACAGCACCCTCCGGAGCAGTGCCTGATGGTCCCGAACCAGGGTCGCCACAGGGTCCGGTCCTCAGGGAGATGCCCGCTTGATGAACGACGCGTCCCTCCGGCTGGACCATCTGCAACGGGTGTTCGGCAAGGTCCGGGCGGTCGATGACCTCAGCCTGGATGTCCCGTCGGGATCGTTCCTGACGCTCCTCGGGCCCTCGGGATGCGGCAAGTCGACGACGCTGTCGCTCATCGCCGGACTGGACAAGCCCGATGCCGGGCGGATCTTCCTGGGCGAGCAGGACATCACCGAGGAGCCACCGAACGAGCGCCAGATGGCGATGGTGTTCCAGAACTACGCGCTGTACCCGCACATGACCGCCTACGGCAACATCGCGTTCGGGCTCAAGCTCCAGCATCGGCCGAAGGCGGAGATCGACACCCGGGTCCGGGCGGTGGCGAGCGTGCTCGATATCTCCCACCTGCTCGACCGGAAGCCGGGCCAGATGTCGGGCGGCCAGCAGCAGCGTGTGGCGCTGGGCCGGGCACTCGTCAAGGAGCCCGCCCTCTTCCTGCTCGATGAGCCGTTCTCCAACCTCGATGCGGCCCTCCGCTCGCGGATGCGCACCGAGGTCAAGCACCTCCATCTCCGGCTGGGCACGACATCCGTGTTCGTGACCCACGACCAGGAGGAGGCGATGACCCTGTCCGACATCATCGCGGTGATGCGCGACGGCAAGCTCGTCCAGGCCGGGCCGCAGTCGGAGATCTACGGTCGCCCCAAGCACCTCTATGTGGCCACATTCGTGGGCAAGCCCCGGATGGGACTGCTTGAGGGCATGCTTGTCGCAGATGGCACGCAGCTCGTCTTCGTGGGCGAGGGCGTCCGGATCGGCCTGGGGACGGCCGAGGAGCAGGGCCTCGACGGCCGGGGCACGGGTGAGGTCACCCTGGGCATCCGCGCTGAGGACCTCGTCATCCGGCTCGACGCCGGCGCCGCTGGGCCGCGAGTCTTCGACGCCACGGTCCAGCTCCTCGAGCCCATCGGTTCCGACACCTACGTGGAGCTGTTGGTCGGCGAGGCCTCGCTCGTCTCGCGCGCGGCGCCGGACCTGCCCATCGCACTCCTGCAACCGGTGCGGGTGGAGGCGGCCGGCCGACTCCACCTGTTCGACCGGGCCACCGGGGACCGCCTTAACCTGTGAGCGACACGGGGGCGGGCCGAGGAACGTCCATGCCTCCGGGTGACACGCTGTTCACGCTCGACCCGCGGCGCGACTACCCGATCCTCGCCGGCGGTGCCGGCTGTCACATCTGGGATGAGCGGGGACGTCGGTATCTCGATGCCATCGCGGGCATCGCGGTCGTCAACTTGGGCTATGGCCGCTCCGATGTCGTGGCCGCGATGGCGGCGCAGGCGGAAGCCCTGCCGTTCGCGGTCGCGAACATCTTCGGCAACCAGCCCGCCCTGGATCTCGCGGCACGCGTGGCCGCCCTCACGCCCGGCGACCTCGACCACGTCCACTTCACGTCCGGCGGCTCCGAGGCGGTGGAGGTCGCGCTGAAGATGGCCCGCCAGTATCACGTCGTCCGGGGTGAACCTGACCGCTCGGTGATCATCTCGCGCTGGACCAGCTATCACGGGGCCACCTTGGGCGCCCTCACGGTCGGCGGCAGCAAGCTGCGTCGCCGCGCCTACCAGCCGCTGCTGCTCGACACGCCCCACATCCCAGTCGTCAATGGCTACCGACACACCGGCGCCCAGGCCTTCGCCGACGCGGGCGAGGCGTACGCCGCCGAGCTCGAGCGCGCCATCCTCGAGGCCGGACCTGGACGTGTCGCCGCGTTCATCGCGGAGCCGATCGTCTCCTCGGTCGGTGGCACGCTGGCGCCGCCCGACGACTACTTCCCGCTCGTACGCGAGATCTGCGACCGGTACGGCGTGCTGCTCATCATCGACGAGGTCGTGACCGGATTCGGGCGCACCGGACGGACGTTCGCGGTCGACCACTGGGATGTCGTGCCCGACCTGCTGGTCATGGGCAAGGGCATCAGCGGTGGCTATGCGCCCCTCGGCGCGGTCGCGGCGCGGTCGCTCATCCGGTCGACGTTCGTGGAAGCGAGCGCCACCTTCGAACATATCTTCACGTTCGGCGGCAACCCGGTCGCGATGGCCGCGGGCATCGCGGTCCTCGACGCGTGGCGGGATGAGGCGGTGCTGGGCAACGTTGAGCGTGTCGCGCCGGCGTTCGGCGTCGCCCTCGACCCGCTGTGGCGCTTCCCGTTCGTGGGTGACATCCGGCAGCGAGGCCTGATGGCGGGCATCGAGTTCGTGGCCGACCGGGCCACCAAGGAGCCATTCGATCCCGCGGTCGGCTTCGGCGCGCGCATCCGCGAGGCTGGCCTCCGCAACGGGGTCGTGACCTACCCGGGTGGCGGCGTCGCCGACGGCCTCCGGGGCGACATCATCAGCCTCTATCCGCCGCTCGTCATCGGCACGGTCGAGCTGTCCGAGATGTCCGACCGGCTCCAGGCGACGTTCGAAGAGGTCGCCGCGGGCCTCGGCTGACGGTCAGCGGGTCCCGTTGGCGAGGACAGCGCCCTCTGGGCACACAGCAAGGCCGTACACGTGTGGCTCGGGGCTAACGGGCGCGTGGCCAGGGCAGTCCCGGGGTCGGCCGCACGCCCTCGATCGACCGCCGGCCGCACGCCCTCGATCGACCGCCGGCCGCACGCCCTCGATCGACCGCTGGGCGGGCGTACCGGCCAACCAAGGTCAAGGGATCACCGTCAACGTGGCTTCGGAACGTCCGTACCTGGCCGTTTCGCCCGCTGGGCGGGTGTATCGGCGAAGGGGATGCGTCCGAGGGACGCTTGCTGTTCGGATCGCCCGCTGGGCGGTCAGCCGGGCCCCGGCCCGCTGGGCGGTCAGCCGGGCCGCGGGCTGCGGTCAGTCGGGCCGCGGGCTGCGGTCAGTCGGGCCGCGGGCTGCGGTCAGTCGGGTCGCGGGTCGCGGGTCGCGCGCTCGGCGGCCCGGATCACCCGGGCCGCGGGCCGCGGGCCGCGCGCTCGGCGGCCGCCCGGATCACCCGGGCCGCGGGCCGCGGGCCGCGCGCCGCGCGCTCGGCGGCCGCCCGGATCGAACCGGGCACCAGTACCGCAGACCGCTGGGCCCGTACGAGGGCCGGACGCGGAGGCGCGTCCACCCACACACACTGCCCGATCGCATCAGCTGCGCAAGTGGCCCTGCACGGCCGGGTTGACGATCGTGCTGGCCCAGCCTGTGGACATGAACTCGATGGTCGTCTGGCACATCTCGCGCCGAAGGTCGACGAACGCCTCCACGGAGAAGCCGGCCACGTGGGGCGTCATGACCACGTTCGGGGCCGATCGTAGCGGGCTGTCGGCGGGCAGTGGCTCCTGCTCGAACACGTCCAGGCCTGCGCCCGCGAGATGGCCGCTCTTGAGCGCGTCGATGAGCGCATCGGTATCGACGACCTTGCCACGCGCCGTGTTCACAAGGATGCCGCCCGGCTTGAGCTTCGCGAGCAGCGCCGCGTCGACCAGGTGATGGGTGCCGGGTGTGTAGGGCACGTGCAGCGACACCACATCCGAGCTCGCGAGCAGGGTATCCATGTCCACCGCCTCGAGGCCGGCCGCGGCCAGCTCGGCAGGCGTCCGGACGAGGTCGTGCCCGATGACCCGCATCCCGAATCCGGCCGCGATGCGCGCGACGGCGGAGCCGATGCGCCCCGTACCGATGAGCCCCAGGGTGCGACCACGAAGCCGATGGACGCTGCCAGGGATGGATGTGGGCCATTCACCGTGCAACATCCGTTCGTGATGGGCCGCCGTCCGACGGGCGACCGTGAGCAGCAGCGCCATCGCGGTCTCGGCGACATCATCGGTGCCGTATCCGGGGGCATTGGCGATGGCGACACCCAGCTCCGTCGCGGCCTCCACGTCCATCTGCTCGAACCCGACGCCCCAGCGGATGGCCAGGCGCACGGAGGGCAACGCCTCCAGCACCCGACGGCTGACATTCGGCTTCCAGGCTAGCCAGAGCACGTCCGGCGAACCGGCACGTTCGAGGATCTCGTCCTCGGTCAGGCAGTCACCCAGCACCAGATCGCCACCGGCGGCGCCCAGGATCGCACGCTCCTCGGTGTAGGGCTCCAGGTCGGGGCTTGGGTCGATCTGGAACACCTGGAACGTCACGGCGAACCTCCTGGGAGCATGCTGTGTGCACCGGCGACCGACGGGTATGACCGTGGCTGCTGATATATGATCATAGCCTCCCACAACATGCCCTTGGAGCGAGATGGACGAACCCGTCCGACGTCGCAGCTTCGTCCGTCTCGCGGCCGCGGATGCCGTCCAGAATGCCGGCCGGTTGGCGGCACTCTCGGGCATCGCCGCCGGCATGGTCAAGCAGGGCGTGGTCAGCCTGGCGAGCGTCGTGGACCCGACTGGCGACGCCACACCGAGCCAGCCCGTCGCCCCTCCCTCGACGGCGCCCATGCTCACGTTCGCGGCGTCGGACACGCCGACTCCCCGCCGCTCTTCCGTGGACGCCGCCGCTCGCGCGACCCTCGCCTCGAGCAGCCATGTGCTGCTGGCGGTCAATCGTCACCAGGTCGGGCCGTTCATCAACCGCTATCCCTGCACGGTCAAGGATGAGCAGGTCTGGATCGAAACCCGGGCGACCTCGGCGATGGCCCAGGCGGTCCGCCGCGACCCGGCAGTGACCGTGCTGCTCGACGAGCCGGCCACGCGCCAGCGCCTCATGATATTCGGCACCGCCCGGCTCGTCGAGGGCGCCGATGCGATCGCCGCACAGGAGGCCGGTGGTGCGAGCACCCCGGCCCCGGCGCCGACCACCGGCGCGGCGGCGCCCGGGGTCCCTGCCGACCCAGACCGGGCGCTCCTCGTCGTCGACCTGAGCCACGCGGTCCGGACGCCGCTGTGACGGGCATCCTGTTCGCCGACGTGGGGCTCATCGACAGCGTTGCCGCTGAGCCGCAGGCGGGGATGGACGTGCTCGTCGTGGGGGACCGGTTGGTGGACATCCGGCCGTCGGATGCCGCCGACCGCGAGACGCTGCTCCACGCACATCGCACCCTTGGCAGATCGATCGAACGCATCGACGGCAGCGGCAGGACGCTCCTGCCGGGGCTCATCGACTGCCACGCGCACTACCCGCTCGACCCGGTCGTCGACGACGCCTTCGACACCGCCGACCGCGAGCCCGATGGGCGACTCGCGCTGCGGGCCGCCAGAGGTGCAGCCGAGGCGCTCGCGGCTGGAGTCACGACCGCCCGTAGCGCCGGAGCGCCACGAGCCCTCGACATCCCGCTCGCCGCGGCCATCGACGCGGGTGATGTGCCGGGACCCCGGATCATCCCGGCCGGCCGGGCACTGACCATCACGGGCGGACACGGCTGGCGCTTCGGCATCGAGGCAGACGGAGAGCTGGCGTTGCGAGCCGCCGTGAGGGCCAACGTCCGGGACGGCGCCCGGGTCATCAAGGCCGTCGCCAGCGAGGCGGCGATGCTCACCTCACCGGTCGCCGGCGTGCCGGAGCTGACCGAGGACGAGCTGCGAGCCATCGTGGACGAGGCGGCCCGGCTCCGCTGCCGGGTGCTGGCCCACGCCCAGAGCAACGATGCGGTCCGCGCCGCGGCCCTGGCAGGCGTGGCCAGCGTGGAGCACGCGTTCCTGGCGGATGAGGCCACCCTGGAGATCCTCGCCGCGTCGGGCGCCACGCTCGTACCGACGCTGTCCGTCACGGACGTCTGGCGGACGCTGCCCGGTCTGTCCGACGCGCGGCGGCACCGACAGGGCGTCATCGAGACCCTCCACCGGCGTTCGTGCGAGACGGCCATCCGCTTGGGCATCCCGCTCGCCACGGGCACCGACACCGGAGTCCGCGGAGTGCTGCCCGGCATGGTCGCGCGAGAGATCCGGCTCATGTACGAGCACGGCCTGTCGGCGATGGGTGCCATCCAGGCCGGCACCTCGGGAGCCGCCCGCCTGCTGGGCCTCGAGGAGGAGACCGGCAGTGTGGTCGTGGGCCATCGAGCGGATCTGCTGCTCGTCCAAGGCGACCCGCTCGCCGACCTCGATCGGCTGAGTCGCCCCGTGATGGTCCTCCAGGGAGGCGTCGTCAGGGCCAGGGGATGACGGTGGGGACGACCGCGGTCTCGTCCGCCTCGAACCCCCGGGCCGCGCGTCGAGCTCGCCTCGGGGATGGTGTCCGAAGGGTCGCGCGGCTCGGCACCATTCCTGCAACCATGTCACAGATCAAAGATCATTGACCTGCGTGCGGATGGCTGGTAGCGTCCGGCTTCGGGATCGATGGGGTTCCGTCGACTCGGCATCGGGGGGCAGCCACACAGCATGGCGGTAGTCGGGAGCACGCTCGGACGAGCGACCGGTTCGGTCACGAGGCGACTCGATCGCCTGGGGGACCGCACCTTCGCGCTGCTGATCTCGGTGCCGGCGCTGCTGCTGGTGGCCATCTTCGTGCTGCCGCCGATCCTGGCGGTCTTCGGCCTGAGCCTCTTCCGCATCGAGCTGGGCAAGGACGACAACACGCCCTTCGTGGGCCTGTTCAACTACCTGACCCGCCTGCCCATCGACGATGTGGTGCTCCAGACCATCCCCCGGACCCTCGGCTTCGCCGCGGCGGTCACCGCCATCACGTTGCCGCTCGCGTTCCTGACCGCGCTCATCCTCAACCGCACGTTCCGGGGCTCCGGGCTGTTCCTGATGGCCGTGATGACCCCATGGGCCGTCGCGTCGGTCGTGACCGGGGTCATCTGGCGCTTCATCTTCGATACCCACTCGGGCATCATCAACGGCATCCTCATCGGCCTGGGGGTCATCCACGACCCCGTCAACTGGCTCCAGGACAGCACCAACTCGGTGATCATCGCCACGGTCGCCACCGCATGGCGATCGATCCCGCTGGTCGCGCTGCTGCTGCTCGCAGCGTTGCGCACCATCCCCGCATCCCATTACCGGGCGGCCCGGATGGATGGTGCGACGAGCTGGGAGACCTTCCGATTCGTGGTCCTGCCCGCGATCAGGCCCACGGTGCTGGTCATCGCGGTGCTCCAGATCATCATCGGGCTCCAGGTGTTCGACTTGCTGTTCAGCCTCACCCACGGCGGCCCGGGCTACGACACCTATGTGCTCATCTATGCCATCTATGACAAGGCGTTCAACAACCTGAGCCTGGGATACGCCTCGGCACTCTCGGTCGTGCTGTTCTTCATCATCGTCGCGTGCAGCCTGTTGCTGCTCCTGTTCCAGGTGCGCCGAGGCCGTGACAAGTCGATGGTCATCGAGACCGATGACGAGGTGCTGGAGCCGGCCCTTCGCTTCACGGCCGGCGTCGGGGACGACAAGTTCGCGGCACTGACCCAGACTCGCTACGAGACAGCGCCGCGACGGCGACGGTTTCGGTTCCCGCCCTGGGTCGGCCGCCTGGCGTTCGCGGTCGTGGCGGGCCTGCTGCTGCTGTTCTTCATCTCGCCCATCGTGTGGAGCGTCATCGCCAGCGTGCAGCCAACCGCCGCGCTCGCGACGCAGCCGCCCAGCTTCACGACCGACTTCTGGCTGGTCGGCTACCAGACGATATTCGGTGACGCGAAGTGGTTCGGTTCCCTGTTGACCAGCCTCCAGGTGGCCATCCTGACCACGGTCGTGGTCATCGTCCTGGCTGCGCCTGCGGCGTATGCCCTCGCGCGATTCGATATCCCGGGCAAGCGGGCCATCCTCATCGTGCTCGTCTTCACCCAGATGGTGCCAGCCATCGTGATGGCCATCCCGGTCTACCAGATCGTCAAGTGGCTGCGCATCACGGACACCGTGCTCGCGCTCGTCCTCGTCAACGTCGCGTTCTGGGTGCCCCTCGTGGTGTGGCTGCTCCGCAACTTCTTCGCGGACGTGTCCATCTCACTCGAGCGAGCGGCCCGCATCGACGGCTGCTCGCGGCTCGGCTCCCTGTTCCGGGTCATCGTGCCCGCTGCCTCACCGGGCATCGCCGCGACCTCGATCCTGCTGCTCATCGGCACGTGGAACGAGTTCCTGTTCGCGGTCATCCTCGGGCAGCGCGACGCCATCACCATCACCCGCCGCATCGTGAGCACGAACTCCTACGGCTTCAAGGAGACCATCAACCAGCTGCCGCCCTCGAACATGCTCGCCTCAGCGGGTCTGGTGGCGGTGCTGCCCTGTCTGCTGCTCGTACTGCTGTTCCACCGGCGCATCATCGCCGGCCTAACGGAGGGGCTCGTGAAAGGTTGACCGATGGTCGCCGGATGCCCGGGCGCGGGCAGCCGCATCCCCAGACAGGGCGCGCATGCGGCCCGATAGAGGAGGGTTCTGGAATGTCAGATTCGAAGCAGGACGGCCTGCTTGGGCGACCGGTCAGCCGACGACAGGTGCTGGCTGGCGGACTTGCCGCAGGCGCCGCGGCCTTCGTGGCAGCCGCCGGGTCGTCGACCGCGCTGGCGCAATCGCCGTCGGCATCACCGATGCCGACGCCGGTCCCCAGTGGCGACGGCTCGTTCTCGGGCACGATGCTCCAGGGGTTCTCGGGTGGCTACTCGATACCCGCAGAGAACATCGGCCTCGCAGCGTGGGCCGGCGCGACGGGTGGCAACGCCACATTCACGAATGTGCCGTTCACCGAGAAGCCAGAGGTCATCGCAGCGATGATCTCCACCCAGGACTCGAACTGGGACACCATCTACACCAATGACAACTTCATGGCCCGCTTCGGCGCGCGGTTGCTGACGCCCACGTCCGACTGGTACACCGCGGACGATCTGAGCGACTTCTATCCGTCCGCGATCGCCACCTACACCGCCACGGACGGGGTGCTCCGGGGTCTGCCCATCCACTACGACGGGTATGCCAGCGGGTACAACCAGGACCTGTTCGACAAGATCGGCGTCTCGACGCCGCCGACCACGTGGGCGGAGCTGTTCGCGCTCACGCCCAAGTTCGTCGCCGCCGGCATCATCCCCAGCATCCAGCCGTGGCTGGCCACGGACGGCACGTTCGGGGCCTTCTACTGGAAGCAGATCTACAACTCGCTGGCGCATCCGATGTTCAGCGATGACCGGACCCAGCTGATGTTCGACGGACCGGAGGGCCTCAAGGCCTTCCAGACCGTCGAGGATGGCCTGAAGTCCGGGTTCTGGGACGCCACCTACATGAACCTGGCGAACGAGCACAACGCGTTCGACGAGTTCAGCAAGGGCAACGTCGCGTTCCTCATCGTGGGTTCCGACTCCGTGCCCGCGGCCGGCTCCGCTGTCGAGAAGTCGTTCAAGCTGATGGCCAACCCGGGTATCGATCCGGGCACCACTGGCTCCGTCAACGGCAGCGACGGCCTGGGCCTGAGCAAGTTCAGCATCCTGCAGCCTGCTGCGAGCAGCTACCTGGCCACCCAGTTCTCGCCCGACGTCGCACTCCAGGTAGCGCTGGCACCGTCCCACTACCCGCCGACCCGGACCTCGGTGCTCAACAACCCCGATGTCCAGGCGTTCGACGCCACCCTGGTGCCGGTGTGGGCCGAACAGTCCAAGGGTTCGCTCAACCTGTGGAGCACCCCCTACGACTACACCCCAGTGTTCGATGACGTGATGGCCAAGATGGTCTCGGGCGAGCTCGACGCAGCGGGCGCCCAGGCCGCCGCGGTCACGGGTACCCAGAAGGTCATCCAGGAGTGGCTCCTGGCGTAACGTTCGGCTCGATCGAGGCCGTCCAGACGGCGCGCGACATCCAGTCGGAGCCTTGCTCCCCGGGCGTCGCGCGCCGAACCATATCCAGCGCACGGAGGACCGGTGTTCGCGTCCATCGCCAATGGCTATCCCATCGGCCCGGCACCCGGCGGCACCGAAGACCTGCTCGGGGCGCGCGTCGAGCTGGTCGCGGGTCGGCTCCAGCCTGACGTCTTCCGGCGTGAGCTGGACGGCTGGGTCACCCGGATGGTGGACGAGCAGGTCGCATCCGGCCTGGCCATGGTCTGCGATGGTGACGGACGATGGATCGACGGCCAGCCTGGCCTGGCGCGTGACCTCCTGGCAGGACGCCTGACCTCGTCGGACGTCGTGGCCGCATGGCGCCACGCGGACACGGGCACGAACGTGCTCACCAAGCAGGTCTTGCCGGGACCGTGGACCGCCTCCCTATCCCTGACCCACGGCGCGGCCGATCGGACCGCCCTGGCCCGCGACCTCATCGGTGTCCTCGTCGAGACCGGCAGCGAGCTGGTCGCGGCGGGCTGTCCGATGCTCCAGTTCGATGAGCCTGCGGCCACGTGGGCGGGTGAGGATCCCGACGCCAGAGTGGACGAGGCGTGCGGCGCCGACCTGGTCGAGGCCATCGAGGCGCTCGTTGACGGGCTCCCGGCGGGCACGAGCATCTGCCTCGGGCTGCCGGACGGAGCGCCGCGGGAAGACCTCCGCGAGCCGCTCGCGGAGCTGCCGGTCCAGAGCTATCTGGTGGACGTGACCTCGGGCGCCGATGCGTGGCGGTTCATCGCGCGAGTACCGCCGGAGAAGGGCGTGGTCGTGGGTGCGATCGACGCGCGGACGCCGGCCATCGAGGACCCCGAGATGCTCGTCTGGGCCGCGACCCTGGCCGCCGAGATGGACGGTCGGGGCGTAGCCCGCGTCGGTCTCTCCGCGTCCGGCAGCCTTGCGGGGATCGACCGGCATCGGGCGCGCCGGAAGATGGAACAGGCCGGGATGGCGGTGCGCCTCGGGTCGATGGGTCCCCTTGGGCAGGTGGCGCGCGCGCTCCAGCCGGAGCCAGCGACCTGTCGGATCACGGGTTTGCCGGAGCTGATCGCTCATTGGCAGGCCGCGATGGTGGTCGGCGCGTGAGCCCGCCGCGCGGTTCCGATGACGCGCGCTTCCCACGCACCGTGCTGGCCACCGCGTGCATCCCCTGGACCGCCGACTGGGAGGTCGATGAGCCGCTGTTCCGGGCATCGATCCGGCAGCGCGTCGCGCTCGGCATCCGCGACCTGTACGTGTTCGGCACGGCTGGCGAGGGATACGCCGTCACGGAGCGCCAGTTCGACACCGTGGTCGACCTGTTCGTGGACGAGGCCCGGACGCTCGGCATCGAGCCGATGGTCGGGGTCATCAGCCTCTCGACCATGACCGTCTTGGAGCGCATCGAGCGAGCGATGGGACGCGGCGTCCGGCGATTCCAGTTCGCGCTCCCGGCCTGGGGCGTGCTCACGGACGCGGAGGTGGCCGTCTACTTCCGCAGGGTGCTCGACCGGTTCCCGGAGGCGCGGTTCCTGCACTACGACCTGATGCGCTCCGGGCGACTCATGGTGCCTGCGATGTATGCGCGGCTCGCCGAGGCGCACCCCAACCTCGTGGGCACCAAGAACGGCACCTCCGACATCCTGCGCATCCACGGGTTGCTCACCGAGGCGCCCATGCTGCGCCACTTCCTGACCGAGCTGGGCTATCCCTTCGGCTGCTCGGTCGGGGCGCCCGGGCTGCTCATGTCCCTCAGCTCGACCGATCCCGAGGCGGGGATCCGATTCTTCCAGTCCGGGGTCGAGGGCGACCTGGGCACCCTGCTCGCGCAACAGGGCGAGCTGGTCGCGATCGAGGTCGCCCTGGAGGCTGCGGCCGGGGACTCGGGCGCGCACATGGACGGCAGCTTCGAGAAGATGCTCCACCGGCTCCTCGATGACCGATTCCCGCTCCGGATGCTGCCGCCCTACAGCGCGGTACCTGAGGTCGGCTACCTCGCCTTCCGGTCGTGGCTCGAGACGACGCTCCCCCGCTGGGCACCCGACCCCGGCTGACCCGAGCCCCGAGGCCGCGTCGGGACTTCGGCCGTGCCAGGAGCCAAGTCGACGTGGTGCGACCTCGCCGCGGTCCCGCCCAGCCCCGATGGACCGCTGGGAGGGCGGACCTGCCAACGAGCTCGATCGGTGCTGAGTGCCGGAGCCACTCCATGGCTGAATCGCCCGCTGCGAGGGCGGTACGGCCATCAAGACGAGGTACCGCGGCCTGTCCAGTGGTTTCGATGGTCGGATGGCCCGCTGGGCGGTCGCTCGGGGCACTGGGCTGACCTGAGCCGCGCCGGCATCGACCCACGCCGGGGGCAGGCACCGCCGCGCCTGCGCGATCCCCACGGAACTGCCTACACTCGGCGGCATGAGCGCACCCTGGAACGATCCCCAGCTCACCGGCGTGGGCCGCCTCGCGATGCACAGCGTCCCCCACACGGACCGACTCGAGCTGGACGGGACATGGCGGTTCCAGTTCCTGTCACGCCCCGATGTCGTACCCGGCGACCACTGGCGGGACATCACGGTACCCGGTGCCTGGACGCTCCAGGGCACCGACGACGAGCCCCACTACACGAACGTCCAGATGCCCTATCCGGATCTGCCACCGCATGTCCCGGAGATGAACCCCACGGGCGTCCACGAGCGGACGTTCGAGCTGCCCAGGCGCTGGAAGGGCAAGCGCGTGGTGCTCCATGTCGGCGCCGCGGAAAGCGTCCTTATCGTGGCCCTCAACGGCGAGCAGGTGGGCATCGGCAAGGACTCCCACCTGGCCTCGGAGTTCGACATCACCGAGCATGTCGTGGCTGGCACGAACACCCTCCGCCTGACCGTGGTCAAGTGGTCTGACGCCAACTTCGTTGAGGACCAGGACCAGTGGTGGCAGGGTGGCATCACCCGCTCGGTCCACCTCTACGCCACTGTGCCCATCCACATCGCGGACCTGCGGGCGGACGCGGGGCTGGCCGATGACCTGACCACGGGCACGATGGACCTCCAGGTCACGGTGGACATCGGCCGCCTGCCGCTGACCGGCTGGACCGTGGAGGCCCAGCTGACGGGGCACGGCATCGACGTCCGCGAGACCCTGCCGGTCTATGCCGGCCAGAACGAGGCGGTTGCTCCACCATCGCGCAGGGAGCGCGACCTGATGTGGCAGGTCGGCGCCGGCGAGCCACTCAACGCCGCCGACACCGCTGCGTGGGAGCGGCTGCATGCCCGGCTGGCACCGCCACTCGATGGTCTCGCACGCTGGCAGCTGGGTATCCCCGACATCCTGCCGTGGTCAGCGGAGCTGCCCCGGCTGTACGACCTCGCGGTGACGCTTCGCTCGCCGGAGGGCAAGATCATCGAGGAGACGTCGATCAAGGTCGGCTTCCGACGCATCGAGATCGTGGGCATGGACCTGCTCGTCAACGGTCAGCGGGTGCTGTTCCACGGCGTCAACCGTCACGACTTCGACCCGCGGATGGGCCGCACGGTGACCCGCGAGCAGATGCGCGCGGACATCGTGCAGATGAAGCGCTTCGGGTTCGACTCCGTGCGCACCTCGCACTATCCCAACGACCCGGCGTTCCTGGAGCTCACCGACGAGCTGGGTCTGTATGTCATCGGGGAGGCGGACATCGAGTCGCATGCCTTCTGGAGCACACTCTGCGATGACCCGCGCTATCTCTCCGCATGGGTCGAGCGCGTCTCCCGGATGGTGCTCCGGGACAAGGACCACGTGAGCGTCATCAACTGGTCCCTTGGCAACGAGTCGGGCTACGGCGCCAACCACGATGCGGCTGCGGCCTGGGTCCGTCGCTACGATCCCTCCCGGCCGCTCCACTACGAGGGCGCTATCCGCTTCGACTGGGCGAGCGACCAGACCGTCAGCGATATCACCTGCCCGATGTACCCCTCGATCGGGGCCATCGTCGCCCACGCTCGATCGGGTCGCCAGCGGCACCCGCTCATCATGTGCGAGTTCTCGCATGCCATGGGCAACAGCAACGGGACGCTCGCGGAGTACTGGGACGCCATCGAGTCGACCCCGGGTCTCCAGGGTGGCTACATCTGGGAGTGGTGGGACCACGGCCTGGAGCAGCAGCTGCCGGACGGCACCACCCGCTGGGCATATGGCGGTGACTTCGGCGACACCCCCAACGATGGCGACTTCTGCGTCGATGGCCTCAACTGGCCCGACCGTCGGCCCAAGCCGGCGATGTGGGAGGCGCACGCCATCGCGTCGCCGGTGCGGGTCGCGCTGGGTGGCGCGGAGCGTATCCGCGACGGGGTCCTGGTGCTCGAGAACCAGCGCTGGTTCCGGGACAGCTCCTGGCTCAAGGCGCGCTGGTCGCTCGAGCTCGATGGCGTCGCCATCAAGGAGGGTGAGCTGCCCCTGCCCGCGATGAGCCCCGGCGCGACCGGAGAGCTGCGGCTGCCGGCGGGTGTCATTCCGGCGACACCACCCGTTGGTGAATCATGGCTCACGGTCGCGTTCATCACAGCGGCGGACGAGCCCTGGGCGGATGCCGGTCATGAAGTCGGCTGGGCCCAGGTCCGGCTGCCGAGCCGTCCGGCACCCATGGCGCCCGGCGTCACAGCAGCATCCGCGACGCTCACCGTCGACGACGCGGGCCACCTCGTCCACCCCCTCCTCTCGGCGGCGCCCGCGCTGGCGCTCTTCCGAGCTCCCACCGACAACGACCGCATCGGCGGCATGGGTGCCGCCTGGGAGCGGCTGGGTCTCCGCGAGCTCGGGCGGACCGTGGTGGCCATCGAGCGGACCGCCGATGGCGTCGTCGTGCGCACGGAGGAACGGACGGGCTCGGCAGCGGTCGTGCGCCACGAGACCAGCTACACCGCACTCGAAGGCGGTGCCATCCGGGTCGAGGAGCTCGCCGAGATCCCGGACGGGCTCGATGACCTGCCGCGCGTCGGCACCGTCCTGGAGGCGACCCCGGGTCTCGATCGGGTCACCTGGTTCGGGGCCGGGCCCCATGAGACATATCCCGACCGGCGGATGGCACGCATCGGTCGCCATGCCACCGGCCTCGCCGACCAGGTCGTGCCCTATGTCTGGCCCCAGGAGAATGGCGGCCATGCGGAGACCCGCTGGCTGGAGCTGACCAATGAGGCGGGCACGGGCCTGCGCATCACGCTCGACGTGCCCCGGCAGGTCTCGGTGCTGCCGTATCGTGCCGTCGATCTCGCGGCCGCCGATCACCAGGAGGAGCTGCAGCCCCGTACGTCAGCGGTCATCCATCTCGACGCCGCTCATCGAGGATTGGGCACGGCGAGCTGCGGGCCGGACACGCTCCCCGCGTACCTGCTGCACCCTGGGACATACCGCTGGTCGTGGACCCTGGAGGCGATCGACGCCCCGCCGGGCTAGTTCGCCGGTGATGCCGATCGCGCGGTGACGTCGATGACCCCGGTGTCGAACGTCGCATCGAGCGTGATAGCGCCGGTGTCGTCGCCATTGCCCAGGTCGGTGCACGTGATGCTGCCCGCGACGAGGGTCATGTCGAGCGTCCTGACCGTGGTCGTGCACTGGGTGTGCAGGAAGTCCGCGAAGTAGGTCGCCTCGAAGATCGACGTGCCCGGTACGCCGATGCCCACGAAGGCATCACTGACACCGCGGAAGTCGATGGAGAGGCTGATGTTGAGCGTGTCGAGGGTGGCGTCCTGGAAACGGAGCTCAGCGCTCGAGTCGGTGATGGTGGTCATCCCGGGCTGGGGCGTCAGCACCTTGTCGGCTGTGACCAGGCCGCTCGTGCGGATGTGAGCCGTCCCAGGCTGCAGCGTCCCGGGCGAGCCCCCTGGAGCGGCGGACGCGCCTGCGGCGGACGCGCCTGCGGCGGACGCAGCCGGAGCGCTGGATGCATCCTGGGCGAGGGCAGGAGCGGCCTGCACGACGCCGAGGGTCGCGAGCAGGATCGCGGTGAGGCCGGCGGTCCGGGTGGGCACGGCAGGGCTCCTGGGCAGCACGGATGAGGTCGCACCCACGTTGCCCTGGACGATCCTGCATGGCCACCGACAGATGGCGGGATCAGGATACGTCCCATGACGTACCGGTGACAGTCACCTCAGGGACTGATGTACAGGAACCCGTCGATGTCCACCCGTGCGCCAGCCCTGGGATGCTTCGCCGAACCGATGGTTCGGACCTCGATGGTATGGGGACCCGGCGTGAGTCGCTGGTGGAACACGACCCGGCGGCTGGCACCTGTGGTCGCCTTGAGGTCGACGGTGGCGACGCGTGTCCCGTCGATGGCGATACGGATGCGACCGCGGCCCGGACCCTTGGCCGCGACCACGGCGATCTGCGAGCCGGTGAACCGGAGCCGCACCCAGCGATCCACGCGCGATGTCGTCCGGACGGACCCCCCGAACGCGCTGGCGGCGGTCAGCCGCTTCCAGCCGGACGAGTAGCTGAGACTGCTCGACGGGGTGTCCTGGACGGCGCGGACGCGGACGACCTTGTCGCCGCTCGCCGACTGGTTGCCCGCCGCATCCACGACGGTGGCGCTCGATCGACAGCGTGCACCCACCGCGACCGAGAGGTCGGCACGCCCGGTGATGGACGCCTGTGGCGCCGAGCGCTTCGCGCTCGGGCCGGGCGGCATCAACGAGGCGCCGTCACAGTCGGCACGCAGGTCTGCCGAGGTGATGCCGGATACCGGATCCACCGCCGACCAGCTCAGGCGGACCGGGATGGGCCGGGTATCGGTGCCCAAGGTGCCGGAGCGCAGATCGATGCGCGGTGCGGCAGCGACGGGCGCCGTCGAGTCGACCGTGATGGAGTCGCTCACGACCGGCCCCAGCGTCCCCCGTGGGTCGCGCGGCTGGACCCGGACGCGCCGAACACCGTCCGGACCCCGCAGGCTCACCTGCCCCGCCGTTGCGCGAGGGACCCAGTCGCTCCAAGGCCGGTCGTCGACGGCCGTCCGAACGTGGCTGCCGTCGATCCCCTGGAGCTCGAGGTCCAGCTCTCCGCCGCGGGTGAGCGCAGCGCCACCCTCGACCACCATCCGGCGTGATCGCAGCGCCTCGACCGCCGCGTTGGAGCCTGCCGCGACGTTGCCATCGAACTTGTCCGTGATACCGGACACCTGGAGCGGCCCGATCTGCCAGAACGCCCACCGCGACCAGCCGCTCGGCAGCGTCGGCGAGCTGCAGCTCCAGCATGCGACCCACAGGGGGTTGTCGCCAAAGGTGAGATCGTTACCCGTGACCATGCTCCACATGTGCCTCGAGGTGTAGATCATGACCATCCGACCGGTCCGCTGGTAGACCCGGTCGACGAGCGCCCGCAGGCGACTCCGGGCCGACGACTTCTGCACCTGGCCCATCGACTGGAGGCACTCCACGTCCACCACCGGCGGCAAGGCGTCCATGAGTGCCCCGTTGGCGGCCATCGCGTCCACGAAGTGGTCCGCCTGTGCGACGCCGCTCTGGCGGTAGTCGAAGAAGTGGTAGGAGCCGATGGCGATGCCCGTGGACCGAGCGGCGGCGACATGGGCCGCGTACCAGGCATCGACGACGGACTTGCCCTGCGTCGCCTTGGTATAGACGAAACGGATGCCTGCGCTGCGCACGAACTGCATGTCGACCGCACCGTCATACCTGCTGATGTCGATGCCCCGCGGCCGACCTGGCGGGAAGACCGCGTCAGCAGCCCGTGGGGTGCCAGGCCCGGTCGGGCCGACCGACCCACCGTCCCAGGCATCGGCACCGGCCAGGGCGGCCAGCCCCACGGAGCTGAACCCCTGTGCCGATGGCTCCGGGCTGGGGAGCGGAGGCGGCTCGATCGTCGGCTCCGGGGTCGCGTCGGGGGTCGGCCGCGGTGTGGGCTCCTCGGTCGGCGCTGGCGTCGGCGCCGCGGTCGGGGACGGCGTGCGCCTGGGGGTGGGTTCGGTCGTCGCCTTCGTGGACCCGGTGCGGACCTGGCTGGGTGGCAGGCCCTCGGGGCTGGGCGCCGCGGTCGGCGCAGGTGTCGGGGTCGGCACAGGCGTCGGAGTGGGCTTCGGGTAGCAGCCGAGGCCGTTGGTCGCCCCAGCGGTCATGCCCGATGGCTCGGTGCCATCCATGCGTGCGGCCAGGGGGTCCGCGGGCAGGGTGGCAACGACCGCGAGCGCCAGGGCCAACGCGACCGCGATGGTCACGCCGAACCGGCGCATGGCGACAGGGACTCCCCCCTCCGACGGTTGTGCGTGGGACACGTCCACTCCTGGGCCTCAGTGGCGAGGACCACAGCATGGCACCCGGGCGCAACGCCTGTTCGGTCCACCAAGGTACCGGGTCCCGTGGCCCGAGCCGGGGACCCAGCCCAACGGATCTGGTCCGCATCGCGACGGACGACGTATCCCGGCGCGTGACACACGTCAGTGCGGCATGTGGCCACCTGACCATGTCGTCGGGCGGCGGCTGACGGGGACGATGGACGGCATCACCAAGCCTCCGCAGCGCACACCCCGACGAAAGGAACCAGCCATGAGCGCCACCCTCCTTGCGCCCGCCGCACCGTCCTTCAGCCACACGTTCGATAGCGAGCTGCGTGGGTCGGTCATCCGGCCCGGCGACCCGACCTACGACGATGTGCGCCTGAGCTGGAATCGACGCTTCGACCCGCATCCCTCGATGATCGTCCGCGCGGCCAATTCGCGGGATGTGGCGGCGACGGTCCGCCTCGCCCGTGAGCAGGGCTTGTCGCTCACCATCCGCAGCGGCGGTCACAGCCTTGCCGGTCAGAGCTCCCTCGACGGCGCGGTGCTGCTCGACCTGGGCGACCTGCGGGGCATCCAGATCGATCCGGAGGCTCGCGTGGCCCAGGCCGGTCCCGGCCTCACCTCTGGTGCCTATGCCGCGGCTGCCCAGGCATACGGGTTGGCGACGCCCCACGGCGACACGGCCACGGTCGGTCTGGGCGGGCTGACGCTCGGTGGCGGCATCGGCTGGCTCGTGCGCAAGTACGGGCTGACCATCGATTCCCTCCTGTCGGTCGAGGTGGTCACCGCGGACGGCCGCATCATCACCGTCGATGCCGACCATGAGCCGGAGCTGTTCTGGGGCCTCCGTGGTGGTGGCGGCAACCTCGGCATCGCGACCCGCTTCACCAGCCGACTCCACCCGGTCGACCGGTTCCTGGGCGGCGCCATCGTGCTGCCGGCGCGCGCTGACGTCGTGGGGGAGCTGCTCCAGGCCGCAGCCGACGCCCCGGAAGGACTGACCCTGATCCCGGTCGTCATGCGCATCCCGCCGCTGCCGTTCGTGGCGCCGGAGCAGCACGGCACCCTTGCGTGCATCGTCATGGTCGCCTGGATCGGCGCCATCGAGGCGGGCCAGCGGGCCCTGGCGCCCATCCGCGCCATCTCCCCTGCCATCGCCGACATGGTGGCGCCGATGCCGTACCCGGCCATCTACAGTCTCACCGAGGAAGCCGGACGGCCCACGATCGATGTCTCCCGCTCGACCTTCCTCGACACCCTCGACCAGCCGACCATCGCGTCGCTCATCGAGGGCATGGCCGTCGCGCCGTCACCCGTCGCGATGCTCCAGCTGCGCGTGCTGGGTGGGGCCATGGCCGGGGTGTCCGCGGACGCCACCGCGTTCGCGCATCGGGCCGCACCGCTCATGCCGGTCATCATCGACCCCTTCGAGGACATCGCAGCGACGCCCATCCACGAGGCATGGGTGGGGTCGATGTACGACCTGGTCGCCAGCGAGTCCACCGGCGTCTACGTCAACTTCCTCCACCGGGAAGGCGACGACCGGATCCGGGCTGCCTATCCGGGCGACACGTATCGTCGCCTCCAGGCGCTCAAGCGCCAGTGGGACCCGACGAACCTGTTCCGCAACAACCAGAACATCAAGCCTTGACCAGGCGGTCACGCCCCCTGAGCCGTGGCCGAGCGGCGCGGCTCCAGGGGCGCCGGCGTTACCCTCTGCGTCATGACCCAGGACCTCCAGGCGACCGCCGCCACGCCACCGCCCAGTGACCGGATGAAGGTGCGCCGGCTGCCCGAGCGCGGCCGGTACGACCGCGAGACCATCGATGCCATCCTCGATGGCGCCCTCATCGGTCATGTGGGCTATGTCATCGATGGCCAGCCATTCGTGACGCCGACCTCGGTGTGGCGGGACGGCGACCGCATCTACTGGCACGGCTCATCGGCGAGCCGCATGCTCCGGGCCACCAGGGACGACGTGCCGGTGTGCGTGACCGTGACCCTGGTCGACGCACTCGTGCTTGCCCGGTCCGGTTTCGACCACTCCATCGACTATCGCTGCGTGATGGTCGTCGGCCGGGCCCGCGCCATCGAGGATCCCGACGACCAGCTGGCGGCCCTGCGTGCCTTCACCGAGCGGCTTTACCCGGGTCGCTGGGACGAACTGCGACCGGTGACCCGCCAGGAGCTCAAGGCCACGACCGTGCTTTGGATGGAGATCTCGGAGGCCTCGGCCAAGCTGCGCGTCGATGGCCCGCACGATGAGCCGGGTGACGAGACCTGGCCCGCCTGGGCCGGCCTCATCCCGGTCGAGACGCGCCTGGGCACGCCCGAGGCGGACGAGTTCGTGCCCGACGGCATGACACTGCCCCGGGTCTCGACGCGGCTCTACCCGGGGCGAGCCGCGAACCCTCCGTGAGCATCATCGTTCGGCGGGTGGAGCCGCCCGAGGCGGAGGTCATGGCGCCCGTGCTCACCGCGCTCTGCCGGCGATCCAAGGCGCACTGGGGATACCCACCGGAGCTTCTCGCACGCTGGGCGGATGACCTGGTGATCGAGCCCATCGACATCCTCCGGGACCAGGTCCTCATCGCCACAGACAGCAGCGCGGCGGGCGACGACCCCGGTGTCGTTGGCTTCGCACGCGTGGCGGAGCGAGCGGACCATGCCCAGCTTGCCGACCTCTGGGTCGAGCCGACCTCGATGGGCGCCGGCGTCGGCAGGTCGCTCTGGGACGCGGCGGTGCAGGCGGCCCGCGACCTGCCGTCCCTCGAGCTGCGTTTCGCGGCGGACCCCAATGCGGAGCCGTTCTACGGGCGGATGGGCGCCCACCGGATCGGCGACCTGCCGTCCGAGGTCGTCCAGGGCCGGACACTCGGGCTGATGGTGTTCGATCTGAGGCGCGCTACGTGACGACGATCTGCTCGATATCCGCTTCCGCGGGCGGGTACCTCGGATCGAGCTGCTCGATGGTCTCCCCCACGACATGGGCCACCGCGAGGTTCCGGAACCACTTCCGGTTGGCGGGGATGAGATACCAGGGGGCCCAGTCCGTGGACGTCCGCTCGAGCGCCTCCTGGAAGGCGGCGATGTAGTCGTCCCAGCGCTCCCGTTCGGGCAGGTCCGCCGAGGAGAACTTCCAGCGCTTGTTGGGGTCATCGATGCGCGCCTGGAGCCGCTCCCGCTGCTCGTCCCGGTCGATGTACAGGAAGAACTTGAGGATGGTCGTGCCCTCCTCGACGAGCATCCGCTCCCACTCGTTGATGGTCCGGTAGCGGCCACGCCAGACCTTCCGGGGCACGAGGTCGTGGACGCGCACGACGATGACGTCCTCGTAGTGGCTGCGGTTGAAGATGGCCACGGAACCCCTGCCAGGGGTATGGGGATGGATCCGCCACAGGAAGTCGTGGCGCAGCTCCTCGGCCGTGGGCGCCTTGAACCCGACCACGTTGCAGCCCTGGGGGTTGAACGCATCCATCACGTGCCGGATGGTGCCGTCCTTGCCCGCCGCATCGATGCCCTGGAGCACGATGAGCAGCGACCGCTTTCCCTCGGCCCACAGCCGTTCCTGGAGGTCCGTCAGCCTGGCCTCGTACTGCTGCTGCTCCGCCTCGGCGTCCTCTCGCTTCCAGCCGAAGGTCTGACCCGGATCGAATCTCCCAAGGTCGACCTTGCTGCCGGGGGCGACGCGCAACAGGTCGCTGAGTCGGTCGTGGACCTTGCCTGCGGCCACTCGGACCTCCTGCTCGATCGGATTCGCGGCGGATGGGCATCCGCGACAGCAGGATACCCTCGTCCATCGGGGCGCTTGGTGGTCCTCAGGCCGCCGGCGACACCTCCGGTGCCGGAGACCTGCCGGGCTCCCCGGACGCGGCTGGCGCGGGCGAAGCTGGTGCGGCCACCCAGTCCCGGTGACCAGGCATCGGCGGCACCGTATCGCTCCGCAGCCACGCCTCGAGGAAGCCCTCGAGGTGGGCCCCGGCGACCTCGGAGGCGAGCGCGATGAAGTCGTCCGTCGACCCGCTGCCGCCGGCATATCGGTCGAGCCAGGTCGTCTCGATATCCTGGAAGGTCGCCGCACCGACCCGCTGGCGAAGCGCGTAGAGGGCCAGTGCCCCCTGGTCGTAGATGGTCGAGTCGTAGGCGAACCGTGGCGCCCGCGGCCGATCGGGCGGTCCGCCCACGTCCCGGGCGACCTGGGCAGCGGCGTAGATCTGGTGCATCCGGCCGTCCAGGCCGATAGGGTCGCAGCCGGAGGCGGCCTCCCAGACGCGCTGGTACCACGTCGCGTGGCCCTCACTCAGCCACTTCTGGTCCCAGCGTGTCAGCGATACCGAGTCGCCGAACCACTGATGGGCGGTCTCGTGGACCACCAGCCCCCGCCAAGCGCAATCAGGGACGCGCGGGTCGAGGATGCCCGCCCCCGTGAGCACCAGGGTCTGGTTCTCCAGGACCGCGTCCGTCGACCCTGGCGCCACCAGCTGGACGCCCACGCTCACGAACGGGTACGGCCGTCCGATCGCGTCTTCCAGCCAGGTCACGGCTTCCCCGAAGGCAGCTGTCCGAATGGGTGCCAGGATCGCGAGCTCGGCGGGAACCGACGATCGGTGGTGGGGTCCGTCTGGCGCGTCCCCCTCGAGCACGCTCCAGCGGCCCACGCCGATGGCCAGGACGTGGGTCGCGACCGGATCGGTCGACTGCCAGGTCGTCGTGGTCGATCCGTCGGCGTTGGCGGTCTGGCTGACGCGGCTGCCGGTCGCGACGCCGAGCATCCCCGGAGGCGCGGTCAGGTGGACCGTCACCACCGCCTTGTCGGTCGGATAGTCGTTCGAGGGGAACAGGGTGTGCGCACCGTTCGGCTGGGAGGCCATGAAGAAGCCGCCGTCGCCGTCGGACAGGAAGCCGCGGGCGACGGCCGTTGCGCTGTCGCCCGCCTTCCCGGGCCCTCCCATGGGCAACTCCTCGCCCAGCCGGTGGACCCCGAGCGGGGTGGCACGCCAGGTGACCACGACCTGGGCGTCCTGCCCCGTGGGCAACACCTCGGCTGGCCGGACGATGAGCTTTCGACCCTGGCCATCGGCGCGATGTCCCGCCGCCAGGCCATCCACGGTCACGGACGTGACCTGGCTGTTGCGCCGCGTGAGGTCGAAGGACAGCTCCGAGAGCGCCACGTCCGGACGCAGTTCGATGGTCGCGATGCCCGTGATCGATCCCTGCGGGTGGCTTGCATCCGGCGCATGCCAGACCAGGTCCAGGTCGTAGGCACGGATGTCGTAGCCGCCATTGCCGAGGGTCGGATAGAAGGGGTCGCCCAGGATCGCGCCCCGGGCATCCCGGTCGGTGCGGCCGCGGCCATGGGCCCGGCGGCGGGCAAGGCGACGAGCGCCAGCGACCCGAGCACCAGCACGAGCGGCCCGGGGAGCATCATCCGCGACACGGGCGGATGCTATCGGCACCCGGTCCGGGCCGCTCCCGGAGCAAGGGAACCGTCGCTGTGCCTGCCGCGTCATGCGGGTGCCACAGCGCTCGACGCGCTGACAACCCTGCGCCCGAACGCACACAGGAGGTCCGATGTCCAGGAACATGGTCATCCCCCGTAACAGCCGCCTCGGCTGGCTTGCCGGAGGCGCCGTCATGAGCGTCCTCGGGGCCATGCTCATCGCACCGACCATCGCGCCCGCGCTCGCCCAATCCCCCTCCCCGACCGATCGGTCCTCGGATCACACGCTGAGCGTCTCAGGGACCGGTACGGTGACCGTCCAGCCGGACACCGCGGACGTGACCGTTGGCGTGACCGTCCAGCGGGACAACGCCGCCAACGCTGCCGGCGATGCCGCCAACGTCATGGACGCGGTCGTCAAGGCGATCAAGAAGCTGGGCGTCGAGGACAAGGACATCCAGACCTCGCAGCTGACGCTCGATGGCGTCTACGACTACAACAGCAACCCCGCCCGCCTGACCGGCTACCAGGCCACGAACCTGGTCACCGTCACGGTCCGTGACATCACCAAGACCGGCGCCGTCATCGACGCCGCCACCGGCGCCGGCGCCACCGACGTCAACAGCATCTCCTTCCGGCTCGATGACCAGACCGCAGCCGAGGCGGCAGCCCGCGAGGCGGCCGTGAAGTCGGCGCGTGCCAAGGCGGACACCATCGCCTCGGCGGCCGGCGTGTCCATCACGGGCATCGTCTCCATCGTCGAGACCGGTGCCCCGGTCCCCACCCCCATCTACTTCGAGAACAGCCGCGCCGCCGGTGTCGCAGCCGACCAGGCACCGACCCCAGTGCAGGGTGGCACCATCGACCTGACGGTCACGGTCGCGATCGTCTACAGCATCCCCTGACCAGGGTCCTCTCTCGCACTCGACGGGACGGCGGCCCCAGCCGATGGGCCGCCGTCCTGCTGTGCCTGGAGGCGCCCCGGACGAGCTACGCGGGTGTCGCGACCCCGAGCTCGCGAGCTGCCTCGTCCGGCATCAGGAACCAGCGCAGATCGTGGAACTGCTGATCGACACCCAGGTCATCGGCGGACTGGGGAGGTCCCGCGGTGAGCGGTGGCGAGGCGAGGATGGCGCGTGCGTCGGCGAGGTGCTGGGCCAGCGCTGACTCCGGCAGGACCTGTCGGTGAGCGTCGTAGCGCATCTGCGCCCCGATGTAGCGGATATCGCCCAGCGAGAGCGGCGGCGTCGGCGTGCCGCCCGCGTGGCGCCAGAGACCGCTGGCCGGCTCCAGACGGTAGTGCGGGAGCAGCCGCCAGCCGTGCGTGGCGATGAGCTCGACCGCATCGAGGATGTAATCGAAGACCGTCTCGCTGATGAAGTAGTTGAAGTTGACCCGGACCCAGCCGGGCTTGATGCCCTCGCAGCCGAGGAGGATCTCACGCTCGAACGCGTGGGAAGTGGCCAGGTCGATGCCGAGCAGCCGGTGTCCATATGGTCCAGCACAGGAGCAGCCGCCCCGCGACTGGATGCCGAACAGGTCGTTGAGCAGCGCCACGACGAGGTTGTGGTGCAGATACCGCTCAGCATGTCGGACCGTGAAGCTGACGATCGAGAGCCGACGCGCATGGTGGTCGCCCAGGATGTCGATACCAGGGACGGCCTCCCAGCGCTCGATGGCACGCCGGATGAACGAGCCCTCCCGCGCGGCGATGGCCGCCTCACCGACCTGCTCCTTGAGCTGGAACGCCAGACCTGCCCGGATGGACCCGATGATGTCGGGCGTGCCCGCCTCCTCACGATGCTCGGGATCGCTGAGGTAGGTGTGCTCCTGGGTGTTGACGTATGCGACGGTGCCGCCACCCACGACCGTGGGCACACGGTTCCGGAACAGGTCGCGACGGGCCACGAGGACGCCCGGCGTGCCGGGTCCACCGATGAGCTTGTGGACGGAGATGAACACCGCGTCCTTCTCGTCGAGATGTGACTCGCTCACGTCGCCGTCCGGTGTCGGGCGGTGCGGCGCCATCTCGATCGCGATGTACGGCGCCGCGGCCGCGAAGTCCCACAGCGACAGGGCACCGTGCCGGTGGAGGAGCACCGAAACCGCGCGGGTGTCGGAAAGGATGCCGGTCACATTCGAGGCGGCTGAGAATGACCCTATCCGCAGCGGCCGGTCGGCATGCCGAGTGAGCTCGACCTCGAGCTGAGCCAGGTCGATGCGCCCGTCCGCGTCCTCATGGATGGTCACGACATCGGCGATGGACTCGCGCCACGGCAGCTCGTTGGAATGGTGCTCGTACGGGCCGATGAACACCACCGGGCGTTCCACGGCGGGGATCCGGTCGCGTAGCCCGTATCGTTCGTCGAGCTCAGCCGGCAGGCGCAGTCCGAGCACGTCCACGAGCTTGTGGATGGCCCCGGTCGAGCCGGATCCCGTGAAGATGACCACGTCTCGGTCCGCATCGGCACCGACGGCGCGAGCGATGATGCGGCGCGCTTCCTCACGGAAGCGGCTCGTCTGCAGGCCTGTCCCCGAGGACTCGGTGTGGGTGTTGGCGTAACGGGGCAGGACGGCGGCCCGCAGGTAGTCCTCGATGAAGGTCAGGCTGCGGCCCGATGCGGTGTAATCGGCGTAGGTGACCCGCCGCGGGCCGAACGGACCGTCGGCTGCCTCGTCATCCCCGATGACCGAGCGTCGGATGAGCTCGATGAGCACGTCCGGGTCCCTGGGACCTTCGATCGGCTCGTCCCGCGCGTCTGGCATCGGCCCATGCTAATGCCCGCACACCCGCGTGACGAGTACGCGGCCCGTGGCGACGCTCACAGAAGCTCGCCGATCCAGGCCCCGCTGGCGCGACGACCCTTGGATGGTGCACCGCGAGGGGGCCCGAAGGTACTGCCGGCACCGGTACGACGGGTCCATGGGCGGTGCGCGGCCGCACCAATAGTGTTGCCCGCAGATCGACCCAACGGGCGATCGCGGGACGTCACCACGGCCTCCCCTGGTACGGCAGAGACCTCCTCACCGTCCTTGGGAGAGACGACCCGGGACCCACGCCCGTGCACCAACCGGCGACCAAGGTCGGATCCTCCTCCCCGACCCTGGTCGCCGGTTTTCTTCTTGCGCGTCACAGGTCCGGCGACCTACTGCTCGAGGTTCGGTACCCCGATGATGTTGTAGCCGCCGTCGACGTAGACGATCTCGCCTGTCACCGTGCGCGACATGTCCGACGTGAGGTAGAGCGCCGTCTGGCCCACCTGCTCGATGGTGATCGCGGAGCGCATGGGGCTGATGTCCCGGAACTGGCGATGGAGCGTCTTGAAGCCGCTCACCCCCGATGCCGCGAGTGTCCGCACGGGTCCCGCGCTGATGGCGTTGACCCGGATGCCCAGCGGCCCAAGGTCCACCGCCAGGTATCGGACGCAGGCCTCCAGGGCGGCTTTCGCGACGCCCATGACGTTGTAGTTGGCGACCACCTTCTCCGCCCCGTAGTAGGTGAGCGTCAGGATGCTGCCACCGTCGGGCATGAGCGGCGCCGCCGCGCGCGCGAGCGCCACCAGGGAGTAGGCCGAGATGTCGAGCGCGACGGAGAACCCTTCCCGGGAGGTGTCCACGAACCGGCCATCGAGCTCTTCGCGCTTGGCGAAGGCGACCGCATGGATGAGGATGTCGAGATCGCCGTGGCGCGCCTTCCAGGCATGGAAGACCCGCTCGATGTCCGCGTCCACCTGGACGTCACAGGGCTCCACGAAGTCCGCCCCGAGGCTCGTGGCGAGTGGCTGGACCCGCTTCTCGATGAGCATCTCGGCCGAGCTGAACCCGACGGTCGCACCCTCAGCGTGGAGCGCCTGCGCGATGCCCCAGGCGATGGAGTGATCGTTGGCGACCCCGAAGATGAGCGCCTTGCGGCCCTCGAGCATACCCATCGGCCATGTACCTCCCTTGGTGGCCGATAGCATGCACCGGAACCGCCCTCGCTGACTTGGTCATCGCGATGGCGGTCCCGGGCCGCGCGCCGTCAGGGGGCAGGCGTCAACATCGTGATGCCATCGAGGTCGACGGAGCCCTGTCGGACGGTCACCTTGAGCGTGTGCTCACCGGGTGGCAGACCGGCGAAGGTCGTGACCACCTGACGCGGCGCCTTGCTCACCTGGGACAGGTCGATGGTGCGGCAGCTGCCAGGGGTGGCGCTATCGGGGTCCTTGCAGGCCTCGATGACACCGTAACCCTTGCCGCTGGGCATCACGAGCCCGATGTTGCTCGCGTCGGTCGTGGTCACCGTGAACGAGTCACCGGGTCGTCCGGAGCGCCGGACCGATCCGCCGGACGCATCCTTGGCGGCGACCTTGGACCACGAGCCCTGGTACTTGATGCTCTTGTCGGTCTCCTGGAGCATGCGCAGCGTGAACGGCGCTGCCTCGATCCAGGGGCCCGGCTTGCCGCCCGCGGGCGTGGCCCGCAGCCGGAGCTGGTACGTGCCAGGCTTGAGCGACTTGTTGGCGCCGGTCCGGCCGTTGACGTTGGCGTAGAGCTTGTACTTGCCCCAGGCACCCTTGGTCTGCTGACGCAGCTCCAGGCGGTACTTGGGCCGGCCCTGGTCGGCTTCCTTGCCGGCCGACCAGTCGACGATGAGCGCGATGAGGCCGGTCCCCGAGACCGGCACCCGGCGCAGGTTGACGATGGGCGCGCTGGGCAGGTCCTGCTGCGGCGCGACCTGGATGCTGAAGGTGTCGACGCCCGTGGCGCCGGCCGTATCCGTGGCGACCACTGACACGGAGATGGTGCCCAGATCCGACTCCGCCGGGATGCCCAGGAAGCCGAGCGTCTGTGGGTCGAACTTCAGCCAGCCCGGGAGCGGCGAGCCGTCCTCCAGCGTGGCCGTGACCACGATCGCGTCACCGTGTGCCGTGTCGGCATCGGTGAACATGTCCGTGGGCAGCACCAGCGCGAAAGGCTGGCCCTGGATCACGATCTGGTCGGGGATGGGCTGCGCGACCAGGGGTGGGTCGTTGACGTCCCTGACGGTGAGGGTGAACGTCCCGGCGGCCTCCTCGCCGACCGAGTCGGTCGCGGTAACGGTGATGAGCACCTTCCCCACATCCGCGTCACGCGCGATGCCGCTGAACGTGGCCGTGTCCGGGTCGAAGCTGAGCCACGCTGGCAGGTCCGCACCGTCGGGTCCGTTGGCGCGCAGCTTGAGGCTGTCGCCGGTGTCGAGGTCCGGATCGGTGAAGGTGTCCTCCGACAGCGCGAAGGTGAACTGCTGGTCCTGGTCGATGGCCTGGTCCGCGATGCGGCTCACGAGCGAGGGCGGATCGTCGACGTTGACGACCTTGAGCGCGAAGTCGGTGCTCGCGGTCGCACCAGCCTTGTCCATGGCTGTCACGGTGACGACGAGGGTCCCGACGTCGGAGTCGCGGGGTACGCCGCCGAAGGTGCGATCGCTGCGCGCGAAGTGGAGCCACGAAGGCAGCGGGGTGCCGTCCTTCTGGGTCGCATCGTAGGCGAGCGTGTCACCGTCGTCCTGCTCCTTGAAGGTGTCCTTGCCGAACGTGAAGGTGAACTCCTGGTCCTGGATCGCCTTCTGCTCGGCGATCGCCTTGCCCACCGTGGGCGGATGGTTGATGCGCGAGATGCGCACCGCGAAGCCGGTCTGGGTCGACAGGCCCGCCTGGTCGGCGGCCGTCACCAGCAGGTCGAGCTGCCCGATGTCGTCCCGGGAGGGCGTGCCCTGGAGCGTCCGCGTCGCGGGGTCGAAGCGCAGCCACGCTGGCAGGGCGGTGCCATCCCCATTGGCCACGCTCCAGGTGAGGGAGTCACCCTTGTCGAGATCCGGGTCCGTGAAGGCGTTCTCCGGCAGCACGTACGTCCAGGTCGTGTCTTCGGTCGCATCCTGCGTCGGGATCGGCGTCAGCACCTGCGGCGGATCATTGGCGTTCTCCACGGTGAGCGTGAAGGTGGTGTGGCCAGTGAGACCCGTGGTGTCGGTCGCGATCACCGTGACCGTGGTCGCACCCACGTCCGCGTCCGCGGGCGTGCCCGAGAAGGTCAGGCTGTTGGGGTCGAATCGCAGCCATTGGGGCAGGTCCTTGCCGTCCCCGTTCGTGGCCGACCAGGTGAGCATGTCGGTGTCGGTGAAGGTGGTGGCCGGCACCTGGAACGAGAACTCGGCGTCCTGCGTGGCGGTCTGGTCGGGAAGGGGTGCGCTCAGCACGGGTGCCCCGGGGACCGGTGGATCGGACTGGCCGACGTCGTCGGCGCCCCAGCAGACGAGGATGCCATTGGAGGCGATGCCGCAGGCGTGGTCACCGCCAACGGCGATCTGGCTGAGCAGCACCTTGGGCGTCGGCGAGGCGCCCGGAGCCGTGAGGTCACCCCAGCAGGTGGGCACACCGGAGGACGCGACAGCGCAGGCGAACGTCTGGCCGACGCCCACGGAGACGAAGGTGCCTGCCGGTGGTGTGGCCTGGCCAGCGTCGTTGGCGCCCCAGCACGCGAGGCTGCCGTTAGCCGCGATGGCGCAGGTCGTGCCAGTTCCCGAGCTGAGTGCCGTGAACGTCCCCTCGGGCGGCGTCGACTGGCCGGCGTCGTTGGCGCCCCAGCACGCGAGGCTGCCGTTAGCCGCGATGGCGCAGCTGTGGCTGGTGCCCACCGTGACGGCCGCGAACTGACCGGCCGGTGGCGTCGACTCACCGCTGTCGTTGGCGCCCCAGCACGCGAGGCTGCCATCCGAGGCGATCGCGCAGGCGTGCCCGTCGCTGACGGCGATCTGGCGCAACGGCACGCTGGGTGGCGTGCCCGTGAGCGGCGTCCCCCAGCAGCTCACGGTGCCCGCTGTCGCGAGCGCGCAGCTGGAGTCATCGCCGATGCTCACCTCACGGAAGGTGCCAGCAGGTGCGGCATCCTGGCCGTTGTCGGAAGCGCCCCAGCATGCGACAGAGCTGTCGCTCGACGTCGCGCAGCTGTGGCGAGCCCCGGACGCGAGCGACCAGTGGCCTACCGGCCCGGGCGCCTGGCCAAGGACGTCTTCGTATGTGTCATAGCCCCAGCATTTGATGGTGCCGTCCGTGAGGATGCCGCAGGTGGTGAGATACCCCGCGGCGACCTCCACGAACGTGTCGGCGGGCGGCGTGGACTCGCCATATGCGTCGTTGCCCCAGCAGATGGCCCGGCCGGTCTCCGAGAGGCCGCAGGAGTGGCTGTAGCCGGCACTCACTTCGAGCAGCTTGTCCGACGGGACATCGGTCTGGCCGTCGTCGTTGGCACCCCAGCAGACGGCGGTGCCGTCGAGCTGCAGCCCGCAGGAGTGCCCATAGCCGGCGCTCACGGTCAGGAAGCTACCGGCCGGAGCCGTCGCCTGACCTTCGTCATCGGCGCCCCAGCATGCGACGCTCCGGTCGGACGCGACCGCGCACGTGTGCGCGTCCCCGGCGCTGACCCAGGTGAACGTCCCTGCGGGTGGTGTCGCCTGGCCCTTGTCGTTGCCGCCCCAGCAATCGAGGGCGCCTGTCGCGAGGATGCCGCAACTGTGCTTGCCGCCGGCGCTCACCTGGGTGAACTGATCGGTCGGTGGGCTCGACTGGTTGTCACCGTCATAGCCCCAGCAGGTGACCGTCCCGTCGGTCAGGACGCCGCAGGAGTGGAGGCTGCCGCTGGCGCTGATCTGTCGGAAGGTGGCATCCGCCGCAGGCGAGACCTCGCTCGGGTCGCCCTTGCCCCAGCACCAAGCGGTCCCGTTGGTGGCCAGGGCGCAGACATGGTCGTGCCCAAGGCTCAGCTGCTCGACGCGGACCGTACCGGCATCGGGCGTCGCCGCGACCGAGCCGGCCGGGGCGACGACGGCCAGGGCCGCGAGCACCAGGAGCGCCGCGGATGCGAGGGCGCGGATGCGCCAGTGGGGGGTCGTGGCGACGATGCGAAGGGAGCTGGAGCGCACGGGCCGCCTCCTGGCGTGGATCGGACAGCTGGTTGGGACGTCGGGGGAGGCATGCTCCGGTCCGGGTCCGGCGAGCATGATGGCGTGCGGTCTGGTGCGATCGGAACCGTCCGACAGTCCTAGGCGCGCCGCCGTCTGGCAGTACCAGAGGGACTAGCAGCCGACGCTGGGCGGCGTCACCGAGCGTTGCCGGCTAGGGGGACGGCGCCGTGGTGGTGACCACCGACTGTGGCTGGACGACACCTGCATCGCTCAAGCGACCCGCCGGGCCCACGATGTCCAGCTTGAGCAGCCATTGCCGACGCTCGCTGGGCATCGTGATGTCCAGGTCGAGATCGGTCACACCGCCGGGTCCAAGGCCGTTCGGGATCGCCATCGAGCCGACGAGACGACCGCGAGTACCCGATCCGTCGAGGACCGGTACGCGATGGACGACCCGAGCCTCGAGACGCCACGACGCCGAGCCGGTGTTGCCCGTGTTCGCGATGCGCAGGTGGACGAGGGCCTCAGCGCCCGCGGGGACCCGGTCAGGCACGTCGATGTGCGAATAGCGGACACCGAACCGGCGAGCGGCGAGCCAGGCGGTGATGCCGTCGTAGTAGCCCGCCGCGATAGCGGTGCGCACCCTGGGGTCGCGTAGCCGCCGCAGCTCCGGCCGGCTATCGACGAACAACGACTCGCCCAGGATCGCGGGCATGAGCGTCGGGCGGCGCGCCCGCTTCGTGGCCGGCCGGAGGGCGAAGTAGTCGCCGGGCCCGATCCCCCGGTCGTGGACCATCCAGCCTCCGGCCTGGAACGGGCGCAGGCGGCGGACGATGCGGTCGAGGACGGCCCTGCCCAGATGGAGGCTCTCCGAGGACCAGGGACGCTTGCGACTGACGAAGACCTCGGTGCCCTGCCCGCAATGACAGGCCGTGGCGTTGTTGTGGATGTTGATGGTCAGGTCGGCCCGTGCCAGATCGGCGATGTCGTTACGGGCGATGAGCTCGTCGAGGTGGCTGATGTGGCCGTCGCCGTTGCGGTCGAGCGCGGGACGATTGACATCGACGTCGCGAGAGCGGGTCATGACCACGGTGATGCCGGCGGCCTGGAGCATCCTGCGCAACCTGAGAGCGATGTCGAGGTTGAGGTCCTTCTCCCGGGTGCCAAAGGCCACGGCGCCGGTGTCGCTACCGCCATGCCCGGGATTGATGGCAACGACGATCGCGCCTGGCAAGCGTGGATAGGGCGCTCCGGGCGCCTTCGTCACCCATCGGTCGACGGTGACGCGCCCGTCCGGGGTCGTCGCCGTCGCGCGCAACCGGTACGGACCGTCAGGGACGGGATGGCCCCTGGGGTCCCTTCCGTCCCACACTACCGACAGCCCTCCGGCCGGCTCATGCTCATCGAGCAGTCGCCGCAGGAGATGACCGCCGTAGTCCACGGCCGACACGGTGAGACGCGCGGGCGTTGCGAGCGTGATCTGCAGTGCGACCCGGGAGCGCGACCCGGAGCCGCGGAACGGGGAGCCCGTGACCGCGGTGCCGATGATCGACGGCGAGCCGGCGGCGACAGGTCCGCCCGGAACGACCGTCGCGGCGGCCGCGAGTCCGAGCACAGCCACCAGGAGCGCCACGAGCCGCGGCAGGGCGGCCGCCCGGGAGGTCGGCGAGCCGTGCGTCCTGAGCGGCAAGGCTTCGGACCGACATTCCACGCCCGGAGTGTAGCCGCCAGGGAGGCGACGGCCGCCAGGGACCCGAGCCGGCATGCCGCGCGCCACACACTCGCGATCCGTGCCGCTGGTCTCCGACCGCCGCGCGACTGGTGCCCGGGCAGCCCACGGTCCGTCCGAGCGTGGGCTACGGCGGCGGTGCTGGTGCACACCGGCCGTCCGGGTCATCGGCGGTGGGACCATGGTCCGCTTCCGCAGGCCCATCGCGCCATCGAGGATGTCCATGGACTGAGGGGTTGCTGGTGGGCGTTGCTCGGACGCTCACCGGTGGCCCCTCGTCTCTTCTCGAGACAGGCGACCGCCCAGGCTGTGCGTGGACGCGCGACCGGTTGCCGGCGGCCCCGGCGCGGGCACACCTTGGCGGTCCCGCGTACGCTTTCGGCTGTCGTCCTCGCGCACATCGGAGGCCCTGTGGGGTTCCCAGGTTCCAGGCCGGTCCGGGGTGTCGGCCGTCGCGCCGTATCCCTCGCGATCGCCTCGGCACTCCTGTTGCCAGTGCAGGGTATGGCGGCGACACCCTCGACAGCGGTCTGGCCGACCAGCGATGCCGCCCCGTCCGAGCTCTCGGTCCCGGATACCCGTCCGACGGCCGGACGATCATGGATCGTCGTGCTCGACCCGACGACGCTGACCCAGGACGGCGCCTCCGCGCCAGTACGTCTCGACACCACCATCGGCCGCGCCGCCGCGACCGTCCGCGCCCAGGCCACGGGCAACGCCATCGACCGGCTCGCGCGCGTGGGCGCGTTCCAGGTCACCGCCCGCTTCCAATGGGCGATGCAAGGATTCGCGGCACGCCTGACCTCCGGCCAGGTCGCGGCGCTCCGGCATGATCCGGCGGTCGCACGCGTCGTGCCCGATAGCTCCGTCTCCATCGAGGCCGACACATGGCCCTCCGGCGTCCGGCGCGTCAACGGCCCGGCCGGTGAGACGGGCGGTGTGCCCGATACGGATATCGACGTCGCAGTCATCGACACTGGCGTCGGACCCGTCGGCGGCCCGACCGGGGCGAATGCCGAGCTGAACGTCGCGGGTGGCAAGGACTGTCGCGCGGGCGGCGACGGCAGCACGACCGACGGGCATGGGCACGGCACCCATGTCGCAGGCACCATCGGCGCTCGTGACAACGGGATCGGCGTGGTCGGCGTGGCCCCAGGTGCTCGCCTGTGGGCCGTGCGGGTGTTCGACTCCGCGGGGCGCGGCTCCACCTCGACCGTGATCTGCGGCATCGATTGGGTGGCCCAGTGGATGGTCAAGCATCCCGGTCGCCCGATGGTCGCCAACATGAGCCTTCGGGGCTACGACGACTACGCCGGGCCGACGCACTGCGATGCCCGCGGTCGCGACACGCGCGACCCGGAGCACCAGGCGATCTGCACCGCGACCTCGGCGGGCGCCGTGTTCGTGGTGGCGGCCGGCAATGAGCACGACGATACCGACAACTACATCCCTGCCCGGTATGACGAGGTCATCACCGTGGCCGCGATCTCCGACTTCGATGGCCTGCCCGGCGGCCTGTCGAGCCAGTCGTCGGTGAGCGGCTGCTCGCCCCCGGCGGGCACGGAGCGCGACGACGCGTTCGCGCGCTACAGCAACTACGGTGCGGCGGTCGATATCGTGGCGCCGGGGACCTGCATCCGCTCGCTCGCGCCCGGTACCGGATCGACCGTCCGCACGGCCGTCATGAGTGGCACCTCCATGGCCACGCCGCATGTCACCGGCGCCGTCGGCCGCTACCTTGCCACGCATCCCGGGATGGGCGGGGACGCCGCCCGGCGACTGCTCGTCGCGTCCGGCAACCTCGCCTGGACCTCGAGCACCGACCCCGACCGCGTGGCGCATCCCGGTCGCGCAGCGTTGCGGCTGGTGGACGCGGCGGCGCTCAACGAGGGCACGCCCGCGGTCGTCGTATGGCCGGGTGCATCGGTGCTGAACATCGGTGCCGCGACCGACCACCTGACCCTCCCCTTCGAGCTCCAGCGCGTCGGCAACGTGTCGGGCACGATCGACCTTGCGTTCTCCGATCTGCCATCGGGTATCACGGTCAGCGATCCCGGTTCGCTGACGGGCCTGGGTGGCCTGCGCGGGGCGGTCGACCTGACGGTCGGCAGCAGCGCTCCCTCGGGCGACCATCTCATCGGGCTTGGCGCCGCCTCCGGGGGCACCAGCCCGACGGCCTTCCTGACCCTCCGCGTCGATCGGGAGCCCCCCCGGATCGGATCGACCCTGGCCCCGGGTCGTCCTCCGGTCAGGGGCCACCTACGATGGGGGCGCCGCACCCATCCGCGTCTCGTGGTCGGTGAACGACGACGAGAGCGGTGTCGGGACCGTGGAGCTCCAGCGACAGGCCAAGGGCTGGGACCGACTCGCGAGCGGGACCGGCATGACCGCGGCCAGCGCCCCGCTCGGGAAGGGCACCAGCAGCTTTCGGGTGCGGGTCGTCGATCGCGCGGGCAATGTCGCGACCTCGAGCGTGCTCACCGCGCGCCTGCTCGTGCGCGACTCATCGAGCCCCCGGATCCGCTGGCAGGGCCCCTGGCGCACCGTGAACGACCGGGCCGCAACGGGCAGGAGCACGCGTGCCGCGGGTGGCGTGGGCGCAAGCGCGTCGCTGTCCTTCGACGGGATCGGCGTCGCGGTCGTGGCGCCCCGACGGCCCGGCGGCGGCAAGCTCGCCATCACCATCGACGGTCAGCCCGCTGGCAGCGTCGACCTGGCGAGCCGGTCGGTCCAGCCACGGCGGATCGTGTTCGCGTCGGGGTCGCTGACAAGGGGTCCGCACGTCATCCGTGTCACCAGCCGCAAGGCCGGCGCACAGATCGACGCGCTGCTCGTCCTCCAGTGAGCCCCCCATCCGGGCCGACGGTCAGGATCGATGGGGACCCGTCACAGCTCCTCCCAGGAGGGAGGTATAAGCCGCCTCATAGCGAGCGGCAGGGCCATCCCAGGAGTGGTCGGCGCGCATCCCGCGCCCGACGATGCGACGCCATCGGCCGCGGTCGTGCCACGCCGTGATGGTCCTGCGGGCGGCGTCGAGGAGCGCGACCGGGTCAGCCGGCCCGAACCGAAAGCCGTTACCGAGCTGCGCATCCTCGTCCGCGTCGATGACCGTGTCGATGAGCCCGCCGGTGGCACGCACCAGTGGCACCGAGCCGTAGCGCATCGCGATGAGCTGGCCCTGGCCGGAGGGCTCGAACCGCGACGGCATGAGGAAGACGTCCGAGCCGGCGTAGATCCGCCGCGCTTCGTCGCGGTCGAAGCGCTCCAGGATGGCGATCCGGTCCGGATGTGCCGCGGCAAGCCCCTGGAGACCCTCGACGAGGGCGTGGTCGCCGGTCCCCAGGACGACCAGGCGTGCGCCCGCGTCGACGAGCCCGGACCCGGACCAGGTCACCAGATCGAAGCCCTTCTGCGGATCCAGGCGGCCGATGACACCCATCACCGGCCCGCCCGGGTCGATGCCCAGTCGGGCACAGAGATCATCGCGACAGGCGGCCTTGCCGGATGGGTCGTCCGCGGAGAAGCCCGCGACCAGCGCCGTGTCGGCGCTCGGGTCCCAGAGGCCCGGGTCGACCCCGTTCATGATGCCGATGTAGCGATCGCCCCGGTCACGCAGGATGTCATCGAGCCCCGCTCCATATTCCGGGGTGAGCGACTCCCGGGCGTACGTCGGGCTGACGGTGTTGACCAGATCGGCGATCCGGACGCTCTCCCGGAGCAGGTCGACCCCCGCCGCCTCGCCGATGCTCCCGGGCAGGTCCAAGCTCCAGGCGCGATCGCGCGGCACCCAGCCGTGGTACGCGAGGTTGTGGCAGGTCATGACGGTCACGATGCGCTCCAGCAGCGGGTCGTGGGCGTATCGACTGCGCAGCGACAGGATGCCTGGCCCCGCCTGCCAGTCGTGGCCGTGCAGCACGTCGACCGGGCGTGCCTCGGCCCGCATCGCCTCCAGCGCCGCGCGGCCGAGCAGGGTGAACCGGGCGCCATTGTCGGGGTAGTCACCGGCCGCATCGCCGTAGAGCCCGCTGCGGCCGAAGCTCGGGTCGTGTTCCACGAGCCGCAGCCGGTAGCCGTCCGCCGCGCCACTGCGCAAGGTCACCGGCACACGTTCGAAGGCATCCAGGGAGTCACCCGCCGGAGCACTGCCCATCGGCACGGAGAGCCGGAGCGACTCCAGGTCGGCCGGCGCGACGACACCCCGGTACCGCGGCAGGTAGACATCGACCTCGTGGCCCCGCGCGCCAAGCGCTCGTGCGAGCGCGTCGACCACATCCGCCAAGCCGCCGGTCTTGGCGAACGGCTCACATTCCGAGGCGAGCATCGCGATGCGCATCAGTCGATGGTACGCGGGCGGGCGCCCAGGGGAGGACCTGACTCGGTTCACGTCGGCCGAGTCGTGTAGCATCCCCGGTCGTGGCTCATTCCCCGTCGATCCCCACGCTGCCCGTCAGGACGCTGCGCCTCCCGGCACAGCTGCGCGGGCTGGAGCGCATCGCGTACGACCTCTACTGGTCCTGGCATCCCCAGACGCGAGCGCTGTTCAGCCGCATCGACCGCACGGCGTGGCGCCGGTTTCGCAGCCCGGTGGCGGTACTTCAGGTCGCCCGCGACTGGACCGACCTGCTCGACGACACCGACTTCATGGTCCAGTACCGGACCTTGCTCGCGGCGTACGACGCCTACCTCGCGAACGGCACCGACAACTGGTACGACCGCAACCATGCTGGCGCACTCGACGGACCCGTCGCCTACTTCTGTGCCGAGTTCGGGCTCCATGAGTCGCTGGGCATCTACTCCGGTGGCCTGGGGGTACTTGCGGGCGATCACTGCAAGGCCGCGTCGGACATGGCGCTGCCGTTCGTGGCCGTGGGCCTCTTCTATCGACACGGCTACTTCCGACAGTCGATCGATGCCGATGGCCACCAGGAACACGCGTATCCGGACCTGGACGTGTCGCAGCTCCCGCTCCAGCGCGTCGCCGACGAGGTCGGCGATCCGCTGACGGTGCCCGTGGAGCTGCCCGGGCGCACCGTTCACGTGGCCGTCTGGATGGTCCAGGTCGGTCGGGTGCCGCTGCTCCTGCTGGACACGGACACGCCCCTCAACGACGAGGCGGACCGGCCCATCACCCACATCCTCTATGTGCGGGGCCGGGAGATGCGGCTGCACCAGGAACTGGTGCTCGGCGTCGGAGGGGTGCGCGCCCTCCGGGCGCTCGGCATCGCGCCCGCCGCGTGGCACCTCAACGAGGGTCACTCCGCGTTCCTGCTCGTCGAACGTGCCCGCGAGCTCGTGGCCGCCGGGATGCCCTTCGAGGCGGCCCTGGAGGAGGTCCGACGTCGCTCCGTGTTCACCATCCATACGCCGGTATCGGCCGGCAACGAGCAATTCGACGCCGACCTGGTGCGCTCCGTCGCAGCGCCCATGATGAGCGGGTCGGGCATCGACATCGAACGCATCCTGGTGCTCGGGCGCGGCATCGACGACGACACCTCGCAGTTCGACATGACCGGTTTCTCGCTCCGTCTCTCGGTGCGCGCCAATGCCGTCAGCCAGCTGCATGCCGAGACCGCGAACGGCACCTGGCAGGCGCTGGTCCGCCGGCCCATCCTGGGCATCACCAACGGCGTCCACCCGGGTACCTGGCTCGGCGGGCCCGTCCGGGCGCTGTACGCCGGCCTCTCGGCTGATCTGGACAAGATCGGCGACGATCGGCCCAAGGACCGGTTCTGGGAGCGGCTCCCCCGGGTCTCGGACGAGCGGCTGTGGGACGCCCACATGGAGCAGAAGCTGGAGCTCGCGCTGTTCGCCCGTGGCCGTCTGCGGACGCAGCTGGCTCGGCATGGCGAGCCGCCGTCCGAGCTGCGCGACCTCGAGAGCGTCCTCGACCCCAACATCCTGACCATCGGCTCTGCCCGACGCTTCGCCACCTACAAGCGGGCGGCACTCCTGTTCAGCGATGAGGAGCGGCTGGCACGCCTGCTCTGGGACGAAGAGCGTCCGGTGCAGATCGTGTTCGCGGGCAAGGCGCATCCCGCCGACCGACCCGGACAACGGGTGATCCAGGACATCTTCAGTCGGAGCCGCTCGAAGCGGCTCAAGGGTCGCGTGTTCATCCTCGAGGACTACGACATCCGTGTTGGCCGCTACCTGGTCCAGGGGGTGGATGTCTGGCTCAACAACCCCCGCCGTCCCCTCGAGGCATCGGGCACGAGTGGCATGAAGGCGGCCATGAACGGAGTCGTCAACTGCTCCGTGCTCGACGGCTGGTGGGATGAGGGCTGGAGCGGGGACAATGGCTGGGCCATCGGCGGTCGCGAGATGAACCCCGATGAGGGCGCCCAGGACTGGTCCGACGCCCAGGCGCTGTATCACCTGCTGGAGACGGATATCGTGCCTCGCTGGTACGACCGTGACGCGCGCGGCCTCCCACGCCGATGGACCCAGGTCATGCGTCGCTCGATGGCCACCACCATCTGGCGCTTCTCGACCGCGCGGATGCTGGAACAGTACGTGGAGGAGTCGTACCTGCCAGCCGCGCTGGGCGATGACGCCGCGGCCGGGCATGGCGCCGAGCACGGGGAGGCGGCCTCCACCGTCAGCCTCAGCCGTTCCTGACGCCGCATGACCGTCCGGTCGTGGCGTCCCGAGGACGAGCTGCCCCCGACGCTGACATGGCCTGACGACCAGAGCATGCCCATCCTGGCCGTCCACGGCCATTTCTACCAACCGGCGCGCGAGGACCCGTTCACGGGCCAGGTGGCGCGCGACCCATCCGCCGCGCCGGCCCATGACTGGAACGACCGGGTCGCGATCGAGGCATACGCGCCGAACGCTGCGCTCGGTAACTTCGGGCGCATCGGCTGGGACCTCGGCCCGACGGTCGCTCGCTGGATGCGGGAGCATCGACGAGAGCTCCACGACGCGATCATGGCCGGCGCCGATCCCCGGAGCATCATGGCCCAGGGCTATCACCACGCCATCCTTCCCCTTGCCTCGGCCCGCGATCGACGGACGGAGATCCGCTGGGCGATCCGGGATGTCGAGCTCCGGACCGGCCACCGGCCGACCGGCCTCTGGCTGCCGGAGACCGCGGTCGATCGACTGACGCTCCGGACCTGCGCCGAGGAGGGCATCCGCTGGACGCTCCTGGCACCCTGGCAGGCGGACGACGGGGCGGACACACGTGTCGCCCACCGGGTCGAGCTGGGAGATGGGCTGCGACTCGTGGTCGGCTTCTACGATGCGGGCCTATCGGCCACGGTCAGCTTCGACGCCGCCGCGACCTCGGATGCCGACCATTTCGCGGCAGGTGCCGTGGCCGACCGGCTCGAGGAGGGCGGCACCGCCGTCATCGCCACCGACGGCGAGCTGTACGGCCACCACCAGCCATTCCGGGATCTGTTCCTGCAGCGCCTGCTGACCATGGCTGCGGCCACGAACGGCATCCGGGTCATGACACCCGGCATCTGGCTGAGTGGCCTTGACCCCGCCGACCTGCCCGAGGTGAGCATCGCGGACCGGACCAGCTGGTCCTGCCACCACGGCGTCGCCCGTTGGTCCGGCGAGTGCGGCTGCGTGGCGGACGGACGCTGGAAGGCGCCCCTGCGACAGGCGTTCGACCGGCTGGCCGGGGGCATCGACGCGGTCACCGAGGCACGGCTGGCGCCCCTGGGCCTGGATGCATGGGCCGCCCGTGACCGGTACGTCGACGTCGCGAGCGGCTTCGTCAAGTCGGAGGATTGGGTCGCCGGCGAGCTGGCACTGGCTGGACGCCCGGATGACGTCGAGGCTGGTCGGCTGCTGCTCACCCTGATGCAGGCCCATGCCTCACGCCTCGCGATGTTCGCGAGCTGCGGCTGGTACTGGGAGGACCCCCGCCGCCCCGAGACCAGCCAGGTGCTGCGGTTCGCCGCGCACGCCGTCCGGCTGGTCGACGCGGCGTGTGGATCGCGCCTCGAGGCGCAGCTCGTGGAGGAGCTGGCTGCGGTCCGGGTCTCGCGTGGCTCGACGGGTGGCGAGCTCTACGCTGCGGCCCTCGACGCCATCGGCCAGCTCCGTTTCCGGGACCGGGTCGCCGCCGGCTGATCCGCCGGGCTGCCGTAGGAACTGGAGATCCCCTGAATGGCCAGGAGGTCAGTCGGCGGGTGCCAGCCAGCGTGCCCAGCCGAAGGCCGGCTGGAACCCGAGCTTCTCGTAGACGTGCCGAGCCCGGGTGTTGCCATCCTCCACCGACAGCCACACCACCCGGTTGCCGGTGGCCATGCCAGCGCGGGTCGCGATGGTCGTCATGAGCGTGCCGTAGCCACGGTCGCGCCAGTCGAGTGCGACGCCCAGGGCATAGATGCCCGCGACGCCGTCCCCCTGGGAGAGTCGGGCGACAGCGATGGGCTCACCATCGAGCCGGACGATGAAGGCTCGCAGGCGTCCCCCCGCGAGCGCGGCCGCGAGCTCGCGGCGACGGGCCTCGGCACGTGCCGGATCGACCCCGAAGATGTGGCGCTCAAGGGCCTCGTGGTCATCGACCGAGCGCGGCTGGACCGCCTCGAAGCGGAGACGCGGATCGAGATGCGGCACGACCGAGGCATGGCCGACCCAGAGCACCATCTCGCCCAGCAACCGTCGCCAGCCGAGCGACGGCATCACGTCGACGAGGCCTGGTGGCCGGTCGAGACGGTCGGCGAGCAGCAGGGACGGCCATGAGCCATCGGCACGCATCACGTCGCCCAGCCGGTCGATGGAGGCACGCCAGGTCGACGCCTCCCAGCGTGGCATCGCCGCATAGTTGACGGCGGCACCAGCGCCTCGTTGGCGGATCATGAGCACACCCAGCGCATCGTCCTGCGTCACCTCGGCCCCCACGTGCACCGGCAGGCTCGCCATATGCCGCTCGATGCGCACCAGCTCCTCGATACTGACGGGGTCGACGCTCGGCGGTGGCTCGACCGGCGTGGTCGGCCCATGTTCGTGCACGTCCGCGGTCCGAGGGCGGGCGGTGTCCGGGCGACGGACGGGGCTCGACGGCCGTAGCTCGCTCACACCTTCGATGCTAGCCGTCCGGCTCGCGGCTCGCTGTCGACCGACCCGGCCAGGAGTCGACGGACCAGCAGTGCCGTCGATAGACGAGCCCGGGTCTCGGCGTCCAGCACCCGGACACCAAGGAGGCGCGCCACCCGGTCGAGGCGGTAGCTGACGGTCCGTGGTGCGACCCGCAGTGCGCGCGCGGTGGCGACGACGGACTCGCCGGCGGCCAGCCACGCCTCGAGGGTGCGCACCAGCTCCGGACCACCGCGTCCCGCGCGCAGGATGGGTCCCACCCATCGGTCGACACCGAGCGAGGCGAGGGATGGAGTCCGCGACCAGGGCTCGTTCGAGCGCGACGTCGCGGACCGCGACGACCCGCCCGGAGCCGCTCGTCACGGGCACGACGCGCAATGCATCCACCGCCTCGGCATAGCCGACGGCCAGCCCGTCGAGGGCAGTGGGTCCCGCCAGCGTCGCCGACCAGGGCGCCGAGAGCGAGAGACCACCAACCACATCACCGAAGGGCGCACCGTCACGCCACGCGCCGCCTGCGATGGCGACGACGTCCTGGCCGCGCTCCGCGACGAGCGACGGCCGCCGGGCCGGATCCCGGGCGAGTCGTCGGACCAGCTCCTCCACCAGCTCCGCGATGCCCTCACCATCTGCCTCGGGACGCAGCACCAGCACGTGGTAGGTGGATGCCATGTCCAGGCCCACGAGCGCCGCCCGCCGCGACAGCCGGCTCATGGCCGCAGCGTCCGTGACCGGGGTCGTCAGCAGCTCCTCCAGGATGGCCTGACGCATGGCGCCCGCGGTCGAGGCGAGTGCCCGTTCCGCGGCGGTGAAGCCATCGGCAAGCGCCGCCACGATGTCGTCGCCGGCACGCAGCAGCGCTGCCCCGAGTGTCCCAAGGACGATGGGATCGGGTGTCGGCACAATCCGGAGGGCGTGGTCCCAGGCCACCCAGGCCGTGCTCAGATAGGCGTCGATGGGCGCCGCGAGGGGGTGGCCTCGTCGGGCGGCAGCGGCACCTTCCGCGCGAAGGCGGACCAGGTCAGCCTCGCCCACGCGAGCTCCTCCGGCGGCCACAGCGGCAAGGAAACGTTCCACGATGGGCTGCGTCGTCGCGGCGTCTGCATCGGGGCCCAGGTCGATGGCCACGTCATGAGCGATGGAGGCGGCCGCGCCGCGAAGCAGGCCGACCAGTCTGGTCGCCGCTTCGATCTGCTGAGTATCGGCAATCACGGCGACTCTCCTTCGCCAGTTCATCGACTACCGCTGCCGGTTCGTGGCCCTCAGCATATCCGGTGTCGCGTCGTCGGCGTGCCTGCTCCGACGGGAGGACGACGGTGTCTGGACACCACACTTTGGGGATCGCTCCACGCATGATCCATCGATCGGCATTCGGGTCCTTCACCACCCAGCTCAAGACCTGGACCCTGCTCGCCGCGCTGGGCGGCCTGCTGGTCGTGGTCGGTGGCATCGTCGGCGGTCGCGCCGGCCTCGTCATCGCGCTCGCAGTGGCGCTCGTGCTCAACGTCGGCGTCTATTGGTTCAGCGACCGCATCGCCCTCAAGGCCAACGGGGCCCGACCGATGCGACCGGGCGAGGCACCCGAGGTCGAGCGGATCGTGCGCGACCTGACCGGCCGCGCCCGGATCCCGATGCCGTCCCTGTACGTCATCGAGCGGCCCGAGCCGAACGCGTTCGCCACCGGCCGCAGCCCCAGCCATGCCGCGGTCGCCGTGACGACCGGCATCCTGGGCATCATGGACGAGCGCCAGCTGCGGGGTGTACTGGCGCACGAGATCAGCCACGTCGTCGATCGCGACATGCTCATCGGCACCATCGCGGCCACCATCGGCGGCGCCATCTCGTTCCTGGGCAACATGGCCCTCTGGTCATCGATGTTCGGCGGTGGCGACGAGGACCGCGTGCCGGCACCACTCCTGCTGCTGTCGGCGCTCCTCGCACCCATCGCCGCGACCATCATCCAGCTCTCCGTGTCGCGCTCCCGGGAATACGGAGCGGACCTGTCCGGCGCCGAGCTCACACAGGACCCGGAGGGCCTGGCCAGCGCCCTGGAACGGCTCGATGCCGTCAACCAGCAGCTCCAGTCGCAGCGTGGCGGACTGTTCCGTCGCGGGCGGGGTAGGGCGCAGCAGCCGGTCCCGGCGGCCATGGCCCACCTCTACACCGTGAACCCCCTCGGCGGCAGCGCCGGGACCCTGTTCAGCACCCACCCTCCCATCGCCGAGCGCGTCCGGAGGTTGCGCAGTTTCCGCACCGCGTGACCTCCGGCCGCTCGGCGGCCATCCACTCGCCTCCCCTTCCCGGCCCTGGGCCCCTCCCCGGGGCCGGGCTTCTTCCCTTCCCCTTGCTGCGCCGACGCGGTCGTGCCACGCCCCCACGCCACCCGCAGCATGCCGCGAAAGGATCGCCGACCCCCACTCATGGACCTGATCTTCTGGGTCGCGTTCCTCCTCTTCATCGGGGTGTTCCTCGCCCTGGACCTGGGGGTCTTCCATCGGACGGCACACGTCGTGCCGCCCCGCGAGGCGCTCACCTGGACCGCGGTCTGGATATCCATGGCCATCGTGTTCGGCCTGGCCGTGTCCCTCTGGCGTGGATCGGAGACGGGGATCGCCTGGTTCACCGGCTACGTCATCGAGTACTCGCTGAGCGTCGACAACGTGTTCGTGTTCGCGCTCGTCTTCGCGGCCTTCGCGGTGCCCCGCGAGCTGCAGCACCGGGTCCTCTTCTGGGGTGTCGTGGGCGCGCTCGTCATGCGCTTCGCGCTCATCCTCGTCGGCGCCTCGCTCATCGAGACCTACGACTGGATCCTCTACCTGTTCGGCGCGTTCCTCGTGTTCACGGGCATCCGGATGGCGTTCCAGGGGACCGACCACGAACCGCACCCGGAGCGGAACGTCATCGTCCGGTTCGCGCAGCGGCACATGCGTGTGGTGCCCAGGTTCGAGGGGCAGCGTTTCCTCATCCCGACCGCCGCCGGTCGGGCCGCGACGACGCTGCTGCTGGCACTCATCGCGGTCGAGACGACGGACCTCATCTTCGCGGTCGACTCCATCCCGGCCATCTTCGCCGTCACCCGTGACCCATTCATCGTGTTCACCAGCAACGCGTTCGCGATCCTGGGGCTCCGGTCGCTCTACTTCCTGCTGGCCGATGCGGCGGACCGCTTCCGCTACCTGAAGCTGGGCCTGGCCGGGGTGCTCGTCTTCGTGGGCGGCAAGATGCTGCTCGCGGGCATCATCCACGTGGACCCGATGCCGTCCCTGCTGGTCATCCTGCTCATCATCGGCACGGCGGTCGCCCTCTCGCTGGGCCATGATCGTCGCGATGCGCGCGGCGTCGGCGGTGGCGAGCAGCGGGTCGGGCGCTAGGCGCGGATCAGGTCGCGTCCCCGCCCGCGAGGATGCGCCGGACCCACCGGATCGGTGGGGTCCCATATGAGATGACCGACTCCAGATGCGTCCGATAGTCGAAGCCGGGCGTCGCCCCGATGCCGCCGACGACGCGCTGGGACGGCACATCAGCGGGCGAGCCCCCCTCGGCGACCGCGGCCCGGACCCGGGCCTCCACCTCCAGGTCGAACATCTCGGCGCAGCCCACGTAGTACGTGGAGAGCTGGGTCGAGGTGAGACGCGCCCGCAGCCACTTGGCACGCGCCTCGTCGGCCTCCTGGAACGCCTCGCGGACCATGAGGTCCAGGGCTCCCTCCTCCGTCAGGCCCCGACAGTGGGTCTCGACGTCGAGGATGGCATTGGTGATGGCGCGCAGGGTCATCTTCCAGTGGATGAGCAGCAGCGCCGGGTCGTCGACACCGTAGCCCAGGTCCATCATCACCTGCTCCACGTAGACGGCCCAGCCTTCCGCGAACATGCCGTCACTCATGATCGTCCGAACGAGCGAAGGCGATCGGCTGGACCAGGCACCCTGAAGGTAGTGACCGGGGACGCCCTCGTGGATGCACAGCAGCCGGAGCATCCGGTCGTTGTCCTCGCGCATGTAGGACTCGATCGACTCCCGGGTCGCGTCATCCGCGGGTGGCGTGATGAAGAAGTGGCTCTGCAGCCCCTGGTCGAGGGGACCCGGCGAATCGAGGAACGCGCGCCCGTACGCGCGCAGGAAGACCGGCGTCCAGATGATCGACAAGGGCTCGTCGGTGAGACCGATGATGTCCGCATCCCGGCAGAACGACTCGATGCGGGCCACCTCATCGCGACACCAGTCGAGCAGCGCGGCCGGCTCCTGGTGCTCAGTGGCGATGGCATCGAGGACGCGTCGGACGAGTGCCGCCTCGGCGTCCTCGTCGGCCGGCTCGACCACGGGAAGTGCCTCGTCGGGCAGCCAGGTCGACCACAGCTCCCGTGACAGACGGAGCATCTCCGCCCGGACGGCGGCATGGTCGCGCCACGCCCGCTCGAGGAGGGTCTCGGGTGTCATCTCGTTCGACACGGTGGAGCGCAGCTTCTGGGCGTACAGCGCTTCACCCAGCCGCCCATCGCCCGAGGCCCGGGTTCGGACGGTCCTGTCAAGCTCGGAATGGAAGGTCTCGAGGGCAGCGCCGGCCGCGGCGACGGCGGCCTCGATGCGTGCCACGAGCTCCGGGGATTCGCCGGCGGCCGCGCGTGCGCGCGCCTCCGTGAGGCCCTCGTCCATCAGGTCGGTGATACCGGACAGCTGGGCGAGCGCCGTCTCGAGGTGGAGCAGCGACACCGGCCGACCGGGCAGGCCGGTGAGGCCGTCGACCGCCGCCTGGAGGATGGCCGGCATCTTCTCCAACCTGCCCGCGAACGCGGCACCACGATGGCTCCAGGGCGCGTAGTCACGTGCCAGGAGGGAGAACAGACCGGCACCCAGCAGGTACACCACCGTGAGGGCGTCCCAGGCCTCCTCGCGCAGGACCGTGTCGCCGAAGCGGATCCTTCTCGATCTGTTCCAGCAGGATGGCACGGTCGATGCGCTCGTCCGGGGACAGCTGCGCGTCGTCGAGCGCCGCCACGGCTGCCGCATGCCGGTCGAGCATCTCGAGGCGTGCCGCGCGTCCGGCCTCGGACAGGTCCGGCCACCGGTCGTCGACGGGGTGATAGCCGGCGAAGCCGGCCATCACCGGGGATGCCTCGAACGTAGAGACCAGGACATCGTGCAGGACACGGTCCCAGGGCGTGACAGGGGTCGGCAGGGGGTCGGCGGTCAGGAGGCTCATGCGGGCATCGTACGATGACGAGCCGTGGATCCCGACCTGTCTCGTGCCGCCCGGCTCGCCGCCAGTCGATTCGGCACGCCCTGCTACCTCTACGACATGCGACGGCTCGACGCCGACGCGGCGCGGCTGACAGCGGCCTTCCCCGACCCATGGCTCCGGCTCTACTCGCTCAAGGCGAACGGTCTGCCGCCCCTGATCGCACGACTCGTGACCGCGGGCTTCGGTGCCACCGTGGTGTCGGCGGGGGAGCTCGATCTTGCGCGACGGGCCGGCTTCCCGTCCGAGGCCATCGCCCTGGAAGGCATCGGCAAGGGTGCCGCCGAGCTCCGTACGGCCGTCGAGATGGCTGTCGCTGGCCGGCCGCTGCTCTGGGTCAGCCTGGAGTCCGCGGACGAGGCCGCGGCGCTCGCCGGGCTGGCCACGGTGGCGGGTCTGCCATCCGGGGCGATCGACGTCCTCGTGCGCATCAATCCGGGGGTCCAGCCGGAGACGCACGGTGGACTGGCCGTGGGGGCCGTCGACTCCAAGTTCGGGGTCCTGGCGGACGAGTTGCCGGAGCTCATCTCGGCGGGTGGCGGAGCAGCGGGCCCGTTGCGCTGGCGGGGCATCCATCTGCACGTCGGCTCGCAGCTCGGCGCTGTCGACGCCTGGCGCTCGGCGATGCGCCTGGGACTGCGACTGCTGACGCTCCAGCGGGCCGCGCTCCCCGACTTCGACACACTCGATCTTGGGTCCGGCTTCGCCGTGGACTACGGCGTCGCCGGGTCGGTGCCGCGTCCTGCGGTCTTCGGCGATGCCGCCGCGGACGAGATCGCGGCGATGCCGCCGGACGCGCGGCCGAGGCGCCTGGCCATCGAGCCCGGTCGGGCGGTGGTCGCGGAGAGCGGCTGGCTCATCGCGCGGGTGCTCCACCTCCGGGAGCGGCCGGGCGAGGTCGTTCGGAGCCGGCTCGTCGTGCTCGATGCGGGCATGACCGAGCTGATCCGGCCGGCACTCTACGGCGCCGAGCACCCCATCCTGGCCCTCACCTCCCAGGGCCGGTCGGTGGAGCCCGGAGCGGCGAGCACGCTGGCCCGCGTCGATGGGCCGGTGTGCGAGTCGACCGACCGCCTGGGGGTCGCGGACCTGCCCCCCCTGGCGCGGGATGACCTCGTGGTCATCGGCGTGGTCGGGGCGTATGGCTCGTCGATGGCCTCGACGTACAACGGCCGACCCCGCCCGCCGGAGGTGGCCTGGGACGGGTCGCACCTCCGACTCCTGCGACGCCGTGGCCGGGTCTCCTCGTTGCCCTGAGGCACAGCGAGCGACGTCGGGCACTGGGCCGGGATGGAGCGGCCGTGTACCCTTCGTGCGTGAGCCCCACCTCGGGCGACGGCATACCCAGCGCCACGCCCACCCTTTCTCGAGCGCGCCTCGTCTTCGCAGAGCGGCTGGCGTCGCGAGCGTTGCTGCTCGATGGCGCCATGGGCACCCTCCTGTTCAGTCGTGGCATCCCCCAGCGGGCATCGCTCGACGAGCTCGTCGATGCCCATCCGGACATCGTCAGCGCCATCCACCGGGAGTACGTGGCGGCCGGGGCCGACATCATCGAGACCTGCACCTTCGGCGCCAACCGGCTCCGGCTCGCGCCCTACGGCCTCGCGGATCGCGCGGCCCGCCTGAACCGACGCGCGGCGCAGCTGGCCCGTGAGGCGCGCGACGTGGCTGGTCGGGATGTGCTCGTCGCGGGCTCCATCGGTCCCCTGGCGGCGCCCATCCAGACACCCGACCGGCCTGTCGTGGGCGCGATCCGGGCAGCCATCCGGGAACAGGTGGAAGGGCTGCTCGAGGGTGGTGTCGACCTGCTCATCCTCGAGACGTCGAGCGACCTCGCTGACCTGCTGCTGGCCATCGAGGAGGCGCGCGCCCTGTGCGACCTGCCGGTCCTCGCCTCGATGACCTTCGGCGAGGATCTCGTCGCCATGGATGGCACGACACCGGAAGCTGCCAGCATCGCGCTGGCGGCGGCGGGTGTCGACGGGCTGGGTGTCAATTGCGGCGTGGGTCCGGTGGCCTGCCTCGAGGCGCTCGCGCAGATGGCCAGCGATCACGGCGACTCGCCGCTGCTCATCATGCCCAACGCCGGCCTGCCCTCGCGGGTCGAGGGCCAGTTCGTCTACGCCGCCGGGCCTGCCTACTTCGCGGAATCCGTGCCCCGGTCCCTGGCTGCGGGCGCGCGGCTCATCGGGGGCTGCTGTGGCACCACGCCCGACCACATCGCGGCCATGCGCCAGGCGCTCGACCGGGAGCTGGCACGAGCCAGCGGCACCGCTGCAGCTCTCGCGACGGCGCCGACCCTGGGTGTCGGTGCGGCTCCCCGGACCGTGGTCACGGAGCGGGCCCCGGGGAACGCCACGGTCCAGGAGGCACCACCGGCCACGGGACTTGCCCGGAAACTGGCCGAAGGGCGCTTCGTCATCAGCGTCGAGATCGACCCGCCGCGATCGGTGCGCATCGAGCGGACCCTCGAGGCGGCTCGGCTGCTGGCGGAGGCCGGCGTCGACCTGGTCAACATCAGCGACTCGGCGATGGCACGCGTGCGCATGAGTGCCATGGCCGTCGCATTCGGCATCCAACACGATCTGGACCTCGAATGCCTCGTCCACTTCACGACCCGCGACCGGAATCTGATGGCGCTCGAGTCGGAGCTGCTGGGCGCGCACGCGCTGGGGGTGCGGGACATCCTGGCACTCACCGGCGACCCGCCACGCATCGGCGACTACCCCACCGGGACCGGCATCTGGGACATCGACTCGACGGGTCTGATCGGGGTCATCCAGCGGCTCAACCGGGGCGAGGACCAGGCGGGCAAGCCCATCGGGGCACCTGCCGGCTTCACCGTGGCGTGCGCGCTCGACCCGACCGCTGGCGACCTGGAGCACGAGCTCGACCGGCTCACGGGCAAGCTCGATGCGGGCGCCGACCTGATCATGACCCAGCCCATCTACGCCCGGGAGCAGTGGGACCGGTTCATGGAGCGTGCCTCTCGGCGCTGGGGCGATCGGCTGCCACGGCCGGTCCTCCTGGGGGTGCTGCCGCTGCACACGTCCCGGCATGCCGAGTTCCTCCACAACGAGGTGCCCGGCATCACCATCCCGGACCGCGTCCGAGGTGCCATGGCCGCGGCCGGTGATAGGGGCGCCGAGGTCGGGCTCGAGCTGGCGATGGAGCTGCTGTCGGGCATCCGCGGCCTGGTCCAGGGCACCTACGTCATGCCCAGCTTCGGACGATATGAGCTGAGCGCCGAGCTGGTCCGACGCTTGCGCGCCACCGAGCCGGTGCTGCCGGCACCCATCCCGGACCCGACCTGACCGCCTGGGCGGTGCCACGCATGCGGCTGCCGCTCCTGGGGTACGCTCCGCGGTGATGCACGGTCGCCATCGCGTGAGGCTGCACCGCGCCGTTGCCGCCCTCTTCGCGGGAACGTTGCTGCTGACCATGCTGGCCGGATTCGTGGCCGCGGTGGCAGCTGCAGGCCCGCCGTTCCCCGACCGACCCGCCGGCACCCACATCGTGGATGACGCCGGGGTGTTCAACCGACTGCCGGAGGCGGGCGTCGAGGAAGGGCTGCGCGCCTTCCTCGAGAGCCGCGGCGTGGACCTCGTGATCCTCACCCAGGTCAAGGGCGCGGCCCGTGACCAGGCTGCAGCGGATGCCGATGCCCAGGCACTCCTCCAGCAATGGGACGTCGGCGGCAGCGACGGCCTGGGCGCGGCCATGCTCTGGGACTTCGATCGTCAGACCTCGCGCGCGCTCGTCTCGGTCGCGCTCAGCGACGGCCTCGCCGCCCTCGTCGACGACCAGGCCCTCCTGAGCCAGGTCGAGACATCGATGACCGGCGCCCTTGCCTCTGACGACTGGCTCAACGCGCTCAACCGGGGCGTGTTCACGCTCACCGCCGCCATCCCCGGCTCGCCGGTCGGCACGCCCGCGGCATCCCAGGCGCCCGTACCATCTCGGGCGCCCGGCGCGAGTCCCACGCCGCGGCCGACCCGGGCGCCCATCGTCCCCGACCTGCCGAGCGCCGCGGCCGGCCCACCGTACCCGGCGCCCATCACGGGACTGCGCGTCTATGACTACGCGGACGTGCTGTCGCCGGCGACCCGCCTGCGGGCCGCCGGGACCATCGCAGCCATCGAGGCCCGCACCGGGGCGCAGGTCGTCGTCTACACCCAGGTCAAGCCGGAGAGCGACACCCCGGCCCTGGCCGCCGACGACGCCCGGGCGCTCATCGACCAGTACGGCATCGGCCGCAAGGGCTTCGATGACGGACTGGCCATCCTGTTCGACCTGGAGGACAACCGGTGCCACGGCCAGGTCCAGCTGTATGCCGCCCCTGGCTATGAAGCCTCATACCTGACCAACGCGGACCGCCAGGCCATCTACCAGGACGAGATGCTGCCGCATCTCCGCAACGCCTGCGATGTCGCCGGTAGCCTCGACCTCGCGTTGGATGCAGCGCTCGTCAAGATCGATGCCGCGACCACGGCCGAGCGTGCGCACCAGTTGCAGCTGGCACGCCAGGTGGATGCGGCTGCGGGACTCGTCCTTGCACCGCTCGTGCTCATCGGGCTCGTCGGCTGGGCTGGCTGGAGCTGGATGCGGTATGGCCGCGACCCCGAGTACATCGATGACGCATCGGTGCTCATGCCCGCTCCACCACCGGGCCTCACGCCGGCCGCGGCGGCGGTCATCCTCGACGGGCGAGTCAACCGCCATGCGCTCACCACCGCGCTCGTGGACCTGGCTGGACGGGGCGAGCTTCGATTCCGCCAACCATCCGCCTCCGGGCGCACGACCCTCGATGTGCTGGAGCCGGACAAGGCCGACCCGCGCATCCTCCGGAACCGAAACGCCCCGCTGGGGACGCCGGAGGATCTGGTGCGCACGCGGCTGCGGGAGATCCGAGGCGGCGCGGGCTCGCTCGACGCCGACGAGCTGACGGCATTCGGGTCGATCGTGCCCGAGTTCGACAAGCTGCTGGGTGCCGCTGTGGTGACCGCCGGCTGGTATCGCGAGGATCCCGACACGTCGACGGAACGCTGGTCGTTCCGGGCCGGGCTTGTCCTGGTGCTGGGGATCATCGCTATCGTCATCGCCTGGAACCTGCCCAGCAGTGGCCTGCTGCTCGTGGGTGGTGCCTTGATCGCGGCGTCGTTCGCGATGTTCGTGCTGGCGCGGGTCATGCCCCAGCGGACGATGTCGGGAGCCATGGTCTACGCCTGGCTCGCCGCGTACCGACGGACCCTGGAGCGCACGCTCGCAGGGGCACGCTCCATGGATGACGTGGTCGCGAGCCATGCCCTGCCCTGGGTGGAGACGCCCGACCAGGCCGTGGTCTGGGGCTATGCCCTGGGACTGCATCACGAGGTCGAGGATGTCCTCGAACGCTCCATCGAGACCGGTCGCGAGGCCGCCGCATCCGGGCTCCGACCACCGTACCTGCCGGCCTGGTACATCACCGGCTCGGCGGGCAGCTCCGGTGGATCGGGGAGCCTCTTCTCAAGCTCGGCGATCCCGGACTTCGGCGGCATGACGGCCGCCTTGTCGACGATCGGGGCATCAGCCTCGTCCTCGGGTGGCTCGGGCGGCGGCTTCGGTGGCGGCGGCTCGGGCGGTGGCGGTGGTGGCGCCGGCGGCGGCTTCTGAGGTTGCGCGTCCCCGGCGGCGGTGGTGGTGGCGCGGCCGGCGGCTTCTGAGGTTGCGCGTCCCGGCGGCGCGCGTCGGGGACTTGACCCGGGGACCTCGGGGTCGTGCTGGGTGGCGCGGCCGGCGGCCCTGACGCAGCCGGCCTTCCGTGGCCGCCTCACCCGCCAGGCGGGTGAACGGGCCGGTGAAGCCGGCTCAGGGACGTCGATCCGGGCGTTCCGTGGCCGCCTCACCCGCCCACAGGGTGAGTGGACCGGCGAAGGCCGGATCGAGGTACGGAACGGCGATCCCGGCTCGATCACCCACGCTGCGGGTGAACGGGACCGCGAAGGCCACGCCCATGGACCTGGACGGCGCATCCCCGGTGCACTCACCCGCCAGTCGGGCGAACGGGCCGGTGAAGCCGGCTCAGGGCCATCGATCCGGGCGTTCCGTGGCCGCCTCACCCGTCCACAGGGTGAGTGGGCCGGTGAAGGCCGGATCACGGGCACTCAACGGCGATTCCCCGGCTCGATCACCCACGCTGCGGGTGCACGGGACCGCGAAGGCCACGCCCATGGACCTGGACGGCGCATCCCCGGCGCACTCACCCGCCAGTCGGGCGAACGGGACCGCGGCAGCTCACCCGCCCCGCGGGTGAACGGGACCGCGGCATGCGCCAGGCGGGTCACAGCGCGGCGCGGCAGGCGCTTGGGGTTCGGCGCGGAGCGACAGGCGCCAGGCGGGTCACAGCGCGAGGCGGCAGGCGTTTGGGCCGCGCCAAGGGCTCGAGGTGGGCCGCGAATCGTGGCACGTGACGCGGCCAGCCGGGACCCCGGAGCGATGGACCGGGTGGGAGCGCTCCGCTGGTAGACTCCGGGGCATGGGTGCTGTCGAGACGATGGAAGACTTCTTCGACCGGCTGAACACCGGCGATCGGGCCGGCGCCGTGAAGCTGTTCGATGAGCGCGCCGAGATGCGCGTCCACGTCCAGGGCAGCTCGCGTACGTTGCGCGGCTCCGAGCAGGTCGGCGGCTGGTTCCTGCGTGCGGACAAGGGTCTGCGGATGATCCCCGGTGAGGTCCGAGATACGGGCAACACGTACGAGGCAGACCTCGTAGTCATCCGCCCGGGGGCGCCGAGCCAGCACCTGGATGCCACCTTCCGGGTCGAGGCCGGCCTCATCACTGCCATCAACCTCGCGCCTCGCTAGACGGCGGGTCAGTGGATCTCGAGGGGGCTGGCTCGGGCGCGCCTGCGGGTCAGCGGCTCGTGATCCTGGCGGAAGGCGCCTTTGGTGACCACTCGGCCAAGACCGCGTTCGGGGTGCTGCGCTACGGCGGCCGCGACGTCGTGGGCGTCATCGACTCCTCAAAGGCGCCCGCGGTCGTGGGCGACTTCCGCTCCATCCCGGGTCGTTCACAGGTTCCGGTGCTGGCGTCGCTCGGAGAGGCACTCGCACTGCCCGTGCCGCCCGACGCGTTGCTCATCGGCATCGCGCCCACGGGTGGCCGGCTGCCGGACGCGTGGAAGTCGATCCTGCTCAGCGCCATCCACCATGGCCTGGACATCATCTCGGGGCTCCACACGTTCCTGGCCGACGATCCGGACCTGGTCGCCGCGGCAGCTGCCGCCGGGGTCACGCTCCAGGATGTGCGTCGACCGTCAGGTCCGCGGACCACCGCCAAGGGACGGCTGCACGCTCCAGGCAAGCGGGTGATCCTGGCTGTGGGCACGGACTGCGGCGTGGGCAAGATGTCGGCGATGCTCGAGCTGCGGCAGGCCGCCATCGCGGCCGGCGATCACGCCTCGTTCGTGGCGACCGGCCAGACGGGCATCATGATCGAAGGTTGGGGCGCCCCGGTGGATGCTGTCGTCTCCGACTTCGTCCAGGGGACTGTCGAGCGCATCGTGGAGCAGGGCGAGTCGCTCGGCGATTGGGTGCTCGTCGAGGGCCAGGGCTCCATCGATCATCCCGCGTATTCCTCGGTGACCCTGGGACTGATCCACGGCGCCACGCCCCACGCCATGATCATGGTCCACAAGCCGGGACTCGCGAACCACGACTTCGACCATCTGCCGGACCGGTCGTTCCCCATCGCTCCGCTGCCGGGTCTCATCGAGCTCCATGAACGCATCGCGGCGGCGATCATGCCATCCCGGGTCGTCGCCGTGGCGCTCAACACCTCGCTCATCCCCGACGATGCAGCAGCACGTCAGGTCATCGCGCAGGTGGCGACGGAGACCGGCCTACCCGCCGATGACCCGGTCCGGTTCGGCGGCGACCGCCTCTGGGCCGCCGTCCGCGAGCGAGTGGACGTGCTCGTGCCATAGACCGGGACCCTCCCCGCAGGACCGACGGAGCCTCCTCCGCCCGGCTGGCTTCAGTCGACCGTCATTTGGGCTTCTTGGTCGGCTTGGGACACTGGTAGGTCTCGATGGGGATGGTGAGCGTCGTGCCCACGCTCAATGAGTTCGGGTTCCGGATGTCGTTGGCACACACGAGCTGCTCCACGGTCACATTGAACCGACGACCGATGCGCAGCAGGGTGTCCCCTCGTTTCACCCGATAGCTCTGGGGAGTGGCATCGGGCTTGCCCGGGGTGGCACCCGGCGCGGTCGGCGTGGGGCGTGGCCGGCCGGTGGCGGCGACCGCGGGCACATTCGAGAGAGCAGGCGACGCCGTCGGCGCTGCGCCACCACTCAGGAAGAGGCTCGGCAGGAGGAACACGACCAGCAGAGCGACCGCGACCAGTGCCGTGCCGATGGCGATGAGCGCCGGTCGACCGAGTCGCCCCGATCCCGCTCCTGCCGCGTACGCCTCGAAGCGTCGCGCTCCCTCCCACTCTCGTGGGCCGGAGGCCCGCGCACCGGGTCGGGTCTGCGGCCCCAATGAGGCCGGCGCACCGGCGTCCATCGGCACGCGAGGTCGCCCGCGGGACCAGGGCGGCGCACCCGACTCGTCGCTCTCGGCGCTGGCCGAGGTGTCGCCGACAACATCGGCGCCCGCGGAGATAGCGGAGCTGCCATCCCCGTAACCGCCGGCCAGGAGGTCGGTACGGGCCACCGATGCGGCGAGCTCGGCATCGGTCTCCGCCGCATCGGCCGGACTAGGCGTCGCCGCTGGTACGGCGACCGCGTCGGAGGCGGCGGGCGCCAGGGGCGACGTCTGGAGGGCAACTGCCGACGGGCGGGCATCCACCGCGGCATCGGCTGCCGCTGCCGCACCAGGTTCGATCTCGAGGCGAGCCGTCCGCTTGGTGGGCTTGTCGAAGATGTCCGGCGGCGGGGTGGCCGCCTCGGCGATCCAGGGTGGTGCGGCCGCCCAGGCGGGCGCGGCACCGGTCGGATGCGCGTCGGGGGTTGGGGACGCGAGTGCCCCGGCCACGGGCGCGACACCTGCCGGCCCGGCCACGGGCGCGACACCTGCCGCTCCAGCGGCCCCTGCCGCCGCCCCCGCGGCCCCCGTCCCTGCGCCACCGGACACCGAGGCCGCGGCGACGCTCGAGGCGGGTGCCACAGCCCCGGCTGGAGCCGTCGCGACGGTCGCGGTCGGCGTGGTGGCGCTGGTCGACGGCGAGACCCCGTCGGTGATCCCGATGGCGCCAGCTGGCGCCCGACCCGGCAGCACATCCGCGGCGACACGCGACGCCCAGTCAAGGAAGATGGGGCAACCCGTGAACGCCGGCGTGAGGCAGAAGCTCGCCTGGTGACCCATCGATCGGGTCTTGGGCGCCGCCTCCGCGAAGCAGCGATGCCGGGCGTCCGGGGCGGTGAGGCGCTGGTCGCGGTCGGAGTCGAGCGCCACGAAGGGGCATGCCTGGGGCGTCACGACGAGTGGTTCGGACCGGTCGACCATGGGCAGCGATGATACCGGCCCGCCGCCTCCGGTTCGTTCCGGGCTCCGGAGCGCCCCCTGGCGCAGGGCCCGGCGAGCTCAGGCGATGGTCTCGATCGCCTCGATGTGCTGCTCCGGGCCGGCGCGCACGACCATGCCCGCACCGACCGTGTCCGAGGTGGCCTCGTCGATGAGGATGAAGCCACCCGTGGTCCGGCTGTCGCGGTACTCATCGAGCATCAGCGGCGAGCTCGTCCGGAGTCGTACCCGGCCGATGCTGTTGAGGCCCAGCTCGGTGGCCGGCTCCCGGTGGAGCGTGTTGACATCGATGCCGTAGCGCAGATCCTCGACGATGGCCTTGACCGTCCTCGTCGTCTGCTTGAGGTAGTAGCGGGCGCCTTGCCGCAGCGGCGCCTCTGCCATCCAGCAGACCATCGCCTCCAGCTCCTGCGCGACCGTGGGCTGGTTGTGGGGTCGCGAGAGCATGTCACCGCGTGAGACGTCGACATCGTCCGCGAGCTCGATGATCACCGACATCGGCGGCGCCGCCGTCTCGAGCTCACCGTCCAGGGTGCTGATGCGCGAGATGCGCGTCTGCCGACCCGAGGGCAGGACGACGACCTCATCCCCGGTTCGGAAGACACCACCGGCGACCGTCCCGGCGTATCCCCGGAAGTCGTGGTGCTCGTCGGACTGTGGCCGCACGACCCATTGGACCGGGAAGCGGGCATCGATGAGGTTGCGATCCGAGCCGATGTAGACGTTCTCCAGGTCATACAACAGCGACGGCCCCTGGTACCAGGGCATCGACAGCGACCGCTGGACGACGTTGTCGCCGTGGAGCGCCGAGATGGGGATGAAGCGCAGGTCCCGGATGGCGAGCTTGGCGGCCCAATCGGAGAACCCGTCCCGGATCTCTTCGAACCTGCCCTCATCGAAGCCGACCAGGTCCATCTTGTTGACGGCCACGACGATGTGGGGGATGCCCAGCAGCGCCGCGATGAAAGCATGACGGCGGGATTGCTCCAGGACGCCGTTGCGGGCATCCACGAGCACGATGGCGAGGTCCGCGGTCGAGGCGCCCGTGACCATGTTGCGGGTGTACTGGATGTGGCCAGGGGTGTCAGCGACGATGAACTTCCGACGCGGCGTGGCGAAGTAGCGATACGCCACGTCGATGGTGATGCCCTGCTCCCGCTCGGCTCGCAGGCCATCGGTCAGGAGCGCCAGGTCGACCTTGGTGTTGCCCCGTCGACGGCTCGTCCGCTCGATGGCCGCGTACTGGTCCTCGAAGATGCCCTTGGAGTCGAACAGCAGCCGCCCGATGAGGGTGCTCTTGCCGTCGTCGACCGAACCCGCCGTGGAGAAGCGCAGGAGGTCCATCAGAAGTACCCCTCGCGCTTGCGATCCTCCATGGAGGTCTCCGAGAACGCGTCGTCGGCGCGCGTGGCGCCCCGCTCCGTGATGCGGGCCGCGGCGACCTCCAGGATGATGGCATCCACCGTGGCCGCGTCCGAGGTCACCGCGCCGGTGCAGGTGGCGTCACCCACCGTTCGGTAGCGCACGGTCATCCGCTCCACGGTCTCGTCCTCGCCGCGCGGCAGGAACTCGGACGTCGCCAGCCACATGTTGTCGCGACGGAAGACGTCCCGCTCATGGGCGAAGTAGATCGAGGGCACCTCCAGGTGCTCCCGAAGGATGTACTGCCAAACATCCATCTCGGTCCAGTTGGAGATGGGGAAGACGCGCATGTGCTGGCCGCGTCGCAACCGTCCGTTGTAGAGGCTCCACAGCTCCGGCCGCTGCGAACGGGGCTCCCATTGCCCGAACTCGTCCCGGAGCGAGAACACCCGCTCCTTGGCACGCGCCTTCTCCTCGTCGCGGCGCGCACCGCCGAACACCGAGTCGAACTGGTGCTCGGTGATGGCATCGAGCAAGGTCGTGGTCTGGAGCCGGTTGCGCGACGGGTTGCCGGGCTCCTCGCGGACGCGACCTTTGTCGATGGACTCCTGGACGGAGGCCACGATCATCCGCTCACCCAGCTCCGCGACCCGCCGGTCCCGGAATTCGATGACCTCCGGGAAGTTGTGGCCGGTGTCGATGTGCATCACCGGGAACGGGAACCGGGCCGGCCGGAAGGCCTTCTCGGCCAGTCGCAGCAGCACGATGGAGTCCTTGCCACCCGAGAACAGGAGCACGGGTCGTTCGAACTCGGCCGCGACCTCGCGCATGATGAAGACCGATTCGGCCTCCAGCGCATCGAGATGGGAATAGGCGGGTCGGGATGGCCCGTGCGGAGACGTGCCGACGTCGATCATGCGCATCCTGTGGGATCAGCAGGTCCGCGTCGACGCCGACCTGGGTTGGGCTCGAGGAAGGGAACGCCGCGTAGTATATCGGCCCACACCGATCCCCCATCCCGGGCACGCCCCGGACCCGAGCCCAATGGAGGACCGTTGCGCGAAAGCAGCGCTGCCCGCCCGCCGTCCGTGGACGTCGACCCGCCCGTTCCGGTGACCCCGAGCGAGCCGCCGCTCGCCACCGAGTCCGGGCCGTCGAGCAAGACCGGCCGCTTCCTGGTGACACGGGTGATGCCCGCGGCCTGTCTGCTCGTCATCGTCGCCACCCTGGTCGCGGCACCGGCCGACGAACGCAGCGTCATCGTCCTCGGGACGCTGGTGGCGATGGCGGCCGGGCTGGCCTCCACCTCGATCGGGGTCTATGGCGGGGTCCTGGTGCCCGGGCTGCTGCTGCTGGGCGTCGATCCGCGCTTCGCCGCCGCCGCCTCACTGTTCCTGCAGGTGCTGGTCATCCCCATCGGCGCTGGTGCCCACTATCGGCTGGGCAATGTCACGCGGTCCATCGCGCTGCCGCTCATCATCGGCGGGGTCATCGGCGCCTTCCTGGGACCGTTCTTTGCGTCCTCGCTGCCCAAGGACGTCATCGCACGACTCGTCTCCGGGCTCATCGTGGGCGTGGGCGTCCTGGTCCTGGCCACGCTCCACTGGGGTGGCCTTGGCGCCGTCCGGGCAGCCGGTGACGTGCCCGCGGCCCGGGTCGGTGGCATCGGCCTGGTGGCTGGCTTCTCGTCCGGTATCTCGGGAGCGGGCTGGGGACCCATCGGCGTCAAGCTCCTCATCCTGTCGCGACTCGAGCCGCGGATGGCCATCGGCTCGTCGCTCTTCGGGCGGGTGTTCATGGCCGCAGCCGCGGTCATCGGCTATCTCCTGAGCGCAACGGCGTTCGCTGGCGTCAAGCCCGACTACTGGCTGCTCGTGCCCCTGTTCGCGGGGTCCGTGGCCGCGATGGTGCCTGGGGCCGCGGTCCTCTCCCGGCTGGGCCGCGAACGGGCGACCGTGGCCATCACGCTGCTGTCCATCTCGCTCGCGCTGCCGACCCTCATCTGGGGATAGCCGCGCCACGAGAGGGGCGGCCGATCGGCACGCATCTGACACCTCGCCGACGGATGCATGGATGCAGGCGCATCATCGGGGTGCCAAAATCGGGCCTTGTGTCCCAGTTCGCCGTCCAAGGAGTCGAACCCTGATGGATCTGCTGCGCGCGATCAGCCCGCGTCGAACCGCCCACGCCCACTGCGACATCCCATGTGGTGTCTACGACCCGGCCCAGGCACGCATCGAAGCCGAGTCGTGCTACCGCATCATCGAGAAGTACCACGCGTCCTCGGACGAGGTCTTCCGGGCCCGCTGCCTCATCGTCAAGGAGGAGCGCGCCGAGCTGGCCAAGCACCATATCGACGTCCTCTGGAGTGACTACTTCAAGCCGGAGCACCTCGAGAAGTTCCCCGACATCGGGGACACGTGCTGGAAGGCCGCCAAGCAGGCGTCGCTCGTGAAGCGCACGGTCGACCTGGAGGAGGCGAGGAAGCTCCTCGGCCTCATCGACCAGATCGACACTGCGTGGAAGGGCACGAACGGTCCTGCGACGACGCGCCTGCCCGCCTGACCGGGTCCCGACTCCGCAGCTCGACGGCGGCGCCTGACCGGGTGCCGCCGTTCGCAGCTCGACGCGCCACCTGACCGGGTGCCGCCGTTCGACATGTCCCAAAGCTGGCGTATCAAGGCCGGGTACCCGTGGCATGGGTGAGTCGGACGAGTGGCCGGCCGGAGGTGCAGCCGTGACCCACGGCTTGGGTGAGTCGACGAGTGGCCGGCCGGAGGTGCAGCCGTGACCCACGGCTTGGGTGAGTCGGACGAGTGGCCGGCCGGAGGTGCAGCCGTGACCCACGGCATGGGTGAGTCGGACGAGTGGCCGGCCGGAGGTGCGGCCGTGACCCACGGCATGGGTGAGTCGGACGAGTGGCCGGCCGGAGGTGCGGCCGTGACCCACGGCATGGGTGAGTCGGACGAGTGGCCGGCCGGAGGTGCAGCCGTGACCCACGGCTTGGGTGAACCAGGTGCATCCCGGTCGCGAACCGCGGGAATCACCCACGGGGTGGGCAGGTCGTGCACGTCCAGGCACGTCCTGGCCGGGCTCACCCACCACGTGGGTACCCGCCCAGTCGGCGACCGATGAGGAGCCTGCGACGTGCGACCCTCACCGTCGGCCTCGCCCTGACCGGCGTCGTGGCCGCGACCAGCGCGATGGCCCTGACCCGACGCCTCGTGGGCGGGCGACCCTTGCGGCAGCTCGGCGAGCGCCTGGCCCGCTCGTGGCAGGCCCGCGTTGCGATCGAAGGGCCGAGCATGGAACCCACCATCACCGCCGGCGACTGGCTGCTCGTCGACCCGTTGGCGTATCGCGACCGGGCGCCAGGCGTCGATGACCTGGTGCTCGCACCAGACCCCCGGGCCGCCGAGCGGGTGCTCATCAAGCGGGTGGTCTCCGTCGATCCGGACGGCTGGATCCGTCTTGAGGGGGACGACCCCGAGCAATCCACCGATTCACGGATCTTCGGAGCGGTCGACCCTCAGACCGTGGTCGGCGGCCCGTGGTTCCGCTACTGGCCGCCACGCCGGATCGGGCGTCTGCGCTGATCCTCTGACGTGGCGACGACGCGAGTCCCGTCGTCCACGAGTCGCAGACCGCATGATCGGGCTGCCGAGGTGCAAGGCATTGCCCGTCCGCCGGCCCTCTGACCCATCGAGCGCGTCGCCGCGCCGGTGATCGGCCATCCAGGCCGCGTGGAACATGATCGCGCCGACCGGCTCGTCACGATCGGCCTGATCACCCGCCTGGCGACTCCTGCGCCACGGTCCGTTCCACATCTACCGGGGCGTCAGCCACCACCGACCTCGTCGGCCACCACCGACCTCGTCGGCCACCAGCGACCTCGTCGGCCACCACCGACCTCGTCGGCCATCAGCGACCTCGTCGGCCACCACCGACCTCGTCGGCCATCAGCGACCTCGTCGGCCACCACCGACCTCGTCGGCCATCAGCGACCTCGTCGGCCACCACCGACCTCGTCGGCCATCAGCGACCTCGTCGGCAACCAGCGACCTCGTCGGCCACCACCGACCTCGTCGGCGGCACACAGATCAGCCCGCGACGTCGCGGCCCGACTCAGCGAGCGACGAACTCGCCCATGAGCGCCACATGCTCGAGGTCGCGAGGCAGGAAGTCCTGGAGCATCACACGGTCCGCTCCTGCCTTGGCGAAAGCCTCCAGGGTGACCTGGGCCTCCTCGAGCGTGCCGATGAGCCAGCGTCCCCGGCGCTCGTCCAGCCAACCCCTGCCGCCACCCTCCCCGAACATCGCCAGCTGGGCGTCGACCCGACCGGCGACCTCGGCCTGCGTCCGTCCCAGAAGCACCCCGGTCATCACCGACCGGGTGATGCTGCGCGGGTCACGCCCGATGGCCTTGCACGCCGCGTCCAGCTCGGCATTGATGCCCGCGACCTCTGCGGGCGACGAGCCACTCGTGTTGTACTCGTCCGCATACATCGCGGCGATGCGCAACGAGCGGGGCTTGCCGGTGCCACCCACGATGATGTTGGGTCGTCGACGCCCATCCGCGCGCGGCGTCGAGCCGTCGTATCGAGGTCGGAACAGCGAGCGTCGCACCTGCCAGTGAGTGCCCTCGAAGGACCACCCGTCGGGCTCGTCCCAGAGGCCGCGGAGGATGATGAGCTCCTCCTCCATCTGGTCGACACGCGTCCGGGTGTCGGGGTATGGCAGGCCCAGCTGAGCGTGCTCGTCGTCGTTCCAGCCGGCACCGACCCCCACCTCGACCCGCCCGCCGCTCATCTCATCGACGGTCGCGGCGACCTTGGCGTAGGCACCGGGGATGCGAAACGTGACGGGCGACACGAGCGTGCCCAGCTGGATGCGCTGCGTCTCGCGCGCAAGACCCGCGAGGGTGGCCCAGGCGTCCGTGGTATGGCGCCCGGTCGGCCCCGGGAAGCTGAGGTAGTGATCCGACCGGAAGAACCCCCCGAATCCCGCGGCCTCGGCTGCCTGCGCGATGGCGAGGATCTCGCGGTAGTCGATCCCCTGCTGGGGTTCCGTCATGAGTGCGAAGCGCATCCTGCCTCCTCGTGGTTGGCGTCTCTCCGTGGTTGCCCGATACACGCTGACGGTATCGACGCCTCGGATCGCCCGGATACTTCGGGTGTAGCGAAACTTCATGCTTGACATGATCATTCTGGCTGGCAGAATGGTTCAGGTGAGCACGACAGTCCAGTCAACAGCGATCGTGGAGCCATCGTCGCACGGCGATGACGCCATCGATGCGATCATCCGCGAGCTGGAGCCCATGATGGCGTACCAGCGCAAGGCGATGATGCAGGCCTGGCAGGACCGTTCGGTGAGCAAGCTGAACCTCGTCGTGCTCATGCTCCTCGAGAATCACGGGCCGATGCCCATGAGCCGGCTGGCCGCCCTCATCGACGTCTCGATGTCAAACCTGACGGGGATCATCGACCGGATGGAGCAGCATGCACTCGTGGAGCGGGTCCGGGATGACCGGGACCGGAGACTCGTATTCGTGAGCGCGACCCGGATGGGTGCTGAGCGCTGCGAAGAGATGGAAGGGCTGCGCCGTGAGCAGCTACGACGCCTGATGGAGACGCTTGACGGCGCCGATCAGGCGGTCGTCCTCCTCGCGGCCGGGGCACTCGCGCGAGCGGTCGCGCGCCTCGACGCCGCGGAGCCTGTAGACAGCTGAGACCCGTTCGACCCCGCGCGGTGGTCGGACCTTGAAAGGAGCACCTGACAACCACATGGAAGCCATGCCCTCCGCCGAGGAGTGGGCAGACAAGGACCCGGCCCTCAACCTGCCGCATCGCCGGAAGATGCAGATCCTGTTCGCGGTCCTGCTCGGCATGTTCCTCTCGGCACTCGACCAGACCATCGTCGGCACGTCGCTGCCGACCATCGTTCGCGACCTCCAGGGCAGCGCCGAGCTGTACACCTGGGTCGTCACCATCTACCTCCTGACGGCGACCATCACGGGCGTCTTCTACGGCAAGCTGTCCGACATCTATGGCCGCCGGCCGATGCTGCTCATCGGCGTCTCGATCTTCCTCATCGGCTCCGCGCTCTCAGGTCTCAGCTGGAGCATGGAGAGTCTCATCCTCTTCCGGGGGATCCAGGGTGTCGGCGCCGGCGCCATCTTCCCCATCTCGCTCGCGGTCATCGGTGACCTGTTCACGCCCCGAGAGCGTGGCAAGTACCAGGGCCTGTTTGGGGCCGTCTTCGGCGTGTCGGCCATCCTCGGGCCCTTGCTGGGTGGCTGGCTCACCCAGAACCTGAGCTGGCACTGGATCTTCTGGGTCAACCTGCCCATCGGTCTCGTGGCGCTGGCGATCATCTATCGCTTCCTGCCCAACGTCCACGGCGAGAAGTTCACCCGCAATCTGGACTACCTCGGCGCGGCCGTATTCACCGTCGCGGTTTCCGCGCTGCTCATCGGCCTGACCAAGTCCGAGACGCTCAGCTGGAGCGACCCGTGGGTCGGCGGCATGCTCCTCGTGTCGGTCGTGTTCGGCATCGGGTTCCTGTTCGTGGAGTCGCGGGCGGCGGAGCCCATCGTGCCGCTCAACCTGTTCCGGAACCGGGGATACTCCATCACCATCCTGACCGCCTTCCTGACGGCCATGGGCTTCTTCGGCGCCATCGTCTATCTGCCGTTGTGGTTCCAGACCGTCAAGGAGATCAGCCCGACCGACTCGGGTCTTCAGACCCTGGCACTGCTCGCGGGCCTCATCATCGGATCGATCGTGTCGGGCGCCATGGTGAGCCGGACCGGCAAGTATAAGGTGCTCATCTCGGGGGCCCTGGTGATCATGACGCTGGGCCTCTTCCTGATGACCGGCCTGACGGCCACGACCGACCAGGTGTCGCTGTCCGCCTGGATGTTCCTGACCGGCCTGGGTATCGGCCCCGCCTTCTCCGTCCTGACCATCGTGGTCCAGAGCGTCGTGCCCTTCCAGTTCCTGGGAGTCGCGACCGGCAACCTGACGTTCTTCCGACAGATCGGCGGCTCCGTCGGGCTGGCCATCTTCGGAACGCTGTTCGCGAACGGCTTCAAGGACCAGCTCGTACCCCAGATGATCAAGGCCGGCGTGCCCGCGGATGCCGCGGCGCAGGTCGCCGGATCGGCCGCCGGGCTCACCCCGGTCGGTGGTGGCGTGCGGGCGGCGGTGACCAGCGGCCTGCCGGCCGAACTCCAGCAGTTCGCCAACCAGATCGTGCAGGGCATCTTCGAGGCCTTCTCGCTGGCCGTGGCCAACGCGTTCTGGCTGGGCGTCATCGCGGGCATCATCGCGTTCGTGGTGGTGGTCATCGGACTGCCGGAGGTGTCGCTCATGGGCATGGGCACCAGGTCCGCCTCGGAGCCCGCGGCAGGTGGGCCGCAGGCGGTGCCCGCCATCGCGGAGTGACGCCCCGCCATCGATGTCGCCGCGGCCACCCGGTCGCGCCAGCGTCCCCACGAACCTGCCGATGCCCGGTCCCCGCGGACCGGGCATCGTCGTGCCCCACTGAGGGCTGGGCGGGAGCTCGTGCGCTGGCGGCGAGCCCGTCAGCCTCCTCGCCTGTCAGGCTCGCCAAGAGCGAGCATGGCGACGGCGCGTGCATCCATGGCGTCCGCGGGGTGCGATTCCCTTCACGCTGACGAGCCCCGGGTGGGGCTCAGCCGGCGGCGGTGACACGGACAGCGCCCGAGCCGAGTCGGAACCACGGCCCGGATCACTGCCCTTGACCACTCCGGACTACCCCAATCGGTACTTGTGGGTCACATCGGACGTGGGGGCGCTCTTCGTAGTCTGGAGCAGCCCGGCTCCAGAGCGTAGACGACGCGCGGCCAGTGGTAGCTACAGAGAGGTTCCGTCTTGCGACGATTCGTAGGCGCCATGGCGATGGCGGCGTGCATCTCGACCGCGGCGCTCGTGCCGATGGCTGCGACCGCGCAGTCCAGTGTCCAGAACGTCAGCAGCATCTCGGCATGTATCCAGGGCATCAACATCCAGATCAGAAAGTCGAATGGGGCGTGCCCGAAGGGCTGGACGGCCGTCAAGTGGAACAACAAGGGGCCCAAGGGCGCAACTGGCCCCCAGGGCCCCCAGGGCGTCCAGGGTCCCCAGGGCCCGGCAGGTGTCGGCAGCGGCGATCCGGGTCCCAAGGGCGACACGGGCGACACCGGTCCCCAGGGTCCACAGGGTCCACAGGGTCCGCAGGGGCTCAAGGGCGACGACGGCGCTCAGGGGCCCCAGGGCCTCCCCGGTGCTGACGGTGCTGACGGCGCCCCCGGTGCTGACGGCGCTCAGGGGCCCCAGGGCCTCCCCGGTGCTGACGGTGCTGACGGCGCTCAGGGGCCCCAGGGCCTCCCCGGTGCTGACGGCGCCCCCGGTGCTGACGGCGCTCAGGGGCCCCAGGGCCTCCCCGGTGCTGACGGCGCCCCCGGTGCTGACGGCGCTCAGGGGCCCCAGGGCCTCCCCGGTGCTGACGGCGCCCCCGGTGCTGACGGCGCTCAGGGGCCCCAGGGCCTCCCCGGTGCTGACGGTGCTGACGGCGCCCCCGGTGCTGACGGCGCTCAGGGGCCCCAGGGCCTCCCCGGTGCTGACGGTGCTGACGGCGCCCCCGGTGCTGACGGCGCTCAGGGGCCCGCTGGTCCCGCCGGCACTGCGACGGTGACCGTGAAGGTCAGCTCAAGCACGTCCGACAACAACGGCAACGCCTTGACCCTCACAGCAGACTGCGGATCCGGCAACCATGCTGTCGGTGGCGGTCTGGTGAGCTCCACCTCCGCCTACGACAACTTCCAGGGTTCGTATCCGGCGACCTCGTCCGGTGGCACGGCGTCCACCAACGGTTCGACGAACCCCCGCTACTGGGCAGTTCACTTCAGCGGGACAAGCGGTTCGAGCCAGACTCGTGTCGTCTCCGCACTCTGTGTGTCGAACTAGCGCTCCGCGATCGAAAGTCAGGTTCGGCGAGGGTCAGTCCTCACCGAACCGGGAAATCGAGAACCCCGGGCGATCCGCCGGGGTTCTCGATTACCTGAGGACCATGTTCACACCCCCCACGGCGCGGCGGCTACGCTGACGATCATGGTCGTCGTGGCATGCCGGGTTGTCTCTGCCTTCTGGCGGGTGTCGGTTCCCATCCGCTGGTTGCCGGTGCTGCTCTGGGCCGGGTTCATCTTCCTGCTATCAGCCCAACCTGGACTCCACGTCAGCTCGAATCCCAGTGTGGATCGGCCCATCCGCGAGGTGGCACACGTGTGCACCTACGCGATGCTCACCGTCCTCCTCGGTTGGGCGCTAGCCGGGCACCAGGCGCCGTCGAGGCGCGTGCTGATCACCGCCGCTGTGCTCGCATTCCTCTATGGCGTCAGCGACGAATGGCACCAGACGTACGTGCCGAGTCGCAATGGTCGCCCCCAGGACCTTGTCTGGGACGGCATCGGGATCGTCGTCGGCTGCGCGCTGCTGTGGCTCGCCGCGCGTCTCCTGGATCGGGGCGCGGTTCAAGCACCGCCGTGAGCCGTCGAGTCGGCCGGTCTCAGCCCTTCGACAAGCCGTTGCCGATGGACACGATTGCCGCGGCGGCGCCGAGTGCGATGATGGCCAGTGGCCAGAGTGTCCGTGACCTCACCCTACGGCCCTCCTGGCCATGAGCGGTTCCCGCACGGGCCATGGGGCACCGGCCGGGATCCACGTGAAGGTGTCACCGCCCGGCAAGCGCACGACCTCCGGCATCGGGCCCAGATCCACCGGGATGGCGATGCGCACCGGCTCCTCGATCTGGACGGCCGCCAGGGGCTGGATGACCGGCGCCGGCTCGATCTTGATGGCCGCGAGGCGGACGAGGTTGATGGTGTCAGTCTTCCCGACGACGGCGACCCTGAAGGTGCCGGCGCGCTCGAGTCGGGCCGTGCTCCCGACCCGACGGCGAGCTGTCCGGAACGCGTCCAACGTGGACACGGTCCGGTGCAGGACCCGATCCTGCGATCGATTCAGGATCATCCACGTAGTGCCACTCACGACATTGCTCCTCGCTCGGCCGGTACGGGTCTCGCAGCGAGACACCGCTTGTGACCCGCGACCCGCCGCACGACTGGTACGTTCGTACTGGTGAACGCCGGGACCTATGGGGCAATATCCGTGGCCGGGGGGGTGGCCACAAGGACTGGGAGCGGCTTTGCGGTGGCCGCGGGCACCATGAATGAGCTCGACGCCTCAGCCGTCCGCGCAGGCGATGACGACGTCGGCCCCGTCGTCCAGTTCGGTCAGCCTCGGGTCGGCGGTATCACTGTTCGGCCATATCGAGAACCCAAGGGCATCGCTGTTCACGGAGTAGATGGGACCGGTACCGTCCAGGTCGTCCGTTTCCCACAGGCCGACGCGCCCAGCCATCCCCATACCGCTGATCCGGGCTGCCACGAAGTAGGTCCCGGGATGGACGGGACTCTCCACGGTATAGCCGTCACGGATGCCCCCGCCGCCGGCGACCGTCAATCCCGCCTCGATGGCATCAGCGAGCGAGGGTTGCGCCGAGGCGCAGTGGACGATGCTCTGCTGGAGTTCGCCCACGCTGGTCGGCACGTCCGCGGGAGGCTTGTAGATGAAGACTGCCCAGGCCGCCAAGGTGAGCGCGCCCAGGAAGCTCCCGAGCACGAGCGGCTCCCAGATCTGCTGCCCTCGGCGCCTGGACGAGCCCCGTGGCTCGTCATCGGGCGGTGACGGCGGCGCGGGAGCCACGGGCATCAGTGGCTCGGCCGGTCGCTGGCGATAGGTGACATGGAGTGATCCGGGGACCTGATCCTGCGACAGCGGCTCCCAGCCGAAGGCAGCGGCTTCGGTCGCGTCAGCGAGGAACGCCTCCTGCTGCTGCTCCGGGGTGCCCCAATAGATCTTCGTCTGGGTCGGGTCCACCGTCCTGACCTCCTGCCACGCCCTCTCGCAGTCGGCGTGCCGGCCGAGACCATACCGCCGACCAGTCGTGAGGTGATGGCGCGGCCCGCCTCGCCGACCTCGCCGACCTCTCCGAAGACCGGGGGCTGAAGGGTACGATATCCGCGACCCACGAGGTTACCGGTCGAGCGCCATGGATCGTTCTGTGATGCCCATCCGGAGAGGCAGGCTACAGGCTCCAGACCGCGACGCCACTGGTGATCGACCCGGGCGGCACCACGGACTTGACATCGATGAGCACGCCCCCGGGCCGGACCCGTCGAGCGAGCGCCTCCGGGCCATCGGCGAGATACGACTGATGCGGCACCGCCAGGATCAGCCCATCCAGGTCGCACAGTTGCTCGAGATCACGCAACTCGATGCCATATTCATGCAGGGCGAGTTCGGAGGATCCGAGCGGGTCGTGCACCAGGGCGCCGATCCCAAACTGACCGAGCTCTCGCACGATATCGGGCACTCGGCTGTTCCGGAGATCCGAGACGTTCTCCTTGAACGTCAGACCCATCACCCCGACCCTGGCGCCCTTCACGGCGACCCCTGAGTCGATGAGCATCTTGACCATCTTGCCAGCGATGAACTCGCCCATGCGGTTGTTGATCCGGCGGCCAGCCAGGATCACCTCGGGCTGGTATCCCAGCTGTTCCGCTTTCGTGGTCAGGTAGTACGGGTCGACGCCGATGCAGTGTCCCCCCACCAACCCGGGCGAGAACGGCAGGAAGTTCCACTTGGTACCGGCCGCTGCGAGGACGTCCGCGGTCCGGATCCCCAGGCGGTCACAGATGAGCGCCACCTCGTTCATGAGCGCGATATTGAGGTCGCGCTGCGTGTTCTCGATGACCTTCGCCGCCTCGGCCACCTTGATCGACGGTGCCCGGTGGGTCCCGGCGTCGATGATCTGGTCGTACGCGGCGGCGACGCGATCGAGCGTCGGCAGATCCTGGCCGGACACCACCTTGGTGATGCGTTCGAGGGTGTGCTCGTGGTCCCCCGGATTGATCCGTTCCGGCGAATACCCGAGGGTGAAGTCGATGCCTGCCTTCAGCCCTGACACACGCTCCAGGATCGGCCCACAGATGTCCTCGGTCACACCCGGATAGACGGTCGACTCGTAGACCACGACGGCACCTGGCGTCAGCGCTCTGCCGACCGTCTCGGACGCGCGGATGACCGGGGTCAGATCGGGGCGATTGTCCTGGTCCACCGGGGTGGGCACGGCGACCACGAAGAAGGAACGCCCGTGCAGTCGCTCCGGATCGGCGGTCATCTCGAGCGCGGTGCCGGTCAGCGTCTCGGGCTCGAGCTCACCCGTCCGATCATGACCACGATTGAGCTCGGCCACCTTGGCGGTGTCGATGTCGAAACCGACCGTCCCCGGGAATCGGCGCGCGAACGCCAGCGCGACCGGTAGTCCGACGTACCCCAATCCAACGACCGCCACGGTCTCGTTCATCGACATCGATGTCCTCATGTGTGTGCCCCGACCGGGGACGATAGCAGCCCTCCCGGGATGCGACCCGGAGCCCGCAGCGCTGACGTTGCGCCCGTGCGCCATCTGTCCGTGGCGACCCGCGAGCCGGGATGCTCGATCAGGCTACCCTCGGGGATGATGACGGCGTACCCGTGGGCCCGTTGGTGAGGTCCTTCCCCATCGTGGTGCCGCTCTTCCTGCCCGGTGTCGCGCTGTCGCTCCTCCTGGGAACGCTGTTCGCGCCCCGTGTCGCGCGGATCATGCGCACCCGACAAGGTGTCGCCTGGCTGCTGCTCGTCAGCATCGGGGTCATCGTGGCGGCGACTCTCACGCCACAGATCGGCGCCTTCGCGATCGGCGCCCGTTCGTCTGGCATCTGCGATCTGGGCCGCCTCGGCCTGGCGCCACTGTCGGCATATCTCCAGCCCAACGAGACCAGCGCCAATGTGGTGCTCTTCGTGCCCCTGGGTGTCGCACTCGGTCTGCTGCCGCGCGGGAGTCGGACCTATCTCGGCATCGCAACGGCGCTCGCATTCCCGCTCATCATCGAGGTCACGCAACTCTTCTTCCCCGTCCTGGAGCGCGGATGCCAGAGCGCCGACGTGGTCGACAACGTCCTTGGTCTGGTGCTGGGACTCGTCCTTGGGGCCTTATCCGGATCCATGCTGCGGCGCACTGGCTATCAAGGCCGGTCCCCCTGATCGACTCACTCCGTCGTCGATGTCGGGAGCCGGTTGAAGGATGCGGAACGCCGCCTACCCTGATCGCCAGGGTCCACAGCCGAACGTCCCCGGTGCGACGTCGCACCGGGTCGTGGGAGGTGGGCGGGCGCGGCAGTTCGGTTACCGATACCGTTGAGCACGGGACAGTCATCCTGGGCTGGGTCAGGCCGCGCCACAACCATCGAGCTGCTGGGCTCGTCCGTGAACCATGCCCCTCCATCCCACCGTAGCGTCCAGGGTCAGACCACATTGCCAAGGATCGGCTAGCGCCGGAACGGCCCCAAGCACGTATTCTGGTTTGCCACGCGAGGGAATGTCGATGTCAGTCCGTTTGGGCCACTCCGCCAGCGCACCGGGCGCGGGGGAGGAGGGCGCCTCGCCAGGGCTGCCAGGCGCACGTCGAACGTGTCGCGGCTGCGGGGCCGCCCTGGAGCGTATGTTCGTGGACCTGGGGGTGTCGCCTCCATGCGAGGATTTCCTGACGCCTGATCGACTCCTTGAACCCGAGATCTTCTACCCGCTGGATGTCCGCATCTGTGACGCGTGTCTGCTCGTGCAGTTGCCGTCCTACGTCCCGCCGGATCGGATCTTCCGCGAGTACGCCTACTTCTCGTCCTATAGCGATAGCTGGGTCGATCACGCGGAACGCCTGGTCGACGAGGCCATTCGGCGCCAGGACCTCGGTCCCAGCTCGAGGGTAGTCGAGGTCGCGAGCAATGACGGCTACCTCTTGCAGCACGTGGTCGCTCGGGGCATCCAGGCGCTGGGCATCGAACCGGCCAGGAACGTGGCGTCGGTCGCCCAGGGAAGGGGGATCCCGACGATCTCCGAGTTCCTCTCGCTCGATCTTGCCCGGCAGATCGTGGCGACGCATGGACCTGCCGACGTCGTCATCGCGAACAATGTCTTTGCCCACATCCCGGACCTGAACGACTTCACGGCAGGGCTCGCGACCCTGCTGGGCCCGTCCGGGTTGATGTCGATCGAGGTGGCCTACCTCGCCAACCTCATCGAGATGAGCGAGTTCGACACCATCTATCACGAGCACTTCATGTACTACACGGTCTTGAGCGCCGAGACCGTGCTACGGCGACAAGGTCTTCGGATCCTGGATGTCGAGGCCCTGCCCACCCACGGGGGCTCGATTCGTCTGTGGGTCGTCCACGATGAAGACGCGCGCGCCACGATGCCCAGCGTGCATGAGATCAGGGAACGAGAACGAGCGGCGGGACTCGGCGACGCATCGGGGTACACCGGGTTTGCCGCCAAGGTGACCGCCATCAAGCTGGACCTGCTGGAGTTCCTCGTGGCCGAGCGCAAGGCGGGCAAACGCATCGTCGGCTATGGCGCTCCGGGCAAAGCGAACACGCTGCTGAACTATTGCGGTATCCGCACCGGGCTCGTCCAATATCTCGTGGACAGAAACCCGTACAAGCAGGGCCGATACACACCAGGATCGCATATCCCGATCCATTCGCCTGAGCGCCTGGACGAGGATCGACCCGACGTCATCCTCATCCTGCCCTGGAATCTTCGGGACGAGATCGCGGAGCAGCTCGCGTACACCAGGGCATGGGGTGCCCGGCTGGTGGTCCCCATCCCCAGGCTCCAGGTCCTGTAGGGCCCCTCAGTTCCCCGACAGGCGACGGGTCGCGACCCGTCGCCTGTCGGCGACACATCAAATCGCGGGGTCGATGAGCCCAAAGAGCGCGGCCTGCTCATGCCAGAGTCGACTGGCCAGTCGGTCCGCGGGGACATCGACGTCTTCGAACGAGACGGCCGTGTCCTCGGCGACGTCCCGCTTCAGGACCGCGCCGTTCGAAAGGCCCATCGGCAGCAGACGCTGCTGCCGTGCGGCGGCGACGTTCTCGAGCATGCCGTAGACCGTGAACCCGCCGATGCCATCGAGGGTCTCGCCGGTCCTGAGGGGGCGTTTGGCGGTGGCGATCACCTCCGTCACGGGGGCGCCGAGCGGTGCCGCAGAGGCATCATGGAGCAACACCGCCCGTGCCACCGACTGGGCCGTCTCGATGGCGCCCAGATGGAACGGTCGATAGAACGTGTAGACGGGTCCGGCGCCCATCTTGTAGAACTGCATGTACTCGCGTGTCTGAGGGTCCTCCTCGTAGGCGAGGACGAAGATCCCAAAGCTGGGCTCGGCGCCGATGAGGTAGTCGACGATCGGACGCTCCAGCAGCGCCTCCAGGTCGAACCGCGACGGCGCCTCCTCGACTCGCTCGGCTCTCGGTCCGAGCATGCCGCGGGTGGCCACTCCGAAGCCGGTCGCGTTGGCGACGACCCCCATCTCGGCCGCGATCTTGGTGCCGTCGGCGAATGACGTGATCATCTTCGGCCGCTGGCCGTGTGCTTCCGCGAACGCCTTCTGGGTCTCCGGCGTGCGCTTGTGGTCGAGGAGGCTCTTGATGTTCCCAGCCAGGATGGGCCGGAAGCCCAGCAATCGGACCTCATCGAGGAGATCCATGATGACCGCAGGCTGATCACCGGCCATGTCGGTCAGGATGACCCCCGCCGAATCCGCCCGCGTCTTGAGTATCGGGCCGAGGCACGAATCCAGCTCGGCGTTGATGAGGATGAGGTGTTTGCCGGCGTCGATCGCGCGGACAGCGACGCCGGCACCGAACTCGACCTCACCGGTGGCCTCCACGATGGCCTCGATACCGGACGCCTCCGTCAGCACGGTCGGGTCGTCCGTGATCACTGGGCGATGGTTTCGGATGGCGGTATCCAGCTCGGCTGCCGAGCTGACGCGACCCGGCGCATCCACACCCGCTTCCCGGTAGGCCCGCTCTGCCCCGCCGATGGTGCGGTTGGCGATGGCGACGACCTCGATGCCGGGGACTCGCCGGATCGTCCTGCCCGCGAAGCAACGACCGGCGTAGCCAGCGCCGACGAGGCCGACCCGGATCGGATCGCCGGCGGCGGCCCGTGCCTCGAGGGCACGAAGGAGGGCGCTCATACGTGTGTCTCCAAGCTGAAGTCGGGCCAGGCCGCGTCCTTGTCGGACACGATGACACCGTCGGTGATGGGCCAGGCGATCCGCAGCGTCGGGTCATCCCACCGGATGCCCCGCTCCGATCCCGGCACGTAGGGATGCGAGACCTGGTAGCTGACCTCCGCGTCGTCCGTCAGCGCCTGGTAGCCATGCGCGCAGCCCACGGGCACGAAGACCATCGTTCGCGCGTCGGTATCCAGGATGTGCCCCTGCCACTGGCGGTATGTGGGCGACTCGGGACGCAGGTCGACCGCCACATCGAAGACCGAGCCACGTTGGCATCGGAGGAGCTTCGACTCACCGAACGGCGGCACCTGCCAGTGCAGCCCCCGGATGGTCCCCTTGTGGCGATTCGTGGACAGGTTGGTCTGGACGTTCCGGGTCTCGAAGCCGAGCTGCTCGGACCATGCCTCGTCCCAGATGCGTGCGAAGAACCCTCGGTCGTCACCGATCCGGGTGATGTCCAGCAGGAACGACCCCTCCAGGCCGGCCGCCGAGAGCTTCATACCGGGATCCGCTCGCGGGCGACCGTCTCGACCGCCGGCAACGGCGGATGGACCCAGAAGAACCGAGCGTCGATCTGGCCCGTCTCGAGGAGGTGCTTGATCTGCTTCAGGCGGGTGTGGCCACGCGACTCGAACAGCTCCGTGCTCATCTCCACGGCCCGAAAGACCTCCAGCAGCTGCTGGGCGCCGCGCGCGACGTCGTAGCGCGTCTCGAACGGGAGGTACTCCCGGATCTTGTCGAAGTTGGCGCGGTAGTTGCGGTTGTCGCCGGAGCTGTCACCGAACTGGGTCCGGCATCCCGGGAAGGTGTCGGCGATGATCTCGGCGACCTCGCGGACCTGATAGTTCTGGACATTGCTGCCGACGTTGAAGATCTGGGCATGGACGACATCGCGGGGCGCACTGAGGACCAGATCGATCGCCTGACTGATGTCCAGGATGTGAACGAACGGCCGCCAGGGCTTGCCGTCGCTGTCCATCCGGATGACCTTCTCGGTCCACGCGTGTCCCGCGAGGTCGTTGACCACGAGATCGAAGCGCATCCGGGGAGAGGCACCGAATGCCGTCGCATTGCGCAGGAAGGTGGGCGAGAAGGCATCGTCGGCCATCGGCCGCACGTCCCGCTCGACCAGGACCTTGCACTTGGCGTACGCGGTGAGCGGGTTGACATCCGACGTTTCCGTACTGTCGGTGTCCCCAGCGGCGCCGTACACGCTGCACGAGGACATGTAGATGAAGCGCTCGACGCCGGCCTCCTTGGCCAGGGTCGCGAGCCGGACGCTGCCGAGGTGGTTGATCTCGAACGTGATGTCGGGGTTCAACTGCCCGACGGGGTCGTTGGACAGCTCGGCCAGGTGGACGACCGCGTCGAAACCGCGCAGGTCATCCACCGTGATATGCCGGACATCCTTGGCCAGCCAGGCCGGGGACCGGTCGACGCCGTGATAGAGCCAGCCGATGCGGTGGAACCCGGTGTCGAGCCCGGTGATGTCATAGCCTCGATCCAGCAGATACGCACTCAGGATCGTGCCGATATACCCCTCGCTGCCGGTGACCAGGACTCGCATCACATCCATACCTTCCAGGGCCAATGCCCGACTCCACGATCTGCCTTCCGGCCGCATCCGCCGTTCCGGGCACGGTCCAAACGGCGCGCCACGACCCAGGGGCCGGCTGAACCGGTGACCAGTGGGCGGACGACCATGCTCCTCGCGATCCGTATCCGGCGTCAACCGCCCGGGACGTGACCACGACCAGTACTTTCGAGCGATGGTACCTCCCCCAAGCGGGTCCGACCATCACCCTCGCATCCAGGAGTCCGTCTCCGTGGTGCCGCCAGACACCCCCTGCGAAGGGTTCGGCGAGCCATGCCCGTATCATCGCCGCCGACCGGCAATCGCACCGGACAGAAGCGCAAGTCATCGGAGATCCTGAAACGTGAAGGTCGTCCTGTTCTGCGGCGGTCAGGGGCTACGCCTGCGGGATCACTCCGAGTCGGTGCCCAAGCCGATGGTCACCGTCGGTTATCGGCCGATCCTGTGGCACGTGATGCGTTACTACGCACACTTCGGTCACACGGAGTTCATCCTCTGCCTGGGCTACAAGGCCGACGTCATCAAGAACTACTTCCTGGACTATCGCGAGACGCTCTCGAATGACTTCGTCCTGTCGGGTCGAGACGGCACGGTCGACCTGATCCATCGGGACATCTCCGACTGGCGCATCACGTTCGTCGACACCGGTCTCAGCGCGAACGTCGGGCAGCGCCTGCGTGCCGTGCGCAAGCTCGTCGACGACGAGCCATTCCTGGCCAACTACGGAGACGTGCTCACGGACGCGCCCCTCGACCAGCGGATCGAGAAGTTCCAGGCAGGCAACGCGGTGGCCTCGTTCATGTGCGTCCGACCCAAGAGCTATTCCTTCCACCTCGTGCGGCTCGGCGAGTCAGACCTTGTCAGCAAGATCGATGATGTGGGCACGTCCGACCTGTGGATCAACGGCGGCTACTTCATCCTCCGCCCGGAGATCTTCGACTTCCTGGGCCCCGGCGAGGAGCTCGTCGTCGAGCCATTCGCGCGCCTGATCCAGGCTGGCCGCCTCCAGGGCGACCCGTACGAAGGCTACTGGGCGCCGATGGATACCCTCAAGGACGTCCAGGCGCTGCAAGGTGCCTTTGAGACCGGTCGTCCACCGTGGGCCATCTGGCAAGCCACCGGAGCCGGCATGACCGAGATGTACCGCCTGAGCCTTGGGGCCCAGGCACCGCTGCGCCTCCTGGTCATCGGGGCCCATGCCGACGACATCGAGATCGGCGCAGGGGCCACCATCCTCCGACTCCTGGCTGAGCATCCCGGGAGCTCCATCCTGTGGGTGGTGGCGTCCTCGACGCCTGTCCGCGCCGCCGAGGCGCGGACCAGCGCGGCGGCATTCTCCGCGGCGGCGGAGACTGTCGAGGTGATGGTCGGCGATCTCCCGGACGGGCGGCTGCCATCCGTCGCCATGGCCGTCAAGGACCTGTTCGAGTCCATCAAGCGCCGACCCTTCGACCTCATCCTCGCACCGCACCACGATGATGCTCACCAGGATCACCGGCTCATGGCTGACACCGTGTCGCAGACCTTTCGACACCACCTCGTGGCCGGCTACGAGATCCCGAAATGGGACGGCGACTTCGGCCAGCCCAACCTGTTCGTCGATATCGATGCGGCTACGCTGCAGCGCAAGATCGAGCTGCTGGAGGAGCACTTTCCGTCGCAGCACGACCAGGTCTGGTGGGGGGCAGACACGTTCGCGGCGCTGCCGCGTCTGCGCGGTATCGAGTCCGCGACTCGTTACGCGGAGGGATTCTTTTGCCGGAAGGTCGTGCTGTGATCCACACTCAGAGTCGAGCCGTTGAAACCGATGCGGCCGACATAGCCACCTCTACATCCCGTTCGGAGTCAGTCATGCTCACGCAGGTGCGCGCGCATTGGAAAGCCGCGGTCGGCATCATCGCCGCCGTCGTCGCAGCCGATGGCGGTGGCATACGTCATCAGCAGCCAGGCGACGAGGATGTACACGGCGGATGCCCGTCTTGGTCGTGACCGCCGGTCTCGGCCTGAGCGCGAACGGAACAGACGATGTCCTCGAGGCGCCCCGATTGGGCCAGACATATGCCGTGCTCGCGACAACGCGTCCAGTCCTGCTGGACGTGATCGAGCAAGCAGGATTGCCGTACGAGCCAGGCCAACTGAGCTCCCGGCTCGAAGTGACCGCGAGCCTCGACAATCCGTTCCTGACTGTTTCCATGACGGACGAAGACCCGGTCCGGGCCGCCACGGTCGCGAACACCCTCGCCGCGGTGCTCGTAAAGCGGGCGACGATCGCTCCGAGTGTCACTGGGACGATTCCGCCCGGAAGTCTACTCGCCGTCGTCGAGACTGCCACGGTGCCGCAGGATCCTTCCGCACCGCGCGTGACCTACAACACCCTACTAACGGGCGCAGCCACCCTTATTGCTGGCTTGGCCGTCGTCGCGGGTTTGGCATACCTCCGCACCGAGAGACGAACTACCCAGACCGCTAATCGATGAGGACCCTAGTGACGGGTGGTGCGGGCTTTATCGGCCACCACATGGTTGGATCGTTGGTGGCACGCGGAGATGACGTCGTCATCCTCGATGACTTCAGCACCGGGACACGCGATCGGGCAGCCCGATCCGGCGCGTCCCGGGTCATCGAGGGAGACCTCCGCTCCGGTCCCGGTCTGGTCGAGGCATTGCGTGGACGCGACGTGGTGTTCCATGAGGCCGCACTCGTTTCCGTCGCCCGCTCGGTGATCGACCCGGTGAGCACGAATTCGGTGAACGTCGATGGCACGATCCGCCTGATGGTCGAGGCCGCCAAAGCCGGCGTCCGACGGGTGATCGTGGCGAGCTCGTCGGCGGTCTACGGCGCGAGCGCCGAGCTGCCGAGCCGCGAGATCGCAGCTGCCCGACCCACAGTCGCCATATGCGACCAGCAAGCTCGCGGTCGAGCACTATGTCCACAACATGGGCGCCGCGACCGGCCTTGAGACGGTGGCGTTGCGGTACTTCAACGTCTTCGGTCCGGGCCAGGACCCGACCGCGGAGTACGCTGCAGTTGTGCCGCGGTTCATCATGGCCGGTCTCAGCTCGGCTCGACCGGTCGTCTACGGCGACGGCCTGCAATCACGCGACTTCACATATGTCGACGACATCGTCGCCGCGAACCTCCTGGCGGCCGACCGTGCCGCAGGTCAGGGGGTTGACCGTCGAATGTCGGCACGGGCGAACGACGGTCACTGATGGAACTCCTTGGGGCAGTCGCAGCAGCGGTCGGTCGGTACCGTCGGTCCATCCTTCGAGGCGCCGCGCCCGGGTGATGTCCGCGACTCCCAGGCAGATGTTTCGTTGGCTGCCGAGCGACTGGGATATCGCGCCGAGATCGATCTGATGGAAGGCATCCGCAGAACGGTGGCCTGGTACGCTGACCTGGCGTTGAACTCAGCCACTGCAGGCTGACAGGTGGCATCGGCGGAGGCCGCGCCGGACTCCGGCGCACAGGACGGTCCAGGTCAATCAACGCCGTCACTCGCGGGCCTGAGACTCACGCTCGTCATCTCGCACCTCCAGATGGGCGGCGCGGAGCGAGTGTTGACCGAACTCGCCAATCATTGGGCGTCGCTTGGACTGGGCCGTGACGATCATCGATTTCTCTCCGCCTGGCACGCCTCCGGTCTTCGCACTCGATCCTCGTGTGACAGAGATATCTCTGGGGCTGCACAGGCATTCGCGGACGCCCATCTCGGGATTGCTCGCAAATGTTCGGCGAATGGTCACCCTGCGACAAGCGATCAGGGCAGCCAGACCAATGATTGTTCTGTCCCTCATGAATCGCACCAACGTACTTACCGTCCTCGCGCATGACCGGGTCGGGCGTGCCCGTGATCGTGAGCGAGCACACTGCGCCGAAAGGGACGCTCGGCGTGATCTGGCGGGCTCTTCGTGAGGTGGCATATCGACGGGCGACGTCGGTGGTCATGTTGACTTCAGATGCTCTCGCTCGACTCTCTCCGGCGGTTCGTCGCCGCGGGCGCGTCATCCCAAACCCGCTGCCGTCCCAGTTCCTTGCTCCTGATCCAGGGTCCGATGGTTTGGACCTCAACGTCGACCCCGACCGCCCCATCATCATGGGCCTCGGTCGGCTAACGCCTGAGAAGGGTTTCGACTTGCTGATCCGGGCGTTCGCCCGGATTGCCCTAGCATGGCCGACCGCCCATCTCGTAATCTGGGGTGAAGGCGACGAACGAGCGCGACTCGAGCGTCTCCGAGCTGAATGTGGCCTCCAAGACCGAATCGAGCTGCCCGGCGCCACGAGGTACCCCGAGCGAGAACTCAGGTCGGCGACGATCTTCGTCCTGTCCTCCCGGCTCGAGGGCATGCCCATGACGTTGCTCGAGGCGATGGCGCTTAGGCGAGCCGTCGTCGCCTGCGACTGCGACCATGGGCCACGAGACATCATCACCCAAGGCGTCGACGGAGTACTGGTGCCGCCGGAAGACGTCAATGCCCTGGCGGACGCGATCGGAAAGCTGCTCAGGGGACGCGGATCGGCGAGCCAGACTTGCGCGGCGCGCGGTCGAGGTCCGCGATCGATTTGCCATCGGAGCCATCTCGGCTCAATGGGAGATGTTGTTCCGCGAAGTCGGGAAGACCCTGTGACGCCCGGCCTCGCAGGCAATCTGCCCGCGGCGGCCCCATGGGTCATCGACAGCCCGGACCAGCACGTCCACTGGCGTGAACAGTCCATCGCGGGCGCGGCCCTCGCTATCGCCTACCTACTATTCATTGGCACGCAACAGGACCAACTCGCCCAAGGCGTGATCGGCGTCGCCGCCGCCATCTCCTTGGTATCGCCCGTAACTGGACTCGCGATGTTCGCGATCATCATGCCGATGCACGAAACCGAACTTCTCGCGCCTATCCGGGTGGACGCCATCATGAGCGCTGCAATCGCGATGGGGTGCCTGCTGCGCCTACCCCGTGACAGGCTCGCGCTCAAGATTCACCCAGGCATCATCCTTTTGCTCGGATATGTCGTGTTCTCTGCAATCAGCGTGCCGCCTACGGTCAGCGGCCACCCAGCCGCCTGGACATCGACCGCGGCGAACCAGGTCGTTCGCTTGTCGACCGGTGTCGGTCTCTTTCTGTCGGCCGCCTACCTGTTCCAACTAATTCCGGCTAGGGTCATCCTCGGCCTTGCTATGATTGGGGCCACGATAGCAGCCTTCCTGGCCATCGGGGACTTCCTCAATGTCCCTTTCGAGGCTGTGCTTCCCGGCCTCCTCGGTAACGCCGAAGTGTTGGCGGAGAGCGACAAGGTTCGCTCCGCCGGCGGATTCTCGGATTCGAACTATCTCGGGCTATTCATGGCTCCAGCCGCGGTCTTCGCACTAGGGATGCTGGCGGTGACCAGTCCTCGCTGGCGGCCCGTCATCGCTGCCTCAGCCATCCTTCTGATTGCAGGTCTAGCATCAGCATTTTCCCGAGGTTCGTACTTGGGTTTCATCGCCGAAATCACCATGCTCATATGGCTCCGTAGTCGCAGGGCCGCATTTGCCTTCCTCGTAATTGTGTCGCTTCTGGCCGTCACATTGTACCCCGCTTTCCTTGAAGCCCGCCTCGGCAGCACCCTGGATGCTGCCAATGTCGCCAATCTCAGTCGCAGCGTGAATGCGCGGGAGGGCGTCGCAGCGGCTGCGCTTGCCATGTTCACATCGTCGCCGTTGTTTGGTGTCGGTTTCGGAGTGTTCCAATTCCTCAGTCCGCAGTACATTCCTGGGGGCGTGACCATTGCCACGTTCTCGCACGACCAGTACCTCAACATCCTCGCCGAACAAGGAGTAGTTGGAGCGCTACTGGTCGGAGCCATCGTCGTGCTGCTCGCGCTCGCGCTTTCCAAGTCCAGCAGCCCTCTGCGCTGGGCGGCTGCAGCCATGGGCGTCGCGTATCTCATCCTGTCCTTCTTTATCAATTCCCTGTCGTCGTTCCAGGGATCGGGCCTGCTATGTCTCGTGTTGGCGGCAGCCCTGACGCCCGGTCCGTCTCAGGCCACTCAATCCGTGGAGGGTTCGTAAGTGCGAGTGCTAGTCACCGGCGGCGCCGGCTTCATCGGGCACCATCTGGTGGTGGCGCTCCTAGAGCGCGGGGATGACGTTGTCGTCCTGGACGACTACAGCACGGGCCTCCCGTCCCGCCTGCAATCGGTGCGTCACGACGTCACGATGGTCGAGGGCGACCTTCGCGACCCGGATAGAGTTCAGCGGGCAACCCAGGGAGTGGAAGTGGTATTCCATGAGGCGGCGATTCCGTCGGTCGCCCGCTCAATCAAGGATCCGCTACTCAGCAACTCTGTCAACGTGGCTGGGACGATACAGCTGATGCTCGGATGCGCCGCGTCGGGCGTCCGTCGCGTCGTCGTGGCCGGGTCGTCCTCTGTATATGGAGCGAGTCCCGAACTGCCTCGTCGCGAGTCGCAGCGGCCAGATCCTCGTTCCCCGTACGCGACGAGTAAGCTCGCTACCGAGCACTATGCACATACCCTAGGTGAGCTTTACGGTATAGATACGGTGGTACTTCGGTACTTCAACGTTTTTGGTCCCAACCAAGACCCAGCCTCGCAGTATGCGGCCGTCGTGCCACGGTTCATCATGGCTGCGCTGGGAGGCCGCCCAGCTGTGGTGTATGGCGACGGACGGCAGTCTCGCGACTTCACCTATGTGGACAATGTCGTATCTGCCAACCTTCTGGCTGCATCGGCGGCCCGGGCATCGCGCCTGACCGCCAATATCGGATGTGGCGGTCGCTTTGACCTGCTTGGGTTGCTCGGTCGTATCGGAGAGTTCGTGGGCTCCGCGGTCTCGCCGGTCTTTGAGCCGGCGCGAGCCGGCGATGTCCGTGATTCAGAGGCGGATATCAGCGTCGCTCGTCAGGAACTCGGATATCACGTTGCGGTCCCATTCGAGGAAGGACTCCGACGAACGGTGGCCTCGTACGCGGGCGGCGGAGTTGTCGGAGGCACTCAGCCCTGATCAGACACACCCCGCTTGGCGACCCGTCGATGACAGGCCGTGCTCGCGCCCAGGCTGTCCGGGGCGGTCGGAGTGGGACTCGCCGCTATGACGTTTTACCCTCTCTCGCGGTCACGCTGCCCGAGACGTGCCGTACGCTGCCGAGGACTTGGTTTGGTGCTGGGGCGTTAATCACAAAAGCGACGCGCAGGACAGGTCACGCGACGTGCCACGCCAGGAACACACCGTCCGCGAGCGAACTTTGACCGTCGAGCCACATGATGACGGTCCCGCATCCCACGCGGTTAGGGGTGTTGCCCGGCTAGCGACTGTCCTGGCAGGCGCGGGCATCGCTGGTTCGCTATCCGTCCTCGTCAGGGAGCTCTTCGTGGCGAGCCAAGTAGGCACGTCTCCGGACCTCGACGGCCTGCTGGTCGCAGCCGTGTTCCCGTTGATGATCGCGAACCTCATAGGGAGTGGCACGGCGGCCGCTATCGTGCCGGCCTACGCTGCCACGGCCGCAAGCCGCGGCGATCATGAAGCGGATCGACTCCTGGGGTCCACCATCGTGTGGACCACCTTGATCGGCTGCTTTGCAGCTGGAGCAGTAGTTCCCGCCTCGCAGCTCGTCGTCACGATAGCTGGCCCTGGCCTCGACGCTGGCGCTCGGGAGGTGGCCATCAACTTCGTCCCCTGGCTGGCCCCTCTTATCGTGGTGTCCGCGCTGGATGTCATGTTCGTCTCGACATTCCAAATCCACCACCATATGCGGACCGTTGCGATAGCGTGGCTCCTAGGCCCGTTAGCATCCCTCATAGTCACTGTCCTATTGTGGAATGCAATCGGCCTATATGCGCTAGCGTTGGCGATGACCATCCAGCATGTGGTGGTGATAGTCACTTTGGCTGTGGTGGCAATGAGGTGGGGCTTCATGCCTCCGTTAACGATGCGGGCTAACCGCGCGGAAATGCGTGGCTTAGTAAATCACTCAATACCTTTGACAATCAGTTCGTCGGTCCTTCAGCTAAACCTGTTTTTCGATCGAGCGATTGCCACTCTGATTACACCAGGTGGTGTCAGCGCGCTTCGATACGCGGAAGGTATCGTCAAGCTACCACTCAATGCATTTGGGTCCGCGCTTTCTTCCACCATCTATCCGGCACTCGTGCGAGCCACGCACACAGAAGGGGCCGGCACTCCAGGAGCCATCGCGATGGCTGCTGGGCGCTTTGTCATATCGATCTTCATCCCGCTCAGTGTCGCCACTGCCGCGTTGGCACCATTGATTGTGGATCTGGCGTACAACCGCGGTGCCTGGGACGCAAATCGTCCCTACTGACATCCGGTGCCCTTGCTGGGTTTGCGCCTCTGCTGTTCTTCACCATGATAGGCACGATACTTACCGCGTCTCACAACGCCGCCCGCCGTGGGGTCCTGCTGATGTCGATGGGTATCCTGAACGCGATTTTGAATGCCGCGTTCGATGTCAGTCTGGGACTCCTCTTTGGTGTTGGCGGTATCGCACTGTCGACGGCACTAACTGTGGGCATCGTACAATTTCTGAATGCGTGGCGCCTAGGCACCCTCGATGAGACGTTCCCGCTTGCTGCGGCCATGACCGTAAGCGCCAAATCGCTTGCGGCAAGCGTAGTCGTAGCAATACCGATTGGCCTGATCGGTTGGAATGTGCCACTGGGTCTCGGTGTGGTACCCAACTTTCTGATCCTGAGCGCGTTGACGATCATGGGCCTGATTGGATACTTGGTCGTAAGTCGAGCGATTGGGCTACTGGAGCCCGGGCTGCTGGTGGATCGGGTGTGGGCTCTGGGATTGAAGCGTGTGGGCAGAAGGCTCAAGTGATGGTGCCGCAGCTGAAGGTAATGTATCCAGCTTCCCTTGGCCGTGGTGGTGCCGAACGTCAGATGATGCTCCTGGCCCGACATCTGCCAGGGGACCGCTATGACGTATCGTTCATCCTCTTCGGCGGCCTCACTCCCCTAGGGGTCGAGGCGCGTCGACTCGGGGCAAGCGTCCACACTCTGGACTCCCCTCGCCGCAGCGAGACCCTCAAACCGGTGTTCATGGCGGCCGTGGGTGCACGGGTCGTTGAGTTCATCAGGCTCTGCCGTCGCGAACGGTATGATGTCGTCGATGCTTGGCTGTATGTTGGCTATGGCATTGCGGCCGCGACGCGACCATTGACGCAAATCCCCACTCTGATAGCGGGGCGACGCAGTCTCAGCGGCTACAAGAGCGACTTCAATCGATTTGGTGCGCTCATAGACGGCATAGCGCGTCGCCAGTCGGACATCATCGTCGCCAACTCTGAGGCTGTGGCCGCGGACGTCGCTCGCCGCGAGGGTATCGACCGCGCAAACATACGCGTCATCCGCAATGGAGTCGAGATCCCGGAGCCAGAAGGCCCAGAGGAGCGTGGGAAATTGCGGGCCTTGTGGGGGATTCCTCCCAACAGTCGCGTGGTAGGGTGTGTTGGGTCCTTCAAACACGGCAAGGGCCAAGCCCTCGTCACGGAAGCGATGGCCGCGGTGGGCGCATTGGTCCCCGACACTTGGCTCGTCTTCGTTGGAGATGGTCCGGAGCGAGGGCTCGTAGAGCGCGTCGTCACCGAGCATGGCCTCACGCGTGTCCGCTTCCTCGGGCTAGTGGCCGATGCCTGGGAGCTCCAGGCGGGCTTCGACGTTGTGGTTTCTGCATCGGACGCCGAGGGCCTCCCGAATGCGGTGTTGGAAGCTGCGGCAGCAGCGCGACCCATCGTCGCGACCGACGCGGGGGGGACTCGGGAGATCGTGATAGATGGCGATACTGGCCTGCTCGTGCCGATTGGCGATGTCTCCGCCTTAGCCTCCGGGCTGGTCAGGGCTCTGGCGGACCATGAACTCGCAAATCGGCTCGGCGCCGCGGCGCGAGTGCGTGCGTCAAAGTGTTTCGGCGTTCAGAGATTCGTCCAAGAGACGGCCGCACTGTACGAGGAGATGCACGATCGTCGTGTCCGATAACGATTTGGTTGTGCGGCCCGGGCGCCACCGCCGGCCGCGTGTCTTGAGAATCATCACCCGCCTGGCCGTGAGTGGCGTATCGACCCACGTCACCTTGGTCAACCGAGAACTGACGAAGCGGGGTTGGGACACGCTTCTCGTCTATGGGCGAGTGCAACCGGATGAACTGGAGATCGACCTCCCAGTCCTGGGGGTGCACGCCGAGTTCCTTCCGGCACTGGCTCGACCCATCGATCCAGGGTCTGACGCTCGCGCCGCTGCCGGGGTCCTCCTCACAATTCGCAAATTCCGGCCCGACATTATCCACACTCATCACTCAAAGGCGGGCCTACTAGGACGCACCGCCGCAATTCTCACCGGCATCCCAAGGGTCCACACGTTCCACGGCCACGTGTTCGAGGGGTACTTCAACGCGCGCGCCTCTGCAGCCATCGTCGCAACGGAGCGGCTCATGGCAACGCAGACATCTCACTTGATTGCCCTCAGCGTCAGGCAGCGGGACGATATCCTACAGCGTGGCATCGGGAGGCCAGACAAATTCTCGGTCGTACCGCTTGGTTTGGACCTTGACCGCTTCGGGGCGAGGGACAAGGCTTCCTCAAGAACTCGGCTGGGTCTGGACGAGAACATCAGTGTGATTGTGATGATTGGTCGTCTGGTGCCCATCAAACGAGTGGATCGCCTCCTGCGAGCATTCGCGATCGCGCTTGCTGAGCGCCCCGACCTGCGGCTTTTCATCATCGGGGACGGTTCGGAACGATCCGCACTGGAGGCTCAAGCCGTGAGTGCTGGCATGACCTCAGCCGTTACGTTTTGCGGTTGGCAATCAGACGCGGAGGATTGGTACGCAGCGGCCGACGTCGTAGCTCTGTCTTCCGATAACGAAGGCACGCCCTTGACCCTGATCGAGGCCGCGGCGTCCGCCAGGCCGGTAGTCGCAACCGACGTCGGGGGCGTTCGGGATGTCGTGTTGGATGGTGAGTCAGGTCTGCTTGTCGAAGCCAACGACGAGTCCGGGTTTGCCTCTGCCCTTGTCCGACTCGTCACCGACCGCACGCTCTCGGAGCGGTTCGGGCAAGCCGGGCCTGCGGCCTCGCAACGCTTTGGAATCGACCGATTGACCGACGACCTTGAGCAGCTCTACCGCACCCTTATCCCTCTTGGGCGGCCCCGCCCCTGATCTTGGATCGCCGCCCGCGGTCGACAACGTACGCAGCAGTACCAAGAGGTAGCGCGGCTAGCCAGAGCAATCTTGCGGGAAGCCGTTCAATTCCTCGCGCCTGGTCTAGTACCGTCATGCCTGCCCAGAATCCCGACCGGGCGTAGTTCGCGGCCTGAAGGTAGTAGGCAATTGGGTCGTATCGAAAGTACCTGAAGTTGCCGTCGAACTTGGCGCGATGATCCATCATCGACCGATCGCGGTACCGGCGAGGTCACTCAGGCCTGATGTGGTCAGCGTGTCGGCTCCCCGGACTCGTACAATTCCGAGGTACTCGTTGACATAGCGAGTCAAGTACTTCTGACCAATCGCTCCCCAGATGATGCTGCTCGGCATGACCCCCAGGTATCCAGGTACCGAGGGATAGGGAAAATCTCGCATCACGTCGGTCCGCTGGAAGCCCCACTTTTCCCCCAATACCTTATATCGGTACCGAATTCGGTGTCATTTGAGTCCGTGGGATCGAACGGGAACCTAGTGCCGATTGGATTCCCGTCCTCGTCCACACATAGTGCCGTGACGGCCGAGAAATGCTGCCGGTGTGGCTCGGGATGTCCTGCCAGATCGCAAGCAGTCGTTCGAGGGCTGTAGGGATGCAGCCTCATCTGAATTCAAAGTCAAGACAGGTCGCCGCGGGCCTCCTTGACTGCCCGGTTCGATGAGCCGTGATGACCCCGATTCGCATGTCGTATGTATCGAATGGGAAAGTGAGCCTCCGCTTGCCATCGCGCAACCAAAGCGGCGGTACCATCGGTCGAGTCGTTATCGACGATCAGCCATTCAAAGTCACGGAACGTTTGGGCCTTGAGACTTTCGTAGGGGAGGTCGAGCGTATGCGCCCGGTTGCGTGTGCCCGTGTAGACAGTGAACGTGTAGCGCCGATCAGTTTGGTCGTCGGTCATGACCCCACCCATGGTGGATCCGGCTCCAATCGTTGGCCGCGATGCCCAGATATAGTACCGGTGTGGCGGTCAGACAACTGGCGGGCGACCCGAAACTTGTGCCGGATGCACCCGCCATTTCTGAATCTGTGGCCGCTGCCATCGGGGAGACGGCGTGCCGCAGACGGAAACTGTGGCGCCAAGCGCTGTTCAGCATGGAAGGCGTCCTCATGGCGAGGCGGTGGTAGTGGCACAGTGGGGTGGGGTCCGGCTGGGTCGTGGGGTACATGCGATTGTGAGCCTGAGGGCGTGTGGGGTTTCGGGCTGACCTCAATCGTGGGAGTCGGCGGGTCCCCACCCGAGGTGTGTGCTCACGTGGTCGCCCCAGAATGACCGGGGTCATTCGACCAGCGACTCTGCGAATCGGTGTCGCGGTTGGTGCTATCTTGGCGCCGGCATGGTGGGATCGGGCCTGCGCGCGCTGATGGCGGCGCCGGGCGTCGAACTTGCGGGTTATCAGGTCGCGAGCACGCCTCTCAGCAAGGCGCATGGTGTCGCGACGGCGTGGATGCTGCGTGCCTATCAGTGGTCGGACAAGCGAGTCTTCGAGCGTCAAGACGATACTGAGGATCTATGCGACCTTTCCGCGAGCCTGTCCTCTGTCGATCGCTTCGAGAACCGCACGGACCTGGCATGTTCGATGTACTCATCCTTCTAGGCGTGCCACCACCCCTGGTGGCTCACATCACCGTCCGACGTTCGGCTCGTGGAGAGCATGATGCCGATACGCTTGCGATGGCGGCGCCGCTCGGTGGTGCCCTGCCACCCGGTGGGAGGGAACTGATTGCCGGCCGACCGTCGACCACCACGAGGCTCGTAGCAACAGTCGGGCCGAAGATGGACCGACGGCGCTGGCCAAGTGGTGAGCCGCGTGGACCGATTGTCGATGCGGCGCGGATCTCAGGACAGCTGCAAAAGCTGCCAGCCCTCCTGACCGGGGCGCTACGCGACCTCCAGATGGACTCGTCGCTCCCCGACGTTCCGGCGAGGGGAGTCTGCTGTTACCTGGAGCGAACTTGGACGCGGCCGACGTCGCGATCGGCGTCGCGAGGGCAGTGACGGGATTTGCAAGGAGGCGGCTTGTGCGCGCCGCGATGCCCGCTGGTTGGGTGGTGGGTGTCAGCCGGTCTGCGGGTCGCGGGACCGGGGCGAGCCTGGATGTCCCCGACATTCGCATCCTGCAAGCGCCACGGGGCCGGGAGTGGGCTGACCCATTTCCAGTCGTGGCCGGCGGGCGCGAGCTGGTCTTCGTTGAGGAAGTCGTGAGGTCGCTGCGGCGAGGTCGTATCGCGTTGGTCGAACTCGACGAAAGCCAACGAGGGTGGCGATCGGTTGAAACCATACTGGAATTGCCCAGTCACCTGTCGTATCCGTTTGTGTTCGAATGGGACAGCGCCTGGTACATGATGCCGGAACAGGCTTCCACAGGTTCTCTGGAGTTGTATCGGGCTGAGTCGTTCCCGCGCATATGGCGGTGGCACTCGACGGCCCTCGCAGGCATCAAGGCTTCAATCCGACCTTGGTCGAGATCGGCGGTCGTTGGTGGTTGTTCACGGCAGTGGCGAGGCCAGGAGGCAATGCGGCAGACGAGCTGCATATCTTCCACTCTCTCAGCCCTCTAGGTCCGTGGACTGCGCACGGGCGCAACCCTGTGGTGAGCGATGTCCGCACGGCGCGTCCCGCTGGGCGGATCTATCGGCAAGACGGTCGCTGGTTCCGGCCGGCCCAAAACGGCGAAGTGTCCTACGGACACTCGATCAGCTCCTGGAAATCGAGGAACTCGATGTCGGTAGATACCGTGAACGCCCAGTAGCCGCGGTCGAGCCGACGTGGGCGACGGGCCTGCTCGCCACACACACGCTGAACATCGATGCCAATGTAGCGGCGCTCGATGGGCTCGTGCGCAGGTCGCGACTGCTACGGCGCCAGACGCTACGTCCCCGTCTAGGTCGACTGAAACTCGATGACGGTCATGGATCGTAGAGGGCCAACGGCGTGCCAGTTGGCGGAACATCACTCAGTCCTTGTTGGCCGCGCGATCGACGGTACGACGCCAGGTCAAGAATAGTGGATCAGCCGGGGACGACCCCCTGAATCCGCTAGGATGTAGCCGATCCGACGAGGATGAGCGCGAGCGAGGCGAGCCTGGCCGTCAGTTGTCGACGCCGCCCGAATACTGGGCACTTCCCGCCGGTCGAAACCTGAGCACCCATCCAGGGACGTGACTGGCACCCTCGCGCGAGCGGAGCTCGTGGTGGAGGGAGGAAGGAGTGCATCAGGTGGAGGACTGGGCCGAGGTCCATCGGCTCTTCCATCGCGAGGGGATGGCGAAGGCCGCCATCGCGCGACGGCTCGGCATGAGCCGCAACACCGTCGACCGGCTGCTGGGCCTGCGGGAGCCGCCGAGGTATGAGCGGGCGCCGCAGGGCTCGCAGCTCGGGCCGTTCGTCGACCGCATCGCCGCGATGCTCGCCGAGGATCCCGCGGCCCGGGCGACGGTCATCCGGGAGCGCCTCCGTCCGCTCGGATACGGGGGCGGCATCACCATCCTCAAGGACCACCTCGCGAAGGTGCGCCCGGGGTTCCTTGCGGCACGCGCGTTCCAGCGCACGGGATACGAGCCCGGCGGCATCGGCCAGGTCGACTGGTGGCACACGGGGGCACTGGTGCCCGTGGGCCGGGGCCTCGCCCGGGAGGCCTTCGGCCTCGTGACCACGCTGCCGTGGTCGGGTGCCCACGCGACCGTGTTCAGCCTGTCCCGGACGGTGGGTGACGTGTGCCCCTCGCTGGCCGGTTGCACCGAGCGCCTGGGCGGTGTGCCCGACGCCTATGTGTTCGACAACGACGCGTCGGTCGTGGCATCGCGCGAGGGCGGTCGGGCGCGGCTCCATCCCGAGGTCAGCGGGCTCCTGGGCGCGTTGCGGAGCCGGGCCATCGTGCTCCGGCCACGCCGGCCGACGTCCAAGGGCGCCGTGGAGCGGACGATCGGCTATCTCGAGACGAGCTTCCTGCCGCTGCGCACGTTCAGCTCCCTCGCGGATCTCCAGCTCCAGCACGACACCTGGTCGGCGGAGGTCGCCTTCGCCCGCCACCTGCGGCGCACCGGCACGACCGTGGCCGGTGGCTGGGCGGTCGAGAAGGGCCACCTCGGGCCGCTGCCGTCCCCGATGCCCGACACGGACCTGCGTCTCGAGGGCCGCGCGGTCAAGGGCTGGCTGCGGGTGCTGACCGCGGACTACTCGGTGCCGCCGGCGTATGCCGACCGCCACGTCAGCGCGCGGGTCACGCCCACGACCATCCACCTCGCCTCCGGGGGTGTCCCCATCGCGGTCCACCCCCGCAGCTTCGTGCCCGCGGACGTGGTGCTCGACCCGGCACATGGCCGGGCGGTCCGGCTCGCCCGGGAGGCGCGCGACCGGCTCGCCGACGGGGACGTCGCCCTGCCGGCGGTCGACCTCGCCCGCTATGACGCGCTCTGGGAGGGCGGAGCATGAGCGACGGCACCGCGGCGGAGCTCGCCTATCTCTCCCGGGCGCTCAAGGCGCCGCGCATCAAGGCCGTGTCCGGCCGGCTCGCCGAGCAGGCCCGGGACGAGGGCTGGGACCACGAGACCTACCTGGCGGCCGTGCTGGCCGAGGAGGTGAGTGCCCGGGACAGCCACGGCGGCTCGGCGCGGGTGAAGGCGGCCCGCTTCCCCGCGATCAAGACCCTCGATGACTTCGACTTCACGGTCCAGACCTCGGTCAACCGCCAACTCATCGCCCACCTCGCCCAGCTCGACTTCCTGGCCGAAGCCACCAACATCGTGTTCCTCGGACCGCCGGGCACGGGCAAGACCCATCTGTCGATTGCCCTCGCGGTCCAGGCCGCCCGGCGGGGTCACCGGGTGGCGTTCGCCACCGCCCACCAGTGGGTGAACCGCCTCGGCGCCGCCAAGCGGGCAGGGAGGCTCGACGAGGAACTGGAGCGTCTCGGGCGGATCCCGCTGCTCGTGGTCGACGAGGTCGGCTACATCCCGTTCGACCCCGAGGCGGCATCGCTCTTCTTCGCGCTGATCAGCTCCCGCTACGAGCGCCGGTCGCTGATCGTGTCGAGCAACAAGACGTTCAGCGCCTGGGCAGAGATCTTCGGCGACCCCGTGGCGGTCGCGGCGATGGTCGACCGGCTCGTCCACCACGCCGAGGTCATCGTGCTCAAGGGGGACAGCTACCGCCTGCGGGGCAAGCGGGAGGAGGTGCTCGACCGGACCGAAGCAGCGCTGACCTGCTCAGGTTTCGACCGGCGATACCTGCTCAGGTTTGGACCGGCGTTGACAGTCAGTCCCGTCTGGCTCGTATCCGCTGTGGCAGTGACCGTTCGCGTCCCTGTACGACAGGTGACAGACCATGGTTGAGCGTGCCTCGCCTGGCCAAGACCGATGAGCGCATGCACGATGGCGAGCCGCGAGAGTCGGTCGTACATCGATCGGCTGCCTACCGCTCGTCGCTCCATAGTCAACTCCCGCACGAGCTTGCCGGGCAATGTGCCCCGCGCGCTGTCACGCACGACCCGGCCCAGTCGTCGCCGCACGGTCGGACCCCAGACGCCCACCGGTCCGGTGCCGGGTGCCGCCGACGCCCGCGCCTCGGCCTCCAGCGTTTCGAGTGCATCGAGCACCTGGTCCTTCGCACCGATGGTGTCGAGCCATCCAGGCCGGTCGCATAGATGTCGGAGTGCCCGCGCCAGCGCGGGATCGGTTCTAGCCCGCTCACTCCAATCGGGAAGGTTGTTGCGCAATGCAAATGGGATAGACGAAAGCCCTGGGAAGCGGCGGTCGAGCGCGACGCGGAAGACGCGCTTCTCGACCTTGCACGAGTCCGGTAAGCGGGAGACCCACTCGAACAGCCGGCGCTCGACGTATGGTGTATATACCTCGAAGTGCAAGTCCTTGAGCGTGTTGTAGGGGACGATGACTCGACGCATTCCCGTCTCGTACTCGGACTCGTGCAATAGCCCATGGGAGGTATCCGCCGTGAGCCCCGATCTCCATCGGATGTAGACCTCGTCCTGTCCCTCGGCCATGGACCCGATCAGGTCCGCGCCGAGGAGCCAAGCGTAGTGTCGGTCGAGCCGGATCCGTGACAGTCCGGCGGCTGCGGGAAGGCCGCGGCGCGTCTGTTGGTGATAGATCGGTCCCCAGACATCGTCGCCCCGGAACAGCGACTGCCAGCCATATTCCCCGACGAACCGGTCGTGTATCTCGTGTTCGCTCGGGAAGTTCAGCGCGCCGTCACCCTCACCACTGGTGAGGTAGAGCGCCCGTTCCACCGTCCCAAGGTCGTGGACTTGGCGCTTCTCCCACCAGAGGTTCGGGACCCCGAGGGCAGCGGCGACCCGTGGTGCGATGACTGCGTCGCTGTCGGGCCGGGTCCGGACCCTCGCCCCAGGTGATCGTCTGCACCTGCGCGGGATCACCGGCGACCCGGACGGCCATCGCGGCGAGGTAGCGCGAGTCGACGCCGCCGCTCAGCGGCACCACCGGGTTCACCGCGTGGTGCCAGCACCGGGCCACCGCGGCCTCGAGCAGGTCATTGAGCTCGTCGGCCAGCACCTCGATCGGTCGATCCGAGCGCTCAGATGTGGGCCTGAAGTGGAAATGGCTGCGCGCCGTCACGCGTGACCCAACGGCTGCCGGGTCGATCTCGAGCACTTGCCCGGCGCCGACCAGCCTGATGTTCTGGAATGCCGTGGCGTCCAGCGGGTAGAACGAGTTCGTGAGGAAGCTCGCAACGCCGGCCTCGTCGACGCGGAGGTCGCCCGGATACGCGGGCGCCAGGTCCAGGAGTCGGGAATGAAACGCGACCAAGCCGTCGGCGGCCCACCAGTAGACGGCGCGGGTCCCCGCCACATCGAAGCCGATCCGGACACGGGGGCCGTCCCGGATGATCAGGCAGAACGACCCATCGAGGTGGTCCCAGACCGCGGAGCCGTGCCGACGGTAAAGCGCGGCGACCGTGGCCAGCTCCGACTGGCTCGTGCCGCGGGCCACGGTGTCGGTGCCGTCGATGAGCCGGATCTCGCCGTTGAGCAGCACCGTGAGATCGCCGGCCGTGTCGTCCCAGCGACCCCATGAGCGAAGGTGCCGACCCACGACGAGGCCGGGTGCCATTTCCACCTCGGGCACGATGCCTGGGTTCGAATTGGTGGTGAGCTCGTATAGGTGGTCGAATACCGTCGACGTCCGGGGATGACATCCTATGACCCCGAACAGCACTTGCATGCGACCTCCCTCGGGCTGCGCCGGTCGGCCTGCCGCGAGACCCTTATGCTCGGCACGTGGTCGGACGCTATCAGCTAGGCCCTTGCGTCAGCACGGGTTGCGGCGAACCCTTGTGGCCGTAGCGCACCACCGAGCAGGCCTCACCACATGCTCCTCAAGTGCTCGGAGCGGTGACCGACAACCACGACGCGCTCAGATTGCTGCAGCCGGCCCGCCTAAAGCGGCCGTTCAGGGCGCTCGCAGGCGGCGGTTGAGCACTGGATTTGAACGCATCCCGCCTACGAGCTCGAGGCGCTCTACGGCACGGGCGAGGGTCTGACGCTCGTCAGGTCCTGCGATGGCTGCGGAGTGGCTGGCGAGGCGAGTATGGCGCGCCTCCTTGAGCAGCGCAGTAGCGCCATCGGCCCCGCCCTTTCGACCGGGCGGGGTTGCCTTGAAGTCCGGCAATCCCACCGCAAGGTGCAGTGAGCCGCAATGCGGCGGCGACCTACCCGAGCTATCCTCCGCGGATGATCGTCGGACTCTTGCGCGGGCACCGTTGATTCGAATCCTGTCTCTTCAAAGCGGCACGGATCCAGGCGGCACCGAGCTCATGGCCTTGTCGATGTTAGGTCGGCTCGACCCAGACAGGTTCGCCGTCACCGTGTGCTTCCTTGCGCCGCCTGGATCAGTGAGCGCCATGTACGCAGATCGAGGCATCGAGGTTGTCCACCTCCGCGCACCTGGCGAGCGGTACATTCGCTCTGTGCCGCGATTGCGAACTCTCCTGAAGGGACGCCAGTTCGACATCATCGAGATCTATGGCTTACGTCTCAATATCCTCGGCCGCCGAGTTGCCCGCGCTTACCACCAACGTGTTGTCATCACGGCGCAGCGCAGCGTCGATGACTGGCGGCGTTGGTGGCACGTGCGTACGGATCGCCATACTTCGCGGTGGGTCACCCTGTATGTTGCGAACTCAAGGGCAGCTGCCAGTCGACTAGTGAGCCGCGAGCGATTCCAGCCCACGAAGATCAGGGTCATCGAGAACGGTGTCGACCCAGCACCATTTGCAGACGCGGCCAAGCGGGCGGGCGAGCGGGATCCAGGCAGAGCTCGTCTAGCGATCATCACCTGCGTGGCCAATCTTCGCCCTGCGAAAGCGCATCACGTTCTTGTGGAAGCGTTTGCCCTAGTGGCGCAAGACGACCCGAACGCCCGGCTCCGGCTCGTCGGCGACGGTATGCTACGAGAGTCCGTCGAACAACAAGTCCGGCTGCTCAAACTCGACTCGGTGGTTGAGATGATGGGCCAGCGGCTCGACATCCCAGCCATCCTTGCCGACTCGGACATCTTCGTCTTGTCGTCTGCCTGGGAGGGAATGCCGGGGTCTGTCCTAGAGGCGATGGCGGCCGGGTTGCCAGTCGTGGCGACAGCTGTTGGCGGCATCCCAGAGGTCGTGGTACCCGAGGTCACCGGCCTCCCGTAGCCCCGAATGACCCACGCCAACTCGCGGATGCCATCGCACTGCTAGTCTCCGATACGCAGCTCCGGCGCACCATGGGCGAGCAGGGCCTATCACGTGTGTCGTCCAAGTTTGACTTGGCGACCAAGGTCATGGAGTACGATGAGTTGTATTCGTCGCTGGCCAGCGGGAGGGTGAGTAATGAACGGCCGGCCTGATTTCGTCGATGCTGAGGCCGAACGCATCCTCCAACGCTATGAACGACGCGCGTCGAATGACTCGGCCGAGAACCGATTTTCGGCTACGAGAACCTCGCGCACCTCGCGCGCATGCAAGATCGCTATCGCGAGACTCTACGCCTGCTGCACCGGCATGGATTCCACCCGTTGACAGACCGAAAGCTGCTGGACGTGGGTTGCGGCGATGGCAGTCTATTGCGGGAAAGTATGCAATGGGGCATGAAGCTCTCCCACATAGCTGGCATCGAGCTACGTGAGGATCCCGTTGCGACTGCACTCGAGCTCAGCCCGGGCATGGATGTGCGCTGTGGGTCGGCGACAAATCTGCCCTGGCCGGACGGAACGTTCATCTTGTTGGCGCCCATACCGTCTTCACGTCTATCCTTGATTTGCGGATGCGACGCGAGGTCGCCGCTGAGATGCAACGAGTCTTGAGGCCCGGCGGCGCGGTGCTCTGGTACGACTTCACGTTCGACAACCCACGGAACCCGGACGTACGTGGGATAAAACAATCGGAGGTACGCGCGCTCTTCCCGACTTACGACGCACATCTGCGCCGCATCTCGTTGGCACCGCCGATTGCCCGACGGATACCCGTGGCCTTATTGTCGGTGGCGTACCCTGTGCTAGCCAGTCTTCCGATATTGCGGACTCACTGCCTCGGTCTACTGGTCAAGCCGGCCTGAATCCTGCGATAGTCCGCCGCATAGCGCGATGCCCGTGCCTGGGGACGAGCCGGCTCGTCCCTTATCCCAAGCCAATCGAGGCCGGCGACCACAGGTCGAGAACAGATGGGCTATCCCCCGTCAGGTTCGTTGGTGGCCGCGGTCAGCGCTTGCGCACGTGACTCACCCCTCGGCTACCAGCCATGACGGTTCTGGCCATGGTATCCACCACGCGCTGTACGTCATCGCGAGTCAGCCCCGGCCACAGCGGCAACGAAATCACTCGCTCGTACTCCGCACCTGCAACAGGAAAGTCTTCAGCCATCCATCCCTGACGCCGGTAGTAGGGGTGGATGTGCAGCGGGATAAAGTGAACACTCGTCCCGACGCCGGCCGCTCCCATCCGGTCGATCACGGTAGCCCTGTCGATATCGAGTCGGTCCAACCGCAGCCTCACGATGAACAGGTGCCAGGCGTGGGATCCGTCGGGCTCGTCCTGGGGTAGCTCGAGCAGGTCCTCAGCGCCTGATGCCGCGAACGATTTCCTGTACCAAGTTACAAGCTCCCGGCGGGCGGTGAGCAACTCGTCCGCTCGAGACAGCTGGACGAGTCCGAGTGCGGCAGCCATGTCCGTCAGGTTGTACTTGTAGCCGGCTTCCTCGATTTCGTAGTACCAGGATCCCCCTGCCGCGTACCGCTTCCAGGCGTCGCGACCGATACCGTGTAGCGACATCAGGCGTGCCCGGGCGGCCAAGTCATCGTCGTCGGTGACGAGCATGCCACCTTCCGCCGTCGTGATGGTCTTTGTCGCGTAGAAAGAGTACGCTCCGATACGCCCGATGGTCCCGGCCATGCGCCCCCCCCCATGCGGCTCGGGAATGCATGGGCGGAGTCCTCCACGACAGGAATGCCCAACGGCGTCAGCTTCTCGACAAGTGTCTCGATAACGGCGGGCCGCCCGGCGACATGCACCGCAATCACGGCCTTGGTTCGTGGCGTGACGGCCGCCAAGACCCCTTCGACCGTGAGGTTCAGGGTCGAAGGGTCCACATCGATCAGGATCGGCGGCGCTCCCAGGTATGCCACGACCTCGGCGCTCGCGGCAAAGGTCCAGGTCGGCACGATGACCTCATCGTCTGGGCCCACTTTCAGCGCCTCCAGCGCGAGGTGCAGCGCCGCCGTGGCGGAATTAAGCGCCACCGCGTTCCTGGCACCAACGAACGCCGCGAACTCGGATTCGAACGCCCTAGCCTTGGCGCCTGTGGTCAGCCAGCCCGAGTCGAGCACCTCGAGGACGGCGGCACGCTCTGCGTCGGTCACTGAGGGTCGAGCGAACGGAAGGTAGGGGAGGTCAACCATCTATTCAGGCGTCCGGATGCGCGCGCGAGCCACATCCGGTCTGGTGGCCTTCATGGCACATTGACGAATCCTTCCGGTGGTTGATGGCGCACGCCGTCACTCACAGCGAACGGCATCGGTCGAGCGCGCATCACCATAGTAGGCCGACACCGCGGTGCGCAAGCGCCCGTGGGCCAGTAGCCGTCCAATCCACGCGAACTCGGTGCGGGCCGGCACCGTCGCAGCTGAATGACGTCAGCCGCGCACAAAGATGGCTCGCGCCGTAGCCGCCACCATCCCCAGATCGGTGCCGACCGTTCTACGACGGAGATACGCGGCGTCAATCTCCAGCTTCTGCGGCAGCAGCACCGTCCGATAGTGGGCCTCCGGATCCTGATCGCCAGCAAGTGCTCCTCGTGACGGAACGCTATCTGGCTCGGCCCGGTGATGCCAGGCCGCGCCGAGAACACGAACCGATGGAGCGGGTCAGACCAGTCGACGTACCTCGGGTCCTCTGGGCGAGGCCCCACCACGCTCATGTCTGCCCGGACGACGTTGAGGAACTGCGGCAACTCATCGAGCTTGAACCGACGGAGCACCCGCCCGACCGGGGTGATGCGGTCGTCGCCACTGCTGGTGATCGGTAGACCTACCGCCCCGACCTTCATCGTGCGCAACTTGTATACCGTGATGTCCCGACCATTCTCACCGACTCGGCGTGCCCGATACAGGAGCGGACCGAAATCACCGGACGCTCGCATAGCAATGGCGGCGGCGACGGCGACCGGCGCCGCGACCAGTAGGCCGGCGACGCCGAGGCATACGTCGAGCACGCGGCTCGCTTGCCTGGGTGCCTCTCGCGTGGCACCGTCCACGGTCGCCTCTGGACCTGTCCCATTCGATTCAAAGCGATTGGCCATCAGCCGCCCTAGCTGGCCCGCATACTCTGCACGAAGTCACCCTGCAAGCTACAGCGGCCATGACACCGCCCACCCGACGGCATTGGCCGATGGCACACTATCGACGCTCGATGTTGATATTGTCCACGAACGTGACGTTTGCGGAACCAGGAAAATCCGCAGATGTCATGATATCCGAAGTGCTGTCACGTACGACGACATCCGCCGCATTACGGATCGTCATCCTCAAATTATCACCGGTTAGGCCCTCCACCAGAATCGCCGCCTTAGTCGCATCAGAGTATCCCCCGGCCGCCACGGCGTAACTAGACGATTCAATCCCGGGAATGTCGCCGTGACGCCGCACGTCGACGCCGTTGACCGTACCCTCGATACTGGTTGCGCCGACCGCATCGTTCGGTTCGAAGTCCACCCCGTGTAGACCGACGCGGTCGATGTGGCCTCCCTAAATCGTCACTTCACCGGCCACTGGCGCAATGCCATTGCGGCTGGCGCGCTCGATATCTGGATCGTTGATGACGACACCTTTAGCCGGCTGGTTGTTCCCTGACGAGTAGCCAATGTAGATGCCATCGCCGCGGGTGTCCCGGGTGATTGGATGATTGATTACGATGTCCGAACCGCCATCGACATAGATACCATGCTCACCCTGACTGGCGGAATCCCATGCGTAGCCCGTACCATAGACGGTCGGGTCGTTGAGGACGACATGTGAACTCGACTCAATGCGTAGGATACCGCCCACACCGATGTCGACGCCTTGCAGCCGAGAACCACGGAAGTCAACCGTCAAGTCTGCTGCGGTGAAGGACACTTGGCTGACCATGTATACCCCATCCACCGCTAGTGCGACTCGCTGCCCTTCGTGCGCCCCAAGGAAGGCGCGCAACTCCGCCGACACGTCGGTCACACCAGTGGCATCACCCGCGAATATGGCATTGTAATCACCGCCTTGTGTGGAGAACGGTGTTGGCGTCGGGAGTGTTGAGAATGTGAAGTCAGCTGATACGGACTCGACACCGGCTCGATTGGAAGATCGCACATGGAAATGGTAGATGGTACCCGGGCTCAAATTGTCCACTTCTTGGACGTGTGTCGTATAGGCGAAGCCTAGCTCGGGTGTCGTTACATTCCCGTAGTCCTGAGACCGACCGTACTCCACCTGGCCAGTGGAAGGCACGTCGAGAGTCCAGGTAATCTGGGCGCTCGTTTGGGTCACGTCGAACGCTCTGACGTCCGTGATCACCGGTCCGCGCCTGACGCTAGGGTCCGGAGCGGGCGTCGCTGCAATCGCAGCTTGCTGGTGGACACTCGGCAGGAACGCACCTGCGATCGCGTCTATGGATGACCACAGCAGCAGCATCACGATCGCCAGACGCAGGACCCTCTTTGGCCCGCCGGACCGCGCAGTGGTCGCCCGGACTCCTGCGAGTGTGCGGGTCCGACTAGTCATCTGTGCACGGTACCACCATGCGATTGGGACCGCCCGCTGACGCGGACTCCGCGACGCCGAGCCATCGCCCACGAGGGCGGACGATGAGCCAATCCACCTTGGCGGGGTGTCAACGGCTGAGGCGCATCCGGGCTACCGCTTATGGATCCTCGTATTGGAAGTGAAGCTTACCGATTGCGAACCTGGGAAGTTTGCCACAGTTCGAACACGCGAGACGTTCTTCCTCACGGTCACGTGCGCGGTGTGGCGGATGGTCATGCGCAAACGGTCGCCTGTCAGGTTCTCGACCACGATGGACGGTTTTGTGGCGGTGGAATAGCCGGCGGCGGCCACCGCATAACAGGTGCAGTATGCCTGTGCGCCCCGGAGGTCACCATGATGACGGATGTCGACGCCGTCAACGATGCCACGAATGCTGGCCGCGCCTGTGTCATCGTTGACCTCAAAGTCAATCGAATGCAGGCCGGTATAGGCTATGTGCCCTCCCCTGATGGTCACCTCGCCCGCCACTGGAGCAATGCCGTTGCGAGAAGCACGTTCGATATTGGGCCGGTTGATGACGACGCCAAGCGGAGGTTTGGTGTAGCCCTTGGAGTAGCCGATGTATATGCCATCACCGCGGGTGACCCGGACGACCGGATGGTTTAGCGTGATATTGGAACCGCCGTCAATCTGGATTCCGTGCTCTTGCTGGTGTGATGGATCCCAAGTGTAGCCGGTTCCATACACCCTGGCGTCATTGAGGACCACGCCAACGCTCGATTGGATTCTAAGAATCCCACGGGCGCCCTTAAGTGCCCCCTTCAATCTGGAGCCACGGAAATCAACCACTATATTGCGCGCAGTGAACTCGACCGAAGTGACTTTGTACGTGCCATTGCGCGCGAGTGCCACGTGATCCCCGTTGTGTCGCTGCAGAAACGCGCGCAGCGCCGCAGTCACGTTCTTCCTGCCAGTGGCATCCCCTGCAAAGACGGCATCGTAGTGGGGGTCCACCTGGGCGGCAACGGCATCCTTGCTGGTGCCGCCCAGCATCTCTGTGGTGGCGGACGCGTTCAGACCCGGCACCGCACTGCCGGCCACGACGATCGCAATCGTGATTGCCCATCTGCTCGCTCGTCGCAAGACTCTTGACGGGGCAGCCTGGGACGCCGTAGTGGCGCCTGCTTGAGCAGACAATCGCCTGCCTCCTTCCTACCGGACGACGCACGGGTATGCATCGACGTATTCCACGACCCGGCACGGTCGGCGCGTACGTCACGCGTAGCTCGGTGGCTCTCTCACCCGCGAGGGTCGGGGCAACTGGGTATCACGGACCTTGCTCCTGGCTGGGGCCAGGGAGGACGCCCGCAGCCGTGCACGCATCGCGCTTGCCGCGGGGCACCCAGGTTCACGATTGGCAGCACCATGACGTGCTGCCTGCCGGGCTATTCGATTGGGTTACCTTGGCGCTGGGACGCCTGGGGGCGGCCGGACCGTCCCACCCAGTCTAGCGCGCAACCCCGCACGCGTCAGCCGGGATGGATTGGTACCTTGGTACCGATGGGACCGGCGGATCTGCTCCCGCCCTGGAATCCGCAGGCGTCGGTAACTTGCCGCCCCGACCTACGCCGTGCTCTCAGCTGGCCGCATGCAGATCGCCGCGTCTTATCTTGAGGGCCTACTGCCCAATCGACTTAAGCTGCCCCGGAACGGTGACAAACAGCCAATACAGCAGGACATGCGCCGCTAAGGTCCAGTCTTCATTGCCCACGTCTGAGCTACCATTAGGACCCTCCGTCGGAATATTCCCGATGTCTGACGGCCTGCAGGGCTCGACCGGCTCAAGCGTCCCGACGATGCGGACATTGCCGGCAAACGAGATGAGTAGCGATCCGGACAGGCTGGCTCCCGTTGGCACCTCGGAGATGTTATCGCGCACTACGACCTTCGCCGTATTGCGGATGGTCATTCGCAGGCAGTCGCCCGTGACGCCCTCAACGCGCATGGAAATCTTGGTAGGTGTCGGGGCGCCATGATAATTTCCTCCCACGGCGATGGCGTAGCTCGTGTACCCGATGTCAAGCTGGCCGATGGCCCGAATATCTACGCCTTGGACGACTCCACGGATGCTCGCTCCCGCCTGGACGTTATCAGGTTCGAAGTCGATGCCGTGCAAGCCCACAAGCGCGACATGGCCACCACGGATGGTCACCTCGCCCGCTACCGGCGAGATGCCGTTGCGAGACGCACGCTCGACGTTGGGACGGTTAATAACGATACCAACAGGTGGCCAATTCTTGCCTATCTGGAAGCCGACGTAGATCCCATCGCCTCGAGTCCTTCGTGTCAGTGGGTCGTTGAGGGTGATGGCAGATTCACCATCGACCTGAATCCCGTGTTCAAATTGGGTGTCGGGGTCCCAGACATATCCGGTGCCAAATACAACTGGGTTGTTGACCACGACATGGGTTGACGTCTGAAGCCTGAATATGCCGTGAGCGCCCGGGAGGCTGCCTTGGATGCGCGCGCCTCTGAAGTCGAGGATCAGGCGGTGGGCTGTGAAGGACATCTGCGTGACCTTGTACCGCCCGTTCGTTGCGAGGGCTACCCGCTGCCCATCATGGTGCTCAAGGAAAGCACGGAGGCTGGCCGTGACATCAGTTCTGCCCGTCGGGTCACCCTTGAAGACAGCCGCATACCGGGGCGCGCGTGCCGCTTGGGTAAATGCCGCTGGGCGCCGTGATGATATGGCCGATGACGTGTTGCTCGCTCCAGTTGGGGCGCCAAAACCTAGGATTAACGCAACCAACCCAACGAGACCGACGGTCGAAAGTGACCTGCGGGAATCGGCCCGCCGGCGAGCATTGAGGTGGGTCATGTCCGGGGTGGCCCTACATGCCGATGACGGCGCGTCCCCGACCGACCCTGGAACTGAGTCGAGTGTAGGGGCGAGGCCGGCGCAAGCCGCGTGAGACCTGCAATGACATTGGCAGCGCTTTGTCTCAAAGTGTGAGTCACTTCCTCGTCATGCGCACATTGCCAAAGAAGGCCACGTCAGTCCCACCGGTGATGTCCACCGTGGTGCGCTTACGCGAGATATTGCCGCAGACGAGGACCTTCGTCGTGTCCCGTATGGTCATCCGCAGTCGATCTCCCGTAAGGTTCCGAACCTCGATGCGCGCCTTGGTGGCACCCGAGTAGCCGCCGGCCGCGACTGCGTAGGGGCCGCTGGCGTGCGATGCGGTGGCCGGCAGGTCGGTGACGCGCCGGATGTCCACGCCATCGACGAGCCCGTCGATGGATCGCGCGCCGACATCGTCGTTCGGCTCAAAGTCGATGCCGAAGAGGCCGGTCCGCGCGATGTGGCCGCCGATCACGGTGACTTGCCCAGCCACGGGCGCGATGCCATTGCGAGAGGCTCGCCGGATGTTCGGGTCGACGATGACGACCCCCGTCGCCGGTTCGTTGTTGCCCGGCTGGTAGCCGACGTAGATCCCGTCGCCTCGGGTGTCGCGGGTCTTGGGCCGGTTGAGGATGATGTTCGAACCCCCGCTCACATGGATACCTGCTTCTCCCTGGAGGGCATCCTGATTGTCGGCGGGCTTGCCTGCGGTCGCCTCCCACTTGTAGCCCGTGCCCACCACGTATGCGTCGTTGAGGACGATATCGGTCGCGTCGACGAGTCGCAGGATCCCCGGTGCCCCTGGGCGCGCGCCGACGAGGCGGGCTCCCCGGAAGTCCACCGTGAGTCCATGGGCAGTAATGGTGAGCGATGACACCCGATAGATGCCGTCGGGGGCGAGCGCGACATGCTGGCCGTCGTGCGATTCGAGGAACGCACGCAGCTCAGCGGTGACGCGGGTCCCCCCGGTGGCGTCACCGGAAAAGATGGCCGTGTAGGTCCCCGCCGACGGCGAGGGCGAGAGGCTGGGGTACGACGGCGAGGGCGAGAGGCTGGGGTACGACGGCGAGGGCGAGAGGCTGGGGTACGACGGCGAGGGCGAGAGGCTGGGGTACGACGGCGAGGGCGACGGCAGCTGGCAAGACGGCGCTGCTACGGCACCGGAGCCCGAGGACTGTGCGGCCATCATCATCCAGATGCCTAGGGTCACCGCCACAGAAGTGACGATGGCGACAGCGAGCCTCATTCCGCTGGCGTCTGCGGCCGTGAGTCGACGATCATCGAGCGCGCACTGAAGTCGGCCTTTGTTCTTGGGGGTCGCGTTGCGCCCCTGCCACGACGACACGGCGCGTTTGTGCCTGGCCTCGTCCTTCCAGTACTGGATGACGATGCGCGCGGCCAGCCACTGAGACGTCTCACCCCGCGAGGGTACGCCACTTGGGCCACGACGCGGATCTTGTGGATCCAGTCGTGGTAGCCCTCGCCCTCCACCACGTAGCCGCACCGGCACCGTCCAGCCGGAGCTTCTTCGGAATCGGGCAGGCGATGGACACCGGTCCGCCCAGTGAGCGTGTCGTGGGCAGGTGATGGAGCGGCCCCGTCGACGGGACCAGCGATGAGCAGCATCTCCCGATGACCGAGAGCAGGCGGAGCATGTGATCCGCTCTCTTCACCGGTATCGCCTCCCGTGTCCTGCGGTTACCGCCGGCAGATATTCATTCGCTCGGGCGGACTGTGCTCGACCGCCATCATGCCTGAGGCGTTGAACACCCTGACCCTACTGCCGAGCGGTCTTGTCCTCGCAGTGGGCCCGGCCGGCTCCGAGATATATGAGCCGAAGAGCAACCATTGGCGACCGACCCGGCACACCATGACCACACCACGATATCTCCACGTGGCCATCGGCTTGGGCGACGGACGCGTGCTCGTGATCGGAGGCACCGACAACGGGTTCACGCCGCTCTCGTCGGTCGAGATCTTCCATCCAAGCGGCGAGACATGGACGAAGGCGAAGCCGCTCCATGCAGGGCGCTGGGGTGCAGGCGCCGTCCTTCTGAAGGACGGCCGGGTCCTCGTCGCGGGCGGCACCGGCCAAGCGGACCAGCTTGCCGCGCTGCGAACCACGGAACTGTGGTCGCCGGTCGGGCAGACCTGGAGCGCGGGCCCGTCGATGAAGCAGGCGCGGGGCGCAGGGGTCGCGCTCGTGCGCCGACCGGATGCGACGGTGGTGGCGACGTTCGGCGACTCGGTCGGATCTTCCGAATCGTGGAAGCCGGGCGGGACAAGGCGGCAGCAGGTCATGCCCCACGCACGAGGCCAATGGGCGACGGCAAGACTCTTAACCGACGGACGCATTCTCGTGGTTGGAGGCAACGGACGGCCTGATAGCGTGGAAATCGGGTCCTATCCTCACTGAACTGGCACGCCTCCCATGGGCGGGTCGCCAGGTCCCGGGAGGCACCCCAGCTCTGAGTGCGAAGGGGCCTCACTCCCGGCCCGGTCAACGCCTGCAACGCGTGGGTCCTCATCCTGATCATGCACAGGGCGGGATTGCCGACGTGTCACAGGCACTGGTCATCCGGTCGAACAGCAAAGAACCGCCACGAGCTCACGCCGCTCGAGGGCAACCGGACCAGCCTAGGGAACCCGATTGTTACACTTACTGCCGACTTCAGCGCCGAGCCGTGCCCGAGCCCGCCGGGGCGGAGCCCATGAGTAGCGGTCTCGCGTTAGCCGCGGTTCGTGGAAGCGGTGCCTCTCGGGATGCCGAACTCCACGATCGGCTCACGCGCCACGCTGCGAGTCGCTCCAGCAGTCGACGCGTCCGACGACCTATGCGACATGAGCGGCCAGCGCCCGGTGGAGCCGGGACTTGACGGTGCCCACCGGGACGCCGAGTGCGTCCCACACCTCGGGGAGCGTCAGGTCAAGGTAGTAGTGCAGGACCACGATCGCCCGCAGGTCCGGCTCCAGGAGCCCGAGTGCGTGCTCGAGCTGGTCACGGTCGGCCGAACGGCCGATCCGCCGGGGATCGGGATGCCAGTCATCGGGGTCAGCTCGACCTCGCGCACGCGCCGCCGCCGATGGCGGGCCGCGTCGATGCAGGCACGGACGGTCAGCCGGTGCAGCCAGGCGTCGAACCGGTCCGGGTCGCGCAACCCGGGGATGTCCCGCCATGCCCGGACCATCGCCTCCTGGACGGCATCGCGCGCGAGCTCCGCGTCCCTGGGGATGAGTCGGGCCGCCGTGTCCAGCCGCGGAACGCCCCCTCGGGCCAGCACGGCGAAGGCGTCATGGTCGCCCCTCCGTAACTGGTCGACGAGCGCTCGCTGATCCACGGTCACCTGCCGGTGCGGCGCGCCCGTCTGATCGAGCTCACAGGGTATGGCGTCAGGGTACGGCGGCACGTTCAACGGTGGTATCGGGGACGACGCGGTCACCCGTGTCCAGGGCGACGCCTACTACGGGAACGCCATCTTCAACGGCGGCCCGGGTGACGACTGGGTCCGCGATGACATCGCCGACGGCGGCACGTTCGATGGCGGCCCCGGCGACGACCACGTCCCAACGATGAACGCCGGAGCGTTCGCCGGCGGTGGCGGGGCGGACTACGTCACGACCATGAACGGCGGCGCGTTCGCCGGCGGCGGCGGGGCGGACTACGTCGGCACCTATTCCGGCGGGACCTGCTCGTCGGTGACCGGTTGCCACTGAGACGGCCGAAGGCCGAGCCGAATCATCAGACGTCTCTGCCGCTCTGACTAGGAAGAGGGCCGCCCGTCTCGCCCGGTAGCGTCGTCCCGGTCATTGCCGAGTCCCCGGGCTCGAGGGTGTTGGGCGGCGCCCCGGTCGGGCCATTCGGCACTTGTCCGGAGGGTGACGATCCTGTTCTGCTGTCGCTGTCGGGGCACGAACAACGGCACTCGACACGGGTGTCGCCTTCGCTGCCCCGCGGAGGAGGTCCCCGTCATGCGCAGAGTCCCAGCCCTGGTGGTCGCGTTCGCGACCGTGGCAGCCTTCCCGGCCGTCGCGGCGGTCCCGACGGCGGCCAGATCCTGCACCTACACGTTCCCCGACGGGGGTGGCACGTACCCCCTCAACGGTGGCATCGTCGTGGACGGTGATGTTATCTGCGGTGGCCCCGGCAACGATATCGTCGACGAAATGGCCGGAGGCACATTCGACGGCGGTGATGGCGATGACCAGGTCGGGAGTGTGCTAGGTGGCACCTTCAACGGCGGCGACGGGAATGACGGCACAGAGGCCATGGCCCGGGGCACCTTCAACGGCGGCGCCGGCAATGACGCGGTCTATAACCGCATGGGCGGCTACGCCACCTTCAACGGCGGCGCCGGCGATGACCACGCGGGCGAACTCGACGGCGGCAGGTTCGACGGCGGTGACGGCGCCGACAATATCCACGACATGCGCGGCGGCACGTTCGACGGCGGTTCCGGCAACGACTGGGTGGCCAACCTGGAGGGCGGCACGTTCCACGGCGGCACCGGCGATGACCGCGTCTTCTATGTCACGGGCTACTTCCAGGCCGACACCACGTTCGACGGTGGGCCCGGCGATGACTACGTCAAGGCCGGCATGAATGGCGGCACCTTCAACGGTGGCCCCGGCGATGACTACGTCAACGCAGTGGACGGCATGAGCGGCGGCACCTTCAACGGTGGCCCCGGCGATGACTACGTCAACGCAGTGGACGGCATGACCGGTGGCACGTTCAATGGCGGCAGCGGTCGGGACCATGTCGCGGGCCTGATCGACGGCACGTTCGCCGGTGGGTCCGGTCGCGACTACGTGACCACGATGACCGACGGCACGTTCAACGGGGGCTCTGGTCGCGACTACGTCAGGACCATGAACGGCGGCACGTTCAACGGCAGGAGCGGGCCGGACCACGTCCGGACCATGAACGGCGGCACGTTCGCCGGGGGCTCCGGTCGCGACCACGTCCGGACCATGAACGGCGGCACGTTCGCCGGGGGCTCCGGTCGCGACTCGGTCGGCACCTATGCCGGCGGCACCTGCTCGTCGGTGACCGGTTGCCACTGAGACGGCCGAAGGCCGGGCCGAAGCATCAGACTCCTCTGTGGCACCTGAGCCGGCGGTAGCCCGCCTCGCCCCTCCGCGCCATCCCGGCTCGGCCGGGTTCCGACGGCAGCGTGCTGAGCGCTATCATCCGCGCCCCGGCGCCGCGCACCCGAGGAGGTCAGGACGATGGACGAACTCGAGCAGTTGTGGGCAGCCGAGGATGCCGCGGGAGCCGTGCTCCGCGAACACATCCTCACCGGCTTCGCAGTCTCGAGGGGAGACGACCTCACGGGCGCCATCGGCAAGGCATCGGTCGACCCGTCCTCGGCCGAGTACCAGGCCCGGCACGCCGAGCTCCAGGAGGCACTCGACGAGGCGCGACAGGCATCGCGCGCCAGGGAGCGCGACATCCTGCGGTACTGACCCTCGTTCGCCGCCGGTCGTGCAGACGCGCTCTGGAGCTGGCCCGTGCGCCAAGCAGCGTGGCCCTGGAGGGCCGGTGACCAAGCCATCGGTGGCGGGTCCATACTTCGCCGTGGTCGGCACCGCGGAGCCCGCCCTACCCGAGCGGCGCGGCACCGGCCGAGGAGGATCAGCGCCATGCGGAGAGCGGCAACGTTCCTGGTAGCGGTCGCGACGATGGCGACACCCGCGGCCATCACGCCGACGTTGGCCGCCGCCGCACATTGCACCTACACCTTCCCCGACGGAGGGGGCGCATACCCCCTCAACGGCGGGGTCGTGGTGGCTGGCGACGTCCTCTGCGGCGGTCCCGGCGATGACCATGTCCCGGCGATGACCGGAGGCCGGTTCTACGGCCGTGGCGGCGATGACCGGGTCGGGGACCTGTGGGCCGGCAGGTTCGTCGGGGGTCAGGGAGACGACGGGGTCCAGGACTTCCACGGGGGGACCTTCGATGGTGGCCTCGGCGACGACTACTTCAACAATATGTTCGGTGGCACGTTCGATGGCGGGCCCGGGAACGATGGCGGGAAGGATGACACCGGCACCGATGGCGTCCAGTACGGGGGCGTGTTCCGCGGCGGCCCCGGCAACGACGGGCCGTTCCGGATGAACGGCGGCATCTTCTACGGGGGTGCGGGCGACGATGGCCCCTGGCAGATGAACGGCGGCACGTTCTTCGGCGGTCCTGGTGACGATGTCGCGGGCGAGCACCAGAACGGCGGCGCGTTCTATGGCGGCAGCGGCGAGGACTTCTCCCGGGAGATGTACGGAGGCACCTTCCACGGCGGCAGCGGCAACGACCGCGTGGAGCTCCTGCGTGCTGGTGGCACGTTCTACGGCAACGCCGGCAACGACGACGTCAGCTTCCTCTCGGGCACCTTCTTCGGCGGACCGGGAAGGGATACGGTCGCGCACTACAACAGCGGAGGGCAGTGCCACTCCGTCATCGACTGCCCCCGCTGACGAGCGAACATCGATACGCAGACCAGGAGTTCCCGGCTGTCCGGACGACGAATGCACACCGATCGGTAGCCGTCGTCGGAGCGGCCCCGGGGATCGGCATCCGGCCAGATCCCCAGCTCTTGAGGTGCCGGCCGACAGCGTCCGCCGCACCGCGGGCTCCGGCCGACTATGCTGCGAGCCCCGCCCTACGATGCAGAAGGGTTCAGGCGTGGCAGAGCCCGATCGGGACGAGGTCCACCGACGCCTCGCCGCGCGCCGCCGGCGCGCGGCGAGGCGGCGCCGTCCTGCCGGGACTCATCGCCATCGCGGTGGGCGCGGTGCGCGGGCAGGGTGGGGACGTGCTGTCCATGGTCCTGGTGGGTGTCGGTGTCGGCGTGACCGCGGCCGGCATCATCGGCATGGCCGGCGAGTTCGCCCACAAGGGACCTGGCCCGACCGATGCCCCGCCGACCCCGGTCGATGCCGGTCGCCCGATGTCCACCGCGCCCGTCACTTCGCGACAGTGAGACCCGCGATCGGGATACGACGCGCGGCATAGGGCGGCTCGTAGATCACCTCGTCGATGACCGCGTCCTCGGATCGCGAAGCCGACGACCCCCGATGTCCGGTCATCAGGGCCCATCCGCCGGTTCGCGACCTCCCTGGTCGGCGCATCCGGCGGGAGGGCGATCTCGGTGTATCCCCACTGGTTGCCGTCGGTGTCATGGAGCACGATGAACCAGGGCGCGGACTGGAACGGCTTGGCGGGGTCGGCCTCGAAGACCACGTCGACGAGCACGTAGCGCAGGTCGGGATCGAGCGTCGCGCCGGTGGGTGGGCTGCCGGGGGCCAGGCTGGTTCCCGGCGCGTCGGGGGCCAGCGACGCCTGGGGCACGAATGGCGTGAACGGATCGGTGATGCCGCTGACCGTCAGGGTGCCCGCGGCGCTGCCATCGGGGCTGACGTCGGAGACGGGGGTCCCCAGCGCCGGCACCTCGTTGGGCAGCTGGTCGAGGATCGTGAGCAGACGGGCACCGGTCTCCGGCCGATACTGGATCGTGGGGTCCTCGGCAGGCTGCGGGCTGTACAGGATCTCATCGATGACCGCATCCGTGGGCAGGGCGTATCCGATCACGCCTGTCACCCGGTCGCCGGGTGCGAGTCCCTGGTCGCTGACCGAGGGTGGCAGCGCATCGGCCGGCCGATTGATGTCCGTGGCTCCCAGATGAACCCGTCGCTGTCCTGGATGACGATCCGCGAGGGTTGTGCATCGAAGGGCTTGTCCGAGTGCGCCTCGAACCGCACCGTGAGTTCCACGTACCGCTGATCGGGACCTGGCGGGTCGTCGGGAGTGAAGCCGGTGAACGGATCCTCGATCTGGCGTACGGTGATGGTGCCGGCCTGAGTGCCATCGCTGGTGGAGTATTCGAGGACCGCATCCGGTCCGCCAGTGGCACCCTGAGCGAGCATCTGGCTCGGGCTCCCGGCCGACAGCCCGAGCGCGAGCAGGAGCGGCACGGCGGCGGCAGCGCGGGACATGAGACCAGGACCTCCAGGGATGCGACGGAGACTTCAGGCACCTAACGGACGCCGGCGCCGAGGCTACCACGACCTTCCGCAGACCGATCCCGGTCGCGGCGATTGTCAGTGACGCGAGTCAACACGCGGACAGACACACCTGATCGGCAGCCGCGCGGGACTATGGCCGCCTGCAAGGCATGGCAATTTGGGGTAGTCCTGTGCCTAGTTATCGACCCCCCCGCACCCGTTGACGCCGAGCGCCAGAGACCGCACCCCCCAGGTACTCGCCTAGACGCCGACGGGATACCGTCCGGAATATGAAAGGTAGCCTTGACCCGCTCAAACTGCTCCGGCGCCAGACGATCGAAGCGACACCGCAAACCGGACTTCGTTGCGATCCCGCTTCGGAAGGAGGTGACCGGCAGTGACCGCACTCGCGATCTGGTCCTCCTCGTGCTGTTCGCGCTGATGGCTATCGCGGCGTTCGCAATCGGGCGATGGTATGAGCAGACAAATCCGTCTTCGGCGGTCGCTCGGAGCGACCCGCAGCGAGTGGCACGCTCGGCGTCGACCCGCTCCGGAACGACGGCTAGGACGGCCTGGCTGCGACCCCGTGCGCGAGGGAATCGTGCGCGGTAGCAGGACCCTGAACCGCACTGGGTTCCATGGAGACTCTGGGCTGCCCTTGGTTCGCATCGCGGAACCTGGCAAGCCCGGTGAGACACGGCGTCAGGCGATGCTCTGTCCCTCGACCTCCTTGGGCTTGTTGATCCAGGCGGGGCCGGGCAAGGCTGGCGGCTCCGGCGGCTTGTTGACGAACCGCTCGGGGTGCGCAGCGTAGGCGGCGTCCAGGACCAGGGCACGTTCCGCCCGGACCGTGGCCGCGGTGCCGAAGGGGACCGACGCGGGTGTGTGCTAGCCGATCCCCGAATGGCGGTGATGGTGGTCGCAGGTGTCCAGGAACCCGCCTGCGAACTGCCGCGCATATTCGGTCGAACCGAAGCTGCCGGGGAAGTCCGGGCCGTACTTGATGGTCTTGAAGGCCGCCTCGGAGTAGGCGTTGTCATTGGACACGTGGGGCCGGGAGTGGGTCCGACCGATGCCCAGGTCCGCGAGCAGCTGGGATGCGGGCTTGGAGGTCATCGCGCTGCCCCGGTCGGCATGGATGACCAGACGCCCGGGCTCCGCCGGACGGTGGCTGGCCACCACCCGTTCGATCCAGTCACAGACCACCTCGGCACGCTCACCCTCCTTGACCATCCAGCCGGGGCTGTAGCGGCTGAAGATGTCGAGCATCACGAAAGCGTGTCGAGGACGGTCGCCCGCTCATCGGGCGAGAGCGCACGGGCCGGAGTCCGGCGGGGGGCGGGCGGACCGAGGCGCGGGCCGAGAAGGCCCCGGTAGTGGGTCGCGCGAGCGACATCGAACGCGGCGCACGCGGCGCTGGTGCCCACCACGGGCGCCAGCTCGCTGACCGCAGAGGCGATCAACGCCCGTCCTTCGGATCGGCGCTCCCGAGGGAGAGCTCCCGCAAGAGCGCCGAGACGTTTCCCTGGACGGCGATCACCTTCTCGGCCCGCTCCAGCCGCGTGCGGAGCCGCTCCACCTGTCCGCGCAGGCGCTCGTTCTCGGCCTCCAGCGGATCGGCGGCCGGGCCCCGGGACGCCGAGGGCCTGAGCCTAGGCCGCCGGAGCCGGCGACACAGTGGCTGCTGTAGAGGCCGTCGCGGCGGAGCAGCGCACCCGGGCGCCGGGCGTCGTGCAGCGCTCGAGCTCATCGAGGATGGCCGCCTTTTAGGCCGCCGTGAACACTCCGCGCTTGGGTCGCTCGACTACCTCGGGGTCCGGGTCCTGGTCCATCGGCCAAGGATGCGTCGGCCGAAACTGGTGCTGGTGAGATGGCCATGGGAAGTCTCCTTCCCGCCCTCGGTCAGTGATCAGTGGAGGTCGGGTGTCTCACCGGAGCCTGGCAGCGAGGGGAACGGCTCCGGGAGCCATCCGCAGAGCGACCGGGGCAACGTCTGGGCCCACCGGCTTTACGACGACATCTGGTCAGGCGCGGATCGTTAGGGCCCAATGACCCGCAGCTCCTCGGCCGCGACCGGGACTGACCAGCCGAGCCGGAGAGCATGAATCGCGAGCAACAAAGTCGACTGTACTCGTTGATGTGCATCGAAGGACTGGCCGCGAGAGTGGCCCGCGCATTCGGGCTTCGACAACCCGAACGTCGCGGGGGAGACTCTTGTTTGTCAACGACGTGCCGGGTGACTACAGCCAGGACCCGCCGCCTTCACCATCAGGGCTATCCTTGACGGCTCCGGGTTTGCGCCCGAAATTTGCCACCGGACCGACTGCCCCGGCGTCACCCGCCAAGGCTAGCAGTGGCTTGGCGAGGATCTCGTCGCTGCTGCGCGTTGGACGGGAACCCACCGAGCCCTGAACCACTGCCCCGTCGAGGCATGGACCGAGATCGCTGGGACGAAACGCCGTGGAAAGATGCCCAGTCCGATAGCCTCGCAGCGCGACAGCGCCGTGGCACTTCGTCGTCCGTCTGTGCAAGGCATTGGGGGCTGCTCGGCATTCCCGTCAAGCCAGACCGGCCCGAACAAACGACTATTGCTTGGAGATGCGGACGTTGCCGCTAAACGTGATAGAACCCGAACCAGGGAAGTCCGCGGTAGTCGCCGTGTCCGATACGTTGTTCCGGACGATCACAGTGGCCGTGTTGCGAATGGTCATGCGGAGCCAGTCGCCAGTCACGTTCTCGACGCTGATGGATGGCTTGGTATTGGTCGAATAGCCTGCTGCTGCTACAGCGTAGCAGGTGCAGTAGGCACTGGCCGCCGACAAGTCGCCCGTGTGTCGAATGTCGACGCCATCAACGACACCGCGGATGCTGGCCGCACCTGTCGCGTCGTTCACCTCGAAGTCGATGGCATGTAGGCCTGTGTACGCCACGTGGCCACCACGAATTGTGACCTGACCCGCCACTGGCGCAATACCATTGCGGGACGCGCGCTCGATGTCTGGATTGCTGATGACGACTCCTGTGGCTGGCTGGTTGTTGCCCGTCGAGTAACCCACATAGATGCCGTCGCCGCGGGTATCACGTGTTACCGGGCGGTTTAGGGTGATGTCCGATCCGCCGTCAACCTTGATGCCTGATTCCCCCTGGTTACCGCTGTCCCAAGCGTAGCCCGTGCCATAGACGGTCGGATCGTTCAGTACCACGTTGGTCGATGTCACCACACGCAGGATCCCACTTGCTCCCTTAAGGCTGCCCTGAAGCCGTGATCCTCGGAAGTCGACCGTGAGACCAGTTGCGGTGAAGGACAGCTGGGTGACCTTGTAGATGCCGTTCTTGGCCAGCGCCACGCGCTCGCCGTTGTGGGACTGGAGGAACGTGCGGAGGGCCGATGTAACGTCTGAGGCGCCAGTGGCGTCCCCAGCGAAGACCGCCGCATAGGTCGTAGCCGGGGTCGGCGTGGGCGCTGGGGTCGGCGTCGGCTTGGGCGTGGGCGTCGGCGTGGGCGCTGGGGTCGGCGTCGGCTTGGGCGTGGGCGTCGGCGTGGGCGCTGGGGTCGGCGTCGGCTTGGGCGTGGGCGTCGGCGTGGGCGCTGGGGTCGGCGTCGGCTTGGGCGTGGGCGTCGGCGTGGGCGTGGGCGTCGGCGTCGGCGTCGGCGTCGGCGTGGGCGTGGGCGTCGGCGTCGGCGTCGGCGTGGGCGTGGGCGTCGGCGTCGGCGTCGGCGTCGGCGTGGGCGTGGGCTCGGGGTCGGCGTCGGCGTCGGCGTGGGCGTCGGCGTCGGCGTCGGCGTCGGCGTGGGCTTCGGTGTCGGTGTCGGTGTCGGGGTCGGCGTCGGGGTCGGCGTCGGCGTCGGGGTCGGCGTCGGGCGTCGGCGTCGGCGTGGGCTTCGGCGTCGGGGTCGGCGTCGGGTCGGGGGCGGCCTTGGGTCGCCGGGGTCGGGGTCGGCGTCGGGTCGGCGGCCTTGGGTGCCGGCGTCGGGGTCGGCGTCGGGTCGGGCGGCCTTGGGTGCCGGCGTCGGGGTCGGCGTCGGGTCGGCGGCCTTGGGTCCGGCGTCGGCGTCGGCGTCGGGTCGGCGGCCTTGGGCGTCGGGGTCGGCTCGGGGGCTGGCGCAGCTTCCGATGGTGCATCGGTTACGTGGAACGTCCGCGTGAGCAGCGTGTTCCCATCGGCGTCGCGAGCCCCAATGGAGTGGTCCCCGACCGACGCGTCGTCGGGGACCTGCATCGTGACCGTGTCGCTGCCGCTTGCGCTCGCGGAGTAGCTCGGCATGCCGTCGATCGATCCATCGAACTCGATGTCGCCCGACGTTCGACTGCCGAGACCGGAGAGGGAGAGCTTGACCGTCGTCGACGCCGGTCCGACATCGGTGGATAGCTTCATCCGGGGTGTGACTCGTGGCGTGGCCTTCGGCAGGGGCGTCTTGGTCACGACACGAGGTTTGGGCGTGGCGATGACGCGAGAGCGTGGCGCGACCGACAGGCTGTCGACCGCCAGGTTGTCGAGGGTGACGCCGACGGGAGCCGTTGTGGCATCAGTCGCGAGGGTGGTGCGCACGCCCACCTTGCCGGCCGCTGTCAGGGCGTTGCCGGGATCGGGGCGCTTGAGCTGCCATCCGGCCGGTTCCGCGCGACCCGCCGTCCAGACTCGCGCCCGGAACATGACCGGGCTGCTGCCGCTGACCCGCGCACGGACCGCGATCCCGCTGCCCGGGCTGACCCGTACGCCGTGGACTCGGATCTCGTTCCCGATCACTCGGACCGAGCCCGACCGGACGCGGATCACGCTCAGCCAGACCGATCCGTCGTCGGCGATCCGCGTCCGGATCTGGTACTGGTTGCCATTCCCACGGCTTCGGAAGACGGCCGAGACGGTCACGCCACCGCGATCGGCGACCTTTGGGATGCCGACACGGAACTTGACCACGGCGTCGCGGACGGAAAGGCTCGACAGCATCATGTCCGCCTGGGCGCCGGGACGCTTGAGGGTGATGCGGCCCTTGCCGCCAGCGACACGGAACGCAACCCCACGTCCGGTGGTCTGATAGCGCCCACCCTGGTCAGCTTTCCCCCAAGCCGCGCTCACGGCGCGGGAGAACGAGTCGCGCGCGACCGTGGTCCGTCTCGAGGGCGCGGCGAACCCCTCGAAGGGTACGGCAAGCGCCACGGCGGCGATCACCACGAGCACCATCAGGCGCATCGTCCGGACATAGATGTAGTCAGACAAGTGCAAGCGACTCACGGCTCGCTCCCTTCGTGGCCAGGGGGGCGCTGGGGCGCCTCCTCCGGTGGGGTCCGTCCTGTGCTGAGGTCATAGGAACGCGACGACTGTCGTCAGAACCTGACAGGCCGGGCCCGGCCAGACATAGAGGGCTTATGGTCCGGTGGGGCCGGTACGCATCGGCTGCGGTGCGGTGACGTCGCCCAGGGCGAATCGGAGCCCGTGGTTGCCGGATCCGGGTGGGGACCTCTGGTCGTGGTCGCCGCTTCGGCGACCGGCGGGACACCCGCCAGGACCGACCGTTGGTGGGTGTGGCACGCACGCACCACCTCCCCACCAGGAGTACGTCCCCCGTGACGCATAAGTACTAGTCAAGAACCGCGTAAGGGATTACCGTTGATACCTCAGCGCATGGATGCCCAGCACAGCCGTCGGTCCCAGAAACCGTCGGCATCGCTCGCTCGAAACTGGCGGGATGTCCACGGCAGGTCATTTGGTGACCCCAGTCGCGCTGGATAGAGGGCACGGTATTGACACTCCGCGACTCCATACGAACCACCATCGGGCGAGGCGCCGGGCCGGTGCCGACCGCGACACCTGCGCGGCCGATTCACGCGCCCGGACTTCGATATGCCGGTGCGCTCACTCATCGGTCGAACGCTCGGCCGGCTCCGCGGGCGGCACCTGTTCCTGCTGGATTCCCTGGGCATCAGCGTGGGCGCTTATCTCGCCTTCGCGTTCCGGAACGTCACGGATGCGCCGGACTGGATGGTCGGGTTGGTGCTCATGGTCGTCGCCATCCACGCCCTGGTCGACATGCGCCTGGGCCTGTACACCCACGATTGGCGGTTCGCAAGCGTTCCCGATCTGGCCCGGATCGTCGTGGCTATCGCGCTCGGGACACTCATCGCGTGCGCTTCGGTGACCCTCGCGGCGGCCCTCGATCCTGGGCTGGCGCGGGTACCGCTCTCGTCCTGGCCTGTGGAACTGCTCGTCGCCCTGGCCGTCGTCGGCGGGCTGCGATTCGGCATCCGCGCCGCATTCGATTTTGCGATCGACCGACCTGGCAACGGCCATGCGGCACTGCCGACACTGCTATATGGGGCTGGCCGAGTCGGGGTGATGATGGCTCGGTCGGCACAGCGGACCCCCGCGGCCGGCGTGAGGCCAGTGGGCTTCCTCGATGATGACCCCCGGCTGGCCGGCACGACCGTGGCGGGCTTGCGGGTCTACGGTGGGCGTGACAACCTCGACGAGGCCGTCCGCGCAACCGGGGCCGAAGCCCTCCTGATCACCGCGTCCAATGCCTCGGGCGCCGTGGTACGGCAGATCATGGAGGCCGCAGGCGCGCATAAGTTGGCCGTCAGGACCGTGCCCTCGATGGTCGAGTTGCTCGATGGCAGCGTGGACGCGTACCGAGTCCGACCCGTCCGGGTCGAGGACCTGTTGCGGCGCCCGACCGCGACCGAGCACGTGCCCGAAGTCGCGATCGCCTTCGCGGGCCGAACGGTGCTCATCACCGGCGCTGGCGGGTCGATCGGCTCGGAGCTGGCTCGACAGGTGCTCGCGGTCGGTCCCAAGCGTCTCATCCTGCTGGATCGGGCTGAAAGCGCCCTCTTCGACATCCATCGTCAGTTGCTGGAGACCCACGTCGAGACACCGGTCGAGATCGTGTCCCGCCTAGGCAATGTCGCCAGCCGGAACGCCATCGCGCGCATGATCGCGGCCGACAAGCCCGACGTGATCCTCCACGCGGCCGCCTACAAGCATGTGCCCATGATGGAGGAACACCCGTCCGATGCCGTGCACGTCAACATCGGCGGCACCGCGTCGTTGCTCGATGCCGCAGCGGCCGCAGGTGTCGAACGCTTCGTGCTCGTGTCGACCGACAAGGCGGTCAATCCGTCGAGCGTCATGGGCGCCAGCAAGCGCATCGCCGAGATGCTGGTGGCCGACACCGCACGGCGCAGTGGCCGCGCCTATGTGTCCGTCCGGTTCGGGAACGTCCTTGGCTCGAATGGCAGCGTGGTGCCCATCTTCAAGGACCAACTGGAACGCGGCCTGCCATTGACGATCACGCACCCCGAGATGACCCGCTACTTCATGACCATCCCGGAGGCATCCTGGCTCATCCTGGATGCAGCCGCGCTCGGTCAACCGGGCGACCTGTTCGTCCTGGACATGGGCCAGCCGGTCAAGGTGCTGGATCTCGCCAAGGATGTGGTCCGGCTCGCGGGGCGTGACCCCGAGACCCAGCCCATCGAGTTCATCGGTCTCCGGCCCGGAGAGAAGCTCCATGAAGAGCTGTTCTACGACACCGAGCGAGTCGTACCGACCAGCACACCCAAGGTCATGCGCGCGATCTCCGACGAGCCTCCCACGGACGTCCGTGCGAGCGTCGGGCGCCTCATGGAGTTCGCGACAGGGGACCACGACGAGGAGCTCAAGGCGGAGCTCCGGAGATGCGTGTTCAGCAAGCCGTCGGCCGACGTGGACGCAGTGCCCCTGACAAGCTCCTGGGTGATCCCGGTTCACGGCAGTGGTGCCGAAGATAGGGTGGCAGTGGGCCGAACGAGCCTCTAGGACCGCTCAGCAGCAGGGCGCCCCATCGTCGAGCTAGACGACCGCGGCGGTTCCGACGGGGACGGCCACCAGGGACGGCTCGACCGCAGCTCGCGCTTCCGGCGGGTACTCGACGCCGAGCGTGACCACGGTCAGGCCGGCACCGTTCGCGGCGGTCCGATCGACGATCCGTCGTGCATCCGCGACGACGGTGCCGCGCATCCCGGCGGCGATGGAGGCCCAGTCGAGGCCCGCGAACTCCGGCCACTCCGTACCCACTACGACCGCATCCGCCCCGAGCGCGGCCGCGGCCGCGGAACCGACACCCTGGATGCTCACGCCATCTCGCGCCAGCTGCGCCACCCCGGCATCGGTCGCCACAGGGTCGAACGCGACCACCGTCGCGCCACGCGCCACGAGCACCTCCGCAAGACGCAGCGCCGGTGACTCCCGGAGATCATCCGTGCCCGCCTTGAAGGTCAGACCCAGCAATCCGACCCGAGCCCCATCGAGCGTTCGGCCGGCGACGTGCTCGAGGCGATCGACGATCCAGAGCGCCTGCTGGTGATTCGAGGCGGCGACCGAAGCGATGAGCGGCGTCACCACGCCGTGATGGAGGGCAAGATCGGGCAGCGCCCGCACCTGCGACGGGAAGCACGATCCGCCGAAGCCCGGCCCGGGGGTCAGGAAGGACCGCCCGATGCGCGCGTCGAGGCCCATGCCGTCGACGACGGCGTGGACATCGGCACCCGTCGCCGCGCACAACCGCGCGAGCTCATTGGCGAAGCTGATCTTCGCCGCCAGGAACACGTTCGACGCGAGCTTGATGGTCTCGGCACTCGTGAGGTCCGTATCCACGATCGGCTTGGCCATCGGTGCGTACAGCTCATGGAGCTCCGCCACGAGCCGGTCGGCATCGGGCTCGGCGCCCACGACCACCCGGTCGGGCTCCAGGAAGTCACGCACGGCGTTGGCTTCGCGCGTGAACTCGGGGTTGAAGCACACCCGCATCCGTGGGTCGATCTCACGCACCATGGTGGCCAGGCGTGTCGCGGTGCCCGGCATGAGGGTGCTCCGGATGACGAGGTGACGGGGTGCGCCAGGGTCACGGGCGACCCCGATCACGGCCTGCTCGACCAGCGCCGCCGTCCATTCACCCGCGCGGTCCAGGGTGCCGACCGCGACGATGACGAGCGCGGTGCCGTGCGTTGCTGCGGGCTCCGCGTGGAACGACAGGCGATCCGACGCCAGACCCTCGCTCACCAACGTGTCGAGCCCCGGCTCGTGGATCGGGACATCCCCGGCTCGCAATCGCTCGACACGAGCGGCATCGATGTCGACGACCCGGACCTCATTGCCAAGATGAGCGAGGCAGGCTGCTGTGACGAGGCCGACATAGCCGGCGCCGATGACGCTGATGAGCATCTGGGAAGGGTACCGCAGGTCGCTGTTCGGCCGAACGGGCGGCTGGCCCATCAGGCGGTGCGCCAGGCCTTCCAGGTCGTCTCGTCGATGCCGACCGTGAAGTCGTCGCCGAAGCGTGCCAGGGGCAGCCGCAGCAACCGCGGATCAGCGAGCAACCGGTCGAACACCTCCGTGTCGTCCATCCGCAGGTATGCCAGACCGGCGTCGCGATAGGCCTGGGACTCCGTATCGAGGAGCGCACGCGCACCCAGCTTGTGTGCGAATCGGCGGAGCTCCGTGGGCGCCGGCGGCCGCACCAGGAGGTCCACGAGACTCACCGCGACACGTCGCTCCTTGAAGAATCGGATGGCCCGCTGCGTCGGCCGGGAATCCTTCCGGCCGAAGAGCTGGACGGTGGCCCCGGGCGCAGCGGCCATACCGCAGATCGATCCCGGGGTCGATACCTGGAGCTGCTGTCAGACGCTCGCGTTGGCCGGCTTACGGCCGCGCTTCGACTTGCGTTCGGGCGTCAACTTGGCGATGTAGAAACCTTTCTCCGACTTGCGGATGACGATCTCCACCTCTGCTGCCTTGGAGGCACGCAGGAGCTGCTGCCGTACTGTCAACGGCTTCTCGCCATCCTCGAGGATGACCTCGTATACGACCGATTCATCGGTGATCGTCTTGATCTTGTCGATGAGCGCCTTCTGCTCCGGGCTCGGTTGACGTCCCACGGGCCGCTTCTTCTCCTGCTCGAGCACCGATGCGTCCACGCGTCGAAACCTGACCATGATGATTCCCCCCGATATGTCGTTCGGCACGATATCTGACCACACATCATGGTACGGCAGGTGATGGGTCTGGGGTGGGGCCAATGAAACCGTCGCCGCAGTGGTTGTGAAGCGCCTACGTGTCATGATCGTGACCGTCTGCGTGGCGAAGCTGTCCGGTCCGGGGTGTCGAAGCTGTCCCGTTCGGGGTGGCGTACCTGCGCCCGCGCAAGGTCGCTGCTACGCTGCGGCGGTGCCGAGTTGGAACGGGTCCGCAGACCGCACCCGGTGGCGGCGTACGATATCGGTCGCCGCCGTCGCGGCAGGCGCGGCATCCCTGGCACCGGGCGTCGCCAGCGCCCACACCATCACCGGCAAGGTCGACTCGCCGCTCCCCTTTGTGGCCTACCTGGCGGGCGCGGCCATCGCCGTTGCGGGCTCGTTCTTCATCATGGCCGCGAGCGATCCGGGCCCACCGAAGCCCCGACCACCGGGTCGTGTCCGGACCGTGCCGCGGCCCGTTCGCCTGGCGCTGCGGAGCATCGGGCTCATCGCATGGCTCTGGGTCGTCGCCCAGTCGGTGACCGGCGGGTCGAGCGATGCCGATGTCGCATCCCTCTTCCTGTGGACCTACGGCTGGGTCGGCCTGGCACTCGTGAGCGCGTTCCTGGGGCCGGTCTGGTCCTGGATCGACCCCTTCACGACGCTCTACGACCTCATCGCCGCGACCGGTCGTCGACTGGGCCTCTCCGGGCCCCAGCCACAACCGTGGCCGCAGCGACTGGGCCTGTGGGCAGCGGTCGCGGGCCTGACCTTCTTCATCTGGCTGGAGCTCGTAGCGCGGGTGCTCCAGGGCCGGCCGCTCGCCCTCGTGCTCATCGGCTACACCGCGATCACGCTCCTGGGTATGGCCCAGTTCGGACGCGATGCGTGGCGCAGCCGGGCTGAGACGTTCACGGTCTGGTTCGGGGTGCTCGGTCGTCTGGCGCCATTCGCGCTCGTCGACAAGCCCGCCGATGGCCGGGTGGTGCGGCGACCGATCGCATCGGGCCTCATCACCAGCGGCTGGCCACTCGAGGTCGTGGTCCTGGTCGCCCTGGGAACCGGCTCCATCATCTACGACGGCCTGTCACAGACGACCGGTTTCTTCAGCCTCTTCGGCTTCCCCGCGATCCCCCTTGGCACGCTCATCCTGGGCGCCTTCCTGGGTGGCCTGACGGCGCTGGTGCTGCTCGTCGCCCGGAGCGTCGGGCTGGCGGCCATGGGCGCAGGCCTGCTGCCCGTCGCGATGGGCTACCTCATCGCCCACTACCTCTCGGCGCTGGTCATCGATGGACAGCGGATCATCGTCGCGGTCTCCGACCCGTTCCAGCAGGGTTGGGACCTCGTTGGGACGGCGTTCTACGAGCCCAGCGCTGGGTGGCTACCGACGAGCGCCCTCTGGAGCCTCCAGGTGGGCGCCGTGGTCATCGGCCACATCGTGGGTGCCTGGGCCGGGCACGCTGTCGCGCGCTCCGAGGGCGCCGCGACTGGGGGTGTCGCTGCCGGGACCGGGGGCCGCCGGAGCGCGATCGGGGGCCAGCTGCCCCTAGCGCTGCTGATGGTCGGACTGACGACCCTCACCCTCTGGTCACTCGGCCAGAACCTCGTGTTCGAGCAACCTGTGGAGCACCAGGTCCCGGCGGTCGTCGGCGCACCCTGAACGCAGCACCCGACCCGCGCCGGTGCACCGCGACCTGCCGATGCGCTACAGCGACAGGATGCCCAGGATCGCCGACCAGCCAAGGGCGATGCCGACGACCAGCGCGTCGTCGATGCGACCGAGTCGCTGGAACCGCCGATACAGCATCGGGGTCGCGATGAGCGTGGCCACCACGGTCAGCGTCGTCGACTGCGTGCTCACCACGATCCCGAGCACGAGCGCCGGGATCGTCAGGCATGTCGCCGCCATCCAGCCGGTCACCCCCGCGACCGCGAGCCAGGCGAGACGCCGACGCACGGCCACGTGGGGCGCCGCGGAGGTCGGCCGGGCACCGACGCGGATAGCCGCCATGGGGATCCTCCGGGGAGGGATGGAGCCCGGACGTTGGCCTCCAGCGCCCGGGCATGGAGCGGATGAGGTCGTCACGCTAGCATCGGGACCTTCGGGGGACCTCCCCACGTGACCATGCGCTGGTGCCCACGGACACCATGGATCGAAATCGCGCCCAGGACGATGTCCCAGGCCGTCCGATCCGGGTCCGGCTATCGCATCATGGGGTTCGCCGGGAAGGTCGACGCGACGGTCTGGGACGTCGCTCCCTTCCCGGCGCTCGCCGGTGCCGGCGGATGGGCGATGGGCTCGGCCGAGCCTCCTGGGCACAGTGCTCGTTGACCCCGGGCACCAACCGGACTTTCGTACCAAGGCCCCCCCACCGCCCGCTGGAGCATGTTGCTGGTGGTCGCGGCCGGCGGGTGCTCCCAGAAGTTCCCGCCGGCCCGGCCACTCGGGACGGATCGTATGAGACGGGGGAACTACATAGATGTCGCGTGTGATGATCGTCTGTCCGGTGACGGAACGACTGGTGCCCACGAGGTATGAGGCGGAGCCGGGCCGAGCGTTCCGCCGGCGGCTGCCCGAGAGTGGCAGTGTCGTCTGCGATGCCTGCACCCGACGACACGCCTGGTTCCGCGCCGAGACCCTGCTCGAGGGCCAACCGCGCCCGAAGACTCGTCTCGAGGTCGAGCCGCGCTCGACGCAGCCACGCTGGGTGCTGCGGCATGTGGACGGCATGGGTCGCCGCTGACCGAGGGCTGGCGGCCCACGTCTCGAGCGTGCGGCGGACCGGCGGCCAGACAGGGCTCGGCGGGGCGGCTCCGGCGGGGCGGGCGTGGCGGGGCGGCTCCGGCGGGGCGGGCGTGGCAGACTCCGTCGATGTCGGAGAGCGGCACCCATCCCATCGAGAGCATCTGGCGGCCGGGCTACCCGGTGGACGTCCGGCGCATCCTCTGGCCGCTGCGTCACGGTCCGGGCGACCCGACGTTCCGGAGCGCCGCTGCAGGCGTCTGGCGCGCCACACGGACGCCGCAGGGTCCCGCCTCCATCCTCCTGGAACCGATCGCTGGCACCATCCGGGCTCGCGCCTGGGGCCCCGGGGCCCGATACCTGATGGAGACATTGCCCCGGTTCCTGGGTGATTCGGACGCACCGACGGCGTTCCGGCCGCAGACCGGGCTCCTGCGTGACCTGGTCCGGCGCTTCCCGGGGCTGCGCTTCGGGCGTACGGACCGAGTGCTCGAATCGCTGGTGCCCGCGATCTGCGAGCAGAAGGTGACCGGCCTCGAGGCGACGCGCGCGTTCCGGGCCATCGTGCTCTGGTTCGGCGAGCCGGCACCCGGACCTGCCGACCTCCGATTGCCACCATCCGCGGAGCGACTGGCGGTACTCGCCGATCACCAGCTCCATCCGGCCGGCCTGGAGCAACGACGCGCCTCCACCATCCGGCGAGCGGCGCATCGCGCCGGCTGGCTCGAGGCGGCCGGGAGCCTCTCCGCTGCGGCCGCGCTGGCACGACTGCAGGCGATCCCGGGCATCGGACCCTGGACGGCCGCCGAGACGGCACGCTCGGCCTTCGGCGACCCGGACGCGGTGAGCGTGGGTGACTTCCACCTGCCGAACCTGGTCAGCTGGGCGCTCGCGGGCGAGCCGCGCGGCGACGATGCCCGGATGCTGGAGCTCCTCGATGCGTACCCAGGTCAGCGGGCGCGCGTGGTCCGGCTGCTGGAGCTGTCAGGCATCCGGGCCCCACGGTACGGGCCGCGGATGGCGGTACGCAGCATCGCGTCCATCTGAGGGCGACCTCGCGTCTCGCGACGAGGGCAACTCAACGTCGTGTCTCAGGGGGCGGCGGGTGTCCCCGCGGCCGAGGGCTCCTCGGCGGCCGCGATGGCGACCTCGATGCGCGCGATCTCCTCGCACGCCTTGCGATAGTCGTCGCTCCCCAGTGGCGCCGCGTCACGCTGCCGCCGCGCCTCCACATGCTGCTCCATCAACCGGGTACGCGTGGGTGAGACGGGCGTGCTCATCGATGCTCCTCGGGTCTCGATGCGGGGATGCTGGAAGGATGCCGCATCAGGCGCGTGGCTCCCAGGTGAAGGTGCGCATGGCGACCACGAGGCCCAGGATGCCCCAGCCGATGATCCACACCAGGTCGACCGGGTCGAACGGGTGGACGACCGGGTTCCAGACCGCCTGGAGCGCGTTCGCAAGATGCCGGATGGGGAACAGGTCGCCGATGGTCGCGAGCACGGACGACTCGTCGAGGCGCACGAATACGTCCGAGATGAAATAGAGCGGCAGCACCGTGGCGTTGACGATGGCGGGCGCGGCGGCGGCATTGGGGATGAGGCCGACCATGGCGAGGCCCAGGGCACAGAACGAGGCGCCGGCCACGACGAGCACGACGATGAGCAGCGGCAGCTGGTCGAGCGGCAACGCGACCCCGAAGAACAGCCGCCCGGTGATCGCCACGATGACCACCAGCAGGAGCGCCACGAGCACCGACTGGAGCATCCGCGCGATGAGGTAGGCCCAGCCGGGCAGGGGCGTGCCGCGCACCCGCTTGAGGATGCCCTCGTCGCGTGCGAGGCTGACCGTCATGGCGATGCTCGTGTAGCACGCGTTGACGATCGAGAACGTGATGATCGCTGGCGTGTAGAACTGCGCCGCCGCCGCGCTCCCCTCGTCGCCCGCCAGGATGAGGTTGAACAGGACCATGAAGATGAGCGGGAACGCGAACGTGAAGAATGCCGCGGCCGGGTTGCGCCAGAAGGCGGTGTTCTCGTACCGGACCTGGCGGCCGATGAGCCGCGCGACGGTCATCGTCGGCCCCGTCGTGATGACCGACCGCCAGCCGCCCCGGCGGCAGCCGCCTCATCGCCATGGCCGTCCGGTCCGACGAGTGCCAGGTAGGCGTCCTCCAGCGTCGGGCGGGTGACCGTCAGATCCTCGAACACGAAGCCGGCGGTGATGGCCCAGCCAGTCAGCTCGTGGACCAGCTCCGTAGGTCGGTCGGTCCGCAGCTCGAGCATGCCGTCGGCCGACCGTGTCACCGCAGCTGCGAGCGCGTCCGGCAGGTCGGTCGCTGTCGCCGGGGGTCGTGCCCTGATGAGGGTCAGGGCGGCGTCGCCATCCACCACCTCGTCGGGCGTACCCTCGACGACGATACGGCCATCGACGATGACCGCGAGCCGGTCGGCGAGGACCTGCGCTTCGTCCATGAAGTGGGTCGTCAGCAGGACCGTCCGTCCCGTGCCCACGAGCCGCTGCACCATGTCCCATGCCTGCCGTCGGGCCGTCGGATCGAAGCCGGTCGTGGGCTCGTCGAGGAACAGCAGCTCCGGGTCGCCGGCGAGCGCGACCGCAAGATCAAGGCGCCGTCGCTGGCCACCGGAGAGCTTGCGCACCCGGACATCGGCCTGGTCCGTGAGGCCGACGAGGTCGAGCAGCTCGTCCACCGGTCGAGGCGCCGGGTAGTAGCCGCGGTACAGCCGCAGGACCTCGACGACCGACAGGTACCGCTCGATGCCCGTGGTCTGGAGGCAGATGCCGACACGCTCCTGGAGGCGGCGATCCCGCTGTCCCGGATCGTGACCGAGGACCGAGACATCGCCCTGGGTGCGGCTGCGGTATCCCTCGAGGATCTCCATGGTCGTGGTCTTGCCGGCGCCATTGGGCCCCAACAGCGCGAACACCTCGCCCCGTCGGACCTCGAGGTCGATGCCCTTGACCGCCTCCAGGTCGCCATAGGACTTGCGCAGCCCGCGCACCCGCACGACGGGCTCGGCGGTCGCAGCAGCTACGGCGGTGGTCACGGCATTCCCGAGTGTAGCCACGATCGCCAACCGGCCCCGGGTTCGTGTCAGAGTTCCGCGATGCGGGTGTTCACCGTGGTCGGCATCGTGCTCACGATCCTCGGCCTGGGCCTGGCCATCGTCTCGTGCGCGCCCCATGGGTCGAGTATCGACGGCGAGGTGACCGGCATGGGGGCGGGCATCGCGGCGCTCACGCTGCTGCCGATGGGCATCGTGTTCACCATCGTGGGCGTGGCCGCGTCACGCGTGGCGAGACCGGTGTCGGAGGACGGCGTGCCCATCCAGCTGCCCACGGTCCAGCCGAACACGCTCTCGACCATGGGCGCCATCGCGCCCAACACCATCAGCGGCCCTGGCGCGACACCAACGGGCGTCGACGCCGTGGCGGTAGCGGCCATCACCGATCAGCTGGGTCGGATGGGCATCTCGGTCGACCCGGCGATGATCGCCGGCGGCCAGGTGAGCATGGACTCGACCACCCTTGACCTGCGTCCCGGCGCCCAGGGGACGGTGCTGGCCACGGGACGCCCGGGCACGGCCATCATCCGCGAGCTCACCGACACCGGTGTCAACGTCCGGGGCGACTCGCTCGTCCGGCTCACCCTCGATGTGACGCCCCCGGGCGGCACCAGCTACCAGGTGCAGACGGGCAGCCTCGTGCCCGATGTCGCTCGCGGTCGGGCGCTGCCGGGTGCCCTGGTCGTGGTGCGCATCGACCCGACCCAGCCGACGAACGTCGTCATCGACTGGACGACGAACAGCTAGCCGCGGCTCGCCCCGTCCGGAGGCGAGCGATGCGCTAGCGGGCGAGGCGGCGGAACACCACGGGCGCCTTCCAGCTCAGGAAGTAGAGACGGCAGCCCAGGCAGTAGCCCGTCGCCGCCAGCACGGCCTGGAGCGCCGCGACGGCTCCCGTGAACAGCCACGCCAGGGAGGTGAGACCCACGAGGAACAGGACCGTGGCCACCGCGAGCACCAGGAACCCGATGGCCTGGGCGAACCGGGGCGGCCATTCCACCTCGAGCTCCCTCGGCGGGCCGATCTTGAGCAGTCGGCGGACGTACGGCCATGGCCGCCCCAGGACCGAATAGCGGGTCCCGAACCAGGCGCTCACACCCAGGGACAGTCCCACGGCCGCCACGATGACGGGCTGACCGAGGATGAACGCGAGCACGAGCACGACGACGGAGAAGGCGGCCCCGAAGCGGTGGCCGCGGGGATCGATGAGCCGAGGTTGACCGAACGACATGAGGGATGCGCTCCAGATGACGGTGCAGGACGCGGGATCGGTGATCCGCGAGCGCCGTCCGGAGGTCCCTCGCTAGCGGCTCATCCCATGCTCGGGAGGCGACGCGAGGCCGACCGGCGCCCGCCGGAGACACGGTCGACAGCACATCGACTGGGGCGTCTGCGCGGGCGCGATCGGGTCATGCATGAGCTGCGAACCTTGCCACAACGACCGCCATGCGGCAAGTGACCTTGCAGCATCCTCGCAGAACGGTACCCTTGTCCTGAACGGCTTCATGTTCGGAGTCGATAGGAGGGTGAACGCGTGAGTCGTCCGTTTGGTGTCATTCTGCTCGGCCTGCTGGCCACGCTGGTCGGGGTGATGTATGTGTTCGCGGGCCTTCGGCTCACGACCGCAGTGACGTTCGGGCCAGTGGAGTCGGGGAACGGAGTCTGGTTCAGCGGGCTGCTCACCCTGATCGTCGGCCTCATCTGGATCGGCGTTGGCGGCGCCCTCTTCTCGCTGCAGGCATGGGGTCTGCTGTTCTGCGAGATCATGGCCATCTTCGGGCTTATCAACGCCACCTTCATCCTGCTCGCCGGTGGTAGCCAGGCCAACTGGGGCCTGTTCGCACTGCCGCTGTTGGTGCTCTGGTACTGCAACCGACCGAGCATCAAGGCAGCCTTCACGGAGGCCGGGGTCAGCGCGGTCTGACCGGGTATCCCCGAGGGCGGCGTGGATGCGATCCGCGCCGCTCTTCTGTTTGGCGAGCGCATGCTGGCCTGATGCATCACGGGGCCTCCATGTGGGTCGGTCCACATCCGCACGTTGGGTGACCGGAACATGACGCACCAGGCCTACGACGTCATCGTGGTGGGCGTGGGTGCCATGGGCAGCGCCACGGTCGCGGAGCTCGCGGCTCGGGGCCAGCGCGTCCTGGGCCTGGAACGGTCGGGCGTCCCGACCGAGACGGGCTCGTCGGGCGGGGTGACGCGCATCATCCGGCTCGCCTACAACGAGGACCCGCGCTACGTGCCCCTCGTCCGTCGTGCCTATGAGCGGTGGTACGCATTGGGTGCCAGGGTCGATGAGCGGCTGCTCATCACGACCGGTGGCATCGATGCGGGCTCATCCGACTCGGTCATGGTCCAGGGTGCCATCACAGCATGCCGGGAGCACGGGATCCCGTTCGAGCTGCTCGACGCGCCGGTGTTGCGTGCCCGGTTCCCGGGTTTCGCGTTGCCCGACGGGATGGTCGGGGTGTATCAGGCGGACGCGGGCTTCGTGCTCTCCGAGCGCGCCATCGCGGCGTATGCGATGACAGCGATCGACGACGGCGCAGAGATCCATGGTCACGAGCCGGTCATCGACTGGGAGCCTATCGGCGATGGGGTCGTGGTCCGCACCGCCCGCGCCGAGTACCGGGCGCGTCGGCTGGTGCTGTCGGCGGGCGCCTGGATGGGCCGGCTGGCGGCGCCGCTGCGGACCCTCTCGGTGCCCGAGCGCCAGGTGCTGCTGTGGACGCAACCGCTGCGGCCAGAGCGATATCGGGTGGGCGTATTCCCGGTGTTCATCCTCGACGACGCCGGCACGGAGTGGTACGGCTTCCCGAGCTACGGGATCCCCGGCTTCAAGTTCGGCCGGTATCACCACCGGCAGCAGGTCATCGACCCCGACCAGCTCGATCGTGATGCGGTCGATGCCGAGGACGAGCGGCTGCTCCGCGACGGCCTGGCACGCTACTTCCCGGACGCGAACGGTCCGCTGCTGAGCTGGAAGACCTGCATCTTCACGAACACGCCCGACGAGCATTTCATCGTCGACCGCTACCCGGGCCTGCCCCAGGTCATCCTCGCCTCGCCGTGCTCCGGTCACGGCTTCAAGTTCGCGAGCGCCATCGGGGAGGTGCTGGCCGACCTGGCCATGGACCGACAACCCGCGTTCGATCTCTCGATGTTCCGGCTGGACCGGTTCACGGACGCCTGACAGGCGCCGCAGCCGGCCCGCGGCTCAGCGCGTGCGGGTCGCCTCGGCTCGGAGCGCGTCCTGCAGGGCGGACGCCACCGATCCAGGACGGCCATCGCCCACCCGCTGGCCATCGATGTTGACGGCGCCGACGACCTCGCGCACGGACGACGACAGGAACACCTCGTCCGCAGCGAGGACGTCGCCAAGCGGCCAGCCGCCCTCCTCGACGACGTAGCCCAGACTCGTCCCGAGGCGCAACAGATGCGATCGGGTCACCCCCGCGAGGATGCCCATGTCCAGCCCGGGCGTCCGGATGCGTCCGTCGGCCGCCCACCAGATATTGCTCGTGGCGCCCTCGAGGACGAGCCCGTCCGAGGCCAGCAGGACCGCGTCATCCGCGCCACGACGGCGAGCCTCCGCGAGCGCCGCGACATGGACCGCGTAGCTCGTCGACTTGACGCCCCCGAGCAGCCACGGCGAGCGAGCGCGCGCGGCGTGGTCGATGCCCAACTCCAGGCTCACGACCCGCAGGCCACGGGTTCGGAGCGTCTCGAGGTCACCGGGGATGGGGGTCACGGTCACGAGCGCGGTCGCGGTACGGGCACCGTCCCGGCCGCCCGTCCAGTAGAAGCGGAGCGCCGCGTCCCGGAGTCCCGACGCCGTGAGCGCCTGCTGAGCCAGCGCTTCCAGGTCCGCCCGGGCCACATCGGGCAGCTCCATCCGAGCGGCTGATGCGTGCAATCGGGCGAGATGCTCGTCCAGCCCGAACGCGCGACCGTCGTAGACCCGCAGCGTCTCGAAGGCAGCCTGCCCACGGGCGAGCGCCGAGTCGTCAGCGGCGATCACGGGTGCGTCGGGATCCACGACACCGCGGCCCAGGACGGCCACCGCCACCGGCTTCACGCGCGCCGCCCGCCAGTCATGCGCTCACCCGTGCCGTCGGATACGAGCGGCTCGCCGCCTCGAGTGCCGCGAGCAACGGCCGTGCCTTCACCCACGACTCCTCAACCTCGGCCGCGGGGTCGGAGTCCCAGACGATGCCCCCACCCACCCAGAGATGGATGCGATCGTCGACGATAGCGAAGGTCCGGATGGTGAGCGCGAGGTCGAAGTCACCGTTGGGATGGATGACGCCAAGGGCCCCCATCGACGCGCCTCGGCCGACCGGCTCCAGCTCGGCGATCTGGTCGATGGCCGCGATCTTCGGTGCGCCGGTCACGGAGCCACCCGGGAAGGTGGCCGCCAGGAGCTCCGGGAGCGTCAGGCCCGGGCGGACACGACCCGTCACTCGAGATACCAGGTGCTCGACACCGGCCATCGAACGAGGTGTCATCAGCTCGGGCCAGATGACACTGCCGGGCTCGCAGACGCGACCCAGGTCATTGCGCTCCAGGTCGACGATCATGACGTGCTCGGCGGCGTCCTTCTCCGACGCCTGGAGCTCGGACGAGGCGCCCCGCGGTCGGGTGCCCTTGATGGGCATGGTGGTCAGGCTGTCACCGCGGCGTGACAGGAACAGCTCCGGGGACGCCGAGACGATCGCCCAGCCATCGCCACGGAGCATCCGCCCATGCCGGGGCCGAAGGCCGCCAAGCGCCTGGGCCACGCTCCGTGGATCACCTGCGAACGGCGCCCCGAGATGCTGGACGAGGTTCACCTGGTACACCTCACCCGCGGCGATCGCGGCACGTGCGCGTCCGATGGCGCGCTGGTGCTCGAGCGGGCTCCAGGTCTGGTCCCAGGGGCCTACCTCGAAGGGACCGTCGGCCGCGACTGGACCTGGGGCCTCGACGGTCCGCACCTCGCAGGCGAGCAGCGGCAGATGTGCGGGCTCGGGAGGCAGCGGTCGGGAGGTCCGTCGAAGGGGGCCGGACAGGCCATAGCCCAGGTAGACATCGGCGACCCGGTCATCGCGACCATCGAGGTCGGACGCGAAGAATCCCTGGGCGCGCAGGTATCGGTCAAGCTGGCCGAACGCGTCGTCGGCGGTCCACAGCTCCAGCACGCGATCAGTGTAGGGGCGGAGGCTGGGTGGCCTGCGAGGCTACTCCGAGAGCTACTGCTGGTAGTGCTCGACGACCTCTGCGGGGCGTGGCTGGGCCGCAGTCGGGTCCTCGCCCGCAGAGCGCAGGGCCTGTCGCTGATGGAGCAGGTCGTAGGCGCGATCAAGCTGGACCTTGATGGTCTCCAGTCGCATCCGCTCCTCCGGATCGAGCCCGCGGCCATCGCCTGCGCTCGCCCAGAGCCCCTCTTCCTCGACCGACAGGTCGTTGATCACCTGGAAGATGTCGACATCGGGGTCCGGTTGGGCCATGGCTGCGTTCCCTTCGCGATCACACTCCGGGTGACCTGCGCTGGCATCCCGGTGGCACCATGCTCGCACGCTGGCGCGAGGTGCGCCGAGTATGCCCGCAGCCGCCGAGCCGGATGAACGGGCGGATCAGACGCGCTCGAGCTCGAACAGCCGAGCCTGGAAGTCGCCGCGCATCGCCGACTCCCGAGGGACGTCGTCGATGAACAGGCCGGCGCTCATGAGCTCGTCGCCGCCACGCACCAGGGCATTGCGGCGGACGAGGGCGTCCTCTGCCGCCGGCCAGACCCTCACCCGGTAGCGCGCGGCGGGATCAAGACCACGCAACCGGACCGATCGCGGGCCGGGCACAGGCCGGGACAGTGCCCGGTACCAGCCGACCACCGCGTGCTGCGCGTCGTCGGAGACGGTCATCCAGGCGGTGTCGTTGCCGTCCCCCTCGAAGGGGCTTCGGAGCCGCAGGTACCGACCGAACTGGATGGTCTCCCGATGCGACTTGAACCACGCGATCTGGGCTGCGACTTGCGCCCGCTCCTCAGGTCCCAATGCGACCGGGTCCAACTCGTAGCCAAAGGCGCCGAAGAACGCCACGGCCGCGCGCGTCGCGAGCGGTGTGATGCGCGCCACCTGGTGGTTCGGGACCGCGGCCACGTGGGCGCCCATGGAGCTGACCGGGAACGCGAGCGACGTCCCCCACTGGATCCGCAACCGCTCGATGGCATCGGTGTCGTCGCTCGTCCAGGCCTGCGGCGCGTACGCCAGCATGCCCGCATCGAACCGGCCGCCGCCGCTGGCGCAGGACTCGAACAGGATGTGCGGGAAGCGTTCGGTCAAGCGTCGGTAGAGGTCGTACAGCCCGAGGATGTAGCGGTGGCGCATCTCGCCCTGGCGTTCAGGCGGCAGCCCCAGGCCGTAGGTCTCGGTCATCGTCCGGTTCATGTCCCATTTGACATAGCTGACGGGTGCGGATGACAGGACGGCCTCCAGGGCATCGAAGAGGTAGTCGCGCACCTCGTCCCGGCCGATATCCAGCACCAGCTGCTGGCGGCTCTCGGTGCGCGGCCGACCGGGCACGCCGATGGCCCAGTCTGGATGTGCCCGGAACAGATCGCTGTCCGCGTTCACCATCTCGGGTTCGATCCAGATGCCGAACGCGATGCCCAGGGACGTGACCCGCTCCACGAGCCGCTCGAGACCGCCCGGCAGCTTGCGTCGGTCGACGACCCAGTCGCCCAGGGATCGGTCATCCGAGTCGCGACGGCCGAACCAGCCATCGTCGAGCACGAACAGCTCCACGCCCAGGTCGCGGGCGACCGTGGCGATGGCGACCAGTCGCTCCTCGTCGAAGTCGAAGTAGGTGCCTTCCCAGTTGTTGAGCAGTACCGGGCGCGGTCGATCGCGCCACTCCCCGCGGGCGAGCCGCGTCCGATACAGCCGGTGGAAGGTCTCGCTCATGGCGCCGAGCCCTGCCGTCGAATGGACGGTGACCGCCTCGGGAGTCGTGAACGTGTCACCCGGCGGGAGCGCCCACTCGAACGTCTCGGGATGCAGCCCCATCCGCATCCGCAGGGTCGCGTACTGGTCGACCTCGGCGTCGGCGAGGAAGTCGCCGGAGTAGACGAGGCTGACGCCGATGGCCTCCCCCTCGGATTCCGTGGTGCTCGGCCGGACGAGCGCCAGGAAGGGCGACTGCTCCAGGCTCGATGAGCCGCGCAGGCTCTCGATGACCCGACGGCCGGGGATAAGGGGCGCCCGTACGACGTGCCGCTCACGCGACCATGAGCCATGGAGCGTGATGAGTTCCCACTCCCCATCGAGGATGTCGAGGGATGCGCTCATGACAGTCTTCAGGCGCACGGGTGCCACACCGTCGTTCCGGATGCTGACGCTGCGGGCGATCGCGGCGTGGTCGCGGAAGATGGTGAGTCGGACGATGGCGGTCAGGCCGCTGGTCGCGTCGACAAGGTCGATCTCCACCGTGTCCGCTTCCGCGGCGTCCTCGGTGTACGTGCTCGGGAGGCCGGGCAGTGCCGGCTTGCCGGGCAGGATGCGGTGGGTCGCACAGCGCAGGTCGAGCACGCGCGAGCCATCGGCATGCCGGACCGACAGCGCTGGCTGGCGGTAGTCGCCCGAATCCGGCGTGGGCAGCTCGAACCTGATCGACTCCCCCACTCGGTTGGAGTAGCCCGGGAAGGCGCCTCGGGCGAGGTGGCGATAGTCATGACCCGGCTTGAGGGGCGCGCCGAGATAGACCTGGCCCAGGGCACCATCCTCGAGGATCGCGAGCACCACGCTCAGGTGGTCGTTGTGCAGATGCCATTGCTGGACCTGCGGGTCCCACTCGATGGGCATGGAGCCTCCCCTGCGCGTTCGATCGACCTGGCCTCGTCCTGTCCGGATCGTACCCCGCGGTCAGGATCGGTAGCATCGGGCGATGTCCAGCACGCCGCCGCGCTACGTCCATGGTCATCACGAGAGCGTGCTCCGGTCGCATCGCTGGCGAACGGCGGAGAACTCCGCCGCGTACCTGCTGCCGCACCTGCAGCGCGGTGCCCGACTGCTCGATGTCGGCTGCGGGCCAGGCACGATCACGCTCGACTTCGCGCGTCTCGTCGCGCCGGGGACGGTCGTCGGCCTGGACGCGGTCGAGGCGCCCCTTGCAGCGGCACGCGCAGATGCTGGCGCGGCCGGGCTGGAGAACGTCGAGTTCCGGATCGGGGACGCGATGGCGCTCCCCTACGGCGATGGCATGTTCGATGTCGTGCACGCGCACCAGGTCCTGCAGCACGTGCCCGATCCTGTGGGCCTGCTGCGCGAGATGCGTCGGGTGTGCCGGCCCGGTGGCCTCATCGCGGCCCGGGATGCCGACTACGCTGCGATGACCTGGTACCCGGTCGACCCGGTACTGACCGACTGGCTCGATGTCTATCGCCGGACCGCGCGAGCGAGTGGGGGCGAGCCAGATGCCGCACGACGACTGCTGGCCTGGGCACATGCCGCCGGGCTGGACGACGTGGTCGCGACTGCGAGTGCGTGGTGCTTCGCGACTCGCGACGACCGGGCATGGTGGGGCGGCTCATGGTCCGACCGCGCCACCAAGTCGACCTTCGCCGACCAGGCCCTGGCCCACGGCATCGCGAGCCTGGCGGACCTGGAGCGCATCGCGGCGGCGTGGCGTCGTTGGGCGACCGAGCCGGACGCCTGGCTCGCGATCCTGCACGGGGAGATCCTCGCCCGGGTCTGACCCTGCCTGACCGGCGTCCGACCCGGGTCCCAGCCGAGGCTGACCGGCGTCCGACCCGGGTCCCAGCCGAGGCTGATCGCGTCTGAGCCGCGGCTGACCGGCGTCCGATCGCGTCTGAGCCGCGTCTGATCGCGTCTGAGTCCGTCTCGCCCGATGTGTGCCCCGCCCAGGGGGTGGGTCGCGCGCCGACTTCCTCCGGGACCCGCCGGGCGGGCGAGTAGGCCGGCGAAGGCCCTGGCTCAGCCCCGTGGGGTCATCACCGACAGCTTTGCCGGCGGAATCACCCGGGAGGCGGGTGTCCCGGACAACGAGACCGCTCGCGGAGCACCAGATCCGGCTCTCGCCGTCGCACTCACCCGGTGGGCGGGGCGGCGACGGCCAGCTTCGCGGGCGACGGCCAGCTTCGCGGGCGACGGCCAGCTTCGCGGGTGACGGCCAGCTTCGCAGGCGGCACGCCCGCCACGATCAGGCGACGCGCCCGCCACGATCCGACCCTACAGGCCGGCGAGCAAGGCCCCGGCCTGACGTGCGCAGACCAGATCCTCGCGGGCCTCGATGCGCAGCACCTGGGGTCCGGTCCAGCCGCGCGACAGCACGCCATCGGCGCCGGTAGCGTCCGCCGCGATCGACGCGATCCCTAGCACCCCGAGCCGTGCCACGATCGAGGACCGGACGCGCGCTGCGTGTTCGCCGATGCCCGCGGTGAACACCAGGCCATCGAGGCGCGACAGGGCGGCGGCAGCCGCGGCGATGCCAGCCGAGGTCCGGGCCACGAACATCTCGATGGCCAGCCGTGCCGCGGCATCTCCGTGGTCGGCCGCGGCTTCGATCTCGCGCATGTCAGCGCTGACCCCAGACACGCCCAGCAGACCCGAGCCGTGCTCGAGCGCGTCCGCGAGCCCCTCGACCTCGAGCCGGCCATCACGCAGGAGCCCGAGCACCACACCCGGGTCGATGGAGCCCGAGCGGGTGGCCATCATCAACCCTTCGAGCGGGGTGTAGCCCATCGATGTGCGCACCGACCGACCGCCCTCGACCGCGGTCACGGAACAACCGCCACCGAGATGCGCCACCACGAGCGACAGCTCCCCGACGGGCCGCCCCAGAAGCTCCGCGGCGCGCCCGACCGACCAATCGACCGAGAGGCCGTGGAAGCCATACCGCCGGATCCCCCAGTCGGTCCGCCACGAGTCGGGCACCGGATAGCGCCTCTCGGCCTCCGGCAGCGTGGCGTGGAAGGCCGTGTCGAAGCAGCAGACCTGGGGGATACCAGGGAACCGTTCCTGGGCCGCCCGCAGGATCCGCAGCGCGGGCGGCATGTGCAGCGGCGCGAGGGGCACCACCCCCTCGAGCTCGCGGACGACTCCCGCATCCGCGACGACCGGCGTCACGAAGCGCGGCCCGCCATGAACGAACCGGTGCGCCACGACAGCTGGCGATCCACCGCCGGGCAGTCGAGCGAGGAGAGCGACCAGCTCTCCGGCCGGATCGGAGATCGCCGACGACGCCCGGCCGAGGGTCCGGTCACCCTCGATGAGGCTGGCCTTGACGGTCTGGGAACCCGCGTTGAGGAACAGGACGCGCATGGACCGTCAGGACCGTGCGCCAGGCGTCATCCCGGCCAGACCCAATCGCGGATCTCGGCCGGATCCTCCCCTGTCTCGTAGGCACAGGCACGGGCGAGCCGGCGCCGGTCGACCATCGCCTGGCGCAGCTCAGCCGCACGGGTCCCCAGACCGGGCACTCGGTCGATGACATCGATGACCAGCCGGAAGCGGTCCAGATCGTTGCGCATGGCCATGTCGAAGGGCGTCGTCACGGTCCCCTCCTCCTTGTAGCCGCGGACGTGGAGGTTCTCGTGGTTGCGTCGCCGATAGGTGAGCCGATGGATGAGCCAGGGATAGCCGTGATACGCGAAGATCACCGGCCGGTCGGGTGTGAACAACGCATCGAACTCGGCGTCGGGCATCCCGTGGGGGTGCTCCGAGGCGGGCTGGAGGCGCATCAGGTCGACCACGTTGACGACCCGGACCCGCAGGCCGGGGAGGGCCTGGCGGATGATGTCCACGGCCGCGAGCGTCTCGAGCGTGGGCGTGTCACCCGCACAGGCCATGACCACGTCCGGCTCGCCGTCGTCGTTGCTCGCCCAGTCCCAGAGGCCGATACCGCGAGCGCAATGGAGGACCGCCTGGTCCATGGTCAGGAAGTCGAGGGCCGGCTGCTTGCCGGCCACGATGACGTTGACGTAGTGCCGACTGCGCAGGCAGTGGTCCATCACCGACAGCAGCGTGTTCGCATCCGGCGGCAGGTAGACCCGGATGACCTCCGACTTCTTGTTCACGACGTGGTCGATGAAACCCGGATCCTGGTGGCTGAAGCCGTTGTGGTCCTGGCGCCACACATGGCTCGTGAGCAGGTAGTTCAGCGACGCGATGGGCAGCCGCCAGCCGATCTCCCGGGTGGTCTTGAGCCATTTGGCGTGCTGGTTGAACATCGAGTCGATGATGTGGATGAAGGCCTCGTAGCAGTCGAAGAGGCCGTGGCGTCCGGTCAGCAGGTACCCCTCGAGCCAGCCCTGGCAGAGGTGCTCGGAGAGGATCTCCATCACCCGGCCCGCTCGTGCCAGGTGGTCGTCGGTGGGCAGGATCTGGGCCGCCCAGACGCGGTCGGTGACCTCGAACACGGAGCCCAGCCGATTCGACGCGGTCTCATCCGGCCCGAAGATGCGGAAGGTCGTCGGGTTGGCGCTGATGACGTCACGGAGGAAGGTGCCCGTGACGCGGGTCGCCTCGCTGGACGTGGCCGCCGGGCGAGGCACCTCCACCGCATAGTCCCGGAAGTCCGGCAATGCCAGGTCCCGCAGGACGCGCCCGCCGTTCGCCTTGGGGTTGGCACTCATCCGCCGGTCGCCCAGGGGCGCCAGCGCCTCGATGGCCGGCATCGGTCGGCCCTGCTCGTCGAACAGCTCGTCCGGGTGATAGCTCCGCAACCATGCCTCGAGGATGGCCATATGCTCCGGTCGCCCGCGGACGTCGTTGAGGGGCACCTGGTGGGACCGGAAGCTCCCCTCGGTGGGCAGACCATCGACCTCCTTGGGCCCGGTCCAGCCCTTCGGGGAGCGGAGGATGATCATCGGCCACGCCGGACGCTCGTTGCTGCTCCCGGTCCGGGCGAGCCGCTGGATGGTGGCGATGTCGTTGAGCGCCTCGTCCATGGCCGCGGCCATGAGCTGGTGCATCGCGGCCGGGTGGTCTCCTTCCACGAACAGCGGCCGATACCCGTAGCCCTCGAAGAGCGCTCGCAGCTCCCGATGCGGGATCCGCGCGAGGACCGTCGGGTTGGAGATCTTGTAGCCGTTGAGGTGGAGGATGGGCAACACGGCCCCGTCGTGGACCGGGTCGACGAATCGTGTCGAGTTCCAGCTGGTCGCCAGCGGTCCGGTCTCCGCCTCGCCGTCGCCGACGACACAGAAGACGACCAGGCCCGGATCATCGAACGCGGCCCCATGGGCATGTGCGAGCGAATACCCGAGCTCGCCGCCCTCATGGATCGACCCCGGCACCTCGGGTGTCACGTGGCTCCCGATGCCACCCGGGAACGAGAACTGGGCGAAGAGGCGACGCATGCCACCCTCGTCCGCCGACACGTTGGGATAGACCTCCGACCAGGTGCCCTCCAGCCAGGTGTTCGCGACGATCGCCGGCCCGCCATGCCCGGGACCGGTCACGAACAACGCGTCGAGGTCACGTTCCTGGATGACCCGGTTGGCATGCGCCCACATGAAGTTGAGACCGGGGGTCGTGCCCCAGTGACCGAGCAGCCGTGGCTTGATGTCCTCAGCCTCGAGCGGCCTGCGCAGGAGTGGGTTGTCGAGGAGATAGATCTGGCCTACGGACAGATAGTTCGCGGCGCGCCACCAAGCGTCGATGGCATCGCACTGCTCGACCGAGAGCGGTCCGTCGTGGGGTTGTGGAGTGTCCATGGGATGTGCAGCGACCACGGGATGCCTCCAGGGCTGGGGTGTGCTCCGAGGGTACCGCGCGCCGGACCCCCATGCTGCCCCAGCGTGACGCACCGGGGCTGATCAGCGCTCGGACGTGACCGCCTGATCGCCCGTCACCACCCGGCCGTCGAGCGGCCTCCGTTCTGCCGCGCGAGCCATGCCCGGGCCATCCGGTGCACGGACTCGTCGACGAGTGCGTCTGCCACCAGGTCCTCGATGGGCATCCAGCGCAGGTCGAATGACTCCGCGCTGACCACGAAGCGCTCGTCATCGATGGCTCGGACCACGTACCGCACGTCGTAATGGTGATGGGCGGGCACGCCGCCGTGGGCCGGGATCACATGGCGATCGATGTCGAAGATGGTGGGCTCCACGACCAGGCCTGGGATGCCCGACTCCTCGACCGCCTCACGCAACGCCACACCGCGGAGATCGTGGTCACCATCCGCATGCCCACCAGGCTGGACCCACAGACCGAGCGTCCGGTGGTGGGTCAGCAGCGCTCGTCGGCCGTCGACGCTGACCAGCCACGCGGATCCGGTCAGGTGGCCATCCGCGTACTCGTCCCGTTCGAAGGCACGTGGGCGCGTCGAGAGCAGCCGTACGAACGCTGTCGCGACCGCCACCCGACCGGTCGCCCGACCGCACGCTTCCAGCTGGTCCGTGAAGGAACGGGCCGGGCTGCTGGCGTCATCGTCGCCCGTCATGGGCGCTACCGGAGCAGCACCCCGAAGGTGAGCTTCGGCGCTCCCTCCTTGCCGGACAGCGTGAGCTTGGTACCGTCCGTGGACGACTTCCAGGTCGTCACCTGGGCCATCGCGGACAGGAAGTTGGCCTCGACCGCGGTCGCCAGGTCGCCGCACAGCTTCTGGGTCATGGACAGCGTGCCGATCGCGATGGTGCTGCCGTCCAGCTTGTAGCTGGCGGTGTACGTATTGCAGCCTGCGAATCCGCTGATGTTGCCCGATGCGAATGCCGCGGTCGGGGTCTCGGGCACCACCGGCACATCGATGACGTCGCCGCTGCCATCGTCATAGCGAACGAGGATCCAGCTGGTCGCGTTCAACGCGTCGCTGGGTGACGCGGTCGGCTTCGGTGTCGGCTTCGGTGTCGGCTTCGCGGTCGGCTTCGGTGTCGGCTTCGCGGTCGGCTTCGCGGTCGGCTTGGGTGTCGGCTTCGGCGTCGGCTTGGGGGTTGGGCTTGGCGTCGGCTCGGGACCCCGCGAGACCTTGTAGTCCACGGCAGTCCCCCGCTGCACGATGACTCCAGCCTTGGGGTCGGTGCTCAGGACATCCCCGGCCGGGACCTTGGCATCGTACTTGCGGGTCTTCGCACCGGCGGTCAGGCCTGCTGCGCCGATCTGGACCAGGGCGTCAGCCTCTGCGTCACCAACGACGTTCGGCACGGCGACCGTGGCGGGCGTCGGCTTCGCGGTGGGCTTGGCAGTCGGCGGCGGTGTCGGTGTCGGTGTCGGTGTCGGCGGCGGTGTCGGTGTCGGTGTGGGCGGCGCGCTGGGGCTCGGCAGGGGCACCGCGTTGGGGTCCGGCACGAGCGACATGATGGCGACACCGGTCGCGTCGTAGAGCGTGAGGCCGGACGCATCGAGCGTCCATGTCGTGGCGCCTTCCAGACCGGCCAGGAACTCGGCCTCCTGGCTCGCGATCTCTGGTGTGGGACATGCGGCACGTGTCGTGCCGAGTGGCCCGATGGCGATGGCGTTCCCCGCGACCGCGTACTGCCCGAACAGGTCGTTGCAGCCGGTGGTACCTGTCAGCACATCGTCCGCCCGGAACAGCAGGGTCAAGGCGCTGCTGCCGAGCGGCGTCAGGAGTGTGCCGGTGCCATCGGTGATGCCAGTGACCAACCAGCCGCCGATGATGGGCACCCGCACCGTGGCGGTGTAGACCAGGACCGGACGACCTGCGGCATCCACGAGCGACAGTGTCGAGCCCACCAGGGTGAAGCTGGTGACCGAGGCGATGGCTGCGAGATAGGCCGTCTCGAACGCAGCCAGCCCGGCGGTACAGCTCGCCGGTGGATAGGTGACGCCCACCTGGCCGAAGGTGATGACATCGCCTGCAGTCGCGTATTGCGCGAAGTAATCGTCGCAGCCGTCGTTACCGACCGCGAGACCGTCGTGGAGCACCAGGGTGACCACGGGCGCGTCGATCAGCACAGCGGCCAGCCCGACGGACGTCGGGACATCGAGGAGCCAGCGCGTCCCCGTTAGGGTCGGCGCGGCCGGCAGCGCCGAGGGACCCGGTGCGGCGGAGGAGCTGGGCACCGCCGACGGAGCCGGTGACTGGGCGACGGTCGTCCCAGCCAGGAGCATCGACATCGAGGCCGCGAGCAGCGCGGCAAGCCTGGGACGGCGTCCCGGACGGTAGCGGCGGAGCACGTCGGCTCCCTGATCGGCCGGGATGGCCGCGGATACGAGCGACATGGCTGACTCCCGGAACGTGACGACATTCGGATGTCGCGGCGCGAGCACCGCAGCAGAGACTATCGCGCGATCTGGCCGAGACCGTGTCCGGGTGTTGGCCGAAGTGTGCCTGGCACGCGCGGAGCGCCCCGTTCGGGCGTCATCATCCGGGTGTCGACTACCGGAAACGGAAGCTCAGCCGCATCCGACGACGTGACTGCTGCGCGGACAGCTCGGGTTCGGCCACCGCGACGTGCTTGTTGCGCCACGGGTCATGCGCATAGGTCACGTACAGGTCAGCGCCACGCCAGGACTCGTTCACGGGATACCAGTCGTGGGCCGCGGCTTCCTGGGCGTCCTCTTCGAACCGTTCGCGGATCTGCGACGGATAGAGGCCTTCGTACACCTGGGTTCGCGGCGGGAACATGCTCCGCACGATGCCAGTCGATCGCGCGGTCGGGATAGGGCCCCAAAGAGCCATGCCGGGATGGGACCCCTCACTGATTGCGGCCCACCGTTGGCCCTTCGAGTAGCCTGTCGCGGCACAGGACGTCCCGGCGGCGGGCACGCGGAGCGATAGCACGAGGGTCGGATGCTGGTGGCGATGTCGGTCGGAGCGACCGAACGGGAGATCGAGGAGGTCAAGGCGCACATCGCCTCGGAAGGTCTGACCGCACACGAAAGCAGGGGGATGGAGCGCGTCGTCATCGGCGTGGTGGGCGACGTCGCCGGGCGCAAGGAACGGGTGATGGGTCGGCTGTCGGCGCTGCCCGGCGTGGAATCGGTGACGCCCATCAGTCGCCCCTTCAAGCTCGCTTCTCGGGAGTTCCACCCCAGTGACACCATCGTCCGGGTACTGGGCACCGCGATCGGCGACGGGTCCCTGACACTCATGGCGGGGCCCTGCTCGGTGGAGAGCCGCGATCAGCTGCTGGAGACCGCGGATGCTGTGGTCGCGGCGGGCGCGACGGTGCTGCGCGGTGGCGCCTTCAAGCCCCGCACGAGCCCCTATTCGTTCCAGGGGCTGGGCCTCGAGGGCCTGCGATACCTCGCCGAGGCACGTGAGCGAACCGGACTGCCGGTCATCACCGAGGTCATGGAGCCGACGGACGTGCCCGTGGTCGCGGAGCACGCTGACATCCTCCAGGTCGGCACCCGCAACATGCAGAACTTCCCGCTGCTCACCGCGGTCGGCCGCGCCGGACGCCCCGTGATGCTCAAGCGGGGCCTCGCCGCGACCCTCGAGGAGTGGCTCATGTCGGCCGAGTACATCCTCTCGTCCGGCAACCCCGATGTCATCCTGTGCGAGCGGGGCATCCGGACGTTCGATACCTGGACCCGCAACACGCTGGACCTGACCGCGGTGCCGATGCTCCACCACGTCACGCATCTGCCGGTCATCGTCGATCCCTCGCACGCGACCGGCAAGCGCTGGCTCGTGCGACCGATGGCCCTGGCGGGCGTCGCATCCGGAGCGGACGGCATCATGATGGAGGTCCACCCGCGGCCCGACGAGGCCTGGTCCGACGGCGAGCAGTCCCTGGACCTGGAGCAGATGCGGGCCCTGCTGCCGATGCTTCGGACGGTGCATGAGCAGGTGCGTGGCCTGGCTCGGGATCCTCTGGTGAGCCGCTGACTCAGGCCGTGGTCGCGATGCGATCCCGCGGGGGCGTCGGTCGCTCCGATGTCGGCGTCCGGTGGGCACGCATGACCTCCACGGCGGTCAGCCATGCCGTCGTCGCCTCGGGGCCCTGACCCGTCAGCGGTCCATCCGGGCCAAGACCGTCTCGGCAGGCACCGGTCGCCGGGTCGGCGATCGGCAGACCCCCGTCGTTGGCACCCAGGAACCATCCGTGGATGGCTTCCATGCCGGCGCGGAAACGGGGCGTACCTGTGGCGCGCCAGGCGGCGTCAGCCGCGAGCAACAGCGAGGTGGCGTCGGTCGGGCGCTGGTCGGATGTCGCCCGGGTACCGCCGCGCGGCCAGCCACCGGCATCTCCGACCAAGCTCAGATGTCCGTCCTCCGCGGTCTGGATCGTCAGCAGCCACTCCACGGCCCGGACACCCATCCGGAGCATCCGGGGATAGCCCAGTCGGGCCCCCCCGACGATGAGGGCGTGTGCCGGCAGCCCGTGCTCGCCGGTGAGCACGGGCTCTGGCCAGGGCCAGTCGAACGTCACGTCGCGGATCTCGAACGACTGACGGAGCCCGTTGCCGACGTCCTGGTAGATCCGTGATGTCTCACCGATCGAACCACCTCGTTCGGCCGCATCACATGCCAGCAGCAGCGCCGCCCGTGGTCGCAGACCCGAGAGCTGGCTCGCGGTCGGCAGCGCCCGCTCGAAGAGGGCGAGGGCCTCGGTACGCTGTGGGCCATCCGGGCCGTCCGCGACGACGGTGCCCAGGGCCAGCAGCGCTCGGCCATTGGTGTCCTCGGAACCTGGCGCGTCCAGCCATACTCCGTCCGCGGACCTGAGGCTCCGGAATCGTCCCGCGGCCGCGTCGTATGCCTCGGCGAGGAATGCGAGGCCGCGGACGACGCTCGCCTCCACGGCCGGCCAGCCGAGCACGGGCGCCTGGAGCAGGTCCACCATCAGGCCCCGGCAGATGTCATCCGTCGCATAGCTATGCGACTGGCCCGGGGGCGTGCCCGGTGGGTGGCCCTGGAGGCCGACGCCATCGCCCAGCTCGTCGAGGTGGAGTCGGATCGCCGCGGGCAGCGCGGGTGCCTCAGGCACTGCGGACCGCGATCCGTGACGGTGCGCTCCGGGCCGGGTGAGCGGCAGCTTCGGCGAACCGCTCCGCGTACGCGCCACCGACCTGCGACCAGACCATGCTCCGGCCGTGGTCATATGCCAACCGGGACATGACCGCGCGCCGCTCATCGTCGAGCAGCAGCTCGACCACGGCCGCGGCGAGCGTGGCCGGGTCGGCGGCGGGGACGATCACGCCTCGACCGTCGGCGAGCATCTCAGCGGCGTGCGGCGATGGTGTCGAGACGACCGGTCGGCCGGCAGCCATGGCGTACGGCAGGGTGCCCGAGCCGATCCGGTCGGACGGCGGCGGGGTCGTGACCAGGATGTCGGCCGCCTCCAGCCATCGGCCGAGCTCCAGCCGTCCGACGAACTTGTCCACGAAGGTGACGTGCTCGGCGAGCTTGAGCTTCCTGACCATGGCGACGAGCCGGGTCCGGTAGGCGTCCCCATCGCTGAGGAGCAGGTCCGGATGGGTAGCGCCGAGGATGACATAGCGCGTCGAGGGCACCGCCCTGATGATCGCCGGCAGGGCCTCGAGCATCGTCTCGTACCCCTTGCTCGGTCCCAGCAGGCCGAATCCCAGGAGCACCTTGCGACCCGCCACGCCCACGGAAGGCTTGACGGTCTCGGCCTCCGTGAACGGCAGGTCGGGGACGCCCCGCGGGATGATGTGGACCCGAGCGGGATCGGCGCCGTAGATCTCCGTGACCGCATCGGCGGCGGCCCGCGACATGACCACGGTCGCGTGGGTCTGCCGCAGCAGCCCCTGCATGACCCCCAACTGGGTTTCGCTCGGCTGGCCATGCAGAGTGTGCAACGTCGTCACGACGGGCAGGCTCAGCATGCCCACGAAGTCGAGCACGTGCGAGTCGTCCTCGCCTCCCCAGATACCGGTGTCGTGCTGGACGGACACCACGCCGGCACCACACCGGTTCACCCAGCGTGCCGCCTCGATGTGGTCCGCGCGCACGTCCCGCTGGATGACGCGATGGACCTCGGGTGGGTTCTTCTCCAGCTGACCCGGGGGCTGGAGCGCCACGATCTCGCACCGACCCACGGCCCGGACCAGGTCGGTCGTGAACGTGGCGATGCCGCAGTGTCGCGGGGCGTAGGTCGAGACGATGGCCGTCCGAAGCAATCGACGCTCTCCTGTCTGCCGCGCTCGGCGCGGCGTCAGGGCCCGACGCTCGGTCTGGGTTCGCTCCCCATGACCGTCGTGCGTCCCTGCGCTGATGCAGCCAGGACCCGGAGGTATCGCTGCCGCACGGGATCCGCCACGCATCGACGCTGTGCGTCGCCGTGGACCGCGGATACATGACCGTGCGCAGCCCCCACGGTGCGCCCGATCCCGATCCCTGTCAAACGCTGACCCGGATCTGCTCGTGCGGCCCCGGGCCGCTGGTCGTCATGGCCCTGCACGGCGGAGCGAGGCGACAGGCGACGGGATGCGCACCTCGAGTCGCTGTACGGCACCCAGGATCCCGCCGGGGGAGGTGGTCTTCCGGTACGCTGCTGCCCTCCGCATCAACAAGCAGAAGGTTGGGTCGGGTCATGGTTGACACACCAAAGACGAAGTCGGGCGCCAAGGGGTCGACGAAGGCTGCCGCCAAACCAGCTGCGACGAAGCCAGCGGCCACCGCCGCGAGTACGGCCAAGGCCGCAGGCAAGCCTGCCGCGACGAAGCAGGCTGCCGCCCAGCCAGTTGCGACGAAGCAGGCGGCGCCGCGACGTCCAGCGCCCAGGCCCACCGCTGCCAAGCCGGCCGCTGCCAAGCCGGCCGCTGCGAACGCGGCGCCCACGCCGGCCCACCGGTTCGTCGCGGTCCCGACCGTGCAGGTCGAGCCGATCGCCAGCCTCGTGCCGAGTCCGCGCGAGATGGACCAGGCCTCGGAGTACTCGGCTGCCTGGGCACCGGCGCCACCGTCGGGTGATGTCTGGACCGCGCGACCGTGGGTCCCGACCTCGGTTCGGCTGGATGAGGGCAAGGCGGTCCGGAAGCGGGTGCCCCGCACCAGCCATGCGGGCTTCGAGCTGGCCCCTGGGCGCGACCCCATCGCGATCCTGGAGGCGCAGGAGACGATCCGCCTCCAGGACCTGGTACCGCTCCGGCACCAGCGCATGTCCGAGTCGCCGTTCGCCTACTACCGCGGCACGCCAGCGGTGATGGCGTTCGACCTCGCCTCGACGCCGCGCACGGACATCATCGTCCAGGCGAGCGGCGACGCCCACCTGTCGAATTTCGGCATCTTCGCGTCGCCCGAGCGGACGCTGGTGTTCGACGCGAACGACTTCGACGAGACCCTCCCGGCGCCCTGGGAGTGGGATGTCAAGCGGCTGGCGACCAGCATCGTCGTGGCCGGACGAGCGAATGGCTTCACAGCCGCGGCGAACCGGGCTGCCACCATGGCGACCGTCCGGGCCTACCGCCAGTGGATGACTCGCTATGCGTCGATGCGTCTCCTCGACGTGTGGTATTCCGCGATCACCGAGGCAGACATCCGGGCGGCCGCGGAGACGGCCGCCGGCAGCATCGAGATCAAGGACATGGCCCGGGCCCGGACCCGGCTCGACAGCCTGTTCTCCAAGGCCCGCTCCAAGGATTCGCTCAGCGCGGCCGCTTCCCTGACGACGGTCGTCGAGGGGCGCCGGATGTTCATCGACCAGCCGCCGACGGTCCAGCACATCACGCTGGCGGATGGTCCCCAGGTGCTCGCCGAGGTCTTCGAGGCATACCGCGCCACGATGGCCGAGAGTCGGCGAGAGTTCCTGGAGCGCTACCGGTTCGGTGACTTCGCGCTCAAGGTGGTGGGGGTCGGCAGCGTCGGCACCGCCTGCTTCGTGTGCGTGCTCGAGGGTCGCGACGAGGATGATCCGCTCATCCTCCAGGCCAAGGAGGCGAACGCGTCGGTCCTGGAGGAGTTCGCCGGCGCCAGCGCGTTCCCGCAGCACGGCCAGCGGGTCGTGGTCGGGCAACGACTGATGCAGGCGACCCCGGACATCTTCCTGGGATGGGCCAAGGGACCTGCGCGCGACTTCTACTTCCGGCAGCTGTGGGATATGAAGGGGTCGGTCGACACCACCAAGCTGCTGCCGCCCGGACTCGCCTTCTATGGCGGCATCTGCGCCTGGGCGCTGGCCCGGGCGCACGCCCGCAGCGGCGACTCGGTCGCCATCGCCTCGTACGCTGGAACCAGCGACACCCTCGATGGTGCCATCGCCGATTTCGCCGAGTCATACGCCGACCTCAACGAGCGGGACTACCAGGACTACCTCGCCGCCATCAAGGCTGGCAGGGTCTCGGTCCCGGCGGCCTGAATCGGCCCCGGATACACGGATCCGGGGCTCCAGACCGGGTCACGCGGACACGGCAGGGCGCTTCACAGCGGGCCGCGCGAGCGATGCGCGACCACCTCGACCGGCGCGAGCACGATGAGCCCGTCGCCCACCAGCTCGTCGAGCTCCGGCAGCACCGCGCGGATGCGCTCCTCGGTATCGATGACCTCGATCACCACGGGCAGGTCGACGGAGAGGGTCAGGATGCGGTCGGTATGGAGGTGCTGCTTGGTACCGAAGCCCTCGATGCCGTGAAGGACGGTCGCGCCCGCCAGTCCCCGCGTACGCAGCAGCTCCACGATCGCCCGATAGGCCGTCTTGCCACCCGAGCGGTCGGCGTCACCGAGATAGATGCGCAGCATCCGGGCGGGTCCGGTTGACAGCATCCGACCATCCTCCGACGCGTGGCGCGCCGGGGTCGGGCGCCATCAGCGCAGCGTAGGCCCATCGTCGACGACCCGTTTGCGGATGTCGACTCGCGCGGCGGCGCGTGCGGGCCGTCCGGCGCGCCGCGCGAACCATCAGCCGGGCGTCGATGACAGCAGGGGCACGAACACGACCGGCCCCAGCTGGTCCTCGTGCATCGTGCTGCCCTCAGCCGAACGGGTCAGCGACAGCAGCTCCTGCGAATGGCGGCTGCCCACGGGGATGACCAGGCGCCCACCGGGCGCCAGCTGATCGATGAGCGGTCGGGGCACAGCCGGCCCGCCCGCCGACACCAGGATGGCGTCGAATCGGTCCTCGCCGGGCCAGCCGCGCGTGCCATCACCGACCCGGATCTGCACCTCGTGGATACCCAGGAGGGCCAGCCGCCCCACTGCCTGTGTCGCGAGCTCCGGGTGCCACTCGATGGCGCAGACATGGGCGGCGAGCTGGGCGAGGATCGCCGTGGCGTACCCGGATCCGGCGCCCACCTCAAGGACCCGATCCGTTGGTTGCACCCGGAGTGCCTCCACCATCACGCCCACGACGTACGGCTGCGAGATGGTCTGTCCAGCTTCGATCGGCAGGGCCGCATCGTCATAGGCAGCGCGCGCGCGCGCGTCCCCCACGAACAGCTCGCGCGGCACGGCACGGAAGGCGGCCAACACTCGTGGGTCATGCACGCCGCGGTCGACCAGCTGCCGCTGGATCATCCGCTCCCGATCTTCAGCCCGTCCGGCGAGGAGTCCCATCCGAGCCGCTCCCCCTGCGACGCTGACGTCGAGGGTACTCCGACCCCCGGTGCGCGTTGGTGCAGGCAGGCCCTTGACAGTGTGATCGCGACCCCATACTGTACTGACCTGTTAAATAACATACCGCTGAAGTACGAGGGCCATGCATCCCGACCCATTGAGCACCACGTTCGCCGCACTTGCCGACCCGACTCGGCGCGGCATCCTCGCCCGGCTCGCCACCGGTGAGGCCACCGTCACGGAGCTGGCCGCTCCATTCGACATGACCCTGCCGGCGGTCTCCAGGCATCTGAAGGTGCTTGCCCGGGCCGGGCTCATCGAGCAGGGACGCCAGGCGCAATGGCGCCCATGTCGCCTCCGTCCGGAGCCACTCCGGGAGGTCGCCGACTGGATGGAGCGGTACCAGCAATTCCTGGGCGAACGCCTGGACCGCCTGGACGCGTACCTCATCGAGGTACAGCAGGACGAGAAGGAGCGAACCGAATGAGCATGACGACCGTGGACCGGGGCAGCACCCCGACCACCAGCCTCATCCAGGAGGGCACGGACCTGACCATGTCCCGGGTCTTCGACGCCCCGCGCGACCTGGTCTGGCGGGCGCTCACGGAGGCTGACCGGGTGGCACGATGGTGGGGGCCCCATCGCTACACGACGACGGTCGAGTCGCTCGACTGCCGGGTCGGGGGGTCGTGGCACTTCACCAACCATGGCGCCGATGGCCAGTGGTTCGGCTTCATGGGCACGTATGAGCAGGTGGTACCCATCGAGAAGCTGGCCTACACCTTCATCGTCGACATGGACGGGATGCGGGACCAGGTCGGACACGTCACGGACCTGCTGGAAGATCTGGGCGACCGGACCCGGCTCACCGACATCATGCATTTCGGGTCCATCGAGGCCCTCGAAGGGACCATCGCGAACGGCATGGTCGAGGGTGCCATGGAGACCTGGGACAAGCTCGCCACCGAGCTCACCCGGGGATGACCACGTGTTGGCAGCGCCCGTGCCCGCTCAGGCGCTGCCAACCGACGGCATGGACCCTGCGATGGTCCGCCCACGGGCTCCGACCGAGCCTCGGAGCACGACCCAGGCGCCGATGCCGCCCGTGATGACGAGTGCGCCGGCGAGGGTGAAGAAGGCGGTCGGGCCGAGCACCCCGTAGACGATGCCGCCGATGACCGCGCCCAGGGCGGTGCCCAGGCCGAACGTGGCGGCCTGGAGCATCGTCTGGCCCGTGGCCTGGAGCTCGTCTGGCAGCAGCCGCCCGACGAGCACGACCCGAGCCGCGGTGAGGGCCCCGAAGCAGAGCCCCGTCAACACGCGCGTGGCGTTGATGGCATCGGGCGTTCCCAGCACGCCCCACGACAGGGTGCATACCCCGAGACCGACGAGGCTCGACAGCACCAGCCACCGGATGCCGATGTGCTGAACGAGCCAGCCGGCCATGACCAGGCCCGGGATCTCGGCAAACGCCGCGATCCCGAACGTCAGCGCCACGTCCGATGGTTGACCGCCGAGCTCCACGATGCGGATGCCCAGGAAGAGGACGGCCCCCAGCATCCCGGTATAGGCGATCGCGAACACCACCAGCACCGGCAACCACAGCGGCTGGATGGTCAGGGCCCGGCTCACGGAGCCGAACCGCCCGGCCGCCGCGTCACCGCCATGCTCGGCCGCACCGAGGCGCACGCCTGGATCACGCGTCCGGTCTGGCGTCCGTCGGAGGACGACGAGCAACACCATGGCCCAGCCCAACGAGACCAGCGGCACGGCGGCGTATCCAGCCCGGTCGTAGACGAAGCCAGCCACGATGACCCCCACAGCGTACGAGAGGCTCGCCAGGCCGCGCAGGGCGCCGTACTGCCGATCGGGCACCGGCAATGCGGCGACGGCCAGGGAGTCCGCAAGCGCCAGGAACATCGCGGGGAAGAGCGAGAACAGCGACAGGAGCACGGCCAGCAGCCACACAGGGAGTGGCAGCAGCAGCGCCACCGAGGCGCCAGCCGCGATGAGCACGGCGAGGCTGAACGCGTACGCCCGCCCGACCACGACATCCGCCAGATGGCCCCATGCCGGCACGAGCATCGTAGCCGCCACCGCGGAGGCGGCGGCCAGCAGCCCGATGATGGCGGTGTCGACGCCGCGGGACCGGAGGATGACCGCGCTGAAGGGGGCGATCGCGGCCGTCCAGGTGCCGGTCGCGAGGAACAGTGCTCGGAGGCTCGACGGGACGCGCGTGGAGACGGCCGGGATCGCGGTCACTCCCCCAATCTACGCGTCGGCCATGGGTCCTGCTGGTGGTCGCGCGTCGGTCGGGGCCGGGCTCACTGGACGCAGAACTCGTTACCCTCCGGGTCGTTCATGCGCACCCAGTACTCGCCACCGCGCTCGATGGCGCCACGCTCGTTCGTGGCCCCCAGCGTCTGGAGCCGAACCACGGCCGCATCCACCAACACCCGGCGCCGCACCGGATCGTGCGTCCCGGCGCTCGCGTGGACGTCCATGTGCATCCGGTTCTTGGCGATCTTGGGCTCCGGCACCTTCTGGAAGAAGATGCGCGGACGGATCCCCTCCGGGTCGGTGATGGCCGACGCGTCGTGCCGCTGCTCCTCGGGGATGCCGATCGAGTCGAGGAAGGCGTCCCAGCTGGCGTAGCCATCTGGCGGTGGTTGTAGCTGGTAGCCCAGGACCTGACGCCAGAAATCGGCCATCCGATCCGGGTCGGCACAATCGAAGACGAGTTGGAAGCTGCTGGACATCGGACACCTCCTATCGCCCGCAGTGTGGCGCCCAGACCCGTCGGGTCGCGTCAGGAATGCCCGCCCGGTGATCGGTCTGGCTGTGGGGATCCACATCCGGCACACAGCACACCCAAAGGTCCGGGCCCGAGCCTGCTGTCATCGGCGACGCGGTGCGGTAGGGATGCCGCATCGCCCGCCGAGCCACAGGAGTCACAACGACCATGGCCTTCGTGATCGCCGAACCGTGCATCGACAACATGGATCAGTCGTGCGTGGCGGCATGTCCCGTCGACTGCATCACCGGTGACCCGACCCTCGACCGCAAGCTGTACATCGACCCCGACGAGTGCATCGCCTGCGGCGCGTGCGCCACAGCGTGCCCCAATGGCGCCATCTACGAAGCCGGGGAGCTGCCACCAGCGTGGGTCGACTATGCCTGGGTGGACGCGGCCTGGTATCGGGACCCGGACGTCGCCCGGGCGACCATCGAGGAGCTCCTCAGCACCCCGGTCAGCGCATGAGCGCACCGAGCCTGCTGCGTAGCGCCGCCGATGTCCCGGCTCCCGCGCGCACCCGCGGGATCGGCGTCCGCCCGCCATTGCCGCCGCGAATAGGCCGGAGCCGCGAGCCCAACGCGACCCTCATCGAGCGACGGGACATCACCGCGGATCTGGCACGCTTCCGCTTCCGTCCGGATGCGGGTGTCCCGGCGTTCGTCGCCGGCCAGTATGTCCCGGTCGCGCTGCCGACCGAGGACGGGCCACTCATCCGCCCCTACTCCATCGCGTCGGCACCGCGTGAGCGGGAGATGCTGGAGCTGTTCGTGCGCCGGCTCGACGGGGGTGCCTTCACAGCCCGGCTCTGGGCGCTCGAGCCCGGTGCCCGCCTCTGGATCGGTCCACCCCGCGGCCTGTTCCTGCTCACGCCGGCGGACGCATCGCGGCACCTGCTCATCGCCACCGGGACCGGACTCGCACCCATGATGGCGATCCTGGCCGCCCTGGCCGATCGTCCCGTCCGACCGCACGTGACCCTGATCCACGGGGTCTCCCGTGTGTCCGAGCTGGGCTACCGGGAGGAGCTGGAACGATCATCGATGCGGGGGTCACTCGACTATCGGCCCACCATCTCCCGCCCGCCGACGACCGGCGATGTCGGCTGGGATGGTGCGGTGGGCCGCGTCGACCGGGTGCTCCTGGACCTGCTGGCGGCCGGCACCATCGATGTCCTCGGCTCGGTCGCCTACCTGTGCGGCAACGACGGGATGATCGCGACCGTCCGGGAGCTCCTGGTCCACGCGGGCATGCCCGAGACGTCCATCCATAGCGAGCGATTCGCGCCGGCCGCCGCTGCCTGAGACCTCACGGCCTGCCATCATGCGCCGATGACCGACCGCCATCGAACAGCTGCTGCCATCGAGCGCCTCGTCGACGCCGACGATGCCTTCGTCGCCCTGGAGGGGCCCATCGATGCCGGGAGGCCGTGGCCCCAGCCGGCGGTCATCGGCGATGGGCCGGAATCGGCATGGGGGCCACCCGAGGTCCTCGCACACGTCGCTGAGATGCTCGGCTACTGGCTCGACCAGATGGAGCTGGTGATCGCGGCACGCGGCGAGCCGGTCCCGATGGGCCGCTCGATCGGAGACCCGGCGCGGGCTGCCGCGATCGAGCAGGGTCGACAGCAGCCCACTGCCGAGCTGCTCGCGCGCATCCGTGCCTCCATCGGCCGCTACGTCACGCGTCTGCCGGAACTATCACCGGACGATTGGGGACGACGCGGCATCCACCCGAGGCTGGGAGAGGTGACGGTCGCCGACATGTTGGAGCGGTTCGTCCTCAGCCATCTCGATGAACACGCGGCCCAGCTTGGCGCGGCCCTTGAGGGCTCGACACACTCACTTCACCCGCCCGCCGGGTGAGTGCGCCGGCGTGGCCGCTCGGGGGCCGGCGTGGCCGCTCGGGGGCCGGCGATCGACCGACTCCACCGTCAGGTGACCCGGCCCCCGGGCCGAATAGCCGCCTGGCGGGTGACGTGGCTGCCGGCGACCTCGCGATGTGGCGCCAACGAAGGCTCGCCGGTCCACTCACCCGCTACTCGGGTCGGCGGGGCCCTGGGCGATCCGGTCCGCCGCTCCGACGCCAGCTTGCGCGCTCAGGACCCCAGGATGCGCAGCTGGTCGACGCCATCCCACCAGGCAGATGGCCGCCGGTCACATGCTTGACAGATGCAGCTGCACTTGCGGGCTGGTCATGATCCTGACATCGTTGCTTGATATTGACAGTTCGCTTCGCTCCTGACGGCCGGGTCTTGGTGCCCGTGGAGTTGCGCAAGGCCCTGGGCGTGACGCCCGGTGAGCTGCTCGTTGCACGGGTCGTCGACCGGCAGCTGGTCATCGAGCGTCGGGACGACGCACTCCGGCGGCTCCAGGGTCGATTCTCCAACGTGCCGGCGGGCGTCAGCCTGGCGGATGAGCTCATCGAGGATCGCCACAGGGAGGCCGCCGACGAGGCGTCATGAGCGCCGAGTTCGTCGTCGATGCCTCGGCGCTCCTGGCGATCCTCCAGGATGAACCGGGCACCGATGCGGTCGCCATGATCCTGGCTACGTCCGTGGTGTCGGCCGTGAACTGGTCTGAGGTCGTCCAGAAGGCTCGCAGCCACGGCGTCGAGGTCCGTGGACTGGAAGCGGAGCTCTCAGCGCTCGGGGTCGGGTTCGTGCCGTTCACGACCACCGAGGCCACCGTCGCCGCGGATCTCTGGCATCGGGGCGCCCGGAGGTTGGCACTCGCGGATCGAGCCTGCCTGGCGACAGGCCAGGTGCTCGGGCTGCCGGTCGTCACGGCGGACCGCGCCTGGGCGTCGCTCGACCTCGATATCGAGGTCCGGGTCATTCGTGAGCACCCCCTGGGCCGGGCTGGACGGTCCCTGCGCCGCCAGGGTCCATCGAGCTGAGGACGGGGGTGGCCAGGCAGAGCCCGGGAACGATCCGGCGGGCCTGGATCGCCATACCCGTAAGAGCGCGGCAGCTCGCCGCGTCAGCACCAGGGGCGACCGTCGAGCAGCAGGAGCTGGTCGTGCGAGCAGGGCGAGGCGATCATGACGCGTCTGCCGTGCTCGTCCGTGACGCCCTGGTCCGACTCGACGCTGGCGTCCGCCTCATCCTCCGGGACACGGAACTCGCCCGCGACGCTGTCCAGGAGGCACTGGCGCGGGCATGGCGAGATCTGCCCCGGCTCCGTGAGCTGGAGCGGCTCGCTGCCTGGCTGCACCTCTCACCGTTCGGGCCTCCATCGATGCGGCCCGTGTCCATCGGAGACGACGGCGCGGCCCTGAGACGTACGGGCCACGGCGCCCTCCGCCTGCCCGCGGGATCAGGCGCCGATCGGCTGCAGCGGGGTCGGCTCTCTCCATTGCAACCGGTACAGCCGCGCGTACAGGCCGTCTTGCGCCAGCAGCTCGGCGTGGGTGCCCAGCTCCACCAGCCAGCCGTCGTCGAGCACCGCGATGCGGTCCGCCCGCCGGATGGTCGTCAGTCGATGCGCGACCACGATCGTCGTGCGCGACTCCATGAGTCGCTCCAGGGCCTCCTGGACCAGCCGCTCCGACTCGTTGTCGAGGGAGCTGGTCGCCTCATCGAGGAGCAGGATGCGGGGGTCCTTGAGGATCGCGCGCGCGATGGCGACCCGTTGCCGCTGGCCGCCCGACAGGCGCATGCCACGATCGCCGATGGTCGTCGCGTACCCCTGGGGCAGGGCCGCGATGAAGTCGTGCGCGTTGGCGCCCCGTGCGGCGGCCTCGATCTGCGCGTCGGTCGCATCCAGTCGTCCATACGCGATGTTGTCCCGGACCGGACCACCAAAGAGGGTAGCCTCCTGGGGCACGAGGCCGATCGCCTCCCGCAGCTCCCTGACGGTCACCTCGCGGACATCGATGCCGTCCACGAGGATGCGCCCACCGGTCACGTCCCAAAGACGGGGGATGAGGTTGCACAACGTCGTCTTGCCGGCGCCCGACGGCCCGACCACGGCCAGCACCTCGCCCGGCGCGATATCAAGGTCGATCGAGCGCAGCACGCTGCGCTCCGGGCGGTAGCCGAAGGAGACGGCCTCGAAGGTGATCCGACCGGCGATCGGGCCGAGTGTGCGGGGCGAGACAGGGTCGACCACGGTCGGCCGCTCATCGAGCAGCTCGAACACCCGCTGGACGGAGCCACTCCCCTCCCGGAACTGGCCGTAGAGGCTCGCGAGCGTGCCGAGGCTGCTCCCGATCGCCACGCCATACAGCAGGAACGCGGTCAGCGCCCCCAGGGTCAGGGCGCCGTCGATGACCTGGCGTCCCGTGTACCAGAGGATGACGGCCAGGGCCCCGAACCCGAGGAAGGTCATGGCGGCACCGAAAGCGCCCCTCCACGCGATGAGGCGGGTCGCCAGGCCGACGACGCCGCGAAGGTCGCGGTCATACCGGTGCAGCTCCCAGTCCTCGCGCACGTAGCTCTTGACCACCCGGATGCCGCCCAGCGCCTCCTCGGCGGTCGTCGTGCTCGTGGCGAGTGCATCCTGGACCTGGGTGCTCAGTCGCTGGAGCGGCCGGCCCACGACCACCGCGATGACGATGAGCGCAGGCGCGAGCAGCAGCACCAGGAGCAGCAGCGTCGGGCTGGCCAGCAGCAGGATGACCACGGCGCCCACCAGCCCCAGCACCGACGAGAGCATCGAGGTGAGGGTCTGGGTGAGCATCGTGCGCACCTGGGTCACATCGTTCGAGAGGCGCGAGATGAGCTCCCCGACGCGGCGACCGGCGTGGAACTCCAGCGACAGGGTGACGAGGCGGGCGTACAGCTGGGACCGCAGATGCGCGACGATGCGTTCACCGGTGACACCCAGGAAGTAGCCCTGGATGAAGCCCGCGATCGCGAGCACTGCCGCCAGGCCCACCAGCACCAGCACGACCGCGTCCAGGTCCGCGCTGTCGCCGCCAGGCTGCACCGCGCCGACCAGCGTGCCCACCGCGAGTGGCAGCAGCAGCCCGGCCAGGGTGCTCACGAGGAGTGCCACGAGCGCCGCACTGAACGCCAACAGGTGCGGTCGCAGGTAGCCGAGCAGGCGTCGCCACGGGACCGACGCCAAGCTCTCGAGGGTCGATGGTGGCGACTCCTCCGCCAGGGACCCGCCCGTGACCGACATGGTCAGTCCGGCCGGACCGGAGATCCCGCGGTCGTGAGGCTCGACGCTTCGGATGGTGCTGCGGTGGGCGACGCGGTGGGCAGGCCGCGTAGCAAGGTCAGCGCGCCGATCTCGGTGAGGACCACGCGCGCCTCGTCGGCCGCGGCCGCTGCGCCGCTCGCGGCGGGTGCGAGCATCGCCCGCGCACGCAGCGCGACGGCCAGGAGGAACCGCAGTCCGCCGGTCCGCAGCGCCCCGATGCCGGCGTCGACCTGGCCCAAGCCGGCCTCGTCCCCGGTCATCACGCGCACGGCCCCCTCGGCCACGTCCTGCTGCGGGCTCCGGCCGAGCTTCCCCCGATCGCCGCCCGTCGCCAGGTCGTGACCGATCTCCGTCGCCCGGTCGATGTCGCGCAGCTCGATGGCGACCGCGACCTCGATGAGGTGATAGCCGGTGACGCGGAGCTCGCGGACCAGGCGATCGGCCTGTCGGCCATGTGCGACAGCCACCTCGAGGTCACCCTCGGCGAAGGCGAGATGTGCCCGACAGTCATTGACGGTCAGCAGGACCTGCGGGTCACCGACGTCCGGGAACCGGCCATCGAACCGGTCGAGCATCTCGCGTGCGTCGGCACCCCGTCCTCGATAGCTCCGGACGTTGCAGACATTCGCCGCGACGCTGAAATCCCAGGCGTTCACCCAGCCGCCCAGCACATCCAGCGACTCGAGCTCGGCTGCCATCGCCTCGACACGGTCGAACCAACCCAGCCGGAACGCCGCGTCGCAGGCATTGCCGGCAGCGGCGATGGCCCAACCCTTGTACCCCCGTTCGGCTGCTCGCTTGGCGCCGATCCAGGCGACCTCGACCGACTCGCTGGGTTCCTCTTCCGCGTTGAAGGCGGTCAGGTTCATGCGGCTGCGCATCTCGGCGCTGAACATGCCCTCCCGCTCGGCGAACACGAGGCCACCTCGCAGCAGCGCCACGGCTTCGATGGCACGGCCATCAGCGGCGATGGCCCAGCCCTGACTGGGCAACAGCTCCGCGACCACCTCCCGCAGGCCGAGCCGATCGGCGACCGGCAGGATGCGATCGATGAGCTCCCTCGCTGCGGCCGGCTCGCCACGCATGAGGTAGGCGCGGGCGAGCTCCGCCAGGAGCCGGATGCCATCGGGGTCGCGCTCGGCATCGGACCCGATGCGGGCCTGGACACCGGTGGCCGCGGCGACCGCATCGGTGGGTCGGCCGTCGCTGATGATCGCGTTCGTGAGGATCGTGCCGGCACGAGCGGCCCGATCGAGCTCGCTGCCGGCCAGCGCCGCCTCCACCACCTCGCGCGCGATCGATTCCGCTTCGGCGTATCGCCCTGCCGCCTGGAGGGCGCTCGCGCGGGCCTCGAGCAGTCGCAAGCGCGTCGCCTCGTCCTCGGCCAGCGGCACCGCATCCGCGATGTGGGCGGCGGCGCTCGCATGAGCACCGATGGCGCGCGATCGGCTTGCGGCGGCCTCAAGGGCGGCGATCGTGCGCGACACGAGCTCGGCGCGATCCAGGTCATCGGGTGCACCACGCAGGGCGCTCAGGTAGTGACTGGCGACGATGCCCGCGAGCTCATCGTTGCCCACCTGCTCGAAGGTCCTGGCGGCAGCGAGGTGGAGCGCCAGCCGGTCGCGTCGCGACAGGCGGCCATATGCGACGTCCCGGAGCACGCCCTGGATGAATCGGTACTGGCCGCGTTCGGGCGATGCGACGTCGTCCTGGAACTGCATCACCTCGCGCTCGACGAGGCTGTCGAGGCTGGCCCGGACATCGGCCTCCGGTCGTTCGGCGAGCGCCGCGAGCGCCCCCACGCTGAAGCTCAGCCCCAGGACCGAGGCGACGCCGACCAGCTGTCGGGACGGCTCGTCGAGGGTGTCCAGCCGGGCGCCGATGAGCGACTGCAGCGAATCAGGCACCGCGAGGTCGCCCAGGTCACTGTCCAGCCGGAACCGGCCACCCGTTTCGCTCAATCGCCCCTGGTCGAGCAGCATCCGGACCGTCTCCACGGCATAGAGCGGGATGCCCTCAGCGCGATCGCGGATGACCCGGAGGGCAGCCTGCGGGATGCCCGGCACGAGTCCCAGCAGCAGCGACTCCATCGCCTCGTCGGTCAGCGGCGAGAGGTCGAGCCGAGTGTGGTTGCGCACCGTGGCCCCAAACGTGGGGTGCTGCTCGATGAGCTCCGGGTGGGCGAGCGCGAGCACCAGGATCGGTCGGTTTCGACCCGAGCCCAGGAGGCCCTCGATGAAGTCGAGCAGGCCCTGATCGGCCCAGTGCAGATCCTCGAACACGAGCACGGTCGGTCCCCGGTCGGCGATGCGCTCGAAGAGGGTGCGCCAGGCGGCTGTCAGCTCCTGGCTGTTGGTGTTGACCGACCCGTCGAGGCCCAGCAGTGCCGCGAGCTGTGGCTCCACTCGTGCCCGCTCATCAGCATCCGGCAGGTACTCAAGGGCCATCTCGGTGAGCTTGCTCCGGGCGACGACCGGGGGATCCGATTCCGCGATCCGTGCTCGACCCCGGACCATCTCGCCCAGGGCCCAGAACGCGAGGCCATCGCCGTACGCCGGCGACCGGCCCTGGTGCCAGTAGATGTCCTCGACGACGCCGTCGATGTATTTCTCCAGCTCCCAGGCGAGGCGGGACTTGCCGATGCCCGCGATACCCAGAACGGACACGAGGCGAGCCCGACGATCGCGGGCGGTCGCATGGAGCAGCTCCTTGAGCAGCCGCAGCTCATCGTCGCGGCCCACGAAAGGGGCCTCAAGCCGGGTGGACCGGCCGTATCCGCCACGCCCGGCGACGACCCGCACCGCGCGCCACGCGGGCACGGGCAGCTGCTTGCCACGCAGCAGCTGCTCCCCCACAGGCTCGTAGGCGATGGCCGATTCTGACGCCCGGACCGTGGCCTCGCCCACCAGCACCGACCCTGGTGGTGCGACCGACTGGAGGCGGGACGCGGTATTCACCAGGTCGCCCGCCACCATCCCCTGGCCGTCGACGGCGAGGGAAACGGCGGCCTCGCCCGTGAGGACCGCGCATCGGGCGGTCACGACCGACCCATCGGGCGTGCGCAGGGCACTCACGGCATCGAGCAGGTCGACCGCGGCACGCACCGCCCGCTCGGCGTCGTCCTCGTGCGCCACGGGCGTGCCCCAGACGGCCATCACGGCATCACCGATGAATTTCTCGATGGTGCCGCCATAGCGGTCGATGCGCTCGCGCGCGAGCGCGAAGTACCCGTCCAGGAACTCCCGCACCGCTTCCGGGTCGCGGTCGTCGGCCAGCGAGGTGAAGCCCACGAGGTCGGTGAACAGGACGCTCACGATGCGCCGCTCCGTGACCCGGCTGGCGCCAGACACGGCCGCCGGTTGGCTGCCGGTCGGACGGGCTCCCGGCGCGAGCGCCTGCCCGCACTCGTTGCAGAACCGGGCGCCGGCGCGGTTGATGGCTCCGCACGACGGACAGCCCGTCTGCAGCGCGCTACCGCATCCGTTGCAGAACCGCGCGCCGACCTGGTTGTCGGTGCCACAGTTGGCGCAGATCACCTGCTCGCTCGCTCCCATCACTCCGACCTGATCGATGAGAGTATCCGACCCGTGCGCGCACGCATATGCAGGACCGAGCGGAGGATGCGTTGGACGACGAGCACCCGGGCCGGGAAGATGGGCCACTGGCCCTGGTCGTCGACGACCTCGTCCTTCGCCCGTGGCGAGCGACCGATGTCGAGGCGGTCCTGGAAGCCTGCCAGGACCCGGACATCGGGCGCTGGGTGAACATCCCACAGCCGTTCGGTGCAGCCGAGGCTGCCGCGTTCGTGGAGGGCGCGATCCGCATGTGGCGCGACGGGACGGGTGCTGCGTTCGCCATCGAAGACACGCCGGGGTCGCTGCTGGGGGCGGTGACCCGCTTCGGCCCGGATGGCCACACCGCCACGGTCGGCCTCTGGCTGGTGGCCGCGGCACGCGGCCGGGGCGTCGGCACCCGGGCGCTCCGGCGATTGGTGGACTGGACGTTCTCGACCACGGATGTCATCCGGATGGAGGCGTTCATCATGGCCGGCAACGACGCTTCGGACCGCATGGTGGAACGGGTCGGCTTCCGGCGCGAAGGCCTGTTGCGCGCTTGGGACCTCGATCGCAGCGGCAGGCCTGTGGACTGCGTCGCCTGGTCGTTGCTTCGAGGCGAGCTGCCGAGGTAGGCCGACCGGACCGGGCCTGGTAGCGTCCGGAGGATCGGGGCAGGACCGGCGCAGCGCACAGAGCGTTGGGGGTCGATCCGCTGGAGCTGCCGGTGCAAGGCTCACGAGTGGCGAGTGGCGCAGAAGCGGTCGTCACTGTGGTGCCAGAACGCAACGCTCGAGCACGATCGACACCGATCGACACCGATCCGACCAGGACCTTCGCCGGCATCGTCTGGTGCGTTTCGACATCGGCACCCAGCAACCGCGTCGCGAGCCAGGCCCTCCCGGCACGGGTGACCGCCTCCGCGCCCCTGAACGAGACATCGCCCTGCAGTTCCAGCAGGATCGCGTCCCGGCCCCGGGCGGACAGGTGGGCGCGTCGAGTGCGGCCGCATAGACCAGCGGCTTGGACAACGACTGGAGCGTGAACTGCTGACGGGTGTCGCCCGCCTCATAGATGGCTCCATCGACCGTCGCGACGCAGATCCCGAACAGCTCGGGATCCATCCCCGCGAGTTCCGGGATGTAGGTCGCGACCGCGCCGTCGCGCAGCGGGACATGACGGTCGTGGATCCGCTCCAGCCACGCGGCGACCGGTGACGGCGACGAGGCCGGTGGGCCGTGGGATCCGCGCGCGAGGACGTGCGGCACGGTCAGCTGCGGCGGGATCGGCGCCAGGGGCGCGCGCCGCATCGACTCCCCGTATCCATCCTGGGGCAGGGTCATGGCCGGGGAGGCTAGCGCCCGGCCCGACCCCGGACAAGGATCGCGTGGGTGGCGCACCCGAAGCGGTCGACAACCGGCTCCCGGTCGCAACCCGGCACCGGCAGGCCGAGGTCCGCGTCAGGCGGTGCCCGGAGCGGAGCCGTACATGATCGATCCCGGGGTCGTCAGCAGCTGCCCAGTCTCCAGCCACGTCTTGAGGCCCGACAGGATCATCGGCCAGCCACCGTACAGCTGCTCGTTCGCACCTTCTCGCAGCTGGTCGTGGGTCACGGTCAACCGGCAGGAATCGCCCACCGGCTCGATCTCCCATGTGATGCGCGACGTGCCCTCGCTGCGCACGTCGTCGCCCCACAGCGCGACCATGCTCTGGACCAGCCGGCGAGGTGGGTCCACCTCCAGGTTGGTGCCCTCCCCCAGCAGCTCAGGCGCCGTGGGGGCGCCCATCTCGAATCGCGACCCAACGGTCCAGTCGGACGTGATGCGGGCACCGAACTGGTACTTGCTCCGGATGTGGGGGTCGGTGATCGCCTCCCAGAGGCGCTCCGGGGTCGTCTTGATATAGATCTCGAACACCTTCTCCATCGGATCCTCCAGGCTCGACTTGATATCGCTGAGCGTGGCCGCCCAGGGTTCGGCGTACTTGCTCACCCACCGGTCGTGGACGAGCCGGATGGGCACCGGGTTGAGGAAGTGGTGCTTCTCGCGACCGCGTCGTCGCACCAGCACCAGGCCGGCCTCCTCCAGCACCCGAAGGTGCTTCATGACCCCCTGGCGTGACATGGCGCAGCGCCCCTCGAGCATGACCAGGGTCTGGCCGTCCTCGCGGAAGAGGGCGTCGAGCAGATCCCTGCGCGTCGGGTCGGCGAGAGCCCGGAAGACGGCGTCCATGCCGGGGATTATAGGTAACTCATTGGTTACCTGTCAATCCCAGACAGTAGCGGTGACCAGGCTCACGTCCAGGAGCCGTCGGCTGCCCGAGCCGCTATCCCGCGCGGAAGGTCGTCTCCAGCTGGCCCAGACCCTCGACCTCGACGACCACCCGGTCGCCGTCGGTGAGCCAGACCGGTTCGGACATGCCGGAGATGACCCCCGCCGGCGTCCCCGTGATCATCACGTCACCCGGCACCAGCGTGAAGTAGGCGCTGCAGTAGGCCACCAGCTCCGCGACCGAGAAGATCATGTCCGCGGTGCTGGAGTCCTGTCGCAGCTCACCGTTGAGCCACGTCCGGAGCCGGAGCGCCTGCGGGTCGGGGACCTCGTCCGCCGTCACGAGGTTCGGTCCGATGGGCAGGAAGCCGTCGAGGGTCTTGCCCAGCATCCATTGTGCGGTCCGGAACTGGAGGTCGCGCGCGCTCAGGTCGTTGGCGGTCGCGTACCCCAACACATGGGCCAGGGCGTCGGCGACGGGCACGTTTTTGGCTCGCTTGCCGATGATGACCGCGAGCTCCACCTCATAGTCGGCCTTGGTGGTGGTGGACGGGATGGTCACGGTCTCACCGTGCGCAGCGAGCGCGTTGGCGAACTTGTTGAACACGATGGGGTACTCGGGGATGGGCATCCCCGCCTCGGCGGCGTGTTTCCGGTAGTTGAGCCCGATGGCGATGATCTTCTGGGGCGCCACGACGCACGGCCCCAGCGTCAGCCCCTGCGCATCGAGGATCGCCCCGGGCACCGAGGACGCACGCTCCGCCAAGGCGCGGATGGCAGGCAGGGCATCGATGCCGCGGTCGGCGATCGCGGACGTCGTTGGCGCCCAATCCGCCACGGGTGCCACGGCATGGATGGCCAGGAGGTCGACGACACCCTGGTCGGTGCGCAAGCCCGTTCGCCAAACGGCCCCGGGGGAAGCGGCGAAGGTCACGAGGCGCATCGGGTCGGTCTCCTGGTGGGTACGTGGCTCAGGCCGGTGGCCCATGACCCGGTCGGTCGTGGATCCTGTCGAGTCAGACGATAGCGGGCCCGTGCGCTCGTCACGTGCCTCGATCGAGCGCCTCCGCATGAGCCAGGGAACCGTTTTGGGGCCTGGCGCGACGCATGGTGTATGAACGCAGCCGGATGTGCCGCGTCGGTACTCGGCGGCAGGCATGCAGCGAGACCTCGTGGCACTGGCGATCGAGGGCGATGACGAGGCGTTCACCACCCTGGTGGAGCTGCACCTGATGGCCAGGTCAGGCAGCCAGAAGCTGAACCTTGTATGGGGCGAATCGCTCGTCCCTCGTCGCGATGGTGAGTGACTCCACCTGCGCTTGCGCGATGAGCATCCGGTCGAACGGGTCCCGATGATGCCGCGGCAATGACCCGGCCGTCCTCGCATGCTCCAGCGACATCGGTAGTGGACGGAAGCCACTCGCGATCAGCACGTCGATCAGGTCATCTGGCGCCTTCAGTCGTCCCGCCGCCCGTTTGATCTCGATTCTCCCAGACAGAGGCCGCGCTCGCGAACACCTCATGGCGCCCGTCGCGCACCACGTCGAGAGCCGCGTCCGTGAGATGTCCCGGATCGACCATGGCCCACAACAGCACGTGTGTATCGAGGAGCAGCCTCAATCGCCCTCCTCGAATAGACGGATCATCTCATCATCGGCCTCGTCGAAGTCGGGCGCGATCCACACCTTGCCCTTCCAGAGACCAAGCTCACGGTATTTGACGGGTGGCTCAAGACCCACCAGCCGTGCCACCGGCTTGCCAGCCCGCGCGATGACGATCTCCTCCCCTGCGGCGGCCCGATCGACGAGCCGCGAAAGGTGGGTCTTTGCCTCGTGGATGTTGACTGACATCGCCCGATATTACCGGACCCGACTTAGTCCAGACAAGCGCGATGAGCGACATGACGCAGGCCCTCGGTTGCATCTGAGGTTCGCTGCCTATCCCTCCAGGACCTCGATCCGGCAGTCCAGGCCACTGACGCGCGCAAGCCGTTCGTCCAGGGTGAGCAGCGTGCCGTCGAGTGCCTCCGCGAGCGCGACATAGAGCCCATCCCACGTCCGGACACGGTCACGCAACTCCCAGGCTCGCTGCAACAACATGCGATGTCCGAACCGCTCGGCTGGCCAGCCGCGCAGATCATCGACCGCCTGGTCCGCGGCGGTGCGGTCGAGGCGGCCGAGCATCAGGTCACGCCGGATGATCCCGAGCACCTCGGCGTCCACGACATGCGGGGCCACCTGGTCGTGATCGAGCGCCAACCGCTCCCGGACTTGTTCTGATCGCGACGTATCCGCCACGACCTCGTAGAGACAGGAGGCATCAACGACGAGCATCGGGCCACGGCCCTCGCAGCTCGTCGACCGCCTCGAGGACCTGGACGCGGCTGATGCCGGATGGACGCCGGCGAGTCCGCGCGAGCCACTCCTCCACCGTCGGACGCGACGCGAGTCGCGCTGCCTCTCGGCGCAACAGGTCTGGGACGGTCACGCCAGCCTCGGCCGCCCGCCGCGACAGCGCGAGGTAGACATCATCGTCGATGTCGCGGATCTGGATGGTCTTGGGCATGCACGCACCTTATCATGCGTGCGCGCATGTGGGACGGCCGATGGAACGACCTGTGTCAGGCGGTCACCTTCAGGCCACGGGCCGCCGATCCCTTGTGTGAGCCCGACTGGCACGTGACCGTGACCGGCCACGTGCCGGTCTTCGTGGCTTTGGGCACCGTCCAGGTCCAGCTGGCATTGCCCAGGACATTGGTCGTCTTCGCGCCCCCGGGATGTCTGCTCACGCCGTTGACGACCATCCTGATGCTGCACCGGGCGTGGGCGCGGCTGTGAACGGTGACCGTGGCCGTCGTGCCTCGCTTGACCGGCGTCCGAAACGCCGTGTACTTGACGCTCAGGCCAGCCGCGTCGACCGGGGCGGTCGCGATGGGCAGGAGCAGCGTGACAGTCATCGCCGCAGTGATCAGGGCTCGATGCAATGGACATTCCCCCGGAGGCCGGCGACCGGTCCATCCGGTCCAAACCGCCATGGGTGAGCCTCGCGCCACCGTGTAAGGCTGGCCTGTGAGCCGCATGTGAACGCTCACAGGGATCCGGCGGTGATGCGGCGCGGTCCCTGCGATCCTGTGCGAAGGGCATAGCATCGTCTCATCCGCAACACAGGGAACGTCTCGTGTCTCAGCTTGACGCGGCGCCTCGCCGCCAGGAACCTTCGCCAGCGCCAGTGGCGGCGCTCGACCCCACCTCCCGGCTCGCCGATCCCGCCTCCGACGTCCTGCGCGCCGGTCGTCGACAGCTCGATGCGTTCTTCGCGCCGCGCGCGGTCGCCCTCATCGGTGCGACCGACAAGCCCGGCAGCGTGGGCAGGACCATCCTCTCCAACCTCATCGCGAGCCCCTTCGGTGGCACCGTCTACCCGGTCAACCCGAAGCGGCGCAGCGTCCTGGGCATCGCGACCGTGCCCGACGTCGGCTCGGTGCCGGAGGCCGTCGATCTCGCGGTCATCGTGACGCCACCGGCCAGCATCCCCGCGCTCGTCGCCGAGTGCGGGGCCGCGGATGTGCCCGCGGTCATCGTCATCTCGGCCGGCTTCAAGGAGATCGGTGGCGAGGGCGCCGAGCTGGAGCGCCAGGTGGCCGCCGAGGCGCGCCATCACCGGATGCGCCTCATCGGCCCCAACTGCCTGGGGGTCATGAGCCCAGTCAGCGGACTCAACGCCACGTTCGCGGCGGCGATGGCGCCCCGCGGCCGGGTCGCCTTCCTCAGCCAGAGCGGCGCGCTCGTGACCGCTGTCCTCGACTGGGCCCTTCGGGAACGGGTCGGCTTCAGCTCCATCGTCTCCCTCGGGTCGATGGCCGACGTCGGCTGGGGCGACCTCATCGACCACCTGGGCAACGACCGCGAGACGGACGCCATCGTGATGTACATGGAGACGGTGGGCGACGCCCGGAGCTTCCTCTCCGCCGCACGCGAGGTGGCGCTGACCAAGCCCATCATCGTCATGAAGCCGGGACGGACGGCAGAGGCCGCCAAGGCCGCCGCATCGCACACCGGCTCGTTGGCCGGCTCGGACGAGGTCCTCGATGCTGCCTTCCGGCGCGCAGGCGTCCTGCGTGCGGACCGGATCTCCGACCTGTTCTACCTCGCGGAGGTGCTGGGCAAGCAGCCGCGTCCGAAGGGACCTCGGCTGACCGTGGTCACCAACGCGGGTGGACCTGGCGTGCTCGCGACCGACGCGCTCATCGGCGGCGGCGCGCAGCTCGCGCCGTTGTCCCCGGAGACCGTCACCGCCCTCGATGGCGTCCTGCCACCCACCTGGAGCCACGGCAACCCCATCGACATCATCGGCGACGCTCCCCCGGAGCGGTATGCGGCGGCCCTCGAGATCGCGGCCCGTGACCCCGACAGCGACGGGCTGCTGGTCATCCTCACCCCCCAGGCGATGACGGACCCGACCAAGACGGCGCAGCAGCTGGTGCCCTTCGCCAAGGTCACCGGCAAGCCCGTGATGGCCAGCTGGATGGGCGGCCTCGAGGTCGAGGCGGGCACGGTCATCCTGCGCGAAGCCGGTATCGCCACGTTCCCCTTCCCCGACAGCGCCGCGCGCATGTTCACCGAGCTCTGGGGTTGGCAGCAGGACCTCCAGGCCCTGTATGAGACCCCGACCCTGCCCGCCGACGAGGAGCGGGGCGTCAATCGCGAGACGGCCGCAGAGATCATCGCGGCGGCGCGGGCGGAGGGTCGCACCATCCTCGCGGAGTCGGAGTCGAAGGCGCTCCTCGCCGCGTACGGCATCCCCATCACCGAGACTCGCATCGCGCGCAGGGTGGACGAGGCCGTGGCGGCGGCGGAGGCGATCGGTTACCCGATCGTGCTCAAGCTGTTCAGTCACACCATCACCCACAAGACCGATGTCGGTGGCGTCAAGCTCAACCTGCGCGACGCCGCGGCGGTCCGTGAGGCGTGGGCATCGATCGCGGCGGCAGTCGCCGCGCGCCGTGGCGCGGAGCATTTCGAGGGCGTCACGGTCCAGCCGATGATCGACTGGGCGGGCTACGAGCTCATCGTGGGCAGCTCCATCGATGCCCAGTTCGGGCCGGTGCTGCTGTTCGGGCTCGGCGGCCAGCTGGTGGAGGTGTTCCGCGATCGGGCCTTGGGCCTGCCACCGCTGACCACGACGCTCGCCCGCCGGATGATCGAGCGGACCAGGATCGCCACCGCGTTGGGTGGCGTGCGCGGCCGCGATGCGGTCGACCTGGACGCCCTCGAGCAGCTGCTCGTCCGTTTCAGCGAGCTCGTGGTGGAGCAACCACAGATCTCGGACATCGAGATCAATCCGCTGCTCATCTCGGCCGACCGGATGCTGGCGCTCGACGCGCGGGTCATCCTCCAGCCGGCCGGGATCCCTGCCGCGGAGCTGCCGCGGCCCGCCATCCGGCCCTACCCGCTCCAATACAGCACCGATTGGACCGCTCGGGACGGGGCGAGCTATGCCATCCGCCCGATCCGCCCAGAGGACGAGACCCTGCTCGTGGGCTTCCACCGGACGCTGTCGGAGCAATCCATCTATCAGCGCTACTTCGAGAACCTGGGGCTCGACCTGCGTATCGCGCACGAGCGGCTCATCCGGGTCTGCTTCAGCGACTACGACCGGGAGCTGGCGCTCGTGGCGGAATGCACCGACGCAGATGGCGAACCTGTCATCGCCGGGGTCGGACGGCTGTCGAAGCTCCGCGACGGTGTGAGCGGCGAGTTCGCGGTGCTGGTCAGCGACCAGTACCAGGGACGAGGACTCGGCTCCGAGCTGCTCGCACGGCTCGTGGACATCGCACGTCGCGAAGGGCTGACCCGGATCCTCGCGGATATCCTGGCCACGAACGGGCCGATGATCCGGCTGACGCGGGGACAGGGGTTCCACATCGATGGCGACCTGCAGGATCAGGTCGTCCACGCCTGGCTGGATCTGGGCCATGAGGGGACGACCGCATGAAGGTCGGCCTGATGATCCCGCAAGGGTGGAAGGGTGAGTACGACGGCTGGGACGCCGCCGAGGCATGGCAACGTTCGATCGAGCTCACCGTGGATGCCGAACGCCTGGGTTTCGAATCGCTGTGGGTGTTCGATCACTTCCACACCGTGCCGGACCCGACCGACGAGATCACCTTCGAGTCGTTCACCATGCTCGCCGCGCTCGCTTCGCACACGTCGCGGGTCCGCCTGGGGCACATGGTGGTCTGCACCACGTTCCGTAACCCTGGCCTGACCGCCAAGCTGACCTCGACCCTCGATGTCATCAGCGGCGGCCGGTTCGAGCTGGGCATCGGTGCCGGCTGGAAGCGGGACGAATGGCTGGCGTACGGCTATGGCTTCCCGCCCATCGGCGAGCGGATGGACGTGCTGGGCGACCACCTCGAGGTCATCACCCGGATGCTGGCGCCTGGCCACGCCACCTACGAAGGCCGGTTCGCCCAGGTCCGGGACGCGATCAACGTGCCCAAAGGCATCCAGGCCCACATCCCCCTCATCGTGGGCGGCAACGGACCGCAGCGGACGGCCGGGTACGCGATCCGGTTCGCGGACGAGTTGAACTACGTCTTCCTGCCGCCGGCAGAGGTGAGCGTCCGGATGGCGGACGTCCGGGCTCGCTGCGCGCAGGTCGGGCGGGATCCATCGACCCTGCGCTTCTCGCTGTACGTCTCGGACGATGATGTCCGCGACGTGGGCCAGGCGCGTGTCGATGTGCTGGGTGCGTATGGGGAGATCGGACTTTCCCGCGTCATCTGTTTCCCGGGGCGCTGGGATCCGACGACCGACGGACAAGCGGCGTTCGCGGAGGACTGCCGGGCCGCGGGCCTGGCGCTCGACCCGGCCTGAACCAGCGCCGACTTCGCGGGTCGGTCAGCTGTTGGTGCGACCCTGCGCCTGAAGCTTGGCCCAGGTGTCCTTGAGGGTCAGGGTCCGGTTGAACACCGGGCGGCCTGACGTGGAGTCGCGGTCGACGCAGAAATAGCCCAGTCGCTCGAACTGGACGACATCGCCCACCGGGACATCGGCCAGGGCCGGCTCCAGGAGCGCGTCGACGATCTCCTCCGAGGCCGGGTCGAGGTCGGCGAGCAGGTCACCATCCGCACCCGGGTCGGGTCGGCTGAAGAGTGAGGTATACAGGCGCACCTCGGCCGCGACCGCGTGCGGGGCCGAGACCCAGTGGAGGGTCGCCTTGGGCCGTCGGCCGTCGGGCGAGTCGCCACCGCGGGTCGCCGGGTCGTACGTGCAGCGGAGCTCGATGATCTCTCCCGCCGCGTCCTTGACGACCTCGCGGCAGGTGACGAAGTACGCCGAGCGGAGCCGCACCTCGCGACCGGGGGCGAGCCGGAAGAACTGCTTCGAGGGCTCCTCCATGAAGTCGTCGCGCTCGATCCACAGCTCACGACCGAAGGGGACCGGACGGGTGCCGGCTGTGGGATCCTCGGGGTTGTTCATGGCCTCGACCATCTCGACCTGCCCCTCGGGGTAGTCCTCGATGACCAGCTTGAGGGGCCGCAGCACGGCGAACCGACGGGGTGCGGTCCGGTTGAGCACGTCGCGGACGCAGTGATCGAGCATCGCCATCTCGACCACGCCCTCGCGCTTGCCGACGCCGATCATCGCCGCGAAATCGCGGATGCCCGCTGCCGGGAAGCCCCGACGCCGAACGCCCGAGATGGTGGGCATCCGGGGGTCGTCCCAGCCGCGGACGCGGCCATCCTCGACGAGCTTGAGCAGGAACCGCTTCGAGAGCACGGTGTCGGTGAGGTTGAGCCGCGCGAACTCGTATTGACGCGGCTGCGACGGCACCGGCAGGTGCTCGATGAACCAGTCATAGAGCGGTCGGTGGTCCGCGAACTCCAGGGTGCAGATGGAGTGGGTGATACCCTCGATGGCGTCGCACTGGCCGTGGGCGAAGTCGTACGTCGGATAGACGCACCAGGCATCGCCGGTGCGCGGATGGGTCGCGTGAAGGATCCGGTACAGCACCGGGTCGCGGAAGTTGATGTTGCCCGAACTCATGTCGATCTTGGCGCGCAAGACCCTGGAGCCGTCGGGAAAGTCGCCCGCGCGCATGCGTTCGAAGAGGTCGAGGTTCTCCTTGATGGTCCGGTCGCGCCAGGGGCTCGGGATGCCGGGCTCGGTGAGCGTCCCGCGGTACTCCCGGATCTGGTCCGCGGTCAGGTCATCGACGTATGCCTTGCCGGCACGGATGAGCTGGACCGCCCAGTCGTAGAGCTGCCCGAAATAGTCGGAGGCGAAGTACAGGTCGTCTCCCCAGTCGAAGCCGAGCCAGCGCACGTCAGCCTGGATGGCGTCGACGTACGCCTGCTCTTCCTTGACCGGGTTGGTGTCGTCGAAGCGCAGATGGCACCGGCCGCCGAACTCCTGGGCGATGCCGAAGTTGAGACAGATCGACTTGGCATGGCCGATATGCAGGTAGCCGTTGGGTTCCGGCGGGAAGCGCGTGACGATGGTGCGCTGGCGCCCGGTCGCCACGTCGGCGGCGACGATGTCACGGATGAAGTCGCCCGCATCCACGGAGGGCGGCTGGGTGGTCACGATGCCTGGACTCCGGACGTGTTGCGGTCGATGGACAGGGCCCCGAGGCTAGCACAGCGCACGGCTCGGCTCGGGTCGGCTGTCGTTGGTCCGTGATTCCGTCAGTGCCGACTGATCAGTGACTTTGTCAGTCTCCCGGGATGATGCTCGGCTGCCGCGCCCGTCTACGGACCGACGACGTCGAATCGCACGGCTGCGGCGTAGGCGCCGGACACGGCCGAGGGCACGCGCATCCGCAGCTTGATCTGCTGGCTGCCGGACGAGCCGGCGATGAGCGCCACGTCCTGCGCCGAGGACAGCGGTCCGACGACGGTGTCGGTCGTGCCGTTGGTCAGGATGAGGATGATGTCGCTCGCCGCGATGGTGTGCCCCGATCCGTCGGACGCGTCCGCGGTCAGCACGGCCGTGATCCGCTTGCCGCTCTCCGTGGACAGCCAGCTCACCGGATATGCGCCAGAGGTCACCGTCTGGCCAGGGAAGCCCGAGCCCAGCGACATCGAGACAGGGGCCGACAGCGTGGTGCCAAACACCGAGACCGGGGCGCTCGTGCCGGCGGTCAGGACCGCGGCGATGTCGGTCGCGGTGACGGTCCGGCTGCCGGCCGTACTGAGGGTGACGCTGAACGTCCGGGTGCCGGCGATGAGGGCGGCGTTCGCGGGCAGGGTGGCATTGGCATCGGAGCTGGTGATGCCGACCGTGGGCGTGGCGCTCGTCACGATGTTCCAGTTGGCATCGACCGCGTTGACGGTGGCCGTGATGCTCGATCCGGCGGTGACGCCCGTGGGGCTGCCGGTCTTGCCCGGGACGGTGCCGGGGGCGGCGGTCTCGCCGGGTAGCAGGACCTGGAGCTTGGCAGCGACGCCCGGGATGATGCTCACCGTCGGGCTGCCCGCCGCGAGGTTCGTGAGCACACCGGCCGCGCCGTACCGGGACTGGGCCCCGAACGTGGCGCTGCCGGCTGCCGCCGGTGCGGTCACGTTGGTGGAGCTATCGGCGCCGTACGTGACCGTGAACGAGGTGCCGTGGAGGCACGCCTGGACGATGGAGATGGTCCAGGGACCGGTGCCGCTGATGGCCGGAGCCCCCGGCGTGCAGCTTCCCGCCGTCGCGGTGAGGTAGCCGGGGTTCGCCGCGTTCGTGGTCTGGGGGGTCGTCCAACCAGCGGGGATCACGAACGCCAGTGCCGAGCTGGCGCTGAAGTCCTTCGTCGCCGGCGCGCTGAACGTGAAGCTGAGCGTGTTGTCGATGGAACCCGCCGTGACGGTCGCTGGGCTGACGAGGAGGGTGCCGTCGCCGCTGGTCGCTGGGGTCGCGGCGACGCCGATGGCGTAGCTGCCGAAGACCGTCATGCCGGTCGCCTGGGTCGTGGTGGTCGATCGGGTGCCGATGGTCGGCGTCGTCCAGCCGGTGTCGTACTGCTGAACGATGTAGTTCAACGGGTTGCCACCGGTGATATCGCCCGGGTTGGCGAACGTGAACACGACGCCCACCGTCGTGAACACCATGGTGGCGCTGGTCATCGTCCAGTACCGGGCCACATCCGCGCTGGTGACGATGGAGCTCGAGCCGATCTGGGGATGCTGGCCGGCGGTCGAGCTCACGGTGAGGTTCCCCGCGGTCGTCACCGACGCGAACGTGACGGTCGCCGGGGCGTAGGTCGTGCCGGTGCCTACCTCGAACGTCCGGATCACGTTTGTGCCGGTCGCGACCTGCTTCTGGAGGTTGCCCTCCACGAAGCCACTCGTGCGCGTGACCGTGCCACCCGTCGCCATGATGAGCGTGAGCGCGCCGGTCACGATCGAGCCAGCGGTGAGCGTGAGGGTGCCGGTGCCCGCGGTGGCAGTCGCGACGGTGGTGTTCTTCGCCAAGGCGACCGAGCCGGACGTCTTGTTGATGGTGAGGTTGCGGAAGGTGGTGTTCACCGACCCACCGATGGTCTGCGGACCAGTGCCGTCGAAGATGACGGTCGTTGCCTTGCTCGTCAGGGAAGCGGTGCCATCGACCGTCCAATCGCCGCGGACCGTGAACTCGAACGCGGTGGCGCTGAACCGCGCGGTGACCCCCGCATCCACGAGCACGTTGAAGAACTGCGTGGTGCCCGACGCGACGAATGCCCCACTGCCCGTGCCCCTACCCGCGACCTCGAACGTCCCGCCCGTGGCGCTGAAGGAACCGGAGTTGGAGAAGTTCCGGTAGAGCCGGAAGGTGCCACCCGACTGGGTGCTGCCCGATCCACTGGCCGCGGTGTAGTTCCGGACATCGATGACCCCGGTCCCGGACTGGCTGATGGCACCGCCGCCGTTGAGGGTGATGTTGTCCGTAGGGGCGGTCCCGATCGCGGCCGCCATGTGGAGCGTGCCGGCCGACTGCACGAGGGTGCCGGTGAGCGTGAAGGTGCCGGCGGACAGGATCGTGCCACCCGATTGGGTCAGGGTGTCCCCACTGCCGACCGACCAGTTGCCGGTGATGCTCAGCGTGCCGCTCGAGACCACGAGCGAGCCATTGACGGTCATCGTGCCGGTCATCGACAGGGTGCCGCCGGCGACGGTCACCGATCCGCCGCTGTTGATGGTCAGGCTCTGGATGGTGACGCTGCCGGACGCGACGTTCGGGTAGGACGCCCGGCCCGAGCTGATGATCGCGGTGTCTGCGGACCCGGCAGCGGTCGTGGCGCCGGTGGTCGGTGCGCCACCGGAGCAGACGGCGGCGGAGGACGTGCTCCAGTTGCCGTTCGTGGGCCAGCTCGTATCCGCACAGCCGACCCAGTACTTGGTGGCGGCCGCGGTGTAGGGCCCAACGAACGGTCCTCCGCCTGCGGCACCTGCCGGGTCGACGGCGCTGTCGGCACGGTTGGTGACCGCGCGATAGAGGTTGAGGCGGCCGTTGCCGGTCTCGGCAGGGCTGCCGGCAGGGTCGGCACTGCTCGCGAGGCGACCGGCGACCACGCCGTTGCTGGCGGTCGGATCGATCGCCCGCAGGAGCGCGGCCGCACCGGCAACCTCGGCCGCCGCGGCTGAGGTGCCCGACAGGGTCGTCCAACCGCCGTCCGGCCACGGGGCGGGGATGGACAGGCCGGGCGCGGCGATGAAGGTGTCCGTGCCGGCATTGCTCATGCCCGCGAGCGCGTCGTGGGCATCGGTGCCCGACACGCCCATCACATGGCGGGCGCCGGCTGGATATGTGGGCACAGACGTCCCGTCATTGCCGGTCGCGGCGACCACGATGACCCCGTGACCCCAGGCGTAGTCGATGGCCAGCTGCAAGGCGCTGGAGTAGCCCGGATTCGAGAAGGCCATGAGGATCACGTCGGCGCCGTGGTCGGTCGCCCACAGGACCCCCCCGATGATGTCGCTGTCGGCGCCGGCGCCCGTCGCATCGAGGACCTGGACCGACAGGACGTCGACGTTCCGATATGCCACGCCCGCGATCCCGGCGCCGTCGTTCGTCGCGGCCGCCGCGATGCCCGCCATGGCGGTGCCGTGCCCGTTCAGGTCCGAGGTCGCGTCGGTCCCGAAGGCGGACCAGGCGCCCACGACCCTGCCCGTCAGATCCGCGTGACCGGCATCGATGCCGGTATCGAGCACCGCGAGGGTCGCGTGTCCGGTCGGGGTGACGGCCCGGCGAGCCCTGGCCCAGCGGATCCGCTTCAGGTTCCACTGGATGCCGTAGGCCGGATCGGAGGGCCGGCCATCCGCGGCGCGGAGGTGGTCGCCCTCGACCAATTCGACGAGTGGATCGTACCGAAGTGCCTGGGTCATCGCCGCCGTCTTGTCGACGGGGACGCTCACGACCCGGATCCTGAGCGCAGCGTAGGCATCGGTCTGGGTGCCACCGACGCTGGCGATGGTGTCCTGCTGTTCAGCAGCCGGCACGCCGGCCCGGAAGCGGACGATGAGGCTGTCGGTATCGGACGATGCGGGGTCGGGTGTCGGCGATCCGGAGGCCGCCGGCGTCACACTCGGTGTCGGCGAGGCGACTACATCCGGCGATGCACCTGGCTCGACCGCGGGCGCGGTGCTCGGATCGGGCGTGACCGGCGTGGGCGAGACATCCGGCGCGGTCATCGGGGTCGCGGCCGGGGACGGCGCGTCGGTCGCCCCTGGCGTCGCGCTGGGTGCGGGCCCAGGGGTGACGTCGGGCGTGGGTCGCCCAGTGGGGTCAGCGGACGGCTGCTCGGTCGGGTCGAGCGCAGCCGTCGCGGTCGCATCGGGGCTGGGTGACTGGGTCGGGTCCACCAGGGGCGCAGGCGCCGGTGTCGGCCGACCGGTCGGCTCGGGGTCCGGCAGCGGCAGGGCCTTCGGGTCAGGCCTGGGGGTCGGTGTCGGGCCAGGGGCTGGTCGTGGTGCCGGATCGGGGGTCGGTCGGGGGGTCGGATCGGGCGTCGGTCGGGGAGCCGGATCGGGGTCGGATCAGGCGTCGGTCGGGGGGTCGGGGTCGGGGTCGAATCGGCCGCGCTGGTGGCGCCAAGCCCAGGAGAGGGGTCCACGCTGTCCTGGGCCACGACCGGGCCCAGGGCGGCGGCCATGAGCGTGATCATCACGAGGATCACGGCAGCGAGATGGGACCGGGCGACGACGCCGCTCGATCGACGCCTGGCTGCACGCATCCTCATCGGGTTCCGCGCGCTCGCGCGCTCGTCACCGGGCCCGGCCGTCAGACGACGCGATCTCGCGACGAGCCTGGTCGAGCGCCTCGGCGCGGATGGCATCCAGTTCCAGCTCTCGCTGCGTCGCAGCGAGCCGCGACTGTCCCCGGTGCCGATATCGACGGACCAGGAGCGTGGTGATGAGGACCATCAGCACGATGAGTGGCAGCACGAGATACAGCAGGATCTTCTGGAGGTTGATGATCATGAAGTGGCCGGTGGACGTGATCGGAGGGCGCCCATCAGCGCCGTCGCCAGGGAGCGTGTAGACGTACTCGTACATGCCGAACATCGGCGCGTCCCGCACGACGAGCTGTTGGCGGAGCGCGGCGCCGGGCAGGACCAGCACCGAGGCCGGCTGCGCACCGTCGGAATCGCCGCTGGCGCGGGCATACAGGAGCTGGTCGCTGGCCATGAAGCCGACCTGGCTGGTGAGCTTGAGCGTCGGCACGACCTGCTCCGGTGGGGCGGTCGAGTCCGACACCGGCTGCCACACCGCCGCGACGTTGCCGTCGTTGACGATCTGGGGCGTGAAGAAGACGTCGCCCGAGATGCTCGCGATGAGCGGCCCGGTGGCGATCTCGAAGGGTGGCACCACGACACGTGGCAGGACCTCGCCCGGCACCCGCGCCACGACCGTGACCGGGAAGGCCACCTGAGAGCGCACCACGACCGACCCCGCGAGCTGCGGCTCGAGGTCGGCCCAGGCCCCGTCGCTCATCGCGCCCAGGATGCGGATGCCCGCATAGTGGTCGCCCGGTGGCGCGTCCTCGGGCACCGTGACGGTGAAGTCGACGACCTGCGTCGCCTGGGGCTCCAGGGTGAACACCGCCGGTTCGACGGTCAGCCACGCGGCTGCACCGAGCGGCAGGGGCTCGACGGCCGGCACCTTGCGACCGCTGGCATCGACGGTGAAGTCGAAGGCCGCGGCGCTGAACGTCTGCTCGGCGTCACCCGCGTTGTACACCGTGAACGAGCCGATACGGCCGTCCACGCCCAGGATCACCTGTGACGACCCGACACCGATGCCGATCCGGGGCATGGCCGCGATGGGGCATGGGGATGCGCCGGGGCTCGGCGACGGGATGACGCTCGACGCTGGACTGGCGATGGGACTCTCGGCCGGGTCGTCGCTCGCGGAGGCAGCATCGCTCGCGGACGCAGGCGCGATTGCGACCGGACTCGCACTTGCGACCGGACTCGCACTCACGACGGCGCTGGGCACCGGGCTGGGGCATGGCGTCGCGGCCGGTGATGGAGCGATGCTGGCGGACGCGGCCGCGCTGGCGAGCGGGCTCGCCGATGCGGCGGCGCTCGGCGCCGGGCTGCCAGCGTCGGGGCTGGCCAAGGGGACCGCCGCCGCGGTCGGACCGGCCACGGTCAGCGCGATGGCGCCCAATAGGGCCGTGATGGTCGCGCACCGCGCGAGGCGGACGCTGGTGGGAGCGTGGTCGCCTACGGGGCGTACCTGGTGCATCGAAAGCTCCTGCTCGGAAAGGAAGCGCTTCGAGTGAGGTGGCCGCCGGCCCCCTCCGCGCGTCGCGCAGGGGGTCCGGTGCTCATCGTCCGGGGGTCACGCCCCCGGCTCGATCCGCGAGGTGATGCCTACTGGACCGTCCAGGTCACCGTGGAGCGGTAGGTCCCCTCGGTCGCCGAGGGGATGTTCACGCGCAGGTTGAAGACGCTCTGGGACTGCGCCTCCAGGGTCGCCGCGTTGACATCGACCACGTCCGCGACCGGCTGCGCGGCGTTCAGCGGCGCCCAACCCGGGTAGTCGGCGGAGCTGACCTCCACGTCGCTGCGCGCGATCGTGGTGTCGTCACCGGTCGACACGGTGCCCTGGTCGTTGGTGAGGGCGCTGTCCAGGGCGACGGTGAGCTGCAGCGGGTACTCGTTCGACCACCAGGAGAGATCCTGGTCGGCGGAGGTCACCGTCTGGCCCGGGAAGCCCGAGCCGATGTTGACCGCTGCGGGAGCCGTGATGGTCGTGCCCGTGGTCACGGTCACCGACACCGGTGTCGGGTTCGCGGCGGATGCTGCCAGCGGCAGCAGCAGGAGCGCGAGCGCCCCGGTCGCGCACGCGGCGATGAGCTTGGACTGCATGGATCCCGTCCTTGTGGTGTGGGCTGGGGTGGTTAGGTGCACTCCCGGTGGGCTCGGTCCACTCAGGGCGGCTTCGGTGACACATGCTCGTGTGCCCGGACGCACCATCACATCACCCGATCGGCTGGCCCTCGGAGGACATTGGTGCTAGAGGCTCCCCTGTCGGAGCGTTTCGATCTTGGCTACGATCGGACGATGTCGGAGCCTGCGGCCTTGACGACGCTGCCCTACACGGGCGACCCGGACGCGGATGCGCTACTCGCGCGGGAGCCCCTCGCCTTGATCATCGGCTTCATCCTCGACCAGCGGGTCACGGTGCCCAAGGCCTTCTCGGGCGGACACGCGCTGGCCGGGCGGATGGGTGGCCAGCTCGATGCGCGGGCGATCGCCGCGATGCCCACGGCGGATCTCGAGCTGCTGTTCCGGACGCCACCGGCCATCCACCGCTTCCCGAACATGATGGGTCGCAGGGTCCAGGGGATGTGCGCGGTCATCGTCCGCGACTACGACGGCATCGCGGCCGCCATCTGGGCCGACGGCGCGGATGCCGCCGAGGTCGAGCGTCGTCTATGTCGCCTTCCGGGCATCTCCACCTTCAAGGCCCGCTCGATCATCGGCATCCTCGCCCGGCGGCTGGGTACTCCCCTGCCGAGCTGGGAGGACCACGTGCCGGACGAGCCGTCGATGATCGATGTCATCTCACCCGAGACCCTCCGCGCCTACCAGCTGAGCTAGATCGAACGCCGTGCCAGGGCGGCAGCGGTCACCAACCGTCGGGCTGCAGCAGAGCCACCAGGGCCCCGACCGCGATGGCCACCTCGATGATCGTGATGCCGACCACCCGCCGGCGACGCATCACGATGAGGCCGACGATGATGACGACGCTCAGGGTGAACACCGTGACCCAGCGTCCCCCGGTGTGGCGCCAGACGCGCGTGCTGGCACTGACCAGCCAGTCGCTGAGCTGCGCGCCCATCTCCGCCACCCAGGGTGGCCAATACTTGACGACCACGAGCAACACCAGCAGGCCGACGACGATGGCCAGGGCGATGAGCAATCGCCGGCCTGCCTCGGGGGCCTTCGCGCGGCCCGTCATCGACTGGCGGATCCGACCGGCTTGCGGGCGAGCCCCGGGCGCCCGCCGGTTGGCCGAGGTCCTGATGCCTTGCCGAGCGTGCTGATGACCCGCCCTCCCGCATCGGCCGGCCGGACGTCCCTCCGATGGGACGGACCTCCGACGACATCACCAGAGTACATCGGGCCTGAGCGGCCTCGCGGGCATGGGAACGCCCCCACACCTGATCGCAGGTGCGGGGGCGCCGGCCCTCGGTCAGGCCGCGGGCAGGATGTTCTGGTTGAGGTTGAACAGGTTGTCCGGGTCGTAGTGACCCTTCACCCGAGCGAGGCGCTCCAGGTTGCCCCGATAGGATGACCGGAGGCGATCGCCGCCCTCGTCCTCGATGAAGTTGACGTACGCGCCGCTGGAGACGTACGGCTTCACCGTTTCCCAGTACCGGTCCGTCCAGGCGCGGATGGGCGCGTCATCGGCGGGCTCGGCGCCGGCTCCCACGATGGTCATCGCCCATCGGGCATCCCGGTGGCTGAACGCGGTGTCACCCGGCGCGACGCGGTGGACGGCGCCATCGATGGGGTAGAGGTGCATCGTCGACGGGACCGACGGGAGCGTCGGCGCCATGCGCACGTGTGCCTCGATCGCCGCATCCGGGATGGAAGAGACGAATGCTCCCCGCCAGGTGAGGCGGGAACCCTTCGGGTACAGCGGGTCGAATGCGGACTGGAGTGCTGGCAGGGGCATCGGCTGGACCCCATCCAGCGCCGGTGGCATCGCCGCCCGGATGGGTGCGAAGATGGTCTCCGCCCGATCCGGGTCACCCGACCAGCACCAGATGATGCCGGCCATCTTGCGGAGGTGGAGCGCCTCCGGGAAGGGCGGCCCCGGCGGCACGGTCAGGAATGCGAAGAAGCCACCAAGCTCCTCGGGCGCCTGACCGATGAAGTCCCGGTACCAGGCCATGACCCGGGGGGCGTCGTCGAGCTCGTACAGCATCGGACCGGCGACCACCGTGGTCACCGGATGCAGCCGGAACTCGAATGCCGTGACGACGCCGAAGTTGCCGCCGCCACCGCGGATCGCCCAGAAGAGGTCAGGGTGGGATGTCGGGCTGGCGGTGACGATCTCGCCGTTGGCGAGGACGAGCTCGGCCTGGAGCAGGTTGTCGATGGTCAGCCCGAGCCTGCGGGTCAGGTGGCCGATGCCCCCGCCGAGTGTGAGGCCGGCGATCCCCGTCGAGGAGATGACGCCGCCAGGCACGGCAAGACCGTGCGGGTGTGTCGCCGCGTCAACGTCCGCGAGCGTTGCACCGCCCTCGACACGAGCGGTGCGTGCCTGTGCGTCGATGCTGATGGCGCGCATCTCGCCGAGGTCGAGGACGAGCCCATCATCGACGGTGCCGAACCCGGCGCCGTGGTGACCGCCACCCCGGACCGCCAGCCGGAGCCGGTGCTCGCGTGCGAACGTGACGGCGCGGACCACGTCGGGGACATCCAGTGCTCGCGCGATGGCGATCGGATGCCGATCGAATCGGCCGTTGTGGACCAGACGGGCGGACTCGTAGCCCGGGTCCCGAGGGCGGATGAGCTCGCCGTGGAAGGCGGCGCTGAATCCATCCAGGGCGACATCGTCGACGCTGGTCGTGGTTGATGGTGCGAGTGTCATGTGACGCTCCCTTGCTGCGTGTCACTGGCTGCGACTCGCGGCAGTCTGCCCAGGCCATCGTTCGCGAATCGTTCGGCCTTCGTTCGCGGGCTCGACCCGTTCGCTCCCGTCCTCCCTGCCCGTGCCTCGCCAGGCGGCGCCGCTACCGGTCTGCGACCAGCCCTGCTTGCCTGATGGCGACGTCGGCGGGACCGTCCTCGAGGCCATCGGCGATGGCCGACACCATCGACAGGACCTCGGCTCGTCGATCGGGCTGGCGCCGAACGATGCTCGCGGCCGCTCGGACCCCGAGCGCGAAGCTGCCCTGGCCGACCGCCACCCGCAGTGCGCTGTCGAGATGCCCGTCCGCCGTGGCACTGGTGCCATGCATGCCCAGCATCCGGTGCACCTCCGGCAGCCACCAGCGGTCGTCATTGGCCACCGCAGTGGCGTTGGCGGCATCCAGGACCGCGAGCGCCGCCGCCGGTCGACCGGCGGCGACATGGACATCCGCCAGGAGGGTGAGGTAGTAGGGCCGTCGGCTATGGGCACCCATCCGGCGCAGGGCGTCCAGGGCGGCTTCGATCCGAGCCGCGCCGTCGGACCGGCTCCGGTCGCTCCACGCCAGGAGGATCGCCCCCCACTCGCCGTAGTACGGGAACCGGTATCGCTGGCACAGGTCGACGGCCGCTCGTGCGTGCTCGACGAGCAGGTCCAGCTCGCCCGCCATCTGGCACCGGACGGCCGAATACGCGAACGCCAGTGCCTGGAGGAATGGGTGCTCCAGCTCCTCCGCTCGGGCGAAGGCGGCCGTCGACGCCGCTCGCGCCTCCGTGGCGCGACCACGCAGCCACAGCGCATGCGCCGACCATGCCTGCGCGAACACGACGGGATCCAGGCCGAATGTGCTGGGGCGCGAGATCTCGGGGTCGAACGATCCGATGGCACGCGCGAACGCGTCGATCGAGCGGTCGATGGCGCCGAAGCTGGCCAGCGGGCCGGCGAGAGCCAGGTGGCCGATGGACAGGTACCGGGGATCGTCACCGGTCAGGGCCAGGGCCGACTCCGCGATCTCGATGGACCGGCGGATCGAACCGCGAACGAAATGCACGTGGTAGAGGCCGTTGAGCGCCAGGATGGCCGGCTCTCGTTCGCCCAGCAGCTCGGCAAGCTCCAGCGCTCGATCGAGGGATGCCTGGAGCTCGCGGGACGCATACCCGACCGTGGCATTGAGAGGCGCCGCCATGGCAAGCTCCAGCGCCATCTCCCGTCGATCGCGGTCAGCGCTTCGTGGGAGTCGACCGACGAGCGCCAACGCCCGGGAGAGGTGTCGCGTCGCGTCGCGGTTCGCCGAGATGCGCGCCGCCGACACGGCGGCGCGCTCATGGAACGCGATCGCCTCCACCGCCATCCCGGCAGCCTCATAGTGCGCGGCCAGCTGGGCCGCCACGGTATCGAGGTCTTGCGCCCCGAGACGTTCGATGGCGCGCGCCACCCGGCGATGCAGCAGCCGCCGCCGGCCGGGCGCCACCAGCCCCTCGAGGACATCCCGGATCCGATCGTGGCTGAAGTCGTAGCCGCCGTGGGTGCCCTCCCGGATGATCTGGCGACGCCACAGCTCGTCGACAGCCCGGGTGACGGTCTCCTCGTCCGCGTCGCCCGCCTCCGCGAGGAGCTCGACCGTGAAGTCGCGGCCGATCGCGGCGGCGATCTCGGCGAGCTGGCGTGCCTCGGGCGAGACGCGCTCCAGCCGCCCGGCGATGACGGCGCGCATCCTCGGCGGGATCGCCGCGCCCGGCGGTAGGATGCCGGCCGGGTCATAGGAGTGCTCGCCGGGAACCGCTGCCGGCGACCCGGACCGGGCGACCTCGACCACGAAGAGGGGGTTGCCACCGGTGTCGCGATGGAGCTGCTCCCGCATCGGGCCGTCGAACGATCGACCGCTGAAGGTGGCTGCCAGCCGCGCGGCATCGTCCTCGCCGAGTGGCTCAAGGTCGACCCGGTGGAGCTCGTCGAGGGCATCGAGGCTGTCGAGCAGTCCCACGAGAGCAGCGTTCGATCGTTCCTCCTCGACCCGGATACCGAGCACCACCACCACGTCGGGCGGCGGATCGGCACGCAGCAGAAAATGGATCCATTCGAGGCTGTCCGCGTCCGACCAGTGCGCGTCATCGAGCACCAGCAGGAGCGGGCCCTGCGTCGCGCGGATGGCACGCAGGAGTGCCTCGAACAGCCGCAGCCGCTGCCAGCCCTCGGTCATCGGCACCGGGGCCGCGAGATCGGATCGCGTCTCGAGCAGCTCGGGGACCAACCGAGCCAACTCCGTGAGCCAGACAGGTTCGAGCGTCGCGAGGCCGGCCCGCACGGGCGCACTGCGAAGCCAGGCCGCGACCGGCGCGTAGGCCAGCGACCCTTCTGCCGCGTACGAGCGGGTGGATGCGACACGACCGCCTCCGACGACCCAGCGTCGCGTCAACTCCTCGATGAGGCGGGTCTTGCCGATGCCCGGGTCACCGCGCACGGCCAGGAGGCTCGGCCGACCATCGGCTCGGCGCCGCGCGGCCGTCAGCAGGGCCTCGAGCTCCAGCCGTCGGCCGACGAGCTGATGGGGCACGGCGACGCGGTCGGTCCTTGCCTGCGGGCTCGATGCCGCAGCTTGCTCCGTGGGCTGCTGCGCAGCCAGCAGCAGGGCCTCGTAGGCCGCCTGCGTCTCGGGTGCCGGATCGACATCCAGCTCCCGCCGGAGGACCGAGACGCAGGCGTGATACGCGCGCAGCCCAGTGGAGCGGTCGCCCAGGAGCATGGCCAGCCGCATCTGTGCCCGGTAGCCATCCTCATCGAGTGGATCGAACGCGACGATCCGACGAGCGTAGTCGAGCGCGGCCCGGTACTCGCGGCGCTCCTCCAGGTGCGCGACCAGCCGCCCGAGCGTGGCGCGGTACGTGGCGCGCAGCCGCTCGCGGGGCGCCACGACCCAATCGTCGTAGATGGCCGGGGCGAGGTCCCCTCGATACAGATCGACCGCGCGGACGGCAGCCTCGGCATCGCCTGCGGCGCCAGCCGCCGCCGCGGCCTCGAACAGCTCCACGTCCAGGCGGTAGCCACCCGTCGGCAGCCACTCGACGGTGCGACGGGTGATCGCCAGCAGCCCATCCATGTCCGCGGTCGCGTGACGCAGCGCGTGCAGCTCGCGCCGAAGGTTGGTGAGCGCCTGCGGGTCGGCCGAGTCGGGCCACAGAGCGTACGCGAGCTGGTCGCGCGCCAACGGCTGCCCACGCTCGAGGAGCAGTAGCGCCAGCAAGCGGTCGCTGGTTTGGCTGGGCAGCGGCACGCCATCGCGCGTCAGCCGGACCCGCCCCAGGAGCTCGATGTCGAGCACGCGACCCCGGGTCAGCCCGGCGTGCTGACCGATGGCGCGCAGACCCGACCTCGTCGGACATAGGTACGGGCGGGGCGGACCATCGCACCGATTATCCGCTCGCGGTCCAGCCCTGGCCTGGAACCAGACGGCACGCCCGATGATGACGTCCGGCCCTCGCGCCCGGGGCGACGCGTTGGGGCATGATTGCGCACATCGGGTGACCTGCCATCGGCCTGACCGGCCCCGCCGACGCCACAGGCACCCCAGGGAGGCATGAGTGATGACAGCAGGAGCGACGGTGGCGACCCAGCCCGTTGCAGCAGGGACCGGGGATCCGCCCCCATATGCGCGCGCCGCTGCGGATGTGGTCGGGGCCCTCGGCTCGGACGTGGCGACGGGGCTGACGGCCGCGGAGGCCGCCCAGCGGCTGGCCAAGAACGGACCGAACGCCCTGCCCGCCGAATCGGCGCCCCCGGCCTGGCAGCAGTTCCTCGCCCAGTACAAGAACTACATGCAGGTCATCCTGGTCGCCGCGGCCATCGGATCGGTGCTCATCGGCCAGGTCTCCACGGGCGTCGCGGTGTTCCTCATCACGGTGCTCAACGCTGCGGGTGGGATGCGCCAGCAGGGCAAGGCCGAGAGCGCCATGAACGCGCTCCAGTCGATGCTCAAGACCACCGCCCGGTTGCGCCGCGACGGCGCCGAGACCAAGGTCGATGCCGACCAGGTCGTGCTCGGCGATATCGTGCTGCTCGCGGCCGGCGACGACGTGCCCGCTGACGGACGGCTCATCTCGGCCACGTCACTCCAGATCGACAAATCGGCGCTGACCGGCGAGAGCGTGCCGGCGTCCAAGGGCGTCGAGACGGTCACGGGCTCGGACGTCGTGCTCGGCGACCAGGCGGACATGGCCTTCATGAACACGCCCGTGACGCACGGTAGCGGGGTCATGGTCGTGACGGGCACCGGAGCAGAGACCGCGGTCGGCAAGATCTCGGGGATGCTCAAGTCCGCGCCGACGCTCAAGACGCCCCTCACCCGGCAACTCGACACCCTCACGCTCTGGATCGCGGGAGCAGCGGGGCTGACCATCATCGTGATGTTCGTGCTTGGGCTGTCCCGGGGTGACTCGGCCCAGGTGATCTTCACCACGGCCATCGCACTCGCTCTGGCCGCGGTGCCGATGGCCATGCCCACGGTGCTGCAGGTCATCCTCTCGACCGGCTCCACGGAGCTCGCGCAGCACGGCGCGATCGTGAAGAGCCTCGACTCGGTGGAGACCCTCGGGTCCACGTCGGCTATCAACTCCGACAAGACCGGCACGTTGACCTTGAACCAGATGACGGCGGTCGAGGTCATCGACCCGACCGACCGATACACCATCACGGGCACGGGCTATGGCCTCGAAGGTACGGTCCAGCACGCCGCCGGCAACACCAACACCATCGAGGCGGCGATCCTACCGTTCCTCATGGCCAACGATGCAAAGATCGTGGGCGACAAGGTCGTGGGCGACCCCACCGAGGGTGCGCTGCTCGTGCTCGGGCACAAGGTCGGAGTCGACACCGAGCAGACGCAGGCGGAGAACCCCCGTCTCGCGACGTTACCATTCGACCCGACCTACAAGCTGATGGCTGTGTTCTGCGATGCCAAGGACGGTGCAGGGAAGTCCGTCGTGCGCATCTTCATCAAGGGCGCCGGCCCAGCCGTCATCGGGCGAGCGTCGACCGCCCTCGCCAAGGGCGCATCGGTGCCCTGGGACGACGCGGCGAACATCCGCGCGACGAAGGTGATGGAGGACCTGGGCGCCAAGGGCCTGCGGGTCATGGCCGCCGCGACGAAGGACCTCGACCCGGCCACCTTCGACCCCAACGGGGACCTCCTGGCGCTCGTCACCGGCGTCCAGATGACCAGCCTCGTGGGCATGGTCGACCCTCCCCGGGTCGAGTCGATGGCCGCTGTCAAGGCTGCCCAGGACGCGAACATCCGGGTCCGGATCGATCACCGGCGACGATGTCGTCACCGGTGAAGCCGTCGCCAAGCAGCTGGGCATCCCCGGCGAGGCGATCCTGGGCACCGAGTTCGCCGCGATGTCCGAGGACGAGCGCGTCCGGCGCGTCGATGGCATCGGTGTCATCGGGCGCGTGGCTCCCGAGCACAAGGTGATGCTCGTCGAGACGCTGCGCAAGAAGGGTGACGTCGTGGCCATGACCGGCGACGGCGTCAATGACGCACCCGCGATCAAGGCCGCCGACATCGGGGTCGCTATGGGTTCGGGTACCCAGGTGGCCAAGAATGCCGGCCGGATGATCCTCACTGACGACAACTTCGCGACCATCGTCCGAGCCGTGTCCGAGGGGCGCAAGCTCTACGACAACATGCTCAAGTACATCCGCTTCATGCTCGTGGCCCTGGTCGCCTACATCGTCACCTTCCTGCTCGCGAGCATCCTCAACATCGCGGGCGGTCAGCCGTTCTCCGCGGTCCAGATCCTGTGGATCAACTTCGCCATCACCGCTGGCGTCGGCATCACGCTCGGCCTGGACAAGGAGACCCCGGGCCTCATGAAGCGCTGGCCCCGCCCCCGTGACGCCTCGATCATGACCCGTGCGCTGCTGGTGACCATCCTCCTCGTCGGTGGCTTCATCGCGGTCGCCTCGGACGCGCTCATCGTGTTCAGCCACGACCGGTACGGCTCGGACGGCATCGGCACGACCATGGCGCTGGTGGCCTTCTCGCTCTGCCTGCTGGTCGCCGCGGTCGAGTCCCGTGACGAGCGGGCGACGGTGCTGCGGATGGAGACCTTCGACAACCGCTCGCTCAACATCGTCCTCGTCATCGAGGTCATCCTCGCGGTGGCCGTGGGGCTGCCGGGCCTCATCGGCACGCTCCTGGGGACCACCCGACTCACGGTCGACCAGTGGCTCATCGCCGCAGCCTCGGCCGTCGTGCTGTTCGTGCTCTGGGAGGCCGGCAAGTGGTTCGTGCGTCGACAGCCGGCGACCGCAGCCGACGAGTCCCCGGCCACGGACGGACCGGTGGCCGCCGCGGCCGCCTGACCGGTCGCATCTCGAGCTTCTGACACATCCAGACATCGAAGGGGAACCAGCATGAGCAAGAAGCACCAGAAGCAGTCGGCCGCCGCGTCGGGTGCGGATGCCCCGACTGCACCCGACGGCTCCCTGCCGAAGATGAAGACCAAGGAGTACGAGCAGGAGATGACCCGGCTCCAGGGCGAGCTCGTCGCGATGCAGGAGTGGGTCAAGTCGGCTGGCGCCAAGGTCGTCGTCGTCTTCGAAGGGCGGGACACGGCGGGCAAGGGCGGCACCATCAAGCGCATCACGGAGCGAGTCAGCCCGCGCGTCTTCCGGGTGGTCGCCCTCGCGGCTCCCACCGACCGTGAGAAGTCGCAGATGTACGTCCAGCGCTACCTGCCGCACTTCCCGGCGGCCGGCGAGGTCGTCATCTTCGATCGCAGTTGGTACAACCGCGCCGGCGTCGAACCGGTGATGGGCTTCTGCACGCCGGAGGAGTCGGCGCGGTTCCTGGAGCAGGTCCCGGCGGTCGAGAAGGCGATGGTCGACTCCGGCATCATCCTCATCAAGTACTGGCTGGAGGTCAGCCCGGACGAGCAGACCCGGCGCCTTGAAGGTCGGATCGACCGATCCGCGCAAGTTCTGGAAGCTATCGGACATGGATCTCAAGTCATACAGCCGCTGGTACGACTACTCCCGTGCCCGGGATGCGATGTTCGCCGCCACCGATACCCCCTGGGGGCCGTGGCATGTGGCCCACAGCGATGACAAGAAACGGGCCCGCCTCAACATCATCAGTCACCTGCTGAGCCAGGTGCCCTACCAGCCGCTCGAGCGGGGCGGGATCACGCTGCCCAAGCGCCAGAAGGCCGCGGGCTACGTGGAGCCGATGACGCCACTCAAGTGGATCCCGACGCCGTTCTAGCTGGAGTTCCCACATACGTCGTCGACGGCTGAGCGCCTGGCACGCGGCGGGCTACCCATCCCATGGATGGGTTCGACAAGTCTTCGGGCGAACGGGACCGGATCACCCACCGCGTGCATCGGGTGTGACGTTCGACCCACGGGGTGGGTAGGAGCTGCCCCCGGGCGGTCAGGACGGTCGGACTCACCCAACCGGTGGGTCGTGGACCGGAAGACGGACGCGGCCCGGGTGATTCGATGCACGCCTGCCCGGACCTTCGCGGACGTCCGAGTCGACAAGGTCCGTGGGGATCAGAGCTAGGACTCGGCCGGACCCGGTATCGATGGCCTGCCTACTTGACGGTGGACCCCGTGAACGTGATCGTGTGGCCCAGGAAGTAGATACCGGGGTAGTTCCAGAACCCATCCCCGGTGTTGTCGCGGATGACCGAGCTGGCGATCTCGACGTCTCCGCTGCGGTCGTTGCTGACGAAGAAGATGGCGCTGCCGCCCTCATGGTTGGAGCGGTTGCGCACGATCTTGGTGCCCGCGATACGCAGCGTCATCGTGTTGCCGTCGTTGTAGATGGCGCCGCCATTGCCGCCGCCCGGTGTGCCCGCCTTGGCCGGATTCGCACCGCTGCCGATGGCGCGGTTGTTGTCGAACAGGCTGTCGATGATCGTCCACGACACCCCGATGCTGGAGATGGCGCCGCCGTTCGAGCACGCGTTGCGCTTGTCACCGGCTCCGCCGAACGTGCTCTTGACGATGTACACCGGCAGGCCCTGGGATTGCGAGAACACCTGGATGGCCGCACCCCCAACGTCCGGTCCGCTCGACGCGCAACGATTGCCGTAGAACGCGGCGTTGACCACCTTGAGCCGCCCACCGCGCACGAAGATGGCGCCGCCCCCATCCATCGTGCCGTGGCCGGTCGATCGACCGTTCCGGAAGGTGATGTTCTGGACCGTCAATGTCGGATGCGGCTGGTCCTGGCAGTGGGAGGTGGTCCACACCAGCGTCTTGTCGCAAGTGTTCAGGTAGAGGATGCGCCGCAGGCCCTCGCCATCGAGCGTGATGAGGCCCTTGCCATCGATGACCACGTCCTTGTGGTCGTTGAACACCTTCGCCGTGGCCGTCATCTTGATGGTCACGTGCCTGGGACCACACTTGAAGCGGATGATGCCGCCGCGAGCGACCGCTGCCACGACCTTCTTCGAGGTGCAGCTCGCGGGCGTCCCGGTGCCCACCCAGCGATCGGGATGCGAGGTGTCCACCGCGCGTGCCTCGACGGGCACCGGGGCATGACCGTCCGTGTTCCCGGCGGCGGCCACGGGCGCCGCGCTCGTGGCCAGCAAGCCCGCGAGCAAGAGGGCGAAACGGCATCGATGGGACAGCATCGTGGCGACCCTACCAAGCGCACGTCCGGAGCGACAGTCGGTCATCCGTACTGGTCCTGCACAGTCATCGTGCTGAACATGCCCCGAGCGGGATAGGATTCAGGGGACGCGGACGGTCGTCGTCATCGGCCAGCCATGGTCCTGCGACGACGCGCGACGGAGGGCGAACGAAACCGATGCGACGACCCATCGGAGTGATCATCCTCGCGGGTGCTTCCGCGTTGGCTGGCCTCTATCAGCTGTACCTGATGCTGGTGTACCTCGGCATCGTGAGTTTCAACTTCATCGGAAAGAACGCGGCAGGCCAGGATTTCCAATTCGACACCGCACAGTGGGGCGGCGCCCTGTGGTCGGTGCTCATCGCGCTCATCTGGTTCTGGGTGGCGGCCGGCTTCTGGAACCTGCGGGCCTATGCCGTGCAGTTCGGCATCTTCATCAGCCTGTTCACGCTCATCTGGGGCTTCTTCGCGCTCCTGTTCGGCTCGACGTACGAGGCTCAGACGATCCCCTGGTTCCTGGCGCTCGTCGTCTTCCTCTACCTGAGCTATCCCGGGGTCCAGAAGCCGTTCGTGGACAACGAGCTGTCCAAGCTGACCCCGGAGCAGCGCGCCGCGATGGAGCAGATGCAGGCCGCCAATGCCAAGGCGGCGTCGGGCGCCTCCGCGACCCAGGCCGCCAGCGTGGCCGCCAGCGCGGCTGGTGATGCGCCGGGCATGAAGCCCCCGACCCAGCCCTGACCGCATCACGGCGTCCGGATGACGCCGTGACGTGACATCCCTGGCTACCGCTCGACAGGTCGGGGAGCCGGTCACAGCCGGCCCAGGACCGTGTCCCGATGTGCCTCACAGCCGGTCGCCAAGACTGTGAGGCCGCAGCCGGTATCGACCGACGCGCGACGGTGACGTCGCGCGTCGCAGTATCTGGCGAGGAACGGGCCGCCGGGTGCGCGGCCGGATGACGACGACCCCTACTGCGGCCGCCGGATCTCAGGGTCTCCTCAGGGGCGGTCCGTACGCTGGGACGACGCGGCGTGGGCTCAGTTCGTGGCCGGATGACCGTCTCTCGTGCGGTCGAGGGTCACCGATATCCCAGCCGCGAGCGGCCCAGGAGGCACGAGATGGCGGCGGACGACATGACCCAACCGGCGCGTGATGCATCGGCAGCCGGCCGCCCGGCCACCGTCGACTGGCTCGCTGGCGTACCTGCCAGCGAGTGGACGTTCGACCCGACGGTGGGCGTGGCGACCGGGCGTCCGAGGCGCCGTTGGACGACCGCCTTCGTCGCGCTTGGCCTCTGCCTGATCTCGGCACTCGGCGGGGGCGTGGCGGGAGCCTCACTCACCCAGGGATCGACGGTCGCGCGCGACACGCCAGTCGTGGCTGGTGCTGCTGGTCAGCCAGCGGCCGTGAGCCTGGCGTCGCCAGGGACGGGCAGGCTCGGGGGCGTCGCGTCGATCGTGGCTGCCGTCGCGCCATCCGTGGTGACCATCGAGGCACAGACCACCGGCTTCGGGCGCCGATCGGCGAGCGAGAGTGGCTCGGGATTCGTGGTCGGGAGTGATGGCTGGATCCTCAGCTGCGACCACGTCGTCGCGGGCAGCGACTCGATCACCGTCATGCTGCACAACGGTCGCACCTACGAGGCAACCATCGCGGCGGAGGACGTCAACCTCGACCTGGTACTGCTCAAGATCAAGGCGAAGGACCTCCACCCCGCGCAGCTCGCAGGTGCCGGTTCGGTAGTCGTCGGCCAGGAGGCCATCGTCATCGGCAGTCCGCTGGGAGACTACCCGGGGTCTGTCACCGAGGGCATCATCAGCGGCATCGACCGGAGCATCACCGTGGCTAGCGCCAATGGCTGGGGCCAGAGCACGTTCTCGAACCTGCTGCAGACCGATGCCGCCATCAATCCCGGCAATTCGGGCGGCCCGTTGTTCGACGCGGCGGGTCGGGTGGTGGGCATCGTGTCAGCCGAGTCGGGCTCAGCCCAGGGCATCGGCTTCGCGGTGCCGGTGGAGCTGTCCCGGTCGCTCCTGGCGCAGGCCGGTCTATAGGAGCCCCTCTGCTGGAGCGAGCCGACCAGCACCCCACTGGGGCCCTCCTTCTCGTCGGGCGTCCGCCGCTGGTACCACAGTCCCAGGCGATAGCCACACTCGTAGGCGGCGAGCGCCACGAGCGCGAACAGGATGAAGACACCCAGCACGGGCAACGGGTCGAGCAGCTGCTGGGAGCCCATGGATCCTCAGGTCCGGAAGCGGGACGGCGTGGCGTGGCTGGCCGCCGGGCAAGGGTAGCGCCACATGACACCGCCGGGGGGAACGGATGGACGCACCGATGGTGAACCGGGCCGCCAGACGATGGGAGCGTGCCGGCCGGTCGCCGTCCGTGTCTCCTCGACACGGATGCCCGGCGGTTTCGCGCCGATCAGGTGCGCTGGAGGATGAGCTTCGCGCTATCGGCGACCATCTTGCATGTCGTCGACCCAGCCTTGGGCAGCAGTTCGATGGTGGCCTGAACGTGGTCGACCCACGCCGGTAGCGGTAGCGAGGTGACGATCACCTTGTAGTGGTTGGTGACGTCCATCACCTTGAGGTGCTCGACGTGCTTGTCCGTGCCGCCTGACCCACTCGCCCGCAGCGAGATCCGGATCCGGTGGTTGGTCACGCCGCCGAAGTCGACCTGGAGGCGGGCCTTCGAGTGACCGTTGAGACCGCTGAGGGCGACGGTCTGGCTCACGAGCCCCGATCCGGACCCGCAAGCCAGGTAGCGCTTTCCGCCGTTGTACTTCTTGCCATATGCCGGATACGGCCACGCCCGGTCACCGAATCGCTCGGCGTGCGCACTGCCCTTGATGGTCCACCCGGCGATCGACCCGTCCGTTCGGACCGTCTCGAAGCTCCTGTTCCGCAGCAGGTTGGTGTCGAGCAGGGTCGCCGCGGCGACCGTATCCGCGCCCGTAGGTCCGGCCGCCAGGCTCACGGCAGGGGCAGCCGTGGTCAGCAGCATTGCGGCGAGCAACGCGGCGACGGCCTTGGGGCGGTGCATCACGGACGATCCCTCCAGTTCGGTTCTCTTCCTCGACTGAGGGTAGGTCACCCGCCCGTGCGTTGCCGCAGGACCCCAGTACTTCGCACGGGAGCCCTTTCGTCGGTTCGGGCCGTTCGCCGCGCCGCGCTGACCGACAGCGTACCCCGGGTCCTGGGACGACCAGAGGATCGTCACCACCGGCCAGCTCGCCCTCGTCGGCCGCTGCGTGTCACGAGCTCAGCCTGGTGGCGTGCCCACCAGTTCCACCGCGTCGATCTCGTTCCAGTCGGGCACGTTCGTGTCGATGGTGACGCGGATCCGATCGACGGCTACATCGGTCGCGGCCAACGTTGGCGTGAACGTGCCGATGGCACCAGCGGCTGTGGGCTCCGTGCCCTGCCACAGCGTGATCCAGCTCGCGGTGGCGGTGTCGTAGGCCTCCACCCGGGTCACGAACCCGGGGTTGAATGACTCGTGGATGGCGACGGCCGTCGGCACGACCGCCTGGTCATACCGGAGGTCCAGCCACTCGGTGGTGCCGTCCTTGGCGACAGGTGCCCAGGCTCGCTGGTCGTCGGCATGGGCTGTGACATCCGGGCTGCCCGTGGCCTGCTGCGCCGACCAACCGCTGGGTCCGTAGACGGAACTGGCGGTCGCCGCCACGGCCCACTGGTGGATGGCACCGTCCGCGCCGGGAGATCGTGCGGGTTCCGCTGTCTGCGGCACGTCCGGCCCAGCGGTCGCGAGAACCTCCGGGGAGGTGGCAACCACGACCTCCGGTGAGGCGATGGCATCGGGCGACACGATGGCCGCGATCCGGCCGTATGAGGCCTTGGCGATCCCCGTCACATCCGCGGAGGTCGTGCCGTAGCCACCAACGAATTCCTTGGCCACGACCGGTCCGACCCGGAAGAGGACGGTGTGCATCTCCACGGTATCCCCGTTGGCGACCACCGTTCCCGCGTAGTGCCGGTAGCCCTCGCCGACCCCGATGTCGCCCTGGACAAGGGAGAGGCCCGAGGCTGCCGACTCGGAGAGCACGGGCTCTGCGGCGTCGAGGTACGCCTGCGCCGCCGCGCTCGTCGGGAACACGAAGCGGAAGTCGATGACCATGTAGACAGGCGCCTGGGTCGACGCGGTCCAGGTCTGCTGTACCGCTCCGAGGCCACCGTTGGTCTGGAAGTCCGCAGCGTCCGTGGTGAACGCGGCGACGTCCCCGATAGCACCCGGCGTCAGTCCCGCGGGCAGGTCGTCCGCCGTCAGGATCATGCCTGCGAGCTGACCGGGGACTGGGCCTTGCGTGATGTCGATCGCGCTGCCTGGTGCCGATGGCGACTGGGCCAGGGCCGGGCCCAGCATGGAGGCAATCAACAGGGCGGCGCCAGCCAGAGCGATGGTCGGAACCAAGGCGCGACCCATCACGGCCCTCAGATACATGCCGGCGCGATCGTGTCAGGGGCGAACGACCACCGGTCGACGCAGGGTATCCCATCGCGAGGGGCTACACTGATGGCTTCAAGGAGGAGCTGGGCACCGCTTCAGCAGCGCCTTGGACGTCATGTCCTGCGCGCCGGTGCCACTGGGCCACCTGTCGAAGTGAGATCGTCGTCCGGGCGTGGGTGAGTGTCGCGCTGCGACGTGCGACCGAACCGGTCGCGACGGTCGCACGCGGGCCCGCTGATCCTCCGTCATCTGCGTCGCCGGACCCGGTAGCGCAGCCGCAAGAGGGAGACGCGTGAACAGCTTCGCAGACGTGTTCTGGGCGATGATCATGTTCTATTTCGTGTTCATGATCATCTGGATCTTCATCCGCATCTTCGCGGACATCTTCCGCCGCCAGGACCTGACCGGCGTGATGAAGGTGATCTGGATCCTGGTGCTCTTCTGGATCCCGTTCTTCGGCGCGATGATCTACCTCATCGCGCGTCCCAAGCTGCCCGAGGATGCCGAGGTCGCCATCGTGGCACCGACCGCGTCATCGCAGCCGCAGGCCACGGCGGTGAGCACCTCATCCGCGGATGAGATCGCCAAGCTGGCCGCACTGCGGGATGCCGGCACGATCACCTCGGCCGAGTTCGACGCCGCCAAGGCGAAAGCTCTGGCCTGACACCTGCGGGCGGATGACGGGCGCGGCTGGCGCTCGTCATCCTGACCTGCGCGCGCGAGCAGGTGCGGTTCGGAGCTGACACGCGGGTGGCGTCGGCATCGCTCGCTGAGCCCGCCCTGATACGTCGCGCCTCGTCCCTCCTCGTCGGACGAGACCCGCTCCCCCACTAACGCTTGCGAGCGGCCCGTGGCTTGCCGTTCTTGGTGGACTTCCTGGCGCTGGCTTCCAGGCCTTCCGCGGCGCCGACCTCCTCGGCACCCTGGGCGACCATGACGACACCTGCGCCGGCCAGCTGCCTGGTGGCGCCCGCCTCCGCTTTGGCGGCCGACAGCTCGGCGACCCCCTCGGCGGCCGTTCGGACGCCTGCGGAGGCCGCGGCATCGCGCGCATCGAGCAGGGTGTCCGCCGTTTCGAGCTCCTGCAGCCCCGCGGCTACCTCGCCCAGACCCAGGGCAGCCAGCCGGTCGGCCATCGCGTCCATCCCCTGGGCGAGCGCGGCCGCTGCCATGGCCCGACCGATCTCGTTGACCGCGAGACCACGCAGCTGGCGCCCCTTCACGCCGAGGAACCCGGACAGCACCGGCATGTTCATGAGCTCCACCACATCGCTCGCGACCCGCAGCTGGCCCGAGAGCGACGCGAGGAGCATGCCTCGGTCAAGGTTATCGGCCGTGACGGCGGCCATGAGTGCCCCGACGGCCGCGGCGTCCTCCGCCGCACCCAATGTGACCGCCCCTGCGGCCACGTCCCGTGCACCCTTCGCCTCCGCGATGTCGCTGAGGCCCGACAGCGCCTCCGACGCCTGCAGCTCGTCCTCGCCGCGGGTCACATCCGCGGCTCCCACTGCCGCGAGGGCCACCGTTTCGCGGGCCGCGTCTCCTGCGGCGTCGAGCAAGCCTGCGCCGGCCTCGAGGTCCTCCGACCCGACCGCTCGCGCGGTCGCCGCAGTGGAGCTGGGCTTCTTCCGTTCTGTTGCCATGGTGGGTCTCCTCGGTGTACGAATGTGGTGCCCTTCAGGGCGCGTATCCGTCGTTCAGTGCGTAGCGGCCCCGACGCCGTCCGCGCACGACGCGACGTCCATCGGCCGAGCAAGCATGCACATCATATGGGTAGCCTGGGACCCTGGGATCGGCGTGGCTAAAAGCGGCGGCGATCCGGGGTGACGGCCGCGGTCACGGGTGCTCAGCCCGATGCGCCAAGGATCCCGGATGACTGGCCGACCGGCATCACCCGATCAAGGTGAAAACGCCACCCGCGCAGTTCGTGTGATGCCGTGGCGTCCTTGAGCGCCCGGCCCGAGCGTGGTTCGGCGCAAGAGGGCGACTGGAACGGGCTGGCCGACGACAACAAGCGGCACAGCGTCTGAGACGACCGGGATCAGCGCCGCGGCGAGCCAGCCGCAGCTCTACTGCTCGCGCAGGAACCGGTAGGTCGCCGCAGCGGCCACGGCACCCATGATCGGCCCCACCAGGTAGATCCAGATCGACGTCAGGTCACCGGACACGAGCGCGGGGCCGAGCGACCGGGCCGGGTTCATCGACGCGCCCGAGATCGGGCCACCGACCAGCGCTCCGAGCGCGATCGTCCCGCCGATGGCCAGTGCTGCCGCCTCCCCCACCGCCCGGGTATCGGTCGCAACGGCCGTGATGACGAGCATCAGGAAGAAGGTCAGCAGGGCCTCCCACGCCAGGGCCTGGAGATCGCTCCCCGACGGCTGGGTGACCCCGAGGTCCGCGCCCGACCCCAACGTCGCGCGGAGTGCCAGCGCGCCAAGGATGGCGCCGGCCACCTGCGCCGTGCTGTAGGTGGCGGCCCGCGACCATGGGAAATGCCGGCCGACCGCGAAACCGACGGAGACGGCTGGGTTGAAGTGCGCGCCGCTGATGTGGCCGAGGGCATAGATCATCACCGCGATGACGAGGCCGAATGCGAGCGCGATACCCGTGTGGCCGAGCTGCCCGCCCTGGGCATCAACGGCGATCGCGCCGCAGCCCAGGAAGACCAGCGCGAACGTGCCGAGCGCCTCGGCGAGATGCGCCCTCACACGGGCACGGGCTTGAGATAGCCGCGCGCCTCCCGGAGCTGGTCCGCGAACTCGGCCGGCAGGTCCGACGCGAGGATCGCGGCGGCGGCGCGCTCGACGTCATAGGCGACCCGCCGGAACTCGACGGTCGCCCCGTCGGTGTTCGTCTCGACGAGCGCCCAGCAGCCGCGCGGGTCGCCGTCCTTGGGCTTGCCCGCGGAACCGACGTTGATGAATCGCACGCCTGCCACGGTCTTGTCGTAGGGACGATGGGTATGGCCGCAGACGATCACATCGGCATCGGCTCCGGCCGCGATACGCGCGAAGCTCGACTCGGCCCGATCCTCGTAGAGATACTCGTTGATGCGTCGCGGACTGCCGTGCACGAGCAGGAATCGGAGCCCGTCCGCCTCGAAACGGATCTGGGGACGCAGCGTTCGCAGCCAGTCACGGTTGGCGTCGGCCACGTGCGCCCTGGTCCACGCGAACGAGCGGTCACCGAGCGCCTGCTCGACCGGTGTCGTGTAGGCGCAGCCACATTCCTCGCGGCCATAGGCCGTGCCGTCGTCGTAGTTGCCCATGACGATCGGGAACCCCTCTGCCGCGAGCCGCTCGAGCACCTCGTTGGGCCAGGGTGCGTAACCCACGAGGTCGCCCAGGGCATAGCGGGCGTCGACACCGGCGTCGTGGATATCGGCCAGCACCGCCTCGAGCGCGGGCAGGTTGGCGTGGACGTCGGAGAAGATGGCGAGACGCATGGCTCAGGCAGCCACCGGCTCGACGCCGAGCTCCGCGAGGAGGCCGCGGACCCGCCGCTCGATGTCGTCCCGGATGGGCCGGACCTCTTCCACGGTCTTGCCGGCGGGGTCCTCGAGCTCCCAGTCGAGGTATCGCTTGCCAGGGAACACAGGGCAGGCGTCACCGCAGCCCATCGTGACCACGACGTCCGATGCCCGGACGATGTCGTCCGCCCATGGCTGGGGAAGCTCCTGGCTGATATCGATGCCCTTCTCCGCCATGGCAGCCACCGCGGCGGCATTCAGGCTGGCCGCCGGCTCTGAGCCAGCCGAGAAGACCTCGACCCGGTCACCCGCGAGGTGGCGCATGAAGCCAGCCGCCATCTGCGATCGACCCGCGTTGTGCACGCACAGGAAGAGCACGCTCGGGTCGAGGTCCGTCCGGTCGGACTCCAGGCGGACGAGGGCACGCAGGCGATCATTCGCGAGCCGCTCCGCGACCACCGGCAACCAGGTGGTGACCCTCGCGTTCGGCGTCAGCTGGTCCAGCGAGTCGGCGAGGAAGCGCTCGATGGTCTCGATGTTCATGCGTCCCTCCCAACGCCGCTGCAGGGCCGCGGCCGACTGCTTGAGGCGCAGCCGTTGCTCAGTGCTCATCTGGGCGACGGCCGGGTCCGTACGCAGCGTCATGGGAGCCTCCTGGATGCTGTCGCGTCCTCGGAGCCAGTGGGCAGGCGTCGATCCGACGCGAGGGCAAGGCGGTCGACACGCGCGGCGATCGCCGCGAACGAGGCTCGGAAGGCGGGCATGTCCCCGGCCACGACCGGATCGGGCACGGACCAGTGCAGCGCGGGCGCCGGTGAGGCGGGAGCGGCCTCGCGCGCCCGGTCGCACACCGACACCACCAGGTCGGGCGCGCGACTTGGAGCGTCATAGCCCTTGGGCACCGCGCCCCGGAGGTCGAGGCCCCACTCGTCCGCAGCCTCGATCGCAGCGGGGTGCACCCGGGGCGCCGGCTCGGTGCCGGCGCTGTCGGCGTCATCGCCGGTCCGCAGCCGCCAGAGCGCGGCCGCGAACTGTGACCGCGCCGAGTTGTGGGTGCACACGAACAGGATCGCCCGGGCTGTCACCTGCGGGAGCGGCAGGAGACCCTCGAGCCGCTCGGGTCGCAGCGAGATGTAGCGCCGGCGATGGTCCCCGTCGGAGACCCGCCGCTCGATGAGCCCCGCGGCCTCCAGCACACCGAGGTGGTGGGCCGCCAGGTTCCCGGGCAGTCCAGCAAGCTCCATCAGCTCCTGGAACGTGCGGTCACCAAGGGCCAGTGCATCCACCATCGCGAGCCGCTGCCGGTCACCCAGGGCGGCGTACGTCGTGGCGCGTTCGTCGAGGTCCATGCCTCACATGATACTGACTCAATATCTGTTGAGTCAATACCAAGGCCCTTAGCAGCAGCCACTGCCTCCACAGCAACCCTCGTCGGCGGCCATCGCCAGGACCGGGCGGGGCGCGGTGACGATGTCGTGCCCCTTGGTCGCCTTGACGATGGAGCTGTGCATGCCCTCGGCGACATCGTGGGTCGGTGTCACGCTGACATCCAGCAGCCCGACATCACGGAGCCCGGCTTCGAATTCCGAGAACGACAGGGCACCCGCGATGCAGCCGACGTAGCTGCCGCGCTCGGCGCGCTGGTCGGGCGAGAGGCTGTCGTCGGCGACGATGTCCGTGATGCCGACCCGGCCACCCGGGCGAAGCACCCGCGCGATCTCGCGGAACACCGCGGGCTTGTCCGCCGCGAGGTTGACGACGCAGTTGCTGATGACGACATCGATCGAGTCGGCAGGCAGTGGGATGGCCTCGATATGGCCCTTGAGCAGCTCCACGTTCGTGGCGCCCGCCTCGGCGATGTTGCGCTGCGCGAGCGCGAGCATCTCGTCGGTCATGTCGAGCCCGAACACGTGGCCTGTCGGTCCCACCCGCTTCGCCGACAGCAGCACGTCGATGCCGCCACCGGAGCCGAGGTCGAGCACCCGCTCACCCTCGTGGAGGTCGGCGACCGCGATGGGGTTGCCACAGCCGAGCGACGCGAGCACCGCCGCGTCGGGCAGCTCGTCGCGCTCCAGGGCGCTGTACAGCTCCGCGCCGATCCCCTCCTCGGGAGCACAGCAGCTCGCCGGTGAGTCGAGCACCGCGATCGCGGACTGGGCGTACCGATCGCGCACGAGGTCGTGGATCTGGTCGGTCATGAGGGTGCCTCCGTCGGGCGGTTGTGTCGGGCTGTTGTATAGACGTTTGCCAATATAGACATGCATCGATATCCTTGTCAACGATGAAGCGTCAGACCGACCCCGATGTGCTGCTCCTTGCGGCCGCGGCGGATCCGACCCGGCTGGCCATCCTCCGCCAGCTATCGGCCGCAGGGCCAGTATGCGCCTGCGAGCTCACCGGGGGCAGCGAGGTCAGCCAGCCGACGGTGTCACACCACCTCAAGGTCCTGCGGGAGGCGGGCTGGATCACCGGTGAGCGGCGGGGCACCTGGATCTGGTACTCGCTCCGTCCCGAAGCCGTCGAGCGGTTCCGGAGCCTGGCCGCGATGGTCGGGCCTGGGTCGCCCCGTACGGCTGGATCCCTGGTGACGACGAGCCGTCGACTTCCCGTCCTCGATAGGGACACCATCAGCGCTGGGTCCTGAGGGACGCGCTGGGTGCATCAGCGCGTTCCGCGGCGACGGGCAACGATGAGCGCGCGCAGCCATGATGGGTCACGCTCCGAACGTGCGGTGTCCCGGCCATCACCCCGATGAACGCGCGATCGCCGCCACCCGTCGGGCGTCCCCGTGAGCAAGTGGAGCTGACCATGTCCTATGTCGTCGATTTCACCAACGTCTCGACCACCGGACTGGAGTCGTCACCGGTGGCGGCCGCGCTCGCTGGGCTGCGGGCGAACGAGGCCCGCTACTTCAAGAACAAGTACGACCACGACTTCACGGTCGAGCCGGCGAACGATGCCGCCGAGACGATCGACTGGGTGCATCGCATCCTCAGGGAGGAGCGCGACCTCGTCATCGCGGCCCGGCCACTCGAGGCGACGGCGTTCCAGGTCGAGCACATCCGGATGGCCTACGTGTTCTACGAGAGCGGCCTGTCGATCAACGTGATGTACACCGTCGACGATGCCGGGAAGCGGGCGGTCGGATTCAAGCTCTCCGACGGCATGGAGGTCCCGACCGAGCTCGCCTCACGGTTCAAGTTCGCACGCCAGAAGTCGAAGCTGGCCGGGACCATCCGCGGTTCCTTCTTCGTGATCAAGGGCGAGTACTGAGCTCGACAGCGCCCGGCCCCGCTCGGCTCGGTCCCCTTGAGCACCTCGTGCCGTCGCCCACCCCTGAAGACCGGGCGACGGTCCGGTAGCCGACCGGCTACTATTGACGCCGGCGACAGGACGCCTACAGTAGCGGCGTCAACCCGTGCGGGGTGACCCTCGCCCCGCGTCGTGTGTGGACGCGGGGAGGTCACTTCCGATGCCACGGATGCGCGCTCACGCAGCGCTCGCGGTCGCCCTTGGGCTCATCATCGCTTCGGGATCGGCGGCCCTCGCTCAAGGGTCGTCCCCGCCGGCCGTGGGCACCGACGTGCCCTACGTGGACCCGACCGGTGCCGAGGGCGGCCTGGTCACCGTGCGCAAGATCGAGGACCCGTTCACCGGCTTCCGGGAGGACCGCCCGCCCGCCGACGGCCAGCGCTTCGTCCAGGTGTCAGTAGCCTTCCAGGCAGCCGACGACAAGCCCTTCGAGGCGCATCCCGGCGACATCCTGCTCCAGGACACCGACGGCTTCCTCTGGTCCTACGCGGACGTCAGCCGGCCCGACGGTGCCACGCTCAAGATCATCGGGAGCCAGGACCTCTCGTCGGGCGACCGCGTGTCGGGCGCCATCGACTACATCGTGCCCAAGGGCGCCCAGATCGCGCGGGTCCTGTACCAGCCGCCCGCCGGTGGGCGGCTCATCAACGTCGTGGAGCTGGCGCCGCAGGCAAATCCCGGTGTCGGCACCGACGTGCCCTACGTGGACCCAACGGGCGCAGAGGGTGGCCTGGTCACCGTGCGCAAGATCGAGGACCCATTCACCGGCTTCCGGGAGGACCGCCCGCCCGCCGACGGCCAGCGCTTCGTCCAGGTGTCGGTAGCCTTCGACGCGGCCGGCGACAAGCCGTTCGAGGCGCATCCCGGCGACATCCTGCTTCAGGACACCGACGGCTTCCTGTGGTCATACGCGGACGTCAGCCGACCCGACGGCGCCACGCCCAAGATCATCGGGAGCCAGGACCTCTCGTCGGGCGACCGGGTGTCGGGCGCCATCGACTTCATCGTGCCCAAAGACGCCCAGATCGCGCGGGTGCTGTACCAGCCGCCCGCCGGTGGGCGGCTCATCAACATCGTGGAGCTGACCTCCGGGGGCGCGACATCCTCACCGGGCGCTTCTCCCCCGAGCTCGCCCGGGAGCTCGCCGGAGGCATCGCCGAGCGCATCCGTTCATGCGTCGACGGACGCGTTGGTCGCCAGCCTGCTCCAGCCATCGGATGTCGCGACAGGCCTGCAGCCGCAGGCGGTCGCCGAGCCCCCCGGTTTCGACATCGACCCGGCAGCCTTCGCCGCCAACGGCGGTCTGCGGGCCATCTCGCAGACGTGGAAGGCGAGCACCGGCCCGGTGCTCGCGGTGTTCGATTTCCGCCTCCAGTTCCCGTCTGCCACGGCCGCCGCCGCGTACCTGGATGCGGCCGAGCCGATCCTGTCCGAGCAGGCCGTCTCGGGCCTGACGCTGGTCAAGGACGTCCAGGCCATCGGTGAGGATGGCCGCCACTACGCCGGCACGGCAGACGCCAACGGTCAGAAGGTCGAGTTCGAGAACTACCTGTTCCACGTCGGGCCCGTGGTGGCCAAGGTCTTCGTGGCCGGTGTCGACCTGCCGGAAGGGGCCGCGGGGCAGATCGCGCAAGCCGCCGCACAACGGATGGCCGCGACCCCGCTGCCGACTGCCTGATCGGCTCAGTGGGCGGCAGACAGCCCCGGGGCTATAGCTCCAGGCGGGTCCCGGCGCAGTTCGGCACATACCGGGTACCGTCTCGCTTGCCCTCACGGCGCTGTCTCGCTCCCGATGGCGACGACCCATGACCCAGCGCCGACCAGCAGCACGGGGCAGGGCGCAGGAAGGCGCGGTGTAGGCTCCGGGCCCATGGACCTCGGATTCACGCTCAAGCCCGACCACGGCATCGAACGCACGATCGCGCTCACGAGGCAGGCGGAGGCGGCCGGGTTCGGCTACGGCTGGTTGTTCGACGCCCATGTGCCGTTCCGCGAGGTCTACCCCTTGCTCACGCTGATGGCCATCAACACCACAAACATGCGCCTCGGCACGTGCGTCACGAATCCGGCCACGCGGGAGCCGAGTGTGACCGCGAGCGCGCTCGCGACGCTCGATGAGATCTCGGGTGGCCGCATGGACCTGGGCATCGGCCGGGGCGACAGCGCGGTCCGCGTGCTTGGTAAGGCACCCACGACGATGAAGACGCTGGAAGAGGCGGTGACGGTCATCCGGGACCTCGTCGAGGGCCGTACCACCGAGTACGAGGGAGTCGACCTGGAGTTGCCCTGGACGGGCAGGTGGAAGCTGCCCGTGTGGATCGCCGGCTATGGTCCGATGGCGCTCGCCCTGACCGGTCGCATCGCCGACGGGCTGATCCTGCAGCTGGCGGACCCCGACCTCATCCGCTGGATGGCCGGCACCATGCGCGAAGCAGCTGCGAAGGCCGGCCGAGATCCCGCCTCCATCAGGGTCCAGGCCGCGGCGCCGGCGCATGTCGGGCCCATCGAGGAGTGCCGTGAGCGTGTGCGCTGGTTCCCGGCACTCGTCGGCAAGCACGTCGTCGACCTCGTGAACCGGTACCCGATCGACGAGCTGCCCGAGTCGCTGACCGGCTACATCCGCGATCGCGAAGGCTATGACTATCGCCACCACGCCGTAGTCGGCTCGTCGAACGCAGGGTTCGTCGGGGACGATGTCGTGGATCGCTTCACGGTCATCGGCCCACCCCAGGCGCACGTTCAGCGGCTCATCGAGCTCAGCGAGGCCGGTGTCGACCAGTTCAACCTGTACCTCATGAACGGTGACGAGGAGGCGCAGCTGGAGGCCTACGGGTCGACCATCATCCCCGCGGTCAGGGCAGCCCTCGACACCTGATCCGGGGAGTCCAGTCGAGGGCCGGCTTGGGTCGGGCCAGGTCGGCCGGATCCGCGTATGCGCGCCCGACGGCCGACCGCGATCGAACTGCCCTCGGACGTGGTGCGGCTTCGGCGGAGGTGGTACGACGGACCGACGATGCGCTGGTCCATCGTGAGAGCTCTGCAGATCGGGGTCGTCGGCGCGTCGATCACCCTGGCTGTAGCGTGGTTCATGGTCGTCGATGCGACGTCGCTTTCGGCGAGCGACACCCTTCGGCCGTGGCTGATCGGCGTCGTGATGATCGCGCTCTGCGGGTCCGCCCTAGTGCTCGTGCTTGGTCGGCTGTCACGTCAAGGCTGATCCCTGAGTGACGACCGCGACGCGCACTCCGTGACCGCCTGCGGCCCCGGATCGCCGTCAGGTCAGGCGAGAGGGCCGTCCGGGACCACGCCGAGCTGCTGCATCATGGTCAGCTGGTCCATGACGCCCCAGTGCTCGTGGCAGAGCCCGTCGGCGCCCATGCCCATGATGTCGATGAGCTGGGCGTCGACGCTCTTGCCGGTCGCGGGCATGCCCATGAACGCACCCTTGTGGGTCCCGGTGTAGCGGACACGGACGACCACCTTGTCACCGCTCGCGATGACGTCCTCCACCGCCATCCGCATGTCCGGGAATGCCGCTCGCTGCATCCGGAAGAAGGCCAGGACCCCCTCCTTCGTCGGCTCGAGGCCGGGCGTGTGCTCGTGCTCGACGAAGTCGGCGGCCAACAGGGCGCCGAAGCCGTCGATATCCCCAGCGTTGATGAGGTCATAGAAGCGACGCACGGTCGCGGCGTGATCCATGAGACTTCTCCTTCGGGTGGTGTGACTTCCAGATGGATTCTACGACCCGCACACACCGCCGTCGCGCGCGGTCGACAGGTGTCCCTGGCGCGTCGTCGTCTCCGTCGTCCTCGTCGTCCCGGTCGCGACGGTCGGCCTCATGGTCGACCTGCTCGAAGCCGAACGACGGTCGGGCGGGGTCGGCGACGTATCTGCCGCGGCGGCGCACCATATGGTCTGACCCTCGATTCGAGGGAAGCGGTGGCCGGACGGCCGAGGACGATCCAGACATGAGTCCATCAACGATCGATGACCTCACCCCAGCGTTGTCGGTCGAACACCTGTCGAAGCGGTTCGGCGATCGTGTCGCCTTCGACGATGTGTCCTTCGAGGTCGGGCGGGGCGAGGTCTTCGGATTCCTGGGCCCCAATGGCGCCGGCAAGACGACCATCGTGCGCACGCTCAGTACGCTGATCGCGCCGTCTGCAGGGTCGGCGAGGGTCGCTGGACTGACGCTCGCGCCGGAATTGGGGGTCGAGATCCGGCGCCGGATCGCGGTCATGCCTGAGTCGCCCGGTCTCTACCTCACCTTGAGCGTCCGGGAGAACCTCGAGTGCTTCGCCGAGCTGTATGAGGTCGCCGGACCCCGTGATCGCATCGACCGCGCTCTCGCGGCCGTCAACCTCGGCGACCGGGCCCGAGACACGTGCGGCACGCTTTCGAAGGGCCTGCGCCAGCGGGTGGCCCTGGCGAGAGCGCTGCTCAGCGATCCCGAGGTGCTCTTCCTCGACGAGCCGACCGCCGGCCTCGACCCGGTCGCCGCGCGCGAGGTGCACGAGCTGATCGAGCGCCTCCGGGAGCGACAGGTGACGATCTTCCTCACCACCCATCGGCTGGAGGAGGCGGAGCGCCTCTGCGACCGGGTCGCGATCCTGAATACGACACTGCTGACGATCGGCCGACCCGACGAGCTGCGCGGGCGCCTGTTCAGCGCCGAGCTCAAGGTCCGGACCCTCGCCCCCCTGCCCGAGCCGGACCGCGTATTCACCGGTCTGCCCGGGGTGACCGGCTGGCACCAGGTCGATGGAGAGGGCTACACCGTATCGGTGTCCGACCCCGTGCTGGCCGCGCCGGCCGTGACGCAGGCCCTGATCACCGCCGGCGCACAGGTCCTCTCCATCCACCAGGCGCGGCACTCGCTCGAGGACGTCTACCTCGAGCTCATCGACGCGGACCCGGAGGTGCCGAGGCGATGACTGTGAGCTGGCGGCGCGTCAGGGGCATCGTCCGCAAGGAGCTCGCCGAGTACCGGCGGAACCGGTCCATCGTCTCCAGCATGGCCGTGCTGCCGCTCATCTTCATGATCCAGCCGCTCATCGCGGTCGTGCGGCTGGGCGCCGGGGTCTCCGGAAGGCTCGCCGATGAGCATGTCCTGGTCTTCATGCTGGCGATCCCGGCCCTCGTACCCGTGATCGTCGCCGCGTACGCCGTGGCCGGAGAGCGGCAGCAGGGAACGCTGGAACCGATGCTGACGACCCCGATCCGGCGCGAGGAGTTCCTGCTGGGCAAGGCTCTTGCCGCCCTCATCCCCTCGCTCGTGGTCGCGTACGCGGTCTACGTGCTGTACCTCGTCCTGGTGGTGGTCCTCGCGCAGCCGGGCGTGGCATCCGCGGTGATCCAGGTCCCCGACCTCGTGGCGCAGCTGCTCTTCACACCGCTCCTCGCGATCTGGTCGATCTGGGTCGGCATCGGCGTGTCCACCAGGTCCAGCGACGCGCGCGTCGCCCAGCAGCTGGGCATGCTGGCAAGCGTCCCACCCGTCATCGTGGTCGTGCTCATCGCGATCAACGTCATCCCCGTCTCGCTCGCCCTGGCGGCGGGCGCCGCGATCCTCCTACTGGTCCTCGACGTGGCTGGCTGGCGCCTGGTCTCGCGCCTGTTCGATCGTGAGCGTCTCATCACCGGGACGCGGTGACCGGGCACACGCGGGACGAGTCCTCGTCGGCCTCACGTCGCGCGCCGCCAGCTCGCGCCGGCGCCGGGCTGGGTCATGTTGGGTCTCTTGTGCCCGATGGGCCCGTCGGACGGATCGGCGCGGGATGCCACGGACCCGAGGTCCCGACGCCGAGCTTCCGCGTGTTGGATCCATCGGCGGCCGCGATCGCGAGGCCGCATCCCTCGGGGAGTTCGGTGCACGCGACCGTGTACGCGATCTGCGATCCGTCAGGCGACCAGTAGGGTCCATCCCCGCGGGTGATGGCCCGTGTGAAGCGGGAGCCGTCGCTCGCGAAGGTGTAGGTCGACCCTTCCAACCCGAGCGCGATCAGATCGCCCGACGGCGACCAAGCGAGGCCGCGCACGTGACCTGCCGCCGCGGTCCGTTCGTTGTAGACCGCGGCCGACGTAATCGTTCCATCTCGCGAGAAGCCGGTGCCGAGGGACCACCTCGCGAACGCACGGTCCAAGCTGGGGGCGGCGACGACGCAGCACGTGTGGATCCTGGTCCCGCGCTTGCCGGAACCGGAGGCACGCGTCGACGAACATCGATCGTCGACGTCATGACCGTCCCGCGCTCGCGCCAAGGTTGACGAGAAGCTCGTCGAGCTGCTCGAGCGCCTCGGGCATCCCGGACGTCGACCCGGATGCGATCGCACCGTCGAGAGCTTCCTTCGAGGGATAGAGATCGTGCACGACCAACAGCGTCCCGGCGCCCGTTGCCTCGAAGGTCACCGTGGTGACCGTCCCGCCGTCATCGCCTTCGTCGTTGGTCCAGACCAAGCGCGAGTGTGGTGTCACTTCGAGGTACCGACCGAAGACTCCATCGTCGAGCCCTCATGACCGAACACCAAGCGGTACCTGCCCCCGACACGAACATCCGTCTCGCAGGAAAGCAGCGTGATGGGAAACGACTTCGGTGCCCACCACCGCTCGAGCAGCTCGGGCTTGGTCCACGCATCGAACACGATGCGTGCCGGTCCGTTGACGGTTCTCGTGACGACAAGCTCACGCTCGGACCTGCGTTCCACCGTCGTGTCGTCCTTCATGGGGGTGGGCTCAGTCTCGCTTCCTGCGTCCATCGACCTTCTCCTTCCGATCCAGTTCCTCGACAACCTTGTCCAACTCGTCGAAGCGTGCGCCCCAGAACTGGCGGTACCTATCCATCCATGTCGTCGCTTCCTCCAGTCGGCGCGGACCGAGCTTGCAGGTCCGAACACGCCCGACCTTCTCCGTGGTGACGAGCCCGGCCTGTTCCAGGACGCCGACGTGTTTCCTGATGCCTGTGAGGGTCATGTGGAACAGCTCGGCAAGATCCGTGATCGACGCGTCGGCGCGCCCGAGCTGCTCCAGAACGCCGCGTCGGGTGGCGTCCGAGAGCGCGGCGAACGAGGCATCGAGACGGCCGCTCGAATACTGAACCATACGGTTCAGTATGCACCCACGGGTCCGCGAATGCAAGGGGCCTGGCGAGGCAGCCACGACAACACCCGAGGTGCCGGTGGCGCCACCAGCAAGCAGGTCATCCGATCGACGAGGGGAGTCTGTCAAGTGCCTCGAATGGGTCCGGGCTCGCGCATCCTGCGCACCTCGCCGTCAGGCCCGAACGCACGGCGATGCATCATCACGGACAGCGGCACGTGGACTCCGAGCCTTGGACGCCCGCGGCAGACGCGGCGGTCGACTGGTCCTCGCCTTCGGTGGTCGCCTTCTCCGATCCCAGAGGCGGTCGTTCAGCGTGCCAGCACGACATGCGTGGCGCGCGCGGTCGGCACGTGTTCGATGGTGCGATATCCGAGGGAGCGGAGATCGATGCCCTCGAACAGCGCTTCGCCCTGGCCGAGCACCACGGGTGCCACCGCCAGGTGGATCTCGTCGACGAGACCTGCTCGGATGTATTGCCGCACCGTGTCGACACCACCGCCGATCTTGATGTCCTTGCGGCCCGCTGTGTCCCGTGCACGCTGCAATGCGGCTTCGATGCCATCGGTGACGAAGTGGAAGGTCGTCCCACCGTCCATCTCGATCGACGCGCGCGGATGGTGAGTGAGCACGAAGGTCGGCGCGTGATACGGCGGGTCGTCACCCCACCATCCCCGCCACTGATCGTCCGGCCATTCGCCCCGGATCGGGCCGAACATGTTCCGTCCCAGGATGAAGGCACCGAAGCCGTCCATCCCGCGCCGCGCGAACTCGTCGTCGGGGCCGGTATCGCCTCCGCCTTCGCCCTGCATCTCGCGGAAGCTGCGGGTGGGGAAGTACCACTGGAACAACTCCGGCCCCCGCTTGCCCAGCGGGTGATCCAGGCTCTGCTCGGTGCCCGCCGCGAAGCCATCGAGCGACACCCCGAAGCCTGCCACCCGGATCCTTGTCATCAGTACCTCCATCGAGTCCCATCGCGTGTCGCGATCACGAACCGGTCGAGTAACGCGTCCCGTTGACCGCAGGCGATCGCGCTTGTCGACGGACTGGTCGGCCGGCTTCCCCGAATGCGGGTGGGTCGATGCGGCCGACGGCTCGAGCCGGACCTGCGCTGCGGTCCCGGTGAACGATCCACCACGGGCACCCGCGGCCAGTGCGTTCCGGTACACGCCGACGCCACCGACCTCCGAAGCGTAGCCGGCCACCCCCTGCTTGTGCCCGTCACTTTCGACACCGATAGACGTCGCGCCAGTGGCCTGGCAATGGACGGCGATCCCGGCGCCCACACCTTTCACCCCTGGCCTATTTTGGGCCCACGCTCTTGCCGTATACCCCGACGCCCTTGGAGGTGATGCCCAGCGTGACGCCTGCCCGCTCGCCCCCCAAGCCCAGACGTACGACGGTACATCGGGATGCACGTTCGGCCGTTGCCGCAAGTACCGGGTCGCAGCGCACCACGGTCGCTTGGAGGGTCGCAGCGCTGCGCCCCTGGACGGGCGGGCGCCATCGCATTCCTCGAGAGCCCGGCCCGAGCGAGCGGCCGCTTCCGCTGCGATCTCATCGCCCGTGCCTGCCTATCTGACCCCGTTCACGCGATGATGTATCCATCTGCGCTGGTGACTCGTCATTCAGGGCAGGACGGAGCTCCGAAGGCCGTCCAGGTAGCCCGAAGGGAACACCACGATGATCACCCAGTCCCAGCAGAAGCCCAACCGGTTCGCGGCCAGCCGGCTCGGCCAGTTCATGGCGTCCGGCGTCGGCCGGGTCGTTCGCATCGTCGGGGGCATCGCGCTCATCGCCGGCGGTCTGTTGGCGATCGGCGGCCCGGCAGGCATCATCCTGGCAGCTGTGGGGCTCGTCCCACTCCTGGCCGGGACCTTTGACGTGTGCGTCTTCAGCGCCCTGTTCGGCGGCCCCTTCTCTGGCACCGCGATCCGCGCGCTCCGCGTTCGCTGAACCCCGGGTACCCGACCCTGAGGATGAGGATCACCGCGCAGCCGTCAAGCGGCTCGACCGTCGATGACGCCGCCTTCGCGGCTGCCCTGGAGGCGGAGCTGCCGCGGCTTGCCAGGCTGGCGGTCCACCTGGCCCGCGATCGGACCATCGCGGACGACCTTGCCCAGGAGGCGGCCCTTCGCGCATGGTCCAGGCGTCGGCAACTCCGCGACGGTGCGCCAGTGGGCCCGTGGCTCAACCGCATCCTCGTCAACCTGGTCATCGACCGGTCGAGGTCGCACCGAGACGAGCTCACCGTAGCTGAGGTCGAGGAGCGCTGGCGGGACGACGATTACACCGTCGATCCTGTGCAGGTCCTCGCGCGCGCCGAGCTGCGTGACGAGCTGGAGGATGGGCTCGTTCGACTGCCGGCCGGGTACCGGGTGGTGGTCGTCCTCCACGATGCGCTGGGTTGGCCGGTGCCCGCCATCGCGGACGCCCTCCGCATCGGCCTGCCGGCCGCCAAGCAGCGGCTCCGCCGCGGGAGGATGATGCTCGTGAGCGCCCTGGCCGAAGGCGACCCGAAGCGCGCCGCGAGCGTGGCCCAGCCGGTGCGCTGCTGGCAGGCACGACGGCACATCTCCGCCTACCTGGATGGCGAACTCGACCCCGCCACGAAGGCAGCCGTGGAGGGACACCTTTCAGGATGCCCGACCTGCCCGCCGCTGTACGCAGGCCTTGTCGGCGTGCGCGCCATCCTCGGCGGCCTGCGCGACCCCGACACGGTCGTGGAGGCCGCCATCGCCGACCGGATCACGGCGAGCCTGGACGGGCGGCCTCCCCCGGAATCCGCAGCGCCGAACGAGACTGGTGCATCCCGACGCGCCCGAGCACGCGAGGGCGTCGATCGACCGGATCAGGGCCATCCCTTCGGCGCAGCGTATCGTCGGGATCGGCGGCGGCAAGGCGGCAGCCACGGCTCAGATGGACCCAGCCGCTGCTGTGACGGCTCGGGCACGGGCTAGCCAGGAACCGTCGTTGTTGACGACGCGGATGAGGAGGGTGCGGGTGCTGCCGAGAACCCTAGTGGGTGCAGCGTTCTCGCTCGTTCGCGATCGTCCGTCTCGTTCATGATCAGCGTGGCCGTGCCGAGATGCTTCGGTCGTTCGCGTCCCAGGAGACCGTGAGGTTCTCGGCGGTACCGATGACCACGCCCTCCTCGCGGCGCTCGGTGACACCCGGGCTCTGGACCCACTCGTTCCCCGGGGCTCCAAAGAACAACGAGTGGGCATCGCCCGGTCGTTCTTCGCGGCTCCGGGCACGCTGCGGCGCGGCGGCCAGTCACCAGGTCATGTGATGCCTTCGTCGTCGGCACACCGCGGCGTCCGAAGGTGGGTTCGCTCCATCGCGTCGGTCGCCGAGATGAGCGTCGCCCCCAGTGCCACGAAGACGACGCCCGCCAGCCATCCCGCGAGGACGTCGGTCGGATGGTGCACGTCAAGGGCGATACGCGAGAGACCGATGAGGATCGGCAGCGTCACGCCAGCGACCGCGACGACGAGGCGGAGCGCGAGCGGAAGGCCGGACCGCCAGACGACGACGGCGATGAGGCCGTAGGTCGCGGTGCTGTTGAGGGCATGGCCCGACGGGAAGCCGTAGCCGACGGTGTGCACCAGTGCCGCGCCCGGTGGTCGTGGCCTCGCCACGTAGTCCTTCACGACATCGGTGAACAGGGTCGAGGCGATGAGCGTGGCGGCGACGATCAGGGCCAGCCGCGGGCGATGGGCGAGGAGCGCCACCAGCACGAATGCCACACCGACCAGGACGAGGGTCGCCCCGCCGGCCTGCGAGCAGGCCTCCCAGAACGTGCGCGGGATGCCGAGTCCCTGGATCGCCGAGGCGACTGCCTCGTCGATGGGAAGGTCGCCACGTCGCACGACGAGCGCGGCGACGAGGAAGAAGGCTAGCGCGCTCAGGATGCCCACCAGGGGCCACGGGTCGCGTCGCCACCAGGGCACTTCCATCCCGGACAGCGTAACGGGCCGCGCAGCACGGGCGGCGGGTCCGACGGCCGTGGCTCCAACGACCTCGAGATGGTGCGGGCGATGCTCCGGCGGAACGCCTCACGCCGCGGCATGCCCCGACCTGCCTGGACGACGTTCAGGCGACCGTTCGGTGCGCGACCGCTTCCGGTCCTCCGTACCTGGATCCGGGTTGGGCTGTCCGAGGCGGAGACAGCACGACTCGCCGCCGAGGCACTCCGGCGCTCGGACGGGTCGACGGCCAACTGCTCCCATCGGTGGGCCTCGCCGTGGGACAAGGTACGGCTGACCATGTCAGCCCATCGTGTTGGCGGCCTGGACCCCGTCCCAGGCGGCCCCGTGGCCGTCGGCTCGGCTCGGAAGGGGGCTCGACCGCCGCGGGTCCGCTACCTTGCGGGCGACCGCGGCCTTGCGGAGCGCGTTCGTGTACTGGCGCCAATGGTCGTGAGCCATTTGCCCGAGGCCGTCCGTGGCGCTGGGCTGAGCCGGGAACTCGGTCCTGGGAGCGATCGCCCAGGCGGGATGCCATGCCCCGACCCGCTCCGGCCACGCGGTGTAGGCTGATTCGGCCGGCGCTCGATCTGACGGCACGGCCGACCCGAGGAGGCATCCCAATGAGCGACATCACCGAGCAGGAACTCGCGGACATCGAGGCCCTGTTCGTCCAGAACGCCGCGTCTGCCATGAGCGACGGCGCCAGGCTGACCCTGAAGGGCATCGGCGCATCGACCATCTACTTCTCCGACCGACCCAAGCGCGAGGTCGGCCACATGACCTCGGCGCGCTTCGTCGAATACTGGGACGAGGGCGAGAACAGCTTCCAGTCCGACCCGCCGAACGCCGTCCTCTCGTACACCGACGGGCACCCTGGGGCACCGCTCGAGGACGCCGTGGTCACCATCAACGACCCGCGCCTCGAGGGCGACACCCTGACGTACAGCTACACCCTGATGGATGGCACCGTGCCGACCTCCACCGGCCCCGTCGTCCTGTTCATCGACCCCATCGGCCGGCCCCTGTCGCCGATGTCTGTGGCGGGCGTCCGGAGGCGGGAGCGCCGCCGCGGCATCTAGCCCACCACCAGCGAGCGAATGGCACCCACGGCAGCTACGAGGAGCGCCGCACGCTCGCGCCCATGAGCTGGAGCACCGTCCGGACAAGCGCCGGGGCGGGCGGCACCCGGGCGCACAGGATGTCAGGCGGCGCGCACCACGGTCACGTCGTATCGATCGAAGGCCGGATCCACGGTGACGATGGGGCAGTCCTCCACCTGGGCCTGAGCGACCAGCAATCGGTCGAACGGGTCGGCATGGTGCGGCGGGAGATCTGCGACCCGTAGCGCGTGGGCGTGCTCGACGGCCAGACCGTCCACACCGGTCCCGCGCATCCGGCTCGGCACGTAGGTCTCCGGCGGCTCCGGCAGAGGCAGGCGGCCGAGAGCCCACTTGATCGTGATCTCCCAGGAGCTCGCGGCGGACAGCAGGAGACGGGTCCGGGGATCGCGTAGCTGGGCGAGCAGCTGAGGTCGCAGTCGGCCGGGCTCGCCGATCAGCCACAACCAGACATGAGTGTCGAGCAGGTAGGTCATCGCTCGAAGCCCCGGAGCAGGTCATCCGGCAGGGGCGCGTCGAAATCATCCGGCACGTGAAGGGCACCCTCATCCATACCGAAGCGCCGGGGTGCGACACCCCGGACCGGCACGAGCATCGCGGCCGGGCGGCCACTGCTCGTGATCACGATCTCCTCGCCCTGGGCGACTCGCCGAAGCAGCCGGGACAGGTGTGTCTTGGCCTCGTGGACACCGACCTCAGTCATCCTTGGAGCATGGACCCACACGTGGACTAAGTCAACGACTACGTCGGTTTGAAAGCGACCTCCTGTTCGCCGATAAGGACCTCGAGGGCGGTCATCCCGAACCCGCGCGTTCCGGGCTGGACGGCTCGTCCCGAGGGCCCCGGTTACCGGCGCCCAAACCGACCTGGGGACGGATCCGGTCGACCCTCGGGCACGGTGGGTCTACTGGGCGGCGGGCGGTTGCGGCGCGGCCGGCACGTCGCCCTCGACGATGACGCCCCGCACCTCCCAGGAGCAGGCGCTCGCATCGTGCTGCGACTCCCAGATGGCCGTGAGCCCCTCGTAGCCACCCGATCCGACCAGCTGGGTCGTGACCGTGGTGGTGTGGTCGGCGAACTCGATGACCGGGAACGAACCCTGCCAGGCACCCCCGTCGTTCTCGATGCGCCAGGTGCCAGAGCCCACGGAGGGACCGCTCGTCTCCGGCGGCGTGACCCGGTCGGAGTCGTAGGCGAGCTGGTACGTGCCTTCGAGGCGAGGGTCGCTCATCGTGGTCGTGTACGGCTGCCACGCCCAGCCACGGCTGGTCACCCGGACGACCTGGTCACCACCGGTCGCGAGGGTCTCCCGCTGGTCCGTGCCGTGACGGACCTCCGGGCCGCACTCGATATGACCGCTGAACTCGGTGGGCGGTCGGGGGGTCATGTCCTGCTGGGCGCTGACCCCGACCGTCCAGCCCGCCAAGGCGCCGATGGCGATGGCGATGACGGCGATAGACCTAAGAGTTCTCACAGGTCCCTTCCTTCCTTCACCGTCTCCCTGCGCCCACGGTGGGCGAGGGCCGACGAGCGTGATGTCGTGGCCTCCAGTTGCTCGGCCTACTCGAACATGATCGAGTCGACGATCTGCTGGATCTCCTGCTCGAGCCTCGCCTGAGCCACCTCCGACAGCGGGACCCCTGGGGTCAGGTCCTGGTGCGTCTCGCCCGCGACGAACAAGAGCCTCCCGTCCACGTTCACGATCCAGACCCTGATGGTGTCGCCCGGCTCGATGCTGCCCCACATCGTCCCGCCGGTCTGGGCCTTCCAGTTGTAGAAGAACCCCGGGTCGCAACCTTCGTCCGCACGCACGACGACCACGACATGTTTTGCGGGATAGCCGCCCACGGTGACATCGGTCGGCCCCGCGACGAGCTCGGTCCCGGGGGCCGCCGACACGAAGGCCGCGACATCCTCGGCCGTCCACCCCTCGAAGGGCGCGTTGATGCAGGGGTCCGCATCCGTGCCGTCGGGGAACCCTGCCCAGAAGACGATGGCTTCCGCACCCTGGGGACCCGCGATGCTCTTGCTGACCAGCAGACTGCCGAAGGTGTCCCAGCCGATCGTCAACCTGGGGGGCGGCACACGAAACCAGAAGGAGAATCCATCCACGGTCACGGAGTGCGTGAGGGCGGCCAAATCACCGGCCGAGGGCATCGGGGCGCTTGGCTGCGTCGTCGCAGCCGGTGGCGCTGCAGTGGTGGCGGGCGGACCCCCGACACCTCCGAACGACGGCGAATGCCCGGCCGAGACCAGGAGGCTGCCCGCCCCGAGGACGACGAGGAGGATCAGGCCACCGAGGGCAGTGGCCAGCAGGAGCGGACGCTGTGCCATCGTGCGGCCCTGTCCACGGGGGTCGGATGGCAGATGGCGGGGACGGCCTGACCGCCCGAGCCATCCCCCCCGCGCCCGCTGACGGGTCATACCGATCCGGCCGAGCACCATCGTTCGGGCACGGTCGGAGTGCGGCGGCACGTCCTGGAGCCACCTCGAGAGAGCGCGTTCGAGATCCGGTTCGGTCGTCATCGGACAGCCTCCTGGGGTGAACGGTCGCGACGCGCCTGCGGTGCACGGGCATCAGCCTCCAGGGCCGCTCGCAACGCTTGGTGAGCACGATGCAAGCGGGAGCGAGCCGTGCCAAGGGGGATCTCCATCACGTTGGCGACTCGTTCGATCGGCAGGTCGAGATAGTGGCGGAGCACGACGATGGTGCGCTGCTCGACTGACAGCCTGCGGAAGCCGCGGCCGAGCTGGTCACGGTCGACGACCGCACCAAGGCCACCATCGCCCGCGGGATCCTCGTGCCGCTCCGGGATGAGGCTCGGCATCCAGCGGCGTTCGCGGCGTGCTACCGCATAGCACGCACGGATGAGCAGGCGGTAGGACCAGGCCTCGAACGCTGCCGGCTCACGAAGGGTCGGCAGGTCCGTCCAAAGCGTCAGCAGGGCATGCTGGACGGCGTCCTCCGCCAGCTCCATATCGCGCAGGATGCCGTAGGCGATGCCGTGGAAGCGCTCATCGCAGGTCTCGATCAGGCGCGTGAACGCAGCGTGGTCACCCTTCTGCGCTCGTCTCACGACCTCCGCATCCATGGCTCACCCCCGGCCGCCCTGTCGTCAGCAGGTTCTGAAGGGTATAGGGACGCGAATGCACGAAATCACTCCATCTTGGTGTGCGGTGCGGTCGGTGCGGTACCAGGGACCGGGCCGTGGTGGAGGGGTCTTCGTCCTTCGGTGCCCGGACACCGACCTCGATAGGACGTCCTTTGACACGTCCTGGGGATGCCCTGGCTCGGTCTGGCGGCAGCCCGCCTCAGTCGGGCCGCGTGGCCGCGTGCAGGCGCATGGCGCCCGACACGCCCTTGAGTTCGACGGGGCCGATATCCCGGAAGGTGACCCGCGCCCCGCTCGAGGCGTCGACCACCTCCTGGCTCACGACCACCTCACCGGGTCGAGCGTATTCGGCGATGCGCGAGGCGACGTTGACCGTCTGGCCGTAGTAGTCACCTTCCTGGAAGATCACCGAGCCAGCGTGCAGGCCAACGTGCGCGGGTGGCAGGCCCGCCTCGGCCACGCCCGCCACCATCTCAAGCGCGGACACCACGCCCTGGCCCGGATCCGGGAAATGGAACATGACGCCATCACCAAGCCACTTCACCGGCCGGCCACCGTACCTGACCGATTCCCGCTGGACAAGACGGCCGAGCTGTTCGGCCAGCTGGGCCGCTGCCACATCCCCGCGCTCCTCGGTGAGCCGCGTGTAACCGGTGATGTCCAGGAAGCACATGGCCGGCGGGTGTGCGAGACGGCTGTGCAGGCCGGCCCCGGCCAGCTGCGTCTCGAGCCCTTCGATGATGTTCCGGGTCCACGCCCGCGTCTGCTGGAGGTGGTACATCGCGATCACGGCCCGCTCGCTCAGCACGCTCATCCGGTCGCCGAAGTCGACCCCGAGGATCTCGTCGGGCCGCCTGCCGGCCGATGTGGCGGGCCCGATCACCTCGGATTGCCACAGGGCCGCCTCGGTCTCAGCCACCCGGCGCAGGCTGTCGGCCTGGGCACGGATCATCTGCTGGATGCTGGTATGGCGGAACCCGGCCTTGACCGTCGTCTCGATCCACTTGGCGTGCGGCAACTCCTCGTCCCGGACGCGGTCCTCGGGAGTCGGGGTGACGGAGCCGGCGGCCTCGCGTATGAACATCAGCAGCTGCACCGGCACACCGGTCCGTTCGGCGAGCTGCGCGAACGTGACGCCGCCGAGCGCCGAGAACCGCTCGAACGCGGGTGCGTCGAGGAAGCGGAGTGAGACCTCACCACTCCGGATGGCGGTCCCCAGACCGTCGAGGGGGATGCCTGCGTCGACCAGGCTACCCACCAGGCTGACCCGGCGAACATCGCCGGACGTGAACCGACCGTCCTTGCCCAGCGTGACGATCCCGAGCTCGACCATCCGGCTCAGCTCCTCTGCGCTGACCCCGGCTCGCTCGGCCGTCTCCGCGGGTGCGTGTGTGTCCACAAGCGTACGGTAGCGCGACAAACTCCTTACGGGCGAGCGTGGCAGCACGGGGGACAGCCGGTGGGGTGGCCCCGTCCGGCATAGCGCGAGCCCACTGACGCCGCCGGTGTGGGTGCGCGGCCCGGTTTCGCCATTCATCCCGGTAGAGCCACACCACCTCCCCGTGCGGGACTCAGGACGGGTCGCCGCCCCGCCGCAGGCGGTCGAGCTCACGTCGCAGCCGCTTGCTCGGCCGGCCGGCGTGGCGCGTCCACGCCATCCCGGGCGCCGGCGTGTCGGCGGATGGTGGTGGACTGTGGTCGATGTAGCACGTGAGGGCGACCGGTGCGCCGACCCGCGCGTCGATCACCTCGACGACCTCGACATCCCGCTCGCGCTCGGCGATGGATGCCGTGACGCGATCGCCGACCCGGACCTTGGTGGACGGCTTCGCGTCCCGACCGTTGACCTGGACATGACCGGCGTCGCAGAGCTGCGTCGCGATGGGGCGCGTCTTGACGAGCCGCACCGCGGCCAGCCATCGGTCGATGCGTGTCTCATCCAGCACCCTCCGACCCTACCAGCGCGCACGCTGGCCGCGGGCGATGGTCGTGCGGACAGATATGCGTGGGGCGCCATCGGGTCCGAACGGCGCCCGCTCCGCACTACCCTGCACGGCCATGCTGAACACGCAGGAGGCCATCGTCTCGATGGCGACGATGGAACGGCGACCAACCCCAGCCGGTTCGTGCGCCCGGAGGCGATGGCCCGTTCGACGAGCCCCGCCTTGCTGCCATAGCGGCGGAAGAGGGTGACCTCGTTGATGCCGGCTGCGGCCGCGATCTCCCTGGTCGTCGCCCCGTCGTAGCCGTGCGCCATCAATCGGTCCATGGTGGCCGTGAAGATCCGCGTTTCGTCGACGACCTTCGGCATGCGGCCTCCCGTGCTTCGTGCGTCGATCCTGGTCGACGCAAGTATTCACTTGCAATAAGCTGAGGGAGTAGCGCGATTGCAAGCAAGAGGTTGCGATCCGTACACGGAGTCGACCGCCATGTCCGGCCAGGGCCTGCCGAAGGCCACCAGCACGCGGACATCGAGGCCCTGTTCGTCCAGAACGCCGCGTCTGCCATGAGCGACGGCGCCAGGCTGACCCTGAAGGGCATCGGCGCATCGACCATCTACTTCTCCGACCGACCCAAGCGCGAGGTCGGCCACATGACCTCGGCGCGCTTCGTCGAATACTGGGACGAGGGCGAGAACAGCTTCCAGTCCGACCCGCCGAACGCCGTCCTCTCGTACACCGACGGGCACCCTGGGGCACCGCTCGAGGACGCCGTGGTCACCATCAACGACCCGCGCCTCGAGGGCGACACCCTGACGTACAGCTACACCCTGATGGATGGCACCGTGCCGACCTCCACCGGCCCCGTCGTCCTGTTCATCGACCCCATCGGCCGGCCCCTGTCGCCGATGTCTGTGGCGGGCGTCCGGAGGCGGGAGCGCCGCCGCACGTAGCTGTAGCCACGGCCAGGAGTTGCCTGCTCAGCTGCGGCCCGGATCCGCAGTGGACATCGCGCGCCGTGACCCATACTCGTCCTGGACCCGCGGGCGATCGCCCGTGGTCCAGGAGCGACAAGGGAGATCTGAATGGCAGACAACCAGCTGGTCCTCGGCATCTTCGCCGACGAGGCAGCCGCGGACGCGGCGGTCGCATCATTGACGACCTGGGGCAAGGCAAGCCCGGAGAACAAGCTCGGCGCCGTCGGCGTCCTCGTCGTCGACGAGACCGGCCAGATCAAGGAGCACAAGCTCGGCGCAAGGAGCGGCGGCAAGGGTGCCGGCGTGGGTCTGGTGCTGGCAGTGATCTTCCCGCCCACGCTCCTCGCAGGGGTGGTCGGCGGTGGCCTCATCGGTCACTTCCATCACAAGGGCCTGGGCCTCACGACCGAGGACCGGGCGCGTATCGTCGCCGAGCTCAGTGGTGGCAAGGCCGCCGTGGGCGTCCTCGCCGGACCCGGTCAGGACGCGGCCATCTCCGCCAAGCTCACCGAGCTGGGTGGGGTGGCCGAGGTCCATGAGGTGAGCGACGAGGCCCTCGAGGCGGTCGCAGCGGCGGCGCCCGAGGCGGCAGCCGCCGAGACGCCTGCAGCCGGGGCCTGATCGACGGAGATGCGCCGCCCCGTCGTCCCCGGCTCCAGTCCGGGTCGATCGGGGCGGCGCCAGCATCTCTGGGCCATCCCTCGCACTGACCGTCCGAGCCGGCGTATTCCGGGATCAGCCGGCTGGCTCGGCTCCCACACGCACGCCGAGGAATGCCAAACGGGTGATGGCCTCCATGCCACGGGATGAGCCGGCCGTCGCGACGACCGTGACCCCGGCAGCTACTCGGTGGGACTCGCCATCGACGACCATGCAGCATCGCGGGCTCGGGGCCTGGGGCCGCGTAGCGGACCAGCTCGCGCCAGTCAGGGGGAAGACCATCGCATCGGTCATCGGATCGACCTCCTTGGGTGGCCACCGGTGTGGCCCCACATGTCACCCGGAGTGGCCGGGAAGCATGCACGAGGAACACAGCCGGCGAGCCTTGTCGAGCCTCGGGGCGCCGTGTGGATGACGATGGATGGGCGGTGCGACGACGGGCGTCCGCCGTCGCACGGTCGCTCGGTCAGGGCTCGACGGTGAAGGTGCCGTGCATCAGCTGGTAGTGCCCCGGCACGGTGCAGCCGAACTCGAGGCCCGCGGTAGCGGCGGTGACGGTGTAGTCGAACTCGGCGGTTCCCGAGGCGAAGGCCGGGACACCCGGCAGACCCGCTATCTGGCCTCCGCTCAGCTGGTCGGCCGTGCCGATGTAGAAGTCGTGGTCGAACCCGGCGCTGTTACTGATCACGAAGTGGATGGTCTCGCCCTCCTTGACGGTCAGGTCCGTCACGGGCTGCCCGTCCTGCGTGATCTGGAGCGTGCCGTTCTCGTCGAGCGCGATGGACCGGCCGGCCGCCGTGGCAGGGGATGCGGGCGGGGGCGCTGATGCCGGCGACCCAGCCGCTGCCGGGGTCGAAGCCGGGGCTGGCGATGCCGTCGCGGCGCTCGGCGGCAGGCCGTCGCCGGACTTGAGGATGCCCGCCGCCCCGAGCTGGACGTTGTTGAAGGCGTGGGTCACGAACACGAACACGCCGCTCTCGGGGATGGTCAGGTCCACGATGGCTGCCTGCGCCGGGGCGAGGTCGACCGCCTGACTGGCCCAGCCGCCGTTGGTCGCCGCGTCCATCAGGATGCCCTCCTTCATGACCCGGTGGAAGATCGTGCCCACGACGTGGAACGAGCTGTCCTCGTTCGGACCCGCATCGAGCACGTAGAACCGGACATCGTCCCCGGGCTCCACCGCGAGCGGATGGTCCTTGTACTGGTTGGCGACGCCGTTGAACACGACGAAGTCGGGGGACGGTGCCGCGGCACTCGCCCTGGTGTAGTCAGTGGGCTGGCCGTCCTCACCGAGGTACCACTCGCCCTGGACGAGGGCGTACTCGTGGTCGACCGGCGGCAGCGGCTCGGCGGGATCGACGATGACCATCCCGTACATGCCGTTGGCGATGTGCAGCAGCGTGGGCCCGGTGCCGCAGTGATACATCCAGACCCCGGCGTACTCGGCCGTGAAGGTGTAGGTCCACGTGGCGCCGGGCTCGATGGCGACCATCTGGTCGTTCATGGCCACCTGGCTGGCATGGAAGTCGATGGAGTGGGTCATCTGTGTCTCGTTGGTCAGGTGGACCCGGACCAGGTCACCGACCGTGACATGGATGACCGGTCCCGGGACCGTCCCCCCGAACGTCCAGGCGGCCACCGTCCTGCCAGGTGCGACCTCGATGGTCACGTCCCGGATGGGCAGGTCGATGTCATGCACCTTGCCCGGCAGGACGGGCGGGACGACCGGATCGAACTCCTGGGGCGGGGCGGCGGGCGGGCTGCCTGCAGCCATGGGTGCTGCCGACGACCCCGCGCCCATCGTCATGCCTGCCATGCTGGGTGAGGGCGGCATCGTGGCCGCTGGGCTAGCGACCGCCAGTGCTGGTGCCGAGGAGGAGGTGGCAGCATCGGTGACGTTCGTGTCCCGGAACCGGTTGCTGGCGCTCGCACAGCCGGTGGTCGCGATCAGGATGGCCACGACGAGGATGAGTGGTGAGATGAGTCTGCGCATCGGATATCCCTCTCCTGGGGTCACGCCGGTGGGCCGCGCGACCTATCTATTAGTATAGTAGTCATAGTTTGTCGACCGGTGGGGGACCCGCATGTGCCATTCGGCCCTATCTGCGCGTGACCGCGCCATTCGCTGAGGAGGACATGGACCGGAGGCCACCTGCTGCCGCATCCCAGGACGCCAGCGCCCATCCTTGCTGTACCGCTCAGCCCCGACGGAGCCACCCATGAGGCTGGAACTGACGAAGGCCGGGGACTACGCCGTGCGGGCGATGATCGCGCTGGCCCAGGATGACGGCGACGGTTGGCTGAGCGCCGCCGACATCGCGTCCCGGATGGGCATCCCCGGGCGATTCCTGCCCCAGGTCATGGCCGCGCTCGCCCGGGCGCGGCTGGTCGAGTCGAAGGCCGGCCCTGGCGGCGGGTATTCACTGGCGCGGCCTGCGGCCGACATCGACATCCTGTCGGTCATCACGGCGCTGGAGGGCGACGGCCGGCGCATCTCCTGCGTGATGCGCGGGGCTCCCTGTGGTGTCGACGGCTTCTGCATCGCGCACCCGGCATTCGCAGGTGCCCAGGATGCCTATCTCGACCGCCTCGCGGCGACCAGCCTCGCGAGCCTGGCACCGAGGTCGGACCGGGGATGACCGGGCGTCCGAGGGAGCTGCCCGTGCCGGGACCCGACGAGGCGCACAGCCCCTCGACGCTCCACCCGCCGGCACGCGGTCCATCGAGGAGCGCCATGGCACCTGGCTGCCGCTCCACCAGGTCCTCGCTGGGGGGCCGGCACTGCCATCGCGGCGCTCATGCCGTTCTTCACCGCTGCGCTGGCCGCCGCACCTCCAGCACCAGCCCGCCTGCGGGTAGCCGCGATCTTCGTCGTGGCGATCGGCGCCCGAATCACCGGCGCGCCGTCGCCCAAGCCGCGGGTTCGCCCGTACTTCGTCCCTGACCTGCGGAAGGACACGTCTGGTCATGCCACGCAGTCGCCATATCCGACGACGGCTGCGCGCCTCGTTGTACGCCTCGATCGGCGACGTCGCGTTCGGCATGGAGGATGGCGCAGTCTCCATCGCCGGCCTCGTGTTCGGGGTCGCGGCGAGCACGAACGACAGCACCATCGTGCTCCTCGCGGGAGCGACCGGCGCGATCGCGGGCGGGGTGTCGATGATGGCTGGCACCTACCTCGACGTGGAGTCAGAACGGGATCGCGCTGTGGCGCTCGTGGATGCCACCCGACGACGCGTCCTGGCCCACCCCCGTGCCGCCGTGACCCGGCTCGGCGACCGGCTGCGCGCGGTCGGGTTCACCGACGAGGAGGCAGCGGCGGTGGCAGCCGCGTTCGCGCGGCACCCAGAGGCGCTCGTCGACTATCTCGCCGCGGTCGATCTCGGGGTCGGACCCCACACGGGCGGGTCGCCTCGGGTGCATGCGCTCTGGATGTTCGCGGCCGACCTGTTCGCCGCCTCGGTCCCGGTCATCCCGTTCGCGCTCTTCGACATCGGCATCGCGCGCATCGTCTCGCTCGTGGTCACCGCGATCCTGCTGGCGGCGCTCGGTGTGGCCCGGGGCCGGATCGGCCACCGGGACGTCCGTCGCACCGCCGTCCAGACGCTGGCCATCGCCGGAGCGGCGGCCGCTGCGGGCGTCATCATCGGCCGCATCGTGACGCGGTAGGTCTGCTCGGCGCGGCGGGCGGGTCGAACGGCCCTTCCCCGGATGTGCGTAGGCGCCACCATCGATGCATCCACGCAGACTCCTACCTCATGACTTCTCCGAGGACCGACCCATGACCGCATCCGTCAGCACCGCACTCCAGGCGAGCCTCGTGGGGCTGCTCGATCTCGTCCTCCAGGGCAAGCAGGCCCACTGGAACGTCGTCGGACCGCTGTTCCGACCCGTCCACCTCGAGCTCGATGAGATCGTCGCGTCTGCGCACGCGACGGTGGACACGGTGGCGGAACGCATGGCGGCATTGCAGGAGGTGCCGGACGGACGCGCCGCGACGGTGGCGGCGACGAGCACGCTCGAGCCCTTCCCCACCGGGACCATCGCGGACCGTCGCGCGGTGGAACTCATCGGGGCACGCATCGACGGGCTCATCGCCGACCTCGGCGAGCGCATCGCGACGATGACGGACGACCCGGTCAGCCAGGGCATCCTGATCATGACCAGCGAGGTCGTCGCCAAGCACGCCTGGATGCTGCGGGTCCAGCTCGCGTAGCACATCCGTACGACATCCCGTACGTCCGTGCGGTGCCGCGCTTGACCGGCGGCTGACCGCCCCTAAACCGGGGATGTGCACGGACGCCCCCTCCCCATCACGCCGCGTCAGGCCGGGTCGGTGCCCTCTGCCCGGCAGACGCGACCCACCCCATGAGCCCGATCGAGCTGCTCCTGTTCGGAGCGCCGTGCTACGTCTTGGGGCTCGTCTGCGGCGCCGTCGTCACTGGAACAGGCGAACGCGCAGGCGCGAGACCCAGCGATGCAGCCGCGCGTCTCAGATCGGTACGGCCGCCGGGTGGGGTTCGAGGACCCGGTACGCGAGCATCTTGACGCGGTCATTCACGAGGAACCACACCAGGGCGTAGCCCCAGACGAACAGCGCCCAACCCCAGCCGATCGGCGTCATGAAGATCCCGTGCACGGCGATAAGGGTCGCCACCGCCTGGGTCCCGAGCACCGCGACCAGCAGGATCCGCGCGGGATGCGGCATGGACCAGAAGGGACCACGAGTGCGCGCGAGGAAGATGGTCAGGTGACCCGCCACGGACAGCTTCAGGTACATCAGCGTCTGCGTCTGCCCGGTGTCGAGCCCGAGGACGCGCTCCGCGAGAGCGAACAGGCCGAAGGCGGAGACCACCCCGAGGACGCCCAAGACCGTCGCGATGCCGAGCACCAGGCGCATGTCCCAGGCCTCGGGCCGGTCGCTGTAGTGGACGTTGTCATAGGCGATGGACAGGATCGCGCCGTCGTTGAGCAGGGCCAGTATCACGATCATCACCGCGGTCACCGGATAGAAGTTGAACACGAGGATCGCGAGGGTCATGAACAGCAGCACGCGCAGGGTCTCGGCGATGCGGTAGATCGCGTAGCTGTTCATGCGCTGGAAGATGCGGCGGCTCTCCTTGATGGCGTCGATGATCACCGAGAGGCCGGGCGCCAGGAGCACGATGGACGCGGCCGCGCGCGCCGCGTCCGCGGCGCCCGAGACCGCGATGCCGCAGTCCGCCTTCTTCAGCGCCGGGGCGTCGTTGACCCCGTCGCCCGTCATGCCCACGATGTGGCCGCGCTGCTGGAGGACATCCACGATGTGGAACTTGTGCTCGGGGAACACCTGGGCGAAGCCGTCCGCGCGATCGATGGCCTCCCCGGTCAGCGCCGTCTCCGCGTGCTTCGCGTCGCCCAGCCCGCTGGCATCGAGGATGTGCGCTCCCATCCCCAACGTCCTGGCCGTCTCCTGGGCGATGGCCAGGGCATCCCCGGTCACCATCTTGACCGCCACGCCCATCCGGCCGGCCGTGGCGATGGTCGCCCTGGCCTCCTCCCGCGGCGGGTCGAACAGCGGCAACACCCCGAGGAACCGCCACTCGCCTTCCTGATCCGCTCGCGCCACGCCCAGCGAGCGGAAACCGCGCGCCGCGAACCCGTCGACCGCCTCGTCGACGGAGGCCTTCACCTGCCCGGCACCCCCTGACATCTCGAGGATGACCTGAGGAGCGCCCTTGGCCACCTGGAACGTCTTGCCGTCCGGACCCTTGACAGTGGCCTCGGTGCGCTTGTGCACGGGGTCGAAGGGCTGGAAATGGGCCACCTCGTAGCCGTTCAGGGCCTGATCGTCCTTGAGGCCGCCGAGCACCGCCAGGTCGATGGTGTCCTGGTCCTCCGCACGCGAGGCCAGCGCGGCGCAGAGGAGGACCTGGTGGGCAGCGACGCCCTTCACGCTGAACGGGTCGCCCAGCGTCAGCTTGTTCTGGGTGAGCGTGCCGGTCTTGTCGGCGCACAGCACGTCCACGCCCGCCAGCTCCTCGATGGCCACCAGGCGCGTCACGATGGCCTCCCGCCTGGCCAGCAGACGCGCGCCGACGGCCATCGTCACCGACAGCACCGTGGGCATCGCCACGGGGATCGCGGCCACCGTGAGCACCAGGGCGAACTGCAGCGTGGTGAGCATCGGGTCGCCGCGCAGGAACGCGACGATGATGATGATCGCCACCAGGGCGACCGCGAGGATGATCAGGTAGTCGCCGATCTTGAGCACGGCACGTTGGAAGTGGCTGACGGTGTGCGCCTCCTGCACCAGCTGCGCCGTCGTGCCGAAATAGGTGTCCGCGCCGGTGGCGTACACCATCGCGTCGGTCTCGCCCTGGCGGACGATCGAGCCCGAGAACACCGTCTCGCCGGGCTTGCGCGTGGCGGGCAGCGACTCACCCGTCAGCGCCGACTGGTCCAACTCCAGGGGATCGCCATCCAGCAGGCGCGCATCGGCCGGCACGATGTCGCCCAGGCGCAACCGGATGACGTCGCCCGGTACCAGCTCGCGCGCCGCGGGGCTGACCCAGGTCCCATCGCGCTTCACCCGTGCCGTGATGGCAAGCCTAGCCTTGAGGGCGGCGATGGCGTTGCCGGCCTCGTGCTCCTCCCAGAACCCGACCACGGCGTTGGCGAGCAGCAGCATGAGGATGATGACGAAGTCCGGCCAGTGCTGGGCGATCGCCGACAGGACGACGGCCGCTTCGATCATCCACGGGATGGGGCCCCAGAAGTAGGTGAGGAACTTCAGGAAGGCGCTGGCCTGCTTCTCCTCGATCTCGTTCGGGCCGTACCGAAGCAGCCGCTTCTGCGCCTCGGCACCGGTGAGGCCAGCCTGGGACGACCCCAGCTTGGCCTGGAACGCCGGCATCGGCAAGGTCGTCAGGTCTCCCTTGGCGTCGGACGGCGCGTCTGCCTGCCGCCCAGGACCCTCCGACTGGTCAGCATCGCGTCTCGTGATGCCTGTCCTTCGGTCCGGATCATCCACGGGGGAGCCCTCACACTACGAGGCAGGATAACGCTTCCGCATGGCATCCCGAACATTTGTTCGGTCGTTCACTCTCCTGGAGCTGCGCCTCGATGCCGAGTCTGACGTGGCCAAGATGCCGCGGGAGCACCGAAGGCTTGGGCCAGCGGACGTCGTCGCCTACCTGCGCGCCATCCGCTGTCACCGAGGGAAAGTCCTGGCAGCTGCGCAGCAGGTAGCTCCGCATCAACCGGGTGCCTGACGCCGACGCGCAGCCTCGAGACGCGGCCGGCCGCAGGATGACGGTGTCCGGTCGCGGTTACGCGATACCCAGAACGCGTAGCGTCGCCTCGCCGCCGGGGAGATGTCCGGCCTCGCAGAACCGCCGGAGGTGTTCGCCGGAACGGGGTTCTGCCGCCACGGCCCTGGCCAGCGCCTCTCGGGCCTCCGCCGAGCGGCCCGCAACTGCGAGGCCGACCGCGTGCCACAGCACAACCTGGTCATCCTGGGGTGCCAGTGCGATCGAACGGTCCCGGGCCGTTGCGGCCGCCGCATCGTCACCGGCGATCGACGCCTCCTCGGCCTCGTCCATCGCCTCGTAGGCACGCCAGACACCCACGAGCCGGGCCATCTCGTCCAGTGGCCGGCGGTGGTCCTCCACCCTCAGGTCCGCGCGCCTTGTCCATGGCGCCGGCCTGCCGCCGGCCGCTTCCGCCCCTGGTGCCACGACCAGCGCGGCCGACTGGCGACCGCGAACGTCGCCGCCCTCGTGCTCTGCGGCTTCGAGGGCCGCCATCAACCTCGAGACCAGGTCTCCGCCCGATCCGCGGAACGCCTCGAGCATCGCGGCGGGAACCGTCGGCTGCTCCATCATGTTGGCCTGGACGCTGACCCCGGGCTCACAGAGGTGCGAGGCATGCCGGACGCAGCGCGCCCCCGTGTGTGCCGCCGTACCACCGGCCGCGTCCACGATCCCGATCTGGCGAACCGACTCCTCCGGATCCGAGGCTACGAGGGCGGCGAGCGCTGCCGCGGCCGACCCACCTTCGCGCAGGAGCCTGAGGCCATTGAACCCGTGCGCGACCTCGGTGAACGACTGGGTTGCCACGGCGCCGACGCCCGCCTCGACCCACGGTACGAATGCGCCGACATTGAACCAGCGTGTCTGGACGGCGGCTCCGAGCTCACCGGTGACGGGATCGAGCGCGACGATCGAGTAGGTCATTACCCCGGGATGCTACGCCGGTCACCGGGTATCGGGAGCGGCGCGGATCCGGCCGGATGCGCGCCGCTCCAGGGTCGCGGGCTGCTACTTCTGCCACGAACAGCAGCCAGGCCGCGGCCAACCCGACGAGCACGCTCAGTAACAGGGTGAGGTCCATGCGTCGGCAGACTACCCGCGCCGGGGTCGCGGATGTCATCCCGGTCCCGGCCTACCGCGGCCAGCGTCCCTCCCCGAGCTCACGGAGGCGACGCGCCATCTCACGGACGCACATCACCTCGGTAGGCGCGACCGCGATCCACTCCCGCGGCCGCTTTCCCATGTCCGCCCGCTCCGTGGGGTCGTAGGCGTACTGCTGCCATCGGTCGGCCTCGTCGTGGAACGAGGGCCTGCCGAGCTTCCAGCCCTCGGGCACAGCGGCGTGCAGGTCATCCCAGGCAGCCTTGAGGTCCGACATGGCACGGATCGTAAGCGAACGCCCTTGGGCGATGGCGTGACGTCTCGAGCCGTCGGGGCCACGGACACGGGCGGTTCACGCGTCACTGGCCACGGAAATCAACCAACGAGGAAGGGCCCGCACTCGCGCCCGGGGCCCCTTGGTGCGGACTCGCGGCGACCTACCCGATGGTGACCTCGGTCTCGGCCTCGGCCGCCTTGCTGCGGCGGGTGCGGCGCCGCGATGTCTTCTCGATGGGCTCGCCCTCACCAACCGGGGAAGCGGCGAGGGTGTGCTCGTGGGCCGGGGCCACGGGCGCGGGCGCCGCCTCCTCCGCGGCGGGCTCCGCCGCCTTGCGAGCGACGGCTGTCTTGCGGAGCGCGTTCGTGTACTGGCGCCAGTGGGTGTGGCACATGCGCCCGAGCCCGCCCTTGGCGCTTGGCTGGGCGGGGAACTGGTCCTCCGGAGCCTCGTGTCCCTCGATACCGAAGCGCGTCGAGCCGACGCAGCGACGCAGCGTGGTCGAGTGGGTGGTGGCTGGCCGGTCGTACCTCCTGATGGCTCACGCGCGTCTGGCGTGAAGGCATGCATCTGTCACTCGGCAGGGGACGTGATGCAAGGCCTCGCACCGCGATGACACCGGACGAGAACCGATCGTCGGCAGGGCACCACGGTCCGTTGGTTCGGAAGCGGCTGGAGTCGGTGGTGGGCTCCGCTGCGGGCTGCTTCAGGCCCGCCGCCGGTGCAGCCCGGATAGCAGCAACGCCGAGCAGAAGGTCAGGGTGCCGGCCGCGACCACGAGTGCTGCGAGGGCCGCGAGGCCGCGATCGCCACCCGTGCCGGTCACCGACCAGATGGCGTCCCGGAAGGCGAGCGACGCCGGGACCGCCGCCGCCCCGGCGACGGCCGCCTGGACGAGTCGCCGATGACCCGCTGTCGAGGCGTCCGGCGCGATCAGGCCGAGCCAGGCTCCCCCGGCCACGACGAACGCGAACATGGCGCACGTCGCGACACCACCGACCAGAAGCACGACGGGTGAGAGGCCGTACTCACGCGAGGTCGCGAGCGCGAGCGCGGACCCGAACGCGAGGGCGACGAGGGCGGCCACGGTCACTGGTCGGCGTCTGACCCCGGGCGCGATGCGCTGATCGCCGAGCGTCACCATCATCGAGACCGGACGTCCGGCGAGCCCCAGGCGACGAGCCCACGCACCGGCCAGCGTCAGCGAATCGGCGATCCCGTCCGGGAGGTTCGAGTCCGTCCGCGGGTAACGCACCCGGATGAGGGCCGCTGCGCCAGCAAGGACGATCGCTGTCGTGAGCGCGAGCCCGCCGACCGACGCGGTGGCCACGGAGTCGCTGCCGGCACCAGCCCGGTCGGACAGGACCCCGGCCCAGTCGGCGGCGAGCGTGACAAGCGAGACCATCACGGCCAGCCAGGTCGCCCGGACCACGCCCACGAGCCGCGCGACCGGGAGCGGTTCGGCTCGTCCACAGAGCATCAGCCGGATCCCGGCGGCGACGAGCGCGAGGGGTACGAAGAACATCGCGAAGGAGACGAAGGCGTCGTACGGATCGTCCGCCCATGGCAGGTGGTCGTAGATCGGGCGGACCTGCTTCGTCAAGATCGTGAACGACTCGAAGACGACGGCCCCGAGCAGGGCGGCGCGAAGAGCCCTCCCGATCGCAGGACGTCGCCAGTCGCCGATGGGGAGCACGCTGATCGCACCTATCGCGGTATCGGCCACGCAGCGAGTCTCGGCCACCACCTCGTGTCCGTCAATGGCTCTGACGATGCGCGACTGCGACGGCCCGGGCCTACAGTCTTTCTGTTCCGGTTCCCGCACAGCCGTGCGGTAGCGCGCTTGACCTTGGGATGGGCCGGTGCGACAACCGGGTCGTGCCGTCCGAAACCGCTTCTGCCGTGCCTGCCTGGCGCTCGCGCATCGTCGGCTCCGGCGAGGAGGCGCCCGTCCAGCTGCTCGCCAACCCGGCCAACTGGCGTCTCCATCCCAAGTCGCAGCAGGATGCCCTCGCGGGACTCCTCGGACAGGTCGGCTGGTCCAGCAGGTGCTCGTCAACCGGCGCACGGGACACGTCGTCGACGGCCGTCTCCGGGTCGCACTCGCGATCGGCCAGGAGGCACCCGCGGAGCCGGTCCTGTACGTCGACCTCGAGCCCGAGGAGGAGGCGCTCGTCCTCGCCTCCCTCGACCCGCTCGCCGCGATGGCCGGCACCGACGACGAGAAGCTCCGGGCGCTTGCTCCAGGAGGTCTTGGTCGACTCCGAGGGCGCTCGCGGCGATGCTGTCCGGCATCGCACCTGCGGCGACCAAGGCCAGCCAGACGGACCCCGACGAGATCCCCGCGCCACCCGACGAGGCGACGACCAAACGGGGCGACCTGTGGATCCTCGGTGACCATCGCCTGCTGTGTGGGGACGCCGGCAGCGTCGCTGATCTCGACCGACTACTCGATGGGACCAACGTGGCGCTCCTGGCAACGGACCCGCCCTACAACGTGCGGGTCGAGCCGGGGAGGAACAACGCGATCGCGGCGGGCCTGTCGTCTTTCCGGCCATCGGTGATCCATCACCAGGCGATCATGTGGGTCAAGGAGCATCCGGTCCTGACCCGCAAGGACTTCATGGGTGACCACGAGTGGTGCTTCTACGGCTGGCGGGAGGGCGCCGCCCACCGCTTCTTCGGACCCGCCAACGTGCCCGACGTCTGGTCGGTCAAGAAGGTGAATCCGAACGCGATGGTCCACCTGACCGAGAAGCCGGTCGAACTGGCGCGCCTGGCCATCGAGTACAGCTCGCTGCCGGGTGACGCGGTCCTCGACCTGTTCGCGGGATCGGGTCGACATTCATCGCCGCCGAGCAGACCGGACGGCGCGGCTTCGGCATGGAGCTCGACCCGCTCTATTGCGACGTCATCGTCGCCCGCTGGGAGGCGCTCTCTGGCTCCAGGGCTGAGCGCGTCCCCCGGGGCGGAGACGGCGTGATGGGCGCCGGGCTTCCCGGGGTGCCTGCGGGGCGCGGTCAGGTGGCAGCGGAGCCTCGGCATCCATGCGTCGTCCCGCGTCCGGCGAGTCGGAGACACCAGGACATGGACACACCGAGGCTGTGCCGGTGCTGGCCCCGCTACTCCGACACGATCTCCGAGCGGGACACCGAGAGCGTGGCCATGTCGATCATGGACATCAACCGGCCGGAGACCTCGCTCGTGTCGGAGCCCATCGCCCGCTCGGCGCTCTCCGCATCCCGGTACCGCAGGACGAGGACCCACTCGCCGTCGCCCGTCACGCTCGCCTCCCGCCGTTCGAGGCCGGGCAGCCCCGGCGCGACCTCGCGCTGGAACCGCCCGTTGACCTCGGCCAGCTCGGCCTCGCCGGCCGACGCGAGCGGCCGGAACCGGACGATCTCGATCACTGCCTTGGTGTCGCTCCTTCTGTCGTACACTGCTTGTGTGCGTGCGCATACAGTTTGTATGCCTACGCATGTACCTGTCAGGCCCCACAAGGAGCGCGTGTTGGCACGAGAGGCGCGGCCAGCTGGACGGTTCGTCCCGGCCGAGGCTGAAGCCTGGGGCGGCCTGCTCGGCGTGCATGGGCGGCTCATGCGAGTCATCGAGCACGACCTCATCCGTCGCTGCGGGATCAGCCACCCCGAGTTCGAGATCCTGCTGCGTCTGTCCTGGGCGGTTGGCGGGCGGGTCAGGCTACAGGACCTCGCCACTGCCAGCGTGCTCACGCAGAGCGGCACGAGCCGGGCGGTCGAGCGCCTCGAGCGCCTCGGCCTGGTGCGCCGTGAGGCGGCGCCCGAGGATCGACGCGGGCACTACGCGGTGCTGCTGCCGGCCGGACGAGAGCGGCTCGACCAGGCACTCGACGGACATGTGGACCTGGTCCGGCGGATGTTCCTGGATCACTTCCACGAGGCCGAGCTCGACGCCATGGCGAAGCACTGGCGGCGGGTGGAGGCCGGGTTGGCGACGGCCCGCGAGGCCTGAGCTCGACGCGTTCCGCCGCGTCCTGGACGTCGCGGCGAGCTGGGCGCTCATCGGCTTGGTGGGCGGAATCCGCTAGCACCCCGGAAGCCGCGTGATGGGCCGCCGTGGACCCGCGCCGAGCCGACCCGGCGTGAAGGCGCGCCAGGGCGAAACGCGCCGTCGCGCGTCAGGCCATCGAGCTCGGCCTCAACGCCGCGCTGCCCGCCGTGATGGAGGTCGGTGCGCAGATCGGTGAGTTTGGTCGGGGCGAGAGGATTTGAACCTCCGACCTCAGCGTCCCGAACGCTGCGCTCTACCAAGCTGAGCCACGCCCCGACCGAGTCCGCGTGCGGATGAGCGCACCGCGGGGAACGGAGTATAGCCGCACCCGCCTCCCCGGACGCTTCGGCGCCCACGAGCGCCCAGCCATGGGCACCGCGGGCAACGTTCACCTCCCGTTCACGTGTCGGAACCCGTGGCCCGCCAGGATGCCGAGGTGCCCCAGGCGTCCGCGACCGACCCCACGACCATCGCGATCACCGCCCACGATGGGCGCGAGGCGGATCTGGTCGCCTTCGCGACGTACAACCGCGATGCCCTTGCCCGCGTTCGCCTGGTCGCCACGGCCACGACCGGCCTGCTGCTGCGCCAGAAGGTCGGCCTCGCCGTGGACACGGTCCTGTCCGGACCGATGGGCGGCGACGCCCAGATGGCGGCCATGGTCGCGGAAGGTCGCGTGGCGGCGGTCCTGTTCCTCGTCGATCCGCTCGGCGCACATCCCCATGACCCGGACATCCGGACGCTGCTCCGGGTCTGCAACGTGCACGACGTGCCCATCGCCACCAACGTCGCGACCGCGAACCTCATCCTCATGTCGTCGCTCCTCGACGAACGTGGTGAATCCGGCCACGATGGAGCCGTCATGCGCTGAACGGGTGAGTAAGCCGACGAAACGGGCCCAGGGAGACAGATCGAGGCCTTCCGCGGCTCTCTGATGCGCTCCACCACTGGATCGGCCACGGGAGAGCCTGATCCCGGCCCCCGGCCAGGCATTCGTTGGCCCACTCATGCGCTGGGCGGGTACCGGGGCGGCGATGGCGGATCCCGGGGCGGATGTCCGGCGCCACACGATGAGCGGTTCAGGCTTCGGCCGAGAGTCGCAGCTCCTCCAGGTCCAGCTCGCGCTCGATCTTGCGCAGCACCTGGTCGGCGATCATGCCCCGTTCGCGCATCTCGATGACGGCCCGGCGCTCCGCGCCCAAGATGCCGCCCAGGATCGCCCGGTGCTCCAGCCGCTCCTGCTCCGATTCCGAGAGCGCCTCGCCATTGACACCGATGTGTTCCGCCCGGTGCTCGAACGTCTCCCGCAGCCGGTCGACGAGCGGCAGATGCTGGGGCCAGACCTCGCGCGCCCGCTGGAGCTCGACAAGGGCCGCCTCGATGGCGGTCCGGCGGGCCGTGTCCTCAGCGCGCTGCATCTCGTCGCCGGGCACGATGCCCAGCGCCTTGATGAGTGGCGAGAGGGTCAGGCCCTGTCCGACGAGCGTCGCGATGATGACGCAGAAGGCGAGGAACTGGAGCAGCTCACGTTGCGGAAAGGCCACTGGCAGCGCAAGCGCCGCTGCGAGCGACACCGCGCCGCGCATCCCGGCCCACGATACGACCACCACGTTCCGGATCGGCGGGAACGGCTCATTGCGGGCGATGCTCGGGATCAGTCGTGGCAGGTAGGCGCCCGGGAAGACCCAGACGATGCGCGCCACGATGACGGTCAGGCTGATGGCGAGCGCCATGCCTGCCAGCTCCAGCCCGGTGAGCGGGACACCCACGAGGGCCGGGTCGTGCAGCTGTCCCCATAGGAACGGCAGCTCCAGGCCGATGATGAGGAACGCGAACCCGTTGAGGATGTAGGTCACGAACTCCCAGACCGACGAGCCCAGCACCCGCGCATCGGACGACAGGATGCGCGAGCTCTTGTAGCCCAGCAGCAGGCCGGCCGTCACCGCGGCGATGACCCCCGAGCCATGGAGGTACTCGGCCGGCAGATAGGCCAGGTACGGGATGACCAGCGAGAGCGATACCTCTACCGGCGGGTCGAACAGGCGCGCCCAGATCCAGCCGCAGACCATGGCAACCGTGACGCCCACGAGGATGCCGACCCCCAGGACCCAGAAGAAGTCGCCCACGGCTTGGGTGAGGACGAAGGTGCCGGTGACGGCCGCGACCGATACCGAGTAGGCCGTGAGCGCGGTCGCATCGTTGACCAGGCTCTCCCCTTCCAGGATCGCGGTCAGTCGTTGCGGGACCGCGAGCGGCCGCAGCACGGCGATCGCGGAGATGGCATCCGGTGGCGCCACGATGGCGCCCAGGGCGAACGCCGCCGCGAGCGGGATGCCCGGGATGATGCGGTCCGCGACGAAGGCAACGACCACGGTCGTGAACAGGACGAGGCCCACGGACAGCAGCAGGATGGGCCGCCGGTAGCGCTTCAGGTCCTGGGCTGGCGTACCCCACGCAGCGCCGAAGAGGAGGGGCGGCAGGAAGACCGTGAGCACCAGCTCGGGCGTGATGTCGACGTGGGAGAAGGCAGGTACCCGGGTGAGCGCCAGGCCGGCCACCACGAGCAGCACGGGCCACGGGACGCGGATGCGACGCGACACGGAGACCACCGCGCCCACCACGACGACCAGCACCAGGATGAGCTCGAATCCCTCCACTCTCCCGATGGTATGCGACGAGGGTGGGGCAGCGCGCCGCGTCGCCGGGGCATCCCGGCATGGATTCGAGCAAGCGTCGGTACACTCGGTCGTCAGGGTCGGCATTCCGGCGCCTGCCGACCGACAGCGAGGAACCTCATGACACAGCAACAGGACGGGCGCGAACGCTGGGCAGTGGTACTCGGGGCCAGCAGCGGCTTCGGGGGCGCGGTCAGCAGGGGCTGGGCCGGTGCCGGCTACAACATCGTCGGCGTCCACCTGGACATGCGCGGCACCATCGAGGGAGCGAACGCGGTCCGCGACGCCATCGCCGCGACCGGCGCCCAGGTCGTGTTCCATAACGTCAACGCCGCGGACGACGAGAAGCGCACGGCGGTCGTGGCTGGCATCTCCACCCTGTTCGAGGAACGGCGAGCCGCCGGTGCGGACCCGTATGTGGCGGCGTTCCTCCACTCGCTGGCGTTCGGCGCCACCCTCCCCTACATCACCGAGGTCGACGGCGCGAAGGAGCTATCGCGCAAGCAGATGGAGATGACCGCGGACGTCATGGCCCATTCGCTCGTCTACTGGGTGCGCGACCTGTTCCATGCCGGGCTGTTCGGCAACGGCAGTCGGCTCTACGCGATGACGAGCGAGGGCGCGACCCTTGCGGTACCCACGTATGGCGCCGTGTCGGCTGCGAAGGCCGCCCTGGAGGCCCATATCCGACAGCTCGCCCTGGAGCTCATGCCCCATGGCATCACCGTCAACGGCATCCGTGCCGGCGTGACCGACACGCCCGCGCTGCATCGCATCCCCAACTGGGACCGCCTGCTGGCGGAGGCGCTCCACCGCAACCCGAGCGGTCGGACGACGCGCCCGGAGGATGTCGCGGATGCTCTCGTGGCCCTCGCGTCACCGCTCACGCACTGGATGACGGGCAACATCCTGGGTGTCGACGGTGGCGAGGTGATGGGTCGCAAGGACCCCAACGGCTAGGCGTCGGCGCTCGTCGACCGGTCGACGTACGTACGGATGAGCCGGACGACCTCGTCCGCGTCATCGGTCACCTGGAGCAGGTCGAGGTCGGCCGCCGCGACCGCGCCATCGGGGATGAGCGTCTCCCGGACCCAGTCGAGCAGCCCCGACCAGTACCTCGAGCCCACAAGGATCACCGGGAAGTGGCGAACCTTGCCGGTCTGGATGAGCGTCAGTGCCTCGAACAGCTCGTCCATGGTGCCGAAGCCACCGGGCATGATCACGAACGCATCCGCGTACTTCACGAACATGACCTTGCGTGCGAAGAAATAGCGGAAGTCGATGCCCAGGTCGACATACTGGTTCTGCCCCTGCTCATGGGGTAGCTCGATATTGCAGCCGACCGACAGGCCACCGCCCTCGCGGCAGCCCCGATTGGCCGCCTCCATGGTGCCCGGACCACCGCCGGTGATGACCGCGTAGCCCGCCTCGGCGAGCTTCCGCCCGATGGTCCGGGCAAGCGCGTACTGCGGGCTGCGGGCCGGGGTGCGGGCCGAGCCGAACACGGTGACCGCCGGGCCCACGGCGGCCATCGCGTCGAAGCCCTCCACGAACTCCGCGAGGATGCGCAGCGCTCGCCACGTGTCGGTGCGCTGGAAGGGTGCCGATGGGGCGCGCTCCAGGAACTGCTCGTCCTCGGTGGAGGCGTCCCGCGCGATGCGCGACGCGGCCTCGGTGCTGACGCGCAGGCGGCCCGCACGGCGGGCATGGACGGGCTTGGACGACTCAGGCATACCCGAAGGATGACAGAGGCCGGGGCGATGCCGGCCGGGCGAACGCGGGATGGCGACGTGCGGGTGCCGCCAGTCGCCTCGGAGTGCGTCCACGAACCACGAACCCGCAGGCCCTGCCGAATCCCGGGCCGTGTCATGACGTCCGCCTATGCGCCCAGCGCATGAGTAGACCGCTGAGCACGCCTCCGAGGCCTCGATCGACCCCGTCGGTGGCCATGCCATTCGCGTGGTGGGTGGTTCGGCCAACGAACGGCCGATCCGTCCCCCTTTGGGCCCTCGTTGAGGGCCCCGTTGTCCCATTCATGCGCCCAGCGCATAACGGGCCTCGCGCTCGCGCCTCGCGCCCGCGCCTCGCGCCTGGCCACTCGGTCGGCGCGCCTGGCCCTCGGTCGGCGCGCCTGGCCACTCGGTCGGCGCGCCTGGCCCTCGGTCCGCGCGTCGCGACCTGCACCGGCCCCCTTGCCTGCTCAGCCCGCGGCGTCCGCGAAGGTCGTGAGTTCTTCGGCTTCCAGCACCGCCGTGCTCAGGTCGAGGCGCCGCAGCTCGGGTGCGAACAGGGCCACGAACCCGGTCACCACGAGCGTCAGGACGCCGCCCACGAGCACCGCCGGCACCGGCCCCAGCAGCCGCGCCAGCAGCCCGCTCTCGAAGGCGCCCAACTCGTTGGAGGCACCGATGAACAGGAAGTTCACGGACGCGATCCGACCCCGGAGAGCCTCCGGTGAGTAGATGCGCACCGTGACCGTGCGCACCACCATGCTCACCGCGTCGAAGCCACCGAGCGCGAACAACGCGACCAGCGATACGACGAAGCTGGTCGAGAGGCCGAACACGAGCACCGCGACCCCGAACCCGGCCACGCTGCCCATGAGCAGCGGCCCTGCGTGCCGGTCGGGTGGCCAGCGGGTCGCCGCGAGCAGGATGATGAGCGCGCCCAGGGCGGGCGCCGTGCGCATGATGCCCAGGCCGAACGGACCGACATCGAGGATGTCCACCGCGAATACGGGCAGCAGCGCCTCCACGCCGCCGAAGAGGACCGCGAACAGGTCCAGGGTCATCGCGCCCCAGAGCTGCTGGCGCTTGAACACGAACCGGAGCCCTTGCCGGACGCTCTCGATCATCGACTCGCCAGCCTCCGGCTCCGGCACCGGCTTGCGTGCGACCTGGAGGATGGCCAGGGGCGAGAGCGCCAGCACCAGCGCCATCAGCAGGTAGGTCGCAGGGATGCCCACGAGCGCCACGGCCAGACCACCCAGGGCAGGCCCCACGAGACCGCCGGCCGTCCACATCGTGCTCACCCACGAGGCACCCTCCGCGGCCTGGCCGAGCGGGATGACCTGGGCCTCGAAGGCGGTCAGCGCGGGCCGCTCGAAGCCGCTGGCGATGCCCGTGAGGAAGACGATGGCGAGGATCGCCAGCAGGGTCGTGCCGCCTGCCTCGACCGAGACCAGGGCCAGGGCCAGCACGGCCAGGGCGAGCCCGGCGGAGGTGATGACGATGATCGTGCGCCGGTCGCGCCGATCCGCCACGTGGCCACCAAACAGCCCCAGCGCGAGCGCCGGTAATCCGGCGACGAGACCCAGCAAGCCGAGCGCCAACGGGTCCTTGGTCAGCTGGTAGATCTGGTAGCCGAGCACCGTGAGCAGCGCGCTGCTGCCGACGGCGTTCGCACCGCGCACGACCAGGATCCAGCGCAGCTCGGCGTCACGCAGGACGCTGTCGGATGACGGAGCAAGGCGCATCAGCCGCAGGATCTCAGCCGCAGGATCATGGGTGCGCGCGCATCGGTCGGGCAGGGTCGTGGATCACCCTTGCTGCCGTATCCCCCAGGTCGTGCCCTCGACCCCATCGCGGAGCTCGACGCCGGCCGCATCCAGGACGTCGCGGATGACGTCGGCCCCCGCGAAGTCGCGAGCGGCCCGGGCGCGACCCCGGAGCTCGATGAGCAGTTCCACCAGGGGCGCGATGCGCTCGGTGGCACCGGCTGCGTCCGCGGACGCGGCGCGCTCACCGAGACGCACGATGAGCGACTGGAATGCGAGGCGGGCGCGATCGAGGTCATCGGTGCCAGCCGTGTCGCGGGACCACTCCAGCAACAGATGGTCCATGGCCAGCGTGGTGCGTACCGCATCGGCCACGTTGCCCGCCGCGAGCTGCTCGTCGAAGCGAACCTCGAGATCCCGGACATCGTCGTCGAGTGGCCGCACTGCTTCACGCTCGGCTGCGGGCGTCGCCGGCGGACGGGTCGGCTGCGTTGGCCCGCTCGTCAGCCCGGGGGTCCCGTCGGATGCGGAGCCCCACGATCGTTCGGCTGCTGCACGGAGCTCCTCGAGGGGCAGCACCGTCCCACTCGGGAACACCTGGCTCCTGCCGTCGGCACGCACGGTCACGCCACCAAGACCCAGCACGGACGCGCGGCCGGCACCCAGGTCCAGGATGAGGGCCGTGTGTGAATCGACACCCAGCACGAAGTGGCCGGGCGGCAGGGAAGCCTCCAGCATCGACAGACGACGCTCGCCGAGATAGCAGAACCGGGTGTCATGGGAGCCGCCCTCGGCATTGTCGTAGTGCGGGATGACCGCCACCGGCAGGCCGAAGCTGGTGAGCAGGTCGAGCCCATCGAGCCAGCTGGGCGCATCGCCCACCTTGTAGATCTCGTACACCGGTACGGTATGGCTCCCAAGGGTCAGCGCCGCCGCGCTCGCGAACACCACGATGCCGCCTGCCGCCAGCTTCTCGGCGACGATCGACGGCACCTCCGTATCGCGCCACTCCCGCAGGGCGTAGCTGGGGCTGCCTGGTCCCGCGAACAGGTACCGCGCCTCACGAGCGCGGGCCACGGCGGTCGCCCGCTGGAGCGGGTCGACATCGGCCCGCCGGAAGGGTGCCACCGTCATCGGGTAGCCCACGTTGTCCCGGAAGTAGTCCAGGGCACGCGCCGTGATCTCATCCGCGTTCTCCTGGAAGCCGTAGGGCGTATCCAGGAGGACGGCCGGCACGGGTGGTCGACCAAGGCTGCCGAGCAGCATCCGGTGCACCCTGGCCATGGTGGGGGCGGTCTCGCCCGAGCCCATGATGGCCAGGACCCGGGGCGTTCCGTCGTCGGTCGTCAGGCCGGTCATGGTCGGATCGTCGCCGCGAAGTCCATCATCGACCGTGCGCAGCGGTCCGGGAGCTGCGCATGCAGGTCGTGGTCGGCAGGTCGGAACCATTCCACGCTGGCGCGCGGGATGGCGCCGATCGCCTCATCCACCGAGCGGCGACGGAACTCCGCCCGCTCGACGTCCTCGCTCTGGGCCTCGGCGCACTGCAGCAGCACCGGCACCCGAAGGCGGGGATACAGGCCCGATGGGTGATGCTCCCAGAGGTGCCGGAGGATGGTCATGTGACGTTCCCGGGTCAGCCAGGGCACGACCGTCCCGTCTGCGAGCACCTGGAAGTTGGCCATCGTGCCGAAGATGCCCGTCTCGGGCCAATCCGGATGCGCCTGCCGGATCCATGTCTCGAGCTCGGTGACGGGCGTACCCCGGAGGTCGGGTGGCGCGAGGACCACGGCTGCCTGCTCCCAGTCGGGGAGCGCCGTTGACAGCTCGATGGTGCCGCCGTCCACCCCGACGACGCCGCAGACGCGGTCAGGATGCCGGGCAGCGAGCTCCATCACCAGGTTGCCGCCCCACGACTGGCCGGCGACGATGGGCGGCTCGATATCCATCTCGTCGATGACCGCGATGAGGTCGGTGGCGAGCGTGCCGAAGTCGTAGCCCTCGTCCGGCTTGTCCGACCGGCCGTGCCCCCGCAGGTCGATGGGGATGACCGGGTGCCCGTTCTGGGCGAGCACCTCCGCCACGCCGTCCCACATCCGGGAGTTGGAGGCCAGGCCGTGGACCAGCAGGAAGGGCACCTTGGGACCATCCAGCCCGCGCGGGTACGCACTCAGGGCGATGGTCCTCGAGACCGGCACGTGGAGTCGGGTGACGTCGGCCATCAGCCCGCTCCCGTCGCGGCGTCATATGCGAATCCCACGGCTCTCTTCCCCATCCTGTCCCGTCCCAGCCGTGCCCTGCCGTCGTCGACCATCGTATCCGGTCGCGCGTATGGACCTCCCGGACGTGGCATCGGTCGGAGCACTGGACCTCAGGACTAGAGTGGTCTCGTGGAACGGACGCTGGCCACGCTCGGATCGATGGTCCTGGGCGTGTCGTTGGCGGTCGCGGGCATGGGCACGGCTCAAGCCCCCCAGGTCGACGTCCCCACACCGGGCCTGCAGCCCCTGGGGACGCACCTCCAGCGCCTCCTGGTCGCCGTGCCGGATGCCGACGCGCTGACCGAACCGTGGTCGCTCGCCGCCCTGACGACCCGCCTCCATCTGGCGGACCCTTCGGCGACGTCCATCGTCATGGGTTCGATCGACGGGGCTCAGGCGATCGGGTCATTTCACGTCACCATCGATCCACTCGATGCACCCGCGGACGCTGGCGCCAAGGTACGTATCCGGGTCGACGCCGGGGTCCCGCTCGTGACTCGCCTGCCTCCCGTCACGGACACCCCGGCCGTCCCGCCACAGGCGACGGTCATCGAGGTCCTCGGGGATGCCCTGGGGATCGTGGCGTACCGCACCGGGCTGCTGGTGCTCACGCCCGACGAGCTGCGCCTGCCGACGTGGCGGCTGCCGGCTGCCGATGCGGACGTCGTCGCACTCGACGGTGCCTGGTGGTCCGTGGGGCCGACTCCTTCCGGAGAGCCAGTGGCTGCCGATGCGCACGATGGCCTGCGTGCTCGGCTGGTACACCGCCGCGTGTCTGCCATGCGCCGCCTGGTGGATGTCTCGGTGGGCGATGTCACCGGAGACGGCATACCCGACATCGCCGTCTCGTTTCGCCGGCCGTACCAGAAGACCCTGCTCAACTCGTCCATGCCGCGTCGCTTCTGGACCGACGCCGCTGGCCTGAGCGCCCACGTCGGGCTGTATCGTGCCACCGACCTGTCCGAGGTCTGGGTCGCCGGCACATTGGTCCGGCCGGTCCGTCGGCTGGCGGCGTGCACGGGCATCCTGGCGGTCGCGTACTCGCCCCTGCGCGGTTCCAGGGTCGTGGCGACGAGCGCATGGCGCTGGCAAGGCTTCGCCTTCCTGCCGTTGCCCGAGCTGCCCGGGCGCGGCACACCGACTTGCATCGATATCGACCGTGACGGCCGATCCGAGGCCGCGATCATCGAAAGGAGCTCGACGTGATCCCGCATCGGCTGGCCCCGCTCGCGAGCCTGGCACTCGTACTGGTGCTGTCCTCGTCCGTCGTTGCCGCAGACCCGATCGCATCGCCCGTGGTGAGCGCGTCATCGCCCGCACCGAGCGCATCCACGGCACCGGCTGCGCCGACATTGCCAGGAGGAGGCGCGACGTTCGGCTCATACAGCCGCGTTCCGCTCCTCTCGGATGAGCAGCCCTACCAGGGCCCGGCGACGCCCCATTCCCTGACCGGCGTGTCGGTCCCGTACGACGTCAAGGGCCTGCTCAAGGACCCAGCCGTACGGAAGGCGCTGCTCCGCCAGGGCTTCGTCATCGTGCCCTCCGACATACCCCGGTTCAGTGCGGCGTACGACAGCCAGATGTACTCCGGGACGCCGGTGTTCATGACCACCGACGCCGCCTACGACGCCTGGCACCTGGTGTTCGACAAGGTGCTCCGGAGCCTGGAGACCAAGGTCCTCCTGCCGCGCCTCGAGGAGCTGGTCGCAGGCATGCTCGCGAACGCTCGTCGCCAGCGACGCGATCTCCAGGGGACGCCGCTGGCCGACCCCGCGCAGCGGGTCGTGACCATGCTCCAGCTCGCGGGACGAACGCTCGGACTCAAGGTCGGAGCGCTCGATGACGTCGGGCGTGCCGAGCTCACGCTCATCAACGCGCACGACGGGCTGGATCGTTCGCCACTGCTGGGCACCGACATCGACTACTCCCTGTACACCCCCCGCGGCCATTACACGCGCACGAGGGCCCTGACCCGTTTCTTCGTCGCGATGTCCGTGCTCGGGCAGACAGCGTTCGCGCTGCCCGGCGCGCTCCAGAACGACGGCACCCGCGCCGACGACTCCGGCCTCCGGCTGGCCGCGCTCGCGGCCCGTACCCTCGTCGGAGACGCGAAGCTGGAAGGACTGTGGCGCGATATCTACGAGCCAACGGCCTTCCTCGTCGGCCTCTCGGATGACTACACCCCGTTCGAGCTGGCGACCGCCATCGAGTCGGCACAACCAGGCGCCATGACCGATCCGGCTGCCCTGGCCCAGGATGCGACCATCGAGTCCGTCGCGGCGGCACTGGCCTCGGCACGCCAAGTTCGGATCGACCCCGAGCGTCCGGCCGTCCGCCTGATGGGCACGCGATTCGTGGTGGACTCGTTCGTGCTGGATCAGCTGCTCGCACCGAACGTGGGCACCGAGGAGCAGCCCCGCCTCCTCCCATCGCCGCTGGACCTGGCAGCTGCCTTCGGGTCTGACTTCGCCTACGCCATCCAGCGCGACGCGGGAGAGACCGCCTACGCGCACTACGACGACCAGATGGCCGTGATGCGCGCTGCCGTCGCGGCCCGACCCGACGAGGCCTGGGGCAGCACCGTCTACGACGCGTGGCTGGCTGCCATCGAGCCGATGTGGCTCCCCCATGGGACCGCGTTCCCGGACTTCATGCAGGGTGACGCATGGAAGGCCAAGGACCAGCAGACCGGCTTTGGCTCGTACGCAGAGCTGAAGCACGACACCATCCTGTACACCAAGCAGGCCGTGGGCGAGATGGGCGGTGACGGTCCGGACAAGTCGCCCAGGAGCTGGGTGGAACCCGATCCTGTGCCGTTCGCGCGGCTGCAGGCGATGGCGGACCTGGAGCGCCAGGGCCTGTCGTCTCGTGGTCTCCTCAACAAGCCGCTGGACAAGCTCCTTGCCGACTACAGCGACCTCGCCGGCTTCCTGGCACGGGTCGCGGCCGATGAGCTCGCTGGACGGTCCATCAACAAGGCCGACAACAGTCGGCTGCTGTACATGGGCGGCGAACTTGAGGACCTGTGGTGGCGGACGTCGCAGGTTCAGACCAGCGGGCAGCCGGGCTTTCCCACGCCGGACGATCCGTCTGGGGTCGTCGCGGACATCGCGAGCGGCCGGGACCAGGCAACGGACACGATCACCGTGGTCGAGACCGCGACGGGCTACGTCGATCAGCTGCTGGTGCTGGTCCCGGACGACAAGGGCCGCTTCCACGTCGCGCTGGGCGGGGTCTACTCGTACTACGAGTTCCACCAGCCGGTCAGCGACCGACTCACGGACGAGGCCTGGCACAGCATGCTCGCCTCCGGGGAGGTCCCACCGCGCCCGGACTGGATCAGCCCGACGATGCGTTGAGCTGACGGGACGACCGCCGCGCCAGGGTGGCCCGCTCGATGGCGGGGGAGCTGGCGGAACGCCATGGACTCACGGTGTACGACGCCGCCCACCTGCAGCTTGCCCTCGATCGCGAAGGGGAGATCGCCACCGTGAACCAGGCGCTCGGCCGAGCCGCAGCGGCAGAGGGGCTCGTCGTCCATCGATGAACGGCACCCTTCCCCGCACGCTCGCGCAGCGGCGCCGGGACACGCTGCTCCGGCTGGAGGTTGACAGCGACTGTTGGGTCGCGACCGCTGATGCTGACACCGGCACGCCCTGGCTCGTGCCCCTGTCATTCCTGTGGGATGGCACAAGCCTGCTGCTCGCCACACCCGCCACGAGCCCCACCGGCCGCAACCTCCGGATGTCGGGCATCGTGCGGATCGGCGTGGGACCGACCCGTGATGTGGTGCTCATCGAGGGCAGCGTGGAGGAACTGAGTGTCGACGCGATCCCGGTGGCGCTCGGTGACGCGTTCGCGGCACACACGGGCTTCGACCCCCGCACCGAGACCGAGACCTACCGCTACTTCCGGGTCCGGCCGCGCGATATCCGCGCCTGGCGCGAGGCGAACGAGTTGGCCGGACGACAGCTCATGCGCGACGGTGGTTGGCTGGAACCCTGAGCAAGGCCGGCCGGCGCGTACGATGGTCTCCCACGGCTCGGCAGCCTCGGTTGCTGACGACCATGATCGTCCACCGATCGAGGAGACCACGACCGACATGACCACCATCGGCTACGCCGCGATGCTCGAGCAGTTCCACCCCAGCGACCTGCTGGACTGGTGCGCCCAGGCCGAGGGTGCCGGCTTCGACGCCGGTTTCATGGTCAGCGAGCACTTCCACCCCTGGACCCCGCAACAGGGTCAGTCGGCGTTCGCATGGTCGTTCATGGGAGCGCTAGGGACCGCCACCAGCCTCAGGTTCGGGACAGCGGTGACCTGCCCCGGCTTCCGGTACCACCCGGCGGTCATCGCCCACGGGGCGGCCACGCTGGGCGCCATGTTCCCGGGACGGTTCTGGCTGGGGCTGGGAGCCGGCGAGGCCCTCAACGAGCACGTCATCGGCGGTGAGTGGCCGGAGATCGGCATCCGATCAGCGATGATGTTCGAGGCCATCGAGATCATCAACAAGCTGTTCAGCGGCAACGTCGTCAAGCACAAGGGCGACCACTTCACGCTCGAGAGCGCGAAGCTCTATACGCGACCGGACGACGAGCACCGCGTCCCGATCTTCGTTGCCACCGCCGGCCCCATCAATGCCAGGAAGACCGGCAGGTTCGCGGATGGCATGATCACCGTCGGCGCGGCGGACGAGAAGATCGGGATGCTGTGGGCCAAGTGTGACGAGGGCTGCCGCGAGGCAGGCAAGCCGGAAGGCACACCGAAGCTGCTGCAGATCCATGTCTCGTGGGCGCCCACCGATGCGGAGGCCGTGGACCAGGCCGTCAGGGAGTGGCCGAACGGCGGCATGGCCTTCCCCAAGCAGGACATCAAGAATCCCGAGGACTTCGCGGCGATGGCGAAGCTGGTGCGCCCGGAGCATTTCACGAACCGGGTGCTCATGACCTCCGACCTTGCCGCCCACACCGCCCACATCCAGCACTACGTGGACATGGGCTTCGACGAGATCCACCTCCACAACGTCGGCCGGAACCAGGCCCAGTTCATCGAGGTGTTCGGCAAGGAGGTCCTGCCGGCGCTCAAGCTGGGCTGACCCGCGCGGGGCAACCGCCTGGCCGCGCGGGAACCACCCGCGAGGGCGGGGCGGGGCGATCGCCGTGAGATGACCGTCCCACGGCCGACCGCGGCGCGCTCTCGGCGGACCCGGCCAGCGGGTGAATGGACCGGCGGCCGGCGTCATCCAGCTAGCCCGCCGACCGTGTGACCCGGTGGACGGGCATCTCACCCGGCCAGCGGGTCCGGAACGGGTGAACCTGGCCGCCGGGTCCGGATGGGTGCCCGCCGCCAGCCTACCCACCCGGTGAGCGGGTTGCGCGGACGCCGATGTTGCCCATAGGGCTGGAGGGGTGGTCGCTTCCGGTCGACCGCTCCGCAGCGACCGCCCGCCGCCGTCGGCGGTCACGCTCGGCCAGTCGCCAGCCGCACCAGCGGCGTCGCTCGCCTCGCGATCCATGGCACCTGCCACCCTGGCGGTCGAGAGTGCGTGGGCTCGCGTGTCACCCATGGTCGCCCGGGCCGGGGCGGCGTACGCGGTCATCCGCAACAGTGGCGCGACCGATGACGCGCTGATCGGGGTGACCACACCCGCCGCGACGGTCGTGGAGCTCCACGAGACCGTGCCCACGGCGAGCGGAGAGATGATGATGCAGCCGGTCGTCTCCATTCCCGTTCCTGCCGGCGACATGGCCGAGCTCAAGCCGGGTGGCTATCACATGATGCTCATCGACCTCACCGCCCCGCTCGTCGAAGGAACCACCATCGAGCTGACCCTCACGTTCCAGGGCGGCCCCGTCCTGACAGTGCCCGCCGAGGTGCGGTCGAGCGCCCCGATGGGTTCGGCGATGCCGATGGGCTCCGGCGCTCCATGACAGTCCTCCGAGTGGCGCTGACGATGTCGGTGACCCTGGCGATCACCGGGGCACCAGCGTTCGCGGCGTCGCCGGGACAGTCCCTTGCCTCGTCGTCGCACACCGTGGCGGCGGGGCTGCAGCCGATGGTCGTGTCGACCCAGCTCTGGGGTGGGCGACAACGACCTGCTCCTGGACCTGCTGGATGCCGACGGCGTTCGACTCGATGACGCGACGCTGACCGCCACGGCCCGCCTCTCGGGTCCCGACGGGGTCGCCGGCGATGCGCTCACCCTGGAGCCCATCCAGCTCGCCTCGCGGGGTCGGACGCCGTATCGGACACCCGTCTCCCTCGACGCCATCGGCGACTGGTCGTTCACCGTCGACGCCCGGACGGGTGACGGCCGCACCCTGAGCGGCGAGGGCGGTTTCCCGGTCCTCCCGGACGGTGGCACGCCCGCGCTCGGCCAGGCCGTCGTTCCCGTCGACACACCGACGATCGAGAGCTCCGGCTACGATCTGGCCATCATCTCGACCGACCCGGATCCACTGCCGACGCTCTACCTGACATCGGTCCGCGATGCGCTCCGGCTCAAACACGCGTTCGTGCTCGTGATCGACACCGTTGGCCTGGGTGTCAACAATGCCTGTGGCTCGGGTGTTGGCGAGGCGCGCACCATCCCCCTCGCATTCCCGGGGCTGTGGGTGATCCACGCCGAGCCATGGGTGAACCCCAGCGGGGAGGGTGCTGGTGCAGGACCCCACGCACAGCCCTCGCCGCATCGCACCCTGGGCGGCCGCCTGGGGCGTGACCGAGCCGCCGTGGTTGTTCGTGGTCGACGCCGACGGCGGCTGGTGGCCGCGCACCGGGGGCTTTCGTCATCCGGGCGACAGCCCGTATCCTTGGTGACGGGTCCGTCGTCGAGTCGGGCGGCGGCGATGGGGGCGAACCACCAGTGAGGATCAGCACTGTCCGGGCCACGACGGTCGATGTGCCGTTGCCGCGACCCATCGTCATGGGCGAGATCCGGTTCGATTCCCGCGAATACCTCATCGTCGAGATCGACACCGACACCGGGCTCACCGGCATCGGCTTCGGCATGACCCGCAACAGTCCTGCGGCTTCCGTGGTCCATCGAAGCCTGACACCGAACCTGCTGGGTCAGGATCCGTTGCTGACCGAGGCGATCTGGGAGCGGCTGTACTACCGCAACCTGCCCATGGGTCAGCGGGGCATCTTCATGCGTGCCCTGAGCGCGGTCGACATCGCGCTCTGGGACATCAAGGCACAGGCCGCTAGCCTGCCGCTCTGGCAGCTCCTGGGTGGCGCGCGGTCGCGGGTGCCGGTGCTCGTCGCGGGCGGCTACCCGGCGTCGGACCGGACCCTCGCGGACCTGGGGTCGGAGCTCGCCGACTACGCGGCGCGCGGCATCCGGACGGTCAAGATCGCGGCGGGCGAGCTGGCCGAGGACACCATCCGGCTGGAGGCTTCGCGGCGCGCCATCGGCGACTCGGTGGGCCTGGCATACGACGCGCATTGGGCCTGGCGCGACCTGCTCTCGGTCGTGCCCGTGGTCCGTCGCTGGCACGACCTGGGGATGGTGTTCATCGAGGATCCGTATCCCTCGGAGCAGGTGGCGCTGTCCATCGGGCTCCGCGAGCAGACGGGCGAGCGCCTCGCCCTGGGCGAGGACGGTATCGGTCGCTGGGCGTTCCACCAGATCCTCGAGCAGCAGCGGCCGGACGTGCTGCGGGTCGACGCGACGCTCGCAGGGGGCATCTCCGAGGCGGTCAAGGTGTGTGCCCTTGCAGCCACGTTCTCGGTGCCGGTGCTGCCCCACGTGTTCCCCCAGATCCACATCCATCTCGCGGCCGCGTACCCGGGGATCCTCGCGGTGGAGATGACCGACCGGGCCTACGAGACCGAGTCGCTCCACCGCGTCTTCCGTGACTGGGTGACCGTGGTCGACGGCGACCTGCTGGCGCCCACGGAGCCCGGCCTTGGCGCGCACCTCGACCTGGACGCCGTCGAGCGCTACACGGTCAAGGTCGCGTCGTTCCGGTGAGGTTCCTGGGTCGGGTGACCGATGTCACGGGCGCGTCGCCTGGTCACGAGGCCGGCTCAGGCAGGCGGACCCGCGTCCCAGGCGTCGAGGAGTGTCACGAGCGCTGAGTGATCGAGCTCACCGTCACCGCGGGCGACCAGCTCCTCGAAGGCGGCGGCGACCGGCGCGAAGCCAGGTAACGCGATGCCCGCGTCCTTCGCGGCAGCCATGACGATCCGAGCGTCCTTGGCGTGCAGCCGCGACCGGCCGCCGGGAGCGAAGTCGCGCTCCAGCATCCGGCGGCTGTAGCGGTCAAGGATGACGCTCCCCGCGAGGCCGCCCCTCAGCGCATCGAGGACGCGGGCCGGATCGACGCCGGAGGCCTTCGCCAGGACATAGGCTTCGGCGACCGCCTCGATGGTCGAGCCGACGACGAGCTGGTTGCAGGCCTTGGCGACCTGCCCCGCGCCGGATGGACCGATGTGGGTGACGGTCCGGCCCAGCACCTCGAACACCGGCAGCGCCCGCTCCAGCGCCGCCGCGTCGCCACCGACCATGATCGAGAGCGTGCCGTCCCGCGCGCCGATGTCGCCACCCGAGACCGGAGCGTCCAGGAAGTCAGCGCCGCTCGACGCGAGCTGCGCCGCCATCGCAGGCATCGCACCCGGTTCGTGGGTGCCCATGGCCACGACGACGAGACCCGGATGGGCGCCGGCAAGGATGCCGTCCACCGCTCCACCACCATCGATGAGGGTCTGCATGTCGGCGGTGTCCGGGACGTTGACGACCAACACGTCCGTCGCGGCTGCGACCCCGGCGGGGGTGGCGACCGCCGTCGCGCCTGCGGCCATGAGCTCCGCCAGCGGTCCTCGCGAACGCTCGCATATGGTCAACGGGAAGCCGGCACGCACGATGTTGCGGGCCATCGCCGACCCCATGATGCCCAGCCCCAGGACGCCGACGCGGATGACCATGCCGGCAGGGTCGCACACCGCGGCCTGCCGTGTCGGACCGGATCGGGTCTGGCGGATATGGAACCGGCCGATCGAGCCCGCGGTCGGTGGACGAATGCCGACGGGCGACCCGCGCCACCGCTCGCGGCGCCGGTTCGGCCCACGCCGGCACGTAGTCGTGGCACACTCTGCCGTGGAAACGATGCCAGCCGGTGGCGGCGGCATCCCTGGCGGGGGTAGGCGTGACATCACTCATCACCGGCTTCTTCCATGGCGGGATCGCCGTGAGCGACATGGAGCGCTCGCTCGCGTTCTATCGCGATACGCTCGGGCTCGAGGTCCATTTCGATGTGACCATCGACGCGGTCGACTACGTGCGTTCGCTCATGGGTATCGAGATGCGCGACTGCCGGGTGGTCTATCTGCGCGTCCCGGGCAGCGAGGGCGTGTTCGTGGAGCTGTTGGAGTACCACGGCACGGATGCTCGGCCGACCCCTGACCCCCGATCATGGGATCCGGGCACGGGCCACCTTTGCTTCCACGTGTCGGATGCCGAGGCGCTCCTGCGGCGGGCCCTCGATGCCGGCTATCGCACCCGATCCGGCGCCGCGCAGCGGATCCCGGTCGGCCCCAACACGGGCGCCATGGCCGCCTACCTCATCGACCCCGACGGCTACCACATCGAGTTGTTTCAGCGTCCCTAGTCCAGCGTCCCTCGTCCCCACCGAGAAAGGCGACCCCGACATGACCGCCATCACCGGCCTGCCCCTGCTGCCCGTCCAATCCATCGGCTCATCGGGCGTGCCGTCGTGGGTCTGGCTCGTCCGCGATGCGGTCGCGGAGGGCAAGCTGGGACCGTCGGACATCGACGAGTCGCTCAAGGACGCCGCGGAGCTGGCGCTCCTGGACATGACCGAGGCCGGCTACGACATCGTCTCGGATGGCGAGATGCTGCGGGCCGACTTCACGCGCAACTTCCACGGCCGCATCGAGGGCCTGGAGCCCATCGACTATGAGCGACGACTGGGTTACCCGGGGCCAGACCAGCTCGACGCATTCTCGGCCGTTCGCGAGGTGAGCGTGCCCGACGGCTACGGCTTGGTGCAGGAGGTCGAGCACCTGCTGGCCCGTACCAAGCTGCCGTTCGTGACCGCGCTCCAGGGCCCGGTCACCCAGGCGTTCCGCATCGATCCAGCGCCCGCGTATCCCGACAAGGGCAAGCTCGCCTGGGCGCTCGTGCCATCCATCAACACCGAGCTCAAGGCGGCGGTGGCCGCCGGCGCGACGCTCATCCAGCTCGACGAGCCCGCATTCTGGATCATGCCTGGCGGGCTGCCGGAGATGGTCGACATCACCAACGCCTGTCTCGACGGTGTCGAGGCGATGACCTCGCTGCATCTCTGCTTCGGCAACTTCCGGGGTCGCCCGGCGACCTCGTATCGATCGTACGCCGCGTTCGGGCCGCACTTCGCGGGGCTCAAGCTCGACGCCCTCAGCCTGGAGTTCGCCAATCGGTCCATGTGGGAGACCGAGCTGTGGGCGGAACACGGCGGTGACAAGGTGCTCGTGGCGGGTGTCATCGACGTCAAGGCGCGCGACCTGGAGACGCCCGAGATCGTGGCCGGTCGCATCCGGAAGCTGCTGGCCTCGGTGGCTCCCGACAAGCTGTGGCTATCCGCGGACTGTGGCTACAGCCAGACGGCGCGTGGCCTTGCAGTGGAGAAGATGCGCTCGCTGGTCGCAGGCGCGCGCATCGTGCGCGAGGAGCTTGGCACCGGCTGATGACCTCGTCCGGCGAGGGGCCGATCATCGTCGCCACGACCGACCGGCTTCTCCTCCGACGCTTCCGGCCCGAAGACCTCGCGGCGCTCACGGCGCTCAACGCCGACCCGGAGGTGATGCGCTACATCACCGGCCGTCCGACGGCCCCTGCGGAGGTCCGCGACCGGTTCCTGCCCGAGTACCTCGACTACGAGCGGCTCGGAGGCCGCGGTCGGTGGGTGGCAGAGGAGCGTGCGACGAGCGAGTTCGTGGGCTGGTTCTCGCTCCGGCCGGTCGAGGGGGCCGTCGCCACCCTGGAGCTGGGCTACCGGCTGCGGCGCGAGGCCTGGGGCCGGGGGTACGCGACCGAGGGCGGGCGCGCGATGCTGGACCTGGCGTACCGGACCTTCGGCGCCCAACGCGTCGTGGCCCAGACCATGACGGTCAACACCCGGTCCCGCGCGGTCATGGAGCGCCTCGGCATGCTCCTCTGGCGATCCTTCATGGCCGACTGGGGCGAGGACATCCCGGGCGCGGATCTGGGCGACGTGGAGTACGTCATCGAGCTGCCGTAGCGGAGAGCGTCGACGGACGAGGGTCGGGTCCCTGTCGGGGCGCGGCGGTGCTCTCTCGCGCACTATGAGCTGTGGCCGCAGCAGGACCTGCTATGCCGAGGTCTGGGTCGATCAGGGACAAGAAGAACTGGAAGTCGGTCTCCTTGCCGTTGTGCGGTGTGGCGGTCAGGAGCAGGAGATGTCGTGTCAGTTCGCGCGGGCGCTCGCCGAGGCCGACTTCGTGCAAGGCGTCCCGCCGCGAGCCGGCAAGGTTAGTCCGCGACGAAGATCCTTACATCCCAGCTCCCGAGCTCCAGCCGATCCCCTGCATGGCTGATCGATCCCGACGGAACGCCCGTGAGGTCGACGGGCGCCGTCACTGTGGTCTTGGTCCAGCTCCAATTGTGGACGACATGCAGTCGCTGCCCGCCGGCGGTCATCGCGGTCGAGATCGTGACCCCGGAGGGCAGGGCACCCCAGCCGCTGATGGGTTGCGGTATGAGGTAGGCAAACAGAGCGCGAGCGAGGTCCGGGTTCGGGACCGTCCCCACCATGGTCACTCGACCTGATCGGTGTGCCCGGGTCGTGATCGCAGGCCACCGGCCGAAATGCGGATGCTCGTATGTCGCGAGGGCGTCGGCGCCATCCAAGGTGAGCGCGTCCACCCAACGGGTCCCGCTCGCACTCTCAGGCACCGGGAACGAGGCGTCCGATGAGGTCACCGGGATCGCGTCAGCGAGGTTGCTGAACTCGTCGTACCAGGTGCCGGCAGCCGAGGCGAGGTGCGCAGGAGCGACCTGGGTGCGCGCTCGGGCTTCCTCGTCGCCGTAGGCCGTGCGCGGGCCGATGACGAGATGGCCGCCCGCCGCTGCGTACTCGGCGAGCCACTGGAGCGTATCGTCGTCGGCAACGTACAGGCCGGGGACAACGAGCAGCGGATGCCGTCGCACAGCCTCGGAGAGATCGGGCCGTGCGCCGTCGTCATGCTTCGCGATCAGCTGATCGACATGCATCACCCTGACTTGGCACCCGGCATCGAACGCTCCGCGGTAGAAGGGGTCGAACAGTCCGTGGTACGAGTCCGGATCCCGCTCCCACGTGCGCGTGGCGAGGGGCGGGTGCTCCTGCATGAGCCACTTGCTCGGAAGCGACTGCAGCATGGTCACGTCTGCCTCCGGGACGGCACCGACGACGAGGCTGCCAGCCGTCTCGATCTCGGCACCGAGCGCAGCTAGCTCCCGATAGGTCCTGCCTGGCAGGTCACTGTGCGGCAGGACCCCGCCCCAATAGGTCTCTGCCCCGGACCGCAGTGTGTTCCACTGCCAGTACTCGATCATGCGCGCGCCGCGCGCGATGAACGCCCAAGCGACCTGGCGCCACTGCCCGTCGAACGCAGGGCGGCTGTCCCAAGGCTCGCCGATGTGCGTCGCATTCGTCTCCGTTACAAGGTAAGGCGCCTGGCGCGACGCGTACATCCGGTCCGCGGCCTTGAACAGCGCCGAGACGCCCTGGATCTTCCAGTTACGGCTGCGCTCCCCGCGTTCCGGGAGCGCGAGCGCATCCTGCATGACGTAGTAGGGGTTGCCACCGATGACATCGAGACGACGACCCAGTGCCTCGTCGTCGACGGCTGGCCGATCGTAGGCCAGACACGTCGTGACGAACTGGTCGGGCCGTGTGTACTGCCGCACGATGTCCGCCTGCCACTCGATGAACTCGGTGGTCTCGTCCGCCTGGAAGCGACGCCAGGCGAGGGAGTACTGCGGTTGGGCGTTGCCGTCCGGCCGCCACAGGTCAGCCCAGGTGGAGAGGCGATGCGACCAGTAGACGAGCCCCCACCGCTCGTTGAGCGCCTCGACGGACCCATAGCGACGGCGCAACGAATCGACGAATCGTTGGAACACGCCGTGGTTATGGAAGAGCACGAGCCCGGGCTCGTTATCCACCTGGAACCCGATGACCGCAGGGTGCGCGGCATGACGACCCAGGATCGCGCGAATGACGCGCTCAGCGTGGAACCGGAATGCGGCGTGGGTGAAGTCCACCTCTTGGCGAGCGCCCCAGCCGATACGTTCGCCCGTCGCTCGTTCCGCGGCGATCTCCGGATAGCGTCGTGCGAGCCACATCGGGATCGCGTACGTTGGTGTGCCGAGGATGACCGAGATGCCCCGTGCGTATGCCCCGTCGAGGACCGGCTCGAGCCAGTCGAGCTCGAAGGTCCCATCGTCCGGTTCCCATGTGGACCACACCGATTCGCCGACGCGGATGACGGAGACGTGCGCCTCCGCCATGAGGTCCAGGTCGACATCAAGGCGTTCGCCTGGCCCGTACTCGAGGTAATAGGCGGCTCCGAAGAGGACACGATCGGGCGATCCAGGCATGTCAGCGGGCCCTCTTTCTGATATCTGGGAGGTCGGACGGTCTGGTGTCCCCCTTGACCTTAACGCGGTCGACGTCCCGTGGTTCGGCCTCGCTAACGCCAGCGGCCGCGAGGTCCACCGTCGTGATCACCCGGATCTCCGTCGCTTCGACCCCTTCGGCGAGGACATAGCGTCCGGGCGAGGCGGTAGAGGATGGTTCGAGTACGCGGGTTCCACGAGAGTTGCGTCCCGCAGCGAGATCTCGTCCGGCAGCCGGACGAGGATGCGTGATGGGACCGTCCACGAGGACTGCATGGCGCCCGGGGAGTCGATGCCGACGAAGATGAGGCGCTGGGAGATGTGCTGGTGGCCGGCCGGGCAGGCGGGGCAGGTGCCGCACCACTCGAGGGGCATCACCGTGACGGGGTCGCCCACCGACCACGTGTTGACTCCCGGTCCGGTCTCGGCGATCCGTCCGGACATCTCATGACCAAGAACAGCTGGCACGGTGACGCGCTGATCCGTGTCCTCGTGCACGATGTGCAGGTCGGTCCCGCAGATGCCGGTACAGGCCACGTCCATCCGCACCTCTCCCGTCCTTGGCCCTGTTGAGCCACGGGGGTGACGGCGATGGCGTGACCGCCGACGTAGCGGGCAGCCGTGGTCTCCGTCGTCACGACTTCCCCTGAGGCGTCCATGCGCCTCCGTCGGGGAACTGATATTCCTCGAGGGTGGCGGGAAGCATCTGGCTGCTGAACCCCGGCATGGTCGGCGCGACGTAGTGCCCGTGCAGGAGCACGGCCGGGTCGAGGAAGTGCTCGTGGAGGTGGTCGACGTATTCGATGACACGCCCTTCGGCGCTTCCACTGACGGCGACGAGGTCGAACATCGACAGGTGCCGCACGAGCTCGCACAACCCGACGCCGCCCGCGTGCGGGCAGACCCGAACCCCGAACTTCGCCGCGAGCAGGAGGATCGCGATGTTCTCGTTCACCCCGCCGACCCTGGTGGCGTCGATCTGCAGGATGTCGAGGGAGCCAGCGGCGAGCATCTGCTTGAAGACGACGCGATTGGCGACGTGCTCACCGGTCGCAACGAGCACCGGGGCGACCCCAGCGCGGATCGCGGCGTGGCCCAGGACGTCATCGGGGCTGGTCGGCTCCTCGATCCAGTAGGGGTCGAACTGGGAAAGCCTGTTGATCCAGTCGATGGCCTCGGCGACCTCCCAGCGCTGGTTGGCGTCAACGGCGATCACGATGTCCGGTCCGACAGCCGCGCGCGCGATCGCCATCCGTCGGACGTCCTCTTCGAGGTCGCGGCCGACCTTGAGCTTGATGAACCGAAAGCCGTCCTCGATAGCCTCGACGGAGAGCCGGGCCAACTTCTCGTCGTCGTAGCCGAGCCAACCCGGGGTGGTGGTGTAGGCGGGGTATCCCGTGCTCAGGAGCTGTGCGGTGCGGGTCGCGCGGCCCGGCTCTGCCCCTCGGAGGATGCCCAGGGCCTCGTCGCGGGTGAGCGCATCGCTGAGGTAGCGGAAGTCGACCAGATCGACGATCTCCTCGGGGGACAGGCCCGAAAGCAGCTCCCACAGCGGTTGGCCAGCACGTTTGGCGCGCAAGTCCCACAAGGCGTTGAGCACCGCACCCGCCGCCATGTGCACGACGCCCTTCTCGGGGCCGAGCCACCTCAGCTGGGCGTCGCCGGTCAGCTCACGACCGAGATCTCCCAGTCCGTCCAGCGTCTCCTCGACGTCGCGTCCGACGACCCAGCTGCTGAGGGCCCGGATGGCTACGGTCTGGATGTCGTTGCCACGACCGGTCGTGAAGACGAAGCCGTGGCCCTCATGCCCGTCTCCGGCATCCGTCGTGATGACCACGTAGGCCGCGGAGTAGTCCGGCGCCGGATTCATGGCATCTGACCCGTGCAGGCCAACGGAGGTGGGAAACCGGATGTCCCGGGTCTCCATGCTGACGAATCGCGTCATCGATGCGGACCACTCGTGAGGCCGGCTGCGGGGCCGCTGCTGATCGCGCACCCAAGGGCATCGCCTGATGCCCTACGCATGAGCAGCCGGCGGCTGCCGGTCCGGTTGATCTTCATCTGGATCCCCAGGCCCGTGAGTAGACCTCCAGCGCTGTGCCCCGAATGACTCGATCCCGTTCACGGGCAGCGAGGTCCGACACTGAGTCGAGGACGAGGGAGACCCACCCCGCGTAGGAGATCTGGAGGCTGGCATTGGGCCAGTCTCCCCCGAACATGCAGCGCTCCGGCCGAAAGGCGTCGACAGCCGCCCGAAGGTACCGACGGAGGTTGTCCGTGCCGCGAGTGCCTTCGTCCGCCGTAGTCAGGCCGGACAGCTTGCAGCGGACCTTGTGCAGGCGTGCCATGGCCTTGATGTCTTGGAGCCAACCGGTCCATTGGCCAGCTGCGACGTCCGGATTGCCTAGGTGCTTGAGCACGAATGTGACCTCCGGGCAGAGTTCGGCGAGCTTCGTTACCCCAGCGATCTGGTGGTTCCGGATCCACGCGGTCTCCTGGTCCACCACGGCCTGTGCCGTTGTCACGAGTCGCAGTCCGAAGCTCGGACCATGAGGTCGTCGACTGGATGTGTGCGGCTGTGGGTTTCACGGGAGCGCGTGGCCCGGCACTCAGCGGTAGTGCCGGGCCCCTTCGGATGCCCTTTGAGCCGGCGTCCGAAGCGTGCTCCCATGCGGAAGGAGTTACTGCCAGGCTGACGTGAAGTCGGCCGCGTTGTCCTTCGTCACGAGCGTGGTGCCTGTGTCGATGGCCTTCACGTAGTTCTCGCCCCTGAGCGACTTGACTGCCGCCTCGACGCCGAGGTTCGTCATCTTGAACGGCGACTGCGCCATCGTGGCTGTGGTCTTGCCTGCCTCGATGAGCTTGGCCATCTCCGGGTCACCGTCGTAGCCGAAGATCAGCAGCGGGTGCTGCTTGGACTCCGCGACCGCCACGGCACCCATCGCCGGGGAGTCGCACGCCGAGTAGATCGCTGTGAGGTCCGGGTACTTGGTGAGCAGGTCCTGCGTCACCGTGGCGCCGGTCTTGGTGTCACACAGGGTCTGCTGAGCCCCGATCACGACATTGACGCCAGTACCTTCGAGCGCTGCCTTGACACCGTCGATGCGCTGGTCGAGGTTCGGCACGCCACGCACGGCTTCGAGCAGACCGATGGTGTCGCCCGACTTCAGCTGGCTCTTGATGTACGCGCCGGCAGCCTCGCCGCCCTTGACGTTGTCCGTAGCCGCAACCGCATCCGGCACGACACCGGGGATCGTGTTGTCGACGAAGACGATCCGGACGCCTGCCAGCTGAGCCTCATTGAGGGCATCGGCGACGCCGACGCCCATCGGGGAGACCACTATCGCCTGGGCGCCCTTCGTGACAGCGTCCTGGATCTCCGCGATCTGGCAGGGCGTGTCGTCGTTGGTCTTGCACGCGTTGGTCGTGAGCTCGATGTCGTTCGGGTGATCGGTCGCATACTGCTTGGCGCCCGCGATCATGGCATCCCAGAAACCGCCCGTGGCCTTGGTGAGAAGAGTGACCCTGAACTTCTCGCTCGGGGCTCCGCTCCCACTCCCGGACGGCGCGCTACTCCCGGACTGCGCCGCGGTACTCCCGGCCGCGGCGATGAGCATCGCCCCCGCTCCGAGCACGATCAACGCCTTCAGTCGAGTCGACATGTGTGTTGCTCCTTCTTTTCGGATGTGCCGCACGTGCCGTGCGTTCAGGTGGTGAAGTTTCAAACGGTTGTGCTCCCTTGGGCCCCCACGATCCAGGACACGAGTTGCCCTTGGTTGTCCGCGGTCGCCGGCACCTCGCCGATCTTGCGGCCGCGTCGCATGACCATCGCCCGGTCCGCGACCGCCATCACGTGATCCATGCTGTGAGAGATCAAGATGACCGCGACGCCGGAGGTCTTGAGCCGAACGATCAGCTCCAGGACCCGCGCCGACTCCCGAAGCCCGAGGGCGGCAGTCGGCTCGTCGAGGATGACGAGCTTCGAGGAGAACGCCACGGCTCGCGCGACCGCTACTGCCTGGCGTTGGCCCCCCGACATCAGCGCCACGTCGGCATCGAAGTCAGGGAGCCGGATCTGCAAACGGTCGAGAACGTCTTTGGTGCGGGTGGACATCTCCTTCTGCTTCATCCACTGGAGACCGCGTGGCAACCAGGTCGGCCCCGCCACTTCGCGGCCGGCGAAGAAGTTCGCCGTCGGGTTGAGGTTGTCGAACAGGGCCAGGTCTTGGTAGACGGTCTCGATCCCATGTGATCGGGCATCGGCCGCCGAGGTGATCTGCACCGGGGCCCCGTCGATCCGGATCTCGCCTCGGTCGAGCTTGTGGACGCCGCTGATGCACTTGATGAGGGTCGACTTGCCGGCGCCGTTGTCGCCGAGCAGGGCGAGAACCTCACCGGCGCGGACCTCGAGGTCGACGCCGTCGAGTGCAACCACGGCGCCGAAGGTCTTGGTGGCACCCCGAACGCTCAGGACTGGTTCCACGTCGGAGGACATGACGACGCGAACGGCGTCAGTCATGCGAGCCTCGCATGCATGCTTCGGAACCGGTTCTCGACGAAGGCCCGGAAGACGTCGAGCTCGACCGCGACGAGGACGACGACTCCCACCGCGATGTACTGGAAGTTCGGGTCGAGACCGAGCAGGTTGAGGCCGTTGTGCATGACCGCGAGGATCAACGCACCTGTCAGGGCGTTCAGGACACCGCCACGGCCGCCCAGGAAGCTGCCGCCGCCGATGATCACCGCGGCGATGGCGCTGAGCTCCATGCCCACCCCGGTGAACGGCGAGCCGGCGTTAGCGGTTCCGACGAAGAGCATGCCGCCGATGGCCCCCGACAGCCCGCTCATGACGTAGACCGAGATCAACGTCCCGTTCATCGGCACGCCCGTGCGGACCGCGGCTTCGGGGCTGCCACCGACGGCGTAGATCCATCGTCCCCAGACCAGCTTGTGCAAGATGACGGCACAGACGACCGCGAAGACGATCACCACGAGCGTGGCGTAGGGGAACCATCCGAGGTTGCCCGCGCCCGGGATCAGAGGGATACGTCCGCCGCCGAGCGTGTGCACGATCTCCGGCGAGCCCAGGATGGTGGAGCCACCGGCGATGTAGAGGGCGAGGCCGGCGCAGATGCTCAAGGTGGCGAGAGTGGCGATGAAGGGATGCGGCAGACGCCCCCACACCAGCAGCAGCCCGTTGACCAGACCGACGGACAACCCCGTCAGCAAGGTGACGCCAATGGCCAGCCACGCCGAGTCGGTGTCGCGGTAGACGACAGTCACCATGACGCAGCACAACGACACGACCGACCCGATCGACAGGTCGATGCCCCGGGTCAGGATCACGAGGAGCTGGCCCAAGGCGATGATGCAGATACCGGCGGACTGCTCGAGGACGTTGCCGATGTTCCCGAACGTCATGAAGACGTGGCGCTCGGTGGCCACCCAGAGGAACAGCATCATCAGCACCAGGATGAAGACCGGCCCCGCCTTCAGCGCCAGCAGGACACCCTTGATGGCACGCGACGATCGGTCGTTGGTCCGATCCGGACCCCTCCCGATCCCAGGCTCTGGTGCGACCTCGGCGACGTCGGCAGCAGTGCGAGTCACCGACTCGCCGTCGAGCACGTCGCGCCCTCCCTTGTCTTGCATCGTCGGGCACTATGCCAGCCCGCGGTCTCAAAGTCTATAGGATAGAGATTATTGGGAGGCTGCTGGGATGCTGTAACGTAGCAGTCCAGTCCTCGACACGCGAAGGCCGAGATGGACCGTTATCAGATCGAAGCAATCCATGAGTCCGCCGCAGGGCAGCGCCTGGCCCAGCGCCGGCCGCTGCCCGGTTCGGTGTACGAGATCGTTACCGACATGCTCATGACGCACGCGTTTGAACCGGGCGCCAGGCTCAACATCGAAGAACTTGCCCGGATCCTCGGTGTCTCCCCGACCCCGGTGCGCGAGGCGCTGGCGCGGGTGGAAGCGGACGGCCTGATCGTCAAGCAGCCCGGCCGTAGCTACACCGTGGCTCCGCTCATGGGCATCGAGCAGGTGAAAGAGCTCTTCGAGCTCCGGCTGCTCGTGGAACCGGCGTTGGCCGCCAAGGCCGCTACCAAGGCGCAGGCGAACGAGATCAAGGAGCTGCGCCGCGCTGCCCGGGCCGGTGGAGTCGGCGCCGAGATCACGGCTGCGGCGAACCGGTTGGACATGGTCTATGACGCGACCTTCCACGCGGCGGTCGCCGACCTCGCCGACAACCAGATGATCAGCGACATGCTGACCCGACTGCGCAGCCACCTGCACACCTTCCGCCTGTACTACTACCGCGCGGGCCTTGGTCCGGTCACAAAGAACGAGCACCTCGCGGTGGTCGAAGCGATCGCCAAGCACGAACCGGATGGCGCCGAGGAAGCGATGCGCGCCCACCTGGTGTCGGCGCTGGAGCGGCTCGAGACCTTTGTCAAGGGTGGGAGCGCGAACGCAGAAGCCAGGCAGATCCCGAAGTTCCCGCTGGGAGCGTCAAGGAGTGACGCGGGCAGTTTGACGGCCCTGCGCGGATCGGGGGAGGCTCTCGATGACTGACCCGTTGCCCACGGATTGGATCCGCAGACTGGGCGATACTTCAGTTTCGACCTCGGCGATCATCGCGGGTGCTTCCCCCCTTGGGACCATGCTGTCGCTGTACGGCTACGCGGTCGCGGAGGCCGATGCCATCGATCTCGTCCAACAGGTACTGAAGAGTCCGATCCGGGCCTTCGATACCTCAAACGCTTACAGCGATGGCGACAGCGAGCGCCGGATCGGCGCCGGCATTGCTGCCGCGGGGGGAGTGCCAGAGGACTTTACGGTGATCACCAAAGTGGACGCACGAGACGGTGACTACTCCGGTGATCGAGTGCGACGCTCGCTTGATGAGAGTCAGGAGCGGCTCGGGCTTGGTGTACTTCCGTTGCTCTTCCTGCACGATCCGGAATACCACGACTTCGCCATGATCACGCAGGCAGGAGGAGCAGTTGACACGCTGGTTGCCCTCAGGGACGAAGGCCGGGTGCAACACATCGGGATCGCCGCAGGCAATGTTCACGTTGTTTCACGCTACCTTGACCTGGGCGTCTTCGAGGTTCTACTCACACACAATCGTTGGACCCTCGTCGATCGAAGCGCCGACGAGCTACTCGACCAGGCAACCGCGGCCGGCATGGGGGTGCTGAACGCCGCGATCTACGGCGGAGGTGTCCTCGCCAATCCAACAGGGTCGTCCAGGTACGGCTATACCGAGGCACCCAAGCTCGTCCTCGATGCCGTCGCTGCCATGAACGACGCCTGCTTGAGAAACGGCACTGATCTAGCCACGGCAGCACTGCAATTCTCGATGCGTGATCCCCGCGTGCACTCGACCGTTATCGGTTTCACCAGACCTAGCCGGATCTCGACGCTCATGGCATCAGCCGCCGTCGAGTTGCCGCCTGACCTGTGGATCGAACTTGAGACCTTGGTACCACCCAAGTCATGCTGGCTCGACTTCCGAGCGAAAGGGTAAGCCAGTTCCCGTGGCACCCTGGGCCGTCCACCCCGTCGGCTGCCAACGGCCGCGTCGCTGGACCGGCGTGCTCGAGCGCGGCCTTGAGCTGATCGAGGAGACGCTCGGGCCGGTCGCCATCCTGGTCAACAACGGCGGTCCATGATCGACCCAGACCTGTAGTCGCGGGAACGAACCGCGGCGACGGCGCGGCGCCAGGCTGCCTGAAAGGTCACGAGCGCCAAGGCAGCCCAGCTGGCCGGCTTCTGGACGGCCTGTGCACGTCGGACATCGGCGGACCGTCACGATGCCGGTGGCCTGCTGAACGGTGACCGGCCACTCACTCCTTGGTGGCGCCCGCCGTCAAGCCGCTCACCAGGAAGCGCTGCGAGAACAAGAAGATGATCAGCACCGGTGCAACGGAGATGAGCGTCGCGAGCGCGAGCTGGGGAAGCGTGATCGTGCTGGCGGCGACGGTGGTTGGATTGAACTGCTCGACGTTCGCGAGCAATTCCACCAGACCAACTTGGATGGGCATCGTCTTCGACCCCGGAAACATGACGAAAGGGAGGAAGTAGTTGTTCCAGTTGGTGACGAAGTTGAAGAAGCCCACGAGCGCGACGACGGGGATCGCGAGCGGCAGCGCGATTCGCCAAAAGACCTGGAACTCGCCCGCGCCATCGATGCGGGCGGCGTCGAGGAGCACGCGCGAAACGCTCGTGGAGAAGTAGACATACGCGAGAAAGACGCCGAATGGGAAGAACGCGTATGGGAGGATGACCGCCCACGGAGACCCGACGAGGTGCACCGCACTGACTTCGAGGAAGATCGGCAGCACGAGCGCCGTGTTCGGGATGAGCATCACCAAGAGGGTCGACACGAGGATGGCGCGGCGAAACCTGAAGTTGGTCTTGGCGAGCGCGTAGCCGGCGGGAATCGACACGATGATCGTCATCACCAACGCGACCCCCGCGTAGAACAACGAATTCCCGAGCCACGTCCAGATGCGGCCATCCTGGAACGCGACCAGCTCGTTCCAGTTTTCTTGGAGTTGTCCGAAGGAGCCGAAACTCATGGGCAGCTCGCCGTGAAAGCCATTGAGTTGGGAGTTGTCCTTCGACGGCGCGAGCAGGAGCCACACCAAGGGGATGACGAAGAACACCGCAAAGAATCCGGCGATCAGGAAAGCGGTCACGCGACCGAGCCAGCGGCCCGGCGCGAAGTCAGACCGCACGACGGATGGGTCTAGTCGCGGTCAAAGAGTCCTCCTCGGAAGACGAACACCGCAGCAAGCCCCGCCGCCACGACCAGCAACAGGATCGAGATCGCGGCAGAGCCGTTGAAGTCCGCTTGCGGGCCGAACGCGGTGACGTATGCGAGTTGATTGAGGGAGTAGTGCTTCGGGATCTGGTTCCTGCTCGCCTGGGCGAGGATCCTGGGTTCCGCGAACAACTGGGTCCCGACGGCGACCGAGATGACGACCATGTACGCGATCCACTTCCGAATCAGCGGGATCTGGATGTACCAGGCGCTCTTGATGCCGCCGGCGCCGTCCATGCGGGCCGCCTCCATGATGTCGTCGGAGATGGTGTTCAACGCGCCGTGCATGATGATGATCCATCCACCGGCGCCGGTCCAGAATGCGATCACCGTGAAGATCACCGGCAGGTTGTCCAGGGCGATGGTTTGAGTGAAACTCGTGTACCCGAACCAGTTCAGGACGACGGACACCGGGCTGACGGAGGGGTCGATCAAGAAGAGCCAGAGCATGACGCTCGCCGCACCCGCGAAGGCCCCGGGGATGTAGAACAGGAAGCGCGAGGCAGAGGAAAGATACCTGACGCGCACGGAGTGGACGATGAGCGCCAGCAGGACGACGAGCACTGTCAGGGTCACGACCCAGATCGCCAGGAAGACCGCGACGTGCTGCACGGCCGGGAAGAACCGGAAGTCCCCGAAAACCCTCACGTAGTTGTCGAGGCCGACGAATTGCCCACGCTTGGTAACGGAGAGGTACAGGGCATAGGCCATGGGCAGAAGCCCGAAGGCCAGAAGCAACAACACGTAGCCGCTGCAGAACACGTAGCCGGCCAACGACTGCGCGCGGGCTCCGGTTTGGGGCCGCTTGTGCCGTCGCCAAACGACCCACTGCCGCCCCGTTGAGGGGGCGGCAGTGGGCTCCAAGGCGTCCGCCGGTGAGATGGTGCGTCCTTCTCTTACTTTGTCACGACCGTGAAGCCGTTGACCTGGGCGTCATCTGCGTATCGTTGCTGCCAAGCCTGGACCTGCGAGGCGATGGTCTTGCCGGCAGCAAGAGCCGGAGCCACGATCTCCGCCCAGGGAGGCTCGGAACTGAAGGGCAGCGTGGCTCCCCAGCCGTCCCAGATGTTGTTGGCTGCCTCACTGACGACGTCCTTGAACGTGTCCGAGTTGGCCCAGGCGCCGCTCGAAGCCTGCGCGTCCAACCACGCGCTCGCTGTCGAGGCGTAGGCCGGGAGGCCGGTGATCAGCTTGACGGACTGGGGTCCGCTCGTCGCGTACTGCAGGAAGGCACCCACGCATCCGAGGTTCGCCGAGTGACTCGACCCGTACCAGAAGCCGCCACCGACGTTGCCCGTGGCGATGGGCTCGTCGGCCCAGTGCAGGGCGTGGCCGGCACCCCACTCGCCCGGCGCAGCAGCGAGGCTATCGGGGTTCTGGATGACGCCTCCCGCGAACCACGTCGGGCCAGGGATAGCCAGCACCTTGCCCTTCCAGTCCTTGACCCAGTCGGGCGTGAACAATCCGTCGATCGTCAGGGTGCCGTTCGCGAACATGTGGTCCATCAGGTCGATCATGCGGGTCGTGTGGCTGTCCGAAAAGTCGGTGGTGAAGGTGTCGCCATCGACGGTGTAGATCGGCGCCTGGGCGGCCCACATGTTGCTGAGCACCGCGGTGAAGGGATCGCCGATCGAGCCGAGGGTGTAGCCGGGGTGCTCAGCCGCGAGCTTGTCGCCGAGCGCCTGGTACTCCTCCCAGGTCGTCGGGACGGTGTACCCGAACTGGTCGAACAGGGTCTTGCTGTACCAGAGCACCACAGGCGCCAGGTTGTCGCGGGCGCCGTAGATGTGGCCGTCGACCGTGACCGGGTCGAGCGCGCCCGGCGTGTAGCCGTCGAGCCAACTCTGGGGGACCACGCCCTGGTCGAGCGGCGCGGCGAAAGCCTGGACGCCGTTCTGCTCATGCGCCGCCCAGCTGGCGTCGTTCACCTGCCCGGACCACGCGACGTCGGGCCAGCCTTCGCCCGCCTGGTCGAGGAGCGAGATCTTGGTGTGGAACGTGTCGCTACCCCCGGCGCTCGCGTCATAGGTCTCCATGTTGAGCGGGCATTCGGGGTGGTCCTGCTGGAACGCCGCGGCGATGGCCGAGCGGTCGGCGTCGACCCAGACGGTGATCGGGGCGGTGGGGTCCTGCGCGACGGTTGGGAAGCCGTAGCCGGCCGCAGCCGGACTGGCAGACTCGGCACTCGCTACCGGAGCGGCAGACGCTGTCACGACCAGCACGACGGCCGCGAACATCGCCCCTCTCCCTCTTGACGGAAGTTTCAGCATCCGATCTCCTCCTCGACGTGTACGACCTGACGACCACGAGCGTGGCCTGGGACCCCTCCCGCCATGCGAACGGGTCCGTCAGGAGACATTCTCCGATATCATTTCCGGAGCGGAACGGAGTGTAGCGCCCGACCGGCGATCGTCAAGACCGCCCCGGCGAGAAACGGATGCCTGCGAACGTCGATCGGCTTGAAGAACCGTGCTCGCGCGCTTTGCTACGCTGGCCCGGCGATCGACGGCAGATCCTGCCGAGATGTGGACCGTCGCTCGGCCTCGCCGATGGATGATGAGCGCCTGACAGGGAGCACACATGGCCGCCCGACCCAAGTCTCCGGACATGACGATCGTCGATATCGCGGCGGCCGCCGGGGTCTCTGTCACCACGGTCTCCCGGATCATCAACGACAAGCCGGACGTCGCCGATGAGACGCGCGAACGCGTGATGCGCCTGATGGAAGAGACCGGCTTCGTGCCTCAGAGCGCGTGGCGCCAGATCCGGTCGGGACGAAGCGGGCTCATCGCCCTGCACGTACCGGCCGACTTCAACCCGCCGTCATACCGGGTGATCATGGCCGCCGCCCTGGGAGTCGAGGAGGCCGGTTACTCGATCAACATCATCACCAGCCCGCTGAGCGACAGCGAACTCCTGGCGCTCTTCCGCAGCCGCAAGATCGACGGCATCATCCTGCTCGAGGTGCTGGTCGACGACGGTCGTGCCGCCCTGTTGCGGGATCACGGCTTTCCGTTCGTGATGGTCGGCCGCCGTGCCGAGAACACCGAGATGAGCCTCGTAGAGATCGACGTCGACCATGGCATCGGGATCGCGGTCGACCATCTGGTCGAGCTCGGGCATCGTATGATCGGTTTCCTCACCATCGACCCGGTCGCGCAGGACAAGGTGTACGGATTCGTCACCTGGGCGCTCCAGGCGTACGAGCGCGCCTGCGCGCGGCACGGGCTACCCGTCCTCTCCCGAACCGGCGCGCCGGCCATCGACGCAATGACCGTCGCTGCTCAGCGACTGCTGACCGAGCATCCGGGGATGACTGCGGTGATCGCGCCGCAGGAGCAGTCCGCCATCGGCGTTGTCAGAGCTGCGACAACCCTTGGCCGGCGTATTCCCGAGGGTCTGTCGGTCATCGCGATGCTGAGCAGGTCGATGGCCGAACTTGCCACGCCCGCGCTCACCACCCTGGACTTCCCCGCCGACGAGATGGGCCGCACCGCTGCGCGGAACCTCGTCGACCGGCTCGGCCAGAAGCAGACCGACGTGCAGCAGGTCTTCCTCAAGCCGACCCTCATCGCTCGTGGGAGTACCGCGGCCCCTGCGCCGGCTGAGGCCGTCTCCGCCGCTTCGCCGTAGTCCAGGACGCACCCCGGCCGCGCCTCCGGGACGAAGCCGGTTCACGCGGCCGAATCCATTTGATGGTCTTGCCGGCATCGTTACCGCTTGGGAGGGAGAGGGAACGTTGGACCCTTAAGACGGCTGGTAGCGGTCCACCTCCGTCCGAGCCGGGACTCCGTCCGGCCGCGGCCGGGAGGTCGGTGACGTGCGCATCCGAGGTGTCCGCGCCGTTGTCTACGAGTACACCGCTGTGCGCCCGATCGGGATGTGCAGCTGCCCCATGGGGATCGCCGCGTGGCGTACGTCGCCGTCTTCCTCACCACGGACGAGGAACCGGTCGGAGTGGGGCTGGCGAGTCCCGCGGCCCGGCCCCTCGTCCATTCCATCGCGGAGGAGCTGGTCGGCCACGACCCCCGAGAGGTGCGCGGGCTTCACGAGCTGATGCTCCGGAAGACGTTCAAGGCTGGCCCACCGGCGTGATCGGCAACGCGATCGCAGCGCTCGACTGCGCACTCTGGGACCTCCCCGCCAAACACAACGGAGTACCGCTCTGGCGCGAGTTGGGCGCCACGACGAATCGCGTCGCCGCGTACGCCAGCGGCCTCGACATGCCGTTGTCCAACGATGAACTGTCCGCCTACTCCCGTGACGCGGCGAAGTCCCATGGGATACGGGCCGGCAAGCCAGCGCGGCCTCCTCGTCAGCGATCCTCGGCCCAGTGGGTCCGACTGGCGGCACCCGGTTCAGCGAGCCCGGAGTCGGGCGATCGCCGGTAGCCGGAGCCCAGGGTCCCTGCCGACGGGCGCTCGATGGCATGCGCGCGCAGTCGCTCCTCGTCGAAGACCAGACCGATCCCGGGGGTCTCCCCCAGCACGATCTCCCCATCCTCGAGCGTGTGGCCCGTCGTGAACACCGCATCACGCCCGACCTCGAGCACCTCCATCAGCAGGTGGTTGGGCATGACGCTGGCGACGTGCGCGGCGTACCTGCCGGGACCATTGACGAGCGCGAATGGCAGACCGAAGGTATCGGCTGTCTCGGCGATCCGGAGCGCACCAGTGATGCCGACGTTCCCGACAGCCATCTGGAGGATGTCGGCCGCTCCATGGCGCACGAGGGGCGCGAACTGCTGCGGGGCTGTCAGGTTCTCGCCGGTCGCGACGGCCGTGTTCACAGCATGGGAGACGCGCGCCAGGCCCTGGTGGTCATCGCGGCGGACCGGCTCTTCCGCCCAGACCAGGTCGAACTCGCGCTCGATCGCCGAGATGTAGCGGATGGCCTGCTTGGGCGACCAGAACTCGTTCGCGTCGATCATGAGGCTCGGCCGGGAGCCGTCCGGACCCTGGCCAAGGGCATCGCGCACCACGGCCAGGCGCTGCAGATCCCGGTCCAGATCGCGGCCGACCTTGAGCTTCCCCGCCCGGATACCGTACCGCTCGGACATCTGTCGGTAGTAGCTGCGAAGCTCATCGTCAGACAGGGCCATGTCCAGCCCGCTCGCGTACACCGCGACGCGGCCGGAACTCCCCCCGAGCTCGCGCCAGAGCGGAACGCCATTGTACTTGGCACGCAGGTCCCAGAGCGCGCAGTCCAGCGCCGCGATGGCGCTCGCCAGCGGCCCGTGCGGCCCGGACTTGAACGCGATGCGCTGCATCCGCTCATACATCGCACGCACAGCTCGGGGATCGCGGCCGACCAACTCCGCCCCCAATGCGTCGACTGCCGCCGCTGACGCTGCGCCGCCGATCGCGACCCCGACCAGCGACTCATCGGTCTCGACGAAGACGGCAAGGTCCGCCATCCGTCGCATCCCATGGGCCTGCACGTCACCGATGGGACGGAGCAGCGGATACTCGTACAGGACGGTGCGAACGCTGGTGACGCGCATCGATCGTTTCCCTCATCCATGGTGCGACATCCCGATGCCGCAGGACGTCGAGCGTCCGTGGCCGGCACGACCGGCGATGGATGCGGCCCGGGAACCGCTCCGGCTGTCCTCGATGATAACGACCGGCCTGCCCGTCTCGCGGGCTGGGAGGACTCATCGCCAGGGTCAGCCCTAACCTGCTCGCAGCATCGCGCCGATCTCCTCGCTCTCCCCGTCGGTGGTGATGCGTATCCGACTGGAGGCGACATCGACATCGAGCACGCATGTCGACGCCCCTGTCGACCAGGTGAGGCGAAGTTCGGAAGGATGGGGCGTATCGACCTCGAGCCGTCCACGGAACGCCGGATGTGTCCGACGGAGACGGACGAGCTCGACGGTCCTTCGAACGAGCGGCCGCTCCAGTGCCCGGTCGATCTCCGCTCGCGTGTAGTCGTGCCGGTTGATCGCACGGCCCTCGCCGGTCCGCTCGACCGCCTCATGATCGTTGCGCCCAGCGAGCAGGCCGACGTAGTAGACCTGGGGGATCCCCCGGGCGAACAGCTGGATCGCTCGAGCTGCCAGGTAGCGGTCATCGTCCTCACGCAGCGCCGAGTAGTAGGTGCAGTTGAGCTGGTGCACGTCGATGCCGTTTCCCGGGGAGTCGGACAGCATCCGGTTGATGTTGCCGCCCCTGGCGAGCACCAGCGCGGCCAGGCGCTGCATCTCGGCGGGTTCCAGCACGCCAACCAGGTCCGGGTTCACCGGGATCCCGTCGTGGCAGTCCAGGGTGGTGACCTGACGCTCCGGCGAACGGGCCAGGTGGTGCGCCAGACGCCTCGCGTCGCCGGTCTCGAACGCGAGCAACGTGAGCCCAGGCAGGACGAAGTCATACGTCCAGTAGTCCCGCGCCGCGAGCTTCTCGTGCGTCGCGTAGACATCGTGGATCTCCGGCAGCACCTCCAGGCCCGCATGGCCAGCGGCCGAGATGAGACAGTCGACCGCGTCCCAGATCTCAGGTTCGACCATGAAGCAGCTCGTGCCGGCCTTCTTGGCCACGTACCCGACCGCATCGAGCCGGACCATCCGGACACCCTGGGACGCCAGGAACGCGAACCAGCCCGCGATCAGCCGCCTGGTCGCCTCGGACCGGAGGTCCAGGTCCACCTGCTCCGACCATTCTGCGGTCCCGAACGTGGTCCACACCCTGACCCGCTCCCCGGTGTCGCCGATGATGACGGTCGAGAACGGATCGACGGGCTTGCGCAGGAAGATCTTGGCCACATCCCCGTCGGGTGGGCGACCACCCGGCCACACCTTGTCGAGCGTGATGAACAGGTCGGCATTCGGCGAGCGTGCCCCGTGCTGCTCGAAGTCCCGGAACTCGTCGCTCTGGCGACTGATGTGGTTGACCATCACATCCAGGACCACGTCGTACTCGCCAGTGAGCGCTCGCACATCCGACCAGGTCCCGAACCGTGGATCGATCTCACGGTACGTGGTCGGCGCGAACCCGCGGTCACCCGAGGACGGGAACGGCGGCAGCACGTGGACACCGCTGAAGGCCCCGTGGAGCGGGCCGTCGAGCACTTCGCGGAGCGACGCGAGGTCTCCACCCAGCGAGTCCGGGTATGTCAGCAGCTGCGGTCCGTAGCGCAAGTGATCCTCGAGGTCGGCAGTGGTGCGGCCGGTGGTCCTGGGGGGTCCTGGCCGATGGATGGTGACCGTGCTCAGCCCTTCAGAGAGCCCTGCAGCAGGGCCGATATGAACTGGCGCTGGAAGATCAGGAAGATGATGAGCGTCGGGGTGAGGATGAGCAGCGACCCGGCAGACAGCAGCGGGATGTCGGTGGCGTAGTGGCCCTGGAACGCACCCAGGGCGCCCGCCATGGTGCGCTCATCCGGGTCATCGACGAGCACCAGCGCCAGCAGGAACTGGTTCCAGGTCCAGACAGAGAGCAGGATGGCGAGGGATGCGACTGCCGGCCGGGCGAGCGGCACATGGATGCGCCAGAACAGATCCCAGGTGGTTGCGCCGTCCACGCGCGCGGCCTCCGACAGCTCGGACGGCATGTTCACGAAATGGGCCCGCATCCAGAACACACCGAACGGCATATAGAGCCCGATGAGCGGCAGGATGATGGCCAGCTTCGTGTTGAGGATGCCGAGACCACGGACGAGGTAGTACAGCGGCGTGATGATGCCCTCGAACGGCAGGGTGAGCCCGAGCAGGAACACGATGAACAGGACCTGGGCGCCCGGGATGCGGAGATGGCCGATCGCGAAGCCGGCCATGGTGGCGAAGATCACCGCCGCGGGCACGACCCCGAGCACGATGAGGACGCTCGATGTCAGGAGCGCGCCCATGTTCGCCTGGTCGAACGCCTCCAGGAAGTTCCCCCACTGGGGGTCGGACGGCCACGCGAGGCCCGGCGGCACGCTGTTGGAGGGATGCAGCGCCGTGGTCAGCAGGCTCAGGAATGGGATGACCGTGATGGTGATGAGCACGATGAGCAACAGCCGACCCGTCCAGGCTTCACGCCGACCGACGATCACCGCGGATCCTCGCGCGTCAGCCGCTGGATGGGGAGCACGATGATGAGCACCAGGACGATGAGCAGCACCGCGAGCGCGGATGCGGTGCCGACCTGGCGGGAGAAGAAGGCCAGCCGGTAGATCTCGAGCCCGGGCACCATGGTGGCCAGCCCAGGGCCGCCACCGGTCGAGATGTAGACGATGTCGAAGGCCGCGAGCGCAGCGATGATGGTCACGGTGACGCAGACACCGATCTCGTAGCGCAGGCTCGGGACCGTGATGGCGCGAAACTCCTGCCACGCGGTGGCGCCATCGATGCGCACCGACTCGTAGAGCGCCACGTCGATCTTGCTCATGCCCGTGAGCAAGAGCACGGTGCACAGTCCCAGCAGCACCCACGCGCCGATGACGCCGACCGCCGGCAGGGCGAGTCCGAAGTCGGCCAGCCACGATCGCGTGATGCCGCCGAGGCCGACCGCCGACAGCAGCTGGTTGACCACACCGGTGGTGGACAGCATCCAGCTCCAGACGATGCCCGCCGCGACGAGCGGGATGACCTGGGGCAGGAACAGCACCGTGCGGGCGGTGGCGCCCAACCGTCCCCTGGCGACCCGGAAGATGACGGAGGCAACGAGCAGGCCGAGCGTCACGGGAACGACGCTGAAGAAGACGACCAGCTTGAAGGCATTGACGATGATGCCCACCAGGTCCGGATCGGTGAGCACCTTGACGTAGTTGTCGACTCCCACGAAGCGCGACGGACCGATCCCGTCCCATTTGAGCGTCGAGTACTGCAGTGTCATCAGCAGCGGCACGATCACGAACGCGCCGTACATCACCAGCGCCGGCAGCACGAAGAGCCAGCCTCGCCAGCGTGCGAGACGGGCCCCGCGTGACCGCGGAGCCCGTTCGTCGGACGCGGCGTCCCGGGTGCCCCGCAGGGGCGTGCCCGGGACGACCTTGTCAGTCATGATCCCGATGACCCGGGAAGGTCACTGGGCCAGCTCGGACTCGTATTCCGCCTGAACTGCCTTGAGCAGGCCGTCGGCGGTCTGCTGCCCGCCGACCATCTTCTGGAGCTCAGGGGTCCAACCCTGGGCGAAGATCGCGCCGGTCGCGTTGGCGATGAAGTCCATCGCGCCGTTGTCCTTGGCGATGGTGGCGCCAGCGGCGAGCGTGTCGTTGGTCACCGAGCCCGCTGCGACGGTGGGCATCGCCAGGTCCGTCGGACCTCCCGGGTTGGAGCCGCCCACGGCGACGTCGATCTGGCGCGCCGTCGGGTCGGTGGCGACCCAGTTCAGGAAGGATGCGGCGCAATCCGCGTGCTTGGCCTTCGCGGCGATGCCGTAGGTGAGGGGTGCGGACATGGCGCCATGCGTGCCGCCCTCGGTAGCCGGCGGCATCAGGAAGAAGCCGATCTTGGCCGGTCCCGCGTCATAGCCCGCGTTCTGCCAGTCGCCGTTGAACATGAACACGCCCTCACCGTTGGTGAATCGGGAGTTCGCGTCCGTATATTCGATGGCGTTGATGTCCGTGGGGAAGTAGCCGTTCTTGATCCAGGTCTCGAGGTGCTGTGCAGCTTCCAGGTTGCTGGGCGTGTCGATGGTCGCTCCCGGCTTCTGGAAGATCCAGTCGTTGATGGGCGCTGTCGGACCTACAGCTGCCATCAGGTTCTGCAGTGGGAACGCGAGGCCCATGCCGCTCTTGGCGCTTCCCCACTGCATGATCGGCAGCTGACCCGCATCCTTCGCCTTCTGGAGCAGCGTCTCGAACTCGGCGAGCGTCTTGGGCGGCTCGGTCATGCCGATCTGGGCCGCCAGATCCTTGTTGTAGAACACGCCGGTCATGCTGTAGTTGAGGCCTGCGGCGTATAGCGAGCCGTCACCCCGCTGGCCGTCTGCGTTGACGCGGTTCTGGACCAACTCCGCCGGTGGCCACTTGTCCCACCCGTACGCCGTCACATACGGATCGAGGTTGAGCAGCAGACCGTCCTTGACCAGGTCGACCATGGAGGGCAGGCGGATCAGGTCCGGCGGGTTGTCACCGGACAGCAGGAGCGGGCTCTGCTGCATCAGGTTCGCGAACTGATCCATGCGGATGTCCCAGGTCACGTTCGGGAACTGCTTGGTGAACTCCTCGCTCAGCTTCGTCGGCAGGTCGAAGCCGGTCTCGAAGTAGGCCAGCAGCTGGACCGGGTCGGTACCGCAGTTCGGGCTGGCCATGGCGGCGCCCGAGGCGGCGGGCGCGGGGCTCTGGGCCGAGACGGGAGCGACGAGGACTCCCGCCAACAGCGCTGAGGTCGCGAACGCCGTCCGCCAGGAACGCGCTCGCAGAGCTCGAGAGTGGAACACGACGTTCTCCTCCTACTTGATGATGGATCGGGCACAGGACGATGCGTGCTGGATTCAGCCCTCCTTCGCAGGCGCCGTGGTCCCCCGGACCACGATCTTGGGCGGCAGGACGACGGAGGGCGGGACCGGCGACCGGGACCCGATCTCCCGGATCAGCAGCTCAGCGCCGAGCCGACCAGACTCGAACAGCTGCTGACGCACGGTGGTGAGATCCAGGTACTCCGCGATCTCGATGTCGTCATACCCCACGACCGAAAGGTCATCAGGTACCCGCAGCCCGGCTTCGTGCGCAGCGCTGATGACGCCGAGTGCCTGGGTGTCGCTCGCGGCGAAGACAGCGGTCGGCCGTCGGTCCAGGGAGAGGAGCCGTGCGGCCAGCTCGCGTGCCTCGTAGCGGCTGTGCGCGCCGAGCGCGACGAGCTGCGGCTCGACCGCCACACCGGATGCCGACAGGGCCCGCTCATACCCGATGTAGCGATGGCGGCTGGAGGTGAACCCGAATGGGTTGTCGAACTCGTCTCCGACGAACGCGATCCGTCGGTGACCCAGCTCCAGGAGGTGGCGGGCGGCAGCCTGACCGCCACCGATGTCGTCCCCGACGACGTGCGGCAACCCCTCGACCGCAGGGGCGTGGGCATCGATGACGACGACCGGGATGGCGGCCGACGCGAGTCGTTCCGTATCCTCGTCGCGCAGCGGCAAGGAGATGACGAGCAGGCCGTCGGTCCGCTGCGCCACGGCGAGCGCACGCAGGTACTGGTCTCGCTTGTCGATGGACTCCACGTTGTAGATGACGAGGTCGAACTCGCTGTCGCTGAGGACCGCGTCGACTCCGCGGAGGCGCTCCGCTGCCTGTGGTCGTGTCAGGAACGTCATGACGACGCTGATGGTCAGCGTCCGGCCGAAGCTCAGGCGTCGAGCGCTGGCACTGGGCGTGTAGTCGAGCTCCGCCATCGCCGTCAGCACTCGGTCGCGGGTCTCCGGCGCCACGCTGACGTTGCCGTTGAGCACGCGGGACGCCGTCGCCTTGCTCACGCCAGCGCGCGCAGCGACATCGTTGAGCGTGTGGCCCGCCATGCCATCCTCGCCATGGAACCGGTCTCATGGAACCGGTTCCATCACGCTAGCACGCGTGTCAAACAGACCCGTGCAGGAACCCCGAGGAGCTGTTCGGCGATCGAGACGATCGAACGCAGGTGGGTCGCCCGGGTCGCCCCGCGACGAGGCTCGTCAGCTGAAGGCGTCCCGGAGAGGCGCCACGATCTCGCGCGCGACGATGTCCACGGCCTCGGGTCCCTGGCGCCCGTCGAGATACAGGATGAGGTGCTGGACGCCGGCAGCGACGAACGACTCGGCTCGCGCGCGGGCGTCGGCGATGTCCTCCCGGTCGACCCGCATCTGCGCCGAGATCTCGATCTCCGCCATGTCCCGACCGACGGTATCGGCGTGGTGGCGGAGCACATCCAGCTTGCGGCCGAACTCCTCGAATGCGTCGGCACCACTGAAGTTCCAGCCGTCGGCCAGCTCCGCGACCATGCGCAACCCGACCTGCTCGCCCTGGACACCCAGCCAGATGGGCATCCGCTCACCCTGGATGGGCAGCGGGTCGTTACGCGCGTGGGTCAGGTGGAACGGCGGTGCGTCGATGGAGACTCCGCCGCTCGTCGACGGATCGGTGCCGTCGTCGGGCCAGAGGCCGGCCTCGGGCTTGAGCAGCGCACGGATGACCCGGATCGCGGCCCGCAGGTCACGCAGCCGCTGACCGACCGGCTCGAGCGGGATGCCGTACGCGGTGGTCTCCGGGATGTGCCACCCGGCGCCAAGACCCAGCACGAAGTTTCCGCCGCTGATGTGGTCGATGGTCGCCGCGGAGTTGGCCACGAGCGTCGGGTGCCGATACGGGTTGGCGAGCACGAGGTGCCCGACCTGGTGACCTGGCACCAGCGGCGCGAGCGCCGCGAGCGCGGTCATGCCCTCGAAGCACGAGCCGTCCCCATCCACGGGGTAGAAGTGGTCGAACAGCCAGGCCGACTCGAAGGCGTGCATCTCACCCGCGTGCTGCCAGATGGTTCGCAGCTGGTCCCAGGTGACCCGCGTGGGTGATGTCTTGAAGCCGATGCGCAGCGGACGTGCCATCGTCCGATGCTACACGTCGCGAGCGTGTTACAGCGTCACGGTCGCGCGATGCGACGCCGGCTTGCCCTCGGTCCCCCGTGGCATAGCGATCGGCCTGCCACGGAAGCGCTCCGGGCACGATGCCCGGGGCGCTTCCAGGAGCGCTCGGCTACTTGACGTAGTCCCCAACGTTGTCGATGGTCACGAGCTTGATGGGCTCGTACACCTCGCGCAGCTCGGCATTGCCAAAGGCCGGAGTCTGCCCAGCCAGGATCTGCTTCGCCAGGTCAACGGTGAGCGCGCCCATGCCCGCCGGATCCTGGGCCACAGTGGCCGACAGGCCCCCGGCCTGGATGGCCGTGATCGCCTCGGGGTCAGCGTTGAAACCGACGGTCACGATGTCCTTGACCGGGTCCTTGCCGGCATCCTTGATGGCGTTGCCGGCGGCCACACCCATGGGGTCGTTGCACGCGAAGACACCTGCCACGTCCGGATCCTTGGCCAGCGCGTCCTTCATGATCGTGTAGGCCTCATCGGCCTTCGAGTTGCCGGACAGCTCTGTGGCGATGGTGTATCCCGCCGCCGTGATGGCGGCATCGAAGGCCTGGTTGCGCCGGGCGGCGTACACCGCATCGGGCTGGCAAGTGATGGACACGACCTTCTTGCTGGTCGAGCCATTCGCCTTGATCTGGGCGTCCATGAATGCGGCCGCCTGAGTGCCACCGTCCGCGTTGTCGGAGATCACGATGGCGCTGTAAGGCGTGCCGCCGCCACCGATGTCATCCACGATCACGGGGATGTTCTTGGCCTGGGCCGCGGCCACGATGGGTCCCAGCGCGTCCGGGCTGAACGGGCTGATGATCAGGACATCGATGTTGTCCAGCAACGCCGTGGCGCCGGTAACCATCTCATTGGCATCGGACTTCTCGTCGTGCAGGGTGTACGTCCAGCCCAGGGCCTGAGCGGCCTCGCGGGTGCCCTTCTCCATCGCCTGGAAGAACTCGTACTGCATGTCGTACACCGAGAACCCGACCCGGATGGCCGGGCCGCTCGCCGCGGGTGCTGACGGTGATTGGGCAGCGGCGCCGGACCAGGCAGCGGCGGCCAACGCCACGCTGCCGATCACGGCGGTCAGTGTCCTGCTGTGCTTCATGGATGTCTCCTCCTCGATCTGCCCACAGGGCGTGGCTGCGCATCGTACTCGCAAGATGAACCCCTCAACTCGCCGGCATCACCTCCGATCGGCGCCGACGCTGCGTACGGCGTGGTCCGGCACCGGCCGATCGCGTCCGCAACCCGTCGATGGCCAACGCGGTGATGAGCACGACACCCAGCACGATCCGCTGGTAACTGGCCTCGACGTGTTGGCTGACCAGGAAGTCGTTCAAGCCTGACAGGAGGAGCACAGCGGAAAAGGTTCCCAGGAGGGTGCCTCGGCCGCCACGGAGACTGGTGCCGCCGAGGACCGCGGCCGCGATGACCTTTAGCTCGAAGCCATCCTGCGTGCCGCCGTCGGCCGTCCAGATGCGCGTCACATATGTCAGTGCAGCGATGCCCACGGTCAGGCCGACGAGGGTGAACACGAATAGGCGGATCCGGTCCCCCGAGATGCCGCAGAAGCGGGCCGCGACCGCCGACGAGCCGAACGCGATGACGCGCCGGCCCGTGATGGTTCGACGCAGGAGCACCCACGCAAGCCCGTAGACGACGAGCATCAGCACGAACGGCAACGGGATGCCCAGGACATCGGCACTGCCGATCTGGACATATGGTGAGCCGATCTCGGTGAAGGGCAGCTTCTTCGGTCCGTCCGCCGTCAGCACGTACGCGATGCCGCGGAACAGGAACAGCGTGCCCAGCGTGGCCACGAATGGTGTGACACGCAAGCGCGTGATGATCAGGCCGTTGAGCAGGCCACAGGTCAGGCCCGCCACGATCGCGGCCACGATGGCCAGGCCGCTGCCGCCCGCCGTGTAGCCCATGAGGGAGACGACACTGATCAGGGCGAGCTGGCCGCCGACGGACAGATCGAAGGTGCCACTCATGAGCGCGAACGTCATGCCTGCTGCCGCGATACCCACGTACGCGCTCTCACGCAGGATGGACGACAGGTTGGAGGCGCTCACGAAGGCGGGGTCGATGATCGCCGCGACCATGGTCAGCAGCACCAGGATCGCAGTGATGCCCCAGGACTCCCACAAATGACCCAGTGACACGGTCCGCACCCCGCGTGCACGTGCCCTCGCTGGCCGGACCTCCGCATCCGCATCCTGTGGAGCGCCACCCATACCATTCGCGGGCGACTCGCTCACGCCTGCCCCCCGCGGCTGACGCGACCCCGAAGTCCAAGGATCGCGAGGGCTACGACCAGTACCAGGCCGACGCTGATGCGCTGATAGGCGGGCGGCACGTTGAGCAGGTTCAGGCCGTTGCGGATGGTCTCGAGCATCAGCGCCCCAAGGACGGTGCCCGCGATGCTGGCCCGGCCGCCCGTGAGGCTCGTGCCGCCGATCACGACCACCGTGATCGCCACGAGCTCGAAGCCAACGCCCAGTTGCGCCGAGCCCTTCTGGAGTTGCGCACTCAGGAATAGACCCCACAGGCCCGCCGCCACGCCGACCACGATGTACACCAGGACGCGGATCCGGTCGACGGACAGACCCGACACGACCGCAGCATCGCGGTTACTGCCGACGGCGCAAACCCAACGTCCGAATCGGGTGTGGTTCACCACCCACCAGGCGAGGGCCGTGGCGCCGATGGCGAGCACGATCGGGACGGGGATGCCCAGCAGGTGACCCCCGACCAGCAACTTGAGGGTCGGGTCGTTGACGATGACGTCATGACCGCCGGTATAGATGAGTGCGATGCCGCGCACGATGACCAACGTCGCAAGGGTGGCGATGAAGGGCGTCACGCCCAGTCTGGTGACCACGAGACCGTTGAACAGACCCACGCAGCCGCCCGCTACCAGACCGGCCAGCATCGCGAGCGCTGTCGGCCAGCCGGCCACGATCAGGGAGCAGGTGACGACTCCGGCCAGCGACACCACCGAGCCCACGGAGAGGTCGAACTCACCCATGGCCAGACACATCATCATCGCCAGGCTGGGGATGGCCACGATGCTGGCGTTGACCAGCAGGTTTTGGAGATTGGTGGGCGTCAGGAATGCGTTGGTGGTCAGCGACAGCAGGACCACGATGATGAGCAGTGGCACAGCCAGTGGCGCGGCGCCGACGGCCTGGCGTACGCGAAGGAGGATCGACCGGCTCGAGGACGGCGGCACGGCGGGGAGCGCCTCCTGGAGGCTCACGTCGGCACACCTATGCGCAGGCCGGTCGTGGCGCAGGCGATGACGTTCTCCTCGGTCAGCGTGGCGCCGGTCAGGCGGCCCACGACCCTGCCGTGCGAGAGCACGACCACGGCATCGCTCATGCCCACCAGCTCGGGCAGGTCACTGCTGACCATCAGCACCGCTGCGCCGTCGGCGCTCAGCCGGTTGACCAACTGGTGAATCTCTGCCTTGGCACCGATGTCCACGCCCCTCGTGGGCTCGTTGAGGATGACCAGCCGACCTCCCGGCGCCAGCGCACGTCCCAGCAGAACCTTCTGCTGATTGCCTCCCGACAGCTCCCGGATCGACTGGTCCGGCGCCCGGGTCCGGATCCGGAGCGAGTCGATGGTCTCGGTGGCGAGTCGCCGCTCCGCGCCCACGGACATGAGCCGCAGGAAGCCCGCCCGCAGCCGTTCCAGGACGGAGATGCTCACATTCTGCTCCAGGGTCAGATCGGGCAGGATGCCGGCCCGCTTGCGGTCCTCGTGCAGGAAGCCCACACCCGCGGCGATGGCGTGGGCCGGGGTGGATGGCGCGAACGGCATGCCACCCAGCTCCATGGAACCTGACCGGATCGGCATCGCGCCGAAGATCGTCTGGGTCAGGTCCGTCTGTCCCGCGCCTGCGACGCCGCCGATGCCCAGCACCTCACCCCGGCGGACCTCGATGTCGATGTCGCGCAGCAGTGGGCCAGCCGACAGACCCACGAGCCGAAGGACCACATCACCCTGTGCCACGGCATCCCGATGGAACATCGCCTGGATATCGCGGCCGACCATCATGCGCACCAACTCTGGCTCAGTGGCAGTCGCGATCTCGAGCGTGCCCACGTTGCGTCCGTCGCGCAGGACCGTGGCTCGGTCGGCGACCTCGAATACTTCTTCCAGGTGATGACTCACATAGATGACCGCACGACCCTCGTCCCGGAGGCGACGCACGACATCCATCAGGCGCGCGACCTCGGTCCGGTTGAGGGCCGCAGTGGGCTCATCCATGACGATGACCCGGCCCTCGGACGAGAGTGCCTTGGCGATCTCGACCAGTTGTTGCGTGGCCACGGGAAGATCAGCGACACGCGCGTCAGGATCCACCTCCACGCCCAGGGCCGTGAACAGTCGCCGACAACCGGCACGCATCTCGGGGTAGCGGATGCCGCGCGTCCGCCGGGAGATCGGTTCGCGCCCGATGTACACGTTCTCCGCGACCGTCAGGTCAGGGAACAGCGTGAACTCCTGGTAGATGACGGAGATGCCGGCTGCGATGGCATCGCTGGGCCGAGCGGGCGCGAACGGCGAACTTGCCAGCAGCAACCTCCCCTGGGTCGGGCTGTGGACGCCGCCGAGGACCTTGAGCAGGGTCGACTTGCCGGCCCCATTCTCGCCGACGAGCGCGTGAACCTCGCCATAGTGGACGTCGAAGTGGACGTCATCGAGCGCACGCACACCGGGGAAGTCCACCGTAAGGTGCTGGACCTCCAGGACCGCACGCCCGTCGGACCCAGCGGCCCGGGTGACGGCAGCAGCGCCGCCGTGGCCGGTCACCTGATCGCCGGACACGGAGTCCTGCCCGTCCGACTGAGTCGGAGGTGCGGTCGTCCGCCGAGTTGGCCGGCGCTCACGGATCCACGATGCGTCGACAGTCGACCGCCGTCACGCGTCCTTGCCTCAACGATAGGGTGGCGGCGACCCACGTCGAGCGTGTCGAGCGAGCCGTCATCCGAATCCAGACTCCAACACGAGCCTGCCGGCTCCTCCTCCGGGCCAGCAGACGGGTCCGCATCCTAGCATCGGGCGGGACGCGCCGGAGGTCCGCCGGGCTCGTCGGCCGACCACTCCTCCCGCTCCAGGTTCGGCCCCCATCCTGAGGGGATCGGCGCATGCATGCGCTGGGCGCATGAGTCGGCGAACGAACCCCCGATCAGAACCCGGCCCGGGCTCTTCGGTGGCTGATCCATGCGTGGGACGAGTAGCAAGGCCATTGAAACGGAGGTTCGGGCAGTTGTTGGGCCTTTCGTCGGCCCGTTCACCAGCGATCGGGTAGTAGGGCCGGGTTTGCACCGGCACGGGTGATGGCGCGCCAGTCCCGTGACGGGGCGATGCGCGGCACGAGGCACGGATCGGTTCCAACGTGGCGTGCACCCGTGACCAGCGAGCAGCCGTATGCGGCATCGCGGGTCGTGGATCAACACGGTGTGTGCAGGGATGACGTTCGATGGCCGGGCTGACCGGTGACTTGGTCCCGGGGTGCACATCTGGCGTGTGATCCGCGACCGGCTGAGGCGAGTCGATCGACCGACACGTCGCGGGTGCACACTGGCATGGATACCGGTCGGGGCCCAGCAGCCTGATCCGGGACGGTAAGGTGGCGGCACCGCCACAGGCGGGCCCGGGTCGCGTCGCGGTCGCGCGCGTCGCTACGAGGAACGAAGAAGCGGCGAGCCGTGTGCCCGCCGCTCCCTGATGTCCGACCGTCGCGGATCAGTACTGGAACAGCAGCTCCCGATACTTCGGCAGCGGCCACAGGTCGTCGGCCACGAGCGTCTCGAGCTCGTCAGCCACCGCGCGCAGCGCGTTCTGGGCAGGGATGACCGTGTCCACGAACACGCGAGCCTCCTCGTGCACCGAGTCAGCCTCGTGGGCGGCGTGCTGCGCATGCGCGAGCGCGTCGATCGCCTCCACCAGGCCATCGGCCAGGGATGCGACCTTGCCCGCCGCTGCCGCGATGCCCTTGGACGGGCCCGCCGCCGCGAGCTGGCCGAGGTACTGCGCGGTGGCGGGCAGGATCATCGTGCGAGCGATGTCGAGAGCGCAGTTCGCCTCGATGTTGCAGACCTTGACGTAGCGCTCCCAGTAGATCTCCACCCTCGACGCGAGCTCGCGCTCGGAGAGGACACCGAACCGGGAGAACAGCTCCTTGGCCTTGCCGGTGGTCAGGGACGGCAGCGCGTCGACGGTCGTGCGGTTGTTCGGCAGGCCACGCTTGGCCGCCTCCGCGTGCCACTCCTCGGAGTAGCCATTGCCCTCGAACAGGACCTGCTTGTTGGCCTGGACGATGCCCGACAGGATGCCGGTCAGGCCCTCGAAGTCACCGGGGGTGAGCTTCTCCAGGTCATCGGCGAGCTGCGAGAGGGAGTCCGCGACCGCGGTGTTGAGCACGGTCTGGGGCCAGTAGATGGGGGCCGATGATCCGACGGCCCGGAACTCGAACTTGTTGCCCGTGAATGCGAACGGGGACGTCCGGTTGCGGTCCGTGGCGTCCTTGGCCAGCTCCGGCAGCGAGGTCACACCAAGGGTGACCGAGCCACCCTTCTTGGAGCCCGACGCGCTGCCCCTGCCCACCTGCTCCACCACGTCCTCGAGCTGCGAGCCGAGGAAGATGGACATGATGGCCGGGGGCGCCTCGTTGGCACCCAGGCGATGATCCTGGCCCGCGTCCGCGATGCTCGCCCTGAGCAGGTCCGCGTGGACGTTGACGCCTCGGATCACGGCCATGAGGAACGCGAGGAACTGGGCATTCGCATGCGGATCGTTGCCCGGGTCGAGGAGGTTCTCGCCCTCGTCGGTGCCCATCGACCAGTTGTTGTGCTTGCCGGAGCCGTTGATGCCCGCGAACGGCTTCTCGTGGATGAGGAACATGAGACCGTGCTGCGGTGCGAGCCGCCGCATCATGCTCATGACCACCATGTTGTGGTCCGAGCCGACCGAGGTGGGCTCGTATACCGGCGCCATCTCGAACTGGCCCGGCGCGACCTCGTTGTGGCGGGTCTTGGCGGGGATGCCCAGCCGCCATAGCTCCCGGTCGAGATCCATCATGAACGCGAGGATGCGCTCCCGGATCGAGCCGAAGTACTGGTCCTCGAGCTCCTGGCCCTTGGGCGACGGGGCACCGAAGAGGGTGCGGCCGGTGAGCACGAGGTCGGGCCGTTGCTCGGCCAGTCGCCGGTCGACCAGGAAGTACTCCTGCTCCGGGCCGATGTTCGTGAACACCCGGTTGGCCGTGGTGTTATCGAACCACCGCAGCACCCGGATCGCCTGCGTGCCGAGGGCTTCCTGGGACCGCAGGAGCGGGATCTTGTGGTCGAGCGCCTCACCCGTGTAGGAGACGAACGCGGTGGGGATGGTGAGGGTGACGCCGTTGGCCTCCACCTGGAGGAAGATGGGGCTGGTGACGTCCCACGCGGTGTAGCCGCGGGCCTCGAACGTGGCCCGGATGCCACCCGAGGGGAACGAGCTCGCGTCCGGCTCTCCCTGGAGCAGGTTCTTGCCCGAGAACTCCGCGATGGTCTTGCCTTCACCGGTGGGGTTCAGGAACGAGTCGTGCTTCTCCGCGGTGGAACCGGTCATGGGCACGAACCAGTGGGTGTAGTGCGTGGCGCCGCGCGCCATCGCCCACTCCTTCACGCCGTGAGCCACCGCATCCACGATCGCCGGGTCGAAGGGCTCGTGGCCCTCGATGGTCCGCCGAAGCTTCTTGTAGATGGGCTTGGCGAGGTATTCCCGCTGCGCATCCTCACCGAAGACGTACTGGCCGTAGATGGCCTGGCCGGCGTGTTCCAGGTAATCCTGGGTTCCGGCGACCTTGTGGTTGGCGATCGAGGCGATAGCGGTCTGACGAGCGGACATGTGACTCCTGTCCTGTAGCGTCGTGCTGGGTGGTTCGGTTCACGAGCCGGATGCGGGACTCGAGGCGCCAGAAGCCTTGGTCTGACCACGCCTCCGGTGTCCGGCGATGGCTCGTCGGGCGCGGCACGGAGGGCGCAGTCACGCCCGTGGCAGAGTCTACCCAGCACACGGTTGCGGTTCGGTTTCAGGTGCGAGACGAGGCGGGGCCGGATCCGGGATGATCCCGGGACGCCTATGGACAAAGCACGGGCCGGCCGGACCCCAGGACGCACGGATCGATCGATACGACGGAGGAGCGCCCGTCAACGAGCCTCTTCGGTCGGTCTGACTCCAGCCTGAGTCGATCTGGCGCCCGAAGCGCTCAAGGTGATCGATGAGGCACCTCCCGGACCCGCCGACCGGGTCCTTCGGTCCGATCGATCCCCGAGTGCCCCGAGCCTGCGAGCGCCCTGCCGGGCCAGGTCCACGGCGCTGTCAGATACCACGAGGACCCGCCGGACCTCCCGGGAGCGGCGGTGGACAAACGGCCCTGTGGGTCGTCAGTCAGGCCAGTACACCGTCGTGTGCAGCGATCCGCGGGCGACCTCCAGGACGCACCGATCGGGTAGCTCCTGCCATCCAGTACCTGCGTCCTGCATCCCGGCGGATGCCACGACGACCCGGTCCGAGCCGACCCGATACCAGAGCCGGTAGTCGCGCTCCGTCTCGCCGTCGGGCTGTGCCCTGATCGTGGGTGCGTGCCACCAGGCAACGGCGTAGAGGGCATCGGGGGTCACCAGCAGGCTGTTGAGCGAGGTCATCGCGGCCCGCTCGCTGATGAGCGCCGCGGCCCTGCCCAGCGCATCCGCCACCGTGCCCTCGCGCAGGCCCGCGCGAACGAGCGAGCAGTAGCGCTCACTGTCCGTGTCGCCGATGGGGAGCGGCGCGGCGCGTTCCGCGATGAGCGTGTCGAGCGTGGTGTTCGGCCACGCGTATCCGTTGTGGGCGAAGGCGATGCCGTCAGCCAGGAAGGGGTGGGTGTTGGCCGGGGTCAGCGGCATGCCCGGCGATGCCTGGCGGATATGCAGCAGCGCGACGTCCGAGTTCGTCCCGGCGACCGAGGCATGGAACATGGCGCTATCCGCGGCCCGAACGGGGTCCTTCCGGATGGCGACCTGTCCGTCAGGCTCCCGATGTCCGATGCCCCAGCCGTGGTCGTGCTCCTCCGAGAGGGCGATGAAGGGCGCCAGCTCCGCGGCGAGCAGCTCGACCAGTGGTGCCGGGGCCACGGCGACGACCCCCAGGAGACGACACATCAGCCGACGATACGGCGATCGACCGCCTGCGGCACGCTCAAGCGGTCGTGGGGGTCGGAGTGGCGGTTCGGACGGAGCGCGCCTCCAGGTCCTCCATGAGCCTGGTCATCTCGCGTGCCATGTCCACGTACCGGTCGCCGAGCATCGCGACCCGGAGCGTGTCGCCGTCGAGTCGGATCCATGCGCGGCGGCGTGGCAGGTAGAAGGTCATGAGCAGTCCGCTGATGAGGCACAGGAACGCGAGCCAGATGACCGGCGCGCCCGGATCATCCTTGATGACCATGCCCGTCCAGGCTCCGACGCGGTCCCAGGTGATGGTGTAGCCCGCCGTCACGTTCGGGTCGGCGGTACCCCCGACCGGGATCACGGCCCGGAACAGGCTGGGTGCGACACCCGTGGCATCGGCCTGCCCGACCCCCTGGAGCAGCAACGCTGATGTGCCATCCGCGGTCTTGGTGAGGACGGCGAGCACGCCCACGTCCGAGCCGGGGATGGTCGTGAACCCCGAGGGGAAGCCGGCAAGGGTGTCATCGAGCAGCATCGGGCCGGTCCAGACCAGCTGGCCGGATGGATCATGGATGGTCAGGTCGACGCTCGGTCCGAAGGTGTTCTGATGGAACACGAAACCCTGGACCTCGAGCGGGTCGTTCACCCGGATGTCCTTGCGGGCGATCTCCTGGCCGTTCTGGAACACCGAGAGGTCAGTCACGAAGTCAGCGAACTGACCGTTGTCCAGGCGTGGCGCCTGGAAGCTGTTGACCTTGACCAGCAGGTTGTCGGGCGTGCCGACCGGTCGCACCGGAGCGGTCTGCCCCTCGCCCACGAAGACGACCGTCTCGAACCCCATCGAGACCGTGACCGCGCCGCCCACGAGGAACAGGATCAGGCCCAGGTGGGTCAGCAGCGTCGTCAGCTTCAGGTACTGGTTCCGGTCCCCCTGGAGCCAGAGGGTGCTGCCGTCATCAGTGGCCGCACGGCGGACCTTGAAGTGGCGGCGGCGGAGCACGGCGATCACGTCGTCGGCCCGGAGGGACGTGTGCTCGAGCATCGCGCGCTCGGGCAGGCGCGGGTCGAAGAACGGCAGCGGCTGGTCGATGATGCCCGGCTGGACCGACCGCCAGAGGCGGGGCGTCCGGTCGAGGGTGCAGCAGACGATGGCCACGACGAGGACCACGAGCAACGCCACGAACCAGAACGAGGAGAAGATCCGGAAGAAGCCCAGCGCGTCGAACAGGTCGACCATCGCGGGACCGAATCGGATGCCCAGCAGCTGGTTCGCATCCCAGCGCTGGTGCATGTCCGCCAGCTGCTTGGCATACCCGACCGGATCGTGGAGCACCGACGAGGGGAACTGGCGGACGAGCGTCCCGATAAGGCCCGCGACGACGATGCCGGTGATGAGCAGGACCGCGAACCGGACACTGGTGAGGGTCGCCCACACCATCCGACCGACCCGGCCGAACACGTCGAGCGGGTGATCGGGACGGGCGCGACTGACCGCGGTGGTGGCGATGAGGGATACCCCGTTGGGTCGGGACGCTGGTCAGACCGCGAGCGTGGCGCGGCTCTTCAGGAGCGCCGCATCGAAGTCCGCGAGCAGGTCCTCGACATCCTCCAGACCCACCGAGACACGCACCATACCCTGACCGATGCCGGCGGTGGCGAGCTGCGCATCATCCAGCTGCCGATGGGTGCTCGAAGGTGGATGCACGACGAGGGTCTGGACGCTGCCCAGCGACGCGGTGCGGGGTGGGATGGTGAGCGCATCGATGAACGCTGATGCGATCGTCCGCTCGACCATGTCGATGGCCATCAGCCCGCCGCCGTTGCGCAGCTCTCGCCGGGCCACGGCCGCCTGTGGGTGGGAGTCGAGTCCCGGGTAGGTGACCGACCGGACCTCGGGTCGCGCCTCGAGGGCGTTGGCGAGCACGAGCGCGCTCGCCGCGTGCCGGTCCATCCGGACATGGAGCGTCTCCATCCCCCGGAGTACGAGGAAGGCCGCGAACGGCGCGATCATGCCCCCCGTCTCGATCTCCGTCTCCCGCACCTGTGCTATCAGCTCGGCGTGGCCGGCGACGGCCCCGGCGAGGACGTCCGAATGACCACCGACCCACTTGGTCGTCGACTCGACGACGAGGTCCGCGCCCAGCTCGAACGGCCGGCACAGATAGGGCGATGCGAACGTGTTGTCGACGATGACCACGGCCCCATGCCGATGGGCGCGTTCCGCGAGGTCGGCCAGGTCCGCGACCACGATGGTGGGGTTGGCGATGGTCTCGAGGTAGAGCAACCGGCTGGGGGTCCGTAGCGCATCCTCGACCGCATCGGGGTCGGTGGCATCCACATGGATGACCTCGACCCCGAACCGGGCGAGCACGTTGGACATCAGGGTGCGCGTGCTGCCGTAGACGGCCTGGGTCGAGACGATCCGGTCGCCGGCGCGCAGCTGGGACGTGAGCGCGGCGTGGATCGCGGCCATGCCGGAGGCGAACGCGAAGCCCGCCGGGGCCCCGTGGAGCTGCGCGAACGCGTCCGCCATCGCGGACGCGGTGGGGTTGCCGGAGCGCGCGTACGCGTAGCCGGGTCGCCGGTCGGCCAGGATGTCGCCGAGCTCGGCGGCATCGTCGGCCTCGAACGTCACCGACTGGTAGATGGGGACCGAGTTGCCGCCCTGGTGGACGACGGGCGGGCGACTGGCGACACGGATCGCGCGCGTGCCAAAACCGCGCGGCTGCTCATCAGTCCGGGACATCGCCGAACTCTACACCGGGCCACCGGGAAGGCCGACGAGCGGCTGGGCCAGGGGCACAGCGGGCCCGCATCGTGGCTCAGGGGCGAGCCGTCGGGGAACGGGCACTCGAGCCGGCGGTTGCGGTCGTGTCCGTGGCAGCGTCCGAGGGATCGCCCTCGACCTTGACCGTGACCGTCCGGCGCGGGACCGGCGGCTGGCTCGTGCCCGCCGGTCGCACGGGGAGGGCCGCTGCCGGTTGGGTACCGGTCTCCCAGGGCGCGTGCGATCCCCCGGCACGCTGCGCTGGCTCGGCACGCTGTGCTGGCTCGGCACGCTGTGCTGGCTCGGCACGCTGCGCTGGCTCGGCACGCTGTGCTGGCTCGGCACGCTGTGCTGGCTCGGCACGCTGTGCTGGCTCGGCACGCTGTGCTGGCTCGGCACGCTCCGCGGACGTCATCGTCACTGGCTGTCGGATGGGCGACACGCCACCCTGCATATCCATGCGGGTGGCGACCCGCTCGGTGCGCGTCGTGTAGCCCACGATGCGGTCCTTGCCGCTGCGCTTCGCCTCGTACAGCGCGGCGTCGACCGCAGCCATCAGCTCTTCGACCGTCGATCCGTCCTCGGGATAGGCGACGAGGCCGATGGATACGGAGGTGCTGACCGTGCGCTCGTTGACCCGGATGGACAACGCCGCGATGTCGCGCCGCAGCTTCTCGGCGACCACGAACGCGCCTGACGCGTCGGTGTCCGGCAGCAGGATGACGAACTCGTCACCGCCATAGCGCGCCGGCGTGTCGGTCGCCCGGACGGTGCGCTGGATGACCTCCGTGATCGCCTGGAGCAACCGGTCGCCGTAGTGGTGGCCGAACGTGTCGTTGACCGGCTTCAGGCCGTCGAGGTCGAGCATCAACAATGCGAAGCCGCGGCCCGCCCGCTGGGCGAGGCGCAGCTCCCGCTCCATGGCCGCGAAGAAGTGGGTCCGGTTGTAGAGGCTGGTGAGGGGATCGAAACGGGCCAGCCGCAATGCAGCCTCACGGGCGCGACGCTGCTCCCGACCGGCCACGGTACCGACGTACGCGAGCAGCAACAGGCTCGCGATGACAAAGCCGATGAGCACGACCTCGAACCAGTCCACGCTGTTCGGCGGGGCCACGACCAGCCCCACTGCCCCGAAGCACATGCCCGCGATGAGCGCGATCACGAGTGGCGCGGACCCGTCCTGGGACAATGATGCGGCGCCGACCACCAGGAACAAGCCGACCACGTACGGGCTCGCCAGTCCGCCCGACAGGCCCGTGAGGACCGTCAGGAAGCCGATGGCGGCACCCGCCTCGAGCCAGTTACGGACACCGTCCGGCAATCTGGCGGGGACCAGGTCCTGGAGGAAGACGACGGCCAGCGTCCCGGCCGCGACGAGCATGAAGATGCCGGTGAGGTCCCATTCCCGGGGTCCGAACGCGGCCAGCGTCGCGACCGCGACCAGGAACAACAAGGAGACGATGCGCACGGCACGGATCCGGACAGACCGTCGAGGCGCGAGCGGGTCGTCGAACGAGCCCCCCGGGGCGTCGGAGGCAGCGCTGTCGGTGGCCTCGGGTGGGCGGTCCCCCACGACCGACGCCTCAGCGGCACGACGGCCGGCATACCATGCGGCGGCGAGGCCCACGCACATGGCGCCGATGGATAGCACGCCCACGCCCACGAGGAGCGCGAGCTGGGTGTCGGTCACGTTCGATCGCTCTTGGCACGCCGTGGTCTGGGTGGCACGACGAGGGAGGGGCGTCCTCCGCTGGGAGTCCGATGGTACCCGCGCCGGGGGGTCGTCGGTCACCCCTGATCGTCTCGCAGTCCTGATAGTGTGGCCACCGTGCAACGGACCAAACGCTCGAGTGGTGACCCTGACCACGAACCCATCAGCAACCTCGATCGATCGATCATCGGCCACCTCCAGCGCGACGGTCGGCGGCCCTTCACCCAGATCGCGGCGGATCTCGGGGTCTCGGAGTCGACCGTGCGCCAACGCACCGAGCGGCTCATCGAACGAGGGGTGCTCCAGGTCGTCGGTGTCACCGACCCGCTCCGCCTGGGCTACGACCAGATGGCGATGGTCGGCGTCCGCTGCGAGAGCGAGCGTCTCCTCGGTGTCGCCGACGAGATCGCGGCCCTGCCCGAGGTGACGTACGTGGTGGTGACCGCGGGCGCCTACGACCTCCTCGTCGAGACCGTCTGCCGCGACAACGGGGAGCTGCTGTTCTTCCTCGCCGACAAGCTGCGGCGGATCCAGGGCGTGGTGAGCACCGAGACGTTCGTCTACCTCAAGATCGCCAAGCAGACCTTCCATTGGAGCGCCCGGTCACCGTGACCTCCCGGTCGGGCCTTCGCGACCCGCGCAACCAGCCGGTCATCGTCGGCTCGGCCGTCCTGGGCATCGGGCTCTTCCTGGCCTGCTGGCTGCTGCTCCGCTGGTCGCCGCTGCTCGCGTGGCTCGTGGGCTGGGCGCCCGTGGCCTTCGTCGCGTACGGCCTGGACAAGCGGGCCGCGACCCGGGGCGACTGGCGCATCCCGGAGTTGGTGCTCCACGGGCTGGCCCTCATCGGCGGCGTCATCGGCGCCTGGGCGGGGCGCTTCGCGTTCCGCCACAAGATCCGCAAGCCGGTCTTTCTGGTCGTGCTCGTCGCGGCCAGCATCCTCTGGGGCGCCATCGCGATCTGGGCCGTCGCGGGCCACTGACCGCGCGGCAAGCCCTCGGACGTTATGCGCCCGTAATGCCCGGCGCCACGATCCGAAGCCTGCTGGTGGCGCCTTCGCCGATGCTCACCGGTTAGTCTCGGACCACATGCGGACCCGGCCGGGTCGCGGCCTCAGCAGTGGACGAGCGAACGACCCACGGCACTCCCGGCAGCGTCCGCTGGAAGGGATCGCCCCCATGCCTCCTGCACCCATCCGCCGCACGGGCGCCGCTGCGCTCGTGCTCGGTCTGTCGCTCGCGTCATTCTCCGGCGTCGTTCTCGCACAGGACGCCTCGCCGCCACCTCCTCTGCCCACCGTGCCCCCCGAGACCGAGCAGCGCTCGGGCAACTGGCCGGTGCCGCAGGGCGACCTGTCGGCGACCCGCGCCGCGGTCGACTCGAGCATCTCCGCGGACACCGTCGGTGACCTCCAGCTCGCGTGGACCTTCGACATCACCGCGCCCGGCTTCTTCGGAGGCATCACCGCGCAGCCCATCGTGGTCGGTGACACGGTGTACATCCAGGACATGCGCAGCAACGTGTTCGCGCTCGACCGGGATACGGGCACCCAGAAGTGGGAAGCACCCTTCGACATCGGCAGCATCGGCCCCAACGGCGTCGCGGTCGCGTACGACATGGTCTACGCCGGCCTGAGCGACAGCGGCGAGGTCGTGGCCCTCGATGCCAGCGACGGCAGCGTGGTCTGGCGTCAGAAGATCGGCAGCCCGCCCGGTGAGGGCATCGACATGTCGCCGATCGTCTATGACGGCACGGTCTACATCAGCACGGTCCCCGGTACCGGGCTTGGTTCGTTCTATGCGGGCGGCGACCGGGGCGTGCTGTACGCGCTCGATGCCCGGACCGGCGAGACCAGGTGGTGGTTCGACACCACCAAGGACGGCTTCGATGCCGTGGCGGTCTCCGGTGGTGGCGGCCTCTGGTACCCGCCGTCCATCGACGAGCATGGCAACATCTACTTCGGCGTCGGTAACCCGGCGCCCTGGCCAGTGACCCCCGACTGCCCCAACGGCGCATGCCGCCCTGGCGACAACCTGTACACGTCCTCGATGGTGTCCATCGACCCCAGCACGGGTGCGGTCCGCTGGTACTACCAGGATCGCCCGCACGACCTGCTCGACCTCGACTTCCAGGCCACACCCATCCTGACCACGGCCAGCATCGGTGGCACCGACACCCCGCTGGCGATCGGCTCGGGCAAGACCGGCAATGTCGTCGCCGTCCGCCAGGACACCGGCGAGGTGGTCTGGAAGACCCCCGTCGGCAAGCACCAGAACGACGAGCCCGACAGGCTGCTGCCCGACGACGGCACCTCGCTCGAGGTGTTCCCGGGCAGCCTGGGCGGTGTCGAGACACCTCTGGCCTACGCCGACGGCACCGTCTATGCCGCATACCTTGACTATCCCCAGTACCAGAAAGCGACAGGCCAGGACGACAAGGCCAGTGTCGGCTTTGACGCGGGCACCGGCGGGCTCGTCGCCCTGGACGCCACCACAGGCACGATCCTGTGGGACATCACGATCCCGACCCTGCCGGTAGCTGCGGCGACGGTCGCAAATGACCTCGTGTTCGCGGGTGGCATCGACGGCACGTTCGCGGCCTATGACCGCGCGACGGGCGACCAGGTCTGGAGCTACGAGGCAGACATGGGCTTCAACGCCCCGCCGGCCATCGCTGGTGACTACCTGTTCGTCGGTGCTGGGTTCCCGAAGCTTGCCCATACCGATCCCAACGCCAGCCCGGCCCCGACCGCCGATCCGGCGGCGACCCAGGGACCGGCGCCGGTCGCGAAGCTCCTGGCGTTCCGGATCGGCGGTCCGCTACCGCAAGCGAGCAGTGCGCCGACGCCGGAGCCGTCGGTCGAGGTGACCGAGGCCCCGGCAAGCCCGTCAGCCGTCCCGGCAAGCCCGTCAGCCGTCCCGGCAAGCCCGTCAGCCGTCCCGGCAAGCCCGTCAGCCAGCGCAGCGCCCGCGAGCGAGGCCCCGGGCACGACCGCTCCCGATACCTCAGCACCTGCGACAGCGGCGCCCGCTACCGGGGCCCCGGACACCCCTGCGCCCGAGACGGAAGCCCCGGGGAGCCCGGGGGCGAGTGCGACTGCGAGTGTCGAGCTGTCCGCAGTCGACCTCGCCTTCAAGCCCAAGGACTTCACCATCCCCGCCAACACGGACGTCACCATCGAGGTGACCAACGATGGCGCGGTGGTGCACGACTTCTTCCAGCCGGACACGAAGGCCGACACGGGCCAGATCCAGCCAGGGCAGTCCGGTACGGCCGTCATCAACCTGCCCCCGGGCACCTACCAGTACTGGTGCAGCATCCCGGGTCATCGCGACGCGGGGATGTCGGGGACCATCACCGTGGGATGACGGTGACCTGAGCAACGGTCCCGCGAACCACGCGTCCACCGGGTCGCGGGCCTCCGTCGGTGCCGGGCGTGGCCCGGCGCCGTGGCATCAGCTGGTGGGGCTGGCCACTGGGTTGGCCGACGGACTCGTGCCCGGTGTGGTCGCGGCGTGGCGGAAGAATGCCTGGAACTCCATGGTCACGACGTCGGCGAGGGAGACCACCCGTTGGGAAGCAGGCTGTTCCATGCCGAAGTCCTCCCATCGGAAGCTGAGCGAGCCGGAGACACCGATGACATCGCCGGTGAGCTTGGCCTTGAGTGGGATCTGAACGCCCTTGGTCACGCCGTGCAGCGTCAGGTCGCCGATGGCGGTCACGGAGACCTCCTGACCGGCCGCGGGGACCGTGCCCAGGTCGATGGGTTGCGTGAGCACGAATGTGGTGGTCGGGAACTGGTCCGTCTGGACGCCCTGTCGCGCGAGCTGGCCGTCGCGCATCGACTGGTCGCTCACGAGCGTGGTCAGGTCCACCGAGAGGTCGGCCTTCGTGAGTCGGGTGCCGTCGAGCGTGACCGAACCGGTGATGTCCGGCGTCCTCCCGACCGCGATGGTGCCGCCCACCCCGACCAGCTGCTCCTGCACGCGATAGCCGGCCCACGAACCACTGAAATCGCTGGCCGCATAGTCGAACGAGCCGATGGTCGGATCGATGGTCCAGATGCCATCGACAGGCATCGCGCTCGTGGAGCCGACGGGGCCCGTCCCGGCAGTGGCCGCGGGTGTCGCGGCGTTGGCTGCGGGGCTCGCCGCGCCCGGGATGACCGGCGCGCCCGTGCCGACCGGCGGCGGACCGCTGCCACGGAAGAAGATGTACCAGACGCCAGCCGCGCCGGCGAGCACGACCAGCATGAGCAGACCCAGCAGGATGGTCCGGATCCATGGCAGTCCGTCGTCCCTCGGGCGCTGGCTGGGTGGTGAGGGCTGTGGTTGCGTCACGGTGTCCTCCGTCTGAGGGCGGTCCGCCGGACGCCCGGGTCACTGTTCTGGCCACAGTACCGGGTCCGGGCGCCCGATGGTCGCAGGGGTCGGTACCTTGGCCTACCCCGATGCTCTGGCAGCTGGATGAGATCGGGCTGAGAGCGACGGCCGTGGCGAACCCGGTCGTGGTCAGGACTCGGTCGGACCTGGCACGTGTCCGGCCATGATCCAGCCGCCATCGATGGGGATCGATGCCCCCGTGATGAACGCGCTCGCGTCCGAGGCAAGGAAGACGGACAGCGCGCCGACGTCGACGGGTTCACCCGCACGTCCGACAGGCAGGATGGCGCCCCATCGCCGGGCGTAGTCCGGGTCGTCCGCCAGGTTGCGGTCGTTGACGATGGGGCCCACGACGAGCGCGTTGACCGTGATGCGATGAAGTCCGAGCTCCAACGCCAGGTTGCGTGCGAGCGCCTCGACCGCGGCCCGGGTCATGGCGTATGCCGAGAGTCCACCGATGGCACGCACCCCGGTGACGGACGCGGTGAGCAGCAATCGACCACCGTTGCCCTGCTCCACCATCCGGCGGGCGGCCGCCTGCGCGGTCAGGAACGTGCCCCGGACGTTGGTCGCGATGACAGCGTCGAGCGAGGCGGGCGTGACCTCGAGGAACGGACCCCAGGCAGTGACGCCCGCATGGCAGGACATGACGTCCAGCCGACCCCAGGCATCGACCGCTGCGGTGACCAGGGACGCGGCGCCGTCTGGGGTCGCGATATCCGCGGCGGCTGCGATCGCCCGGCCGCCATCGGCCGTGATGCGGGCCACCGTGTCACGGGCCCCCGCCTTGTCCTGGTGGTAGCCCACCAGCACCGCGGCACCGGCCGCCGCAAAGGCGATGGCGATCCCCTGGCCAACACCTGTGCTGGCGCCGGTGACGACTGCGACGCGACCCACGAGCGGCCGGCTCTGCTCCCCGGTCGGTCGTGGCTGCATCATCAGCGGCGGCTGACGAGCTCCGCCACCCACGTCTCCAGGCGGTCGAGATGCTCCGCGTAGTGCTCCGAGCCGGCCTTGTGGATCCACCACGCCGCCTCATCGGTCGGCTCGGTCAATCCGGTCCAGGCCGTCAGCATCCGTGTCCGTCCCGAGGTCGCCAGGATCCAGGCGACCTCCCATGGCTGGTCCGCCATCGCGGCCAGGAACGAGGCATTGAGCGCCTCGATGTCCACGTCGTGGCCCTCGTAGGTCCCCGTTTGCTGCCGCTCGAGCTGGGCACCGGCCTCTGCCAGCCAGGTGCCCAGGTGCGCCGCGAGATCACGCACCGCCCAGTCGGGGTCCGTGAAGTACCCCGGGATCATGCACTCGACAGGGCTCAGCGACCGGATGAGATGCTCGATGCGATACCAGCCCTGGCGCTCGGCGGCCATCTCGGCGGCGTAGGGGTGTGCGGCCGGGGCCGGCACGACCTCGTCGGGATCCATGCGCATCATCGTGTCCTTATCGTGCCCTTCCGGCAGCAGGTGTGCTCGGCCATCCGCCAACGATGCCACAGGCACGCCGGCCCGAGGCCACAGACGGGCTCGGCGGCCTACCGGCGGCCCCCCAGATGGGGCGACACGGCCCCCGAGTCGGGGGCCAAAGGTCACTGCCGCGCTATACGTTCGCAGCCCACCATGCATCGCATCGGAAGCGACGCAGCGACAATGGAAGCGTCCAGCCCACAACGCCGAGGGAGGCCGAATGCCGAGCAGGACAGGACGATCGCAGCGGTCGCATCGAAGACCAGATACGGAGGGCCGCGACTGACGCAGCTGGGTCACGGCGGGAGTCCATCCGGCGTGCGGCCGACGCAGCCCATCCATCCACCGGGACGTACGGTCCCGACCACGCTCCCAGCGCAGGATCGCGGGAGACCACCGACAGGAAGGCAGACACCATCATGGGAAGCCGACTCAAGATCCTCGGTTCCATCATCGCCATCATCGGCGTCATCGCCGTGCTCGGCGGTGGGTACGGCTACACGCAGGTACAGGCGGGCGGCAACGCCCTGCAGGGATTCAGCAAGGCGCAGAACGTCACGCTGAGCTACAACGCGGACGGTCAGCTCGTCGACCGTGGCTCCGCCGAGGAAGGCGCCGCGATCCTGGCGCTCCTGAAGGACACCTGGGGATGGCCGGTCAACCAGGGTGACCTCAACCCGAATGACAGCCTGGTCAATACCGGTACCGAGTACATGTACCAGATGGCGACCATCGCCCACCACACGCTGACGGGCTCGAGCTCCGTCAGCCTGACCGCGCCGGTCCAGTACGACGGCAACGGCGACGGCACGATCGATGCGAACGCGCCGACGTATACCCCGGACACGCTGCCCCAGGGCGACGCGTACGTGGCGGCCCTGGGCCAGGACGCCAACTTCGTGGCCGGCACGTACACCGTCCCGACCAACGGGCGCTACTACACCCAGTTCAACCGCCTGCACCCGCTCGACGGTCCAGCGCGTGACCTCGCATGGAGCGGCCTGGTCCACGGCCTGTTCGCCGAGCTCGGCGTCGGCGCCACATCCTTCTCCGCCCTCCAGATGGGCCAGGCCATGGCCCTCATCGCGATGGCCTTCGGCGTCACCTTCATCATCACCGGGCTCGGCCTGGTGTGGGTCGGCATGGCCAAGAAGGCAGAGGAGCTCGCCTAGGCCGGCCGATCGGTCCCGGCGTCCGCCAGCTGATCCGACCACAAACACACGCAGGCCCCTGCCTCGGCAGGGGCCTGCGTTCGTCCGTCCCATGCATCGCGCCACGGCAATGTGCCTGGCGTGATGTCGTCGATTCGGGTCGCGGTCGTTCGTCGTTGGGATGACGTCGGCATCGACGACCAGCAGGAGAGCGACCATGGGCAACCCCATCGTGCATTTCGAGAATCCGGTCCGCTGACCCGAACGCGACGCGCGCGTTCTACGCGGAGCTGTTCGGCTGGAGCTTCCCGCCCGGCGGCGTCCCGGACTATTCCTACGTCGACAGCGGCGTCCCGGCTGGCACCATCCCGGGCGGCATCAGCCCGCTCCAGGGTGGCAAGCCGATGGTGACCGTGTTCGCGGGTGTGGCGGACGTCTCCGCGGCGCTGGCCAAGGCAGTGTCCCTCGGCGGGACCGTCGTGCAACCGGCCACGAGCGTGCCAGGTGTCACCTTCGGGCTGTTCGCCGATCCCCAGGGGCACGTGGTCGGCGTCGCCTCGGATGACACCCACGACTGAACCCCGTGCGGCTCATCGCTGAGCCGTTGCCGCGGGCGAGAGGCACGACATCCGGTTCGGGTGTCGTTCCTTGCGTGTCCCTTGGGGCGTGCGCGATCCCCGACGGATCGACCGCTGAACGGTGCTTGTCACCAACGACGGGCCGCTGAACCGCACACGGAGATCGACCCCGGGCCTTCGCGAGCCGGTCGGACCGTTCACGGGTCGGGAGGGCCAACGAACGAGGTGCTGCCGCGGCTCGCTGCCGCGGTTCGCCCGCTGCGCGATCGATCCTCCGAGCCACCCCCCTTCGCGCGGGGCCGACACGACAGGGCCTTCGCTCAGTCGAGTCCGCGCGCGCGCCGGAATGCGGGCAGGACGTCCTCAGCGATCGCCTCGAGCACCTCGATGTTGGCCAGCCCCGGCACGTCGGAGACGACGATGTGGTCGACACCGGCCTCCATGAGCCGGCCATACGTGTCGATGATCTCCTGGGGACCGCCCACGACGGCGTGCGTCCGGTACTCCGCGAGGGTGTCGCCCCGGCGGTAGCGCCGGGTGAGCTCCCCGGGGTCGTCGCCGGCCCGGATGAGCGTCGTCTCGACATTGGTCGAATGGATCAGGTCACCTGGATCGCGTCCGACCGTCTCGCAATGGCGGCGAAGGACGTCGAACTTGTGCTGATACCAGCCCATGTCATCGAGGTGACCACCGAAGTCCGTCGCATCGGCGTACTGGGCGGCCAGTCGGAGGGTGACCTTCTCGCCGCTGCCACCGACCCAGATGGGGGGATGCGGCACCTGGACGCCCTTCGGCTCGTTGATGGCCCGATTGATCCGGTAGTGGTCACCCTCGAACGAGGCATATGGCTCCGACCACATGGCATGGATGACCTGGAGCGCTTCCTCCAGCATCTGGAGCCGCACGCCCACGGGCGGGAAGGGGTAGCCGTACGCGTCGTATTCCTGGGCGTACCAGCCCGCCCCGATACCGAAGTCCAGCCGGCCGTGGCTGAGCACATCGACCGTGGAGGCCATCTTCGCCAGGAGCGCCGGGTTCCGGTAGCTGTTGCACGTGACCATCTGGCCGATCCGGATGCGGCTGGTGTCACGCGCCAGCGCGGCCGTCGATGTCCAGGCCTCGAACGTGGTCTCCAGGACTGGCGTGTGATAGGTGTGGAAGTGGTCGAACAGCCATACCGAGTCGAAGCCAAGCCGCTCCGCCGCCTGGGCGACGCGGCTCATCGTCTCGAACTGCTCGATGGGATCATCGATGCCCACGAGGTCCAGGATCCAGCCCTGGGTGAGGAACAGGCCGAATGTGACGGGGCGCATGCAGGAACCTCCTCGCCAGGCCCGAGGGGGCCCGAGGGCGTACGCCTAGTATCCGACGTCGGTACCGCGTCGGAGGCTCTGGCGGGCAGCACGCCGCACCGCTTCCGGAACCTGGCCGTTGGCACCCACTGGCGAGCGTGCACGCCTGGCCCGGGTCTGGCGCGATCGCGGATAGGCAGCGCGCCGGCGGTCTGAGATACTCCCGCGAAACCGGATCCCGGCCGGCACCCGCACGAAGGTCGGATCATGCGCGACGATCGCATCCTCCCGGCGACCCGGATCGTCGGCGCCCTCATCCCGCCGTTCCTCATCGTGGCGTTCGTCATGCTCTACGTCTTCCCGAACGACACGGACCGACTGTTCGCCTGGACCATCAAGCCGTCGATGACACCGATGATGATGGGCGCGGGATACATCGCCGGGGCGTACTTCTTCGTGCGCCTCGTCCTCGGACGCCGCTGGAGCTGGTTCGCGCTCGGCTTCCCCGCGATCACGGCCTTCGTCTGGTTCATGGGCCTCGCCACGTTCCTCCACTTCGACAAGTTCGACCATGCGCATGTGTCGTTCTACGCATGGCTCATCCTCTACGTGGTCACGCCGATCCTCGTTCCCCTCCTCTGGCTCGTGAACCGGCGGACCGACCCGGGAACCCTGGCGCCTGGTGACGTCCGGGTCCCACCACCCCTGCGGGCCGCCGCACTCGTGGTCGGGCTGGTCCTCACGGGGATCGCCGTCATCATGTTCTTCATCCCGGACACGGCCGCGACGATCTGGCCATGGAAGTTGACACCCTTGACGGCTCGCGTCGTCGCCGGCTGGTTCGCGCTCCCTGGCGTGCTCGGCCTCATGTACGCGAGCGACACACGCTGGGGCAGCTGGCGGATCGTGCTCCAGAGCCAGGTCCTCGGCGTCGCCCTCATCTTGCTCGCTGCGGCGCGCGCCTGGGACGACTTCGACACGAGCCGCCCGATGACGTGGGTCTTCACTGCCGGCCTGGCGGGACTGCTCGTCGGGCTCATCGCGCTCCACCTGGCGATGGACGCCAGACGCAAGGTCGCCGCGCGGACCGGGGCACTGGTGTAGGGATGCCGCCCAGGGTGACCACCTGTGGAGCGCGGCCCAGTCGGCCGCGACCGTCGTGCTGAAGCTGCCGGCCGACGTCGAGGCTGTGCTCCGCGAGTTCTACACGTCCGAGTTCACGACGGTGAACCAGAAAGGGCAGCCCATGACCTGGCCGTCCGTGCCATATCTCGACGTCGCCGCGGGACGCATCGTCTGCGCCGTCTCGATCGCCTTCCCGGTGAAGGCGTTCAACGCTCGTCGCCATCCGCAGGTCGCGCTCTTGTACTCGGAACCGACAGGATCGGGCCTTGACCACCCACCGGCGGTCCTCGTCCAGGGCGAGGCGGTCGTCGCCGAGGTGCTGGAGTACACCCCGGACATCATCGGGCTCTTCAGGACGGTGTCGAGGCGGCAACCTGACAGCCGGCGGTTCTCCGACGATGCGTTCGTCCGCGGCCTGTTCTCCTGGTATCTCTTCCAGCGGATCTCGTTGACCGTCACACCCCGCCGGATCCTCGTCTGGCCGGAGGGCGACATTGCCCGGACGCCGCAGACGATCGAGGTCGCCGGTGTGGGATAAGCGCCTGGCCGAGCTCGTACGGTCGTATCCCACGGGCGTGCTGACCTGGGTCGAACCGTCCGGGCACCCGACCAGCGTGCGGGTCGTGGTCCAGCTGGACGAGGCGCGTGAGCGCGTCCTCTTCCCCTCCCTGCCGCCCATGGCGCGCAGGTGGACCGGCCTCGCGTGCCTCCTGTTCCACGCACATGACGAACGTCTCGAGGGCCTCCGACAGATGGTCCTGCAGGGCGAGCTCGTCAGGGACGGCGAAGGCGTAGCCCTCGCTGTGACGGGATCCGTGACCGCCAACGGTCGTGCCGGCACCGACCGCATGCCTCACGCGGGCGCCCCGCTGCACATGTTCGCGTTCTGGCGGCTCGGCCGGCACAAGGCGAAGCACTACCTGGCGAAGCGCGGCGAACCCTGGCCGCCGATCCCGTACGAGGCCATCCGTCGGGCGGTGGGAGGAGAGCAGGGACTGACACAGCACGACGTGTGATCTCCGCCCGGTCACGCTGCCGGTCGACCCGGTGCCACCGATCTGTGATTCGCGGGCGGGCGTCGGGTCGACCGAGAACGAGAGGTGACTCCCTCCTGCGTGTCCTCGTACGTGCAGATCCAGGGGATTGGAGCGGGAGACGGGGTTCGAACCCGCGACATCCTGCTTGGGAAGCAGACACTCTGCCAACTGAGTTACTCCCGCTCGCTGCCGGGATGATAGCCCACGACGCGGTCGGTGACCATCGTCCCGAGCACGAAAACCGCCGGGCAGGGCGCTCGGGTGAGCCTGGGGGCCTGGCCCGGACAGGCTCGTTCGAGATGCCTCGCAACCGACGGTGACGGTCAATGTGACAGGTAGCTTCTCGCGAACGACGGGCGAGACGATCACTGGGGTCGGCCGATTTCGTGACGTCACGCGGACCCAACGAACGCAACGTCCCGCCCGTACGCGACCACCACGCTGCTCGCCCATATGTTCTAGTGCTTGCCGGGACCTAGCTCGCCGTATCGGCCTCAACCGGTCGCGCCGCCACAGTCATGAGCCTCTTGATCTCGGCGTCCGGGTCCGGCCCGCCTCCTCCGGCCGCGAACTCGAGGAGACCCCGCATCGGCATGGTCCCGAAGTAGTCGCCGAAGTGCGTGCCACCTCCGGCCGGGTCCGGAGTGTCCGTGCCAAACGTGCTTCCCAGGATGGGCGCCACTCTCCCAAGTACCGCCCTTGCTGCGGGTCCCACGGTCGTGTCCTCCAGCCAGTCTCGGACCGGTGACATCTCCGTCAGCCAGGGACGGACGTCGGATTCGTCCGTGAGCGAGACCTCGCAGGACGCGACGATGTCCGCGGACGAGCGACCCACCAGGACATCGAACATCCCGGGTTCCGCCAGCCAGCAACCGCGCCGCGGGTCCCAGAAGGAGAATGCTCGAGCGTCAAGGGTGATCTCCACCGTCGTCGTCTCGCCCGGCTCGAGACGGACCTTTGCGAACCCCCGCAGCTCCATGTCGGGTCGGAGCAGGGACGCGGCGCGATCGTGAACATAGACCTGGATCACGTCGCTGCCGGCTCGCCCACCGGTATTCGTCACGTCCACGATGACCGTCGTGCCTTCGGCCGGATCGACGACGTCGTGTGTCGTCCGCACCGTGCTGTAGGCGAAGGTCGTGTACGACAGTCCATGGCCGAACGGGAACTGGACGGCGAGGCGCCTTGCCTCGTACCAGCGATAGCCGACGAACAGGCCTTCGCCATAGCGCACGGTATCGGCGTCGCCGGGGAAGTTCAGGTATGCCGGGGTGTCCTCGAGCCTGATGGGGAAGGTCTCGGCGAGACGGCCTGACGGGTTCACGACGCCGAGCAACACATCCGCGACCGCTCCGCCGGAAGCCTGCCCGGCGTACCAGGCCTCGAGCACGGCGGCCACACCGTCGATCCATGAGGACATGGCGACCGCGGAGCCGTTGAAGAGGACGACGATGGTCCGCGGCTGGGCGTTCGCGACCGCGGTGATCAGGGCGACCTGCTGCGGGCTGAGGTCCAGGTCGAGGCGGTCGCGGCCCTCCAATTCGCGGGACTCGGAGAGGCCCGCGTACACGATCGCGACGTCGGCTGCGGCGGCCACCCGCACCGCCTGGTCCAGGAGGTCCGGGCGGTCGGGATCATCGTCGTCGTAGCCGGGGGCGAAGGTGATCCGGGCGCTCGGCGCGAGACGAGCCAGCTCCCGGATCGGTGAATCCAGTCGGGTCGTCGTCGATCTGGGAGCTGCCGCCCCCTTGGATGCGAGGGGTCTCTGCCGATGGTCCGATGACAGCGATGGCTTCCCGACCGGACAGGGGCAGCACGCCGTCGTTCTTGAGGAGCACCATCCCATCGGCTGCGATACGACGCGCCAGTCGGTGATGGGCCTCGACGTCGAACGTCCCGCCCTTGGGGGTGTCCTGAGCGCGTTCCACGAGCCGAACGACCCGCTCAGCGGCCTGATCCACGACCGCCTCGTCGAGCCTGCCGCCCCGGACGGCGTCGACGACGGCCTGGACGCGTCGAGGCCGTGGACCTGGCATCTCGAGATCGAGGCCCGCCGCGAGTGCAGCGGGTCGATCGTGCACAGCGGCCCAGTCGGACAGCACGACCCCGTCGAATCCCCACTCGCCCCGAAGGATGTCCGTCAGCAGCGGCCGATGCTCCGAGGCGTAGACGCCATTGATCCGGTTGTAGGAGCACATCACGGTCCACGGTCTCGCATGCTCAACTGCGAACTCGAATGCGGGCAGGTAGATCTCCCGGAGCGTCCGTTCATCGAGCTCGGCACTCACGGACATCCGCCGCGTCTCCTGGTTGTTGACGGCGAAGTGCTTGAGTGAAGCACCGACGCCGAGGGACTGCAGGCCCTCGATCCACGCGGCCGCGAGTCGGCCCGACAGCAGCGGGTCCTCCGAGAAGTACTCGAAGTTGCGGCCACACAGGGGGGAGCGCTTGATGTTGGCGCCCGGCCCCAGGATCACGTCCACATCGAGCGCGATCGCCTCGCGCGCGATCGCCTGCGCCATCTCGCGGACGAGATCGGGATCCCAAGTCGCCGCCGTGCAGGAGGCAGTGGGGAAGCAGGTCGCGGGGTGTGCCTCGAACGCCATCGATCCCGTGTCTTGGGTGCGTCGCACGCCATGTGGGCCATCTGACATCCGCAGTGGCCGCAATCCCACCCTTGCCACGGCCGTCGTGGTCCATGCAGACGCGCCGGTCAGGACGCTGGCCCGTTCCTCGAGGGTCATAGGGCTACGACTGTCGTCTGTGGCGGGCATGCACCCCTCCTGTTGACACGTGTAAGTGACCCTACGGGCGGCCGTCCCGTCTTGTCAACCTGGTCCGCGCAGAGGCAATGCGGGCACCCTGGCGTGAAAGCGGTGCAGTCCGTTGCCGCCGCCCGAAGATCAGGGAGCGGAGCCGCGGACGATCACCCGATACTCCTGCGGTATGGGCCGGATTCCAGGACTTGCCCGATGCCGGGACTCGATCACCAACCGGGCAAGCTCGTCGGCTACCTGGACGTGCCTGGTGTCGATCGTGGTAAGGCTCGGACTCGTGAGCTCGCCCATCGGGTCGTTGTCGACGCCGATCAGAGCAATCTCGTCCGGGACACGTCGCCCGTGCTCGCGCAAGGCCGCCAACAGGGCGATGGCGATGCCGTCGTTGTACGCGCATACGGCCGACACCGTCGATGCCTCCGTCACCCACGGCGCGACTCCCGTGACGGCGCCCGCGAGGTGCATGGGGATCGTCCGGACGTCGATCTCGGGCAGGCCCAGGGCGCGAGCGGCAGCGATGGCTCCCTGGAGCCGAAGGTCGGCGAAGTGTCTGACGCGCTCGTCCTCGGGATATGCGAATCCCAGGAAGCGATGTCCCCGACCAGCCAGGTATCGGACTTGGGCGTCACCCACGTTGGTCTGGGACTGCAGGAGGACGCCTTCCCGCGCGCTCGCCTGCAAGCCGAGCCGGAAGACCGCCAGGCCGGCGTCGCGCATCTCGGACGCGTCGTCGTCGTCGATCGCGTCGAGACCGACGACCGCGCACGGTCCGATCTCACGCCAGACCCTCGAGACAGCATTGCCCCGATCGGACACCCTGAACAGGACGAGGCTCAACCCACGGTCGGAGAGCTTTGCCTCTAGCTCGTCGAGGAGCGAGTTGATCGCATAGCCGACGGGCAGGTCATTGAGCACGAACAGGACGACATCACTCACGCCGCTCTTGAGCGTCCGCCCCGGACCGTACTGGCTATAGCCGAGCTCGGCAGCGACCGCCAGCACGCGCGCACGCGTCTCGGGGGTGACCTGGCCCGGCACGCCATTGACGACGTAGCTCACGGTCGCGCGCGAGACACCAGCACGCCTCGCCACATCCGAACTCGTGACGCGGCCCGACGGCGTCCCGGCCATCGTTGACTCGTTCGGCACCTGGTCCCTGACGCTCATACTCGCCCGCCTACCACACGTCGTCGACCCTTGCCGGCGACGCCCGTCCAGCACTCCGATCCACCTTGACACACCCCCATGGGTCCTGTAGCGTCCGCCGAGGTGACACGTGTAAGTCCCTCTCCCGTAGCCCAGTTCCGGTCACCACTGGCTGCCGCGGCGGATGGTAGCCCCTGGGTCGAGGCGGAGTAAGCGAGGGACGCAGGCTCGATCTGGAGGAGGACCATGACTACAGCAGGGACACGCCTGCGCGTCGCTGGGATCGCCGCGGTCATCGCGGCGACGATGGTCGCACCAGCGGCCACCAGCGCGCAGGACCAACCGGTCACCCTTTCGTTCCTCATCGGGGACGTGGAGGCCATCCAGACGACGACGCACGCGCTGGCGGATGCCTATGCCGCGCTGCATCCCAATGTGACATTCGACTTCGAGACGGTCCCCGGTGGCACGGAGGGCGACAATCTCGTCAAGACACGCGCGGCCACCGGCGAGTTGGGCGACCTGCTCTGGTACAACAGCGGCTCGTTGCTGCAGGCACTGGATCCCGCCAAGACCCTGGTCGACATCTCGGCCGAGCCGTTCATCGCGAACATCACCGACTCCTTCCTGCCGACCGTGTCGATCGGGGATGCCACCTATGGCGTCCCGGGGCAGACAGCGATGGGCGGCGGCATCCTGTACAACAAGAAGGTCTACGCGGACCTCGGCCTGAAGGTCCCGACGACCTGGGACGAGTTCGCCGCCAACAACGAGGCCATCAAGGCCGCCGGGAAGGGTGCTGTAGGCGCGACGTTCGGCGATACCTGGACCTCGCAGCTGTTCGTGCTCGCGGACTACTGCAATGTCCAGGCCGCCGTTCCTGATTTCGCGGACAAGTACACCAAGAACGAGGTGCACTACGCCGACACGCCAGCGGCGCTCGCTGGCTTCCAGCACCTGCAGGATTCCTTCGACAAGGGCTGGTGGGAGAAGGACTTCGGCTCGGCCAGGCTCGACGACGGCCTCAACGCATTGGCCGCGGGAGACATCGCCCAGTACCCGATGCTCACGTTCGCCCTCGCCAACATCCAGGCCAATAACCCGGATGCCATCCAGGACATCGGATTCTTCGGCATCCCGGGTGCTGACTCGGCGACGAACTGCGCCACGATCTGGATGCCGTCTGCGATCTATATCGCCCAGACGAGCAAGAACATCGACGTCGCCAAGGACTTCCTCGCGTTCGTGGCGTCGGTCGATGGGACGAACGCGCTCACGGCGGCGATCCCGCCCACCGGACCGTATGTCATCAAGGGCGCGACGCTGCCCGATGACGCCCTGCCGGCCGTGAAGGACGTCCAGGCGTACATCGACAAAGGTGCCACCGCACCGGCACTCGAGTTCCTGTCGCCCGTCAAGGGGCCGTCGCTGGAGCAGATCACCGTCGCCGTCGGCTCGGGACTGAACTCCGCCGCAGAGGGCGCGAGCCTCTACGATCAGGACGTGGAGAAGCAGGCAAAGCAGCTCGGCCTGCCGGGCTGGTAGCGTCAAGCACACAGGGTGGCCAGCCAACCGGCGGACATCCCGGGAGCCGGACCTCAGGGTCCGGCTCCCATCGCCTCGTCTCGGATGCGGTTCCGACCGCGGGGCAGCTCACGGTCGAAGAAGTCCTACGACGTCGGCACATCCGCATACCCGCACTGGTTCTATCTGCCAGCGGGGATCCTGTTCACCGTCATCTTCGTGCTGCCCACGGTGCTGTCCTTCTACTACAGCACGACCCGCTGGACCCTGTTCGACACGGAGTTCATCGGTCTCGATAACTTCGTGCAGTTCTTCCGCGAGCCAGCCCTCATCGCCGGAGCGCGCAACACCATCGTCTACGCGGTGGTGACGAGTGGTCTCAAGGTCGTCATCGGGCTCCTGCTGGCCACGCTCCTCACGACACGCCTCCGCGTCCGGCACCTCCTGCGGTCGATCGTCTTCTTCCCCGTGCTCGTCAGCACGGTCGCGGTCGGCATCACGTTCGCGGTGCTCATGCACCCCTCCAAGGGGCTCATCAACCAGGCACTCAGCATGGTCGGGATCGATGGTCCCGCCTGGCTCACTGATCCGAGCATCGCCCTGCTATCGGTGGCGTTCGTGGACGTCTGGAAGGGTGTCGGTATCGCGCTGGTGATCTTCATCGCCGGGATCATGTCCGTCCCAGAGGAGTACTTCGACGCCGCCCGGCTGGAGGGCGGGAGCTGGGTCCGCTTCCGACACGTGATCGTGCCACTGAGCCGGAATGCCACGTTCACGGTGATCCTGCTGTCCTTCATCGGGGGCCTGCGCAGCTTCGACCTCATCTGGACGATGACCCGCGGTGGGCCGGGGTTCACCACGGATGTGCTCGCATCCACGATCTACAAGCAGTACCAGGCCGGGTTCTACGGCCTCGCGACGGCCGGCAACGTGATCCTGTTCATAGCCGTGACGGTCATCGTCTTCCCGATGATGCGGTTCTTCAACCGCCATGAGGTCGACCTGTGAGGGTGCTCCGCGCGCTCCGGACGTGGTGGATCGACATCGCCGCCCTGGGCGTCGCGGCGATCGTGTTCATCGTGCCCTTCATCTTCATCGTACTGACAGCGGCGAAGGACCGGCCGCAGGCCTCGCGCCTCGAGTTCACGCCGCCGAACGAGTGGCTGCTGATCCCGAACCTGATGGAGGTCATCGGCACCCGGAACGGACTCATGGTCACCGCGATGCGCAACAGCATCGTCCTGACGGTCGCATCGGTGACCCTCATCGTGTTCCTTGCGGCGATGGTGGGATTCGTGCTCCAGCGCCGCAAGGACCGGACCGCGGCACTCGTGGCCGCCTTGCTGCTGGCCGGCCTCGTGATCCCGCCGGCGATCGTGCCCACGATCTACGTGTTGCAGACCATAGGACTGTTCAAGACGTTGGCGGGCCTGATCCTCGTGGAGGTCACGTTCGCACTGCCCTTCGCGGTGCTCATCATCCGGACCTTCATGTCGGCGATCCCGCGGGAACTGGACGAGGCGGCCATCATCGATGGCGCCGGACCGGTCACGCTCTTTCGACGGGTCACGCTGCCGCTCCTTCGGCCAGCGATCATCACGATCATCGTCGTGACCTCGGTGGCGATCTACAACGACTTCGTCAACCCGCTGTACTTCCTGCCTGGCAACGACAGCGTGACGGTCCAGCTCACCCTGTTCAATTTCCAGAGCCAGTTCAGCACCCGCTGGAACCTGCTGTTCGCCGATGTCCTGCTGATCACGATCCCGCCCATGATCGTGTTCATCTTCTTCCAGCGGCAGATCGTGTCCGGCATGACGGCCGGCGCCGTCAAGGGGTAGGGCGAGCCCATCACGAGTCGCGAGGAGGGACGGATGTCGATCGATGCGCCTGCCGGTCACGTGTCCGGGTTGCGGGTGATGTCAGTCAGGAGCCAGGTGCCGGTGGGTGTCCTGGTGATCGGGTCGGAGCATCCGCGTCTGACGTGGACCCTCGAGTCCACTCGACCTGGCGCCGCCCAGTCCGCATACGAGATCGAGGTGTCACGAACAGCCGACTTCACTCAGTCGATCGCGGGCACCGGGGAGGTCGCGAGCTCGGTGCAGGTCGGCGTCGGTGCTCCCGGAGGGGCCCTGCGCAGCCGAGAGGTGCGTTATTACCGGGTCCGTGTGCGTTCCGACGCCGAGATGTCCGAATGGGGACCCGTGCTCAGGATCGAGGCGGGTCTCCTGCGGGCCGAGGACTGGCAGGCCACCGCCATCACCCTGCCCGACGATCCGGGCCGCGAGCGCCCGGCACCGGCGCCCTACCTGCGGCGCGAGTTCCGGATCGATGGGCAGATCACCCACGCGCGCCTGCATGTCACGTCGCTGGGCGTCCACGAGATCCGCATCAACGGCCGTCGGGTCGGTGACGACCTGCTGGCACCGGGCTGGACGAGCTACCACCACCGCCTGCTCGCCGACACTCACGATGTGACCTCGCTGCTCGTGCCCGGCACCAACGTCATCGCGGCCGTGCTGGGCGATGGCTGGTATCGAGGGCGCCTCGGGTGGGTGCCCGGCAAGGATCGGGGTCGCTACGGCGACGACCTGGGACTCATCCTTCAGCTCGAGGTCGAGGCAGCCGGACGGCGCATCGTCGTCACGTCGGACACCTCGTGGAAGGCAAGCACGGCCGAGATCCGGAAAGCCGACTTCTATGACGGGGCGGTGGTGGACCTCCGCCAGCGTCGCGAGGGCTGGGACCTTCCTGGCCACGACGAATCGTCGTGGCAGCCCGTATCGGTCGTGGCGTTCGACCCGAGCATCATCGAGCCCCGGATGGCAGAGCCCGTCGCTGTCATCGAGACGCGGCCGATGCACGAGGTCGGCACCGACGGCGGCGGCACGATCTACGACTGCGGTCAGAACCTGGCGGGATTCGTGCGGCTCAAGGTGCGCGGGAAGCCCGGCGACACGGTCACCGTCCGCCACGCCGAGGTCCTCGAGGCCGATGGCTCCCTGCACACGAGGTCGTTGCGGACCGCGAAGGCCACCGACGTGTACGTCATGTCTGATGCTGACGAGGTCGATCCTCGAGCCGCCCTTTACGTTCCACGGCTTCCGGTTCGCCGAGGTGGTGACCGATGCCACCATCCTCGCGGTCGACGCGGTCGCCATCAGCAGCCATCTCCGCCAGCGGTCCACGTTCTCGTGCTCCGACCCAAGGCTGGACCAGCTCCACTCGAACGTCGTTTGGTCTCAGCGCGGCAACTTCGTCTCCATCCCCACCGATTGCCCCCAGCGGGACGAGCGCCTGGGCTGGACAGGGGACGCACAGGCCTTCGCCGCGACTGCGTGCACGCTGGCCGACACCCCGGCGTTCTGGCGGAGCTGGCTCCGCGACCTCGACCTCGACCAGGACGATGTGCTCGGTGTGCCGAGCGTGGTGCCGGACGTGGTGCTCGATGGGCCCGCGCGCTATGGCCGCGCCGGGTGGGCGGACGCGGCCACCATCGTCCCCTGGGCGGTCTACGAGTCGTTCGGGGACGCCGAGGTCCTGGAGCGGCAGTTCGGGAGCATGCGCCGATGGGTCGACTCCCTCGTGGCGCGTCAGGGCCCCGACGGACTCCTCGTCCCGTCGTGGCAGCTCGGGGACTGGCTGGACCCCGACGCCCCGTCGGACCGCCCTTGGGAAGCGAAGGCCGCACCGGAGTTCCTCGCCAACGCTTTCTTCGCCCACAGCGCTCGGCTGCTGGCGGACGCTGCCGCCGTCCTGTCCGAGGCCGCCATCGAGCGGCGCTACGGGGAGGTGGCGGACCATGTGGCCGCCGCCACCTGGGAGCGCTGGAGCTACGAGGCACAGACGACCCAGACCGGCTGCGCCGTCGCGCTCCAGTTCGGCATCGCGCCCCGTGATCGCCGGGCCAAGGTCGCGGATGCACTCGCAGATCTAGTGGATGAAGCGGGTGGTCGGGTCGGCACCGGCTTCCTCGGCACACCGCTCGTCCTGCCAGCGCTCGCATCGGCTGGTCAATTCGATGCCGCATACCGGATGCTGATGTGCGACCAGGCCCCATCGTGGCTGTACCAGCTGGCCCACGGAGCGACGACGGTATGGGAGCGGTGGGATGGGATCCGCCCGGACGGCTCCATCCATCCCGGCACCCTGGCCCCCGTCCCGGGCACCGGGAGCGAGGAGGAGGGTCAGATGCTCTCCTTCAACCACTACGCATACGGGGCGGTCGTCGACTGGATGTATCGCCACATGGCCGGGATCGAACCCGATCCGTCGGGCCCGGGCTACGCGGTCGTACGGCTCGCACCGCGACCCGCCGACACCGTCACCTGGGCGCGTGCCTCTGTGGAATCACCGTTCGGTCGCCTGGCCATCGACTGGCGCCTGGAGGGAGGCCGGTTCCTGGCGGACGTGGAGCTCCCCGTCGGCACGAGAGGCAGCTTCATCCCTCCGACGACGCCGTCCTCCGAGGTCACCGTCGGGGGCGCGATCGATCCTGGGTGATCGCCCGACCGACCTGGCGCCCGGACGCCACCGGATCACGGTGACCAACCCGGCGGTCGCCGTGACCGTCCGTGCGCGGCGGTGACAAGCGCTGGAGCGAGGCCACGGTCGCCGCTCGAGATCGAGCGCGATGCCGGCTAGCGAAGGGACCTCGAGCCGAGGGTCCGTGGGTGTCCCGGCGGATACTGGAGCTGTATCGCGGAGGAGGCTGACGGTCGCCTGGTCAGACTGACCGTGGAATCGCCGGCCGTGGGCACGCGAGGCGTGGACGTCCTTCTTTCTGCTGGGCTCCGCCCGGACTCAGATGATCGCTGGCCCGTGCTCTATCTCCTGCACGGGGCAAACGACGACCACTCGAGCTGGACCCGGGAGACCGACGTGGCCACGTTGACGGAACAACTTGGCGTCTTGGTGGCGATGCCCGACGCGGGCACGCTCGGGTTCTACTCGGATTGGTGGAACGGCGGGCGTGACGGTCCACCGATGTGGGAGACCTTCCACATCGTGGAGCTCGCGCAGCTCTCGGAGCGCAACTGGCAGGCGGGCCCGGTGCGCGCGGCCGCGGGGCTGTCGATGGGCGGCTTCGGATCCATGTCGTATGCCGCGCGTCATCCTGGCCACTTCCGGGCGGTGGCGTCGTTCAGCGGTGTCCTCCACACCCTGGGCGACGGCCTGGATGTGCCACCCGACCTGTGGGGCAGACGTGACGAGCAGTCCGATGTCTGGGACGCCCACGACCCGCTCAGGCTGGCCCACAGGCTCCGTGGGGTGGCTCTGTACGTGTCGTACGGTGACGGCAATCCCGGCCCGCTCGATACGGCTGGCACGAGCCACGACGCCCTGGAGTCGACGCTATGCGTCATGAACGAGACGTTCGTCGCTCGGCTCGCGGAGCTTGCTATCTCTGCGACCGTGAACGCGTATGGCCGGGGCACCCACACCTGGCCCTACTGGAAGCGCGGGCTCCATGACGCGCTGCCGCTGCTGCTTGACGGGCTTGGCAGCCAGGCGCTCGCCTGACCCGACGCCACGCGAGCAACGCAGCAGCCCGGTCCGCCCCGCGAGCGCTGGGCGCGGAAAGGCGATCGGGACGGCGGGCGCTATCGACCCGAACCCTGGATAGGGGTGTGACTGCGTACTCCTCGTCGGTGACAGGAGCTCCCCGCTTCGCAGGGCTGCCCTCGTCGTCGACCTCGAGCATGGCAAGGTGCGTCATGAAACGGTCGGGCGATGCGCCGTGCCAGTGCCACTCGCCAGGCTCGATGAATACCCGGTCGCCCACGCGAATGACCTCGACCTCCCCGCCACACCGCGCGACGAGGCCGACGCCCTCGAGCACCCACAGCGACTGGCCAGTGGGTGGCAGTGCCACGCGGTGCGGGCGCCGGGAGTGAAGTGCACGCTGCTGGCGCTGATCCGCGCGGTGTCGGATGGCGCCGCGATGCTGTCGACGAAGACGGTACCCGTGAACCAGGTCGCAGGTCCGGGTGCCGTCGAACCGGTGCGGATCGATCTCCATGCCCACGCTCCCATGCCGTGTCTGGACATAGGGCCCGCGCGATCAGGTCCACGAACGCCTGATCCGGCCCCTTGGGCGTCGGTTCGAGTTCGGCGTCGAGGAGCGGCTCGGCCACGCGTCGATCTCGATGACCCTCGACCCGTGCTCGCGTGCCGTTGAGGTGATGCGGCTGGAATCTGCCGACCGGATCGCCGCACTGGTGGACGGCGTTGCCCGACCACCCCGTGGTGTCGCGTTCCTGGCGCGGCGTCGTTGTTTCGTGCGCAGGCGGGCGGCACCCCGGGGTCAGCGCGCCGCGTAGCCCCCATCGACTGGCAGCGCGACGCCGATGACGAGGCTCGCGCCAGAGCTGCACAGCCACAACACTGCGGACGCGATCTCATCGTCCCGGCCCAGGCGTCCCATGGGCTGATCCGCGGCTGCCTGCACCGCATCGCCCTCGCCCCTCGCGAACATCTGCTGGTGCGTCACCCACGACATCCGGCCGCTCACGTACGACCTGACGACCACCAACGCCGCCGCTGCCGACAGCACCCTCATGGTGTGCCTCATCGTGGCGCTCGTCGGCATCCCGTTCGTGCTGCTCTACACCACCGGCGTCTACTACATCTTCCGAGGCAAGGCGGAAGTCGAGTCCGAGGGGTACTGAGGCCGACGCACCGTCACCATCATCGGATGCGCCTGAACGATGGGCTCCATGGCGTCGCGGTTGCCTCGCGACATGGGCGCGCTGTACCGTCGGTCGAAGGACGGAAGACCCTGGTGGTCGGGACATGGACGGGACATCGGATGTTCGGTGATTGGTCGGACTACGTGGATGACGAGGCGTCGGCGCGCGGCACCGACGAGCCACAGAGGGTCACATTCCTGACCTACGACACCTTGCCGGTCGAGGTGCGCGCGATGCTCGACCACCCGGCCCGCCCACGGGCCACGACGCCGGCGGCAGCGTTGCGGCTCCATGACTACATCTGGCGCAGATCCGAGGCGGCCCGTCGCCAGGTCGACGGGCCCAATGTCAGGCGGCCCGACATCCAGACGGCGAATGCCGCATGGCAGGCGCGCCAGTGGCGACAGCGTGGCTTCAGCCTTGATGGGGGATGGCCGCTCGATGGGCCCGTCCGGACGGAGGCGGATGGGACGCGGTGGTACTACAGCGGCTTCTCGAACGCCGTCTCGGACTGGCTGCACCGCTACCTTCGTGACGAATACGAAGCCATCGCACGGAAGCGCGAGCTCGCCCGACAGCGCATCGAGGTCGACGTCGTCACGACCCGACGCGCGGCGATCCCGGTCGATGGGTCGCGCCAGACCTACGTCGATGCCGGGCCTCGACGCAGCTTGCAGGTGAACGGCAGGACGACACCTCGATGATGTGCGCGCCTCATGCCCGGCGGCGACGCTCCACGTGCCCACCGAGCGGGCGACATGGGCCGGCGATGCTCGACCGTCCGCGTCGCCCTCCATGACTCGACCGTCGCGTACGTCGGGCCCCAGCATCGAGCGCCGCACCAAGGTGCGCCGGCGTGGGCCGTGATGACGAGCCCTGGGCGTCACTCGTCGTCGACCGGCGACCTCCCTTGCGTGGTGTAGGGCCAGCCGTCAGTATGCCCGGCGTGGTGGAGGATGGGGACACTGGCCGACCAGGGACGGGCGATCGTCTCGCGGCGCTCGCATCGAGAGCTCGGGCGGTCCTCGACGCCAACTGGCTGGGCGCCTCTACCCTCCCGTCGCATTCGCTATACCCGCACCAGTGGAACTGGGATTCGGCGTTCATCGCCATCGGACGATCGTGGTACGACCAGGAGCGTGCCGAGTTGGAGCTGCGGACCCTGTTCGGGGCGCAGTGGGCCGACGGCAAGGTGCCCAGCATCGTGTTCAACCCCGCGGTCGCCGAGGACGCATACTTCCCCGGCCCGGCGTTCTGGCAGTCCTCCAGCCGCAGCGCGGCCGCTCCCCGGGGCATCGAGACGTCCGGTATCACCCAGCCCGCCATCCACGCCCGGGCGGCGCTCGAGATGCATCGCCACGCACGCGATGCCGATGGCTCGCGGGCGTTCCTCGCATGGCTCTACCCGAGGCTCGTCGCTGAGCACGCATACCTGACGGGATCGCGCGATCCGGCGGGGATCGGGGTCCCGGTCGTCGTGCACCCGTGGGAGTCGGGGCTCGACGATTCGCCCGCGTGGGATCGCGACCTCGGAGCCATCGAGATCCCGCCCAGCGGCGTCCCACACTACGTGCGCCGCGACCTCGCGCACGGCGATCCCAAGGACCGTCCGAGCGACGCGGCCTACGACCGGTTCGTGTTCCTGGCGGCCCGATATCGTGATTCGGGCTACGACGACACCCGGTTGCACGACGCTGCGCCGTTCCAGATCGCCGATCCGCTGTTCGTTTCCATCCACCTGTGGTCCGAGCATGCGCTCGCGGAGATCGCCACCATCGTGGGCGCCGATGCCGGACCTCATCGGGAGGCCGCGGCGCGGTCACAGGCTGCGATGCTCGCTGCGCTCTGGGATGCTCAGGCGGGACGGTTCAGCTCCCTGGACGTCCGTCGAGGGGAGCGCGGCGTCGAGGACTCGATCGTGTCGTTCGCGCCACTGCTCGACCCGGACCTGCCCAGCCCCCAGGTCGAGGCGATCGTGTCGCTGCTGCATTCGGCCAGCTTCCATCCCGCGAGCCGCCTCGGCTACGTGGTACCCAGCTATGACCTGGAGGCGTCCGACTTCGATGAGCGGCTGTACTGGCGCGGCCCGGTGTGGATCAACACCAACTGGCTGCTCGTCGCCGGCCTGCGGCAGCACGGCTACCACTCCCTCGCCGACCAGGTCGTCGAGAGCAGCCTGGGACTCGTCGCGAACGCGGGCTTCCGGGAGTACTTCGATGCGTTCGACGGCACCGGGTTCGGCACCGATTCGTTCGGCTGGACGGCCGCCCTGACCGTCGACCTGATCGAGCGACTGTCAGCGCCGGAGCGCGCTCGCATCGAGGACCGGCTCGCATCCGGATGACCACGAGGGCAGCCCTTGGCGTCCCTGATCCGATCAGGGGCCAACACACGGGATCCACGGGAGGGGTGACCAGCATGACCACAGCCTCATCGCCATCGCACGAGGGCGAGCCCGTCCTCGCCTGGCTGGCACGACGGACCAAGTCCGCACGCGACAGCGAGGCGCAGTTCGACGATGCGCGTCTCGAGTATCGACGTCTGTTCAGCGAGGTGTGGGGGACCTTCCTGCTGGTCCTCGTCGCAGCGGGCGGGGGCGTCATCGGGGCGACCGCGTTCGGTGGCGAGCTGACGCTGGCCATGAAGGCCCTCGCGCCGGGCATGATGGTCATGGGCGTCATCTTCTTCATGGGCACCATCTCCGGCGCCCACCTCAATCCCGCCGTGACCCTGGCCTTCGCGGTCCGCGGCAACTTCCCCTGGCGCAGGGTCCCGGGCTACATCCTGGCCGAGCTGCTGGGTGCCATCCTGGCCGCACTCTTCCTCCAGGCGATGTACGGCGGCATCCTCAATGGCGCCACGGAGCCCGCGTCCCAGGTCGACGGCACCGTGGCCGTGCTCACGGAGGCCGTGCTCACCCTGGGTCTCGTGAGCGTCATCCTGGGCACCGCGTCGGGGGCGCGGAACGTGGGCATCAACGGCGCCATCGCCGTGGGTGCGTACATCGGCCTGGTCTCGGTGTGGGGTGCCCCCGTCACGGGTGCCTCCATGAACCCCGCTCGCTCGCTGGCGCCGATGCTCGTGGGCGGCGACCTGACGAACTACTGGATCTACCTGGTCGGACCCATCATCGGCGCGATGGTCGCGGTCGGCTTCGAGTACATCCTCAAGGGCAAGGCCACCAAGGCCGGAGCGGAGGCCGCCCAGGGCATCCTCGACGAGGACCCTACCGGCCTCTGACAGGGCGAGCCGATCGTGACCCATGCCTTGCGGGACCCGGGCGGCAGGGCGTCGGCGGGCATGGGTCCGACCCGACGCCGACGACCACCCGGGGAGCTGGCGACCCATCCGCGGAGCACGAGCAGGGCCGCCCGGTCCTCGTCTCCGCTCGTCCTCGTCACCGCCGACCCGACGCCGAGACCCAGGAAGTCCGGTGCTGCCGCGCGGCAAACCGCCGCCTCGGTCATATGTTCCGACGGAGGCCCACCGTTCGCTGTGGTCCCGCAGCGTCACCCATGCCGATGTACCGTCTTGGCTTCGCGCGACACTCGGCCGTCAACATCGATCGACCGTCCCGTGCGGACAGTATCGAAGCGAGGGACCCATGCCGTCGATCCGTTCCCGTGCCGTCGGTGCGCTTGCCGCGGGCGTGTTGCTCACCGCGATGGCCGGTGGCGCCAGCGCCCAGTCCGCATCGCCAGGTGCGATGTCCGGCGGTCTCCTGCATTCCGATTGGCTGCTCGGGACGGTCGGTGGCGCTCCCGTGGCGAGTGGCATCGACGCCAACCTGCTGTTCGCCGACACCGAGGCCGGTGGCTTCGGCGGCTGCAACCGCTTCTTCGCGTCCTACACCAGCGACGCCAGCTCGACCCTGACGTTCGGTCCCATCGCGACGACCATGAAGGCCTGCGATGACGCCACGAACGTCTTCGAGACGAGTTACCTGACGGCGCTCGCCACGGTGGCGACCTACGCCATCGGTGCCGACGGTGGTCTCACCCTGTCCGATGGCAGCGGCACCGCGGTCCTCAGCTTCGGGGCGACCGCGCCCGCGAGCGTCGAGGGCCCCTGGAACGTGACCAACGTCAACAACGGCACGGGCGGTGTCGAGCCCGTGCCCGACGGCATCGGGGCCACGGTCGCCTTCAACCCCGACGGCACGGTGGAAGGCTTCGACGGCTGCAACGGCTTCGGGGGCGGCTACAGCGTCAACGGCAGCGCCATCGCCATCGGTCCCCTCATGGGCACGATGATGGCCTGCGACGACGCCACGAACACGTTCGCCCAGCAGTACCTGACCGCGCTCCAGGCCGCCACGACCTGGGCCATCACCTCGGGCGCGCTCGATCTCCGGGACGCGAGCGGTGCGCAGCAGGTCGAGGCGACGAGCGCCATCGGCTTCTGACCAAAGGCCCGCCCCCTGCCGGGGCGGTCACGAGATGGGCGGCCCCGGGTCATGCGACCCGGGGCCTTTGTCTCTGTCGGTCCCGGGGGACGAAGCACTTACGCGACCACCGCTCCCAGGCGGTGCCCCATCCCTCGCCGTCACACCCCCAGCCCTCCTCCCACGCAGCCGGGCGAGACCCTCGTGGACCCTCGGTCCACCCCGGGGGGCTCGCCCTGGTCCACCCTGTCACGCACGCCGCGTCCGGCCGAGCCCTCCACCGATCGTCCGGGCGTCGACCGTTGCCCGGATCTGCCCGACCGCCTGGTGACGTCCAGGGGTGGTCAGTCGGCCCGGCCGACCTATCGCCCACCGCAGATGCCGGAGGGCGAGCTGCCGTGGGTCGCGGTGTCGCTGGTCCAGGTGTTGGCCGTGCCGCTCGTGCCGCTACCGCTGCTGCCATCGATGCAGGTGCCACCGTTGCCCGTGGCCGAGTTGCGCCGCAGGGTATCGCCCGCGGACGTGCTGTCGAGGTAGATGCCGACCTGCTTGCTGGCGATGGAGTTGCGCTTCACGACCGAGCCGGTCGTGTGCTCGAACTCGATGCCACCGTAGGCGTTGGCGATGTGGTTGCGGCGCACCGTGAGGGTCCGGGCGCTCTGGCCGATGACGCCGAACCCGACCCGGCGCACGAGGTTGTCCGCGACCAGGATGGGTCCGTTCCGTTGGGTCGTCGGACCATCGAAGTCGGCGAGCACGGCCAGGCCCGCGAAGAACGTCGCGCCGCTATCGGGTGCTGAGGTGGAGCCCTGGATGACGTTGTGGGTGGCGGAGCCCCGTGACCGGCCCAGGAAGCCGATGCCGAACTCGGCGCCGATGGGGGCAGCCATCGACGAGCCACCCGCGGGCGGCTGACCGAAGTAGGCACGGATCGAGTTGTGCGACACGTCGAGCTCCACCTGGCCATCGACCGCGAAGGCGACGATGCCCCCGAATCGGGCATCCCGGACCTCGTTGGCGGCGACGGTGGCGGTGGCGGTGAACGACGGGCTGCCACCCGGCTGACCAGCCTCGATGCCGTTGACGACCGCGATGCCGATGGCCTGGCTGCACGCCTCGCTGCCATCGGAGCCGGGCGCCAGCAGCCGGTTGCCGCGGATCGACGTGCGGTGCGAGCCGACGACCCCGATGGTGACGTCCGTGTCCTCGCAGGGGGCTGCCGTCCGGGTCAGCACCTTGAAGCCCTGGATCGTCACGTCATCGACGTGGTCGACGAGCACGAGGTAGCCGAAGCCGAGCGGCCGGGCGATGTGCGAGGGCCCCTTGATCGTGGCACCGAAGGGGGTCGCGGAGCGGAGCGTCAGGCCGTCGCGCGAGCCGCGGATGCGCACCTGCCCGACATAGGTGCCGGGGCAGACGATGACGACGTCGTCCGCGTTGCTCGCCGTGACCGCCGACTGGATGGTGGTCGCGGCTGCCCTTGAGCCGCCACAGCCGGTCGGTCCGGCATGGCCGTCGTCGTCGACCCACCGGGTCGTGGTGCCGGCGGCACCCGCTGGTGCGGCCAGCGTCGCGATCGCGACCGCGAGCATGCAGCTGGCCGCGGCCACGCGCTTGAGGGACTTCATGGGTGCCTCCGATGGGGTCTGGGCGTCATTGCGTAGACACCGGACCATACCGGACCGCATCACGTCGGGGGACGGGCCGATGGTCCGGGGCAGGTCGGGGACCCAAGACCTCGATGAGGGTCCGGCCATCCAGCGCAACGGTCCCATCCTCGACGCGGACGACCTCGTCCGGCGCGTCCGGCCCGGGACCTCCCGGAGCGTCGCCAGGAGTGCCGCGACGGCGTCCGCCGCCGCATGCGCGGATGCGACGATCTCGTCGAGCTCGAGGTGGACGGGTCGGAACAGCGGTCCGCTCGACGCGCCGAGCGGCCCTACCGTGTCACGATGGGGCCGATGATGACGCCCGCAGCGGCCGCGGCTCCGGCGACGGCCAGCGTCTGGACGGCGGTGCGACGGACGTCCCGGTGGCCGATCCGGCCCCGGGCCACACCGAGCGCCGCCAGCGGGATCGCGGTGACCACGAGCGAGACGATGCGCGCGGTGCCGATGTCGAAGAGCGCGAACGGGATGACCGGGACCGACGCGGCGAACAGGTCCGCCGCGAACATCCACAGGGCATGGACCCGGGGCGACCCACCCGTGTGGGGTCCGACCCCGAGATCGACCGCGGCGAGATAGTCGACGAGCGCCTCTGGGTGCCGCGCGAACGCGGCTGCCGCCGCCGCTGCCTCCTCCTGCTACGCCAGCCGGTTCCATGACATGCGTCATGCCACGGCCACGTTCCCGCTGTCGAGCGGCATGGGACTCGAGGACGTCAAGAACCAGCTCGGGCACTCCTCGATCACGCTGACCTCGAACACGTATGGCCATGTGCTCGAGCAGCGGCAGCGGGAGGTGGCGAGGGTGATGGACGCGGTGCTGGGGGGCTGATGAGCGCAGCCCATCAGCCTCCGAGTCGGGCGAGGGCGTCCTCCACGAGCTGGACCTCGATGCCGGCAGGATCGGGAGTGGTGCCCGTCACCAGCACCGAGATCAGCGTCGAGCCGCTCAGCACGTAGAGCTGTGCCGGCGCAGCGACGCTGTAGGCGTCATCCCCGACCCCCTCGACCGGCGCGCCCTGGGTCTGCTTCTCGCTCGCGAAGACCGCAGGATCGGTGGGCTCGACGTAGAGCCAGACCGACACGCCACCACCCGACCACTGGCATACCTGCCTCGCGCCGTCGGATTGCAGGGTACCCTCGGGCAGGCTGACGCCGGTCGCCGCTTCCAGCTCGTCGAGGCCGATCAGGGCGCAAGCGTCGGCGCTCGGGGAGCCAGAGGTCGTCGGCGGGGTACCCCTTGGGGACGGCGCGCTCGTCGATGGTCCCGTGCCGACGCTGAAGGTCCCCGAGGCGTCGAGAGTGCCCGTGCCGGTGTTCGCCCTCAGGGCCGTGCAGGCGAACGTACCAGAGATGCCATCCGGGCCGGCGCTGCTCACCTCGACGGCGCGCCCATCGGTCGTGTAACCGCCGTAGTCGCTGGTGCCATCTGGAGCGACACGCACGACCGGCTGCTGCTGCCGCCCGGCCGCCGTCGTGGCCGACACCAGCACGTAGCGTCCGGACGCATCCCGGAAGACCGCCACCAGCGGGCCATCTGGCAGCGCGGCGCTCGACGATACAGCATCGAACGAGGCATCGAAGCTCCCCGACACGGCGCCCGAGAGGTCCACATGCGCACTATCCCATGGACGGTCCATGATCCTCACGCGGACGCTTCCGCTGCGTGCGCAGGTCCGTGAAACAGGCTGCATCACCCAAGGAACGCGGCGGGCCACCATCGTGCTGGCTGAGGGTCTCGCACGGAACACCTACGAGCACGTGCTGGAGCATCGGCAGCGGGAGGTGGCGAGGGTGATGGACGCGGTGCTGGGCCGAGTGTGTGTCGGCGACCCGCCCACATGTACCATCACGACCCATGGACGAACATCACGGGATCTGGGACATCGGCGGACCAGTGCAGGCCGAGGTCTTCGTCGTCTGGCTCGATGGCGAGCTGATCTCCCTCACCGGACCGTGTGGTGCCACGCCATGGCTCATCGAGCTCGGCGCCACTGAACATCCGGTGGAGGTCGTCGACCGCCTCGTTCGGGACGTGATCGGCGCCCCGCTGCTCATCCACTCGACATCCTGGCGACGCGACCGCGATGCCGTCATCCTGACCTTCGTGGTCGTGATCGACGACCGGCTAATCGGCGCCATGGAGAGCGCACCGGTGACGCGGGCGGACCTTGCCCGGTCCGAAGCCACGGTCGCGCCCCGGACGATCGACCACGCCCAGGTGCTCGAGCACGGCCTGCGGCATCTCGCCTGGCTCGCCGTGGACGACCAGGTGGTGGGAGCGACGTTACCGGAAGATTTCCGCGCCGCCCTCGCCGGGTACGTTCCTGAGCCGTTCCAGGCGCTCGGCTAGGAGGGCTCCATGCAGGCCCAGCCACCCGAGCCGATGACCATCCGCTGCGCCTGCGGCTGGGAGGTCACGGGCACCGAGGACGAGGTCATCGCGGCGACGATCGAGCACGGCCGACGGCTGCACAACATGATGCCGTCGCGGGACGAGGTGCTCGCGATGCGGGCAGTAGGCACCGCCGACGTCGCTGAGCCGACCTGACGGCTCGTATCGGCGCGCAATATCACCCCAGATAGGGCGAAGGCACCCCCGACTCGGCGTAGGCCTTCAAGGCGCCCATGATGCGACCCCAGGTGTAGTTGACGCCGGCGTACTCCAGCTCGGGATAGTCGGATGGCCAGCCCTCCTGGCGGAAGCGGACGCTGGTGCCGGCGAGCGTGGTGGCAGGCTCCAGCTGCCACGTGACGGTGGTGCCCGCCCAATAGGGGAAGTCGCCGAGGCACGTCCAGGCCACGGACCGGTCAGCGTCCAGCGTGTCCACCCGCATCCGCAGGTCGACGGGCGCCTTCGGGAACCCGAAGCGGGCGATGGAACCGACCACGGGCTCCACGTCACAGTCCGATGTCCAGAACGCAGCCTCGCCAGCCTGGGTCGTGATCGCGCGATACACGGTCGCGGCATCCGCGGCGATGTCCACCGCGTGCACCATCGGGCCGTCCATGGCTCGCCTCCTCATGTGCTGTGACGATTAAGCGAGTCCTACAGTAACCGGGCTTGTCAATGCTGAAGATGGCACTTAACCTTGTCGGGTGCATCCGGCCATGCTCCAGGCGCTCTCGAGCCCCCGACGGAGGGAGATCCTGCGCCTCGTCTGGGACGATGAGCTGCCGGCAGGCGAGATCGCGGCCCGGTTCACGGACGTCACGTGGCCAGCGATCTCCCAGAACCTCGGCGTCCTGCTGCGGGTCGGTGCCATCACGGAGCGGCGCGAGGGTCGCAGACGGCTGTACGTCGCCGACCGTGACGCGCTCGGGCCGCTGGCCGACGCGATCCGAGTCATGTGGGTGGACGACCTCTCGAGGCTCGCCTCGCTCGCCGAGGGCGAGCAGCAGGGTCAGGCATCCGGATGACCGCTGATCAGGGTGCCGTGGAGGTCGTCATCCAGGTCGCCGCGCGTCCCTCGACGGTGTTCGGGTTCTTCACCGATCCCGTGCTGTATCGCCGGTGGATGGGCGACTCCGCAGAACTCGATCCGAGGCCCGGGGGGCTGTACCGCGTCTCGATGGCCACAGGCCAGGTCGCCGAGGGCCGATTCCTCGTGGTCGAGCCGCCGCGGCGGGTGTCGTTCTCGTGGGGCTGGGTCGGCGACCCCGCGCTGCCCCCCGGGCTCGAGCACCGTCGACATCACCCTGGTCGCCGATGGCGAGGGCACCATCGTGCGCTTGGTGCACACCGCGCTCCCGGGGCCGACCATGGACCTCCACCGCGACGGCTGGCGCCACTTCCTGGCACGCCTGTCGCACACGACCGCTGACGATTACCCGATGACCGACGTCGATGGGCGAGCCGACGGTGGCGACCCGACTGCCGGTCCCCAGCCCGAGAATCCAGGAGGTCCAGACTGATGGAGATCCCGAAACCATCCGATGCCGACAAGGCCCGCTTCCGGAGCCTCGTGCCCGACGCACCGGGCGTGGAGGTCAAGCCGATGTTCGGCAACCTCGGCGCCTTCGTCAACGGCAACATGTTCATGGGGCTCTTCGGTCCCGATGTCGGCATTCGCCTCGCTCCGGACGATGCGGCCCGCTTGCTGGCCGTCGAGGGAGCCGGACCCTTCGGACCGGCCGAACGGCCGATGGGCGGCTACGTCACCGTGCCGGCCGCGATGCGCGATGCGGCCGAGGTCGGCCGGTGGCTCAACCTTGCGCTCGTCCACGTCCGAGCGATGCCGCCGAAGGTGCCCAAGTAACCCACCGGAGCGCCCCGAGGGCACCGGCGACGCCGAGATCCCATACGGGTGGCCGGCCAGCACAGCGACGGTTCCTGATGCCCGGTAGGTCACTGGCTAGACCGTGGTGGAGGCAGCCGACCTCGATGCTGCCGTGGGGCTCGCGATGGGCGCACCACCCGACACCGACCTGAGCATCGAGGTCGCCGAACTGGCCCGGATGGAGACGGGCCACTCCACTGGTCAGGCGGCGCCGCCCTCCATCACCGCCTTCAACTCGTCCAGCGAGCGCACCTCCGAGTCCATGGTCTTCTGGACCATGGAGCCCATGAGCAGCTTTCGCAGGCCCGACAGCTCGGCGTCGAGGGTGAAGGTCAGCCGGGTGCCGCCCTCGACGGCTTCGAGGTCGTAGCGCCCGTGCGGGCGTACCGGTCCGGCGGTGGCCTGGAACTCGAGGCGCCGGTCCGGCTCGTATGCCGTGATCTCGTAGTCGGCGGCGATCCGGCGACCCATCGGGCCCTTGACCCCCTGGGTGTACCTCGTACCGACGCCTTCTCCCGACACCCGCTCGATGTCGAGGATGCCCGAGCGCCATTGCGGGTCCTTCTCGCCGTCAGCCACGAACGCGAAGACGGCATCGACCGGTCGGCTGATGGTGACCGAGCTCGTCGCCCTGGGCATGGGTCCTCCTCCTGCGGGCGCCGGCACCGATCGGCAGGGGTCATCCGGCGTCGTCGTGGCCAGTATCGTCGGGGCCGTGGCACACGCAAGCCCGGATCGTCGACCCGATCCCAGGGAACGTGACGGTATCTGCTCGAGCAGCGGCAACGGGAGGTGGCGCGGGTGATGGACGCGCTGTCGGGCGGCTGAGAGCTTTGGGATTTGCGCACCTGAGGACCGGCGTGCCCGTTGGGTATCCGCACAGGCCGGATCTGCGTCGTTGGTCCGGGCCACGAGGACTAGCGAGACCCTCCGACCCACCTGCGCCCAACTCCGACGGGGATGCCAGAGGCAACTCGGCGATGCGCATTCGGGCGCTACCGCACGGGATCAACGGGATGGGATAGTCGAGATCCACGGCCGGGAATGGACCCAGGACGCGGCGCCTAGCCATACATCAATCCGCTTCGATCACGATTTCACCGCACCTGCCTGCAGGCCGCTAACGTAATACCGTTGGAGCAGGACATAGAAGATGAGGCACGGGATCATCGTGATGACGACGCCCGCCTGGAGCGCACCCCAGTTGACGGTCCCGTACAGACCCTGGCGCGCGGCGTTCAACAGCACGGGCAGGGTGAACGACAATTCCTTGGTGAGCGGGATGAGCGCCGCGAAGAATTCGTTCCATGCGGTCAGGAACGCGAACAGCCCGATGGTCACGACGCCCGGGACCACGATCGGCAACATCACCGCGCGCAGCGTGCGCAGCTGCCCTGCACCGTCCACGACGGCCGCTTCTTCCAGCTCGCGCGGCACCTTGTCGAACGAGTTGCGCATCACGAACACCGAGAATGGAAGCTGGAAGGTCACGTACACCAGTCCCACGCCGATGAGCGTATTGAGTAGACCCAGGTTCTTCAGCACGATGAACAAGGGGATGAGGATGCTCTGGAAGGGGATCATCAGCGTCGCAAGGATCACCAGGAACAGTGGTCCCTTGAGCGGGAACTCGAAGCGGGAGAACCCGTAGCCACCAAGGGTACCCACGATGAGCGTCCCCAGGATGGTGATGCTCGCGACGACGACGCTGTTGTAGATGTAGTTGCCGATGGCGGCGCCATAGGTCGTGAGCGCCTCGTAGTTCCCGGTGTCGACGCTTGACGGCAGCCAAGGTGGTGGGCCCTTGGCCGCCTGCACGGGCGGCATGATCGACGCGATCGCCGCCCACACCATCGGCATCGCGAACAGCAGCGCCAACACGAAGCCGCCCAGGAACAGGAGGGAGCGTCCGCGATCGAGCCGGCGCACGGGATGCTCGGTGGGCCGGGAGGTCGACACGGCCGCGTTCGCCCGCGTCATCGCCAGGCCTTCACGAGGCCGTCACGTCGCGTCGCAAGATGCGCAGTTGGATCGCGCCTAGGACGACCAGGAACAGCATCAACACCACCGACGTCGCGGTGGAGTAGCCGAATTTGAACGCGACGAACGCCTGGTTGTAGATCCAATACGTGGCCGTGATGGTGGAGTTGTTAGGGCCGCCCCGAGTGATGATGTAGAACTGGTCGAAAGCAAGGTATGAGCCGACCACCAGCAGCAGCACGACCAGCGCGATGGTTGGCAGGATCAGCGGCACCGTGATGCTGCGCAGCGACTGGCGGGGCGAGGCACCATCCACTCGGGCCGCCTCATACAACTCCTCCGGCACGGCTTGCATCGCGATCAGGAGCACGATCATCGCGAAGCCCGCGTTCTTCCATATCGTCAGCGCCAGCAAAGTGAGGAACGCCGTATCGGGGTTCGCCAGCCAGGCGAAATCATGGTCGATGATGCCGAGACCACGAAGTGCGGCATTCACCGCGCCGATCTGGTCGTTGAACAGGTATAGGAAGATGAAACTCGCGGTGGCTACTCCGATGACGACCGGCAAGTAGAAGGCTGTCCGGAGGGCCACGAACCTGCGCTGTCGGCTGCGTACCAGGAGCGCCAACCCGAAACCCATGGTGAAGGTCAGCGCGGAGACCACGACGGTGTAGAGCGTCGTGAACTTGAGCGCCTCGATCCAGCGCTTGTCTGTGAGCAGATTGATGTAGTTCTGCAGGCCGATGAACTTCTTGAATCCGGCCACGTTCCATTCCGTGAGCGAGATCCAGAACGCGAGTAGCAGCGGGATCACGAAGAACAGGGTCACGATGATCAGCGCGGGACTCACGAACGCGAGTCCCAACAGGGCACGCTGTCTCGCCCATGGCGAGTACCCACGGCGGCGTTTCGGGCTGAGGTTGCGCAAGGCGGAGGCTGTCAACGCTCCCCTCTCACGAGTGCCTGATGTGCGCTAGGCCGGGCCGGATCGTCCGGTGCGTGATCCCGGGCGAACATGTCGCCCTGGATCGCGCACCGCCACTAGCCGGGCCGACCTCCGGTGCACCCGGAAACCCGGACGGTGTGCCTACTGCGAGTAGTGGCTATCCAGGATGGCCTGGATACCGTCGTTACCTGCTTGCAGCGCGGCGTCGAGATCATCCCCGAAGATGCCGCTCTGGATCGCCCCGAGCCAAGGGCCGTTCTTGTCGTTGAAGATCTCGTTGTAGCCCAGCGTACGCGGGGTCTCGCTGCGGGCGAGGGCCTGGTTATTGATCACCATCCGCGGATCTGCCTGAGCATACGTATTGTCCGCCAGGTCGGTGCGGGAGGTGAAGGCGCCGTTCTTGGCATAGATCTCCGTCTGGACCTCATCACTGAGGGTCCATTCGATGAACTCCCATGCCGCGTTGACGTCCTGCGCGGAGTTGGACACCGCTATGGTGTCGCCGCCGCCGAAGGACGAGTACTGGCCTCCTTCGCTGCCAGGCAGCGCGGTGACGCCGAAGTTCATGTCTGGATTGGTCGTGGCGACGCCACGGATGCCCCAGCCGCCACCAAGAGCCTGGATGCCGATGTTGCCGGACGCGAAGGTGGTGATCCACGTCGAGCCGTCCTCTGCCTTGGCCCCCTCAGGCATGAGGCCCTCATCCCACATCGTCTGTAGTACTTGAAGGCTTCCTTGACCAGCGGATCGCTGACCATCGTGGCCTGATGGGTGGAGTAGTCGATGACGTCGCCTCCTGCCGCCCACAGCTGCGGCAGGAACGTGTAGGCGTTGGCGCCGGCTGCGTTGCCGGCGAAGTAGAAGCCATAGGTGTCGCCGCCGAGTTCACGGATCTTCCTTGCCTGGTCGATGACTTCCTGCCAGGTCGTGGGGCCCTTCTCAGGATCGAGCCCGGCCTTCGCGTACAAGTCCTTGTTCCAGAACAGCGACGAAGCGTCCACATAGAACGGCACGCCGTAGATCTGTCCGTCATCGCCGGTCGCTACGGCGACGTGGCCTGGGCTCAGGTCGGCCTTGTGGGGGTACGCGTTGACTTGGTCGGTGATGGGCTGGAACAGACCCTGGTTGATGAAGTCGGGCATGAAGATCAGGTCCACGTCGAGCAAGTCGGGCAGGTCACCCGCGCTCGCCGCAGTCGCCACACGCGCGACATAGTCGGCGGATGGGATGATGGTCAGCTCGACCTGGTTGGTGTGCGTGGCGTTGAATTGCGTGACGAGTTTGGAGCGTCAGTCCATGAGCTCACCCATCAGTCGGATGGCTGCGACGGCGCGTCGTTGAAGTACGTGTGCATGGCGGTCGTCTCGGTGATGGCGCGGCGCTCGTCCCGATCAAGGTGAACCAATGCGCCTTCGACAAGCCCGACCCATCGGCTCACGCCACCCTCAGCGAGTTCGCAGACCGGCCAGTCCGTGCCGAACATCAGACGCGTGGGCCCGAACAGGTCGATGGCCGTCGCGATCATCGTCCGGACGGCGAACTCGATCTCGGGTCCTTGCGGGCCCTCGGTCAGAAGGCCCGAGACCTTGGCCATCACGTTGGGTAGACGTGCCAGACCTGCGATGTCGTGACTCCAGGTTCGGAGCGCTGCACGTTCCATCGTGGGCTTGCCGAGATGATCAAGGACGAAGGTGACCTCGGGCAGTCGCCTCGCGACTTCGATGGCCTCACGGATGCGCGGTCCGAACATGACCAGATCGAAGACCATCCCCTTGCGCCCGACCTGGCGCAGCCCGTCGATCATCGCCGGCGACGAGATGAATCCATCGGGGACCGATTCGAGGAATCGCCGGACCCCGGACACGAGCACGGACATCGATGACAATCGCCCAAGCCAGGCGTCGATGGCTGCGTCTTCCACAGGCGCCCATGCCACAAGTGAGCGCGGCAGCGGGCTTGACCTGATCTGCGTTGCCAGCCAGGCGGTCTCCGCTGGCCCATCGGCACCCGCGGAGGCGACTTCCACACAAACAGCTCCGCTGATGCGATGGGCGCGAGCGACAGCGTCGTAGGCAGCTAGGGAGCCCTGCCGGGCGAGCGGTGCAAGTCGGGGGTATGCGTCGAACAGGCTGTAGCTGACCGCATCCGGGTCCCACAGGTGATGGTGCGCGTCGACAAGCCCGCTCACAACCCTCGCACCACGTGCTCCCTGATCTCGAAGACTCCTGGCGTATCGGGGTCCATGGGGTACCACGGACGATGTGCACGCTCGAATGGCAGGGACCGCATGTCCGGCGGCGTCGGTCCGGGTGCGTCGAGGACGTACGCGGCCTTCATCACCTCGCCATAGCAGCGGCGGAAGTTCATCATGTTCTTGACCTCGAGCCACTTCACGGATGCCGGGTCCAGGCCTGCCGCTCGATACTGCTCGTCCGCCCAGTCGTAGGTCGAGTGAGACATCACCAGGAGTCGCAGGTTACCGATGGCCAGGACCGCCGAAGGCCCCATGTCGGCTTCGGTGCCGCCGAAGACCCCGCCCGTGTATCGGAAGCGACCGTCCAGGAGGCGCTCCACTCGAGCTCGTGTCCGCCACGGGACTCCCCAGCGCGGGTCGACGCGGTGGCCGATCTCGAACTGTGCCTCCGCACCAACGCCGATCTGGTGGGCCTGACGGGCCGCGCCCGGATCGACGACCATCGCGAGCGCCCGCTCGGTGACTCCGGCCTCGATCAGGCTGCGCGCGACCTCGATGCTGTCGCCGGCCGCCCCACCCCCGGTCGTGTCCGCCGTGTTCAGCAACAGAACAGGTCCGCCGTGGATGGCCGATCCGCGACGCACGGCGTCCGCCACCGGGAGGGTGTTCACCAGGAACTCGCTTCGCGACGCCCAGTACGTGTCGGCAAGCCGGCGCGCATGCTCCCGCGCGAGCTCCTGGTCGCCATCGGCGATGACGAGCGTGCTGCAGGCCATTTCGGGCACATCGATGTACGAGCCGACATGGAACAGCGACACGCACATGATCCCGGGATCTCACGCTCGAGCCGACGCGCGTCCTGCTCGAGCCGCGCGAATGAGCCATCGCCCGATGTCGAGGCGTGGAACGCGGTCTGGATCATGGGCAGACGGACCCGGGCCATGACGGGGTGGATCTCGCCCCGCGCCGTCCGGAGGACCAGGCGAGCGGCGCGCTCACCGGTCGTGCGGGCATCGTCATGTGGGTAGTGCTCGTAGCCCACGATGAGGTCGAGCTCCTGGACCATCCGGTCCGTCACGTTGCCGTGGAGGTCGAGGGTCATCGCGATCGGCACCGGGTCGCCGACGATCGCCCGCACCTGCGCCGCGAGCGCACCCTCGGGGTCGTCGCTGTCGGCGGCCACCATCGACCCATGGCAGGACAGCACGACCCCATCCACGGGTCCCGCGGATCGGAGCGCGCCGAGCAGGCTACCGACCAGGGTGGCGTGCGCCTCAGCGGTGAGCACCGAGGAGGAGTTCCAGCGCGCGGCCAGCAGCGGCACGGCCTCGACATCCGGCTCCGCTTCCAGGACCGCCAGCATCCCGGCGACCTCGGTGTCGGTCTCGCGAAGGCCGCGGAGCGCGTCGCCTTCCAGGAGATAGCCCGTGTCCCGGACCGTCTGGAGGTCGCAGGCGAACGAGGCGAAGGTGTTGGACTCGCAGGAGATCTGACCGACTGCGATGCGCATCAGCCGTCCCAGCCCGCGCGGTCGTAGGGCGGGGTCTCGGCGTAGTGCTCGGGACCGAACACCAGGTCGGAGTAGTTGCCTGGGAGCATGGTCTGCTCCCGCGGCACGGCCAGGCGAGCCAGGGTCGTCTGGTCGAGCTCGATGCCCAGGCCGGGTCCGTCACCCAGGTGCAGGACGCCGTCGCGGATATCCAGGGGTGTCCGGAGGAGCTCGTCGATGGACGGGTTGCCGGTCTGGTCCACCTCGACGACGAACCCGTGCGGCAGGGACGCGACCACGTGCGCGTTGGCCACGAGTGCCACGGCGTCGCTCCAGGTGTGGGGCGCGATGCGCACGCCCAGCGACTCGGCGAGGGCCGAGACGCCCAACACCTCCGAGATACCGCCGGTCCGGCACGCGTCCGGCTGGGCGATCTGGACCGCCTTGGCTCGCAGGATCTCGCGGAAGCCGGGTACCCCGAACTCGTTCTCGCCAGCTGCCACGGGCACCGGGGACACCGCGGCGAGCGTGCTGTATCGGTCGATGGCGTCGGGCGGGAAGGGCTCCTCGAACCAGGCGACCCGACGCTGCCCGAGCCACTCCGACATGCGCACCGCGACGTCGTCGTCGTACCGATGGGACCCGTCCACGTGGACCCAGCCGTCGGGACCGACACCCTCCAGGGCGGCCTCCACGGCCCCTGTGTCGTAGCTCCAACCCCGGCCGATGCGCATCTTGACCCGGCGAAATCCCTTGGTGCGGTGGCGCGCCGCCTCGTCCCGGATAGTCCCGAGGTCGTCGTGCCAGAACAATCCGCTCGCGTAAGGCTCGACCTCGCCCCGCTGCGCACCCAGCAGCCGCCAGACCGGCTGGCCCTCGGCCTTGCCGCGCAGGTCCCAGAGGGCTATGTCGACGCCACCGAGCGCGGAGAGTGCCGCGCCCTTGCGGCCGTACCACAGGGTCAGGCCGTACATCTTGCGCCAGATGCCGGCGATGTCCGAGGGGTCCATGCCGACCAGGTGATCGCGGAGGTTCCCCTCGATGATGGTGCGCACCAGGTCCGGATGGGAATACGCCGCGCCGATGCCGACATGGCGCGTGTCAGTGTGGACCAGGACGATGGAGGTGACGCGTGCGGTGACCGTGCCGCCCGCATACCGGAAGCCGCCACCCTCGGGGTAGGCGAACCGAAGGTTGATGACCTCGACGTCCTCGATCCTCACGATCCGCCGCCTCCCTGCATCTTCCCAGTGAGTCCCAGCACTTCGGCGGTCGTGGCGCCCGCCTCGAGTCGTGTTCGGATCCCGTCCTCGCGGGCCGTCCTCGCGACCGCGGCCGCCAGGACGGCCTCCAGGCGATCCCTGGGCACGACGACCACGCCATCGGCGTCGCCGATCACCCAGTCGCCCGGCTCGATGAGCACACCGCCCAGCGCGATGGGCCCGTCCAGGTCGGTGTACCGGCTCTTGATCGTCCCCTGCGCGCTCACCGACCGGGCCGCGATCGACGGTCCCGTGCCGAGCAGGGCAACGTCGCGCACGGTGTCGTCCAACAGGATCGCGGCCAGGCCGGCCACCCGGGCGGCGACCCCGATCAGCTCCCCGATCGCGCCGTAGGTCCCCGCGCCACCCGACGCGATGCACAGCACACGCCCGCCTCCCGGGCGGTTGAGCGCGGCGTGGATGCCCAGGTTGTCGCCCGCGGGCAGGCGCACGGTCACGGCCTCCCCCGCGAATGGAGGGCCCGAGATGAGGCGGACGTCCCGGAGCAGCCCGCGCCGTCCGGCCGCCTCGTGCAGTGTCGCGACCCCGGCCGCGACGAGCGTATCAACCGACATCGACCTGGCCTTCGACGTGGCGCAGCGTAGCCTCGACATGGAGCCGCATCAGGTCCTCGACCCGTCGCGTGTCCCGGTCGGCGAGGGCCCCGGCGATCGCCCGATGCTCCTGTTGGGCCGTCTGCTCATGGATGCGGTCCTGGAGCGCGACCAGCCGATATCGGTCGGTCTGATCCCATAGGCGGTCGAGCAGATCGATGAGGACGCCATTGCGGGACGCCCGGTAGATGCGAGCGTGGAACCGCCGGTTCGCGGCGAGTCGGTCGCGCACCGTCGCGCCCGGGTCCAGCTGGGCCAGGGCACTGATGTCCGCGAGCTCCTGGAGTGTCGCGCACTCGGCGGCGAGGGCCGCCGCGAACGGATCGAGGCGGATCCGGACGGCATACAGGTCACGCACCTCGACGGCTGAGAGCGATGCCACGCGCACGTTCCGATGCGCTTCCAGGCGGACCAGACCCTCGCTGTCCAGGCGCCGCAGCGCCTCACGGATGGGGGTGATGGACAGGCCCAGGGCCGCGGCGACGGCTTCCTGGTCGATGGTCGCTCCGGGCTCCAGGGTCCCATCCAGGATCCGCGCGCGCAGCTCCAGGAATGCCGCCTCGGACTTCGTCGTGACCGCGACCCGGCCGGTGGGTTCGAACCCGTTGCTCACGCGACGGCCTCCGAGCCGCCGTCGACGACGATCCGTGCACCGACCAGGAACTCAGGCGCGTCATCCACGACATAGCGGACGACCTCGGCGACCTCGGCGGGATCGCCGGGGCGCTTCGCCGGGATGCGCTCCTGGGCCCAGCGTTCCAGGTTCGCTCGGTCGCCGCCCGTGAAGGGCGTGTCGATGACCCCGGGCGCCACCACGTTCACGCGGATGCCACGCGGCTGCCACTCCGCGGCGAGCGACACCCCGAAGCGCTCCAATCCGGCCTTGGCGGCACTGTAGACGGCGCGGTTCGGGAGCGCACGGGTGGCGGAGATCGAGCCGATGAACACGAGCGACGCGCTTTCCGTCCATGCGACATCCGACAGTCGCCGAACCAGCAGGATGGGTGCCACCAGGTCCACCTCGATGGTCCGTGCGATGGCCTCCGGGTCGGTCACTCCGAAGGGCTCCCGCAGGGGAACCCCCGACGCGACGACGGCCCAGGCCAGGGTCGACCCATCCGCCGTCACGGCGCCGGCGATGGCCTCGCGGCCCTCCGCCCGGGTGATGTCGGCGACGACCGTGGTCGCGTGTCCGCCCACGCGGGTAGCCACGTCGTCGAGCCGGGCCGCCGTTGGTCCGGCGAGCACGACTCGGTCGACCGAGGAACCGAGCGCCACGGCGCATGCCGCACCGATCCCGCCACCCGCGCCGACGACCAGGCCGGTGCGCATCAACAGAGACCCAGGCGGGCGACGATCCGCTCGGGGCCTACCACGGCCGCCTCGGTCACGAGCGGTGCGCCGACCCGTTGCGAGAGCGCTGCCAGGACCTCGGCGCTGAAGCGGTACGGATCCCCGGTCTCGGCCTGCCCGGCGTCCGACGTCAGGTAGAACGGCAAGTCCCGCGCCGCGAGCCGTGTCATCCCCGCGGCCAGGTCGATGGGCGGCAGCCCGGGGACCTGATGAGTCCCCGTGTACAGGTCCACCTCCAGGACGCAGCCCAGTGCGACCAGCTGCTGGAGCTCGACGTCCGAGAGGCGCAGGGCATGGGTCACGCTGCAGATGTCCCCCGTGGCGTGGGCAGCTTCCGCGAGCGCGCGCCGCCCCGGGGAATCCGTGTGTCCCGTACCCAGCACCACCATTGCGTGCGGCACGTCGAGCGCGGCACGGAGCGTCGGCCACCAGTCGGGCAGGGGCAGGTCCCATCCCATGCCGCCATCCGGACGACGGGACGGGCCCCAGACCCATCGGGCCCCGGCAGCCATCGCCGCCGTGACGTCCGCGGCGGTGCTGAACGCGTTCATGCTTGCCGATCCGATGACCAGCGGCCCCTGGCTGTCCAGCGTCGCGACCTGGGCGGCTGTGTGCTGCTCGTGCGACTTCCAGACCAGGCCGCGGACGCCCGCACGAGCCGCAGCGGCCCGGACCTCGGTGATGGTGCCCCAGCGGGGCACCATCACCGAGGGACCCGGGTGCACGTGCAGGTCGAACGACAGCTGGGGCACGTCAATCCATGTACAGACCGCCGTTGACGTCGACGATCTCTCCCGTGAGATACACCGCGTCACCGGACATCAGGAAGGACACGACACCCGCGACATCGGCGGGGTCCCCGATGCGCCGCAGGGGCAGCGACGATCCACGCTCGCGCATCCCCGGGACCCCGTCCAGGAACGCCGTGTCGATGATGCCCGGCGCGACCGCGTTGACCCGGATGCCATCGGGACCGAACTCCCCGGCCAGGGACATGGTCAGGCACAGGACCGCCGCCTTGGCCGTCGAGTAGGGGGCCCCGATGACGAGCCCGCCGGTCTTGGCGGCCTGACTCGTGAAGTTCACGATGCCCCGCTGGGGGTGGACCGACGACCGCAGGTGGGGAATCGCTGCGCGGCACATCCGCACCGTGCCCATGAGGTTGACGTCGAAGGTCCGGTCCCAGAGCTCGTCCGTGGCGGACAGGAAATCGGTCTTCCAACCGGCGCCCGCGGCGTTGACGAGGCCATCCAGACGGCCGTGCTGCTGCACGGTCGACCGCACAGCAGCCTCGACGGCCGCCCCGTCCGTGACGTCGCAGACCACGATTCCGTCGCCCGCCTGGCGGTCGGTCCGCACCACCGTCCAGCCGTCACTGGCCAGGCGATCCGCCGTCGCGCGGCCGATGCCTTGGGCGGCCCCGGTCACGATGAGCACTCCCTGAGTCATGCGGTCCCTTCCTCCTGTACCGTGAACGCTCTGATCGTGTCGCTGATGGTCCGTTGTCGCAGGATGCGAGCCGACCGTTCGCTGTACCAGCCGACGTGCGGGGTAACCACGAGGCCCGGGTGGTCGCCCAGCACTGCCAACGGGCTCGCGGGCTCCAGCCGGGCGTCGATGCCCACGCCGGCCAGGTGACCGGATGCGAGCGCGACGGCGACCGCCCGTTCGTCGATGAGCCCGATGCGCGCGGTGTCGATGAGCAGCGCGCCGGGCGGCATCCGTGCCAGCACGGCATCGTCGATCATGCCGCGAGTCCGCTCGGTGAGGGCGGGATGCAGGAAGACCACCTCCGCGTCCGCCAGGGCATCGTCCAACGACGCCGGCTCCGCGCCGATGGCACGAGCCTGTTTGGCACCATGTTCCGTCACCACGCGCACCGACCAGCCAGTGGCGAGCAGCGATCTCGTGACGGCCGACCCAACCGCGCCGAACCCGATGACGACCGCCCGGGTCCTCCCCACGACGCCCAGGGCTCGAGCCACGGAGGTCCAGGTGGAACTCGCGTCCAGGCGCATCGCTCGTGCGGTATCGAGCCGACGCTCCAGCAGGAAGGCCAGCCCCAGGGTGTGGGCGACGAGTTCAGGGGTGCAGTAATCGCGGATACCGACCACCGCGACGCCTCGTGCGGCCGCGGCCGCCAGGTCCACGCTGTCGAGCCCGGTCCCGAATCGACCGACGACCTGCAGGCCGGGCGCTCGGTCCATGAATGTCCCGTCGACCTTCGTCCGCACGTGCACGACGACCTGGGCCGTGGCGAGTGCCGCGACCGCGCCGTCCCACAGCGTGGTGGTCCAGCCGAGCTCGTGTGCGGTCGCCTCCTCCACCGTGAGGTCATCGAACAGGCTGTCCAGGATGAGCACGTTCTGGGTCACAGCCACTGGTCCCTCCATCGACCGGACCCGATGGCGTCCGCCGTGCCGGACGCCATCGCTGTGAGGGCGTCCGTGTCAAGGCCGGTTGGGAGCGGCGGCGCCCCACTCCGTGCGCCCGAGCCCGCCACGACCCGGTGGGCGCCCGCCTGGCGGACGACCAATGCCAACGCCGTGAGCGCCCGATCGTCCAGGCCTCCCGCGACCGCCAGGAGCAGGTTGCCCGTGGAATCGAGCGCCCGCATGGCCGTGCGGTCGCCCAGGGGCGCGCCGAGCGCCACGACCGGCAGCGCGGGGTACCGCCGCGCCAGCGCGACCAGCGGCTCCCAGGGGTAAGGACGCGAATCCCCCGGGTCGACGCCCAGCGCCCAGCCGTCCCGGTCCAGGACCTCCGGCAGGGGAGGGAGCAGCCAGTCCACGAGCGGGTAGCCGTGCCCCCCGACGCCGGGATGGATCCGGGCGATCCTGGGGGCACCCGCACCGGCCCACCGGGACAGCCGGTCCCGGATGACCCCGACATCGCCCGGGATGAGCACAACGACCGGGCGCTCGCCTGCCTGGGTCGAACCCGGCGACTCGAGCGGCTCGGAACCCAACGCGGATTCCTGCACCACCCACGCCTCGTCGGAGCCCTCGAACGCATGACCCGGGCGCGCGGCCACGTCAACGATCCGCATACAGCGTCTCGGCCAGGTGGCGGGCCAATACGTCGAGCGGCGCGTCGACGGGCGGCGCATCGGCGCGATCCCAGGCGCTCGCCGCAGACTCCAGGGTGCCGATCGCCGATCGAGCCAAGTCCACCGGGCGCCCAGCGTCCGCGTACACCGACACGGCCCCGGCGAGCTCGATGGCGCGCCGGGCCGCGTGGACGCGATCCGTGCGCAGCAGCAACCGCGCGAACTCGGCGAACTCCGGGCCCGTGTTGGCCTCGATCGACCGCCGGACCACATCCGCGCCCGGCACGCCCGCGATGGCCCCCTCGAACTCCACCACGAGCGCTTCCAGCGTCTTCATGAACAGGGATCGCGCGAGCTTGAGCCGCGCGGCATCTCCCGGCACCGACCCGACGATCGAAACGCCGAAGCCCAGCTCCTGGAGCAGCGCGGCCGCTTCGTCCGTCCGCGGACCCGCGATGGCGAGCGCCGGCGCCAGGGCATCCGTGTCGAGCGTGTCCAGCAGCGCGACATCGACCACGGAGGCCGGCGTCTGGCTCACCATGTCCGCCTTGACGGTCGGCAGCAGCGTGTTCCAATCGAGCATCAAGGTCGCGGCAGTCGCAAGGCGGGCGCTGCTCCGCGCCGCATCCGCCGCGGCCGATGGGGTGACGCAGCTTACGATCACATCGAAGGACGCGCGGACCGCGTCGGGCGCCACCAGCAGCCCGCCCGGGACCGGGATCCGCGGGGCGGGATCCATCACGGCCGGAGTAACGCCAGCTGCCTGCAGTCGTCGCACCAGGCTGGCGCCGACCGAGCCGTGGCCGACGACCAGCCAGCGGCGACGCTCAGGCATCGTCCTGGGCCTCTGCGTCGCCGACGACCGCGAGGAGGAGCGTCCGTCGATCCGTGCTGGCTGGCTCCAGCGTGGCTGTCACGCTGCCCTTCCGGAGCACCACGATCCGGTCGCACATCCCCAGCAGCTCCTCCGCCTCGGAGGACCAGACCAGGACGCTGATGCCCGAGTCCGCGAGCTCCAGGATCACGTCCCGGATCTCGGCCTTGGCGCCGACATCGATGCCCCGCAACGGGTCGTTCAGGAGCAGCACGCGAGGTTTCGCCTCCAGCCACTTGGCGAGGACCACCTTCTGCTGGTTGCCACCCGACAGGTGACCGGCCGGGACGCGTTCCGAACGGGCGCGGATCCGCAGGCGGTCCATGTGTGTCCGGGCCGACGCCGCCACCTTGGCATCGGACACCAGTCCGAACCGGCCGCGCAGCCGGTCCAGGACGACCAGCGCGATGTTCAGGCCGATGGGGTGCTCCATCAGCAGCCCGCCCGTTCGGCGGTCGGCCGGGATGGATGCCAGCCCGTAGCGCACCGCGTCCGCGGGTGATCGTGGCCGGAACGGGCGCCCATCCAGCGTGAACGACCCACCGTCCGCGCGCCTTTCGCCGAAGAGCGCCCCGAACACCTCCGTGACACCCGAGCCCTCCAGGCCCGCGAAGCCGAGCACCTCGCCCTCGCGCACCTCGAAGGACAGGTCGTGGGCGGGTCCGGTCGACAGATCGGTCACGCTCAGCCGGACGGGTGGATCGGTCTTGCGCTGTCGGGTCGCGCGTCGGTCCTGCCGGGCCGCGTCCCCGATCATGAGTGCCACGATGCTCCGAACCGTGAGCTCCGCGGCCGGTCCCGAATGGACCACGCGCCCATCGCGCAGCACCGTCACGTCGTCGGCGATGCCGAGCACCTCATCCAGTCGATGGGAGACCAGCAGGAAGGTCTGGCCGCGCTCGCGGAACCGGCGGACGCTGGCGTACAGCGCCTCCGTCTCGTGCTCCGTGAGCGCCGAGTTGGGCTCGTCGAGCAGGATGAGGTCCGCGCCGAAATGGAAGGCGCGCACGATCTCGACCATCTGCTGCTGCGCGAGCGTGAGCCGCCCGACCGTCCGACCCGTGGGGATGGACCAGCCGACCTCGTCCAGCGTGGTCCGAAGGTCGCGTCGCATCCGGGGCTCGTCCATGATCCCCAACCGGTCGTGATATTCGTGGCCGGCATAGACGTTGGACAGCACCGTGAGCGACGGGAAGAGACTGAGCTCCTGGTGGACCACCGCGATGCCGTTGCGCCGCGCTTCGGCGGGATCGGCGATGATCCGCGGCTCGCCGGACACCAGGATGCGGCCGGCGTCGGGCTGCGTCGCGCCGGAGAGCACCTTGACCAGGGTGCTCTTGCCGGCGCCGTTCTCGCCCAGAAGTGCGTGGACGGTCCCCGGACGGATCGCCAGGCTGACCTCCGACAGCGCATGCACGCCGCCGTAGCGCTTGGAGATGCCCTCCACAGCCACGCGCAGGGCGTGACCGGTGGCTGCTGTTGCCGTCACCACGAAACCGTCCGTTGCCTTGCTCAGTTGGCGAACTTGACGTCCGGGCTGTTGCGGACCTCGTCCAGGTTGGAGGCGTCCGCCCAGACCGCGGAGCCGTTCTGGGCACCCGTCGGCAGCGGTATGCCGTTGGCCAGGTGGTCCCACAGCTTCTCCGTCGTGGTCAGGCCCTCGTCATACAGGCTCGAGCCTTGGGCCCATCCGACCCACCCCTCGCCGATGAGGTCCAGGGTCTGGGGCAGCCAGTCATAGCCTGCCACGAAGATGCTCTTGTCGTTGTTCTGCTTGAGGACGGTGCCCCAGTTGGCGGTGTCCGGGCCGCACATCGCGTATGCGACCTGGATGTTCCCGGCATTCGCCGTGTAGATGTTCTGGATGTTGGACAGGTTCTTGGCCGGGTCCGTGGTCGTGTTGTAGAAGCCGACCTCGAACAGCTGGAAGGGGCTGTCGGCGTTGAGCTCGGCGACACGCTGCTCGAAGCCGTTCTTGCGGTCCTGCTGACCGGTCACGGTCGGCAGGCAGGACGTGACCACGAAGTTGATGGGTCCGGTCGCCCCGGCATCCTTGAGATGCTGGAACAGCCGCTCGGCCGAGAGCTTGCCCTGGTCGATGGGTGCGGCTCCGCCGAAGTAGAAGAACGACCTCTCGCTATCAGGGGCGTCCAGTTCTGTCGTCACCACCGGGATGTTGGCGTCCACGAGCTGGTTAATGGCGGGCACGAGTGCCTGGGAGTCGACCGGCAGGAGCACCACGCCGTCTACGCCCTGGGTCTGGACGTCCTGGAGCAGGGCGATCTGGGCCTGGGCGGTCGATGGGTTCGGTCCCACGATATTCAGCGTGAAGCCGTGCTTCTTGGCGGCATCCTCGGCGCCCGCGCGGAGCGGCTTGGATACCGGGTTCGTGAGGTCGTTGAGCACGAGCGCGATCGAGATGTCGCTGGCCGGCGCACCGGACGTCGCGGGCGACTGCGCGTGCGCGACCAGGCCCTGGCTCAGGATGAGTGCTGTCGCCGCGGCGGGGAGCAGCCATCGATGCCCCCGCCGGACCTGCCCTGTGATCATCTGGACTCCTCCACTGTTCCCGTCGGTGCCGCAACCTGCGCCACCTGACGAACCACCACACTCGGGCGCCCGCTGGGCGCTCAGGGACCGGAAGCGTCGGCCCTCCGCCGTTCCACGACGAGGTTCGCGGCGACCGCGACGATGACGATCAGGCCGCTGACCACGATCAGGAGATAGATGGACACACCGATCAGCACCAAGCCGTTGCGGATCATGCCGATGAGCAGCATCCCCAGCACGGATCCCAGGACCGTGCCGGAGCCGCCTGTGAGCGCCGCTCCGCCGATGATCACCGCGGCGATCGCGTCGAGCTCGTAGCCCACGCCCACATTCGGATCGGCCGTGCCGCTCTGCGCGGTCACCAGCAGGGCAGCGAGTGCTGCGGCGAGACCGTTGAAGGCCAGCACGCTCAGCTTGATGCGGCTCGTGCCGATGCCCGCCAGCCGCGCGGCCCGGAAGTTGCTGCCCATCGCGTACAGCCGGTGGCCGAAGACCGACCAGCGCAGCACGATGCCCGACGCGATCGCGAACACTAGGAACACGACGGCGTTGTAGGGGATGAGGCCCAGGAAGCGCTGCTGGCCCAGGTCCCAGAACAGGGAGTCCTTGGGATAGTCGGTGATGGGATAGCCGTCCGAGAGGTAGTAGCCCAACCCTCGGTACGCGCTCAGCATGCCCAGCGTGATGATGATCGAGGGCACCTTCAGGGCCAGGCTCAGGGCACCGTTCAGGAGCCCCATGCCGATGCCCGCCAGGAGCGTCAGCGACGCGGCCAGCCAGATATCCACGCCCCCTCGAAGCAGGAGGCCGAAGACGACGCTCGCCAAGCCCACCATCGAGCCGATCGACAGGTCGATCTCGCCGCTGATGATCACGAAGGTCATCGAGACCGCGAGGATGGCCAGGAAGGAGATCTGGGAGGCGATGTTCGCGAGGTTCACGGGGGACATGAACCGTGGTGCCAACGCCGTGAACACGATAGCGGTCACTACCACGGCCAGGACCATCCCAGCCTCGTGGAAGTTGCCGATGCGTTCCCCCGCCCTGGACCACGCGGCACGAGAGACGGGTGAGACAGGAGACGTCACGTCAGTCTTATAACTTATAAGACTCGGCGAATCAAGACCGACGTTTGGACCGGGGCTCGCTGGGCCCGAGTGGGGTGTGCACTCGATCGTGGGGTCAGCTGGGACGGCGAAACGGCTCCGGCTGGCGACGTTGTCGTTCCGAACTCGTCGCGCGTCCGAAGGACTTCGGACACCCGGTGACGACAGCTGGACACGCCCAAGGTCGCAGCCAGTGTCGCCGGTCTCGCCACCACGGTGCCCCGGCGTTCCGGTAGCGAGGAGCGACACAGACATCGACGTTCTCGGGGCATCACCGGGACGTCGTGCGGGTCATGACCAAGCCTTGGCGTACGGCTCGACGGGGGTGCCGGGCTTGACGGACTCGGGGGTGTCCATCCCGATGTACCGCAGCCGGTGGTCCTGGCCGTCGATGTCGACGTGGATGGTGTCGCCGTCGGTGATCCTCGTGACGTGGGCGATCTGGGTCGGACCGGTCGGCCCCACCGACAAGGTGTCCCCTGGTCGGTCTGTCCGCAGCGGCGTCCCGAACGCACACGCAGCGACCATCGAGGCCAGGACGCCAGCACCGAGACCACGGATCAGCCGGGACCCAGACCTCACCTTCCGAGGCGTCGTCCCCGTCGGCAGACTCGGTCGCCGGATGCCGGCCACTCAGTGTCCGGTCGGCGCGCCCAGCACAGCCCGCCGGGCTCGTATCGGGTCGCGGTTGGCATCGTGCCGCGATGCTACGCCGGCAGTGGTGGCGAGGAAGAGGGACGGGGGCAGCGCCTGCGGCCGCCGCGAATGCCGCACTCGTGGCGGACCGCGATGTGGTCCTCGAGAAGGATGTCTCGGAGACCGACCGCTACGGTCGGCTGCTGCGATACGTCTGGCTCCGGGACGACGCGGGCTGGACCATGGTCGGTCTGGAACTCGTCCGGCTGGGCTACGCGAACGTGTTGACCTATCCGCCCGACGTCAAGTACGCCGCGGCGTTCGTGGCCGCGGGGCGGGAGGCGCGGGAGGCAGGTCGGGGGCTGTGGGGGTCGCCCGAGTCATCATGATGCCGACCAAAAGGATTGCGGGCCGCCCCGCGACAACAGCCTGCTCGAGCAGACGCGTGCAGATGACCGCCTCGAACTACCGAAGGGTGCCTACATCACAGCCTGCTTATCCGCCCTGATGATCCCTCCCCCATGAGGAACCTGTCGGCCACGAACAACAGGACGATATTCGGGACCATCAGGACCAGAGATACGACGGCCGCCTGTGTGCGCACGAATCGCTGGCCCAGGAACGAGAACAGGATGGTTGGGATGGTCTGGAATTCAGGGGTGCCGATGACGTAAGTAAGCGAAAACTCCTCCAGACTGTTGATGAAGACGAATATCGAGCCAGCGAAGATCCCCGGCACGACTAGCGGCAGATAGATGGTCGCAAATTTCCGCAGCTCGGACGCCCCTAGGTTAGACGCCGCGTCCGAAATGTCACGTGGAATCGCCTCGAAGCTCGTGGTCAACAGTCGCGCCATGAAGGGCAGGCCTAGGAGTGTGTGGCCAAGCACGAGACCTAAGAATGTCTGAGAGAGGCCAAGCATGTCGAAAACGCGGCTGAGGAATAAGGCGACGATCATCCCGGGGATCACAAGCGGGAGCAGCATAAGGATCTTGATCGCGTCCTTACCGCGGAAGTCATAGCGGCCGTTCGCGTACGCCATCGGCAGTGCGATCAGGAACGCGGTCACCGTTGTGCACGTCGCGAGCACATAACTCGTCCACATTGCATCAACGATACCTGTCACCCGGAATACGTAGTCCCATTGATACAGGGACACCGAAGGGGGTAAGGCATCCGGGTAAGACCAGGGGTGCTCGGGGTCCACGAGTGACCAGGCGACGGCCATGGCGATCGGCACCGCCACCACGATCAGAGCAATGACGAACATGCCCGCCGGGACCGCTCCCTGGCCGACCGCACGGCGACCCCGATCCCAACGCTTCCGGATGCCGAGGTGAGATGCGCTTCTTATCGTGTCCATCGCATCACGACCCTCGAGGACATCAAGAACAGCCACGCGAACACAATCGACAAGGCCATGATGAGGAGCGCAATCACTGCAGCCTGACCCCACTCCCCGAAATTCCTCCCCAGCAGGTACATCCGTATGGAGAGTGATGGTGGGTAGATGGGTCCAGCAATCGAATTGACGGCATAATCACCGAGGACGCCGATGAACACCAGAACGACGGCCGTCAGTACGCCTGGCATCGAGTGCGGCAGGAGAACGTGTCGGAAGACGGCGACGCGACCTCCGCCAAGATTCTGAGCGGCAGGCTCCAGGTCGCCCGGGATATTCACGAGCACTGCTCCGATGATCAGGGCCTGGAACGGCACGTTCTTCCAGATCTGGATGAAGACGACGCCCAAACCCGCGTCATCGTGCGTGAGCCGGAGCGGCTCGCGAATGACCCCCAGCCCGAGCAGGACCGAGTTCAGGATGCCATGGAACGACATGACGTTGAGGATGAGGAACGCGGCCACGAGCGCTGGCACGAAGAGCGGGATGCGTACGGTCGCGGTCAGGAGACCGTGACCCGCGAAGCTCCGCCGGAGGAGCAGCGCGAGCGGGAACGCGAATAGCAACCCTCCGATCGAGCTGATGAGCGCGATGCGTACGGAGTAAGAGAGCGAATCCCAAGTCTGAACATCGACGACTGCCTGCCAGTCCTGCATACCAATCTGCGTGTCTCTTGTGAAGCTGAAGAACCCGATGCTCTGCGCGACGGTCATCAACATCACGAGCGACAGGAACAGGGCGACGAAACCGGTCGCCGGCAACAGGAGCAGCGCGATGCGCAGACCGTTCCGCCGGGGGGTCACCGCAGTATCCGGATCCGGTCTTTCGGGACGGCGACCTCCAGCATCTCTCCGGCGTGTAGGGTCACCGGTCCCGGTCGCTCGATCCGCAGAGCGATGCCATTCACGTCAAGATGGACGTCAGTCAGGTTGCCCATGAACACCGTGCGGGCGATCCGCGCCTCGAGGCGATTGTCCAGCCCGGGCGCGAACGGCACCATGTCTTCGGGCCGCCAGCTGATCAGGAACTCCGGCTGTCCTGCAGGGACAGCCGGACCAGCGCAAATGAGGCGCCCTAGTGGCGTGTCGAGCTCGACGTCCCCGTCGGGTCGGAGATGCGCGATGGAGGCGGCCAGGATGTTCGCCTGCCCGATGAACTCAGCGGTGAATCGGGTCGCCGGGTGTCGATAGATGGTCAGCGGATCGGCGAGCTGCTCGATGCGACCCCCGTTCATCACCGCGATTCGGTCCGAGATCACCAACGCTTCCGCCTGGTCATGGGTCACATAGATGGAGGTGATGGCGAGCTTCACCTGCAGCTCACGGATCTCGATGCGGAGTCGCTCGCGGAGCTTCGCGTCCAGGTTGGACAGTGGTTCATCGAACAGCAGCACGTCAGGGCGGGTGGCCACTGCCCGGGCGAGGGCGACACGCTGCTGTTGGCCACCCGAGAGTTGCCCAGGCTTGCGCTCCCCCAACTCCTCGAGCCCCACCAGCGACATGGCTTCGGTGACACGCATCGCGAGCTCCTGGCCACGAACGCGCCGCATCCGTAGTCCGAAGCCGATGTTCTCCCGGACATTCATGTGTGGGAACAGGGCGTATGACTGGAACACCATGGCGGTCGAGCGCTTGTTCGGCGGCACGTCATTCATCAAGCGGCCGTCGAAGCGGATCTCGCCGGCGTCGATCTCGACGAGCCCGGCGACGGCCCTGAGCGTGGTGGTCTTGCCGCAGCCCGATGGCCCGAGCAGGGTCATGAACTCGCCGTCCTGCACTTCGAGATCGAGGTTGTCGACGACGGTCTGACCAGCGTACCGCTTGGTCAGGCCCGTGATCCCTAGCGCAGCCATGGCACCGGCAAGTCGGTGACCGACCTTGTCACAGACGGTCTCCGACGCGCGGGTTCAAGTTCTCGCGCCCCATGACGAGCAGGTCGATGTCGTCCCCGATCACGCCGTCGACGCCCAGGCGCAGTGCCGCGTGGACGCTCTCCTCGTCGTTGGTGTTCCATGCCCAGATTGCGATGCCCTGATCGTGGAGCGTCTCCACCACCTCAGCGTCGATCAGCTCCCAGCGATGCTGGATGACTGGGGCACCCAACTCGACGGCCTGTCGCCGCGTCTCGACCGCCGCCTGTTGACCATGCTCGGGCAACCGCTCGGGGGCCAGGAGCAGGCCATCGACCGCGCGGCGTGCCGCTTGTAAAGCCTCATGGTCGAACGACGACACGAATGCCCAGTCTCTCGCTCCGCGCTTCGCGACGAGCGTTGCCAACGCGAGAGCCACACGGGTTCGCTCGGCTGTGGTCGCCCCCTTGGCCTCGAGACACACGGAGATCCCAGACTCGCGCGCAAGGGCAAGGAGATCCTCGGCACGCGGCACGCGAAGCCCGGCGAATACCGTTGCGAACCAGCTGCCAGCGTCGAGGACCGCGATCTCGCGCCATGTCAGATCCGCGACCAGACCACGACCATCGGTCGTTCGATCGACGCTGATGTCATGCATGAGGGCAAGTCTCCCATCCCGGGTCAGGAGGGCATCTGCCTCGATCATCTCGGCTCCGTGGGCGATGGCGGCCTCGAAGGAGGCCATCGTCTGCTCCGGGACGTGCGCCCGCCATCCACGGTGCGCGACGAGGAGCGGACGATCGGCTCGGAGCCACGTTGTCACCTGCGACCCCTCCATGCGCATTGACATGCCCTCAGGGAGCCGGTAGGCTCCCGAGACATCGGACATCGTACCTTATACCTCAGGAGTCAAATGGCGGGACGGAGAGGCCGCGCTGGCGAGTTGCGAGAGACGCTCCGGACACAGATCCTGGACGGGACCTTGCCGGGCGGCATGCAACTCCCGGCCGAGATCGAGCTGGCGCGCTCGATGGGGGTGAGCAGGACATCGCTCCGCGAGGCCGTCCTTCAACTCGAGCATGAGGGCCTCGTTATCCGGCGCCATGGCTTCGGGACGTTCGTCCGCAGCACGAGCAGCCTCGGCACAAGTCTTGAGTTCAACCTGAGCGTGTCCGACCTGATCAGGTCCCATGGAATGACACCCGGCACCCTGGATCCCCAGGTGGCACTCCGGCCGGCGAGTGGCTATGAGGCGGGGCGGCTCGGTCTCTCCGATGGCGAACAGGTCGTCGTGCTGGAGCGCATCCGCACAGCGGACGGCCGGCCGGTCGTATTCATCCGCGACGTCCTCCCTGCTTCACTGCTGGCTGGCCATGATCTCCAGGAGCTGCTGGTCGAGAGCCTCTCCCTCTATCGCTTCCTTGCGGACCGTCTGAGCATCACGGTCGTGGACGCGGTCGCGACCCTCCGGCCCATGGCGGTGCCCGCGGACCTGGCCGCCTGCTTGGGGATCGACGTCGGCAGCCCGATCCTTGTCATCGAGCAAGTGGACCATGACGCGACCGAGCGGCGACTGCTGTTGACATGGGAGCACCACGTGGCCGACGCCTTCGAGTTCGTCATCCATCGGCGAGGTCCCTATCTCGCGGATCGCGACCCGGCGCGATGGCCCGCGCGAAGAGAGGCGGTGAGTGCAGGATCTACGACCACGACTTGAGCTCCGAATGTCGAGTCCCCGGCCGATCCGGGGCCCCCCGTGGATGCGCCACCGTGGGTCACGCTTGGTTCGATGAGTCAGGAGAGCAGCAATGAAACGTTTCGCATTCGCCAGGACTCTCGCTGTCGCCGTCATGGCGTCGGTCGCGATGGCATCGATGCCGGTGGCGGCCCAGGACAAGGACTACCTGAACATGTCCTGGGACCAGATCATCGCGGAGGCCCAGAGCGAGGGTGATCTCGTCTTCTCAGCGTGGTGGGGCGAGGAGTACTGGAAGGCCGCAGCGAACCTGTTCAAGGAGAAATACGGCATCGAGGCGCGAGTCCTGCTCGGCAACAACGCCATCGACAAGATCCTCGCCGAGAAGGATCGCGATCAGGGCACTATCGACGTGCAGCTCATCGGCGGCTCCGACGTCAAGACGTCGATGGACGCGGGTCTCTGGTACGGACCGGTACACGACATCCTGCCGAACAGCGGCATGCTCGATCCGAAGCTCTCGACCGTCCAGGAAGGCGTCCAGACCGAGGGCTACCTGGTCCCCATCTACCGCAACCAGACAGCATTCCTGTACGACCCCGAGCGGGTCCCCAACCCACCCCAGACGTGGGATGAATTCGTCGCCTGGGTCGAGGCGAATCCCAAGGGCTTCGCCTATCCGGACCCCAACAAGGGCGGGACGGGCCAGGCATTCGTTCAGGCTGTCATCGCCAACCTCACGGGCGGCATCGATAAGTATCAGGGAGACACCGAGGTCGACCCGACCAAGGTCGCCGATTGGGGCCTGGCCTGGGATTGGCTGAACAGTCACAACCCGATGATGAACGTAACGCTTTCGAACAGCGAGGACATCGACCTCCTGAACCAAGGCGCGGCGTCCATGGCGATCGCATGGGACGATGACTCCCAGGCGGCCCTGTCCAATGGCACACTCTTCGAGCGAGCCAAGATGTACATCCCGTCCTTCGGGCTGCCGGGCGGTGGTGACACGGCGGGTGTCGTGAAGAACGCGCCCCACAAGGCCGCAGCTCTCCTGTTCCTTGATTTCCTGACCAGCCCCGAAGCCCAGACACTGATGAATCAGACCGTCGGCTCGATCCCGGCTCGGACGGACATGTCCGCCGTGTCGACCATCCTGTCTGAAGCGGATCGCGCCAACAACGCTACCGCCTGGGTGCCTGCTCCATACAAGGCGGCCTTCATCAAGGGGTATACGGAGAACGTCCTCCTGAAGTGACGCCACGTAGCAAGTCGGGCGGGACGGCGAACCACAAATGTCGGTCCAAAGTTCCAGCCCGTTGAGGACCACGCGCGGGCCGGTGCGACCCGAGCCCGGGCGTGGTCTGCGAGCCCGAACGCCCGCCCTAGCCTTGGCTCCGCACCCGGAGCACTGGAGACGTACCCCGTATGCCGCCCCTCACCGAGCCTCTGCCTCAGGCCCCTGTGCCCGGGATCGCCATCCTGGTGGACTACGACGGTACGATCGCGACCACGGACGTCAGCGATGAGCTCGTGCGTGCCACATCGTCCGAAGAACATTGGCTCAGACTCGAGACCGCATACAAGCGCGGCGTCATCGGATCCCGCGCCCTGCTCGAGGCTGAGGCCCAATTGCTCCCTAGCGATCCCGCCATGCTGCCATCACTGGTCCACACCCCCAAGCACGACCGTACATTCGCCCCGTTCGCCCGGTACGCGGCTGATTTGGGCATCCCCCTCGAGATCGTCAGTGATGGGCTCGGCTTCTTCGTGTCCCCTGCGATGGCCAGCCACGGGTTGGCTCGAATCCCGGTGTTCTCGGCGGCAGTCGAATTCAGCCATGCGACACCCGAAATCCGGTTCCCATTCGCCAACCCCACGTGTGACGTTTGCGGCACCTGTAAGCGGGAACGAGTCCTCCATCACCAGTCCGCAGGACGACATGTCGTCTTCATCGGCGATGGTCACAGCGATCGATATGCCGCGTGGTATGCCGACACTGTGTTCGCCAAGGGAGACCTGCCCGCCATCTGCGAAGGTCTCGGGCGTTCGTACCAGCCGTGGGAGGATTTCGGAGATGTGCAGTCGTGGCTGGCAGAGGCGCTCCGGCACGGTCGCTTCCAGCCGCCAACCCCACGGCCGTTCATCTGCGGCACAGAGGCGACCACCGATGTCGAGGGCACCTGACGAGCGTTGCGGTCCGTGAAGCAGGGCATGGCTGCCCCGCCCCGGATCAAGCTAACGAGCCGACGACACGCCGATATCCTCGGCGGCCATCGGTCATGAATCGAGGACAGGCAGCGATGGATGAGCAAGCCGGGCCATCGGACATCGATCTCGGCGGCCGCTGGATGTTCGCCGTCACCGACCGAGCGGTCGATATCGGTGCTGACGCGTCGTCCGCCCTGAGCGCGGCCGGGACGACCCTCCGTCCCGCGGAGGTACCCGGCAACGTCGAGCTCGACCTCCAGCGCAGCGGTCTGATCGGGGACCCGTTCTTCGCCATGGGCGTGGTCGAGCTACGCTGGCTCGAAGAGTCGTTCTGCTACTACCTCCGCAGGTTCGTTGCACCATCGCGCGGGGATAGGTCACCCATCCTGGTATTCGAGGGGCTCGATTGCGATGCGCGGATCCTGCTCAACGGTGAACTCGTCGCGCAGACCCGGAACATGCTCATCGAGCATCGCGTGCCCATCGACCAGGCATTGCGGGATGATGCCGAGAACGAGCTCGTGGTGGAGTTCTCGCCAGTCCTGCAGCGGGCAAGGCGGATGGTCGGGCGGTACACGCCCGGGCTCCGGGCTGAGGGCGGCAGCTACGGGTCACTGTACGTCCGCAAGGCTCCCCACATGTTCGGCTGGGACATCATGCCAAGAGCATTGTCCGCGGGAATCTGGCGGGCGGTTACCCTGCGATACCTGCGGCCGCAGCGGATCGAGTCGCTCTGGCTGGACACGGAGGGGATCGAAGCCGGGGGTGCGTCGGCGATGCTGGCGCTGCACTACCAGGTACTGCTCGAGCCCGACCCCTTCGACCTGGCCGAGCTCCGCATCAGTGGGCATAGCGGCGCGGCGCGATTCACCCACACCACGACACTACTGTTCGCTGCTGGGCTGACCCGCTTCAGTGTCACCGAGCCGTTGCTATGGTGGCCAAGGGGGCGCGGTGACCCGGCTCTCTATGACGTGGCAGTCGAGCTTTGGCGAGACGGCCGCGTCCTGGATGCGAGGTCGTTTCGGCACGGCATCAGGACGGTCGCCCTCGACCGCACGAGCGTGGTCGATGCTGCTGGTGAGGGCGAATTCCGGATCGCGGTCAACGGTGAACCCTTGTTCGTTCTCGGCACCAACTGGGTGCCTCTCGATGCCTACCATTCGCGCGATCTGGGCCGCCTACCGACGGCCCTCGCAATGGTGGAGGAGTTGGGCTGCAATCTGATCCGGTGCTGGGGTGGCAACGTCTACGAGCACGACCGATTCTTCGACCGGTGCGACGACACAGGAATCCTCGTCTGGCAAGACTTCGCGATGGCCTGCGCCGTCTATCCGCAGGACGAGGAGTTCCAGGCCGACCTTCGCGAAGAGGTCCAGCAGGTCGTCCGGCGACTTCGCCAGCACGCCTGCGTGCTCTTGTGGGCCGGCGACAATGAGTGCGATGAGCAATACGTCTGGAAGGACCGCCGTCGTGATCCGAACCAGAACGTGCTGACCCGGTGGGTCATCCCGGAAGTCCTCCGGGCAGAGGATCCATCGCGACCCTATCTACCCAGCTCCCCATACGTGGATGCAGTCGCCTTCGCATCTGCCGGGCGGTCGCTGCCCGAGGATCATCTGTGGGGACCTCGCGACTACTACAAGGGCCCCTTCTACACCGGTGCTGTGGCCCATTTCGCCAGCGAGATCGGGTACCCCGGGGCACCCGCAGTGGACTCGATGCGTCGCTTCCTATCGCCGGAACGGCTCTGGCCGTACACCGACAACCCGGAGTGGCTGCTGCACGCCACCTCGCCGTTCCCCGGAATCGACACCCATGACTACCGATTGGAGCTCCTCGCGAAGCAGATCCGCGTGCTGTTCGGCGAGGTCCCGGCAACCATCGAGGACTTCGTGCTCGCCAGCCAGGCATCCCAGGCGGAAGCGCTCAAGTTCTTCATCGAATCCTTCCGTTCTCGCAAATGGCATCGAACGGGGATCATCTGGTGGAACCTGCTGGATGGCTGGCCACAATTGTCGGACGCGCTCGTCGACTACTACCTGGTCCGCAAGCGCGCATTCGACTACGTCAAGCGGGCGCAGGCGCCGATATGCGTCGTCCTGTGCGAGCCCGCCGATGGGCGTCAGCGACTCGTCGTCTGCAATGACACACGTCGGGACGTGACAGTCAACTACTCGATCCATGATGTCGTGACCCAGCAGGTGCTGGCCAGCGGTTCGGTGCTGGCTACGAGGGACGCGGTCGCTGATTGCGGATCGATCGACTCGACGGGCGCCCAGGGCTTGTACCTGATCACGTGGGATAGCGACATCGGCACCGGGCGCAGCCACTACCTGGCCGGGAGCCCGCCGTATGCCCTTGAGGACTACGAGTCCTGGATGGCGATGGCCGGTTTCTGACGCGGCTGCGGTAGGATGCCGGCACGGAATTTGCTCGCGCAGCGTTGTCGCGCCGTCGATGGCCAGGATCACGCCGACGCATGCCGAGAGATGCTGACCCCGTGAGCGACTCGCCTCGCCGGTCGTGGTCCTTGGGCGACGGATAGTCCCAGTCCGCCGCCGCTCCGGGTCCTTGTCAACGTGAGCGACAGGTGCGCGCCTCACCGCGACAAAGGTCGGTCCCCCATTGGATCTCGTGATGTGCCTCCGAGAACGAGCCCTGGGGCTGCGCCCGCTGACCTCACGGCTGCATCTGCGGACCGGCCCCCCACCGGCCGCGCCCGGGCTGCGGCTGCCAACCGGGCGCTGGCCGAGCGGTCCCATTCGTCGACAGACGCTCGTCTCGGTAACGCTTCGCGAGCCTGCCATCCGCGGCGATGACACCTCGCTCCAAGGCGGCATACCGGGTGGTTCGTCCCCCGTGTGACCCACTTCCCCGGTGGGTCATCCCACGAGTAGAAGTCCCCAAGCTTGCTCAGCCGGGCCTTGAGGCGAATGCGCTGGTCATCGACGACGCCCTTATCGGCCACGTGTACGAGCTTCAGCCGTGGGCTCCGCACCCAGGCGCTCCTCTGCCGGTGGACATCGCGCGGGCGGAGTCGCCGAGTCGGTTTGACTTCGACCAAGCGCTTGCTTTCGGCGGCTGGATGCTCGACGGGGAGCGTGTCGGTACATTCGCGGGGCGTCTTGCCAATGTCTTCTTTGGTCAAGGCATGTTCGATGATTCCGACGCGGCCGACCTAGCCACTGCGTCCGACAACCCAACCGGTCTATCGTTTGCTTCGCTCTCGACCGTGAGCGTGGAACTGCGGAACCGGTTCACACGCGACCTAGCTCGGCTGCGCGGGTGGTATGCCCAGCCAGCCATGGACGTCAGTGACATGGAAGACGCGGCTTCGCTTCTATTCCGGTGGCTGGTAGAATCGGGGGCCGATTCTCCGATTGCTGTGTTCGCGGCTCGGAGTGCAGCTCTGGCTGCCAGGCGACAGCGACCATGCGCGAGCATACCGGGCTGTCGTTTTGGACAGCGCACCCGAGATCTACATGACGGGAGCTCGCGGACCGGGCGCTCCAATGGGACACAGGTGGCTCAACCTCCTTGATTGGCTCGCCGAGCCGGCGTTCCACTTACGGGGCTCACCTATCGCCAGAGAGGCGTTCATCAAGTTCGTAAGGAACAAGTTGGGGGGCGGACACTTCGACGAGAACGACAGGAAGAGGTGGCAGCGTGACCTGCTTGCGCTGGCCGGTTTTGTGAAGGTCAACGGACAGGATCTCTTGATCCTGGAGATGAGGGCGCTTGTCCAGGAAGTGACACTGGCAGGGTGTGATTGGATCCCGCAGCGAGGTGAGCCGGATCTGCGGTGCGCTCGATGCCGAGGTCGATGCCTTCCGCTCGCGGCCGCTCGATGCGCTGGGCTATCCCTATGTCTGGCTCGATGCGCTGTATCACAAGGTCCGCGAGGGTGGCCGGGTGGTGAGCATGGCCACCCTGGTCGCGGTGGGTGTCTCGGCGGCGGGGGTCCGGAGCGTCCTGGGCATCGAGGTGGCCGCCACCGGTGGCGACGAGGGTGCCCACTGGCTGGGCTTCCTGCGCTCGCTCATCGCCCGTGGCCTGACGGGCGTCCGCCTGGTCATCAGCGATGCCCACCAGGGCCTCGTGGCGGCCATCCGCGCGACGCTCCTGGGCGCTGCCTGGCAGCGTTGCCGGGTGCACTTCCTGCGCAACGCCCTGGGGCTCGTGCCCAAGGGCGCCCAGGGCCTCGTGGCGTCGGCGGTCCGGAGCATCTTCGAGCAGCCCGACGAGGCATCCGCGCGTGCCCAGCTCGGCCGGGTGGTCGACGGACTCCGGGGTCTCGGTCTCGCGTCTTGAGCCCATCGTCGCGAGCCTGAGTGCCGGGACATGACGGTTCGACTGGGATCGGCCCAAAGCCGTCGGCGCTGCCGACATGTATCCGGCCGATTGCGCATGCCGAAGAAGGCGAGGATGCGCAGGTTCCGGGTTGCTCTCTTGCGCGAGTGAGGCGAGGCGAGGGCAATACCAGCGCGCCCTGGGGTCGACGCAAGAGCGGTCAGGCGAATGGACAATCGTCCGCACGCAGACGATGCTGTGGGAACCGCGTCCGTCGGAAGCGGTTCGTCCCGGAGGCGCTCGATGCGAGTACGGGTCGCTCTGGCGATTGCTTTGTGCTTGGCGGGCATCGGCGGGAGTCCCGTTCTGGCGCGATCCCCTATTACGGACATGGCGCTCGGTGGGCGATTGCGGCCTGGGCCCAGACGAGCTTCAGGGCGTCGGTCATCACCTTGTTCTTCTGTGCTGGCTTCGGTGGCCCGATGTATTGTCGCTGCTGCGCATCGACGACTCGTTGCCGCGCTGGCGTCAGCAGCGGCAGCTCCTGAAGCTCCGCGTTTGGACAGCATTGCGGGACGTCATCGCGGCCCGGGAGGCCGCCTACGGCCACCTCGAGCGAGCCACCGATGGTCGCGCGACGCCGGGCCAAAGCTGGACTGACCTCGACGGCGTTGCGCCCCAGGGATCGCGGGCAGGGCTTTCGGTGCTCAACGACTGCAAACTCGGCTTCGACGTGCTCGGTGGGAGGCTGGGCATCACGGCCACCCGCAGCCCGGTCTAGGCGTGGCACGAGCCGGTCCGCATCGAACCCGGCGCCATCCTCACGTACCAAGACCAGGGCACGCAGACCCTACGGTTGGCACTCCTACCGCACGAAGGGGACTGGCGCTCCGCTGATACGGTGATCGCGGCGGCCCGCCTCAACCGGCGCCCGTCCACACTGCTCGAGAGCGCCAATCCCGGTCGCCTGCCGGCAACCGGTAGCTTCCTTGAGGTGACGCCGGCCACCGTGATGGTATCGGTACTCAAGGTCGCGGAGGACGATGCGCGAGACCTGGTGATCCGGCTGCACGAGACTGCCGGCGCCCAGACGGACGCGATGGTGAAGCTGCCGCTCGCAGGTCAGACTATCCGAACGACGCTTAGGCCACAGGAGCTGAGGACGTTCCGGATCCCGGCGGACACCGGCGCCGAGATCCAGCCGGCCGACCTGCTCGAACGCCGGCGGATGCGAACGGAGGAGTGATGACATCTCAGCTGGGCAGCGGGACCAACGATCGGGCGGGCACGGAGGATGGGGGGTCTATGCCGTCCGTCTACCTCAACGGCGCCACTGTCATGACCACGCCCACAGACCGGTCCCTGGAGGTGGCGCGTGAGGCGGGTTTCGTGGGCGTGGAAGTCCGCACCGAGCGACTCCTGGGCGCACCTGATGAGCTATCCGCAACTGCCGCGCGGGTCCGGCAGGGCGAGGTCTGGAGCGTTAACGGCCTGCAGGTGCACCTGACACCCGACGGTGCGCTCGACCGGGCCGACCTTGCCCGGGCGCTCGGTCCCCGACTTGCCATCGCTACGGCGGTCGGGGCAAGCTACCTGCTCGTCGTCCCACCGAGGATCGCGGGCGTCGATCGCGAGGTCGCGCTCGATTCCATTCGGGATGGCGTCTCGGAGGTCGCCGAGCGAGCAGCAGCGAGCGGCATCCGCGTCGCATTCGAATTCCTCGGATTCGCCAACTGCCCCGTCGACTCGCCGGCCCTCGCCGCCCGTGTCGTCGCGGGGCTGCCGGACGTGGCGCTGGTCCTCGATTCGTGCCACTGGCATGCATCGGGATCCGCCAGCCTCGACGGGTTCCCGGTCGAGCGCCTCGCGATGGTCCACCTGAACGATGCGCCGGCCAAGGAGCCGCGTGAGATCGAGGACGCGGACAGGGTCCTCCCGGGCGACGGCGTGATCCGGCTGCGATCCTTGGTCGACGAGCTCGGCCGTCGCCGGTATCACGGCCCGTTCAGCCTGGAGACCTTCAATCCCAGGTACTGGAACGATGATCCCACCGCGGTGGCGACCGACGGCTGGAATCGACTTTCGGGGCTGCTCGGTTGAGCTCCGCTCACCACTGAGCGCGCTCGCGAGCCGGCCGATCTCAGCAAAGAGAGATGGTCGGGGCGAGAGGTCTAGGACCGACACTTCCCAACAATTCCCGCTGAGGTTCAGCCTGGCGGTGCCATACCTCGCGGACCGAATCGCGGTCCGGTCCTGAGTGTGGCCAGCATTGCCGATGCTCGGCTGCATCCTCCTGCCGCCGCTCGGCCTCCTGCTGCTGGTCATTGCCATCCCGGGGCAAGCCGGCTCGCCTATCGAGAGCGCCCGAGAGACCCGGCTCCATGACGGCGCGGCGACCGGCTCACCTCCTCCAGGGTGGGCACGGTGCCCCTGCCGGGTGCGATAGGTCAGGAGGCACCCGTCATGGACCGCCATGCGCAGCACCCGGGGCAGCCGCTGCCCGGGACACCATCCCCCACGAGCCCAGCGTCCGCTCCCGAGGGCCCTGGACCGACGCCATCCCCGCGCCCGGGCCAGGCGGAGGTGGACCGGATCTGGGCGGAGGTGGCGGAGCGGGGCAGGCTGGCACCGCCCGGCTCGATCACGATCCTCGTCGTCTCCGTGACCTGGGGGTGGGGCCGCGGACTTCCGCGCGGGAGCCATCCGGTGAGAACCTGAACCTGAACCAGGGCCAAACGGACGCGGTGGCGATGACCTTCACCACCTGGTCGGCCAGAGTGTCGATGACCGCGACCGTGTTGCCTGGTGAGGTTCTGCGCGTGGGTCTGGGACGGTGCCTGCATTCTCCCGCGAGGTGACGCGGGTGTTCCGCGTTCTGCATCCCCGCCCACAGCGACGTCTCGGGCATCGTGCGAGCTCCGGGGATGCTTCATCAGCCAGCACCGGCCGACGATGGAGTCGGGAGCGTGCGGCGCGCCCGCAGGCTTTCGGGCGTGCTATCGGCGCGCAGCCGAGACCGCGACCACGATGACGAGGCCACTCACCAGCGCTTGGTAGTAGGTCGGCACCTGGAGCAGGCCGAGCATGGTCGACGCGACCGTGAGCAGTAGAACGCCCCCCAACGTGCCGAGGAGCGCGCCGCGACCACCGTACAGGCTCGTGCCACCCAGTACGACGGCTGTGACGGAGGCCAGGCCGAGGCCGTCGCCCGCCTGCGGATTGCCGACGCCCGATCGCGCGAGCAGGATGATGGCTGCCGCGGCGCAGAGCACCGACACCAACAGGTACGTACCGATCCGGCGCCGCACCACGGGGATGCCCGCCAGGGAACTGGAGCTTGCCGAGCCGCCGGCCGCGTAGATGCCACGTCCCCAGGCGGTCCAGCGCAGCACCACCCAGCCGACCGCGTACGCGCCCATCAGCACCACCGCGAACAGGGGTACCGGGCCGATGCTCGCGTCGTACAGGCCCACGACCTGCGATGGCACCCTGCCCACCGAGGTCGGCGCGTAGACGAGTGAGATGCCCTGGAGCACGAGCAGGGTGCCGAGCGTGACGATGAAGGGTGACGCCCCGAGTCGGGCACTCACGAAGCCGTTGACCGAGCCGACCACGAGCCCGATGCCGACCATCGCAACCAGGGCCAGCGGCAGGTTCCCCATCTCACCGGCCATGAGCCCGGCGCCGATGACACTGGTCAGCTTCACGATGCCTTCGACGGACAGGTCGATGCCGCCAGCCAGCACGACGATCGACTGGCCGAGGGCCACCAGGCCAAGCACGCTCGCCTGGCGGGCGATGTTGGCGAGGTTGCCCTGATCCCAGAATGCGGGCCGCAACAGCCCGACCACGATGCACAATCCGAGCAGCACCAGCCAGATGGCTGCCGCGGACCGGTCGATGCCGCCCGGTACCCGCCCGGTGAGCGTGCGCCACCCCTGGTGTGAGGATGCGACTTCCGCGGCCCCGGCCGCGAGCGCAGCATCAGGCAACGCCGTCGCGGTCTCCGCCAGGCCTGCATCAGTGTGGACGACGTCGCGGGAGGTGGCTGCGGCGAGGACATCCTCCTCGCCAAGATCGGCCGGCGTCCCCTCCGCAACGAGTCGTCCGTCGCGCATCACCAGGATCCGGTCACACAGCCCGAACAGCTCGCCGAGTTCGGACGAGGCGACCAGGATGGCCATGCCGTCGTCCGCGAACATGCGCAGCAGCCGGTGGATCTCCGATTTCGCACCGACGTCGACACCGCGGGTCGGCTCGTCCAGCAGCAGCACCGCCGGCCGGCGCGCGATCCACTTGCCCAGCGACACCTTCTGTTGGTTACCGCCGCTCAGCTCCTCCACCGGCTGGTCGACCGAGGCCGCCCGGATATCCACCTGGGCCGAGACGTCATCAGCGAGTGCCGTCTCCCGGCTCGGGTCGATGACCGCGAGTCGCGAGATCCGTCCGGGTGCCGACAGGCCCAGGTTCGCGCGGATGCTGAACGGCAGGACCAGACCCTGGCCCTTGCGATCCTCTGGCACCAGGGCCATGCCGGCGGCCATGGCGGCCGGGATGTCGTGAGCCGGGACCGCCGTACCGTCCACGGTGACGGTCCCCGCGGCGCGGGCGTCGGCCCCGAACAGTGCCCGCAGGAGGCTCGTCCGACCTGCCCCGACGAGGCCCGCCAGACCCACGATCTCGCCTCGCCGGACCACCAGGCCGATGTCGGCGACCAGCCCCGGTGAACCCAGCCCGTCGACCACCAACCGCGGGATGGTCGCCGGGTCGATCGGCGTCGCCGGGCGTCGCTCGACCACACTCCGACCCAGCATCCAGCTGACCAGCAGCTGCGGCGTCACCCCGTCGAGCGGCCGGCCCGCCTCGACCACCGACCCGTTGCGCAGGACGGTCACCCGGTCGGCGACGCGGAACACCTCCGGCAACCGGTGGCTGATGTACAGCACCGCCGTCCCCTGCGCCGCGAGACGCTCGATGACCCCGAACAGCTGCTCCAGGTCCCGGCCGGCCAGGACCGCCGAGGGCTCGTCCATGATGAGCACCCGGCCCGGCGAGGTAAGCGCCTTGGCGATCTCCACCAGCTGCTGCTGGGGCACGGACAGCCCTGCGATGCGGGCATCCATCGGTAGCTCGACACCCAGATCGGCCAGGATGCGTGCGGCTGCCAGCCGCATCCCTGCCCAGTCGAGGAGCCCGCCGGGACGTCGCAGCCAGGCGCCCAGGAAGATGTTCTCGACCACGTCGAGGTCCGGCAGGAGCGTGAACTCCTGGTGGATCGTCCGGATGCCTGCCGAGAGCGCCGCCGCGGGCGTCTCGAATCGGACGGGCGCACCATCCAGGAGCACCGCGCCGCTGTCGGGTCGCTCCGCACCACCCAGCAGGCGCATCAGCGTCGACTTGCCGGCGCCGTTCTCGCCCACGATGGCGTGGACCTCGCCCCCGATCGCCGCGAACGTCACGCCGCGCACCGCGCGGACGCCGCCGAACGACTTCACGATGTCCCGGGTACCGATGAGCGGCGCCGGAGCGGGGATGGTCATCCGGCGGTCACGGGTCCCGGCTGTAGTCGACGCGTCTGGCTCACCTGGTACATGACGACGGCACCCACGATGAGCAGACCCTTCAGCACCAGCTGGAATGCCTCCGGCACGTTGGCCACGAAGACGACGTTGACCAGGACCGCGAGCAGCACCACGCCCACGGCCGTGCCGCCGATGCCACCCCGACCGCCGGCGAAGCTCGTGCCGCCGACCACGACCGCGGCGATCGAGTCGAGGTTGAGGCCCTGGCCGACGTAGCGATCGACATAGCCGACATAGCCTGCGAACAGCAGGCCGCCCGCGGCCGCGCACAGCGCGCTGACGATGTAGGTCAGGAAGGTGATCCGGTCGACCCGGATACCGCTCAGCCGTGCCGCCTCACGATTGAGCCCCAGGGCGTACAAGCTGCGCCCGAAGATGCCGCGGCGCAGCACGAACGCGGCGAGGATCGCCACGGTCGCGAACAGCGCCACGCTGTAGGTGATGGGTCCCAGGCGTGCGTTGCCGAGCGTGCCCAGCGCGGGCGGGATGCCGCCGCTCAGGGCCCCCCGTGTCCAGGCGAGGATCGCGCCCTGGACGAGGAGCAGCGTGGCGAGCGTAGCCACGAACGGCGGCACCCGCCGCCAGGTCACCAGCAGCCCGTTCACGGTCCCGACGACGAGGGCGAGCGCGAACGTCACCACCACCGCGAGCGGCACGTTGGCGTCCTTGCCCTGGGTCACGACCGCGGCAGTGACGAGGGCCACGCTCATGACTGCGCCCACCGACAGGTCGACGCCGCCGCCCAGGATGACCAGCGTCTGACCGACGGCCACGATGCCCAGGATGCCCACCTGGCGGAGCACGTTCGCGATGTTCGCCTCGCCATAGAAGGACGGCGCGACGACGGCGATGACCAGGAGCAGTCCGATGAGCACCAGCAGCGGACCGCTGGCCACGATCCGACGGGTCAGCAGGTCGGCGCGACCTCTGCGGGCAGGGACGTCGGACACCGGGGTCAAGCCCTCAGGCGATGCGACCGGCCCGGGTGCGCGTCCAGGCACCGCCCAGCATGGTCGTCACGGCATCAGCGTCCAGATCGGCCCACCGGACCCGCAGGATCTCGAACTCGGGCTCGAACCGGGGTGCACCACTCGCGAACAGGACCCGCTCCGCTCCCAGCCGCATCGCGACATCCTCGATGAAGTCCTGGCGATACTCGCCGCTGGTCTGGATGACGAGGTTGGACGAGGACTCGAGTGCCGACCACGCGTCCTGCATGCCCAGCCCGCTGATGTTCACCTGGCCGCCGTTGGTGAGCACGAATGGCGTCCCAGGATGCCGCCGCGCCAAGGCTGCCACCTGGAGCGCCTCGCTCCACCACGGGATACCCGTCGCCACCACGACCGGGGCGGCATGGCGCGCGGCGACGTCGATCACCGGGTCGAGCCGCGGGTCCTCGATGGCGAACCCTTCCTCACCGGGGTGCAGGAACAGGCCCGCGAACACGGCGTCCCCAAGGCGTCGCTCCGCCTCGGCCACGGCCGCCTCGCCCTGGTTGGCATCGACCCGCGCCAGCCCTTCGAAGTGGCCCCGATCCGCAGCCACGATCGTCGCGATGCGGGCATTGGCTGCATCCAGCTGCGCATCGAGCGGTCGAGGCGCCACGAGCACATGCCGGTCGATGCCCGCCCGGCCACCGACCTCCAGGATCGTCGACGGATCCAGCCGCCAGCCGCTGGCGTGCTCGCCGCAGAACACGAGCGAGTCCACGACGCTCATGCCGCCACCCCGTCCAGCAACGCCTGGATGTTGCCCGCCATGACCAGCTCCATCTCGGCCGCCGTGAGACCCGCCTGGCGCACCTTCTCGACCTCCAGCCGCGGGCGGCAACCGGGACCGTCGCTCGCGAACATGACCCGCGCCGCGCCCAGCCGACGGACCGCCTCCCCGATCTTCCGCGGATAGGGCATCGCGGACGTCTCCAGCATCACGTTGGGCAACTCTTCCGCGACCGCCATCGCCTCGTCCACGTGGAAGTAGCCGCCCATGTGGCCCAGGATCACGGTCGTGTCGGGGCACGCCGCAGCAGCCAGGCCGATCGCCCGGGGGGTCGCCATCGGCTCGTCGCCGCAGTGGAACAGGACCGGCACCCGGAGTTCGCCCGCCCGGCGCATGAGCAGCAGCGTCGGCTCGCTCGCGGGATGCGAGAGCGTGCCGACCGGATGCAGCTTGAGACCCTTCATGCCCAGTGTCTGGACCGCGCGGTCCAGCAGCGAGACCGACTCCGGGTACCAGGGATGCAGCCGCGCGAACCCGATCAGCCGGTCGGGGTAGCGCGCCACCGCTGCCGCGATGTCATCCAGGGCGCGCGGGTTGAACTGGGGCGCTTCGGTGTAGGTCATCACGCAAGCGCGGTCCACGCCGGCCACATCCATCAGCGCGATGAGCTTCTCGGGCGGGTCGATCCAGCCGAGCGCGGGCACGACGTCCACATGCGCGTGGGCGTCGATGATCATGCGCCGACCTCGTGCCACCGGGTGGGCTCGAAGAAGGTCCGGTCGACGCCACCGCCATTCCAGGTGGTCATCGACGTTGGCTTGAAGTGGACCATCACCCGCGGGATGTCCGTGGTCGCGTCGTAGTAGGCGAAGCCGTTGGGGCCCAGGTATCGGATCACCATCTCCCGGCCGACCTCGTGCCAGTCGTACTCCCGGAACTCGGCGACGGCCTTGGCGGTGACCCGGATATAGGGCAATCCGGGGTTGTCGATGAGCAGACATACACGCGGATCGCGGCGCAGGTTGGCGACCAGCCCCGTGTTCTCCTTGGTCACGATGATGAACTCGCCATCACGCCACACGAACCAGACCGGGTTGACGAGCGGGAAACCGTCCGCACCGTTGGTCGCGATCTTGAGGAACGCGGTCGTGCTGTCCAGGAAGTCGTGCAGCTCTGGCTCCGTCATGGCCTTGCCACGTCCGAGGGGGAAGTTCGCCATGGGTATCTCCCGGATGGGAGGGACGGCACGCTGGGGCGTGCCGTCCCTCGAGGTTGCGCCTAGGAGCAGAAGCCCAGGGTCTTGAGCTGGTCATCGGGCAGGAACACCGGTCCGATGTACTCGTCCGTGCAGTCCGCCCGATACAGGGTGTCGATGGTGGAGTTGTCGATGGAGCCGACGCCGTCCCACAGGTCGATGACGTCGTTGTACTTCTGGACGGGCTCTCCGGCGAGCACCTTGAGAGCGTAGTCAAGGCAGAGCTTGGCCACGGAGGGCGGATACGGGGCACCCCAGAACTGGATGTCGTTCTCCTTGACCAGTCGCAGGAAGCCGTTCTGGGGATTGGTCACGCCGAACTTGGGCATCGGCCGGCCGGCATCCTTGAGCGCGTTGATGGCACCGATGGCCATCTCGGAGCCGCCCGTCCAGACACCGTCGATCTGGGGATTGGCTGCCAGCATGCCTTCCATGGCCGTCTTGGAGTCGGCCGGTGACCAGTTGGCGTTCGCCTCGGCCACGATCTTGATGGCAGGGTACTGCGCGAACGCATCCATGGCGCCCTGCTTCCAGGTCTCGGCCGTGTCCACGCCCGCGATGCCATGGAACATGACGACATTGCCCGTGCCACCGAGCATCTGGGCCAGGTGCGCCGCGGACTCGAAGCCGGTCAGGTACAGGTTGCGCCCGACCTCGGTCACGTACTGGTCGGTGTCCAGCCCCGAGTTGCAGAGGATCACGGGGATGCCCGCCGCCATGGCGCGCTCCGTCGGGGCGGACAGTGCGGCCTTGCTCATGGGTGTGAGGATGATCGCGTCGGGCTTCTGGGTGATCGCGTTCTCCATATCGGAGGTCTGCTGGTTCGGGTCACCGTTGGCCGGGAAGACCTGGATGGAACCGACCTGGTCGGGGACCTGGCCGGCGGCCCACTTGATGGTCTCGTCGAAGATCGTCCCCCAACCGTTGATGGGTCCCTGGGTCAATGCTGCGATGGTGTACGGGCCGTCCTTCTTGAAGGCGGTCGTGTCCACTGTCAGCGCCGAGTTCGTCTGGAGTCGCTGCAGGAACGGCGAGTTGGCTGGATCGGGGGATGCGAGCGCGGGCTCGGTGCCCATCGAGGCGGCGGGGCTCTGCGCAGCCGCGATGCCGCCGCCGAGCACGCCGAGCGTGATGGCGGCACCGGCCGTGAACGCGGCCCAGTGACGTGTGCGTGGTGGTCGGGTTCCGGGTGTCATCGGTCTCCTCCTGGTTCGGGCGGATATCTGGTCATGCGGCGGCGCACACGTATCAGGGCTGTCCCCCTCCTCCCCTGGGCTGGTCACGGAACCGCGGCAGCAACCCCGTCATGCGCACCAGCACGCGCACGCCGATGGCGAGTGATCGTTCGTCGATATCAAAGGACGGGTGGTGGTGCGGGAAGACCGGCGCACCGTCGTCGCGCGCCGAGCCGATGAACAGGAAGCAGCTGGGGACCCGCTGCGCGATGAACGCGAAGTCCTCGCTGGCCGTGGTCCGGAAATCGGCCACGACCCGGTCCCCCCCGACCACGTCTGCGGCGACCTCGGCACCGAGTTTCGACAGCCCGCCATCGTTTTCGAGGGCCGGACAGAATTCGGTGATGACCAGCTCGGAGTGCAATCCCAGGGAGGTGGCCACGCCCTGGACCACCTCGGTCACGCGTTCATGGACGCGGGACCGGGTCGACGCTCCCAGGCTTCGGATGCTGCCGCTCAGGTGTGCGTCGTCCGGGATCACATTGAAGGCACTGCCGGCCTCCGCCATGCCCACGGTGACGACCGCGGTGTCGAGGGGCGACACGCCCCGTGCCACGACGCTCTGGAGCGACACGACCGTCTGGGCCATGCCCAGCAGCGGATCGCGCGCATCGTGAGGCATGCCGCCATGGCCACCCTGCCCGTGGATGACCACGTCCATGCGGTCGTGCGCGGCCATGATGACCCCCGCACGAACCCCGACACTGCCCACCGGCAGCGGGTTCCAGAGATGCAACCCCACTGCAGCATCGACACCGTCCAGGACGCCTTCCTCGATGACCGCCAGCGCACCACCGGGCGGCAGCTCCTCCGCTGGCTGGAACAGGAACCGGATTCGTCCCACGAGCTCCGCGCGATGCCCGACCAGGAGGCGTGCCGCGACCAGCAGCATCGCCACGTGGCCGTCATGGCCGCAGGCGTGCATCCGGCCCGGGATGGTGGATCGGTACTCCGCGGAGGTCCGCTCCATGACCGGCAGGCCGTCCATGTCGGCACGCAGGAGGACCGTCGGTCCGGGTCGGCCGGTCTTGAGATCCGCGATGACACCGGTGCCGCCGACCCCGGTGCGGGTCGTCAGGCCCAGGTCGGTGAGGAAGCGGCCCACGATGGCCGCGGTCCGGTGTTCCTCGAAGCCCAGCTCAGGGTGCGCATGCAGGTCGCGACGGATGGCGATGAGCTCGGGCTCAAGGGCCGTGACCTCGGAGTGTAGGGCGACGTGATCGAGCGTGCTCAACGGTCACGGTCCTCCCTGGGGCCAGAACACCGAGGAGAGCCGGGTCCGCGATTCCTCCAGGTGCCGTTCCATGGCCAGCTGGGCCGCATCGGGGTCACGGGCGGCGATGGCGGCGACGATGGCACGATGCGTGAGGTAATGGTCCGTGCCGGCACCGTTGAGCCGGAAGTAGAGCGCCCACACCCGCGAGCTGGTGAGCATCGCGTTGCGTAACGATCGGGCCAGCAGGTCATTGCTGCCCAATTCCCCCATCGTCACGTGCAGCCGGCGATCGAAGGCCAGGAACTCGCTCGGCGACGCGCTCGCGGGCAGGCTGTCCTCGAGGGCGGCGAGGGCTGCGATCTGGGCCGGTCGACCGCGCTCGGCAGCCAGCCGCACCAGGGTGGTCTCGATGACCTGTCGTGCCTCGTACACGTTCTGGACATCCAGGAGACGCACGGGCGCGATGGCGATGCCGGTGCGCGGGATGACGGTCGCCAAACCTACGTCGGCGAGCCGGACCACAGCCTCGCGCAGACTCGAACGGCCCGTTCCCAGGCGCTGAAGCAGGGCCGCCTCGGTCACCATCGAGCCGGGTTCGAGCTGCAGGGACACGATGAGCTCGACCAGTCGTTCGTAGATGGTCTGGCTCGCATCGGCCGATCGCTGCACCCCGTTCACGCCGATCGCTGGTTCCTCCCGTCGCTCGCGTGGCTCCTGCTTGCCAATCGTCGACCAGTGGTCAGTCCAGTAAGCATACGGCCGACAGTCGGGCGTTCCAAGCCCTGTCAGGGGCCGGATCGGTGGCGATCAGGAGGCCGACCATTCGGCCTTCGTCCTCCGGTGTGTCGCCAAGCGAGCTGTTGACACGCTCAACGGTGGCTCGGAGCGACCCGGGAAGCCTGACGGCGAACTGGGCCGGGTCCGCGCGCTGTGAGCGGCGCCAACGCTCCGTGCGCACCCGTCAGCCAGCAACGCCCCGCAGGGGGACGCAGAGCCGCGGCAGCCTTGATCGCGGCCGAGGTAGCGGGAGACCTCCTCGAACGGCATCCCGTTGTTCACGAGCAGGGTCGCGGTCGCATGGCGGATGCGGTGCGATCCGAAGTACGCCAGCGATCCGCCGCCGGCCCGGTAGCGGCGGGTGAGCATCAGCGAGAGCGCGTTCATCGACCGCGGGGCGGATCCCCGTGCCCGCGACGGGAACAGCCAGCCCCGGTCCTCCGCGGTCCCGACCAGGGCCGGCCGGCCTGTCGTCAGATATGTCTCGATGGCGGACCGGGCACTCGGATGGAGCGCCACCTCGAGCGTCCTGTCACCCTTGGCGCGCCGGAAGCGGATGACGCCCCGCACGAGGTCGACGTCGTCGCACTGGAGCAGCCGGACCGAGCTGTTGCGGGCAGCCGTGGTCACCAGCACGGCCACGATCGCCCGGTCGCGCAGGTCGATGGGCGCCCCACCGGCGCAGCCCCGCTCGAGCGCCCGGAGATCGTCGAGGGTCGCGCCGTTAGCGAGGTTCCCCGGTGAAGATGAGACAGCTCATGCAGCCGGGATCGCGTCCAGCAGGGATGCGATGGGAGCGAGGGCTGGCACGCTGGCGAAACCACGGTCCGTGAACGGGGTGCCATCGAAGCGCTCCGCGGGTGTCTGACAGTCGGGCTCGCCGTGGAGCGCCACGGACATCGGACGTGGCCGACCCGGGGTGACCGCGCACCGCTGGGCAAGGAGGTGCGACCGGGAGCGAAGAGGGAGAAGGCTCCCGGTCGCGAAAGGAGAGAGGGCCGCCGAGGAGGAGGACGACGCCGACCCGATGCGTATGCTCACCGGCTGGGTGACCCCTGTCCTGGGTACCAAGGTCCCGACACGGCTCGGACCCGCAACGACCGGTGCTCCGCCCAGGCGTGCCGCACCGCCCATCGGTACCCACGATGGTCAGACCCGACCGGGGGTCTATCGGATCGCTGGTGCGATGCGGTCCGGTCGCACACGGTCCGGGGGATGACCGCCGAGGCCGAGAGCGATGCCGAGACCCGGCTGCGCGATGCCGAGGCGAGCCTCCGCCGTGCGTTCACCGCCGCACTCGGTGGCGGCAGCATCGAACGTCCCCGGCTCATGGCAGCGGTGGAGCGTTGCCGCCTGGCCCGCCTCGCGGCACGCGGTAGCTGGGCGTACCGACGCAGGGCAGCCTCGGCGGCCTCCGGCCCGGCGCGCGGGACCCGCCCGATGGACATCCGGCAGGTGGTCGGCCGCGTCCCTGGCGCACCGATCGGCGCACCAGCGCGATACCCCCGTCTGGCCCGGCCCGGGCCCACGGGGCACCGTCCCGCCTAGCGCCGCGACGCCGAGTCGGGCTGCGGCGGTTCATAGCCGCCGATCGATCTCCAGCAAGGCGCGGGTCAGGGTCTCGGGGTCGCTCACCATCGCGTGGTGCCCAGCCCGGATCCGGACGACCGGCATCCCGTCGTCGACCTCGATGGCCTCCTCTGGCTCGCCGTTCATGCATACCACCGCACCGGCGGCCACCAGATGGAACCGGTGGGAGAGCCGGATGCGATCCTCGTAGGTCTTGAGTGGGTGCGGTGTGAGGTGGCGTCGGACCCACGCGAGATCGGCGGGCACCCTGATCCCGAAATCGTCGTCCGGTGGCGGGAGGGCCCAGGCGTCCCGGATCGTCGCCGCAATGCCTTGGTTGGTGTACGCGCCCGTGACAGTCGTCGCCTGCCCTCCCTTCACCGATGCGACGTCTAGAGCAACGAGCTCCATCCGAGCAGGGCAGTCCTGGTAGGCAGCAGGTCCTCGGTTCAATCCGAGTGTCGGCTCCGTGCCAGCCGAGTTGCGGTGGATGACCGGATGAGACATCGTATCCTGAGTCATGCGGCGATTCGGGTCCATGCGCGCCACCGGTCGTCGCTCGCGTGAGATCGCCGGAAGGACGCGACCGTGACGGACCACGAGGCACGCCAGGCGCCCCCATCACTCGTCGGTCAAGCCAGCCGAGCCTATTCCGGGCTGATCGGTCAGACGTACCCGGCCGGGGACCTGCCCAAGGGTGACCTGCTGCTCGATCGCTCCCGATGGCCATCGGAAGGTCTATGGGCCTTCTGCTCCTTCGACAGCGAAGAGATCCCGGCGATCCGCATGGGTTTCCAGCGTGGCGGCTTCAACATCGGGGCGGACCCCCGCCCACCGGACCCGTCGCTGCTGCAGCTGCATCTGGAGGTGATGACCGAGCATGGCGGGCTGCTTTGGTTGCCTACCGGTGTCTATCCCGCCGACCAGCTCCGCACGAAGGGCGACCGCGTGGATATCCGGCTCCAGGATGGCCAGGAATGGATCCTCGGAATCAGCGGATGGCCGAACATGGACTGGCACATTCGCTCGTCGGACAGCTCGATGGAGGTTCGTCTGTCGCTCGCTGTCGAAACCGCGATCCTGCTGCCAGACGCGCGCTTGCCCCACGCCACCTTCGCGATGTGGGTGGCGACCGCGAGAGTCTTCGGGGATGTCCGCGTCGGGGCGCGCGCCGTCGCCCTTGGGGGCCTCGCGGTGCTGGACCGCCCCCGCATCATCGATGTTCCGCACCATGTGGCCCCGCGCACGCGATACCTCTACACGACGATGCACCTCGATGGCGGTGGCTCGTTCCTCGGCTACCACGCCGAGGACGTGGCCGGTCGACCGATCGTCGAATACTGCTTCGGGGTTCTGGTGGACCGGGCGGGAGATTGTCATTTCCTGACCAGTGCCGAGACCGGAGCCATCGCGCTCGACGCCGACGGCATCCCGGAGCGCTGGCATCTCGACTGGCGGGGGGATGGGTTCGCCCTCGATGCGGACATCGTCGTCCGACCCATGCCCCTGACACGGGCGTGGGGCTCGCCGGGCGCGCCCGCCACCCGGGGTGACTACGTCATCTTCCCGCTCGTCCTCCACGGCGACGTCCGCGTTCGTGGGGATGGGCAAGTGTGCTCGGTTCGCGGAAGGGGTCTCGCCGAGTACTACGACGCGGAGGCATGGCCCCGCCGACATTCCTGATGGCTGGATCGTACCTTGACGCAGTCCAGAGCCGTACCTATCCTCATCAGACTGGTCAGACCGCCGTTGAGCGCCAGCCCGTGGGCCCGACCAGGTCCTCGCGATGGGTCGCGGGGCACGCTGCGGAGGAGGACACGATGGAACGCAACGGTCCGATCGGTGCTCACGTAGATCTCGCGCCGCGATCTCCTGAAGGTGGGCGCCGCCGCCGGCATGGGCGCCGTCGCGACGAGCATGCTGGGATCAGGGACCGTCCTCGGGCAGAGCTCGGCGGCGCTGGCGCCGGCCCAGCTGGAGCTCTGGTACCAGGACTGGGATCCGCTAACCACGGTCTACCAGGGCCTGAAGCAGGCGGTCGAGGCGGCTCAGCCCAACATCCAGATCAAGCTCACCAAGCTGCCGTACGCGGACCTGCTGGCCAAGATCCTGCCGTCGGTCGCGGCGGGGACCGAGCCCGAGCTCATGATGGTCTACAGCTCATGGCTGGTGGGGTCCGACATCCCGACGCTGTTTACGCCCGTGGCGCCCGACATCATGACCGCGGCCGACGCCCAGGCGCTGTTCTATCAGCAAGCCCTGAGCGAGGGCCTGCGTGGAGACAACCTGTACTACCTGCCGTTCCTAAACGGCATGGGCGGGTCGACGTTCACCTATAACGTCAACCATCTCAAGGATGCGGGCATCGATCCGGCGAGCATCAAGACGTGGGACGATCTGGTGCAGGCGGGCAAGGAGCTCGTCCAGTGGGACGGTGACAATCTGAAGCGTGCCGGCGTCGCGTTCAGCCCCTACATGTCTTCCGCATGGGTCACGGGCATCCGGCAGCTCGGCGGCGAGTACTTCGACCCTGCCACCGGCAAGTTCAACCTGACCTCGCCGGAGGCGCTCCAGTCGCTCAAGAACATCGATGACATGCTCAAGGTCTACAAGCTCGATGACATCCTGAAGGAAGCCCCCGATCACAACACGATGGACACAGCCTGGGGTGGCAGCGGCGGCTTCCCACAGGGCCTCTCATCGATCACGAACTTCGGATCTTGGATCGTCTCGGGCGATCCGACGGCCAACCCCGGTCTGGAGGTCGGCATCTTCGCGACGCCCAAGATGGGTGACGCCACCGACGAGATCGAGTTGTCACATAACGCCGTCCATGTCCTGTCGCGAAAGCTGGCGGACGATCCGGCGAAGGCGGCGGCCGCCAAGTTCTTCGTGAGCCAGTTCAAGAACCCCGCGACCTTCCTGCCACTGGTTGACATCTACGGCGGTTCGGTGATCATCCCGTCCGTGGCACGGGACCCCTCGGTGACCGACCATCGCTGGGGCTCCATCCAGCAGCAGTACGACCAGCTCGTCTGGCCGCGGGCCGTGTTCGAGCAGCACCACATCCCCGACTGGAACATCACGGGTGCGTGGCAGTACCTGTACCGCGTGTTCAAGGACAGCGAGCCGATGGACACCGTCCTCAAGGAACTCGAGGACAACGCCAACCAGCTCGAGCAGGACGCCAGGGACAAGCTCGGTCTCTGATAGTCGACCACGTGATCCCCGCCCGGCGGCCCTCGTAGCCGCCGGGCGTCACGCGCTGCGGAGGACATGCCGGTGATCCAGCGGCTCGCCGGGCGCGTGGCAGTGGTCACGGGCGCCGGCACAGGCCTGGGGGCAGCCATCGCCTATGCCCTCGCGGATTCCGGCGCCGATCTGCTGCTCCACTACCGCTCCCACACCGAGGGGCTGGAGGCCGTCGCGGACGCCTGCCGCCGGATGGGCCGTCAGGTCGAGATCCTCCAGGCCGACTTCGCTGCAGACGCGGAAGCGGCCGCCCAGGTCGTCGACACCGCGGTGGCGCGACTCGGGCGTGTCAACATCCTCGTCAACAACGCCGCCGTGACAACGAAGCGGGAGTCGATCGTGTCGCATAGCAAGGAGCTGCTCCAGGAGACCCTCGACGTGAACGTCGTGGCTCCGTTCCTAGCCATCGGTGCCGCGGCGCGTCAGATGATCGGGCAGGGTGGCGGAGGGCGGATCGTCAATATCGGGTCCGTCCACGGTCGCCAGTCGGCGCCGGACCATGCGGCATACGAGGTCAGCAAGGGAGCGGTCGATGCGCTCACGTTCTCAGCCGCCGTGGCCCTCGGGCCCCATGGCATCACCGTCAATTGCGTCGCGCCCGGGGCCATCCTCGTCGAACGCTATGCGGACGCCGAGTGGGATGAGGACTGGTTCGTGAGCCGCACGCCAGCCGGCAGGATGGGTCGACCCGAGGACATCGCGTCGCTGGTCTGCTATCTGGCCGGCGATGAGGCGGGCTTCATCACGGGCGAGACCATCTACGTCGATGGCGGCATGACGCGGCGGATGCCGCTGGTCAAGTAGGCCATCTCGCCGGTCGCTGGAGGGAAGGACATGAGCGGGCCCAGTCTTCGCGCGGCCGTGGGGAGGTCGGATATCACGCCCGCGGTGGGTATGCCCATGGGGGGATGGAGCAACGCCCTCCACGAGCGCTCTGAAGGCAACGACGGGAGCCTCACCGCGACCGCCCTCGTGGTCACGGACGGGTCGACGGCCGCGGCGATCTGCGAGCTTGATCTGTGCCTGCTGACCGACCAGCAGGCGACCAGCATCCGGTCCGCGGTCTCGGGCGCCACCGGCATCCCGGCGGAGGCGGTACGCGTCACCGCCACCCACAGCCACTCCGCCCCAGTCACGGGGGAGCTGACCGGCGCCGGCTGGATGCGTGACGGGCTCGAGTCGGTCGAGCCGTACATGGCCACGGTGGTCGAGCGGCTTGCGGAGGCCGCACATGAGGCATGGACGCGGCTGGAGCCGGTGCGCGTCGGCCGAGCGAGGGGAACCTGCCCTCTCGCGGTGAACCGACGGGTCGGCCTGCCGGGCGGCGGGATCCGCGTCGGTCATGCCTGGGACCGCCCGGTGGACCACACGATTCGGGTGGCCCGGCTCGACGGTGCGTCCGGCGACGCGGTGGCCACGATCGTCCACTATTCCGCCCACCCCACGATCCTTGCGGGTGGCAACCGCTTCATCAACCCGGAGTACCCGGGCCCGGTCCGCCAGGTTGTCGAGGCCGCGCTGGGAGGTCACTGCCTGTTCCTGCAGGGAACGCCCGGCGACATCGGTCCGGTCGAGACGTTCGTGGACGACGTCGAGCCCTACCACCGGCTGGGAGCGATGCTCGGTCACGCCGCCGCATCGACCGCCCTGCATGGGTCGGCCGACCCACACCGCCAGCGGGTGGCGGCCAGCCAGGACCCATCGACGTGGCTGGCTTTCTACGAGTACGATGACCCGCCGCCCCAGGACCCGACGCTGCGGGTCGAGAGTCGCGTGGTCCAGATGCCGGTGCGTCCAGACATCGGCCATCCGGGCGACTGGCGGCGCAAGCAGGCCAGTCTGCTTGCCCAGCTCGAGGCAGCGATCGACCGTCGAGCCGATGCCCTCGAGATCAGGGAACTGCGGGTGGCCACGAAAGGTGCCTCGATGCGCGCAGAGCGTGCGGAGGCGCTGGCGGGGATGACGGAGTACCCCATGGAGGTCCATGGGCTCCGCATCGGCCCGCTCGCGTTCGTGGGGGTTCCCCTGGAGCCGTTCGTCGAGCTGGGTATGGCGGTCGAGGCCGCGTCCCCCTTCGCGATGACGTTCGTGTCCGGCTACACCAACGGCTACCGCAATTACCTACCGACGGCCCCCGAATGGGCTCGTGGAGGCTACGAGGTCGACATCTGCTCGTTCGCGCCGGAAGCGGGCGACCTGTTCGTGAGCGCCGCCACCGACGTCCTGCGTGCGCTGGCGGGCTGAGGCGTGACGCTGGGTGGCGCCCCCCTCGGCGACGCGGTCGCCGACGCCGAAATTGCATTCGAGCGACACGGGCGATCGGGCGGCCGCAGACGACGCCCGCAGGGCCTCACCCTCGTCGTGGTGATCATCCTGCTCGCCTTCTTCAGCATCATATTCGTGGTGCCGCTCATCAGCGGGTTCTGGTACAGCGTCAACACCTACGACATCATGACCGGGGCGTCAAGGTTCGTGGGCCTGAAGTATTACCAGCGCCTGCTGGGCGACCCGGAGTTCTGGAACGGCCTGCGCGTCGCCTTCGTGTTCACGGCCACGGTGCTGATTGCGGGAATCACGTTCCAGATCGCGCTCGCGGTCGTCATGACGACCTTGAGGGGCATGCCCAAGACCTTGCTGCTGACGCTCTTCTTCCTGCCCGCCGTGCTGCCCAACCTCGCGGTGATCCTAATCTGGAAGGCCATGTACCGGGTGGACTTCGGACTCCTGGACGTCATTACCGTCGCCCTCGGAGCCCATCCCTTGCCGTGGCTCACTGACGGCACACTTGCACTCCTGTCAATCGTCATCCTGACCGTCTGGAAGTACCTTGGCTACGGCGCGGTGATCTTCATGGCGGGCCTTAACGAGATCTCCTCCGAGCTCTACGAGGCGGCCGCCATGGACGGAGCCGGCCGGGTGCGGCAGACGTTCGCCATCAGCCTGCCCTTGCTGCGGCCGTTGCTCCTGGTCCAGATCGTGGCCAGCATCATCACACTGCTGCAGTTCTTCGACCCGTTCTACGCCCTCACCGCGGGCGGTCCGTCGGGGGCGACCCAGACGCTCACGCTGTACATCTACAACACCAGCTTCCTGCGCCAGAACTTCAGCCTCGCGGCAGCCATGACCACGGCGCTGTTCATGATCCTCCTCGTGGTGAGCGGCCTGCAGCTGTGGCTGGGTCGGCGCCACCTCAGCGGGGAAGGCGCGCGCTGATGATCGAGGGCCGTCAGGCGAGCGGGCGCTGGCCAGGCTGGGGACGGATCATCGTCCTGGGCGCGACGCTTGTGGCGCTGGGAGCGATCCTTGTGCCGCTCATGTGGGCGGTGCTGGGCTCGGTCAAGACCGAGGATGAGTACCGCGCGGTGCCGGTCCATCTCCTGCCCAGCCACGTCTCGCTTGATGCCTACCGGGCCGTGCTCACGGACGGTGATCTGCCTCTCGGGTTCATCAACTCCATCATCGTCTCCTCGATCGAGGTGGCGTGTGTCCTGCTCACCAGTTCGCTCGCCGGGTACGTCTTCGCACGCAAGATGTTCTGGGGCAAGGACGCCCTCTTCCTGTTCGTGCTGGCCAGCACGATGGTGCCGTTCACGATGCTGCTGATCCCGCTGTACCTGCTGTTCGTCGATGTCGGCTTTACCGACAACTACCTGTCGATCGCGTTACCCACGGCCGTGTCCGCGTACGGCATCTTCTTGTGCCGCCAATTCATTCGGGGCATCCCGCGTGACCTCTTCGACGCAGCCATGATCGACGGTGCCAGCGATTCCCAGATCTACCGCACCGTCGTGTTGCCCATCGCCCGTCCGGTCCTGTCCGCGCTGGCGATCTTCACGCTCATCGTGAGCTTCAACAACCTCATCTGGCCCCTGGTCATCGTCTCCGACTCCAACCTGTTCACGTTGCCCCTGGTCCTGCTTGCCTATGCCCGCCAGGGTGAGGCATCGACGTTCACCGAGACGCTCGCCGCGGCCGTGCTGGGCTCGCTGCCGCTGATCGTGGCATTCCTCGTTCTGCAGCGCAACTTCGTCAAGGGGATCTCCCTGACCGGGTTGGGAGGTCACTGAGCGGCCGGCGTGGAGATCGGACCAGGCATCCACCATGTCGAGGTGCCAGTCGGCGACCCGGGCGGCGCGCGGCATCAGCTCCTCGCGACCTCCGCCGCGCTGCTCGTCCCCACCCGAATCAGAGTCGATGACGAGGCATGCCGGTCGCCTGACGGCCACGCCATCGGCGTGATTCCGGCTGGCAACCGCTTCAGGCGTGGCGGCTGAAAGGGATGCCTCACTACGACGCGCCAACCACCAGTGATCTCGAAGTGGTCGTCCTGGGTGCTGGCCCGGCCTACAGCGACCTGCTGGGCGCGGTGGGTTCGGCGTTCCTCGTACGTGGCGCGAGCTCCGCCCTCGTGCTCGACCTCGGGCAGGGCACGTTCGCGGCGTTGGCACAGGCTTTCGAGCCGAGCGGCATCGAGGCGGTCGTGATCAGCCACCTGCACCCGGACCACTTCATCGACCTCATCCCATTGCGTCACTACCTGTGCCGGATGGAGTTCCAGCCCTCGCGCCGCCTTCGCCTCCTGGCCCCGATGGGCATCGAGCAACGCCTGGATGGGGTCTATGACCAACCGGGCTTTACGCGGTCGGCGTTCGACGTGGAGGCGATGACGCCGGCCGTCGAGCGCATCGGGCCCTTCGACCTCGAGGTGCGGCGCGTTCACCACGCCGGCGACAGCTTTGCCTTCAGGGTCCAGCTCAGCGGGACGCCCTCGCCTGGGCTCGTCTATTCGGGTGACGTGAGCAGGGTGGAAGACCTCCGGACGCTCATCCATCCTGGCGACCTGCTGCTCTCGGAGGCGACCTTCGGGCCTGGCCCGGTGCCGGTGTCGATGCCCCATCTCGATGGCCCCGGAGTCGGGCGGCTGGCGCACGAGAGCGGTGCCGCGCAGGTCGTGCTGGTGCATATCCGCATGGGCTGCGATCCGGCGGCGACGCTCGCATCCGCGGAGCGTGAGTTCGATGGGCCGATCAGCGTCGGTCGACCGTACGACCGTTTCCCGGTGACGGTCGGTGACACTGTGCCGGTAGTGCGCCCCGCACGACCCGAGGCATGATGCCGCCTGCTGGCCTGGTCTGGCCACATCAGATGTGGAGGGGAGGACCGATGCACGTCGACGCTCCCGGCGAGTCGACCGACGTCGAGCACGGGGGACCCATCCGGGTCGTCCTCTATGGCTACGGGCGAGCGAACCACGGGGTGGCAGAGCTCGCCGCAATACGCCCGTGGTTGTCGGTGGTGGGCGTCATCGCCCGTAGCGAACGACCCATCGATGGCCCGAGCGACATCCCTGGGGCGGTCGGATCGGACGCAAGGGACGTGCTGGTGCACGCTCGCCCTGAGGTCGTCGTCGTCGCGACGCGTTCCCGGATGGCGGACGTGATGCCGCACCTGCGACTGGCTGTCGCCAGTGGCGCTCGAGCGGTGCTGTGCACCGCCGAGGAACTCGCGTGGACCGATCCGCGATCCGGGGATGCGCAAGAGCTGCGTGCCTTGGCCCGGGAGCATGGGGCGGCGATCGTGGCGACCGGTATCAACCCCGGCTTCGTGCTCGACCTGTGGCCGCTGGTCCTGTCCGGTCTGGCCTGGGATGTCAGCTCGATCCACGCACGCCGAATCTCGGACGTCTCCGTGTTCTCGCCGGACACCCGGAAGCGGCTCGGGATAGACCACTCGGCAGAGAGCTTCCAGACCGGCCTCGACGATGGCACGGTGGTCGGCCACCTTGGCTTCGCCGAGAGCCTGCGCATCCTTGGCGACCGGATGGGTCGCCCGAGCGACGACATCCGGATCACGACAGAGCCGGTGTTCGCGGACCGCCGCTACCAGCTACCGGATGGCGCCGTAGCGGCGGGGCGGACCATCGGGGCACTCCAGATGGCCGAGGCGCGGATCGACGGCAGACCATGGGTCACCATCGAGCTGATGGTGCACGCGGCCCCGCACGAGGCCGGCGTGCCGCCGACCGACCAGGTCTCACTGGAGGGCCGACACAGCCTCCGGGTGACCGTGGAGCCAGGCTGTGGCGCCATCCTCGGCACCGCCGCCATCCTCGTGAACAGCATCCCGACCGCGCTCTCGGCACCACCCGGGCTCTACGGTCCGGGCGACCTGCCGGTGAGCGCCCCGTGGCTGGGCCACGACCGGCCACCCATATCGCGGACCGGTTAGGCGTCGATGCGTGGGATGGCCAGGTTGGAGGTCAACCCGCCATCGACGGGGATGACGGCACCGGACACGAACGCGGCATCCTCTGAACACAGGAACGAGACGACGCCGGCCACCTCGTCCGACTCCCCGACCCGTCCGAGCGGATGTGCGCGCGCGAGGGCATCCTGACGTGCCGGCGGGTGCGATGTCGCGAACATGTCCGTGCGGATGAAGCCGGGACAGATCGCATTCACACGGATCTGCCTCGAACCCAGCTCGACTGCCAGTCCCCGCGTCAGGTGATCGACGGCGCCCTTCGTGGCGACATAGCTGATGATGCCTGGCGTCGCCAGCAGGCCCATGACCGAGCTGACGTTCACGATGGAGGCGCCAGCCCTGCGTTCGGACGCGGCGCGCGCCATGGATGGGACGAGCGCCCGCGACAGCTCGAACACCGCGCGGAGGTTGATCTCCACGACGTCGTCCCAGTCGCTCGCCGCGAATGCATCGACCGCACCGACCCTCACGATGCCGGCACAGTTGATGAGTGCCGAGATCGCCGGGTGGTCCACCACGATGCCGGCGGTCAGCCGGTCGACCGCGGCACGGTCAGCGAGGTCGCACTCGCGGACCTCGACGGGGATCCCGGCCGCCGCCAGCCCGGTCCGAACTGGCTCGCAGCCGGCAGCCGACGTGGCGACCATAACGATGGCATACCCGTCCGCGCCGAGGCGCCGCGCGATGGCGGCGCCGATGCCCCGGCTGGCCCCTGTCACGACCGCCCAGCGATGCGTCACGCTCCCAGCCCTCCATCGATGGTGAGTGCGGCGCCGGTCACGTAGCTGGGCGCGTCCAGCGCGAGATAGCACGCCAGGCCCGCGACCTCCGACGGCTCCGCGTAGCGACCTGCCGGGATGTCGGCGAGGAATGAGACGGGCGCAGAACCCGCCAGCTCGCCGAGGCGTGCCTCGATCCGCTCCATCATCGGCGAGTCGACACAGCCCGGGCAGAGCGCGTTGACACTGATGCCCGCGCCTGCCGCCTCCCTGGCCATCGACCGCGTGAGGCCCACCACCGCGTGCTTGGATGCGCTGTATGCGGCCATGAATCCGGTCCCTCGAAGGCCCGCGCCGGACGCGATGTTGACGATGCGGCCCGCGCCGCGCTGCCGGAAGTGGCCCATCACCGTGCCACTGAATCGGATGAGGGCGAATACGTTGACCTCGAACAGCAGCCGGAGGCTGGCCTCATCCAGGTCCTCCACCCTGCCGATGGGGCCCTCCACGCCCGCGCCGTTGACCAGCGCGTCGATCGTCCCGAAGCGATCCAGCGCGGCCCGCACCGCCGAAGACGCCGCGTCGACGCCGGTCACGTCCGCAGTGATGCACTGCATGCGGGTGTCGGACAACTCCGCCTCGAGCGCGGCCAGCGGCCCCTCGGCCCGATCCACGAGCACCAGGGCCGCGCCGCGTTCGGCGAGGGCCCTCGCGACGGCCGTCCCCAGCTGACCAGCGGCGCCGGTGAGCAGCACCACCGGCTGCTCACGCATCGGTCGCACCGGTGGTCCCGAGATAGGCAGGGGCGACCCGACCCGTACCCCGTCGAACGGCGGTCGCGTCCTCGTCGACGCGGAATCCGTCCGCGCTCCCGGTCATGACCACGCCGTAGTCACGGGCGGCGCCATCGATGGAGACGAGCCCATCGATGACATCGTCGAGGACGTATTCGGTCGATCGAGCGTACGGGTCACCATAGCCACCGCCCCCCGGCTGGAAGCAGTCGAGCATGCGTCCGTTCCGGACGGACATGTTGGTGCGGAACATGCCGACATCGGTCTGCTCCGGGGTCCCGGGTGCGAGCAGGAACCGGTTGGGCCGTGCGTCGACGCCACCCGCATGGCCCCACGGTCCGAACCGCTCGCCGTCGCCCAGATCGGACAGCACGATGTCATTCCAGGGGAAGCTCCAGCGACGCGTGATGCCCGGTCCACCTCGATGCCAGCCGGCGCCCGCCGAGTCCTGCTCGATCCGGTAGCAGTCGAAGCGCACCGGATAGAGCCGTTCCTGGAGCTCCACCGGCTGGTTGGTCGATGTGGTCGCGAACGTCGTCATGGCGACCGCATTGTCCTTGCGCGCCAGACGGCCGCCCCAGCCGCCCTCCAGCCAGAGGTACATCACGAAGTCCTCGTCGTCGTGGCCCGGACGTCCGTCCGTGCCACCCATCACGATGTTCAGCAGGCCGGTCGGCCCTGCCATGCACCGCTCGGGGATGAGCTGGATGAAGGCCTTGAGGATGAGATCGCCGACTGCGGGGTAGACACCGGCTGCGCACCCGGAGACCGGCGCGGGGAAGACCGCCGAGAGCAGGGTCCCTTCGGGCAGCACGAACTCGATGGCCCGGAACACACCCTGGTTCATCGGGATGTGAGGGAAGATCATCTTCATGTGGACCACGGCCGAGGAGACGGTCACAGCCCGCGACGCGTTCATCGCCCCCTTGGCCGGTCCGTCGGTCGCCGAGAAGTCCATCGTCGCCCGGTCACCGGTGATGGTGAGCGTCATGCGCGCAGCGATCGGGGCATCCGATTCGGATCCCGGATCGCGGTCCATCAGGGCCTCGACGGGCCACTCGCCGTCCGGCAGCTTTCGGAACTCCTCCCGGAGCAGCTGCTCGGAGTAGTCGATGAGCTCCGCCATGGCGGCCACGATCGTCCCGGCACCGTACCGGCGTGCCAGTTCCTGCATCCGTTGCTCACCGAGCCGGACCGCGCCGACCTGGGTCATGAGATCGCCGCGTGCCTGCTCCGCGAGACGCACGTTGCGCAGGATGAGGTCGGCCATCTCGGATTGGAACACGCCCTCACGCACGATGTGCACCGGCGGCACGGCGAGCCCCTCGCCGAACGAGGACCTGGCGTTGGGGTCGAACGTCCCGGGCACGTGGCCACCGATGTCCGTCCAGTGGGCCGAGTTCTGGATGAAGGCCGCCAGCTCGCCGTCGAGGTAGACGGGCATGATCGCGCGCATGTCGTTGTGGTGGGTGCCGCCGATATACGGATCATTGATGAGCACTACGTCGCCGGGCCGGAAGTAGTCCTCGGGCGCGCCAGTGATCCAGGACAGCGTCCCCTTGACGGTGAACGGGATGGTGCCCAGGTGCGCCGCAAGGTCGGTGACACCGGAGGCGACCAGGTTGCCCTCCCTGTCGCTGATCGTGCCGCTGTAGTCGGCGCCCTCGCTGACGACCAGGGAGAAGGCGGCGCGTCGGATGAGTGCCCCCATCTCGTCGGTGATGCTCGAGAACGCACTATCGAGGACCTGGAACAGGATCGGGTCCCGATATCGAAGTCCCGTTCGGGCCGGCGTCGGCTGGCTCATGACACCACCTCCTGTCGAGTCAGCAGGACATCGCCTGACGTCCGTATCTCAGCCGTCCAGCCCTGGGGCACCCACGTCGTCGAGTCGAGCTGGGTGAGCACGAGCGGACCATCCAGCACGGTCCCCACGGGCAGGCTGCCCCGATCGAGCACCCGGGCGACGAACGGGCCGTCCGGACCGATGATCGTCCGTTCCGCCGCCCTGATGGCGCCGCCCGACCGGAACGGGATGGAGGGTCGCTCCGTCGATCCGGGTGCCCCGCACCCGGATGGCCGCGACCTCGATGGGGATCTCCCGGGACACCGAGTGGAACTGCCGCTGGTATTCCGCATAGAAGCGGTCACGCAGGTCCTCCCGGAACCGGCCGTCGAAGCCGGACGACGACGCAGGGATCATGAGTCCCCTGACCTGGCCGAGGTAGCGCAGGTCGACCGACGGTTCCACCGACTGCAGTTCCGGCTCCACGCCCTCCTCATCGAGTCTCGCCCGCATCTGCCGGGTCAGGCGATCGAGGACCGCCTGCAGGACGAATCGGTCCGCGGTGGCTAGGGGCACGATGCGCGCTTCGCCCAGGTCGTGGACGATGTCCACGTAGAGACAACCCAGACCAGATGTGACACCGGGCGCGATCGGAACCAGCACCTGCCGGATGCCCAGCAGGTCCGCCAGCTCCGCCGCGTGGAGAGGTCCGGCGCCACCGAAGGGCACGAGCGTGAAGTCGCGCGGATCAAGACCGCGATGGACCGTCACGACCCGGATGGAGCGTGCCATGTTGTTGTTGCAGATGTCGACGATGCCCCTTGCCGCTGCCTCAGGGGTCAGGCCGAGTCGGTCGCCGAACCCGGTCACGGCAGCCCGCGCGGCATCCGCGTCGAGGTGCACGCCACCTGCGAGCTCGACATCACTGGCCAGGCGACCAAGCACCACGTTCGCGTCGGTGACGGTCGCTTCGGTACCACCCCGGCCATACGCCGCCGGCCCGGGGATGGCACCGGCACTCCGAGGCCCCACGTGGGGCAGGTCACCGGGGTCGACCCACGCCACGGAGCCGCCACCCGCTCCGATCGTGATGAGGTCGATGGCCGGGAATCGGATCGGTTGACCGAACTGGGGTGAGTACTCCGTGACCAGACGGGCCTGTCCGTCCCGGACGACCGCGATATCCGCCGACGTGCCACCGATATCCAGCGAGATGAGCTGATCGATCGCCTGGTCGCGGGCGATCTCCTGGGCCACCACGACCGCCGCTGCGGGGCTGCCGGACGCGGGCAGTGCGCCACCAGCCAGTCCCTCTGCGGCCTTCGCACCGGCCGCGGGCCCGGACGTCACGAGCCGGGCAGGGAAGCGGACGGCGCTCTCCACCGACATCAGGCCTCCGCCGGAATGCATGACCGTCAACCGGCCACCGAAACCTGCGAGCCGGAGTCGGTCATCGAGGGCGCGGAGGTAGCCCGTGACCACGGGCATCAGCGTGGCATTGATGACCGTCGTGGACGTCCGCTCGAACTCCGGTGGCTCTCGCAGCAGCTCCGCGGAGTGGCAGACGTACGCATCGGGGAGCTCCTCGAGCACGAGTGCGTGGGCCACCTCCTCGTGACGTGCATCGAGATACGAATGAAGGAAGCAGATGGCGAAGGCGCGGATACCCTGGGCAGCCGCATGCCGCACCGCGCTGCGAACGGCCGCCTCATCAAGGGGCTCGACCTCCGAGCCGTCGGCATCGAGGCGTTCACGGATCTCGTACCGGTGACGGCGTCGGACCAATGGCTCGGGCGGGTCCCACAGGATGTCGAAGGGCTCACCACGGTTGTGGCGGCCGAGCTGGAGGACATCACGGAAGCCCAGGGTGGTCAGGAGCGCCGTCGGGGCGCCGCCCCCGACGATGATCGCGTTGGTCGCGACGGTCGTGCCGTGGGCGATGAGGTCGATGTCCCCCGGCGAGATACCGGCTGCACGGACCGCGTCCAGGACACCCTGGTCATAGTCCGGAGGGGTGGACGGGGTCTTGGCGATCCGGCGGTCCTGGCCCCGAACCGCCACGAGATCGGTATAGGTGCCACCGGTGTCGATGCCAACGCGCCAGCCCACGGCTTGTCCTCGTCGCTATTTGATACAATTTTGAGGCATGATATCAAATGAGCGCACCCGGGAGCCCTCGTTGCGCGGCGCCCGCAGGCGAGTGACCAGGCGCTGGTTCTCGTGACCAGCCGGTCGCGGGACGAGGATCTGGCGCCCATCGTCCGCCTGGTCCGAGGCGACCGGACCCTGACCGGCGAGGTGGTCCGCGAGTTGCGGACACTCATCCTCGACGGGCGCCTGCCACCGGGGATGCCCCTGCGATTGCACGCTCTCGCCGAGCGGCTGGGGGTCAGCGTCATGCCCGTCCGCGAGGCGCTGCGGCAGCTGGAGGCGGAACGCCTGGTGCGCATCCGCCCGCATCGGGGCGCCATCGTGACCGAGCTCTCGCGCGACGAGCTCGAGGAGCAGTACGTGGTCAGAGCCGCCCTGGAGGGCCTGGCGGCGGGCATCGCGGCGCGTGAGGTCACCAACGCCCAGCGCCAGGAGCTCGAGGTCCGCCTGGAGGCGATCGACAAGGCGGCCAGGGCGGGTGACCTGGAGGCGTTCCTCGGATCCGACCGCGCCTTCCATCGGGCCATCTACGGCGTCACGGGCCGCAGTCGCCTGCAGGAGCGCATCGCGGAGCTGAGTCTGAGCACCCGCCGGGCAGGTCTGCTTGCCTATGCCGACTGGCAGGCGGACCCTCAGCCCGGCGTGGAGGCCCACCGTCAGATCCTGGATGCGGTCAAGGCGGGCGATGCGGCGCTCGCCGAGCGGCTCACAACCGAGCACGTCAGGTTCGGCGGCCAGCGCGTGCTGCATGCCGTGACATCGATGGACCACCGCCGGGCGGCGGAGTCAGGGCCGCCGGATGACGACTGGCTCACCGATCTGGAGCATCGCTGAGGTTCGTCACGTCAGCCCGCGTGGCCGTCGGTCGCATACCGGTCAGGTTCGACCCAGCGGGCCTCGCTGCCGGGCGGCGCATAGAACCAGAGGATGACCAACGGGTCCGTTCCGGGGTCGCTGTGCGTCACGTGCACGAGATCCGAGGGCGTCACGAGGACCGTGCCGGCGCTGATGGGATGCGGCACCCCGTCGATGTCCACGCGTCCCGACCCCCGGAGGACGATGGCCACCTCCTCTGCCGTGTGCGAGTGGGCTCGTGTGGAAAAGCCGGGCGGCAGCGTCGCGGTCCCCATCACGAGGTACTGCGAGTTCTCGCGGATGGGTGACAGCTTCACCGCCAACGCCCGACCGTCGATGCGCCGGGCGTCGCCGGATTCGCCGGTCGCGAGACCCGCCAGGCTCTCGGCGATCAACTCGTCGAGGGTCCAACCGGGCGCGAATGGCTCGCGCGTGCCGTGCGGGTCCATTCAGCTGGCCTCCCGCGGGCGCGCTGTCGTGGCAGTCCCCGTCGCCGCGCGGGCGGCTTCGGTGAGCGGCTCGAAGTGCCGCAGCCGGTGATATAGCCGCTCGTCATCCTCGCGGCAGGCACGCAGCATCGCGCCGTCGACACCCTCGAATGCCCAGTAGCGATGGATGAGGAGATTGCCGCACACATCGCAGTGGTCGACGCCTGTGTCGTGCCACGTCTTGTGTAGCTCGAGCCAGGCCATCAGTGTCCCTTCCCTTCGTGGGCCATCGATGCGCGGATGCGCTGGGTGGCAGCTTCGTCCACCGTGCCGTCGCTCTCGACCACCACGCCATAGAGCTGCTCTGCCGACTCGATGGAGACGAATCCCTCTCGGACATCCGCGGCCACATCCGCCGTGTCCCGCTCCGATGGGTCGCCGTAGCCCCCGCCCGACGGTGACACGAGGCGGACCTTGTCCCCCTTGTGCAGCCGCACGTTGGCGAACTTCGACGGGCTCACGAGTCCGTAGTGCTCCTGGAAACTGCGGAAGTCCGGGTCGCCCGGGCGCTGCAGCTCGATGCGCGTCGTCGAGCCCTCGCCACCGCCCCACAGACCCCATGGCGCGCGCTTCGCCCGGTCCGCGAGCGCGCTCACGGTGATGACGTCACCCTCGACCTCCATCACCCGCTCGATACCCATCCCCCCGCGATGCCGTCCGGGTCCGCCGGTATCCCGGTTCAGTCGCAACCCCTCATGGATCCAGGGCCAGCGTGTCTCGAAGATCTCCACGGGCGTGTTGCGACAGTTCGCATGGGGCACGATCTGGGCGCTGTTGCCATCGGATGTCGCGCGTCCACCCCAGCCATTGCCTTCGAAGTGGTAGTGGGCGTAATAGTCGCCGGTGCGCGGATCGGTGCCACCGAACAGGAAGTTGAGGGATGTGTTGCCGCTCGCGCCGGCCGCATGGTCGGGCAGGATCTGGCCCAGGATGGTGCCCATGACCATCTCCATGATGCGCGGCTGGTACTCGGTCTGGCCGCCGACGCAGGCGCCCGGCAGCTTCACACAGCAGATCGTGCCGGCCGTCGCCACGACCCGGATCGGCACGGTTGAGACCGGCGTTGACGGGGATGTTGCGACCCAGCACGTACAGCAGGCCGTTGAGGGAGGCCGAGAGCGTGACCACGTACGGCGCGTTGATGGGCCCGATCGCCTGCGGATCCGAGCGGGAATAGTCGAAGATCAGCTCGTCGCCGTCGACGATGACCGCGAGGCGCACGGTGTATGGCTGGTCGCCGATGCCATCGTCATCGAAGGTGTCCTCGCCGTAATAGACACCGTCGGGCAGTTTCCGAATCTCCTCCCGCAGGTACGTGTCCGCGAAGTCCTGGATGTGGCCGAAGGCCGCCGCCAGGGTCTCGACCCCGCGTTCATCGAACAGTTGTCGTAGCCGCCGTTCGCCGATGCGCAGGGAGCCGAGCATCGCGTGCAGGTCGCCCCAGCTGTTGGCGGGGGTACGGTGGTTCGACAGCATGATCCGCCAGATGTCCCGGACAGGCTCGCCCTTCCGGAACAGCCGGACGGGCGGCAGCCGCAATCCCTCCTGGTAGATGTCCGTCGCGGTCGCCGCGAACGAGCCCGGTGACATGCCACCGATCTCGGCCATGTGCGCGATGTTGCCAACGTACGCTGCGATGGCACCATCCACGTACACCGGCGTGACCATCATGTGTTCGGGCATGTGGGAGCCGCCCCGGTACGGGTCGTTGTGGATCCACACGTCGCCCTCGTCGAAGTTCTCCGCGCCGACCTCCTGGATGATCCACGTGGCCGCGTAGAGGGATGCCCCGAGCATCGCGGGGTTGAGGCCGGCCGTGGCCACCAGGTTGCCGTCGCGATCGAGGATGAGCGTGGAGAAGTCGAGCCCCTCCGAGAAGATGGGCGAGTAGGCGGTGCGCATCATGGACACCGCCATCTCGTCACACACGTTGACGAGCTGCTTGTACAGCAGCGTGAGGCCCACCCGGTCGAGTGCGCCGGGCGTCGCGGTCGTGGTCATGCAGCCATCTCCAGCCGGGATGTGTCCGTGAGCAGCAGGCAGGACGTCGGGTCCACCTCCGCCGTGAAGCCAGGTGGCACATATGTCGTGGAGTCGGGCTCCTCCACGATCGCCGGTCCGGCGAACCGATAGCCGACGGGCAGGTCCGCCCGCTTGAACACGGCCGTGTCCGCCCACCGGCCAGCGCCGACGAGGATGCTTCGAGTCCGGGCGACGGGCGCCCCGGAAATGCCGGAGCCATAGGGCTGCACCGTCACCGGCTGCGACACCACGTGTGCCGTCGCTCCGAGGTAGACCGACTGGATCGGCTGGTCCGGGAGGTCGTACCCATATGCCTGTCGATGGATGGCATGGAAGCCATCGGTGAGCCGCGACACGAAGTCGGGCGCATCCGGCGCGATCTGGATGGCAAGCTCGAAGCTGCGGTCCACATGTCCCTGGTACATCCGCACCTCCTGCTCGTAGTTCTGGCCGAGGTAACGACAGGCGACCTGGGTGGTCAGCACGATCTGCGCATCCGGGTCGCGACGCTGCCGGGCGAGCTCGTCCGCCACACCTTGGGCCAGGCGTGACAGCTCGCTGGCCACGTCAGCCGCCTCCGCTCTGTCGAGTCGCCGCAGCACCGTCGCGCGCCGGTCGACCCGCTCGTCGGCGATGACAGCGCCGAACGCGGAGACAAGACCCGGCGAGGGAGGCACGACTACCCGGCGCATGCCCATCCGGCGTGCGATCTCCGCGGCATGCAGCGGGCCGGCGCCACCGAACGCGACCAGGTCGAAGTCGCGGTAGTCGTAGCCGCGGTCGACCGTTACCAGGCGCACGGCGCTCGCCATGTTCTCGATGGAGACCGACAGGATGGCATCTGCGGCGTCCGCCGGCGCCAGGCCCAGCTGTGCCGCCAGGCCGCTGACGGCCTGCACCGCTCGGTCCGTGTCGAGCCCGATCTCGCCGCCCAGGAAGTAGCCCGGATCGAGCCGGCCCATGACCAGGTTGGCATCGGTCACGGTCGGCGCGGTGCCACCACGCCCGTAGCAGGCAGGCCCCGGATCGGCTCCGGCGCTCTCCGGACCGACGCGCAGCAGGCCCCCGAAATCGATGGATGCGATGGAGCTGCCACCGGCGCCGATGGTGGTGACATCGATGATGGGCAGAGCCACGGGGATGCCGAACTCCACCTCGAACAGACCGGAGAACTTGAGTTGGCCATCCACCACCACGCCGACATCAGCGGATGTCCCACCCATATCCAGGGTCACGGCGCGGTCGCTGCCAACGGCGCGTGCCCAGAAGTTGCCCGCGATCATGCCGCCCGCCAGTCCGGACAGGACCATCTCGCAGGGCCGGTTCGCTGCATGCGAGACCGGCACCTGGCCACCATTGGAGCGCATCAGCGCATGCCAACCGCTCATGTGCCGCTCGGCGAGACCGGTCTCGACCTCCTCCGCGAATCGCCGCACGATGGGCTTCACGTACGCGTCCATGACCGTCGTGGAGCTGCGCTCGTACTCCCGCCAGATCGGCGCGACCTCGCTGGAGACCGACACCATCACGCCGGGGATGGCGGCCCGTAGGGCGTCCGCGATCCGCTGCTCGTGGATGGCGTTGACGTACGAGAACAGGAAGCTGATGGCCACCGCAGCACCGGGCGCCTCGGCCAGCCTCGCGCTGATCGCGGTGACGACGCGCGTGACCTCGTCGTCGGCCAGCGGGGTCCGGATCGATCCGTCGGACAGGATCCGCTCTCGGACGCCGAAGGTATCGTGGCGCGCTGCGTAGGGCACGGCCTTCACCCACTGCAGGTCATAGAGGCCCTTGCGGTCGATCCGCTGGATGTAGAGGTTGTCCTCGAACCCGGCGGTCGTCACGAACAGGGTACGGGCGCCGGCGCGTTGGATGACGGCGTTCGTGGCGATGGTCGTGCCCAGCGCGAAATAGTCCACGTCGGTGGTCAGGTCGACATCGGTGCGCTGGAGCGCCTGGAACACCGCAGCGGACGGCTGTGATGGCGTGGAGCTCACCTTGCGTAGACGGACCTCGCCCGCTGCGCTCACCGCGACGAGGTCCGTGAACGTACCCCCGGTATCGACGCCGATGCGCCAGCTGCTACTGCCCTCAGTCAAGTATCCATCTCCTCGATGCTGGTCATTTATGACGCCGCGGCGGACCTGACGCCGGTATGGTCGGCCGCTGCGATCGCGTCCGAGAGGCTGGTCAGATCCGGGAAGCTCGCCACGTCCAGGGTCCGGACAGGACGACCGTCCTCGAACACGAGCACTCGGTCGGCGAGCTCGTAGGCTTCCGGGACCTCTGTGCAGAAGACCAAGACGCCATTGCCCTGATGCGCGAAATCCAGCAGGATCCGATAGATCTCGGCCTTGCTCACGATGTCGACCCCACGAGTCGGCTCCTCGAGCACCAGCACGGCGGGCTGCCGGGCGATGGCCGCCGCGATGGCGATCTTCTGCTGGTTGCCGCCCGAGAGCGATGCGAGCGGCGCGCTGACCGACTGGGTGCGGACGCGGAACCGGTCCACGAGAGCCGAGGCGAGGCGTCGGGCGCGGGCCGACCGGATGAGCCCCGTGGGGTCGGCGATCTCCGGGATGCCCAGTCGCATCACCAGGTTGTCGCCCACGGACAGGTTGGAGAACAACATCCCCCTGCGGTCGGCCGGCAGATAGGCGGTCCGCCGGAGCATCGCCTCCCGACCCTCCACCGCATCCACCATGATCTGTCCGGACGCTGCCACATAGCCCGCCGTCGACGCCGTCAGCTCCCGCGCGCCCGACCCCTCGACACCCACGAGCGCCAGCACCTCGCCGCGCCGGACGGACATGGAGACGTCGTGGAACTCGCCGGTCGCAGCGGTCCAGCCATCCACGGACAGGACCGCAGCCGCGCCGGTCAGGTCGGACGGGACCCGCGGTCGCCCGGGACCATCGTCCGAGACGGTCTGGTAGCCGAGCACCAGCTCGCGCGCGATCGCGGGCTCGGTCAGGTCGTTCCCTTCCAGCTCGGCCGCGACACGACCATCGCGGACGACGACCACCCGATCGCAGTGGGCGACCATCTCGGCCAACCGGTGGGTGACCAGGATCACTACCCGACCACGGCCAGAAAGCTCGTGCATCGAGCTGAACAGGCGGTCCGACTCCTCGTCCGTGAGCGCTGAGTTCGGCTCGTCGAACAGGAAGAACCGGCCATTCCGGGCCAAGGCCCGCGCGATCTCCACGCGCTGGCGAACGGCCAGCGGACAGGTGCCCAGGACCCGATCCGCATACCGGCCGATGTCCAGCTCATCGAGTGTGGCCCGGTCGGCGTCGGGCAGGCCCGGGGACCCGAACCGCGTCGGCTCGCGGCCGACGACCATGTTCTGGGCGACCGTCAGCGCCGGCCACAGCTGCGGTTCCTGATGGACCACAGCCACCCGGTCCCGGGGATCGACCGGTCGACCACGCCTGGCCGTCGACGAGGATCTCACCCGCGTCGCGGATGTCCTCCCCCGCCAGGATGCGCAACAGCGTGCTCTTGCCGGCGCCATTCGGCCCTGCGACCCCCAGGATCTCGCCCGAGCGGATGACGAGGTCGACGCCCCGCAGCGCCTGGGTCTCTCCGAATGACTTCTGGATGCCCCGGAGCTCCATTGTGACGACAGGCAACGCTTGCGGCAGGGCCGGCACGATCGCGCTCATGCTCGACGTGATGCCCGTTGCCCGAGCACGTCGATGGTCACCGCTCCGATGGTCACCACGCCCACAAAGATGAGCTGCGCGAAGGCCCCGACGCCCATGATGGCTAGGCCATTGCGGAGGACGGCGAGGAGCACGGCACCCATAAGCGTCCCGAAGACGGTGCCCCGACCCCCTGATAGGCTCGCGCCACCGATGACGACCGCAGCGAACACGGGAAAGGTCAGCGGGGACCCGGAGTTGGGCCCGACCGACCCGATGTACGAGAAGTCCAGGATGCCGGCCAGACCGGCCATGAAGCCGCAGAGCATGAACACGATGAACTTGTAGCGGCGGACCGGCAGGCGGTTCACCTCGGAGGCTGGCGCGTTGCCGCCGATGGCCAGCAGCCGGAAACCGAACAACGTCCGGTGCCGCAGCACCCAGAAGATGACGAAGAAGACCGCGAGCCAGCCGACCTGGACCGGGATCCCCAACGGCAGGGTGGTGGCACCGAGCGCGCGGAACCACTGCACCTCGGTCGGGTCGGCGGGCGGCACGTTGTAGGCGGGATTGAAGTTGGACGCATTGCTGAGCATCAGCTCCAGGCCGCCCGCGATGCTGAGCATCCCCAGTGTGGCGATGAACGACGGGATCCTGACCACGGTCGTGAAGAAGGCGTTGATCCAGCCGGTCGCCAGACCGACGCACAGGGCCAGCGCCAGTGCCAGCAGGAACGGCAGTTCCGGGTGGAACGGCAGATGCATCGTCGCGTTGGGTGCCAGCCACAGGACGCTCAAGGTGGTGGCCGCCAGACCGTAGACCGCCCCCACGGACAGGTCGAGCTCACCCGCGATGATGACCAGCAACTGTGCGAACGCGATCATCCCCAGCGAGGCCATCGAACGGATCAGGACGAGCAGGTTCTCGGGCTTTGCGAAGGCGCTGTTCTGGAGGTAGAAGAACAGCGAGATGAGGATGATGGCGATGAGCAGGCCGTACGTCCGCAGGCTGCCCAGCCCCATGGTCAGTCGAGCCTGACCGTTGGCCGGCCCGGCCGCGGGTGCTGTCTCCAATCGCCAGTCCCCTGTGCTGCACTCGGCCGGAGCGATGGACGCCGGCCCCGCGGCCGGCGTCCATCGTCGTCAGTGTCGGATCGGCATCCGAGTCACGGAGCAGCGCTCGCACCACCCATGACGGACATCAGGTGTGCGCGGGCGTCGGCCGATGACTGCATCCCCTCGCCACCATCCTTGGTGATGATGATCGGCTGGAGGTATGCCAGCGGATCAGGTGGGACCGTGCCGGCCGACAGGTACGCGAGGCACGCGTTGACGGCTGCTTCAGCCTGGTTGTCGAAGCCCTGGTTGATGGTCGAGAGGATGATGCCCTTGTCGATGTAGTCGAGGATCGGCAGGCTGACGTTGAACCCGGCGGTCCAGACCTTGCCCGCGTTCCCCTGCTGGTCGATGACCGTGGCGACGCCCTCCACCCCCTGGTCAGTGTGGAACATCAGGTTGACGTTGGGATTGCCCTGGAAGTACGGACCGGCCTGGTCGACCGCTTCCTGGATGGTGAAGTCGGGCGAACCGACCGGCAGGCCGGACTTCTCGTCCTGGGCGAACTTGGCATCCGGGAAGACCGTTTTGTAGCCCTCGATGAAGCCGGCCATGCGATCTTGCGCCCATGGTCCGGCCGGACTGCCCGAGCCAAGCGCGATGGTGTCGATGGGCAGCCCCTGGGCCTTGACCAGGTTGGCCGTCGTCACGCCGCTGGCATGGCCGGAGTCCTTCTCGTTGAGGGCGAAGAACGCGAACCGCTTGCTGTTGGGAACGTCCGTGTTCTGGGTGAAGACCGGGATACCCGCATCGACGTACTGGTTGACGATGTCCACGAAGGCGTCCGGCAGCGGCGACTCGAGGCCCAGGCAATCGACCTGGTCTGCGGCGAGCATGGCCTGGAGCTCGGTCAGCTGCGCGGTCTGGTCCGTGGTGGCCGGTCCCTTGAGGGCACAGGTCGCCGCCAGGCCGGTCGCGTTGTTGTCGCAGCCGCGGGCGGTGCCAAGCGCCTGCTCCGTGCCGTACACCGGGATGGCAGTGCCCTGGTTGTCGACGATGATGTTCAGGGGCTGGCCGGCGGCCACCTTGTCGATGATCCGCTGCGAGAGCGTGAAGGTGCCCCAATCGAACGTGTGTGTCTTGGCATTGTCGCTGACGCCCCCGACCGCACCGGAGGAAGGACTTTGCGCCAGGCTCGTGCCCGTGACCGCGGTCACGGCCATGGTCGCGCACGCGAGCGCGCCAAGACTCCGACGGGTGTTGCCGACCATGATGCCTCCTCTTCGGCCGCGCCCTGAGGCGGGACCGAGCTGACTCGTACCGCGCCGAAGGTGCCCTCCGGCATCGACGGCGCCCCTCGTCCGATCGAGTTCGGGCTTGCCCCTCTGGCTCGCTGGTGCTGGCGCCTCCAACGGTGCTCGCTATCGGCGAGGCGCCCGAGGATCGGGTACGCCAGCCGAATCTCATCACCGGTCTGACCAGTCTATGGTGATGGTGCTCCTTGTCAAGGCACCAGTTCGGACGCGGCAGGTCGTCGCTCCGGCATCGATGGCGAGCGCGGGCGCTATCGTTCGAGGTGATCGACGGATCGAGCAGGCGGAGGGGATATGGTGGACGGTGCGGTCCGGGTGGTACGTCGGCGCAAGGTGAGCGCGTCGGCATTCTCACGGGTGGACGGTTCCCTTGGCGACCTCGCCGACGCAGCGGCGGCCCAGATACGCGAGCGTATCGATGCCGGTCACTTCCGCTCCGGCCAGCGACTGCCCTCCGAGCGGGACCTCGCCGATGAACTCGGCGTGTCACGGGCCGTGTTGCGCGAGAGTCTGCGGAGCCTGGGGTCACTGGGCTACGTCGAGGCCAGCGCCGGCCGCGGCACCTTCGTCGCCGATCCGACCGACGAGTGGCAGAGCCGGAGGCTCATCGACGACTGGCTGCGGCGCAACCAGGCGGCCCTGCGGGACCTCATCGAACTGCGCGCTGCGATCGAGCCACAGGCATTGCGGGGTGGCTCCGGGGACCCCAGGACGTTGGCCGTCGACCTCCAGCCGCTCATCGAGGCACAGGCCGCCGCGTTGTCAGAAGGTCGCTCCGATGATGCCGCCGAGATCGACCTGGAGTTCCATGTCCGGTTGTCGGCCGACAGCCCGAATCAGCCGTTGCGATCGCTCGCCCATGCGATCATCGGGAGGGCGCGCCACGCTGCGCACGCCGCCTATCGGGTGCGCACCTACAACCAGGGCTCACTGCGGCAACATCGCGCCATCGTCGCGGCTCTGGCGAATGGTGACCGCGCCCGTGCCTCTGATCTCCTAGCCGAGCACCATCTCAGTCGCTCCGACCAGGTCGCCAGCTACCTCGAGCGGGGCGAGCCCGAACTCGAGACGCCTGCAGACCGAGTGCCGATCACGGGAATCGCATCCCGTCGGGCGCCTGGTTGAGCGACGCCCAACCGGCGTCCACTCGCAGCGATTGTCCGGTCATGAAGGCACTCGATGGGCCAGCGACGAATAGGATCGCACCGGCGATCTCCTGCGGTGTCACGAGCGAGGGTCGGGGTGACCGGAGCAGGGTGCGCTCGCGGCGCTGACCGTCGACGCCCTGCCCGTCGGGAGCGCTCCCGATGGGGCCCGTGAGCACGACATTGGCGCGAACGCCGACCCCGGCGAGCTCGACGCTGAGAGCCCGTGTCAGACCCATGATGCCGGCCATCGCGGTCGCGACCGACGACCGCCCCGGGTACGCGTGGCTCGCGTCGATGGGTCCGACGAGGACGATCGAGCCACCATCGGTCTGGCCGAGGACGCGGGCCGCGGCCACCGCCACCCGCTGCGCGCCGACGAGCATCCGGTTGATGTCCGCGCCGAAGTCGTCCTCATCCGGGTCCGATGCGGGGCCGAGCAGCGGCCTCGACGGGGGGATCGGGGTCCAGCGGATGACCGCGTCGAGGCCACCGAGTGCCTCCGCGGCGGACTCGAGTAACGCGAAGGCATCGAGCGACGACTTGGGCTCGGCAGCGACCCGGATCTGGCCGCCGCCGTCCAGGAAGGCTCGCTCGGTCGCCTCCCTCGGGTTCGATTCGCCGCCGACCAGGAGGACTCGCATGGGCGCGACGGTGCCGGGTCCGGATGTCACCATGGCGAGACTCCCAGTTCGTCGAGGACGGTCGCCCAACCGATGGTCAGATCGACCTCATTCCAGTACTCGGCAGCGACGATCTCCCGTGGGCGCAGGTGGTGCAACTCATCGCCTGGGCCCTCGCCCAGCCGGAGGGTGGCGTCGGCCGGCCAGATCGTGCGCTGGTGGATCCGCTCTGGTCCCGTCTCCAGCAGCTGCGCCACCACCGCGAGGGGCCTGGTCGCATCCGGAATGATCTTGGTGGCCAGCCAGCGCGGTGGGTGCGTGTCCGTGTCTGGCTTGGGGTCGCCGGTCACTCGCAGGTCGATGTGCATGACTTCGATGCCACCGCGCGTGAGGCTGGCGCCGATCGTCGTTCCCAGGACCGGACCGCCGCCCGGTTCCGGGCCGATCTCGATACGGCCATCGCGGACCGGCCAGCCCATGACTTCGCGACCCATGGCCGTGTATGCGAAGTCATCGGCGTACATGTAGGTCGGATAGTCGCCGGTCACCGCACCCCGGCGGACGGGGAACGCGATGACAGCCTCGCGGAACGTGGTCCAACCAGACTGACCAACTCCAACGCTTCGCAAGGCGTCGTGTCGCATGTCCCAGAAGCGGGCGCGGACGATCGGGTCGTCCTCCATCTCCAGGTTGGGAGGTACGTGCCGTCGCGCTTCATCCGGGTCAGCGAGCCGATATCGGATGGCGAGCGTCCGCCCGTGCATCCGCCAAGGCGGCGGGCCGTAGGCGATCGATCTGCCGCGCGCGGTGATGGGCATACCGGAACCGGCGGCTACCGCCGACGATGACCGGTCGCTCACGCGTCGATGGCCTCGATACCGCCCCATGCCGTCCAGCCGCCATCGATGGTCACGACCTCTGCGGTAATCCCGCTCGCTTGGTCGCTGGCGAGGAACAGCACCGCGTCTGCGATCTCTTCGGGCGTCCCGAAGCGGCGCATCGGGGCGCGGTTGGTGAAGACCTCGCGGCTTGCAAGGCCCCGGCTGAAGACGTACTCGTTGAGGGGGGTCTCGATCTGGCCCGGGTTGATGCCCACGACCCGGATGCCATGGCGCGCCCACTCGACGCCCAGGACCTGGGTCAGGGAGATCGCCCCGGCCTTGGCGGGCGTATACAGTGCTCGCTTCGCCCAGCCGCCGATGCCAGCCATCGAGCAGATGTTGACGATGACGCCACTGCCCTGCGGAATCATGGCCCTGGCCGCCGACTGGCTGCACAGGAACATGCCTTTGAGCATGATGCCGTAGATGCGATCCCAGTCGGCTTCGAGGACGTCCTCGGACGGGCCGCCCGCCGCTACGCCAGCATTGTTCACCAGGATGTCCAGGCGTTCGTAGCGCGCGACGATGTCATCGGTCATGGCATCGATCGCATCCCGGTCACGAACGTCCACGACGTACGGGTGCGCGCGTCCCCCGGTAGCCGTGATCGCGTCCGCTGTCTGCCGACCGGTCTCCGGATCGACCTCAGCGACCGCGACGATGGCGCCCGCGCGGGCCAATGCCTTCGCGAATGCCTCACCCATCCCTTGGCCGGCACCCGTCACGATCGCGACCCGGTCCGCGAACGATCCTCGTCCCAACCTGTGCCTGCCTTCCGCACTTGTGGTCGTTAGGGCGACCGAGGGCGCAATGGTATCACTGGTCAGACCGGTCTCAGACCACGATGGGGACGTCCCACATATGGCGGGCCCCGATTGAGAGATGCCCTCAAGCCACACCGGCTCGCGCCAGGGCCTCCGCGGCCCGCTCGCCGAGCGCACCGGGTGTCTGGACCGCGTAGCGCCGGGTCACCTGGGTGGAGGCATGGCCGAGGTAGCGGGAGACCTCCTCGAACGGCATCCCGTTGTTCACGAGCAGGGTCGCGGTCGCATGGCGGATGCGGTGCGATCCGAAGTACGCCAGCGATCCGCCGCCGGCCCGATAGCGGCGGGTGAGCATCAGCGAGAGCGCGTTCATCGACAGCGGGGCGGATCCCCGTGCCCGCGACGGGAACAGCCAGCCCCGGTCCTCCGCGGTCCCGACCAGGGCCGGCCGGCCTGTCGTCAGATATGTCTCGATGGCGGACCGGGCACTCGGATGGAGCGCCACCTCGAGCGTCCTGTCACCCTTGGCGCGCCGGAAGCGGATGACGCCCCGCACGAGGTCGACGTCGTCGCACTGGAGCAGCCGGACCGAGCTGTTGCGGGCCGCCGTGGTCACCAGCACGGCCACGATCGCCCGGTCGCGCAGGTCGATGGGCGCCCCACCGGCGCAGCCCCGCTCGAGCGCCCGGAGATCGTCGAGGGTCGCGCCCTTGGTCGGCGTGTCCTCGGCCGGCAGCAGCGGGTTGAGGGCGGCCCGACGCCTCGACCGCCGGAACGGGTTGATCGCCAGCAGGCCCTCGTCGACGAGCCAGATCGCGAGCGAGCGGATGGGACGCATGTACGTGTTGACCGAGTTCGCCGACAGCGTCTCCGGACGGCCGAGCGCGTGGCTGCGGCGGGCCGCATCGGGTGCGCCCCGCCAGACCCCGTGGATACGCGGCCGGCCGCGTAGTTCGGTCACGTACGCCGCGAGCGTCAGGAAGTCGAGCGAGGTCGTGGTGGCCGGCCGGCCGGTCTCCGCGAGCCACTCGAGGAGCCGCCCGAAGTCGTCGCGGTGCTTGCGCGCCGTGGCCGGCTTCCACGAGGGACCATAGATCGCGCTGTATTCCGCGATCAGCGGCCCCAGCGGTCGGCCCATGTCCGGCGGGTCCGCGGCAGGCAGGGAGGCCTGCGCCGGGACGGACGGCTGGACCGACACCCGGTCCGGTCCCAGCCCGCTTGACATGACGTTATCTTACGTCACACTGACGTCAGATGCAACCATCACCTCCGCCGCACCAGCGCCTCGCCGACGACGAGTTCCGGGACGCCCTCCGCGGCGTGCTGGCCCGGTCGGGACGCTCGATGCGCAGCCTCAGCCTCGCCATGGGCCGCGACCCCGGGTATGTCGCCGCGCTCCTCGACCCCACCCGTCCATCGCGCGCACGGCCGACCCCCGACGACCTGGTCGCACTGTCGGACGCGACCGGGATGCCGCTGGTCGAGTTGTTCGAGGCGCTCTGGGCGATCCCGCGGAGTCGGCTTGCCGACGAACTCGGGCTGCTCGAGCCCGGACACGACGCGAGCGCAACCCTCCGGGGGTTGTCCGCCGAGGACCGACGGACCGTGGTCGAGATGACCCGGTTCCTCGCGGCGCGGCGCTTGCCCGTAGGATCCGGCCCGCACGAACCCTAGCGGGCCGATCGGTATGCGATAGACTTCGGTGGACGGCCGGATGGTCCGGACCGGCAACCCGCGCTAACCGACGGCGGAAAAGTCGCCTCGGGGACGGGAGCTATCGGCTCACGTCCCAGAGGTGTCCTCATGTCCAGCGCATCGCCCCGGTCAGCACGCTCGTCATCGAGCGGCCCTGCACCCATCCCCTGGCGGAACCGCATCGTCGGCCACGCCGAGGTGCCGCCCGGGACGCTCCTCGCCCATCCCGACAACTGGCGCCGCCACCCGGCGGGTCAGCGACGCGCCCTCCAGGCGGCCCTGCGCGATGTCGGTTGGGTGCAGGACTTGGTCGTCAACGAGGCGACCGGGCGCATCCTCGACGGCCACGCCCGGGTGGAGGAGGCACTCGCGCGCCGCGAGCCGACGGTGCCGGTCACCTACGTCGCGCTCGATGCCGGCGAGGAGCGCCAGGTCCTCGCGACGTTCGATGTCATCGGGACGCTCGCGGTCCCCGACCCCGAGGCGCTCGACGCCCTGCTCGCCGGACTCGGGCCCGTGGACGCCGGTCTCCGGGCGTTGCTCGACGGCCTGGCGGCGTCGCTCACGACCGCGAACCGGACGCCGGTCGACCCGGACGCGACCCCGGCCCTGCCCGACGAGCCTGCCACGTACGTCCGGCCTGGCCAGCTGTGGCGGCTCGGCAGGCACCGCATCCTGTGCGGCGACGCGCTCGAGCCGGCGGCGGTCGCGCGGCTCCTCGCTGGCGAGCGGCCGACGCTGCTCCTGACCGACCCGCCCTATGGCATCCGGCTCGACCTTGCCCGCCGCCACGCCCGGGACGGCGGGCGCCTAAAGGGGGCCCGCGGGATCGGCCACTTGCGCGTCCGCCTGGCGGGCGACGAGCGCGCCGACTGGTCCGCGGCGTACGAGCTGGTCCCGGGCCTCGCGGTCGGCTACATCTGGCGACCGGCAGTCCACGCGGGGCCGGTGACCGCCGGCCTCGAGCGGATCGGCTTCGAGCTGGTGTCCGAGATCGTCTGGAAGAAGGCACGCTGGGTGGTCGGGCCGCGCTGGTATCACTGGCAACACGAGGCTTGCGTCGTCGTGCGCCGGCGGGGTGCCCGGGTGCGGTTCCTCGGTGGTCGCGCCCAGGGCACGGTGTGGGAGGCGCCCTCGCCGAAGGTCGGGGGACCGGGCGCCGACCCCAAGGTGGACCATCCGGCCCAGAAGCCGGTGGTCCTGTTCGAGCGCCCGATCCGCAACCACGTCCCCGTTGGCGACGTCCTCTACGACCCGTTCCTGGGCAGCGGCACGAGCCTCATCGCGGCAGAGCTCAGCCGCCGGCGGTGCCTCGGGCTGGAGGTCGAGCCGGCGTTCGTCCAGGTCCCATCGAGCGCTGGCAGGCGCTCACGGGCGAGCGCGCCGAGCTCGTCGACGAGGCGACCGAGTGATGGCCCGCCCCTCTAAGTGAAGTTCCCCGGTGAAGATGAGACTGGGTAGGGTGCCCTCCGAGGAGGGTGTCGATGCCAGAGGTCCGGTCCCGGAAGTACGCCAACCCGCGACGCCTGCCGCGACGGAACCACTACCAGGAGGGTCCGGGCTTCCTGTTCGTGGCGACCCAGGGCGGCCGCCCGCCGGAGGCTGACGGGGGACGTGACCGGGCCGCGGTGGTCCGACGGCGACGGGCCGCGCTCCGGCGCTGGGCCGATGGCGAGTCGCTCGCGACCATCTGTGCCGAGATGGGCTGCAGCCGGGCGAGCCTGTTCCGGTGGCGGGCACGCTTCGACGAGGGTGGCATCGAGGCCCTGCTCGACCGGCCACGGACCGGCCGGGCGAGCGACCTGCCACCGGCCCTCGAGCGGCTCGTCCTCACGGTCCGGCTGTTGACCTACTGGAACAGCCGACGGATCGCGGCCGAGTTCCGGCGGCGCGAGGTCTGGCCGCTCGGCCACGGCCAGGTCGATCGGCTCCTCGCCCGCACCGGCAGTCACCGCGGCCGAGCACCGTCCGGATCCCCGGCCCACGCTACGAGCGGGCGGGCGTGAACGAGCTGTGGCACATCGACCTCAAGGGCCCGTTCTACCTGGTGGGTGCGACCGGGCGTGCCCGGACCTGCCACTTCGTCGCCCTCGTCGACGACCACAGCCGTTTCCTGCTCGGTATCCGGGCGGTGCCGACCAAGGAGGCGGTCTGGGTCCTCGCGCTGCTCGAGGAGGCGATCGAGCTGTGTGGCGTGCCGCACGAGCTGATGACCGCAAAGCGACACCCTTCGTGGCCATCGTGCGCACGATGCTCAGCCGGTTCCAGCGCAGCCTCGCCGAACTCCGCATCCGCCACATCCGGACCCAGATGGACACGCCCTGGACCAACGGCAAGGTGGAGGCCTTCTGGGCGACCCTGCAGTCCGAGGTGCTCGACCGGCAGCACCTGGCCGACCTCGCTGCGGCGGAGGCCGCCGTCACCACCTATGCCGGCTACTACAACTACCACCGGCTCCACGGCGAGCTCGACTGGCAGACACCCGCCGAACGCTTCGATGGCACCCCGTTCACCGACCGTGGCTTCGCGAGCGTGCCCGTCCTCGCCCCGATCGCATCCCTGCTGGATGCCATCCTGGCCGCCTGAGGTGTCTCATCTTCACCGGGGAACCTCACTAAGTTCACGGCCGACCGGCGCGAACGCTTCCTCGCGGCGCTCGGTAGCGGGGTGTTCCCCGAGACCGCCGCCCGGTATGCGGGCTGGTCGCCCGCGACCTTGTACCGAGTCCTCGCCGGGGACACGCCGGCCCACGACGCGTTCCGCGACGAGGTGCTTCGGGTCGAGACCAAGCTCGAGCTGCGCCTGGCCGGCACCGTCACCCAGGCGGCGTTCGGGGACCCCCGGATCGCGCTCGCGGTGCTCGAGCGCCGGTTCGGGGAACGCTGGGGCCGGCGGGCAGCGCTCGCCGGCACGCGGGGCGGGGCCGATCAGGACGACGAACCGTCTCTCGCGGGCGTCGTGGTGCTCGAGCCCGCCCTCATCGAGGCGATGGTGCCGCGACTGCTGGCGGCCCGGTTCGGCAGCGCCGGCTCGCCCGAGGCGCTCGAGCGGGTCGGACGCTTCGCGGCGCCCCATGACGAGCCCGACGAGTGAGCGCGCGCCCGACGCCCGAGGAGGTCAGCGCCGCCGCGCTGGCGGCGAGCTTCGCGCTGTTCCTGAGCGTGCTCGTCGACGCGGCCGGGCGGCCGTACGAGCTGCCGGCGCACCTCCTGGCCTGGGCCCGGCTGATCGAGACGGAACAGCGCCTCGTCCTGCGCGCGCCGCGCTCGCACGGCAAGACGACGCTGCTGCTCGCGTACGTCGCGTGGTGCTGCTGGCGCCATGGCCGGACCGATGGCGTCCGCATGGCCGACGATGCCGGCACGTTCGAGGCTGTCCTCTTCAGTGCGACGAGGGAACAGGCCCTCGAGCTCATGATGCGCTTCCGCGACCTGCTGCTCGCCAACGAGGTCCTGTTCGGCGACATCCTGCCCGAGGGCGCGCCCGGTGCGAGAGGGCAGACCCGCTGGTCGGCGACCGAGGTGCGGCTGCGGAACCGCGCGAGGCTCGGCATCCGGGCCTACCGGACGAGCGTCCGGGGGATGCACCCCGACCTGCTGCTGCTCGACGACGTGCTCAACGACGCGAACTCGCTGAACAGCGAGCAGCGCGAACGCACATATGGCTATTTCATGTCCACGTTGATGCCGATGAACGCGAGTCAGATCGTCGTCATCGGGACGGCGATCCACCAGGACGATCTCCTCAGCCACCTCGGCCGGGGCATGGGGACGGGGCAGGACAGGCACCACACGCGGCTTGGGTTCCGGGCCGAGACGTACCGCGCCCTGGACGAGGAAACGGGTGAGACGCTGTGGCCGGAGCGCTTCCCGGCCCCGGAGCTGCTCGCCCTGCGCGATACCGATCCGCTGATCTTCAGCCGGGAATACCAGAACGACCCGCGCGACGATGCGGCCTCGCTGTTCCCGTACCAGCTCATTCAGCGCGCGATCGACGCGGGTGCATCGCTCACCCTCGGCAGTGGCCATCCGGCCTCGAGGGACGAGATCGTCGTGCTCGGCGTCGATCCCGCCCGCTCGGCAGCGGCCCGGGCCGACTTCATGGTGGTGATGGTGGCCGCCTGGGACCCGTCCACGGGGGGCCGCCGCATCCTCGACATCCGGCGAGAGAAGGGCCTCGATTTCGATGCCCAGGTCGAGCTGCTCTGCGACCTTGCCGTTCGGTACCACGTGCTGATCGGCGTGGTCGAGGACAACGGCTTCCAGCAGTGGCTGCTCGACGAGCTCGGCAAACGCCCGGAGACCCGAGGGCTCATGTTCGGCCACCGGACCGGCTCCAACAAGGGGGACCTCCAGGACGGCATCCCGCGCCTCGTCCTGGCCTTCAAGGCCGGCAGCTGGATAGTCCCCTCGGGCGACGCCGCATCACTCCGCATGGCCCGCCAGTTCCAGCGCGAGCTGGGTGCCTTCGGCTACCAGGACGGGCGCTACGCCGGCGCGGGGGAGCACGACGACATGGTCATCGCTGCCTGGCTGACGGAGCGCGCGATCGTGCTCATCGAGGAAGTCTTCCGCCAGGCGCCCACCGAGGAGCTGGTCACCATGGAGGACGTGGGTCTGGAGCGGGTCCGGATCGGCGACGATTGGTAAGGCCTTGCCGTCGACATCGCGGACAAGGCAGTTCCTACTCGACGAGCACCGAACTTATCGGCATGTCCGGCGCGGTATTAGAACGTACGTTCCAACACTCTGCCAACTGAGTTACTCCCGCTCGCACCCCTAGGATACCCGACCAGATAAGAGTGCTCCGAGGTCGATTTGAGCGTGAGACTAGGGTCTCACGAGGCCTGGGCCTGTGCGATGCTGGACCGGCCACGTCCACGGATCCGCCGCTTGGCTAATACCATTGACACCTTGTTGACACCTTGGCCGTTCCCGGGCTCTATGACGAGAACCCTCTACGAGACCGGCCGTTCCTCGAGCAGGGGGGCCAATACCTGCTCGCTCTCCCGGGAGCCCTGACCCGAGACGTGGATACCCTCCTGGAAACTCGCCTTCTCACTGGAAGTCGAGCCTTCTCGAGGCAGCGCGCAAAGACGCTCGATGGCCTGGCCGTTGGGTATCTGGGTCGGCTGCTTCCCGGGGCGGAGACCTACGCCAACCTCTACTACGAGGGCACAGAGCTCGACGGTCTTGTCCTGTTCGAGCGGACCGCCCTGGTCGTCGAAGGCAAGGGGAGCAGCATCAGCGTCCAAGGTCAGCGAGGCGACACCACGCGCCTGCTTCGCGACATCCAGAACGCGGTCGAGGACGCCTGGCGCCAGGGAGCGCGAGCTCGGGAATACCTCCTCGGCAAAGGCGACGCGGTCTTCACCGACGAGCGTGGCACCGAGGTCGTTCGGATCCCGTCGGGTCGGGTACGCGATGTAGGCATCGTCAACCCGAGAGATCGTGGGTCAGCCGCGACGCGCCGCGCCGACGACCACGCCACATGAGCCTGCGGCGGCAGAAGTCCCTCGACCGGTGCGTGATTTCAATGTGACCGGGACACGCTCGGGCAGCATCGCGGGCCGCGCGGTCAGGCAAGGGCAAACTGCCTCTCTGACTCCTGTGCCGGTCCGCACAAGGACTGCGAGTTCACGGGATGCGAGACCGGAGACCGAGGAGTACGGTGCAGTCGGATCAGCGGACTGGGGAGACAGGAGGCCACGGAGGGTGGCGAGCCATGGATATCCGCCAGATCGAATTCGTTGACGCGGTCGCCCGCCACGGCAACTTCACGCGGGCAGCGAACGAGCTCCATGTCGCGCAGCCGGCCGTTTCGGCCGCGATCCGGCATCTCGAGGACGAGCTCGGCGTCCGTCTCTTCGAGCGTACGAGCCGGCATGTCACCCTCACGGACGCAGGCGAGGCATTCCTCTCTGGCGCGCGACGCGTGATGGCCGAGCTGAGCGACCTCTCGGATGCGATGCGCGAGTTCACCCAGGGCACGCGCGGCGTGCTGCGGACATCGTGGTGGCACCAGACCGATCCTCAGATGGTCAGGTACCTAAGCGACTACACGATCACGAACCCCGGAGTCGAGGTGTCGATCGTGGAGTGGTCCACGTCCGAGTCACTCGCGGGGCTCCGCCGAGGCGAGCTCGACCTCGCGATGGTTGCCCTGCCGGATAGCATCGATTTGACTGGCCTGAGCCACACCGTCATCCGACGCGAACGGTATGCCCTCTTGGTCACACAGGATCACCGGCTGGCTGAGAGGGATTCGGTCAGTGTTGGCGATCTCGCCAACGAGCGTTTCATCGTGACCCGACCGGGCACCGGGCTCCGGAGCTGTTTCGACTATGTATTCGCCGGGCGTGACGCTGCGCCCCAGATCGTCATCGAGACCAATGCGCTGAGCGCGATGCTCGCACTCGTGGCCGATGGCGCCGGGAGCGCAATTCTGCCGCCAACGATGGCCCGACAGGCCCCTCAGGACCTCAGACTCGTGACGCTCGTCGATGCTCCCGACTTCGTGCTCGCTGTGCTATGGCTGGAGGGTCCCCACACGAAGATCGTGCAGCGGGCCATTGATCTGGTGCGGCGGCCGAGGTCGGGCACGTCGGTGGTGTCGGAAGCAAGATCACCCAGACGACGACGCACGGTTCCAACGCGCGACCGACGACGGGCCTGATCCTCGACCGAGAGCGTGGCGACCGGGAGATTCGCCGGACCCGGCTACCTGCCGAGGATCTGCTTCGAATGAGTGCTGCGAGCCGTGGTTCCGTCCGTCGAGCCGAGCACCGGCGTCCCAACCGGGTCCCGCGAGGCCGATCTGCCGAGCCATGACGCCACGGCGCTCTCAGGTCGTCTGGCCGCGATGCGCCGGGGGATCGATAACCCTGGTGGCGTAGCTGCGAGTGGATCTACGTCTTGGACATGCGCGGCCTCGGCGGCTATACCCGTCGATATGACAGACGTCCGTCTGCCTCGTCCTCGAGCTCAGGCACTCCGCCTGCCGCATCGAAGAGGCCGACACCCTGCAGCCTGGGGAGTTCCATCAGGGATGACCGCAATGGAGCGAGCCGCACGGCCCGACGTTGAGAGCGCCCGTCCAGCGCGGGGTGCCGGATCCGTCCGTCCGGACGCCCCGCGCGGTACGCGGATCCGCTTCCGACGGCTCGTCGAACACCTGCCTGACGTCGTGTATCGCTTCGGGCTCGTCCCACCGCGGCTCGAGTTCGTCAATCGAGCCGTCGAGGGATTGCTCGGCGTCACGGCGGAAGAGCTCTACGCGGATCCTGAACTCGCATACCGGCTCGTCGATCCGGCCCACCTGGATGAGATGCGGTCGACGCCCACCGATCCGCGCGAGATCCGTCCCTCCACCTGGCGCTGGCGGCGGACTGACGGGACCTGGGCCGCTCTCGAGTCCTTCCCCGTGCCGGTCCTTGATCGGGCCGGCCGCGTCGTCGCGGTCGAAGGGATCGCCCGCGATGTCACCGCACGAGTGATTGCGGAAGAGGCACTGCAGCGGACGCGGCACGAACTCGACACGGTGGTGGGCGGCGCACCTGTCATCGTCTGGGCGCTCGACCTGGCCGGGACGATCACCCTCGCACGTGGCGCCGGCCTTGCGGCCGTGGGACGCACCAGCGAGGACCTCGTTGGACGGCGCTTCGACGAGCTGGGGTCCGGCACGTCGCGGCTCCAAGCCCAGTTCGAGCGCGCGTTGCGCGGGGAGCGAGTCTTCGTCGATCTCGCGCTTGCCGGGCGCGTCTTCGCGACCGTGGTAGAGCCGCTCCGCGATGCGGCAGGGACAATCTCGAGTCTGATCGGCGTCTCGACCGATGTGACTTCGGAGCGCCGGCTCGAGGACCGAGCGGCGCGCGAACAGCGGGAGCGGGCCGTCGTCGAACTGGCTCTCGAGGGGCTTGACCCACTGCTCGGGCTCGATGCCCAGGCCCGCGCGATTGCGACCGAGCTCGTGGATCTCCCTGATGTCGACCGCGTGAGCATCCTCGGCTTCGGACCCGGAGGGCTGGTCTTCCTGTTCGCCGCCGAAGGGCTCTCGGTGCCCACTCTGACAGCAGGTGTTCGCCTACCGGCAACGAGGGCGCGCTACCTGCGGCGTCGGGCCCGGCAGGGAGCGTGGGTGGAATCCTGGGTCCCTCGCGAGGTCGACGGAAGCTACGGGTTGGCGCTGAGCCGTGTGGGAATCACCGCGGTCGCATACCAGCCGCTCAGGACAGCCCGTGAAACCCGTGGGCTCATGGTTCTCTCGACATGCCAGCCAGCCGGTGTCACGGCGCTCGAGCGTCACCTGAGCACGTACGCCGAGGTGGGGGCCATCGTGTCGGCGCGTCTCGGACCTGACCTGCGCGAGCGGGAGAAGTCGGACGTCGTGCGGGCCGAGATTCGGGCGGTCATCGCCCATCAACGATTCCGGGCCGTGTTCCAGCCGATCGTCTCTCTCGATGATGGCCTAACCGTGGCGTACGAGGCGCTGACCCGGTTCGATGACAACGCTCCACCTGAACGACGGTTCGCCGAGGCGGCAGCAGTCGGGCTGTCACCAGAACTCGAACATGCGACCCTCGCGATAGCGTTGAGGTCTGCACGTGGGCTCCCGCCCGACGTCCCCGTGGCCCTCAACGTCTCGCCAGCGCTCGTCCTCGAGCCGAATGGCCTTCGCGCTCTTCTGGGAGGATGCCAACGATCGCTCACACTTGAACTCTCCGAGCGCGACCAAATCGACGACTACCGGGGGCTGCGGGCCGCCCTCACGAGCTTTCCAGACATCCGCTGGAGCATCGACGATGCGGGAGCCGGATTCGCAAGCCTCCGCCACTGCGTCGAGCTTCGGCCGGACGAGATCAAGCTTGACCGATCCCTCGTTTCGGGCGCCGACCGCGATCCCGCGCGCCTGGCTGCCATCATGGGCTTGCATCGATTCGCGGCCGAGCTCGGTGCGCGCCTGGTCGCGGAGGGCGTCGAGACCGACTCCGAGCGCTCCGCCTTGCTTGCTATCGGCGTTCGCTTCGGGCAGGGCCATCTGTTCGGCCGGGCGGCGTCGGTCGAGACTTGGTCGACAGGCGAATCTGGCTGACTTCGATTGCGCCCGCCCGCGGTTGCGAACGGGGACGGCATGAGGAGGAGCCGCGGATTAGTGGGCAGACGATCATCAGCGCTCGTCCGTGAGCGATACCCGCCCCCTCGATGTACGCGGTCGACGCGCGCCAGCCCCCGCGATACTTCCCCCTGAGAGACAACTGGCTGCGGAGACGATTTCGATGAAAGCGATTGTGGTAACGGATCAGGCCGCTGGAGCGGCTGGGATGACGTTGGTGGAGCGGCCGGAGCCGCCGGCAGCGATCAACGATGTCATCGTTGCGATTCATGCGTCTGGGTTCGTGCCGACTGAGGTTGGGTGGCCTTCGACCTGGACCGAACGCGCCGGCCGTGACCGCACGCCGTCGATCCTTGGCCATGAGCTGGCCGGGGCGGTCACTTCGCTCGGCTATGGCACGACGGGTTTGTCGGTGGGGCAGCGGGTGTTCGGCCTCGCAGACTGGCATCGTGATGGAACCCTGGCTGAGTATGTGGCGATCGAGGCACGCAACCTCGCACCGCTGCCGGGTGACGTCGACTTCGCGGTGGGCGCGAGCCTGCCGATCTCCGGCCTGACCGCGTGGCAGGGACTGTTCCAACACGGCCACCTTCAGGCGGGGCAGAGCGTCCTGGCGCACGGCGCAGCCGGCGCAGTCGGGACGATGGTGACGCAACTCGCCCGAGAGGCCGGCGCCTACGTCATCGGCACGGGACGCGCCGCTGACCGCCAGAAGGCGCTTGACTTCGGCGCGCACGAGTTCGTGGACCTCGAGAACGACAATCTGGAAGATGTCGGTGGCGTTCATCTGGTGTTCGATGTCATCGGCGGAGAGATCCAGAAGCGGTCCGCTGGGGTGATTCGGGCCGGCGGAACACTGGTGACCGTCACCGGGCCAGCCGAGGCGAGGCCCGCGGACGGCCTTGCGATCGACTTCGTTGTCGAGTCCGATCGTGCCCAATTGGGTGAGATTGTCCAGCGGGTGCGGGACGGACGACTGCGGACGAACATTGGCAACGTCGCGACACTCGATGATGCCGTCGCCGCCCTCAACCCGACCGAGCGACGAACAGGGAAGACGATCATCCAGGTTCGACCCTAACCCCGAATCCACCGACCGGTGACCACGGAGAGCCTGGGTCGATAGCGAATCAGGTGCCCATCCGTGCTGGGAAGATGGCGTTGAGGGACACCCATCAAGCCCAGAAGAGGAGCACCTGGTCGATGCGATCTTCGCACAGCCTCGACCGCCTGGATACCGCGTTCGACGACGACCGCCTGGTCGCCGACGCAGGTCTGCTGCTGCCGGCCACGCTCGCCCAGCACCTCGGCCTTCGGGGCTCGTCGACGAGCATCTCGACCTCGGCGAAAGACCCGGCCGAGCGAACGTCGGCGACAGGCTCCCGAGCCTGGTCATGTCGGCGCTCGCCGGTGGCGACTGCATCGATGATGCGGATGCCCTGCGCGCCGGCGGCACCGAGCGGATCCCGGGCTTCACGGTCAGGGCGGCCTCGACCCTGGGGCTGGCCTTCCTGCGGAGCTTCCGCCGGGGCCACGTCCGCCAGGTCGACCGGGTCGGCCGAGGGCTGCTGGCGAGGGCCTGGGCGGCCGGGGCCGGTCCCGGAGCCGACCCCCTGAGCATCGATCTCGACTCGACCATCTGCGAGACCTATGGCCTCCAACCCCATCGTGAGATTCCGCCCAGCACGCTGCATTAGAACATGCGTTCGACCCGGGCCGCACGTTCAGGAGTGCCATCCGCGCTCTCAGAACTCGCAAAACGCGACGTGGATCTGCGGCGATGGGTTCCAAGGAGGGGCGGGAGACGGTCGGCTTGGGAAGCAGACACTCTGCCAACTGAGTTACTCCCGCTCGCAGCCGGGATGATAGCCCAGGCATCCGGAGATGACCATGACGACGGACATGGGAATCTCCCCGTAGGCGGACACGGATCTCCCGGCTGACGGACACCAGGTCTCCTCGCCGGCGGACGCGACACCGCCATCACAGCCCCTCCGGTGGGCGACGCTTGTGGTCTTCGACCCCCAGGCACCAGCCACACCGGGAGGGACCGTGACCAAGTCTGACAGGGAGATCATGGACATCCTCGAGGCCTTCGACCTCACCCGCTGCGCCCGCTCCGCGGCCGACCTGGCCGGCTGCGATACCAAGACCGTCGCCCGCTACGTCGCCCTGCGCGACGCGGGCCGTGATCCGCACGCCCGCCAGCGTCGGCCCATGAAGATCGACGCCTATCGCGACAAGATCGAGGAACTCGTCGAGCGCTCCCTCGGCCGCATCCGGGCCGATGTCGTCCACGACAGGCTCAGGGCCATGGGCTTCGAGGGCACCGAGCGCACCACCCGCCGGGCCGTCCGTGCCGCCAGGGCCGCCTACCGCTCCGGCCGACGTCGCACGTACCGCCCCTGGATCACGGAACCCGGCATGTGGCTCCAGTTCGACTGGGCCAAGGGCCCGGACATCGCCGGTCGTCCGACGCTGCTGTTCTGCGCCTGGCTCGCCTGGAGCCGGTTCCGGGTCGTCATCCCCACCTGGGACCGGACGATGGGCAGCCTGCTCGCCTGCCTCGATGCCACCCTCCGGATCATCGGTGGTGTGCCCACGTACCTGCTCACCGACAACGAGCGGACCGTCACGATCGGCCGGATCGCGGGGGTCCCGGTGCGCCACCCGGAGGTCGTGGCCGCGGGTCGTCACTATGGCGCGACGGTGCTCGCCTGCACGCCCTACGACCCGGAGACCAAGGGCGGCTCGGAAGCGACGGTCAGGGTCGCCAAGGCGGACCTGGTGCCCACCGACGCCAACCTGCGCCCGGCCCATGCGAGCTTCGCCGCCCTGTCGGCCGCCTGTGCCGCCTTCTGCGGGGAGGTCAACGGCCGGGTCCACCGGGAGACCGGCCGCCGACCCGACGAGCGGCTCGCGCAGGAGCGGGCCCGGCTCCACGTCCTGCCGACGGAGCCATACACCGCGGCGCTGGGCGAGGGCCGCACCGTCGGCGACGACCAGACCGTGCGCCTCGGCTCGGTGCGCTATCCCGTCCCCCGCGAGCATGTGGGGAGCGAGGTCTGGGTGCGCGTCGTGGGTGATGAGGTGGTCGTCGTGGCGCGCACGGACACGGGCCTGCGCGAGGTGGCCCGCCACGAGCGCTCCACGCCCGGCCAGCCACGCATCGAGGACGCCCACTACCCCGACCATCCATCCGGGCGTGGGCTCCGCCCCCGGCCTCGGCCGGTCCACCCCGACGAGCGGGCCTTCCTGGCGATCGGTCCGGGCGCGGAGGCCTGGCTCATGGAGGCGGCGTCGGTCGGCGCGGTCCGCATCCGCGCGAAGATGGCCCGGGCGGTCGAGCTCTCGGTGCTCCTGGGCGCGGCACGCGTGGACGAGGCGCTCGCGGCAGCAGCGGCCGCCGGCCGCTTCGCCGACGGGGACCTCGCCTCGATCTGCGACCACCTCGCGGTCCACGATGCCGACCCGGGCGCCACCGTGTCGGACGAGGCCTTCAGCATCCAGCCGGGTACCGGCGCCTGGGCGGGCCTCGGACGATGAGGCCACCCGAGCCGCCGGCCCTGCCGGCCGAGCTGACGGCGGTCCTCTCCCGCCTGCGCCTGCCCTACATCCGGCGCGCCGCGCCCGGGGTCCTCGCGACCGCCCGCGCCCAGCGCTGGGATCCCGCCGAGACCCTCCGGGTGCTGCTGGTCGAGGAGGCGGCCGGCCGGGATGCCGCCACGAAGGCGACCCGCCGACGGGCGGCCGGCTTCCCATCGGGCAAGACCCTCGAGAGCTGGCGGGAGACCGAGTCGGCCATCCCGCTGCCCACCCAGCATGCCCTCGCCACGCTCGAGTGGCTGGGCCGGGCCGAGAACCTCGTGCTCGCGGGACCCAGTGGCACGGGCAAGACCCACTGGTGCGAGGCGCTCGCCGCAGCGGCCATCGAGTCGGGTCGCCGGGTGGCCTGGTTCAGCCTGGAGTCGCTGACCGCGACCATCGGCCGGGCCCGTGTCGACGGCTCGGTGGGCCGGGTCGTCGCGCGCATCTGCCGCTCCGACCTCATCGTCATCGACGACATCGGCATGCTGCCCGCCGGCCAGGAGGCGGCCGAGGCCTTCTACCGCGTCGTCGATGCCGCCTACGAACGACGCAGCGTGGCGGTCACCAGCAACCTCCACCCCTCTGGCTTCGACACCATCATGCCCAGGACGCTCGCGACCGCGACCGTCGACCGGCTGCTCCACCACGCCCACGTGGTGCTCACCGAGGGCGCCTCCTACCGCCTCGCCGAGGCGACCGCCGGCAAGGGGGTGATGCCACTGGCCTGACCATCACCACGGATATCAGCTGACCATCGATGGGGAGTTCTCGTGTCCGCCGATGTGGAGGTCTGGTGTCCGCCAGGGAGGAGATTCACGTGTCCCTTGACAGACCATCGGTCTGAGCGCGAATCCGGGGCCGGACGACGGCCGAATCAGCTCCCAGCCGGCGGCTGTGCCGCATCCCAGGGCGACCCGCTCGTTGGAGTTGCCCCGGTTTCGTGGACGGTGATGCCTCATCCGGCCGCGACGGCCGGTGACGAACGATAGCGCTCCTCGAATCGCTCGGGACTGAGGTTGCCGAGGCTGCTGTGGCGGCGGATCCGGTTGTAGAAGACCTCGATGTACTCGAACACCGCGGCCTTTGCCTCGGCCGGGCTCGCCCAGCCAGAGCGGTCGATGAGCTCGGTCTCGAGGGTCGCGAAGAAGCTCTCGGCCATGGCGTTGAAGCTCCTATAGTCGTCAAGCCGCCAGATCGGGCGTCACCGCCAGGTGGCGGGCTGGGCGGAGATACCCCCAGACCTCCCTCGCCACGTAGCGCTTGAGGCACCGGATGATCTCGGCCTTGGTCTTGCCCTCGGCCGTCCGGCGAGCGACGTAGTCGATGGTCGGCTGGTGGAAGCGGAGCCGGACGATGACGGTCCGGTAGAGCGCCGCGTTCGCCTGGCGATGGCCACCGCGGTTCAGCCGGTAGCGGCTCGTCCTGCCGCTGCTCGCAGGCACTGGACACACGCCACACAGCCTGGCCCAGGCACTCTCCGACCGTACCCGGCGCGGATCGTCGCCCGCCACGATGAGCATCTCGGCGGCCGTGTCGGGGCCGATGCCGAAGGCCGCGACCATGGCCGGTGCGACCGCCTCGGTCAGCGCCGCGAGATGCTGCTCGTGGTCCCTGATCTCGACCTGCAGCCGCTGCCACCGGCGGGCGAGTCCGCGGAGGGCATGCTTGGCCGCGGCGAGGGGTGTCGTGACCGGTCCCGGCCGGAAGCCGGCACAGCGCTCGATGAGGACCATCTTCGTGAGCCCGTCGAGCGTCTCCCGGAGTTCCGGTGGTGCCGTGACGACGAGCGTCTTGAGGGTGATGAGGGCCTGGCTCCGCGACTTGACCGCGGTGTCCTTGGCGATCTTGATCTGGCGGATCATCTCGACCTGGCCGTCGGCCGTCCTGGGTGTCGCGGTGGCCCGGCCCGAGAGCACCGCACGGGCGGCGTTCTCGGCATCGAGGGCATCGCTCTTGCCGTTCATGCGCCGGTCGCGCCGGTCGGGCCGGTTGACCTCGATCACCCGGTGACCCTGGCGACGCAGGTGGCTGGTGATGCCCGCGCCATACGAGGCGGTGCCCTCGATACCGAAGGCCAGGACGGGGCCGTGGCCCGTCGCCCAGCGTTCCAGCTGCTCGGCACCGGCACGGTCGGTGGCCACGGTCAGCTCACCGAGCCGGCCGCCCAGCTCATCGAGCGCGACCGCGACGTGGATGTGCTTGTGGGTGTCGACGCCGATGGCGACCCGCCGCACGCGATCCTGGTGGGAGATGCTATCCATGGCTGCCGTCCTTCCCGAGGGCTTGCAGCACGCGGACCGGGCGGGCGGACAGGACTGTGATGGGACCTGGTGGATCAGGCTCCTATGCGGTCACTGCCCGCTCGGCCAGCGCGCCGATGGTCCGTCACCGGGGCGACCGACAGGTCAACAGCCAGGACACCAGCGGTCAGTCGTAGCAAGCGGTCAGGCCGTCCAGGTGGCTGCCGTAGTCTCACAGTCGTAGCAGTCGCCGACCGAGCCCATCGACGCCGCGATGCCGGAGTCGCGGAGGCGCCGTCCGAACGCCAGGCTCGTGTATTGGGCGGGCTCAACCAGTCGTCGCAACACGGTCTTGTCCCGTCGAGTGTAGAAGCCCGTCGAGCGCCTCAGCGGGTGTCCTCCAGGCGAGGGTCTTCCGTGGCCGCGTGTTGAGCGCGAGGGCGACGGCGTCGAGCTCGCTGCGGGAGTACCGGGCGAGATCGGTGCCCTTCGGAAAGTACTGCCGCAGCAGGCCGTTGGTGTTCTCGTTGGAGCCGCGCTGCCAGGGACTGTGCGGGTCGCAGAAGTAGACCTCGACCCCCGTGTCGATCCGGAGCTGCGCGTGCTGCGCCATCTCTGATCCCTGGTCCCAGGTCAACGACCGCCGGAGCTGCTCGGGCAGCGTGCCGATGGCGTCGGCGACCGCATCGCGGACGGCCTCGGCACCGTGCCCTGCCGTCGCCGGACCGTTCTTCGTCCGTGCCACGCTGCCGTGGCCGTCCATGGGCGGCAGATGGAGCAGCAGCGTGAACCGGGTGGTGCGCTCGACGAGGGTCCCGATCGCCGAGCTGTTAAGACCGAGGATGAGGTCGCCCTCCCAGTGGCCCGGCACGGCGCGATCCTCGACCTCGGCGGGCCGCTCGCTGATCAGCAGCTCAGGTGTCACGAACCCCTTGCCGCGCCCCGCGGTGCGGGCGCGCGGGACGCGCAGCGCTCGCCCGGTGCGCAGGCAGGTCACGAGCTCGCGCTTGAGGGCGCCGCGGCCCTGGACATAGAGCGCCTGGTAGATCGCCTCGTGGGAGACCCGCATCGACGCATCATCGGGGAAGTCGACCTGGAGCCGGTGCGAGATCTGCTCAGGACTCCAGGACTTCGCCCAGCGCCGGTCGACTCGACGCCCGTGGCGACGGCCGATGAAGCGCACCGTGGGGCCGGCAATGTGGCCGCCGTCTGGTCGCTCGATCATCCCGGCGAGCCGGTCCTGCACGTAGTCGCGGAGCGCAGGATTGGCGGCGAGTTTGGCGACCTTGGGCCGGCTGGCGCGCCGCTCCGCGTGCCACTGGGCTGTCGTCGCCCGATACGACACCTGGTGGCTGCGGGTCGACGCGTTGCGCCGCAGCTCGCGCGAGATCGTCGAGGGCGAGCGACGGAGGCGGCGGGCGATCTCGCGTATACCGTGCTGCTGCGCGTGGAGGATCGCGATCTCCTCGCGTTCGGCGAACGTCAGGTAACGAGCCGAGATCGGGAGGAACGACAGGGGCGGCATCCCGCCAGCCTGCCGGAACCAGCGCGACCCGACAGGCGACGAGACCCCCGCCTCGGCTGCGGCGTCCTCCGTGGTGGCGCCCCGGGCGATCGCCTTCCAGAACCGGACACGGTCCTCACGCCGTGCGATCGATGGTCTGCCGGGCGACCAGATCTGGCCGCGCAACGCCTGGATCGCCAACCCTCGCTCGCGAACGCCCATCGCACACCTCCCTGTCGAGGTGTTGCGACGAACGATGGAATCCGCCTTGCGACCCGTGGTCGGAGTGATGGATGAGGCCCGTGCCCGGTCGACGGCGGACGACCGCCGCGTCGAGGGCCGCCGTGACGAGCTCGGTCCGCATGTGGGTGGCCATCGACCAGCCGACGACCCGTCGGCTCCAGGCGTCGATGATCGAGGCGAGGTAACAGGAACCCGAGCGTGTCGGGAGCTGCGTGATGTCGGCGACCCAGAGCCGGTCGGGACCGGGGGCGCTGAAGTCGCGGTCCACGAGGTCGGGGAACGGCTCGGCATCCTCGTCGCGGATCGTCGTCCGGACGACCCGGCGGCGGTGGACCCCCGTGAGATGGTCCCGCCGCATCAGCCGCGCGACCCGCTTGCGCGAGACGTGGAAGCCGGCATCCGCGAGGTCGGCCCAGATGCGGGGCACGCCGTACGTCCCGCGGCTCCGGGCGTGGGAGCCCCGGATCTCGTCGGCCAGGGCGGCGTCGGAGACGGCACGCGCGGACGGGCCGCGTGAGCGCCAGGCGTAGTAGCCGCTCGGGGAGACTCCGAGGGCCGAGCACAGGATCCGCACCGGATACCTCGCCCTCTCCCGCTCGACGAACCGGAACCGGGTCACCGGGTCCGCTCGGTCTCCTGAGCGAAGAAGGCGGCTGCTTTTCGCAGGATCTCCCGCTCCGTCTCGAGGATCCTGACCCGGCGGCGGAGCTCGTCGAGCTCGGCCCGCTCGTCCGGGTCGAGCGGCGTCCCCGGCGGCCGCTCACGGGACCGGCGGATCCACTCACCGAGGGTCTGGTTGGAGACGCCCAGGTCCAACGCGACCTGACGGACCGACTGGCCAGACGTCCCGGCGAGCCGCACGGCCTCCGCCCGGAACTCGGTGCTGTAGTGGGTGTGCTTCCTCCCCATCCTGGACTCCTTCCCGCGGACGCTGCCGCGATGGTAGGTGTCCACGAAAGCGGGGTAGGCCCATGGACCGTGGTGACAGTCAATGTGACAGGTAACTCCTCCAGCGCCGACGCGTCGCCGAAGTGCACTTCTGAATCGCATGGCCATCCGCGGGATCAGGACGGCCAACGGGTATCGGTCTGGGTGACGAGATGCCTCTCTGGCAGCGGTCACGGGGTTGACCGCGAGGCCGACCCCAAACTGACCGCCGCCCATCTGCACTGTCGGCCCTGGCTGCGAGGGCGCGGCTCGGGGTGCAGCCGACCTGCCACCTCGTGATCAACGCGCTGCTCCTGTCGGCGTCCCACGTGGGCTCGTGCGTATCTTGGGCACACATGGCCGCTCCACGACCGACAGACGGGGCTCATCGGCTGCTGTGCTGGGTCGCATCCGTCGTATCAACCGCAACGAGAGCGCCCGTGGCCCTGGCCGTGAGGCGATGTGGGCGAGTCCAACGCGGTGTCGTGGTAGTGCGGTCAGGTCACGTCTCAGGGAGGCATCCGAGCTGATGACACGCGACGACCACACCACCGCGCCATCGGTGCGAGCGGGATCCCGACCCCTCGCCTACACGCCCGACCAGGTCGCGGTCCTGCTGGGGGTCTCCCCTTCCCAGGTCCGCGCGATGGTCCGGTCGGGAGCCCTCCCCCGGGTCCGGGACTCGGTCGTTCGATGCGCATCCCGTCCCGGGCGGTGTTCGAGCTGGCCGGCGAGCCCGTGCCGGAGATCCTCATCGTGGCGGTCACCGCCGATGTCGTGCCGACAGTGCCGCACACTCAAGAGCCGCATGGCCCGCGGCTGACCCTGACGAGGGTCGCTCCTGCCTCGCGTCCGTCACCTCGCCGGCCCACCGCGCGGACCCCCAAGCCGAAGATCGAGGGACCCATCCGGATCGGGGGCAGGCGACTGTGGCTCCTCGCCGATCCCGACCAGTACCGCCTCGCGACCTGGCACATCGGGGATACGGCGGCGTTGTGCGGGAAGTCCGCGGCTCGTCCCTGGAAGCGGAGCCGCCAACGGTGGCCGCGGGCGCTCATGTGTCCGGTGTGCCTCACGCACGTCGCGCCGTCGCCAGGGGCCAATCTCGGGAGCCTGCCGATCGGCCGGGTGTCGATGCTTCGGCAGACCACCCGGGGAGGCAGGACCACGGTGGTCAGGTCCGGCTGGCACGTCGGGGACGGGCGCCGGACCAAGTGCGGCAGGACGGAGGGCCCATGGGCGCTGACCGAACGGCAGCCGGACTTCCGGAAGATGTGCTTCACCTGCCGCGAACGTGAGCGGTGGGAGGCCGAACGGAATCGAGGCGGCAAGGGCGGCGCCGAGTCAGGACGCTCCTGGTCCGTGCTGTTCGACACCGGCGTGGAGGAGCCCACGGTCATGGCGCTCCTCGACAGGGCACCATGGCTCCTCCCGTCAGACGCCCATCCTGGCCGGTCATCGTCGGTGACGGCGAGCGGTACGGTCACGATCTGCGCGAGCTCTTCCGGGCCGGATAGCCGCTGTCCCGCGGCGGCCGCTACCTCGAGCAGCACGCACCGGACATCCTCGTGACCACGAACCCGCATCTGTGGGCGCTCGATCCGGTGCGGAGGAGTCTCGGGCTCTCACGCCAGCCGCCTCGCCGCCGCCAGCCATTCGTCGCGGCCCTTGATCGGGATCACGTAGGTCGCTGACGCGTGCATGACAGCTGTCGGGCGCGCGAGTACAACCTTTTCGGGCAGCGCCAGCGCCAATCCGTACGCGTAGGCCGCCGCAGTCAGCCGGACACCCACGATTAGTTGGCCAATTGGGCCATGGTCTCAACGGCGACGGGCGGAGCGGGTCGCCCAGCGCGACGATGGTCGCGTGGCGGGCAAGGTGAGATCGCGATGGACTCCTGACGCGAGCGTCCGACCTAGATCGCGGCAGCGTGCGCCCTCTTGGCGCGGAGGCGCCCGGTATCTTGTGCGGACGCAGGGAGGCGCTTGCATGCCTGGATCACCCGAGGTCGACACCACGGCCTACGCCGCCGCGCTGCTCGCCGGCGCGCGGACGGGGTTCCTCCAGTTGCAGGAGCGCCTTGCGGCCGGGCGCATCTACTTCTACGGGCTGCGTGCGTCGGCCACGGACAGCACGGTCGAGCCGTGCGTCAAGACCGAGGAGGCCCTGGACGTCGAGGCCGATCGCCTCCGCGCCGCGCTGCTCAGGCGTGGCCGGGAAGCGACCTCGAGCGAGGTGCGCCTGGCCCTGCGCTACGACACCCCCGGCGACGACCTCTGCGCTCGGCCGGCCGCGATCCCGACATTGGCATTGGCAAACCGCCTGCTGGCCGGGCTCGGGGCGTTGCCAGGCGGGGAACGTCCGCCGCGCCCCGCCAGCGCTCTGCCAGCGGGAGGCGGGGTGGCGGCGGCGCTAGGCGAAGCGCCCCGCCGCGTGCTGCGGACGCTCGACGCGGAGGGGCTGTTCGGGGTCGGCGCGACGCGACGCGCGGTCGTCCTCGATCTGTGCTGGACCGAAGGCGCGATGCCTGACGCGCTCATCCACCTTGACGACCCGCCGCCGGACCAGCCGGCGCCCCTCAACCCTCCAGACGTCCACGGTGCCTACCTCGCTGCGCTGGCCGAGGCCCGGGCGCTGCGCCGCCGGCTGTCCGGGTGACCGACGACCCGACGGGGCGGCGCCGGGCAGCAGCTAGCCGTCCGTCGGGGTCATGCCCTCCGGCTCCGGCAGCCGAGGGGCCAGGATCCACACGAGCTGCGCCGTGGTCGCCGCCTCCGTCTTCGACGGCGTGGTTCCGACACGCGCGATTTGCCCATGACCGCGCTCTCGGACGCGCTCGAGCCCTGCTCGCCGAGCACGATCGCGTCAGGTCGCCCCTGCGACGCTACCTGCCCCGGCCGGGCGTTGGCGACGTCGCGGTTCGCGCGAGCCTGCCCGAGCTGATGCCGGCCGACGAGACGATCGAGTTCTTCGGTTGGCAGGATGGCATCGATCAGGCTAGGTGGCTGCGCGACAGCGGCGGGATGACACTCGAGCTCTTCTGGTCGGGCGAGCCACTCGGACTCGCCGCCGCCCTGACCGAGCGCCGCGCTCGGCAGGACCTGAATGGCCTCGTCGGACCGAGCCCGCCCGCCGGGATCGACGATCCCAGCACGAACTGGCCGGTGTGGCTCGTGCCGGTGCTCCGCGGCGGCCCGTCGTTCTACGCTCAGGAGTCGGCGCCGGGCCCCCGCCCTGGACGGGTCTGGCTCGTCCACCCGCCGCCCTCGGCCGGGCCCGATCGGACCCGACCCGTATTCGACTCGCTGGCCGATCTCGCGACGGCCGCCGTCGAGCGCCTCGGATCCGGGTTCTACCGCTGGGACGCCGCGAGCCATTCAATGCAAGCCGGCAGCGCAACGCGGCCATGGCTGACCGACCGGACGCCGCTCGAGCCCGAAGGCTCACCCGATGCGGCCAAGCTGCTCGAGCGAGCCGTGGCCGCGATCGAGGCGCAGGCTCGACGCGCCGGGACGGCCGAGATCCCGATCGGGCTGGAGGCGGACGGTCTGCTGCTCGGCGCCGTGGCCGACAGCCTGCGCCGCGCTCGGCGGCAGCTCCCGTCGGACATCGTGGCGCGTCTCGAACGATTGCCGGGCTGGAGCTGGCAGGAATGATGTCGGGCTGGGCGCCGATCTGCACGTCACGACCGAGCTTTCTCAAGCCTTCGACACACTGCTCGCCGAGCACGACCGAGTCGGCTCGCCTTTGTCTCACTACCTTCGCTCCGGTCACCCCCAGGTCGACGTGGAGGCGATGCTGGCATCGACGGGTGGCGATTTAACCGGAGGTCGTCCAATGGTTCGGGGTACACGACGGCGCCGAGCAGGTCGCACATGATCGATCCCGCGGAGGGCGTGCAGGATTGCTGAGCCTGCTGCCGGCCGACAAGACGTCCTCGATCGGCGGCGCCCTCGGGGCCCGTGACAAGGCGCTGGAGGTGGCATCCAGCTCTCGCTTCGAGCCTCGATGGCGACCAGAGTGGTTGCCACTGATCGTGCACGGCGACGACTTCCTCGCCTTCGACACGCGTCCCGATCAGGCCCAGCGGGCGTGGCGGCTGTCGTGGGACGTCGAGGAATGGGAGGCGCTGACTCGGCCGATCTGCCCGTCGCTCGCGTCGTGGCTCCGCGCCGTCAACCTGCGGTTTCGGGCCGGCGCGCATGCCGGGACGAGGAGCAGGACCGACTCGTCTGGGTCGACGAGTCGGAGGAGGCCGTGTGGCCCCGCTGCCCACCTGAAGGCGCGGCATCATAAGGGGCGCATGCAATCCGGATCTGCGCCGTGACCGACGAGGTCCGCATCGAGCCGGCCGGGGGGCGCGAGACCTATCGGCTGGTGGCGCCCGAAGGGGAGGCGCTGTTCGAGGCCTGGTCGGCAATGCACGGCGGGCGCATGCTCGAACGCAACGGGCGGGCGGTCGAGTCGCCCGATATCGGCTCGCTCCGATGGACGGGCGACCGGGCTGGCGAGCCCATGACCGCCGCCGACCGCGCGACCCTGACCGCGCGCCTCCGTGAGGCTTACGCGCGAGGCCAAAGGCCGTTCGAGTTGCGGCTGCCCGACGGGCGCGTCGAGGACGAGACGGGCACTGTCCGACCCGGCTTCCGGATGGGCTTCCCGAACGTCGAGCACTCCGACGGCTGGTCGCTCGCCGACGAGTTCCTGTCGCCCGCGCATCCCTCGGCCGCGGAGTACCCGCCGCACGTCGAGTACGCCGAGCCTGGCGGCCAGGCCGGGCTGCGACGCCGGATCGAGGTCTCGGGCGGCGTTCGCCGACGGGTCCTGCTCGCGCGGTCGCTCGAGTGGACCGGGACACGAGCGGGTTCGGCGGTCACCTCGGCCGACGCGGAGCGGATCCTCGGACGCGTCCGGGCCGCGTACGAGCACTGGGGCCTCGCGTTTATCGTGGACGAGACGACCGGGGACTGACCGCGGCCGGGACCGCGCGTTCGCCAGGTGGTGCTTCACGGTCGACGCAGACTGGGTGCAGGGCTCCCTCCCCACGCGCCGCCTCACCGGCCGACACCCGGTGCGCGCCGTCAACGACCGATGTCTGCAGGTGCTAGCACACCGGGGATGCTCCGTGGCAGGGTCACGTCGGCCGTCAGGCATCCCAGAGGCGGCCACCGGCGCGTCTTCCCCGGGTGTCCGTAGTGCTCCGTCCCCGCTGGCCCACGATCATCGGCCTGTTGGTGATGCTCGTCGGCATCGTCTTGTTCCTCGGGGGCGGGAGGCCGTAGCGGTCGGCTCGTGTCGTACGGCACCCGGAGGGCGGTCGATGCCTGCGGACCAGACCCGCCACACCGGCCAGCGCGGCGGGCCTGACCCTAGATGGTAGTCGGTCCGGGGAGCGGCACCGGAAGGACCGGTGCGCTCGTACCCGACCCGGACCCGACGGCCGCGAGTGTGCCCACCGTCGGACGGACAGTGTCCACCTGCTGTCCACCCCCTAGCCGCGCAGCAACGCGATATCGGGCCCGGGTTGACGCTCCGGCCTACGATCGCCGCATGGACAGCCTGGTGTTCCTCGATCTCTCGATCAGCGACCCGATCGTGCTGCTCATGATCGGCGTGGTGGTGGTGGTCCTGGCCGTGCTCCTGCTCCAGTTGATCCGTCCGCCCCGATAGGCTTCGTACCGCCCAGGAAGCGCCCAGGAGCGTTCGGACGTGTCAATCCTCGGCGTCGTCGCGTATCCGGCCATCCCGCCCACGAGCGCGATGGCGCCTTCATCGCAGACAGCACGAAGCCCGGGCGGAGGAGGAGGCCCGGGCTTCGTTGGGGTCCTGGAGGACCATCATGGCAGCGCCCGCTGACCGGACGTGGTGGCACCGTGGACCTCTCGCCACCGCACCGCACCGACCCAAAGGTCCTGGGCACACGCCCGCCTGTCGATGGCCGGAGTCATGCCACATATGACCGGTGACGACCGCGGGGTGGTCCGTTGGTCCCGTTGCGCCGACGCACCACCCGCCTGATCATGCACCCACAGGAGCCACCCGTCCTCGTCCTCGTCCGGGGTGCTGAGGCCCGGTGGGCTCGGAACCACGCCGGGCCTCCCCGTGTCCCGACGCCCTGCCCCCGCCTCGTCGACACCAGCACAGGAGGACCCGACCAATGGCGACGGCGCGGAGGCCCATCGGTCCCCTTATGTCGAGCCCGCCCGCGGGTGGATGCTGCGGTGAAGGACGATGCGGTTTGCACGGGAGAGGTGCGGTCAGCATGGTCCTGCTCGATGCGTCCGGTGGCTACGAGGACGCGCTGCGGTCGCTCGCGGGCATCCTCGATGCCCATCATGCGCCGGCGGTGTCCATCCGCGAGGTCCCCGCGGGCCTCATCGTCCGCGCCCGGATGGTGGCCACCATCGACGACCGGCTCACTGGTCGCTGGCAGTCGCTGGAGCGGACGTTCAGCGCGGATGCCATCGAGGCCGAGCGCGGGGCAGCCCGCGAGCGTCGGGGCACGGGGCACGTGGCTGGGCCCATCGAGCGCTCGCTGCGGCTGCTTGGCCGCCAGGCCGACGACCGACGGCTGTGCGGCCTGACGATCATCCAGCACCACGTCGACGATGGCTGGCTCGTGTGGCACGACGGGAAGGGCGATGGCGACCCGGAGCTGTTCTCGATGAGCGCGGCGGACCTCGGCACGCTCGACGCCATCGTCCGTTCGCAGGTGGGTCGTGTGCCGATACCGGTCGGGGAGCTCTGAGTCGGCGATGGACCACTACCGGACCCTCATGGTCGACCATGACGTCGACGCCGACATCCTCGCGGTCGTCTATCGCCAACTCGCGCGTCGCTACCATCCCGATGTCCAATCACGCACGGGCAGCGTCACGTTGATGCGCCAGATCAACGCTGCCTATCACGTCCTCCGGGACCCGGAGCTGCGGGCGGCGTACGACCTGACGCTCGACGACACCCAGCCGGCCGAGCTGCCGGTCGACGCGCACTCGTTCACCTGGATCGAGGCTGACGAGTAGGGTCCTCAGGCGCGGGCGACGACGACCTTCGCGGTGTTCCCGCTCATCCTCGACCGCCGCCCGTATGCTCCCCCGATGAGGGATCGGGAGGGTGCGGCGAGGATGGCCGCCATCGCCAACCCGCCTGTCGGCTGGCTGTTCGAGGAGCCGCGCCGTGAACGTGACGACCTGGTCCTGCGCGTGACGGGCCCGACGGCGACGAGATCGAGGCGGCAGGTCCGACGTCGGAAGCCGCCTGGCTCTCGATGGCTCACGAGCTCGCGGCGCAGGGACGGGGCCGGATGCTGCCGGTGGAGGCGAAGGCCAGTGGTCAACGCCCCTTCCGTCCGAGGACCCTCGGCTTGGACTAGCGTCCTCCCCACTCCCATTCAAGGGCGACGGACCGTCGCACCGCCTGCGACGCGGGCCCGTCGTTGGTATCCGAGCAGGTGGGCATGAGGCACAAGGCACGATGCGGACGCCTGCCGCGGCGAGTCCAGCCGCCGTAGCACCTCGTATCGCACCTCCTGGTCAGCGGCGCGTCAGCGCACGGGCACGGCGTCGATCGGGTGGCATGGGCCGGGACTAGCCGTGATCCCCGGATACGTTGTGCCGAAGCCGGGCCATCGGCGTAGGCCCGTCAGTCGCTCGCGGGCTCGTAGATGACGACGAGCACGCCCTTGCTCGTGGTGCTGCTGTCGACCAGGAGGAGCGATGCCGCCGTGCCGCCGGTGAACAGCCGCCGTCCGCTGCCCAGCACCAACGGGTGGATCATCAGCAGGTATTCGTCGATCAGGTCGGCGGCCATCAGCGAGGCGATCAGCACGCCGCTGCCCATGATGACGAGGTTCGTGTCCGAGCTCCGCTTGAGGTCCGCCACAGCGGCCGGAACGTCCCCCTGCAGCAGCGTCGAGTTCGGCCAGTCGAGCCTCTTCGCGGGGTCGCTCGAGGCGACGTACTTGCGTGCATTGTTCAGCGCGTCCTTGAACGGGCCGCCACGGGCGTTCCAGGACGCCAGCAGGTCCTCGTAGGTGCGGCGCCCGAACAGGAACGCGCCGATCCCCGCCCATCCGTTCGGTCATCTTGGCGATCATCGTTTCGTCGCTGCGCCGGACCGCCCAGCCGCCGTGCGCGAACCCCTCGCGCGTGTCCTCATCCGGGCGGCCCGGTCCCTGCATCACGCCGTCGAGCGTCACCTGGTTCATCACGATGATCCGGCCCATTCAAGCCTCCTTGGCTCGCCGCGGTCCAAGACCACACCGAGTCTAGCGGGCTCTCGATCGTCAGCGACGCATCCGGGAACCACAGCCAGCGCGGCGGGCCTGACCGTGGGTGGTATCCGGGCCGGGGAGCGACGACCGGAAGGACAATGCGCTCGGACCCGACGGCCGGGAGCGTGCCCACCGCCGGGGCGCAGCTGTGCTCCTCGTGTCAATCCCGCTCGCCTCTCGAGGCCTGTCCGCAGCGGCCCGCTTCGCCCAACCGCACCGTCCCCGTCTCGGCCGGGTCCCCGGGCCGGTGGGAGGGCGGTTGCTCGCGCTGGCGATGTGACCCCCTGTCCGCGGCACTACGCGCCGGGCCTCGTCCTCTGGTGATCGAGCGACATAGCGCAGGCACCGGCGGCAGGCGCTGGCGTCGGGCCGCTCGGTCAGGGTGACCGCGTCCCACACCCGATGACCCTGATGGTCGACGACCTCGAGTGAGATCGGCGTGCCACATCGGGCGATGAGGTCCAGCCGGGAATAGCTCGGCAGGTCCGGCCTGGTGTACCGACGCGCCGCGCCCGTGCTCAGGTGCCAGGCACCTTGCCATTCGGGCGCCTGCGGGGTCATGCCGCCTCGGAAGGCCGGTCGGGGCAAGCTCCGCCCGCGCACCCAGGTCCCGGCCGGCGGGATGGTCGGGTGGTCCTCTGCGGCCATGAAGGGTCGAACCACCCGCCGTCAGCGATGGCGACGGTTCAAGAGCGCACCGGCCACCATCGCCACGGAGCTGATCACCAGGCTGACGATGAGAGCAGCCCTGCGTCACTCCAGGTCTGCCCCGTTGCGCCAAGGTCGGACGACTATGGCCGCATGGTGGGGCAGGCCAAGGTCCTGCGACCCTACCCTCTAGCGCTTCGACGTTTCTTCGGCCTCGCAAGAGAGGGGCGTCCCCTGGATCCTACCAGCTCGCGCCGACGGTTCGCGATCACACGCCGGTGCAAGAGGTTCGGGTGGACCCATCCGCGAAGGAGCAACCATCGCGGCCGGAACATGCGCTCGGGCCTGTGGGAGAACCGTGAGCCGATCTCCCGCCGGCCGGGGTCGCCGCAGCTCACGGATGCGGCGGCCCCATAGGCGGAATGATCGTGCCGCGCCCCCTTTCCCGAGCCCCTGACCGGGCCCGTCGCAGCTGGGTGATGCGGCGGGTCCGTCGCCGCGTCCTGGCCGGGGAGCAGCACCGGGAAGTACGGCGTGCTCGACCCGACCGGCTCGGCGGAGTCCGAATCCCGCCGAGCAGAGGAATCCCCACCTCGTCGTCAGTGCCGCGCGGCACATGGGGTGCCCGCGGAGGTGTCCCGGCGGGCCAAGCGGGGCGAACGGCGCGGAGGTTATCCACACGATGACGCGGCTGCAACGTGATTGCAAGTTCCGGTGGGACCGACTTGGCGGATGATTCCAACCTGAGCGGGCCGAGCCGGCTCGCGGTCGTGCCGATCCACTGGGGGAGGGCCTGACGATGACCGAATGGACCATGGACCTCATGGTGCCGACCACCGAGGCACAGGACGGGGAGACCGCGGAGGGCGTCGCCCCGCCGGAGGTTTCACCGTGGCCGGAGCTCGGGACCGGGTCCGGCATCGACGACATGGAGCTGGACCAGGAGGACTGGTTCTAGCCATCGACACCGCGACCGCGAGGCGCTATCGCCCGAACCGCTCCCGATGCTTCTCGTGCCAGTCAGGAGCCTTGACCTGCGCCCAGCCCGCGCGCGAGCCCGAGGGGCAGGGCGCCCGGCGGTCCTTGACCACGATGCCCTCGAGGGCGCCCGACAGCACCTGCTCCGCCAGCTCTCCGTCGAGGACCGTCCGGTCGCGCACAATCGGGATACGCTGGGCGAGCGTCTCAAGCGCCGCGCAGCTCCCGGACCGCCAGCCAGGACGGGCGGAGCAGCCCTCGCCGGCCCTTGACCTCGAGCGGATCGCTCTGGAGCCGCACGAGGGCCCGGACGCCGTCGACCTTGGGCTCGATGGCGTAGCGGTCCGGGTCCGGACGGCCGCCACGAAGGTGACGATGCCGACCAAGTCACAGGAGAAATTGCGAAACCCGGCCGCGCGAACACGCTACCAGCGGCGTCATTGCGGGGTCGCTCGTCAGTGACGTGGGTACCCCACCAGCGGTCTGGTCACCGCCTGCCAGCAGACTGGGACCGATTCAGGGGGCCGGCGACGGCCCCCATGCATAGTGGTCGTAGTCGACGTCACCGGTGGCGACGATGGCCTGTGTCACCCGGGACGGCTCGGTGCCGTCAGCTCGCATCGTCCAGAGTGTCACGACGCCGGCCTCGCGTCGCTGGAAAAGCAGGTAGGCGCCGTCGGGCGACCAGACCGGCATGGTCGAAGTCACGTCACCGGCATCGTGCGTGAGCGTCCTCATGCGGCTCCCGTCAGCTTGAACGACCCAGACCTGCGGTCGCGAACGGAACCGGCTCGTGAACGCGATGTCCCGGCCGTCCGGCGACCACTGAGCGGATACCGCGCCGACATCGGTCGACCCGATCTCTCGGAGTTCGCTGCCGTCGGGATGGACCATGAACAGCGACGTCGAGTCGGCGGACGGCACATACCCCGTGAACACGATGGCCGATCCGTCGGGCGACCAGTCCGCTGACATCCCTGTGAAGCCGGTCGCCTCGAGCCCGGCCGGGCTCAACCGCGTCAGCACGGTGCCGTCGACCCCCACCACGAACAGGGTCCCAAGGTCGGTGTAGGTGTCGTTCGGAGGGGCACCGGCCGCGCCACAGACGCGCTTGAACAGCATGCGTGACCCATCCGGCGAGTAGCCCATCGCATCGTCCAGGCAGTTCGACGGCGTGACCGTGAGCCTCGATGGCCCAGCGCCGTCGGAGGCCCGCAGGGTGTAGATCCCGTTGTGGTCAGGGGCCAGCGAGTCGGTCGCGGTGACCACGAAACGACTCCCATCGGGGGACCAGGCTCGTCGCGTCCAGGCCGGCTGGAGCCAGGCCGGTTGGTCGGGATTTGCATCCAGCACCCTCAGGTCGGACCCATCGGCATCGGAGGTCGCGGGCCGGGCCATGTCCCCGGGGAACACCTCGAGCAGCAAGCTTGTGCCATCAGCGGACCACGCAGCGGGGGCCGGAGCGATGTCGTGCTCGTCCGTACCGGCACTAGCTGCCCCGATCTCGACCTCGCTCGAGCCGCCCGGGTCGATGGTGAACGCGTGCCGGGTGTCGGCGGCCGCATCGAACACGATGAAGGCGATCCGACCGTTGACGGGGGAGGGCGGCGTAGCCTGGAGGCCGGGTGTTGGTGCTCGTGCGAGCGAGGGATCTTGTGCGGCCACGGGGAGCACCGAGCCCAGGAGGAGCAGGCCCGCGGCGACCGGGACCCAGGCGCGGATCACGACGCACTCATGGTGGCTCTTTGCGTGCCGGTCGGTCATCGTAGGTTCCTCACTGGTGTCAGACGGTTTGCGGGAACATCCCGGGCGTCGGCCTCGATGCCATGGCTCCATGACCCGCGCCCGCTGGTAGGCTCAGTGCCATGTGTCCGGGCGATACAGCTCGGCGACGGGTCGGGGGGTCGGAAGGCGCGTCGGGCCAGTCGTACCGCCGACGACCAGGACGTCGCCATCCGGCAGCAGGGTGGCCGTGTGGTTGCCCCGGGGACCAAGCATGGGATCCGTGGCGGTCCACTCGCCGGTGCCGGGGTCGTAGAGCTCCGCAGCTGCCAGGTCATGCCGGCCCCCCGGCCCTCCACCCGCGACGAGCACCCTGCCGTCGAGGAGCAGGATCGCCGTATGACCCTCGTTCACTGAATCGTGCCTGCCCCGCCGACCCACGAGCATCGCACCCGTTGCGGTCCAGGTCCCGGTGCCCGGGTCGTACAGCTCGCTGCTGACCGCCGGATCGGTCTCGCTTCCACCTGCGAGGAGAACCCTCCCGTCGGCGAGCAGGGTCGCCGTCTGGCCGTGCCGGGCCTCGACCATCTCACCGGTCCCTGTCCACCGCCCGGCGCTCGGGTCGTACAGCTCCGCGGATGAGACCCAGTCGGCTGTGCCGATCCGGCCGCCGGCGATGAGGACCGTCCCATCCGGCAGCAGCGTGGCGGTGTCGAGGTCCCGCATCGCGGCCGGGCTGCCGGTAGCGGTCCAACGCCCCGTGCCGGGGTCGTAAAGCTCCGTCGATGCCGCCGGCGTCTCCCCAGCGGTGACGCCGACGACGAGGACCCGGCCGTCGCTGAGCAGCGTGGCGGTGTCGACCCCCTCGGTCGTCACCATGCTGTCGATGGTGGTCCACCGCCCTGACGCGGGGACGTACAGCTCGGCCGAGGCCGTCGCGATGCCGTCAGCCGAGTCACCCCCCACCACCAGCACCGTACCGTCCAGAAGCAAAGTGGCCGAATGGCCCCAGCGGGCCGTGGCCATGGATGCGGTCCCGGTCCATCGCCCGGTGTCCGGGTCATACAGCTCTGCGGACACCGTGGCTCCATCAGCGCCTATCCCGAGGCCCAGCCCGCCTGCCACGAGGACCTGGCCGTCCGGTAGCAGCGTGGCGCTGTGCGACTGGCGGTCCAGCGCCAGGCTGCCGGTGGCGACCCAGGTGCCCTTTGTCGCGGCGGCGACGTTGGTGCTCGGTCGGGGCGACTCCGTTGGGGGCATGGACGCCGTCGGCACGGGAGCCACCACGGCGGGGGGCGGCCCCAGCCAGGAGCCGGCCGCCATCGCGCCACCCGCCAGGACCAGCAGCACCGCGGCCGCCAGGAGCACGAGGCGACGGGAATCACCGGGTCGGCGAGCGGAGGGCGACGATGACTTGGGCATGGCGGCCAGGCCGGCCCGCAACGCCCTCGGCGCCCGCTCATCGTCCGCGATGTCGGCGCGGTACCACGCGCGGATGCGCTGCTCGAGCTCGTGGTCCGTCATCGGAGGGTCCCCTTGGCGTCGGCCGCGTCGATGACCGTATGTAGTCGCTTCAGGGCGTAGTGCAGACGCGAGTGCACGGTGCCCGCGGGGATGCCGAGCCGGCTCGCGATGTCCTCGACCGTGAGATCGCGGTAGAAGCGCAGCGCGACGACCACGCGGTGGTCGGGCGACAGCATCGCGATCGCGTTGGCCAGCACATCGCGGTCATGGGCCTGGCCGAATGGATCGCCGGGCGCGAACACCAGCTCCGCCGAGATGTCCGGGACCTGCCGATGGGGGGCGCGCAGGCGCTCGCGACAGATGTTGACCAGGATTCGGTCGAACCACTGCTGGAAACGACTCGGATCGCGCAGCGTCGACCACTTGCGCCACGCCTGGACGAACGCGTCGTGAGTGGCGTCCTGCGCCTCGGCCTGATCGCGCAGGATGGCCCGGGCCAGCCGGTACGAAGCATCCAGATGCGCATCGGCCAAGCGGAGGAACGCGGCGGCGCGGTCCGTGCCGCTGTCGACCTCCGCGGATGGGCGGTCTGCCAAGTCCATGACCTCGGACGTTTGACTCACGATGACATGACGGTCCAGCGGTGCGAAACCTTCAACGGCGGTGAGGTCGCTTTCACGATCCGTCGAAGGGCGGCCCCGGAGCAGCGTCCGACAGGTTCGCGAAGGCTTGCCTTTCGCACGCGCTGGGCGCGGGAGGATAACTCCGACGACTAACGCGGTCACGGTCAGACCCCATGGCGACGAGAGGTCGGCGCGTCTCGCACCCGGTGGTCATCGGTAGCGGTCTTCTGTCGGTGATGTGTGCCACATAGCGACTGTAGGTTCGAGTCCTCATCGGACCCACCGAACACCTTTGGGTGGATGTGGTCGACATCCGTGGCGCCCTGCCCGCAACGTGAGCCGCCGGCGATCGACTCGCAGCACTCCGTGATCGGTTCGGTGGGCGAGCGGTTCATCCTCTATCGCTTGCCACCGGTCGAGGCGGAGGCGCAGGTGCGTCGTGCGCTCGGGCATGTCGGCAAGGAGCAGGCGATGCGCCAGGCGCTCGGGCAAGCCGTCACGGCGGTCCTGGAGGGTCTGGACGCCGGCACAGCTCGTGGCACCCGCCGATGCTGCGACAGCGGACCGGCTGGTGAACATCAGCACCCTGGCGGTCCGATGCCGTTCGGCCGTCGAGCGGGACAGCTACTCGCGGGAGGTGCTGCTCATCCCCGAGGCAGAGGCACCCGCGCGTCTCGCGCTGGTCCTGTTGCGACTGCTCAATGCGCTGCTCGCCATCGGCTGCGACAAGGTCACCGCATGGGAGCTCGTGGCGAAGGCGGCGCTGGACTCCATGCCCGCGGTCCGGCGGGTCGTCCTGGAGGACCTGATGGCGCAGGAGGCGGCATCCACGACCAGCGTGCTGGCCGAGCGGGTCCGCTACCCCACGACCACGGCACGGCGGGCGCTCGAGGATACTCGCAGCGCATGACATCGTCGAGCGTCGGACGCAGGGACCCGGCAAGCCCGACCTGTGGCAGGCGGCCGAGTGGACCCGGGAGCGGTGGCCGACCGTTCCCGAAAAGTCGGAGGACATGGAGGACACCCCGGGAAGCGTTCCCGAAACCCCGGATGATGAGCGTGCCGAGCACGAAAACCAGGGACGAAGCCGCCCCTATCAGTACACCGACACGCATAGGAGGAGGAAAAACGGGAACGGTCCCCCCGGATGATGGCGACCTCGTTCACATCGCGGCCGGCATCTTCGGGGATATGGCAGCGGGAGCGCCGGCATGAGCGGCCTCCCCGCAGCCACACCACGCCTCGGCCTACATCCTCGGCGTCCTCGGTGTGAACCACACCTGGGCGACCGATACGACCGCGACGAGGCCATGTCCGCCGATGCCATCGCCTGCGAGCTCGGTATCAGCCGCCCGACCCTGCGCGAGGTGTTCGCAGCCGCAGCCGCAGCCGCAGCCGTCCGGCGCGCACGAACCGATGGGCAGGGCCAGGGGGTGGGGGTACCCACGAGAGACACCGGCGCCCTACGGTGACCACTGCCGCCTGCAATCGCAACACCGCGACCGGGCATGACGCGGTACCGCACTGATGGCCCGTCGATGCTCGGTATGCGCCCGCCCGGACCGGGGAGCCCTCGATGCCCTGCTCATCGAGGGCCGCTCTGCCCGGTCGGTCGCCGTCGAGCGGGGCATCTCCGAGGATGCCCTCCAGCGACACGCGGCCAACCATGTGCCAACCCGCAGGCTGCATGGCGCAGCCGTCGATCGTCAGCCTCCTGCTCTTGCGGACCTCGGCGTCACGCCGGACCCGCTCGATGAGCTGGTGGATGCGCTCCGGGAGCAGGCACTCGCGGGCAACCCGGCCATCGTCCATCAGTACCGGCTCGCGCTGGCAGCGCAGGCCGATGCCCGCCACGCGGCTCCGCCCGCCCGTGACCTCGCCTCCGAGCCGCAATGGGTAGCACTGCGGACCCGGCTGCTGGTGGCCCTCGAGCCGTACCCCGACGCCACGCGGGCCGTCCGGGCCGCTTTGGGGGCATCGGCATGACGGTCGTCAAGCCTCCCCGTCGACCACGGCAACGCATACTCGGAGCGGCCGACAGCCGGGCTCCGGCTGCTGCGCAGGACCCACGGCCTCACCCCGGCCGAGAGTAGCTGCCCTCATCGCGTTCCAGGGCGGCGCCTGCGCGCTCTGTGAGCGGCTGGGCGAGCGGTTGCAGGTCGACCACGACCACCGGCACTGTCCGGGCCGAGAGGGCTACCGGGCGTGTGTCCGGGGGATGCTCTGTCCCCGCTGCAATACCGCCCTCGGCAAGCTCGGCGACCACCGCATCCCGAAGCTCATCAGGTACCTGTCTCGATGAGCCTCGCCGCCGACCTCACCGCCGCCCTGGACCCCGCGGTCACCTTCCGCGGCGCGTTCGGCTCCGAGCCGCTGTCCTGGCAGGTCGACTACCTGCGCGAGCAGCGTCCAACGGTCGTGCTCAAGGGCCGGCAGATGGGTGCCTCGATGTCCGCAGCCGGTCTCGCCATCCACACGGTCCGATATCGGCCCGACGTCAACGTCGTCATCGTCTCGCCGTCCCTGAAGCAGTCGACCGAGATCATCACCCGCGCCCGGACCGGGCTGCGCACCCTCGGCGAGCGGCTCGTCCAGGACAGCGCGGCGGTGCTCCGCCTCGCCAACGGCAGCCGCGTCATCAGCCTGCCCGGCACGCCCCGCAGTGTCCGGGGATGGACCGCGCGCCTGCTCATCATCGACGAGGCGGCCTACGTGCTCCACGAGACGTTCGTGGCCGCCCGGGCGCTCGTCGCGACCGGTGGCCGGCTCGTCGTGCAGTCCACGCCCGCCGACGAGTCCGGCGACTTCCATGAGCTCGTGATGGCCGAGGACCCGGCATGGGCGCGCTACAGGGTGCCGGGCGACTCGGTGCCCACGATCTCCGCCGCGTTCCTCGAGGCCGAGCGCAGGGCGCTCGGGCCCGATGCCTACGCGACCGAGTACGAATGCACCTTCGGCAAGGCGGGCGCCACCCTGTTCACGGCCGACCGGCTCGCCTCGCTCATCCTCCCGGGGGCCTCATGAAGCACATCAGCATCGTCATCACGGACCGAGGGGCGGCCATCGTCACCGTCGAGCACGGCCCGGACGAGGCCCTGCTCGTGACGGGCATCGAGCGGCTGCCCTTCGACCTCGGATGGGTCGCCGAGCGGGTGCGCGCCCTCACCGAGCCGGATACCCGCTACGTCATCGACGCCGAGGGCCTCGGCAGCGCCCTCTGGACCGTCCTGGGGCACGGGGAGGACCGGCACTGGACCCTGTATGCCGGTCGTGGCCTCGAGCGCCAGGCGCTCGTCGACGAGCTGCTGGTGGCCATCGAGCAGGACCGTTTCCGGTTCTCGGCTGGACTCGCAGAGCAGGACGCGATGAGTCGCGCCCTGCTCGGCTACCGCCGACAGGTCCGGGACGACGGTCTCATCGGCTCCGAGCTCGTCGTGGCGCTGCTCCTGGCCCTCATCCCGGCGGCCTACGAGCTCGTGCCGCTCTTCGCCTGGGGCTGACCCATCGACGACGGACCCGTCCGCCCGGTCCAGGGGCCTGACGGCCGGCCGACGTCCATCGCCCGAGCAACCCTTGGGCGACTTCCATCGCCCGAGTACCCGAGGTCTAGCTGACCCAAGCGAACAACGCTTCGGCCGGGCATCGCACTGACCTTCAACCCCTACCCCCATGTGCTGGAGCAGCGGCAGCGGGAGGTGGCGAGGGTGATGGACGCGGTACTGGGCGGGAGGGGCCGCGACAGGGGCCAGCAGGCAAGGTCAGGGCGTTCGCGGCGGTATCCGGGCCCCGGAAGTACCAGGGGGGCATCCCAATAGCGGCCGCGAAGGGGCTGGATGGCACGTAGTCGGCACGGGTGCCGACAGGGCAGTATCCGGCGACCGGGCCTCCTGCGTCCAGCTCCGTTCCCCGCCCGGGACCGGCATCAATGGCAGGCCCTCGGAGGCTGACGTGAGCTCCCCGACCAGTGTGGTCATCACCAGGACGGGACCCGCGGTCCGCGGCCGCCTGGTGCGTGAGGCCCGGGCGGTGGCCTGGATCGCGGAAGGAATACTGGACCTGTGCCGCTGCCGGATGGCCCCCTGCGTCCCGTTGCCCCGACTCGTCACACGCGGGATGGGGCCCCCAGGAGTCAGCCCGGCTTCGTCAATGTCCGGGATGCTGGGGCCCGGCGGACTCGGAACCGCGCCGGGGCTCGCTGGTCCCCTAAGGAAAGGTGCGGTCGACATGGTCCTGCTCGATGCGTCCGGTGGCTACGAGGACGCGCTGCGCTCGCTCGGCGCGTTCCTCGACGCGCATCAGGCGCGGGCGGTGTCCATCCGCGAGGTCGCCGCGGGTCTCATCGTGCGCGCCCAGATGGTCGGGACGGTCGACGACCGGCTCGGCGGCCGCTGGCGGTCACTCGAGCGGACGTTCGGCGCGGACGCCATCGATGCCGAGCGCAGGGCGGCGCGAGAGCGGCGCGGCACCGGACACGTGGCTGGCCCCATCGAGCGCTCGCTCCGGCTGCTCGGCCGTCAGGCCGACGACCGAGGGCTCGGTGGCCTGACAATCATCCAGCACCATGTCGACGACGGCTGGCTCGTCTGGCACGACGGGAAGGGCAGCGGCCCGGAGCTGTTCTCGATGAGCGCAGGGGAGCTCGGGACGCTCGACGCCATCATCCGCTCGCAGGTGGGTCGCGAGCCGATGCCGGTGGGGGAATTCTGAGTACATCGAGCGTGAGCCAGATCAGCGGCGCGTCAACGGCATGTGACCGGGGTCAGTGAGCGTCCCGACCCGACGACTCCTGTGCGAGCGGGGGAAGGGCTCAGGTGGGGCGGGTTCGCCGTACACGGGGCGGTGATCCCACGGGGCAACCGCCACGAACGCGATCACGCGCCATACCGGGGCGCTATCCCGGGCTTCCGGCGACCGCTTCACCGCCGGCCAGCCAAGTGTCGATCCAATCAGCCCCACCCGAACTCGTCGTCGACGATATCCTGAATCGGGGTCCCACAGATATGGCCGAAGTACCCGGCTTCGAGGGCCGGTCGGACCGTTCGGCGACCGCTCGATCCGAAGACCCGTCCGTCCGCGGGACGCGGCTCCCTCGAACACAAGGCGTGCAGGCTGCGCATCCGGACCGGGGAGCGACACCGGCAGGGCGGTGTGCTCCCCTGTCAGCGCGGCCATCAGGATGGACCACCCCACAGGGACGAAATCACCAGGGTGGCAGGGCCGCCTGGGTCGGTGCGCAAGGGTGCGCTCGGGTCCTACGCTGACGGCCGGATGGACACCCAGACGCCCCGCACCTACTACCAGGTGCTGATGCTGGACCGTTCGGCCGATGCCGACCTCGTGAACGTCGTGTATCGCTCCCTCGCGCGGCGCTATCACCCCGACCTCAATCCGTCGCCGGAAGCTCGGCCGCGGATCATCGAGCTCAATCAGGCGTATTGCGTGCTGCGCGACCCGGAGCGACGTGCGCGATACGACCGCGAGCTGAGCCCGCAGTCGGAGGACTGGGACCGGGTCTGACGGGCTTTCTGCCCTCGCTGGTCCCGACCTCCGCCGCACATCCGCCGTCCCGGGGAGACGAAGTCGCGCGGCCGTCCCCCCGTTGGGTCAACCGCGCGACGTGCGAGGAACCGATGCGCGATGCCGATGGCTGGCGGCACGCGACCGGAGGAGCGATCATCCGGGTGCCGGCGGGTCCCCGTCAGATGGCGTCAAGTCGACCGGGCAGAGGGCCCAGGCATCCTTGCCGCCCTTCTTGGCGAGGTACATCGCGTAGTCGGCGGCCCGCAGCAGCACCTCCGCATCCGTCCCGTCCTGGGGTCGCAGTCCGATGCCGATGCTCACAGTGATCCTCACTCGGCGACCCTCCACGGTCACCGACCTCGCGAGCGTCCGGCGCACCTTCTCGGCGACGACCCGCGCATGGTCGCTCCTGTCCAGATGGTCGAGGATGACCACGAATTCGTCACCGCCGATGCGAGCGACCGTATCGCTGGAACGGACACACCGGACGAGACGTCGGGCGACCGCGCGCAACAAGAGGTCGCCAAACTCGTGGCCGTGCGCGTCGTTGACGGCCTTGAAACCGTCGACATCGATGAACAGGACGCCGACGATCGAGTCGGATCGCCGGGCCTGGAGCAGGATGCGCCCGAGCCGGTCCATCATCAGGTAGCGGTTCGGCAGGCCGGTCAACGTGTCATGGGTGGCGAGATGCTGCAGGTCCAGTTCGGCCTGCTTGAGCTCGTTGATCTCGCGGGTGATGCCCATCAGGCCCACAACCGTGCCGGCGTCATCGTGCAGCGGCAGCTTGCTCGTGAGCGTCCAGTTCAGCCGGCCATCGTCGAGACGCCGACTCTCCACGAGACCCACGATCGCCTGGTCCGAATCCATGATGCGCATGTCGTCGAGGAATGTCCGCTGGCCGAACGCCTGCCCGAACAGCTCCCGGTCGGTCTTGCCGACCACGTCGGCCGGGTCGCTGTAGCCGAGATTCTGGGCGAGCCGCCGACTGACCCGCTGGAGGCGGCAGAGGCGGTCCTTGAAGTAGATGCTGTCGGCGGTCGTGTCCATCAACGCACGGAAGTAGAACTCATCGTCCAGCCGTTCCGCGGGCTCCGCGGACCTGGCCCGCGACGGGCGTCGACTGGGGCGACTCGCCGAGGAACGCGCGTCAGACATGAGAGGTCAGTATGCGCCTGGCCGGCCACGGCGAGGGCGCATACCGGTCTGCTACGCACCCGGGTGGGTGGAGGGAGGTGCGACGACGCGCGCGGGCGTGGCGGCTAATCGGGCGTCGTCGGGAGTGACGTTCGGATGGCCCGAGGCACGGCGGAAGGGGACATCCGGCGGAGGGACCCCGGCCATGCGCTGTCGCATCATCGTGTCAGCCCTTCGCACGTTACGACCGGCGACCACACCAAGGGCGGCACGCATGAAGCCAACCGATCGAGGCCGATCAGGCCCGCGAGGCAGACCGGTGTTCGACGAGGCCTTTCACAAGTTACTCGTCGACCACCTTGCGGAGGGCGTGTACTACGTCGATCGCCGGCGCTGCATCCAGTATTGGAACCTGGGTGCGACGAACATCACGGGCTTCGACGCCGACGAGGTCGTGGGACGGCGCTGCGCTGACGGCATCCTCGCCCATGTCGATGAAGCCGGCCGGGAGCTATGCCGAACGATGTGCCCGCTCGTCGCCTCGATGCGCGCCGACGAACCACGGGAGGTCGAGGTCTGGCTGCGCCACCATGATGGACACCGTGTCCCGGTTCGTGTGCGCACCGCTCCCATCCATGATGCCGAGGGCAGAGTGGTGGGAGCCGTCGAGACCTTCGACGACGCGTCTCCCCTCCTCGACGCGCGGGCGCAGGCGGCCGCCGCGAGCCGCGATGCGCTGAGCGATCAGCTCACGGGCCTCCCCAATCGCCGCCATCTTGATGCTGCGCTGGCCGCTCGACTGGAGGACCTGCGGCGATACGGATGGCCATTCGGTCTCCTCATCGCGGACATCGACCATTTCAAGGCGGTCAACGACACCTACGGTCACGACGCGGGCGATGCGGCACTCCGGAGCGTAGCCGCTACCATCGGCGGCGCCGTGCGTTCGGGCGATCTCGCCGGTCGCTGGGGTGGCGAGGAGTTCGTCGTCCTCGCCAATGGTGGCGATGCTCGATCGCTGGCCGAGATCGGTGAGCGCCTGCGGGTCCTGGTCGCCAGTTCGAGGATCACGATGGGGGGATCGCAGCTGAGCATCCGGGTCAGCATCGGCGCGGCAGCAGCGCGCCCCGCCGACGGTCCACATGAGCTGCTCGCACGCGCCGACGCAGCCCTCTATGACGCGAAGGCGACCGGCCGAGACCGCGTGGTCGTCGCCGGGACCCAGACCTGACCGGCGGTGTGCTCGGGGCCTCGAGGGTCTCGCGTCTACGGTCCGATGGCGGCCACCGAGGCCACGGATGAGGGGGTTTGCCGGATACCAGATCCCCTCCGGCGATGGCCGGGCCTAGACCGGACCGTCGGCAGGATGGGGGGCGAGGAGAGGGCGGCGTTGGCTTGCCCGATCGCCACCGGCCTGCCGGTGAGATAGCCCTGGACCGCGTCGCAGCCGATGTCACGCATCCGCTGCATCGAGTCGATGGTCTCGATGCCCTCCGCTACGACCCGCATGTCGAACCGTCGCGCCAGCATCAGCGCGTTCTCGGCCATCCTGGTGTCCGCCGCCTCGAGGACCAGCGACCGATCGAGCTTCAGGATCGAGGCGTGCAGATCCGCGACCCTCGTGAGCGAGGAATAGCCGGTCCCGAAGTCGTCGACGGCCAGTCCGACACCCAGTCGCCTGAGCTGCGCCAGGCGACCAAGGACCGCCTCGGTCGAGTCCAGCGCCGATTCGAGCACCTCGAGGGTCAGCCGGTGTGCGGATAGGGAAGTCGCGGCGAGGGCGTTCCGTACCTCGCCCACGAAGCGGTCGTCCTTGAGCTGGACCTCCGAGACATTGATGTGGACGCCGACCTCCTCGTGGCCGAGGCGGCCCCAGCCGGCCGCCGAATGACAGGCTTCCTCCAGGACCCATCTCCCGACGGCGGCCATCTCCGCGGATCTGTCGAGGGCGGGCAGGAACTCGGAGGGTGAAAGAAGACCGAGCGCGGGATGATTCCAGCGGATGAGCGCCTCGAAGGCCTCGATGCGACCCGTACTGAGCGCCACGATCGGCTGATAGTGGAGCACGAACTCCCGCTCTGCGACCGCCCGGGACAGCTCGCTCGCGAGGGATAGCCGTCGGATGGCGAGGCGGGACTGTTCGGCGTCGAGCGACACGATGCAATGGCCGCCTCTGGACTTGGCGTCGGCCAGCGCCAGGGTGGCCTCACGCCATAGGTCGTCGACAAGGTGACCCGATGGTGACCATGCCCGGTCTGACCTGGCGATCCCGATGCTGACGGTGACCGAGATGGACCGGGTCCCAAGGTCGATCGGGGCGCTCGCCGCCATCAGGAGCCGGTCTGCAAGAGCGGTGATGTCCCTTGGACCGGGCTGCCGCCAACGACGACGCCGAACAGGTCGCCCGCCATTCGGGCGGCGAGGTCTCCCGCGGCCAACTGTGCCTCCAGACGGCGCGAGATGACGCATAGCGTGGTGTCGCCCGCAGGCCCACCCATGACCTCGTTCAGGGCCCCGAAACCATCGATGTCGAGGACCATCAGGACAGTGCCGCCCGGTCGAGCGCTCAGCGCCTGTTCGAGATGGAGCTGGAGGTATTCCCGGTTCGGCAGCCCGGTCAGTCGGTCCGTGCTTGGCATGGCCATTTCCCTGAACTGGCAGCGACCCGAGAGCAAGCGTCGGGCTCGACCTCGCCGTTCACCGTTGCCACCAGACCGTTTGCCGTCCCCCCTGTGCGTTCGACGTGGCTGTCAATGTGGCTGTAGTAAGGGGTCTGCCGTCCGGGTGAGCCGGAGAACTGCTGGAGGGCGGCGGGGATAGCCCGGGTGGCGGACCGCATGCTTGGCGTATGGGCACCTGACGCCGATTTGAGGGGCAGCTTGGCCCGGTCCGGATATGTGCCGGTGCCTGCGGACCAGGTGACGTGCCGCTCGGTGGACTACTGTCCGCGACACGCAGATCGGGCCGGGGGGCCAGAGTTCTCACGGACCGATCGTACCGGTCGGGCCGTGCCCCTTCGTGCCCGGCTTGCGCCTCACAGCGACATCCACCGGCTCCAACCCGTTCGCCCGATGTGCCGGCGGGACCACTCGGATCTGGGCTACTGCCGGTCGAGGAAGTCGAGCGTCACGGCAGCGAACAGCGGTGACGCGAAGATGTCGTAGTGCGTCAGACCCGGCAGGATGGCCAGCGCATGTCCACCCCTGGGTCGGCCCTCGCCCATCCATCCGCCGTCGCGCAGGCCGCCATCGAGCAGCTTGAACACCTCGACATGGTGCGATGGCGGAGCCATGTCGGCATCCGCAGCGACGATCATCGTGGGCACAGCCAGGGCGCGGACCTGGTCACTGAAGTCGAAGTCCTGGCTCATCGCGGCGCCGATCTTGTCCAGCAGACGACCGAAGTCCTCGGGTCGAGGAGCCACCCGCTGGTACAGCTGGTACATCGGCGTGTCACGCATGAAGGGCTCGACGGACGCGTTCATCTGGCCCTGCTGTGCGAGCATCTCGGAGTAGATCGCGTCCCGCCTGACGTTCGCTGAGGCCATGACCAGCTTGCGCACCTTGTCCGGGTGCCTGACGGCTGTGAAGAAGGCCACCCCGCCGCCCAGCGAGTATCCGACCACGTCCGGCCTGTCGAGCCCGAGGTGTTCGATGAGCGCCGAGATGTCATCGGCCATGAGGCGGGTGTCGAGCGGGCGGTCGATATCGGCCGTCCGCCCGTGACCCTGGAGATCCGGAACGATCAGGCTGTGGTCCTTGGCCAGCAGCGGGATGATGGGACCCATCATCTCGCCGGACCCAAGACCGCCGTGGATGAGCACCATCGGCCGTCCCGTGCCATGCGTCTCGTAGTACATGTCGAGGCCGTTCAGATGGGCGTACACGCCGCCACCCGCCTGCTGGGCGCTCCACTCGCTCGTCACGCGTAACTCCCTCCCGGGTGGCGAAATCGTGGGCCAGGTGACCGAAGCCCATCGGTGCAGCCGAGACCGTACGCCACCAACGGATCTCCATGGTCTCCATCCAGCCACCTCACGTCCACCCCGCACGTTCGACGTGGCTGTCAGCGTGGCTGTCGGGAAGGGCCCGCGGGCGCCCAAAGGCAGCAACGGACGCCCAAGACCAAGGTGGTTGAGGACACATGCGGCTGAATACTTGTGAGCCGGCTGGGATTCGAACCCAGGACACGAGGATCAAGAGTCCGCCTGTCCGCCGTCCATGGCGTGGTGTCAGGGCACTCTGAGTCCGTTTGCCGCGCGGGTCCCATCCACTGGCTCCACCGGGTCGTGCCACGTGTGTTTCCCGTGGCTGTCAACGTGGCCATCCGACCGCCTCTTCGCATCAGCGCCCGTGCCCGGCGCTCATCCGCGGCTCAGCACTGCACCGCTCCGGCGCACCCTGGGCGCATGATGCAGCGGAACCCGATGTGGCAGGTCGATGTGTCGATGGCCTCCCCCTGACGGGCCGCGGGACGACATCGATGGCTGTAGTTGGGCGCACAGGTGCGAACCGCCCCCGGTCAGCCGGCGCGGGATGGTCGCACCGGCTGGTCCAGCTGGTAGCTGCCATCGGCGACAGCTGGCCACGTGCGTGGTCGAGCGGCTCGAAACAACCAGGGGTGCTGAGCCGGACACGCGGCGGGCTCCTCGGTCAGGACGCGGCGTCCCGCACGCGGGCCGTGTCCGCGAAACTGCTCGAACCGGACGATCAGCCCGGCACGCACGACGAAGTGATGCGCGACCCGGCAGGCCAGCGCCTTGCCCGTGACGCGATGGGTGGCGGTGTACCGGGCGATCACGACGACGTGCTCTCCGTCCACGACGTAGGTGTCGTCGTGCGCGGTCCACCCGTCCCACTCGCGCCCGAGCGCCTCCATCACGTTCGTCGTGACGCCCTCCGGCGTCCGGTACGTCCCGGCGAGCGGGAACCCGGCCATCTCGGTCCACTCCACGTCGGGCGCCAGGGTCTCCCGGAGCGCGGCGAGGTCTCCCGCCGCAGAGGCGAGGTACTGCCGGCGGACGACAGCTGCGGGCGAGGAGCCCTCCTCCCCCATCAGCCCCACGTCATCTCCCCCTTCGCCACCTTGGATCCCAGGCGGGCGGCGATCGCGAGGCCGGCGTCCGGGTAGGCGGTGAGCAGCGCCGCCTCGAGCGCGCCGCCGTCAGGAGACTCGGCCGCGAGTGCCTCGAAGCGCTCGAGATACTCGCGGGTATGGCTGATCGCCGTCGTATCGCTTGGGGCCCCGGCCGCGCGATGGCCCGCGACGACGAACGCCGGCGACAGCGCCAGGAGGTCGTCGAGGACGCGGATCCACTCGGCGCGCAGCGCGCCCGTGGCGGTATCGGCCGTCCAGACGTGTAGGCCCTCGAACAGCAGCACGCCACCCAAGAGCGAGCGGCTCGCTGGCTCCCAGAGGTACCAGGCGCGATCGCCTAGCAGGTCGCTCCCGCGCCGGACCTCGATCGGCGTGCCGTCGACGACGAGCGTCGTCCCGGTCAGCTCCCCGATCTCGACGAGCCGAGTCGGCAGGTTGGCGCCGAGATGCGCCCAGGCCTTGAGCTTGGCCTGATAGCTGGCCCGGATGTGGTCGATCACGTCCGCCGGGGCGACGAACCGGGCGTCCGGGAACGCGTCGGCGATGACCTCCGCGCCGAAGTAGAAGTCCGGATCGCCCGCGCTGATGACGACGGTCCGGAGCGTCCTGCCGGAGTCGAGGACGGCGGCCGCGATGCGGTGCCCCTCGGCACGCGTGAAGGCGGCGTCGACAACGAGGGCCTCGGTCTCCCCGGTCACGAGAAGGCTCGTCTTATGGAGCGACGTCGGCGCGCTGTCGAGGATGGAGTAGGTCAGTGTGGTCATGGTGTCCCTGGTCGTGCCTGCGGCTGGTTGGCATGGTCACCGTACGACGACGGGTCCCTCGAGTCACGGTATCGGCACGGCATATGATGGTGAAGATGCGACAGGTAGCTCGAGCCCCCATCCGCGCCGTCGCGTTCAGCCCACCGCGGGGAGTCGTGCCCGGGATCGAGGTGATCACCCTCGAGACCATGCGCCGTCGGGCGGGCCTCCGGGAGTTCCGCGGTCCCCAGCGGCTCGGGTTCGACATCCTCGTCCGCATCGAGAGCGGCACGACGGTCCACGTGGTGGACCTCGTGCCATACGACCTCGCCCGGGGCGACACGTTGTGGGTCCACGCTGGCCAAGTGCAGCAGTGGGGGGACATCGAAGCGATCGATGGTCCGGTCGTGCTGTTCGTGGCCCGCGCTCTCGATCCGGACACGCTCCTGCGCATCCGCGCCACGGGGATGGCGCTGCGCAGCCGCTTCGCGACTGGACCCGCGGATCCGGGCCGGGACCTCGCCTGGTCACATCTGCGCCACTGTGCGGCAATCGCCACCGGTGTCGAGCAGACGCTCGGGGGCGCCCTCGTCTCGCGGGTGCTCGCCGCACTGCTGCTGGAACTGGTCGCGGGTGCGGACACCCTCGTGGCGGGCCGGCGTCCACCGGCCGAGGATTTCCTGCGACTGCGGGACGCGATCGAGGACGGCTTCACGACCGAGCATCGGGTCGCGCAGTACGCCCGACGCCTCGGGTACTCCACGAGAACGCTCGACCGCCTGGCACGGACCACCGCGAACACGACCGCGAAGGCCTTGATCGACGAGCGGGTGGTGCTGGAGGCACAGCGGATGCTCGTCCATGGCGATGACCCGATCGCGGCGATCGCGGGCGCCCTCGGGTTCGACGATCCATCCAACTTCTCGAAGTTCTTCACCCAGCGCAGCGGCACCACGCCGGCAGTGTTCCGCCGGCGCGCAAGGGCACACGACCAGGACGTGGGCGGAACCACAGCGGTCCGCCACCAGCCGTCCGCCAACTCGAGCGGTTGATCGTGTCCGTGTGGGCGAAACGTGCGCCCTATGCGCGCATGCCCCCGGTCCGAGGGTTGCCAATGGACTGCTGTCGGAAGCGGCACTGGCCCTCAACGGCTTCCACCGCGCACCATCCTGTGCACCGCTTCGTTCCGCCGTGGCTGGCAGACGGCGGTTGCGGCCTCGCAAAGCTGCTAGCCAGAGGCCAGATATCCAGGATCGATACCGATGTCCACGCGAAACGTGGTGGGCCGGCTGGGATTCGAACCCAGGACACGAGGATCAAAGTCCGCATGACCGCCTGCGAGCGCCGTCGCATAGCGTTCTGACAGCGCCTGGTGATCGACGGCCACCGTCAGGTTCCTCCGCTCGGCTGCTCAGGCTTCCGACGCCGCTCGCCGCTCGACGAACGGGGCGCGCCACTCGGGTGCCTCGAACTCCAGGGCGAAGAAGCTCGTCGAACGGGCGATCCGGCCGTCGCGCAGCTCGTAGACCACGACGATCCACCACACGGAACCGTCCGGGTAGCGGGCCCGCAGCGTCGTCGTGCCGGCATCGCCCCGACCCTGGACTCGGACCACGGTGAACAGCGGCGCGATGACCCGATGCTCGTCGCTCGCTTGGGCGCGCACCGACGAGAGGTGGGCTCGGCCGGGGCGATGCTCCATCACGGCCCGGAGGTTCTGGCGTCCACGGATGACCTCGCCCGACTGCGGGTATTCGTCGACAGAATCCTCGGTGAAGACCTCGTCGATGATCTCCAGGTCACCACTCTCGAGCGCTGCCGCATACCGTTCTAACAGCGCCTGGTGATCGACGGCCATCGTCATGTTCCTCCGCCCGCCTGCGCTTGTTCCATCCGACGCGCCTCGTCGTCCGAGAACACTCGCCCACGCGTGAGGTCAAGGGCTTGGACCTGGGTAGCGAGAATACCGGACAGCGCCGCCTGTCGAGCGGCCGGCGGCAGATCCACGTCGGTGCTGACTTGACGGTAGCCAACGTGACTAATGTACGCCGAGACCATCAGCTGCAGCTCCTCCGGCTCCAGCCACGTCGCGAGCTCCGGGAGAAGGCGGTCGAACGACGATCTCCCGAGCGGCGCGAAGGCGCCGTACTCGAGGGCGACCTCGACGCTTAGCTTGTTCATCGCCAGCTCGAAGTAGACCGCGCGACCGGCGTTCTTCGCGATCTGCCTGTTCTGGCGTCCGGTCATGTACAGGCCGACGATCAGCCAACCGAGCGCCCCGAAGATCGCTCCGACGAGTGCTGGGCCGAGGACGCTGATATCCATGTCGCCGGAGTCTGCCGGACGCTGGAAGTGGACGCAAGAGACGCGGGCGTGGCATCGCCGGCCACATCGTTGGGGAAGGCGGATGGGCGAGTGGCTCGGGCGTCGCTAGATCGCGAACGAGCCGATCGTCTCCAGGTCCACCGCTCGAACGATGCCCCGAGGATCTCGCTGAGCCCTTCCTGGATGTCGCCCAGGTTGTCGAAGACGCCCCGCCGATTGTTGGAGTCGAGCAACCTCCTCGCCAACCGGGTTCTACGCGATGTCGGTCGCGACGGCAGCTCGATGCGGAACAATCGGACACGTCGGTGGAGAGTGACATCGGCGACGACCTGGCGACCACATCGTCGCTCCTTCCTCGGGGTATGACGGGCGCAGTCTCGGTGCGAGCGGCTGCTCATCCTACGGGTTCGCGGCACTGGCCTCCAGCAGCCGAGGCGAGATGATCCACACGAGGTGGGCCGTGTTCGCCGTGCGCTACCTTCGACCGCGCATTCGCCAAGGGGTGCTGGTGGCACACGGGGGCACTGGTGCCCGTGGGCCGGGGCCTCGCCCGGGAGGCCTTCGGCCTCGTGACCACGCTGCCGTGGTCGGGTGCCCACGCGACCGTGTTCAGCCTGTCCCGGACGGTGGGTGACGTGTGCCCCTCGCTGGCCGGTTGCACCGAGCGCCTGGGCGGTGTGCCCGACGCCTATGTGTTCGACAACGACGCGTCGGTCGTGGCATCGCGCGAGGGCGGTCGGGCGCGGCTCCATCCCGAGGTCAGCGGGCTCCTGGGCGCGTTGCGGAGCCGGGCCATCGTGCTCCGGCCACGCCGGCCGACGTCCAAGGGCGCCGTGGAGCGGACGATCGGCTATCTCGAGACGAGCTTCCTGCCGCTGCGCACGTTCAGCTCCCTCGCGGATCTCCAGCTCCAGCACGACACCTGGTCGGCGGAGGTCGCCTTCGCCCGCCACCTGCGGCGCACCGGCACGACCGTGGCCGGTGGCTGGGCGGTCGAGAAGGGCCACCTCGGGCCGCTGCCGTCCCCGATGCCCGACACGGACCTGCGTCTCGAGGGCCGCGCGGTCAAGGGCTGGCTGCGGGTGCTGACCGCGGACTACTCGGTGCCGCCGGCGTATGCCGACCGCCACGTCAGCGCGCGGGTCACGCCCACGACCATCCACCTCGCCTCCGGGGGTGTCCCCATCGCGGTCCACCCCCGCAGCTTCGTGCCCGCGGACGTGGTGCTCGACCCGGCACATGGCCGGGCGGTCCGGCTCGCCCGGGAGGCGCGCGACCGGCTCGCCGACGGGGACGTCGCCCTGCCGGCGGTCGACCTCGCCCGCTATGACGCGCTCTGGGAGGGCGGAGCATGAGCGACGGCACCGCGGCGGAGCTCGCCTATCTCTCCCGGGCGCTCAAGGCGCCGCGCATCAAGGCCGTGTCCGGCCGGCTCGCCGAGCGGGCCCGGGACGAGGGCTGGGACCACGAGACCTACCTGGCGGCCGTGCTGGCCGAGGAGGTGAGTGCCCGGGACAGCCACGGCGGCTCGGCGCGGGTGAAGGCGGCCCGCTTCCCCGCGATCAAGACCCTCGATGACTTCGACTTCACGGTCCAGACCTCGGTCAACCGCCAACTCATCGCCCACCTCGCCCAGCTCGACTTCCTGGCCGAAGCCACCAACATCGTGTTCCTCGGACCGCCGGGCACGGGCAAGACCCATCTGTCGATCGCCCTCGCGGTCCAGGCCGCCCGGCGGGGTCACCGGGTGGCGTTCGCCACCGCCCACCAGTGGGTGAACCGCCTCGGCGCCGCCAAGCGGGCAGGGAGGCTCGACGAGGAACTGGAGCGTCTCGGGCGGATCCCGCTGCTCGTGGTGGACGAGGTCGGCTACATCCCGTTCGACCCCGAGGCGGCATCGCTCTTCTTCGCGCTCATCAGCTCCCGCTACGAGCGCCGGTCGCTGATCGTGTCGAGCAACAAGACGTTCAGCGCCTGGGCAGAGATCTTCGGCGACCCCGTGGCGGTCGCGGTTCACGGTGGAGGGCAACGGGGCGAGGAGGCGGGCGTACCCCGGATCGCAGCAGACAGGAGACCCGGGAGCCGGTGTGGATCGGACCAGCGCGCCGCCGTGCCCTCAAGCGGGCGGGCGGCTGGACCCGGTTTCTAGGTGGCCGATTGGGCCATGCCTTCCGGTTGACCTCGGGTGTCCCGACTCACTGTCGCTCGTGGGTGCGGACCGCGACGGCGAAACCACGTCGTACCCTTTGGTCATGGCGACCGAGGACACACACGGGCTTGGGTACCACCGGGTCGACGACGATCCGAACGTGAACGTGCTGATCGCCACCATGGACGGAACCGCGGGTTGGGACGCGACGCGACGGCTCCGGTCGTGGGAACGGGACCGGCTCCGCCTGGCACATGGTGATCGACTGCTCGACGTCGGCTGCGGCCTCGGGGAAGCAGCGCTCGCGCTGGCCGAGGACCTCGACGACCGCGGCCAGGTCGTCGGCATCGACGCGTCCGAGCAGATGCTGCGCGTCGCCCGGACGAACGCCAGATCCGCACGTTGTCGTGTGCGTTTCACCGTCGGCGATGCCCGCTCCCTCGACGAGTCCGACGATTCCTTCGACGCTGTGCGATCGGAACGCACGCTCCAGTGGCTCGCCGATCCCGCAGCCGCGGTCGCCGAGATGGTGCGGGTAGTACGGCCCGGCGGCCGCGTCTCGCTGATCGACACCGACTGGTCGACCTTCAGGCTCGAAGTCGGCGACGATGCGATCACTGCACTGGTCCGTGACGCGATGCGAACGGAGCGCAATCGAGCCTCCAACGTCGGCCGGCGACTGCACCACCTTGTCGGCGCCGCTGGTTCCGTCCCGTTCGCGAGAACCGAGGCGACGCAGACCTGGACGACCTGGGCACCAGATGCGACGCCGGCACCGCTCGGTTGCTTCTCGATGGAAAGCCTGGCCGACGACCTCATCGACACCGGTCGGCTGGCGACTGCGGACCGCCAGTGGTTCGTGTCGACGATCCGCGACGCCGCGAAACGAGGTGAGTTCTGGATGACCCTCACGATGTTTGCGGTCGTCGCCGTTGCCCCGTAGGGGGCCGCGCCACCTCGCCTCGATGCCTCAGTCCAGCGAAACGTCCTGCCCGATCGGCGGGGGTTTTGCCGGCTCAGGCACCGGCAGTCGCGGAGGAAGGATCCACACCAGCTGTGCCGTCGTCTCGGCCCCCACCTTCGACCGCGCGCTCGCCAAGTGGTGCTTCACGGTGGAGTGCGAAAGGCCGAGGCGGTGGGCGGCCGCCTTTTCCGAGCCGGCCGCCAGGACGGCGACAACCACGCCGACCTCGCGGTCCGTGGCGCGTCCGGCCGGACGACCATCGGCGGAACGCCCGTCTACAGGTGGACGAGGTCGGGCAGGACCACGAGCGGGTCTCTCGGCTATCACGCCCGTCGCTCGGGAGCCGCAAGCCCTAGATGGGAGTCCAGCTGCCACCGATCAGGGGCACTGTCCCGCCGCCGGTGGCACGGACTCGCGCGGTGAGGAATGATCCGCCTGCGTCGACTCCGGTCAGGGGCACCTTCAGCCGGAAGATCCACGAAGCGTCCGGCGAACCGACAGCGCGGCAGGAGAGGTACAGGAACGGAGACCTGGACGGGCCATGGACGATCGGGCCGCGGAAGCGGACATCCCCTTCTGGCGCACGAACCACTCGAACTTCGGCCTCGAAGCGGAGGGCGCCGTCCGGCTCGAAGACGCCCGGCTGGAGGCGTGCGGCCTTGTCCTGCAGTCCGAACTCGATACCCACTCCGGTGGGCGGCGCCTCGCAGACCAATCGCAGTCGCACGACGCGACCCGTAACGTCCGTCGTCGTCATTGGCCAAGTGTCGCAGGCCCTGAAGGAGACGGTCCAGCCGAGGGTGAGGGTGGCCGGCAAGGAAGCACGAAACCGGAAGATCCACCTTCCGCGGCTGCGACTCCTCCGGGATGGGACGCACTGGACCCGTCTCTCGCGCCAGCCGCCTTGCCGCCGCTAGCCACTCGTCCCGACCCTCGATCGGGATCTCGTAGGTTGCTGTCGCGCGCCCAACACCTGATGGGCTCGCCAGAGGGCGGGCGGCGATGGCCTCAGGTAGTCCACCGGGGAGCCGCTCCGGTCCCTTCGCCAGCCCCGTAGCGATGATGTAGCTCCACGGTGGGTCGCTTCCCGCTGTGGAGCAACTCTTGAGGGAGTGGATCCGTCGACCCCGACAGGACCCTGTCGACGGCAGGTGGAGCCGCGAGTGGACCGTGGCCGGAACCGGATGAAGGGATCGTCCGTCAATGGATCTCGAGGTCACGAGCCCACGCCGTCGCGACGGTCGGCGGGGCATCGCACCCGACCGGAGGTCCAGGATGTCCACCGCTATGGTCGGACCTCCCCCGGACCGCACCACCCGATGGTCCTGAACCGGATGACGGTCGACGGGGTCGATCGCGACTGCCATCGGCCCCCGGGCCCGGCGGACGAGCCTCGACGGTCATGGACGTCCGCGATCTCGGCTCACCAGGGCCGCCCCGGTCAGGACGACGCCCAGGAGGACGAGGCCGATGATGGCCAGCAGGTCGCTGCTCATGGCCCGAATCGTGGCGTCCGTCGGAAAACGGCCGCTCCGGTCGGCGCCGGTCCGGCATTGCGACCACGTGTCGGATCTGGCGGTGACCGTGCGCAAGGCCGAGCGCGCGGGCCTCGCTCGCACCACCGCAGGGAGCCCTGCTGTTTCCCGACGAGGTCGACAAGGTATGGCCAGCCGTTCGCGGCCGCGACGTGCTTGGCTACTTCGTCGTCGGGCAGGGTGAGACCTGGCCAGCTGCTACGACCCGCTAGCGGGTGCCAGTGGTCGCGGTGGGGAGGTCATCGGCTGGGTGACCGTCGAGGGCAAACTCTGGCGGGCGCCGGAGCTGGGTGACGACCCGTGACGCGGTGAGATCGAGCGACCAGGGCTTACCCTTGCCGGTCTCCGGGACGGTCCAGACAGAACCTGAAGGAGCACCGATATGCAGTCCAAGAACCTCGCGGGGATGTACCCGCTGGACCCGATCCCGTGGTCAGTGGCGCTCAAGGCGCTCGAGACCGCCGAGGCACAGACCCAGACGCCCTTCTTGGCCACGACGCGACCCGACGGTCGGCCCCACCTGGCAGCGGTGGGCGCCCTCTGGGACGGCGGCAAGGTCTACTTCACGAGCGGCGCCGGGACGCGCAAGAGCCGCGACATCGCAGGGAACGCGAGCTGCTCGATCGGATGGTCGCTGAAGGGCATCGACCTGGTCATCGAAGGCACCGCCGCCAGGGTGACCGATGACCCGAGCCTCCAGCGCCTCGCCAAGCGATATGCCGACCAGGGGTGGCCGGCACGCGTCGAGGACGGAGCACTCACCGCTCCGTATGTGGCACCCAGTGGGGGTCCGCCGCCCTGGCACCTCTATGAGATCGAGCCTGTGACGGTGTTCGGCATCCTCACGAAGGAGCCTGGGGGCGCGACCCGCTGGCGCTTCCAGGTCTAGGAGACCGTCTGGGCTACTGCTTGTCTGCCGCCGCGACCCGCTGGCGGGTGCCGGTGGTGGCGGGGGGAGGGCGTGACCGTCGAGGGCACGGGCTGGCGGGCGCCGGTGGTGGGGATACGGGAGGCGCGCTAACGGTCATGCTGCGCGGTGCCTCAGGGTGCCGAGCCTCTACTTGTTGGCTGGGTCGTCGGGACCCGGAGCCGTTGGGGCGCGCGGCGGTGTGCTGCGAGCTCGGCCCTGACGTGCCCCAGTGCCCGTAGTCACGGTGGCTTGGCGCTGCTGGTGCGCGACTTCAGCCCGGGCGGAGGCCCGACCTTTCTGCCAGGCCACCGCCGCAACTACGTCAATCGCCACCACGAGCAGCAGCGCGATCGCGACCAGCCCGCGGGTATCCCAGAGCGCCACTCCTGCCCAGAAGCAGATCAGGCCCACGCCCATCATCCACTCACCGGCCTCCGGGTGGCGGATGCGTTCGGCACCGCGCCGCCGCCCTCCACCCCCGAGCCCGGCGACCCGGCCGGGACCGGGACGGTGCGGAAGGGCGTGGCGGGCCGCCGAGAGACCACGGCCTGCTACCGGTTCGGTTCACCCGTCTCCGAGCGTCGCTGTGCCTTCGACTCGGCCGCCCGGTAGCGTTCGTGGGCCTCCGCCTCGTCGACCTCGGCCATGGCGAGATCGGATTCAGCGTCGGCATGATCGGCGCGGGTCGCCTCGATGACCGCTCGAGCCGCCGATGCCGTCCGCGCCGCGGACGCCTCCGCCATCGTCGAGGCCACCAGGGCGGCCTTGGCCGCCTCCGCGGTCGCGATGGCCGCCTCGGCCGCCTGCGCCGCAGCAGTGGCAGCGGTCTCGGCGGCCAGCCTGCTCCGGCGCGCGACAGCCACCACCCGCTCCGCCGAGCGCCACTGCTGGAGTGCCTCGGACATGGTTTTGATGTCCTCTGGCGTGTCCTGTGCCATGTCCCGCTCCCCGAAGCCGAGCCGATTGGGTGCCGCGTCACGCCCACCGTACACCGGTCCCGCCCGCACTCGTTGGACCAGTCGGTCCCACGAGTCATCCTCGAGGCGGCCGAGGGGTTGACACCCGGGACACACTTGCGCCCCGACGGTGGGCACGCTCATGCGGCCGTCGGGTCCGGGCCGGGTCGAGCGCATCGTCCTTCCGGTTGCCGCTCCCCGACCCGACTACCACACGAGGGACCCGCCGCAGACAGAGCGACGGGTCCGACGGCGCCTCGCGTAAGCGAGCGCGAGGCACGGCAGAAGCAGATTGAGGGCCGCCGCACGGGTGGTCATGCGACGACCCAGCTCGTGGCGGGACGCATGTCACGGGCATCCCAAGGGGGACGCTGCCCATATTCGGACCAGCAGCGTTGACAACGCGCCGGCGTACCCGCAGCTCACATTGCGTCGACGTGCCGAAGTGAAAGCGTGGGCTCCGCGTAAGAGGCCCTGAACATGATGTTCACTGCGGTGCCGCCCTCCACCCCGAGCCCGGGGACCCGGCTTTGACCGGGACGGTGCGAGGAGCGCAGTTTGGAACTTCCTGGCCATCGATCGACCCTTTCGTGGTGGCGGGACCGGCCGGTCCTGGGCGCCCGTCGACAGGCACGACCCGGCACGCCCAAAAGGTGCCGGGTCTTCTCGTTTCGTCGGTCTCGCAGGCGGCACCTGCCCGCGACGGCCCGTCCGTCCGCGCCGCGGCCATGTGTTGACACCCGGAAACGCGCCGGGGCATCCGCGGGCGACAAGGTGACTTCGGCGGAGCAGATTGACCGTGCCACGGGCATGGACACGCCGTGGCCGGGACCTGGGTCGCGCGGGCCGCTCGCACGCGCTGCCCGGCCCGGATATCCAAGCGACGGAACGATGCGCAAGCCCGACGACGACATCTCGGCGAACAGGACATGACCACGGATCGACCGATGCCCGATGCCCGGACGGTGATATCCCGCCTGATGGGCCACGTGATCCCGACCATCGATGGCAAGCCGAACAACATCCTTGCCCTCCATGGGGACCGGGTGATCGTCGGTACCGAGCGGTCGCCGGCCGGCGAGACGGTCGGACTCTCGGACGTCGAGGCAGCCATCGACATGCTCTGGCGGTCGGGCGAGCTTCGGGTGACCAGGCGCGTCGTGGGCGACAGCAGCGCCTTCATCGGCGCGGTCCTGCAGTCCCTTCCCGAGGTCGAGGTGGTGTCCCGCTCGCCGCGGCTGGTCCGGCTCCGGGAGGAGTAGATCAAGCGTCGCGGCACCCAACTTGCCCAGGAGCGACACTAGGGGAAGCTTGAAGTACAGGGAGGGTCGTCAGTCGGCGGTGCCGGAGGCAGCCGCGCTCGAGCGGACACAGCTCACTCAGGTGAAACCACGCGTGTTCGGGCCGGGGCGAGAGCGACGGTACCGCCTCAGCGATCCTGACTACTCCCCCCGGTCTCCCGCGCGCGACCACGCCGTGAGCGTGCCCAGACGCTCGGTCAGGCGCACGTTCTCGGCATAGTCGATGGGCACGTCCACGAGCGACGGTCCGTCGACCGCGAGCGCGCGCATCAAGGTGGGGTACAGGTCCGCCGACGACTCCGGCCGGAAGCCCGGGATGCCGAAGCTCCGGGCATACGCGACCAGGTCCGGATTGCCGAACTGGACGCCGAACGGCCTGCCGTACTCGTTGCGCTGCTTCCAGTCGATGAGACCATAGCCGTCGTCGCGCCAGACCACCACGGTGATCCTGGCGCCGATGCGCTTGGCGGTCTCCAGCTCCTGGCTGTTCATCAGGAAGGCGCCATCGCCGGTGAGCGCCACGACCTTGCGGTCGGGATACACGAGCGAGGCCGCGATGGCGCCCGGCACGCTGATGCCCATCGCGGCGAAGCCGTTGCTGATGATCACCGTGTTGGGCTCGTACGCCTGATACAGGCGCGCGACCCACACCTTGTGGGCGCCCACGTCGGAGATGACCAGGTCCTGCGGAGCCAAGGCCCGCCGCAGGTCGTGGATGGCCTTCTGAGGCTTGATCGGCCAGCCACCGTCGGATTCGTTGGCGCGCAGGTCGGCCAGGATGGCCTCACGCAGCCGACGAGCCCGCTCGTCGGCGACCAGGGGCGTCCTGCCCGGGAGAGCGGCCAGGATGCGAGCCAGGCTGCCGCCGATGTCGCCGACCAGCTCGACGTCCGGCTGGTAGCTGGCATCCACATCGGCGGGCTGGGTGTCGATGGCCAGGATGCGCTTGGAGCGGTCCGGGTTCCAGCGGTCGGGCGCGTACTCGACGGCGTCATAGCCGACGCAGATGACCAGGTCGGCGCGGTCGAAGCCGGAGAGTACGTGGTCGCGTGCCTGGAGTCCGACCGCCATGAGCGACAGCGGGCTTCGGTCATCGACCGCGCCCTTGCCCATGAACGTGGCCGCCACCGGGATGCCCAGCGCTTCCGCCAGCCGACGCAGTTCCGATGCGGCGCGGCGGCGGAGGACGCCGTTGCCCGCCAGCAGGATGGGCCGCTCAGCGGCGGCCACGAGCCGGGCCGCGTGGGCGATGGCCTCCTCGGTCGGCTCCGGGAAGTAGGTGGACCGGGGCCTGAGCGGACGGGTCCGGTCGCCGGACTCGGGCGGCATCTGGGCGCGGTTCTCGGGCAGCTCGATATGCGTCGGGCCAGGCTTCTCCAGTTGCGCGATGCGGAACGCCTTGCGCACGATCTCAGGGATGGCGTCGATGCGCTCGACGCGCTGGTTCCACTTGGTGATGGGCCGGAAGACCTCCACGATGTCGATGAGCTGGTGCGCCTCCTTGTGGAGCTTGTCAGAGCCGACCTGGCCGGTGAGCACGACCATGGGCGCTCGATCGAGGAAGGCGTCCGCGACACCGGTCACGAGGTTGGTGGCGCCCGGCCCGAGCGTCGCCATCGCCACCGAGCAGCGACCCGTCAGCCGGCCATAGACATCGGCCATGAACGCGGCACCCTGCTCATGCCGGGTCGTGATATGGCGCACCCGGGGGTGATCCGCCAGCGCCTCCAGGACGTCCATGGTCTCCTCGCCGGGAACCGAGAAGACGTACTCGCAGCCCTCCGCCTCGAGGCATTCGACGAACAGCTCCCCAGCCGTGTGCGCGCCGCGTGCCTCGGCCGTCTGTGCGGTCGCATGGTCGGATCGATCGTCAGGCATCGTGATGCGAGTCTACGTGCCGGGAGTGAGACCTTCGGCCGCCGCCCGAGGGTCCGCGAACGGCGCGCGCGCTCGGAGCCAGGGCGTGAGGTGAGCGCCCGGCGCGGCAGTGCCAGATTGCGCCGGGACGTCAGTGCGACGGAGCCCTGCCGGGAGGGTTGATGATGTCCACGTAGGCCGTCTGCTGTGGACGCGATTCCAGCGGATGGCGCTCCGTGCCCCGGTCCGACAACGAGCGACCTGGCTCGGCGACGTCCACGATCGCCTCGACCGCGCCGTGTTCGATGCCTACGGCTGGCCCTCGGACGTCGGGGATGACGTGTCCTGGCCCGGCTGCTGTCGCTGAACCTGGAGCGGGCCGCAACAGCTCCGGCCACGTGACGAGGAATTAGCCGTGCCGCCAATGCTCGGCTCGCGTCCCGACTGGGACCATGTCAGACGATGTGGTCAATGGCGTGGTCCCACGGTCCGGCCCTTCCGCCAGCCCAGGTCCACGTTCGCGCCGTCCCTCCGGGCGAATCGAGACGCCCAGGGCACGGTTGCCCGCCTGCGCGGTGGTGTGGTGGGTAAGGGCCCGCCAGGTGTGCCGGGAGCTGACCTACGGCAGGAAGTCCGGGCGGAGGAGAAGTCGCCCGGGCTTCGTGCCGTGTCGTGCGAGGCTCCCCCTTGAGCCCCGCGTCCTGGATGGTCGACCGAATTTCTGCGCACCGCACCCGCTCGATGGTCCTAGCGCGAGGGGCACCGGGGTGCGATCATGCTCCAGGCCGGGACATCGGGAGCCTCCGCTCCCACCCGGGGTGCCGGGAGCCTGAGCCATGCGTTCGCCGATCTCATTGCATCCAGGTGGCGCTCGACCAGGCCGCCCTGTGGGGCATGACCGCGACCATCGCCGTCGCGCCATCCGGTCGGCGCTCGGAGCGGTCCCGGTGCCATGATTGGCCCGGGATCACCCGAGGGTCGTGCAGGAGGACCCGATGGGCTACGAGGTTGAGACGGTGATAGTGGACGGTGGATCGACCGCGCTCGGCAACGCGGGCGCGTTCACCCTCGTCGTCGATCGGCCGGCGGCGGCTGGCGGACGGGGTCTGGGCTTCAACGGCGGCCAGCTGCTCAACCTGGCCGTCGCGGCGTGCATGTCGAACGACCTGTTCCGCGAGGCGACCAGGGAAGGGCTGACCATCCGCCGGGTACGCGTGACTGTCGCCAGCGTATATGAGGGCGATCCGGCGGTGTCGAGTCCCATCGAGTACGACGTCGAGCTCGAGGGTGACGCTCCGGAGGCGGTGCTGCGTGGTCTGCTCGCGGACGTCGATCGGATCGCCGAGATCCCCAACTCACTGCGACGCGGGACCGAGGTCCGACTCGGCCGAGTCACCATCCTCGGGCGCGGACCTGCGGACCGCTGTTGAAGGCTGGGCTGCCGCACAGCCGCCTCTGCCATGGCGCACCCCTGACTGCCGCGGGGTAGGTGACATACCAATCTTGGCCATGGTCTTCTCCGAGCCCCAGACGTCGGACCCCGACATGGATCTGAGTTTGTCCTTCACGGTAACCATGACCGACCTGGGCGCCCAGCGGGCAGCCATGGATACGCTGGAGAAGCTCAGGGCTGACGCCAGCCGCATAATCGACCTGCTGGCTGCTCATGCCAAGCCACCGGGATGAGCCCCGGGGCAACCCGGGCCAATTGAGCCGCTACCCGTCTCCCCCGCTGCTGTGACATAGTCCCGAGTGATGGAGACGAATCGAAACCCGCGGCTGGACGAGCTGATCGCCTCGAACCCGGGCTGGAAGGGCGAGGTGGTGGCTCGGCTTCGTGCGGCGATCCATGCGGCCGATCCGGACATCGTCGAGACCTGGAAGTGGGTCTCGGCGAAGCTCCCGGGAACCCCCTGCTTCGAACACGACGGCATCGTGTGCCACGTCAATGTCCTCAAGGAGCGGGTCCGCCTCACGATAAGCGACGGCGCGGCACTGCCCGATCCGCACCAGCTCTTCAACGCGTATCCTGACAGCGGCCGGCGGCGCGGCATCGACTGGTATGACGGCGACGCGTTCGACACGGCGGCGGTCGAGGCCATCGTTCGGGCCGGCGTGGCGAAGCGCCAGGCGTAGCTGGCGTCGCCTCGGGGAACGAGGGCCCGGCGTCAATCGAGCAGGCCGGGAGCCCGGCCCCATCGACCTCCGCCCCATGAGGAGCGAGGGGGTTCGCGTGATGATGGCGCTGTCGGCGGCGGCGCTGTTCGTCGCGCTGGACCTCGGGCTCCGCCACTCCGACGCGGATCGGCCTGCGTCAGAGGCGACATAGGTCAGGACCTCGCTGTCAGCCGGACGATCAATCCGGTTGGTGGTGTCGGGGACGAGGAAGGCGGCCATCGCGCCAGGTCGGTCGGCAGAATGATACCGGGCTGGCTGATACGTCAAAGTAAGCCCATGACCCAGACGACCGGACGCTGCGGAGGGGCGAGGCGGGCGATCAGTGGCCCCCCGGCTCCGCGCCGGGGGCCACTCCGTGACGCTGGGTGCTTACAGGCGGCGATCAAGCTTCACGATCTGGATGACATTGCCGCAACCATCGTAGGCCTTGGCGATCGTCGAGCCTGTCGCCTTCGTGGGCCCCATCGTGAAGTCCGCCCCCAACGACTTCATGCGCTCGTACTCGCGGTCCACGTCGTCCACGTAGAACATGGCTGCGGGTTGCTCCTGCTGGAACATCGCCTGCTGGTACGTCCTCGCCGCGGGGTCCTGGGCGAGGGCCAGCTGCAACTGGACGCCGTCCGGCTCCTCGGGCGAGACGACGGTGAGCCACCGATACGGCCCATTCGTGATGTCATCCTTCTTCTCGAAGCCGAGGATGTCGGTGTAGAAGCGGAGAGCCTTGTCCTGGTCGTCCACCAGGATGCTCGTCAGCCTGAGTTTCGCGGTGGTCCTGGTGCGTGTCGACTGAGTCATGATCGACCTCCTTTCGCCGGTCTCGTTCCCGCAACTGCCAAGCGTGAACCCCATCGCGTTGCAGGCGCGCCGATCCATTCGTTCGTGGCGTGACAGAGGGCTCGCAGCTGTGGCGGTGCCTCCTTCGGGCGCACGAATGAGCAGCCCTTCACAGGGCTCGCATCGCGCTGGTCAAGCAGGCGATCGCCGCGGGTATCGCCGGGCGCTGGTGGCGGCCGCTGTCGACGTGCTCTCGATCAGTGAGTCCCGCCACTCGCTGGAGGATGTCTACCTCGAGCTGATCGACCAGGACGTGGAGGCCACCCGGTGAGCATCAGCGTACGGCGTGTCCGTGCCATCGTCCGCAAGGAGCTCCGTGAGTACCGGCGCAACCGCTCCCTCGTCTGGTCGATGGCCATCTACCCGTTGATCTTCTGCGTCCAGCCGCTCGTCGTCGTGTTCACCTTGCCCGCGTCAGCATCCGGCCAACTCACGCACGAGCATCTCCTGCTCTACCTGCTCGGGATCCCGGCGCTTGTGCCGGTCTTCATCGCCGCATACGCGGTCGTCGGCGAGCGTCAACAGCGGACCCTCGAGCCGGTGCTCGCCACGCCGATCCCCCGTGAGGAGTTCCTGCTGGGCAAGGCGCTGGCGGCCCTGCTGCCATCGCTCGTCGTCGCCTACGCGGTCTTCGCCCTGTTCCTGGCTTGTATCGAGCTGCTCGCGCGACCGGGCATCGCGTCTGCCGTTATCCAGGTACCCGATCTCCTTGCCCAGGTGCTCTTCACGCCGCTCCTCGCGGTGTGGTCGATCTGGGTCGGCATCGCGATCTCCGCCCGATCGAGCGACATCAGGGTCGCGCAGCAGCTCAGCGTGCTGGCGAGTCTGCCTTCGGTCCTCCTGGTGGTGCTCATCGCGCTCCACGTCATCCCGCTGACGCCCGGCCTCGCCGTCGGCCTCACGATGCTGCTGCTGGTCCTCGACGGGCTGGGCTGGCGGATGGTGTCCCGACTGTTCGATCGGGAGCGTCTGATCACCGGGACGAGGTGACCGCACGCGCTCCGCACGAGTCCGTCACGACCTCCACGTCGAGCCATCCCGGCCGCACTCGCACGATCTCCACCATGCCGCCGCCACGTTCCTGCTGGCGCAGGGGATGACGCTCGAGGACGTCAAGCAGTTGCTCGGTCACAGCTCCCCGCCGACCTCGAGTACGTACGGGCATGTGCTGAGCAGCGCCAGCGGCAGGTGGAGGGCAGGCACTGGACGCGGTGCTGGGTTGGTGGCGGGCCCTTCATGAACCTCGCCGGGGCCGTCCACCAGGAGTCGCCCGTCGTCGCTATGTCAGCCTCGTTGCCCGCCCCATCGGCGAGCGTCCACCACGAGGGGGCCGACGTATCGCGCACGAGGCGACCACCCGACGCGAGCGCCGCGGCGACGCGCTGCTCGGCCTGCTCTCGCGGGACCCAGACGCAGACGTGGATCGCGCCAACGCCGTCGGCGGGTGGCTTCTCCATCGCGAACCGCAGCGAGGACCCGGCCTCCCTGGGGTCGATGAGGTCCTCGTCCGGGGTGTCCGGACGTGGCTCGTAGCCCATCAGGGCCCGCCATAACGGCATCACGGGGGCGAAATCCGGCGGTACTGGGATGATCGAGACGACCTGGATCACGAACGGATCCGCAGCCACTCCGACGAGGCGGGCGACGGCGGAGATACGAGCGGCCGCGTCCGCATCGCGCCGGGTCAAGCCGAAGGATCGGCCCACGATCGTGATCAGCCGCAGGGTGACGCCGTCCGCCCGCACATCGATCGCCGGCGGCCGTCCGGCGAGGACGGGCTCCGCCGCGATCGCGTCGATGAGTCGTACCGCCTCGTCGAACCCGGCCGTCCGGTAGAGGGCCTTGGCGCCGTCCCCCACCACGCACCAGTCGGCGACGTCGGGCGAGCCACGGAACTGCTGCTGAGTGATGGAGTCAGCGGCGCCGGCATTCGCATCCATGACCTCGAATCCACGACGTCGGCGCCGAGGCCGCCTCGTGGAGCAGCGGCAGGTGCCCCGGGCGATTGGACGTGGTGCCCGACTCGGAGGCCGATCTGGATGGTCTGTCGCGGATGGGACCCGCCCTCGTGATCGACTTGGGAGGGCGGGGGATGGTACGGAACATGGCCCGGGCGGGGCCGCCCGCGGCCTTGCGCCTCGATGCGGGCACCGCCTTTGATCGCGGCTCGGCTCAGGCGCTCGTCTTGTCCAGATGCTGCAGAAGTTCGTGGGCCGCGAGCTCCACCTCCTTGTGTCGCCACTCGGCCGCCCGATACACACACGCGATGAGACCCGAACGATGGACCCGGCGCAGGTCGCCGTACACGAAGGCGTAGCGCTCCTTGGTCTCGTCCGTGGCACCTTCGGTCAGTCCCAGATGCCACTCGGCGTACTTGTCCCAAGCGTGCGAAACGAGGTATCTGTTCTCATCCTCGGCGGTGGGCTGGGCCTCTCCCCAGTCACTCTCGAGGACGTATTGTCGTGCGTCGATCAGTCGGCGAGCATGCGCCACGGCGCGTTCGTTGACGGAGTAGGAGGGCATTGCCATGGAGTATCGCACCCGCGTGCGCTCGGTCAGCCCAGCTCGTGCGACGCCGTGGAACCGTGCGGCACGCCGAACGAGCCACGGCCCCGGAGGCCGACGAGGTCGCCCGTCGTCATCCCCTCGACCATCCTCGCCTGCCAGGTCGCGAGCGCGGCGCCCGGTGCGACCGCATCGCCCATCGCGAGCGCCCCGGCCATGAGCCCGGCGAAGCTGGTGAGCATGGCACCGGTCGCGAGCCGGATGCCCGTCGCGACCATGGCACCGGTCCCATATGGGTGCCGAGCCGTGCCCGAGCATGCCGACGCCATCGATCCCCATCGGTGTGCCGGCTTCGCCGGTCGCGTCGCCGGCGGCGTAGGCCGCATCCGACCGGCCCTGCCGTCCAGCGCCACCGGGGGATCGACCGAAACCACGACGTCGACGGCAAGCCCCGGGTCGCGCTCGTCGATGCCCACGGCAGCCGGCGCCATCGAGCCGCTCGTCCTCATCGTCGCGGCCCTATATTGGCTGGCACCCTACGTACTCCAGCCCACGAAGGTCGACTAACCGGGTTCGTCCTGCTCGGAGCGCTTGGTGTCACGTTCGGCATCGCGGCGCTCATACTGCTCCGGGGCTCGGGGGAGCTGTGAGGAGCGGCGTGCGGGCAGACGTGGTGACCATCAACGATGAGGCTGCCGTGGCAAACCCGCTCGAGGGCGATGCCGAGGCGCTGCGTTGCGGATCGTGTGCTGCCGTCGATTGGCGCAACGACGGCTCCATCGTCGTCTGGGAGGATGCGTCGAGTCGGCCACGCATCGGCGTTCTCCGGGACCCCGCCTACGAGCCCGGGCGTCCGTGGCGCTGCGTCTGCGGTGGCCTCCCTGATTCGAACGGCCAGTCGGATCTGCTCGATGGACTCCTGACGCGCTGAGGCGCCGGTCCCAGCGGTCGCCGCGACGCCCTCAGGCCACGAGGGTCCGGACGACACGGTGATCGGAGGTCCAGGCCAGCCCGTCGGCTTCATCCAGCAGCCGCCGCATCAGCGCGGTGTCCACTTCCGTCCGCGGCAGCGCCGGATCCCGGAGTCGCCGATATAGGCTGCGGACCCGGGTCTCGAGGTCGACGCACCACGCATGGTCCGGGTCGCCCGCGACCACGCCCCGGACGTGATGGTCGAGGTCGTTCCAGGTCGCGATGAGGGCCGGCATGAGGATCGGCATGGTCGACCTCCGAGTGTGTCCGCGGGCCGCCGTCCCTCACCAGCGGGGCGCCGGTCGCGCGGGGTCGGATCAGGACTTCTTGGTCTCGCCGTGCTCGGCGCGCTGCTTGTTGACCGTCCGGGCCGCGCGTTCCTCGGCCTCGTCCTTCGAGACACCCCGATCCTCATAGGAGTCCTTGATGTGCTCGTACTGGCGCTCACGCTTCTTGCTCGAACCCCGGGGCATGTCCGCGATCCTCCACTGTGGCTCGGCGCACCCGACGCCCGAGCTCCCGGGCCGAGTGTCGCGAACACCGTGCGGAGATCGGAAGTGGTCTCAGGGCCGGTGACGTTACAGCGGCATAGCTGACGGCCGGGCAGAGGCCGCGGAGCGGTCGATCGACCATGACCCGGTCGCGATCCCCGCGCACGTAGGTGGGTGGATGGCCCGGACGGGGCGCGTCGGCGAGCGCTCCGACACCGGCCCGCGCAGACCGTCCGCGCCACAGCCGGACGGTCGTGTCGGTCAGAACCGAGCGCACGCGCGATGTGCTCGACGGCCATCCCGTCCGCGCACTGCAGCACGATCCGGGCGCGCAGCACCGCACGCTGCTCGGCGCTCGGCGCGCGCACGACCGCCGTGAGCGCCCGTCTATCCGGGTCGGGGACCATCAAGGGCGGAGCAGGAGGATGGGCCATGTCCCACACGATGGCCGATCCGGCCATTACCGGGTAGACATCAGAGAGACGAGCCACTAGCCATCTTGCGCCATCCCGGGTGGCTTCCTACTGCTCGAGGCGGGGCTGCCACCGGTGCCGAACTGCGATGGCGATGCATGCCGGGTCGGGGGCGCGTTGAGTCACCCAAATCGGTCGCGCCGCTAGGGTCGAGGGAGTCCGTCCGATGGTCGGACGGCTATCCCACCACGGAGGTGTGATCATGATCCGCTATCCCGCACCCCGACGCTTCCCCCTCTCATCGGCCCTCGACTGGCTCGAGGAGGTCTGGGGCGACAGCGACGGCAGCCAGGGCCAGGTGCTGCCCATGGATGTCCGCGAGACCGACTCGGGCTATGTGGTCGAGGCCGGTCTGCCGGGCATCAAGCCCGACGATGTCGAGGTCACGCTCGACGGGCGCCTGTTGACCATCCGGGGTCGGTCGAGCGACAAGCATGACCAGGACGATGGCCGCTACCTGCTCCGCGAGCGACGAACGACATCGTTCTCGCGTTCGGTCAGCCTTCCGGCCGAGGTCGATGCCGACGGCGTGACGACCACGTTCGAGGATGGGGAGCTGTGTGTGACGCTGCCCATCTCCAAGCGCGCCGGATCGCGGCGCATCCCGATCGGGACCGGCGCCACCGGAGCTCGACAGGTCGGCTCGACATCATCGAATGGAGGCTCCCAGCCGAGCGGTCAGCGCGAAACGGGCAACGGCCAGGCCAGCACCTCGGGGCAGCCCGAGCGGCAGGCCCGGCGGTCAGCGGAACCTGCCAACGCGACGAGCGTTCGGTCCCCGTGATGCCCCCGGCATACGGGTCCGTCACAAGAACGTTGTGGCGGACCCGTATCCCTGTTCCACCCGTGAGGGTACGACCACGACCGTCTCTCGCGGTCCTTCGCCCGGCGGGGACCGGCATTGTGGTCGCAGCGCCGCAGGGGCCGCACTCCCTGCGAGAGGGGCCCCGAGCCCGGCGAGCGCGGTTCTCCGCAATGTCCAATGTCGCATGCCTGCAAGGTCGCTGGCTCACGTGGCCCGGACAGGGCAACATGCCGGCGCCCACCATCGTCGGGTGCGTCCGATGCTCTTCCTGAACCCTGCCAGTGATGCAACGTTCCGGGTGTTCGTCGAACGCGCCCTTGGTGTCCATGATGACCCGTCGAGGCTCCAGCAGCGCCTGCGGGAGCGGTATCCGCGGGCGGTCGTCCGGTCCCGCGACCTCTCCGGCGAGACCGTCGTCGTCTGGTACGTCTACCGGGATGGGTTCTGGGTCTCAAGCTGAGCGGCCGAGCACGTCACGACACGGCGTCGGACGCATCGCGCGTACAGTCGAGGAAAGCGGGGGGTCGAGCATCACGGCACCCCCGTCCGCCGGTATCGGTCGAGGCAGGCCGCAATCGGCACGTCACGGCCGAGAGGCTACTCTGGCTGAGCAGCGGGCCCAGGAGGTCGTCATGGGGACCTGGAAGCTCACGCGATCACAGGAACGACCGGGATCGCAGCGCCCCAGGCGGGCCGCGCGCGAGCCCCATGGCTGAGTGAGGGCCATCCCTCGCCCCTCGCGACCTGAGGACGGACTGCCCGACACTCACCTGGCCTATGGGACCCGAGCTGGAGATCTACCCGGTCCGATCTGATGGGAGCGACGTCCGGTGCGTGACCAACGACCGCTTCGAGAATCAGTTGCCTACCCGAGCACGCAGGCTCTACCTGGGCGAGCGAGGCGGTCACCTCGACGTGATCCGTCCGTCCTGCTGGCCCCACAGGACGTGCGGCGGCTGTCCCGCGGCTGCGTAGGGTATCAGCATCGGCACATGGATGGCATCGCTCCCGGCCCCGGACCCTCGGCGAACCGGCCCGCTACGCCTGACCCGAGTCGGTCCCCTGCACAAGGTCGGCGCCCTCGACGTCCGGCCCGGGGTCCGGCGTCTCCGGGGTGGCCGGGAAACGAGGCATGCTGATGCCTGCCGCGCGCAGGAACTTCACCAACTGCACGAGGGTCATCGCCGCCAGATGATCGGTCGCGTCGTCATCGTTGGTCAGGGCACGCGCGAGGAGTCGGTACTCCCGACGCTCGATGTCGTGCGGATCGAACATCGTGTGGCGCGCTGCGCCTGATGTCTCCGGGTCCTGGGCCGGCACCTCGCGGGTGGGGTCCTCATCCGCGGGGGGGACCAGCCGCACGTAGGGGTCCATGCCGTGCGTCGGCCCACCGTCGAATGCCGCACTGAAGGCGTCACCGAGCGCCTCCTGTGTGTTCTCGGCGGTCTCGATCGGGCCGGGTGGCCGCTCGTTCGCTGCCTGCTCATCGGTCATCGCTCACCTCGGCTAGCCGGGCGTCCCAACAGGTGACGGATATCAGGACTTGTCCTTGCCCCGGACCACGTCCTGCGCATCGCCGAGGCCCTTCTGCAGGTCGCCCTGGACCTGCTTGGCCTGGCCATTCGCCTCTTGCTCCTTGTTGCCGGTGAGCTTGCCGGCGGTCTCATCGACCTTGCCCTGGACCTGGCTCACGGTCCCCTTGGTGTGCTCGTCGGTCATAGCTCGACTCCTTTCCGCTTCGCTTGTCTGCCGACTCGTCGTCGGAATCTTCTTTGCTGGGTTGGGCCGGCTAGACGCTGGCCCGGCCCCGTCCCGAACCCATGAGCAGGTTCGCGGCGATGACGACGATGATCGCCCCGATCACGGATACCACGATGGTCTCGATGTTGATGCCCGTGGGGTCCTTGAGGTTCAGGAAGGCGCCCGCGAGGAAGCCACCCACCACGGCACCCACGATGCCCAGGACCACCGTCATCACGAGCCCCTCGCGGGTCCCCGTGAGGAACGTGGCGATGAACCCGGCGATCGCGCCAAGGACGATCCAGGTGATGATCCCCATGTGGGCTCCTCCTATGGCATCCGGGCGGCGAGACCACGTCCCTCGGGCCGCCGGTGGCGTGACCCGGCCGGCGGCCAGGTCACGCTCGGGACGATAGGCAGGTCCCCGATACGCCCACGCCCGGCGATGGATCGCCGGTCTTGCATCGCCGTGACGGATGGACGGCTCGACGCCACGAGGACCTGGGCGGGGACGCGCTAGCTCGCCGAGCACGCTCCCGGAGCGGCACCCTGGTAGCCCGCGCTGAACGAGTCCTGTCGTTGCTCGGCCGAGCCATGGGTCCACACCTCGGGATCGATGCTCCCGGTCGTCTCCTGCTGGATGCGGTCGTCACCGACGGACGCCGCCGCGTCGAGCGCCTGGGCCACGTCGCTCTGGGTGAGTGGCTCTAGGTAACCGGTATCGACGGCATTGGCGGCCCACACGCCCGCGTAGCAGTCGGCCTGGAGCTCGGTCCGGACCGAGGTGCTGCCGGGCCCCGAGCCCCCGGAGCCCGATCGCAGGGCACCGAGGAGGTCCTGCACGTGGTGGCCGTACTCGTGGGCGATGACGTAGCCCTCGGCGAGGGGTCCACCCTTCGCGCCGAACCGGGTGCGCAGCTCGTCGAAGAACCCGACATCGAGGTATACGTGCCCGTCCGCCGGGCAGTAGAAGGGACCGACCGATGTGTCGGCCGTCCCGCAACCCGTCCGGGTCGCGCCCTGGAAAAGGATGGTGATGGCCGGGGTGTAACGGCTGCCCTGGTGCGAGAACCGTGCCTGCCAGTAGGCCTGGACGCTGTCGACGAAGCCCACGACCCGGCAGTCCTCGCGCGCGTTGGCGTCTGCCCCGGTCTTGCACACCGCCGCGAGGTCGGCGCCCCCTCCTGGCTGGTCACCCAGCGACTGGCCCACGAGGGAGCCGAGACCATCGTTGCCGCCGCTGCCGCCCTTGAGGAAGCCACCAGCGAGGACCACGATCACGAGCAGCACGATGGAACCGATGCCACCGCCACCGACCGCCAGGCCACGGGTGCCGATGCCGCCGATGCCACGACCCCCGACGTCCTGGACCTCTGAGGCATCCAGTCGTGCGCCGGGCCGGAAGGTCACGGGGTCGATTCCCCGTGCGTGGGTCCGCCTGATGCGCGCGGAGACGTCGCACGACCAATGCGATCGCCTTGGCGAGGAGGAAGGAGCGGATGGCGGCGGACAACATGGTGGGACCCTCAACGTGGAGGTCGAGCATGGTCGTGACCCACTTCCGTCCGTGGCATGACCTGGTGCCATGGCGTTGCAGGTCCGTAGAAGTGAGACGACGGGCGCGGTGCCGGTGCTCCACACCCCTCCCGGCGAGTCGGCCCCGACGGTCAGGACGGGCGGCGATCACAGGGGGTCAGGAAGCGCCACACCCCGAAACATGAGCGCCCGCTCACGTGACCGCGGTTCAACCCTCGACGAATGCCGGCAGCTCCAGGTGGAACGCGACTCCGCGCGGCTCCCGCCGCTCGACCCAGATGCGCCCGCCCATCGCCTCGGCGAGCCGGCGGCAGACGTAGAGACCGACCCCGGCCCCGGGCTTGCCGGCCGCGCGCGCGCCACGGACGAAGGGATCGAACAGGCGGCCCTCTTCGCCGGGCTCGATGCCCGGCCCGTGGTCGAGGACCGACAGTCGACCGCACGCCCCGTCGCCGCCGACGACGAGCGTCACGCCGCTGTCGCCCGCGTACTTGCGGGCATTGGAGACGAGGTTTCGGAGGATCTGCTGGACGTACGTCGCGTCCCCGGCCACGAGGGGCACCGGGTGCTCGATGCGCAACTCCACGTCCGTGCGGGCGTCGCCAAGCTCGGACTGGGCGAAATGCTGCACGAGGGCGGGCAACGCCAGCGGTTCGGGGGTGATCTCGAGCAGCTCATCGCCCCGGTTGAGCACCAGGAGGTCCTCGATGAGCCGATGGAGTCGCTCCGCCTCCAGCCGCATGTCCTCGACGAGCTCGTGGGCGGTCCCCTCGGGCAGCCCCGGCCGGCCGAGCAGATGGGCATCGCCGAGGATCACCGTGACGGGCGTCCGGACCTCATGGGCGAGCATGCTCCCGAAGCCCTCCCGGATGCGCAGCAGCCCTTCCGCCCGGGCCGCGCTCGCGCGGGCCTCCGCGAGCGCCGCCTCGGTCTCGAGCCTCGCCGCCTCGGCGGAGGCCAAGGCGGCCGATGTCCGCTCGGCGGCCCGCTCCGCCACGCGCCGGGAGCGCTCGGCATCGGCGTGGGCATCGCGGAAGCGGACGGTCGCGAACGCGATGAGGGCGCACACCCCGACGAAGAGCACGATGCCCAGCACGTCGGGCTCGCTGACGTCGGGCGCGCCCTGCGGTGGCCGGAGGATGACCATGGCCGAAAGCGCCGACACCGCCGTGGCGAGCAGGGCCGGGCCGAGTCCCGCGATCGCGACGACGACGATCCCGGCGTAGAACAGCGTGAGCGGGTCCCCCTGCCCGAGGAGCGGCTCGCCCACGAGACGCACGCCCGCGAGCACCAGCGGCAGCACCACCGCCAGGCCATACCGACCGACGCGTCCCGATCCAGACGAGCGCAGCATCCGACCTTCTCCGCGGATGATGGGGGGACCGAGGGGCAGCGAGGTACCGGGAAGGGCCACGGCCCCGAGGCACCCCGGACGCACCGACGGTCGGCTGTCCGGATCCCGATCCTACAGGCGCGCGCAAGCCCTGACCACCCGGCTGTCGCTCCACCGCATGCCCGCCCCACTCAGCGCGCCAAGATCCCGTCCGCATCCCAAGCCCACGGTCTGGCACAGTTTGTGGACGAGGCCGCCGGGACGCCGAGCGAGCTCCCTGTTGCCGCGCTTCGCGTTCCGGATGCCAGCCGACCGGACCCGCCGCGTCAACCCGAGGGCGACTGGTCCGGCCGTCGCGTCGCGCCTCCGGCCGCCAGAGATCGTGGGGTCGCTTCACGAGGGGCATGAGACCCCGCCTGCGGGGAGGATCCTGGTGCACCCCTGGGGGAATGGGCGATGGGCGGACCGGGAGCCTTGCCGGCGTGCCCCGCTCGGGATGTCCCAGCCTCAGGTCTGGAGTACCGGTCCACGCGGGGCCCTGATCCATGACGGCCGGATCGATGACCACCCCGGTGCCACGTTCGGCCGCCAGCGCCTGGGCGACCCGGACCGCATCCAGAAACGTGAATAGGGCCCACGGCCCGTCAATGCCCGCGCACGAGATCAACCACCGCTGGCCTTCACCGGCACGGCGGTCACGGGCCGGCTCGGCGGCGAGACGTGATCGTCCATCGCTTGCTGTCCGTCCACCACCGCGCAGACCTCCCGCCCGGGCGGACGGTGGGCACCGGCGACGCTCGGCCAGCGGAGGATGCACGGTGGCTGCTGTCGTATGCACGTTGATGGCCGTCGCCGGCATGGCGGTCCGGTATCAGTTCGACCCCGCGTGCTTCTCGGGCGTCGATCCGACCAGAAGCGTCGAAGGGCCGCAGCGCTCAGGCCACCCAGTACCACTGGGCGTACATGACCATGAACAGGGAAGCCAGACCCATGCCCACCACTAGGACCGTCTCGTGGAACGCGAAACGCCGCCCCAGGATGGCCAGCACCAGGTACACCGGAAACATGACCAGGAGGAAGCGGGGCATGGACAGCAGCGTGCCCGTCGACAGCGGCACCAGCAGCAAGGCGGTGAGGTACAGCGCGTAGGACGGGCGCAGCCATCGCCAGGCCAGGATCGCGAGGGCGATGCCGGCGAGGGTGAAGGCGAGGTCGGTGAGCGAGTGGAGACCGGCCTGGAGCGTGAGGTGGCCCTCGAAGAAGTGAACGAACGTGTCCCAGGGCAGTTCCAGGGAGCGATCCCAGCCTTGCTGGGCGTGGAGGAAGGCGAGCGGGTCGTGATAGTCCGCAGCCAGGAACAGCATCCAGCCACCGAGGCCGATGCATGGCGCCAGGACCGCGACGGCCGGACGCCAGCTGGGGCGACCCGACGCACGCCAGACCACGAGTGCCTCCACGGCCAGCGGCAGGGCGAGGACCAGCCCCACGGGTCGAGTCACAGCCGCGAGCAGCCCAAGGCCGGCGGCCAACAGCCACCGATCGGTCCGGCAGGCCAGGACCGCGCCGACGGTCAGGAGCAGGAACAGCGACTCGGAGTAGCCCGCGGTCAGGAACAGGGTGGTCGGGAATGCGAGCAGGTACCAGGCGCTGCGGCGCGCGTCGTCCGGCCCGAGCTCCAGGCGCACCAGCGCCGCGAGGGCTATGGTCGCCGCGACGAGGCAAATGTTCGCCACCACGACCGCCGCCACGAACAGGCCGGGACGGTCGGTGCGGCCCTGGAGCTCCGCCACCAGCCGGAGGAGCGTCGGGAACAGCGGGAAGAACGCGGCACGCGACGGGTCCGACGAGGGATACCCGGACCCGGCGAGGCGGGTGTAGTGCCAGGCGTCCCACCGGGAGAACGCATCGAACACGCGATCGACGCCCGTGATGATCCAGTAGCTGGGCACATACCGGGACAAGGGCAGCAGGGCCACCGATAGCGTGCCCGCGACGACCAGCGGCAGCCGGGTCGCGAGGAACGGCAGCAGAGCCTCCCAGAGTGACCGGACAACGGGAACGACCGTGGTTCGGCTCCTCGTGCGCGGCAGGATCACCGCTACGCTGCGGAGCGTCCCCATCGACTCGTCGTCGACGGCAGTCGCACGTTCCAGGGCGGCCCCGTCCCGGGCACTGGGAGTGATGGAGGTCACGGCGGTGATCCTCGGGTGGCGGACGACGACGGGGTCGAGGAGACGCACCGTCGGCCTGCGGCTCTCAGGGAACGCAGCGTACGGGCGGAGTGGCCGCGCCAGAATGCCGGCAAGACACCATTGGCCCCGCCTACCATCGCACTCCCATATCGATCTCGGCGACGGTGGTGTGGGCTACTGGGCCAGACCCGGGACCGACGGGGGTGGGTCCTTGGGTCCGATGTTCATCCGTGCCGCGTGATCGCCGGCGGCCGTCCTTCGCCCGTGCCCAAGCTCGGAGGGTCGGTGCGAGACCTCCCTGACTACCTGGACTCCTAGAACACGGAACGTGCCCACACGGGTCGGGTCAGTGCCGGACGGACCCGATATCAGGCAATGGTCGGAACACGCATGATGAGGTCGATGACCGACACACGTCGCTACATCTCGGGGGCCGTTCAGGCTAGGCGCTCACCGCGCGCAGCCGGTTCGCCACGAGGTACACCGCGCGGGTGGCGGCCTCCAGCTCCTCGTGGGGCACGACGAGGACCGCGGGTGCGTGCTGCGGTTCGTGGGGCACGAGGACGAGGGTGGCCGGGCGGCCGGACTCGACGTCGAGCTCGACGCGCCGGATGGACTCCAGCGGCAGGTCGAGGGCCGTGTGCTGCTCGGAGGCCACCACGAGACGCCGGTCGGTGATCGCGATCAGCTCGGGCTCCGTGCGGGCCGCGATCTCCAGTCGCTCGTCGTCGGCGAGCCGGAACGGCAATGCGGCGGATCGTCGGTCCATCGGTGCCTCGAAGGGGACTGGCGCGACGGGACCATCTGCCGAACGACCCCATCGCTCGACGAGCATGCCCGCCAGCGCCCGTCGTGGCCATGCCAGGGTGGGATCTCCGGCTTGCGCCCGTGCGACAACGCGGGCCGAGTCGGTCGCCGTTGGCAGCCGATGCAGCCTCCGTCGGTCTCGTCGGCACATCAGCCCGAGACCCATGAGCCGTCCCGATACATGTGCCAGATGACCTGCGACTCCCCGACAGATTGCGCGGCCGGACGACGGTCCGCGGGTAGCGCAGCCGTAACTCGGCCTGGAGGTCGCCCGGCACCCCGGCCGCGGCGGACAGCCCGGCTTGTGCGGCGGCCGCGAAGCCGAGGTCGCCGACGGGGTTGACGACGAGCAATGGTGATGACATGCGTCCCCCCGTTGTGGTGCCCTGAGCGGTCCCGTGGTGGCACAGGCCCATATGCCCAGGACGGGACCCGCCGGGGAGCGATTCCGGCGGGTCCGTTCGATGCCTCGCGGGAGGAGCGCGAGACCGGTGATAGCGACTGGGGGCCGTCCGATATGGGTGAGATCGGACGGCCCCGGCCCGTGGGACGCATTCACGGGCGCCCCAGAAGGGCGTAAACGATGTTGGCTGCGGCCGCCTTGCCGCCGTGCGTGCCGGTCGGGTCACCGTCTTGCGGCAGCACGACATCGCGCCCGGAGGTCAGGCGCCGGTACGGGCGGCGGAAGCTGCCCTCTGTGCTCATCGAGGTCCTGCAAGGGGAACGCGATGCGGGCACGGAGGGGCCGGTCGTCGCTCGAGCATCTGCCGCCACATCATCTGTGTGCGATCGCAAGGCTCCGCGCGAGCGGTGTGAGGCCCATGTGAGCAGTCGCAGAGCCACATGTCCCAGATGATCAACGACATCGCGGTCCTGGGCTTCGTCCGGGCAGTGCGGGCGGCGGGGCCGCGGCGTTCACCGTGCTAGTGCTCATCCTCACCAGGGACTGAGACGCGGGCTGTGCCGATCGAGCGTGCCGAACCGGTACGGAGCGGGGTCGGCTTGGGGCCGCCCGATGCCATCCCTGACGTGCTCCCGTCGATCGCCTCTGCTCGTCTCGGCCGACGGCATCGGCGCCCAGGGAGGTGGCCACCCTTGATCCGGATCGGCATGCCATCGAGCCCAAGGTCGACGGCGTGTCCGGGCGCTCGTGTCGCTCCAGGGCCGCCCGGATCGAGGTCAGGGACCGCGGGGACTGCTCCGCTCGCACTCGCTGACGGGCGGGGAGCTGGGCACCGGCCCGGAGAGCCTCGCGGCGCGCGTCGCGATACTGCACCACGGACGGTGCTCGACGCCGGCGAGCGAGGCGCAACCCCAGCCTGGCATTCCTCCCGCAACAACATCTCCACGTCCCCGCTGCTGACCCCCGCATCGGCGTCGAGCAGCTGGACCTCGAAGTGGTCCTACCAGTTCCGGCGGGTCGACACCCTCCGGAAACGACCCGAACTGGGTCCACTTCCGAGTGCGAGGCCGCCCCGGAACAACGGCCTCGAGTGGCGCCGACGATCAGCCCGCTCAGCGATCGGCTGGGGGCTTCAGGCTGCCCGCGACCGCGGTCACGGTGGCACCTCCTTACTTCGCGACGACCCGCCTGTCGCCGCGTCGGGGTCGCGCTCGGGCGTGTCTTCGGCCGAGACTTCCGGGTCATCGACCAGCGGGTGCCCGATGGCCTCAAGGGAGTCTGGACGGTCGACGTCGGACATGTCGTGAGAGGGGGCACCGTCGGCCCCACGGCTCACGGCGGCCGGGTAGCCGGTGTCCTCCCCCGTCTCACCGTTGTCCATGCCCGCATACGTGTCCGTGCCGTCCGGCTCATCGGCGTCGGGGGGAGGCCTGAGGCCGTCGGAGCTGGTCGACGGGACGGGGTGTGCCCGCACTTCGCTATCGGTCATGGGGCGCCTCCTCTGTCAGTCCGTTCGTGGCGCTGCGGAGTCCAACCGGTGCCCGCTCGCGCCTCTGCCTACTTCTTCTTGGTCTCGCCGTGCTCGACCCGCTGCTTGTTGACTTTGAGCGCCGCCCGCTCCTCCGCCTCATCCTTGGACACCCCGCGGTCCTCGTACGAGCCCCTGATGTGCTCGTACTTCCGCTCGCGCTTCTAGCTCGACCCCTCGGGCATGGTCCGTGCCTCCTGCTTGATCGCTCCCTAGCCGATGGCGCACGCCTGTGCTTCGAGGTCAACGCCCGGTGACGGCAGCAGGATGTCCTTTCCGAGCAGGGCCTCCAGCTTTCCGAGCAGGCCCTCCAGACTGCTCGCGGCGTCGAGGGCATCGGCCTCCGCGATGAGGGACCAATGGACACCGGCGGATGCCTCCTGGACCTCCCATGCGGTTGTCCTCCCTCGTGTGGCATGTGTCGTGCTCCATGAGCTCGACCGCAGCCAATCGGACTCCTTGTGTTAGCCCCAGCTGGCGCGGCGCGCCAGGCGCAGGTCGTCGTCGCTCAGGGCGCGCACGTGGTCCATGAGACGCTCGTGCACCTCCTCGAGCCTTGGCAACAGCGGGGATTGTGCCGCGTCTGTGGCCGGGAATGCCCAGCCGCCACAGTACGCCCGCGGCCAAGGCGCCAACGGGGGAGACGTCGAGGGCCAGGTGTGTCGCCGTGCCGTGCCGACGTGGCCGGACCAAGCTCGAGGTGGCGGGCGCGAAGGACATCCGTCACATCCACCCTGCTCGGTTCCGGACCACGGCGGACCGTTCAGCCGCAGGCGCTCAGGCCGGCGGGCTTGGGAGCGGGGAGACCATGGGCGCCACGGATGGACCGGCCGGTGCCACGGATGGACCGACCGGTGCCATCGACGGGGGAGCTGCGCTTGCGCCGGGCGTCCCGCCCTGAGCTGACGAGGTCAGGAACAGGTACACCGTCGAGGAACCGTCACCTCGGTCGTGGACCCACGCGGTGCCGTTGACGCCGGAGCCGTTCTGCTCGGTCAGGCCGAACGCGAGGTCGGCGCCCCCGATGAGCGTGCCGCCGGCATCGCCGCACGCGATATACGTGCCCATCTGGGCGGCGCTCTCGTGGACGTTGATCGAATGACGGCCGTCGGCGATCTCCTTGACCCCCATGGGCACGGTCGTCACGCTCACCATGACGGGGACGGACGTGACGGCGCCCATCGTGTCACCTCCCGCGGGCTGACCGTCGACGGCGAACTGGTCCGAGACGTCCGAAAGGCCCGCGACGATCGGCCCGGGGTCGGGACACAGACCATCGTGGATATGGGCCGGGTGGCCGCCAGGGATGGACGGGAAGAGGGAAGGGCCGGGTGAGCCGCCAGGGGCCATGGGACTCGCCGCGGGCGACTGGGCTATTGCAATGCCCGGCGTGAGGCAGAGTCCCAGTGCCAGGACGGCTGCAGCGGATGCTCGACGCATATTCACGGACCTCCAGCGAAGGTGCCTTCCGGTCACTCGACCGGGACGACGCTGGCATACTCCCCCAGGGACCGTGCCATGGGACCCACAGCGGGCCTCCACATGTCAGATCGGCATCTCAGGTGAATCGATAGCATCGCCGTAGTCGCGCTTCATCCAGATGTGTGGCGATGGTGCCGGTCAGGGATGATCCACCCTCGTGCTCATGCTCTCGTGGTGCCGCACTGGCAGTACAGCCGTACCTCGTTCTCGAGTCGACGAGGGAGAAGCTGGTCTCGCACACGCAAGTGCCATCCTCGAGGCTGCAGGTGTGGCCGCAGTCGCTGTCCAGACCCTCGCAGTGCTCGGGAGGGCGCCAGTTCGATGGAGGTGCCCGGGGTTGACGGGCTGGACACTCGCGGAGGGTGCGCCGGATCGGCCTGTTTTCCGGGTCCGGCCCGCTGCCTCGGCGCCATCATGGCCGGCCATCGCTTGGCTGGCGGTACGACGAGACCAGGCCTCCCACCGAACACCGGTAGCCGGAACTGGAGGCGGGCGTCATCCTCCGTCATGGCGTGTCTCCCTCTGCCGACGTGCTAGGTCAGGCAGCGGGATGCGCCGCCACAGATCCACCGGGCGCGGTCAACCCCAGGTGTCGCGTCCACTCGGGCACGGGACAAGCCAGGTTGCTGCGCACGGGCTCGAGTGGCTCGTCCAGGCCGATCCCGCTCCATCGCCATCGGAGTAGCTCGGACCCGCACAGTTACGCGAGGTGACAGCGAGCACAGAAAGCGCGATGGGCCTGAAGACCCGCTCCAGCTCTACGGGCACGGTGCCCTTCATGCGGTTGCAACCCCTCGAGCAATCTCCAGCAGCGTTGGCGACAGGCTGGTCCGGCCATACTTCCCCGATGGATCCCATGTCCGTCCTTCCATCGCCATTCGGCGTGCCCTCGACCATGCTCGACACGCCTGACGGCCGGGTCGCCTGCTATACCGACGGCAGCGGCCCGACGGTGCTCCTGCTGCACAGCCTGAACGCGGCAGCATCGAGCATGGAGATGGCGCCGCTGTTCAGGAGGCTCTCGGTCGACCACCATGTGGTCGCGATCGACTGGCTCGGCTTCGGCGCCTCGGACCACCCGGACCTGCGCTACCGTCCCGAGACCTCCCTGCGGGTCCTCGACGCTGTGCTCGCGAGCCTCGAGGGGACCCCTCCGGCGGTCATCGCTCTCTCCCTCCCGTGCCAATACGTGGCCATCCTCGCGAGCCGGTCGCCCGAGAGGTTCGGCCGACTCACGTTCATCAGCGCCACGGGCGTCGGAGGATACCCCGGCGCGCATCGGCACATGGGTCTGCGCCGGGCAGCGGAGGCGGTCCTGCGGTTGCCCCTCCTCGGCACCACCCTCTACCGGATCCTCACCCGGCGACGGACGATCGACGGTTTCCTCGATGGCACCGTGCTGGACCCGGCTTCCCTGCCGGAGCATTATCGGGCATACGCCGTCGCGAGCGCGCATCGACCGGGTGCCCACCTTGCACCGGTGGCCTTCATCTGCGGTCTGCTCGACGCACCCGAAGCGGCGGCCGCATATGGCCGCCTGGACGTTCCGACGCTGTTCATCTATGGCGACCACCCGCGCTTCAGTGATCCCGAGGCCATGGAGGAGGTCGCTGACGACAACCCAAGCCTGGAGTTCCGCCAGCTGACCGGATCGGGTGACCTGCCCCAGTGGGAGCGGCCTGACCTCACAGTCGAGCTGATCCGAGAGTTCCTGGGCGTGCCCGAGAGCTTCGACCGACATGGGTCGCCCGCCGCCGAGTCGCAAGTGGCCTGACAAGGCGCCGGCTAAAAGGCGGACGCCATTCGGTTCCGTGGCACTTGGGGTCCAGAGAGGTCACGCCGGGGCCTATCGGGTGGGCTCCCCATGATCTGCCACACAGGCCAGCGACGAATCACCTGCCCGACCCTTTCCGGTCCGAGCGTGTGACGAGAGGATCATCCGGGGAACGGTCCAGTCAACTGGGAGGCTCTGGCAATCGGGCTCCGTGCCGGCGTCGTGCCGCTGAAGGACATATCCGCATCGTCGGGCCCCGTGATGCCCCTCGAGCGACGTCGCCCGCCCCCTTGATGACCGAGCGACATCTGGGCGGACCCTCGGGGCCCGGACCCAGAAAAGCCTGTCGCCCGACCCGGAGCCATACTGCCGCTCACGCCTCCGACCACCATCGAGCCGGACTCTCCGAGACGCTGGAGGTCCACCGGTCCGCCTCGCATACAGGGAGACCAAGGCTGCTAGCCCAGGACAGGATGGCCATCCCGCCCCGCACCGTGCAGGAAGTCCAGGCCCATCCGGTCCGCAAGGTAGGGTCCGTCGACGGTCGGTCCGAACAGGGTGGCCGAAGCCTGGCTGTGCTGCCACAGCAGCCCGATGAAGTACAGCCCGGGGATGTCACTCACGCCGCGCTGCTGGCGAGGGATGCCCTGGGCATCGGTGATCGGTGCGTCGATCCACGAGTGATCCATCCGGTATCCGGTCGCCCACAGGACCGATGTGATGCCCTCCGACCGCAGGTCCAACCGAGAACGCTCGGGTGGCTCATAGGCATCGTGGGTCACCTCGCCCGGTGGGGCATCGATGCCCGCCCGATCGATGTACGTGTCGATCGGTGAACGGAGGACCTCGTCGAAGAACGCCTCCGAGCGGCGGAGCCGGGCGCCGAGATCGGGCCCGAACGTCAGCTGGTCGTCCGCGACCGACTCCAGGTGGCCGGTCAGCGTGAGGCCCTCGTGGGCCGCCATCCGCCGCAGGTCGATGTCCCGGCCGCCGTGGTGGCCGCTGAGCTGCGGCGTCCCCATGAGCCGCCGGCGTGGATCGGGCAGGGTGTCCGCCCGGGGCATCCGCACGCCGTGGTTCTCGCCGTCCGTCTCCAGTGCGGCGAGCCAGCCGAAGATGTCCCGGCCCCGATAGCGACGCGGCGCCCAGCCGTTGCTCCCGACGGCGAGGTAGACGCGTCGGCCGGCGGCCAGCAGTTCGTCGGCCAGCTGGATGCCGGTCTGGCCGGATCCGACGACGAGGACGGCCCCGGGCGGCAGCGAGCCCTCGTTGCGGTACGCCTGTGAATGAAGCTGGTGGATGTCGGTCGGGAGGGATGCCCCGAGCCCGGGGACCCGGGGTGCGTGGTAGCTGCCGGTCGCGACGATCACCGAGTCGGCGCCCATGACGCCCGTACTGGTGTCGAGCCGGAAACCATGGTCCTCGGGCGTCAGGCGTTCGACGGTCGTTCCGGTCATAACCGGCGCCCGGAGGCGCTCCGCATAGCCTGCCACCAGCCTGACGATCTCGTCGCGTGGCATGAAGCCGTCCGGATCCGTGCCGTCATACGGCTGGTCGGGCAAGGACGCCATCCAGTTCGGGGTGACGAGTCGGAACGCGTCCCAGCGGTCCTGCCAGCTACCGCCGAGGGTGGTGCGGCGTTCGATGACGAGATGGTCTCTTCCGGCAAGGGTGAGGAGCCGGCTCATCGCCAGGCCGGCCTGGCCGGCGCCGATGACGATCGCCGGCATCCGGCGTGTGTCGTTCATGGAAGGCACCCTACCGCTGTCACCGGTCAGTGCGGAAGTTTCGATCTCGAACTCGGCCCGGTCCGCCGACGGTGAGAGAATCCGCCCATGGGCGACTACTGCTCCTTCACCAAGGCCGTCGAGCAGCTCGGGGATCGATGGAGTCTCGTCATCGTGCGGGAGTTCCTGCTCCATGGCTCGCGCAGCTACAGCGACCTGCTCGCCGGGGTGCCGGGCATCAGCCGTTCGGTCCTCGCCTCCAGGCTTCGCAAGCTGCGCGACCTCGGTCTCGTCGAGCGCGTCCGTCCGCAGACGAAGGTGCGTGGGCCGCGTCGCTACGACATCACCTACGCCGGGCGGGAGTTGCTGCCGGTGCTGAAGGCGTTGCATGGGTGGTCCGAGCGCTTCGTGCCCGAGGACCCGGCGATGGCGGAGCGGGACCCGGACATCGTGGTCCGCTGGCTGGGTGATCGGGTGGATCCTCACCGGCTGCCGTCACGCCCCGTCGTGTTGGAACTGTCGCTCGAGGGTGCTCGCCGACCGCGGTTCTGGGTCGTGCTCGAGCGCGACGCCGGAGCGTCGGTGTGCATCGAGGATCCGGGGGTCGCCGAGGACCGCTACGTGTTCCTCGAGACCACCGTCCGGTCGCTGATCCCACTTGCTCGGGGGGTGGGCGACTGGCGGAGGGCGATCCACGACGGAGCGATCGAACTGTTCGGCGACCCGAGCCTCATCGCCCAGCTGCCGAGCTGGTTCACAGGGCCGCCGGCCACGAAGCCGAGCGGCGGGGGTCGCCGCGCGCCAGGTCTCGCCGTGAGGGCGGTCGTCGCGACCTGAGTCCCGAGGTCCTTTCGCGTGCGCGCCCGCGGTGGGCTGTCCTGACGCCGTGGGTGGCCATCGACGGGTACTCCTGCCCGCAGGCGATGAGCAGACGGTCGTTCGTACGTTTGGGGATCCCCGGTTTCCGCCGGAGGTCGAGCGTGTCGGGCATCCCGGCTGTCGCACGTCCAGCGCCGCCACGACGGACCGATGGACCTGATGGCCGCCGACGCCTGATACTCGGTGGGGCTCCAAACCGCGAAGCGGAGGTAAGCGTGAACACCGAACGGCCACAGGCGGTCCGCTCACACGAGCGGCCCGTCGCGCCGGGCCCGAGCACGCCGGGGATGGTCCGCGAGCTGGCCTTCGCCGGCGACGACCGATGGGTCGGCCACGTGCACACGGAGCCGGGTGTCTGGAGCGGCTGGCACCATCACGGCGAGACCGACACCTACTTCTACGTGCTCCACGGCGCCATCGAACTGGAGTTCGGGCCGGGTGGCCATGAGCGGCTTGCGGTCGGGGCCGGTGACTTCGCGCACGTGCCCCCGGGGTTGATCCATCGGGAGGGCACCACGCCCGACGAGCCGGCCGAGTTGGTCCTCGTTCGGATCGGATCGAGCCAGCCGGTCGTCAACGTCGAGGGGCCAGAACCCGAGTAGGCAGCTCGCTACGTGGTGGCGCCCTCGATCAGGTAGCGAATTCGGCCGGTCCGTCAGAAGCGTAGCGGGACGCGGTGCGCCCGGTGTTGGAGACGGTCAGGGTGCCACCGACCGCCTGTCCGGCAGCCCAGTAGGCTGCGACCGCCGGTCGATCGGTGGCCAGCGACAGGGTCACGTCAGGCGGCACGATCGCCGCGACCGCGGCCGGCATCCCGGTCGTGCCCGGTTCCACATCGAGTGCATAGGGCCCGATCGCGACGATGCGCAGCCAGAGTGGCGTGGTTGCCGGCAGTCCCGTGATCCGGTCGCTGCCGTCGTCCGCGAGCGTGCCCTCGTAGTCGGTCACCCCGTCCGAGACGATGATGCGGTTCACCGCGCCGGTGGTCCGGAACGAGAGGTCACCCCCGTTGGGCAGTGCACCCAGGATGAACCAGTCATCGTTGCCGTCCACGGGTGCATCACCATCGATGTGCAAGGTGGGCGGCAGCGGGCGGGCTTCGCTGATGGTGTGAATACCTATGGCCACGTGCTCGAGCAGGGCCGGCGGGAGGTCGCGAGAGTGATGGACGTGGTGCTGGGCGGATAGGACGCGGCTGTCGCGGCCTTACATCCGCTGGACGATGTAGAGCCGGTTCCCGTCGGGGTCGCGGAGCGAGAACATCGTTGGCACGCCCGGGTAGTGCAGCATTTCCGGATCGACATCGGCGCCGAGGGAGGACAGCTCGGCATGATCGGACGCGGCGTCCGCGGTCGTGAGCCGGATGCCCGTGTCGATGCCCACGCGAGAGCTGCCGGCGGGCGCGATGGCGATGGTGGTCGTGCCTTCCGGTGGTGCCACCTCGACCCATCGCTGGCCGTCCCCGAATGGCAGGTCACGCACCTTGCGGAACCCGAGCAGGCCCACATAGAACGCGAGCGAGCGGTCCGCGTCCGCGGAGGGGACGGCGACCGTCCCGATGGCCACGATGGATACCGGACCCGGGCTCATCGTCGTCTCCCCTTCCAGTAAAGGACGCGCCACATCGTCTCGGCGACCATGCATCCCGTCATGGATCCGCCGCGTATCGCCCAGGTCCCGGTCAGCCCTTTGGCTTCGCGACGTGGTCCGACTCCTCGATCTCGATGTCGTACTTCCTGGCTGCGGCGACGATCCGTTTGCGTGCCCGTTCCCTGGAGGCCGCGTCGTCGAAGTGAGTCTGGTCGAAGCGGGCGATCGCGTTGCGCACGTGCTCCTCGTCGTTGATCGGCAGGTGCCGCTCACCCGCCTCATCGATGTACGCGAAGTCGTTATCCGGCAGCCTGTCCCGCTGCCGCTCGCTGAGTGTGGCCATCGTCACTGCTCCTTGATGGGTGCGGGTCCCGTGGTGGAGGCCCTAAGCCTTCGCTGCCCCTTGATACTCGGATGTGTGCTGCTCGCGGTCGATATCGGCCGTCCGCCGCACCGTCTCGAGGGTCTCGTCGACCGTCTTGCCGTTACCGTCGGCGATTCGCTTGAGGTCTTGGTACGTGATGTTGTCGCCCATGACCTTATGGGCGTCCATGCAGCCGCATGTGAGACACATCCCGGTGACTCCTTTCGAGGTGCCCGGGTCATTCGGGCCTGGATGGGTGGGGGCCGTTCATGGGTGCCCAGCCGGTCCGACGACGCTATCCGCGCGCGGTCCGTCGCTGCTATCCCGAGCCCACCCCTCATGTGACATCCTCGTGACGGTTTCGACCGCGGACAGGACTGCTGGCCAACGCGCCGTGTGTGCGCGCCTTGGCGCCCTCACGTTGACGAGGTCCTCTCCTTCGAAGAGCCCACCCAGGAAGCACCCGTCTCCGCCGAACCGTTGCAGGAGGAGTGCCACCCCCCGGCGACGGCGGTCACGGGGTCCCGCCCGTCCGCGTCGACGACGGCCTGGTAGTCCACGCCCGCTCGGCCAACAGGCGGTCACCTGGGACATCACATCCGATACGCTGGAGCTACGAGGGTACGACGGGACGCTCCTGGTCCAGGGGGACAGGACGAAGGGCCACTGAGCACGGGCGGCGATGACCTGGGGACGCGGGTCACACCGGGGCTGACCCTTCACGGTACGGAGGTGATGCTCCCTACCAGGGTCCGTGGCCACCCGGATGCCGAGGCTCTTGGGTAGGTGGTCACATCGCGGCGGACGTCCGCTGGACCGGTCCCACCCGTCGGGCGGCGCCCACCATCCCGTGCCCTCGCGCCCAGGGTCGTCGACACCAGCGAAGGAGGCGTGTTGGCCCCCTGCTCGACGTGAACCCCGCTTCGGACCGCGAGTTCCGTGCGTTCGCGGTGGCGGCGCTCGAGGAGGCCGACGATCCCGCGGAGCTCGGGCGGTTGCTGCGACGGCGCTATCCCCATGCGATCGTCCGCCCACGACCAGGGCAGTCAGACACGTCGGTCGTCTGGCAGGTCTATCGGGACGGCTTCTGACGACGGGAGTGACGCCCAGGGGTCCGGGGGCGCCTGCCCCGGCCGCGGCCGGTCGGCTTCCACGACGGTCAGTCGTGTCGGGCATGCGCGCGGAGAGATGCACGGTCCGCCGGGAGGGCTGGAGCCACACGCCCACCCCCAGTCGAGCCCGGCTCCTGCGCCCGCACAGGACCCCGGACCTGCCGTCGGTCCGGCGCTCGCAGACGCATGCCCACCGACGAACGATGACGTTCGACATCCCGGAGTATCCGGACGGGCCCCATGCCCCCATCCGTACCGCCACGGAGCAGTGTACGGGATCGTGCCTCGGTACCCCGGGTACAGGGCTCCGAGTGGTTGTCTCGACCACCAAGGACGCCTATCCTGTCGGTGACCTCGCCACGTTGCTCGTGCCCGGCAGGAGTGGTGTCCGCAGCTCGATGGAGCGGCCGTCCTGATGGCACGAACCACACTGTCGATGACGCCGACGCTCAGCGTGCCGCCGACGGTCCGGCACCGGCCTACCCAGCGTTCGACCCTCGTCGTGGTGGCGATCCTGTTGACGGTCCTTGGCTCGGCGCTCGGGACCAATCCGGTCGCCGCCGACCCCTTCAGCGACCGGATCGGCGCGGCACGTGCGACGCAGGCCGAACTGGCTCGCTCGATCACCCACCAGGACCAGATCCTCGGCGGACTCCAGCAGGACGCGATCCGGGCGCGCTCCGCCATCGCCGCCAGCGGCCGGCAGCTGGACTCCGTCGGTGCGGACCTCGCCGCACTGCGACGGGACATCGCCGACGCGAGCGCATCCCTGGACCGTGTCCAGGCGAGGCAGGCCGCGCTGCAGCAGCAGATCGGGGAGCTCGATCGCACCCTCGACATGCTCGAGCAGCAGATCGCCATGGGTGCACGGCAGCTCGACGGCCGTCGCCGTGCCCTTGGCGCGAGGCTTGCCGACGCGTACCGGGTGCGCCAGGCGAGCCTCCTCGAGCGGATCGTGTCCCAGGGGTCGTTCACCGACGTACTGACCGCCGCGTCGGCATACGCCGCCTACGCGGAGGAGGATGCGCGGGCGGCGCAGGCCATCACCGATGACCAGGCCTCGCTCGACTCGCTCCGGGCCATCAACGCCGCCACCCGGTACCGCACGGACCAGCTACGGCGCACGGCCCAGGACACGGCCGCCGACCTGCGGGTCCAGAAGGCGCAGCTACGGGCGCAGAAGCTGCGCGCCCAGGCACTCGAGCGCAAGGTGCGTGCACGGCAACGGGAGCAGCTGCGGCGCGCCCGGCTGATCGCCGCCGACCAGCGCCAGGCGCGCGCCATCGCCCGGGCACACCAGCTCGCCCAGCAGCGGCTCGACCGGAGGATCGCGGGTCTCGTGCGGGCCGCGGAACGGCGCGCCGCAGCGCAACGCCGCGTCGCCGCTCGACGCCGTGCCGAGCAGCGGACCACCACTGGACCCGTGGGTGGTACCGGCCGCTTCCTGTGGCCCGCGGCCGGCTACGTCACCCAGGAATACGGCTGCACGGGCTTCTATCTCGAGCCACCGCGCGGCTCGTGTGCCCACTTCCACGACGGGATCGACATCGCGGGACCCACCGGCACCCGCATCCACGCGGCCGACGACGGGGTGGTCGCGTTCGTCGGCTACAACCCCTACGACAGTGACCCCGCGTACGTGGTCGTCATCGGGCACAGCGGTGGCTTCTCGACCACCTACGCCCACCTGGAGCCCCGCCGCAGGGTGCGGGCGGGCCAGTCGGTCCGGCGCGGCCAGCTCATCGGGTACATGGGCTCCACGGGCAACGCGACGGGACCGCACCTCCACTGGGAGGTCCGTCGGAGCGACCGGACCGTGGATCCCCGCGCCTACGGCTGAGCATGTCCTCCCGCGGGAACGAACGACGGGGGGCGTCCACACGAACCCATGTTTCGGGTCCTACGCCGCACCCAGGTGGCGGGTCAGGCCACCGCTCAAGCGTCGCTCGATCAGGGCCCGATGGACGCCCTCGTATGCCCGACAATGCGCGCAACGTCGGATCGTGCCAAGGCGCGCGTCCGGAAGACGCTCCGACCAGTCCGGCAACCTGATCCGGAGTGGCAGCCCATCTGCGAGGGCGACCGATGGGCGGCTCATCGTGCGGGCTCCGGTGCCCGCAGGGCGGATCTCGACCTGGCCCTTGAGTGACCCGGTGTCAAGGACCCGGCCATTGAGGACGGCGGGCGTGTCCGCCGCCACTCCCAGTGACAGCCCCAGACCCCGTGGGCACCTCGCCCGATCTGACTGGGTGTCAGCTCGCCTCCTGCGTCGACGCGCCATACGGCGCCGGGAGACGATGCGTGACGTCGGTCAGGTCGTATGGCCGGTCCCACCGCCTCGACGTGAAGCTGCGATCGGGCAGCAGCGGGAGGCCGGCATCGAGGTACCGGGAGAGGATGAGCCGGAAGGTGTTCCAGGAGGACATCGTGGGGTACGGCAGCGGGCCGGAGGCAGCCGGCCCGTCCGGCAGATGGAAGGCCAGCAGGACGCCGTACTTCGTCTCGAGCTCCGTATCCGTGGCGGCGGTCCAGTCGAAACCGGTCTGGTCCGCCGCATAGCGGATCGGGAACGGCCCCTCATCACCCGCGACGATGATGATGGGCCGGAGGTCCGGGGGACCCTCGAGGAGCTGATCGACCATGCGCTCGATCTGGTCGTTCACGAAGACCATCTGCTGGCGATAGTTCTCGGCCTCGCCACGGGCGGTCCGCTCGGCGTCACTGGGGTAGTCGCCGGCCTCGTCGAACACGTAGGGCTCGTGCGGCAGGAGCACGTGCAGCATCACGAACTTCGGTCCCGGTTGCCGGCGCACCTCATCGAACGCGCGCAGCTGCCACAGCGCGGTGGTCCGGTGCAGGACGTCATGGGCAGGCGGGCGCGGGACATCGAGCAGGGCGTCGAGCGTGGGCCTGAGGGTCGTCGCATCGAGGGCGGCCTCGAAGTCCGTACCCTCGGGCATCGTGAGGTTCTCGTCCGCGATGGCCACCGTCCGGGTGGGCGCGAACCAGGAGCCGATATGGACGTAGCGATAGCCGCGTGACCGCAGGTACCGACCCACCGCATGCGTCTGCAGGAGCGCCTGGATGGGCGCGAGGTCGTCCGAGGTCGGGCCCATGCGCGCGCTGACCTCGTCGAGCGTGGTCATGTTGAGCGTGGCGGCGAGCGACAGCACGGTGCGCCCATAGTTGGCGTGTGCCTGGCGCACGACCGCGAACCCCCGTGAGGCGAGGCGGTCCGCGAGCTCGTCGCGCCCGGCGCCGAGGTCCCCGACCGCCTCCTCCGAGCCATATCGGTCCCACACGATGAAGTAGATGTCCCGCCGGGGAGCCCCGGGGGTGGCCGGCGCGCCATCGGACGGCGCCGGGCCGCCACCGGGCACGGTGGCGGCCCGCATGACCTGCAGCAGCGTCAGACCGACCAGGGTGACCGCGAGCGCGTCGATGACCCGGGTCACGGTGCCGATCCAGCGGTCGCGCAGCAGGTACGCCGCCGACGCGACCGTCACGAGGAAGGCCCCCCACACCGCGAGCTCCATGTCGCGCGGGGTGCCCGCCGGACGCAGCAGCAGGTCCAGGTGCCCGTACCCGAACCAGAAGAGGATGAGCGCGCTCGCCACCAACGCCCCGCGCCGCGGGTCGCGCAGGATCAGGCCGCTGATGAGCGCGAGCATCGTGGCCGTGGCGAGCGCCCAGCCGAGGGGCGGCAGCACCTCGGCCACGGAGACCTCGGTCATGTTCTCGGCGAACAGGAAGAGCACGGCATACGCGGCGAGCAGCAGCGGATGCAACGGAGGTCGCAGCCACCGGAAGCGACGCGCCTCGCGCTCGGACGACCGGGGACCGTTCGTGGCCGGCGCCATGTCCGATAGGGTAGTCCCCAGCACCAGCCCCGTCCGAGCGGTGCTCTGCCGAGGCGTGGCGGCGGGTCCCTGGGCCAAGCTCAGGGAGAGTATCGAGGCCGGTACTCATCCGGTGATATAGGCATGACAGAGGTCCAAACATGACCAAAGGTGACCGCGGACATCACGACCTCGGTCGACGGCTACGTCACTGGGCCAATGACGTCCCGGGGCGCGGACTGGGCGACGGCGGTGAACGCCTCCACTACTGGGTGTTCGCCGGACCCTGGTCCTATGGCCAGGAGATCGGCGGAGAGGCGAACGGCGTCGACCGAGAGTTCCTCGATAGGGGACGGGCAAGGATGGGCGCGGTCATCGGCGGTCGGAATACGTTCGAGGCGGCCGGCCGGTGGGGCGGCTCCAACCCCTTCCCTGCTCCCTTCTTCGTCGTGACGCATCATCCCCACGATGCGCCGTCCAGCGAGGGCTTCGTATTCGTGGATGGCCTGGCGGCGGCGATCGAACAGGCCAAGCCCGCCACCGGCGAGCGGGATGTCGTCATCATGGGTGGCGCAGACATCATCCGTCAGGCCCTGGGCGAAGGCTACGTCGAGGAGCTGACCATCACCACGGCGCCGGTCATCCTCGGCCGCGGCAAGCGGCTGTTCGAGGCCTTCGACGAGGATATCGACCTCGAGCCGAAGGAGACGCTCACGTCCCGGTTCGCGACGCTTATCACGTACCGGGTGATCGGCTGAGGGGCACGACGCCCAGTTCACCTCGCTGCAGTATCGCCGGGAGCCGGACATCCTGGTGCTGTCCCCGTTGTTTGGCTCAGGATCGGGGTCGAGAAAGCCGACAACGCTGAGCTCGGCTTTCGAAGCGGTCGACTCGGTCCTCCCGACGTCTCGAAGCTGTCCAGTCTAGCTCTGGGGCGGCAGCATGTCGGTGTGCATCGCCGGCAACAGGCCGATACGCTGGTGGCGGGCCACGCCGGCGGGCGTGCGAACGGGCCACTTGACCGCATCTCCGGCGGCCGGGCGGCGATATCAGCCCTGCGACGGGCGTTCGGGCGCGACCACCAGGAGGGTCCCGGGCCGGACCATGAATGACGTTGGTGTCGTGCCCAGGTCCTGGGCATCGGCGCGCGCCTGCAGCGGTCGCGCGCTCGTTACATGGACCTGTGCCGATCGCTCCGTCCGGACACGCGGCGCATATGCGTAGCGGCCGAATGCGATGCCGAAGAAGTGCCGGATGAGCTCCCGCTTGGAGTAGTGCTCGAAGATGCGCACGTCGAAGAGCCCGTCATCCAGGAGCGCCTCCGGGGCAACGGTGAACCCGGCGCCCATGTACCGGCCATTGGCGATGGCCACGAGCAGTGCCCGTGTCTCGATCCGGCGGCCCTCGTCCAGCTCGATGGCCATGCGCGACGATCGGTACCGGAACGCTGCGACGATGGAGCGGCCGATGGCGATGTAGTCGCCATGATCCACCTTCGGCATCTCGTGGAAGACCGTAGCATGTAGCCCGATCGACCCCGCCTCATAGAAGACGTGCCCATCAGCATCCCCTACATCGACGCGTCGGACGTGGCCGGCGTCCAGGATCGCGGCGGCCTGCTCGAGGTCGCGCGGTATGTCCAGCATCCGGGGGATGTTCATGATGCTGCCCAAGGGCAGGATGCCCAGGGCCGTGCGGGTGCCCAGCAACTGTCCGGCGACGAGACCCATCGACCCGTCCCCACCAGCTGCGGTGACGACCTCATAGCCGTGCTCCATCGCGTCGCGCGTGGCCCGGATCGCGTCCATCTCGGAGCCGGTCTCGACGAGCTCATCGCCGAGGTGGTGGCGCGACATGAGCTCGACCAGCGTGTCGCGCGAGACGTGGTTGGTCGGCACACCGGCTTTGCGCCCGGAGTTCGGGTTCCAGAGCACGCGGATGCGCCGCTGCAAGCCGGGTTCGGGCACGCCAGTCATCGGGTCCGTGCCGAGATCCGAAGGCGTCGGTAGATAGCGACCAAGGCCGCGAGATAGCTGAAGCCCAGGAGATAGGAGGCCGCCACGTCCGTCGCCCAGTGATGGCCCAGGTAGATGCGGCTCGGGCCGACGAGCGCGATGAGGGCTGCCAGGGCGCCAACGACGAACCGGCGCGGCCAGACGGGCCGGATGACCGTGCTCGCCGCGACTGACAGCCAGCCGTATGTGCCCACGTAGCCGAGCACATGCCCGCTGGGGAAGCTCGACCCGCCAAGGTCCGCGGCGACCACTCGCAGGTCGGTACCCGCGGCCGGGCGGGGTCGGCGCATGAACACCTTGACGACCGTCGACAGGCCGGCAGTGCCCCATGCCACGAGCTGCATGCAAGCCTCCAACCGGAGCTGCAGCCACCACTGGCCGGCGACGAGGAGGGGCGGAATGACCCGGCTCTGGGGTGGGAACCCGGGCCATGACACGGCCGCCATGAGCCGCCCGAGCATGGGCATCCGCACTGCCTGGAGCTTCATCGTGATTGCGAGGTCGGTCGCTTGGCTCCGTTCCCGACGTACCAACGCCATCACCCCAGCGAAGCCCAGGGCCCCTCCGACGTTGAGCACGACCGGCAGACCAGCCGGCGGGCGGGGTCGCGTGAAGTGCATGCGGCGACAGTAGCCTCGGATCGGACCGATGCCGCCCGTGGTATAGCGCGCATCTCGTTGCAACCATATGTCAGGCCCGTCGCCTCCTGAGCTGGAGGAATCGCCCGAGTCGAATCCGGGCATGGCGCGCCGCGCGAGGGACAGCACATTTCGACGGGCGCCTGGATGGCGACGCGGGTGCGGAAGCGCCACCACCGCACCAAGCTAACGACTTGCCGGCACTCCGACGGTCAAGGACGCCCAATGGCCAAGCGCCACCAGGCAGGAACCCTCCGGGGGACTCGACTCGAAGTGCTCACGGGCCCGTGCAGGCACCGAGCTGCCCATCTCCCGAGCAGGAGCCTCACGCCGAACTGAACATCACTAAGGCCGCCGCCCCCGTTCCCGGCTGATGAGCGAGATTCCCGTAAGGACCGCCCCGAGGACGACGAGACCGAGGATGCCGACGAGGTCGCTGCTCATGCAGGCACATCCTCGTTGAGCCAAGGGTTTCCCCCAGTTGCGGTATGCCCGTCGAATGTTGCAGCCACGTGACAAATCATCTGGGTGATCGCGACGGAACGACCGTGGGCTGGGGTTGCGCCTCACCCGCCGCCTCGGGCAAGGTCGAACTCATGGCCGAGCTCCAAGAGCGACGTGCCGTGGTCCGGAACTGCCGGAGCGCCCGCTCAGGTACGTCCGGATCGAGAAGCTCGACGCTGATCCATGGGGTTCCTGCTTGACCGGCCGCTCCGCTACTGGCGCCACCCTGCCCGCGAGTTGCCCTGCCGAGGCGACCAGGATCGCACCGCTTCACTACCGATGCTGGGCAAAGGCAGCGGTGGGCCAAGGAGGCCGCGTCGCAAGCGGACGTGGTGCCATCGGTCATGAGAGGTCGGGTGGCGAGCGATCGGGGGTACGGTTTGCCAGTAAGCGCCAGTCGCGGTCCTCGTCCTGCGCGTCGCGTCGACCGCCCCACGTAAGCGCAGAACCCGCGCGTCGACATCGACACGAGCGCGGCGAGCGGCCCCGGTTGCCCCTGCCGCCGCAGCCAAGCGGGTGCCGGTGGCAAGTCTCGCAGGCGCTTCACCGCGCAGGTCGGGAGGGTTTGTCGTCCCGCGGGGACGGCGCTACGCCTTCGCCGGCCCTTGACTCGGATCGGTGCTGCTCACGGTCGACGTCTGCCGTCCGAGCGGGATGCGCTTGGCTCCGACGCCTATCTGGATGGCTGCGATCTGCCCTCCTGGAGATCCCAGCGTGGGCGGCGGTCCGTTCCCGGAGACGAGGCGCGTGCGCCCATTGGCGCATCTGTGGCGGCAGGCACCTGACGTATCTGCGAGATGGCTGTGATGGCGTCTTGGCGGGTAGCGGCGCCGATGCGTCGCGCGGGCAGATAACGTCGGACGCTGAGCTGTGCGAGATCGCCACGGAGGTAGCCGACATGACCACGCAGGACGGACGCGACATCACCAAGGAGGACGACCTCCAGAAAGTGCCCCGCGACGAGCAGCCGGACGGCTGGCAGTACCGGCGACCCGACGACCAGCCGAAGAGGCCGCCGAACGAGCCGGTCCAGGCCGAGGCCGACTACGGTTCCCTCGACCTGCCCGATACTGAGGAACCGGTCGAACCCCTGTTCGAGCCGTCGTTCTAGGCGGGGCACCTGGTCGAGCAGCCGGCCGGGCGAGGTTTAGCCCCGTATGGAGAGTTGACCAAGGCGGAGCTGAGCGGCACTGAGGAGCCCACCGGCTTCGATCACATGCCACTCGAGCCGGTCGCACCGACGGCCATTGAAGGTCCCGGGCCTGCTGGCATCGTGCCTCCGCCCGTCATCGCGACGCCCGCTCCGTCCGAGCCCCACGAGTCTGTCTCTGGCCAGGAGTACCTTCACCTCGACGAGCACGTGCACGAACCAGAGCCGCCTGGCATCCTCGGTCGCGTCTTCCATACTGTCCGTGGCTGGTTCGGACTGGGTGACGAGGGAACAGACAGGTACCTGTGACTCGATTGGCAGCTCGATAGCTCGTACCGATCGATAGCCCGTCCAGGGTTGTCATGTGCCCGACGATCGGCAAGTGAACCGTCGTCGCTTGCCATACGTCGTCGCTGGAGCAGCGCGCCCGGCATCTTCGGGCCCGGTCGGCCTTCCCGCGCGCCCGAGCGGCGACCGGGGTGCTGACTCCGCGGGTCCGACCACAACGGGCCGTGTCGGGGAGTACGGGCAACTTCGAGCTCGGCCAGCCCGAACCGGAGCATGGCGCGGGTAACCTGCCCATTCGGGACATCGAGGCCTAGTGCCCGACCTCCTGGAGCTTCAGACCAATGATGTTGACCGCGCGGAGGACATCGGCGAGCTCCTCGTGCGGGACGGCGAGCACCTGCGGTTCGTCGGAGGGTTGATGAGGCACGATGACCAGGGTTGCAGGCCGCCCGCTTTCGACATCGAGCTGGATGCGCCGGATCGCCGCGATGGGCACGTCGAGGGCCACGCCCTCGTCGGTCGCGACGATCAGCCGGTCGCGATCGGTGAGACCCATTAGGGCTGGGATAGTACGGGCCGCGACTTCGAGCCGCTCACCGGTATCGAGGCGGAAGGGGAATGCTCCCTGCTCCTGCATAGATCCCTCCTCGGACCTGACGTAGCCGAATGCGGTTCGTTGCAGTCCCCGCCGGCGCGGCCGTGAGTGTATCGGACAGGCAACCGCGCCGATGAACACGGTCTCTATAGCCCGCTCGGGGATCGTTCACGTCCGAGGTCTCGTTCCGCCGAGCGTCGCTGCCGTCGAGTCATCCGCGATCAACCTCTCCTCACGTCCGAACTTCGCGTCTCGGGTGGTCGCTCGGTCGGGCCGCCGGCTCCTCGGCTCATGCTCCTGCCGGTGACCTGCTGCCACCCGGCGCCCCCGACATCACCGGGGTCGAGGACATGGCTCGGAGGTTCAGACGCTTGAGGCGCCGGGTGGGACCCCAATGAGGTCTGCGCGTCCGCCTCCGCGGCGCCCGCATCGCTGGTGGCCGGCGGAGCCGTGTCAGGAATGTGCTGATCTTGTGCCGCCATCGGGGTGCGTAGTGTCAGAGTCCGGGCACGCCATCTCGATGGCGCACGTCACGTCCCCGAAGGGGCGGCCTTGCCGCCGGTGCCCGCACCCTGGGATCCTGCGTCACGGGGATCGACGAGCTGCTGCTGGCTCCGTTCACGTGCACGGCTGCCGGACGGTCCGGGAGGCGTGCCGGGAGCCGGGTCGACCTCCTTCGGTACCGCTCGAGCACCTCGCGGTACGCGCGCTCGTAGTCCTCCACCATCCGGTCGACACCGAAACGCTCGAGCGCGCGACGACGTATCGCAGCCCGGTCCAGGTCCCTCACGAGGCGGAGAGCCAGCCGCGCTTCATCGAGGTCATCGACCAGGAAGCCGTCGACGCCGTGCTCGATGATCTCGGGGAGTGCCCCGGCGCGCCGAGCGATCACGGGCGTACCCGTCGCGAGCAATTCGATGGCGACCAGCCCGAAGGGTTCGGGCCAGGCGCCGAGCATCAGGGTCGCGATGGCACCCGCCAGCAGCGGGTCGCGTTCGTCTGCGCCGAGTTCACCCAGGAACTCCACCCCGAGGTCGCGCGCTGGATCCACGATGGCATCGACCATCGCGCGCTCGGCAGGCTCGATCGCCTTTGCCGCGATCCGTAGGCGGTGGTGCGTCGATACCGCGAGGTCGATGGCCTCGACGATGCCCTTCTCATGCGAGACACGTCCAACGAGTGCGAGATAGTCGCCGGGCCCTTCACCGAATGGCATGGATGCCAATGGCAGCCCGTGGGGGATCGTGGCCACCCAATCCACGGCCGGGTGCCAGCGTCGCTGACTGTCGCTGATCGCCACGACCGCGACATCGGGGAAGGCCTTCAGACAGTCATACGTGCCGGGAAGGTCCAGGCGCTGATGGAACGTCGTGACGACTGGCACCCCCGCATGCCGAGCGAATGGCAGGCCGATCGTTTCGAGGTGTACGTGGAGTACATCGAAGCGGTCAGCCTGGGCCCACGCTGTCGCAGCCGATAGTGTCTGGAAGGGCGCAACCTCACTCCGGTAACCATGGAGCCAGACAGCCTCCGGCACGACGGCAACCACCTCGCTTCCTGCTGTGGAGTCTCCGGACGCGAAGAGCATGACATGGTGCCCGCGGGACACCAGCCCATCGGCGAGCGCCGCCACCACCCGCTCGGTGCCGGCGTACCCCACAGGCGGCACGGGCAGGAGTGGCGGCGCCACCATTCCGATCCTCAGGCGTGCTTGCACGTCTCGAGGGCCCCGTCCATCGTGCCCCACCGGGTCCGGCTGTTCCACTTGGATCATGGCGTTCCACTCCTTCCGATGCTCGGGCCTGACCTGCCGGACGATGGGTTCGTTGACCTGCCAGCCTCCTTCCGATCACACCCGAGCTTGATGACAGAAGCTCCTGGTACTGACCGATCGTGTCGCGCGACAGGCCACGTCCGTGGCAGGATCTGCTGTCGCTGCAATCTGACCCCTGACGGAATTCGCCGACCGCCGGTCACCCATACCGGCGGCGCGACGGCGGGGTGACTGGGGACGTCGATGCGCAGGTTTGGCATGGCGCGCTCGTGCACCTCGCGCGCGGCGCCGGCATCGGGATGCCGAGCCTTGCGATCGCGCGAAAGCGGCGGCGCGACTATCTGGTCGCTCAAGAGCCCGCACTCTCATCGAACGCCGCGGCACATGCTTGGCGATATGCGCCAGCCTCGCCGGCCTTCCATTGGGAGTAGGACTGGCCGTCCTGCATCAGCCCGTGCGTGAGGGCCGAGCGCGCTACGTCATCCTGGTGCTGGGCGCACCAGCCGAGTTGGTCCGCAGGCAGCTCGCCGTCGCATCCCGTGAGGATGACGACGGCAACCGTCGCCAATGCACACAGGGCACGGCTCATAGCTCGATGCGCCATCGGGACACGTCTGCTGTCCGCAGCTCGAGCCCGAGCCCGGGTCGCCGCGGGTCGGGTCGCATGACGCCGTCGTGCGGCTCAGCGGCGCCCTCGAGGTACGTTCCTTCGATGCGAGCATGATCGTAGAAGTACTCGGCGTGCCGGAAGCCCTCGAGTGCGCAGCCGAGCGCCACGTGCAGCGAGGGCGCGCAATGCGAGGACATCGGGATCGAGTTCGCCGCACAGACGGCTGCTACCCTCAGGAACTCGCTGATCCCGCCGCAGCGCGTGACGTCTGCCTGCATGACGTCGACTGCCTCGGCCGCCAACATCCTCGCGAAGTACACGAGCGAGTAGCCATATTCGCCCGCCGCTACATCCATGCCTGGAGGGCACCGGTCGCGCAGCGACCGCAGACCTTGCAGGTCGTCGGACGGTACCGGTTCCTCCAGCCAAGCGACGCCCAGGTCACGAACATGCCATGCGAACTCGAGGGCCTGCTGCCGAGCGTAAGCACCATTGGCATCGACGAACAGTTGGGCGTCTCCGATGGCCTTCCTGACACTTTCCACCCGCGCCAGGTCTTGCCGGGCATCCCTGCCGATCTTCATCTTGACCATGGTCATCCCGCTGCCGACCCACCCCGACAGCTGATCGACCAACTCGGTGGGGGTGTATGAGGTGAAACCTCCGCTCCCATACACCTCAACCTGGGGCCGCACCTGGCCCAGGAGTCGAGCCAGGGGCAGGCCGAGCATCTTCGCCTTGAGGTCCCACAGCGAGATATCCACGGCGCTGATGGCCATCGAGGAGACCCCGGGCCGGCCGAGATTGCGGATGGCATGCACCATGGCAGACCACGCGCCCGGGATGTCGAACGCATCGCGTCCTGCGACGACACCCACCAGCGAGTCCCGGATCAGGCGTGCCGTCGCTGCGTCCGCGTACGTGTACCCGAATCCCGTCACACCGGCTGCCTGGGGCTCGACGACCACCATCGTGGTGGAATCCCATTCCAGCGTCCCGTCGGCCTCGGGCGAAGCGGTCGGGATCCGAAACGCGGAGACGTTCACGGCATCCACCACCGTTGCTGCCGAAGAAGCGGCCTGCGTCATGGGTATAGCATGCGCATGGAGGCTCAACCTGGCACCTTGAACCGGGGCGGCTGCATGACAAACGTCTCACGATCCGGGGCGTTCTGTAGCGAATCTGCAGCACCTCGCCGGTCGTCGGGCATCGGGACGTCACGCAGCGCAGCAGAGCATCAGCCGGTGCCTTACCGGCAGCCGATCGGCAGTCCAGCTGGCCACTCGAGATCCTCCAGGCTGCCCTGCAGACCAGGCCATCGGGTATGCGTGGGTTCCGCTGCCGACCGGCCCGAGTGCCCGCACAGAAGGTCCACGCAGACCGCATGGCCACTGACGGATGGCGCCACGCCGGTGCGGGTGCGTGACCGATGCCACGCGACACGCGATGCGGTCTTGGGCTGCCCGGGTCGGCGGCCCATCCGACCGGCCCACGTCGTCAGGCTGGGCGTTCGAGCCACCTTGGCAGCAGGGTCCAAGCTCTTGGTGGGTTCGCCGCCATCGGCGCCATCGTGATCGGTATCCTGCAGGCGACCGGGATGTGGTCGATCCGGGCAGGTGGCGCCGGCGAGGTCGTGGTAGCCATCGCTGACGCGAGGGTCCCCATTCCGGCCTCCGGCACGCTGGTCAATGAGACCGTCGCCTCGGGACGAGGTCGGGAGCTCTTCCTGTCGACCTGCGCCAGCTGCCACGGTCCCGATGGACGCGGAGGTATCGACGGTCCTTCGCTCGAGTCGTCCGGTCCCGCGGCGTGGGATTTCTACCTGCGGACCGGTCGGATGCCACTCAGCGCACCGGGTCAACCAGCAGACCGTCAGGGTGTGACGCTCACGCAGGACGAGATCGACTCGCTGGTGGCGTATGGCGCGACCATCGGCCGTGGTCCGGCCATCCCAGACCTCGTCGTCGATGCTGCCAGTGTCCAGCGTGGCCGCGACCTGTTCGTCAATACCTGCGCCGCCTGTCACGGGGCCACGGCCGGTGGCGGATCGGTCGGACCCGGTGTATTCGCGCCCGCACTCGTCGGCGAGGACCGGGTGACCGTTGGCGAGGCCGTTCGCATCGGACCGGGTGCGATGCCTCCCTTCGACTGGACCGATGGACAACTCTCCGATGTCGCCGCCTACCTCGGATGGCTCGCGACTGCGCCCTCGCCAGGCGGCCTCTCGACCGGTGGCCAGGGGCCCGTTCCCGAGGGCCTTATCGCCGTGGTCATCGGCCTCGGCGCGCTCGTGGTCGTGGCGCGCTGGATCGGCAACAGGGCGAGGTCTGGCGATGGATGATCAAAGGGAGCGGCGCGCCACCCGCATCGTGGCGACGTCGTTCACCCTCACGATGATGGCGGGGGTCGCTCTCCTCGCCCTATACATCCTCGGCGGGGACACCCAACTGGAAGGTGTCCTGCTCGCGGTCGTGCTCGGCGGTATCGGCGTCGGCCTGGTGGTCTGGTCCCATGGACTGATGGCCGTCCCGACGCGCGTCGAGGAGCGCCATCCCCTCGCGAGTGACGCAGCCTCTCGTGGTGCGCTGGTGCGTGACCTCGTGAACGAGGGTGACGTGGGTCGGCGAAGGTTCCTGCTCCGGCTGCTCGCCGGTGCCGCTGCCAGCCTGGCCGCCGCGCTGGCCATCCCGGTCCTGTCGCTCGGCCCAGCGCCGGGTCGAAGCCTGTTCCAGACTTCGTGGCGTCGTGGCTCGCGGTTGGTCGACGTCGACGGCCGACCGGTCACCATCGAGTCGGTCGAGGCCGGGACGATCGTGACCGTGTTCCCGGCGGGCGCTGTCGGGTCCGCGGACTCCCAGACGGTCCTCGTGCGCGTCGACCCGGCGCTCCTGCAGCTGACCGGGCCCGCGGCGGGTTGGGCACCGCAGGGATGTATCGCGTATTCCAAGGTCTGCACGCACGCCGGGTGCCCGGTCGGCCTGTATCGCGAGGTCTCGCACGAGCTCATCTGTCCGTGCCACCAGTCGACGTTCGACGTTCTTCGCGGTGCCATCCCGACCTCGGGACCGGCCGCTCGCCCCCTCCCCCAGTTGCCGATCCAGCTCGAATCGGACGGCACTTTCACGGCACTTTCGGACTTCCCGGAACCGGTCGGTCCCAGTTTCTGGGACATCCACGGATGAGCCGCCTCGACGGGGTCGTGGACTGGGTCGATGATCGTACCGGGTTCGCCCGCTTCGGCAGGTCAGCGATGGCCAAGGTGTTCCCCGATCACTGGTCATTCCTGCTGGGCGAGGTGGCCCTGTTCTGCTTCGTCATCCTGCTCGCCACCGGGACGTTCCTGACCTTCTTCTATGTGCCCAGCTCGGAACAGCTGGCCTACCAGGGTCCGTACGACCCGCTGGTGGGTACGGACGTGTCGGCGGCCTTCAGCTCCGTGCTCCACCTGACCTACGAGGTGCGAGCGGGCCTGCTGATGCGACAGTTGCATCACTGGACCGCGCTCGTCTTCGTCTCGGTCATCGTGCTGCACATGAGCCGGGTGTTCTTCACGGCCGCGTTTCGGCGCCCTCGTGACCTCAACTGGGTCATCGGCATGGGGCTGCTGCTGCTGGCGCTCGCCGAGGGCTTCACGGGATACTCACTGCCCGACGACCTGCTCTCGGGGACCGGGCTTCGGATCACCTATTCCGCGATCCTATCCATCCCGTTCCTGGGGCCCTCGCTGGCATTCCTCATCTTCGGTGGCGAGTTCCCGACGCCGGAGATGATCAGTCGCCTATTCGTGTTCCACGTGATGCTGCTGCCTGGCCTGTTCATCGCCGCGATCGGAGGACACATCGGCCTCACGTGGCTGCAGAAGCACACCATGTTCCCCGGCCGGGGCGCCAGCGAGCGGACCGTGGCAGGCCCTCCGTTCTGGCCCATCCAGGTGTTTCGGTCGGTGGGCCTGTTCTTCCTGACCGCCGCCGTCCTCTCGCTGCTCGCAGGGCTGGTCCAGATCAATCCCGTGTGGCTGTATGGGCCATTCGTGCCATACGCGGCGACGGTCCCTTCGCAGCCCGACTGGTACGTCGGCTGGCTCGAGGGCGCGCTCCGCCTGGGATTGCCCATCGAACCCACCATCCTGGGGGTCACGATCCCGTCGCCATTCGTGGCGGGGCTGGTCATTCCCGGCCTTCTCTTCGGGACGCTCGCGCTGTGGCCCTTCATCGAGCGTCGCAGATCCGGTGACAACGGCGCCCACCACGTCCTCCAGTGGCCGTGGCAGGCACCCGGCCGGACAGCGATCGGGGCAGGATCCTGTCGTTCTTCGCGATCCAGACGCTCGCGGGTGGCAACGACGTGCTCGCCCAGTTCCTGTCCGTCCGAATCGACGACCTGACGCTCGCGCTCCAGATCGGGCAGTTCGTGGTGCCCGTGGTGATGGGGTTGCTGGTCTACTCACTGTGTCGCGCCCGGGCCGATCATCTCGACGCCGAGACGCCGGCCGGGGGCATCATCGTCCGGCGCACCGCCGAGGGCGGCTTCGAGACGACCGGTAGCCATTCGGACCGAGACCCTGGACCGATGCGGTGAGGCGCCTCGCGCGGATCTGGCAGGTGGCTGGTGTGGCCCTGCTGTGCACCGGGTGCCTGCAGGCGCCCGCCACGGAGCAGGCCCGCCAGATCGCCTGGCTCTATCAGATGGCCATGGTCCTCGCCGCAGGGGTGTTCCTGGTGGTCTGGGCATTGCTGACCTGGAGCGTGGTTCGGTACCGGGGGAGGCGCGGTCGCGGCCTGCCGCCGCAGACCCGGAACAACATCCCCCTGGAGGTCGTCTGGACGCTCGTACCGGCCCTGCTTGTCGCGATCATGTTCGGGATGACGGTCGTGAGCGTCTCCTCTATCCAGGCGATCGCACCAGGGCCTCAGGTAAGGTTGTCCGTCGATGCCTTCCGCTGGGGCTGGACCTTCCGGTTCCCCGATCTTGGTGTGGGCGTGGCGGGGTCATCGCCTGCGGGCGTGGAGGTCGAACTGCCCGTGGGGGTGCCGATCGAGGTGCGCCTCACGGCCAGCGATGTCATCCATTCGTTCTATGTGCCCGATTTCCTCGCCAAATACGATGCGATCCCCGGGCGCGAGCACGTGTTCCCGATGCTCATCGAGCGGCCCGGCACCTACGCCGGCCAGTGCGCCGAGTTCTGCGGCATCGGCCACTCACGCATGCCGTTCAGCATCCGGGCCGTGTCGGCGGCCGAGTTCGATGCCTGGATCGCCACGCTGCCCCCCGCCGCGTCCCCGGTTGGGCCTAGCCCGTCGGTTGCTCGGCCATGACGACAGACAGGTCCGCCGTGTCGCCGCCCACCGTCGTGGTCGCCGTCGCCGATGGCATCGGTACGAGGCTCACCGGCTGGTTGACCGCCACCGATCACAAGCGCATCGGCCTGATGTACATCACAGCAGCGTTCGGATTCTTCCTCATCGGCGGCCTACTGGCCGAAGCGATGCGCGCCGAGCTCGCCCAACCCGGCCTGCAGTTCATGAACGAGGCCACCTACGACGAACTCTTCTCGATGCACGGCACGCTGATGATGCTGTTGTTCGCGACGCCCGTGGCCACCGGCTTCGGGAACTACCTCGTGCCCCTTCAGATCGGGGCCCCGGACATGGTGTTCCCGCGTCTGAACGCACTGTCGTTCTGGATGTTCCTGTTCGGTGGCCTCATCGTCCTGAGCGGATTCCTGGCCATTGGGGGAGCGGGCAACGCCGGCTGGACCGCCTACCCACCGCTGAGCGAGCAACGATTCTCACCTAGCACCGGCATGGACCTCTGGATCGTGGGCTTGCTGGTTTCGGGCATCGGGTCGATCTTCGCCGCTGTGAACATCATCGCCACCATATTCACCTCCCGGGCGACGGGCATGACCATGCTCCGCCTGCCGGTGTTCACGTGGGGCATGCTGACCACCGCGGTCCTGATGCTGTTCGCCTTCCCGCCCCTTACCGCCGGTCTGTCCATGCTGCTGCTGGATCGGCGAGTCGGTGCCGCATTCTTCGACCCCGCGAGGGGCGGCGACCCGATCCTCTATCAACACGTGTTCTGGTTCTTCGGACATCCCGAGGTGTACATCATCATCCTGCCGTTCTTCGGGGTCCTGTCGGAGATCATCCCTGTGTTCAGCGGCAAGCCCATCTTCGGCTACAAGTCGATGATCATCGCGTTCCTGGCCATCGCGGCATTCTCGATGTCCGTCTGGGCACATCACATGTTCACGACGGGCGCCGTCGACGTGCTGTTCTTCAGTGCCGCGTCGTTCATCATCGCCGTGCCGACCGGGATCAAGATCTTCAACTGGACGGCGACGATGTGGCACGGCCATCTCCGGTTCCCTACACCGATGCTCTTCGCGGTCGGCACTATCTACCTGTTCGTCGTTGGCGGGATCACTGGCGTGCTGGTCGCGAGCGCGCCCCTGGACTTCGGGTTCCAGGACACGTATTTCGTGGTCGCGCATATGCACAACGTGATGGTCACGGGCACGGTCACGGCGATGTTCGCAGGGTTCTACTTCTGGGCACCCAAGGCGCTCGGCAGGAAGCTGGATGAACGTCTGGGTAAGCTCCACTTCTGGACCTGGATGGTCGGCTTCAGCCTTACATTCCTGCCCATGTACCAGTTGGGCGCTTCCGGCATGCCCCGCCGTTACGCCGACTATGCGAGCGCGCCGGAGCGCGATCTGCTCAACCTCGTGTCATCGGTCGGCGCCCTGATCCTGGCCATCGGCCTGCTGCCGTTCCTGGTAGCGGTCGTTTCGGCGCTGCGCCGGCCCGCGGATCAGCCAGACGACCCGTGGGAGGGTGGCAATTCCCTGGAGTGGGCGACCAGCTCACCGCCGCCGGAGCACGACTTCGGGCGCATCGCGAGGATCCGCTCCGAGCGCCCGGCGTGGGACCTTCACTACGGTGCTTCGGACCAAGGCGATGCCTGAGGAGATCCGCTTCTTCCTCCGTACGGCTGCGTTCGGGTTGGCCATTGCGGTCGTCTACTGGTTCCGGTCGTATGACGCCATCGGCACGGTGATGCTGGGGGGGTTCGGGGTGGCCGGCGCATTCCTGGCGGTCGTGTTCGTACATTCCCTTCGCGCGCGTGGCTGGCAGCCCCACGGCCGCCCCCTTGCCTGGCTGGGTCTCGACGGTGACCCAGGATCGCCACTCGGCGACGAGCCGACCCGGTATCCGGCCGCCGGCTGCGCTCCCCTCGCCTGTGGTGCCGGATTGGCGCTCGCAGCGTTGGGGGCGGTGTACGGACCGCCGCCCATCCTCCTCGCCGCACCGATCCTCGCCTTTGGGGGCTGGACCTGGCTCCGGTCGGCGATGGCGGAATATCAGGCTGCTCGCGATGCCGGTGAGGAGCGCAGACCGGACTGACAGACGGCTGCAACGGTGCGCCGGACCATACCCCGCGCGCCCGGAAGTACGACCCGCTCATCGTGGATGGATGACATCGGCGAAGCGAGATCTGTACAACGTTAGCGACGGGCAATCGGCGAGACCGTTGCGGATCGGGCTCGTCGCTCCGCCACTGCTCCCGGTCCCGCCCCACCGCTACGCCGGAACCGAGCGCGTGGTGGCAGCGCTCGCCGCGGGACTCACGGATCGCGGCCACGACGTGACGGTGTTCGCGTCCGGGGACTCGATGCCCGGATGCAAGGTCATCCCGGTATTGCCGCGAGCGGTATGGACCAGGCAGTTTCGCGGAGATCCTCCGTGTTCCTGTCCTTGTCCGCGGCGGTGGCGGCTCGTGAGGCGAGCTCATTCGATCTCATGCACCTCCACCTGGACGTCATGGGTCTCTCGCTACAGCGGCAGCTTCCCGTCCCCAGCGTGACCACCTTCCACGGTCGGATCGACCAGGAGGGGATCTTCGAGATGGTGGACCAATACCGGGACGTCCCCATGGTCGCAATCAGTGCCAGCCAGCGACGCTGGCACCCAACGGCGAACTGGGTCGGCACCGTCCACCACGGCCTGCGGCTCGTCGACACCCCGGCCAGCGAGCTGGTCGGCTCCTATCTCGCGGTGGTTGGCCGCGCCTGTCCGGAGAAGGGCGTCGCGGAGGCCATCGACGTGGCTCGCCGGACGGCCCTACCTCTGCGCATCGCAGCCAAGGCCCACGATGCCGCGGAGCTCGCGTATGTGGAGCGCGTCATCGTGCCCGCGCTGGGTGACGACTGCCAGTTCCTGGGCGAGGTCGACGCGACGGTACGTGACCCACTACTTCGAGATGCAAGGGCCACGCTGATGCTGGGCGCGTGGCCCGAACCGTTCGGGTTGGTGGCGATCGAGTCGCTCGCGACCGGCACGCCCGTGGTCGCACGCCGAGCGGGCGCACTGCCGGAGATCATCGAGCACGGCGTCGACGGATTCCTCGTCGACGACGTGGACGAGGCCGTGCTCGCGGTCCGGCTCGTGGGCGATCTGGATCGGCGGGTCATCCGCCAACGGGCTCTCCACCGATTCGGTCGTGAGCGGATGGTCGAGGACTACCTACGGGTGTATGCGGGGTTGCTCGGGCCACGCCAAACCACTCAGCCGCCGATCGTGCACAGCATCGCGATGTCCACGAGCCCGGCAGGTACGGACGGCCTTGCCAGCGACGGTCGTGTCCCCGGTTCCAGGAACGGACGGATGCCAGAGGCCGTGGAAGGGGTGGTGTGACGGTGGCGCGGGCCCTGCGAGAGGCTTCGGACGGCTCCCTGGCGGCGAAGCGCGCCAGCCCCACTGACCGCAAGCACGCGACCTTGCGTCGTGCCAGCGCATCTCACGTCCGGAGCATCGCCGATGCGGTGGATCTTAAGGATGGTGCGATCTTCCTGGTCTGTGCGCCCGGAGGCGACGTACGGGATGAACAGCGGGGCGGATATGGGCTCTACATGCACGACTGTCGGTTCCTGTCGCGATATGTGATGCAACTCGGACCCGGCGGGTGGGATGAGCTCGGGGTCGATATCCCGCATGGGGCCACCGCGATCATCCGGTCGACCAATCCGCGGCTGAAGTTCGGCGATGTCGTCATCGACAAGCAGGCGCTGGTCGCGACGTGGTCGCGGACCCTCGACGGCTCGGGGCCCAGGTTGCACGATCGGCTGAGCGTGGCCAATCACGGCATGCAACCGCTCGACCTGCCGGTCAGCCTCCGTTTCGCGTCGGACTTCCGCGACGTGTACGCCATCCGAAGCCTCCTCCATGGCGACCTGGGGCAGCTCGCCAAGCCGCGCTGGGATGGCGGCACCCTCCGGCTCGGGTACACGGGCTCCGACGAGATCGAGCGAACCACCGACGTGACCATCGATCCTCCGCCCGATGAGACGAGCGACGCTGACGCCACGCTCGTGCTGCACATCGAGCCGGGGGCCATAGGCTCGCTTGACATCGAGGTCCTGCTCCAGGAACGCCCGGCTAAGGGCAACGTTCCGCGGCCTCACACGGGACCGCGCCCGGCCAAGAAGGATGACTGGCTCGACCACGCGTGCGTCGTGGAGTCGAGCGATCCGACCTTCCAGCGGGTCATCGACCGAGCGATGCTCGAACTTCGCAGCCTGCGCAGCCACGAGTCCGGGGAGCGGTACTTCGCGGCTGGCGTCCCCTGGTTCGTCTCGCTCTTCGGGCGAGACAGCATCATCGCAGCGCACCAGGTCTTGATGCTCGACGCCGGCATCGCGGCTGACACCGTTCGGCTGCTTGCGGCGCGGCAGGGTACCAAGCGCGACACTTGGCGGGACGAGGAGCCGGGGAAGATCCTGCATGAGCTGCGGGTGGGCGAGTACGCCCGCACCGACCGGATCCCGCAGACGCCATATTTCGGCACGGTCGATGCGACCCCCTTGTTCCTGATGCTCATCGCCGCTCACGCATCGTGGAACGGTGACCTGGGACTCTTCCGCGAGACGCGCACGGCTATCGACGCCGCGCTCGACTGGGTCGGTGGGCCGGGCGATACCGATGGTGACGGCTTCGTGGACTACGACAGCGGGTCGGACCAGGGGCTTGCGAATCAAGGCTGGAAGGACTCCGGTGACGCTATCGTCGACGCCGAGGGCAACCTCGCACGGCCACCGGTCAGCCTGGTGGAGGTCCAGGGCTATGTGTACGCGGCCGAGCTGGGTATCGCGGACCTGTTCGAACGGGACGGCGACCTCGGACGCGCGACCGAATTGCGCCAACAGGCCGAGACCTTGCGAGCCGCGTTCGAGGACCGGTTCTGGATCGACGATCGGATCGGCTATGCGCTCGCACTACAGGGGAATGGACGCGCATGCGCGGTGACGACCTCGAACCCGGGCCATGCGCTCTGGGCGGGCATCATGGCCGCCGACCGCGCCGAGATCACGGCCCGTTTGCTGATGGAGCCTCGGATGTTCAGTGGATGGGGCGTGCGGACCTACGCCGCCGACCAGCCACGGTTCGACCCGGTCGGGTATCACCTGGGCACCGTGTGGCCGCATGACAATGCGATCATCGCAGCAGGGTTGCGCCGGTATGGTTTCGATGAAGCTGCTGGTCGCGTCGCTCAGGGCATCATCGATGCCGCAACGGAGTTCCCTGACCACCGTCTACCCGAGGTGTTCGCGGGATTCGAGCGCCAGCGCATGGGCGCACCGTTCCGTTATCCGGTCGCCTGCCATCCCCAGGCGTGGGCGGCGGGATCGATCCCATCCCTGCTGACGACCCTGCTCGGCCTGCGACCGGAAGCGTTCGAACGACGGCTGAGCGATCGTGCGCCCCATGCTTCCCGCTTCGGTGGCACGAATGCAACTCAAAGGGCTGCGGGTCGGCCACGGGAGGGTCGACCTCTCGTTCCACCGCGGCGACCACGATGCCGTGCGCGTCGAGGTGGCATCGAGCGACGGCGTCGACGTGGTCGTCGAGACGGACACATACGCAGGGATCCCAGACGGCATGGCGATGACGACATGAACGCGCGTCCCGTCTTCCGCTGGCTCACGGGTCGGAGTGTCCCGAACCACGGTGGGGCCCCAGCCCACATTCCCCCAGGCTGGGACTACGACCCTTCCGCATGGTCCGAGCGGATCCCCCTGGCCGCGCTCGCGACCGCGGGGATGCTTATCGCGAGCTATCTGGCGGCTTACCAGCTGCGCATCATCGACAGTGTCATCGAGCCCTTCTTTGGCGACGGCAGCCAACGAGTCCTGGACTCGTCACTGTCCCGTGCACTGCCTATCCCCGACGCAGTCCTGGGCGCCGCCGCCTACGCGGCCGATGCCCTGGCTGGCCTCGTCGGCGGAGCAGGACGCTGGCGGCGTCATCCCTGGCTGGTGCTGGCATTCGGCTTCGCCGTGGGCCCGCTGGGTGCCATCAGCATCCTCCTGGTCCTCGCGCAACCGCTGCTGCTCCATGCGTTCTGCACCCTCTGCCTCGTGTCGGCGCTCATCTCGGTGCTGCTCATCGGGCCAGCCATGGACGAGGTCCTCGCGACCCTCCAGCTCTTGCGTCGAACGGCCAGCAGGGGTGACTCTGCCTGGCAAGCCTTGTGGCACGGCGAGGGTCATGCCGTCGGCGGCAAGCTTCGGGCGGCGAGGCTGTGAGCGCCGGCACCCGGCTTGGGGCACTGGTGGTCGCCGGCCTTGGCGGCGTGATCCTGTTCGCCCCGGACATACTGGGATACACCGGTCGTGCGCGATCCCTGCAGCTCGTGGCCGCGCCGCTCATCTCGGCGGCCGGCATCGTGGGCGCGTGGGCGGTGACCGCGCGCGTCCGCTGGGGGGCGGCGGCCGTCGGGGCGGCGCTCGTCGTCACGTCTGCGTTCGCGGGGGGACCATCCGCCGCACTGGCGGTGGGCGCAGCGGGCGGTATCGCGGTCGTCCTCGTCGCCCTGGTGGCACCCATGGAGGTGCGGTCCCAGTTCGCGGGCGGCTGGGTGTCCCTGCTGCATGGACCCCCCAGCGACATCGCTGCGGACGCAGACATGGACTGTGGACCAGAGCCCGTGGCACCGCTCAAGCAGGGGGCCGGGGCGGCCCCGCATCCGACGCCCGAACCACATCAGGAGGCATCCCCAATGGACAGGACAGAGCATCGCGACGACGGCGAGGTGGTCGTGGTCACCGGCGCGTCTGCAGGGCTCGGCAGGGCGATCGCCCATACGTTCGCCGGCCACGGTGCGCGCGTGGCGCTCATCGCGCGCAACGAGGTGGCTCTCCAGGCGGCCGCCGCCGAGGTCCGCGACCGCGGCGGTCAGGCGATGGTCATCGTTGCCGATGTCGCGGACGCGGCAGCCATCGACGATGCGGCAAGCCAGGTCGAGGAGGCCTGGGGGCCCATCGATATCTGGGTCAACGACGCGATGGTCTCGGTGTTCTCGCCGGTCCGCGAGATGACCGCCGACGAGTATCGCCGGGTGACCGACGTCACGTACCTGGGGTACGTGCACGGCACCCTGTCTGCCCTCAAGCGGATGCTCCCCCGCGACCGGGGCACGATCGTGCAGATCGGCTCTGCGCTGGCGTACCGCAGCATCCCGCTCCAGTCGGCCTATTGCGCGGCCAAGCACGCCATCATCGGGTTCACCGACGCGCTGCGCGCGGAACTCATCCACGACAGCAGCCATGTCCACGTGACGGTCGTCAACATGCCCGCGCTCAACACGCCCCAGTTCGGGCTGGTGCGCAGTCGGCTGCCGCGCAAGGCACAGCCGGTGCCTCCCATCTTCGAGCCGGAAGTCGGCGCAGAGGCCGTCTACTGGGCCGCCCATCATCGGCGCCGCGAGGTGCAGGTCGGGGCGCCCACGATGCTCGCCCTGCTGGGCCAGAAGCTGGTGCCAGGGTTCATGGACCGATACATGGCTCGGAACGCGTGGGACGGCCAGATGACGAGCGAACCGGCGCGGGATCGGCCCGACAACCTCCTCGACCCGGTCCCGGGCGACCACGGCACCCACGGGTCCTTCGACCGTCGGGCCCGCGACTGGAGTCCCGGCCTGTGGGTGGTGGAACACCTGCACCTGTTGTTGGCCGGCCTGGCATGGCTCGCCGTCCTCGCATCGGCAAGCGCGGGCGCCCTCGCCGCGCGCAGCCTGGACAAGGAGGATCGACCCCGATGAACGTTAGCGACTTCATGCTCCAGCGGCTTGCCGAATGGGGCGTCAAGCGGATCTTCGGATACCCGGGTGACGGCATCAACGGCATCATGGGCGCCCTGAACCGACGCTCCGATGAGCCGCCCGAGTTCATCCAGGTGCGGCATGAGGAGTTGGCCGCGTTCATGGCCTGCGCCCATGCGAAGTGGACGGGCGAGGTCGGCGTGTGCCTCGCGACCTCGGGACCGGGCGCCATCCACCTGCTCAACGGCCTGTATGACGCCAAGCTCGATCACCAGCCGGTGGTAGCGATCGTCGGCCAGAGTGCGCGCATGGCCATCGGCGGCTCGTTCCAGCAGGAGGTCGATCTCGTCTCCCTGTTCAAGGACGTGGCCGGCGAGTATGTCCACCAGGCATCGGTGCCCGCCCAGATGCGCCATCTCGTGGACCGGAGCATCCGCATCGCGCGCGCCGAGCGGACGGTGACCTGTCTCATCGTGCCCAATGACCTCCAGACCGAGGATGCGGTCGAGATGCCTCCCGAGGTCCACAACAGCATCCACTCCGGCATCGACTTCCGGGTACCGCGGCTCGTTCCCAACGACCACGACCTGCGGGCCGCCGCGGACATCCTCAACGCCGGATCGAAGGTCGCGATCCTGTGTGGCCAGGGCGCGCGTGCGGCAGGGCCGCAGCTCGAGGAGGTGGCCGATCGACTCGGGGCCGGCATCGCCAAGGCGCTGCTGGGCAAGGACGTGCTGCCCGACGACCTGCCCTTCGTGACCGGTGCCATCGGGCTCCTGGGCACCCGGCCGAGCTGGGACATGATGCGTGGCTGCGACACGCTGCTGGTCGTGGGCTCGTCGTTCCCGTATGCCGAATTCCTGCCCCGGGAGGGCCAAGCCCGCGGCGTGCAGGTGGACATCGACGGCCGCATGCTGGGCCTGCGCTACCCCATGGAGGTGGCGCTCGTCGGCGACAGCGGACCCACGCTCGATGCGCTCATCCCCCTCCTCGACCGCAAGGCGGACCGGTCCTGGCGGGAGGGCATCGAGCATGGCATCACGGATTGGTGGCAGGTGCTCGACCGGCGTGCCGGCAACGACGCCGACCCCATCAACCCGCAGGATGTCTTCGCGGAACTGTCACCGCGGTTGCCCGATGGCGCCATCATCAGCTCGGATTCCGGTTCTGCCGCGAACTGGTACGCACGGCACGTCCGGCTCCGGGAGGGGATGCGCGCATCGCTGTCCGGCACGTTGGCCACCATGGGTCCCGGCGTGCCGTATGCCATCGCCGCCAAGTTCGCGTTCCCAGATCGGGTCGCCGTGGCCCTAGTGGGCGATGGCGCGATGCAGATGAACGGTATCAACGGGCTCATCACGGTCGCCAAGTACTGGGAGCGATGGTCCGATCCTCGGCTCATCGTGCTCGTGCTCCACAACGACGACCTCAACCAGGTCACCTGGGAGCAGCGAGTGATGGAGGGAGACCCCAAGTTCGAGGCGTCGCAGGATCTGCCGGACTTCCCATATGCTGCATATGCTCGTTCGCTGGGCCTGGAGGGTGTGAAGGTCGACCGGCCTGACAGGATCGGAGCGGCCTGGGATGCGGCATTCGGGAGTGACCGGCCGTTCGTCCTGGAGGCGGTCACGGATCCGAACGTGCCGCCGCTGCCACCGCACATCACCCTCGAGCAGGCCCGGGGCCTGATGTCGGCCGTCATGGGAGGCGACCCGGACCGGAAGGGGATCATCGTCGAGTCGCTCAAGGGCAAGCTCGACGAGGTCTTACCACACCGATGAGCGCCGTCGGCCATGGTGGTCCGGTCGTGAGCCGCACACCCCCGGAGATCGCACGGGCGACGGCGCGGGATGCGCTGCCGCCGGCGAGGACCCCGACCGCGGCCCCCGGTGTGGATGCCCGTGGCCTGGTCGTCGACCTCCTGAACAACGTCCGGGGCGAGGTGCGGTTCGATGCCGGCAGTCGGGCGCTGTACGCGACCGACGCGTCGAACTATCGACAGGTGCCGATCGGGGTCGTCATCCCGCGGGACGTCGACGACGTCGTCGCGACCGTGGCAGCCGCCCGCAGGTTCGGCGCGCCCATCCTGTCACGCGGCGGCGGGACCAGCCTCGCGGGACAGACCTGCAATGTCGCTGTGGTCATGGACTGGTCGAAGCACGTCCACCAGTTGCTGGAGCTCGATCCGGGACGGCGCGTCGCCCGCGTGCGTCCCGGCATCGTGCTGGACGAGCTCCGAGACGCCGCCGAGCAGCACCACCTGACCTTCGGACCCGATCCTGCCACCCATGATCACTGCACGCTCGGGGGCATGATCGGCAACAACAGTTGCGGTGTCCACTCCGTGATGGCCGGCAAGACCGTCGACAACGTGGAGGAACTGGAGATCCTTACCTATCGGGGCGACCGGTTCCGGGTCGGCGCGACGCCCGACGACGAGTTCGAGCGGGTCGTCGCGTCGGGTGGTCCGAAAGCCGACATCTACCGGGCGCTCCGGGACCTTCGCGACCGCCATGCGGACGAGATCCGCGCGCGCTTCCCGGATATCCCGAGGCGTGTCTCCGGATACAACCTCGATCAGCTCCTGCCCGATCGTGGTTTCCATGTGGCACGGGCGCTGGTGGGCACCGAATCGACATGCGTCACGGTCCTGGAAGCCACGGTACGCCTCGTCGACAGCCCGCGCGCGCGTTCGCTGTTGGTCCTGGGGTATCCCGACGTCTACCAGGCTGCCGACCACGTGCCCGACGTGATGGCCACGGGTCCCATCGCCTGCGAGGGACTCGACCAGGGCCTCGTCGACGACATGCTCGGCAAGGGCCTACATCCCGACACGGTCCAGGAGCTGCCCGACGGTCACGGCTGGCTGCTGGTGGAGTATGGCGGCGATGACCGGAAGTCCGCCGAAACGGCCGCGCGCGCGGCAATGGATGCGCTGGGTGGCGGGTCGGACGCGCCAACCCTGTTGCTCCTGGACAGGGCCAGCCAGGAGGCACGCATCTGGAAGGTCCGCGAATCGGGCCTGGGCGCGACCGCCATGATCCCCGACAAGCCCAGCACGGAACCCGGCTGGGAGGACTCGGCCGTGCCCCCCGCCAGGCTCGGCGACTACCTGCGAGAGCTCGACAAGCTGTGGGCCCGGTTCGGCTACAAGGCCGACATGTATGGTCACTTCGGACAGGGGGTGCTGCACTGCCGCGTGGACTTCGATCTGCGGAGCGCACGCGGTCTCAAGGCCTTCCGGGCGTACCTCGATGATGCCGCGGACCTGGTCGTGCGCTTCGGCGGGTCGCTCTCGGGGGAGCACGGCGACGGCCAGGCCCGGGGTGCCCTGCTCAGCCGCATGTACGGCGAGCGGCTGGTGGGTGCCTTCGAGGAGTTCAAGGACATCTGGGACCCGGATGGCCGGATGAACCCGGGCAAGGTGGTGCGCCCCAACGCCATCCTCTCGGATCTGCGCCTGGGCGTCACCTACGCTCCACCGGCGCTTGACACACACTTCGCGTACCCCGAGGACCACGGGTCCTTCGCCCATGCCGCCCTCCGGTGCGTCGGAGTCGGTGAATGCCGCCGACATGATGGCGGCGTCATGTGCCCGAGCTACATGGCCACGCGCGAGGAGCAGCACTCCACGCGAGGCCGTGCCCGGCTGCTGTTCGAGATGCTCAACGGCGAGGAGCTCGCCGGGCAAGGCTGGCGCAGCGAGCCGGTGAGGGAGGCACTGGACCTGTGCCTGGCGTGCAAAGGCTGCAAGGGCGACTGCCCCGTCAACGTGGACATGGCCACCTACAAGGCCGAGTTCCTGTCCCACTACTATGCGGGTCGCAGGCGACCGATGGCGGCCTATTCGATGGGCCTCATCCACTGGTGGGCCCGCCTCGCCAGCCATGCCCCGCACCTTGCGAACGTCGCGCTCCGGGCACCCATCGTGTCCACGCTCGCTAAGCGGGTCGCCGGCGTTGCACCCGAGCGGAGTATGCCCCGATTCGCGGCGCGCACCTTCCGTTCCTGGTTCGGGGAGCACCGACGAGACGACGGTCGAGACGACGGGCGGCCGGAAGTCATCCTGTGGACGGACACATTCAACGACCATTTCCATCCGACCACGCTGCGCTCCGCGCTCCAGGTGCTCGAGGCGGCCGGGTACCGGGTCATCATCCCACCGCGGGCGCTGTGCTGCGGTCGACCGCTGTACGACTGGGGCATGCTCGACGTGGCCAAACGGCTGCTCCGGCAGTGCGTTGGGGAGCTTCGCGGTCCGATCCGCGACGGCGTCCCGATCGTTGGTCTGGAGCCGAGCTGCGTGTCGGTCTTCCGGGATGAGCTCACAAACATGTTCCCCGACGATGTCGACGCGGGTCGCCTCCATGACCAGACCTACCTGCTGAGCGAGTTCCTGGACACGTTCGCCCCCGGGTTCCATCCGGGCGGGCTGACGGGGAAGGTCCTGGTCCAGGACCACTGCCACCAGGTGTCCGTGCTGACGACGGACGCCGAACGACGACTCCTCGCCGGGACGGGCCTGGAGGTCGAGGCCATCGACGGCGGTTGCTGTGGCATGGCCGGGGCCTTCGGCTTCGAGGCCGGCGAGCACTACGGAGTGTCCATCGCCGTCGGCGAGCACGCGGTCCTGCCCGCGGTCCGAGCCGCAGCGAAGGACACCATCATCGTGGCGGACGGGTTCAGCTGTCGCGAGCAGATCGGTCAATCGGGCGGTCGTCGCGCGGTCCATCTCGCCGATATCCTCGCCACTGCGGTCCACCGAGGTGAGCAGGCGCCGCATCAGGCCCGGGCAACCGCGGACTGATGCGATCCGAGGTCCTCGAGACCCTGGCCATCGTCGCCCTCGTGGTGGCAGTCGCGTGCGCCATCGCGATCCTCGTCGACGTGCTGGTCCTTGGCTATCGCCAGCCGATGCCCATCATGGCGGTCGTCTGGCCGGTGAGCGCGCTGTACCTAGGACCGGTCGCGGTGTGGGCCTACCTGCGCTGGGGACGGCCACGGACGGACCAGTGGCAGGAGCGCCATGGATCCCCTGCATCGTCATCGTTCGCGGCATCCGTGGCCATCGCCGACTCGCACTGCGGCGCGGGGTGCACCCTCGGGGACATCATCGGCGCCAGCCTTGTGTTCCTCGTCGGCCTCCAGATCGCCGGCAAGTCGCTGTGGGCGGACCTCATCATCGACTTCACACTCGCGTTCACGCTTGGCATCGTGTTCCAGTACCTGACCATCGCACCGATGCGCGAACTGGATCGAGCCGACGGTCTGAAGGCCGCCATCCGGGCGGACACGTTGTCGCTGGTCGCCTTCGAGATCGGGCTCTTCGGCTGGATGATCCTCCTCCAACTGGTGTTCTTCTCACAGCGACCGCTGGATCCGGATGAGCCCAGCTACTGGTTCATGATGCAGATCGGGATGATCCTGGGCTTCCTGACCGCGTATCCGGCCAACTGGTGGCTGGTCCGTCGCGGCTACAAGGAGCGGATGTAGGAAAGTGGTGGGCGGATGCAGGCACATGTGCTGACGGCGGGGCCGCCGAGGATCTTCGCGGTGATCTTCGACCCAGGGGACGAGGTCATCGATGGGCTGGAGCGGTTCGCTCGCGAGACGGGAGCCGACGCCGCAGGCTTCACGGCTATCGGGGCCTTCGCGGACGTGACGCTCGGCTACTTCGATCTCGACTCCGAGACATACCGCCGAAACCCGGTCGCGGAGCAAGTCGAGGTGGTGTCTCTCGTGGGCGACATCACCCGCTGCGACAGGTCCGAGTCCGATGACGCGCGCGCAAGGGCGATTCACGCCCATGTCGTGGTGGCACGTTCCGACGGCATTGCGATGGGTGGTCATCTGCTGGACGGCCATGTCCGACCAACCCTCGAGGTGATCGTATCGGAGTCACCCGCCCACCTGCGTCGCCGCTACGATGCGGGCACTGGCCTTGCCCTTATCGACCTCGAGGCGAGCCGGTCGTGACGTTTCACGGACAGTCGTCGTGGCGACGTGATCGGAGGGCCTGGGTATCAAGCTCCCGAATTGGTCCTGCCTCGGTCGATCCGGTCGCAGGATCCAATCGGTGGGCGCCAGGCAGCATGGGCCCTTAGGGCACCGGCTGGATCGTCAGATCCGCGAGCCTTGTATCGACCGAACCGAGGGACCTCTCGAGTCGCTCGATGAGATCGGCGACCTCAGCCGTCGAGTCGAGCGCGAAGCGGACCCGCATCGTGACGACCACGTGACGGGGCCCGACGTGCATCGTCCTCAGCCCGACGATCCCCTTGACCCCGGGCTCCTCCTCGACCATGGCCCGCAACCGCGTGATCAGCTCGGGATCGGCGCGCTCGCCAACGAGCAAACCCCGCGTTTCCGCCGCAAGGATGATGGCCGCGCTCCCGAGGAGCAGCCCGATGAGCAACGACGAGATGCCATCGATCCGGGGATCGCCGAGTTCGTGGGACAAGAAGACACCGACCGCAGCCACTCCAAGGCCCGCGACCGCGGCGCTGTCCTCAAGCAGCACCGTGACCACGGAAGGGTCCTTGCTGTTCCTGGCAGCCGTCACCACGCCGGACCAGCCGGCTTCGCGGGCCAGCCGGCGTGCCGCTACGGTCCATGACGTCGCCTCAAGAGCCAAGGCCACGGCGAGGACGACATAGTTGAGCAGTGGGTCGTCGAGCGGGGTTGGATCGACGATGTGGACGAGCCCCTCATAGAGCGACAAACCGCCGCCTACGCCGAACAACGCCACCGCGACGATCAGGCTCCAGAAGTACAGATCCTTCCCGTGACCGAAAGGATGCTCGGTGTCAGCGGGCTTCCTTGAGCTTCCGATGCCGAGCAGCAGCATCCCTTGATTCCCGGTATCGACGAGCGAGTGGATGGCCTCCGAGGCCATTGCCGAACTGCCCGTTGCCAAGGCCGCCACGAACTTGGCAAGCGCGATCCCGAGGTTGCTGCCGATGGCGACGAGAACGGCCAGTGGGCGCTCCTCGCTTTTGGCGTCCGTCACGGCCGGGCCCATCCGGAGGCCCGGCCGCCCGGGCCGCCGGGGTGACTGGTGTCACGTCCGATGGCCCCGCATCCCGAGACCCTGAACTTCAACACGCGAATCAGTCTTCGGTCAGGAGGAGCACCAGCAGTGTGAACGCGGTGGCGGCCCCGGCCAAAAGGGTCCACACCACGGCGGGCATCACGAGGCCGTCGATCATGCGTCAGATGAGACTTCGAGTCGGATGAAGTGCGCGACAGGTGCGGGTCGCCCCGTGTTGCAGACATGAATCACCCTCTCGAGGTGCATGCACAGCCGCGTCCGGAGGTTCGCGCGAGCGCCGGCCACGGATCAGTGCCCTTGGCGCTGCCTACACCTTGCCGCTGCCTACAAGAGTTCCCGGACGCTCCAGGTGTCCGACCAGGTCCCGTGGTGGGCACCGTACGCTCGCAGCACCCTCCAGACTCGATCGGCCTGAGCGTCGTCCTCGGCACTCGCCACGACCATGTGGTGACCGAGCTGCGCCTCTGCGATGTAGCGTCGCTCGAGGCCTTGCTCGTCAGAAACCATCCCGGCCAGCGCGTGATACAGGCGAGTCGGCACGCCCTGCTGCTTCTGTCGTCGCGCGTCCAATGACTCGACCTCATCTGACCTGATCACATACGGCACCGAGGCACTTACCGACCTCGCCGCCTCCGCCGCTGCGCAAGCCCGACCGAGGTCATCGATGACGACGACCAACGCCTTGACGGGGTACTCGTCCTGTGCCGGTGGTGCTGCCAGCACCGTCTGCTCGCTCTTCTCGGATGCCATCGATGCTTTGTCCGCTGGAGTCCCTCGCTCACCGCTTGCGACCCTGCGTAGGAGCATCACGTCCGCGTGCCAACATCCCGGATGGGACGAGGTTATCGGGGTGTCGTCTCGTCGCGCGGCGCTACTGCCAGCCAAGCGATCGGGCGCGCACGCGAGGCGACCCGGCGCGCAACCATGTCATGGCCGGATGACGACGCCGGCGGCGACGCGGGCCGGGCTCCGAGATCGACGGCCGCACAAGAGGGGGAGGCCTGAAAAGTCGGCCCAGAGTTGGCTGGTGGTACAAGGACGACATGCAGCCTGAGCCTGTGATCGAGCAGACGAGTCGGGACCCGTACACGCCCCCTCGGATCGACGGTGTCCCAGGACGCTGGAGGCGGTCGGTCTGGCTCTCGGTCAGGCTCGGCATGGCGGAGCTGCCGAGTTCCTCCGCCACCTGCCGGACGGTGCGCAGGTATTCCTCGCGGGCAGCGATGACGGCCTCCTCCGCGTCAGCCCGTCCCGGCGCATCGGTCGGGATCGAGCCTAGGGTCCGCTCGGCGGCGCGCCATCGGTCGAGCGCGGTCTGGATACGCATCGGACTCAAGGACCCGCCCTCCACGTGCCGCGCCATCCCGGAGCGGCGGACGACGGGCAGTCTGGGCTCAGTGGCGCATTCCCGCAAGCGCGCCCGGTCGGGGGCCAGCGGTCCGTCGTTCGGCGGTCGAGCCGGATCAGCCTCGGTCCTCCCGCCAGCGGTCGGGGGACGGTCCCGCCCCTGTGACCGCCCCGCATACGGGCGATCGCAGCCATCCTTGTGGTGCCGCGTCACGCAGACATGCGGAGCTCCTCGACTTCCTGCCATGCGGCCGTAACGGTTTGGGCCTGACGGGAGATCCCGCCATCGCAGCCGGTCGGCGCATGCTGTCCTCGCGGCGGGATCGCTTGCAAGAGCCGGTCCCGCCGCTCCAGGCTCCTACTCGAGACTACTGATGGACCAGCGATCCGACGGCTTGCCCGTTCGGCTCGTGGACGGCGAGCGACTGCAGGAGGCCGCTCACCGAGCCGGAGCTGCTCATGGTCACCGACCGACGGCTCGTCGTGGCGTCCGAGCGTCGGACGGCGCTCGACCTGCCGCTTGATGTGATCCGACGCGTCCAGCTCGACGTCGAGGTTCGTAGGCCCGGGACGCTCGCCCTGGTTCCCGGTGAGCCACGGCACCCGCCGGCGGTGCTAGTCGTCCCGCACGACGAGCTTGGATCTGCATCAGCTCGCGGCGGGTGGGGTCTCGCTGGCTTGCCTACCGATACGCTCTCACTTGCCGTCGTCTCCCTGCACGGCTTCGAGGACCGCGGGATCGTGGCCGGTGGAGCCGTGCAGCAGACTCGTCACGACGACGGCCGCCAAGGCGCCCAGCAACGGACCCACAAGGTAGATCCAGACGGCACCGTACTCGCCGTTCGCGGCAGCTGGCCCGATCGAGCGTGCAGGGTTCATGGACGCGCCGGTAAGCGGTATAGCCGCGAGCCCGCACAGGGCGATGGTGCCGCCCACCGCCACGGCCGCCGAGGGGCCGACGACCCGGTGCCTGTCGGCCGTACCCAGGATCACCATCAGTAGCAGCCATGTAAGACCGGCTTCGACGAGGACGGCGGTGCCATCGGGCACATGGGGCGTGCTGACGCCCGCCTCGGCGGCATCGCCGAAAAGGGTACGCAGCACGAGCGCAGCCACCAGCGCACCGCCGATCTGGGCGATCCAATACATCGCCACCCAGGTCGGCGGGAAGAGGCGCTTGCACGCGAACGCGAGACTGACGGCGGGGTTGAAGTGGGCGCCAGAGACATCGCTGATGGCGTAGATGAACGCCATGACCAGCAAGGCGGGCGCGACTGCACGGGCGACCTCGTCAACCTGGCCCTCGGACACCCGCGCGGCGGTGTCCGCCCCCGCCGCGACGAGCACCAGGCCGAAGGTGCCGATGAACTCGGCGCCGACCCGTCGGATGCCCGGAAGGCGTTCGAACCCTTCTACACCGGTGGCGACACCTGCACCGGTAGGCGTGGCCCTGCTGTACCCACCGGTCATCGCCCGGGCGATCCATCCGCCGCCGTGATCGCTCGGTCCAGGAGCCGTGCGGCGCGCTTGCGTCCGAGACACGCGCGCACCCTGAAACGCGAGCCGTCGGCAAGGTGGTAGTTGGTGAAGAACGCCTCGAGCTCGGCCAGCCACTGCCCGTCGAGGTCCCCCCGGTCCTCGATGTGCGCTTGGCGATGGTCGTCGACCGGGACGGCCACGAGACGATCGTTCCGGGTCCACGGTCCACCGTCGTCCTGCTGCTCCGCCTTGATGACCGCCACGAGCCGACAGCGGACGACCGTGCCCACCGGCAGGGGCTCGGTGAGCACTACCGCGACATCGATCGGGTCGCCGTCGGGGGCTCGCGTCCCCGGCACGAAGCCGAAGTCGACCGGGAAGCTCATGCCGACCGGCAGCACCTTGGAAAGTCGAAAGGAGCCGAGCTCGGGGTCGAAGCTCAGCTTGCTCGCGGATTCCCTCGGCGTCTCGATGACCACGAGCACGTTGCCATGGCGGTCCCGCGGCCGGAGGCGGGTCGGGTCCACAGGTGCCTCCCGTTATCCGCTTCGGAGCGTTCGGGTCGGTTGGATCGGGGGTCGTCGGGCACTTCGTGCGACGTAACGACGCTCGCTGGCCATCAGCCGCGACCCGCTGCCTTGCGCATGAGGGAACCGCAGTGACATTCGAAGGCCCGCGGCCGATCCACAGCACGCGGATCGCCCTCGCTGCTCGGTCCGAATCTCGCAGCCGCAGTTCGGGCAGTCGTAGTCGTCGCCCGCGCGCACCTCGTGGAATTGCCCCGACTCCGCGTCCGTCACCATCGTGCGCCTCCTGGTGGCCCCGCCCAGCCGCAGCGGTGCGGTCGGCACCGGACACCGACGCTACAGGCCGCCGTCAGCAGACTGGCTGTCGGCACGCCACGGCCGCGCGGGTCCGGCCTGATGTCCCATTGCGTTCTCGTGACATCGGTGGTCCCGCAGACCAGGGGCGTGGTGCGTTCGGGCCCGATCCGGCGACCGACGTGACGGCCTCATGCTGCGGGGCCGGACAGCAAGGGGGCCGCGGTCGTCACGACCGGAGCGAACGTCCGGATGAGCGGGCCGGTCGTCCCACGCATCTGACGCCGACGGTGTCTTCGCATGTTGCCTATCCCGGCAAGCGGAAGTGTCACAAGCCGAAGCTGTTCCGGCGCCATCCTCGGTCATATGGTGCTTGACGACGAGACATCCTGGGATCTTGAGGCGGTTGCTGGCGCCATACGGCCACCGGCCCAGCTGAACACCCGAGCGAATCCGTACCTGCTCCCGATGCCCACCGAAGGCGTGCGATCCGATCTCATGGTGTCCCGCTCCGATCGTGAAGGAGGTACCCCGCGCCGCGCTCAGTGGGCTCCATGCGGGCCGCCACTAGCTCGTAGTGGGACGGCGCGCCCGACACCAATCTGCCGGCGTTGCGAGTGGTCAGGGGACGTCGGATGTCGCCGCCGGTACAGGCCGCGATGGAGGGCCAATCAGGCCACGTCGATGCGGTCACGAAGCCGCCGGTCGCGTCGGTCGCGCACACGAGGGCGCCGGGTCCTTCCGGTCGCCGCCCGTCGGCCAGTGTCCCTATGTGCGCCTCGGCAAGGTACTCCTCGAGCTGACCGACCCGGACCTGGCCACGGAACACCCGCAGGATGGTCATGGGCGCCGCCCGCTCGAACACCTCGAAGATACGTACCGGCAGGACCTCGGTGACCGACTCGACGACGTCGGGGAGCGCACGATCCAGCGGCTGGACCTCCGGCGGCAGCCCTGGTGCCCGCACCGCGTCTTTGGTGTCGGCCCACAGCGACACCATGATCTGGTTCTCCGACGAGCCGACCGTATGCCTCCCCAGCCATGACCCTCGGTGTCCCTCGGCAGCGGCGTGAACTGGCATGAGCAGGCGGAGGGAGTGATCGAGCTCCTGCCACCGACCGGGGGCGTGCAACGTGACGATACGCAGAGCGGGTTGCTCGTGGTCGATCATGGCCCCGCATTCTCGCCATCTTGGGGCCCCGCCGTGCGACGGGATCGCGGACCGCGGGTGCCGACGAGCCATGTGTCAGGACCGGGGAAGGATCCGACGTGCACCAGGGTGGGCTCCGAGGTGTCCGGGGTCGTCCTGTCAGGACTCTGCCCAGCAGGAACCTATGGCCGCGCCGGCCGAAGGCCCCGTCGCGGCGGCCGACCCCAACCGTCTGTCACGGCATTGCGAGACTCCGGCACCCGCACGATGCACTACCGACGGGCGGTCCTGCGGACCATAGAGCCTCGTCCGAACACATGGTCGGATAGGCAAAGCGAGGTCGCTCTGAACCGTCTCCGAACCCTGCGGACTGCCGTCCTCCCGCGAGCGTGCGCTGGGCACGGCCCCGATCGCACTGGGCCAGAGTCCATCCGTCCCGCCGATGGTGTCGGCACCCGTAGCTTCCATGACTGCGCCGTGTCCATCTGTGCCGATCGCAAGCATGGAGCCCATCGCGAGCGGGATGCCCGCGGGAGCGTGGTCCCGGGGCCGAGCTCCGCACCCGTCGTCAGCATGGTACCCGTCGCGAGCCCCACACCCAGTCGCAAGCATGGGCCGGTCCCGAGCGGGATGCCTGCAGCGAACGATCGGCCACGTGCTTCGCAGCACGGCCACCCGAGGCCACCTGGTCGTCGGGTGGCACGTCCCACCAAGGAGTCGTCATGTCACGTATCGAGAAGTCGATCACGGTCGACGCGCCCATCGACATGGTCTACGGCCAGTGGACCCGCTTCGAGTCCTTCCCGGACTTCATGGAAGGTGTGGTGAGGGTCATACAAGTCGATGACCGGACGCTCGATTGGACCACATCGGCGACAGGCCGGACCAGAACGTGGCAGACCCGCATCACAGATCAGACACCGCTCGAACGAATCGCCTGGAAGAGCATCGAGGGAACTCAGAACGACGGCTGCGTGATGTTCCTGCCAACGAGCCCAACCCGGACGGAGGTCCGGCTGGTCGTGGATGCCGACCCCGAGGGTTTGGTGGAGGAGATCGGTGACGAGGCCGGGTCGCTCGACCACCGCGTCGGTGGTGACCTCGACCGCTTCAAGGACCTCATGGAGGGCCGGAGCGCGCCTACCTGCCCCTGGCAGGGCGACATCCATGGCGACGATGCCGATCCAGGGGGCGCTCGATCCATCGCCCCCAACCACCACTCCGTGAACCGGGCGGACGAAGGACATGGCCACGGGTAGTGCAGCGGACGAGCGCGGGACGAGCGCCCGGCACGCCGACGGGGCGCCTTGGCGGCGACTCGCGGCATCGTTGATCGAACGCATCCGGGCGCTCCCCGGCGTCCGGACCATCCTGGCCGTCAACGACGGCTACAACGCGGCTGGCGGTGGCCTGCTCGCGTCGGGTCTCGCATTCTCGGCCTTGTTCGCGGTCATCCCTGGGCTTCTGCTCGTGGTGAGCCTGCTGATCGTCCTCGTCGACGACCAAGCCAGCAGGGAACGAGCGATCGGGTGGCTGGTGGAGCAGGTGCCCCCGCTGCGTGACGTGGCGACGGCCGTGGTCACCAATCTCGCGTCGGACGCGAGAGTGGGCTCGCTGCTTGGCCTCGCATTGTTCGCGTGGGGCGCCAGCGGCTTCTATCTTGGGCTCAAGGGGGCGATCGACCGTGCGATCCCCGGCGGTCCGTCGGATAACCCCATCCTCGCACGCTTGCGGGCCGTCATCGGCGTCGGCATCCTGGTGTTCGCGGCGCTCGCGGGATTTGTCCTGGCGGGCATCGCGTCGGTGGTGTCGCTGGGCACCTGGTCCGCGGTCCTCTCGCCGGTCGCGGCGATCGCGGTCGCCACTGGGCTCTCCCTCGCGGTCTACCTGCTGCTCCCCAATGACCGACCGACCGTGCGGGAGGCAGCACCGGCTGCGGTCGCGGCTGGGACGGGCATCGGGCTCCTCACATCCTTCTTTGGAGCCCTAGCCCCGTTCCTCATCCAGGGCTTCATGGCGCTTGGCGTCATCGCCTCGGTGTTCGTCGCACTGGTGTGGTTCAACTGGACCTTCCAGATCCTGCTGCTCGGGGCCAGCTACGCGCGCCTTCGGCGCGACGGAGATCGTGCATCCGCCTGAGACGGCTGGCTCGGCAGATGGGTCGCCTCATCGCGCCGCTCCGGTACACCGGTGCGCGGAACATATCGGCGCGGCACGGGCGGCGAGGCACCCAGCCGCTGGGTAACGGTCCCCGATGCCACCACTTGCGACCAGCGCCGCGAAGCCGGGAAGACGACCAATGAGGTGGTACCGTCTGCTCAGCCATCCTCGGATGCTCGCCGATACGCCTCGTCGTAATGACCGTGCGCAGTCGCCTCACGTCGCTCCGCGGACTCGACCTCGGCGGCGGCCGCCGTCATATCAACGCCGGTCGCGGCGATTACCAGGCGGGCCGCGTCGGCGGTCCTCTGGGCTGATGCCTCGGCGAGGATGGCCGCGGCGAGCGCCGACTTGGCGGACTCCGCGGTGGTGATCGCGGCCTCGGCGGCCTCGGCGGCCTGGGCAGCGGCCGCGCTGGCGGCCTGCGCCGCATCCCGGCCGCGACGCGCGACGGCGACGGTCCGCTCCGCCTCGCGCCACTCCTGGAGGGATGCGGCCGTCGTGACCGCGGGATCGGGTTCGGTCATCCCGTAGCTGCCTCTCATGTGGATCGGTGCCACCGACCTGAGCTCCCTCCCTATTGTCGCAGGTCGGAGTCTGGCACGGCTGCCCTGCCGGGGTGGGCATGGGTCCGCGCTGGATCCAACGCGGTCGAACCGATCCTCCGACGCGTTCGCCTCTGGCTCTCGACGCGTCAGGGCACTTGTGTTCGGCCGCTAGAACTGACCCACATGCACGTCGGCAAGAGGAGCACGCCTCGGCGAACCGCTCGTTCGGCCTGACCGCGCTCCGGCGGCGACATGCCCAGGTCAGCGGCGGCGAGGTGCGCTTCCGTTTCCGGGGCAAGTCTGGGAAGGACTACGAGCTTCGGCTCCATGATCGGCGGCTCGCGGGCCTTGTCCGCAGCTGCCACGATCTGCCGGGCCAGGTGGTCTTCAGCTACATCGATGCTGCTGCGGTGGCGCATCAGGTCCGGTCCGAGGACGTCAACGACTACCTGGGGCGGATCTCCGGCGCGGACCCGAGCGAGCGGGACTTCCGGACTTGGGCCGGGACGGTGCTCGCCTATCGCGAGCTGGGGCGGCAGGGCGATCCCGAACCCGCACCGGGCCGCCCCAGACAGGTCGTGGTCGCGGTCGACGCCGTCTCGCACCAACTGGAGAATACCCGGACCGTCGCCCGGACCAGCTACATCCACCGGGCGGTCACCGATGCCTGGAGCACCGGTGCGTTGGTGCGTTGCCCACGGCGCGTCTGCCCCGGGATGCGGCGGCTCCCTCCACACGCACCGAGGTGCTAACTGTGCTCAGGATATCGGGAGGGGATCCGGGGCCTGTGCCGTCGACCTGACCGTCGTGACGCGACGGCGGCCGTTGACTGAGCCGCCCTCGCCATCCGCTGCCACCTACCGGAGGTGTCGGCACCCGTATCGGACGGGTCCTCACCGACGAAGGCGGAGTCTGTCGCTCGACGTCCGATGGCCGTGTGCTCGCCGCGCCGGGCGATCGATAGCTGCCTCAGTGGCACTGTCGTGAAACTCATGCCCAGCTCGATTTGCTCACCCCGTTGCTCGTCGGTCATCATCCCCGCTTCAGTTGATCCCAACGCCATGAAGATGCTTTTGGAGGGCCGTCCGGCTCCCTTCATGGCGCTTGACCGGCTCCGGTGATCTGCCGCATTGGGAGCGATCCGACGCCCATATCAGGCGGATCAGGCAACATCTCGACAGGGCCGGACCACCGTGATGGCGCTCAGAGTCACCGGCGCCCGCACGGGCTGCACTTGTGCCGCCGCGAACGCCCGCTGTATCGGCTGAACGTCGCCACTCGCGGGTTCATGTCTGGCCGTCATCCGGTCGTTGCGTCCCGCGGGCCTCGAGCCGTCGCAACACTACCCAGATCGGGCGGCGACGTGCCGTGGGGGCGATCGGGGCCAAGTCCTCGAGCATCTTTCGCAGGCGGCGGGCTACACGTGGCTGCTCGACTCCGGCGTGCAGGATCTCCTCGGTCGCGAGCAGGAGATACGAGGCCCAGGTCGGCCACACCATCCACAGCCGGGGTACCCCTGCAGCATCGCATTGCACTTGTGCCGGGAAGCGCCGGACTGCGACTTTATGCAGGAGGTCGTCGATTCGGTCGAGTGCCTGGACGGCGGTCGTCGGGTCGTTTGTGCCAGGCGACAGTGCCCGCAAGGCGATGTCCACCAACTGACGGATGCCGAACGCGACATCCTGCTGGAGCGTCCGTTCCTGGCCCAGGGACACCGTCCGCCTTAGTCGGTCGATATCGGGATCGTCCCAGCGACCACTCAGCTGGAACAAAGGCGCGCCTTCGCTGACTGCGTCCCCGACCATGGGCACGAGCGTCACGACACGGTCATCGACCGCAAGCTTGATGATGGCCGAATCATCGACGGCCACGACGACGCCGCGTCCTGCCGTTCGGACGTCGGACGTCGATGAGCCCGGACGCGGCTCGCGGTCACCAGCCATCCCGGTCCCCCAAGGGTCCGGGAGCATGCGCTCGATAGTGGCCGATGTCTCGTTCGCGATGCTGTCCATCACGGTGGTGGCTCGGATGGCGTGAGCCATGTGGTCGATGTAGTAGATGAAGGCTCCAACACTCGCGAGGAGGAGCACGAACGCTCCCGAGACGGCGATGCCGGGCACGAAGCCGTCGACACCATCCACTGGTGTCCGGATGTCTCGCAAGACGACGAGCGTGTAGACGAACGTGGCCACGAACAAGCCAAGGACGACCTGGTTACCGCGATCCCGGAGAAAGGTCCGCATCACCCTCGGCGACAGCTGGGACGAAGCGATCTGCAAGACCAGCATGGTCACCGTGAACACCAGTGCGGTGAACGACAGCATCGACTGCGCGATGGTGGACAGGATGCTCCGCGCGCCTTCGGCGGTCCCGCCGAACACGGCGCCGCCCGACGGAATCCGAGTGTCGATGGTCAGCAGAAGTATCGCGACCACGATCGACGCCAATGCGAACGACAACGGGATGAACCATAGACTCGACCGGAGATATTCCCGAAGCACAGCAAACCGGAACATGCCCTTAGGGTCCCACAACGGCGGGCGGACCAGAGGGCCGCGAGCAGGAGGGGCAGCGACGATGGGATCGGCAGCTCAGCGACCAGGATGGCTCGACGGCGGCGATGCGACCGGATCGGTGCCGAAGGTCCGCACCCGAGCACCAGGCCGACCCCGTCGAGGGCGCGGCCGCGAGCGCCCGCTCTTGGGTGTCGAGCCGGCCGCCGTCCTCCTGGGTCCTCGCGACTGCGACGACCCGATACGATGGGGGCGGGTCGGCGGGCAGCCGTGCGTCGAGGTCGAGGCCACACTCCCATGAGGCCACGACCGGCCCGCTCGAGCCGGCGACGGGGGACGTGCCACGAGCGAGCCACCGAGCCCCGGGGCACTGTCAGGAGGAGCCGACCGGTCCCCTCCTCATGCGGCATCCCACCCATGGGACGGCCGGTCTAGTTACACACTGTCAGGGGAGGGTCGTTCATGTCAACGGCCGCGCCCCGCACGATCAGCCGGGCAAGCGCCCCGACCGCCTCCCGAGCACCGCCCCTTCGCGGTCGGGGCCTTCACAAGCTAATCGCCCCCAATCTCTCGGTGCGTTCGTGGCTGCGTCATCTTCTGCCGCGGGATCGGCAGTCTCAGCCAACCATCGACGGAGTTGCCGATGTATCGCTGGGGCACCGGTGAGTGGCTCAGGCCCCAGGGTCCACCTCCCCGGGTACGCGATGAAGGCGTCGTCCTGATGGCCGCCCAGCCCACCATGCGAGCCCACCAGCTCCTCGAACGAGATGACCTGATCCCTCTCGGCATCGTAGGTGCCCAGGGCGATGATGTCCCCCGAGTGCTCGAACCCGCCGACCCTCCGAAGCCCGTCGACGGCCATTGGTCCGTATACGGCCACCGGGTCGTCGCCGACCACGATGCCCCGATCCAGCAGATGTGTGCCGCCTCGTCCTACGGCCACGAGCCCCTGATCGGAGTGCAGCACCAGCAGGCCGATGCCGGGGTGCGCGACGAGCGCACCAACCAGACCCGGATAGCGGGTCTTGATGCCTTCTCTCGTCATGCGTCCGGGCACCGAGGTGAGATAGATCAGGCCGAGGTTACCGGATGCGCACACGACCACATCGCCGATGTCGGCGTCCGCGGGCGCGGCCAACGGGGCACCCCGGCCATCGATGATCCTGCTCAGGCGGTGACCGCGGCTCCCACGGCGTCGCTGCGACAGTCCATCGATGGCCGCCGCCACGCGGTGCCCCAGGAGGTGATGGCGGAGCCGCCCAGGTCCGTCGCCGTACTCGGACGTTTGCTCGCCGTCGTCGAACGTCGTGCCGTCTCCCATATGCCCGGCGACGACCTGCACCAGGGTGCTGCCGTAGCGCTGCCGGAAGGTGGGACCCAGGGACTGGCCGTGGTCGGAGAGCACGACGAGGTCGTACTGTCGGTCAGTCAACGCCGTGGCTCCCAGGATGTGCCCGATGCTCCGGTCGATCCGGTTGGCTGCACCATAGCCGTCGGGCCGCTCCGGACCCGTGTGGTGGGATATCGCGTCGTAGCCGGTGAAGTCGACGTAGACGATCGGCCGCCCCTGCCGCAGTTCGTGGATGACCATCGAGGTCGACAAGATGCGCAAGGGCACGTTGGTCACGATCCGCTCGATGACGAACCGGAAGCCGCGTCGCATCCGCGGGCGGACGTGGTCGCGGCGCTGCCGGTGGGCCCCCACCAGCTCGTCGATGAGCTCGACGATCATGCCACTGCCGATCCGGAGCCAAGCGCGGGGATCGACCGGATACCCTGATCCAGGCAGCCGCAGCTGGCGAGCCCTGTCCATCGTGGCCATCGTGAGGTGGCTGGACGGTGCGTCGCCCGAAAGCAGGTTGCCGACGCTGACGCCCTTGCGCGCGAGGAGGCCGTCCTCGGTCGACAGCCGCTGCTCGAGCTCCGCAGCGTCCCCGGCATGGTTGGCGACCATCAGCCGGCCCGTCGGCTTCTCCAACCAACGGAAGCCCGGGATGTCGTCGTTGATGCCGAACAGGATGCCCGCCTGGCTGGCCGGGGTACACGGCGGCCGGAGGGGCGTCCAGCTGGTCAGCCGCAGGGTGCCCTCGGACAGCAGCGAACCCATGTTCGGCATCCGACCCGCCTCGACCAGTGCCTCGAGGGCGTGCCGGCTCATGCCATCCACCTGGACGACGATCAGCCCCCGACCGAGCGTGTCAGACACGACGTGGGTCCCCCTGCGATACGAGCGACCAGGTCTGTTACCGCCGTGTGACGCGGCGGGCGTAGGCTGTCGGTCCATCGCCACGAAGTGCTGGGGGCTCCGTGCCACTGAACGAGATCGTCGATCATCGTACTGCCGATGGGGCATCCGGAGCCATCGAGGGCGGAGGCGAGGCCTTGGAGCCAGGTACCATCCGAGATGGCTCCTCCGGACATCGGGCCCTGATGCTGATCGGCGGGTTCGCGGCGATCACGGCCAGCCTGCTGGTATTCGGCGCCATCGCCGAGGAGATCCAGGAGCAGGAGGCGAACACCCTCGATGGGTTCGCCACACCATTCCTGCACGGCCTCGCGAACCCGGCCCTCGACACGCTCATGAACGGGCTCACCGCGATGGGCTCGACGGCGGTGGTGATCGCGTTGTTCATCGTGGCGATGCTGCTGCTGATCTGGCGGCACCATCGCCGCGAGGCCGTGTTCCTGGCGGTCGCGATCGGCGGCAGCGTGATCATCGATCAGGCGCTGAAGCTCATCTTCCATCGCCCCAGGCCCCAACTGTCGTGGTCCCAGGTGCAGCCGGAGTACAGCTTCCCGAGCGGTCACTCGATGAACTCGCTGGTGTTCTACCTGGCGCTCGCCATCATCGTGGGCACGCTCCTGGGGAGGCGAGCGGGGGTGGTCGCCGTGATCGTGGCCGTCGGGCTGGCCGTGCTCATCGGCGCCAGCCGGATCTATCTCGGATATCACTACTTCACGGATGTCGTCGGTGGACTGGTCGCGGGACTGGCCTGGCTGCTGATCATGTCCTGGGCGTTCGGGATGGGTGCCGCGCCCCGAGGTCCTGCCATCCCGACCGCCGGGCCATGACGACGAGTGCCTTGGTCATCGGCCGCAGGCGCAAGGGTCGTCACATCGGCCGGACCATCCGAGAAGTGGTTGGCATCTTGGAGGCTGCCGACTGGGTGGTAGAGAGCGAGCTGGTAGGACGTCGTTCGGGACTGGTCCGTCAGACGCGGCGGGCGGTGCGGCGTGGCATCGACGTGGTCGTCGCCGTCGGCGGTGATGGCGCCGTGCACCAGGTCGTGACCGCTGTCTCGGGCACGAGCGTGGCGCTGGGCATCGTCCCCGCCGGCACCGGGAACCTCCTGGCGGGGAACCTGGATATCCCGCATGGCGTCGCTAAGGCGGTCGAGGTCATCCTCGCGGGGAAGCACCGGCGGATCGATACGGGGCGAGTGAAGGTCGGCGGCAAGACGTACGCGATGACCGTCGCGTGCGGGGCCGGATTCGATGCCGACGTGATGCAGGCGACGCGGAATGCCGCGAAACGCCGCTTCGGGAAGCTCGCCTACTTCGCGAGCGCCGCCGCCACCAGCGGTCGCATCCGGAACATCCGGCATGACATCACGCTCGACGGTGTGTCGATGCGCACGAAGGCTGCGCAGGTGTTCGTGGCCAACCTCGGTCGGATGGGCCCGGGTCTCGCCCCCCGGCGCGAAGTGCTGCCGGACGATGGGTTACTCGAGGTCGTCGTGGTCCGCGCCTCCGGCGCGATCCCCGCGATCGGTGCAGCCTGGGAGGCACTCCGTCGGACGGATCTTGGGGAAGCGCCCAGCGGCCGCATGTTCCGGGGCCAAGCGAAACGGGTCCGGATCGCCGCCCACCCGCCCCGTCTCGTGGAGATCGACGGGAATGTCGCCGGCAAGACCCCGCTCACGGTGCGGATCGTCCCGAGCAGCCTCACCGTGCTGGTGCCGGGCTGATGCGAGACCCCGGATCGAATGTGACTGCAAGGCTCTGAGCCCTGACGCCCTCACGATCGGAGCCCTCCATCGCCATCATGAGATCGAGGAAGGGTGGGCTCGAGACGACCGAAGGAGTCATCTGGTGGATGAGCTGGCGGCCCAAGGCCGAGACGCTGAAGTGCACGGAGTTACGGCCCCGACACGGGCGGCCCAGGTTAGCGCGATGACGCGGGCGCCCGATGTTCCGGGCGTGAGCGGTGAGTCGTCGTCGGCGACGGGAACGTCCGGGCTCCTCGCGCAATTCCAGCACCTCATCGACCAAGTGATGTCTGCGCCCGTGACGCGCGAGGTCGCGGCAAAAGCCGCGGAACTCGCGGCCCTGGCGGCCGAGAAGGCAGGCCCGGCGGCCCGGTCGCTCGCGGCCAGGACCGAGGTGGTCGGCCAATCGGTCGCAGAACGTGCCACGACCTTCGCGTCGTCGATGCGAAGCGATCCAGACGCGCCTGCAACGTCCGCGACTTCCGGAGCCGGGAAGTAGGTCACTAACGGGTCGACCGACGAGGGACCGGTCCTGAGATCGGCTGACCCGTGCGGGCGCATGCGGTGGACGTGGCGAATGTCCCTTCATTGTCTTCCCGCAGGAGGCATCCCCAACGCCCCCGCATCGTTGGCCCGCATCGCAGGTCGTGGCGCTGACCGTGGATGAGCCCACTGGTCGGCAAGCTCAGGCCCAGGTCGACATCGGCTATGCGGACGAGGGATCATTAGGAGGCCGGTGACATGCGGAGCGATGTCTGGCGATGGTCGGGACGAGGCGCCGGTCTCGCGGTGGGAGCGGGTCTCGTGATCACCGTCGCATACATCAGCCTCCAGGCGATCCATTCGCTCCTTCTGGTGTTCGTGGCCATCCTCCTCGGCGGCGGGCTGGAGCCGGTCACGGGCTGGCTCCGCAGCCGCTTCGGGCTGGGCCGCGGCGCGACCGTCCTGATCGCATACGCCGGATTCTTCGTCGGAGTCGATCCTCCTTGCCGTGCTCATCGTGCCCGCGACCATCGACCAACTGGGCGAATTCAGCACCAAACTGCCCCAGTTGCTCTCGAGCGCGCATGACTGGGCGGTGACCCTGCGGCCGGCTGCACTCGCGTCGACCACGGTGGGACTCCTCGACGCGGTCAGCCATGCCACCGCGGTGCCCGCGGGCAGCGCGTCTGACCCCAATGCCCTGATAGGCGTCGGACTCACGGTCGCGGACGCTGTCATATCGGTCACCACGGTCCTGACCCTGGTCTTCTTCTGGCTGACCGGACACCAGAGATTGCAGCGGTTCGCGCTCGCCTTGCTCCCAGCCGACCGGCGCGGCGGGGTACGGGAAGGCTGGAACGAGGTCGAGCTCCGTCTCGGGCTGTGGGTCCGAGGCCAGCTCATCCTGATGGGCTCGATCTTCGCCATGACCACCGTGGCGTACACCGTGCTCGGGCTGCCGAACGCGCTCCTGCTGGGTGTCATCGCAGGGCTTGCCGAGATCGTGCCGATCGTCGGCCCAGCGCTAGGCGCTGTGCCAGCCCTCCTGGTCGCAGCCGTGACCGGCAAGCCCGAGACCGTCGCGCTGGTGGCGGTCGCTTACGTCGTCATCCAGGTCGTCGAAGGTAACGTGCTGGTGCCACTCGTGATGCGCCGGACGATCGGGGTGCCGCCCTTCCTCGTGGTCCTGAGCCTGCTCATGGGCGCCGCGGTCGGAGGTATCGTGGGGGCCTTTCTCGCGGTGCCGATCGCTGCGGCGCTCATCGTCATCCTGGAGCGGGCACAAGCTCGGGAGACGACCGTGGGCCTCGATGGCCACAGCCCGGCCACCGACGACGAAGCTGAAAGGGGGATGACGGCAACTGACGCGGTCGCCTCCGTCGTGGGTTCCGTGAGGCCTTGAGCTCGGCGATCAGGGTCGTGTCCCACTGACCGACCGCGGACCCTCTGCCCGAGCCTCGAGGTTCCGCACGTCTCGCTGTACGGCAGGTGGCACCTACCCAGACCCCATCGCTCTTCCGGGTCGGAGACCTCCATCGCTCCTCTCGCGCTCCGTCCCGGCAGTTTCGCGCTGCACCAGCGGCACCGACGGTCATGTTGGATCCTTCGGCGCTGCTGCGACGAGTCGCGGAAACAGCACGTTGGTGCCGTTCACCTCCTGCTCCTGGACCGGGGCGCGCAAGGAGCCGGGTCGATGCGAGCGGGCTTGAAGGTCGGCAGACCCAGCGAGACGCGGGAGCCGGCCTCCGGAACGGCCGCTCGCCCTGTCGCTCGGTGATTACGTCGCCTCCACACACCCCGCCAACGCGAGACGAGGCCGGCTTTGGGCATGCGCTCGCCGGCGCCCCCGTCTGCATTCGCGACCGTCCCGTCCACTGCACTAAGTGGGTGCCCGTCGTTGACAGGGGGTTGCAACATCCCGCCGCGTCCCGGAAGCACGTGTGCATGGACCGCCGAATAGGCTCGCCACGAGGCGGCCCTTGCCCTCGAGCTGCGAGCGTGCTTACGTCGTCGCCGGACACCGAGGAGTCACTGTGGATCTCCAGACTATCGTGATCGTGATCATCATCGTGTTGGCCGTCCTTGCGGTGCTCGGCTACTTCGGGATGGGTCGCCGCGGCGCCTGAATCGCCAGTCCTCGTCCCCGTGACGGGTTCGGCCGGCCGTGGGCTCGACCGGACGCCCCGATGAGCGCTCCTGCGCAAGCGAGGCGTGCCCCCTAGGCTGGTCGTCGCCTGGGGTGCCGACACTGCTGGGATGGATGTCATGATCGCCCCGCCAGGGCGCGAGGGCGCGGGTGGGGCTCGACGATGAACGAAACACGAGGCCGTCCGTCGCTATTGACGATCCCAGCGTCAGACCATGCGTTCCGCCGACTCGCTATGGCACGCCTGCAGCGGTCAGGCGCGCTAGGTCCAACGCAGTTCGAGTCCAGCCTCCGACGGCTGTTCCCACGCACCGTCGTCCGAGAGCGCGGACTCTCTGGTGAAGTGCCGACCTGGTACGTCTATCGCGACGGTCACTGGATGCCGGACACCGGCAGGCCTTGGTGGACGGCCGACGGTCTGCCGAGGCTCCGGGTGTCCCTTGAAGGCTGGGTGCTCGACGCGAGCACGGTTGCGTCGAGCCTGCTCGGCATCTCTCCATCGGAGGGCGGGCTTCGCCACTTCACCGACTTCGTGCTGCCGGGCACCGTGGCCGACGCCACCGACCTGTTCAAGATCGTCGTCGCGGGCGACACGCTCCAAGCGACCGTCCTCCTCCGCCAGGCCTCCGGTGAGGCGATCGCGGTCGACCTGCGCGCCGAGCGGGACGACACGGTGGTGGTCGCGACCTTCCGGCTAGCGGACGGTGTCGACACCGACATCCCCGTCCACCCGCGATCCCTGCCAATCATGGAGTGCCATCCCGCCTCCGACGCCGCGTTCGCCCGCTACGCCGCCCTGTCGTTGAGCCGGATGCCAGATCCCGGTCCCGAGGGGTTGGAGCTTCGTCTCCGGCGTCTGTATCCCCACGCCCAGGTCGAGGTGCGTCCCGACGGTTGGATCGTCCGCCGCGAGGAGTCTCCGGATGGCGGCCCGTGCGGCAGCCAATGGTGGACGGACTCGGCGCTCCCGCGGGTCACCTATGACGCCCAGGCACTCATCGTCGAGGCGAACGACGCGGCTGACGCACTGCTTGGTCGTGCGCTCGTCGGCCACCACTGGCAGGAGCTCGTGACCCCCGGCACGACCGATCAGGTCACGAGCATGCTCGCGATCCTCGCGCAGACGGGTGCCGCGGAATCCCGGTTCCGGATGCCCGGGGGGGACGGCGCCCTCCTGGAGTTCGACTCCTACACCGAAGTCCATGGCGAGCGGTTCACCACGACAATGCGCCCACGGCAGGCCGGTTGACCGACATGGGGGTCGTGTCCCGTCGATGAGCAGGGTCACGCGGCAGTCCGATCCCACGGGGCGTAGGAAGGCTGGTGGCCGCTGGCTGGGACGATCGCGGGGCTCGCCTTCTCATCGGTCCGACGCCCCGTCGCCCGGTGCTGGCGAGCGCGGCGCGACCTGGACCTGCAATGCCATCGCGATGTGGCCGCGCCCCCATCGCTGGCATATGTGGCGAGGCCCGCGGCATGATGGCCCCGGTGTCTGGGGACACCTGCCGATGGCACGCCGCGCTAGCCTCCCTCTCGCCCCGTTCCATCGGTTCGCAGGGACGAGACCCGGTCCATCCCAGAAAGGACCGGGTCTCGTCCTCTATTTGGGATGGCGCTGAGTACGCACGCGGGAGTGCCCACGAGGGGCAAGGTGGCATCGATAGCAGCCAACGGGGTTGGTGTGCGGGTTGACGGGAGGCGGCGTACCTCGCCGGGGCCGTGGCACGCCAGCGGTCGACGAGGTGCGGGTCGCCGTGGCAAGGAGTGTCCCCGCGACTCGGTCCGACGACCCAACGCAGGCGAGGCGGCCACGGGCCAATGGCGTCCGGCGCGGCACCCTCATCGCGGCGAAGGGACGGGCGCGTTCCTAGGACAAGCCCGACCCCACGGACCGTCAATCCGGATCTTTGCGGTCTGCCAACGGCAGGACTACGTGGCACAGGAATAGGGCCACGAACCCTAACCTGAGGGTGAGCAACGCGACGAACAGGATGGCGCTCAGGGCGAGCACGGCCATCGACAGATTGAGTGGTTCGGTTCGCATGATCGAGGTCGCCCCTCCACCCTGTGATGAGATCGTCACGTGCCGTCCAAGCGCGAGGGTGTCCCCGCCACGCCCGCCATGCCAAGGTCTCCGCATCCGAGGGTCCGGCACAGGATCCTTCGGAGCCGGCGTCCCTTACGGGGCCCGCCGGGTCCTCCTTCAGAGCCCCGAGCGGCCGTTGTCGATCCCTCCGCTCGGGGCTTGCCCGTGGCCCCCGGGCAGCGTCGAGGTCCCATCGTCCGGAGCCTTGCTCGGTCGTGTCCCGTGGAGTGGTGGGAATGGGCGGTCTCGTCGTGATGCCAGCGTCGATCTCGGATCGCGTCGCTCAGGACGCCAGCAACAGTGCCCGCGCTCCGTCCACCTCCTTCGGATCGCCATCATCGCCGAGCCGGTCAAGCAGGGCCATGGAGCCCTCGGCGAGGTAGCGCTTGTCGGCCACCTGCCATTCGTCGTGGACCTCGAGCAGGACCGCGCCCGCGAGCCGCAGGACGGCCGCCTCGTTGGGGAAGATGCCCACGACATCGGTCCGACGCTTGATCTCCTTGTTCACCCGCTCGAGCGGGTTGGTCGACCAGACCTTCTGCCAGTGCGGCTCGGGGAAGGCCGTGAATGCGAGCAGGTCCTCGCGGGCATCCGCGAGCATCGCGGCGCCCTTCGGGAAGCGTGGCGTGAGCCGCTCCACCACCTCGTCGAGCTGCTCCCGGACCGCGCCCGCATCGGGCTGGACGAAGATCGTCCGGATCACGGCGAGCACCATCTGGGCGGAGCCCCTCGGGATCTGGCCCAGGACGTTGCGCAGGAAGTGGACCTTGCAGCGCTGCCAGGCCGAGCCCAGGAGCACCGCTGCGATGGCCCCCTTCAGGCCGGCGTGGGCGTCGCTGATGACGAGGCGGACGCCGCCGAGCCCGCGCGCCCGCAGCGAGCGCAGGAAGGCCGTCCAGAAGGCACTGTCCTCGGAGTCGCCGACCGCGAGGCCCAGCACCTCCCGGTCGCCCCGCTCGGTCACCCCTGTCGCGACCACGATCGCCTTGGACACGACCGACGGGCCATGGTGCGCCTTGACATAGGTGGCATCGAGGAACAGGTATGGGAAGCGGACATGGTCGAGGGGCCGCTCCCGGAAGCCTGCCACGACCGCATCGAGCTCGGCGCAGATGCGGCTCACCTCGCTCTTGGAGACACCCGCGTCGATGCCCAGTGCGGCGACGAGGTCGTCGACCTTGCGTGTGGACACGCCGTGGACGTAGGCCTCCATGACCACCGCCCAGAGCGCCTGGTCGATGCGCCTGCGGGGCTGCAGCAGCGACGGGAAGAACGAGCCCTCGCGGAGCTTGGGGATGCGCAGCGTGACGTCACCGGCCTTCGTGCTCAGGACGCGCTCGCGGCCACCATTGCGGTGGGTCGTCCGCTCGTCGGTCCGCTCGTATCGGGCGGCCCCGACCACGGTGGTCGCCTCCAGGTCGATGAGCTCCTGGGCGACGAGGCGATAGGCCTCGCGTGCCAGGTCGATCCCACCACCCGCGTGGATGGCATCGAGCAGCCCGGACAGGGCAGACTGTGGAAGGGTCATCGGTCGATCTCCTCGTGCTCTTGCAGGAACACGCTGAGCATCACGCCGGTGGCCCCATCGCGCTCGGTCAGCGCGTCAGGGGACCCGCTCATTTCCCACCACTCGCGGGGACACTCCTCCTTGCTCTCATTACCTTGTCAAGCTCCTGTAAGGAATGGACCGGCACAGCGCGCTCGTGGAGCGGGCCACCCGGTGCCCCCCGCTGGGACTCCTGCCCGGCGGGAGGCACGACTCGTCGACGGTCCGGCACGCCATCGTCGCCGGGTTGGGATCGCTGCCGCCGAACCCCTGCGACGGACCCTCACGTGGGACCGGGGCACCCGGAGATCGCCACAGTACACGCGACGACCCGCTGCGGATCGCCCGGTTGGTGGCGACGACGTCCAGCCTCCCGCTCGAGACCATCCTGGTGCTGGTGCTCGGGCGTCATTGACGAGGCGGCTCGGATCATCGCGGTCGCGGTCCCTGACATCGCGGTCTGCGAGTCGGCGAGTCGAGCGAGCGGTGGGCACCAGACGGCCGTGAGCGACCGTGAGGACGAGCGGTCACCGCGGGGCGTGGCCACGAGGACACGGCTGGTAGCGGTATCAGAGGAGGCACCGGACGGACGCGAGCGCAGAGCACACCGGACATACCCCGCCCGACGTGGCTGATGGCGACCACCCGAGCCACATGACGCCGGGTGCCGACCCCCACGGGGGCCACGACCGCCACGAGGGCCACTCGGTGGCGATGTTCCGGGACCGCTTCTGGCTGTCGCTGCTGATGACCATCCCGGTCGTCATCTGGAGCCCCGACGTCGAGGAGTGGCTGGGCTACCAGGCCCCGACCTTCCCCGGCAGCGACCTCATCCCCGCGGTGCTGGGGACGGCGGTCTTCCTGTATGGCGGCTTGGTGTTCCTGCGGGGCGGCCTCTCGGAGATCCGCGACCGGCAGCCGGGCATGATGCTCCTCATCAGTCTCGCCATCACGGTGTCGTTCGTGACCTCGCTGGCGGCCTCGTTCGGCCTGTTCGAGGTCGAGGTCTGGTGGGAGCTGGCCTCCCTCATCACCATCATGCTCCTGGGCCACTGGCTGGAGATGCGCTCCATCGCCCAGGCACGTGGCGCGCTCTCGGCGCTCGCGGAGCTGCTGCCGGACACCGCGGAGCGGGTCACCGATGCCGGCACCGAGGAGGTGCCGCTGTCGGCCATCGCCGAAGGCGACGTCGTCCTCGTACGGCCCGGCGCCCGTGTGCCGGCCGACGGTGTCGTGACCGAGGGCACCGCCGATGTGGACGAGTCGATGATCACCGGCGAGTCGGCGGCCGTGACCAAGGAGCCCGGCAGCACGGTCGTCGCGGGCACGGTCGCGGCCGGTGGCAGCCTCAGGGTCCGGGTCACGGCCACCGGTGATGCGACCGCGCTGTCGGGGATCATGCGCCTCGTCGCCGCGGCGCAGGCATCCGGCTCCCGCGCCCAGGCGCTCGCGGACCGCGCCGCAGCACTGCTGTTCTACGTGGCCCTCGGCGCGGGCATCGTGACGCTCGTGGTCTGGTGGGTCGCTCGGCGACCCGGAGGAGGCGCTCATCCGCACCGCCACGGTGCTCATCATCGCCTGCCCCCATGCGCTGGGACTCGCCATCCCGCTGGTCATCGCGATCTCCACCTCGCATCGGGGCGAGGAACGGGCTGCTCGTGAAGGACCGCCTGGCCCTCGAGCGGGCCCGGGAGCTCGACCTCGTCATCTTCGACAAGACCGGCACCCTGACGCGCGGTCGACCGGCCGTCACTGGCGGTCGCCGTGGCTGACGGTGGCACCGAGGACGAGGTCCTGCGGCTGGCGGCCGCTGCCGAGGCCGACTCGGAGCACCCCCTCGCCCGGGCGGTCGTGGAGGAAGCGACGAAGCGCTCGCTCGAGCTGCCGCCCGCCGCCGGGTTCGAGGCGCTGGCCGGGCGCGGTGTCCGCGCTCGCATCGGTGATCGGGACATCGTCGTCGGCGGACCGCGACTGCTCGACGATGCGGGGGCAGCGCCACCCGACGGACTGGCCAAGGCCGCGGACGGGTGGGCAGCGGAGGGCCGCACGGTGCTGTACGTCGTGGAGGGTACGAGCGTCCTCGGCGCCATCGCCGTGGAGGACGAGATCCGAGCTGAGTCGGTCGCCGCGATCGAGCAGCTCCATGCGCTCGGGGTGCGGGTGGCCATGATCACCGGCGACAGCCAGGCGGTGGCGGACTCGGTGGCTGCACGCCTCGGCATCGACGATGTCCGGGCCCAGGTGCTGCCCGCAGACAAGGCTGCTGCGGTCGCGGCCTTCCAGCAGGCCGGTCGCCGGGTCGCCATGGTCGGCGACGGTGTCAACGATGCGCCGGCGCTCGCCCAGGCCGACGTCGGCATCGCCATCGGCGCGGGCACGGACGTGGCCGTGGAGTCGGCCGGCATCGTCCTCATCCGCGATGACCCCCGCGATGTCGTGGGTGCCATCACGCTGTCCCGCGCCAGCTATCGCAAGATGCGCCAGAACCTCGTCTGGGCGGCCGGCTACAACATCGTCGCCATCCCCATCGCGGCCGGCCTGCTGGCACCCTGGGGCATCGACCATGCCGATGGCGGTCGGTGCCATCGCCATGAGCCTCTCGACCATCATCGTGGCCGCCAACGCGCAGCTCCTGCGGCGCCTCCGGCTGCGCCCCAACGAGCCGTCCACACACGCCACCGGGCCGCGCCCTGAGGGCGCACCGGCCTGATCCGGAGGTTCGGATCGCCAGGACACGTGCCCCCGTGTCCACGAGCGACCTCTTCGTCATCTCGGTCGGATCCAGGGTGCGTCCGATGGCGCGGCGGCCTGCGAGGCGACTGCGCCAGGGGTTTGCGGGGATGACGCGCCGACCCGACCGTCTCCTACCATCGACGCGTGAACGCCGACGCGCTGCTGGACGGGATCCGCCTCTTCGTCGCCTTCGTGACGATCGCGGCGCTCGTGGCGCTGGCCATCCGACGCATCTCGGTGCCCTACAGCGTCGCCCTCGTGGGGGTCGGCCTGGCGGTCGGACTCGTGGTGCCCTCGCTCAAGCTGGACATCACGCCCGAGCTGGTGCTCGTGGTCCTGCTGCCGGGCCTCGTGTTCGAGGCGTCCTTCCACATCGACCTTGTGGCGCTGCGGCGATCGTTCGGAAGCGTCGCGCTGCTGGCGGGTCCCGGGGTCGTGGTGGTCGCTGCCGTGGTCGCCATCAGCCTCCACCTGGGCACCGGGTTGCCGTTGGAGCTGGGGTTCGTCGTCGGGGCCATGGTGGCCGCGACGGACCCGGCCGCCGTGATCGCGACGTTCAGAGGGCTCGGGGTGCCGCATCGGCTCGCGGCCATGACCGAGGGCGAGAGCCTGTTCAACGACGGCACCGGCCTGGTGCTGTTCGCCCTCGCCGTCCGTGCCATCACATCGACCGTGTCCCCGGCACAGGCGCTCGAGACCATCGTGGTGACCGTGGTCGTGAGCGCGGTCGTCGGTGGCATCGCGGGGTATCTCGCGTCGCGCATCCTCGCGACCGTCGAGGACCATCTCATCGAGCTCACGATCTCCGTCTCGGCCGCGTACGGCACCTACCTCCTCGCCGACGCCTTTCACGAGTCCGGGGTCATCGCGACCGTCATCGCGGGCATCGTCATCGGTAACTACGGCCGGCGGACCGGCATCAGCAGGCGGGCAGCTGAGGCCCTCGACACGGTCTGGGAGTTCGTGGCGTTCCTGCTCACGGCCCTCGTGTTCATGCTCGTCGGGCTCTCGATCTCGCTGCCCCAGCTGGGGGCGGCGCTGCCCTGGGTCGCATGGGGCATCGCCGGCACGCTCGTCGGACGAGCCCTGGTGGTCTACGGGCTGCTGGGTGGCGCCTGGCGCATCCGGGCGTCACGATCGACGGCCCGGCATGCCCGCACCGGATGGCTGAACGTACTCTTCTGGTCCGGTCTGCGTGGCGCCGTCGCGGTGGCCATGGCGCTCTCGCTGCCGCTCGATGTGCCGGAGCGCGTCCTGCTCCAGGAGATCACCTTCGGCATCGTGCTGTTCACACTTCTGGTGCAGGGCATGACGATCGAGCCACTGGTCCGGCGGTGGCTGCGGCCGGAGCAGCAACGCACCTGTGGAGACCTGCGCACCTGACATCACGCCCGTGACATGCCAACGCCGGCGGTGGCCTCGGCGCACACGGGTCCACCGCCCGAGGCGGTGACGGTATCCCAGCGACCCGCCCGGACCCTGCATCCCCCATGACGGTAGACTCGGTCGATGCCCACCCTGACGCCCGGTGACGGGCAGAATCTGATCGCGCGCTACAAGTTTGCCCTGGAACGCCGCGACCCGGACCTGGCGCTCGAGCTGTTCCGCGAGGACGCCGAGTATCGCCCGGACCCCTTCGAGCCGGCGCTGGTGGGATCGAACGCGATCCGCGAGTCATGGAACGGCATCGCGGCGAGCCGGAACCACGTGGAGTTCGATGCCGAGCACATCTGGGTCAGCGGGGCAACGGTGCTTGCCAGCTGGCACGGGACCTACACCGTCCGCGCGACCACAGAGCGTGTGCGGACACTGGGGTTCATGACACTCGAGCTCGATGACGATGGCCTCATCTCGCGCCTCCGCGAATGGCCGCTCTCTCGGAGGGCAGGCGTCGTGTCCGACGTCCAGACGGCGGCCTTCTGAGGGTCTGAGCCGGCGCCCGGGGTTCACGCCGGGGTCGCGCCGTGGAGGAGCCGACGATGGGGGGCCGGGACTCTCCGCAGGCATCTCGAATACCGATCTCGGCAACGGCTGCGCTGCCGACACGATGCTCCCGTTCCGACTCGCGAGTGCAGGTAGCGGCCGCCTGGGTCCACGCTGGGTGACCGGGCAATGCATCTACGTGCTCGCGGCGGGTCGCGCCGTGGATCAGGCGGTCGATGTGGGGTCCGTGGATGCCGAAGGGTACGAGGGCGGATACCTGCCTCCAGGCATATGATTTCCTCATGCACGAGATCGCAGGGTGGCCCGGACGTCAGAGCCGCGAGCGATCCGAGCTGCTGGAAGCGGTGGAGGGCCTCGTGGTCAATCGCTCGGCGTCACGACGACGGCCCTCGCCCAGGTCGATCGATACACGGAACTGACACTGCCACAGTGGCGAGCGCTGGCCGTGATCAGCACCTGCGCTGACGGCGTCCGTGTCGGGTGCCTGGCCACTCGGATGGGATCATCGGTGCCGAGGACCAGTCGTCTCGTGCGACGTATGGAGGGTCGTGGCCTCGTCAACACCGTCCGCGACGAGGCCGGCCGGCGAGCTAACCCTAGTGGGCTGCACGCCGGCCGGCCATGCGGTCCATGAGGCCGTCGTCGGTCACCGTCGCGATCTCATCGCCAGGGCCCTTCGACAGATCGATCCGCCGCTGTCGTTGCACACTGCCGCAGGCGGCCGCGTGGCGGACTCGGTGGGTGGGATCGCGGATGCCCTCGCATCGGTGCTTGTTCCTACCGGGGCAAGCGACCGAAGGCATGGCCGGATCCCTAGGCCTCGCTGGCGGGCGCCAGCCGGGCGCCCAGCGACAGCGGGCCTGAAACTGATGGGGAACTGGAAGCTCACGCGATCACAGGAACCTCAGGCTCTGACGGCCGAGGTGCGCCGGGAGATGCGCAGCGGCAGGCCCGCCGGCCTGTCCCGACGTCAGCTCATCCGGCGATCGCTGGGTGCGGCCGTGGGCGTGTGGCTCCTGGAGACCCTCGGCGGCACGATCGGGTTCCTGTGGCCGAACCTGTCGAGCGGCTTTGGCGGCACGTTCACCCTCGGCGACCTGGACACGGTCGCGGCCAACCCTGCGGTGCCGGGTGCGACGCTCGCCTCGGGGGCACCGGGCTACTTCCCGGATGCGCGCGCCTACGTCCAGCTGATCGATCCGACGCTCGGGTTCGCCGACGGCGACAGCCCCGACGGGTCCGGCCAGGACACCAATGTCCGGGCCATCTACCAGCGTTGTCCGCACCTCGGCTGCAAGCCCAACTTCTGCACCATCAACTACTGGTTCGAGTGCCCCTGCCACGGGTCCCGCTACGACCGACTCGGCATCAAGATCCAGGAGCTGGGCCCGGCACCTCGGAGCATGGACCGCTTCGCGAGCAAGGTGGCCAACGGGGTCCTGACCGTGGACACCAGCAAGATCACCCTCGGACCGCTCCCGGTCCCGCTGGGCCAGCCCGGGCTCATCCCCGCCAAGGCGCCCGGGAGCTGCATCTGAGAGGTGCGGCCCACGCACCGAGGTGACCGGGTGCGTGGTACCGGTCCGTCGGCGGTGCCCCGTTCTGTGGCTCCGACAGCTCTGACGGGTCCCATGCGAGAGACCTTGTGAGTCGGGCGTCGTCCCGTCGACCGCGAGGCCGGGAGACGGTCGGCTTGGGAAGCAGACACTCTGCCAACTGAGTTGCTCCCGCTCGCGCAGTGCATGATACCGCGGCGCGCGAGGGGGTAGCCGCGCGATCTCCGTGCACCGTGACCAGGTGCCGGAGCCGCTCGTGTCCGCGGCTCGGACGGCCAGCACCCTGCACCGAGATGCTCACGAAGCATGATGCGCCGATCCCGGGATCGCTGGAGAGGCCGGAGTCGACAGCGGTCGAAGAGCGGAGGCACAGGAACGCCTCGAACCGGTTGGCACTCGATCGATCGGTATCCATCAGAGACGTGGATCATCTTGGGATCGGTCGGGTGCGAGGTTCGTCAGGTCCCACGGATCACGTTCCACGTCACGCCCACCTCGGCCTGGTGGATGAACCAGGTCGAGACCTGGTTCATCCATCCTCACCCGCAGGGCCATGCGACGCGGCAGCTACGGCAGCGGCAAGGAGCTCGTCGCCATGGTCGACGCCTTCACCCGCCAGTGGAGCGGGGGCGCGAGCACCTTCTATTGGGTCCGGACCGCCGACAAATCTTCGCCAGGGCGGTCCGCGAGCCACGATCGACTAGCGGATCGGGACATGGCTGGTCGGGATCCCGAGCGGGCTGGCGCTCGGTGGGAGTGTCGGCATCGCGACCAGCGGGCCGGATGGGAGGGCTCCCACGTCCAGCGGTACCTCGAGCATCGGGCTTCCGGCGCGAGAGGCTCTGGCTCCCTTCCCATCGAGCGCATCCACCTGGAGCACCCATGCGCCTGGCACTGACGGCGCGGTCACCCGGACGCGCAACGTCCGTCGCTCCCCGCGCTCGAGCGCGGGGAGACGCCGACCACCGATGGTGGCTCCCGGTCGACCACGCCCCAGGTCCGTCGAGCCCGCGAGCTGCGCGCCAACCGCGACCCGCCAGCCTCGCAGGTCCGTCGAACCCTGGTCGCGGACCTCGAGGTCGAGGTCGAACGTCGCACCCGGCCCGACCTCCGTGGGTGCGCTCACGAGTGAGTAACCGACCTGGCTGCCTCGCCGTGACAGGTACTCGGCGATGGCCTCGTAGTACGCGTTCGCCATCGCCTGACGGATACGTGGAAGCTTGAGCAGTCGGAGCTCGCGCGGGTTCGACAGGAACAGGCCCTCCGAGAGCACGCCCGGCATCCGCGACGGTCGGAGCAGGCGCGGTGGATCGTAGTCGCGAAGCACGTAGTAGGGGTAGGTGAGCGCGCCATGATCGTAGGGTTGCCAACCGCCCCCGGCAGCCGACGCGAGCCCGGTGACCATGTTCGCCTGGACCAGCCGTGCGAGGAGCGCTGAACGGTCGCTGAAGGTCCGAGCGTCCGAGTAATAGGTGGATGGACCACCAGTGGCGTGATCGACGGCGAAGTTGTCGTGCACGGCGATGAACAGGTCCGCGCGAGCGCAGTTCGCGATATCGACACGCGTCGCGAGGTCGTCCGTGACATCGATGATCCCGTTCGGGATACGGTCGATGGGCGGCGTGTCGGCCGCCTGGTCAGCATCCCGGGTGAGGATCACCGTGACACCTGCACCCTCCAGCATGCGTGCCAACCGCAGCCCCGTGTCGAGGTTCAGGTCCGCTTCGCGGGTGCCGTCCGGGGCGACGGCGCCATCGAGCGCGCCGCCGTGGCCCGGATCCACGACGACCGTGATGACCGACGGATCGACCGGGTAGATGGCCCGATCCGCCACGGTCGCCCATGCCTCGCCGCTGAGGGGCATCGCATCCGGGGCGGCGCCGACGGGGGTCGCGGTGGCCTCGACCCGATACGGTCCCGCAGCGACGAGTCGCCCGGCGGCGTCCCGGCCCCGCCAACGGCGAGTCAGGGTCCCGGCCTGCCGACCGCCCTCGAACAGCGCCCGCACCGCGCGGCCGTCGAAGTCGACGACCCGGACCGCCAGTGTCGACGGCACCGTCAGCGACACGCGGACCGTGAGGCCACGGCCGGAGCCGTGGTCCTGGACCGGCGATCCCGATACGTCGAGGGACAGCCCGGGTCCATCGGCTGACTGCCCGCGGGCGGTGCCTGCCCCGAGCTGCGCGGCCATGATCACGAGCGCGACGGCGATGACGGCCCGGGCGGATGCGCGACGTGTCACGGACCGCAGCATCGCACGGGTCGCCGGGCAACAGTGGACACGGTCGGCCCCCCGCCGATCCTGCCGTCCACGTGGGTGGCTGTCGCGCCTAGCCGGGCCTGCCTTCGGGCCATGGCAAAGAGTGCCCGTGGTAGACATCGTGCGCCGTGCCCGAATCGCGCGCTTCGAGTCGACTTCTTCACTGTCGATTCCGGAGCGACTCTCGGTGACTCGCGCGACCGTGACCGGGCATCTGCCACGGATGGCGGATCTGACCAACCAAGGACCATCGACCGGGCGAGGCCTCGCCTGGCAGCAGTGCTCAACGGCACGCTCGGAAACGTGCGGTGGCACGCGTGTTCGCTTGCGAGCTATGTGGTTCGACCGACGATGTCATCGCGATCGCCCAAGGGCCGGCTGACCCGAGCGCTCACGCCCGGCGAACGGGCGCTCTACCTCGACGAGCCGGCGCCGGCCGACGATCGTCGTGCGAGCTACCGGCCGGCCGCTACCACGCCCCCGATTTCCGGCCGCCACTATCGTTCGCGGTGGCCGACGGCTGGCAGAACGAATACGTCTCGCCACGGACGATCTGGATGGACCGCCCTGATGGGATCTCACAGCTGACCATCTACTCCGGCCCCATCGACGGCCTTGTCGCCGGCCGAGTGGTGCCCGTCGAGCCCAGTCCCGAGGGCATCCTCGAGCTCGCTCGACGACAGTACGGGCTCCGCATCATGGCTCCGGTGACCGCCATCGTCCACGGCTTCGATGCCATCACGTTCGACGTGGTCAACGAGCTGGGCGACGACATCGAGGTCATCCAGGTCGACGAAGGGACCCAGGCCCTGGTCGCGAACGAGCACGATCGGTGGACCGCCATCGACGTGGACGGCACGACGGTCCTCATCATCGAGGGCGTCACGGACCCCGACCAGTTCGGGGACCGCCACGCGGAGATGCAAACGATCGTGGATTCCATCTTGTTCGACCGGCCGGGCATGCCCGACGGCGACCCGACCCCGGACCAGAGCGGCCGGCCGGCGGCGGCGCCATGATCCACGCATGACACGACCGAAGACGCTGCTCGAGATGCGCGATGTCGTCCCCCCGACGCCGCACCTCAAGACGGCGACGTTGCTGCTCATCGACTGGCAGGAGGAGTACCGGACAGGAGCCTTGGTGCTCGACGGCGTGGAAGCCGCGATCGAGCGCGCCGCCGAAGTGCTGCGACGGGCGCGTGCGGCCGGCGCGCGGGTCGTCCACGTTGCCCATGCGGGCAGCCCAGGGGCGATGTTCGACCGCGTGGGCCCCGGCGGCCAGTTCGTAGTGGAGCTGACACCGCAGGCGGGGGAGGCCGTGGTCGAGAAGACCGCCCCGTCGGCGTTCACCCAGACCGACCTGGCAGACGTGCTCGACTCCGGGGGCCGGCGGCCCCTGGTGGTGGCGGGTGCGATGACCCACATGTGCGTGTCGTCCACGCTACGCGCCGCGGCCGAGCTCGGCCACGCCTGCACGGTCGTGGCCGACGCCTGCGCCACCCGCGACTTGCCGCTGCTCGGACACCGGGTCATCCCAGCCCGTGTGGTCCACGAGGCGAACCTCGCCGCGCTCGGCGACCGTTTCGCACGCGTCGTGATGGCCGACGACGTCGCCTAGGTCTGTTCTCCCACGAGGTTGGTGACACGAGGAGCCCGTCACCAGCTAGGTTGAAGGCGCTGACCTACACAACCTTCCTGGGAGGGCTCCTCGGGTGCATTGTCATGGCAACGCCCGTCTGACACCGCGTGGTCGTGCGGAGGTCTTCGCGGCGGTCGAGACGGGCATGACCGTCACGGCCGCATGTGCCGCGTTCCGCATCAGCCGACGCTGCTACTACCGCTGGCTGCCCCGGTGGCGGGTCGACCGGGCCTCGGGCCTGGTCGACCACAGTTCCCGGCCGGGCCGGTCACCCCAGCGACTGTCGGCCCCGCAGGAGGCCCGGATCGCGGCGGTGCGGCGCTCGACCGGCTGGGGGCCGGACCGCATCGGCGCCCTGCTGGCCATCCCCGCCTCCACGGTCCATCGGGCCATCGGCCGCCTGGGTCTCGGTCGACCGGGACCGGAGCCCGTGGTCGTCCTGCGCTACGAGCACGCGCAGCCGGGCGGCCTCGTCCACCTCGACACCAAGAAGCTGGGTCGCATCGTGGGCGGCCCCGGACACCGGGCCACGGGCGACCGCCGGCATCACCGGCGGGGTGTCGGCTGGGAGGTACTCCACGTGGCCATCGACGACGCCACCCGCCTCGTGTACGCCGAGATCCTGCCCGACGAGAGGGCGGTCAGCGCAGCCCGCTTCCTCGTGCGCGCACTGCGCTGGTTCCGGGACCAGGGTGTCAGCGTCCGGCGGATCATCACGGACAATGGCTCGGCCTACCGCAGCCGCCGCTTCGGCACCGTCCTGCGCAGGCTCACCATCAAGCACACGCGGACCCGGCCCTACCGACCCCAGACCAATGGCAAGGTCGAACGCTGGATCAGGACGGTCCTGTCCGAGTGCCTCTACCTCGAGGTCTTCGCATCGTCCGCCGGTCGGGCGCTTGCGCTGGCCCGCTTCATCGGGTACTACAACGACCAGCGCCCACACCTGGGTATCGACGGGCAGACGCCCGCCGCCGCCTCGAGCTCCGGCTCGCGGCATGACGGGTGTCACCAACCTCGCGGGGGACTACAGCTAGCCGAGGACGTGCGCTAGTCGACGACGTGCACTCGATGAATGCGCTTGAGTCACCCATCTGCCGGTCCATCGAGCCGCCGCCGGTCGTCCCGAGCCTTCGAGGACGGCTCAGCCAGGCTCGGTGGCCGCGAACGCCGCGAGCGCGTCGACCGACGGCACGAAGTAGTACGCACCCGTCAGGGCCTGCGTGAAGTGCGTGAGGCGGTCGCGCCCGCCGCCCGGGCCGTCGCACATGCTTCGGAGCATCGCGTCGAGTCGACCCCGGTCCTGGCTGAAGCCCGCGAAGATGGTGCCGTGGCGGGTGAGGGTCCCGTAGCCGATGTTGCGGCGGAAGATCTTGCCGAACGAGTCCTGGTCGGTCCGCGCGACATGCGAGTCGCGCGGCCTGGGGTCGAGCTCCTCGCTGTCCAGCTTGCGCCGGCCCATCGCTCGCTCCTGGTCCTCGACCGGGAGCAGTTCCCACGTGACCGCGTCGTGCTCCCACTGCTGGAGCAGCAGTACGCTGCCACCCTCGCCCGGCGTGCCCGCGTCGATGATGGCGGCGGAGGTCGCCTCCACGAGCGTCGGGTTCTCGGTGCCATCCTCGAATCCCGTGAGATCGCGATCCTGGTGATAGGGCCAGCCGACCAGCTCGGCCGCGAGGGTCGCCTGGGCGGCGAGGGCGACCACCACGGCCCGCGCCACATCGAACACGATGTCGTAGGCGGCGCCCGTGATCCAGATGACCACGTCGCGCTGCGTCGCGGGCAGCGTGTACCCGTCACGCGCGACGATCGGCTCGTTGAAGCCGGAGAGACCGTCCGGTGCCGTCCCGGGCGCGACCGACGCCCAGAGCTCTGGCCGGAACCCGGCCACGAGGTTGACGCCGCCGATGGTCGAACGAGGCTCGCGCAGGCTGGCGACACGCTGGACGATGTCGCGCGGATGCGTGCCCGGACGAAGCACGAACTCGAGGTAGGTGTGCGACATGGTACCGAGCGCGAAGATGCCGGTCTGCGGTTGCGTCACCCACCGAGGATAGCCAACCGTCCGCGTCACGGTCGGATGTGGCACCCTGCGGCTGTCTTCCGCGGATCCGCGTGGGACCGAGGGGCGACGGCGAAGCAGGGGTGCTCACGGCTCATGCGGCGGACATATCGCGGCGAACGGATCGAGGTGACCTTCGACCTCGACCGGTGCATCCATGTCGGTGAGTGCCTGCGTGGCCTGCCAGAGGTCTTCGACGTGGGCCGCCGGCCCTGGATCCTGCCGGATGCCACCGAACCGGATGCCGTGTCGGAAACCGTCGGGCGCTGTCCGTCGGGCGCCCTCCTCTACCAGCGTCTCGACGGTGGGCCGGAGGAGGATCCGGTGGAGACGACCGTGACGCCCATCCGGAACGGACCGCTGCTGGTCACCGGCGACATCAGGGTCCGCGCCCAGGACGGCACGGAGGAACGGCTGCCTCGGGCCACTCTGTGTCGGTGCGGCGCATCGTCGCGGAAGCCGTTCTGCGACAACAGCCACCTCCGGACGGGCTTCCGAGCCGACGGACGGCCGTTCCGGGTCCATGTCAGCCGCGTCCGCCCGGCGATCCTGGATCCCATCGACGCGAGGGAGGACCCGCGACGCGACGGATGACGCCGCGGATGTCGGGTCGGGCGAACATCCGGGCTGCTATCGTCGTTGATCATGGGACTCGGCTTCGGACTCCTCAGCGCACAGCTTCGACCCGGCGAGACCGACTGGACTCGCACCTACGATGAGGCCGTTCAGCTGGCCGTCGAGGCGGAGCGGCTCGGCTTCTCGTCGGTCTGGACGACCGAGCACCACTTCGTCGACGATGGCTACATGCCCTCGCTGCTGGTCGTCAGCGCGGCGCTCGCGATGGCGACGTCGCGCATCGAGATCGGCACGGGCGTGGTCCTTGCGCCGCTGCACCACCCGCTGCGGTTGGCCGAGGACGCCGCCACCGTCCAGCTCCTCAGCCACGGCCGCCTGACGCTTGGCCTGGGCCTCGGCTGGTCCGAGGTCGAGTACGCAGGGCTGGGCGCCGACGCGCGCCGACGCGGCGCGGCCATGGACGAGATCCTGCGCGATCCTGCCCCAGGCCTGGACCGGTGAGCCATTCACGCACCAGGGTGCGATCTTCGACCTGCCGACGCTCGGCGTCCGACCGGTGCCCTCGACGCGCATCCCGGTGCTCATCGGCGGTGGCGCCGAACCTGCCATCCGGCGGGCGGTCCGTCTCGCCGACGGCATCTTCGCGAACGTGCCCGCCGAGAAGTTCCTGCCGATGGTGGGCTGGGTGCTCGACGAATGCGAGCGCATCGGGCGAGACCCATCGACCTTCCGGTTCGTGCACTACTCGGTCCTCCTGCCCGGCACGTCGCGCGATGCGGCGCTCGCGCGTTATCGCGATGCGCTGTGGGCGATGTACTGGAAGTACTCCGACATGGAGGCCTCGGCGACCCGGCCGCTGCCGGCCTCCTCACCGCCACCGTTCGGACGCCCGGATGGTGACCTGCTCCAGGGCAGGGGCACGTTCGCGGGAACCCCCGACGAGCTCGTGGAGGCCATGCTCGACCTCCGCAAGCGGGCCGGCGTGCCGATCGACTTCGTCACCCGCAGTCATCTCCCGCTCCTGGAACACAGTGCTCAGGTCGACCTGATGCAACAGCTCGCCGAAGGCGTCGCACCCCACATCTAGCCCACCCGCAGACACGAGCCCTGACCGGGCCGTGCGACCATGGTGCGGCGTGATCCTCATGCGAGCGTTCGAGAGCGGAGAGGCGTATGGCGAGTCCGCTGCTCGAGACCAAGCTCTACGCCCCCAGGCCGCGGCGCAGCCTGGTGTCCCGGCCGCGACTGAGCGCGCGGCTGGGTCACGGGGTCGAGTCGAAGCTGACGCTCATCTCCGCGCCTGCCGGATTCGGCAAGTCGACGCTGCTGGCGGAGTGGCTGGCAGCCCGCTCGGCCGAGCAGGGTTCCGTCGCGTGGCTCTCCCTCGATGAGGGCGACAACGACCCGGGCTCCTTCTGGTCATATCTGATCAGCGGCGCTCCAGACGGTTGCGCCGGGCCTTGGCGCGAGCGCGCTCTCCCTCGTGCAGGGGCCCCAGTCACCACCCATCGAAGCAATCCTCGCGGCGCTGCTCAACGAGCTCAGCGCGGTGCCGGCGGACATCGTGCTGGTCCTCGACGACTACCACATGGTCGACGTGCACGACGTCCAGGACGGGATGGCGTTCCTGCTGGAGCACCTTCCCGCGCAGCTCCATCTGGTGATCACCACCCGCGCCGACCCGGCGCTGCCACTGGCCCGCCTGCGGGCGCGTGGCGAGCTCGTCGAGATCCGTGCCGCCGATCTGCGGTTCACCCCCGACGAGGCCGAGGCGTACCTGAACGGGATGATGGGGCTGGATCTCGCCGCGCGGGATGTCACAGCGCTGGAAGGTCGCACCGAAGGCTGGATCGCGGCGCTCCAGCTGGCGGCGCTCTCGATCCAGGGGCGCGACGACATCGCCGGCTTCATCGCGGGCTTCGCCGGGGACGACCGCTACATCGTCGACTACCTGGTGGAAGAGGTCCTGCAGCGCCAGCCCGAGCGCGTCCGGAGCTTCCTGCTGCAGACCTCGATCCTGGACCGGCTGAACGGCCCACTGTGCGATGCCGTCACCGGCCAGGACGGCGGCAAGGCCATGCTGGAGGCGCTCGATCGAGCCAACCTGTTCCTGGTCCCGCTCGACGACCGCCGCCGGTGGTATCGCTACCACCAGCTCTTCGGCGACGTGCTGCGGGCGCACCTGCAGGACGAGCGGCCCGACCAGGTGTCGGACCTGCACCGCCGGGCGAGCGAGTGGTACGAGCAGAACGGCGAGCGGCCCGAGGCCATCCGCCACGCGCTGGCCGCCGAGGACTTCGACCGAGCGGCTGACCTGATCGAGCTGGCGATGCCAGCCATGCGCCAGACGCGACAGGAGGCCACCGTGCTCGGCTGGCTCGAGGCGCTCCCGAAGCGACGTCATCCAGCGCAGACCGGTGCTCAGCGTTCACTACGCCGGCACGTTGCTGCTCGGCGGTGAGTTGGAGGGTGTCGAGACTCGATTGCGGGACGCCGAGCAGTGGCTGGACATGGCCCCGGACGGGCGTGAGAGACCAGGACCGTCGACGACGGGGATGGTCGTGGTGGACGAAGAGGAATTCCGAAGCCTGCCGTGCTCGATCGCCACGTACCGTGCTGCGCTGTGCCCTGATCGCTGGGCGATGTAGCCGACACCATGCGATACGCCCGACTGGCACTGGAGCTGGCACCCGCGGATGACCATCTTCGCCAGGGATCGCCCGCAGGTCTGCTCGCGCTCGCCTATTGGTGGAGTGGTCGACCTTGAGGACGCGCACCGTTCGTATGTCGATTGCGCGGCCTAGCCTGGAGACAGGCCGGGTACATCTCGGACGTCGTCGGCTGCGCCATCGCCCTGGCCGACATCCGGATCGCGCAAGGTCGACTCCAGGAGGCGATGAGCACCTACGAGCGGGGGCTCCAGCGTGCGACGGAGCATGGCGCGATCGTCCTGCGCGGCGCGGCAGACATGCACGTGGGCATGAGCGAGCTCTTCCTCGAACGGAACGATCTCGATGCCGCCAGGCAGCACCTGCGTGATGAGCAGGGAATCTGGGCGAGCACGCGGGCCTGCAGCAGAACGCATACCGGTCGCGAGTCGCCATGGCTCGGATGCGCATGGCCGAAGGTGACCTGGACGGCGCGCTCGACCTCCTCGACGAGGCAGAGCGCCAGTACGTGAGTGACTCTCCTGCCGGATGTGCGGCCGATCGCCGCACTGAGGGCGCGTGTGTGGATGGCGCAGGGGAAGCTGGCCGAGGCCAGCGCCTGGGCTCGAGAGCGGGGCCTGTCGGCTGAGGACGACCTGACATACCTGCGCGAATTCGAGCACATCACGCTCGCGAGGGTGCTCCTGGCCCGAGCCGAACGGGACCGCGCCGACGACTCGGTGCGTGCGGCAGTGGAGCTGCTGGGTCGTCTCCTGCGGGCCGCCGACGAAGGTCAGACGGAACGGCAGCGTCATCGAGATCCTGGTCCTCCAGGCGCTCGCCCAGCAGATGCGAGGTGACATCCCTGCCGCGCTTGGGCCGCTCGGACGCGCCCTGACGATGGCCGAGCCGGAGGGCTACGTCCGGACCTTCCTGGATGAGGGCCCACCCATGGCGGCCCTGCTGAAGGCGGCCGCGAGACGACGACATCGCCCCGGCCTACGTCGGTCGACTCCTGGCGGCCCTTGGCCAGACGAGGCGGCAGCACGCGCGCGAGCCAGGCTCTGGTCGAGCCCTTGAGCGAACGGGAGCTCGAAGTGCTTCGCCTGCTTGAGCACCGATCTGAGCGGCCCGGACATCGCCCGCGAGCTCGTCGTGTCCCTGCACACGGTGCGCACCCACACCAAGAACGTCTACGCGAAGCTCGGCGTGAACGACCGTCGGGCCGCGGTCCGCCGAGCCGGAGAGCTCGACCTCCTGTCGCGAACCGGCGACCCCTGACCAGAGGCGGGTCGCTGGTCCGAGCGCCCAGGTGGAGCTGGCTCCCGGCGAAGAATCACCACATCACTCACCACAGGTGGTGATGCCCGCTCACCACATCCGCCCCTAGCTTCGTGTTCACGCCAGCAACGGATCGCAGCGCTGGCGGGACCCACTGGGAAGTCAGGAGGCGAAAGGAGCGGATGAGCGGAAGGACAAGCGTCGACGGCGATCGCCACGAGGCCGGTCGCTACGAGATCAGCCTCAAGGGACATCTCGATACCCGCTGGGCCGCCTGGTTCGACGGCCTGAGCCTCACCCACCACAGCGACGGCATCACCGTCATCCACGGCCCGGTCGCCAGACCAGGCCGCATTGCATGGCTTGCTCCAGAAGGTACGCGATACGGGCCTGCCGCTCGTCTCGGTCACCCGGGTCGGACCCGAGCAGACCGACGGGTCCCCCACCAGGCCTCGATAGGCACCCACCGACTCATGAACAAGGAGACTGACATGACCAACGCCACCCGCACCCCAGCCACGAAGCGGGTCCCGATGGACCTGATGCGCAAGTACTCGCTCGTCGCGGGGCTGCTCTACCTCATCACCTTCATCTCCATCCCCACGCTGGTCTTGTATGACACGCTGAAGACCGATCCGGCCTGGATCCTGGGCTCCGGCAGCGTCACGGGCGTGCTCGTGGGCACCGTCCTCGAGCTCATCGTCGCCCTTGCCGGTATCGGCACCGCGGTCGCGCTGTATCCCGTGGTCAAGCGCCAGAACGAGGGCTTGGCGCTCGGCTTCGTCACCTCCCGCGTCATCGAGGGCGCCATCGATCTTCCTGGGTGTCGTGAGCCTGCTGTCGCTCGTGACCCTGCAGCAAGACCTGGGCGCAGCGGCCTCGGCGGCGGATGCCCCCTCGCTGCTCACCACCGGTGCGTCACTGACCGCGGCCTACAAGGGCACGTTCCTCGTGGGCCAGACCCTCATGCCGGTCATCAACGCCCTGCTCCTCGGCACCCTCCTGTACCGCTCGGGCCTCGTGCCGCGTGCACTGCCGATGCTCGGACTCATCGGAGCGCCCATCCTCCTCGCGGCGGTCCTCCTGCGGCTGTTCGGCGTCATCGACACTGTCTCGCCGGTGTCCGCTCTCGCCACCCTCCCCATCGCCGTGTGGGAGTTCTCGCTCGGCCTCTACCTGACCTTCAAGGGCTTCAAGGCCTCCGCACCGATCATGGTCGCGGCTGCTGCTGAGGCGGGGCGTGTGGACGCCTCGGCCACGGCGGTCCGACCGCAGGGCATGGTCGCGACGACGGCGGGTGCGGCATGACCACCGCTCGGGAGCTGGCTCCGGCGCTCCGGGACTACCCCGGTCGGGGCGACGACCTCGACGCCCTCGCCGCGCGGCGATCGACGGAGCGGGCGGTGGTGGTGCTCGAGCCTCGGGCGGCCGCCTGATGGGCCTCGTGCGCAACCTCGGACGCCGGAAGCTGCGGACGACGCTGACGGTGCTCGGCATCGTCATCGGGATCTGGGCGCTGGTCGTCTTCAGCTCGATGGCCAACAAGATCAACACGCTCGTCGCCACGCGGCAGCGACTACTACGTCGGCAAGGTCGTCGTCAGCGACGGCTCCAGCAGCGGCCTCGGCATCGGCCTCGATCCCGATCGACGTGGCGCTCGCCGACAAGATCCGCGCCTTGACGGGCGTGGCGGCGGTCGACCCGCAGGTGCAGATGCCCGTACGAGGACGTCAAGCCGACCGGGTTCGGCATCCCCAAGCTCATCATCGGCGCTGTGGCGGGAGCGGACCAGGGGCTGGACAAGCTCGTCGTCCATCCGGCCCAGGGCCGCCTGCTTGACGGCCGCCGACGAGGGCTCGCGGGTCACCGTCCTGGGCTCGGACATGGCACGCGAGTTCGAGTTCGCCGTGGGCGACAGCGATCGACCTTGCGCGGCATGACCGTTCGAGGTCGTCGGCATCCTGGAGCCCACGCTTATCGGCGCCCGACTCGACGGCGATGATGCCGCTCGCGGCGGCCCAGGAGCTGTTCCTCGCGATCGCTGCCACCGCACGCTGAGCGGGGCCCTCGACGCCAACGAGCTGGCATCGCAGATCGTCGTCTATCCCGCCGAGGGGACCGACGCCGGTGCACTGGCGGACCAGCATCAAGGCGCGTCGGCAACGTCACGACGATGACCAGCGCCGACTTCGAGCAGCAGGTAGGGAGCTCCATCGCTGATCTTCAACGCGATCATCATCGGCGTCGCGGCTCATCAGCCTCATCGTCGGCGGCCTGTCGGTCATCAACACGATGGCGATGAGCGTCACCGAGCGGACCCGCGAGATCGGCATCAAGCGCGCCATCGGTGGCTCGCGTCGCCGGATCATCCGCGAGCTCGTGGCGGAGGCCGCGCTCATCGGGCTCATCGGTGGGCTGATCGGCCTGGCACTGGGTGCCGTCGTGGTCTTCATCGCCAACGAGGCCGGGCGCAGCTCGGGGACGGTCCTGTTCGACCTGACCCCCGGTACGGCGCTGTTCGCCGTCGCCTTCAGCACGATCCTCGGCATGGTCGCCGGCATCGTGCCCGCCTGGAACGCCGCCCGGCTCGATCCGGTCGCCGCGCTCCGCTACGAGTGAGGAGACACCACGATGACACTGCTCGAAGGGCGCGACCTGCGCAAGACCTACCGCCTCAGCCGGCGCAACACCCTGGACGCACTTCGCGGCGTGGACGTGCGCTATCGAGGCGGGCGAGATGGTGGCCATCATGGGGCCATCGGGCTCGGGCAAGACCACCCTCATGCACGTGCTGGGCCTGCTCCACGCGCCGGACCCGAATCGACGGGCCGGCACCGGAGCTCCGCTTCGACGGCGCCGACGTGACGCGCCTCTCGGACGGCGACCGCACGCGGATCCGGGCCCGCAGCATGGGCTTCGTATTCCAGTCCTTCAACCTCGTGCCGACGCTGACCGCTCTCGAGAACGTGATGCTGGCGGCGGACTACGCCGGCGAGTCCGGGGCGCGCCGGCACGAAAGGCGGCGCTGGATGCGCTGGACATGGGTCGGACTCGCCGAGCGGGCAGGCCACCGGCCGATGGAGCTCTCGGGTGGCGAGCAGCAGCGAGTGGCGCTGGCTCGGGCGCTCGTGAACTCGCCCCGACTCCTGCTCGCCGACGAGCCGACCGGCAACCTCGATTCGGCGCGCTCGGGCGAGGTCCTGGCGATGCTCCGGCGGTTCAACCGGGAGCGTGGCCAGACGACCGTCATCGTCACCCACGACCCGACGGTCGCGGCCAGCACCGACCGGACGATCCACATGCGCGACAGCCTGATCGAGGAGCGAACGTCCCTTGCCCGCGCTGCCTGACCGCCGACATCGCTCGATGGAGGACCGCACGCGCAACCCGTTCCGTCAGTGACGAACCGCTCCGGCGGTGAGACCCTGGATGAAGCCACGCTGGAGCACCAGGAAGAGGACCAGTGGCGGGAGGATCGCGATCGCCATGCCGGCGAAGGTCAGCCCCTGGTCCGTGGCATAGAACGTCGAGAATCGACTCAGGGCGAGCTGCACGGTGAAGGCATCCGGCTTCTGGATGAGCACGAGCGCCCCGCCGAAGTCATTCCAGGTGAACACCGCCACGAGGACGGCGACGGCGAGGATCCCCGGCCGAGCGAGCGGGATCACGATCGCGAGCAGGACCTCGACCCGACCGGCTCCGTCGACGCGGGCGGCATCGATGACATCCCGGGGGATCGTGCGGAAGTAGCCCGCGAGGATGAGCGTCGCGAACGAGACGTTCGCCACCACGTTGGACAGCGCGAGCCCGGGCAGGCTGTCGATCAGAGCCAAGCGCCCGGAACATCGAGAACAACGGGACGATGAGCACGTCCGTCGGGATGATCAACGGGGCCAGGACGAGCAAGAAGAGCACGGCTCGGTGAGGCGGACGCAACAGCGTGAGGGAATACGCTCCGGCGATCGACAGCACGAGGACGACAGCCACGGTCATGGCGGTGACATAGGCCGAGTTCGCCAACGCGACCCCGAGCTGCCCGCGACTCCACGCCTCGCCGATGTTCCCGATGGCCGGCGGCCAGGGCATGTCCCAAGGAGCGCGATAGATGTCGGCGCTCGACTTGATCGCGTTCGTCAGCGTCCACACCAACGGGTACGAGCCAGACGATGGCAAGCACGCTGAGCACCACGGTGGACGATCGAGGGCGAGGGAGCGCCGTCACGAGCGCACCATCTCGGCGCGGCGATCGAGGACCCGGTACTCCACGACCGTGAGCAGCAGGATCAGGAGCAGCAGGATCATCGCCATCGCCTGGGCATAGCCGACCTGCAGGAACCGGAACGCGGTGACGTAGACATCGGTGGCGACCGTCTCGGTGGCGTGCGAGGGACCGCCCCCGGTCATGATCCAGACCATGTCGAAGATCCGCAGGGTCCCGAGGGTGGTCAGCAGGACCAGGATGAACGTCTGCGGCCACAGCAGCGGCCACGTGATCCGCCGGAACTGCTGGAACCTGCCGGCACCCTCCAGGACGGCATATTCGTAGTACTCGCGCGGGAGCGCCTGGATGGCCGCGAGATACACGACCATGTTGAAGCCGGCGAACCGCCACAGGAAGGCGAGCCATGACCGCCCAGAGCGCCGTGTCGGCGTCCGCGAGCGGCGCGACGGTCAGGGTATCGAACCCGAGCGCAGACCCCACCGTCGCCACGATCCCGAAGAACGGCGCGTACAGGAACTTCCAGACCGCGCCGACCGCGACCGGGGCAAGGACGAAGGGCGCGAAGAATACGAAGCGGAAGAACGTTCGGCCGCGCCGCACGTCGGCGACGAGCACGGCAAGGAACAGTCCGAGCCCCGTCAGGAGCACGACCGCGACGCCGGTGAACAGGATCGTGTTCACCAGGCTCCGATGGAAGACGGCATCGCCGAGGATCGCCCGTGCGTAGTGATCGAGTGCCCACGAAGTTCGTGAGGTCGAAACCCTTGGTGTCGTGCAGGCTGAGGACGATGCCGTAGACGAGCGGGTAGAAGAGGAAGCCGGCCAGGATCACCAGCGTCGGCAGGAGGAACAGGAGGTCGATGGCGCCTTCGCGGCGCGCCGTGTGCGGCATTCGGCCCGCTGGCGCGGACTCGTCGTGGACCATCACCGTCTCGCGAGCGGGATCCTGACCGACCGACCATACTCGCTCCCGCCGGTCCCGACATGGCGACGACGTGCATGGTCCCGCTGGAGGAGCCCATGGAGCCAGCTTCATCCAACGAGCGACAGCCCGTGGACAGCGCACGCGCAGTCGCCGGGATGTGCTCAAGCTCGGTGCCGTCATCGCTGCCGGTGGCTGCGGTCGCGCCGCTGCTCGCTGCGTGTGCCGCGCCGAGCGGCAGCGAACCAGCCTCCGTCGCTCCGCAAGCGGGCGGCAGCGCGGCCTCCCGCAGCGTCCCGACCGGTGGCGCCCTGTCCGGATCCATCACGGTCGTGGGCGCGCGATCCGGGCGCCGCGCCGGCGCTGCAGCAGGTCTACGACGATTTCAGGGCGCAGCACCCTGGCATCGAGTGGGACATCCGGGCCATCCCGGGCTTCGGCGCTGACTGGGATCGGCTCGCGCGCGCCGCGTTGGAGTCCGGCGAGCCGGTCGGGCTCGTGATGATCGACGGCCTGTTCGTCCGAGCGTGGGCACGTGACGGCCTGCTGGCGGATCTCGGTGCCGACCCCAGGATGGCCGCCGTGCTGGCCCGAGTGCCGCCATCCTTCCACCTGGCAGGGCCCGGAGAGGCCACCACACGAGCCTTTCCGCTCGCCCTGAGCAGAGGCGTCCAGACCACGGGCATGTACTACAACAAGGCGTTGCTGGACCAGGTCGGTCTCAGGCCCCCGAAGTCGCTCGCGGACCTGACGGCGATGGTGGACCCATTGTCGGCGATCGGCGTGGCGCCGCTCGTCTTCTGCTCTGGCGACATCTCCTTCAATACCTTGCTCGTCACATGGCTGCTGCCGATGATCGCGGAGCGCACTGGCGACCCGCTTGGATTCGTCGAGAGCACCATCAGAGGTCAGGTCGGGTACGACGGCCCCCAGTGGATCGAGGCCTTCCAGACCATCGCCGACCTCCGGACCTCCGGCGTCCTGCTGGAAGGGTCGGGCGCGACGGACTACGCCACGATGCAACTGCTCTTCCTGCAGGGAAAGGCAGCCATGACCTACAACGGCTCGTGGCTGCTGGCACCACTGCAGGCAGGCACGCCGACGGTCGCTTTCGACCTGCACGTGGCGCCCCTCCCCCTTGTCGACGGGACGTCCACGGCTCGCTCGATCCTCGCCTGGGGCGGCTTCGCCCTGCCTGCCAAGGCAGCCGCGAGCCGTGACAGTGTCGATGCCTTCCTTGAGTACGCGAGCAGAACAGAAGTCGACGAGGCCGTTGTCGAAGGCCTGCAGTCCTACTCGCCGATGCCCGGGTCGAACATCGCCATCCACGACCCGGTGGCGCGGGAGTTCCTGCCGATGTTCGATGACGCCATCACGCCACTCAACTGGCTCTGGGAGCCGGAGATAGAAGCGGAGATGGACGACCAGGTCCAGGCCCTCGTCAAGGGAGACACGGATCCAGCCGCCGCCGGCGCTGCCATCCAGGCCGTCGCAGAGCAGCTCCGTTCATCAGGTCGCGGCTACTACTCCTGACGAGTCGCCGATCCCGTCGGCCCGACACGGGCCGAAGGTCACGCCCGGAACGGCCCGGTCCTGACCAGACCGGGCGGTACGGCACTGTCCGGGCTTGGCTGGGAGCCGACAATGGAGGGGAACCGCAGCGTCCGCGTATGACTCGCTGCGAACCGGCCCAGGCAGCTCCCAGGAGCACCCCGGGCCACGCACTACAGCGACATCAGGAGGCTCGGGGATGGACCAGCGATGGGAGTGCCTCGACGGCAACGAGGCCGCCGCGCGCGTCGCGTACGCGCTGAGCGAGGTGATCTCGATCTTCCCGATCACCCCGGCATCAGCCATGGCAGAACATGCCGATGACTGGGCGGCCGCCCACCAGCCGAACCTCTGGGGCAGCGTCCCGGACGTGGTCGAGATGCAGTCCGAAGGTGGCGCCGCGGGAGCCATGCACGGTGCGCTCCAGAAGGGTGCACTGGCAACGACGTTCACGGCGTCACAGGGCCTGCTGCTCATGATCCCCAACATGTTCAAGATCGCGGGCGAGCTGACGCCTGCGGTCATCCATGTCGCGGCCCGGACCATCGCCACCCACGCCCTCTCCATCTTCGGCGATCACAGCGATGTGATGCACGCCCGCTCGACCGGCTGGGCGATGCTCGCCGCAGGGTCGGTCCAGGAGGCGCACGACTTCGCGCTCATCGCCCACGCCGCGACGCTGCGGACCCGGGTCCCGTTCCTCCATTTCTTCGACGGATTCCGGACCTCCCACGAGATCGACAAGATCGCGCTCCTCACGCGTGACGACATGCGCGCGCTCGTGCGCGAGGAGGACGTGCTTGCCTTCCGGCGCCGGGGCCTGACCCCCGAGGCGCCCGCCATCCGCGGCACGGCTCAGAACCCCGACGTCTTCTTCCAGGCTCGCGAGGCCGCCAACCCCTGGTACCTGGCACTGCCGGGCATCGTCCAGGAGGTCATGGACGAGCTCGCGGTACGTACCGGTCGGCAGTACCACCTGGCCGACTACCACGGCGCACCCGACGCCGAGCGGGTCGTCATCGTCATGGGCTCCGCGGCGGGTGCCGTGGCGGAGACGGTCGATGCTCTCAACGCCGCGGGCGAGCGGGTCGGCATGCTCCAGGTCCGCCTCTTCCAGCCGTTCCCCGTGGACGAGATCATCGCGGCGCTTCCGTCGACGGTGCGCTCCATCGCGGTCCTGGACCGGACCAAGGAGCCGGGTGCGGTCGGCGAGCCGATGTACCTCGAGATCGTCACGGCGCTCGCCGAGCGGATGGACGCGGACGAACCGCCGTTCGCGGTCGGCCCTCGGATCGTGGGCGGTCGATATGGCCTCTCCTCGAAGGAGATGACGCCCCAGATGATCCGACCCATCTTCGAGGAGTTGGGTGCGACGCGGCCACGGCGCCACTTCACCGTGGGCATCGTGGACGATGTCACCCATCTGAGCCTGCCCATCGACCCGACGTTCCGCGTGCCGCGACCGGCGGGCGAGGTCCAGGCGCTGTTCTTCGGCCTCGGCTCCGACGGCACGGTGGGTGCCAACAAGGCCTCGGTCAAGATCATCGGCGAGGGCACGAACCTGTTCGCGCAGGGCTACTTCGTCTATGACTCCAAGAAATCCGGATCGGTCACGACCTCGCATCTGCGCTTCGGGCCGGAACCGATCCGCTCGACCTACCTCGTGGACGGCGCCGACTTCGTCGCCTGTCACCAGTTCGGGTTGCTCGAGCGCTCGAAGGTGCTCGACGGTGCCCGGGATGGCGCGACGTTCCTGCTCAACGCGCCCTACCCGCCCGAGCAGGTCTGGGCCAACCTTCCCCGGCACGTCCAGCAGCAGCTCGTCGACAAGCACATCGAGCTGTGGGTCATCGATGCGTTCGCGGTCGCCGCCGAGGTCGGCATGGGCAACCGCATCAATACCGTGATGCAGCCGTGCTTCTTCCACCTGGCCGGGGTGCTGCCGGCGTCGGAAGCCATCGCGCGCATCAAGGGCTTCGTGGAGCACACCTATGCCAAGCGTGGCGAGGCGGTCGTGCAGCGCAACTTCGCGGCCATCGACCGGTCGCTCGAGCGCCTCTCGCACGTGCCCCTCGGATCGGTCGACAGCGATCGGCCAGTGTTCTCGCTGGTGCCCCCTGACGCGCCCGACTTCGTGCGCCAGGTGACCGCCGTGCTGATGGCCGGCGACGGCGACCGCCTGCCGGTGAGCGCCATGCCCGTGGACGGCACCTTCCCCAGCGCGACCGCCCGCTACGAGAAGCGGGCCATCGCCCAGATGATCCCCGTCTGGGACGCGTCCATCTGTATCGACTGCGGCAAGTGCGCCATGGTCTGCCCCCACACCTCGATTCGGATGAAGGTGTTCCCGGAGGATGCCGTCGCGGACGCCCCGATCGAGTTCCTGAGCAAGGAGTTCAAGTCGCGGGACCTGCCGGGCCATCGCCTGACGATCCAGGTCGCGCCGGACGACTGCACCGGCTGCGGCGTCTGCGTGGATGTATGCCCTGCCAAGAGCAAGACCGAGGTGCGCCACAAGGCCATCAACATGGAGCCGGTCGCCGAACATCGCGATGTCGAACGACGTCGCTGGGACTACTTCACCTCGATCCCGCTGCTCGACCGGAACCTCATCGCCCACGACACCATCAAGGGCTCACAGGTCCTGGAGCCGCTGTTCGAGTTCTCGGGTGCCTGCGGTGGCTGTGGCGAGACGCCATATCTCAAGCTCGTCAGCCAGCTGTTCGGAGACCGGATGGTCGTGGCCAACGCGACCGGCTGCTCGTCCATCTACGGCGCCAACCTGCCAACGACGCCCTGGACCGTGAATGGCGAGGGTCGTGGTCCGGCCTGGGCCAACTCGCTGTTCGAGGACAACGCCGAGTTCGGGCTGGGCATGCGCCTGGCGCTCGACAGCCAGATCGACCACGCTCGCCGGTTGCTCGAAAGCCTCGCGCCGCTGGTCGGCGAGGAGCTCGCCCGCGACATCCTCGACGCGGACCAGGGGACGGAGCCGGGCATCGCGCTCCAGCGCGCCCGGGTAGCGCGCCTGCGCGAGGCGCTCGCCGGCGTCGGTGGCGACCAGGCCGCCGATGCGCAGCAGCTGCTGGCGCTCAGCGCGGACCTCGTCCGCCAGGGCATCTGGATCATCGGTGGCGATGGCTGGGCGTACGACATCGGCTTCGGTGGCCTCGATCAGGTCCTGAGCTCGGGACGCAACATCAACATCCTGGTACTCGATACCGAGGTCTACTCCAACACCGGTGGCCAGGCATCCAAGGCCACCCCCCGGGGCGCCGTCGCGAAGTTCGCGGCAGCAGGCAAATCCACCGGCAAGAAGGACCTCGGCGCCATCGCACGCGCCTACGGCAACGTGTATGTGGCCCAGATCGCGATGGGCGCCAACGATGCCCAGACGGTCAAGGCGCTGCTGGAAGCCGACGCGTGGCCGGGACCGTCCCTCGTCATCGCCTATAGCACCTGCATCGCCCATGGCATCGACATGAGCAAGTCCATGAGCCACCAGAAGGACGCCGTCAAGAGCGGCTACTGGCCGCTATACCGGTTCCACCCCAGCGAGGTCGAGGACGGCCAACCGTTCAAGCTCGACTCGGCCGCGCCATCGATGCCCATCCGGGACTTCGTGGCGACGGAGACCCGCTTCGCCATCCTCGAACGCACCGACCCGGAGCGCGCCGCCGAGCTGGCGGACCTGGCCCAGGGCGATGCGGATGAGCGCTGGCGCTACTACGAGCAGCTCGCCGGGATCCACCGCAGCGTGCCCCATCTCCACAAGCCCGACCCGGAGGCACCCCCACCGGATGACGTCGATGTCGCCCAGGAGCAGGTCGAGCAGAAGGGAGCCCTGGCATGACCGTCGACCTCCGGACCCGATACCTCGGTCTCGAGCTGCGCTCGCCGTTCGTGGCCTCTGCATCGCCGCTCACCGGCGACCCCGATACCGCGCGTCAACTGCAGGACGCGGGCGCTGGCGCGATCGTCCTGCCGTCGTTGTTCGAGGAGGAGATCCTCCACGAGGAGATCGCGCTCGACCGGTCACTCAACGCCGGCACCGAGCAGTTCGCCGAGGCGCTCGACTACTTCCCGAGCATGGGCGACTTCATCGGCACGGGGGACCGATACCTGCGGGTGCTGGAACGCATCCGTACCGGAGCCACGGTGCCCGTCATCGCGAGCCTCAACGCCAGCACGCCGGGCGGCTGGGTCCGTTACGCCCGGCTGATGCAGGACGCTGGTGCCGATGCCCTGGAGCTCAATGTCTACCACCTCGCGGCCGACCCACGTCGATCCGCGGCGGACCTGGAGGCCGCGGATCTCGAGCTCATCGCTGCGGTACGGGAGTCGGTGACCATCCCGCTCGCCGTGAAGCTCAGCCCGTTCTACTCCGCGTTCGCGAACTTCGCGGCCGCGGTCGCCGAGCAGGGAGTCGACGGCCTGGTGTTGTTCAATCGCTTCTACCAGCCCGACCTCGACCTCGAGACGCTCGATATCGTGCCCAGGCTGGAGCTCAGCCGGGCGTGGGAACTGCGGCTGCCGCTACGCTGGATCGCCATCCTGCGGCCGCAGCTCTGGCCGACGCTGTCGTTGGCCGCGACCTCCGGCATCGCGAGCGGCACCGACGCGCTCAAGGCACTCCTCGTTGGTGCCGACGTGGCGATGATGACGTCAGCCCTGCTGCGCCAGGGACCGTCGCACCTGCGGACGGTCGAGACCGAGCTGCGGGCGTGGATGGTCGAGCACGAGTACGAATCGGTGGACCAGCTCAAGGGCAGCGTCAGCCAATCGTCCGCGGAGGACCCGTCCGCGTTCGAACGGGCGAACTATCGCAAGACGCTCCACTCCTGGAGCGCGCCGCCGCGCCTGACGGCGACCTCGCCGGCCTGAGTGGCGGGTCCTGGTGGCCACGCGCCATCGAGATCGCGGTCGAGGCGGTCGTTGGCGCACTCGGTCGCTGGGCGCATGCCCGCACGCCGCGGTCGATCCAGGCCAGGCTTGCCGGCACACAGCACTCGCAAACCCGCGAGCCACGCCTCATCTGGCTCAGGCTGTATCTTCCGGTGCACGTGACACTGGAGATCGACGATGACACTGGCCACCACGGCGCCTGACGAAACCTCGTTCCCCAAGAACCGGATCCGGGTGCTGCTGGTGGAGAACATCCACGAGAGTGCCCACGAGGTCTTCCGGCAGGAGGGCTTCCAGGTCGAGACGACGACCGGAGCCGTGGACGAGGCCGAGCTCATGGAGCGCATCCGCGACGTGCATATCCTGGGCATCCGGAGCCGGACCCAGGTGACCGAACGGGCGCTCGCCGAGGCCCGTCGGCTGCTCACGCTCGGGGCGTTCTGCATCGGCACCAACCAGATCGACCTCGACGCCGCGAGCCGGCATGGCGTGCCCGTCTTCAACGCCCCCTTCAGCAACACCCGGAGCGTGGCGGAGCTGGTCATCGCGGAGGTCATCGCCCTCGCCCGACGACTCACCGATCGGTCGCGGGACATGCACGAGGGTCGATGGCGGAAGGCCGCCGCGTCGAGCTTCGAGGTCCGCGGCAAGACCCTGGGCATCGTGGGCTACGGCCATATCGGCACCCAGGTGGGTGTCATGGCCGAGGCGGTCGGGATGCAGGTGCTGTTCCACGACATCGCCTCGCGACTGCCGATGGGCAACAATCGAGCGGCCGAGTCGCTCGGCGCGATGCTCGCGCAGTCCGACTTCGTGACCCTCCACGTGCCCGAGACACCCCTGACGCACCATCTCATCGGTGACCGCGAACTTGCCCGGATGCGACCGGGCTCGTACCTGCTCAACCTCAGCCGGGGCAGCGTGGTCGATGTGGCAGCGCTCGCGCGGGCACTTCGCTCAGGGCAACTGCTGGGTGCCGCGGTCGACGTCTTCCCCACGGAGCCGGATGGCGACACCGACGCCTTTTCCAGCGACCTGCGGGGCATCCCCAACGTCATCCTCACCCCGCACGTGGCGGGTTCCACCCAGGAGGCCCAGGAGGCGATCGGCCGCGAGGTCGCGAACGCGCTGGTCAAGCTGGTCAACACGGGTGCTACGACCGGGTCCGTCAACTTCCCGCCCGTCGAGCCGCCGCCGCTGCGCGACCGCCACCGGTTGCTGAACATCCATCGCAACGTGCCGGGCGTGCTCAGCAGCATCAACCGCATCGTGGCGGACGCCCAGGCCAATATCGAGAGCCAGATCCTCGCCACGAACCCGACCATCGGCTACCTGGTCATGGACCTCAATCGCGAGGTATCGGGCGAGGTCCAGCTCCAGATGACAGCCCTCGAGCCGAGCATCCGCACCCGGGTCCTGTACTAGTCCCGGGGTCGCCAGACGTCGAGACCCGTCTGGCCCACGGGGGGAGCGGGCAAGACGGGCTGGGGTCCAGTGGACCCCATGTCCGGCGGGCGCGGTAGGGCCGATGGGCTGGGTGATCGATGACCTTCGGCCCCTCTGGCCGGACGACGGCGTAACGACCAGGGTCTTCCTGTCGACCGCAGCGATCCGGCGTACCGTTGTGCGGGAGGTGCCATGGAGACCAGACGACTCGGCAAGACCGGCTATCGCATCGGCTGCATCGGGTTCGGTGCGTGGGCCATCGGTGGCAGCTGGGGTCAGGTGGACGATGACGCGAGCATGCGTGCGCTCCACGCCGCCGCCGATGCCGGGGTCACGTTCTTCGATACCGCGGACGTCTATGGCGATGGCCACAGCGAACGGCTCATCGGACGGTTCCTCCGGGAACGTGCCGGGGAGCGCCTCATCGTGGCCACGAAGGCCGGTCGACGGGTGCCACAGGTGGCCGCCAACTACACGGCGGAGGCGCTCGTGGCCTGGATCGACCGCAGCCGCGAGAACCTCGGTGTGGCGACGCTCGACCTGGTCCAGCTGCACTGCCCGCCGACGGACGTCTACTACCATCCGGAGGTGTTCGTGGCGCTCGACGAGCTCGTCGCCGCGGGCGTCATCGCGCACTACGGCGTGAGCGTGGAACGGGTGGAGGAGGCGCTCAAGGCCATCGAGTATCCGGGTGTCGCGAGCGTCCAGATCGTGTTCAACATCGTCCGTCAGCGGCCCGCCGACCACTTCCTGGGTGTGGCCGTCCGACGGGACGTGGGTGTCCTGGCGCGAGTGCCGCTCGCTTCGGGGCTGCTGACCGGCAAGCTCACCCGGGAGTCCACGTTCGAGGCCACCGATCACCGCAACTTCAACCGACACGGGCAATCGTTCGATGTCGGGGAAACCTTCGCGGGGCTCGACTACGAGACCGGGCTCGACCTCGTCGAGGAGCTCCGACCACTCGTTCCGGCGGGCGCCACGATGGCTCAGATGGCGCTCCGCTGGATCCTCATGCACGAGGGCATCACAGCCGCGATCCCGGGCGCCCGGACCCCGGAGCAGGCGCGAGCGAACACGGCCGCCGCCGAGCTGCCGCCGCTTTCCCCGGAGACCATGGCCCGTATCCGCGCCCTCTACGACGAGCGCGCGCGACCACTCGTCCACCAGCGCTGGTAGGTCGTCCGACCGGACTGTCGATTCCGGGTCTGGCCGTTCGTCGTCTGGGTAGACCGGTGGCAGATCGCCGCCGCGCATCCGACGAAGGGGTCTCGAGATGACGAACTACGTGCTGGTGTATCACGGTGGCGGGATGCCGGAGTCGCCCGAGGAGGGCGCCAAGGTGATGGCGGCCTGGACGGCCTGGTTCGCGCAGCTGGGTGACGCGGTCGTGGATGGCGGCAACCCGGCCTCCCACACCCGGACGATCGCGGCAGACGGCGCCGTCCGCGAGGACACCTCGGGGCCATCGGGCTACAGCATCATCAAGGCCGACTCGCTCGACCATGCCGTGGCGCTCGCCAAGGGCTGCCCGGTGCTCCAGGCTGGCGCGTCCATCCAGGTCGTGGAGACGTTCGCGGCGATGTGACGCTCCGAGGGTGCCGGCACCCTCGGACCCGGGACGTGTCGTTCGGCACTTGCGGGTGGTTGCGAGACCCGCGACCGTGTGCGACACGGGGACGGCCGGGGTCGACCGGCGCAAGCCGCACCACAGGAGTTGTGTCCGCTTGTCCAGCGAGCGATCCGGTCCAGCCGCCCCTGCCGTGCTTCGTGGGCCGCCGCTCGATCCAGCCATCGTTGCGCTCACCGGCGAGACCCTCGTCGAGCTGCTCGATCGCGCGGCCGCCCGGACCCCGGACCGGGAGGCGATCATCCTCCTGGGCGGATCGGACGATGCACGCTGGAGCTACCGAGAGCTGGGGGACCGATCGGCGCGGGTCGCCAGGACGCTGGCGGGCCACGGTGTCAGCGCGGGGGACCGGGTCGTCACCTGGGGACCCAACGACCCGTGGCTCGTGGCGGCGACGTTCGCGGTCTGGCGGCTAGGCGCCATCATCGTCCCCCTTGACCTGCGGATGCAGCGGGATGTCGCCACGCGGATCGGGACGCGCGCCGAGCCGACGCTCGTCCTCGCCGCGGAGGACCAGGTCACCGACGCCCAGGCGCTCGGCGTGACGGTCATCCGGATCGGGTCCGCCGAGCTCGATCCCCAGCCCGATCGGCAGCCGGACCAGTCGGCCCTGGCGCCGGTCACACCGGACATCCCTGCCGAGATCGTGTTCACGAGCGGCACGACGAGCGACCCCAAGGGGGTGGTGCTCAGCCACGGCCAGGTCATCCACAACGCGCGGATGATCGCCCAGACCGGCATGGGGCCGCATCCCGAACGGGGCCTCGCGGTCATCCCCCTGTCGCACATGTATGGCCAGATCGTGCCCCTGTTCATGGGCCTCATCTCGGGCTCCACGATCGTCTTCCTGCAGTCCTTGACACCAACGACCATCCGGTCCGCGCTGAGGCAGGAGCGCATCACGGCCATCACCGCGGTCCCACAGCTCGCCCAGCTGCTGCTCGACGGCGTCACCGCCGAGGCTGCCCGCCAAGGCCGCGCCGACCGGCTCCGGCGCGCGCAGGAGGCGGCCCGATGGCTCCCGTTCCGCGCCCGGCGGCTGCTGTTCCGCAGCGTGCATGCCGCGCTCGGCGGCCATCTGGCGATCATCACCAGCGGCGGTGCCTACCTGCCACCCGAGACCCAGGAGGCGTGGGAGCGGATGGGCGTGATGATGATCCAGGGATACGGCGGCACCGAGTGCGCCGCGATCGCGGGCCACAGCCGGACCAGCCGACGACCCGGGACCGCCGGTCGGCCACTGCCGGGTCTGGAGGTGCGCCTCGCGACGGACGGTGAGCTGCTCGTTCGTGGCCCGAGCGTCATGACCGGCTACTGGCGCGCGCCCGAGGCGACCGCCGAGGTGCTCGATGCCGACGGTTGGCTCCACACCGGTGACGCGGCCCGCATCGACGACCAGGACGAGATCGTCATCCTCGGTCGGACCCGCGACCGGATCGCGCTGCCCAACGGCATGAAGGTCTATCCGTCCGATGTCGAGCTGGCCCTCCGCGAGACCGGCGTCATCCGGGATGCCGTGGTCCTGGAGGCATCACCAGGGCGCATCGGCGCGGTCCTCGTGCCCGTCGAGCGGGATGCCAGCGACGGGGCACTCTCGAGCGCGGTCAAGCAGGCCAACGCGACGCTCAGCGTCCAGCAGCGCGTCGGACCGTGGCGCCGCTGGCCCGACGCGGACCTGCCACGGACCCACACCCTGAAGGTGCGCCGGGACCCCGTCCGCGTATGGTTCCGGGATCAAAGCGCGACCGACTCCAAGGGCTGACCCCGGGCCGGTCAGTCGGGGGCGAGCCGGATGAGCCGGCCGCCAAGCACGAACTCCGCGACGTAGATCGAACCGTCCGCGCCGACAGCCAGACCGTGCGGTGCGTGAAAGCCACCTGGCAGGATGCGCGGGCTGCGCACCAGGTCGCCCTGGGCGTCGCGTCCGTTGGGCCAGTCCGGGAGCGTGACCTCCTCCACCCGGTCGCCGACGCGACCGATGAGCCGTCCCTCCGGATCGAGCACCGCGAGGCTGGCGTTCAGCTCCGCCACGATGAGCAGGTCACCCATGCGCGCAATGGCGCTGGGGCTCGTCAGCACGCCCTCCGCCATCGTCCCGCGGAAGCGGCCGTCGAGGTCGAATGCCTGGAGCCGTCTGCCGATACGATCGGTGACCAGCAACCCCGGGTCGCCGGTACGGTCGTCGATGAACACCGCGTGCGGTGTCCGGAACCGCAGGTCCGCGTCGTCGCCACCGGCGATCGTGCCCAGATACGTGCCGTCGGGCCGATATCGATGGACGAGGCTGGCGCCGTACCCGTCCGCGATCCAGAGGGTCTGGTCACCGGGCGACCCCGACAGGCAGACGGCGGTCGGCTTGAAGGGCACCTCGGCGTAGGCCGGATGCGGTGGCACGCCGATGCTCGTGAGCACCTGGCCATCCAGGTCGAGCTGGAGCACACGACCCGAGCCCGGCCCATCGACCAGTCGTTCGGCACCCCGCGCGCGGAGCTTGAAGCCCGGGTCGACGACCCACAGCGTGGGTGTGCCGCCGGTCTCATCGAAGGCCAGGCCGTGCGCCTCGGCCACCGGCAGCTCGATGCTCCGCTGGAGGCGACCCGCAGTGTCCAGGATGTGGACGAGCGGCCGATCGGCGTCCACGACGAGCACATCGCCGCTGGACGCGACGGTGAGGCCCGGATGCGCCCAGGCGCGAGGGTCAGCGGGGGCGGGCAGCTCACCCCACGCCTCCTGCCAGGCGTAGCCGCGATCGATCCCCGGGATGCTGACGCTGGTCATGCGTGCGGTCAGCGGCGGACGAAGTCGAGGATCTCGCTGATGTACCCGTGGGCAAGGCAGGTGACCGTGTCCGCCGCCCCGTAGTAGACCGTGATGCGGTCGCCATCGGTGAGCGCCGCGCATGGGAACACCACGTTGGGCACGTCGCCCACCTGTTCGTACGAGCGCTGCGGTGACAGCAGGTAGTCGCGGCCACGGGCGATGACCTTCCAGGGCTGGTCCAGGTCCAGCAGCGCGGCACCCATGGAGTAGACGAAGCCGTTGCAGGACGTGAGCACCCCGTGGTAGAGCAGCAGCCAGCCCTCGGGGGTCTCGATGGGTGTCGGCCCGGCGCCGATCTTGGTCGACTGCCACGACCAGTCCACGGGTGCCATCACATGTCGATGGCGGCCCCAATGGACCAGGTCCGGGCTCTCCGAATAGAAGATGTCGCCGAACGGCGTGTGGCCGTTGTCGCTGGGCCGGTTGAGCATCGCGTAGGCGCCGCCGATCCGGCGCGGGAACAGCACGCCGTTGCGGTTGAACGGCAGGAATGCGTTGTCCAGCTGATGGAACGCGCGGAAGTCTCGCGTCCAGGCGATGCCGATGGTCGGCCCGTGGTAGCCGTTGCACCAGGTCACGTACCAGCGGTCCTCGAGCCACGTCACGCGAGGGTCGTAGGCGTGCTCGAAGGGCCGCTCGCGCAGCTCAAGCACGCGTGGGTCGCCGATCTCGAAACGGATGGGCTCAGGATCGATGTCCCAGTGGACCCCGTCAGCGCTCCGACCGGAGTGGATGTCCATGGTCCGCGCGGTGTCGTCCACCCGGAAGACGCCCGCGTAACCGTCCGCGAAGGGGACCACGGCCGAGTTGAAGATGCTGTTGGATCGCGGCAGCAGGTCGCGCGGGATGACCGGGTTGGCATCCGAGCGCCAGAGGACGGCGGTCGATCCGGCTGGCCGATCCTGCCACGGGATCGGGTGCCCGGTGGGCGTTCCGCTCATCGTCCGAGCCGTTCGGCTAGCCAGCGCAGCTTGACCTGTTCGTGGAACTCCCCGCCACCCTCATGGTCGTTGAAGGGATATTCCTCGATGCGCTTCTCGCCCGCGTAGCGGTTGTAGGCCGCATAGACCGTGGATGGCGGGCAGATCTCGTCCATGAGCGCGACCGAGAAGAGGGCCGGCGCGGTGGCACGGGTCGCCAGGTTCGCCCCGTCGAAGTAGGCGAGGGTCCGGAAGACCGATCGCACGTGATCGCGGTGCGCCTTGAGGTAGCGCACGATCTCCCCGTATGGGTTGCTGTCGATGAGCGTCGTGGCTCGCGGGAAGTCACACAGGAAGGGCACGTCCGCGGCCACGCCCGCGAGGTCGGGCACGAGGCCCGCGACCGCGAGCGAGATGCCACCACCCTGGCTGCCGCCGGTGACCGCGACACGGGCACCATCGACCGTCGGATGTGCCCGCACCGCCTCCACGGCCCGGACCGCATCGGTGAAGACGCGTCGGTAGTAGTAGGTCGTCGGGTCAAGGATGCCCCGGGTCATGGAGCCCGGATGCGCCGGCGAGCCATCGTTCCCGGGGTCGGCGGTCTCTCCCACGGACCAGGTCGATCCCTGGCCACGCGTGTCCATGATGAGGAAGGCGTGCCCGGCCACCGCGTGCAGCACATCCTCGTGTGCCAGGCCTCGGCCACCGCCATAACCCAGGTACTTGACGACCGCGGGCAACGGGGTCGTGGCCCCGGCCGGTAGATGCAGCCACGCCTTGACCGACGAGCCACCGAAGCCGCGGAACGTGACGTCGTAGGTGTCCACGAGCGCCAGGCCAGTGTCGACCGGCGTGAAGGTCGCGCCAAGCTCATATGCCCGCGCCTCGGCCAGGGTTCTGGCCCAGAACGCGTCGAGGTCGTCGGGTACCGCGAGCGACGGGCTGTAGGCCCGGAGCGCATCGATCGGCAGGTCGTACTGGGCCATCGGATCCTTCCTCGAGTCGGGGCGGTCAACACCGTGGGCAGGGGCTGTGTCGCTGACTATGCCCATGTCGCGCCAGCGCGTCACGCCAGCGACAGGACGCGCCATCCGCGGCGCGGCGCACGGTCGACCCGCCCAGCGGGTGAGTAGTACGGCGGCGCAGGGTCCGGGCCGTCGTGGGGCCTCCTCCTGGTCACTGCGTGTCCTTCATTGGCCCTGCCACCCGCCAGCCGGGTCGAACGGCCACGCAACGGCCCTCGCAACCGGCATGGGACGATGCCGCCGGCTTACTCACCCGATAAGCGGGTACGGATCCCGCCCGAGCCACCGTCGTCGGTCCACTCGCCCGACGAGCGGGTAGGGAGGCGGGCAAGGGCGTGGCGAGACCCGTGGCAGATGTGGCGCCATCCGTGGCCGCCGTGGCCTCGCGACCGGCCCGCGCGCGGTGATGACCGCACGCCCCGGGCACGCCACCGCAGGCCCGGCCTCTGGCGATGCAGGGCCGGGCAGCCCGCGCGCCGCCCGGCCTCCGAGACACCGCTCGACGCAGGTTACTGGGCGCTGGTGAAGCCGACGTCCTCGAGCCGGAGCTCGAGCGTCGGGTTGACCGTCGAGCCCACCATATCCTTGTTCGTGAGGTAGTTGATGGTCTCGTAGTGGGCGAAGATGAGCGGGTTGTCCTTCCAGACGATCTCACGCGCCTGCTCATAGAGATCCTTCCGTGCCGCATCGTCGGTCTTCGTCCGGGCCTTCTCGATGAGCGCATCGAAGGCGGGGGTTGGCGTGGCCGGTGGTGTTGATGGAGCCGCCCGATCTGAGCACCAGGAGGTGGAAGTTGTCGGGGTCGACGGTCCGGGCGATGGCGGCATCGATGGCGTTCGCCAGCGGGTGCGGGATGAACGGCTCGGTCGGAGGGATAAGGTCTACTGTCCGGTCCATTGGGCCGATCCTAAGGGGCTTGTGAATGCCCGATCCGTTTGGGGCGCTGCCGCGCGCCGGCCGGCCGTCAGCCCCGGTAGCCCATCGACGTCGACACCTGCGCGGTGGCGCGCATCACCAGTGCGCCGGCGCGAGCCTCCTTCTCGGCGCTCGTGCGGTTGTCGGGCCAGCCGAAGACGAGGTCACCGACGACCCGACCCGACGCATCCCGGATAGGTGCCGAGACCCCGACCGCGCCAGGAAAGCGCTCGCCATGACTGACGACATGGCCGCGTGCTCGCGCCGCCTCCAGCTCCGCGCGCAATGCGGCGACAGAGATGGGCCGCGGACCCGGGATGGGATCCGGGAGCGTGGCCAGGATCGTCTCGCGATCGAGGTCCGGCAGGAACGCGAGGATGCCCTTGCCGCTGGAGCCCGTATGCAGGTCGGACCACCGTTGGAGCGGGCCCCAGATGTACCGGATGGGGTGCGTCGACTCGACCGCGTCCACTGCCCAGAACTGATGGCGCGCCGGGGAGTAGAGGGCGAGCACGAGCGTCTCGTCGAGCTCGGCCGCGGCGGCCTCCATGAACGGCCGTGCCACGCTCCGGACGTCGAGCCGCTCCGCCAGCAGCACGGAGAGTCGAGCGAGTGACGGCCCGACGCGGAACCGCCCCGGGGACTCCGCCTCGGCCAACAGCTCCAGGCGTGCCATCTCGTGGAGGATCCGGTGGACCGCGCTCCGTGGCAGCCCGGTGTGGACAGCCAGCTCCCGCACACCCCAGACGTCACGCTCCGCGAACGCCTCCGTGACAGCCGCCCAGCGCGCCATGGGCGACGCCGGCGAAGTGGTCACGCGGCGGCCTCGCTGCGCTGTCGGGTGGCCACCACCGCGATACCCACCACGTGGGTGAGTCCCATGACTTCCCGCAGGGAAGTACCACCACGACCCATCGGATGGGTCGGATCGACCGAGGGCGGCGCCGATCGGCGATCTCCACCCACCTGGCGGGTCGAACCATCGTGTCCGCCCGTCGACACGTCGAACTCACCCATGGGATGGGTAGCCGCTCGAAACGGCATTGCAGCCGCAGGGGTTGCCGCGCGGCTCACGACCGCGGTACGATGGCGAGCGATCCGGGACATCTGTCCCATTATCCGGGACATGCCCCGATGATGCAACCCGACCGCTCAGCAGACGAGGAGCCGTAGCCGCCGTGACCGTCACCGAGGGAACCAGCACCCGGCAGCTGCGCACCGGCCGGCGGGCGCCAGGGACGATCGTCACGCCCGAGGCGACGGTCGTCGCCTCCATCGAGGAACGCGTCCTGTGGCTCGCGGTGCGCATGATCCACGAGGCGAACCTCGTCCGGCCCAGCGCGGACGGCCTGAAGGTCGGCGGCCACCAGGCCTCGTCGGCGTCGATGGTGTCGATCCTCAGCGCCCTCTACCTGCGCTGGCTGCGACCCGACGACCTCGTCGCCATAAAGCCCCACTCCAGCCCTGTCTACCACGCCCTCCGCTATCTCATGGGCGATCTCGATGGCAAATGGCTGACGACGCTGCGCCAGTTCGGTGGGCTCCAGTCCTACCCGTCGCGTACCAAGGACCACGACCGGATCGACTTCTCCACGGGCTCGGTCGGGCTCGGTGCGGTGGCGCCCATGTTCGCGGCGCTCGCCGACCAGTACCTCCGGGCGCACATCCGCGACCAAGCTATCCGCTGGCCCGACCGACGGTTCGTCGCCACGGTCGGGGATGCGGAGCTCGACGAGGGCAACGTCTGGGAAGCCGTGCTCGAGGATCCGCTCCAGGGCCTGGGCAACGTGACGCTGCTCGTCGACCTCAACCGCCAGAGCCTTGACCGCGTGGTGCCGGGGATCCGCATCCGACGCCTGGAGCAGATGTTCCGGGCTGCTGGCTGGCAGGTGCTCGAAGCCAAGTACGGCAGCCGGCTCCAGGCGGCATTCGACGCGCCCGGCGGCGACACGCTCCGACGTCGCATCGACGAGATGCCCAACGAGGAGTACCAGGGGCTCATCCGCCGCAGCGGCGCGGACCAGCGGGAGCGACTGCTGTCAGGCGCGACGACCGCCGACCGTGACACCCTGGCCGGCGTCCTGGCACCGACCGATGACGCCGAGCTGCCGCGCCTCATCTCCGACCTTGGTGGCCACGACACCGACGCGCTCGTGCGGGTCCTGGACCAGGCGGATGCGGACCGCACACGACCCGCCGTCATCTTCGCGTACACCGTGAAGGGCTGGCGGCTGCCGTTCGCCGGCGACCCGCTCAACCACTCCGCGATGCTCAACACCGACCAGATCGCGACGCTCGCCCCCACCCTCGGGGTCGACGCGGAGCAGCCGTGGGCATCCTTCGATGCCCGATCTCCGGAAGGCCGCCTGCTGGCCCGACGCGGCACCGAGCTCCGCCTCCGGTCGACACATCCGACCGGTCTTCTGGGTCCGGTCGAGCAGCCGACCGAAGTGGACGTGCGCATCGCTGCCAGGACCTCGACACAGCAGGTGCTGGGCGACGCGCTCGCGGCCCTCGCCCGCGTCGAGGGCATCGGCCGGCGCATCGTGACCGCCTCCCCGGACGTCTCGGTGTCGACCAATCTGGGTGGCTGGATCAACCGGGTGGGTGTCTTCTCGCCCGTCGACCATCCGGTCCACGATGACGCCCCGAGACTGCTGCGCTGGCAGCCAGGCCCGTCCGGCCAGCACATCGAGCTGGGTATCAGCGAGATGGACCTGTTCATGTGGCTGTCACAGTTCGGCTTGTCCGCGGAGCTCTTCGACGAGCCGCTCGTGCCCCTCGGCACCGTCTACGACCCGTTCATCGCGCGTGGACTCGATGCCCTCATCCATGCGTTGTACATCGGGGCACGCTTCATCCTTGTGGCCACGCCATCGGGCGTGACCCTCGCGCCCGAGGGCGGTGCCCACCAGTCGAGCGTCACGCCCTCGCTGGGTATCGAGCTGCCGGGTCTGCGAAGCTGGGAGCCGGCATTCGGCCAGGAGGCCGCGTGGTGCCTGCTGGAGGGAATCCGGGGCGTCCTCGACCGCGGCAGCAGCGGCTTCAGCACCTATCTGCGGCTGACGACGCGAGGCGTCGACCAGTCGCTCGCGGAGCCCGTGCGGACGCGCCTCGGCGATGCCGAGTGGCGGCGCCAGTCGCTCGCGGGTGGCTACCGGTTGCTGGAAGCGGCTGAGGTGGCCGTCTTGGAGTCCGTCGTGCTGCCGGCTGATGCACCGGTCGTGACCGTGGCCGCTGTCGGTGCCGTCGTACCCGAGGCTGTCGACGCGGTCCGGCAGCTGGTGCGCGAGGAGATCGCCGCGAGCCTCGTCGTCATCACCTCCGCCGACCGGCTGTCCGCCGAGCTGGCGGGTCGTCGCCTGGGATCCATCCGCGATCGGACCGATGTCGCCCTGCCACACCTCGGCACGCTGTTCCCGGCCGCCGGTCGCCATCAACCGATCGTGACGGTCATCGATGGGGCATCCCACACCCTGGGCTTCCTGGGTGCGGCGTTCGGTGCACCGGTCGTGCCCCTGGGCATGGACCGGTTCGGTCAGTCGGGCACCATCGCCGACCTGTACGCATATGCGGGCATCGATACCGACCACATCGTGGAAGCGGCGCTCCTCGCACTGGAGTTGTAGGCCACGGCCTACGCTTGAAGGGCGTCGAGTCGACCACCGGCTCCGTCGTGATCGAGCAGCATGGCCATCCGCTGGTCGCGCGACAGCGACGCCACGCGGGCTGACTCGCGGATGAACGTCCGCACCTCGGGGCCATCCGTGCCCCGCACCGATGTGAACGTCAGCCAGCGGACGCGCTTGGTCACACCCCGACCCTGAAGCGCTCCCCTGGGGTCAGCCAACAGGACGCCGTGCTCGAACCCAAGGTGGACGTGCTCCGGTTCGGCCCACACGAAGCAGCAGTACGCCGTGCGGCGCCCGACCGGCACGTCGTAACCGATGAGCCTCCACCCGGGTCGGACGCGCTCGATCGCGTCCGGGAGCGCAGCGCGGACGGTCCCCCGGAGCGCCTCGGCGATGGCGATGATGTGATCGGCGTGACGGGCCAGCAGTTCCCCCGGCGACATCGGGTCCATGGCGACATCCTCGCGCCACATCCCTGACACGGATCGTCAGATCGATGGTCCCGGCCGGCAGGCAGACCGGCGTCCCGGGACTCATCGCCGGCGCTCGACGCTATGCCTCGCGCACCGGCCTCGCGCGCGGGATCAGCTCCGGGATCCGCAGCAGCAGCGAGATGAAATAGGCGGCCGTCTCCGGCTGGGCCCGTGACCCTTGGTGCTCGACCATCACCATCCGGCGCTCGATGGGACCCGCGCCGACGAGCTCCACCTCGGTCAGGGAGCCATCGGCGAGCGACTGGGCGACGGCGGTGCCAGGCAGCAGCGCGACGCCCAGGCCGCGCTCCACCATCCGCTTGGCGGCCTCGATGTTGTCCAGCTCCATGACGCCGCGGGGCACGACCCCGGCGCCCCGGAAGAGGGCGTTGGTGAGGTCGTAGTAGCTCGACGTGCGGTCGAACAGGATGAGCCGCGCCCCATGGATGGCCGAGATGTCGATCCTGCCCGCCGCCGCGAACGGATGGTCCGGGCGCGCCACGAGCACCAGCTCGTCCTCGAACAGCGGCTTGTTCGTGATGCGCGCGTCGCGCATCTCGCGCACGACCGCGAGCTGGACCTCGCCCCGCACCACCATGTCCACGAGCGCCTCGGAGTGCGACGTCCGGACGACGAGCCGCACATTCGGATAGCGCTCCGTGTAGCGCGCCAACAGCTCCGGCAGGACATAGGCGCTGACCGCCGGGGCAGCGCCGATGGCGAGCTCACCGATGACACCCTCGGACAGCTCCGCGACGAGCGCCGCACCACCCCGCAGTGACTCGAGCGCGCGTTGCGCATACGGCAGGAACGCTCGCCCCGCGTGCGTGAGCTCCATCCCGGAGCGGGTGCGTCGGAACAGGGTCGTGCCCAGCTCTGCCTCCAGACCCTGGATGCGCGCGGTCAGCGCTGGCTGGCTGACATACAGCAACTCCGCCGCGCGACGCAGGTTGCCCTCCCGGGCGACCGCGACGAACCCCTCGACCTGAGCGTTGAGCATCAGGGCAACTGCTGGAGACCAAGCTGGACCGACGTGCCGCTGCTGGCCACGTCGATGGCCTGGCCGACGAGGACACCCGTGGCCACATCGTAGGTGGCCTGGCCGGCCGTGCCCGGGATGGTGCTGGTGATGGTCACCGACGGGCCCGCCGGACCCTGCCCCACGTTGGTGACCGAGACGGTCATGGTCGTGACCGGATCGGTGTCCAGCACCTGCCCGACGCGCATCTCTGCGAGCGCGGCAGGATCCCACCAATACGGCCCGGTGCCACTCGAGACGCCGCTCGCATCGCTCGGGGTGGCCACCCCTCCGATGCTCAGCTGCGTGTGCAGGCCATATGTCGCCCAGGTCGGGCCCGTCGCCGTGAAGGTGGCCTGCGCGCTCATGGGCGACGCGAAGCTGCCGCTGGAGGGATCGATGGGGTTGCTCCACGAGTACTGGCCGGCGTACGAGAGGCCGGGTGTCCGCGCGACCCACGCGGGTGCCGTCGAGCCGATGCCCGGCGTGGTCAGCTGGCGCATGCTCACGAAGCGGCTGATGGTCAGCTGCGACGCACCCTGGACCGGACCCTGGCCGGGTAGCTGCACCGGCGAATAGGCACCTGCCGTGTTCGTCGTCGAGGCCAGCAGGACACCCGTCTGGGTATCGAAGGTGGAGCTGGAGTAGGCGCCCGGCGTCGGGTTCACGACGCTGACAGCGGGGTAGGTGGTGCCGTTCAAGGGGTAGTCACCCCGGAGCACGAGCAGCCCGCCGAGCGATCCGGTCTGGAGCTGGTCGAGCAGCTGGGGCGCGACCCACAGCCCATCGATGGCGCCACCTGCCAGCCTGGCGCCCACGGAGGGGAGCACCGCGAGGGTGTTGGTCGCGCGGTCGATGCCGTAGGTGGCCAACGAGAGCACCACGTCGTTGCCTTCGACAGCGACGACGTCGACCTGCGACACACCGTCACCACTCGCGCTCCCGACGCTCTCACCCGTCTCCTCGGTGGAGCGATAGTGCTTCCCTGTCACCGGATCCTGCCACGGTCCCTGCGGATCCTCGATGAGCTGATATCGACTCTGGGCGACGGCCGCGGCGGCCGAGTAGTAGGTCACGCGCATCCCCGACTGGACCCACGTGGGCGGCGGCACAGCCGTGCCGAGTGCCCCGCCAAGGCCAGCGCCCTGCGCGGAGGCGGGACCGATGGAGGAGCCGAGGATGCCGGCGACAAGGGCGAGTACCAGGCCGCCACGAACGATGGGGAGATGGCGTCGGTTCATCGGGCGATCATAGGTCAGGCCCCTCGGCCCGACGATGGCCGGGTCGCGGCTGCGCCATCGGGCTGGAACGTCGGCCCCCGAAGGGCCCACCAGGCGACCGTGGCGCCGGCAAGGACGAGCACGGCGCAGGTCGCGAACAATGCCCCGCCACCCAGGCGTTCGTACATGCCACCCGCGAGCGGGCCCGCGATGACCGCGGAGATGCCACCTCCGACGAGCCATGCCAGCGACTGGCCGGTCGCCCGCAGGCTCGCCGGCAGCACGGCGCCGATGATGACCACGATGCCCGTATAGCGGAGGACATAGGAGACCCCGTCGATCCCCCGGCTGATGGCGACCAGCCCCGGATCGGACACCACGGCCACGAACACCAGCATGGACGCCGCGATGAGCAGACCCAGGACGTAGAAGCTGCGGAGGCCCAGGCGAGCGATCATGGGCGCGGTCGCAGGGAACAGGGGCACTTCCACGATGGCTGGTGCCGCGGCTGCCAGGCCGATGATGATGGCGCTGCCGCCGACATCGAGGATGCGCAGCGGGATCATCGCGTTGGCCGCATTGCTGCCGAGCGTCTCGAGGAACAACGCGAACAGGATGGGCAGGAGCACCGGCGCCGCCCGGAGGGCAGAGCGCAGCTCGGTCAGCAGCCGAGGCCGGTGTGCGGTCGCGTGTCGGCCGGCGCGGATGTGTCGAGGGCGGAACGCCAGCACGGCGACCCCCAGCGACCCGGCCACGAACAGTGCCAGCAGCGCGTCCGCGCCACCGAGCGTGTACGCGATGCCGCCAGTCGTCGCTGCCACTGCCCAGCCTGCGGAGGTCCAGGTCCGGAAACGGCCATACGCGCCGGACCGGTCACCGAGCGCGGTGAGGGCCATCGCGTCCGTGATGGGCGACCAGGCGGCCATGCCGACCCAGGCCAGGACGATGCCCGCGGCGACCAGTGACGCGTCGGAGCCCGCGAGGACGATGGCGACTCCGGCGAGGGCCGCCACGACACCGCTGACCACCACACTTCGCTCGCGCCCCAGCGGGCCGTCGGCCAGCAGGCCCCAGACCGGGAACGAGAGCATCGCCACCACCGCGGCCGCCCCCAGGACGAGCCCGATGGTGGCAGCATCCAGGCCTTGGTCCGAGAGCAGCAGGACGGGGAATGGCAGCAGGAATCCGGACGCCAGGCCGTGCGCTCCGAAGAGCAGTCGGATGCGCGCGAAGGACACGAGGATGACCGCCTGGGCTGATCAGGTGGATGGCCCGACGACAGGGTGGCCGATCGGTCCGATCTATCGCCGTGACTACGAAGTTCGATTGGACCGATCGTAGCACCGGCCGTACGGTGATGTCCCGACCAATGATCCCACGGAGACCCAGATGGCCGTCGACGCGCTCGCAACGCTCACCGTCCCGGAGCACCCGACGCTCGAGCCGTCACGCGCCTGGATCCTGGGTCTGGTGGTGGGATCGGACGGGTCCCTCTCCGGCCCAGGGTCGGAGCGCACGCTGGAGTGGCCCGCCTGTGGATGCCCGGGTGACTGTGACCAGGACCACGAGGTCGCCTGACACCCCGGCACCGGACCAGATCCGGGATCGGTGGGCACGGATCGCGGCTCCCTCCGGCCGCCAGCCGACACCCAGCGGCTGCGCCCTCCCCCGGTCCCACACCATCGTCGCGCGGCCGCATCCCGTGGGGGGAAGGCCGCGCGACGTCATCCTTGATGACCGGGCGATGGCCCCGGCCCCGCCAGGCTCCAGCCGCCCGGACCCGGTACCCGCCCACCGGGTGAAGGGCCGACGAGATGGGGCATCGATCGCCTCCCCAGCCGAGCTGCCCTCGGGCCGGGCGACGCGGCGAGGGTAGCTCCCCTTCGCGGCGCTGTTCGGGGACTCGCCGGCCCGATCACCCACCCAGCGGGCACGACCTGGCCGGCGTGTGCCGTCCACGGGACCGGCATCCTAGACTCGCCTCGTGAGTCGCCTGCCATTCCAGCTCCTGGACGTGTTCGCCGAACTGCCGCTGGAGGGCAACCTGCATGCCGTGGTCCTCGACGCGGACGGTGTCACGGATGCGCGGATGGCCCTGCTGGCGCGCCGGCTCCGACTCTCCGAGACCTCGTTCGTGCAGCGGCCCACGCCGGCGGCGGCCACGGCTGGTGCCACGTATCGCCATCGGATCTGGACGGTGGCGGGTGAGATCCCGTTCGCTGGGCACCCCTCGATCGGGACAGCCGTCTCGATGGCCATCGCGCTCGGACGAACCACGTCCGAGTTCGTCCAGGAGACGCCGGCAGGACTCCAGGTACTGACGGTCGCCCTCGCAGCGGACGGACGGGGCGGCCGGGCGTCCCTTCGTCAGGGTCCCCTGGGGCTCGGTGCGGTGGTCGATGCCGGGCCGATCCTGGAAGCCTTCGGGCTCACCTCCGCCGACGCCCACGACGATCTGCCGGCGCAGCTGGTGTCGACCGGGCTGCTGTCCCTCATCCTGCCGCTGCGCGACGTGGCGGCCCTTGGCCGGGTACGCATGGATCCGGACGCGGCGCGGGCGGCGCTGGCGCCCATCGCGATCCCGGACCGGCTGAACTGCTACTTCGTCGCCCCGCTCAATTCGGGCACCTGGCGGGCGCGCAGCCTCGCCCTTGACATCGTGGGCTGGGAGGACCCGGCAACGGGGTCCGCGGCGGGCCCCTTCGGGGCCTGGCTCGCACTCCAGGGCGGACCATCACACATGACCGTGCTGCAGGGGGTCGAGATGGGCGACCCGAGCCGCATCGACGTCGACGTCAGTGACGGCATCGTCATCAGCGGTCAGGTCCTGATCCGGGGCAGCGGCACGATCGACCTCTGACCGGGGACCCGCTGCCGCAGGCGCGGATGCGCGCTACCGGAACAGCGCAGAGTACCCATTGAGCGCCAGCTGGCCGCCGAGATGTGCATACAGCACGTTCGAGCCGCGATCGATCTCGCCCGACGAGACCATGTCGATGAGCCCGGCCATCGACTTGCCCTCGTAGACCGGGTCTGTGATCATCGCCTCCAGCCGGCCGGCGAGGCGGATCGCGTCGAGGGTCCGCGCATCGGGGATGCCGTACGTCCCCGCGTGATAGCGGTCGTCGAGGATGATCTCATCCTCGTGCAATGCACGGCCCACCTCGATGAGAGCGGCGGTCGCACGGGCGATCCGTGCCACCTGGGCGCGGGTCTCGGCTGGCTTGGCGGAGCCGTCGATACCGATCACCCGACGGGTCCGCTCCTGCGCTGCGAAGCCGGCGATCATGCCCGCCTGGGTGGACCCGGTGACCGAGCAGACGATGATGGTGTCGAAGAAGACGCCCAGCGCTTGCTCCTGACGTTCCAGCTCGACCGCCCAGCCAGCGAATCCCAGGCCGCCGAGTCGATGGTCCGAAGCCCCCGCCGGGATGGCGTATGGCGTGCCCCCAGCGGCCCGGATCTCGGCGAGGGCCTGCTCCCAGCTCTCCTTGAAACCGATGCCGAAGCCCGCCTGGACCAGCCGCACATCGGCGCCCATGATGCGTGACAGCTGGATGTTGCCGACCCGGTCGTAGACCGCGTCGGGCCACTCGACCCAGCTTTCCTGGACCAGGACGCAGCGCATGCCCAGGTGTGCCGCGACCGCGGCCACCTGCCGGGTGTGGTTGGACTGGACGCCACCGATGGAGACCAGCGTGTCGGCGCCCTGCGCGAGCGCGTCCGCCGCGAGGTACTCCAGCTTGCGCACCTTGTTGCCGCCGAAGGCGAGCCCGGAGCTGACGTCCTCACGTTTCGCCCACACGGTCGCGCCGCCCAGGTGCCGGGTCAGCCGCTCGAGCGGCTGGATCGGCGACGGACCGAAGGTCAGCGGTGTCCGCGGGAACGCATCCAGGATCATCACCCGACTCCTCCGGCACAGCGTCGGGACAGGTCGCCCGTGGACCGCATGGTGCCACGCGTCAGACGGAGAGGCGGCCGCTCACCACGAAGCCGCCCGCGCTCGGCGTGGACGGCTTGATGGTCGATGACGCGCCGGCGCACCTGGACGCGGCGCGTCGGGTCCGAGCCCGGGTGGTCAGGCGCCGCCACCCGCGAGGATCGGCGCGTCGAGCACGACCGGCGTCTTGTACAGGAACAGGCCTGCGACACAAGTGGTGAACATCGCCTCGGGCGTCAGGCCGGTCAGGACCGTGACGGTCGTGACGCCGTCCACGACGCTGACCTCGACATCCTTGAGCCCGTTGCAGCCCGCCGCACCGTTCATGAAGTAGACGGTCAGGGTCTTGCCATCGGGCGCGACCTCGATCCGCTGCCACGGGGCGGGCAGCGGATCGACGATGTCCGGGTTGGGGATCGCGGGCACGGCACCATCGCCCGGGTCCATCGTCGGCTGGGCCACCGGGACGCTCGGCTCGTCGAGGGGGGACGCCGACTGCGCCAGCGCGCCACCCGCGGCGAGCGACACGAGCAGCGCTCCGCTCACGAAGGACATCACGACGCGGCGGGACAGGCGGGTGGACAGGGACATGGCGGACCTCCGTCGATGAGATGCTGGCGACGCGGCGGGATCGGCACGCATGTCGGATCCTCGTCACCGGGCCACGCGGTCAGACGCTCGGGCCCGGTGCGCGGTTCCCGACCCGCGGCGCCAAGACCGCCGCCACGGATGGGTCCCGCCACCTCATGCTTGCCGGGCTGGCCGATCTCATCCTTATCAGCGACCCGCTGGCCGCCGCGCTCCTGGAGACACGACCGTGACCGAGTTCATCTTCATGCTCACGCACCACGACCAGACCGTGACCGACGCCCTCGAGGTGTACGAGCAGCTGCGACCCGTCGAAGGGCTCCGCCACGTCGGCTTCAAGGACGTCGGCGCGACCATCGAGCAGCTCTCCGCGTTGACTGCCGCGATCCACGCCGATGGCCGGACGGTGATGCTGGAGGTGGTCTCGGAGGCGGCGGATGCCGAGTTGCGGTCCATCGCGGCGGCACGGACCCTGGGTGTCGACTGGATCCTGGGCGGGACCCACGCCGACGAGGCGCTCGCGATCCTTGCCGGCAGCACCGCGCGCTACTGCCCGTTCCCGGGCACCATCGTGGGCCACCCGAGCCTGCTCCGGGGCACCGTCGAGAGCATCGCGGCGGATGCGGCCCGACTCACGGCACTCGACGGGGTACATGGTCTGGACCTGCTGGCGTACCGCTTCGACGGCGACGTGGAGGCTGCCGTCACGGCCACCGTGGCAGCGTCGACCGGCCCGGTCATCGCTGCGGGCAGCGTCGACTCACCCGAGCGGATCCGGAGGCTCGCGGCGCTTGGGGTCTGGGGCTACACCATCGGCGGTGCCATCTTCGAGGGTCGCATGCCGGGCGCCCCGCGCGTGCCCGACCAGGTCCGGGAGGTGCTCCGGATCACCGCCGAAGCCGACGCTGGTCGCTGACTCGGCCAGCTGGCGTACTCGCGTGTCGATCTGCCCCAAGCGCATCACCATGGCACCTACACCGAGGCATATGCCAGGGATCGCCCACATCGTCGATACCCTGGAGCCCATCGACATGGGGACACCATGAACAGCGCCATCGAGTCCACCGATCCACTGTCCCAGCGTGCGGTCGCGCTGGAGGCGCTCGGGCGCGAACGCTTCGATGTCCTCATCGTGGGCGGTGGTATCACGGGCGTCGGCGCACTCCTGGATGCGACGGCCCGTGGCCTGCGCGCGGCGCTCATCGAGCGCGATGACCTTGCGGTCGGCACCTCCAGCCGATCCTCGAAGCTCATCCACGGCGGTCTCCGCTATCTGGAGCAATTCCGGTTCGGGCTGGTCCGCGAGGCGCTCTCGGAACGGGCGACGCTGCTGCGCATCGCTGGCCACCTCGTCCACCTCGAGACCTTCGCGGTGCCCATCCACGGGTCACCGCTGCGCGTCCCGTACATGGGCGCGGGCCTGATCCTGTACGGCATGCTCGGCGCCGGGTTCCCGTCATACCTACCGCCAGGCAAGGCCCGGCAACAGATCCCGTCCATCCGGCCGGAACGTCTTCGAGGCCTGGTCACGTATCGCGATGGAGTCGAGGACGACGCTCGCCTCGTAGTCGCCGTCTGCCGCACCGCGATCGGGCAGGGAGCGGTGGCTGCGACCCGGCTGCGCGCGACCGGCCTCGTGCGGCGTGACGGGCGGGTGGTCGGCGTGGAGGCGGTCGACGAGCTGTCGGGGTCGGCGTTGACCATCACCGCCGGCGCGGTCATCGACGCGACGGGCGCCACGGGGGGCGCGGGCGGACCGTTCGCAGCGGATGCCGGCGCGGTACAGGTGATGCCCAGCCTGGGCATCCACCTGGTCGTCGACCGGGCGCGCATCCCGGCCAGCGGGGGCATGACCATCCGGATCCCCGGACGGGTGCTGTTCCTCATCCCCTGGGATGGGCGCTGGATCATCGGCACCACCGACCACCCCTACGACGGCCCGGCGGACCGACCCGTGGCTCCTCGCGAGGCGGTGGACGAGGTGCTCGCCAATGTGAACGAGACGCTCGACGTCGGTCTCACGCGAGCTGACATCCTGGCCACGTTCGCGGGCATCCGGCCGCTCGCCGCCACGCGGGACACGTCCACCGTGACCGCATCCCGGGAGCACGTCATCGGCGAGCCGGTGCCAGGCCTCATCACCGTCCGCGGCGGCAAGTACACGACGTACCGCAGGATCGCGGCGGACGCCGTGGACGTCGTGCTCGGCTCGCGCGCGAAGGGCACGCCTTCGGCGACCCGGACCCTCGTCCTGATCGGTGCTCCCTCGGCGAACGGGCGACCGGCCGCGACCGCAGCAGGCGGCGGCTTGCCATCAGTCGACCCCGACCTGGTGGCCGCGCTCCGGTCGCGCTACGGCACGGAGACGGACGCACTGCTGACCCTGGGGGCGGAGCGTGGGCTGCTGGGTCGGCTGCATCCCGACACCGACCACCTGGAGGTCGAGGCGGCCTGGGCGGTCGAGCACGAGCTCGCCCTGTCACTCGACGACATCCTCGGCCGCAGGATCCGGCTGGCGATGGAGACCCGCGACCATGGATCGAGCGTGGCGGCACGGGTCGCCCGGATCGTGGGCCCGACACTCGGCTGGGACGAGGCGCGGTGTGCGGCCGAGGTCGCGGCCTACACCGCCAGCTCTGCCGTGGAGTACGCCGTGCCCTGATCGCCGGGCCGGGTGCTTCCCCGAAGATCAGGGCGTGCGCTGGGCTCGTCCGTACCCATCCTCCGCGGATGCTCCGCCATCAAGGCTGTCCGGTCTCCACCATGACCTGTACGTGCGGTCCCGGGGCCGCGATCCAGATGCTGGACCGCGGCTTCTTCATGTCCTCCACGACCCGCGACGGGCGCCGCTTCGCACGGATCCGGTCGATGACCGGCCACGGGATCGCGACTCGTCAACCGTGCACAGCGTGAGGACCTCTACCATGACCGAACCCACCCATCATCAACGGTGTCGATGTCAGCGTCCTCGGCTCCTTCGTCGAGCATGTCCAGGGCCAGCCCGACTACACCGGCACCCCGTACTCCGCGAACGTCGTGTGGCAGGGCGGCTTCCGGAACGAGATCCGGATCCGGGACCTGCGGCCGCTCCATGCCGACGAGCCAGCCAACCTGGGTGGCACCGATACCGCGCCCAACCCCGTGGAGCAGATCCTCGGGGCGTTCGGAGCCTGCCTCGCCATCGGCTATACCGCGGGTGCGAACGGCCAGGGGATCGACCTGCGCGGCCTGGAGCTCGATCTCACGGGCATCATCGACCTACCGGTCTTCCTTGGGCTCAGGGATGGCCAAGCCGGCTTCCGGGAGATCGACCAGGTCGTACGTATCGAGTCGGACGCCTCGCCCGAGGCGCTCGTGGCGCTCCACGAGGCGGTGCTGCGGACCTCACCCGTGGGCAACACCCTGGAGCGCCCGGTGGTCGTCCACGCGCGCCTGGAGCCCAATGGACGGCGGTTGCCGCCTAGCGCCAGACTGTCACTGCCCGGTCGGGTCGGCTCCGAGCGCCTGCCGGACCGGGCCCACGTCCTGGTCCGCGCTGCGGTGTGACGTCGGACGCCCGGCAGGTCCATGCTTGTCAGCAGGACCTGGGGCGTCCCGAGGGCTCAGAGTACCGACGAGGCAGCACGCACGATGACCCACCGCGCCCGACCCGCATCGGGTCGACCGAGACCGGATCGCCGGAGTGTCATCGGCTCGATCATCGGCATCTCCATCATCGTCGTCGCGGCGTTGGCGGTCCTGTTCCTGACCATCAACGGCATGCTCGTCGACCGGCTCTGGTTCGAGAGCGTGGGGCAGCTGCCCGTCTGGGACCTGCGCACCTTCACCCGGCTGCTCGTGTGGGTACCCATCAGTCTCGTCGTCTTCCTGCTCCTCGCGACGTCCGTCTGGCTTGCCATCGGCAGCGCCGGCGAGCCGGCCGCCCGGATCACCCGCATCCGCCCCTCGTTCCGGGGCTGGGATCCGCAGGGTGGCCCGAACCAGCCGAACGCGGAGGAGATGACCCGGGAGTTGCTGCACACCCTCGACGACGCAGCCCGCGACGTGTCGCCCCGGATCCTGGGCTTGGTCCTCACGGCTGTCGCCCTGGCGGTCGCGCTGCTCATCGGGCTCTCCACGAGCGCGGGCTGGCAGACGATGCTCCTCTGGCAGCATCAGGCGAGTGCCATCGCCGGATCAGCGGCCGCCGCCACCGGACCCGGTGCAACGACGCCCGTGGGTGGCTACCTCGACCCCATCTTCGGCCAGCCCGCCACGTTCTACCTGTTCGACCTGCCCTTCTATCGCCTCGTGGTCGAGTTCGTGGGCGGCGTCCTCGACGCGCTCATCGTGCTCACGGGCGTCGCCTACCTGGTGCTCGCCCGACGCTCGATGACGATGCCCCACGGTCGGATCTGGGTGTGGCACCTGGGCGTCCTCGCGGCGCTGCGGATCGCCATCGGGGCGGTCGGATTCCAGCTCGACAAGTACAGCCTCGTGTTCCAGCAACGGGCGTACCCGTATCCCTCCGGGGTGGGCGCGACCGACGCCGCTGTGCGCATCCCGGCGGCGGACCTGCTGTCGCTGCTGACGGTGGTCGCCGCGGTCGTGGTGCTGGCGGCCATCGTGCGCCACCGGTTCGCGTGGGCGGCGGGCGCCTTCGCGGCGTGGCTGGTGGTGGGCGTGCTCGCAGCGGTGCTCGCGGTCGTCAACCAGGCGCTGTTCGTCAACCCCAACCCGCTCGACCAGGAGCGCAGCTTCATCGCCAACGACATCGCGGCCACGCGCCTCGCATACGGTCTGGACGACTGGGCGACCCGACCGTACCCGGCGACGAGCGTGCTGACCCCGGCCGCGGTGGTCCGGGAGGCCGACACGTTCGCCAACGCCCGGCTCTGGGACTATCGCCCACTGGGTCTGACGCTCGACCAGCTCCAGACCGTGCGCCAGTACTACGACTTCACCGATGTCGACATCGACCGCTACCAGATCGATGGCAAGCAGCGGCAGGTGATGCTCTCCGGTCGCGAGATGGCCCTCGACCGCAACCCGTCGGTCAACAACTGGCTGAACGCGCATTTCGTCTATACGCATGGCTATGGCGTGGCCATGGTGCCCGTCAACGCGGTGCAGCCGGACGGGTTGCCGGACCTCATCATCCGGGACATGCCGGTGGTGTCCGAGCCCGGCGCGCCGGCCGTCACCACGCCCCAGATCTACTTTGGCGAGCGGCCCGCACCCTGGATCGTCACCGGTGCCCAGACCGATGAGTTCGACTACCCCGCCAACAGCCTCGGCAGCGACGCCACGACGCGCTGGACCGGTACCACCGGCATCCGCATCTCAAGCGGCATCAACCGGCTGCTGCTGAGCATCTGGACCGGAGACTTCATCAGCCTGCTCACGAGCCCTCAGGTCACCGAGGATTCGCAGTTCCTCATGCGCCGGACCCTCGATGAGCGACTTGGGTCGCTGGCGCCGTTCCTCTCCTTCGATAGCGACCCTTACCTTGTCGTCACGGCCTCCGGCCACCTGATGTGGATCGTCGACGGCTACACCACGAGCGACCACTTCCCGCTCGCACGTGACATCGACCAGGCCCTGGGCGGCGCGGCCGGCGTCACGTCCGATCGATTCGACTACGTCCGTAACTCTGTCAAGGCGGTCATCGACGCCTATGACGGGACGACGCGGCTGTATGTCAACGACCCGTCCGACCCGCTCATCGCGACCTGGGCCTCGATCTACCCCTCGCTGTTCTCGCCCCTGTCGGCGATGCCCCCGGAGCTGGTGCCGCATCTGCGCTATCCGGAAGGCCTGTTCAACGCTCAGACCGGGATGTTCCAGGCGTACCACGTCACCGACGCGACCACCTTCTACCAGGGCGACAACCTGTGGACGGTGCCGGCGGTCAGCCAGGGCCAGAGCCAGTCCCTGCCCAACGAGGCGTACTACGTCCAGATGCGGCTGCCCGACGCTGATCAGACGGAGTACCTGCTCATCCAGCCGATGGTGCCGGCGCGACGCCCGAACATGATCGCGTGGGTGGCCGCCCAGAACGACGGGGCATCACGTGGTCAGGTGCTCGTCTACCAGCTGCCCACGGACGTGTCCATCTTCGGGCCGACCCAGATCGAGGCGCGCATCGACCAGACCCCGGAGATCAGCTCCCAGATCACCCTCTGGGACCAGTCCGGATCGAGCGTCATCCGGGGCAACCTCATCGTGGTACCGGTGGGCGGCTCGTTCGTCTACCTCCAGCCCATCTACCTCCAGAGCACGTCTTCGGCGTTCCCGCAGTTCACCAAGATCGTCGTGGCGACGCCATCGAAGGTGGCCTGGGCCGACACCCTGGCCGCGGCCCTCCAGCTCGCCGTCGGAGGCGGCACGACACCGCTGCCGACCCCCGGACCGGACGTCCCGAAGCCCACCCCCGGGCCGACGGCGACGGGCGGACCGGTCGCGACCCCCGCACCCAACGATGGGTCGCTGCCGACGGACATCAACGGTCTCATCGCGTACGCCAACGATCATTTCAAGCTCGCCCAGGCCGCCATCGGCTCCGGCGACTACGTCGGCTACGGACAGGAGATGGCCAAGGTCCAGGCCGCGCTGGCTCGGCTGTCGCAGCTGACGGGCAACTAGGTCGTCCCCGACCCGGCTCAGGACAGTCCGAGGTCTCCGAGCAGCTCGTCCATGCCGTGCCGGGGATCCACCGCGTGCAGTGACCATGTCTCCCGGTGGTCGATGGCGGTGCCGGGCTCGAGCGTCACGAGCGGGCCCAGGGTCTCGATCTCCAGGAAATCGCCGCCGCTGTAGCACTGGGTGGACGCCCCCAGGTCGGCATACGTGGCACCCTCGATGAATGTCGCCCGCTTGACGAGCACCGCACCACCGAGTCGATAGGCGATCCAACCCACGCGACCGGGCAGCCCCACCTTGCACGGACGCGAGGCACCCGCAACGGCACGCACCCGGATGACGGGGTCGTCGAGGATGAGCCGGTCGTCGGAAAGGCGGGTGTACGGCCAGAGGACGAGCGACCCGTTGGCCTGCAGGCCGTGCTGGTCGCTCGGGCCCATATACCGGGGCACCCACGCCTCTCCACCCGGTGTGCACATCGTGATCGCCCAGGGGGTGACCTCCACCGGCGCGGGTCCTTCGTTGAGCAGCCGGTGGTCGACGACGACATGGGTCGGACTGGGCGTCACCGTGAGCGTGCGGCGGACCCCGGTGCCGACCTCCAGGTAGGAGCAGGAGACGCCGTGCGTCCCGCGATCCACGTCGACTGGCCCGTCGTCGGGCAGGTAGGTGGTCTCTGGCTCCTCCGGCCCTGCCCAGAGGCGGTGCCCGCCGTGGAGCTGGAACGACGGCCAGTCGGGTCGGTCGATGCGCAGCGTGGGCAGCGAGGCCAACACCCCCTCGCCGGTGCCATCGGGCAGGGTGACCGAGAGGATCCGGGGACCGACATCCGTGGTGATGGCGACCCGCGGACCGCCGCGCTCGACGAGCAGGCAGGGATGGCCCTGGATGACGGTGTCCGAGATGCTCAGGTGGGGCTGACTGCTCACCCGTCCATGCTAGTCCGGTCCGCTACTCGGCGATGGGCGCCGGTGTCCCGGTGCGGTATCGGAGTCGTCCTGCGCGCCCAGCGTGCGCTGCCCCTGGGGAAGGAGGCCGCCCGCCCCCTGCTATCGTGCGGTCATGGCACTCCGACACGAATGGCTGGGCAGGATCGGCTACCGGGACGCCTGGGACCGGCAGCACGAGCTCGTGGCGGCACGGGTCGCGGACCGCATCCCCGACACCCTGCTGCTGCTCGAGCATGAGGCGGTCCTGACGCTCGGCCGGAATGCCGACCCGGCGAACATCCGTGCCTCGGACGCGGCGCTCCGGGCGCGCGGTATCGAGACGCTCCGGGTGGAACGTGGCGGCGAGGTCACCTACCACGGTCCGGGGCAGCTGGTCGGGTATCCCATCGTCAAGCTCGCCGCTGCCGGTGTGCTGCTGCGGCCCTTCGTGCGCGCACTGGAGGCCGCGATGGTCGATGTCGCGAGCAGCTATGGCGTACCCGCGGAGCAGCGTGATGGCTATCCGGGCTGTTGGGTCGACGCGGCCGGCGTGGAGGGTCCGCCGCGCAAGCTGGGGGCCCTCGGTCTGCGGGTCGAGAAGGGCGTCACGTACCACGGCATCGCGCTCAATGTCACCACCGACCTCGCCGACTTCGAGCTCATCGACGCCTGTGGGCTGACCGATATCAGCATCACCTCGCTCGCCCGCGAGCTTCGCTGGCGCGACGACCGGGGGCGGCCGTCCACGGCCAGCGTCCAGGCGGCAGCGGAGCGTTTCGCGACCGCGTTCGGGCGACGGCTCACGGAAGCGATCGAGACGAGCGCCACGACCCGACCCGCGCTCGCGCCGGCCTGAGGGACCGATGCCGGGAGGCCTGTTCGAGCTGCGACGCGACGACATCACCGGCTGGTGGGTAGCCGTCGTGGTCGACCGGGAATACGACCGGTCACGCTTCGCGCTGCCCGCACGCGAGGTCGTGCGCCCGGGTGGCCGGTGCCAGAACTGCGACCGCGCCGAGACCGATGGCGTCTGGCTGCGGACGCTCAAGCCCCAGGCGTTCACCGTCGCCGGCAGCGAGCGCGAGAAGGGACAGACCGAGGACGACCGCGAACCCGCCCTGGGTCTCGTGGGTGATGTCGGATCGTGGGCCACCATCGCGGCGCCGCGAGGCCACCACGGCCGCCTCGAGTCGGAGGACCGATCGATCGTCATCGAGATGCTCGCGTGCGCCCGCGAGCAGGTCGCCCGTGCCACGTCGACGCCCGGCATCGAATACGTCCAGGTCGTCCAGAACGTGGGTGCCCAGGCTGGCGCCCGGACCGACCACCTGTGCATCGACCTCTACGAGCTGCCCCAGATCCCCCATCGACTGGGCGAGGAGCTTGGAGGCGCGGCACGCTACATGATCAAGGAGCATGTCTGCCCCTGGTGTCGGCTCGTCCGGGACGAGGTCGCGCGTCGCGACCGGCTGGTGTACGCGGACGCCTCCACGGTCTGCTTCGCCCCGTACGCCTCGCGCTCCCCGTTCGAGCTGTGGGTCGTGCCCCGCCATCACGAAGCGGACTTCGGTCGCGCCACGGACACCCAGCTGGAGGGCGCTGCCGATGCGCTCCAGGGGGTGCTCCGGTTGCTCGCCGTGCTCGACGGTCCGCCCTACAACCTGGTGCTCCACACGGCACCGTCCAAGGCGCGCGTCGACGAGACGTACCACTGGCACTGGGAGATCCATCCCCGCCTGCGGGAGATCGCCGGCCTGGAGCTGGGCACGGGCCTGCCCGTGAACCCAGTCAGCCCAGAGGAGGCCGTCACCGAGCTGCTCGCGACCCCCGATGGTTCGGCCGCGCTCGGTCCACGCAGCTGGGACGCCTTCCCGCGCGGCTGACGTCCGGCCGCGCCTCAGCGCGCGGTTGGCTACCGGTCCGCGCAGCAGGTGGGCGGCGGCGGCCAGCAGCCGCTCGGCGAGCGCGCCCAGCTCCGCCGCGGCCGCGACTGCGTCACCCCGGTCGACGCGGAACAGGAACGACTCCGGGGCCCGACCGACGATCGGCGCGTCGTCGGTCGAGAGGCATGAGGATCGCACATTGTCCGCGAACAGCGCGAATGCCTCCGCGTCCGCGTCTCCGACCACATCGCGAATGGCGCCTCGCCAGCTGGCCTCCGGGTCGTAGGTTTCGGGCGCGCGGAGGTAGTCGGCGATGGTCGCGAAGGGGATCCGGGATGCCTCGAACAGCTCCATCCCGTTGGCGATGACACCGGTCGACGCCCGCCACAGCTGTGGGTCGCGTCCCCGGTACGGTCCGATGTGCAGCTCATAGGTCATGGCCACGTCGTTCACCGGGTAGTTGTCCCAGTAGGTCACCGGACGATGGGTCGTGCGGGCGAAGGTGGCCGCATCCGCGAGGTCGAGCGTGGGCGAGCAGATGGCGCGTCCGGTCCAGTAGAGGTCGATACGTGGGTCGATGGCCTGCCCCAGCGCAGCCAGGTATGGCTCCGTCCCGGTTCCCCAGTAGACGGTCGGACAGACGCTCAGGCGCATCGACGGCCCGAGGTCCGCGAAGACGCGCCCGACCACGTGGATGTGCGCTGCGACGAGGTCGGCGAAGGCTGCCTGATCCTCCGGGTGCTGGAGATCCCGTGGGATGTCGTCGAGCAGCAGCCCGAAGTCCGCGATCCCGATGGTAGCCACGCTCCGGATCTTGGCCATCAACGCGGCGAGGTCCACCTCGTCGGAGTAGCGGATGTCCAGCCCCGGTGAGATGCACCAGGTCAGGCGCATGCCGCACCGGCAGCAGGCCTCGACAAGCTCGGCGAGGCGCTCGAGGGCGCTCCCGCCGTAGGCGAGCCGCCAGTCACGGCGCACGAGCGGATCGTCCTTCGGACCATAGACGAAGGTGCTCATGCCCCGAGCACCAAGGAATGGGATGAGCGCCAGACGTTGTTCGTGGGTCCAGGGATGACCGTAGAACCCCTCGATGACCCCCCGGACGGCGAACGGCGACACGGGCGGCCGCGACCCCGATGCCGGCATGATCACTGGCCGCTCCCGGAACCGACGAACCCGCGGTTCGCGGCGTCACCCCCGACCACGTTGCTGCTCGTGTACAGGTCCGGGACGACGCCCTGCCGCACGAGGCGCTCCACGACCTCCGCGACGAGCGCGTTGACGATCGCGGCACCAACGACCGTCGAGGTGGGTGCCACGCGGGGCGTCAGGCCATCGATGGCGACCGCCGCATCGCCCAGGACACCGCCGTTATCGATGGCGACGTCGACGAGCTGGTGGAGCCGAGGCCCGCCGGAGCTGCGCGCCTGGGCCGAGCTCGCATGGGCGAGACTGGTGATGCCGATCGTGTGCACGCGTCGCTCGCGCGCCAGGCGGGCGAGCTCGGTGCTCACCGCGTTCCCGCCGGAGTTGGACGCGATGAGCAGCACATCCCCAGCGGCCATCGGATGATCATCGAGGATCGCGGCGGCGAGACCCGGCAGCCGTTCCAGGGCCGTGCTCAGCGGCGCGCTGGCGTGGAGCATCAGGCCTTCGAACAGCATGGGTCGGACCTGGACCAGCCCGCCGGCCCGGTAGTACAGCTCCTCGGCCAGCATGTGCGAATGGCCGCTGCCGAACGCATGGATGGCACCGCCGGCGGCGATGGCGCCCGCCATGAGCTCCGCGGCCGCATCGATGCGCGGCCACTCGTCCTCGGCGATACGGCCGAGGAGGGACCCGGCCGTGGCGAGGTACCGTCGCCCGGCCGACGGTACCTGCTCGCGCCGATCGGGGTCGGGCTGAGGGATGCCGGTCATGCGCCGCGGCGCCAGACATGGACGAGCGCGCGATATCGACCCGGATCCCCCCAGCAGCCGAGGCTGATGGCTCCGTCGAGGGCCGTGCCATCGGCGCTCCGGCCCACGACCCGCGGCAGCTCCCCCGCGAGCCGCGCGTCCAATCGGCGTCGCAACGGGCTGTCCGCCACCAGCAGTCGGCCCCCGAATCCGGCGGCCACCGATCCACCAGTCGGGTCGACGGCGGTCGCACCGGCGCGGACGAGCAACACCAGCTCGGTCGTCGCCTCGTCGACGATGCGTTCGGCCACGCGGTCACCATCATCAGCGATGGTGAGCACGTCGGGAGCGAAGTGGGCGATGTCGTTGACCGGTCGACGGGCGCTGTGCAGCCGGTCCCCCAGGTCGTCCAGACCGCCGAAGCGCGCCGCGGCGACTGCGGACAGTGCCGTCGAGGCACCCCGGCCGTCCGCGGCACGCAGCACAGCTCGCACGCCCTCGCGGCCGATCCAGAATGCACCGCCCTCGTCACCCAGGAGGTAGCCGTGGCCACCGATGATGCGCGGCACCCCCTGCTCTGGGACCGCGAGGCATGCCACACCGGTGCCGGCGAAGACGCTCACGCCCCAGCCGAGCGACAGCGCCCCGGCATGGGTGGTGACCGCGTCGTCCGCGAGCCACACCTCGGCGACATCCGTCGTGTCGCCGACCGTGCCACAGAGACGATGGCGGCCGGGCAGATCCGTTGGTGCGGTGCTCAAGCCCATGACCACGCGATCGGCCGCGGGCGAGCCACAGGCGGCCCAGCCATTGGCGATGGCTCCCGCGACCGTAGCGATGGTGTCGCCTTCGAGGCGACTGACGCCAGCCACCTCCACGACCCGGTCCATCGATGAGTGGCGGAGCCTGATCCCCGACTGGCCCCCATCGATCCCCAGCACCCGCGTCATCCGACCCAGCCTAGTCGGGCAGCGGTCTGCCCGCAACCGTGGGCGCCCTGCACATCCGCGAGCCACGAACGCCTGACCCGGCACGCTAGCCTTGCGCCGTGATCAGTATCCGACGGGCCGCCATCCTCGACCTGCCTGGCGCCTACCGGGCCTGCCTGCGCACCGGTGACGCCGGCCGCGATGCGACCGGGCTCTACCTCGATCCGGACCTGCTGGGTCATGTGTATGTCGGGCCGTACCTCGTCGGCCAGCCAGGGGTCGGCCTGGTGCCCGTGGACTCGGCGGGGGTCGCTGGCTATCTGCTGGCGGCCCTCGATACCCGCGCGTTCGAGGCCTGGGCCGAGGCCGAATGGTGGCCGGCCCTGCGGGACCGGTACCCGCCGCGTGACGAGGCGACGCCCGACGCGGAGCTGGTGCGCATCATCCATGCACCGCCTCGCGCTCCGGATGCGCTGGTGGACGAGTTCCCGGCCCATCTCCATATCGACCTGCTGGAGCGTGCCCGGGGGCAGGGACTGGGCCGGTCGCTGGTCGAGACACTGCTCGCTGACCTGCGCGCTCGTGGGGTACCCGGTGTGCACCTCGATGTCGCCGCGGACAATGAGCTGGCCATCGGCTTCTACCGACACCTGGGCTTCCGTGAGGTCCAGCCGCTCCCGACCTCGGTGCTGATGGGCCTCCGGCTCGGTTGAGATCGTCGACGGGCCGCGGGCGGCAGCGGGCTCGTGGGCGCGCATCCGCTATCCTCAGCCAAACCCCCCCAGGGACCGGCCCAGTGAGCCCGGCGAGGAGGACGAGCGGCCCCGTGAGCAGGCAGATCATGACCAGCGACGAGGTTCGCCGTGCGCTCGTCCGCATCGGCCACGAGATCGTGGAGAAGCACGGCGGCACGGACGCCCTGGCACTGGTCGGCATCGAGCGTCGTGGCGTCCCCCTGGCACATCGGATCGCCGACGTCATCGAGGCCAACGAGGGCGTTCGCCTGCCGGTCGGCAGCCTCGACATCACGTTCCATCGGGACGATCTGGCGCCGAGTGACCGTGCTCCCCGTCTGAGGGGCACGAGCCTGCCGTTCGATCCGCGCGCAACGACCATCGTGGTCGTCGACGATGTCCTGTACACGGGTCGCACCATCCGTGCGGCGATGGATGCGCTCGTCGACCAGGGGCGTCCGGCTGCGGTGCGGCTCGCCGTGCTCGTCGACCGGGGTCATCGCGAGCTGCCCATCCGCGCCGATCACGTGGGCAAGAACGTGCCCACGTCCCGGGACGAGGTCGTGCATGTCCGGATCGCCGAGGTGGACGAGCGCGACGAGGTGGTCATCGAGCGGCGTGAGGTCCCGGTCGGCGTCGCGTGAGCATGGATCCCCACTGGTGAACCCGGGATCGTCGCCCCATGGCGCCTGGCGACATCGCCATCTCCTCGATGTCGACATCCTCTCCCGTGACGACCTGCGCAGCGTGCTGGATCTCGCCGATGTGATGGGGGAGCGGCGAGGTGTCGCCGGGGCTTCCCCGGGACCGCTGGCCGGACGAACGGTCGCGACGCTGTTCGCCGAACCCTCGACCCGGACGCGGGTGTCGTTCGAGCTCGCGGCACGAGCCCTGGGCGGCGACCCCGTGTCCCTGGACGCCGCGAGCAGCTCCCTGGCCAAGGGCGAATCGCTCATCGATACGGTCCGGACGCTGGAAGCGCTTGGGGCGGGGATGCTGGTCGTGCGACATCCCAGGAGTGGTGCGCCGCAGCTCGCCTCGGAGCACTTCGGCGGTCCGGTGCTCAATGCCGGCGATGGCTGGCACGCCCATCCGACGCAGGCACTGCTCGACCTCTACACACTGCGAACGGTGATCGGTGAGCAGAAGCTTGCCAGTGCGAAGGTGTGCATCGTGGGTGACGTGCTGCACTCTCGCGTTGCACGGTCCGATATCTGGGCGCTCACCTGCTGGGGCATCGACGTCTGGCTGACCGGCCCGACGGTCTTCCTGCGCGGCTTCGAGGCGTGGGCGCGGGCCCTGCCTTCCGACCGCCGCCTGACGGTCACCGGCGATCTCGCGGCCGGCATCACCGACGCTGCCGCGGTCATGGCGCTGCGGGTCCAGCGGGAGCGGCTGGAGGGTGCTGGCGCGCCATCGGAGGCCGCCTATGCCGCGCGATGGGGACTGACCGAGGAACGGCTGCGGCGGTTCGCGCCAGAGTCGATCGTGATGCACCCAGGTCCCGTGAACGAGGGCGTGGAATTGCCGCCGGAGGTGGCGTCGGGGCCGCGCTCGGTCATCACCCGCCAGGTCGCCAACGGCGTGCCGGTGCGGATGGCCGCGATGGCCCTCGTCGCCGGCGCGCACGCGGGGCCGGGCAAGCCGTCGGCGGCCGACGACGCATGAGCCACGAGACGCTGGTGCCCGGCGGTGTGGTCATGGGCCTGACGCTCGAGGATGCCTGGCTCGTGGACCCGGTCTCGGGTCGCTCCGGTCGCGGGTCGCTGACGATCGAGGATGGTGTCGTGGTCGACCTGACCTGGGGCGCCGCAGGGGACGAGCCGCCACCGGTGGTCGTGGCGCCATCGTTCGTGGACCTGCGGGCCCACATCCGGGAGCCCGGTGGCGAGGAGGCGGAAACGTTCGCGAGTGGTCTGGACGCCGCCGCGCACGGCGGCTTCGGGTTCGTCGCCAGCATGGCCGATACCCGGCCACCCGTTGATCGGCCGGAGGTCGTCCAGCGGATCCTGGCGGCGGGTGCCGCCACCGGGTCGCCGGTCCGAACCCGGCCATACGGCGCCGTCACAGTGGGTCGTGAAGGGGCGACGCTGGCACCGTTCGCCTCACTCGCCGCGGCTGGTGTCGCCGGCTTCAGCGACCTTCCGGTGGCGAGTGTTGATGGAGCGATGTTGCGTGCGGCACTTACGGAGGCGGGCGCGCTCGGGATGCCGGTCATCGTCCACCCCGACGAGCCGTCGCTCACCGCGGGGGCGGAGGCCAACGAGGGATTACCGTCGACCATCCTCGGGCTTCGCGGCGCGTCCGGAGCGGCCGAGGTCAGCGCCGTCTCCCGGGCAGTGGCGGTGCTCCGACAGGTGAGCGCCGAGGTGCCCCCGGACGTCCGACCGCATCTGCACATCGCGCATCTCTCGGCGGCCGGATCCTGGAACCCGTCCGCTCCGCACGTGCCGAAGGGTTGCGCGTGACCTGTGACGTTGCGGCACACCACCTGGTGCTGCACGACGGCTGGCCGGGCGGCGACCGCCGCTGGTCATGGGATGCGGCGGTCGATTCCTGGGCCGGTTCGCGCCCCGGCGACCCGGCGCCGTATCACCCGGGCACGCGTGTCGAGCCGCCACTGCGCGGGCCGGAGGACGCCATCGCGCTCATCGCGGCACTCGAGGACGGCACCATCGATGCCATCGCGAGTGACCACGCACCGGCTCGGGCGGTGGACGTCCAGCGGCCCTTCGGTGAGGCGGCAGCTGGCATGACCTCACTCGAGACCACCCTGGGGCTGATCCTCGAGGCCGTCGACGCAGGGCGACTGAGCCTGGTCCGGGCGATGCGGGCGCTCTCCCTGGGGCCATGGCGGGCGCTCGATGGCGTCCGTCTCGCCCTGCCGGAGCCTTCCCTGCGGCTGGGCTCGGAGGCGAACCTCGTGGTCTTCGATCGGGCCGATCGCTGGCTCGTCGACGATCAGGGGCTGCGGTCGCGGGGCCACAACACGCCACTCATCGGCCGTTCGTTGCCCGGTCGCGTGCTGCTCACCATCGCACGTGGCCGGCTCGCCTGGAGCGACCCGGGACTCGACTGACGGCCGTTGCCGGCGTCAGCCCGGCTCCAGGAACACCTCATCCACGTAGCACCAGATCCAGTCCTCGCCCGGTTCGAGCGAGCCGACGATAGGGTGCCCGGTCGCGTGGACGTGCGCGGTCGCGTGCTTGTTGGGTGAGTTGTCGCAGCAGCCGGCGTGACCGCACGTCAGGCACATGCGCAGATGGACCCACCAGCCACCGATGCGCAGGCAGTCCTCACACCCATCGGCTGACGGCTGTACATCATGGATCTGGTCCAGATGGCTGCAGGATATGGCCGGCTGTTCCATGTCGCTCCCGATGCTGTGCTCGACGCGCGTCGCGCGGAGCGTACCTGCAGGCGGTGCGAGGCGCCTCGGTCGGGTCGCCCGCTACCATCGCCCCGCGATGCCCATCTCGCGTTCCCTGCGACACGACCCGGCCACCGATCCGACCCCTCCGATGTGGGACCCGCGGCCGTACTGGCACGCCTCGATGTCGGCCGTGCCGACCTTCGACGGCCGCCCGCTGCCCGAGCGCGCCGATGTCGTGGTCATCGGTGGCGGCTACACGGGCACCGTGGCGGCACTCCAGCTGGCCCGCGATGGTGCCTCGGTGTCGATCCTCGAACGCAACACCCTGGGCTGGGGAGCCAGCACCCGCAACGGCGGCATCGTCCATCCCGGCCTCAAGTGGGGTCGCGGCGCGCTCCAGCGACGGTATGGCCGCGAACTCGGCGCCGATCTCTTCCGTGACGGCGTCGCGGCGTTCTTCACAGCGGAGCGGTTCGTGACCGATGAGGCCTTCGACTGCGATTACCGACGCTCCGGGCTGGCTATCCTCGCCTGGTCACAGGGGGAGCTCGATGCGCTCGATGGGGATCTCGCGGAGCTGCGCGAAGCGGGGCTCCGGGGCCGGTCCTATCGTGGCGCGGAGCTCCACCAGGAGCTCGGCTCGGACGTCTATCCCGGCGGTATCGTCGTGGAGGAATCGGGCGTGATCCACCCCGGCCGCTACTACGCGGCCATCGTCGGTGCGGCGCGGCGGGCAGGTGTCGACCTGCACACCGGCACCCCGGCTCTGGGCGTCGAGGTCGATGGCGCCAGTCGTGTCGTGCACACAGCACGCGGCGACATCCGGGCTGGGGCTGTGCTCATCGCCACCAACGGCTACACCGACGGCCTCGCGCCCTGGATCCACGGCCGGGTGCTGCCCATCGGCAGCTACATCATCGCCACCGAGCCGATGAGCGAGGACCTCGCAGCGTCCATCAGCCCGCGTGGCCGATGCTTCTTCGACACCAAGAACTTCCTGTACTACTGGCATGTCGATGCGCGACGGCGGCTCATCTTCGGCGGCCGGGCGTCCTTCCGGCGGACCACCGTCGATCAGACCGCGACGATGCTTCGGCGCGCCCTGGCGATGGTCCACCCGCAGGCTGCCCGCCTACGCATCGATCACGCGTGGGGCGGCAACATCGCCTTCACCTTCGACCGGCTACCGCATCTTGGGGAGCACGAGGGCATCCACTACGCCCTGGGGTACTCCGGCAGCGGCCTCAGCCTTGCGACGACCTTCGGGCTGCGGATGGCGGGCATCCTTGGCCGCTCGTCGGAGGTGGCGGACACGCCCCTGGCCTTCGAGCGAGCGCCGATGCCGGGCGCGCCCCTCATCCCGGGCGCCTATCGCGGCCGACCCTGGTTCCTGCCCGCGGCAGGAGAATGGTTCCGGTTCGAGGACTGGTGGCGCCGCCGCGGGACACGACCCATCGATGGAGCGACATGACCGACGAGCCACGACCCAGCCCACTCGAGCCGAGCCCGACACCGGACTCGCTGGCGCCCCTGGACTCGCAGGCGCCCGAGGACTCGCAGGCGCCCGAGGACTCGCAGGCGCCCGAGGACTCGCAGGCGCCCGAGGCGGACAGGATGGCTGGGGCATCGCAGGCGCCCGAGGCGGACAGGATGGCTGGGGCATCGCCGGACCCGTCGCGGCCACCGCGCGCCGCCCAGGGCGAGACGCCGCTGTACAAGGGCGAGCCGCTCGAGGCCGAGCGCGGCCCAGGTCTAGGCTGCTTCTGGACCCAGGTCATCGTCCTCGGTGTCCTGCTCGTGCTGACGCCACTTACCGTGGCGCTGGCGTGGCCACCGCTCGTGAGCGCTGCGCTGCTCATCCTGACCCTCATCCTGCTGCTGTTCACAGGCCAGACGGTCATCTTCCTGCTGCGGCTCGTGGCGGCAGATCGGCGCGGTCGACGGACTCCGCGCTCGGCCTCGGCGCGCAAGACCGTGGGCATGATCGAGGACGAAGCCGTCGAAGGATCGGATCCATCGACGGCCCCCGTCCCGGGGGCCTCGCGCGGTGCCGATACGCCAGACCCGGACCACGGGCCCTGACCCGGGAGGGGTCGCGCGGCGAAGTCTCCCGCTGCATGGTGTCGCAAGGGGTCGCGCCGTCCTACCTCGTGGTCAGGGCTGCCTCGCGCTGGTGATGCCCGGCGCGTCGGTCGGATCCGCAAGCCCGCGCAGGATCGCGGCCGCGCAGGATCGCACGATGGGCGAACGACCTCGGCCCGGATGCCGTCGTCCGCCGGGCCGTCCAGCGTGACGATCATGCACCGGGCGTGAAGGACGGTCGATCCATGTGGGCTCCACGGCCGAAGGGTGATCCCATATGGCGTCGCCGGTGCCCACGACATGACGATCGAGGCCGATCCCGTTCGCTGATCGTGAAGATCCGCTACGTTCGGGTGCCGATCGCGGCCGGGGGTGGCGCCCACCCGGACACGACCTGATGGGCATCGGCGCGACCCTGATCGAGCGTGCGACAATGTGCGGGCGCGTATCGGACGTGCGAGCCCACCAACCACCCCGACCCATGCCACCCCCTGCCCCGGAGGCCCAGCCACGTGCCCGTCCTGGCCACCTTCTTCACCGTGCGCCGTGGCCGTGATCCGTTCTTCAAGTTCTTCATGCAGAAGCTCTTCCCGAAGCAGGTCGATCGCTACGAGAAAGAGTTCGGGATGCGGTTCCTTGGCTGGTACAACGTGGCGTACGGGTGGGACTTCGACAACGTGATCCTGCTGGAGCTGCCTGACTACGAGACCATCGACAAGCTCGAAGGGGACCCGCGCTCTCGGGCCATCGGTCACCGGGCCGGTGAATGGATGTTCGAGCGGCACCACGCGATGTTCCTGCGCGAGCGGATGGGACCCGACCTCGAGTTCCATCCCTGAGCAGCGTCAGGGACCGACGACCGCCACCACGCGACACGGCTCGATCCGAGCCACCCGAGCATCCGCACCACCGGCCGCGGCCGGCACCTGATCCTGGGAGGAGATGACGATGACCGACCTGCGACCCGGCATCCTCGGCGAGCTGGCCCTGGAGGCGGGCATCGAGCGCGCCTCCTTCGTCAACGACGCCGCAGACCAGCTGCACCAATTCCTGCAGTCGAACAAGCAACGCATCCACCACCTCGGTGGCCTCGTGCTGCTCGACGAGGACCCGGAATACCTCGCGGTCGCAGCCGATCTGTCGTTCCGCTCGCGGAGTCGGGTCCAGGACGCCGAGACCGGCGAGTGGCACACGGAGACGGAGGTCATCGAAAGCACCTCCGACCTCGTCGAGCTGTACAACCCAGGCGAGTTGTACGCCTGGTTCGCCGAGTCCGCGCGTGCAGAGGCGGGACTGCCCAACGAGCCGACCGGCGCCCAGGACCTGTTGGCCGTCTCGGGCATCGCGTCCGAGAGTGGAGTGGGGGTCGGCATCGGTGGCAGCGACCCGTACATCGGTGCAGCCGACGACTGGGCCGCCAACCAGGACCAGCCGGCGCCCGCGGACGCGAACGAGGCCGCCCAGCGGCTGTACGACCTTGCGCTCACGTTCCAGGAACGCAGCCAGCTGTCCGAGGCGCGCCTCATCGAGCAGTTCGAGATCGCCGCGCAACCCCTCGCAGGAGCACTGGGCGACCAACTCATGCTCGACGACGACGACGAGCGCCTCTGGTTCAAGGGCACCGGCAACTTCGAGGCCGAGGTCATCCCCGAGCGCGACGAGGACGATGCGGACGAAGGCCAGTGGGTCTCGCTCCAGAGTCCCGCCGAGCTCGTCCAGTTCTATGACCCGACCGATCTCTTCGGTGACCTCGCCGAGACGCTCGCGGAGCAGTACCCCGAGGTCGCTCCCGACGAGGACGATGAGCACGACGAAGTCGTCGACGGGGACGCCTCAGCCCCGGCCTGACACGCGCCCTGGCCCGGAGCTCGTCGGCCGGGTCGTCGACCCGGCCGACCGGCACAGGGGACGTCTGCCATGAGACTGCTCGACGCCGAGCTGACCCATACCCGAGAGTTCCTGCCCGGCCAGTGGCTCCAGGGCTATCGCGCGCCGTGGCTGGCGGCGGGTGCCCAGGCTGGCCAATTCGTGCACGTGCGGACACCCGACTACAGCGGACTCGTGCTCCGGCGGCCGTTCAGCCTCAACACCGTGGACCGGATCACGGGCGAGATCACCATCCACTTTCGGGTGACCGGCAAGGGCACCGAGGTCCTCGCACGCATGCGTCCCGGCGATGGCATCGGCATGCTGGGACCACTCGGCCGCGGGTTCGAGGTGGATCCCCGCAGCCGCCACCTTCTGCTCATCGCAGGTGGCCTGGGCATGGCCGGCGTGCGCGCCCTCGCCGACGAGGCGATCGCGTCGGGGCGCCAGGTGGTCGTCCTGTTCGGTGCCGCGACGACGGCCGAGGTCTACCCGTCCTCGATGCTGCCGGACGAGGTCGAGTACCTCGTCGCCACGGACGATGGCAGCCTCGGCCATCACGGCCGCGTCACGGATCTGGTCGCGGCCCATGAGGCGTGGGCGGACCAGGCATTCGCGTGCGGACCGGAGCCGATGCTGGCAGCGTTGGCGCGTCAGGCCAAGGGCCGCGACGGCCGCCTGGGCGTGGCGCGACTCGGTCGCAAGGGCGGTGGCCGTGCGGCTCCCCTGGGATCGCCGCAGGCCCGTCGCGCGTCATGGCTCCAGGTGTCGATGGAGCAGACCATGGGCTGCGCGGTCGGCGCGTGCCTGGGCTGTGTCGTCATCGGCGTCGACGGTCCGCAGCGGGTCTGTCGCGAAGGGCCCGTGTTCGCGCCCGACGAGATCGTCTGGGAGGAGCCCACGTGAAGCGGAAGCGTGCCGTCGTCACCTGCCGCGCCGCGACGCCACCGATGCGTGTCCCCAGCCCGGGGAGTAGCGGCCCCCGGAAGCCGACCCGTGCCCCGGTGGCGGCGCCGGTCGCGCGCGCCCAGCCAGCCGTGCCCATCGAGGTCGACCTGAGCATCGACCTCGCGCCCACCCGCCCGGGCGCGCTCGTGTTACGCAATCCTTTGTTGGTCGCCTCGGGCACCTTTGGCTACGGCATCGAATACGGCGAGGTGGTGGACATCGACCGGCTGGGTGCCATCTGCTGCAAGGGCACGACCCTCAAGGCGCGCATCGGCAACCCACCGCCGCGGGTCACGGAGACCCCGGCCGGGATGCTCAACTCCATCGGGCTCCAGAACCCGGGTGTGGATGCGGTGCTGGAACGGTACGCCCCACGCTGGGCCACCTGGGCGGTGCCGGTGATCGTCAACGTGGCCGGCGAGTCGGTCGAGGACTACGTCGCGGTCGCGCGCAAGCTCGATGAGCAGCCGGGGGTGGCCGGCATCGAGCTCAACATCAGCTGTCCCAACGTGGGCAAGGGCGGCCTCCAGTTCGCGCTCGACGCGCGCGCCGCAGCGGAGGTCACCGCAGCCGTCCGGCGTGCCACGGAGCTGCCGCTGCTGGTCAAGCTGTCCCCTGCCGCGACCGACGTTCGAGGCATCGCGTCCGCGATCGCGGACGCTGGCGCGGACGCCATCTGCGCCGTGAACACGCTCTCGGGGATGGCCCTCGACCGGCACCGCAGGAGGCCGCTGCTGGGCAACACCTATGGCGGGCTGTCGGGGCCCGCGCTCAAGCCGGTCGCCCTGCGGGTCGTGTATGAGGTGGCCCAGGTCGTGGACATCCCCATCGTGGCCATCGGGGGGGTCTCGGAGCTCGGCGACGTGCTGGACTTCCTCATGGCCGGCGCCTGCGCGGTCCAGGTCGGCACCGCGTTGTTCGCCGACCCGGTGCTGCCGCTCCGGCTCATCGATGAGCTCGAGACATGGTGCCGTGACCACGGCATGGCCTCACATCGGGCGCTCGTCGGCGTCGCCTTGCCCAGCCGTCGCGACCGTCCCAGCGTGAAGGGCGTCGAGTACCGACCCTGACCCGGGTCGCGCCACGAGCTCAGCATCACACGTGCGATGGCCCGGGCATCACATGTCTCCGTGACTGCCGATCCTTCGGGAGGACCGTCCGGTTCGGGCGCACACTCCGGGTGCTAGTGTTCCGCCATGCCCACGGCGAGTCCCACGCTCGGATTCGGATTGTTCATCCCGGCCGGCGGGAAGTCCCTGCAGCAGCTCATCGACGAGTTCCAGATGGCCGAGGACCTGGGCTTCGATCACATCTGGCTGCCGGACCACATCAAGGATCCCGACGGTCCGCCGACCGAGGCGATGCACGAGACGTGGACGGTGCTGACGGCGATCGCGGCGCGCACCTCGCGCATCCGGCTCGGTCCGCTCGTCTCGAGCAACACCTTCCGGCATCCGGTGATGCTGCTCAAGCAGGCGGTGACGGTCGACCATCTCAGTGCCGGGCGGCTCGTCCTGGGCATCGGCACGGGCTGGTTCGAAGAGGAGCATCGTCGCTTTGGCATCGACTTCCCCCCGGCCGCGGAGCGGGTGGACCGGCTCGAGGAGGCGGTCCGCATCATGCGGCTGCTGATGGACGAGGGTCACGGCTCGTTCGAGGGTCGCTATTACCGGCTGGACGACGCGTATCTCGCGCCCCGACCCGTGCAGGAGCCGCGGATCCCGTTGCTCATCGCGGCGCATCGACCGCGGATGCTGGCCATCGCGGCGCGCTATGCCGACCAGTGGGACACGTTCGCGGAGATGCCCGGTGCGGCGACCGAGGGCGTGAGCGCGGACGTTGCCGAGCAGCTCGCCCGACTCGACGAGGCGTGCCGTTCCATCGGCCGAGACCCGGCCAGCATCCGCCGCTCGATCTGGACCCGGCGCGACGCCCTCCGCTCGGAGCAGTCGTACGTCGACTTCGTGGAGCGTAGCCGCGCCGTGGGCTTCACCGACTTCTCCGTGGACGGACCGCGCGCCGAGGACTGGCCGATGGTCCGACGCATCGCCGAGGACCTGCTGCCGCGACTCCGGGCATCGTGACCATCGCCCAGCGCACCGAGGCGCTCTTCCGGGCGTCGGGCGCGCTCCGGGACGGCCACTTCCTGCTCAAGAGCGGGCGCCACGGCGACCGGTATCTCGAGAAGTTCCAGGTGCTCCAGTATCCCGAATCGGTGGTCGAGCTGTGCGGCTACATGGCCGGCCTGGTCCGGGACACGGATGGGCGCCCGGTCGCCGACGTCGTCGTGGGCCCGACCACCGGTGGGATCATCCTCGCCTTCGAGGTCGCACGTCAGCTGGGTGTTCGGGGCATCTTCGCGGAGGAGGTCCGGGACGCGCACGGGGCGACCCGCCGGGAGTTCCGGCGCGGCTTCGCCATCGACCCCGGGGAGCGGGTCTTCCTCGTCGACGACATCCTGACCACCGGCGGCTCGCTCATCGCGATGCTGCCCGCCATCGAGTCGACCGGGGGCGAGCTCGTCCTGGCCTCGGTCATCGCCGACCGCTCCGGCGGCCTCACGGAGACCGTGTCACCGGCCTCGGGTCGCAGCTACCCGGTGCGATCCCTGTGGACGCTGGACGTGCCGACCTACGAGCCCGGGCCCGCGACCTGCCCCGCATGTGCCGCGGGGCTGCCCGTCATCGCCCCGGGATCCACCGGCACGCAGCCCGGCTGACGGATCCGCTCAGCCTACGCGCGGGCGGCCGCACTCCAGGTCGCTGCGCTAACCGCCTGAAGCGACCACCGCGTCGAGCATGGCCTTCACCTCGTCCGCTCCCGCGATGCCCTCGACCTTGGCCGAGATGTTGCCGGTCGCGTCCACGACGAACATATACGGCTCGCTCGTCAGCCCGTAGTCGTAGACGGACTGCACCGGCTGGAGCTGGCCGCTCGTGGCGTCCAGCAGCGGCTGCAGCCCGTTCGCGGTCTGCTGCAGCTGATATGGCTCGACATGCACGAAGTCGACGCGATCCTTGTAGCCCGCCGCGACGCCCTTGATGATGTCCAGCGTCGGGCCGCACATGGCGGTCTGGCAGAAGGCGGGCGTCGCGAAGATGATGAACGTCGGCCTCCCCGACGTGACCGCCTGGCCGACGCTCAGGCGGTAGAAGTCCGGGTCAGGCTGCTTGTCCGTGGAGATGGCCGCGATGCCCTCGGGCGTCGTCGCGGTCGGCGTCTGGGACTGCGGCGCGGGGGCTCCGATGGCCGGCGTGCTGCCATAGGGCAGGACCGTGAAGATGACCCTGGCGCTCACGGCACCTGCCGGCAGACCCGCCGTGACCTCGAAGCCCCAGTTGCCCGCGCATGGGAACGTCACCGGGAGGTGGTAGAAGCCGGTGCCGTTGCCGACGTCGAGGAACTGACCATCGACGGTCGCCACCGGGTTCGCAGCGTCCTGGTCGAGCGCGAAGAACCGGACCTGGGTGGGCACGCTCGCTGACGACAGCGGCTGGTTCTGGGGATCGACGAGCTGGAACGCGAGCCTGGTCGGCGGTCCGGCCACGTTCTGGCTGCTGACGATGAGCGGCAAAAGGTTGCCGTTCGCGCTGATGTTGCCGCCCACCGGCCAGCCTTCGTAGTTGCCAGAGGCCGGAGGTATGCCGCAATCAGGCGCTCCGGCGGGTGCCACCTGCGGCGACTGGGCGAGCGCCTGGACGGGCAGGATGAGGGACGCGGCGACCACCAGACCGGCCAGGAACGCCGCGGCAGGCCGCCCGTAAGGGAACGATGTCGTCTGCATCCGCATCACGATACCCCCTGCTCTAGAATCACCTTCGTCCGACCAGGCCCTCCCTTGCCGTCGCCCAGAAGGATCCATGTCCCGGTTCCAGAAGATCGCCCTCATCGCCGTGGTCTCGACCTTCGTCATGGTCGTCATCGGTGTCATCGTCCGCAGCACGGGTTCGGGCATGGGTTGCCCCGACTGGCCGCTGTGCCACGGGCAGGTCATCCCGCAGACCGGGGATAGCGCCGCATGGCTGGAGTGGATCCACCGGTTCTGGGGCGTCATCATCGGGTTCGTGATGCTGGGGCTGGTCATCGAGGCGTTCAGCTCTCAGCGGGCGACCCGGGCGCTCACGGTCGGCTCCATCATGGCGCTCCTGCTCACCGGGTTCCAGGCCTACCTGGGCATGCGCACGGTGGCCCTCAACAACTCCGGCGAGTCGGTCACCATGCACCTGGCGACGGCGATGATCCTGCTCGGCCTGAGCATCTTCCTGGCGGTCCGTGCAGGTTATCCGTCGCAGCTGCCGCGGCGGGCGGCGGGCCAGCGGCTCACGCTGCTCATCGGGTTCACGGCCATCTCGGTGTTCGCGCTCCTGCTCTTCGGGTCCCATGTGACCGCGACCGGCTCCGCGCTCGTGTTCCCAGACTGGCCGCTGTTCAGCGGGCAGATCCTGCCCTCGTTCTCCTCCGATCCAGCGGTCGCGAGCCTCCAGGTCGCCCACTTCCTCCACCGGTTCGTTACCCTCATCGTGGGCATCTTCCTGGCCATCACGACCGTCGTGGTCTGGCGTGCGGCCCGGGTCGAGCGGGTCCCCGGTGCAGCCGGTGACGGCCGTCTCCGGGTGTCGTCCTCGGTGTTCGCGCTGGTCGGTACTGCTGCTGTGCTGTTCATGGTCCAGGTCATCGTCGGCGCACTCCAGATCTGGACGACGCTCGCGCCGTGGGTGGTGACGCTGCATCTGTCGTTCGGGGCCGCCATCTGGGGGCTCCTCATCGGCGCGACGATGATCGCCTGGTATGACGCTCGCGTGGCCACGCGGATCTCTGCGGACGGTGGTGCGGACGTCGATGTCGATCACCAGGGCCACAGCCCGGAGGTGCCGGCCACGCCGGACGTGACGGCGCCAGGAGCAGCTCGCTCCGCGGCGGCGGTCAGCGCGGGTCCGACCACACGCCAAAAGGTCGGTGCCTATGTCGCGCTCACCAAGCCGCGCATCATCGAGCTGCTGCTGGTGACGACACTGCCTGCCATGATCCTTGCCTGGAGCACGGTTCATGGCCTCGATCCGGCGCGCTTCGCCTGGCTGGCGTTCTGGACGCTCATCGGCGGCACGATCGCGGCGGGTGCAGCGAATGCCATCAACTGCTACCTCGACCGGGATATCGATGAGATCATGGTCCGGACCCGGCGGCGGCCGATGCCGGCGCACCAGGTCGCCCCGGTCGATGGGCTCATGTTCGGGCTCATGCTGACCGTCATCAGCTTCGGGCTGCTGGCCCTGACCACCAATCTGGTGGCCGCATTCCTGACGCTGCTCGCGGTCGGCTTCTATGTCGTCGTCTACACCCTGCTGCTCAAGCGCTCGACGCCCCAGAACATCGTGCTCGGCGGAGCTGCCGGGGCGCTGCCGCCGGTCATCGGCTGGGCGGCCGTCACGGGTGACATCACGCTGCCGGCGCTGTTGCTGTTCGCGATCGTCTTCTATTGGACGCCGCCCCATTTCTGGGCACTGTCGCTGCGCATCCGGGGCGACTACGCGGCCGCGGACGTGCCCATGATGCCGGTGGTCCACGGCGTGCCCGAGACCACCCGGCAGATCGCGCTGTACTCGGTGCTCATGGTGGCGCTCACGCTCGTCTTCTTCGCAGTGGCCCACATGGGGCTCGTCTTCCTGGCGGGTGTCCTGGCCCTGGGCGCGCTGTTCCTGTTCCAGGCCTTCGCGATGTGGCGCGAGGGCACCGACCGGCGTGCCGTCCGCCTCTACAAGTTCTCCATCACCTACCTGACCGGGCTGTTCCTGCTCATCGTGCTGGACGTGGCGATCTTCCTGCCCCTGGCATGAAGCGGCTGGCGCTCGTCGCGCTGGTGCTCGTGACCGTCCTTGTCGTCGCCGGCTGCCAGCCGACCCTTGAGACCGAGACGGGGGTCGTGACGAGCGTCACGAGCACATCCCTCGTGGACATCTCCGGCTTCCAGCTGCGCACCGCCGACGGCCGGCTGCTGGACTTCTCGACCAAGGGGCTCGCCTATGGCCAGGGGTTCCCACCGCAGCACCTGCGCGAGCATCAGGCGCTGGCACAGCCGATCGAGGTGACCTACCGGGTCGTCGAGGGTACCTACGTGGTCATCAAGCTCCAGGACGCTCCGACGCGCTGAGCGGTCAGGACCGACGATCCCCGACTTGACAGACGGTTTCGGGCCAGTATCGTTTCCAGACCGGATCGTGGCCCAAACGGTCGCCCGCCGGTGACCTCGTGATTGTCTGGGGAGACGCTTGACCACAGAGGACCCGACGGTCGTCGTGCCCGCCGCGCTGCCGCCTGAGGCTGCCCCGGTCAGACGCTCGCTGCGCAACCGGTTGCCGGACGAGACGGGCGTGCTCATCGCACTCGTGGTGCTGGTGTTGGCCATCGGTCTGCTCAGGCCGGTCTTCCTGTCGCCAAAGTCACTGTTCGCGCTGCTGGCCAACGCATCCTTCACGGGCATGCTGGCAGTGGGCATGGTGTACGTCGTGGTCATCCGCGAGATCGACCTGTCCATCGGTTGGATCCTGAACCTGTCCGCCATCGCGGCCGCAGTCGCCACCGTCAACGGCATCGACCCGTTCATCGCGGCAGCGATCGGTATCGCCACCGGCGGCCTGCTGGGTCTCATCAACGGCGTGCTCGCGGTGGGCCTGCGGATGCCCGTGATCATCATCACCCTGGGAACCGCCTATGCCTATCGCGGCCTGTCGCTGGTCGTGACGGGCTCGCATGCGGTCGCACCAACGGACGTCAGCAGCCCGTTCTTCGGCATGTGGGACGGCAAGCTCTTCAACGTCGTGCCCAGCATCGCGGTCGCCTTCCTCATCCTGGCCATCGTGATGCACATCCTGCTGCACAAGACCCGCTTCGGTTATCGGGTGCAGGCCATGGGCAGCAACCCTGATGCGGCACGCCTTGCGGGCATCCCCGTGAGCCGGACCCGGATCATGGTGCTGGTATTGATGGGCCTGGTCGCCGGGCTGGTCGGCGCCGTGTTCCTGGGCTTCCGACAGGCGGTCGACCCAACCATCGGTGACAGCTATCTACTGCCCGTGGTCGCTGCGGTCATCATCGGAGGCACACCTCTGTCGGGTGGGCGAGGCACGATCTTCGGCGCGGTCATCGGTGCTCTGATCATCCAGGCCATCCAGAGCGGCGTCCTATTCCTGGGCGTCGATGCCAAGTGGTCATTCGTGGTCACGGGTGTGGTCATCGTGCTGGCCGTCGCCGTCGACCAGCTGGTTCGCCGTCGCCGCACCCGTCGCGCACGCGATGTCGTAGATGCCGGCTGACGCCTCGACTCATCTTCACACCAGCGCCCAGCTACAGGAGGGTCGCCACTGAGGCATATATCACGGCGTCACTAGGCGGATCGCGGGCCCAGCTCGCGGGTTCATCACGCACAGGTTCGAGGAGGAACGGAAGTGAGCAACAGGACACGCGCATTGGCGCTGACAGGCGTACTCGCCTTGTCGGTGTCCGCGGTGAGCGGGGTGGCGGTCAACGCGCAGTCACCCGGGGCGAGCGGTGGCGCACCGATCAAGATCGGTCTGGTCGTCCACGCCTTCGGCAACCCCTTCATCCAGCAGATCATCGATGCCGCCCAGATGGCGGCCGACGAGAATGGGGCGACCCTCCAGGTCGTGGGTGATCCGAACGGTAGCGCTGACGTGATGCTCGCTGCCGCACAGGACCTCGTCACCGGTGGCATCCAGGGCATCGTGAGCTCAGTGCCCAACGCCACCATGGTCAAGGGCCTCAACGACATCATCGCGGGTGGCGTGCCCGTGGTGCAGTTCAACGTCCTTGGCGACGGCGTCAACGCACCGTATGTCGGTGAGCGGTCCGTGGAGAGCGGCCGAATCCTGGGCAAGGCAATCCTGGACAAGCTGGGCGGCGCGACCGCAACCGGCGACGTTGTCGAAGGCAACTGCTTCCCGGGCTACCCAGTCCTTCAGAACCGCGCCCAAGGTGTCGAGGAGTCGCTCGCTGCGGCCCCGGGGATCAACGTCATCGGCAAGGGCGGCACCAACGACGTCAAGGTCGCTGCGACGGACAATTACGCGGCTTGGGACGCCCTGCTGACCGCCAACCCCGACGCCGTGGCCCTCATCGGTCTCTGCGCACCCGATGTGGCCAGCCTGGGCAAGCTCAAGACGGCCAACCAGGACTCCAAGTTCATCGCCGGTGGCTATGACCTGACCCCCGACAACCTCGCCCAACTGGCCGCCGGCACCGCGTATATCAGCCTTGGCCAGACTCCTTTCATCCAGGGATACCTGCCGGTCAAGATGCTCATCGACTCCATCAGGAACGGCACCGCCGCCGACCTGGCCAAGCCCGGCTTCATCGCTGCCGGCACAGAGATCGTGACCGCGGACAGCGTCACCGAGCCGTATGACCTGCCGCCCCTCACCTTCGCCCAACTCCAAGCGTTGTCCGCGGACAACAACCGCGCGGAGTGGCGCAAGTACTTCCAGCCCGTCGTAGACGGGGTCATCGCGAACTGGGCTACGTCCCTCGAGCCCATCGAGAACGAGTCCAAATAACCCAGCCATGTCAGCACCGGACGGCACGCCGCGGTCAACCGACCCCCCGTCGTCGTCCGGCGCTGCCTCCCAAACGGCGGCTGCCGAAGTGGTGGTGGCCGTTTCAGGTGTGTCCAAGTCCTATGGAGGCATCAACGCCCTCGTGGACATGGAGCTGTCGGTGGTCGGCGGTACCGTCCACGCCGTGGTGGGCGAGAATGGAGCCGGCAAGTCCACACTGATGAAGATCCTGGCTGGCGCCGTCATCCCTGACCGGGGCGAGATCAGCATGCATGGTGAGGTGGTGACGTTCGCCGCTCCCCGCGACGCCCGCAAGCGGGGCGTGGGCATCGTGTACCAGGAACTGAGCCTCTTCCCCGAGCGATCTGTGCTCGCCAACCTGTTCCCGGACTGGCAACCCAGACGGCGGGGCCTCGTCGACCGCGACGCCATGCGCCGTCAAGCCGTGCCCGTATTGGATCGCCTCGGCTTGAACGTCGACCCCGAGATATCGGTTGGTGACCTGGGCCTCGCCGAGCGCCAGCTGGTGGAGATCAGTCGGGTGCTCATCGAGCGACCCCGGGTGCTGATCCTGGACGAGCCCAACTCGGCCCTCAATGAGCACGAGACACAGCGGCTGTTCGCCATCCTGCGTGACCTCACGGCGCAGGGCATCACCATCATCTACGTCTCGCATCGGCTGGAGGAGGTCTTTGCCATCTCCGACCGGATCACCGTGATGCGCAACGGACGGCTCGTGTTCACCCGGGATCGAGCTGCACTGACGATCAGCGAGATGGTGGGCGGCATGGTCGGCGACGATCAGAAACGGACGTTCCCGGACCGGCCACACGCTGGCGCGGCCGCGGTCGAGGGCGGTTCGCTGGTGGTGTCGGGCCTGACCGTCGGGGACGAACTCCAAGACGTGAGCTTCACAGCACGGGCGGGCGAGATCATCGGCCTCGCCGGTCTCGAAGGTGCAGGCGTGGCCACGCTACTGGGCGTGCTGTTCGGCACCCGCCGGGCATCCGCCGGTGAGGTGCGCTATCCCGACGACGGCGGCCTACCGGAATCGCCCACCATAGCGGCGCGTCGGGGCATCGCCCTGGTGCCCGCTGACCGGCGACACCAGGGCCTGCTGCTCGACCGCAGCGTCGAGCGCAATATCGGGCTGGTCAGCGTCGGCGCGTTGCCCTCTCGAAGCCCCTGGCTCGACAGCCAGGAACTGACCGAGGCTGCACGACGCCAGATCGACCGACTGCGCATCAAGGTCAGCTCGACCGCGACGGTGGTCGGCAGCCTTTCCGGCGGCAATCAACAGAAGGTCGTGGTTGGCAAATGGCTCACCGTATCCCCCACGCTGATGCTCCTGGACGACCCGACGCGTGGGGTCGACGTGGGTGCCAAACACGAGCTGTACCTGCTTATCCGCCGGCTGGCAGAAGAGGGTCGCATCGTGCTGTTCCGGTCAACCGAACTCCCAGAGCTGGTGGGCCTGGCCGACCGCATCCTCATCTTCTATCGAGGCCGGCTCGCGACCGGCATCAACGGCGCAGATGCCACCGACCATGGTGTGCTCCATGCGATCAACACCGGACGGGCCGCGGGATCGGACCCAGTCTTGACCGCATGACCCATCCCCGAGGAGGTACGCAGTGCTCCGAACCGCGTTCACGATGCGACTCAAGCCCGGTGCCCTGGCGGAGTACCGGAGGCTCCACGACGAGATCTGGCCGGAGCTGGTCCGCGAGCTCGCGGCGTGCGGCATCTACAACATGACCACGTTCGAAGACGACCCGGTGCTCTTCCTGTTCTCCGAGGTCGAGGACGAGGGCTCCTGGGATCGGCTCTGGCATACCCCCACCCATGACCGCTGGAGCGAGCTCATGAACCCGCTCATGGCGTTCAGGGACGATGGCATCGTCGACTCCACGCCCCTGCGCGAGGTATTCCACATGGAGCCAGGGACCTGGCAGGCGCCCTCGGATGGCTGACCAGCAGGGCCGCGTGGCGGTCGTCACGGGAGGCGGCCGAGGACTCGGCCAGGGCGTGGCGCTGGGGCTCGCGGCGGCCGGCGCCACCGTCATCGCGGTGGCCCGCAACGCTGACCAGCTGGGCCAGACAGAGGCGCTGGCCGCGGGTGCCAGTGGGTCGGTCACGGGCATGGTCTGCGATGTCGCCGACCTCGCCGCGGTGTCACATCTGGGTGACGCTGTCCGGGACCGTTTCGGGGCGCCGACCATCCTGGTCAATGCTGCGGGCGTGTTCGGGCCCATCGCGCTCATCCGGGACGCGGATCCGACCGACTGGGTGCGCACGGTCCAGATCGATGCCATCGCGCCATTCCTGACCGTGCGCGCGTTCCTGGCCGGCATGCTCGACGCGGGCTGGGGTCGCATCGTCAACGTCACCTCCGCGGCGTCGTTGCATCCCCCGGGACCGCTCAACAGCGCCTACGGCACGTCCAAGGTGGCGCTCAACCAGCTCACTCGACATCTCGCCGCGGAGATCGCGGGCAGCGGCGTGACCGCGAACGTCATCCATCCCGGGGATGTGCGCACGGACATGTGGGCGGACATCAAGGCCAAGGTCGGCGCGCTGGGACCCATCGCGGATGGCTACAAGGCGTGGGTGGACTGGGTCGACGAGACCGGGGGGGACCCGCCCCAGAAGGCGGTCGAGCTGGTGCTGCGCCTGACGGCGGACGCAGCCGGCGACACCAATGGCCGGTTCTGCTGGATCGACGACCCGCTCCAGGCGCCCATCCAGAGCTGGGACGAGCCGGTCGACGAGCGACCCTGGGCCACATGACCGCCCCCCGTGCCCTCGCGGGCAAGGTGGGCCCTGGTCACGGGAGGCACGAGCGGCATCGGGCGTGGCATCGCCGAGCGACTCGCGGCGGAAGGTGCCGCGGTCTTCGTGGTCAGCCGCCATGGCGACCGGTCACAGGCCGTGGCGGGTGCCATCCGCGATGCCGGTGGCAAGGCGCTCGGAGCGGCGACCGATGTGCGCGACGCGGCGGCCGTGGAGCGGCTGGTGGCGGACTGCGTGGACCAGCTGGGCGGCCTGCACATCACGGTCGCCAACGCGGGCATGGGCATCATCGGCAGCGTGGCATCGGCAGACCCGGCGGACTGGCGCGCCATGGTGGACGTCAACTATCTGGGCACTGCGCATGTCGCCCAGGCGTCCCTGGGTCCGATGCTGGCCCAGGGCGAGGGGGACATCGTGGCCATCGCGTCCGCAGGCGGCACGAAGGGCTACCCGGACTGGTCGGGCTATTGCGCCACGAAGTGGGCTGTCGTGGGATTCATGGACTGCCTGGCCCAGGAGGTCGCGAGCCAGGGTGTCCGGGTGAGCACCCTCTGCCCCGGCGGCGTGGACACGCCCTTCTGGGATGCCCTCAACGAGGACATCAACCGTGCCGGCACAGCGGGACGTGCGGCCCTGATGCAGCCAGCGGACGTGGCCGAAGCGGTCATGCTGCAGCTCCGCCTGCCACGCAACGTGCTCGTCAAGCGCACCCTGTTGTTCCCCACCAGCGAGTGGCACTAGCAGTCACCCACGGAGGCATCCCGAACCATGGATCCCAGCGCGACACGCCTCGTCGGGCGAACGGGCGTCGCCGTCACCCAGCTCGGGCTGGGTGGCGCCTCGTACGGCGAGCTGTTCTACAAGGTCCCGGAGCCGGACGCCTTCGGTGCCATCCAGGCTGCCTGGGAGGGCGGCATCCGCTACTACGACACGGCGCCCTGGTACGGCCGGGGTCTGTCGGAGCTGCGCACCGGTGCAGGCCTGCGCGACCATCCCCGGTCCGAGTATGTGCTTTCGACCAAGATCGGTCGCTGGCTCAAGGCATCCCGGGATCCGGAGTACGACGGAGCGCCGTGGTTGGGTGGAGCGCCCTTCGAGGTCGTCTTCGACTACTCGTACGATGGCATCATGCGCGCATACGAGCAGAGCCAGCTGCGCCTCGGACTCGCCCGCTATGACCTCGCGGTCATCCATGACCTCGACCACATGTATCACGGCACGGGAGCCCGGTACGAGGGCTTCCTCGCCCAGCTCGCCACCAGCGGCTGGCGAGCTGTCACCGAGCTCAAGGGCGCCGGCCTGATCCGAGGTGTCGGTGCGGGGGTCAACGAGCTGGGCATGATCGCCCGATTCCTGGACATCGTCGACCTGGACTTCTTCCTCATCGCGATGCCCTACACCCTGCTGCGCCAGGAAGTCCTGGACGCGGAGTTCCCGGCTTGCGTGGAGCGCGGCATCGGCTTCGTCATCGGTGCGCCCTACCAGTCGGGCATCCTCGCCACCGGCCCCCGCGAGGAAGCCAATGCCGACTACGGGGCGCCGTCGGCGGAGCTGAACGCGACCGTGGCCCGGATGCAGGCGATCTGCGAACGGCATGGTGTGCCACTCGCGGCGGCGGCGCTCCAGTTCCCGCTGGGGCATCCCAGCGTCGCGGCCGTGATCCCGGGGGCCAGATCAGCGGCGCACGTCCAGCGCAACGTCGAGGTGTTCCGCCAGCCCATCCCGAGCGACCTCTGGGCGGAGCTTAAGCACGAGGGTCTGGTGCGCGCGGATGCCCCGGTCCCGACCTGAGTCGGCGGCGAGCCGGGTCGAGGTCCGCTTCCTGCGGGCCTCGAGCGCGGACGCGGGCGAGATCTTGACGGTCCAGCGGGCGGCGTTCGTGCGGGAGGCGCAGCTGTATCACGACCCGGACGTGCCGCCGCTGGTGGAGACGCTGGACGATGTCCGGCGGGCCATCGAGACCTCGATCGTGGTCGTCGGCCGCGTGGGCCACCGCTTGGTCGCGGCCGGCCGGGTCACCGTCCGCGACCGGATCGGTCATATCGGGCGGCTGGCGGTGGCTCCCGACCTCCACGGCCAGGGCGTCGGGCGTGCCCTGCTCGCTGCGGTCGAGGCATCCTGTGTGGCCGAGGTCGACGCGTGGGCGTTGTTCACAGGGGCAAGGACCCAGGGCAACCTCCATCTGTACCATTCCGCAGGCTATCTCGACACCCATACCCAGCATGTGCGCGGCGAGCTGACCTTCGTCCACATGCGCAAGCAGAACGGGGGATCACGATGACCGACGCGGCGCGCCTGGTCGGCGATTGGCGGTTGCGCAGCTGGGTCGCGGAGGGGGACGACGGCACGACCGAACGCCCGATGGGCGAGGCACCGATGGGCATCCTGGTGTATAGCCCGGACGGCACGATGATCACCACCATCGCGCCCGCAGCCCGCCCTCGCATCTCGTCCGGCGACCCTCTGCGTGGAGGGCCGGATGCGGAACGACAGCGCGTCGCGGAAACGTTCGTCGCCTATAGCGGGCGCTATGCGCTCGAGGGCGGGGACGTGGTTCACACCGTGGAGATGAGCCTGTACCCCAACTGGGTCGGCACCCGCCAGATCCGGCATGCCGAGCTGTCCCCCGACGGCCAGACACTGGTGCTGTCCACCGACCCGTTCACGCTCGCTGGCCGACGTTCGGTCCAGCGCCTCACCTGGTCACGTGCCAGCAAGCCCTGACAGCATCGCGGGAACGACCCGACCGGCTGTACCCTGACCCGGCGGCCGGTCGGCAAGGTGGGTCCGACGGTCCGCTGCGCTGCGAGGAGCTGCCGATGCCCGAGTCTGATGCCCAGCGACTGACTGATGCCAGAGCCCTGCGCCGGGCGAGCGAGCTCGCCCAGGATTTCCTGACCGCCCTGCCCGATCGGCATGTGGGTGCGGTCGCAGATGCCGCTTCCCTCCTCGCGAGCATGGGCGGACCGACGCCGGAGGTGGGCATCGACGCGGTGACGGTGGTCGAAGAGCTGGCGCGTGCCGCTGATCCTGGGCTGGTCTCGACCGCGGGTCCCCGCTTCTTCGGCTTCGTCATCGGCGGCAGCCTGCCTGCGGCGCGCGCTACGGACTGGCTGGTGAGCACCTGGGACCAGAATGGGGCCCTGTTCGTGTCCTCACCCGCCGCGGCGGTCGCGGAAGAGGTCGCAGCGGGCTGGGTGCTCGATCTCCTGGGCTTGCCCCCATCCGCCAGCGTCGGCTTCGTGACCGGGTGCCAGATGGCCAACTTCACCTGCCTCGCGGCGGCGCGCCACGCGGTGCTCGAGCGGGTCGGGTGGGACGTCGAGCGTGATGGTCTCATCGGGGCACCGGCGATCAACGTAGTCGTGAGCGCCGAGTCACATGCCACCATCATGGCCGCCCTCCGGCTCCTTGGGCTGGGCAGCGGGCGGGCACACCGGGTGCCGACCGACGGCCAGGGCCGGATGCGTGCCGATCCGCTCGCCACGGTGATGGACGCGCTTACGGGTCCAACCATCGTTTGCTCCCAGGCAGGGAACGTGGACACGGGCGCCTTCGATGAGCTGGACGGCATCGCGGCCCTGGCTCGCGAGCATGGCGCCTGGCTCCATGTCGATGGCGCGTTCGGCCTGTGGGCCGCGGCCAGCCCCGCGCAGCGATCGCTGGTGCCTGGGCTCGCGCTTGCTGACTCGTGGGCGACCGATGCCCACAAGTGGCTGAACGTGCCCTACGACTCGGGCATCGCGATCGTCGCCAACCCGGCCGCGCATCACGCCGCGATGACCCTGCGGGGCGCCTATCTGCTCCGGGGCCGCGATGGTGAACGCGACAACCACGACTGGGTGCCGGAATCCTCGCGCCGAGCACGCGGGTTCGCGCTGTACGCCGCCATCCGCAGCCTTGGCCGCTCCGGGGTCGCCGACCTGGTGGAACGCACGTGCGGGTTCGCCGCTGGGATGGCCGAGCAGCTGGCTGAGGAGCCGGGCGTCGTCATCCTCAACGACGTGGTCCTCAACCAGGTGCTCCTGCGCATCGAGCCCCAGGACGACCGGGACCCGGAGGCCGTCACCCGCGCGGTCATCGCGGGCATCCAGGAGGACGGGACGTGCTGGCTGGGCGGGACCCGTTGGCACGACCAGCAGGCGATCCGCATCTCGATCTCCAACTGGTCGACGACCCAGGCCGATATCGACCGCTCCGTGGCCGCGATGCGGGCGATCATCCGACGCGAGATGGCCGGGTGAGATGCAGACCAAGAGGCGGGTGGCGCCCGGGCGAGGCGACCACGAGCGCCGATCCCGCCGGCTGAACGGGGATCCCTAGGTGGGCAGGTGCTCCGCCAGCCAGGCGATGGTCCGGGTCCAGGCGTCGGCACGGGCCGCGCTCGTATCGGCCACTGTGCCACCCATCAGGAACCGGACACCCGGTCCAGGGATGATGGACTCGGTGGGCCCGTACGGCGAGGGTGCGATGACGTGCCCGGCCCCGCGGTAGCGGATGTGCTCGAACGGATACGGGTGTCGCAGCCGACGCAGGCGCTCGGCCGCGACCTCGGACAGATCGACGCTCGGCCAGCTGCGATCATCCTCGGCTGAGAGCAGCAGGACGGGCCCCTGGATGCGCTCGACGGGGATCGTCGCCGCCGCGAGGTCGGGCCGACTCGCGAGGTCGGGCCGGAAGGCGCGTGCCAGCTCCACGGATCCGCCCGCTGCCACCTGCTCGATGAGGTCGTCGCCCACGTGGTACGGCAGGTACGGCAACCGTCGACCCCGCCACGTCCACGAGCCGACATCGATGCCCAGGATGTCCAGCAGTGCGGCGCCCGGCGGGATGCCCGCGGTGATGACGCCCGAACCGACCGTGCTCACGACGGTCGCCACGTGCGGCAGGGTCGCGCCGATGAGCAGCGCGGCTTCCCCACCTCGAGAGCCACCGACGATGCCCACCCGGTCAGCCCGGACCTCGGGCTGCGCGAGCAGGAACTCGATGGCGACCCCGAAGACCTCCAGCGGCACATCGACGAGCACCGCGGCTGTGCCGGGCACGCCGAAGTACGCCAGCGCCAGGACGCAGAAGCCGTGCGCGGCGAGCAGTGCGGCGTCGAGCTCATGCAGGCCGCCCTCGGCGCCACCCAGCAGCAGGACACCCGGCCAGGGCCCGTCGCCACTGGGATGGAACAGGACGCCCGCGACCCCGGGCACGTCGACCGGGACGCGTGCGACGTCGTCGGGGAGTCGGGCGCGATCGATGCTCATCGTCGTCACCGGGCCATCGGCGATGGCCGCGCTCACTTCCAGGGTCACCGGCGCGAGCGGTGGCTGACGCATGCCGCGGGGCGGCAGATCCTCGCGAGCCATCGACCAGACGAGGCCCATCGCGTCGACACCCTCGTAGCTGCCCGTGAGCGGCGCGTCACTCGTCGTGTCCACGACCCCCGCGTCGTCGGCCACGAACGTCGCGGACGCACGCCATGTCCGACCGTGCGTGTCGAGCTGGCTTCCGGTGAGGGTCACGAGCGCACCGGGTGGAGCGCCGCTCGTCGTGACCCGCAGGGTCGTGTCCAGGGCTGGGTCGGAGGGCGAGATCGTCACGCCCAGCATGCCCGTGGAGCCACCGGGCGGCCGTCCGGTCATGGCTGGTCGAGCCGCTCCGCGAGGACCTCCGCCAGATGTACGGCACGCCGTCCCGACAGTGCCTGGATCTGGGTCCGGCAGCTGAAGCCGTCGGCAAGGATGGGCGTCCCGGGATCGGCGGCCACGAGTGCGGGCACGAGGGACAGCTCCGCCACCTGCCGGGAAACGTTCTCGTGGCCTGGCTCGGCACCGAAGTTGCCAGCTAGTCCGCAACAGCCCGCGAGCGTGGTGCCGACCGGGATGCCGTTACGGGCCAGGACACGGGCATCCGCGTCCGTGCCCAGGATGGCCTGCTGATGGCAATGCGGCTGGCTCAGCGCCGGCAGGGCCGCCGGCGCTGTGCCGGGTGCCTGGAACCCGGCGCGATCCATGAGCTCCCCGAAGGTCGTCACCCGCGCAGCGAGCGCCGCCGCTCGTGGATCGTCGGGCAACAGCTCCGGGAGGTCCACCTTCAGCGACGCCGCGCACGACGGCTCGAGCACCACGACCGGGGCATCCCCCCGGAGCGACGCCGCATCGAGTGTCTGCCGCAGCACCGACCTCGCCACGTCCAGCTGACCGGTGGTGATCCAGGTGAGGGCACAACAGACCTGCTCGGTCGGGACATCCACCGCGTAGCCGGCGGCGGCGGCAACGCGCACCGCCGCATGGCCGACGCCCGGTGCCAGGTAGTTGGTGAACGTGTCGGGCCATACAGTGATCCGGCCGAGCTCACCCGTGGTCCGCACCGCCGCCGGATCGTGCCCACGGGTGAACGGTACCCGTGCCAAGGGTGGGATCGGCCGCTCCCGGGAGATGCCCGCGATGGCTGCGAACATGCGGCGGGTCGAGCCGCGGCGCAGGAACGCGTTGGCGACGGGCGCCATCCGCCACGACAGCCGGAGCCAACGTGGGAGCGCCCCCAGCGAGTGGTGGGAGCGTGGCCGACGCCGACCTTGGTAGTGGTGGTAGAGGAACTCCGACTTGTAGCTCGCCATGTCGACGCCGGTGGGGCATTCCGAGAGGCAGCCCTTGCACGAGAGGCAGAGGTCGAGGGCATCGCGGACCTCCGTCGACCGCCAGCCCTGGCTGGACAGGGAGCCGGCCATCATCTCCTGGAGCATCCGCGCCCGGCCACGCGTGGAGTCCGCCTCGCGACCGGTCGCACGGTAGCTGGGACACATCAGTGCTGATCCCTGGCGGCTGATACAGCGGCCGACGCCGATGCAACGGCTGACCGCGGCGCGGGCGTCGCCGTGGTCCGCGTGGAATGCCATCCGCGGCTGGAGGTCGATGCGCGTGGGCTCCACCCAGCGCAGCGACTCGGTGACCGGCACCGGATCGACGATGATGCCCGGGTTGAGCAGTCCGCGCGGGTCCCACATCGTCTTGAAGTCGCGGAACGCTGACAGCATCGCCGGCGAGAACATCCGCGACAGCAGAGCGCCCCTGGCGCGTCCGTCGCCATGTTCCCCGGATAGCGAACCACCATGCCGAGCGACGAGGTCGGCGGCGGCCTCCATGAAGCCGCCAAGACGCTCCCGGCCACCGGGCTTGTCCAGCCCGAACCCCACCCGAAGATGGATGCAGCCCTCCCCGAAGTGGCCGTAGGTGACACCACCCATCCCCTGGTCCCTGAGCAGCTGGTGGAGCTCCGTGAGATAGGCGGCCAGTCGCTCCGGCGGGACCGCCGCGTCCTCGAACCCTGGCCAGGCCGGGGAGCCATCCGGCAACCGGGCGGCGTAGCCTGCGCCGTCCTCGCGGATCCGCCAGAGCGTGGCCTGCGCTGGGATAGTTGTCAGCAACCGGACGGCCGCGCCATCCTCGGCGCGGCCCAGGGTGCGGGCCAGTCGGAGCGCATGGTCGCGGGCTTCGGCCAGGTCATCGCCGCCGGCCTCCACGAGCAGCCAGGCCCCGGCAGGGGTCGGCAGGAGCTCATCCGAGGGCCGTCGCCCGACGAGCGCGAGCAACTCCTCGGTGAGGCTCTCGATGGTGTACGGCCGCTCCGTCAGCAGCGCGGGGACCGCGGCTGCGGCCGCGATGTCATCCGCGAAGCCGATCACCAGGAGGCACTTGGCGGTCGGTGGCTGCCACAGCCGCATCGTGGCACCGGCGACGACGACACACGTCCCCTCCGTCCCTACGAGGGCACGCGCGACGTCGAAACCGCGCTCGGGTAGCAGCCAGTCGAGCGGGTATCCCGAGACGCGCCGGGGCCAGGGCGTGAGCTCGGTCCGGAGCAGCCCCTCGTTGGCGGCCGCGAACCGGCGGAGCGGCTCGGCCATGAGACCGACAGGCGGCAGCGCCAGCTCGCCCTCGCCGGGCGCCGCCAGCCGGAGACGCTCCCCGCCAGCGGTGATGACATCCAGGGCCAGGACGTTCTGGGCGGTCGTGCCCCACCGGACCGACCGCGACCCACAGGCGTCGTTGCCGATCATGCCGCCGAGGGTGCATCGGCTGTGCGTGGAGGGATCGGGGCCGATGCGCAATCGGTGGGCCGCGGCGCGTGCGTTCAGATCCCCGAGGACGACGCCCGGCTGGACGAGCGCGGTACGCGCGATGGGGTCGATATCCAGGATCCGTTGCAGCCGATGCGTCTGGATGACCACCCCGGCACCGATGGCATTGCCCGCGATACTGGTCCCGGCGCCGCGCATCGTGATCGGGACACCCGCCTCGACGGAGAGGCCCACGACGGTGGCGAGCTGCTCCTCGGAATCGGGTGCCACGAGCAGCCTCGGCATGATCCGATAGTTCGAGGCGTCCGAGGTGTAGAGCGCTCGTGTCGCCAGATCGTCGTGGACATGGTCGCCCAGCTCCTTGCGGAGCCGCCAGGTCAGCCAGTCGACGCCATCACGGGCCTCGGTCGTGGTCGAGTCCACCATCCGCCGGTCAGATCGCCCGCATCCCGTCGAGCCGCGGGATGGGGGCCGCGAAGCCGGGCGTCATGATCAGCGTGCACGGATCGGCCCTGGTCCCGGCTCCCGCCATCATTCGACCCCCAGTTCGCTGCGCAAGACCGACGCCCGTGTCGGGCCTGCCGACCGTAGCACGCCAGCGAGTGGTCCGATCAGCCAGCGGGGCCGCGACGAGGTACCTAGACGATCAGGGCCTCGATGCCCAACTGGCGCGCGACGGCCGCTACCGCGTCCGAGAGGTCTCCGGGCGTCGCGGAGCTGTGGTGGTTGACGCCGCTTGCCGCCCAGCGGGCCCATGCCTCCTCCACCGTGCCATCACGGAACCGGAATGCCCCGTTGGCAGTGCCGGTCTCGGGGAACCGGCGGGCCGTCAGCTCACCGCGGGCGGCCACCAGCCGGAAGCCACCGAGTGCATCCGGGTGGGGCGTGAATCCCACGAGCGTGGCGGGTCCGGCGGGCGGCTCCAGGACGGCACACACCCCGCATCGCGGATCGGTGCCACAGAACCAGCCGTTGGGTCGTAGCCGAGGCCGCTCACCGGGGGCCAGCCACGCGAGGTCGTGCTCACCGCTGTTGGCGATGACCACCTCGCCCGTGGCGTAGTCGATGGCCTCGATCTCGTGGTACAGCGCCGCGCCGCCCAGCCGCTTGGTGACGAGCATCGCCACCGCGGTCAGGACGTCGCCAGTACAGGTGAAGGGCACCCCCATCGTGGTCAGTCGGCCGAGCCCCCAGCAGGGTGCGATACCGATCTCGACGCCGAACCGGAACTGGGGCACGTGGCAGTTGAAGGCGCCGCCGTCGAGCGCGTGCGCGGCCACCACATCCTCGAGCGCGAGAGCGGCGCGAAGGCTCCGCTCGAGCGTCTCATCTGCTTCGACCTCGCCCTCGAAGTCCCAATCGGCACGCACCTCTGCATCGAGGTGGGCGAGTCGCCCCGGGTCGACGGCGCGCCACGCCTCGACGACCTCGTCGGGATCGATGGATACCGCCTCGATGCCGGTCCCGGTCCGCAGATCCGCGTCGGGCACATCGACATGGAGGTAGCCCGGGATGGGTCGCCCGATGCGGCCCAGCCGTGCCCGGCGGATCCCGGACGCCACCGCGCCGAGCCGGAGCGCCACCCGAACGCGGTCGACCACGACCGGGTCGTCCAGCCGGCCCAGGACCAGGTCGAACGACCGGCGGGTCCGCGCCAGGATGTTGCTGAGCATCGGCGCCCCGACCGTCGCGCCCTGGGTGGTGATGCTGCTGTGGTCGAAGCTGCCGTCGACCAGGCCCGTCTCGTGCGCGGCCCAGATGACCACGGGCACGCCCGGCAACCGGTCCAGCACGGCGAGCGTGTAGCCGACGGGCGCGGCCATGGTCTGGAGCACCAGGATCGCGTCGATCGACCCCTCAGCGAGCGCCTGATCGGCGAGTGCCGCGCCGACGCGCCCAGCATCATCGACTGACGCCGCCTCCACGACGGCCGCGATCGTGAACGCGCCCGACAGGTCGGCTGCCACACGTCGCGCGAGCGCCATCCGCGACTCGCGGAAACCTGCCGGCGCCGTGTGCGCCCACAGGTCCCACCAGGGGTGGACGACGACGAGACGGTCCATCGCCAAGCCTCGAGGGTAGCCTGCGCCCTCAGTCCTGGTGATAGATCTCGTCCGCGGTGATGAGCTTGCCGTCCGCGGTGGTGATGGTGGTGATGATCCCCTCGAACGCCTGGCCCCACCGGGTATTCACCTCGGTCTGGCCCATGCGTGCCGTGACGGTCTCGAGGTCGGGGTGGTACTCACCGTAGTAGACGACGTGGTTACCACGCCGGAAGCCGGAGTAGTTGCGGTATCCGGCCGCGGCTATGGCCGCGATCATGTCCGGCCACGGGTTCGCGTGCAGCTCCTCGTAGCGGTCGATGCGTTCCGGGTTGACGACCAGGCCGATGAAACCGCGCCGCATCGGCCCGTCGCCGCCACCCGGTGTGTAGAACGCCTCGTCGTAGAGCAGCGGCTGGCCATCGGCGTCCGCGCTCTCGGCGATGACCGTCTCGAACCGCTTGTTCCAGGCCGCGACCGCAGCCTTGGGCCCGTGCCTGGCGAAGGCGGTCGCCCGGTCTGGTTCGGCCTCGGCGTAGTACCAGACGTCGGTGCCGCGGCGGAACCCGGTCATGTTCTGGAAGCCAGAGGCGCGGATCTCAGCCTGCAGCTCCTGCGGGACGGCCGAATGGAGCCGGTCGTACTCGGCCTCCGTGCCCGGGAAGATACGGAGATAGAAGAGCACGCGTTCCATGGAGCCTCCTCGTCGCGACCGGGCCCCCATGGGGCAACTGCCGAACCGGTCGACACCATCCTAGCGTTCGACTGGGATCGTTACCAGCGCAGGACCACTGGCCGCACCTCAGTACATGAACCAGCCGCCATTGACATCGATGGTGGTGCCGGTCACGAAGCTCGCTGCGTCGCTGGCGAGGAAGCCGATCACCGCCGCCACCTCGGCCGGGGACCCCAGGCGTCGCAGAGGCGCCGTCGCGGCCGTCCGGGCCAGGGAGCCCGGGTCGCGGGCATCCTGGCCGCGGGCCATGGGGGTGTCGATGAGACCGGGCGCAACGGCATTGACGGTGATGCCGGATGGGCCAAGCGTGCGCGCGAAGTTCCGGGTCATGGCGAGCATCGCGGCCTTGGTCATCGCGTAGACACCCGACTGGGTCACGCCCCCCGTGCGAGCACCGACGCTCGAGACGTTGATGATGCGTCCCCAGCCGCGCTCGCGCATCCCCTCCGACACGCCACGTGACAGGAGGAACGCCGCACGCTGGTCCACGGCCACCATCCGGTCGAACTGTTCGAGCGTGATGTCGTCGACGGGCGCCTCGATGAGCAGTCCAGCGTTGTTGACGAGCACATCCACGCGGCCCACGACGCGACAGGCGGCTTCCAGGGCGGTCGAGTCGGCCAGATCGACCGCCAGCCCGCGGGTCAACCCTGGCACGGACGCGTCGGTCACGATGTCCAGCCCGACGACCTCGTGACCCATCGCCGCGGGCGCGGCCACCGTGGCGCGTCCGATGCCGCCGGACGACCCAGTGACGAGCGCGATGCGTGCCGCTGTCCCACTGCCGTTCCTGCCACCCTCCGACTCAGGTCGCGAGCACGATCGCGACGCCCACGACCACCAACGATGCCGCACCCAGCGCCCGCGCGGGTGGCCGGGTGTGAGTCCGATAGCTCTCGACGGCGAGCACGAAGAGGGGCGTGGTGGCGACCATGGTCTGGACCACGACCGGGCTGCCCTGCTGGACGCCGAGGATGATGAACACGAACGAGGTCGTGGTCAGCACGGACCGGAACAGCAGCCTCGGGGCGCTCCGGAGTGGCACGTCGCGGGGTGGGAACATGGCCAGCGTGACGACCGCCGCCAAGGCGGTGCGCACCACGTAGGTCTCGACCACCCCCACCGCGAGGACGGCAAGCATCGCGGTCGCGACGGTCAACAAACCGTTGCCCGCGGCGGCGCCGACCACCCTGAGCACGACACCCCGTCGCCCCATGTCTCCGAAGGCACCCTGGAGCGCCCAGAGCACGCCTCCCGAGACCAGCACCGCCGCAGCGGCCTGGCCGGGCGAGAAGCTGCCGGGCAGCAGGATGACGGCCGCGGTCACAGCAGCGATGGGACTGAGCGCGGACGCAGTGGTCGTGGACGACGCCGCACCCTTGTCGAACAGGTCCCAGACACAGATCGCGGTGACCACCATCAGTCCCGCTGAGGCGAGGTGCAGCAGCCAGACATCGCCCGACCAGTGCCACGGGACGAACGGAGCGAACGGCAGCAGCACGAGGCAGTTGCAGACGTACAGCACGCCGATGAGCTGGCGTGCCGGATAGCGCTCGGCGAGGCCCTTGTTGATGAGCGCCTGGGCGCTGTTCGTGAGCGCCGCCATGAGCCCGAAGATGACCGCTGTCATGCTCCGGGACCTCGCGTCGGTGCGTCGAAAGGCCGCATCGGTCCTCGTGTCGGCGGGGTCCCCGCGTGGTACGCTGCCCGCCAGCACGCACCTGCAAACGATGCCAGTATCGTCGCGCATCGTATCAGCAGTCGATCCATGATCCGGGCTCCCCTGGCGGGGATCGGTGGACCTGCGGCGAGGTCCCCATGATCGAGGGCAAGACCGTGACCGAGACGACCATCGAGTTCACCGAGCTGCTAGGCCGGCGCGTCCGGATGGGCACCTGGGAGGACCAGAAGATCTCGACCTACCGCAAGATCCTGGAGGCGCTCGATGAGGGCCGCTGGGATGATGCGGCGAAGCTCGAGAGCTACTTCGTGGACGAGGCGAGCGTCTGCTTCGCCATCTACCGCCAGTGGATCCCGGATGTCCGGAACTACCTCCTGGCGCACGAGGTCGACCCGGCCATCGTCGCGGCGCGCGACGCCCAGGCCATCGAAGTGGCGCGGCTGCCCGACGGGTCCCCCTGGGAGCCCCGTCGTCAGTGGGACCGGCTGCTGAGCGACATCCAGGCGGCTACGGCGGCGACGTACCGCCAGCAGGCAGCCGAGGCCACGGAGCTCATGGCGGTCGCCAAGGAGACGTGGCGTCGCTGTCACGACCGGGACGTCGACCACGTGTACGGCCTCATGTCGCTGGTCAAGGAGCAGCTCGGCGAGCCGGCCATCCGGGACATGTACGACGTCGTGCTGCTGCCGTTGTTCGCGTGGCGCTATGCCAAGTTCGACATCGACCAGCATCCGTGGGACGAGGCGCTCGAGGTGCTCATGCTCGTCGCCTGCGAGGCGATGCGTGGCCACCTGGTCGGTCCGGAGCGGACCGGTGACATGGAGCTGGTCGAGTACGAGGATCGATTCGTGCTTCGTTTCGACCCCTGTGGCTCGGGGCAGCGAACGATCCGCGGGGACTGGGTCGAAGGCACGCCGCCGCGAATGGAGGAACCCTACGGCTGGACGGTGGTGGAGGGCGAATACCCGTGGACCCACTACAAGTCGGGTGTCTGCCACTACTGCGTACACTGCATCGTGCTGATGGAGGAGATGCCCATCGACCGTTTCGGGTACCCGGTGCGGGTCATCGACCCCCCGACGTATCCCGATACGGACCGCGATCCGAACGTCCGGCAACAGTGCCAGTGGACGATGTACAAGGACCCGACGACGGTCCCGGAGGAGATCTACACCCGCGTCGGGCGTGTCAAGCCGTCCCAGTTCGGTTCTCGCGCGCAGGGCGCGCGAGAGCTGCCGGTCATCAACGTGGGCATGCCCGGCGCAGGCTGAGGCCGAGGCTGGCCCGGGTCGGACCTCACAGGTGATCAGATATACGATGTGCCGCCTACGTGGTACCGTATCGCCCGTCGTCGCGACAGACGCCGGGACCGTCCCGGGACGTCCGGGGACGGCGCACGACACCGTGGGGATGCCCGACGTCTCCGGACGCAGTGGCTTCCGAACCCCGCTGACGAGGCGGGCGCCATCGACCTCCTCCCGATGGCGCCCGACCTTTCCCTTCACCGAATGGGGCCGACCGTGAGCGAGCCCGTGACGTCCGGCACGCTCCACTCGCAGGCGTACTTCGATGACCCGTTCCCGGTCTGGGAGCGACTGCGACACGAGCGACCCCTGTTCCGTGACGCCATCGACGAGCGGTGGCTGCTGACCCGGTACGACGACGTCGCGGCGGTCTTCCGGGACCATGAGACGTATTCCACCCGGCCGTACCAGCGCATCTTCACGGACGTCATCGGGCCGACGATGGTCCAGATGGACGGCGTCGACCACGATGTCCGGCGCGCGATCGTGGCGCCGGCGATGGTCGGTCGACAGCTGGAGCAGCACTACCTGGGTCTCATCGACAGCGTGGTCGCGGGGCTGTTCGACCAGCTGCCGACGGCCGGCCCGGTGGATCTCATGCAGGGGGTCAGTGCGCCCCTGCCACTCAGGGTCGTCGCCACCATCCTGGGCATGCGCGAGGATGACGACGCATACCTTCATGACGTCACGGACCGGGTCATCGCCGCCCTCGCGGGTGAGGAGCCGGCGCGCTCCGACGGCATCCAGGCCCACGCCGAGTTCACGCGCCACATCGACCGGATGATCAGTGACCGGGCCGTCGATCCGGGGACCGATCTCATCAGCGCCATCGCGCAGGGCAGGACCGAGTCCGGTCAGAGCCTGTCCCGGGCTGAGATCGCATCCTTCATCAGCCTCCTGATGGTCGCCGGCGGCGAGACCACCGACCGAGGCCTGGCCAACTTCTGGTGGATCCTGATGCAGCACCCGGACGTGCTCCAGGAGCTCCGGGACGATCCCGCGCTGCTGGACGCCGCGGTGTCCGAGTTCATGCGCCGGGACGGGGTCATCGTCTACGAGGATCGGGAGCTGACCCGGGACGTCGAGTGGTACGGGCAGGCGATCCGCGCCGGCGAGATCGTGCGCGTGGCGCTCATCTCCGCCAACAACGACGAGACCGTGTTCGCCGACCCGCGTCGGTTCGACCTCCGACGACCCGATCTGCGGCTGGGCAAGGAGAGCCGCGCCGGGGGTCGCGTCGACGGTGTCGCCAATCACCTGGGCTTCGGGCTCGGCAAGCACTTCTGCATCGGCTACCAGCTGGCGCGCGCGGAGATCGTTGCCGCCACCCGGGCGCTGTTGGAGCGAGTCCCAGTCCTGCGTATCGCGCCTGGCATCGAGCCGCACATGCGTATCGTCTGGTTCCACCGGTATCTCGACCGGCTGGTCGTGGAGCGAGGTCAGATCCGGTAGAACGCGCGGGCGTTGCCGGAGAGGAGGCGGGTCTGCTCATCATGCCTCAGGCCCGCCTCGGCGATGATCGAACGATACGCATCCACCGTCATCAGGTAGGAGGCATACACGGCATCGACCGGCCAGTTGCTGCCGAACATGCAGCGCTCGGGCCCGAACAGCTCGATGCAGGCAAGGACCCACGGCCGGATCGACGCCACGGTCCAGCGGTGGTCGGTCATACCCAGGCCGGAGATCTTGCACACCGTGTTGGGCAATTCCGCCAGCGCCGACATCTCGCGCTGCCACCAGGCGAAGTAGTCGGCTCCCCGTTCGAGGGGCATGCCGGTGCTGCCGACCACGAACGGCAGCTCCGGGAGGGCGCGCGCAGTGAGCAGGGCGTCCCCGAGCGGGCCCGGCCACGCCCGCGACTCGAACGAGAGACCGAGGCCGGCTATCGCCCGCAGTGTTGCCAGGAACCGCGCATCGCCGCCGCCCGCGGGGTGCTCCCGGATGCGCACGCCACGGACCCGGTCTGACACCTCGAGGTGCGCTCGGGTCTGGCGTTCACCGTCGGCGGATGCCAGGTCGACCAGGACGACGTATGCGTCGGGCATCCCGGTGTCCGCCGTCACGCTCGCCAGGTAGCGGGTCTCATCGAGCGCGTCGGGACCACTCCAGGCGGCTTCGATATGCACGCTGGCCACGACGTTGGAGCCGTGGAACTCACGCTGGAGCCGCCACATCGGCCAGTCGGCCCGGGCGAGCTTGTAGTCGCCCAGCAGGTCACCGTAGATGGCGCCGTCCTCGGTCAGCCACGCGTCCGGGTTACGCGATGGCTCCGTCACGTGATGGTGGGCATCCACGAACGGGATCGACCGGTCAGGAACGCCCGTGCCATCCGGGCCATCACGGTCGATCACCACATCACCATGCCGCCATCGACATTGAGCACCTGGCCGGTCATGTAGCGCGACTCGTCACCCAGCAGCCACAGGACCCAGCCTGCGATCTCGGCGGGCGATGCCGTCCGGCGCATCGGCACGGTCGCGAGCCGGCTGGTCTCCAGCGTGGCGCGCTCGATGCCTCGCGCGACCGAGACCTCGTCCAGGACCCGGGCCTGCATCGGGGTGTCGGTGATGCCTGGTGAGAGGGCATTGACCCGGATCGGCCGCGCGGCGTACGCCATCGCGAAAGAGCGGGTGATCTGGGAGATCGCCGCCTTGCTCACGGCATAGACGGCGGCCTCGGTCGTGGCCACGAACTTGGCCGATGGGGACGAGAAGTTGACGATCGAGCCACCGTCGGCCATCCGTGCGCCCATCGCCTGGCACAGGAAGAAGGTCGACTCGGCGTTGCTCGCGAAGACGCTCCGGAAGTCATCCACCGAGACGTCCGCGATGGGTCGCACCACCATCCGGCCCGCCGCCTGGACCAGACCGTCCACAGGGGGTCCCGCGTCGATCTGGGCGAGCAGCACGGCGCGACCCTCCGGTGTCGACAGGTCGCTGACCACGGTCCGTGCCCCGGCCTGACGGACCGGCTCAAGGGCGCTCGCCACGATGTCCGTGGCGAGCACCGAGCGACCGCGCTCCAGCAGTCGCAGCGCCGTCGCCTGACCGATGCCGCTGCCGGCACCGGTCACGACGACCTGGCTGCCCAACCCATCGATGGCCATCGACTCAGATCCGGAAGATCCGCTCCGCGTTGGCGAAGAACAACGCTTCCTGCTCGGCACGCGAGAAGCCCTGGATGATCTGGGCGTAGGCGTTCACGACGTCCGGGTAGCTGGAGTAGAGCCGGTCCACGGGCCAATTGGTGCCAAAGAAGCTGCGCTCGACGCCGAAGGCCTCGATGCAGGTCATGACCCACGGGCGGATGGAGTCGACGGTCCAGCGGTTGTCGCACATGCCCAGGCCGGAGATCTTGACGGTCACGTTGGGCGCGCCAGCGAGGTTCGTGAGCTCCTTCTTCCACATCGCGAGATACTCCGGATCCCGCTTGCGGGGGAAGCCGGCGTGGTCGAGCGAGATGACGATGTTGGGGAATGCTTCCGCGAGCGAGCGCATCTTGGCGTACGTCTCGGGCGACGAATCGAGGCAGGCCACCAGGTCATGATCCTCGAGGTGCGCGTAGCCACGCCGCCAGAGATCATCGACAAGGTAGTCACCAGGCCCGAAGTCGCGCACGCCGCGCATGTTCGGGTAGGCCATGTGGCGCTCGATGACCGACTGGGCGTCGTCCTGCTGGAGATGGACCTCGGCCACGATGCCGTGCGGATGACCCAGCCGGTCGGCGAATGCCTGGAGCCACTTGGTCTCCTCGACCGGATCCTTGATGCCCAGCGCAGCCTGGACATGAACGGACTTCGTCACATTCGCGAAACGGGTCTCGGCGACGAACTCGTCCGCCCAGTAGCGCTGCGCCTGGATGCCCTCGATGTCGCCCAGGATGGGGTGCTTCCAGCCTGGCTGGAGCCACGAGTAGTGGAGGTTCGGATCCTGGAGGTCCGAGAAGTGCACATGCGTGTCGACGAACGGGATCTCAGCCATGGGCCGCCTCCTGTGATGTGGTCCTGCCCGATGCGCGCGCACCGGGCACGTTGTCGCGCAGCCACGACACGCTGCGTTCGATCATCGCCAGCTCGTCGACCGATCCGCCACCGAGCGAGGCAAGTTCCACACAGACCGGGCCGTCGTAGTCCGCGTCGGCGAGCACGCTGAGCACGCCCGGAAGGTCGGCGACGCCCTCGCCAAGTGCGGTCGAGACCGGCCCGCCGAGGGGCATCGCCATGAACGGGAGGTGGTCCTTGAGCTGGACCAGCCATGTCCGCTCCGCCAGCGCCCGCGTGCCCTCGATCATGTCGTCACCGACCCGGATGAGGTTGACGTTGTCGAGCGTCACGCCCAGGTTGTCGGCACCCGTCCGCTCGATGATCTCGAGGATGTCCTGGGCCCTCAGGTCGCCGTGGTTCTCGATGGCCAGCCGCAGCTCGACCCGCGCTGCCATCTCGGCGGCCCGCCGGGTGGGCTCGACGAGCCGATCGACGAGGACGTTGGCGGGCTCGGTGCCCCGTGACGCGGGGCTGCCGAGCGTGATGCGCATCAGCCGATGACCCAGCCGCGCGGCCGCAGCCACCCACCGTGCGAGGTCGACCTCCGCCCCCGGCGAGCGGCCGCCATCGAGCCCGTGGAACTGGCCCGAGGGCCATGGGTGGCCCCACGAGAAGCCGACGCGCACCGGGCCGGCGTCGAGCATCCGGTCCTCGATCCGCTCGGGATCGGGCAGGTAGCAGGTCTCAAGGTACAGGTCGTCGACGTCCAGCGAACGTGCATGATCCAGGACAGGTCGGGGGTCCAAAAGCCAGGGCTCCTTGGCCGCTGGCATCTCGCCGGGGCGCACCTCACCATATCGACGATGGTAGGAGTAGCTGTCGATCCCAACGCGCACGCAGGATGTCTCCTCGGCACCGGCGACGCTCCCTCGGGCGCTGGGCGTCGCTGGCTCCCGATCATGGTACCCGGTCTGGAAACGTCACCAGAGGGCGGGTCTGCAGCCATCCGGGCGATGACGGTGTGGTAGCGTGCTCTGGAAACGTCACCAGACCATCGGGCGGAGTTGGCTGTGCGCGCGGCTCGCGGCACAGCCATCAGAGACACCTTCATCGGAGGGCTCAGGATGATCCAGGTGGACGGCCTGGCTGGCCGTGTGGCCGTGGTCACGGGCGCTGCGCGCGGCATCGGGAAGGCCATCGCCGAGACCCTGTCGGCCAACGGCGCCCAGGTGGCCGCCTTCGACCTCGTGGCTCCCGATCATCCCGGCATCCTGGGCGTCGCCTGCGACGTCAGTGATGAGGCGGCTGTGGACGCCGCGTTCTCGACCGTGGAGACGACGCTCGGCCACGTGGCGGTGCTGGTCATCAATGCCGGTATCTTCCCCATCGTGCCCTTCGAGGAGACCACCCGGGAACTCTGGGACCGGACGCTCGCCATCAACCTGACGGGCGGCTTCCTGTGTGCCCGACGAGTACTGCCATCGATGCGCGAGCACCATTACGGTCGTATCGTGGCCATCGGCTCGAGCGCGGGCAAGGCCGGCGGCGCCCGAAGCGTGGCGGCATACGCGGCGTCCAAGGGTGGCCTCATGACCCTGACCAAGTCGATCGCCAACGAGTACGCGGCCAACGGCATCACGTCCAATGCCCTCGCGCCGACGCTCATCGACACCGACATGATCGCCGATCAGCGGGACCTGATGTCGCGGATCCCGGTCGGCCGCTTCGGCAAGCCGGAGGAGGTCGCCGCTCTCGTCGCCTTCCTGGCCTCGGAGCACGCCGGCTACATCACGGGGGAAGTCACGGATATCAACGGCGGTTTCCTGGTCGACTGACCGGGGTCGCAGACAGCTGATGACCACGGAGGTCCGGCTCGACCGGATGCGACCAGCCGATATCGTGGTGGCTCTGGCGCGCGCACCCGTGGCGTGGGTCCCGCTGGGCGCCATGGAGTTCCACGCTCCGCATCTGCCCTTGGGCACCGACAGCATCACGGCCAGCCATCTCGTGACCCGTGCCGCCGAGGAGCTGGGTGGTGTGGTGCTGCCCCACAGCACGGTCACCCTGGGCACGCTCCATCTGCCCTGGAGCGCGCGCTATGACGCGAGTCTGGTGGAGGCCGTGCTGCGCTCGACCATCGAGCAACTCGCCGGCTTCGGGGTTCGGGTCGTCGTCGTCCACACCGGCCACGCACCGCTCGACCTGCTCCATCTCATCAAACGGGTGTGCCATGAGGTGGAGTCCCAGGTCCGGGCCAGCGATCCATCCCGTGACGGCTTCCGCGCCTACGGCCTCTGCTATCTGGAGCTCAACGCGGCGCTGGGTGCCGGCCTGGGGACCGACTGGCCCGTCGTGGTCGATCACGGCTCGGTCACGGAGACCTCGTGGGTCATGGCCATCGACCCAACACTCGTCGATCTGGACGCGCTGCCCCAGGAACTTGCGGGCCCCATCGTCGGCATCTACGGACCACATCCGCGGGGTCGCGCCACCGCGGAGCGTGGCGGGGCCGAGATCGGCGCCTGCGTGACCTTGCTCGCGGAGCGGGTCAGGAGCCTGGTGGGTGGCGGGACCATCGATGGTCTCGCGGACTTGTGGACCCTGGTCGAGCGCTACTGGCCGGAGCCGATGGAGCTGTCGGTCATCGACCCGACGACGATCGGCCTGCGCAACACCGGCCCGGTCTCCCGGTATCTGACGAGCGTCCACGTGGCCGTGGACGGCGTCGCACTCGACACCGCGGGCCAGCGGCTGCTGAATCCGACGGTGGGCGAGGCCGGTGTCGAGGTCGCCGTCGACGGCCTCGGTGCCGAGTCGGGGTTCTACGTCCGGCACGACCAGTCGGCGCGCCTCGTGCTCCGGGAGCGGATCCCGGGCGGCCGGCACCAGCTCGCGGTCGAGCTGGGTCTCGCTGGGGTGGCCAGCTCGGTCCTCGAGTCGGCGATCGACGTCCCCTGACCTGCGGCGGACCGCCCCTGCTCGGGAGCGACTACACTCGCGGCCGCGGATGCAGGAGGCATGTCTGGGGATGGGACGTCCGAGGTTCGGACGGTTGCTCGCGGTGGGACTCACGTTCGTCGGAGCGTTCACGCCGCTCCTCGAGCTCGGCCCTGCGGGCGCGCAGTCACCGCCGGCGTCACCCGAGGTAGCTCGGTCGCCGGTGGCTTCCCCCTCGCTGGCCATGGCGCCGGAGCCCGACCTCTCGGGCTTCGCCGTGCCGGCCGATGGCGATCTGGTCGCCGATGCCGGTCTGGACGTCCCCCCCACGCTCCCCACCGATGCTGACCTGAGCCCTGACAGCATCGTCCAGCGGGCCGCGGCCATCGTCGCCGCGACCGATGCCAGCGAATGGAGCCTGGGTTCGCTGGCGGAGCGCCTCCAGTATTCGCCCCAGGCAGCGTTCGCGCTGGTGCGTGACTCCATCGGCTACGACCCCTACCCGGGCGTGCTCCGCGGCGGGCTGGGCACGCTGCTGGCGCGCGCTGGCAACGATGTCGACAGGGCGCTGCTGCTGCAGGCGCTGCTCGACCGCATGGTCGTCCGGACGCGTCTGGTGGAGGGCACGCTCGATGACGCGACGCTGGCGGCTCTGCTCCATCGTGCGTTCCAGCCGCCGGTCGCACCTCTCGGGCCGCAGCCGATCGACCCGGCGGAGCTCGTCGACCTCCCGTCCTTGTCCGCTCGCGCCCACCGCGACTACGGACTGCTACGGGCCGCCATCGGCGACCGGGACGCCTCGATGAGCGGCGCCTCGGATGCGGCCGCAGCGTCGGAGTCCCGTCAGCACGTCTGGCTCCAGATGCAGTTCGGTACCGGGTGGCTTGACCTGGACCCGTCGATGCCCGACGCCCAGCCCGGACAGACCCTGGCCGTGGCCACGACGGTGCTGGACTCCGTCCCCGCTGCCTGGCGTGACACGGTCACGGTGCAAGTCATCGCGGAGCGATTGTCGGACGGGGTGCTGTCGGATGCGACGGTGCTGGATCACCAGCTGGACGCCGCCACCGTGGCGCGCCAGGACGTCTTCCTTGGGATGGCTCCCGTCGGCGACTCGATCGGGGAGAGCATCAACCAGGCACTCGGCTCGGGAGCTGGCTGGCGGCCGATCCTGTACGTGGGCAACGACACGGTCCAGGGCGACCCCTTCCCCGTGGTCCCGGAGACCGACATCTTCGAGGGCACCCAGAGCGGGGCCGAAGTCAGCGCGCTGCGGCTGCAGGTCACGGTGGCGGTCCCAGGCTCGGAGCCGGAGGTCATCACCAGGACGCTGCTCGACCGGCTGTCCCTGGCGGCGCGCGGCAGCGCCTCGATCGCTCGGACCGAGCTGACGCCCTTCACGATGCGCGATCACATCCCGCTCGAGCTGTCGGGCGTGCTGCATCTCGAGGTCTCCACGGGTGGCTTCGACGCCCGAGCGCATCAGATCTGGCGGCAGATCGCAGCCAGGTTCTCCGAGCTCCTGGTCGACGATCCGACCAGAGCCGCCGAATATGGGTTCCCGGCCATGATCATCCCGATGACGGTGGCCGATGAATCGCTGGTGCTGGCGTCCGAGCGTCTCATCGACGAGGGCCTGGATCGGTCGCCCGGTGTCCGGACCTTCATCGACCGTCCGCGGGTCTTCATCACGCGGGTCGATGCCTCGCCGACCCAGGGCAGGATCTCCACCGGCGTCGACCTGTTGACCGACGGGGTGCGGGTGCTGACGGATGTCGGTGGTGATGCCGTCCAGGCCGCTCATGCGCGACTCTGGTACGGCGCGCTGCAGGGAGCCCTCGAGTCTCAGTTCCTGCTGTCCCGGATCCGCGCCGGGGGGATGTCGGACGGGCAGCTGCACGGCGTGAGCTTCGATGCCACGAGCCAGCCACGGCTGCTCTCCCCGAACGATCCGGCCGATCCGGCCGCCGGTGATGCGCTCACCCGCGACCTTGGTGCGGGGCTGCTGGCCGTGTTGCCCGGTCAGGCCGCCGGGTCGGAGTCGTGGTGGGCCGTCGACCCCACGACGGGCGCCACCCGGGCCGTCCTCGACCCCGGCAGCGGCGGCACCGAGTACACGAATGCGGTCACGAACACGGCGGGCCGGATCTTCGCGGACCCGAGCAAGGTGCCCCAGACCGAGGCGGAGCTGCAGCAGCTGTATCGACAGGCACTGGCGCAGGTGGAGGGCGCCGGCCGCCCCCCACCAGTACGGACCTGTATCGGTGGCAACGAGTACGGCAGCCTGGTCTGCAACATCCTCATCTATGGCAGTGTCATCGTGCTCGTGGGGCTGACGGTGGCCATCATCGCCTGGTTCATCTAGCGCCTGTGGCCATCGATCTCGTCATCCGTGGGGGCACCGTCGTGGATCCCGCGTCGGGCCTCCACGCCCGCCGCGATGTGGCGGTCAGAGACGGCCACGTCGTATCGGTGTCGCCCCACATCGGCCTCGGGGACACAGCCGAAGTCCTCGACGCGACTGGTCTGCTCGTGGTGCCGGGCCTGGTGGACCTCCACGTGCACGTCTATTGGGGCGGCGCTGACCTGTCCATCGAACCGGGACCGCACGACCTGGAGCGGGGCGTCACGACCATCGCGGATGCCGGGTCGTCCGGCGCCAACAACTTCGCGGGGTTCCGACGCTTCCTCATCGACCCCTTCCCGGGCACGATCCTTGCCTACCTGAACATCGCGGTGATGGGCCAGGCAGACCCGGTGCTGGGCGAGCTCCACGACATCCGCTACGCCATCGTCGATCGAGCCGTGGAGGTGGCCAAGGCCAACCGGGACCGGATCGTCGGCCTCAAGGTGCGCGTCAGCGAGCAACTCGCCGGCCGCAATGGGGTGGAGGCCACCGCGCGCGCCATCGAGGCTGCGACCGAGATCGGCTGTCCGGTCATGGTCCACATCGGCGGCTCGTACGCGCCGATCGAGGACATCCTGTCGCAGCTGCGGGCGGGGGACATCGTCACTCATGCCTTCACTGCCTGGGAACCGGGCATCTTCGACAGTGACCTGCGCATCATCCCGTCGGCGCTCGAGGCCCGGGCGCGCGGCGTCCTGTTCGATGTCGGCCACGGCGCCGGCTCGTTCGCATTCCAGCGCGGCGCGGCAGCCCTCGCGGACGGGTTCCGACCCGACACCATCAGCTCCGATCTCCATCGATTCAACGTGAACGGCCCAGTGTTCGATCTCCTGACCACGATGGCCAAGTACCTCCACCTGGGGCTATCGCTGGACGACGTCGTGGCCATGACCACGACCGCACCGGCGATGGCACTCGGCCGCGCGGGCACGATCGGCACGCTCGCACCGGGCTCCGTGGCGGACATCGCCATCCTGCGCCTCGAGGCGGGGCGCTTCCCGTTCGTCGACTCCGTCGGCTCCACCATCGAGGGCCGCCAGCGGCTGGTACCGGTCGCAACCTTCCGACAGGGCCGGCGCGTCCGCACCAGCTGACCGCGCCCCGGCTACGGCTCGATGGACGCCCGCGTCCCCGCTGCGACGCTGCGGGCCATGCCGTCGAGGACGTCCACGACCCGTGCCCCCAGCTCCCCGGGCGAGCGGTTCTCGACGTCGCGACCCTGGGCGAGCTCCACGAACCGATCGACGACCCGCTTGAAGGACCACGTCCGGTCGTCCTCCGAAAGCTCGACGGTGATGTCGTCCTGGGTGCCTCGGGATCGTCGGACCATCGGCCGATCCAGGTCGAGCAGCAGCTGGCCGCGCTCACCGGTGACCCGGATCTGCAGCTGGTGCTCGTTGCCGAATGTGCCCGGCGGCAACGCGGTCCCGGAGACCGTGCCGATCGCGCCGCCCTCCAGCCGCAGCGCGATCGCGTCGTGCAGGTCGACCGCGGCACCAGGGCCACTGGTGAACGCCGTCACCTCCGTGGCTCGCTCGGGGATGAGCCGGAACAGCAGCCCCAACCCGTGGGTCAGCTGGCCGGTGCTGTAGCCGCCACCCGACACCGACGGGTCGGCCCAGGTCTCGAGGCGCGGCGGCGCCGCGAACTCGGTCGGCACGTAGTTCTGGCCCGTGATGAGCAGCGCCCGCACGACGGTGCCCATCACCACCGAGACATGCTCCAACGTTCCGACACCACCGTCCGCGAGCAGCAGCTGCCGCGCATGCTCCACGATGCCCATCTCGTTCCAGGCATAGCACAGCATGAGCGTGCGGCCACGGGTCCTGGCCAGCGCGTCGAGGTCGCGCGCCTCGCGGGGCGTGATCGTGAAGGGTTTCTCGGCGAGGACATGCGCGCCCGCCTCTAGGGCCGCCCGGGCCTGCTCCGCCCGCGTGCCGACCGGCCCGGTGAGGACGATCAGGTCCGGTTTCGCGGCGATGACCTTGCGCCAGTCCGTCGTGGCCCGCGCGAAACCGAAGCGCTCCTGGATCCGCCCCAGGACCACGGCATCCCGTCGGCAGACGATCAGCGGCTCGACATCATCGCGCGCCGCGAACGCCGGCAGGTGCGCCGCAACGGCCCAGGTGCCGGCACCGATGACCCCCAGCGTCAGTCGTGCCACGGTTCGTCGCCCTCATCACTTCGGTCCTGACAAGGAAACGGGCGGCCGGCACGCGCCGACCGCCCGTCAGATCACCCGGCTAGCAGGTCTTGGAGGCAGCCGCGTCGGGATATGTCGCGATCAGATTGTCCTTGTTGATCGCCTCATGAACGATGAACAGGTTGCGCGGGATGGACTTGCCGTCGAGCAGGTCGATGACCGCAGGAACGAGCGTCTTGCCATATCGCTCCGGGAAGTACGCGGTATCGGCGATCCAGGAGGGGTTGCACAGGATCTCCTTCCACGCGGACGGGTCGGCGCCCTGTGCACCGATGCGCAGCTGGCCTTCGCGGCCTGCGGTGCGGGCGGCCGCGAGCGCTCCCAGTGCCATGTCGTCGTTGAGGCTCAGGACCACGACGGTGCCGTCAGCCGGGATCGTCGGCAGCACGCTCGTGACCGCTTCCAGGGCACCGTCGGTCGTGCCGCCGATACCCAGCGCCTGATGCTTGTCAGCCGGGACCGGACCACAGATGCTCTCGAAGCCCGACAGCATGCCGCCGACACGGTCGGTGTTGACCTGGCCGACCGCCGGGCTTTCCAGGGTCAGCACCGTGTCGTACTGGCAGTCGTTCTCGGCCTTGAGTGCCTCGCCCGTGGCGATACCCGACAGCTCGCCGGCATGGAAGTTGTTGGCGCCCATGAATGTGACTTCGCAGGGAACCTGGTGGATGTCGATGGCGATGGTGGGCACGTTGTCGTACGCGGCGCAGATCTCGGTCGACGACTCGGCGTACAGCTGGAAGTTGAGGACTGCCTGGGCGCCCTGGACCTTCATCTGCTGCGCACACGCCAGGGCCTCGCCCGCATCGAGCTTGGAGTCGCAGGTGACGAGGTTGAGGCCCGCGATCTGCGCCTGCTCCGCGATGCTGTCGGTGACCAGCTTCACGAAGGGCACCGAGTCACCCAGGGAGATGTAGCCGACCGTCTTGCCAGCACCGCTCCCGGCGACCGCGCCGTCGTAGGGGTTCACCTCGACAGGCGCCGCGCTCGCCGCCGGTGAGCCGGAGGCATCCTGAGCAGAAACGGCCGCGGGCGCCATGGTGACCGCCAGCGTCGCCACCCCCAACAGCGCGGCCCAGCGCGAACTCCTCACTCGGGATCGATCCATCGACTCTGTCTCCTCCTGCACGGGGCCGCGAAGATCGCCCCCACCCTGCGCCGTCCCGCACAGCAATCCATTCTGGAAACGATGCCTGCGTCAGCGGAGCCCGACGATAGGCTTGGTTCCGAGCCGGTGTCAAGTCGGTCGCTCGGAACCGGGCGCCCGGGCGGGCTCCGTCAAGACATCAGGGCCGGCGGGGGGAGGCGCTTCGATCACCGGCAATCGCGGCTTGGTGTGTCCCACGCGCTCATAGACCGCGTCCGGGATCGCCTCGAGCGTCTTGTAGACGGTCCAGGTGCACTGCTTGCGGGTCTCGGGCGCATCGGCCGAGCCACCCCACCGAGGTGGATCCACGACACGCACTGGATGTCCCCAGCGCTCCATGGGCAGCTTCTCGAGGGCCAGACAGCAGTGGGCGCAGTAGTAGCAGATGCCCTCCAGGTTCCAGGCCCAGTCATGGCGTTCCTGCGTGACGCCGAACTCGTAGGGCGCCAGCACCCGTGAACCGGTGCCCTCGATGTCGTCACCGCGCATCGATCGACCACCGGAGCCGCACGGCGCGAAGCTGACGACCCACTTGTCGTCGTCCTCCGCGATGCCCAGCGTGCCGTCCCGGTCCGGGCCGCACAGGTGCGCCCGCATCGCCTCCATCACAAGGTAGAGGTTGCGCTCAAGGGTCTCCGGGTACGGTGTCACACGCGTGTCGAAGACCATGTAGCGTTCCTGGATGTACGGCTCCAGGACCGCTCGATAGCAGTCTTCCAGGCGTGCCTCACCGAACCGATGCGCGACGAACGCGAGGACGCCCGCCATCAGGTCCGCGTACCGGTCATGCAGCCGCCGCCAGCCTTCGGACAGGTCCTGCAACAACGGTTCCGCGGCTTCCATCGTGAGGTCGTACGCGCGGATGCCGCTCGCGACCCGGCCCGCAAGCGCGCCCAGCTCCGCCCAGCGGGCCTCGGGGTCAAGCGGTGCGCCGTCGGGGTAGGCCATCAGCGCACGCAGGCGCATGATCTCGGCCGTCAGGTCGATCTCGGTCACACCCTGGCCCGTCAGCCAATCGAGGAATCCGGCGGTCCAGACCTTGTAGATGAGATAGACGACCTTCGCCTCCTCCATGAACGAGTCGACGAGCTGGGCGGCCACCTCGCGCCGGCCCGCCCGCAGCCCGAACACGTCGCCCGCCTCGGCGAGCGCCTCACGCGCCTTGACCAGCGTCGGGATGGCCTGGTCGGCCCAGCCACCCGCCCGCACACGCTTGCCGATGGCGTTGGACCACTCCAGGTGTGTCACAGGGCCAGTCACGGCGATCGCTGACGCGCTCCGGCTACGCACTGGAAGCCGTCAGGCGGATGCGTAGCTGGTCGAACGCCACGGCCGCCAGCAGCAGTACACCCTGCGCCACATCGATCCAGAACGACGGGATCTTGAGTTGGATCAAGCCGTTCCCGAGCACGCCGATGATGAGTACGGCCAGGATCGTGCCCACGATGCTGCCACGTCCACCAGCCAGGCTGGCCCCTCCGAGGACGACAGCAGTGACCACCGAGAGCTCGAGGCCGAGTCCGGCGTTCACCGAGGCGCCCCCGACCTGCGACAACAGGATGAGCCCGGAGAGCCCGGCCAGGACAGCGGACAAGAGGAAGCCGACCGCGATCGCGCGGCTGGTCCGGATGCCGGCGAGGCGGGCGGCCGTCGGGCTGGCGCCTATGGCGTACATGGAGCGCCCGTAGGTCGTATACCGAAGGATGAACCAGAACGCGACGACCACGATGGCAAAGATGTAGACCGGCACGGGGATCTCGGCGACCCGGATGATACCCATGCCCCCAAAGCCCTCGACCCGGATGGTCTGGCCGTCGCCCAGGACCTTGGTCAGACCCCGGAAGATGGCCAGGGTCCCGAGCGTCGTGATGAGGGCATTGATGTGAAGCCTGGTCACGCAAAGGGCGTTGACCACGCCCACCAGCAGGGCCCCGAGCATGGCGAGGACGAAGGCCACATCGACCGATAGGCCCATCGCGAACGGGGTCTTGGTCACGCCGACCGGTGCCGCGAGGACGGCCATGAGCATCGCCGTGAATCCCGCGATGGAGCCGACCGAGAGGTCGAACTGGCCGCTGATGAGCAGCAATGTTGCGGGACAGGCCACGATGCCGATGCGCGCGACGTTCTGGAGGATGTTGACCAGATTGTCGGCGTTGAAGAAGTATGGCGAGGCGATCGAGAAGAAGACGAACAGGATGACGAGCACCACGAACAGGGCCGCGGTCTCGGGCAGCCGAACCCGCGAACGCGGCTCCACCCTGCCGGGATCGCCCGATGGGGCCTCCGCCGTGCCGGACCCGGTCGTCAGCGCCTCCGGTGCTGCCCGGCCGATGCCCCCGGCAAGCTCTTCGTCAGTCACCACTACCCTCCAGCCGCGGCCAAGAGTTGGCCGGTCGTGATCTCATCGCCGATCAGTTGCGCCACGACGCTTCCCTTCGACATGACGTATGCGCGGTCGGCCACCTGGACGGCCTCCTCATAGTCGGACGTTATGAGGAGCACGGCGACGCCCTGGCCAGCGAGCTCGCGCAGGGAACGATAGATATCCTCGCGGGCCCCGACATCGACGCCACGGGTCGGTTCGATGAGGACCAGGGATCGTGAGTCGCGTTCCAGCCAGCGGGCGAGCAAGACCTTCTGCTGGTTGCCACCGGAGAGCGTGCCCATCGTTTGTTTGGGGTCGTCCCTGGAACGGATGCTCAATGCGTTCCGCCATCGGCCGAAGGCCTTGGCCTCCACCGCCTCCGAGATGAGACCCATCCGGGACAGGTTCGGCCAGTTCGCGATCGCCACGTTCTCAGCGATGGGCCGTACGAGGAATGCGCCTCCCGCCTTGCGGTCTGCCGGCAGGAAGCCGATCCCAGAGGCGATGGCCGCGACGGGGGTGGTCAGGACGGTCGGGACCCCCACGACCTCGAGCGAGCCGGAGGTCAGCGGTCGGAGCCCGAATGCCGACTCGCCGACCTCCGCAGCGCCTGAACCGAGCTTACCGAACAGCGCGACGACCTCGCCCGGATGGACCTCCAGGTCCACACCCTCGAACGCTCGACCGTGGCCGGCGGCTCGCCAGGAGAGCACCGCTCGTTCACCACGCGGGCCAAGGGGCGCCGGCCGCCCAACCTCCGCCATGCGACGGCCGATCATGGCCTCGATCATGGCTCGTCGGTCGGTCGCGGCGACCTCTGTCAGCAGGGACGTGCTGCCGTCGCGCAGCACCTGCACCCGGTCCGCGACCTCGGTCACCTCGTCCAGGCGATGTGTGATGTAGATGATCGCCACGCCCTGACTGCGCAGCCGACGGATGAAGTCGAACAGCACGCCCGCCTCGTGGTGGGAGAGCGCGGCAGTCGGTTCATCCAGGATCAGCAGGCGGGCATGGCCGGACAGTGATCGCGCGATCTCCACGATCTGGCGCTCCCCGACCCGGAGGGACCCGACCATGGCCCGTGGGTCGATGTCGACCTGCAGTTGATCGAGGATCTGCTCGGCCCGATCGTTCATCGCTCGCCAGGACACGAGTCCGCGGCGGTTGGGTATCCGGCCGAGCGAGATGTTCTCCGCCACAGACAAGGTGCCCGCGTCCTGGAATTCCTGGAAGATGATCGCCACACCCAGGTCGCGGGCCTGACGGGGACTCAGGACCGGATACGAGACGCCGTCGACCTCGACCGCCCCCCCATCGGCCTGGTAGTCGCCAGCGATGATCTTGACCATCGTCGACTTGCCGGCACCGTTCTCACCCAGCAACGCGAGCACCGAGCCACCAACGGCGTCGAGGTCCACCCCATGGAGGACCTCGACGCCGCCGAAGGATTTCCGGATGTGACGAGCGCGGAGCTCGAAGGTCATGCGCCCATCGTGGAACTGTGTCCTGACCTGTGCGCCGGCTGGTCAGCAGGCCGGGGTGGCGGGATAGATGGTCCGGATGTTCTCCGAGGTCACCAGCTCGTGCGCCGTGAACAGGTTCGCCGGGACCGTGCCATCGGCACCGTCCGGGGTGACTGCCACGCCCTTGAGGATGTTGACCATGGCTGGGATCGTCGACTTCCCGTAGCGCTCCGGGAAGTACGCCACCGATGCGATGTAGTTCGGGTTGCAGGCGATGTCCTTCCAGATCGAGGGATCGGTGCCCTGGCCGCTGTAGAACAGGTCGCCGTCACGGCCGAGCGTCCGGGCAGCACCTTCTGCGCCGAGGATGCCATCCTCATTGATGGCAACCACGATGATCCGATTGCCCGGCAGTGCCGGCAGCAGATCGGAGACCTGCTGGAGGGCGGGGTCGGTTCGGTCAGCGCCGTCAAGGACGTGCTCCTTGGCCGGGTCGATGGGGCAGAACTCCTGGAACCCGTCGCGGTAGCCGCCCATGCGGTCCGTGTTGGCCGCGCCAGCCGCGGTGGACTCAAGCGACACGTACGCCGTGTAGTCGCAATTCCAGTTGTCCTTGGCGTACTTGCCGATCGCCTCACCGCCCATGCGCCCGGCGGCGCGGTTGTTGGCGCCCATGAAGGCGACCTGACAGGGCGGCTGGATGATGTCGACCGCGATGGTCGGGACACCGCCGTAGGCCGCGCAGATCTCCGGGGAGCTGTCCTGGAAGACCTGGAAGTTGATGACGCCCTGGGCGCCGAACACCTTCATCTGGTTCGCGCAGTCGAGTGCTGCTCCCTGGTCGATCTTGCTATCACAGAACAGGTAGTCGACGCCCGCGATACCCGCCTGCTCGGCGATGCTGTCCGAGACCAGCTTCACGAAGGGCACCGAGTCTCCGAGGGAGATGTAGCCGACCTTCAGGCCTGCCCCACTGCCGGGCGTGGCGCCCGTCTCGAAGTACGGGTTGACGGGCGCCGGAGCCGCACTGGCCATCGGTGCCGGTGAACCGGATGCGTCCTGGGCCATCGCCGCCGCTGGCGCAAGCACCAGCAGCCCGGTGACCGCCAGCGCCGCAAGGCGCAAGCGCGACGCGCGCGTACGATCAGACACTCTGGGACTCCTCCTCACCAACGGCCGGCGTGCCCACAATCCATTCTGGAAACGTTCGTCAGCCGTGTCGCCCGACTCTAGGGTCGGGGTCCATCCGGTGTCAAGTCGGTGACCCCACGGTGGCGCACACCAATGCCAGGAGCGCTGCCAGCACCCTGCAGGGGCGGACCTGTCCCGATGCTCACCGGGTGGGCCATCCAGCGATCGTGGCGCTTTACGAGGCACTCGGAGCCACCCAAGGGATCGGGCGCGGTCTTGTTCCTCGGATGAGCAACTGGCGCCCGAAACCAGCCTCGATCGCGGGTCGGTGGCCGGGTCGCTCTTGCGATGGGCATCGGGAGGGCTTGGGTCGGCAGAACGAGGACCGGGCGTCACAGCCCTGCTCAGGCCGCGGGGGTGATGGCTCCCCGGAACAGTGGCATGCCCGCCATCCCGATCTCGACCCGCCACAGTCGGCCGTCCATCGGTGCCGAAGCCGTGAGCTCGGTGATGTCGCCCATGTCGGTGATGATCAGGTCGCCGTCGTGGAAGACGCAGTTGAGGACCGTGCCGCCGGTCTCCAGGAAGTCCTCGATGATGCCGTCCGGGCGCAGGATGTCCACCCCGCCACCCATGAACGTGGTGACCCACAGGCGGCCGTCAGCGGCGACCTTGAGGCCATCCGGCACGTGCCCCTCGGGCAGCTGCGCGATCTGCTCCGACGCGACGCCCGGTCGGCGCCGATAGACGCCCCGGTCATACGACTCGACCCACACGATGCTGCCATCCGGCTCGGCGACGATGCCGTTGGGGTACGCCGCGGAGAGCTCCTCGAGGCACTCGCCTGTCCCGTCCGGTTCCAGCGCGAAGACGCGCCCCGGCCTGCGGTCGTTCGGCAGGTAGTCCGCCGGATCGGTGAAGTAGAGGCGACCGTCAGGACCGAAGGTGAGGTCGTTGGGTGCCTGCAGCGGGATGCCGTCCACCTCGGTGACCACCGTCTCGACGCGGCCGTCGGGCCACGCCTTCTGGATCGACGGCTCGTTCATCACTGCCGCGCGCCATGCCCCGACCGTGCCGCCGTTCTGGGTGATGTAGACGGCGCCGTCCGAGCCGAGCATGCAGGCGTTGGGACCACCCCCACAGTCGGCGTATCCATGGATGCCACGCTCGCGCGACCAGGCGATGATCTTGCTGGTGTAGGTCTCGACCATGACCACCCGCCCGTCGGGCAGGATGTCCGGGCCCTCCGGGTGACCGAGCCTCCTCGCCAGCGTCTCGATGGGTCTTCGCATCGGTGCCTCCCCTCGCGCCTGCCCGTCATCCCAGACGCCCCCCGACCATCATCCCACCCCCTCCGGGCACACGAGTCCGCTCGTGGATGCCGGCCACCCTGGTCCGGGGTGGGAGACCCGGCGCTGATCGTGGCGTCGTGCTGCCGCATCCAGCCGCACGATGGCACCGCTGGCAGGCAGGGCGAACGCGTCCTGATCGCCCGTCCTGCCAGCTCGCGCGCATCGCCGATGCAGACGATCTCGCCGCCTGGTTCGATGCGTTCGAACGGCACGGCGCGGGTCGGGCGGCCGGCGCGCTGGACGCTGCGTCGTCGCTTGCTCATGACCTCACGGTTCGTCCGGGTGACGTCTATGCGCCCGGACGCTTCTGGAACAGCTCCACGGCGTAGCCATCGGGATCGGCCATGTAGCAGGACCGAGCGCCCATGTTGGGGCCGGCGGTGATGTCCACGACCTGTTCCGACCGGGCGTGGAAGCCGAGCGAGACCAGGTGGGCGTGCATGGCCTCGACGTCGTCGACATAGAGGCACAGATGGCCGGCACCGTAGTCGCACGGGCGGGACGCGGCCGGCAGGCGCTCGATACCCCGGTACTCGAGGAGCTCCACGAAGCCGCCCCCCGGGATGCGCAGGTAGACGGCGCGGATCGTGTCGTGGTCAAGGCGCAGCACGGTACGCAGGTACGGGCCGTCGAGGACACGGTCGAACTCCTGCTCGAGACCCAGCCCGTCCCGATAGAACCGGAGCGAGACATCCATGTCCCGGACCGTGATACCCCCATGGAAGAACCCGGTGATCGCCGCCACGACATCCCCTCTGTGCGCTCGCCGCCGCGGCCACGTGGATCCGACGGTCGACCGATGGACACGATACGGGAGACCGGTCGGCGGGAGGTGCAGGCCGTGCTAATATCGTCGTGTCAACAGTCAACACGGACCGTCGGCAGAACGCCCAGTCCGGCTGACCTGTGCGACGGAAGCGCGGGAGAGGCGTGTGGCAGGACCGACGACGCTCGGGTTCGGGGTCAACCTCAACAACCGGGAGCCGCTCATCGCGCCCGGATATGGCATCCCGCAGCTCCTGGACCTCTCAGAGACGGTCGAGGGCCTCGGCTTCGACTCCGTGTGGGTCGGCGACAGCCTCTTCTCCAAGCCTCGGTACGAGTCGATGGCGCTCCTGTCAGCGCTCTCCCAGCGCACGAAGCGGGTGAAGCTGGGCACCGCATGCATCGTCACCTCACCCCGTAATCCGCTCTATCTCGCGCTTGAATGGGCGACCCTGGATGTCCTCTCGGGCGGCCGGACGATCTTCGGGCCCTGCGCCGGCAATCCCGAGCAGGGCGTCCGCCGCGAGTTCGAGGCACTCGGTCTCGACTTCGACAAGCGGTTCTCGATCTTCGAGGAGGGTCTCGAGATCGTGCGTCAGCTGTGGACAGAGGGAACGGTCAGCCATCACGGGACCCAGTACGACTACCAGGACATCTCGTTCTACTCGGGCACCGAGATGGGCCCCCTGATGCCCATCCAGCAGCCACCACCGTTCTGGATCGTGTCCAATCCGAGGCTCGTGACGGATGCCGCGGACGAGAAGATGGTGCGCACCATGAAGACAGCGTGCCGACGGATCCTCAAGTACGGCGACGGCTGGATGACCTGCTGTCGTGCTCAGCATCCGGAAGAGCTGACCGAGCAGCTGGGTTACCTGCGCGACGTCGCCACCGAGACCGGTGACGACGCGGGCAGGCTGGTCGTGTCCTACCAGGTGACGCTCAACATCGGCGATTCGGAAGCGGACGCGCGCGAGGCGTTCGGCGACTACATCGGCCAGTACTACCCGGAGTTGTCCAAGGCGACGCGGTTGGACAACTGGGGCCCTGTGGGGTCGCCCGACCAGATCATCGAGTGGTTCCGGACCTTCGCGGCGGCGGGGGTCCACCATTTCATCTGCCGCTTCGGCTCGCTCGACCAGTTCGGGCAGGTGGAGCGCTTCGCCCGCGAGGTGCTGCCAGCACTTCGCGAGGTCCAGCCCGGCCTCAGCCGAGCGTAGGGAGGTTCACGCGATGGTGACCCAAGGCAAGCTGCGCGAGCACGCGGAGCTCATCGTCGACACCTGCTTCACTGTGGAACAGGGGGATGTCGTGACCATCATCACCGACGACGAGCACGCCCACCTCGCCAAGGTGGTCGCGGAGGTGGCCTCGGAGCGGGGAGGCTGGCCGGTGATCATGAACAATGAGACCCAGGTCGCGCGCGGCCTCGCGGACACGCTGTTCCCGATGGCTCCGCCCAAGAACCTCCACGACGCGATGCTCGCCGCGGACGAGATCATCATCATGACCAACCTCGAGTGGGCGAACCGCTTCGCGCACGTGAACGCGGTCCGCGAGTCCTGCGCCAACAACGTCAAGATCGCATCCGTCGAGGGCGGCATGGGCGACTGGGACATCACGGTCGGGGACATCATCGCCTCGACCGAGCGCGCCGTGGCTGCCATGCACAAGCTCGAGGGTGTCAAGACGTGCCGGGTGTGGACACCCGAGGGCACCGACGTGATGGTGTCCATCGAGGAGCGGCCGCCGCTCCAGGTCACGCCCATCCGCCAGCGTGGCTGGATGATGGGTCCCCTCCCCCTCTGGGGCGAGGTCGCCTACGCGTCGGTCGAGAACAAGACCAACGGGGTCATCGCAGTCACCGGCAACATGCTGGGCATCGGCGTGGATGTCGTCTCGTCCCCCATCTACTGGCACGTGAAGGACGGCAAGGTCGTCAAGATCGAGGGCGAGCGCGACGCGAAGGAGCTGGCGCGGGTCATCGAGGGGGTTCCCAACGTCGACATCGTGGCCGAGTTCGCCTTCGGCACCAGCTCCATCTCGCCGTTCGGCTCGCCGTCGGAGAAGGGCCGCATCGGCAACGTCCACTTCGCGATGGGCGACAACAAGAACGCATATCCGGGTGGCCAGAACTCCTGCCGGCTGCACCTCGACGGCGTGGTGCGCAACGCCACCCTCGAGATCGTGGAGGGCGGCCGGGGCGGCTACATCGTCCGCGACGGCCAGTGGGACGTGTGAACGAGGGCCACGGTGTGGCGGTCATCCCGCTCGCCGACGTACCGCCCATCGAGCTGCCGGGTGGCAGCTGGAGCCGGGTGCTCCTGACCGGCGACCGGGTCGGGTCGGCGACGGCCCTCGGCTACTCCAGCTTCGCGCCCGGCACGGCCACCGCGATGCTGTCACACGCCACCGAGGAGCTTGCCTATGTGTTGACGGGCGTCGGTGAGCTCCGACTGGAGGCGGAGACGGTGCCGTATGCGGCCGGCGCCGCGCTGTACATCCCGGCGGGTGTATGGCACGCGGTCGTGAACACTGGCAATGAACCGGTCACGATGGTGTTCGCCTTCCCGCATCCGGACTACCCTCCCACCGAGCGGCGGGTCCAGGGATCGTGACCGCGCTCGACCAGCTCCGGGAGCAGGTGGCGACTGCCTGTCGGGTCATCGCCCTCGAAGGCTATGTGGACCTGACGCTCGGCCACGTCAGTGGACGCGAGCCTGGCAGCCGCACCATCTGGATCAAACGCAAGGGCGTGGCGCTCGATGAGGTCGAACCTCGGGATGTCATCGCGCTCGACCTGGACGACCCAGGGGCGCTGTCGTCGCCCGACTACCACCTTGAGTCGGTCATGCATGCCGAGGTCTATCGCGCGCGCGCCGACGTGAACTCGGTCATCCACGGTCATCCGGTGTACGGCACGGCCCTTGGAGCCACTGACGCGAACCTCGAGTTCCTGACCCACGACGCGGTGCTGTTCACGGACGGCCTGGGCATCTATGACGAGGGGCCCGCGCTGGTCACGGAGGCGAGCCAGGGACGCGCCGTGGCGGCGGCCCTCGGCGACCGCCGAGCCGCGCTGCTGCGCAACCATGGGGTCGTCATCGCGGGCGAGGACATCCGATGGGCGGTGCTCACGGCCCTCACGCTGGAGCGTGCTGTCCGGTTCCAGTCGATCGCCTCGACCCTCGGCAGCCCCCGACCCATCCCCACCGGCTCCGCGGTCGTGCTTCGACCGCAGAAATACCAGGACCGCTTCCTCGACGAGTACTGGGCGGCCTGGGTCCGACGCCTCGACCGGACCCGGGTACCGTCGTCGGCGGATCGCTGATGCGGATCGTGCCGGTGCTCAACGGTCAGGCCACACCCATCGACGTGGAGCCACAGGAGCTCTTGCTGGATGTGCTCCGTGATCGACTGGGCCTGACCGGTGCGAAACGCTCCTGCGACGTCCAGGTCTGTGGCACGTGCACCGTGCTTGTCGATGGGCTGCCGGTGAGTGCCTGCACGTATCTCGCGCTGGAGACCGATGGCCGCGAGGTCCTGACCATCGAAGGGCTCCGGGAGACGCCGGCGTTCGGGGCCATCAGCGATGCCTTTGGTCGGCATGCGGCGGTGCAGTGCGGCTTCTGCACACCCGCCATGGCGCTGACCATCCATGCATTGCTTGCGACGGGCGAGCTGACCGACGAGGAAGCCGTGCGCCATGGGCTGGCCGGCAACCTCTGCCGGTGCACGGGCTACCGGTCCATCATCGATGCGGCCGGTGAGCTCGCGGGTGTCTCGGCACCATGACCATCGAGGCACCCCGCAAGCCAGCGTTCGCGACACCCCAGGTGGGGCGCTCGATGCGCCGGGTCGACGCGGAGGAGAAGCTGCGGGGCGATGCCCGTTACGTGGGGGACATGAGTGTGCCGCGCATCCTCCACGGCAAGGTCCTGCGCAGCCCGGTCGCGCACGCCCGGATTCTCTCCATCGACACGGCAGCCGCTCTCGCGATGCCGGGCGTGGTCGCCATCCTCACCGGCGCTGATCTTCTCGACATCGACCCCTACTGGGGCCACGCCATCAAGGACCGGCCCATCGTCGCCCTCGACCGGGTGCGGTTCGCGGGTGAGCCGGTGGCTGCCGTCGCAGCCGTCGATGAAGCCGCTGCCGAGGCGGCCATCCGGGAGATCGTCGTGGAGTACGAGGAGCTACCGGTCGTGGGCACGCTCGACGACGCGCTCGCGCCCGATGCGCCGCTGGTCCACGATGGCGTCCTTCGACCGGGCGCATTCCACGGTCTGGGCACGCTGCCGGACCGGGTCGGCAACGTGTGTTACCGCTATGGCATCGACCGTGGTGACCTCGACGCCGTGTTCGCATCGGCGGACATCGTCGTGGAGGGTGACTACACCTTCCCAGGCGTTTACCAGTACTCGATGGAGACCCACTCGGTCATCGCCCAGTGGGACGCGGATGGGATCACGATGTGGGCGACCTGCCAGCACCCGTTCCTGGTGCGCGCCGAGATCGCCGGGCTGTTCGACGTGCCCCTGGGCAAGGTGCGCATCGTGGTGCCCTACCTGGGCGGTGGCTTTGGCAGCAAGTCGTACACCAAGATGGAGCCCATCACGGTGGCTCTCGCGCGCAAGGCGGGCCGGCCGGTGAAGATCGTCAACAGCGTCGCCGAGTCGATGGTCACGAGCCGACGCCACGGCGCTCAGATCCGGATGCGGACCGCCGCGGACGACACGGGTCGGCTGCTGGCTCGCGACGTCGTCATCGTGTTCGATACGGGCGCATACGCCGACAATGGGCCACGGGTGACCGCCACGGGCGGTGATGCGGCACCCGGACCGTATCGCTGGCAGGCGGTCCGGGTCGATGCCCTGTGTGTCTACACCAACACCGCCCCATCCGGTTCCTACCGGGCATTCGGCGCCTCGCACGTGCAGTGGGTGGGTGAGATGCAGGTGGACGAGGTCGCCCGACGGGCGGGCATCGACGCGCTTGAGGTGCGACGCCGGAACCTCCTTCGACCCGGAGAGCAGGTCCGGCCCGGCGGCAAGCCACTCGACGCCGATCTCATCGGTGACGTCGAGCAGGTGGCGGCAGCGCTCGGCTGGCACGATGCCAAGCCGGCCGACACCGGCCGCGGGCTGTCGGTGGGGCTGCTCGCAGCGGGCGCGCATCCGGTGTCGAGCGCGGTCGTCCGTCTCGAGGCGGACGGCGAGGCGATCGTGCTGGTCGGCTCCACCGAGATGGGACAGGGCCAGCGGACGGCATTCGCCCAGATCGCGGCCGAGGTCCTGGGTGTCCAGGCGGAACGCGTCAGCTGTATCGGCACCGACACCCGATTCACGCCCTATGATCGCTCGACCGGTGCCAGCCGCTCGACCACGCTCGCGGGTCTCGCGGTCCAGCGCGCCGCACAGCAGGTCCGTGCGGACCTGCTCGAGATCGCGGCGCTCATCTGGCCGGGTCGGGAGGCGGACATCGAGCTCGCCGATGGGTCGGCCTGGTGCGGTGACGACCAGCGGACCTATGCGCAGCTGATCGCCCGGCGATTCGGACTGTCGGGCGGGCAGCTCATCGGCGAGGGCGGCGTCCACCCCGATGGCACCGGCTCGTACGCCGAGGGGCCCGTCTTCTGGGAGGTGTGCATCGGCGCCGCCGAGGTGCGCCTTGATCGCGACACTGGCGCGCTGACGGTCACCCGGACCGCGACCGTCGCGGATGTGGGCAAGGCCATCAATCCCCAGCTCGTCGAGCGCCAGGACGAGGGGGCCACGATGCAGGGCATCGGCAATGCGTTGTTCGAGGAGATGGTGTTCAGCGAGGGGTTGCTGCTCAACGATGACCTGCTCGAGTACCGCGTCCCGAACACCGAGGACCTGCCGGCCAGGTCTACCTGCGTCATCGTCGAGAACGGGGATGGTCCCGGCCCCTTCGGTGCGAAGGGATGTGGCGAGGGCGCGTTCGCGGGCATCATCGGTGCGCTGGCGACCGCTGTCGCGGATGCGGGCGTGCCGATGCATGAGCTGCCATTGACCCCGGAGCGGGTATGGAAACGGATCCAGCAACTGGAGGAGGTACCACGATGACCCGATACAGCACGGTCGCGGTGATGGGCACAGGCACGATGGGACCCGGCATGGGTGCGGTCCTGGCGCGGGCCGGCTACAAGGTGGCGCTGTACGACACGAGCACCGAGGCGCTCGAGCGTGCGAAGGCGGGCTACGAGCTCGCCTGGGGCGTCCTCGACCGGCTCGAGACCCCCGTCGTCGAGGGTGGCTCGGTGCGCTACGCGAGCGACGTGGCGGATGCCCTCGCGGGCGCCGAGTTCGTCATCGAGGCCATCCCCGAGAACCTCGAACTCAAGCAGCGGGTGTACGCCGAGTACGAGCAGCACATCGGCCCGGAGGTGATCATCGCCTCCAACACGTCGGGCATCCCGGCGACCAGGATCGCGGCCAACCTCGCCCACCCGGAGCGGGTGATCGTCACGCACTGGTCCAACCCACCGCATCTCATCCCGATGATCGAGATCGTGCCTGGCGAGCGGACCAACCAGGCGACCATCGACGGCGCCACGGCCGTCGTCAACGACATCGGCTACTACCCCTGCCTGCTCAAGAAGGAGGTCCCCGGCTTCGTCGAGAACCGGGTGCTCTACGCGATCATGCGCGAGTGCCTGGCGCTCGTGGACGAGGGCGTGGTGGGCATGGAGGAGCTGGACCTCAACGTCAAGTGGGGCATCGGCTACAAGCTCGCCGTCATCCCCCCGATGCAGCTGCTGGATATGGCGGGCATGGACATCTACACCGCCGTCGCCTCGTACCTCAACCCCGACCTGTCCAACACCGGCGAGGTCTCACCGACCATCGGGGCGCAGGTCGCCAAAGGCCGCCTGGGCATGAAGACCAAGGGTGGCCTGTTCGACTACACCGACGAGCAGGTCGCGGCGCTGCGAGCCCAGCGGGGCGCGTCGCTGGTCAAGGTCCGCAAGGCGCTCAGCTAGGCATCGGCGAACCGCCCGGGTCCTCCGGGCGCGACCTCCCACGGCATCGGAAGGGAGCTTGGCGTGAAGATCTACCTCCTGGACCTGGGTTCGCTGGTCATCGACCGGTCGGATGTCCTGTGGCACATCGATGTCGGGACGCCGGTCCGGTTCCCGGTGTACGGCGTCTACGTCGATCATCCCGAGGGGAGGTTCCTGTTCGACACCGGGTATGACCTGGACCATGTCAACAAGGTCCTGCCATTCGAGCTGCCGGAGCAGACGCCGACCCAGACGCTGCCCGCCCAGCTGGCGCTGTGCGGCACCACGCCCGATGCCATCGACTACGTCATCAATTCACACTTCCATTTCGACCATGTCGGTGGCAACCGGTACTGCACGAACGCCACGCTTGTCACGCGCAAGGACGAGCTACGCTCGGGACTCGTGCCGGAGCCCTTCGAGCGGCTCGGCTATTCCGACCTCAGCTTCCAGTGGCCGGGTCAGAAGCGCGAGTTCATCGAAGGCGACACGCAGATCGCCAAGGGGTTGACCCTGTTCGACACCCCGGGGCACACCATCGGTCACGTGTCGATGCTGGCCGAGCCAGGGGATCGCCCGCCGATGATCTTCTGTGGCGATGCCTGCTACACGTTCGAGACGCTCGAGCGGATGATCATCGGTGGCTTCCACCTGGACCCGGTCAAGTCCATCAGCGCGCTCAAGCGCATCAAAACGATGGCCAAGACCCATGATGCCGAGATCTTCCCATCGCACGAGATGGCGCCCTGGCTCGGCTGGAAGCACGCACCCGACTTCTACGGCGTCTGACAGCAGGAGGAACCAACATCCCATGAAGCTCCAGGATCGCGTCGCGATCGTGACGGGTAGTGCCCAGGGCATCGGTCGGGCCGTCGCCGACAAGTTCGCCGCGGAAGGTGCGAAGGTGGTCGTCGCGGACATCGACGCCGCCGGGGCGGCGGCCGCGGCGGCCCAGGTCCCGGGGGCCATCGCGGTCACCGTGGACGTGTCGGACCCGGTCCAGGTCACGTCGCTCATCGAGCAGACCGTTGCCGCCTTCGGCACGCTCGACATCCTCGTCAACAACGCCGCCATCGTGCCCTTCACCGCATGGGACGACATCGACTTCGCCGAGTGGCGGCGGATCATGTCCGTCAACCTCGATGGGGTGTTCCTCACCTGCCGGGCGGCATCGGATGAGATGCGCAAGCACGGCTACGGGCGCATCGTGAACATCGCCTCCAATGTCATCGTCGCGGGCACGCCGAACCTCGCCCACTACGTGGCATCGAAGGGCGGCGTCTTCGCGTTCACCCGGGCGCTCGCCACGGAGCTGGGCAAGTACGGCATCACCGTCAACGCGGTGGCGCCCGGCCTGACCGAGACGGAGGGCACGCTCGCATCGCCCCACGCGGGGGCGTTCGACTTCGTGCAGTCACTCCAGGCCATCCCGCGACGAGGGCTGGCCGCTGACATCGCGCCATCCGTGGCGTTCCTCGCCTCCGAAGAGGCCGCCTGGGTCACCGGCTCGATGCTGGTGGTCGATGGCGGCCACACCCGGCACTGATGGCCGAAGTGCCGGTCACCCGGATCGGGACCATCCTGGCGGTCACCGATGTGCCCCGGTCCGTGGCGTTCTACCGCGACCACCTGGGCTTCGGCGTGGAGGCGACCTACGACGACCCGCCGTACGCGACGCTCGTGCGCGAGGGCGTCCGGCTGTCATTGGCAGAGCAGGGGCATGCGTCGCCCGATCGGCCGGGGGTCACCTTGGCGGTGCCGGCCGATGCCGGACGGCAATCGGTTGTGCTCGTGCTCGAGGTGGCGGATGCGCTCGCTGCCCATGCCGTCCTCGCGGCTGAAGGTGTGCCATTCCTGGCCACGCCGTACGCTCCGCCGTGGGGCGGCCTCCGGTTCTTCGTGATCGATCCGGACGACTACCTCGTAGAGGTCGAGCAACCGTGAGGGCCGTCGTGCTCGCGGGACCGGGCGACCTGGCTGTCCGGGAGGTGGCCGACCCGGTCATCGGCAACCCCACCGACGCGGTCGTGCGTGTCACCACGACCGCGCTCTGCGGCGCCGACCTGTTCCCGTTCCATGGACATGTTCCCGGCTTCGAGGCGGGCACGATCCTGGGCCATGAGTTCGTGGGTGTCGTCGAGTCTGCGGGCTCGGCGGTCACCTCTGTCGCTGCCGGGGACAGGGTCGTCTCGACCTCGACCATCTCTTGTGGGCGTTGTGCCCACTGTCAGGCCGGTCGTTCCTCGCAATGCCCCGACCGGGCGCTGTTCGGATACTCGGGGGTGTACCAGCGACTGGACGGCGGCCAGGCGGAGCTGGTCCGGGTGCCCATGGCCGACCGCTGCCTGCGGGCTCTACCGGACGCGGTCAGCGATGAGGCAGCCGTCTTTGTCGCGGACATGCTGCCGACCGGCTACAGCGCCGTCCGTCGTGCGGACCTTTCCATGGGCGACGTGGCCGTCGTCGTCGGCTGCGGCACGGTCGGGCAGATGGCCATCCTCTTCGCGAAGCGCGTGGCGCGCATCGTCATCGCGGTCGATGGCATCCCAGCTCGACGGGCCCTGGCAGAGCGCTTCGGCGCCGTCGCGGTGACCCCGGATGCGGCTGTGGATGCCATCTCGGCGGTGACCGGAGGGCTGGGTGCGGATGCGGTCATCGAGGCCGCTGGGAGCGCAGGCGCCTTGACGGCCGCGCTCACCTACGCACGCGGCCAGGGCACCATATCCGTGGTCGGTGCTCACTTCGAGCCCGACTATCCCCTGAACAACGGGCTCATGTTCGAGCGCGAGCTGACCCTTCGCGTCACCTGGGGCCATCCGTTCAACGACCGCGACCGGATCCTGGCGTTCATGGCATCAGGCGTGATCGACCCGACACCATCGATCACCCATCGCTTCGCGCTGGCGGACGCGGCGGAGGCGTACCGGGCGTTCGATACGCGCGAGGCGATCAAGGTGTTGCTCACGCCATAGCACGTGAGCTCGCACATCGGGACATGGAAGCGCCGGGGACATCGGTCGTGGTCCCCGGCGCTCCGTGATGGGTCCGACACTGCCCGGACGATGGTGCTAGCCGATCTGGATCGGCCCGCCGTCGCCCGGATCGGGCGCCGTTCCCCTGACGAGGCCCATCGTATGGATGACCACGGTCCGGGATCCATACACGATGGTCACGTCCACAGGTACGTCTCCCGGAGTCTCCGTGGCTCTCACCGGCACCCATGCCCGAGCGAGGACGACCTGGCCCCGGCGATGGCGGGACGGTGTCGGGCCGTGATGACCCCGATGGCCCCGGCGGTCGCGTCGGGTCTGTAGCGTCACGCTCACATCGCCCGACGCGAAGTGCACGACGGCCGAGGCCGAGAAGGCTGTGCCGGGGGCGCTACCGAGCACCACGGCATCGACCCGCAGGCTACCGCCCTGGTCGGCCGCGCCAGCGCCGGCCCCGAATGATGGCGCGGGCCAGTGCCGGCCTCGGTCGTGTGCGCTGACCGTCCCGCCGACCAGCGTCACCAGCATCAGGCTGAGCGCTGCGACAAGTGTCCCTCGTCTCATGACTCGATCCTCCCTGTGGAATCTCACGATCGTGATGTGGATGGCCGAGACCGGGTGCACGCGGCCGTCCGAACCCTTCCGCCTGCGTACGACGAACACGCTGGCTGCTGCGAGAACGTATCGGGGCGACGCAGCCGGTCAAGGCAGCCGAAGGTCCTGCGCGGTGCGAATGAACAACGCCCCCGGGTACCGTGGCCCGCGTACTTCCTGCCTCCCCATATGGTCGGTCGTGGCCGATGGCAGCGAGTGCAGGGCGGTTCGTGGCAGGCCTCAGGACTCCCCCGTTGGGGCATGCCGCCGCCGCCCGAGGACCGCGATCGCGGCACCGACCACCAGCGCCAGCGCGGCGACGACGAGGCCGGCCATCAGCAGCGACCAGGCCGCAAGCTCGGCCGCGGCTCGACTCGGCACGCCGCCCCAATGGCCGCCCACGTCATAGAACAACCGGATCGTCGTTGGTCCGGGCACACCCAGCAGGTCGAAGGTCACCGTCGCCCGGTGCCCGCTCTGGCCCGGGTCGGTCGCCTCGCCGGGCTCGACGAGGGCCGAAATGATGAGCGGGTGGGAAGCCGCGAGCCCCCGTGTGCGTGCCGCGGTCACCGTGTCCTGGCAGACCTGGCCATCAAGACCGGGGGCGCAGACGATCCGCAGTGGCGCGACGCCCGACGCGAGGGACGCCAGGAGCGCCACGCCGAGCATGCAGCCGACGAGCGTGATGAAGCCGAGCAGCAGCCTCGGGACGGTACCACCCGGATCGCTCAACCGGGTCAGCAGGGCCTGGTCAGACGGACCGCGGCCAGCGCCAGGACCTCCGCGATGTCGGAAGCCGCCGCGATCCCCTCGTCCGAACCGAACTGCTCCTCGCCCAGGGGCGTGTGGAAGGCCCAGCCCTCGGCACGGCCGACCCCCACGAGCGACCCGGGCACTCGCTGGGTGACCGACCCGAAGTCGGTCGCGAAGGGGAGCGGGCCCGGATCCTCGTCCGGCACACGTCCCGCGGCACGCAGGGCATCGAAGACCGTGGCGGTGACGTACGGGTCGGCCTCGATGCCGGGGACCACGGGCCCTTCGCTCCATGCTGCGGGCAACGCTGCCCGGAGCTGGCCGGCCAGCGCGCTGAGGCCGGCCGAGTCCGGGGACCAGATAAGGAACTGCGCCGTGACCACGAGCCCGCCACCGTCCTCGACATCACCGTCGAGGTCCAGGTGTTCCAGCATCACGGTGGCCCGGGGGTGAGCGCCGGCCGCGTTCACGGCCGCCACCACGGCAGCCATCACCGGCTGTGGGGCGCCGTCATCCAGCGATCGTTTGCCTGCGACGCGGGCGGTGTCCCGCCGCATCCATGCCGTGCGGGTCCATGCGGTATCGACCGGCTCCGGATGCGCATAGAGCGCCGCGTCGATGTCATCCCAGGCACCCGCCTCCGCGCTCAGCGCCTTGCCACTGCCGCGTGCCACGGTGCCTGGAGCGTGGATCTCGTCGGCGGGGCAGCCCATGACGACGATCCGCCCGGCCAGCTCGTCGCGCACGGTGGTGAGCGCCGCGAGCGCACCCACGACACTGCCGGAGATCTGTCCGTGACCGCAGGAGTGGACCGCGATGGATCCGCCCGTCGGGGGCACCGATGGGACCGCGTCGTACAGTGCCACGATGCCCACGGATCGGCCCGGCCGACCACCCTCGAGGGTCGCACGGAAGCCGGTGGCCATGCCGCCCAACCCGGTCTCGACCTCCAGTCCCAAGGTCGTGAAGGTCTGCCGCAGATGCGCGGCGCACACGTGCTCCTCGTGGGCGAGCTCGGGGTGGGCATTGATGAAGCGCACGGTGTGCTCGATGAGCGGCCGTCGCGCGGCAACGGCGGCCCGCAGGGCATCGTCCATGGCACTCACCTCTCAGGCTGCGGCTGGATGGGACGCGCCGGCTCGGGCAGCGGCGTCACGGATGGCACGAGCGACCATGACCTGGACCAGGTGGTGCTTGTAGTCAGCGGAGCCGTTCGAGTCCGTGACGGGTGCCGCCGCATCTGCCGCAGCCAGGCCGCAGGCATCGAGGGCCGCCCGGTCCGGTGAGGCCGCCACCTGGTCGGCGACGTGGGGCTCCGCGTCCAGTGCCCGCACCGGGGCGATGCCGACCGAGCCGACCGCGACCCGAGCGTGGCTGATCCGGCCGTCGACGACGCGCACATAGCAGCTGACCGTCGCGGCCGGTCGCTCATGGAACGCGAAGCGCTGGTGGACCATCGCAGCGTCGACGCCGATGGGCGGCAGCTCCACCGCCACGAGCACCTCGCCGGCCGCCAGGGCGGTCTCGTAGGGGCCCTGTGTGAAGGCGGCCATGGCGACGGTCCGATGGCCCTGATCCGTCCCGATGATGACGCGCGCTTCGGCGGCGAGCAGGAATGTCGCGGGATCCGAGTGAGGATCCGCGAACGCGAGATTGCCACCCAGCGTGCCCACGCTGCGGACCCGGATGTTGGCGAGGTGGCCCTCGAGCCGGGCAAGCTCCGGCCATCCCGACGCGATGAGCGGCGAGCGCTCGATCTGGCGATGGGTGACGGCGGCGCCGATACGCAGCGTCCCATCGGCGACATCGATGCCATGGAGCTCGTCGATGCGCTTGACGTCCACGAGATGGCCGTACGCGGCAAAGCCGAGCTTCATGAGCAACAGCAGCTCGGTGCCACCGGCATAGATGACCGCGTCGTCACCCAGCTCGGCCATCAGGCCGTTCGCCTCGGCGACCGAGGTCGCCACGTGGACCTCGAACGGGGCCAGGGTCGTCATGCGATCGCGAGCGATGCCATCGCGGCCTCGAGCCCGGCGCCCAGGTCCAGGTCGACACCCAGGTCCCGGAGCGACTGGCCGATGGCGGCAAGGCCGGCGACCATCCACAGCGGTCGCGCGGTATTGCCCATGTGTCCCAGTCGGATGATGTTGCCCGCGTTCTGGCCAGCCGACAGCTGGATGTTGTAGCGCGCGCGGACATGGTCCCGGACCTGGATGTCGGTCAGCCCGTCGGGGACCGCGATGGACGTCACGGACGCGGCGGCGATCTCCTCCGAGGCTGCCCAGACCCGCAGGCCCATGGCCCGCACGCCCGTCCGGCAGGCCCTCGCCACGCGCTCGTGGCGTGCCTGGACCGCCTCAAGGCCCTCGGCGAGCATCAGCTCGGCGGCCGCGGCGACACCATTGACGTCCGAGACCGACGGCGTGAAGGGGAACCGGCCGCCCTTGTGCCACGTGTCGCGCCAGTCGGTGAGTGACAGGAACGATCCCTTGGGGGCCGCCGGATTCGCGTCGATGGCTGCCCATGCCTGCTCGCTGACCGCCATGAGCGACATGCCCGGAGGGCCCCCGAGGCACTTCTGGGGTCCCGCCACGAGCAGGTCCAACTGCCACGCCTCGCTCTCGAGCGGGATGCCCCCGAGCGATGCGACGCAGTCCACGATGGTCACCACGCCCCGCTCGCGACACAGCTGGCCGATCTCACGCACCGGGTTGAGCGTCCCCGACGGCGTCTCGCAATGGACCACCGACAGCACCCTGATCTCGGGATGCGCGTCGAGGTATGCGCGCACGGCCTCGATGGTCACGGACTCGTCGTAGGGGACGGTGATCTCCCGCAGGTCCGCCCCTAGCGCCCTCAGCCAATAGCCGAAGCCCTTGCCAAAGACACCCGACACCAGGTTGAGCACCGGTGTGCCAGTGGTCACGAGCGCCCTGGCCGCGGCCTCGAGCCCCAGCACCGCCTCGCCCTGCATCAGGATGATCTCGTGGCTAGTGGTCCGGAAGATGCGTGCGATCATCGCTTCGGTCGCCCGGAAATGGTCGCCGAACAGCGGGTCGTAGTGATAGAGCACCGGCGCCGCGAGCGCGGCCCGCACCTCCGGGAAGACATCGTTCGGACCGGCGCTCAGGGTCAGGTCAGCGGGCTGCATGCTCAGCTCCTTCCAGGATGGTTCGTGGACAGGACGGACATGGCGTCCTCGCGGCCGGCGCCGATGCAAGCGTCGGCGAACAGCGCGACGTCGTGGTCGACGACTGGCGCCGCGAGTGCGGCGCCGACTTCCGGGAACACCGGGTTGGGCCCGGAGGTCATGATCTGGTCGGCGGGCTCCACGCTCACGCCTCGCGGTCGTCGCTGCCGGGGTTCGCGTCCGCCTCGTCGCGCCGTCCGAGTCGCCGCAGCGAGCCCCCCAGGCGCGCCGACACGACCGACGCCATCAGGCCCACGCCACCGACGCTGCCGGCGACCGGGAGTGTGGCGGGGTCGACATCCGGAGCGGCAGTCAGACGCGCCTCGATGCACGTGGCAGCCTCACCCACCAGCTTGCGACTGACGTCGGCGATGATGCCCGCGCCCATCTGCGCGGCCCGGCCCTTGATGTCCAGGTCGGTGGTCATGCGCACCCGCGAGCCGGTGCCCTCCGGGACCACCTCCATCAACGCGCGGACCCTGGCCGTATCGGCACCGCCGGTGGCGCGCCCTTCGCCCTCGATGACCGCGGTCCTTGCCACGGCATCCTGCTCCGCGATCCGAAGCTTGCCCTTGTACACGAACTTCATGGGACCCAGCTTCACTGACACGGTGCCCGGAAACGAGCCGTCCGGCTCCATGGCGCCCAGCTCCGCTCCAGGTACACAGGGTGCCACGAGCTCCAAGTCCAGCAGCGCGACGAACGCCTGGTCGGGCGGCGTGGTGATCGTGAACTCGTCGGTCAGATGCATCAGCGACTTCCCCGCAGGTACGGCAAGCCGAGCGCCGAGGGCAGGTGCGCGTTCCGGGCGAACACCACCAGGACCAGGATGACCGAGATGAACGGCAGCATCTGGACCACGTCGATCGGGATATCGACGCCGATGAGCTGGAGTGCGGTCGTCACGGACAGGGACATGCCGAACAGCAGCGCTCCGCCGACGACCCACCAGGGCCGCCCTCGGCCGAGCATCGCGATGACGATGGCGATGAAGCCGAGGCCATTGGTGAGCAGGGGCACGAACGTGCCCGCGCTGACGATGGCCAGGTAGGCCCCGCCCACACCGGCCAGGAAGCCGCAGGCCATCTCCGCGAATGCCCGGGTACGCACGACGCTCACGCCCGCCGCGTCGAGCGAATCCGGGCGCTCACCGGCGGCGCGGACCTCGAGACCGGCCGATGTCCGACGGAGCGCCCAGCCGATGACCGCCGCGAGGGCCAGGCCGACGTACACCGGCAGCGGCTGCGTGAACAGGCTGCCGCCCAGGACCGGGACATCTCGCAACAGCGGGATGGCGAACTCGGGCACCGCATCAAGACGGGGATAGGTCTGACCGAACCAGGTCGTATGGAGCAGGCTCGTGGCGCCCTCGACGCAGAGCACGATGCCGATGCCCACGACGATCTGGTCCAGGCCCAGCCGGACGCAGAACAGGACCATCACCAGCGACAGCAGCGCTCCGGCGATGCCGCCCGCCACCAGCCCCAGCCAGAGATCACCGGTCGACAGGGTGGCGATGAAGCCCAGGAACGCGCCCACCAGCATCATCCCTTCGAGGCCGACGTTGAGGATGCCCGCCTGTTCCGCGATGGTCTCCCCGAGACCAGCGAACAGGAGCGGCACGGCCGACAGCAGCCCGGCTCCGATGAGCGCGGTCAGGAAGGTCGGCGTCAGCAGATCAGGCACGGGGCGCCGCGGCCTCGGCCTTGCTGGAGCGCCGCCATCGGGCGGGCAGGATGGGCTCGCCGCGCGCCCGACGATCGCTCAGGAATTGGGTCACGACCATGAACAACAGGATCAGGCCCACCACGAGCAGCAGGAACACGTTGGGCACGTTCGCCTTGCGGGCGGCGTACTCACCGCCGATGGAGAGCACCCCGAAGAATGCCGCGAACGGGATGACCGCGATGACGTTGAGGCGCGCCAGGAAGACGAGCGGCACGACCTTGAGCGCGTAATCAGGGTCCCAGTCGGCACGCATGTAGCCGAAGATGCCCAGCATGTCCACAGCCGCGGCCAGCCCGATGAGGGCGCCGCTGATGAGGAACGTGACCACGATCATCCGGGGCACGTCGATGCCCAGGTGGAGCGCGGCGCGCGGATTGGCGCCCAGGACATCGAGCCGAGTGCCGAACGAGGATCGGGTGAGCATCAGGTGGACGAGCACGACCACCACCAGGGCTACCACGACCCCGATGTGGATGCGGGTACCGGGCAGGTCCACGAACATCAGGCTGGGGTCCACCACGAGCGTTTGGGGGATGACCGTGGGACCCCGGAACGGGCCCTTGATGAGCAGGTTGGCGAGGCTCACGCCGATGAATGTCATCATCAGCGACGTCACGATCTCATTGAGGCCGTAGCGCACCTTGAGCAGCGACGGCACGAGCGTCCAGGCAGCGCCGACGACCATCCCGATGAGGCACAGCACCACCCAGCCAAGGGCGGTCGGCAGGGCGGACAGGACACCGGGAGCGATGCCCGCGATGACCGCGAAGGCGAGCAGGTACTGGCCGTTGCCGCCCAGGTTCCAGAGACTGCCCCGGAACGCGACGATGAGCCCCGCGCCGATGAGCAGGATGGGCGCCATACGGGTGACCGTGTCCTGGAAGCCCGACTTGCTGAGCAGGCCGGCCTGCACGATGTCCCGGAAGAAGGCGACCGGGTCGCGTCCGATGAGAGCCAGCAGGAGACCGCAGGTCAGCAGCGCAAGGATGATGGGCCCGACCGACAACGCGATGCTGTCGACTGGCCGTGCCCATCGGCCACGCGGCGTGCGGTAGTCCGCGACCTCCTCGATGCGTGCCGCGGTCGGCTCCGTCATCCTGCGACCGCCATCGGCTCTGGGCTCGGCCTCTCGCCCCCGACGATGAGCTCACCGATGCGCGTCTCCGCCCCTGGTCCGTTGTCCACGACGCCGGCGATACGGCCCTCGAACAGCACCGCGACCCGATCGGACAGGTCGACGAGCTCGTCGAGGTCGGTGGAGATGACGATGGTCGCCACCCCCCGGCCCGCGAGGCTCCGGATGCGGTCCCGGACCATCGCGATCGTGCGCACGTCGAGGCCGTGCGTGGGCTTGTTGAACACGACCACGCGTGGCTCGAACGACAGCTCCCGCGCCAGCAGCGCCTTCTGGATGTTGCCGCCACTGAGCTTGCCGATGTTGGTGTCGGGCGACGGCGTCCGGATGTCGAACTCGCCGATGAGCTCGTTGGCCGTTGCGTTGATGGCCGGTCGGTCGATCGCACCACTGCGCCAATAGGGGGCGTCACCGATGCGTTTGAGCACGAGGTTGAGGCCGACGGAGTAGCGCCCGACGACCCCCTCGCCCAGGCGGTCGTCGGTGACATAGCGCAGGCCGAGTCGCTGCCGGTCGGAGACCGCCAGCCCGGTGACGGACACGCCTTCCAGCCTGATCTCGCCCGAGGCGACGCGTCGCTGGCCCGCGATGACCTCCGCGAGGGCTCGCTGACCGTTGCCGTCGACCCCCGCGATGCCCAGGATCTCGCCGCCCCGCACGCTCAGGCTGATGTCATGGATACCGTACTGGCCGCTGGCTCCCTTCGCGGAGACGTTCACCAGCTCCAGCATCGTCTGCTCCGAGAACTGCCGGTGGTGACGGATGCCGTCGACGTCGCCCCGCAGCTCCGCGACCTCGGAGACCGCGCCCGCGGTCTCGCCGAACATGATGGCCACGATGCGGCGTTGGAGGTCGGTGGGCGTGGCACCCGCGATATCGTCGGGCTCGAGTGCTCCCACGACACGGCCCTGCTTCAGGACGGTGATCCGGTCGCCGATGGCGACCGCCTCGTGGAGCTTGTGAGTGATGAAGATGATGGCCAGGCCATTGCCTTTGACCGCGACCAGCACCTTCTGGAGCTCCGCGATGCCCTGGGGTGTGAGCATCGAGGTGGGCTCATCGAGGATGAGCACCCGGGAGCCCTTCCAGAGCGCCTTGATGATCTCCACGTGCTGTTGCTGGCCGAGCGACAGGGAACCTGTCCGGACGTCCGGATCGACCGTGACTCCAAGGGTGCCGGCGATCTCCACGAGGCGCGTCCGGGCCGACGCGGCATCCAGCACGAGGCCCTTGTTCGACCCGAGCATGAGGTTCTCGAGGATGGTCAGGGTGGGGATCAGGCTCAGGTGCTGGTAGACCATGCCGATGCCCAGCTCGCGCCCATCGTGCGGCGAGCGGATGGTCACAGCCCGCCCATCGACACGGATGCTGCCGCTGTCAGGCTGGTACAGCCCCGACAGGATGCTCATGAGTGTCGATTTGCCGGCGCCGTTCTCGCCCAGGAGGCACAGCACCTCACCGGGCATCGCCCGCAGGCTGATGTGGTCATTGGCGATGACGCCCGGGAATGCCTTGGTGATATCGATGAGCTCGACCGCGGGAGTGGTCGCCCCCGCGGTCGTGATGACCGGCACGGCCGGTGCGCGATCAGGCATGACAGGACACGTCGGACCTGCGGTCGCCGGTGCCCTGCCGAACGCTCGTGGTTACTTCGGCAGAAGCGCCGAGACCTCGTCAGCCGTGGCGGCCACGGGGACCGTGATGGACCCGTCGCTGATGCCCGCGAGGGCGGTCGCCACTGCGGCGGCGGCCTCGGGGGTGATGTTGGGGGTGTTCAGCAGGGAGATGCCGCCGTTCGCGACATCCAGGGTGTAGACCGAGGTCCCGAAGGTGCCGGCGTCGATCTGGGAGATGGCGTCCTCGAACGCACCCGTGAAGTTCCACAGGACGGACGAGAGCAGCACGCCGTTGGGGTCGACGGCCGGGTCGGACTTGTCACCGATGACATCGATGAACCAGACCTTGTCCGCACCCGCCGGAGGCGTCGCGGTCTCGACGGCCTGGAGCATCCCGAAGGACGAGCCATCACCCATCCCGAACACGATGTCGGCACCGGCCGCGATGACCAATTCCGTCGTGCTCTTGCCGCCCGGTGCGTCGCCGTAGCCGGCGGGGCCGATCTGGGCCGGTGCGAACTTGATGTCCGGCTTGGTAGCCAGGGCGCCGGCGATGAAGCCACCTTCCTGCTTGTGCCAGTTGGTGTCATCGGCGGAGATGACGATGCCCAGGGTGCCGGTCTTGCTCATGGTCGCGGCGAGCACGCCCGCAAGGTAGCCGCCCTGCTGGCTGTCGGTCGCGATGTCGCCGACGAGGTTGGGAGAGATGAGGTCAGGCCGGTCGTAGACGATGACCGGGATGCCGGTCTTCGCCGCGTACTGAGAGCCGGGGGTACTGTAGCCACCGGCCTGGGCGATGATCAGCTGTGCGCCGTTGTCGCCCAGCTGGTTGAGGATGGGCGTCGGGTCGTCGTATCCGGAGCCATCGGCCATCTCGAGCTCGGCACCGATGGAGGCGGCTGCGGCCCTGGCACCCTCGGCACCCTGCTGGTTCCAGCCGTAGTCGTTCGCCTGCTCAGGCGAGATGTAGGCCATCTTCGTGATCTTGCTGGCCATCGGACTGCCGGCGGCCGGGCTCTGGGCGAGGGCCGGGGCGACTGCTGCAAGGAGCAGTGACGCGGAGACCAGGCCTGCGGCGAGGACCGCGGTTCGGGAGCGACTCGATCGCTCGGACATGGATGTTCTCCTCCTGCTGGTGCGCCCTACGCGACGATGGACAGGGGCATCATCGAGCCGAAGAACAGCCTGCGGCCGTTCTCTCCGAGGACGCCTGTTGCCTGATCCGACGACAGGCCGCTCACGCGCACCTTCGCGAGCTCCACCGTCGGGTGATGGAATGGGGTGTCCGAGCCATACATGACCCGGTCCGGTCCGACCCGCTCCACCGCTTCGCGGATCTTGGAGTGCATCGGCATGCCGGACGTCTCAAGGTACACGTTGGGATTGCGCACGGCCACATCGATCGCGGCGTTGATGTACACGATGTTGCCGTGACCCATGTGGCCGAGGATGATGCGCGCCTCGGGGTACCGTCGGACCAGCTCCTCGATGCTCCAGGGCAGCGAGAAGATGGGATGGCCGCTATGGATGAGCGCCGGGAGCTGCCGTTCGATGAGCAGCTCGATGATGGGATGGACCATCGGGTCGTCCGGGTGGTAGCCATCGAGCAGGGGATGGAGCTTGACACCCCGGAAGCGCGATCCCGGCTCGTCGAGGAGCGCCGCGGTCGCGGCTGAGGCTCCCGGCTCACGTGGGTTCACCCACACCAGCCCATACAGGCCTGGTGTGTCCCTGACGATGCCCCGGACCAGGGCGTTGTCCGGGTGGAACACCATGCCCACATCGATGCCGTGCTCGCGCATGGTCGCGACCAGCCCGTCACGGTCGATCGACACGTTGAAGTACGGGAAGTCGCCCACGTGCATGTGGCTGTCGAGCAGCATCCGTGTAGTATGGCCGGGGGCATGTTGACAGTCAACACGGACTCCTGGAGACCACGATGACGCGACACGCAGGCGGGCAATGACACGAGGCGTCTCTGGCCCGGTCGACGGGTTCGACAACACGACCCTGCGGGGTCGTGTCTACCAGCATCTCCGGGAGGGCATCCTGTCCAACCGGATCGCGCCTGGGACCGTGCTCCAGGAGGTGCCTCTGGCGGAGTCGCTGCGCGTCAGCCGCGGGCCCATCCGCGAGGCGCTGGGGGACCTGGCCGCCGAGGGGCTCGTGACCATCACGCCGCGCCGCGGAGCGGTCGTGACGTCCCTCAGCAAGCGCGACTTCCTGGAGGCGTACCAGGTGCGCGAGGCGCTCGAGTCACTGGCCGTCCAGCTGGCCGTGCCAGTCATGACCGAGGCCGACTTCGGGCAGCTCGAGCGGCTCCAGGAGCGGATGATCGACGCGAACGGGCGAGATGATCTCCTGGGCTTCTTCGACGCCAACATCGAGTTCCACGATTCATGGGTCGTGGCCGCAGGCAACGGCAAGCTGCTGGACGTCTACCGGCGGCTCATCGGCCAGATGGTGCCCTATCGACGGCCGTCGGCGCTCCTGCGGGGTGGCCTCGACCGCTCCATCGCCGAGCATCGCGACATCCTCGAGGCTGCCCGTGCGCGTGATGCCGACCGTGCCAGCTCGCTGATGCTCCAGCACATCCAGGTCCCCCAGCGTCGGCTCCTATCCCTCACCGAGGAGGAGTTCGCGCGCGAGACCCAGGGTGCGATGGAGACGATGGCCGCCGGTGGGCTCGGCAGCTCGAACGGGATCGTCGGCTAAGCCCGTCGTGGTCCCGCGCCTGGTCGTGGTCCCGGTCGATCGACCGCTGAACGGTGCTTCCCACCAACGAACAGCAGCCCGGCCGCCCACGAACGGCTGCCGTGGGCGCTCGCGTGCCGTAGCGACCGCCGACAGGCCGAGCCGACGACAGAGCGAGGTGCCACGCAGCCGCGATGGTCGCATCGCCCGCTGCGCGGTCGATCCTCGGGAGCCGCGACCGCCAGGATCGACCGCACGGCGGGCCGATCACGACGTTAGCGTCCTGACCATCCTCAGCTCGGTCCGGGCAGGCTCCGAGGTGGGGCCGTGGACGCACGCGAGATGATCTCCGGCGCGTCGTCGATCATCAGGTCATCGACGGGCTTGCCGTCGAACGCTTCCAGCAGCATCCGGACGGCCTCCTGGCCCATCTTGAAGTTGGGCATCCGGACGGTCGTCAGGGGCGGTGCGGTATGCGCCGCGAACGGATGGTCGTTGAAGGTCACGAGGGACATGTCACCGGGCACGGAGAGACCGGCGTCCGCGAGCGCGGCCAAGGCACCGATGGCGCTCATGAGGCTGGCCACGAACAGGGCGGTGGGTCGCGAACCCGGGGTAGCGCGCAACAGGGCTTCCACTGCGGAACGACCACCGTCCTCCGTCGGCGGCCCGGCAGCGAGCCAGCGCGGGTCGATCCGGATACCCGCTTTGGTCATGCCCGCCCCATAGCCGGTCAGCCGCCGGCGGGCGGTATCGGTGTCCGCATCCAGACCGAGATAGCCGATCCGTCGGTGGCCGAGCGACACGAGATGCTCGATGGCCATCCGGCTGCCACGCTCGTCGTCGACGACCACGGAGCCACGCACTCGTGACGTGCGGCGGTTGACGAGCACGAGCGGGATCTCGCGCTCACCGAGCTGCGCCACCATGTCATCCTCGAGGGATGCGAACGCGACGACCAACCCGTCCAACCGCCCATCGCCGATGAGCCGCTCGTAGATGGCGTGCGCCTTGCCGGCGACCGCGTCCGCCTCCACCACCATCACGAGCTTGCCGGCAGCCGCGGCCGCCGCCTGGATGCCGTGGGTCACATCCGCGAACCCCAGGTTGTCGAGATTCGGGATGATGAGTCCCAGGGTGTCCGTGCGTCGCGTGCGCAGGCCCTGTGCCAGTGCGTTGGGTCGATAGCGCAGCTCCTTGGCTGCGTCCAGGATCCGTTGCCGGGTCTCCGGACGGACCTGCTGGCTGGGGTCATCACGCAGGACGCGCGAGGCCGTGGACGCGTCCACGCCTGCCCGTCGGGCTACATCCTTGAGATTGGCCAAGCGCGTCGCTCCATCTCCCTGTCGGGCACGCCCGGCGGGCGTCCCCGTTTGGTCAGGCACCAGGTCGGTCCGACGACCGACATCGTGGCAGGGATCGGCGCCGGACGCGAGCCGTCAGCGCGCCTCATCCGATGCTCACCCCTCGTCGGCCGCCCGGTCGTCGAGCGGGGACCGCTCCCGGTCGAGGGTCGGGCCACCCACGATGCCGGCTGCCTGCAGTCGCGCCAGGTCCGCATCGCTATGACCCAGCTCCGTGCCCAGGATCTGCCGATTGTCCTGTCCCAGGTCGCCACCGAGATGACGCACCTTGCCGGGCGTCACGGTCAGCCGCGGGATGGCGTTCTGGACACGCGCCTTGCCCAGGCGCGGGTCGTCGACCGTGGTGATGGTGTCACGCGCGATGTACTGCGGATCCTTGAAGATGTCCGCGATGGAGTAGATGGGTCCCACCACCGCCTGCTGCGCCTCGAATGCGTCCATGACCTCCTGCTGCGTGTGTGCCGCTATCCAGCCACCGATGTATTCGTTGAGCAGGTCCTGGTGCTCGACGCGTCCAGCGTGGTCCGCGAACCACGGCTCCTGGACCACCTCGGCATGACCGACCAGCTTCATCACCCGCTCGGCGATGGACTGGGAGCTGGCCGACATGCCCAGCCACTTGCCATCGCTCGTCTGGTAGGCGTTGCGGGGCGCGGTCCAGTCCGTGCTGCTGCCCGTCCGGTTCTGGACATAGCCCAGCTGGTCGTAGACCAAGGCCTGAGGGCCGAGCAACCAGAACAGTGGCTCGTAGATGGCGAGGTCGATGACCTGGCCCGGGCCGTGGTTCACGTTGCGATGCCACAGCGCGAACATGGTCACGAAGGTCCCGAACATCGAGGCGACGCCATCGCCGAGGGCGAACGGCGGCAGGGTCGGGGGACCGTCCGGCTGGCCATTGATGTGGGCGTAGCCGCTGATCGACTCCGCCACCGTGCCGAAGCCGGGCCGCGGGCTGTAGGGACCCGTCTGGCCGTAGCCAGAGCAGCGGACCATCACGAGGCCGGGATTGATGGCATGCAGGACATCCGGGCCCAGGCCCCATCGCTCGAACGTGCCCGGGCGGAACGACTCGATGAGCACGTCGGCGTCCTTGACCAGCTCCTTGAGCAGTTCGGCGCCCTCGGGCTCCCCGAAGTCGATGGACACGAGACGTTTGTTCCGACTGACGAACGCCCACCACAGCGAGACGCCGTCCTTCTGCCAGCCGAGGGTCCGAAGTGCGTCGCCCTTGGGATGCTCGACCTTGATGACATCCGCGCCGAAATCCGCAAGCAGGGTGCCGATGACCGGGCCCGCGAAGAGCACCGCGGCATCGATGACCTTGAGCCCGGCCAATGGCCCCTGACCGCTCGGCCCTTCGCTGGACGTCACGTGGCTCGCTTCCCTTCCGTCAGTCGCGCACGGCGTACGGGTCCTCCCGCTTGAGGACGTTGCCGGTCAGTGTGGCAAGGGGACAATCGATTGTCAAGCCCGGCATCCGGGATGCGCGTGGAGCGGCCCGCCGTCCACGCGTCGGATCCGTCACCCTGGCACCGGCCGGCGGATGCCCGGCGCGCTGGCAGGGAGCGGCAGCGACGCCGGTCAGACCGCGTCGAACAGGTCGGGCGCCACGTCGTAGGGATAGCAGCGGGCCGTCGCGGCCCCGTCGACGGCGATGCACTCGCCGCTCACGAAGGAGGCCTCATCGGACAGCAGGAATGCCGCCACCGATGCGATCTCCCTGGGCTCGCCCATCCGGCCCAGCGGATGGAGGGCCGCCATGTCATGCGCCGCGCGCTCAGGATCCGGGGAGGCATCGATGACCGACTGGTTCATGGACGTTCGGATAGCGCCGGGCTCGATGGCGTTCGCCCGGATACCGGCTGGCCCGTACTCCACGGCGATGTATCGGGTCAGGGCATTGACGCCGCCCTTTGCCACGTCGTAGGCGGCGAAACCGCTGAACGCAGCTCGGGCATGGATCGACGAGATATTCACGATGGCCCCCGGGGTCCGCTGCCGGAGGAACGTGCGGACAGCCTCCGAGGCGCCCCAGTACGCGCCCATGAGGTTGACCCGGATCGTCTCGTCGACATCCTCGGGTCGCGGATCATGAAGCGTGCCCATCCGGACCACAGCTGCGTTGTTGACCCAGCCACCGAGCGGCGCCAGGGCGGTGGCTCGACCGGCCGCCTGCGCCAGCAGCTCCCGGTCGGAGGCATCTCCGAGCAGCACCCCCTCGGCGCCGGGCACGCTCCGGGCATCCGCGGCCAGGACGGGGTCCCACTCCACGCCAACGACCGACCAGCCGTCACCGATGAGGCGCTCGAAGATCGCCCGGCCTAGCCCCATCCCGCAGCCGGTCACGACCACGCTGCGCATCACCGGGATGCTCCCATCGGCTGCGCCGACGGTACCGCACGGTTCGCCACGAGCGCCCGTGATACGACGCCGTCCTGTGCCACATGGCGAACGGGTCGATCATCTGCGTCGAAGAGGCTTACGGTCAGCCACGTCTCGTGGACCTGGCCGGGCACCAGCCGATGGGCATCGCCGCGCTCGACGGCCGCGGCCAGACCCAGCTCCGTCGTTGTCGTGTGCGGCTCGATGGCCAGGATCCGCCCTCGGCCGTGCCACGGATGCCCCGGGCTGCCGATCTCCCACCACGTCCAGGCATGGGGGAACGTCGCGACATCCCAGCTGAGGGCGACCCCGAGACCTGGCGCGACGCCCCGGATCGCGGCCCAGCCCGCTCCCTCTGCGAACCCCGAGAGGTACGCCAATCGATGGGTCGGACCGGCCTCGACGTGGTCGATGGACACGACGCCACCCGCCCGACCCGGAACCTCCGGCCAGGCACCGGTCGATCCCTGCACCAGATCGGCGTAGGCGCCGTCGTCGACGGGGTCGACCGCCAGCCGAAGGCCGTCGGGCAGGTCGATCCGGGCACCGTCCGTGGCCGCGAACGCCGGGTGATGGCCCCAGAGGTAGGGCACGCTGAGGTCCGCGTCCAGGCGCACCGTCTCCCTGAGATGCAAGGTCGCCTGGTCGGGCGCCAGCTGCATCCGGCGCTCCAGGAGCAGTGGCAAACGCGTCGGGGTGCTCAGCGTGACGCCGTCATCCGTGCGATCGCTCATGCGCCATCGGGCGGTCGACACCTCGCCGTGGAAGGGCATCGGCACATCCAGCACGCGGCACGCTGCGCCGGCATTCGGGAACAGCTCCTGCCATCCGCCGCGATATTCCGACAGCCAGTCCTCGATGGGATCACCCCAGGTGGTGGAGTGGCTCGCCGGCAGGGGGGAGGTCCAGTCATAGGTCGCCAGGACGTTCTGTCCGCCCGGCCTTCGGATCGCCAGGATGTCGGCGCCCCGATCCGGATCGACCTCTACCTCGATGTGCGCATTGGCCAGCCGGATCACGTTCGTCTCCCTCCTCGATGCTGCCGGTCGTGCCGCGAACCGAGACGCAGCGCTCCGCTTGGGGCGCTGCCCACCACTCAGCCCGCGGGCGCCGGGTCGCCACGCAGGGCGGCGATCTTGTGGGGTGGCGCCTGGAGCAGCTCCAGATGCACCCCGTCGAACCCCTTGAAGTAGCAGCACTTGCCACCCAGGTTCACACCCGCCGTGATGGCATTGGGCGGCGACAGGAACTCGACACCCAGGCCGACCAGCCGCTCGTACTCAGCGTCTGCGTCGTCCACGGCGAACGCGAGATGCGCCTCACCCGGATCCTCGATCTCGATGGGCCGGGTCACGCCTTCCGGGTAGCGGTAGTGGACAAGCTCCATGTCGTGGGTCGAGATCCCTCGGTGCTGACCCGGGATGGCCAGCTGGGCGACCTCGATGTCGGCCCCCGGATAGCCCACGAGGCGTGCGGTGTACTCGTTGTGCTGCGTCTGCCGATGGACCAGCTCCCAGCCCAGCACATCGCGATAGAAAGCGATGGCGCCCTCCATGTCCGAGACCGTGAAGCTGAAGTGCCAGACGCCGTAGCGTTCCATCTCATCGATCTCCTTGCCTGTATCAATCATCATCGACCGCCGGGTCCGACCTCGATGAGGGGTACACCCATCACCTGGGCTGCCGCACGCAACTCGAGCAGCCGGTCCCCCCGGATGAGGGCCAGGTGGTGCGCTGGGCCCGCATCGATCCAGGCGGCGCTCGCCAGCCCGACGCCCGGTCGGTCGAAGGTGATCGTGCCGCTCGGGCCGTTGAGGTGCTCGAAGCCACGACCGGAGAGTCGCCCGGTCGATGCCACCAGACGTGCGGGTCGGGTCGCGCTCGCCGGGCCGAAGGCGACGATGGTGGCCGGCCCCGCCTCGAACGCGAACCGGGTGGCGATACCCAGGCCGTTGCGACCGGGATACAGCTCGTTGGCGCACAGCCGTGCCGTCGTGCCGGGAGCACGCAGCGATAGATCGGCCATGCCGCACGATGACACCATCCATTCACCGGTGTCGCTCTCGATCGCGTAGCCCTCGCAGTACTGGGCCGAGCCGGCGATGCGCGCAGCGAGCATCAGTGCCACGGCCGTGGCGGCATCGCCGGTGCACGCGACCGGCAGCCCCGCGGCCCATAGCAGCGACGACCCGAGGCAGCCGACGACGCCCAGCTCCTCATCCCAGCGCACCAGGTCCGAGTGGCAGTTGAGCGCCAGCGCGTCGAGGGAGGCAGCCGCTGCGATCGCGGTCAGGAAGCGATGGACCCGGAGGCTCCGTGCCAGCAGCGGCTGCGCGTCCGGCTCGGGTCGCAGGCCGGCCGGCAGGCGCTCGAGGACGGGCGTCGCTGGCTCGGCGAAGCTCGCTGCCCTGGCTGCCGCCACCGCGGCGGCATCGATGTCCACGAGCTGGATGCCCAGCTGTGTGGCCGTCCCCAGATCCAGCACGACATCGCCGTAGCCAGGGATGATGCCGCCGAGGAGGCCCATCCGGGCGCCTCGCAAGGATGCTCCGGCAGCGCTGCCGACGACGGCGCGCGCGACATCCGAGGCGTCGCCGTCCATGCTGCTGACCGTGAGGTAGCGGCGGTCCTCGCGACCCAGCACGTTCGCCAGCATCACCGAGCCGAGCATGCTCGATGCCCGCGTCGCCTCCACCTCGTCGACATCCGACTCCAGGCGCGTCACGCGCCGGTCATCCCAGATCACGATCGGGCCGGCGAACCTCCGGAGGGCCTCGCTGCCGTACGAGGGTGGCGCAGCCATCGTGGCGGCAGCCACCACGACCTGGACCTGCCCCTCCTCGAAACGTGCCCGCGCTGCCGCGGCGCTCGCGGACCCATCGACCAGCCCCGACTCGACGACCTGGAGTCCCTCTGCCCGCAGGGAGTCCGCGAGTCGGGCGGCGTATGCCTCCTGTGATGGTCGATACGAGGGCGGGAACCGTTCGTCGAAGAACGCGAAGTAGGGCGTCAGCAGACCGACGCGGACGGGCTCCTGTGGCCTGGTGTCGGCGGGCATCGGCAGGTCGGTCATCCCCCGTCCGCCTCGACCTCGATCTCGATGAGCATCCCGGGCTCGACGAGCTGCGTCACACCGACTGCCGTCGCAGGTGGGATCCGGTCATGGAAGAACGCGTTCGCCTCCTCCCGGGCCTCGGGCCACAGCCGCATGTCCGTCAGGAAGAAACGCACCCGCACGATATCCACCCGGGACCGGCCCTCACCCGTGAGCACCTCGTCGATGCGCTCGAGGGAACGCCTCGTCTGGGCCCGGATGCCACCCTCGATGACCGGGCCTTCGGGCGTCCGGCCGACCATGCCGATGATGAACAGCAGCCCGCCGGCGCGGCGCACGGTCTCGAACATCGTCATCCCTCCTCGTGTTCCCACTGGCCACCGGGCCGGGCGCTGGGCGTCCGCTCAGACATCCGGCGTCATGACGGTACGCGGCTGGACGACGAACAGCTCGACCAGCTCGTCGTCCGCGACACCGGCGTCCCGGAGCAGGCCCGCGAACGGCCCCGGCAGGAAGTCGTAGCCCGTGCCGCCGTACGCCCGCAGCATCGACAGACCGCAGATGTCGTGGGACAGCAGCAGCTGCGACAGGAAGCCGCGTCGTCGTGCCCGAGGACATATCGGAGGCGTCGCTCCACGACCAGCGGCACCCGTCCCCGGATGGTGTCGTACTGCACCCAGGCCCCGCGACCGGCGATGGCCTCGTGGTAGTCGAGGTCGGGGTCGGTGTCGGTGTGACCCACGATGACCCGGTCGGGCCGCACCCCAGCATCCTCGAGGATGTCCAGCTGGGCCAGGCCCACCTGGCCGAAGCGGGCATGGAGCGTGACGGGCAATCCCGTTCGTTGGTGCGCGACCGCGGCCGCGCGCAGCACCCGTTCCTCCGCCGGGCTCACGAAGTCCCTATCGGCGCCCAGCTCGCCGATGATGCCGGGTCGGATGCCGGTGTCCTCGGCGCCCTGCTCGATCTCTCGGGTCAGCTGGTCGGCGAGCTGACGCGTCGTGATCGTGCCGAAGTCGGGTTCGTACCAGCGCTCGCGGTACCGCCCACAGCCCATCACGATGTCCAGGTCGAGGGTGTCCGCCATCCGCCGCAGGGTGGCCGGATCCCGGCCCATCCTGCGGTCGGTCCTCACATCCACGATCCAGGGTCGACCCGGCCAGGCCGACCCCACGGCTTCCTGAAACCGGCGCACCTCGTCGCTGATGAGCTCCTCGTCGATGAGCTGGAAGTCGAAGGCGAGCATCGACGCCGGAAAGATGCTGATGAGGTCGATGCGCAGGTGCTCGTGGGTGAGCCCGAAGCCCAGCTCGGTCGGATCGACCGGGCCGCGGACGGTCATCACTGGCTGGCTCATGGCGAGGCACTCCGCATGTACGTCGTCCCCTGTCAGGTGGTGGGCTTGCCGTCGAAGGTGAGCGCGGACGTGATGAACTCCACCCGGATGCCGTCGGGGTCGATCATGTAGACCGCACGCCCGCCGGTGTTGGGGCCGATGGTCGGGATGACCGGTGGCGACACCGAATCAACCCCCTTGGCTACCAGGTCCGCGTACAGCGCATCGCAGTCGTCGGTGAAGAACGCGATGTGGGCCGTGCCCGGGTTCGCCGTACGGGTGTCGACCGCTGTCTTCTCCACGTTGCGGTACTCCATCACCTCCAGGAAGACGCCAGTGTCCCCAGGCATGCGCAGGATCGCGGCATGGATGTCCGCGTCGGGGTAGCCCGTGATGGTCCGGATGTATTCCGCCTGGGGGTTCCAGCGGAAGACGACCTCGAAGCCAAGGATGTCGACGTAGAACGCGAGCGAGCGATCGAGGTCAGCGACCTGGATGCCCATATGGTGCGGTCGCTTGATGACGGCCATGGCTACCTCCGGAGCTTCTTGGATGATGATCGGGGACGGAGCGATGAAGCCCGGACCTAGAGGTCGGCCAGCAGGTCATCAGGGTCGGTGACCTGTGCCTGGGTAGCGATCCACGCAGGGTCCACCAGGGTGCCGAATCCGGGCAGGTCCGGCAGTGGATCCATCAGGCCATCCCGGACGACCGGCTGGATGAGTGGGTCATCCATGGGATGCACGCCGGTGTTGGGGATGCCCCACTCGATGGGTGCCTCCGTGTAGCCGAGGGCCCCAAGCACCTGGGAATGGATGTGGGGATACATGTGGGTGGTGATGCCGTTGCCATGCGCCTTGACCGTCGCGAGGATGCCCCGCAGCCGAGTGATGCCGCCATTGGTCGTGGCATCGAGCCGGTTGAAGTCGACCGCGTCGTACTTGAGCAGCGCCTGCGGGTGATACGAGCCGCCCTGCTCGTCGCCCATCGCCACCGGCGTGGAGATGCCTTCGCGGATATCGCGCACCATCTGGGCGTCGCCGGGCGGCACGATGTCCTCGAACCAGCCGATACCCAAGCCGTCGAGCCGCTTGCCGAACTCGATGGCATCGGTCGCGGTCTTGTGCAGGAAGTTCGCGTCGATGCCCAGCCACGCATCGGGGAACGCGTCGCGGGCTGCCCGGAGCCGTGCGATGGAGTCATCCCGGGTCGGGGCGATGGGCAGCTTGAAGCGGCGCCATCCCTGGTCCCAGAGGCCCCGGATCTGGGCCACCGTCGCATCGGGCGAGATGGACGGGGGGTAGCCCACGATGCCCGTCACCGGCATCCGGCGACGTTCGCCACCCAGGTATGCGGTGATGTTCTGGCCCTTCGCCTTGGCCGCGAGGTCCCAGGCCGCACAGTCGACGACCGAGAGGGCGCGCATGCCGATGCCCGAGGCGTGCACGGCGTTGTTGGCCCAGAGCGCCCTGAAGAACGATGCGTCCGGGTCGTCGACCGGCTGTTCCAGGTACTGCGGTGCGATGGTGCGCTCCACGATGGCGGCCAAGGGACCGTCCCGTGTCAGCGCGTACGCAAACCCGGAGAGGCCGCTCTCCGCGTCCACCCGGACCAGGAAGAACTCCCGGTGGCGCATGATCCAGGTGCCGAACACGATGGGCACCTCGAGCCGATGCAGGATGGTGGCGGCACGGACCCGGACGATCCGGTCGACCTCGGACATGTCTCCCCCCAGGACGCGTGGACTAGGCGACGAGGTATCCGTCGTCGCACATGATGGTGTGGCCGGTGACCAGCTCTGCCGCATCGCTGGCGAGGAAGATCGCGGCACCGATGAGCTCGCGGGGCAGACCCAGCCGCGGCCGGAGCATGCGCGCCTTGATGAAGTCGGCCGTCACGGAGGTGCGCTGTGCGGCGGCGCGCGTCAGTGGCGAGTCCATGAGCGTGGGCCCGATGCCGTTGACCCGCACGCCGCGATCACGCCACTCGAGTGCAAGGCCACGCGTGACCCCCAGGACCCCGCCCTTGGAAGCGAGATACGCACTCGCCCAGGGATACGCGATGAAGCCGCCGATGGAGGCGAGGTTGATGATGCTGCCCTTGCCCTGGGCGAGCATCTTGCGTCCGAACGATTGGCAACAGAGATAGGTTCCCTTCAGGTTGAGGTCGAGGATGAAGTCGAGCTTCTCCTCCGGGAAGTCCTCGGCCGGTGACCGGAAGGCGCTCCCAGCGCTGTTGACCAGGACGTCGACGCGGCCGTGGCGCTCCACCACGAGGTCTGCGAGAGCGTCTACCTCCGCCTTCACGGTGACGTCGAGGTGATGGGCGTGGGCGATGCCGCCCTGGGCCGCGATCCGGGCCACGGTCTCCGCGCTGCCGACATCATTCACATCGGCAACGATCACCGTCACCCCAGCTTGCGCATAGCCAGTGGCGATGGCCTGGCCCAGGCCGCTGCCGCCTCCGGTCACGACAGCGACGCGACCCGCCAGGTCGAACAAGTTGGCGACGTAGCCCGGCGGGACGCGCAGCTCCACATCGTCCTCGGCGCGCTGCTCGGTCATCGCACGACCTCCTCGGAGGTGCCCACCCAGCCGGGCGGGTCGTTGGGATGCGCGGCGACCGCATGGACCTCCGCATCCAGCCAGGGGAACATCGGTAGAGAGACCAACGCCGCGTGCAGCTCCGTGGGGCTGGGTGCCTCCCACAGGCCCCAGTTGGCGCGTCGACCGGGGATGCGCCACAGCCGCCGGAGGATCCCGGCGTGGGCCAGCTCCACGGCGCGGGCGTGCTCGGCGGCGGTCAGGCGCTCCAGCTCCTTCGGGTCGCCATCGCTCGGCCAGTTCACTTGCAGATGGACGATGAACTCCACGTCGCTCTCCTCCGCCTCAGCCGATCCGGCCGGTCCAGGTCCCCAGTCCGGGGGTATCGATGCGCAGCCGCCACAGCTGGCCACCATAGCTCGCGTCCGCGGTCTCAGCGAGCACGCCGGCATCGGTCATGATCAGGTTCGGATCTGATGTGCTCGGGTCACATGTCTGCACCAGCGCTGGTTGCCCAGGCGCCCTGGGCCAGGAACCCGCCGTCGACCGCGAGGTAGCTGCCGGTCATGAAGCTGGAGCGATCGCTCGCCAGGAAGAGTGCCGCCTGCGCGACATCCTCCGGCTGACCGAGCCGGCGCAGCGGGTGGAAGGCGCCGTAGCGCTGGAGAGTCGCGTCCAGGTCGCCACCCTCCGCCCGTGCCGCGGCCCGGACCAACTCCGAGTCGATGGTGCCGGGACAGATGGCGTTGACCCGGATCCCCTCTGGCGCATAGTCGAGCGCCATGTTTCGGGTGAGCGACAGGACGCCACCCTTGCTGGCGGCGTACGACGGCACCCGAGGCATCGACTGGACACCCTGGACGCTCGCGATGTTGATGACCGAGCCGCCCTTGCCGGAAGCACGGATGGCAGGAATAGCGGACCGGGAGACGAGGAAGGTCCCTCGAAGATTGACGCCCAGGATCCGATCCCAGACCTCGACGGGTGTGTCCTCGACCCGGTAGTAGGCGTCGACAGGCTGGATGCCGGCGTTGTTGACCAGCACGTTCAGGCCGCCAAGTCCCGACACGGTCTCGGCGACCATGCGGCCCGCGTCCTCCGGGTCCGAGACGTCGCCGATGGTCGTGATGACGCGCGATCCCACTGCGCGCAGCTCCCCGGCCAGGAGCTCAGCGGCGGCGGTGTTGATGTCCGAGATGGCGACCGCGGCACCAGCCCCCGCGAACCCACGCACGATGCCACGCCCGATGCCCAGCGCACCGCCGGTGACCAGCACCACCCTGCCGTCGAACTCCCCCATCACGAGCCTTTCTGGTTGCGTCAGTCGCCGAGCAGCGCCTGGTCCGGATAGAACGGTGGCTCTGCAGCGCCAGCACCCGGAACCGGGTCACATGGCGTCCGAGTGCCAGACCCGGCCTCGTTCCCCACTGACGTGGATCGTCCCGTCCGGTGAGACGCAGATACCCTCGGCGTGATCGACGCCTTGTCCGATCTGCTCCAGGGCGTCGACGGCGATGAGCGGTTGCTGGTGGACCACGGGCCAGAGCGTCGGGCAGCGAGCAGCGATCGTCAACTCGCAGGAGTGGAGCCCGACGATGGCCGATCGCGCGGACCAGGTCCCTTTGCACCCAGCGGTGCGTCCGGTCGCTATCATGGCTGGAAACGCTTGCGCCGCTGGTCGGGACCGTCCGGCATCGCGCGACCTGGGATCCCGATCTTGCGGGGCCGGGATGGCAGCCCATCCCGAACGGACGACATCACGGAGGCTTTGATGGCACGCATCCCGATCGAGATGCCCAAGCTCGGCTATGACATGGAGACCGGCACCATCGCAGCGTGGATCAAGCAGGTCGGGGACACCGTCGCCCGGGGCGACGTGCTGGCGGAGATCGAGACCGAGAAGTCCACCGTGGAGATGGAGGCGCTCGCCGGCGGCACGCTCGTGGAGCAGACCCTGGCACCCGGCCAGGAGGTCCCTGTCGGGTCGGTCATCGGATACCTCGAGGACGGCCGATAGGCCTCGCGCAGCACCAGCGGGGGAGCGCGACCATGGCGGAAGGTTCGAAAGCCGGTCGGGCGCACGTCCCGATGATGCGTGCGGGCGCGTCCCAGGTGGACATCAGCCCACCGCTGCCGGTGGATGTGCTGGGGTACGTGCGGCGCGCGGTCGCGCCGCGGTCGTTCGCGGGTCCCCTGCTCGTGACCTGCCTCGTCGTGACCGATGGGGCGACCACGGTCGCCCTCCTGGCTGCTGACCTCGTGGGCATGACGACGCCGTTCGCGGATCGGCTGCGTGCCGCCGTGGCCAGCGCCATCGGTTGTCGCGCCGGGGATGTGCTCATCAACAGCAGCCATTCGCACGCAGCGCCGTGGCCGGGGGCCATCATCAAGCTCGGCGGTGAGTCGGACGCGTGGACCGACCTTGAGCGACGCTATTGGGACACCCTGCCGGACGCGTTCGCATCCGCCGCGGTCCGAGCGCTAGCGTCGTCTCTGGAAGCACGCGTCGCGGGGGGCGTCGGGCACGCACCGGGCCTGGCAGTGAACCGCCGAGAGCGGACCCCTGATGGCCGGACGATCCTGGGCTGGAACCGGGATGGCTTCCTCGACAATTCGGTGCCGACATTGCGCATCGACGGGCTCGACGGGCTGCCCATCGCGACGGTCGTCAACTTCGGCTGCCACCCGGTCGTCGTCGGACCCGAAGTGCCCCAGGCGGGGCCTGACTTCGTGGGGCCGCTGCGGGAGCGCACGTCCCAGCTTCGTGGCGGTGGCGTGACGCTCTTCCTCCAGGGCGCAGCCGGCAATGTGCTCCCGCTGGAGGCGTTCGTCGACCGGCAGGGCCCCGAGGTCGCGTTCGGGGAGCGGCTGGCGCTCGAGGCGGCCCATGCGGTCGCGGACGCGGATCCTCGCGCGATGACCATCGACCACATCGCGTACGGCTCGGTGACGCCCATCAGCCTCTACCGCCGGCGCGTGGCGGACGAGCAGCCGACACAGATCGTCGCTTCGGCGAGGCGCATCGTGGAGCTGCCGCTGCTCGCGGCACCCGCCCACGCCACCCTGGAGTCGGAGCTCGCGGATCGGAGGGAAGACCTTGCTCGACGCGCCGCCGCGGGCGAGACGCGCGCGACGATGAACCCGGTCCGGTATCACATCGCCTGGATCGAGCATGTCCTGGCCATGGCGGATGACGGCCCACTGCCAACATCGGTGCCAGGCGAGGTCTGGGCCCTGCGGCTCGGTGATCACGCCGTGGTGGGCACGCCCGGTGAGATCTTCGGTGAGATCGGCGCGGCCGTCCGTGCTGGGTCGCCTGCCGCGACGACGTTGTTCGCGGGCTACTGCAACGGGGTCCTGGGGTACGTCGCGACGCCCGAGGAGCATCCCTTCGGCGGCTACGAGCCGGCGGTATCGCATCGTGGTTACGGACAACCAGCGCCGTTCGCACCAGCTGCCGCCGACCTCCTCCGCGAGACCTCGCTGGAGCTGCTCGCGGACCTGTTCCCGCCGAGCGTGTCCGGGGAGGACGCATGATCGACCGACCGACCCGCGCCCTGCCAGACCTGGCCTCCGCGGTCGCCCTCGCCGACTCGCGGCGTCGCGCGCTTCGGACGGACCTGGCGCCCCGGCGTGCCCAGCTGCCGCTGCGGTATTGGCGCCAGCAGGCCCACTTCACGACACCCGCCGAAGAGGCCATCGCGCGCAAGGCGGTGGAGGGCGGCACCTCGCCCATGGGCCGCATCCTGGAGCGGTTCGGCGTCGGCCCGATGATGCTCGCGGAACGACTGGGCGTCGACGTCGGGCTCGTGGAGCAGTTGCTCGCGGCGCCCCGGCGCGCCCCGCTCGTGATGCTCGACGCCGAGGACGCCCTCGCCTTCACCGATGCGGCAGCCGAACTCGGCCGTCAGGGTGCCGCGGATGTCCTTGCCACGGCCGACTGGAGCGGCGGTGGCCCCCGGAGCCTCCGCTTCTATCGCCCTCCGGGGCTCAACCTTGAGACCACCGCGCGCGAGCTGTACGGCCTGCTATGGACCCTCGCCGAACGTTCCGAGGACGGCATCATCCCGCTCGATGGCATCGTCTTCCCCAAGATCGAGCACCCGGACGAGGTCGACCTCGTCCACGGCATGTTGACCGAGGCCGAACGGTCGCTGGGTCTCCCGACTGGCGGCATCCGGGTCGCCTATCTCGTGGAATCGGGGTGGGCAGCGGCGCAACTGCCGGCCATCGCGGCACGGGCCGCGGACCGGTTGTGTGCTCTGGTCTTCGGCCTCGCCGACTACTCTGCGGATCTGGGGCTGCCGGCGATCGCCAACGAGCATCCGATCGCCGATTGGGCGCGGGCCACGATCGTGGATGTGGCGGGGGCCGTGGGGGTGCCGGCCATCGATGGCATGACCCTCGACTATCCAGTGGCGGACCCGGCTCTCGACGGGCCCGCGAACCGGTCGCGGTTCCTCGACCGGATGGAGCGGGTGTATCGCGATGCTGTCCGCGCGCGTGACTTCGGGATGCTCGGCAAATGGGTCGGGCATCCGGCCCAGCTGTTCGCGGTGCTCCTGGCATACGAGGCCGGGTTCCGACCGTCGACCCTCGAGGCGGAGGCGGCCAAGCTCGCGGCGTATGACGTCGCGGTCAACGAGCAGGGCAAGGGCGCCACCATCATCGGTGGCGTGATGTCCGACCGGGCGACCGACCGCCACGCTCGGGTCGTGCTGCGCCAGGCGACCGCCCTTGGGCGCTTCGATCCGCAGCGGGCCCTGGCATTGGGCATCATCGACGCCTCGGACCTCGCTGACATCCAGCCGGAGGCATGAGGACGTGGCACACGATGACCCGAACGCCGCTGATCGCCGCTTCGTGAGTGGCTGGCAGGGTCGCTTCCTCGACGACTTCCAGGTGGGAGATGTCTACCGGCACGCGCACGGCCGGACCATCACCCAGACCGACAATACCTGGTTCACGTTGCTCACCAATAACACCCACGACGTGCACTTCAACGCGGACTACGCGTCGCGCACGGAGTTCGGCAAGCCGCTCGTGGTCTCGACGCTGACACTCGCGATCGTCACCGGGCTCTCGGTCCCGGACGTCTCGCAGAATGCGGTCGCGAACCTCGGCTGGGAGCACGTGCGCCTGCCCGCCCCGGTCTTCGCCGGCGACACCATCTACGCCGAGTCGGAGGTGCTCGAGGTCCGAGCATCGCGGTCCCGACCGGGTCAGGGCATCGTCCGGGTGCGCACCCGGGGCTTCAACCAGGATGACATCACGGTCCTCGAGTTCGAGCGCAGCGTCCTGGTCTATTCGCGGGCGGGTCGCCCCGGCGCGTAGTTCAGCCGGCGCGCCTAGTACATCGGCGCGATCTCGCCGGAGCCGCGCGCGACCAGTCGAGCCGGGATCATGCGCCGCTGGGACGGCGCCTTGTCACCATCGATGCGCCGGAAGAGCAGCTCCGAGGCCGCCGCCCCGATGGCCCCGGGGTCCTGCGCGATGACCGTCAGACCCGGTTCCAGCAAGTCGGCGAGGAGCACGTCATCGAACCCGACCAGCGCAACGCGATGCTGCCAGCCGCGTTGGCGAAGGGCCATGATGGCGCCGATCGTGACCATGTTCTGGCTGGTGAACAGCGCCGTTGGCGCGACCTCGGAGGGCAACGCGAGCAGGTCCAGAACCGCGGCCTCCGCGGTCGCCGGGGAATGGAGGTCCTGGCGGACGAGCCGGTCATCGACCGCGACGCCCGCCTCCCGAAGCGCCCGCTGGTACCCGACGTAACGTTCCCGGGCGGTGGCGATGCGGCCAAGATCGCCAAGGTATGCCAGCCGGCAGTGGCCTCGCCGAAGCATATGCCGCACGCCCTCGTACGCCCCCTCCTCGTTCGCGGTGAGCACCGAGTCCGCATCCAGGAACGACGGCGGTCGATCGATGAACACGAGCGACATCCCGGCACGCCGCTCGTTCACGAGGTAGCCCTGGTCCGGGCCTGCAGGCGCAAGGATCAGGCCATCCACCCGACGCGACACGAATGCTGCGACCAGTCGTCGCTCGCGCTCCGGGTCCTCGTCCAGGCTGGCCGCCAGGACGGCGATGCCCCGATCGTGTGATGCGTCCTCGATCGCCCGGTGGATGGCGGACGAGAACGGATTGGCCACATCCTCCAGCAACAGTCCGATGGTCGCGGTCTTCCGATCGGAGCGCCGCAGGCTGCTGGCTGCGAGGTTGTGCTGGTAGTCGAGCTGCTGCGCAGCCTTCCCCACCCGACGCACGAGATCTCCGGAGACACCCGGCTCGCCGTTGACCACCCGGCTGACGGTCTTGAGGCTGACCCCCGCCAAGGCGGCCACGTCCTGCATGGTGGCACGTCGACGCGAGGGCGTTTCCGGCACCGAGATCGACAACCTTGTCCGGACTGGCATCCACCCAGCGTACCCGAGTATCGTGCCCGGATCGCAACCGACTTGACACTCTTCGATCGTCTGGCTATACCAGCAGACAACGTTGTCAGAGGACAGCGAAGGTGAGGAGGCTACCGAATGTTCGGCTCTCCCGGCGTGGCGAAGCGACGAATTCGCCGAGGTTCCATCGTGAGCGTGGCGGCGCTCTCCGTGTTCGCGGCGAACGGCGCCCTGGCCCAAAGCCCTTCGGCACCTGCCCTCAATGGCGCGGGTGTGACCATCGTGCTCATCACCAAGGACAACACGAACCCGTTCTTCGTCAAGATGCATGAGGGCGCACAAGCGGAGGCGGACAAGCTCGGCGCGACCCTGACGTACGCGGCAGGTACCTCCTCGGCCGACGTCGACACCCAGATCAAGGCCATCGAGGATGCCGTCTCCGCCGGAGCCAGTGGCATCCTCATCACGGCCAGCGGCGACGCCGTGGTGCCTGCACTCCAGGCCGCCGAGGCGGCTGGCCTGCTGGTCATCGCGCTCGACACCCCACTCAATCCGCCGGATGCTGCCCAGGCGACGTTCGCGACCGACAACTTCGAGGCCGGCACACTCATCGGCAGGTGGGCCGCCGGCACGCTTGGCGATGCCGCCGCGACGGCCAAGATCGCGCTCATCGATGATTCCCCGACCCACGCCTCGGTCGATGTCCAGCGTGACCAGGGATTCCTGGCCGGCTTCGGGGTCGATGTCGTGGACAAGACCGTCATCGGCGACGAGACCGACCCGCGCATCGTCGGCCACGACACCAGCAGCGGCCAGGAGGCCGGTGGTCTGACCGCCATGGAGAACCTGCTCTCCGCGCATCCCGACATCACCGTGGTCCACACCATCAACGAGCCGACGGCGGCCGGCGCGTATACCGCACTCAAGAATGCCGGCGTGCAGGACAAGGTCCTGATGGTGTCGGTCGACGGCGGCTGCAAGGGCGTGGAGGCGGTCCAGGCGGGCCAGCTCGGTGCGACTGCGATGCAGTTCCCGCTGCTCATGGCGTCCGATGGTGTCGATGCCGTGGTCAAGTACGCGAGCACCAAGACGGTGCCGCCGGTGTCCGAAGGCCTGACCTTCTTCAACACCGGGGTGCAGCTCATCACCGACAAGCCGGTCGACGGCGTGCCCTCGATGGACACGACCTGGGGCCTGGCGAACTGCTGGGGCGACAAGTAACCCCACGCTGATGACGGGGTGGGCCAGGATCGGTCCACCCCGTCATTTCGTTCCTGCGATGATCGAACCTCACGGCTGAGGAGGATCAGGGGTGACGGACTCCGCGTCATTCGGGCCGGGCGACGACCCAACACGGGACACGGCCACACCGACGGCGCCAGAGCGCGAGGTCGGAGAACCGCTCCGGACCGATCGAGGACCCCTGGAGCGCCTGCAGCACCTGCTCCATGGGCAGCCAGTACTGGGACCTGCCGCCGTCCTGGTCATCATGGTCGTGGTCTTCTCGATGCTCTCACCGCGGTTCCTGATGCCCACCAACCTGTCCCTCATCGTGCAGCAGGTGATGGTCGTGGGAACGCTGGCGATCGGCCAGACCATCATCATCCTCACCGCTGGTATCGACCTTTCGGTCGGGGCGATCATGCTCCTGGCCACCGTGTCGATGGGCAGGGTCTCGGCGGAGACAGGGCTGCCGGGAGTGCTCGTCCTGGGCATCGGTCTGGCCATCGGGCTCGGCTGTGGCCTCCTCAACGGCTCCCTCATCACGCGCCTGCGACTCCCGCCGTTCATCGTGACCCTGGGCACCCTCAACATCTTCTTCGCGCTCATGCTCTATGTGTCCCGCAGCGTCACGATCGCCGGAGACAAGATGGATCCGCTCCTGCTGGTCATGGGCGATGCCGTCATGGTCGGGGGCGCACGTGTGACCTACGGCACGATCGCCATGGTGGCGATGTATGCGGTGATGGCCGTCGTCCTGCGCACCACCGCGTGGGGCAAGCACGTCTATGCCACGGGGGACGACCCCGAGGCATCGCGGCTCGCCGGGATCCGCACCCGCCGGGTCCTCGTCAGCGTCTATGCCGCCGCCGGGGTCATCTACGCCATCGCCGCGTGGTTCCTCATCGGGCGCATCGGCTCGGCTAGCCCGCTATCCGGAGCGGAAGCCAATCTCGACACCATCACCGCCGTGGTCATCGGTGGCACCAGCCTGTTCGGCGGCCGAGGCCGGATCCTGGGCACGCTCCTCGGTGCGCTCATCGTGGGTGGGGCCCGGAATGGCCTGACCCTCATCGGCGTCGACCCCCTGTGGCAGAACTTCGCCGTCGGCGTGCTGGTGATCGGTGCCGTCGCCCTCGATCAGTGGGTCCGGAGGGTATCGGCGTGACCGGACCGAAGCCCATCCTCGAAGCGCGCGGATTGGTCAAGACATATGGGCGCGTCGTGGCCCTCGACCACGCCGACCTGGAGATCTTCCCGGGCGAGGTCCTCGGCGTCATCGGGGACAACGGCGCCGGCAAGTCGACGCTCATCAAGTGTCTGTCCGGGGCGGTCATCCCCGATCGCGGTGAGATCCTGCTCGACGGCGTGCCGGTGCATTTCAGCAGCCCGGTGGATGCCCGCGTCGCGGGTATCGAGACGGTCTATCAGAACCTGGCGGTCTGTCCCGCCCTGGATATCGCCTCCAACATGTTCCTCGGGCGCGAGATCCGTCGTCCGGGCGTTCTGGGCTCGATCTTCCGGATGCTCGACCAGGCAGGCATGCGCGAGCAGGCGCGCCAGACGCTCACAGAGCTGGGGCTCCTGACCATCCAGAACATGGGCCAGGCGGTGGAGACGCTATCGGGCGGTCAGCGCCAGGGCGTCGCCGTCGCCAGGGCGGCGGCGTTCGGTAGTCGCGTCCTGATCCTCGATGAGCCGACCGCGGCATTGGGCGTCCGCGAGTCGGGGCGCGTCCTGCAGCTCATCCGGGATGTCCGTGACCGTGGCCTGCCGGTCATCCTCATCAGTCACAACATGCCCCACGTGTTCGAGGTGGCCGACCGCATCCATATCCATCGCCTGGGCCGCCGCGCCGCGGTGGTCCGGCCAGCGACCCATTCCATGACGGACGCGGTCGCGATCATGACCGGCGCGATGACGGTCGAGACCACAGCTGGCGTGCCTGGTCCTCCGAGCGCGACGGGGGCGTCCGCTCCGCCCTGACCGTTCGGCCTCCGGGGGATGTGCCGGGACGCCACCGCAGCCGATCGGTCAGGCGACCGCGCCCACGCTCAACCGCTCGTCCGGGTCCGGCAGCTCCAGGGCCAGGGGCTCGACATGGAGCATGTCAAGGATGTCCGCGGCGTCCATGGGCGCGGAGAAGAGGTAGCCCTGCCCGTAGTCGCACCCGAAGGAGCGCATCAGCTGCAGCTGGTCAGGACGCTCGATGCCCTCGGCGATGACATGCAGGTCAAGACCCTTGCCGATCTCCACGATGGCTCGTGCCAGGACCGATCCCTGCTCCGTCGCGGCATCCGATACGAAGGCGCGGTCGACCTTGAGCACATCGATAGGGAAGCGCTGGAGATAGCTGAGCGAGGAATAGCCGGTGCCGAAATCGTCGATGGCGACCCGGACGCCGCTCGCGCGCAGGTCGCCGAGGACGTCCATGGTGCGCTGGGTGTGCTGCATCAGGACACTTTCGGTGATCTCCACGATGAGTGACGCGGGTGGCAGGTCCGCCATGCTCATCGCCTCCGACAGAGTCCTGCCCAGCGACGGGTCCTGGAACTGTCGCGCCGAGAGGTTGACGCTCACGTAGAGGTCATCCCGCCCGGTCACGCGCTGCCAGCTGCGCGCCTGACGGCAGGCGGCCTCCAGCACCCAGCGGCCGATGGAGACGATGGAGCCGCTCTCCTCGGAGAGTGCGATGAAGTCCTGGGGCATCCGACGCTGCATCCCCGGTGCGTCCCATCGGACGAGCGCCTCGAGACCTGCCACGGCCCCGTCGCCGAAGCGCACGATGGGCTGGTACTGCAGCCGGAGCTCTTCGCGCTCGACTGCCTTGCGCAGGGAGCGCTTCAAAGCCCGACGTTCCGCCACGCCCCGCCGCAGCGCCGGGCTGAACACCTCCACGCGGGCCTTGCCGGCGCTCTTGGCGCGATACATCGCGGTGTCCGCTTCCCGGAGGAGCATGTCGGCTGTGCTCTCGGGGCCGCTGAATGCGATGCCGATGCTGATGCCGATGCTGATCTGGGTGTCCCCGATGAGTATCGGCTCGGCGATCGCCTCCACCATCCGGCGCGCCACGTGCTCTGCCTCCTCGGTATCCTCGAGATCCTCGAGCAGCACGGCGAACTCGTCACCACCCAGGCGGGCGACCGTGTCGGCGGCGCGCACGCAGCCGCGCAACCGGTCCGCGACGGCCAGCAGCACATGATCGCCCCGGACGTGCCCCAGCTGGTCGTTGACCGACTTGAAGCTGTCGATGTCCGCGAACAGCACCGCGATGCGGGCCGGCCCGCGTTCGCCACGCACGAGGGCATGGTTGAGGCGATCTGTGAACAGGGCACGGTTGGCAAGCCGGGTGAGGCCATCGTGGAACGCCTGCCGACGGAGCTCCTCGTGGAGTCGAGCATTCTCGAGAGCCATCGCGGCCTCGGCGGCGAACGAGTCGGCAAGGGCCACGTCGGCGCTGGCGAAGGGTCGCCCGTCACGGGTGATCTCGGCCAGGCCGATGGTCTCGCCACGTGCCACCAGGGGCACCATCATGAGCGCGGTCGAACCCTCCTGGCGCAGGACCGCGACCTCAGCCGCATTCGCATCGGGGTCATCGACATGGAGCACCGAGGGTTCCTGGTCCTCGACCACCCGGCGGGTCAGCGGGAAGTCGTCGAGCTGGTAGCTCGAGCGGTCGTTCGCGGCATAGCCCGGGGGCCACGAGGCGAAGGTGTGGACCTCGCCGTCGTCCGCCCGGTAGACGGAGATGACGCACAGGTCCGAGCCCGTGGTCTCCTGGAGGTGCCGAGCCAGCAGCTCCGCGACGCGGGCAGGGTCCAGCGTCCCCGACACGTCCCGTGACAGGCGCATCAGCCGCGTCAGGTCGCGACTCGATGCGAGCAGGCGCTCGCGGTAGCCCCACACCAGGTAGAGCATGAGCGCCGACGCGACCGCGGTGTCGAGGAGACGCAGCAGACCCATCTCGACGGGGATGGGGTTCGGGCTGGCACCGACCGAGAAGATGGCGACGCCGGCGATGGCCAGCGAGATGCACCAGCAGCAGACGGCCAGGCGGCGCAGCGCCGTGGCGCGCAGGTAGGGCAGCGCGAGCAGGAAGGGCACGAATGGGGCGACCGTGGCGCTGATGGCCGCGTTCGGCACGATGATGATCATGGCCACGACCGTCGTCAGCACCACGACCACCATCCGGCTCGCGAACCACGCCGCGCCCCGGGTGCTGATGCGCGCGCGCGCCCACGTCATCCAGACGGCGCCGCTCGCGAACAGGAGCGCCTGAAGCACGTACGCCGGGGCAGCCGCGATCACGGCCAGGGCCATCGCTTCGATCGCCATGCCCAGGTAGAGCCATGTCACGATCCGGATGGCCCGCGCCAGCCGGGATTCGTCCAGCGCGGGATCATGTCGGATGAGTGCGATGGGATGAGCGATGAAGGGATCGATCTCGGACCCCACGGAGCCTCGCGTCCTGGCCGCGGACTGGTGAACCCCCCAGGCGGCGAGGCCCAATGCTGGTGCCTTGGCTGGACCTCCAGCCACCCGACGAAAGTACCGGTCGACCAGCGCGCCGACGCGGCGCTCGAGGTCGCCGGGCGCCCCCGACCTCAGCCGGTGTTCTGGACCCCTGCCGCGACGCCACTGACGGTCAGATGCACCAGGCGCATGATCTCGGCCCGCTCCGGATCCCCGATGGGCAGGGCCCGCAAGCGGCTGAGGAGCCGCACCTGGAGCTCCGAGAGGGAATCGACGTACGGGTTGCGCAGCTCGATGGAGCGTTGCAGCACGGGCAGGGCATCCATGATCCGGTGCCGCTGGTTGACGGCCAGGATGCAGTCGCGGGTGAGCCGGTACTCCCGTCGGATACGGCGCCAGATGGTGCGCGCCTCGGGGATGGGCACGAGGCCGGCATAGCGCCGCGCGACCTGCATGTCCGCCTTGGCGATGCTCATCTCGGCGGTATCCAGGACGCTGGCGAAGAACGGCCATGTCGTGTAGAGCTCGCGCAGCCGCACGAGACCGTGATCGCCGTGCTCATCCATGTAGCCCTTGAGGGCGCTGCCAACCCCGTACCAGCCGGGCAGGTTGGCACGCGACTGTGACCAGGCGAACACCCACGGGATGGCCCGCAGCTGCTCCAGGCCACGTATCGCACTCCCGGCAGCGCGTGCGGCGGGCCGGGAACCGATGGCCATGCCCGCGAGCTCCTCGATGGGGGTCGCGGCCCGGAAATAGGTCTCGAAGCGCGGGTCCTCCCACACGAGCGCTCGATAGGTCCGACGCGAGGACTCCGCGAGGTGCTCCATGAGAGCCGTACCGGCGCCACCTACGGAGCGCGAACGCTCGTCGTGCTCCGGCCCCGACGCCACGAGGACCGCATTCGTCACCTGCTCCAGGTGCCGCAACGCGATCCACGGGTTGGCGTAGCGGTCGGCGATGACCTCCCCTTGCTCGGTGAGCTTGAGGCGACCCTGGAGCGACCCTGGAGCGCCCGCGAGGATGGCCCGGTTCATGGGTCCGCCACCCCGTCCGATGGCACCGCCACGTCCGTGGAAGAGGGTCAGACGGACGCCGTGCCGGCGGGCCACATCAGCGAGCCGCTCCTGGGCCCGATACAGCATCCACGCCGCCGCGAGGGGCCCCGACTCCTTGGTCGAGTCGGAATATCCGAGCATGACTTCCTGGCCACCACCGCGCCGCTCGAGGTGCTCCCGGTAGCCGGCATCGGACAGCAGGCGGTCGACGATGGCCTCGCAGTCGGCGAGCGCATCGGCGGACTCGAACAGGGGCACCACGTCCAGCGCCCGTGGGCCACCCGAGATCGCTGCCAGCCGGAGCACGTCGAGGACATCTTCCTCCCCGTGGGTGAAGCTCACGACGTAGCGGTGACAGGCATCCTCGCTGAAGGCACCCTGGATCTGCCGGATCGCCTCGAACGTGCCCAGGACCTCGCCCAGCGGCACGCCCGCCGCGGCGTCCTGGGCCAGCAGCTCGACCGGGACCGACGCTGCGACCGCGCCCTCGCTGGTGGCGACAGCGCTGACACCCGCCTCCGCGAGCATCTCCAGCGCCCGTCGATGGACGGCGCTGTGCTGCCGCACCTCGAGGCTGAGGGCATGGAACCCGAAGGTCTCGACCTGCCAGCGCAGGTCGAGCAGGTCGCCATACGCGACCCGGCCCAGGCCCTGGGACACGAGTGCGTCCCGCAGCTCGTCGAGGACCGCGATGAACATCCGCGGCGAGGCGAAGCCGCCCTCGCTGGGGGCGCCAGCGACCAGGTGGCGACGCGTTCGTCGCAGGCGCTCCTCGATGAACGCGAGCCGCTGTCGATAGGGCTCCTCCGGGAAGCGACGCCGGACGTCCGCCGCGGTCTCCGGCAGCTCTCGCTCGTCCCGGGCCAGCTGTGCCCGGAAGCCCGGACCGAGCCGACCCGCCGCGGCCGTGGCGGCGATCGTCTGCGACAGACGCTGGACCACGGCCTCATATCCCCGGAGGACGTGGTCGGCCTGGATCCGGAGCGCCTCCCGGGTGATCGCCGCGGTGACATTGGGGTTGCCGTCGCGGTCACCACCGATCCATGACCCCCACTCCATGAAGGCGCTCATGCGCGGCGGGCGGGTGCCGGTCATGCCCGTGTCCCGCGCCGCCGAGACTGCCGGGGCACTGCTCCGGTCGAGCGCTCGGTCCAGTGCCCGGTACAGCCGGGGCGTGACCACGAACAGGGACTCGTCGAAGAACGCCATCGCGGTCCGGACCTCATCGAGCGGCGTCGGAGCGGTCACCCGGACCGGCGAGGTGTGCCACAGGAGGCTGATGGCCTCGCGCAGCCGGCGTCGGATCTCGGCATCCTCGGTGGGCGTGAGCCGGGGATCGTCCAGCTCATCGAGCAGTCGATAGCAGCGCCGGAGCGCGATGAGCAAGGTGCGGCGGCGCGCCTCCGTGGGATGGGCCGTAAGCACCAGGCCCACCGACAGTTGCTCCAGCGACGCGCGCGCACGACTGAGTGGCACGCCCGCGCGACGGAGCATCTCGACCGCCTCCGCGACCGAGCCGTCCAGGATGCCCCGGGGCGACTGACGGGCCCACGACCGAAGACGCCGGACGCGCTGCTTCTCCTCGGCCAGGTTGATGAGCTGGAAGTAGAGGCCGAAGGCGCGGATGAGCACCTCGGCATGGGGCAGCTCGATGGCATCCATCTCGGCGGCCAGCGCCCGTCGGGCGTCGGGGCTCTCCGAGCGCCGCAGCGCGATCGTCGCGCGCCTGATGCGCTCGACGAGGTCGAGCAGCTCCTCACCTTCCTGCTCCACGATGACCTCGCCCAGGAGGGCCCCGAGCAGCTTCACCTCGCGCGCGAGCGGGTCGCGGGCACCCGCGGTCCCGATGCCTCGTGGCTCGGCGCGGACGGCCGCGTTGGGACGATGGTCGGCGTTGGGCATGACGTGCAGGCTAGCGCGCCGCGGTCCGTCGCGGGTACCGTGGTCTGCACGACGTGGCAGCGTGGGGCATGCTGCGCGTCCACGAATGACCCTGCTGTGGAGGATCGAGCGCGTGATCATGCTGTCCATGCGTCGGGTGGGGATCTTGCTGGCCCTCACCGCAGTGCTCGGTGGGTGCGTCAAGATCAGCAGCGCGCCCGCGCAGATCCCCATCGGGCCGCCTTCGCCGACCCCGGTCGTGGGCGCGACACCGATGCCGACGCCACGGCTGTCGACCACCCCCGTCGCCACCCCGACGGCCACACCGCGGTCCACCGTTAGCCGGCCGTCCGCCAGTCCTGCGCCGACCGCCACCCCTGACGACGGCAGCCAGGTCGTACCGGTCCAGCTCGCGGATAGTCTGACCATCACGCCCGCCAAGATCAGCGTGATCGCCGGGACGCCGGTCAGGTTCGTGGTCACCAATACGGGTGCCCTGGAGCACACGTTCTTCATCGGCAGCGACAAGGAGCAGAAGCAGCGCGAAGCAGGGACCGGTGAACCCGGCAAGGATCGCTTCATCACCGTGCCGCCAGGCGAGACCGTGGAGCTGACGGTGACCTTCGCGGCGCCCGGCAAGACGATCGCGGCCTGCACCATCCCGGGCCACTACAGCGGTGGCATGAAAGCGGCGGTCACCATCAAGGCTCCCTGAGGCGGGCGTCCCGCGCATGTCCACGGCTGCGCGATCGCTCGATCCCGTTCCGCGCCGCGGACCAGATGCGGTGGAGCCGTCAGGGGGATGGGCAGTTGTCGGTGATCTCCGCGTCCGGGTCGCAGTAGCCCCAGGTGAGCGCGCCGAGGCCAGCCTCCGCCTGTGACTTCGCCGCGTCCGGGTCCTGCCGGTCGGCACCGAACGCGACGTAGAGCTCGCCGGTCCCTTCCGGGTCGATGAGCAGCGCGGCCATGCCACCGATGGCCGATCCGTCCGCATCGGTCCCGGAGAAGGTGGTCGTCGCGCCACTGCCGGTCGCCCAGCCGAAGATCTCGATCCAGCCTGCCTCTGGGTCGGCCACGTGCCAGTCGGCAGCGTCCGGGTACGTCTGGGTGAGTGCTTCGAGGAGCACGCTCGCGGCGATGGTGCCGGCCGGGTGGTCTGACGCCCACACCTGGACGACGGCCTCTGGGAGCTCGATCGTGTACGAGCCATCATCGGCCACCACCGGGACCGCGAACGGCTCGAGGCGGATCGACTTGTCGCTGAACAGCGGTGCCGCAGGCTCATCCTTCCAGCCGCTGTACGCGACGCAGTAGGCGCCGTCGGCGGTCGAGAAGCCGATGCCAGCGGCCTGACGGCGCTCGTTGGGGTCGCCATGGACATCCGCGTCCGTCCAGCGACCCATGTTGCCCGCGTCTCCGATGCTCGACGCCACGTCCAGCATCCCCGTCACGTCGTCGTAGGTCAGGGTCCCTTCGTCCACGAGCGAGCCGAGGTACATCCCGGCGTAGCAGTCGGCCTGGAGCTCCGCCTGCTTGGAGATCTGGGGGGAACCGGCAAGGCCGGAGATGTGGTGCCCCCACTCGTGGGCCATGACGAAGATCGGTCCCGCGAGGCCGTACTGCGCTTGGAGGCCCGCGAGGAACCGCACGTCGTAGGTGATCGACTCGTCGCCCTCGCAGTACGCCGCATTGTCCGCAGCCGACTCGCCGTCCTCCGCGCATGCGCCACCGGACGGGTCGCCGCTCAGGTAGGGGAAGAAGCCACCCTGCGGGTCATGATATGGCGTCTCCGAGACCGTGGGGAAGGTCGCCGCCCAGAACGACTGGAGGGAGTCGCTGACCTCGGGACCACCGATGAGGTCCGCTACCAGCGCGTCGGTCTCGTCGATGGCAGCCTGGTCGACCTGCTGGTCCATGCGCGAGCGCCCCACCGCCCTGGGCGCACAGCGCTCCGACCGCGAGCAGCACCCCGATGACCCTCGCCGGCCTGCGGCCGCCGTCCGCCCCATGTCCCGCTCGTCGCATCCTGGATCCGCCCCCTGCTGTGCCGTCCGGCGCATGAGATCGTCGCAGCGCGAAGTATCAGGCATCGATGCCACGGGCCACGTCCGGTTGCGCGGCGTCACCAGAACAGGACCATGGGGGGTGACCCCCAGTACTTTGGTCCCTATGCTTACCGCATGAGCCGCGTCGCACGCACCCTATCGACCGTCATCGCCACCCTTGGCCTGGCGCTGTTGCTGCCGCTCGGTACGACCAGCGCCGCCGACTGCACCCTGAGCGCGACACCGAAGTCCGGGGCTCCGGGCACTGCGTTCGTGTTCAAGGGCAAGGGCTTCACGCCCACGACCCTCAGCCTGACCCGCGGCAACGAGGCCGCCCAGGTCGTCGATGTCAGTGGGGGATCGAGCTCGTCCTTCACATTCCAGCTGGTCGCCGGGGATCCGGATGTCGGCAAGTGGACGGCGGTCGCGGATGGCTGCGACGCCAGCGTGAGCATCCGCGTGACACTGCCGCCAACGACGACCGCTGCCACGACACCGGCGCCGCCACCCGACGACAGCAACCAGCTCGCCGGATTGGTGCTGGTGGGCATCCTGTTCCTGGGCGCAACGGCATTGCTCCTGCCTCGGATGACACGAGCCGCCCGCTCGCGCTAGCCTTGGGGGGCCGTGCAGAGCCAGCTTCCCGTCATCCGCACCTACGCCGGAACTGACCGCCAGGCGGCCGAGGCTGCCTATCGGGCGGATGTGCGGACCGCGAGCGCAGCCGGTTGGGTGCCGGTCGCACACCGCTGGCGGACCGAGGGCGGGATCCATGAACTCTCGGTCGTCTTCGAGCCCCGCGAGGGCGAGCCCTCCGCATCGGCCGCGGTGACCGACGCTCAAGTAGCGGCCAGCAGCGCGGTCGAGGCCTCGGAGGCACCCGAAGCTGCGGTCGAGGCTCCGGAGGTCGCCCCCGCGGCCGGGGATGCTCTGGAGACGCCCCAGGCATCTCTGGCACCCACCGCCGCTGCCGATACCCTCGGGGTCGCCACGGACGACGAGCGAGCGGCTGGCGCTCCAAGCCCGGCGCTCATCGTGTCCGGTCAGAGTGCGGCGCGGGCGCATGCCCGAGCCATCATCGAGACCATCGACCTGCATGCCGGTGGCGAGCCCATCCGGCTCATCCGATCTGGGTACCCGCAGGTACCGCTCGCGCCTATCCTCGATCGTCGGCGATGGGTCCTGGAGCATGCGGACGGCGCCCGACAGGCCCTCATGTACGAACCGCGGGGCCACCGCGACATGTACGGCGCCGTCCTCCTGCCGCCACATCGGTCCGATGCCGACATCGCGGTCCTGTTCATGCACAACTCCGGCTACAGCACCATGTGCGGTCACGGGATCATCGCACTCACGACCGGGCTCATCGAGGAAGGCCTCTACCCGGCGACGCTGCCCAGGACGACGATCCGCTGGGAGACGCCTGCAGGGCTCGTGACGGCGGCGGCGGAGGTCCAGACAGGCGATGATGGTGGGCCTGAGGTCGACCATGTCCGGTTCACGAACGTGCCGGCGTATCTTCACGCGTCGGATCTCCGGGCGGGCATCGACGGACACCCCTCGCTCGCGGTCCAGCTCGCGTTCGGGGGTGCGTACTACGGCATCGTCGATGCTGCCGACCTCGGGTTGCGCGTCGTGCCCGGGTCCATCGACGCGCTCACGGCCGCCGGCGCGGCCATCACCGACGCGCTCCGTCGTGACCACTCACCGACCCATCCTACGGACGCGGAACTGGGGTTCGTCTACGGCACCATCATCGTCGACCATGAGCCTGCCACCGCACCCGATGGCCGCGCCACGGACGCGACACTACGCAACGTCACCATCTTCGCGGACGCGGAGGTCGACCGATCCCCTTGTGGCTCGGGAACCAGCGCGCTGCTCGCGTGGCTCCACGCCGCAGGCAGGCTGGAGCAAGGTCAGGACATCCGGAACGCGAGCATCACCGGCGAGGTGTTCGAGGGTCGTGTCGAGTCGACCACATCGCTGGGTGGCCACGATGCCGTCATCACCAGCGTTGCTGGACAGGGGTATGTCACGGGCTATCACACGTTCGTGGTCGATGAACGCGACCCCCTCGGGGATGGCTTCCTGCTCCGCTAGCAGGGAGGCTGGGGTGATGCGTGCGGTCGATCCGTGGACCCAGATCGAAGGCCCCATCGGACCCCTCTTCATCGCCTGGGGGCATGCCGGCATCATGCTCGTGGAACGTGCCGGCGACGCGGCCGGATTCGAGCTGGATGTGTTGCTCCGGACCGGAAGACCCGTCACATGGGTCGATCGGATGCCCCACGACCTCGCGGCCGCCATAGGGCGCCAGCTCGCCGGGGAGTGGCAGCCCGACCTGCCGCTCGACCTGTCATCCCTGACCGCCTTTGGTGGTGCCACGTTGCGCAAGACCATGGAGATCCCGAGGGGCGAGGTCCGGCCCTACTCCTGGGTGGCCCGCGAGATCGGTCGGCCACGTGCCGTGCGCGCCGTGGGGTCGGCGCTCGGCGACAATCCATTGCCGTTCCTGATCCCCTGCCATCGGGTCATCCGTGCGGACGGGCATATCGGCGAATACGGGGCGGGTGGACGCTCGGCGAAGGTCGCGATGCTGGCCACCGAGGACGTCGACGCGGATGCCCTCGAAACCCTCGCCAACGAGGGGATCCGGTACCTGGGCAGCGAGCGATCGATGGTCTTCTGCTTCCCTACCTGCCGGCACGCCCAGGTCATCACTGCCCCCGACATCGCCCGCTTCCGGCACGGCGAGGACGCCATCGACGCCGGGTTCACCGCCTGCGCGGACTGCCGGCCATTCGAGGCGCCCATCTTCCGCGCCTGAGGCCCCATGTCGGACCCTCAACCGGATCGGCGTGCCACGACCGACACGATGGGCGTGCGCCACGTGAAGGCGTCGGCCGGCAGCGCCAGCAGTCGGTCGCGGGCCAGCTCGCGGAGCCGGTCGGCGTGGCGACCCGCCAGCAGCTCGAACAGGAACGCGTCGTCGTAGTGCTCCTTGAAGGCCAGGTAGGACTCCGGCGTCCATGTGTGCTCCAGGGTCTCCTCACGCGCGCTCACGCGCTCGAAGCCGGCGCGACGCAGCTCGTCGGCGGCGACGCGACCGCTCCGGAAGTCGCCCGACCGCTCCTCCTCCTCGTCGTCGCCGGGTTCCGGGATGCCCAGGGCGATGACCGCCTCGTCGAACTCCGTGGCGGGCGCGAAGTCCGGTCCGCCCTCCAGCCAGGTGACGGCAGCCAGCCTGCCACCGGGCCGCAGGATGCGCATCACCTCACGCAGCGCGGCTGCGCGATCGGGGACGAGCTGAAGCACGAATGAGCTGACCACGAGGTCCACCGAAGCGCTCGCGACGGGGATCGCTGCCGCGTCCCCCTTGAGCCATCGAGGACCGGGGACATCGGCACCGATACCCATCGCCGTCGCGCGGCGGGCGGCCATCGCGAGCATCCCTACCGACGGGTCGACGCCATCGACGCTGGCACCGGGCCATCGCTGGAACGCCGCCAGCGCCAGGACCCCCGACCCCGTGCCCACGTCCACGATCCGTGGCTCAGCCAGCGATGCGACGACGCCATCGACGCGCTCGAGGAGCCGACGCGCACTCGCTTCAAGGACCGGCGCCCAGTGTCGCTCGTAGTCCTCGGCGTCACGGTCGTAGCGCTCGACGATCGCAGGGACCGGCATGGCGCGCTACCCGCCAGCGTCGATGACGCAGAACCGGTTGCCCTCCGGATCCGCCAGGATCACGTAGTTGGCGTCCGGCGGTCGCTTGTCCCAGTGGACCTCGGTGGCTCCGAGCGCGACCGATCGCCGCACCTCGGCCGCCTGGTCGTCTGCATACAGGTCGGGGGGGAGCCGCGGAGGGATCTGGAGTGTGGAGCGGACCCGGTCCAGGGACATGTTGGGACCGACGCCGCTTCGCGGGCGGAGCAGTGCGAAGTCGTCGCTCACCGCCTCGTGCGGGAGGTAGTCGAGCGCTGCCGTCCAGAACGCCAACTGCCGTGGCAGGTCGTCCTCGCGGAGCAAGATCGAGCCGACGCGGATCATCGGATGAGCCTCGCTCTCCCAGTCACTTCGCCTTGGCAACGATACGGTAGATGCCGCCGCCGATGGAGACGATGTACAGCTCCCCGTCGCTCCCCTCTCCCAGCGACACGAACAGCGATCCACTCTTGGTCAGCAGGCGCTTCACCGGCAGCTGGGCACCAGCCTTCGCCTTGCTCGCGTCCAGTCCGTAGATGCTCTTGCCGCAGTAGTCGGTGAACAGGTAGGCACCGTCGAGGAGCGGTTGCCGCTTGCCCCGGTAGACGTAGCCGCCGACGACCGAGCATCCCTTCGCGCCGTGGCTGTACTCCGTGACCGGGAGCGTGAGGCCCTTGGTGGAACAGGTCGGGCGCTTGTGGCAGACGGAACCCTCCATCGTCGACCAGCCGAAGTTGAGGCCACCCTTGCCCTTGGGCTGGATGTCGACCTCCTCGATGCTGTCCTGCCCGACATCGCCGATCCAGAGATCGCCGGTCTTGCTGTCGAAGCTCGCCCGCCATGGGTTGCGGAGGCCATAGCTCCAGATCTCCTTGCGACCGCCGCCCTTGGCGAATGGGTTGCCCTTGGGGATCGCATACGGATCGCCGTGGTCGACATCGATGCGCAGGATGTTGCCGAAGATGTCGGTCTTGTCCTGGCCATTGCCGAACGGGTCGCCGGGCGAGTTGCCACCACCGTCGCCGAGCGCGATGTAGAGGTAGCCGTCGGGCCCGAAGCCCAGCCATCCACCGTTGTGGTTCCACTCGGGGCGCGCGAAGTCGAACAGGGTACGGCCGGAGCCACCCGCCACCTCCTGGCCGGCCTTGCGCTGCTTGTACTCGACGATCCGGGTGTTACCGGCAGGCGTGTTGTAGTGGACATAGAACTTGCCGTTCTTCTGGAAATCCGGGTGGAAGGCGACCGCGTGCATACCGCGCTCGCCATCGACACCCACGCGGCCACGCAGATCGAGCAGCGTTCCCCGCATCTTGCCCTGCTCGGTCATGACCCGGATCCGACCGGCCCGTTCGACCACGTAGAGCAGGCCGTCGCCGGTGCCGTCACCCGTGACATAGACCGGGTCGAAGCCCTCCAGGTCAGCCACCTGCTCCAGCCTCAGCTTGAACCGGCCGGGCTTGAACCCGGGCTTGGTGCTCGACTGGTCGCTTGGGGGCGACGTGGCCACCGGGCTGGACGTCGGGGTGGCGCGAGGGGGCGGCGTCGGCGTCGGTGTCGGTGTCGCGACCGGGGGGGCCGTCGGCACAGCCGTGACCGCGGCGCTCGGTCCGGGACTCGCGATGACCGACGACGACGACGGCGAGTCCCCGGGGGATGAGCTGGCCAGCGGGATCAGGGTGCAGCCGCTGGCGATGAGCAGCCCCGCGACTGCCAAGGAGATGGTCCTGCGCACCTGGGCATGGTACGGGTGCACGCACGATGTCGCTGGTCGACCGGCCGCGACCTGTGTGCGCTATCGGGCGACGGCGGTCACCTTGAAGATGCGGCCCCCCAGGTCGACGAGGTACAGCTCGCCGTCGGCACCCTGCCCGAACGCCGAGGGGTTGCCATCGACGTGGCCCACCAGGTCCGGCGCGACGCTGGCGATCGTGACCGCATCCGTGGCGGATAGCAGCCACAGGTTCCCCGTGCAATCGTCGCTGTAGACATAGGCGCCGGTCAGCGCCGGATAGGCCTGTCCCCGATAGACATACCCGCCCACGATGGCACAGCCATCGCCGCTCTCGTGTGAGTAGCTGGCGACGGGTCCCGTGAGGCCGGTCCGATCGCAACTGTCGGCCTGGTAGCAGTCCGGTCCTTCCGTGATGCTCCAACCGAAGTTCGCGCCACCCTGGCCCGCCGGCAGGACGTCGACCTCCTCCCAGGCTCCCTGGCCGACGTCACCGATGAACACATCGCCGGTCCGCCGATCGAGGCTGTATCGCCAGGGATTGCGCAGGCCGGTCGCCCGGATCTCCGGACGAGCATCGGGACCCAGGAGGCCGTTCGGGTCGTTCACGGGTGTCGTGTAGGGCTCAGCGCCATCGACATCGATGCGCAGCAACTTCGCCAGCAGCTGGGTCACATCCTGGCCGTTGTGGTGCGGGTCCCCGGCGCCCCCACCGTCGCCGGTGCCGATGAGCAGCAGCCCCTCGGGGTCGAAGGCGAGCATGCCGCCGTTGTGGTTGGGCGCGAAGTCCGGCATCTCCAGGACCAGCCGCTCAGACGCGGGATCGACGACGCGATCGACCGCATGGAACTCGGACACGACCTGGGAACCGCCACCCGCGAGCGTGTAGTAGACGAACAACCGTCCGTTGGTCGAGTAGTCGGGGTGGAAGGCCAGGCCGAGGAGACCCTGCTCGCCACCCGGCTGGACCTTGTCGCCCAGGTCCAGGAATGGTGTCGTGGCGACGGTGCCCTCGGGGCTGATGGCGCGTACGGTGCCTCCCTGCTCCACGGCGTAGAGGACGCCATCGCCGGTGCCATCGGGTGTCAGGAACACTGGCGCGTTGAGCCCATCCGCGAATGGCTGCAGCACGATCGAGACGGTCCCGGGCTGCCAGCCCGTTCCCGGCGATCCGGACTGGGCGACCGCGGTCTGGGCAGCCCAAGCGAGGACGATGAGGAGGGCGAGGGCGAGGCGAACGGTCCGTTCCATCCGTGCAGCGTATCCCCGCTGTCGATCGGGTGATGTCCGGCCGGAGCCGCCCACGGCGAAGGACATGCTCGTGCTCAGTGGGTGAGCGAGAAGGGTGCCTCCGGATCGACGCCCAGTTCGCCGAGCGCTCGTTGGGCGACCTCCATGGGCACCTGACCGCACCGAGCCAGCTCCGAGAGGGACGCCGCCACGATATGGGCGGCATCCACGCCGAAGAAGCGCCGCAGCGCGGCACGCGAGTCGCTGCGCCCGAAGCCATCCGTGCCCAGGCTGCACCACGAGCCGCCCGGGATCCAGCGCGAGATCATGTCCGGCCACGCCCGGATCCAGTCGCTGACCGCGATGATCGGACCACGCCCGGCGGCCTCCCCCAGCAGCTGGTTGACCAGCGGTACGCGCGGCGCCTCACCGGGGTGGAACAGGTTCCAGCGGTCGACCTCCAGCGCCTCGTTGCGCAGCAGCTGGTACGACGTGGCGCTCCACACCTCCGCAGCGACACCGTAACGCTCGGCAAGGATGGTCTGCGCCTCCAGAGCCTGGAGCATGATCGAGCCGCCGGACAGGATGGTCGCCCGCGGCGCTCCCCGAGGCAGCTCCGGCGCAGCCCGGAAGCGGTACAGGCCGCGGTTGATGTCCTCATCTGTCAGGTCGTCCGGTCGCGCCGGCATCACGTAGTTCTCGTTGTAGAGGGCGATGTAATACAGCAGGTCTTGCGGCTCAGGACCGTGCATCCGGCGGATGCCGTCGCGGATGATGGCCGCACTCTCGTACGCGAACGCAGGGTCATAGACGCGCGCCGTGGGCACGACCGACGCCAGCACCAGGGTGTGGCCATCCTCGTGCTGGAGACCCTCCCCGTTGAGCGTCGTGCGGCCCGCCGTGCCCCCCAGCAGGAAGCCCCGGCCGCGGGCGTCCGCGAACGCCCAGAACTGGTCGGCAGTCCGCTGGAAGCCGAACATGGAATAGAAGATGTAGAAGGGGATCATCGGCTCGCCATGCGTGGCGTACGAGGTCCCCGCCGCCTGGAACGAAGCGGAGGAGCCGGCTTCGGTGATGCCCTCCTCCAGCACCTGGCCATCGGTCGCCTCGCGATAGGACAGCACCAGGTTGGAGTCGACCGGATCGTACCGCTGGCCGAGCGCGGTGTAGATGCCGACCTCCTTGAACAGGGGGTCCATGCCGAACGTGCGTGCCTCGTCGGGGATGATGGGCACGATCCGCTTGCCGATGCCCTTGTCCCGGATGAGGTCGCGCATGAGGCGCGCGAAAGCCATCGTGGTGGACGCTTCCTGGGTCCCCGAGCCGGCGTCGAAGCCGCCGAACACGTCCGCGGCCGGCAGATCCAGTGGCTTGCTGATGACCACCCGGCGAGGCGATGGCCCGCCGAGGGCAGCCCGTCGCTCGGCGAGGTACCTGAGCTCGGGCGAGTCGGCGGCCGGACGGAAGTACGGCGCCTCCTTGATCTGCTCGTCGGTGATGGGCAGCTCCAGCCGGTCGCGGAAGGCGCGCAGCTCCTGCTCGTTGAGCTTCTTGGCCTGGTGGGTGATGTTCCGTGCCTCGACACCCGGGCCCAGCGTCCAGCCCTTGACCGTCTGGGCCAGCACGACGGTCGGGCGACCCTGGTGCTCGACCGCGGTGCGATACGCGGCGTACAGCTTCCGATGGTCGTGCCCACCGCGGCGGAGGGCCTTGATCTGGTCGTCGCTGTAGCCCTCGACCATGGCCAGCAGCCGCGGGTCCGTGCCAAAGAAGTGCTCCCGGATGTAGGCGCCGGTCTCGACCGCGTACTTCTGCGACTCACCGTCGAGCATGTCGCCCATCCGCTGGACCAGGACGCCGTCGATGTCCCGGGCCAGCAGCGGATCCCACTCGCGGCCCCAGATGACCTTGATGACATTCCAGCCCGCGCCGCGGAAGACCGATTCCAGCTCCTGGACGATCTTGCCGTTGCCGCGCACCGGGCCGTCGAGTCGCTGCAGGTTGCAGTTGACCACGAAGGTGAGGTTGTCCAGACCCTCACGAGCGGCGATCGACAGGGCGCCCAGTGACTCTGGCTCGTCCATCTCGCCATCGCCCAGGAATGCCCACACCCGGCTGCCGCTGGTGTCCTTGATGCCCCGGTTGTGGAGGTATCGATTGAAGCGGGCCTGGTAGATGGCCGACAGCGGACCGATGCCCATGGAGACCGTGGGGAACTCCCAGAAGTCGGGCATCAATCGCGGATGGGGATACGAGCTCAGACCCTGACCGGGCACGACCTCCTGGCGGAAGTGGTCGAGCTGGTCCTCCGAGAGCCGACCCTCGAGGTACGCACGGGCGTAGACGCCCGGCGCCGCGTGACCCTGGTAGAAGACCTGGTCGCCCATCCCGGCCGCGTCCTTGCCCCGGAAGAAGTGGTTGAAGCCCACCTCGAACAGGCTGGCCGCGGACGCGTACGTGGCGAGATGGCCACCGATGCCGGGCGAGGTGGCGTTCCCCCGCAGGACCATGGCCACCGCATTCCAGCGCAGCATGCGCCGGATCCGGCGCTCCATCTGCTCGTCACCCGGGTACTCCGGCTCCTGCTCTGGCGAGATGGTGTTGATGTAGCGGGTCTGGGTGAGCGCCGAGAGTCCGATGTTCAGCTGGCGGGCACGCTTGAGCAATCGATACAGGACGAACTGGGCTCGCGCGACTCCCTCCGTCCTGACGATGGAGTCGAGCGAATCGACCCAGTCGTCCGTCTCTGCGGGATCTCGGTCGGGCAGCTGCTGCTTGAAATCGGGCTCGCTATCGGTCATGTCGGGCGACAGTGTAGGGCGACGGCCGGTTACCGGCTGGTATCGATCAGGTCCATCGATATCGTCGATCACGGCGCCGCCCATTGATCGACCGTCACGGTCCCCGAGGGAGTGCCAGTGTCGCGCGGACGAGGCAATGATCGCTGCCACGGGGTGTGCAGTCGGGTCCGATGTCGAGGGGCTCGATGCCGTTGGCGCTCCACACGTAGTCGATGCGCAACAGGCCGAACGGCAGCCATTCGAGGGCCTCCGGTCGCCACGTGAGCCCCGGGCCAAGGCCGACCGCACGCTGCGCATCGATGAGGCCTGCTGACAGCTCGCCATAGCCGACCTCGCGGTCCACGATGTTGAAGTCGCCCAGCATGACGAGCGGGGTCCCGGCCCCGAGGATGGGGTCGATGGTCTGGCGCAGGAGCGCCATGGCGCGATCCCGGTCGCCGGTGTCATAGCTGGGTAGCCCGAGCGGTCCATCGACGAGGAGGCCCCGGTAGGGATGCGCGACCACGACCGTCACGGGCCGCCCCGCCCTGGGAGCCACGGTCGCCGCCAGGATCGGTGGGTCATATCCGAAGCTCCAGCCGTCGGCGATGGGCCAGGAGCTGAGCAGTCCCAGACCGTCGGAGCCCTCGCGTGGCTGGAGCACCTGATAGGGGAACCGGACGCTGATCACCGGATCGGCGGCGATGGGATCCGCATGCCGGGTCGTAAGCTCCTCGAGTCCGACGAGCCCGGGCGGCAGCTGCCGGATGGCATCCACGACGACCGACGGATCGGCCTGTCCCAGCTCCAGGTTCCAGGTCGCGGCCGGGATGGCGAGCGCGCCGGGTTCGAGGGTCCGGGGCAGCGCCACGCTGCCCGGCAGGAAGCGGACCAGGAACACGACGACGCACGCGGCCAGTAGCAGTCGGAGCAGGGGCGCCGGTCGGGCGCGCAGCAGCCCGAACGGCAGGAACACCAGCAGACCCAGCGAAAGGTACGGCGCGAAGACCTGCGTGAGCGCCAGGATGCCGTTGCGTTGGGGTGCCAGGACGTTGACGACCGAGAGGCCCAGGACGATGAGGCAGGCGAGGATGCCCACCACGACGCACGAGCGGCGGATCACGGGAGCCAGGTCATGCGCCGGGGTCTCCGATGGTGCTGGCGGGTCTCGGCGTCGAACTCGACGCATGAGAGGGACACCGCACGTCGTATCCTGCCGTGCATGACCGATGATCATCCACCCGGGGGGACCGTGACTACCGTCGAGGGGGTCGCGATCGACCCGGACGCGCGTCCGGGTGGCGACCCGGAGATCCCTGCCCCGACGTCTCGGCTGTCGGGTCTTGCCCTGGGCATCGACGTCGGAGGCACGGGCGTCAAAGCGGCACTCGTCGACCTTGCCACCGCCCAGCTGGCGGGTGCCCGGTTCCGCGAGCGGACACCCCAGCCATCCACCCCTGAGGCCGTCGCGCAGACCATCGCATCGGTGGTGGCCAAGGTGCTCGAAGGCCAGGACGTGAGCGACGCGCTGCCGGTCGGCTGCGGCCTGCCGGGCATCGTCAAGGACGGGCGCCTCGCGAGTGCGGCGAACATCGACCAGCGCTGGATCGGGTGGCCGGCCACGGACAACATCGGGGCGGCCATCGGCCGTCCGGTGACCATCATCAATGACGCCGACGCGGCCGGGATGGCGGAGCTGGCCTACGGCGCGGCGGCAGGGCGGATGGGCACGGTGCTGCTGCTGACCATCGGGACCGGTATCGGCAGTGCCCTGTTCATCGACGGCCACCTGGTGCCCAACACCGAGTTCGGCCACCTTGAGTTCCACGGTCAGGACGCCGAGACGCTCGTCGGTGGCGCCGCCCGTGAGCGCCGGAAACTGGGCTGGAAGGTCTGGTCCCGCCAGTTCAACGCCTACCTCGCCCGTGTCGAGCTGTACTTCTCTCCTGACCTGTTCATCTTCGGCGGAGGCGTGAGCAAGGAGTGGCCCAAGTGGGGCCGGCTGGTCAAGACCAAGGCGGATGTCGTGACGGCACGGTTCCTCAACACATCAGGCATCATCGGCGCGGCCTGGGCCGCAGCCGCCGTCGCTGGCGGCGGAGCCGACGTGCCGCCGGGTGCCATCGACAGGGGCAACGTCGAGAGCTCCGACCTCGCCGACGCCACGCCTGCCGGCGGAGCCTGACCGGAAGCGTGCAGCTTCACCTGCTGGACGCTACCTACGAGCTGTTCCGGGCGCACTTCGGGCGACCGCCGCATGCCGCGGCCGATGGGACGCCGGCGGGTGCCACGGTGGGTGTCATCGAGAGCACCTTCTCGCTCCTGCGCGAGGACGGCGTCACCCATCTGGGTGCCGCGACCGACCACGAGATCCGCTCCTGGCGCAACGACCGGTTCGCCGGTTACAAGACCGACGCCGGGATGCCCTCGGAGCTGCTGGCCCAGTTCCCACTGGTGGAGCAGGCCCTCGAGGCCATCGGCGTGGCGCTCTGGCCGATGGTGGAGTTCGAGGCAGATGACGCCCTCGGTGCCGCTGCTGCCCGCTGGGCACAGGATCCCGAGGTGGAACGAGTCGTCATCCTGTCACCTGACAAGGACATGGCCCAGTGTGTCCGCGAGGATGGCCGGGTCGTCACCTATGACCGCCGCAAGCGATCCTTCATGGATGCCGACGGGGTGCGCCAGAAGTTCGGTGTCTCCCCGGCGAGCATCCCCGACTTCCTGGCCCTCGTGGGCGACTCGTCCGACGGCTATCCGGGCATCCCAGGCTGGGGCGCCGTCTCCACCGCGGCGGTGCTACGGCGCTATCCCCACCTCGAGGACATCCCGGACTCGGTGAGCCGTTGGGACGTGAGCGTCCGGGGTGCCGCGACCCTGGCCGTGGCACTCCGTGAGCGCCACGAAGAGGCGCTGCTCTATCGCGAGCTCGCCCGGCTGCGCCTCGACGCGCCCATCCCGCAACGTGCCGTCGACGAGCTGCGTTGGCGAGGCGTGGTGCGGGCGCCCTTCGAGGCGCTCGTCGAGCGGCTCGCGGCGCCGACGCTCCGTGGCCGAGTACCGCATTGGGCCGACTGACCGAGCGGCGTCAGGCTCGGGCGGCGGGCCGGCTCCAGCGTTCCAGCTCGGCATCCAGGTCGAGCGGACGGACGATGCCGCGCTTGTCGTAGTCGCCCCAGTAGATGCGCGGCACTGCCCAGGTCGATCTCGAACTCGATGCCGTCCGGATCGCGGCCATAGATGGACTTGATGGCACCGTGGTCGCTGGCGCCGGTCAACGCCCGCATCGCGGACAACGCAGCGGCCGCCGCGGCAAGCTCGTCGATGGTCCACACCTCCCACGCGAGGTGATAGAGCCCGACCGATCCGGACGGCGGTCGATGGGCATCGTCACCGACGGCCAGCAGCGCCAGATCGTGGTGGTTCGTGGAACCGACGGCGCGCATGAGCGCGATGGGCCCATCCCGCCAGGTCTCCTGGAGACCCAGGGCCTCGCGATAGAAGTCGACCGAACGGCCCAGGTCCGCGACATACAGCATCGCGTGCTGGAGTCGGGCGACCGCCGTCATCGGAGGAGCTCCCGGAGCGTGGCCTGGTCGGCGCTTGGCGCGGCCAGCAGCCCGGTCGCGCGGGTCGCCCGAGTGAGGTCGAACCAGGGCCCGCCCTCGACCGTGGTGACCGTCGCGCCGCCTTCAGCGGCGATGAGCCCGGCGGCGGCGATGTCCCAGAGCGACAGGCCCCTCCACTGGACATAGGCATGGAAGCGTCCGTTGCCGACCCACGACAGACCAAGCGCGGCGCTGCCCATCGATCGCGCCACCCGGACCGCTTTTCGGACCGCCAGCTCGCGCCGTGCGAAGCCACCGGTCGGCAGCGCAAGCGAGATGACACCGTCGCTCAGGGCACCGCCGGAGGCGTGGATGGGCGTGCCATCCAGCCAGGCGCCGGCTCCCGCGACCGCGCTGAACAGCTCGTCGAGCATGGGGTCGAGGACGACGCCCACGGTCGGCTGGCCGCCCACCACGAGACCGATGCTGGTGCAGAAATGGGGGATGCCGGCGGCGTAGTTCACGGTGCCGTCGAGTGGGTCGATGACCCAGATCCGATGTCCAGCCTCGACTGGCGCGCTGGAGCCGGACCCGTCGACGGGCCCGGTCCCGGTGCCCGCCCCGGAGTGCCCGGACTCCTCGGCCAGCACCTGGTCGTCCGGGAAGGCTCGCCGGATGGTCGCGATGATCGCCTCCTCCGAGAGGTGATCGGCCTCCGTGACGACGTCACGGGCGCTCTTCTTGACGACGTGCTCGAGGCGCTCGTAATGCTCGACCTGGATCGCCGCGGCGGCCCGGGCGGCCTCGGTGGCGACGGCAAGCTCGACGGCATAGGCGTGCGGCGACATCGCTGACGTGGTGGTGGACACCCCGCGATCGTACCGGGCGCGACCCAAGGGCGTGCGCGGAGCGGCTCGTCGCGTACCATCGGTGCGGTGTCGAGCGCAACCGGGACCCAGGCCCGCTGGATCCTGCTGGCGGTGGTCCTGGCGTCCGGGATCGTCTTCCTGGATTCCACGATCGTCAACGTCGCCCTGCCCACGATCGCCAAGGACCTGCCGGCGACGATGGTGGGCACCCTCGAGGGCCAGGCGTATATCACGAGCGGCTACCTCGCGACCCTTTCCGCGTTCCTCATCATCGCCGGGGCGCTCGCCGATCGATATGGCCGCCGTCGCATCTTCATCATCGGGCTGGCATCGTTCGGCCTGACGTCCGCGCTCTGCGGGCTGGCGCCGACGATGGAGTGGCTGGTCCTCTTCCGGCTGGCCCAGGGAGCAGCTGGAGCCCTGTTGGTGCCGGGGCCGCTATCGCTCATCACGGCCAACTTCGAGGGCACCGCGCGCGCACGGGCATTCGGATTGTGGTCGGCGGCGACCAGCGCGCTCACCATCCTCGGACCACTGTTCGGGGGCATCATCGTCGACTCGTTCTCGTGGCGGCTCGCCTTCCTCGTCAATGTGCCCCTGGTGCTGGTGGCGCTCTACGCCGCGATCCGGTACGTGCCCGAGTCCCACAACCCGGACGCGCCACGTCATCTCGACTGGCTGGGCTCGATCGTCATCGCGATCGCGGTCGGTGGCATCACGTTCGGGCTCATCCGGGGCCAGGATCAGCAATGGACCGATCCGACCGCGTTCATCGCGCTCGCCATCGGGGTGGCGGCCGCCATCGCGTTCCCCATCCTCATGGTCCGGCGGCGGGACCCGCTCGTGCCGCCCGCCCTCTTCCGGATCCGGGCGTTCGCGGTCATCAACCTCTCGACGCTGCTCATCTACGGGGCGCTGTACACCTACGGGATCCTGACGAGCGTCTTCCTCCAGGGCGTGCTGGGCTACAGCGCGCTCGCCGCGGCCGCCATCAGCCTGCCGACCGGCATCCTGCTGACCCTCTTCTCGACCCGGGTCGGTACCACTGCGGCACGCATCGGCGCATGGCGGTTCCTGGTCATCGGGCCGGCGCTCATGGCACTGGGCGTCGCCTGGTTCGCGCGTATCAGCGCCGGCAGCACACCCTGGACGCTTGACCTGGGCGCGGGGCTGACACTGCCGCCCACCGATGCGCTCGTCGACGTGCTGCCGGCTGTGATCCTGTTCGGCGTGGGCATCACACTCGTCGTGGCGCCCCTCACGACGACACTCATGGGCTCGGTCCCGGTCGCGAACGCTGGCCTTGGGTCCGCCATCAACAACGCCGTCTCGCGGGTGGGATCGCCGCTGCTCCTGGCTGTGCTGTTCATCATCATCACGGCCGTCTTCTACGGGCGGCTGGGGCGCCTGGCTCCCTCCCTGGACACCAGCTCCCAGGAGGTGCGAGCCGCGGTGCAACCGCTCAACCCCGCACCCGACGGCGCCGATCCGGCGACGGTCGCGGCCATCGACCAGGCGTCCACCGACGCGTTCCGGCTGGTGATGCTCGTCGATGCGGCGCTGCTGCTGACCGGCGCCGCGGTCAACGGGATCGGGCTCCGGCGTGGGCGGCCGGCGTCGTCAGTCTGAACTCGTGGACATCCCGGGCGCCCGGACGTCGGACCGACCAGGGCTCCTGTCAGAACCAGTCAGTGTCGGAGGTCGGCTGCGCGTGGCCGGCGAGGAACGCCGCGACGACCCGCTCGGCGAACCGGGAGTCAAGGTCCCCGCCGAACATCAGCCGGAAGTAGACGGGGCCGACCAGCAGCTCGGTGGCGATACCCACGTCGGCATCGGGCCGCAGGTCGCCCCGCTCGATGCCTCGTGCCATGATCCTGGCTACCTCGGCACGGCGGGCACCAACGACGACCGTACGGAAGCGGTCACCCAGGCGCGGGTCGATCGCGATCTCCGACAGCAGCGACCGGATGACCGGCCCGAACGACGTCTCTGTGAGTGCCCGAACCGGGTTCAAGACCGCAGCCAGCAGTTCCTCCCGAGTGTCGCCCGTCTCCGCGACGGGGATATGTGGACCGGCCTGCTCGATGAGCAGCTCCAGCGCGAGCTCCTCCCGCGAACCCCACCGACGATAGATGGTCGCCTTGCCCACGCCCGCACGGGTCGCGACGTGCTCCAGGCGCAGGCCCGAGAAGCCGTCCTCGATGAGCAGCGCCTGGGCCGCGTCCAGGATGGCCCGATGTGCGCGGTCACTGCGCGGGCGTCCGCGGCGGGCTCCCGCCGGGTGCGATGCCGCCCCCTTGGCCGCGTGCTCCACGGCAGCGCCGGCCAGGGACGTGCTCAGTGCACCGGGATGATCGTCGATCACCCCGATAGATTACGGAACGGCGCGTATCAATGCACGGTCGACGTCCGCGATCGGGCACGCCCTGCGGATCGTGTCGCCCTCCCATCGAGCGGCGTGGCGACCGATCCGGCAGCGCTGGTCAGGCCGCGACGGCGATGTTGCGCTCGAGCAGCTGGCGCTGATGGAGTGCCACCCGCACGCCGCTGCGCAGCCACGAGAGGCGCCCGGAGCGGGGCTCCTGGAACGTGGGGCACTCCAGCCAGAGGCTGTCGCCCTCGGCATCGACGGTCATGATCGCACCACACGCGCAGTACGGCGTCCGGCGCAGCGCGTCATCGATGAGCTGGAGCATGCGCAGCCGGTCGTAGACCTCGGGCGTCGCCGGTGTGATGAGGTCGGGCATGGGCGTGGTCATCGTGAACTCCGTCTTGTGATACGAACTGTCTCGTATCATACCGCTCGGAGCGTCAGCCAACAATACGGCGCGTATCGTAAATAGGTATCGAGCGCGACACGATCCGGATGCGCGCCGGACCCCGTCAGGTGCAGGTCGCGGATACCCGGTCGAGCAGGAACGGTGGCTGCTTCTCGGTCGGCGGGGGAACGTCGCGGGTCAGCGTGGCTGCCGTGCCGGGTGCCAGCCGCTCCGTGCGGAAGGTGACATCGTCCGGTCGGGCTGAACCATCACGTGTGATGCGACAGGTCGCGATGCCCTCGCTGGTGCCGGTGTTGGTGACCACGACAGCCACGGTGATGCCGCCATCAGCGGTGCTGGCGCGACCTGCGATGGTCGCCTCGTAGGGGCCGCCCTGCGACACCGCCACGCGCATGAGCAGGAAGAAGCCCAGGAAGCCGAGGACGACGCCCGCGAGGATCGTGGCGTGGAGCTGGTTGGCGCTGGGTGCCTTGATACGACCGGGATTATCCGCGTCACACATCGAGACGCCCGGCGGTGTCTCCTTGCCGCAGCGGATGCAGTGGCTGGCCGGATGGCCATCGGGGGCGGGCGAGAGGAAGCCGCGGGGCTTCCCGGGGCTCGGCACAGCAGGGGTCGGCACAGGTTCAGGGCTGGACACGAACCGTAGCCTACGCCGCGGCGCGTTCAGCAGCTGCGAGGACCGCGTCCAGCTGGTCGGCGTGGATCCAGTGGAGGACCAGCTCGTCCGCGCCACGTGCCTGCCACTCCGCCGTCGACGCGGCCAGGTCCGCGAGCAGCGGATGTTCGCCGGCGGCCGCGCCACGGGGCACGTCCGCGCCGACCACGATGGACACGTCCGACCGATGCCGGCCGGCCACCGCGAGCGCGTCCAGGTACACGGGCAGCAGCTGGTCCAGGTACCCCTCGAAGGTGATCCAGCCATCGCCGGCCCGCGCCGCCAGCCGCGCCCCTGCCGGCGTCTCGCCGGCGACCAGGATCCGGGGTACCGGCACGGGGATCGGGGAGGCGTAGGCATCGGTGAGCCGGAAGTACTCGCCCGCCAGATCGGCCGGGCCACCCGCGAACAGTGCCCGGATGACCGCGATGGACGCCTCCAAACGGGCGGCTCGTTCCAGTGGGGTCGGGAAGTCGATGCCGTAGGCGACGTGCTCCGCCGGATGGCCGCCGATGCCGATGCCCAGGTCCACCCGACCCGGGGCAAGGTCAGCGACGGTCATCGCGATGCGCGCCAGCACGGCTGGGTGGCGGTTCATGACGTTGGTCACGAAGCTGCCGACACGCACGCGGGCGGTGGTCGCCGCTATCGCGGCGAGCGTCGTCCAGCATTCCAGCAACGGGTCCGTGCGGCGTCCCCGGCTGACGAAGTGGTCCCACGCCCAGGCCGTGGAGTAGCCCGCCGCCTCCACGCGAGCGGCGCTGTCCAGCCACCAGCGGGACGAGACGCCGATGGTCGTCAGGTTGATGCCGACCGGGATCGCCAGACCCGATGGTCGGGCTTGACCTGCCCCGGTGGTGCCCGCTGCCGTCATCGCGAAAGCGCCGAGCCGGCCTCGAGCGCGACGCGGATCATGGTGTCAGTGGCCCGCTCCAGGTCCTCGAGGCTCAGGTACGTGCCTTCCGACGTCTCCTCCTCGGACAACGTGTCGGAGACGGTCAGGGCGCACGCCGCGCGGACGTCATGACCGGAGCCCTGCTCGCGACCCGCGAGCAGGAACAGCGCGGCCGCCTCCATCTCGAAGCCGAGGATGCCCCGGCCGCGCCACTTGCTCACGTAGTCGACATCGGGGTTGTAGAACACGTCGACGGTCGCGACGGGCCCGACGAATGCCTTGGTGCCGGTCGCGGCAGCGGCGTCCACGAGCGCCCGGGTGAGCTCGAAGTCCGCGGCGGGTGCGAAGGGGTCACCGTGGAGGTAGGTGCGCGTCGATCCATCGACCGGCGCCGCCGCTGTGGCCACTACCAGGTCGCCCGTGCGGATGCCGCGTCCGATGCCGCCGCAGGTCCCCACGCGGATGAGTCGCGTGGCGCCCAGCCGCAGCAGCTCCTCGACCACGATGGCGAACGAGGGTGTGCCCATGCCCGTGGTCTGGACGCTCACCGGCACACCCTGGTAGGTGCCGGTGTAGCCGTAGAGCGCGCGATGGTCGTTGACCTTGCGAACGTTCTCGAGGCCACCGTCGAACATCGCCGCGATGCGGGTCGCGCGGTTCGGGTCACCGGGCAGCAGCACGAGCGGGGCATAGTCGCCGGACTCGGCGCGCAGGTGGATCTGGGGCATCGTCAGGGACTCCATGGAGGGGTGGTCGGGAGGGCGCTGCAAGTCTACCGCGAGCTCCGCGGATGACAGCCAACGCCCCGCTCGGGTAGGGTCCCTCGATGACCGAGCCGCAGGTGACCACCGGGGACGTCCCGGCCTCGGCCACGCCTGGCGCCAGCGTCGTGTTCGAACAGGTGACGAAACACTACCAGGCCAACGAGCAGGGCCCGGGAGCGGTCAATGACCTGTCGATGACCATCCCGGCGGGGTCGATCTGTGTCTTCGTGGGACCGTCCGGGTGTGGCAAGACCACCAGCCTCAAGATGGTCAATCGGCTGATCGAACCGACCTCGGGTCGCATCCTCATCGACGGTCGCGACATCCGGGACGAGGATCCCATCCAGCTGCGGCGACGCATCGGCTATGTCATCCAGCAGGTGGGCCTGTTCCCCCACAAGACGATCGGCGAGAACGTGGCGGTCGTGCCCGGACTCCTGGGCTGGGACGCCCCGCTCCGGCGGGCGCGGTCCGATGAGCTGCTGGCGCTCGTGGGCCTGGACCCTGTGCGCTACCGCGACCGGTATCCCGGCCAGCTCTCGGGTGGCGAACGGCAGCGGGTAGGCGTGGCGCGGGCGCTTGCGGCCGACCCCCCGGTGATGCTCATGGATGAGCCGTTCGGGGCCGTCGACCCGATCGTGCGGGAGCGGCTGCAGGATGAGCTGCTGCGCCTGCAGGAGCAACTCGCCCGGACGATCCTGTTCGTGACCCACGACATCGACGAGGCGATCAGGCTCGGCGATGTGGTCGCGGTGTTCCAGTCCGGTGGTGTCCTCGCCCAGTTCGATACCCCGGACGCCATCCTGGGCTCACCGGCCTCGGAGTTCGTGGCTCGCTTCGTGGGCACCGACCGGGGCCTGAAGCGATTGTCCCTCGGCCGCGTCAGGATCTCCAGCCGCTGCCCACGGTGACCGGGGTCGTGGGTGACGATGCGGCCGAGGCGCGCCAGCGGACCCTGGCGGACCCGAAGACCCCCTGGCTGCTGCTGCTCGATACGGACGGTCGACCCGTCGGCTGGGTCCACGAGCGCGCCATCCCGCCCGCGGGCATCCTGAACGCCGATCTTGTCGAGCCCACCCCGGCCATCCTCACCCCCCGCATGTCGCTGCGAGATGCCCTCTCGGTGATGGTTGCCGCGGATGTCATCACGGGCGTCGTCGTGGACGCTGCGGGGCGCGCGCAGGGCGTCCTGACGGTCGACCAGGTCGCGGGCGCCTTGCGATGAGCCCGCCGTCGGCATGAACGGCCAGCCACTCATCGATTGGGGCTGGATCGGCGGCCACCTGGACGACCTGTGGGCGCTGACCGTCGAGCACCTCGTGCTGGCGTTCCTCGCCGTGCTCATCGGCTTCGGCATCTCGTTCGGGCTCGCGCTCGTGAGCATCCGCTGGCGGCCGCTGTACGGCCCCATCACCGCGGTGGCGGGCCTGCTGTATGTCATCCCCAGCATCGCGCTCTTCGCGGCGCTCGCCCCCATCACCGGGCTGACCTCGGTCACGGCCCTCATCGCGCTCGTCAGCTACACCATCCTCATCCTCGTCCGGAGCACGGTCACCGGCATCGACGAGGTCCCTGTCGAGGCCAAGGAAGCGGCCGATGGCATGGGCTTCACCGGTCGGGGCCGGTTGTGGCGGGTCGAGATCCCGCTCGCCCTGCCACTGGTCGTGTCCGGGTTGCGCATCGCTGCGGTGACGACCATCGGCCTCGTGACGGTCAGTGCCCTCATCGGCCTGGGCGGGCTCGGACGGCTCATCAACGAGGGCCTGCGAACCTCGTTCCCGACCAAGATCGTCACGGGGGCCGTCCTTTCGGTGGCCCTCGCCGTGCTGGCCGATGTGGGTTTCGTGTTGCTGCTGCGGCGACTCACGCCCTGGACCCGCGCCCGTGGGGGTGACCACTGATGCTCCAGGACCTCGCCAACGGCGTGGCGGCCATCGGCGCCTGGTTCGCGGACCCGGCCAACTGGAGCGGCAACGACGGTATCCCCAACCGGATGGTCGAGCACCTCGTGCTCTGTCTGTTGTCGATGTTCGCGGCGTTGCTCGTGGCGCTGCCCATCGGGCTGTACATCGGTCACACGGGGCGGTTCTCGTTCATCTCCGTGCAGCTCGCGAACATCGGGCGCGCGGTGCCGTCGTACGCGGTCATGGCGCTGCTGTTCCCGCTCTCGATCGCGTTCAGCCGGGCGGGCGCGAGCGGCGGCCTTGCGTACTTCGCGACGTTCGCCGCGATGGTGCTGCTGGCGGTGCCGCCGATCGTCACCACCACCGATGCCGGCATGCATGGCGTCGACGGCGACCTGCGCGAAGCAGCCCGCGGCATGGGCATGCGTGGCAGCCAGGTCCTGCGCCAGGTGGAGCTGCCACTGGCGCTGCCGGTCGTGCTCACCGGCGTCCGGGTCGCGGCGGTCCAGGTCATCGCCACCGCAACGCTGGGTGCCGTCTTCGGCGGCGGTGGGCTGGGCCGCTACATCATCCAGGGCTTCGCCCGCCATGACTCCACCCGGATCTGGTCGGGCGTGGTGATGGTCGCCATCCTGGCCATCGGCACGGAGCTGGTGTTCGGATGGCTCGTCCGGCGATCGAACCGGAGGGCGACCGGCAGCATCATCCCGGCCGATCTCGACCGTCCTCCGCTGCCCATGGCCCCGCCCGGCGGCCGGTAGCTCTCCTGGCACGTGCAGTCGGGTCGTGTCCGCAGCCGCTGAGCGGCGTGGCCGCCGGGACGGATATCGGACGCCCCGATGGGCATGCCGCCGCTGGGCTCGAGCCGCCGGCCGTCACCCATCTGCAACATCTCGTGGCGCCGCTACGGCGTAAACCTGACGGAGATAGGCGATCCCGATGGTAGGGTTTCGGAGTCCCGAGCGTCGCAGACCGTGGTCGCCGGGGAAAGCTATTGGAGGACGACCCGATGCGGATGCACCGCACGCTGGTCCTTGGGGCATCGCTGCTGATGGCGTTCAGCACGGTAGCGGTGGGAGAGGCCAGCTCGCCAACACCCGATACCGTGCAGGCGTCACCGGGCGCGCTGCCCTCCGGCCCCATTGGGGATGGAGCCATCAAGATCGGCGCGAACGCCTTCTCCGAATCCGACGTCATGGCGGAGCTGTACGCTCAGGCCCTCGAGGCAGCTGGGCAGACCGTTACGCGGAAGCTGGACATCGGCCCCCGGGACGTGACCTGGGCGGCGATGCAGGCCGGCCGGACATCAACATCATGCCGGAGTACATCGGCAGCCTCCTCGAGGTGGTCAATGGTCAGGCTGGCGAGGCCAGCAGCGACGCCGCAGCGACGCGTGCGGCCCTTGCGGCAAGGCTTGCGGCCCTGGACATGAGCGTGCTGGCCGAGACATCCGGCGTGGACAACAACGCGTTCGTGGTCACCGCGGATACGGCCACCAAGTATTCCCTGGCGACCCTGAGCGACCTCGCGAAGGTCGCCGACCAGCTCTCCTGGGGCCTGCCGCCCGAATGCGCGACGACGCCGCTGTGCTCGGGCGCGCTGCTCAAGTACGGCATCGACATCTCCAAGCTCCAGGTGACGGAACTCGGCCCCTGCGGTGGCGAGATGGCGACGGCCATCGTCAATGGCGGCGTCCAGGTGGGCGAGCTGTGCTCGACCCAGGCCGATATCGCCCAGAACAACCTCGTCGTGCTGACCGACGACCTGGCCACCCAGCCCGCCAATGCCATCGCACCGGTGGTCCGGAACGACCTGCTGCGGGCGCTCCAGACCCAGGGCGTCGATATCTCGGCCATCCTCGACCCGGTGTCGGCGGCCATCACCACCGAGTGACCTCACGACGTTCAACCTGCGCGTCGGCGTCAACCATGAGGACGTCGATGTGGTGGCCAGGGAGTTCCTGACCTCGAAGGGTCTGCATCCCGGACGGCTCTCCGGCGGCGTCCACGACGCCCTAGACGCCCACCCAGTGCGACACCGCAGAGCGGCCGCCGAACGGCGGCCGCTCTGTCGATTCCATCCCGACCTCAGCGTGTGACTTGGTGTGCCGACCCCGGGGCCGGTATCGTTCCGGCCAGCGGTCAGCCCCTGGATGAGCGCCGAGCGGGACGTGGCCCGTCGGGCGCGCGCCAGACATCCGGGAGTCGCGACCTGTCGACCCATAGCCGGAGGACTCGACCGAACATGCGATCCGCGCGGGTGCCCGTCATCTGGTTGCTGGCCCTGCTGCTCATGGGCACCGTCGACGCGAACGCGGCGGCGGCCACGAGTGGCGCCGCACTCGCCGTCGCCGGCATCCACGCGGGGCTGAGTGACCAGGAGTCCTCCCCGGCGTCGCTCGTGGCGCCCCAGACGACGGCCGCGTTCAGCGCCACCGCCTGCCCGACCGGGCTCGCGCGCGATGCCGTCGGAGGCCGGCCGATCGACTGTGGGCTGGTCCGCGTGCCGCTCCGACACGCCGACCCTGCCGGGGCACAGATCCAGCTCGCCGTGGTCCGCATCCGGGCCAGCAGCGACCCCCAGCCGTCCCGCGCGGTGGTCATGACCGACCTGGGCCCCACCGGGCGGGCGCTGGATGTCGCGGCCGCGGCACCCGACCTGATCGGCGGCGCCCTGGGCCTCGACCTGATCCTGCTCGACCAGCGAGGGACCGGTGGCTCGGTGCCCCTGCTGCATTGCGATGAGCATGATCCCGTGGCACTCGCCATCCTGACCGGCCAGATCGCTCAGGCGTCGGACGCGCTGGCCGCGGCGTCCCAGGCGTACGCAGCCTGCGCGACCCGCTTCTCGGCCGCGGGGACGGACCTGTCGGCGTTCGGGAGCCAGGAGAGTGCCGCCGATGTGGCGGACGTGGTGGCGGCACTCGGGTACACCGACTTCGACTTCGTGGGCGCGTCGCAGGCCACCCGCACCGGACAGGCATTGCTGCGTGCCACACCGACCGGCCTCAGGAGCGTGGTCCTGGACTCCGTGCTGCCCACGAGCATCGATATCGACCCGCTGCGTGCGCAGACCGCCGAAGCCGCCATCCAGGCATTGTCCGGCGCCTGTGCCGAGGACGAGACCTGTGCCACGAGCTACCCCGACCTGGAGCAGTCGTTGTTCGACACGGCCGCCCGCTTGACCGCGGAGCCGGCTCACGTGTCGGTCGCCACGGACGGCACCGGTGTCGTCGATGTCGTCGTCACGGGCGAAGGCTTCCTCCAGAGCGTGGTGGACCGCTTCGAGGGCGGTGCCTCAGCCATCGCGGCCATCCCGGCGTTCATCGGGCAGGCCGCGGCGGGTGATCTGTCGGCGGTCGGCGCGGCGCTGGCCCAGGTGGCCACGGACCAGAGTCGCGCCGACGGCCGCGTCCTTGCCGAACGGTGCACCGAGGATCTGCCGGGTGCCACCGACTATCAGCTCGACGGGGTGCCCGACGCGCTCCAGTTCCTGACCGGCAAGGTCGCTGACCACAACGAGCTCGTCGACATCTGTGCCGCGATGGGCATCGGCGATGCGGGCGGGACGATCCATGACCCGGTCCGGAGCGACGTGCCGGTACTGACCCTCAGTGGCGAGTTCGACGCGGTGACGCCCGCGAGCGCCACGGACACGGTCGGAAGCACGCTCACGACCTCGTACGGGCTCCAGTTCCCGGGCATCGGACGCGGGGTGCTGCTGGCCTCGAGCTGCCCTACCGTGATCGTGACGAGCTTCCTCGCCGACCCGTTCCAGGAGCCAGATGCATCCTGTATCGCGGAGATGCCCGAGTTCACCACGGCGACCGGCCAGCCGACACCCGATCCATCGGATCGGCCCACGGAGAGCCCAGGGCCGGATGCGTCCACTGCGCCCGCCACGACGCCGAAGCCCGACAGGGCACCCAAAGCCAGGCCCGTCAAGCTCGGCCTGCAGAAGGTCGCCGAGGGATTCGAGAACGCCAACGGCATCAACAATGCCGGAGACAAGCGATTGTTCATCAGCGAGCAGGAAGGCTATGTGGAGGTGCTCAAGCCGAACCCGGACGGCACCTTCCGGGATGCGGGCAAGTTCCTGGACATCCGCAGCCGGGTCATCTGCTGCGGCGAGAAGGGCTTCCTGGGTATCGCGTTCCCACCCGACTATGCCCAGACCGGCTACTTCTACGTCACCTTCGCAGGTACCGGCCATACCTGGAACCTGGAGGAGCGTCGGGTCTCGGCCACCGACCCCGATCGGGCCGACCCCGACTACAAGCGACGCCTCATCCGGGTCTACAAGCCGCTCGACTACCACTGGGCGGGCGACATGCATTTCGGACCGGACGGCTACCTCTACGTGACCGTCGGCGACGGTGGCTTCGGCGGCACGACCAAGGATCCAGGTGACCCCGAGAACCGCGCCCAGGATCTCGGGGTCATCTTCGGCAAGATGCTGCGCATCGACCCCCGGGGGAGTCGCAAGGAGGGCGACCGCTACCGGGTCCCGTCATCCAACCCGTTCGTCAGGACCAGGGGCGCGCTGGGCGAGATCTGGGCCTACGGCCTGCGCAACCCGTGGCGCTGGTCGTTCGACAGCCTCACCCATGATCTCTGGATCGGCGACGTCGGGATGTGGACGTACGAGGAGGTCAACCGCGCCCCGGCCCCGAACGCCGGCAAGGGTCTCAACTTCGGCTGGCGGCGGATGGAGGGCCCCGTCTGCTACAACCCGGCCCGCAAGTGCGATGACGGGACCCTCACGACGCCGTTCTCCTGGTATCGCCACCAGGACGGCATGTGCGCCGTCGCCGGCGGCTACGTCTATCGCGGCAAGCGGTACCCCGCGCTGCGGAGCTGGTATGTCTTCGGCGACTACTGCACTGGCCGCCTCATGCTCCTCGACTCCGCGGGCAAGCCCGGCCGGAAACCCAAGGTCGCGCTCGATACCAAGGCCAACATCAGCGCCCTTGGGCAGGGGGCCGACGGCGAGCTGTATGTCGTCGACTATGGGGCCGGCAATGCCCTCTATCGCATCACCGGCAGCAAGCGCTGACGGCCGTCATCGATGCGCATCACGGTCCTTGCCGGTGGCACCGGTGGCGCCAAGCTCAGCCACGGGCTGGCACTGGCGTCGGAGCACCGCGTCGCCACCGGGGCCGCAGGCCTGGACCTCGCCATCATCGGGAACACGGGCGATGACCTGGAGCTCCACGGGCTGTCCGTCTCGCCCGACCTGGACACGCTGCTGTACACGCTCGCCGGCCTCGCCAACGAGCAGACAGGCTGGGGGGTCACGGATGAGACCTGGTCGAGCGCCGCGATGCTCGCGCGGCTCGGGGCAGCCACCTGGTTCCAGCTCGGCGATCGCGACCTGGGGCTCAACCTCTGGCGCACGGCCCGGCTGCGCGAGGGACAGCGCCTGACCGAGGTGACGGCGCACCTTGCCGCAGCGCTCGGGCTCCGGGCGCGTCTGCTGCCGATGACTGACGCACCAGTCCGGACCGAGCTGCTGACCGCCGACGGCTGGCTCGAATTCCAGGAGTATTTCGTCCATCGCCACCACGCCGACGCGGTCACCCAGCTGCGATACCGGGGCGTGGCAGCCGCCGCTCCGACGACCGAGGTGCTGGAGGTCGATCGGATCGGCGGAGCTCGTCGTCATCGCACCGTCCAACCCATTCCTGAGCATCGGCGCCATCCTCGCCGTGCCGGGCGTTGCGACAGCGATCATCGATGCCAGCGCGCCGGTCATCGCCGTGAGCCCCATCGTCGGCGGCGCTGCCCTCCGCGGGCCCGCAGACCGGCTGTTCCAGACCCTGGGTGGCGAGTCGTCGGCGTTGGGCGTGGCACGTCACTACCAGGAGCGCTACCCCGGCCTGCTGGATGCCCTGGTCATCGACGCGCTCGACCGGGATGCCGCCGATGCCGTCCGCCTGCTGGGCCTGGAGGTGCTCGTGACCGACACCATCATGCGCCAGCACGCCGACCGCGAGCGGCTCGCGCAGACGCTCGTGGACCGATGGGGTGCCGCCGACTGAGCCGGTCGATGGCCATGACCGGGCGGCTACCATGGATGGAGTGAACGCCACTGGGTCGGAGCGACCCCTGCGCACGACGCTCGAACCACTGCACGCGGTCGTGCCGCTTCGAACGCTTGCCGGCGGCAAGGCGCGTCTCGGCGGCGCGCTGGATGCGGAGGAGCGCGAGGAACTCGTGCTGGGCATGCTCACCCAGACGCTGGCCGTCCTCGCGGCGTGGCCACCCTGCATCCGGGTCCACGTCGTGACGCCCGACGGCATCGTCCTGCGGCTGGTCGCGACGCCCACGGTCAACCCCATCGGCCAGGTCGGCGAAGGCCTCAACGAGGGGCTGGCGCTGGGCATCAGCGGCGGCCACCCGGGAGGGCGCCCGGTCGGTGCTCATCCTGCCGGCCGACCTGCCGCTGCTGGAGCGCGCATCACTGGACCGGCTGCTGGATGCGGCGGACGCAGCGCTCGCGGCGGGCTCGGGACGGCCGCTGGTGACCATCGCGCCATCGGACGCCCGGGATGGCACGAACGGCCTGCTCCTGTTCCCGACGGACGTCATCGCACCGGCTTTCGGGCCACGCAGCTTCGAGGCGCACGTCCGGGCCGCCGCGGCCGCGGATGCCACACTCCAGGTGGTCACCGACAGTGGCCTGGGCTTCGACCTGGACACGCCCGAGGACCTCGAGGTGCTGCCCGATGGCCTGCTCGGCGACCTGCTGCATCTTGGTCAGTCAGCGCTCGTCGCCGGCCCCCGAGTGGACGGTACCGCCGCCTGATGTCCGTCGACGGTCGCATCCTCGCGGTGTGCTTGCCCGCGCTCCCCGAGATCAGACCTGGTGACGACCTGGGTGGCTCGATCGTCGACGCGTGGCGGGCGCTCACGAGCACGGAGCCCGGGCTCGCGCCGTGTACGGGGGACGTGCTCGTGGTCACCCAGAAGATCATCTCCAAGGCCGAGGGCCGCATCGTCCAGCTGGCCACCGTGGAGCCAAGACGGGAGGCGGTCGCGTTCGCGGAACGCTGGGACCGCGACCCACGCCAGGTCGAGGTGGTCCTGCGGGAGTCCGCCGCCATCCTGCGCATGGAGCGGGGGGTCATCATCTCGCGCACCCACCAGGGGTATGTGTGCGCGAATGCGGGCGTGGACGCCTCCAATGTCGGCGCCCACGACGAGGTCACGCTGTTGCCCGAGGACTCGGACGCGTCCGCCCGGGCGATCAGGGCGAGGATCACCGCCGATCTTGGGGTGGAGGTGGCGGTCATCGTGAGCGACTCCTTCGGCCGCCCCTGGCGCTGGGGGATCGTGGACATCGCCCTGGGCGTGGCCGGCTTCTCGCCCCTCGATGACCAGCGTGGCCGACCCGATGCCGCGGGTCGAACGATGCACGCGACGGTCGTCGCGGTCGCGGATGAGATCGCGTCGACCGCGGAGCTGGCATCGGGCAAGACGAGCGGCAGGCCGCTCGTCCTGGTCCGAGGGGCAAGCCTGCCGAGCGGCGACGGATCGGTGGTCGGGGACGTGGTCATGCCCCTCGCCGCGGACATGTTCCCCTAGCGTCGGTATACGGCGTATGTCGATAGACTTGCGCCATGAAGGTCGGACTGCAGATCAGCTCGTTCACCTGGCCCGGCGGCGACCCGGCGATCGGACCAACGCTTGCCCAGGTCGCACAGCTGGCGGACGAGGTGGGCTTCGACTCCATCTGGGTCATGGATCACCTGTTCCAGATCCGGAGCGTCGGCGCACCCGAGGAGCCCATGCTCGAGGGCTGGACCACGCTGGGATATCTGGCCGCCCTCACGAAGCGCGCTCGGCTGGGGCTCATGGTCGGTGGCATCCACTACCGCCAGGCGGGTCTCTGGCTGAAAGCCGTCACGACCCTCGATGTGCTCAGTGGCGGACGTGCCTGGTTCGGCATCGGGGCCGCCTGGAACGAGGAGGAATCCCTGGGGCTGGGCTTTCCCATGCCGCCCCTCGCGGAACGGTTCGTGATGCTCGAGGAGACGCTCCAGCTGGTGCGCGATGGCTGGACCGGCGAGCACGGGACCGAGGGGGCCTTCCGGGGTCGGAGCGTCCATGCGACGCGGGTGCTCAACAGCCCCCAGGCGCTCAGCCGACCGCATCCGCCGATCCTCATCGGCGGTGGCGGCGAGCTCAAGACGCTGCGGCTGGTGGCCCGCTACGCAGATGCCTGCAACGTCTTCGGCAGCCCGGAGCAGGTCGCCCACAAGTACGCCGTGCTGCGCGGCCATTGCGAGACCGAAGGACGTGACTACGACGCCATCGAGAAGACCAACCTGACGGGCGTCTCCATCACGGCCGACGGCGCCCAGGGGTCGCTCACGCCATCGCGCCTGGTCGACCGCCTCGGGGCATGGGCGGACGCCGGCTCCCAGCACACCATCTTCAGCGTCCGCAACGTCTGGGATCCGTCCAGGCTCGAGCTCATCGGACGCGACGTCTTGCCGCACGTCCGGGCGCTCGGCACGCCGAGCCCGCTCGGCTGACGAGCCCAGGCGAGCCCGAACGACGCCGGCGGTGCCCAGCAGACGTCAGGCGTGCGTCCGTGACGCCAGCACCACTGCAGCGGACCGGATCCCCTCGAGCCTCGGTCAGGCCCGAACGGCGTTAGGATGGCGGCGATGAGCGACCTGAAACTGGCCTTCCCGGCCATCTCCATCGTCGATGGTGGCAACACGGACGATGCCCAGCCGATGCGTCGGGACAGCGAGACCGGAGGAGAAGCGACCCACGGCGGCCACAGCCAGGTGGTCATCGTCGGCAGTGGTCCGGCGGGCCTGACCGCAGCCATATACGCGGCGCGCGCCGATCTTGCCCCGATCGTCATCGGCGGCAGCGCGCCGGGTGGCCAGTTGATGCTCACGAGCGACGTGGAGAACTTCCCGGGCTTCCCGGAGGGGATCCAGGGCCCCGAGCTCATGGCACGGATGCGCGAGCAGGCCGGGCGCTTCGGGGCGCGTCTCGTGGATGTCGATGTCGACCGGGTGGACCTCAGCGGGACGCCGTTCCGGCTGTGGGCCGGCGACGCCACGTATACCGCGGACTCGGTCATCGTGGCCACGGGCGCGAGCGCCCTCTGGCTGGGCCTCGAGAGCGAGACGCGGCTGCGAGGCCGGGGCGTCTCCGCCTGTGCCACCTGCGACGGCTTCTTCTTCAAGGGCAAGCGCATCGCGGTCGTGGGCGGCGGCGACACGGCCCTCGAGGAGGCGCTCTTCCTCACGCGCTTCTCGCCCGATGTCGTGCTCATCCATCGTCGCGACCAGTTCCGGGGTTCGCGCATCATGCAGCAGCGTGCGATCGACCATCCAGGTATCGATGTGCGCTGGAACACCGAAGTCGGCGAGGTCCTTGGTGACCAGGTCGTGGATGGCCTGCGGCTGCGCGATAGCCTGACCGGCCGGGAGTGGGACGAGCCCATCGGGGGACTTTTCGTGGCCATCGGCTATCGACCCAACACCGAGGTCTTCCGTGACTGGTTGTCGGTCGACGCCGGGGGTTACCTGGATATCGTGGGCGAAGCCGGATCAGCCATCGAGGGCGTGTTCATCGCGGGTGATGTCCATGACCACCACTACCGCCAGGCGGTGACGGCGGCCGCCGACGGCTGCAAGGCTGCCATCGATGCCGAGCGCTGGCTGGAAGCCACGCAGGCCGCGCGCGCGAGCCGGACCGCCGCCTCGTGACGACAGGCCAGCCGACGCGACCGGGCAACCGGCGCGACACCGGCCTGCGGGCACGCATCGGACACGAGCTGCGTCTTGAGCCGACGACCGCTGACGTGGTCACGGGATGGCTGGACGCAGCGCTCCCGGCCGCCGAAGGCAGTGCCCTCGATGCCGGCTGTGGCCGCCTCTCGCATCTCAAGCAGTTCCGTCGTCGGCTGGCCCGCTTCTCGGGGGTCGACATCCATGCGCCGGCGACGCCGCTCGGCTGGCTGGACGAGTTCCGGGTGGCGGACCTTTGCGTCGACGCCGACGCGTTCGAGCCCGACACGTTCGACGTCGCGCTCTCCAACTTCACCGTTGAGCACTTCGCGCAGCCGGTGGCGGCATTCCGGATGATCCACGGCTGGCTGCGACCGGGTGGCACCCTGATCATCACCACCGTGAACCGTGCGCATCCATTCGTCGACGCGTATTGTTCGCTTCCCGCCGAGGTCCGCGGACGGCTCCAGCCGGTCGTGAAGATGAGCGCTGCCGACGCTCACCCGGTGGTGGGCGCCTGCAACACACCGCGACTCATCCGTGATGGGCTCGTCGCGGCCGGCTATGAGGACATCCACATCGTGACCACCGATCACCTGGCCCGAGCGTGGAGCCGGACCTTGCCGACCTGGGCCCTGGGGCTCATCGGCGATGTCGCGGCGCACAGCATGCCCGCTCGCCGATCGACGATCGTGGCCCAGGCACGTCGCCCCATCTCCGACGTCACGCCGTCCACGTCCTCGAACTGAGCATGACCGCCGCGTCACCATCCCGGCCGGTCACTGGCCCGACCCCCCTGATCGTCCGCACCGGTCGCCTGTCCGGTTTCTTCCGGCCGCTCGCGGGCAACATGACCCGCCTGTGGCTGACGAGCACGACGCTGCTGTTCGTCGAGCTCATGCTCATCCGCTGGGTGCCCGCGGAGATCCGGTACATCGGGTTCTTCAGCAACTTCCTGTTGATGGCCAGCTTCCTGGGCATCGGTCTGGGCATCCTGCTGGGCCGCAAGGGAGCACGCTGGTCGCTCATCGCATTCCCGCTGCTGCTGCTCGTGGTGGTGGCGGTCGTGACCCAGAACCAGCTCAACGTGGACATCCGGTCCCAGGACGAGCTGTTCTTCGGTCTCGCGGAGCACACCGCGGATACCAATCCCACGATCCTCATCCTGGCCGTGGCGCTCGTGACCGCGGTCATGGCCGCGCTCGCGATGCCCCTCGGCCCGCTACTCAGGTCGATGCCACCGCTCAAGGCATACGCGGTCGACATCATCGGCTCGATGACCGGGATCCTGGCCTTCGGTCTGATGTCCTACCTGGGCACCCCGCCCCTCGTCTGGTTCGGCGTCCTCGCCGTCCTGGTGCTGCTGCTGATGCTTGGCTCCCGGGTCTCGCTCGCGAGCATCGTGACCGCCGGCTGTCTCGTGGCCTCCCTGTTCCTCATCGCAGGCGCCAACCAGAACGACCAGTGGTCGCCCTATTACCGGATCACCGTCCTCAACAGGGGCATCCCGGGCTTCCTCGAGGCCATCAACGTCAACGGCATCCCCCACCAGGGGCTCCATTGTGTGGAGTGCCAGAAGGAACCCTTCTACGAGCAGATCTACCAGTGGTTCCCCGACCAGAAGTACAAGAACGTGCTCATCGTGGGTGCCGGGAGCGGGTCGGACGTCGCCCTCGCGCTTGCCCGGAACGCCGGCACCATCAAGCACATCGACGCGGTCGAGATCGATCCCAAGATCCAGCAGATCGGCGCCTCGGACCATCCCGACCAGCCCTACGCCGATCCGCGGGTGACCCCCCACATCAATGACGGGCGGGCGTTCCTGCGCTCCACGGACCAGAAGTACGACCTCATCATCTTCGCGCTACCCGACTCGCTGACGCTCGTGAGTCAGGCTGCGAACGTCCGACTGGAGTCGTTCCTGTTCACGGAGGAGGCCTTCAAGTCGGTCGCCGACCACCTCAACGACGACGGCATCTTCGTGCTCTACAACTACTACCGCGAGCCATGGCTGGTGAACAAGCTCGCGACCATGGTCGGTGACGCATTCGGCACGCCGCCACTGCTCAAGACATACAGCAAGGTCATGGCGGCCATCGCCGACGGGCCACTCGTTGCCAGTCTCAACGGTGCTCAGCCACCCGGGGATTCATCCGATCCCGTGCCGGCTGTCGGCGAGCCCACACCAAGGCCGGCCACGGATGACTGGCCATTCCTCTACCTGCGCACCGGCTTCGTCGCCGACTACTACATCCTGGCCCTCGCCATCGTGCTCATCGGCGCCTTCATCGCCGTGGCCATCGCGGCAGCCGCCACGGGCACCAGCTTCCGCCGATTCAGCCCTCACTTCTTCGTGCTGGGCACCGCATTCCTGCTGCTCGAGACCCGCAGCCTCGTGAGCTTCAGCCTGCTCTTCGGCACGACCTGGCTCGTCAACGCGCTAGCCTTCTTCGGCGTGCTCGGCAGCGTCCTCGTCGCCATCTTCATCAACTGGAAGTTCCCCATCCGGCGGCCGAACCTGCTGTACGCGCTGCTGTTCGCCTCGCTCGCCATCGCGTGGCTCATCCCGCCCGAGCAGCTGCTCGTCGATCCACCGGAGCTGCGCTACGCGATCGCGGTCCTGCTCGCATTCGCGCCGGTGTTCTTCGCCAATCTCGTCTTCAGCCACTCCTTCCGGGACACCCGGACCGCGGACATGGCCTTCGCCAGCAACCTGCTGGGAGCCATGGTCGGTGGCGCGCTTGAGTACCTGGCGCTCATCACCGGCTACCAGGCGCTGCTGCTGCTCGTGGCGGGCCTCTATGGTCTCGCGTGGCTGTTTGCGACCCGCTTCCGCCGCATGGCGGACCGTGACCTCGAGTCGGACACCGTGGTGGGGACCCCGATGGAGATGGCCGAAGCCTCGGCAGGCTGACGCCGGTAGCGCACCGTGAGGGGTGGCAGCGGGATGCGCGGATCTCGCCAGATGGGCAAGACGCTCGACCCCGCCGAGAAGCGCCTCTCACCGGAGCAGCGCTCCCGGACCCTGAGACGCATCGCGGGCTTCTTCCGACCGTACCGTCTCGCGGTCGTGGTCGTGATGAGCACCATCGTGCTCACCGCGCTCATCGGCACCATCAATCCGTACCTGCTCAAGGTGCTCATCGACGATGCGCTCCCCAACCAGGACTTCCGGCTCCTGAACCTGTGCGTGGGGCTCATGATCGTGCTGCCCATCATGAGCGGCCTCATCGGGGTCGGGCAGACGTATCTCAACAACGTCGTCGGCCAGCATGTGATGCAGGACCTGCGCAACGCGCTCTACGCGCACCTGCAACAGATGCCCCTCCGCTTCTTCACCGAGACGCGCACCGGGGAGATCCAGAGCCGTCTGTCCAACGATGTCGGCGGCGTCCAGAGCGTGGTCACGGATACGGCCAGCTCGGTCTTCAGCAACCTCATCACCGTGGTCGTGACGCTCATCGCGATGGCCTGGCTCAGCTGGCAGCTGACGCTGCTCTCGCTCGCGGTGCTGCCGTTCTTCCTGTGGCTGACGCATCGCGTCGGCACGATCCGCCGGGGCATCAGCACCGAAACCCAGAAGAGCCTCGCGGACGTGACCGCGATCACCGAGGAGACACTCAGCGTCAGCGGCATCCTGCTGTCCAAGACCTTCGGCCAGCAGGCCGCATCGGTCGGACGCTACCGGGTCGCGAACGCGAAGCTCGCCGCACTCTCCATCCGCCAGAGCATGGTCGGCCGCTGGTTCTTCATGATCGTGGGCACGATCTTCAGCATCATGCCTGCTTTCGTCTACTGGCTCGCCGGCTACCTGGCCATCACCGGGTCGCCCGACCCTCCGACGGTGGGTGACATCGTGGCCTTCACGACCCTCCAATCCCGCCTTTTCTTCCCGCTCGGCCAGCTGCTCAACGTGCAGGTGGAGGTGTACGGCGCGCTGGCGCTGTTCGACCGGATCTTCGAGTATCTCGATCTCAAGCCGGGCATCGAGGACGCGCCCGACGCGACGACCCTCGACCGGGCGAGCGTCCGGGGCAGCATCCGGCTGCGCCACGTCTCGTTCCGCTACCCCGACGCGCCACCGCGGGCCACCGGCGACCCCGGCGAGGGCGCCACCCCGGGTGTGGCGACCGGGGCACCGGCGGTCGACGGGACGATCGTGACCTTCGATGGCGCGGACGGGGCGTCGGAAGGGCCGGCCGCGACGCGCATCCCGTTCGCGCTCGTGGATGTCGACTTCAGTGTCGAGCCCGGCCAGCTCGTCGCCCTCGTCGGGCACTCGGGCTCGGGCAAGACCACGACCACCTACCTCGTACCCCGACTGTATGACGTGGACGAGGGGGCCATCGAGATCGATGGCATCGACGTGCGCCAGGTCACCCAGGCGAGCCTGGGGGATGTCATCGGCGTCGTGACCCAGGAGACGTACCTGTTCCACAGCACGGTCCGGGTGAACCTGCTCTACGCGCGGCCCGAGGCGACTGACGAGGAGCTCCACACGGCCGCTCGGTCCGCGGCCATCCACGACCGGATCATGGAGCTGCCCCACGGCTACGACACGGTGGTGGGGGAGCGCGGCTACAAGCTGTCAGGCGGCGAGAAGCAGCGCATCGCCCTCGCGCGAGTGCTGCTCAAGGATCCCCGGATCCTCATCCTCGATGAGGCGACGAGCGCGCTCGATACGGTCAGCGAACGGCTCATCCAGGCAGCCATCGAGCGGACCATGGCCGGTCGCACGACCCTGGCGATCGCCCACCGCCTGTCGACCATCCTGCGCGCGGACATGATCCTGGTCTACGAACGCGGCCATGTCGTGGAGCGGGGCACCCACCCAGAACTCCTCGCCCGCGACGGTGTCTACGCCCGGCTGTACCGGGAGCAGTTCTGGTCGGAGGACGCGTTGGCAAGGGAGTCGCACACGGCGGAGATGGGCGGCTCCACGCAGCCCGTGCTGACCCCGTAGGTCCCCCGCGCGTCCGCGTGTACCATTCCGGGCCCATGGCCCCGACCCGGACGCTCAGGCGCCTGCGTGACCGCACCCTCGTACGGCTCCACCTGCGCGCACCTCGCCTCTGGGTCAAACCGGAGCGTTCGCTGGACACGGCGGCATACGTCAGCGTCGCCGGGGCACGCTGGGATGTCGTCCGCCCGGCCGAGACCGTCGATCGGACAGCACCCATCCAGTTCGGGCCGCGCGTGGCGGATTTCGCGACCCGCATGGAGGACATCCCCGACCTGGGCGTCCTGCATGCCTTGCGGGTGTCGATCGTGGGTCCCAACGGACTGGCGGTCACTGATGACGGCCACGTGCTCGCGGATCTTTCGTTCTGGCATGGGTTCCCCGAGGGCCTGGCGCGGAGCGCAGCAACGCCGGTCAGGCGGGTGCGCGGCACCCTCGTATCGCTCGCGTCGGACCACGCAACGACCAACTACGGTCACTACCTCATGGATGCCCTGCCACGCCTCGACCTCCTCGAACGAGCCGGCATCTCGCTCACGGATGCTGACCACATCTACTGCGCCGTCCCGAACCGTCGCGCGATCCGGCTCCTCGATGCCCTGGGCGTCCCGCAGGAGCGACGCATCTATGCCGAGGTGGGCGTCGCCATCCGGGCTGACCGCTCGATCCTGCCCAGCTACCCAGGCGGCCGCCGCAATTATCCGCCGTGGGTCGCCGATTTCCTGCGTGACCGGCTGAGCGTCCCGGCGGGCCCGCCGATACGGCGGCTCTACGTTCCCCGATCGACCCACCGGCGCATCATCAACCTCGAGGAGCTCCGCCCCATCCTCGACGCCAACGGGTTCGAAACCTTTGACGCTGGTGCCGATGAGGATCCTCGCAAGGCCTTCGCGGAGGCGGCTGTCGTCGTCGGCGGGCATGGAGCGGGTCTCTCGGACCTGGTGTTCTGTCGTCCCGGGACCCCCGTCCTGGAATTGCTCCCGGACAGCCATCCGATGCCGTTCTACACGACTCTGGCTGCCTCGGCTGGCCTCCGCTACGGCTACCTCCTGGGCGAGGGCATCGCCCCCCCACAGCGAATGCCACGCAGCCGGTGGGACTACCGGGTCGATCCGGACCTGTTCCGCGACGCCCTGGCGGCCACGATCAGCGCAGCGGGGTAGCTGCCGGGGCCGTTCGGCATCGCCCATGTACCATCCGCCGAGCATGGGGACGAAGCGCGCGCTCATCACGGGCATCACCGGGCAGGACGGCAGCTACCTCGCGGAGCTGCTGCTCGCCAAGGGGTATGAGGTCCACGGTCTCATCCGCCGTTCGAGCTCCTTCGCCACCACCCGGATCGACCACCTGTATCACGACCCGCACGAGTCGGGCTCGAGGCTCACGCTCCACTACGGCGACCTGACCGACCCCAGCTCGCTGCTCGCCGCAGTCCACAAGGCGCGGCCCGATGAGCTGTATAACCTGGGCGCCCAGAGCCACGTCAAGGTGAGCTTCGAGATGCCCGGCTTCACCGCCGAGACCGCAGCCATGGGCGCGCTCCATCTCCTGGAAGCCGTGCGGACCGTCGACTGGCCTATCCGGTTCTACCAGGCGGGGTCGAGTGAGATGTTCGGCAGGGTCCGGGAGGTCCCGCAGAACGAGGAGACACCGCTGGACCCTCGCAGCCCATACGCGGCGGCGAAGGCGTTCGCCCACTCGTTGACCACGCAGTACCGGGAGGGCTATGGGCTGTTCGCTGCGAACGGCATCCTGTTCAACCATGAGTCGCCGCGGCGCGGCGAGACCTTCGTCACCCGCAAGATCACCCGCGCGGTGGCGGCCATCATGGCCGGCACGCAGTCGGAGCTGTACCTCGGCAATCTCGACGCCGCCCGCGACTGGGGCTACGCCGCCGAGTACGTGGAGGCCATGTGGCTGATGCTCCAGCAGCCGGTCGCCGACGAGTACGTCATCGCCACCGGGGAGATGCACACCGTGCGGGAGTTCATGACCACAGCTTTCGGGCTGGTCGGGCTCGACTGGGAGCGCCATGTGCGCACCGACCCGCGCTACTTTCGACCGACCGAGGTCGACGAGCTGCGCGGCGATGCCAGCAAGGCCGCCCGTGTCCTGGGTTGGACACCCCGGACCCGGTTCGCGGAGCTCGTGCGCCTCATGCTCGAGGCTGACCTGCGGGCCGTGGGTATCGAGGCGGACCTGCGCAGCGCGGGACCCGTCGGCTGATGCCACCCATCACCTCGTGGCAGGGTGTCCGGGTCATGGTCACAGGCGGTGGCGGCTTCCTCGGTCAGGTGGTCGTCCGGGAGCTGGTCGCGAACGGCGCCGATCAACTGTTCGTACCCCGCAGCCGGGACCATGACCTGCGGACCCGCGAGGGTGTGCTGTCCGCGCTGGAGGCTGGACGACCAGACCTGATCATCCACCTGGCCGCGGTCGTGGGCGGCATCGGAGCCAACCGGGCGCACCCCGGTAGCTTCTTCTACCAGAACGCGATCATGGGCATCCAGCTCATGGAGGAGGCGCGACTGGCGGGTGTCTCGCGCTTCCTGACCGTGGGCACGGTGTGCTCCTATCCCAAGTTCACACCGGTGCCGTTCCGCGAGGAGACGCTCTGGGATGGCTATCCGGAGGAGACCAACGCGCCCTACGGGCTGGCCAAGAAGATGCTCCTCGTCCAGTCGCAGGCGTATCGCGACGAGTACGACTTCGACGCCGTCTATGTCATCCCCGTGAACCTCTACGGGCCCGGCGACAATTTCGACCCAGCGTCGTCACATGTCATCCCGGCACTCATCCGCAAGATCGTCGACGCGCAGGAACGGGGGGACGCAGAGGTATCGGTCTGGGGCACCGGCTCAGCGTCGCGCGAGTTCCTCTACGTCGACGACGCTGCGCGAGGAATCGTGCTCGCGGCCGCACGTCTGGACTCCCCGGGACCAGTGAACCTGGGCGTGGGTCACGAAACGACCATCCGGGAGCTCGTGGAACGGATCTGCGAGCTGGTGGGCTACCAGGGCGCACTCGCCTGGGATACGACCAAGCCCGATGGCCAGCCGCGCCGGGCGCTCGACACGAGCCGCGCCCGCGATGCATTCGGGTTCAGTGCGCAGGTGCGGTTCGAGGAAGGCCTGCGTCGGACCATCGACTGGTGGCGCCAGACGCGCGCCGGCAACTCCGCTGCCGGGATCCGCCAGGGCTGAACAGCGGGTCAGGCGGTGGGGGTCGCCTGCAGATGTCGCTCGGCATGCCCGATGTAGCGCACATCGGGTCGGATGATCTTGTCCACGGCCGCCTGCTCCAGGACATGCGCGGTCCAGCCGGCGTGCCGGGCAAGCGCGAACGTGGCCGGGAACAAGTCGGGGGGCAACGCCACGCCTTGAAGGACGGCGGCGGTGTAGTACTCGACGTTGGTCTTCAGGGGTCGGTCCGGATACCGCTCGGCGAGCTTGCGCAGCGCGATGTCCTCGACCACGACTGCGAGCCGCAGCCAGTCGGCCATGTTCGCCTGGCCCTCCGCGACCTCGCGCAGCGCCGCGGCACGAGGGTCATAGGCGCGGTAGACGCGGTGCCCGAAGCCCATCAGCTTCTCCTTGCGATCGAGAGCATCGTCGATCCACTGCTCGGCACGCTCCGGGGATCCGATCTCGTGGAGCTGGCTGACGACCTCGGTCGGGGCTCCGCCGTGGAGCGGCCCCTTGAGCGCCCCGACGGCACCACAGACGGCGCTGGCGATGTCGGAGCGGGTCGCGGTGATGACCCGGGCGGTGAAGGTGGAGGCGTTGAAGCCGTGCTCCGCCGCGACGATGAAATACGCGTCGAGCGCGCGGGTGGCCGCGGCGTCCGGCGCCGTGCCGTTGAGCAGGTAGAGGAAACCGTCGGCCGTGCCCAGTCCGCGGTCGGGCTGGAGGGGCTCCTTGCCGGCACGGATACGTGCGAACGCGGCAAGCGCCGTAGGGGCCAGCGCCGTCAGCTCGCGCGCCTGGTCGACCGTCGGCGGCCAGACCAGCGGCTGCTCCGCGCCCCAGTTGGAGACGGCCGTCCGGAGCGCATCCATAGGGTGGGCGGTCACCGGCAGGTTGCGGAGGGCCGCGACGATACGGTCCGACAGCGGCTGGCAGGGCAGGTGCGCGGATGCCGGCCAGTCGCCGGTCCACAGCAGCTCCGCAACCTGTGCGTAGGTGCCCTCCCGGACCAGCTCCCCGATGGGGTAGCCGCGATACAGCAGACGTCCGGCCTCACCATCGACGAGCGCGATCGTGGTCTCGCCCGCGAGCACGCCTGCGAGGCCGGGAGAATAGGGTCGAGTGTCCACCAGCTGGTCCATGACCGGGAGTCTAGACGGCAGCGCCCGACACCGCTGGGTCACAGCAGGTCGGACGCTGGCGCGGGTGGAGGTGGGTCGCCGCACCCGCGACGACCCGATGGAGGAACGGAAGGTCAGGGGGCCGTGGAGGCGGGAGCCATCGGCGGCAGGAGCACGCCGTCGAGGATGTAGACCGTCGCGTTGGCGGTCTCGACGTTGCCGCAGATGATGTTCGAGGTGCCGTTGACCGTGAACGTCTCGCCACTGCCCTCGACCGTCAGGTCGGAGCCCTGCAGGGTGGTGTGAGTGCCGGCCAGGGTCTCGGGCGTGATGCGCCCGGCCACGACGTGGTAGGTCAGGACCTGGGTGAGCAGCCCCTTGGGATCGGCCATGGCCGCATCCAGGGTGGCCTTGTCAAGCGCTGCGAACGCGTCGTTCGTGGGCGCGAAGACGGTGATGTCCTGGGTGGTGTCGAGGGTATCGACCAGGCCAGCCGCGGTGACGGCGGTGACGAGGGTCGACAGGAGCGGGTTGGTCGATGCAGCCGACGCGACCGGCAGATCGGCCATCTCCGCGGCGCTACCGGCGCCTTCGGCCGGGAGTGCGCTGCAGGCAGGGCCGAACGCGCCCGCCATCATGCTCGCGGCGGGCGATCCCGACGGAGCGGGCGGCAGGAGCACGCCGTCGAGCAGGTAGACCGTCGCGTTGGCGGTCTGGACGTTGCCGCAGATGATGTTGGAGGTGCCGTTGACCGTGTAGGCGTCGCCCATGCCCTCGACCGTCAGGTCGGAGCCCTGGAGGGTGGTATGGCTGCCCACGAGCGCGTCGGGTGCGATGCGCCCGGCCACGACATGGTACGTGAGGATCTGCGTCAGGTCGCCGGTCGGGTCCGCCAGCAGGGCGTCCAGGGTGGCCTTGTCGATCTTCGCGAAGGCGTCGTTGACGGGCGCGAAGACGGTGATGTCCTGGGTGGTGTCGAGGGTGTCGCCCAGGCCTGCAGCGGTGACTGCCGCGACCAGGGTGGACAGGAGCGGGTTGGTCGAAGCGGCTGACGCGACCGGCAGCTTGGCCATCTCCGTGGCGCTCCCAGCACCATCGGCCGGGAGTGCGCTGCAGGCCGGGCCGAAGGGTGCCGAGTCCATGCCCGCTGCCGGGGACTGGGCCGAGACGCCCGTGGCGCCCATCAGTAGCGAACCTGCCGCGATGACGCCGAGGAACATGTGTCTGCGAGACATTCCTACCTCTATACCTGGATGCTGCAGGGAGATCGATCCGTCCCTGCTTCGGACTTGACGGTGATGGGTACGACCACGGCGGTCATGCTCCGGTCACCGTGAAGACGCTCGAGTACCAACCGGTGGCACCCGAGGGGAATGGCTCCGCGCGTGCTTCCGTCTGCACCGTCCCGGTGCCGTCGGTCGCGCGGACCTCCAGTCGATGAGAGCCCGGTGTGGCAGCCCAGGCAAGGGACCACTGGCGCCAGGTATCGTCGGACGGCGCGGCGGCCAGCTGCGCCGGCTGCCAGTCACCGCCATCCGCGCGCACCTCGACGGACTTGATGCCCCGGTGCTGTGCCCACGCGACGCCCGCGACCATCACCCGCCCGGCCGCCACGCGTGACAAGGGCCTCGGTGTGTCGATGCGGGACATCGTGATCACGGGTGCTTCCTGGACCCAACCCCGCTGGACCCAGTACGCGTCGTAGGCGTCGTAGGTGGACAGCTCCAGCTCGGTCAGCCACTTGGTGGCCGAGACATAGCCGAAGAGACCGGGTACCAGCATCCGGGCCGGGTAGCCATGGACCGGTGGCAACGGCTCGCCGTTCATGGCTACGGCGACCATCGCGTCGCGGCCATCCATGACCGTCGAGGTGGGCGTGCCGATGGTCATGCCGTCGACGGAGCGCGACACGAGCTGATCGGCACCCGCCCGGATGCCTGCCTCTTCCAGCAGACCGCGGAGGGGAACGCCGATCCAGGTGGCGTTGCCGACATACCGGCCACCAACCGGGTTCGACACGCAGCTGAGGGTGAGGACGCGCTCGATCGTGGGGCGGGACAGCAGCTCGTCCATGGTCAAGGACAGCTCCCGCTCGACCCTGCCGTGGATGCGCAGACGCCACGTGGCGACGTCGATGGTCGGGATGACCAGTGCGGTATCGACGCGGTAGAAGGACGCGGCGTCGGTGATGAACCGGCTCTGGTCGGCGATGCCCATCTCCACCCCGGCCGGTAGCGGGCCTGCAGGCTCATCCGGGATCGGCACAGCCAGCAACGAACCGCTGCCGGCGGACGGCGTGATGCTGCGCGTGGCGAGGCCCGTCAGCGCCGCTACGAGGAGCGTCGCGCCTGAGAGCACGAGGAACCGCCGGCGCGGCGTCCGGAGGTCCCCATCGGTCGGGGTCGTGGCACCCGGGGCCGCGGGCATCGACAATGCAGCAGACGGCAGCAACAGCGCCAGGACGACCAGCCCGGCCACCGAGGCCAAGACCGAGGGCAGGATGTCGACTGGCATCCCCGCGGGCCTCGTCAGCGCAGCGACGGCCCCCACGATGCCGAGCCCGGTGACACCCACCCTGCCCACCCAGGGCCAGCGGGTCGCGACCATCCCCAGGATGGCGGCCGTGACCAGGAGCGTGCCGCCGATCCCCAGCAGCAGCGCGTCCTTGTCCCGCTCGCCGAACGTTTCGATCGCGAACGACTTGAGCCACTCCGGCGTGGCATCGATGAATGTGCCGCCCACGACCACCATGGGTGATGCGGTGCGTCCGATGATGGTTGCGACCAGCTCCCCCACGGCCAGGGCCACGATCGCCGCGATGACGCCCGCGGTCGCGCCCATGAGGAGGCGGGACCGGGATGAGACCGGGACGGGAGTGGTGAGCGCCTGGGCTGGCTGCATACCCTCTCGTACGCGCCACCCGGCGGTACGGATGAAGACGAGCCGATCAGGGGTGCACCGACTCCTCCAGGCGTCGTCGGTCCGCTGTCTCGAGCTGGATGGTCGAATGCTCGATGTCGAAGTCGCCCGACAGGCAGCGACAGACGTCGTCGAGGACCTGCGACGGATCGGCGCTCGGGGTGAGCACCACATGGGCCGAGATGACCGGCTGACCGCTGGTGATGGTCCATGCGTGGAGGTCGTGGACATCGTCGACACCATCGGCGGCGAGCAGATGCTGACGGACCTCGTCCAGCCGCAGGCCGCGGGGGACGGCCTCCAGCAGCACGTCACCAGCCTCCCGCAGCAGCAACCACGCGCGTGGCAGGATGAGCACGCCGATGAGCGCAGAGGCGAGTGCGTCCGCGACGCTCGAACCCGTGAGCATCACGACCACGGCCGCGATGACGACCGCCACCGACGCCATCAGGTCGCCGAGTACCTCGAGATAGGCACCGCGCATCGTCAGACTGCGTCCTCCCGGCGCGCGCAGCAACCAGACCGAGACCAGGTTGCCCGCGACCGCGAGCAGGGCCACCGCGAGCATGAGCCCACTGGCCACCTCCGCCGGGGCTCGCAGTCGTTGCCATGCCTCGTACAGCAGGAAGCCCGCGAGACCGATGAGCAGGATGGCATCGAGGGCCGCCGCGACGACCTCGGCGCGATACCAGCCGAACGTGCGGGTGCCCGTGGTGGGTCGGTCGGCAAGCCGGATGGCTCCGAGGGCCAGTGCGATACCCGTGACATCGGCCAGCACATGGCCCGCATCGGCCAGCAGCGCCAGGCTATCGGCGGCGATGCCCCCCACGAACTCGACGCCGAGGATACCGACCCCGATACCCAGCACCACCACGAGAGGGCGTCGGTCGGCACCCGCCATGGACCCACGATGTTGGTGGCTCATGGCGCCAGGGACGGCCGGTGGAGCGCGCTACATCGAGGGGACGTAGCCCGGCGCGAGGTAGGTGGCGGGGTCATCCCGGAACTCCAGCAGGCATCCCTTGCCGCAGAAGCCGTATTCGATGCCCTCATGCACGAGGACGAGGCCAGCCGCACGGGCAGCCGGCAGGGTCACGGTCATGCCGCATACCGGATCGCTGACGGTCTGCGGGTCGTCGTCTGGTCGTTGCATCGCTATCTCCTTGCCCTAAACGATACCCCATGGGGGTATCCTGCGTCAGGATCTCACGCCACCACCACACCAGCCGCGACCATCTCCTCGATCGCGTGCTGTCCATCCTCGGGTACCAGATCGACCGCCCGGATGAGGGACCGCACGACGGTGGTGGCCATGCCAAGGCGCAGGGCGTCGAGCGCCGTGGCTCGGACGCAGTAGTCGGTCGCCAGGCCGCAGATGACCACCCGCTGGATGCCTCGCTCCAGCAACAGGCCCGGGAGCTCGGTGGGCATGGTCGAACCTGTGACCGGGTCACGCATCGTGAAGCCGCTGTAGCCGTCCTCGCCGTTCGCGCCCTTGCGCACCACCGGGCCGCGGACGTCGAGCGCTGGGTGCAGGGCCGCGCCCCAGGTCTCGCGAACGCAGTGGACCGGCCAGATGCCGCCGTCCTTGGCGAAATGCGGCGTCGACGGCGGATGCCAGTCCTGGGTGTACACGACGAACCCACCCGTGTCGAGCGCTTCGGCCACGAGCGCGTCCACTGGTCCCGGCACTTGGTCACCGCCGGGCACGTAGAGGCCACCCGCGACATCGGCGAAGTCGTTCTGGACATCGACGACGACGAGCGCCGTCCGCAGGTCGAAGGGGGCCATGCATGCCATCCTAGGCGCGGTCCCTTCCCGATGCTGGCGACGGGAGGCCGAGGCGCCCATCGCGGCCCCAGTCCCATGCTCGCCGGCGCCCAGGACGGACACCCGTGACCCCGCCCCCGATGCCCGCGACACCGCAAGCGCGCCCTCAGGGCGAGGCACTCGTCTGGGGCCTGTTCCTGTCCCTCGCGCTCATCTGGGGCTCATCGTTCCTGTTCATCAAGATCGGTCTCGACGCTGGGATGCCGCCCTTCACCCTCGTGACCTGGCGGATGATCATGGCCAGCCTCTTCCTGGTCGTGGTGCTGCGACTCACCCGCGGCCGGATCCCACGGGCCTCAGGCGCGACGCGACGACTGGTGATCCTGGCCCTCTGCAACGTGGCCATCCCCGGACTGCTCATCAGCTGGGGCGAGCAGTCGATCTCCTCGGCGCTCACGAGCGTGCTCAACGGGTTGACGCCCCTGTTCACCATCGGCATCGCGGCGCTGGTCCTGCGCGACGAGCCCATCACCCTCAATCGGCTGGCGGGTCTGCTCATCGGTTTCGGCGGCGCGGTGCTGCTGGCATCACCCAACCTGTCGGCATCGGATGTCGGTGTGAGCAGCGCGGCTGCGCTCATCGGGGAGATCGCGGTCGCCCTGGGCGCACTGTCGTACGCGGTCGGTGCGGTCTACTCGCGCCACCGGATCACCGGGGTCGCGCTCGTCGACGATCCCCGCTCGGGCAGCCGTCAGGCGAGCCCCGTGGAGATCGCGCTGCCCCAGGCAGCCATCTCGGGCATCGCCTGCGGTGCCATGGCGCTGCTCTTCGAGCGGCCCGGCGGCGGCGTCCTGTCCCTGCCGCCAGATCCGGCGGCGTGGCTGGCGGTCACCTGGCTGGGCATGCTCGGCTCGGGCCTGGCCTACCTGCTGTTCTTCCGGCTGGTGCGCGCGTGGGGTGCCACCCGCACGACGATGGTCACGTACGCGATGCCCATCGTGGGTATCACGCTGGGGGTCGCCGTCCTTGGGGAGCAGCTCCATCCCGCCGAGATCGGGGGCACTCTGCTCATCCTCGGCGGGCTGGTGCTCGCGAACTCATCCCTTGGCCGCCGGGTGCTGTTCCAGCGGCGGGTACCGATGCGCTAGATGAGATGCGCTATCATCTAGCGCATGGTCCAGGCTGCTCCCATGATCGCTGCGCTCGACGATGCCGGCTATCGGCTTACCGGGCGGCGGCGCGAGGTGACCGAGCTCATCGCGGCTCGCGAGGGACACTTCTCCGCTGCCGACCTCATCGTCGATGCCCGCTCCCGTCGCCTGGGCATCGGGCGGGCCACGATCTTCCGGGCGCTGGAGCTGCTGACCGAGCTGAAGATGCTGGAGCGGCTCGACCTTCCGGAAGGTGATCACGCATATGTCACGTGCGAGCCATCGCATCACCACCATGTCGTCTGCTCCTCGTGTGGGCGCGCGCGCGAGGTCAAGGATCACGGACTGCAGCAGGCGCTGAACGAGATCGAACGCTCCACGGGCTACGCCATCGACAGCCACCGGTTGGAGCTGTATGGCCATTGCCCACGCTGCCGGCAGCGCAACCACTGACCCTTCTCCGGAGACCGAACGGTCACCCGGTCCCCACGGGAGCGACATCCGTTGACGAACAGCGCCGACGCTCAATGAGACACAGTCCCGATATGGGGATCCAGGGCGGCCCGTTCCTGCGGGTCGTCTGCGGCGCCATCGTGCTGCTGGGCGTGCTCGTCGGCGCGACGAGCGCGCCACCCCCGGACGCTGCCGGCATGCCCCGTTCGAGCATGGCTCCCGATGCGCTTCGGATCGTGACCACGACCACGGTGTTCGCGGACATCGTGCGCAACGTCGCAGGGGAGCACGCGACGGTGGTCTCCATCATCCCGGCAGGTGTCGGTCCGGAGGACTACGAGCCGACCCCCGCCGACGCCCAGCTGCTCGCCGACACGGACCTGATCGTCTCCAATGGTGCCGGCCTCGATGACTTCCTGCGCAGGCTGCTGGGGTCGGGGACCGGGGGGCAGGTCGCCCAGCTGGTGTTGGGGGATTCCATCCCAGCGAGCGAGATGGACGCGAACGGGAACCCCCATCTCTGGCTCGACCCGATCCTCGTCGCGCGGTACTACGTACCCGCGATCGTCAGCGCGCTGAGCGCCGTCGACGCGGTCCACGCCGATGCCTACGCCGCCAATGGCACCACCTACGTCTCGCAGCTGCTGGCACTGGACCAGGAGCTGGCTGGCGTGGTGGCCACCATCCCGGAGGTACAGCGCAAACTGGTGACGTTCCATGACGCGTTCCCGTACCTCGCCCGTCGGTACGGGTTCCAGCTCGTTGGCGTGGTGCTCCACAACGTCGGCGCGGAGCCGGCGACCGGCGACCTTGCGCGACTCGTGGACACCATCAAGGCGACGGGCGTCAAGGCCGTGTTCAGCGAGGCACAGTTCAGCCCCGACCTCGCCCGCATCCTGGCGGAGGAGGCGGGCATCAGCGACATCGTGACCAACCTCTATACCGATGCCCTGGGTGACCCGCCCGCGGACACCTATCTGGGCATGATGCGCACCGACATCACACGCATCGCCGAGGCCCTCCGATGACCGCCTCCCTCGTAACGGCGTCGGATGCCACCGCGGCCATCCTGCTCGACCACGTCTCGGCAGGCTACGGCGACCGCCTGGCGTTGACCGACGTCAGCCTGCGTGTGCAGCCCGGCTCGCTACTGGCGGTGGTTGGCCCCAACGGCGCCGGCAAGAGCACCCTGCTCAAGGTGATCGCTGGCCTCCTGCGCCCCCGCTCTGGCCGGGTAGAGGTCCTCGGGCAGGCGGTCGGTCGGGCCGCCCGTCGGGTCGCCTACCTGCCGCAGGCGGAGGTCGTCGATTGGGGTTTCCCGGTCGCGGTGGCGGATGTGGTGATGATGGGTCGGTACCCGCTCATCGGCATCGGGCGCCGACCATCGCGCCTGGACCAGGAGCATGTGGACGAGGCGCTCGACACGGTCGACATGAGCAACCTCCGTGGTCGGCAGATCGGTGCCCTGTCGGGTGGTCAGCGCCGTCGGGTGTTCCTGGCGCGAGCGCTGGCGGCGGAACCGGACGTGTTCCTGCTCGACGAACCCGTGACCGGCGTCGACGCCACGACCCAGGAGGAGCTCATGGACGTCCTGGAGGCGCAGGCGCGTGCCGGCCGCACCGTCATCGCGTCGACCCACGACCTCCTGTGCGCCGCGCAGCGGTTCCATCAGGCAGCGTTCATCAATGGTCGGATCGTGGCCACGGGACCGGCCCAGCTGGTATTGGACCAACGATTGCTGGCCGAAACATACGGCGGCCACGTGCTCATCCTCCAGGGCGAGGGCGGCACCGCGCTCGCCCTCGACGACGCCCACCACCACGATCAGGCACCCGGCCACGAGCAGCACTTCCATGACGGGGCCGGGTCATGAACCTCGTGGATGTCGTCAGCGGACCTATGGCCTACGCCTTCGTGCAGCGAGGCACGATCGCGGCGCTCATGGTGGGCATCGTGTGCGCCGTGATGGGTACCTTCGTGGTGCTCAAGGGCCTCGCGTTCATCGGGGATGCCGTCAGCCATGCGGCGTTCCCGGGGCTGGTCATCGCGTTCATGGTCGGTGTACCGCTGTATCTCGGGGCCTCGGTGGCGGCGGTGACCACGGCGCTCGCCATCGGTTGGGTCGCCCGGCACAGCGGGCTCCGATTCGACACCACGGTGGGGGTCCTGTTCGCGGGCACGTTCGCGTTCGGGGTGATGCTCCTGTCATCCATCCATGACCGGTCCACGGGGGACCTGATGGGCTACATCCTGGGCAACGTCCTGAGCATCTCCGCCGACGACGTGGTCCAGATCGCCGTCCTTGGCCTGGGCGTCCTGGGCGTCGTGGGCGTGCTGCGCAAGGAGTTGCTGTATGCCACGTTCGACCCGCTCGGTGCGGCAGCCTCCGGACTCCGGGTCGGCGCCCTGGAGTACCTGCTGCTGGCGCTCCTGGGCGTGACGATCGTGGTCGGCATCCAGGCCGTGGGCATCATCCTCGTCGTGGCGATGCTGGTCACGCCCGCGGCGACCGCCCAGCTGCTGGTGACCCGCTTCGACCGGCTGATGCTGGTGTCCGTGGCGCTGGCCATCCTGTCGGTCATCGCCGGGATGTACATCTCGTTCTACGGCAACTTCGCGGCGGGTCCGACCATCGTGCTCGTCGAAACGCTCCTGTTCGGGCTCGCGCTGCTGCTCGGCCCCCGGACGGGCCTGCTCCACCTGCGTGCCGAGCGGTCGGCGCTCGCGAGGGGCACGGACATCCCCAACGCCTGATCGCGGCGCTGCTACCCTCCGTCCCGTGACGATCGTACGTGATCCCATCGTGGTCGGCCGATGACGTTCCAGGACTGGATGGAGGGTGCCGTCCATGCGTTCGAGGCGGCCGGCGTGGCTGTCATGGTCATCGGCTCGGTCGTGGTCCTGGCCAGGGCCCTCATGGCCATCACACGTGGCAACTCCAGCAAGGTCTACGAGCCAGCCCGACAGGGCATCGGACGCGCCATCCTCATGGGCCTCGAGATCCTCATCATCGCGGACATCATCCAGACGGTCACCCTCGACCCGACCTTCGAGTCCGCCCTCTTCCTGGGCACCATCGTGCTCGTGCGCACCTTCCTCAGCTTCTCGCTCGACATCGAGCTCACGGGTCGGGTGCCCTGGCGTGAAGGGGAGGCGAGGGCCCGAGCGGCCGACCTCGAACGGGTCGCGCGTGAACCAGGCAGCTCCTGACGCGGGCACCCGCGACGGGTACGCTGGCATCATGACGAGCGGGGCTCCCGGCAGGCTCTACGTGGGCACGTCGGGCTTCGCGTACGCCGCGTGGATGCCCCGGTTCTATCCGCCCGGTACTCGACAGGCGGAGCTCCTGCCCGCCTACGCGTCGAAGCTCAACGCCGTGGAGCTCAACAACACCTTCTACCGCCAACCGACCCAGGCCGCCATCTCGAAGTGGCTCGCTGCCACCCCGGCGACGTTCCGGTTCGTGGTCAAGGCACAGCGGGGAGCCAGCTGGCGGGCGTTCCGGGGAGATGCGACCGAGAGCGTGCCCTGGCTGACCTCCGCGTATGCACCGTTCGGCGAGCGGCTGCGCTGCGTGCTGCTCCGGGTGGACGACACGACGCAGCGCGACGACGAAGCGCTCGCGCGGCTGCTCGACGCGTGGCCGCCGGATCTGGCCCTGGCGCTCGAGCTGCGCCACCAGTCGTGGCAAGACGACGCCGTCCACGACCAGCTGCGCGCCCGAGGCGTGGCGCTCGTCACCACCGATGCCGATGACCTTGATGACCCGCCCATCATTCGCCGCACCGGTCCGCTGCTGTACCTTCGGCTCCGCCGGTCGAGCTACTCCCCGAGGGACCTCGATGACTGGGCGGCACGCCTCACACCGTTCCTCGAGGACGGCGTCGATGCCTGCGTCTTCCTGCGCCACGACACGGACGGCACCTCCGCGCTCACCGCGGAGTCGCTCCTCCATCGGCGTACGCTGGCGTCATGACCACGGTCGTTGGGACCCCGGCCATCAGCGTCACGGACCTGCGAAAGCGCTATGGGGATGTGCAGGCTGTCGACGGCGTCTCGTTCGAGGTGGCTCGGAGCGAGATCTTCGGGATGCTGGGGCCCAATGGCGCAGGCAAGACCACCACCGTCGAGATCCTCGAAGGCCTGCGACAGCCAGATAGCGGTACGGCCGTGGTGCTCGGCTTCGACGTCGCGAGCCAGGCCGCGGCCCTCAAGGAGCGCATCGGCGTCCAGCTGCAGGCCGCGGCGATGTACCCGAACCTCACCGTGACCGAGACCATCGACCTGTTCCGCAGCTTCTATCGCCACGCGCGGCCCACCACCGAGCTCATCGCGGCGCTGGACCTGGGCGAGCGTCGCGACGCGCCTACCAAGGCCCTCTCGGGCGGTCAGCGCCAGCGTCTCTCGGTGGCGCTCGCCCTGGTCAACGAGCCCGAGGTCCTGTTCCTCGACGAGCCGACGACGGGCCTCGACCCGCAGGCGCGCCGGTCCCTCTGGGATGTGGTGCTGTCGCTCAAGGCAGGCGGTACGACCGTGCTGCTCACGACCCACTACATGGAGGAGGCCGAGCAGCTCTGCGACCGCCTGGCCATCATGGATCACGGCAAGGTGCTGGAGATGGGCACCGTGCCGGAGCTGGTGGCGCGTCGCTTCTCGGAGCTCGCAGTGCGCTTCGATAGCATCCCTGGCATCCCGGACGCGTCGCTCGCGAGCCTGCCGGCCGTCAGCCGGGTCGTCCGGGAAGGGGCCAGCACCGCCCTGTACACCCAGGACGTGGCGGGCACCATCGGCGGTCTGCTGGCCGCGGCCACCGCGATGGGCACCGAGCCGAACAACCTCGGGGTGCGCCGGGCGACCCTCGAGGACGTCTTCCTCGACCTCACCGGCCGGGCGCTGCGGGACTGACCGATGCAGGCACTGCTCGCGCTCACCATCGCCAACCTGCGCAGCTTCACCCGGGACCGCGCAGCGCTGTTCTGGACGCTCGCGTTCCCCATCATGTTCGTGCTCCTGTTCGGCACCATCTTCGCCGGTGGTGGCTCGGTGTCGTTCAAGGTGGGCTGGGTGGACCAGGACGGGACCCCGGCCGCCGCCCAGCTCCGTGCCGCGTTCGGATCGACCAAGGTATTCGAGCTGACGGACGGCACGCTCGACCCGATGCTGGCCCAGATGCGCACCGGTGACGTGAACGCCGTCATCGTCGTGCCCCACGGCCTGGGCACCGTCGTGAGCGACCCATCCTCGGTCCAGGGACCGCCACTCGCGCTCGACCTCTATGTCGATCCCAGTCAGACCACCCAGAGCCAGACCATCACCCAGCTCGTCGACCAGGTCGTGGCGGCCACCAACCTCGCCATCGCCCGGACCCCGGCCGTGCTCGCGGTCGCGTCCCGCGCGGTCCAGACACAGACGCTCAACGGCGCTGCCTACTACGTGCCGAGCATCCTGGCCATGGCCCTCATGCAGCTGGGCATCTTCAGTGCCATCCCGCTCGTGGAGCAGCGCGAGAAGCACATCCTCAAGCGGCTCTCGGCGACCCCCCTGCGACGCTGGAACCTGGTCGGCAGCAACATCCTCATGCGACTCACCATCGCGGTCCTCCAGGCCGTGCTCATCGTGGGCATCGGGGTGACGGTGCTGGGCGTGACGGTCGTGGGCAGCGTGCTGCTGGTCGCGGGCTTCGTCGATCCTGGGCGCCGTGACGTTCATCTCCATCGGCTACGTCATCGCGTCCTTCGCGCGCACCGAGGAGGCCGCCAACGGCATGACGAGCGTGGTCCAGTTCCCGCTCATGTTCCTGTCGGGCATCTTCTTCCCCATCGCGCTCATGCCCGCGTTCCTGCAGCCGGTCGCCGCGCTGCTGCCACTGACCTATCTCGCCGATGCGCTCCGACAGGTGATGGCCGGCGGCGTGCCATATGCCCCACTCTGGGCGGACGCGCTCATCCTCGCAGTCTGGATGGTGGCCAGCTTCCTCATCTCGGCGCGCTACTTCCGCTGGGAGTAGGGCCTCAGCTCGGTCGCAGCGAGCCCTCGATCATCCAGGTCGCGCCATCGACGCTGCGGTAGAACACATAGCTGGTGTCCCGGCGAACGTCGATCCACTGGCTGCGTACCGGATCGATGATGGAACCGACGGGACCCGCCCAGGGTCGCTTCCAGCTCCGGGTCAGCCACGTCTCTGACCGCCGTGCCCGCCATGACAGCTGGACATCGGAACGCAGCACGCTCGGTCGCCCCGCCCCATCGACGTCGAACACCCCGAAGCCCTGCCCGGGCACCGCCACGTCCGCCCAACGCGCACCAAGCAACCGGCGGACATGGAAGCCGAGCGGGATCTCGCAGTCCTCGAAGCAGAGGTCATCGGGGTAGCGAGCCTTGACGCTCGTGTACCCGATGCGGACGACATCGTCCTGGCCCACCACGATGCCGGCGAGGATGCTCGACGGCTTGGCGACATCCTCGAGGCGCCAAGTGCCTCGCTGCTTGTGCGCGTAGCTGATCCTCGAGGGCGACGACTGCTGCCCGATGGCGATATGCGGCCGACCATGGGAGTCCACCGCGATCATCGGGATGTTGCGGTAGGACGACGCGCGAGGGAGGCGCTCCGTGTGCCAGGTTCCCGACGCATCCGTGAGGTAGGACACGTTCGCCTCGTCGGAGATAGCCAGGTGCACGTGACCCTGTCGGGTCGCTACCGATGGGCGCTCGCCCGATCGCGCCACCCGCGTCGTGGTCCAGGCACCGGCCCGCAGGGTCGCGACCGATACGCCGTGGTGCTGCCAGCAGGGTCCCGGCGCGCAGTCCCCCGAGCCGATCGGGTCGGCGCGTCGATCCTCGTACGCGATGACCACCAGGCCATCGGCGGCGCTGATCGACGGCTGCCCCTCGTACAGCGGACGCGACGTCGCGTCCTTGTCGGCATGATGCGTGACCGGCGACGAGATCCATTCGCCGTCCCGGTCGGTCGTGTACACCAGCCCGGTGTCGGTGGCGGTGACCGCGTGGACCACCCCGCCGGAATCGACCGTGATGTCGTCGAATGCGACCGTGGCGATCCTGACGGGGTCAGACCACGCAAGCATCGGCGGATCGGCCGGGTACGTGCCGGCACCGCCGACCAGGACCTGTGCCGCGACCCAGCCGTTGCGTGGCGTGCCATCGACCGCACGCACCCGGTACCAGCGATAGTCCGCCGCGCCGGTACAGCTCGAGTGGTAGGAGGCGCCCGCACTCGGCACCGGATCGACCGTGACCCGGCTGCCGGGCTGCAGCGCAACCACCGTGGTCGTGCGGATGGCCCCCGTGGCTCCGTTCTGGGGCAGCCCACGCGGTCCTCCTCCCCGGAGCACCAGCGCCCGGGTGCATGCGGGCCTCACCCGCCGGACCACGGGCGTGTCGGATGCCGCGCGCGCCGGCACAGGCCGAAGCAGATCCATCGTTGCGAGGGTCTGACGCGAGTCATCGCCACCCGCCACGAGCACGGCACCGTCCGCCAGTGGTGTGACCGTTGCCTCGTAACGTGGGCCTGGGGCGGCCGTCGCTCGCGTGAACGCCTCGCCCGAGGGGTCATACAGCTCCGCGGTGGCGAGCGGTTCGCCGTCAGGCCCGGTGCCACCGCTGATGTAGACCCTGCCGTCGGACAGGGTCGTGGCGGATGGCTCCGCGCGAGGGCCGGTCGCCAGATCCAGATCGGCGACCTGCAGCTCGCTGGCCGGATCCCAGACAAGCGCCGTGCTCATGGCCGACCCGTCATCCGGCCGGGTACCACCCGCGATGAGGACCCTGCCGTCGGTCAGCCAGGTCGCGGACGGCGACGTGCGTGCCGACATCGGGCCGATCGCGGTGGCCTGGCCGGTCACCGGGTCATACAGCAGGCCAGCCGTTGCGTCGTGACCACCCAGGATGAGGATCTTGGCATCTGGCGCATCGCCAAGACGCACGGCTGCGGCGCCCGTCAGGTCCCCGGCCAGCGCCGGCACGGGGCTGAATGTCCGGGCCCCGGGATCGTAGAGCTCGGCGCTCGTGGTTGGGCCGTCGCCGCCGGAGCCACCCAGGATGAGCACGTGGCCATCGCCCAGGACGGGCATCGCCACATGATGCGCACGACCCTCGGCCAGGGCACCCACCATGACCACCGTCGCGGGGTCACGCGGGTCCGTGGCGGGCGTGACCAGCTCGGCGGACGAGAGCCCGAGGGTGTCGGTGGTGGTGCCGCCGACGACCAGCACGCTGCCGTCCGTGAGCAACGTGGCCGTGTGATCGGAGCGCGGCTGGCTCAGCGCACCCGCCGGGAGGACGGACCCGGTCGCTGGGTCGTACCGCTCCATCGATCCGAGTGTCCCGGCGTCGCGCCCCCAGCCACCGATGAGCAGGACCGAGCCGTCGTCGAGGACGGTGGCCGTATGTCGCTGGCGCGCCTCCGCCATCGGCTCCAGGGGCGCCAGCGGGCCGGGCGGCCCGGCCGGCGTGATGGACGGCGCCGCGGACGCCTCCGGGCTCTGCGCCACCACGGGACCAGGCGGCAGGGTCATGAGCGCGAGCAACGAGGCGAACGCGAATCGCCGGTTCGGTCGGCGTCGACCCCGCCCGGACCCCTGGCGCATGACGGATACCTCGGGTGCCATGGCGGTCGCCATCGTCTGCAGGATACAGACGCGGGTACCTCCCCGGATGGTTGTGCCACCATCGTTCGATGGGTACGGCACGCGACGGCGCTGAGCGAGTCCTGGCCGAATCGGCCGCTGAGTGGGCGGCGTGGCTGGCAGCACATCACACGCGGACCACCGGAGTGTGGCTCGTGACGTGGCGCGCCCGGAGCGGACGACCCAGCCTGGGCTATGAGGATTCGGTCATCGAGGCACTCCGCTACGGCTGGATCGACAGCACCGCAGCCAGTGTCGATGACGATCGCAGCGAGCTCTGGTTCGCACCGCGCAAGCGGGGCAGCGGTTGGGCGCGGACCAACAAGCGGCGCATCGATCGGCTCACGGCTGAAGGTCGGATGGAGCCCGCCGGTCAGCGAGTCATCGATGCCGCCAAGGCCGACGGCTCGTGGACGCTCCTGGACGCCGTGGAGGACCTGATCGTCCCCGACGACCTGGATACAGCCTTTGCCGCATACCCCGGCTCCCGGACGACGTGGGATGGATTCCCGCCGTCCGCCCGACGTGCCCTTCTGGAGTGGATCGTGCAGGCCAGGCGACCCGAGACGAGGGCGAGGCGCATCGACGAGGTCGCCCACCGTGCCCAGGAGGGCAAGCGCGCCAACGAGTGGGTGCCTCGCGACAAGCGGGGCTGATGGTCACATCCCGATCGGGTGCCAGACCGTCTTGATCTCCAGGAAGGCCCCGATCCACTCCGGTCGCTGGGCACGTGCGTCATCCAACCAATCGAAGCCAGCCTCACTCGATCGCGGCGGGCGGGCGACGCGCTTCATGTTCTCGACCGCGGCCCGCTCCAGGCCGACCCGCAGGTCGGCGGGAACGCCGAAGGCGTCGATGGCGTTGACGTCCATGTGCCCGGCCAACCAGGGCACGAGCTCGGCTCGCTGTCCCGAGATGACGTTGATGACCCCGCCCGGCACATCGCTGGTGGCCAGGATCTCCGACAGGGTCACGGCCGGCAGTGGCCGACCCTCGGATGTCAGCACGACCGCGGTGTTGCCCCCGACCACGACCGGCGCGAGCCGTGAGACGAGACCCAGGAGCGAGGAAGCCTCGGGCGCGATGACACCGACGACCCCGGTCGGCTCCGGGATGCTGAAGTCGAAATAGCTGGCCCCCACGGGGTTGACGGTGCCCAGGACCTGGGACAGCTTGTCCGCCCAGCCGGCGTACCACACGAGCCGGTCGATGGACCGGTCGACCTGCTCCCGGGCACCACGGTCGTCCAGCCCTTCCGCTCGCCCGACCTCGTCAGCAGCCTGCTCCCGACGGCCCTCCAGCAGCTCGGCGATGCGGTACAGCACCTGGCCCCGGTTCATGGCGGTCTTGCCCGACCAGCCGGGAAAGGCCGTGCGGGCCGCGCGGACCGCATCCCGGAGGTCCTTGCGCGATCCACGTGCCGCGTTCGCGAGCGGTGTCCCGTCCGGCCCGTGGACCACATACGACCGGCCCGATTCCGAGCGCGGGAACTGACCGCCGATGTACAGCTTGTAGGTCTTGCGCACCTCGATGCGACCAGGATCCCGGCTCATGCCTCGAGGTCCATGTAGGCCAGCAGCCCATGGAGCCCACCCTCGCGGCCGAAGCCGGACTCCTTGTAGCCGCCGAAAGGGCTCGTCGGATCGAAGCGGTTGAAGGTGTTGGCCCAGACGACACCGGCTCGCAGCCGGCTGGCCATCGCCAGGATTCGGCTGCCCTTCTCGGTCCAGACACCTGCCGAGAGGCCATAGGTCGTGTTGTTGGCCTTCTCGATCGCCTCCTCGGGTGTCCGGAAGGTGATGACCGACAGGACCGGCCCGAAGATCTCCTCGCGGGCGATACGGCTCGACTGGCTGACGTTCGTGAACAGCGTGGGCCGCACGAAGTAGCCACGAGCCGGCAGCTCGCAGGCAGGCTGGTACATCTCGGCACCGTCGGCGACGCCCGCCGCGATGAGCTCCTCGATGCGTGCCAGCTGCGCGGCGTTGTTGATGGCGCCGACATCGGTGTTCTTGTCCATCGGATCACCGACACGCAGTGTCGACAGGCGTTCCTTGAGCCGGTCCACGAACGGCTCGGCGATGGATTCCTGGACCAACAATCGACTGCCTGCGCAACAGACCTCGCCCTGGTTGAAGAAGATGCCGTTGATGACACCCTCGATCGCCTGCTCGAACGGCGCATCGTCGAACACGATGTTGGCGGCCTTGCCACCCAGCTCCAGGGTGAGCGCCTTGCCGGAGCCGGCGATGGCGCGACCGATCTCCTTGCCCACGGCGGTCGAGCCGGTGAAGGCCACCTTGTCCACGCCCGGATGGGACACCAGCGCGAGCCCGATGTCGCCCGGTCCCGTGATGATGTTCACGACCCCGGGCGGCAGGTCAGCCTGACGACAGACGTCGGCGAACAGCAGCGCTGACAGCGGAGTGGCAGATGCCGGCTTGAGCACCACGGTGTTGCCGCCCGCGAGGGCCGGCGCGATCTTCCACGCGAGCATCAGCAGCGGGAAGTTCCACGGGATGACCTGGGCTGCCACGCCCAGGGGCCTCGGATCGCGGTTGGGGAACGCGTACTCCAGCTTGTCGGCCCACCCCGCGTAGTACCAGAAATGTGCCGCCGCCAACGGCACGTCCACATCGCGGGACTCCTTGATGGGCTTGCCCCCATCGAGCGTCTCGAGTACCGCGAACTCGCGGCTCCGCTCCTGCAGGATGCGCGCGATACGGTACAGATACTTGGCGCGCTCACGCCCGGGCATCAGACCCCAGGTGGTCTCGAATGCGCGTCGTGCGGCCACGACGGCCAGATCCACGTCGCGCCCATCGGCGAGCCCGATCTCGGCGAGTGGCTCCTCCGTGGCCGGGTCGAGCGTGATGAACATCTTGCCGCCATGCGGCCGGACGTCATCGCCGCCGATGAACAGGTCGTAGCGCGACGCGATGCTGACCACGTCGCGCGACTCGGGCGCCGGTGCGTACTCCCACGGGATCGCCTGACCGTCGCCCAATCCCCAGCTCGATGGTGCGGCGGTGCCGCGACCGACCTCGCTCGACCGCCGCTCGGCTGCCACCAGCGCAGCACCTGCTGCGGTCGCTGGTTTCCGCTTGGGCGGCTTCGGCCCGGTGGCTGGCATGAGCGACAGGGTACATCGCGCCGGGACCACGGTGACCAGGGTGCCTCCCGCATCAGCAACCCCGGGCATCCGGCCGGCGCCACGACCCGGTGGCAGATCGGCCCGGGCGGCACCACGCGCTCCGTCCTCGCTCCCCGCCTGGGTGGTCTGGGCATCATCGGCCGGTTGTTCAGCTCGCTCCTTCCGGGTCCAACCCAAGCTGCCCTCGCAGCCCGGCGGCAACGGCAAGGCGGGCGAGGCGGCCAGGGACAGCTTCGTGCGGGACACCGGAAGCCTCACTCGGAGTGAGCCAAGTACAAGGGCGGCTGACCCTGTGGGCCCCGAGAGGGGTATGGGGAGGGCTGACCGGCCGTCATCCCTCCCCGGCAGGGATCGAGATCGAGCGCCTCGACAGGGGCGTCCCGCACCAATGGACCGGCGGGATGCGACGCGTCGGCCTCACCACGGTCGCGGTCGGGCATCAACGGCCGATCAACGCATGATCAACAGCTGATGAGCGTCCCGCCATCGGCGCCACCGGCCACATGCTGTTCCGATACCCTCGCAAGATGACCGCCGAACCCGGACCGGACGTTCGTGGCGTGCCCTGGATCCGCCTGGGAGCCTACGGCGTGGCGTCGGACGCGGCCGGGCGGCTGCTGGCCTGCCGTATCGCTCCCGGGTATCCATGGGCCGGCACCTGGACGCTCCCGGGCGGAGGCGTCGAATGGGGCGAGCACCCGGACGCAGCCGTGCTCCGGGAGCTGACCGAAGAGACAGGCCTGACTGGACGCGTCGAGCGCATCCTGGGTGTCGACTCGCACACCATCGACCGGCCCGCGAGCCGTCCGGGCCCGGCGCACATCGTGGCCATCCTCTACCGGCTCGTCGACATCCAGGGTGACCTGCGGGTGGAGCAGGACGGCTCCTCGGACGCCTGCGCGTGGCAGTCACCTGCCGAGCTCGCAGATCTGCCACACGTGCCACTCATCGATCGGGCGCTGGCATGGATCGCTGCCGAGCTGGTCTGACGGATCGCGCGTCTCGGCCGCGCGGTCGCCGCGAGCCGCGTCATGACCAGCCCGCGGCACCGGCCACGACGCCACATGCCGCCCCTCCCAGGAGCAGCCATACGGTGCCGACGTGGGATCGCCAGCCAAGGATCGTCGCGGCGAGCGCGATGATGATGCCCGTAGCGCCCAGGAAGGCACCACGGGCCAGCTCCACCGCGACCGCGATGAGCAGGCCGATCGAGGCGGCGTTGATGCCGTCCATGGCCGCGCCCAGGGTCGCCGACGCGCGCATCCGGGCCAACCAGGGATGCGCGAGCGCCACCAACACGAAGGCCGGGACGAAGATCGCGACCGTCGCCGCTATCGCTCCGGGGATTCCCTCCAGCAGGTAGCCGATGAACGTGGCCGAGGTGAACAGCGGGCCGGGTGTGAGCTGTCCGATGGCGACCGCATCGAGCAGCTGCCCATTGGTGATGAGCCCCGGCAGAACGAACGCCTCGCGCAGGAACGCGAGCAGCAGGTAGCCGCTGCCGAAGGTCAGGGCACCGATGCCCAGGAATACCAGGGACAGGGAGAGCAGGCCACCGCTCGCGACGGCCACGACGGCGGCGGTCGCCGGGATCTTCCAGCCGGCCATCATCGCCACGTGTCCTGGCGCTACCAGCCGTCGGCCCAGCAGCGTGACCAACGCCGCGACGCCGAGGATGAGCAGCGGATGCACCGCGAGCAGCCCAAGCACACAGCCGCCGATCGCGGTGCACCACTCGAGCGACGCGGGCAGCGCCGTCGGAGCGAGCGCGATGGCTGCCCGGATGACCACTACGACGACGACCGCCTGGATGCCCGACAGCGCCCACTCCGTCGCCGCCAGGGTGCCCAGTCGCTGGTAGAGCATCGCGAGCAGCAGCACCAGGATCGCTGCAGGGGTGATGAAGGCGATCCCGGCAACAAGCATCCCCCGGAGGCCGGCACGTTCCCGGCCGATGCCGATGGCCACCTCGGTCGAGCTCGGGCCCGGCAACAGGTTCGCGGCGCTCAGCAGGTCGAGGAAGGCCTGGTTCGTGAGCCAGCCGCGCCGGACCACGAACTCCTCGCGGAACAGCGCGATGTGAGCCCCCGGGCCGCCGAAGGCGGTGGCACCGAGGCGCAGGAAGATCCGGGCAAGTGCTCCGAACGAGGTGGACCCGACCGCCATCGCCGGTATCGGGGCGCCGGGGTCGGACGGGCCTGGGCGCGACTCAGTCGAGGGTGACGTAGTCAGGTCCGGAGTACCGTCCGGTCCGCTCCTTCTGGAGCTGCTGGAGCACGTCGTTGAGCAGGCTGCTCGCGCCGAACCGGAATCGCTCAGGGGTCATCCAGCGCGGCCCGAGTGTCTCGTACAGCACGACCAGGTAGCTGATGGCCTCCTTGGCCGTCCGGATGCCCCCCGCGGGCTTCATGCCGACGACCCTGCCCGTGCGGCGATGGAAGTCGCGGATCGCCTCCAGCATCACGAGCGTCACCGGCAGGGTCGCGGCAGGAGCTACCTTGCCGGTCGAGGTCTTGATGAAGTCGGCCCCGGCCGCCATCGCCAGGACGCTTGCCCGGCGCACATTGTCGAGGGTCTCGAGCTCACCGGTCTCGAGGATGACCTTGAGATGTGCCGGGCCGCTGGCAGCCTTGACCGCCACGATCTCGTCGAACACGGTCGGGTAGTCACCCGACAGGAACGCGCCCCGATCGATGACCATGTCGATCTCGTCGGCACCGGCAGCGACCGCGGCACGTGCCTCGGCAAGCTTGATGTCCGTGAAGGTCTGCCCCGATGGGAAGCCGGTGGCCACGCTCGCGACCTTGATGGCCGTGCCCGCCAGCGCCATCCGGGCCACCGGCACGAGCGCAGGGTAGACGCACACCGCCGCGACGCTGGGTATGGTGCTGTCGCCTGGTTCGGGATGCATGGCCTTCGCGCAGAGCGCCCGCACCTTGCCCGGCGTGTCCTTCCCCTCGAGCGTGGTCAGGTCCATCATCCGGATGGTCAGGTCGAGTGCCCACACCTTGGAGGCCTTCTTGATGGAACGCTTCCTGAGGGCGTCGACCCGCTCGTTGACACCGACCTGGTCGACGCCGCCGATGCGGTCCAGCAGCGCCCCGGGCGACCCGTCGCGCCCGACCCAGGCGCGCACCAGCCCGGCGGCCGCCGAGCGTGCAGCGTCCGTCGCGGCAGTGGCGGGACGATCGAGGACCTCGCTCATGCGCGCATGCTAGCGGCACACCAAGGGGATGGGTACCGCATGGATCGCCTTGCCGATACACCCGAGCTGCTCGACGGGCCGCTGGACGCTGACCTGCTGGCGGGCAACCTGCGCGACCTACGCCGGGTCAACCGCTGGTTCGGTGGCGTCGACATCTCCCGGCGGGCCATCGCGGACCTGCGGCCGGCGGAGGATCCCGGACGGGTGCTGCGGCTCCTGGACCTGGGCACCGGGGCAGCCGACATCCCGGCCGCACTCGTCGTCGATCCCAGGCTCGAGGTCCTCGCGACCGATGTGCGACCGGAGATCGTGGCGGTCGCCGACCGGCTCCACGGCGGTCGGCCGCGGCTGCGCATCGCCCTCGCGGCGGAGTCCTCGGACGGCGATCGCTCGACCGACATCGCACACGCGTCGATGGTGCTCCACCACCTGGAGCCGGACGAAGCGCGGTCGCTGCTCGACCGGATGGCCCGGGTCGCGGCCCTTGGGGTCGTCGTCAATGACCTGGACCGCACCCGCCATGGCTGGCTGGGCGCCTGGTTGACCCTCCATGCCATGAGCCGCAACCGCTACACCCTGCATGACGGGCCGCTCTCGGTGCGTCGCGCGTGGCGACCGTCGGAGGTCGTGGCGATGGCCGCGTCCGTCGGCCTCGAACCGGTTTCCCGTCACGACGCGCTGCTGCATCACCGCTACGCCATCGCGTTCCGCCACGTACGGACTCGAGCGTGAGCCCGGCCGGAGGTGGCGACTCGGTGGTCGCGATCGTCGGAGGCGGACCAGCGGGTGCCGCACTCGCCATCCGGCTCGCAGAGCAGGGCCTGCCAGTGACGCTGTTCGAGCGTCATGCCTCACCGCGGTGGCACGCGAGCGGGGTCTACTCCTCGCCCCGGACCCGGGACCAGTTGACCGACCTGGGCTTGCCGACGAACGAGGTCGATCGGCTCGTGACGCCCATCGCGGGGTTGGAGATCGTGACCCTGGATGGCTCCCGGTGCCTGCTCACACACGCTGCTCCAGGAGCCTGTGGCCTGGACCGGGTCCGCCTGGAGCAGGCGCTGCTCGAGCGGGCAGCGGTTGCCGGCGCGGAGGTCAGGGAGGGTGCCGTGGTGCGTGCCGTCGACCTCGACGATGGGAGCCTGGAGGTCTCGGGAACCTCGGGGGATCGAGTCGCCGGCCACCATCGAGCGAGACTCATCATCGGTGCCGATGGGCCCCGGTCGATCGTCGCTCGAGCAGCCGGGGTCGATCGGCCCGTGCGGGTCCTGCGACGGGCGGGCATGACGTTCCACGTCGCGGACCCTTGGCCTCGGCTGCCGACTGCACCCGCGATCGCGCGCATGGTCATCGGCGAGGGCTGGTACTGCGGGATCGCACCCGTGCCCAGGGGACGCGTCAACATCGGCATGGTCATCGATGCGCGGGTGCTCCGGCAGATGGGACCCGGCCGTGACGGGGCGCTGCAGCTCGTCCGGTCCATCCTCGGGCGATTGCCGGGGAGTCTGGCGGACTGGCGTCACGCATCAGCGACCGACCCGCTCCAGGTCGCCATGCCGCTGGCGCATCGGCCGCGCCGACGGAGCGGTCCGCGGTTCCTGCTGGTGGGAGACGCGGCCGGCTTCCTCGACCCGCTGTCCGGCGAGGGGCTCCACCGGGCTCTAACCTCGGCGGAACTGGCGGCAGCGGCCGTCACGCGCTGGCACCGAGGCGAGCCTGGTGCGCTGACTGACTACCATCACGCGATGTCGGTCCGTAGCACAGGCAAGGATATGCTCTCAGGACTCCTGCAGCTCTTCCTGGCGCGACAAGCCGTCGCCAGCTACGCCGTCCGCCGGCTCGCGGCGCGACCGGACCTGCGCGACACGTTCGGGCGGGTGCTGACGGACCTGGAACGACCGTCCCGTGTCATCGATCCGCGGTTCCTTGCCCGGTTGCTGCTGCCCTGATGGACAGCCACATCAGCATCCGGATCGCAGCTCCGCCCCGACGTGTGTTCCAGCTGGCGCACGATCCGGAGCGATGGCCGGAGCTGCTGCCCCATTACCGGCGGGTCGAGGTGCGGGCACGTTCCGGTGAGCGAGTGCTCGCCCGGATGGTCGCGATCCGGCGACTCGGTCCGTTCGCCCTGCCCGTGACATGGCGCGCCGTCTGCTGGCCGGAGGCAGACGACCCGGATGACCTGCGGCTGCGGTTTCGGCACGTCCGGGGCATCACGAGCGGCATGGACGTCACGTGGCACATCCGCCCGCTCGATGGCGGCTGTCAGGTGACCATCGAGCATCGATTCCGGCGCCTGCTGCCACTGGTGGGTGACGATGCCCTGCCGCACGTCATCGACCACTGGTTCACCCGGGTCATCGCGGGTCAGACACTGGCTCGGATGCGCGAGCTTGCTGAAGCGATACAGGATGTGCCATGAGATCTCCTCGACGGGTGTGGGTGACAGGGGTCGGGCCGGTCACGCCCATCGGCATCGGGCGAGACGCGTTCTGGGCTGGGCTCCAGGCCGGCCGTTCCGGCGTGCGCGCCATCGACCGCTTCGATGCCACGCAGTTCCGGTCACGGGTCGCGGCACAGGTCGATGGTTTCGAGCCGACTGCGTGGATGGACGCCAGGGCGGCCCGCTCGACGGATCGGTTCAGCCAGTTCGCCTTGGTGTCGGGCCGCCTCGCCATCGAGGATGCGGGCGTCCGCGCGGGTACCCGCGGACATCCGCGGGCCGACCGGTTCGGGGTCTACGTCGGCTCCGCGCTGGGTGGCATCGCGTATGCCGAGATGCAGCACGAACGGTTCCTGGAACGGGGCATCCGGTCCGTGGCACCAAACCTGGCCCTGGCCGTCTTCGGTGGGGCGGCGCCCGCGAACCTGGGCATCGCCCTGGGCATCCATGGTCCTGTGCTTTCGACCGCCAACTCGTGCGCGGCGGGGGCGGTCGCCATCGGTGAGGCATTTCACGCCATCCGCGCGGGCCGTGTCGACGCGGTGGTGACGGGCGGCGTCGAGGTGCCACTCAGTCCACTCGCGTTCGGCGCGTTCGACATCATCCGGGCGCTCGGGGCGGGCCACAACGCGTCGCCATCGGGCGCGGCACGACCGTTCGACCTTGGGCGGGACGGGTTCATCATGGGCGAGGGAGCCGCGATGCTCGTGCTCGAGGAGGCCGGCATGGCCGCCGCGCGCGGCGCCCGGCCATACGCGGAGATCCGGGGCTTCGCGGCTACGAGCGATGCCCACCACATGGTCCAGCCCCGACCGGACGGTCGGCAGGCAGCGCGCGCCGCGCGGCTGGCGCTGGCGGATGGACGGCTGCGGGCCATGGACGTCGACTATGTCAACGCCCACGCCTCGTCGACCCCGCTGGGCGACGTGGCGGAAGCACGGGCGCTCCGGCTGGGGCTGGGCTCACGCGGCGAGACGGTCCCGGTGGCAGGGACCAAGGCCTTTTACGGCCACCCCCTCGGCGCCTCGGGCGCCATCGAAGCGATCATCTGTTCCCTGGCCATGGAGCGGGATTGGGCGCCCGGTACGCTGAACCTCGCGACCCCGGATCCAGACGCCCTCGCGTTCCTGCCCAACATCACGGGACGACCGGTTGTTGGCCCCTTCCGGGCGATCATCTCGACCTCCTTCGGGTTCGGCGGCATCAACGCAGCGCTCGGTTTCGGGAGAGCCGGGCCAGTCTGACCTGTCGACGCGAGCGTGCGGGGTTCAGGCCTCGGCGCGGTCCGGCTGCAGGTCGCGCGACGCCATCCCGAGCCGCTGGGTGACTCGGTCGACCGATGCCGCGAGTCGTTCCGGCTGCCCGTGTTGGAGCGCGACGATGCCCACGAGCATCGCCAGCCCGTGGAACCAGAGCGTCGGCAGCGCCAGCGTGGTCGCGACGAGGACCGTCCAGCGCCGGTCGGTGCGGGCGCCCCAGGTCACGATCAGGAACGCAGCGAGCAGCCGGACAGGGAGCGGGATGGGCACCTGGTTGCTGCCGGTCGCGGGACCGGTCACGGTCAGGGACACATACCAGTCGTGCCAAATGCCCGGCGAGACGAGCAAGCCTGCGATGACGATGGCACCCGTCGCCCCGAGCGCGATCGCAAGCGATCGCCACTCCCCACGCACGACGAACCACCAGAGGCCGATACCCGGGGTGATCTTGGTCAGCAGCACGAACGCCCAGGTGGCCGGCCACCGGAAACCCAGCACCACCGCGAGCGCCAGCAGCAGATGGATGTTGCCCAGGTAGAACTCGAACAGGACGGGCACGAACACCAGCAGCGGCCACTTGTCGTCGCCGGCCATCCAGATGTATACGGCGACCAGCACCCCGATCCAACCGACCGCGAACACCGGCCAGGGGACCACGCTGGCGAGCACCAGGAAGGGCACGAAGGCGGGGGAGTAGCGATAGAAGCCGTAGCCGTCGTCGGTGCCCGGTCCGGGGTAGAGGGGGACCCTGGGGAAGCCCCAGTAGGAGCGGCTGTCGTAGCCGAAACCCGTGAGGCCGCCGGGCCTTGCAGGTCCGCCGGCCATGACCGCGACCACGAACCCGCAAGCCAGGAGGATCGCGGCCACCACCAGGGCAGCACGCAGCACCGAACGCCAGCGTGCCATCGCCCGCGGCGCCCACGGCCGTGCACGGGCCTCGATATCGATGGGCAGATCCATGCGCTCCCACGGTCTGGACCCGGCGGGGGTCGTCAGTCGCTGCCCATCATGCCCCGTCGAGCCCGTCCTCTGCAGGACCGAACTGCCAGCCTCAGCCTGGCGGCCAGGCGAACGCGTCTGCATCCGCCGAGGTGGCCGCGAGGAGGGCCCCTTCCCGCAGCCCGGCGTCGGACACATCGGTCACCTGGAGTCCGTATCGATCCATGAGCGCGCTCACGAGCGCGATGCCTGCCGGCAACTGCCGGACGCGGCGCTCGGTGAGGCCCGTCGCCCGGGCGATCTCCGCGGCGGGCGCCTGGGTGATGCGGGCGAGGCTCGCCTCCAGGCTCGGCCGGTCGACAACCGCGGTGCGCTCACGACCCAGCAGGCGTGAGACGTTCGTGCCCGAGCCACCCGATACGATGCCCCGCTCCGGCGCTCCCGTGGGCAGGGAGGCTGCGAGCCCGGTCGCCGCTCGCCGGAGCTCCGCGATCTCCGCCGCGATCGGAGGGTCGTGCCGGAGGACGGCCGCTGCGAGGCGCGCGGAGCCGACGGGGAAAGCGCCCACCACGGGGTCCGCATCGGGGGCGATGAGGATGACCTCGGTCGAGCCCCCCCCACGTCGATGACCACCAGCGGACGCTCCACGCGCACGCCCCCGGTGACCCCCAGGAGCGTCAGCGTCGCCTCCTGTTCGTGGCTGAGCACGACCAGCTCCAGCCCGCACGCGTCCCGGATCTCGCGCCGCAGCAGTGACCGGTCTGCGGCCCGGCGCAGCGGCTGGGTGCCCATGAGCAGCGTCCGGTCCGCGCCACCGACTCGGGCCTGCTGGGCGTAGTCCGACACGATCTCCACTGCCGCGCGTCGGGCGCCGGCACCCAGTCGACCCTGCTGCTCCACGACCAGCCCCAGGCCCAGCTGGGCGCTCAGGTCGACACGAGCCGCGATCGAGCGGTCGAGGTCGATGGCGGCGATGAGCAGATGGACGCTGTTGCTCCCGATGTCGATCGCCGCCGCGATCGTCATGCGGGCGGGAGTCCACGCTTGCCGTCGATGAGGTAGTGCACGAACCAATCCCGGATGCGCTCGATGTTCTCGACCCGGCGGTAGGGTGCGCCGGCGCGAGTCAGCTCGTGGGACTCATCGGGCACTCGCATGAGGCGCACCGGACGACGATGCGACCGGAGCACCGTGAACAGCTCCTCGGCCTGGGTGATGGGGCAGCGCAGATCGTGCTCCGAGTGCTGGATGAGCAGCGGTGTGTGGATGTCCCGGGCATACGTGATGGGGCTGTGGCGACGATACAGCTCCGGGTCCTCCCAGGGGTTGACGCCGTACTCGTACTTGCCGAACAACGGACCACCCATGTCACCGCTGAGCATCTCCGAGGTCAGGTCGTAGACACCACGACAGCTGACGGCGGCGGCGAAGCGGTCGGTGTGACCGATCATCCACGCGGTCAGGTAGCCACCGTACGAGCCCCCGGTCACGCCCAGGCGGTCGGGATCCACAAGACCGTCGGCGATGAGCGAGTCGACACCAGCCATGACGTCGCGCATCGGACCGTCGCCCCAGTCCGCCAGGTTGGCGTACGCGAAGTCCTGGCCGTATCCCTGTGATCCGCGCGGGTTGCAGGCATAGACGCTGATGCCGGCCGCGACGAGGCATTGCCACTCCCACATCAGCGACCAGCCGTAGAGCGTGGCCGGGCCGCCGTGGATCTCCACCACGAGCGGCGCCGGTCGCCCATCGGGTCGGGGTGCCTCCAGGAACCAGCCCTGGACGCGCCGCCCGTCGACTTCGTGCCAGCGGCTCACGGGCCCCACGGGCAGGACGTCAGCCCAGGCAGCTCGGTTGAGCTCCGTCGATCGCCGCACCGTGACACCTTCGGCCGGGACGGCACCCCGGGCCGGCACATCGACGACTGCCACATCCCATGGCCGACTGCCGTCGCCGATGACGACCGCGATGCGCAGTCCCGCGCCGTGGCCAATGCCGTCGGGGCGGGTGATGGCGTGGGTACCCATGGTCAGCTGGTCGACCCGGCGATCCGATCGGCGGATACGCCACAGCTGGTACGACCCGTCGACCGGTGCGCCGAAGACCAGCGATCCGCCGTCCGGTGCCCAGGTGACGCCCGGTTCCGGGATACCCGCGAGGTCGGAGTTGAGGGCAGCCCCCAGCTCCCGGCCGCTGCCCGCGGTGAGGTCCTCGCCCGCCTGTTCGGCGGTCGCCGGGAAGAGCCAGAGGCCGTTGGCGGACGCGTTGCCGGCCGGGAACCGGTGACCGACGGCCGCGATCGTGCCGCCATCCGGGCTCCACGTGGGCTGCCCGAATGCGCGATCACCGCGACCGCCCGTGACCCGAGTGATGGGCCCGCCGGCGGCGTCGACGAGATAGACGTCCGTTCGCCAGCTGAGGTCGGGGGCGGGATGACGATCAGAGACGAACGCGATGCGGCGCCCATCAGGGCTCCAGGTCGGCTGGCCATCACGCGCAGTCCCGGACGTGAGGCGCCGCGCGTGGCCGTCGGCGACATCGACGACCCACAGGTTCGGTGGTCGATCGAAGGTGAAGCCAGCTCCGTTGCGCTGGTACAGCAGTCGGTCGATGATCCGGGCATCCCGGGCAGGCGCTGCCCCGGGGTCGTGTCGGCGGGACGGTCGGCGGAGCGACGTGGCGGCGGAGGTGATGCAGAGTCGGCTGCCATCCGGGCTCCAGGCGAGCTCCTCGACATCCTCCGGCAGACGGGTCAACTGGGTCGCCTCGCCACCGTCCATCGGCAGCAGCCACACCTGGGTCGTGCCCCGCTGCTCCCGGTCCGCATCGGGGACGGCGGGCTCGTCACCGGCGCCGCCAGCGGCAAGCACGCCCGACCGGTCGCTCAGGAAGGCGAGCATCGAGCCGTCGGGGCTCCAGCGCGGAGAGCTATCGCGGCGGGCACCCAGGGTCAGCCGCCGAGCTGGAGCCGTTCCATCGGACGGCACCAGCCAGATGGACAGTCGGTAGCCATCCTTGCCAGGAGCCACCTCCTTCACCACCGCAGCGACCCGGGACGCGTCCGGGGAGATCCGGACCTCGACGGGCACGCGCAGCGAGTACAGGTCATCAGGTCGAGGCGAACGGGGCATCGGGCTCCTCGCGGTGGCGGCGGCTGGGCGCGGGTCGGCGGTCCCAGTCTCCCACCCGGCATGCTCTGCGACAGTCTAGAGGCCGCCGGGCATCGACCCCGGACCGGCCCAGCGCGCGGGCAATGCGCGCCGAGCCTGATGAGACTGATGAGCCGGCCCACCGTTCTGGGCGGCAGGTGCGAGAATCGATCCGATGAGCAGCTACACCTCGGGCGGCGAATACCTGATGCCCAGCCGGATCCATGCCGACCGGGCAGCGGCCGTCCTGGAGATCGACTGGGCCGACGGCCATCGGACGAGCTACGACTTCGTGACGCTCCGCTGGCTGTGCCCCTGCGCGTTCTGTCGGGGCGAGGCAGGTCAGCCGGGCTGGCTCGATTCGAACCCGACCCTGACCGAGGCCCAGACGACGCTCACGACGATGGAGCTGGTGGGTCAGTACGCGGTCGCGCCGACCTGGGCCGACGGGCACCACACCGGCTACTACACGTTCGCGCGCCTGCGTGAGGAGTGCCCCTGCGCCGAGGACACAGCTCGACGCGGCGCCGACCCGCATGCCCTCCATCGGTTGGGGTAGAAGGTTCGCCGTGCTACGCTTCGGCACCCGTCAGGCCGACTGACCTGAGCAAGAGTCCAGCCAACGTGACGACCGCCCATCGACCTTCGCGGCGCCGCGCCGCCAGCCGCCTCATCGGCCGGCTGCCGTACATCAACCGCGAGCTCTCATGGCTGGAGTTCAACGCGCGCGTGCTCCACGAGGCGCAGGACGAGCGGAACCCGCTCCTCGAACGCGCGCGGTTCCTGGCCATCTTCGCGAGCAACCTCGACGAGTTCTTCCAGGTGCGCGTCGCGGGTCTCAAGCAACAGGTCGCCGCGGGACATTCCTGGCCGTCGCCCGATGGCATGGCTGCGGCCCAGGTCCTGGAGAAGGTCCGGGACCGGGTACTGCAGCTCCAGGCGGCCCATTCCCAGGCGTACATCCACGTTCGCGACCGGCTCGCCGACGAGGACATCCGCATCGTCCAGTACGAGGAACGGCCGGAGCGGCGCCTGGAGCTCCGGCAGCGTTTCCTGGATGAGATCTTCCCGGTCCTGACGCCACTCGCGGTCGATCCGTCGCACCCATTCCCGTATATCAGCGACCTGTCGCTGTCGCTCGCCGTGACCGTTCGCGACCCGGGCGAGGGGGAGGAACGCTTCGCGCGCATCAAGGTGCCGCCGGTGCTGCCCCGGATGTGGGAGGTGGGGACACGTACCTACGTGCTCGTGGAGCAGATCATCGCCGCCAACCTGGAAACGCTCTTCCCGGGCATGGACATCCTCGACCACCATCTCTTCCGAGTGACGCGCAACGCGGACATCTCCATCGAGGAGGACGAAGCCGACGACCTGCTCCTGGCCATCGAGGAGGAGCTGAGCCGGCGCCGGTTCGGCAAGGTCGTCCGGCTCGAGGTGGAGCGCTCGATGCCCTGGTCGACGCGGGCGCTGCTCCAGAAGGGCCTGGGCCTGGAGCCGGCGGACGTCTACGAGATCTCAGGCATGCTCGACCTGCGCGAGCTGACGACCATCGCCGACCTCGATGTGCCACACCTCCAGCCTCGACCCTGGCATCCGGTCCAGCCGCCACGGCTGCAACCCACCGATACGGACGAGCCGGACGTCTTCGCCGCCATCCGAGCGGGTGACCTGCTCGTCCATCACCCGTACGAATCGTTCGCGGGGACCGTGCAGCGCTTCATCGAACAGGCTGCCGAGGACCCGGATGTGCTGTCCATCAAGATGACCCTCTATCGCACGAGCGGCGATTCCCCCATCGTCCGGGCACTCATCGACGCCGCCGAGCGGGGCAAGCAGGTCGTCGCCATGGTTGAGCTCAAGGCACGCTTCGACGAGCGCGCGAACATCGTCTGGGCGCGCGCCCTGGAACGGGCGGGGGCGCATGTCGCGTACGGTCTGGTGGGTCTGAAGACCCACTGCAAGGCGGCCCTCGTGGTTCGCCACGAAGGCCGCGGGTTGCGCTCGTATGTCCACATCGGCACCGGCAACTACAACCCCAAGACGGCCCGCATCTACACCGACCTGGGCCTGCTGAGCGACGACAGCTCCCTCACGGCAGACATCACGGACCTGTTCAACGTGCTGACCGGGGTCGCCCGCAAGGATCGATATCGGCGGCTGCTCGTGGCACCTGTCAGCCTTCGGACGGGCATCCTGGCGCTCATCGCCGGCGAGGTGGATCGACAGCGGTCCCATGGTGATGGCCGCATCGTGCTCAAGGTCAACTCCATCGTCGACCCGGGCATCATCGCGGCGCTCTACGCCGCGAGCCAGGCCGGTGTGCCCATCGAGCTCATCATCCGAGGCATGTGCTCGGTCGTGCCCGGTGTGCCGCACGTGAGCGAGTCGATCACGGTGCGCTCGGTCGTGGGCCGGTACCTGGAGCACTCGCGCATCCTCTGCTTCGGCCAGGGTGACCGGGAGCGTTTCCTCATCGGCTCCGCGGACATGATGGAGCGCAACCTGGACCGTCGGGTCGAGGCGCTGGTGCCGGTCACCGAGCCAGCGCTCCAGGATCGTCTGCGCGAGGTCATCGCAGTGATGATGCGCGACGACCGGCGCTCCTGGTGGCTCGACGACCAGGGTGACTGGCGGCGGGTGGAGACGGGCACGGATGACCCGGCGGGGATCGACACGTTCGAGACCCTCATGGGCCTCGCCGCGGCCGGCCCGGATCCGCTCGCCCAGGTCGCGTCGTGATGGACGGGTGCGACGACTGATGGCGGACACGGGCGTGCGACACGAGGTCGAGCTCAAGTACCGGGTCACGGACCTCGCGGCGATGCAGGCCTTCCTCGACGGCCCCTGGACCGCCGGCCTGCCCGACGTCGTGTTCGCTGAACCGTTCACGAAGACCGTCGAGGACCGCTACTTCGATACCAGCCGGGGCGCCCTGCGTCGCCATGGCTTCGCCGCTCGGCTTCGGTCCAGCGAGGGGACGGTGACGCTCACCGTCAAGTCCCTGCCGCCCGAAGAACTCGCCGATGACGTGCCGGCTGATGCGCTCCGACGACGCATCGAGCTGGAAGGTCTGGCGAACGCACGACTGGATCCCGACGGCTGGCCATCGAGCCCGGCGCGCGAGCTCGTGGACGAGCTGCGGGGCGGCGGCCGTCTGCGTGCCCAGTTCACCGTCCGTCAGCGCCGCGCCGTGCGTGACGTCCGGGCTGATGACGGTGCCGCCGAGCTCTCCCTCGACGAGGTCGAGGTGCTCCTTGGGCGCACGGTCGTGGGCACGTTCGCGGAGCTCGAGATCGAATCGACGGCGGGTGGCCCAGCGCTCCTGCGACGGCTCGCGGCGGAACTGGAGCCGAGCGGTCTCGTCGGACCGGCCGCGGCATCCAAGGAGGAACAGGCGCGGCATCTGGTCGAGCGCGACCAGGCGGCCGAGCGTGAGCGCCGCCTGCCGCGGGTGCCCCGGACCCCCGGTGTCACGGCCGATGACCCCCTCGCCGAGGCAGGCCGCAAGGTGCTCCGGATGCACCTCGCACGGATGCTCGCGGAGGAGGCCGGCACCCGCGCCGGCGAGGACATCGAGCGACTCCACAAGATGCGCGTGGCGACTCGCCGGATGCGCTCCATGTGGCGCGTCTTCGACGGTGCCTATCGGCCACGGGTCCAGGAACGCTATGTCCGGGAACTCAAGGTGGTGGCTGCCCAGCTCGGAGCGGTGCGCGACCTCGACGTCCTCATCGAGGGGCTCGACGCCTATACCGCCGAGCTGCCGGCAGCGACCATCGGCGCCATGGCCCCGCTGCGCTATCAGCTGACCGAACAGCGGGAGGCGGCCCGGACGGCGCTCATCGAGCTGCTGGACTCCGGCCGCTACCAGGACTTCGTGAGCGACTACCTCGAGTTCGTGGACACGACCGGTGCGGGCGAGCTTCGACCGGCGCCGGGGCTCCCGGTGCTGGTGCGACACACCGCGGGTGGCCGCATCTGGCTCGCATATGAGCACTTGCGGGCCCACGAGACGGTGCTCGGCTGGGCTGACGTCACGGCCCTGCATGCCATCCGCATCGACGCCAAGCGGATGCGCTACACCCTGGAGTCGTTCCGGGAGGTCCTGCCCGACCGGGTGGATGCTGTCATCGCGCGCATCGTGATGCTCCAGGACCACCTCGGGAACCTCAACGACGCCGATGTCGCGTCGACCATGGCCAGGGCGTTCCTGATGACCAGCGGCGCCCGTTCCGCGCCGGCGACCCAGGAAGCCGTGAGCCAGTACCTGATGTCGCGGGAGGCGACCGTGGCGTCCCTACGAAAGGCCCTGCCGACGGTATGGCGACCCATCGTGGCACTGCCGATGCGGAGGGCCATAGCAGGCATCGTCGCGGCCGTCTGAGGGTTCAGCAGCGCCGGGCCCTGTCCCCTCCCTCGCCCTGATCCCGCGCCCGACGTCCGCGCCGATCCCAGTCAAGACAGACGCGGTGAGCATCCGTCCACGGTCGGCAGCCGTGCGTGTGCCTCTGCGCCAGATCGCCCGCAGGTCGGCCGACCTCTGCGCCAGGCGACTTGCGGACGTCACCCACGCACGTTGCGGCGACCGCCGCTCGGCACTCACCTCAGCGAGTGCTGTTGCCCTTGTCCTTCGGCACGGAGCTGGTGTGGCTCCGTCCGCCCTGGGGCTCGTCGGGCGTCCATCCCTGGCGCAGCTGCCTGCCACCTTTCGGGTCATCGACGAGCTGCCATCTGAAGGCCTGACCCTCGGTATCGTCCTCGGGTGTCGCGTGGGTTGGGGTCGTCTCACGCTTGTCCATAGCCGTCTCCTCTCGCGTCGCTGGAGTCCCGACGATGGGGCGTTCCAGCCCCGCCCGGAAGCGGTTCGGCGACACCCCGTGCGTCATCCACGCGACCGCAGGTCCATCAACGTCCGACCGAGGCGGTCCGGCCCTCCGCGTCGATGGCGAAGGCGACGCGGTCCACCTGGCTCTGGCGACTCGTCCGGCTCGGTCTCGAGCATCAGGGACCTGCCGGATCATCTCTGGCGTCGGGCGATGGGCGCGAGTATCGCAGCTAGTCGAGCTGGTCGACGACCGACTCCATCTCCCCGTCCCCGGACGATCCCTTGCGGGTCTTTCGGCCCTTGGCCGCCGGAGCCTCCAGTGCCCCCGGATCCACGGCGAGGTCATCGGTCGTGGTCGGCTCGACCGTCCGTGTCACATGGGCGGCCTTCGCCGACGTCCGGCCCGAGGCCGTGACAGCCGGAGAGCTGACCGCACGCGCTGCGGCATCGGCGGCGTCCCGGCGCGCATCCCGGGCGGCGTCCTCGGTCTCGGCGGCCGCGATGGCCGAACCGAGCTGTTCTGCGATCGCTTCCAGCGCCTCGAGACGGGCCTGCGCCTTGTCGCGGCGCGCCCGCGCGTGCTCCAGGTCCGACGCGAGGTCCTCCAGCTCGCGCCGGAGCGAGTTGACCCGCGAGGCCCCCGGGTGCGCAGGCTTGTGGCCCGCGTCCTTGCCCTTGCCCTTGCCCTTGCCCTTGCTCATGTGTCGTATCCCATCCCGAGCGTCCGGCGCGACATCGGTGGCCGGTACCGATGTTCGTCCGGAAGGAGGCCATTGTGGCAGGTGCCGACCACGACGGTCCCGCATCGCTGGCCCGATCACATATCGTTAATGTGGTGGCAACGCGACGTTGACGGCGTGTGATCAGGGTCCGTCCATGCATCCGCAGGATGGCCATGGAGTCACTCGGCCTTCGCTGGAAGGGACCGACGTGCTGATCGTCGGTGATGCGGGCTCGTTCGCACTGGCAATGGCCGGTCGTGCGGTCGCGATCGCGCAGCTCGACCCGGGTCCGTCCCTGGAGCGGAAGCTGCGCTCCATCCGCTGTGGCGTCGTCGTGGTGGTGCTGCCGTCCGGCGGTCCGGAGTCCATCGCCACGGTCGCCCAGCTGCGTCGAGAGCGACCTGGGATCCGGGCCGTGCTCGTCGACCCGGCAGACGATCCGACGCAGCGACTCCTGGCGCTCGAGGCCGGGTTCGATGAGGCGATGCCCCACGAGGTCGAGGTCCCAGAGGCGGCAGCCCGGATCGCCATCCAGTTGGACCGTGCGCGGGGTGCCGTGCCGACCCGGTTGCCAGTTGGCACGGGTGTCGAGCTCGACCTTACGTCCCGGGCGTTGCGGCGAGGTGGACGGTTCGTCCACTTGCGCCCACTCGAGTTCCGGCTCCTGGAGGAGCTCGCGCGTGCGCCTGGCCGACCCCTGAGCCGCGCCATGCTCATGGATCGCGCCTGGGGGTCGGTGCCATCGGCAGGGTCGCGCACCATCGATGTCCACATCCGCTGGCTGCGGGAAAAGGTGGAACGCGACCCAGACCGACCGGTCCATCTGCTCACCGTGCGGGGGGTGGGCTATCAACTGGAGCCCATGGATCCCGACCAACCCCTCACCGGGCCAGGATCGCCAAGCGAGACATCAGTGGTCAGCGACGGTTAACCGGCCGTTAACAGGCCGGCAAAGCCTCGTTCACGGGCCGCACCGAAGCTGGGATAGCCACGCAGTGGTGGTACCTCGAACCGGGCACCGGCCCAGTGTCGTCAGCGCAAGGAGCGCTCAGTACGCCAACGCGACCCGCGTCGGCGACCATGGAGGAAGATCACGTGACCCACTCGACCCGGCGAAGAGGCACCTTCGCAGGTAGCCTGCTACTTGCGGCATCGCTGGTGACCGGCGGGGCAGCATCGGCGCAATCCCCCGACGCCTCGATGGCGGCCTACCCGCCCCCGACCTGCGTCGACGGCTCCCTCACCGCTGTCGGCTCGACCGCGCTCCAGCCACTGGTCGACGCCGCCGGCGCCATGTATACCGCGGCCTGCCCGAACTCGACCATCAGCGTCCAGGGCGGTGGCTCCGGCACCGGCCTCACGCAGGTGTCCTCGGGTGCGGTCCAGATCGGCAACTCCGATGTCGCCGCCGAGGACAAGCTGCCTGCCGACGCCGCTGCGGCCCTCGTCGACCACCAGGTCGCCAAGCAGGGCTGGATCATGGTCACGAATCCGGACGTCACGGGCGTCACCAACCTCACGACCGAGCAGGCGACGGCGATCTGGACGGGCGCTACGACCAACTGGAAGGACGTCGGCGGTCCCGATGAGCCGATCGTGCTCATCCTGCGTCCCGAGTCCTCCGGCACCCGGGCGACCTTCAAGAAGATCGTCCTGGGTGGCGCTGACGAGGCGACCGGCCAAGCCCTGACCGAGGACTCCAACGGTGCCGTGATCCAGGGCGTGGCTCAGACGCCAGGCTCCACGAGCTACGTCGGCTTCGCCTACTACCAGCAGAACCTGGGTACCGTCAACGGCCTGGCACTTGACGGCGTCGATGCCACAGTGCCCAACATGACCGATGGAACGTACAAGCTGTCTGCCGTGGGCCACATGTACACGCATGGCGAGCCGGCCGACCTGACCGCGTCGTTCCTTGACTACATGGTCAGCCCGGCGATCCAGGATGGCCTCATCCCAAGCCTGTTCTACGCGCCGGTGGCAGGCGCGCCGATGGCCAGCCCGATGGCCTCGACCGCTCCCTGACGACCGAACCTCCGATGCGGCCGGACCCCGACGGGTCCGGCCGCATTACCATCTCCCCGCCGTGTACAGGAAGCCCTGACGCATGACCGCGATCACGCCGAGCGCCAGATCTACCTCCGCTGACCTTGTTGGCTCTCCGTCGCGGGTCGACTGGCCCCGGACGGTCACCTTCGTCGCGGCCCTGTCGATGGTCGCGCTGCTATTCCTCGTCCTCGGCTTCATCGTCGTCAACGGCCTGCAGCTCTTCGGCAAGGGCGTGGGGATCACGGATGTCCTGTCAAGTGAGTGGAGGCCGTCCAGCTCCACCCCGAAGTACGGCATCCTGGACTTCATCCTCGGCACCATCGCGGTCACCGCCGTCGCCATCCTGCTCGCGGCCCCCATCGCCCTGGGTCTGGCGCTGTTCCTGGCAGAGGTGGCCCCTGATTGGGCACGGCGCATCGTCCAGCCCGCCCTCGAGGTATTCGTCGGTGTGCCCAGTGTCGTGTGGGGCTGGCTGGGCATCACGATCCTCGTCCCGTTCCTGCGAACGAACTTCCGCGATATCGGCTTCACGCTGGGTTTCAGCTGGTTCGCGGGTTCCCTGGTGCTCGCGATCATGATCCTGCCGACGGTCACCGCGGTGGCCTTCGACACCTTTCGGGCGCTGCCTCGGGACCTCACGACTGCGTCGCTCGCGCTCGGCTCCACCCGTTGGCAGACATTCCGTCGCGTCCTCATCCCTGCCGGGTCCGCCGGATTGCTGACTGCTGTCGTCCTTGGCGTCGCGCGCGCGGCGGGCGAAGCCCTTGCGGTCCAGATGGTCATCGGTAACCGGCCCAGCCTGCCGACATCGCTGACGTCCCCGGTATCGACGCTCACCAGCCAGATCACGCTGGACATGGGCAACACGGTCTTCGGGGAACCGTGGAACGATGCGCTGTGGACGATGGCCCTCGTCCTGCTGCTGCTGTCGCTCAGCTTCGTGCTCATCATCCGCCTCGTGAACGCGAGACGATCGCGATGATCAGCGCCCGCACGACCGACAAGATCGCCATCGGCATGCTCTGGGCGATCGCCATCGGCGCGGTGGTGCTGCTGGTGGCGATCGTGGTCGAACTGATCATGTCCGCCTTGCCGTCCCTGAGCCTCGACTTCGTGTTCGGCGATCCATCTCGCACCGAGCTCGGTGGCGTCGGTCCGGTGCTCTGGAACTCCATCTACATGCTCGCCCTTGCGATGCTCATCACGTCCCCCGTCGCGGTGGCGGCGGGCATCTACATGTCCGAGTACGCGGGAGACAACCGGGCGACGAGCAGCATCCGCTTCGCCCAGGAGGCGATGGGGTCGGTGCCCTCCATCGTCATCGGGCTGGTCGGCCTCATCGTGTTCGTGAACGCCTTCAAACTGGGCTTCAGCGCCCTCGCGGGAGCGCTGGCGCTGACGATCTTCAACCTGCCACTGATGGCCCGCCTCACCGAGCAGGCCATCCAGGCGGTGCCACAGGATGAGCGCCTCGCCAGCATGGGTCTGGGCGCCACGAAGTGGCAGACGATCCGCAAGGTGGTCTTGCCCATCGCCATCCCAGGCATCGTGACCAGCTTCGTGCTGACGGCGGGACGGATCTTTGGTGAGGCGGCCGCCCTCATCTTCACGGCCGGGCTGGCCACCCCGTATCACTACGACTTCACGAACTTCGACCTGCTGGACCCCTCTTCGCCCTGGAGCCCACTCCACTCGGCCACGACGTTGTCGGTCTACATCTGGAAGCTCAACTCGGAGGGCATCGGGTCGTACTCGTCCGAGATCGCCGACGGGGCAGCTGCGATCCTCATCATCGTCGTGCTGCTCTTCAACCTGACGTCGCGTCTCCTGGGTCGCATCCTGACCAAGCGGGCGACCGGCGCATGACCATATCCGTGCCGATCACGCCTGTGCCATGGATCGTCCGCGATCCATCGGTCGATCCTGCGCTCGAGCCGGGCGCGCCAGGAGGTGCTCCCTCGTGACGATGACATCCACCACGCCGTCCGCCGAGTCGGCTGCGTTGCCGCACACACCGACCACGGCTGTGCCCACCCACGAAGCGGGCAACGGGATCGTGTTCGATGTCAGCGACTTCTCGAGCTACTACGGCAGTTTCCGCGCCGTGCGGGACATCCATCTACGGATCCCCAGGAACCGGATCACCGCCTTCATCGGCCCCTCCGGCTGTGGCAAGAGCACCTTGTTGCGCTGCTTCAACCGCATGAACGACCTGGTGCCCAGCGCCCATGTGTCGGGCACGATCCTGTACCACGGACAGGATCTTTACGCGGCGGGCGTGGACGCGGTCGCGGTCCGGAAGCGGATCGGAATGGTGTTCCAGCGCCCCAACCCGTTCCCGAAGTCCATCTATGACAACGTCGCGTATGGGCCCAGGATCAATGGCGCCAAGGGGAACCTCGACGACCTCGTCGAGGCGAGCCTGCGGCGGGCAGCCATCTGGGATGAGGTCAAGGACAAGCTGAAGCAGCCCGGGACCGCGTTGTCGGGTGGGCAGCAGCAGCGGCTGTGCATCGCCCGAGCCATCGCGGTCGAACCGGATGTCATCCTCATGGATGAGCCCTGCTCGGCCCTGGACCCTGTCGCTACGCTGCGCATCGAGGAGCTCATGGCTGAGCTGCGCGAGACGTACACCATCGTCATCGTCACCCACAACATGCAGCAGGCCGCGCGGGCATCGGATGAGACGGTGTTCCTGACGATGGGTGACGACCGAGCTGGATACATCGTGGAGCAGGGCCCGACCACCGACATCTTCACGCGGCCCACGAATCAGCTGACTGAGGACTACGTGTCCGGTCGGTTCGGCTAGAGGTACCCCGACATGACCGAGATATCCGCCGCCGAGGGAAGGCCGGTGCCCAACCTCGAGCCCGGCATCGACACCCGCGTCGTTGAGACCACGAGCACGGCCGACACCGACAGCAGGTCGGAGCGAGGGCGTCCGCCGGCTCCCCTCCCGGCGGCTCGTGACACGCTCGACCGCGAGGAGCGGGAGATCAAGGACAACGTGCTCCGGCTGGGCAGCATGGTCGCCGACCAGATCCAGCGCGCCGTGGAGGCTCTCGAGCGCCATGATGCCGATCTGGCCCTCGAGGTCATCACGGGTGACGGTCGCCTGAACGAGGCGCAGCGGCTCATCACGGCCCTCGTAGCACGCACCATCGCGACACAACAACCGGTTGCTCGCGATCTGCGCTTCCTGCTGTCGCTGGACCACGTGGCCTATGACCTGGAGCGCATGGGCGACCACGCGTCGTCGGTCGCCAAGCAGGCCCGCAAGCTGGCGCCGGTGGCCAACATCGACGCTACGACGCAGCTGGCCCAGATGGGTCGCCTGACGTCGCTGTTGACCCGTGAGGTGCTGCGTGCGCTCGTGGACCAGGACGAGGCGCTCGCGCGCTCGGTGGCTGCACGCGACGACGAGGTGGACGATCTCTATCACGCGATCTTCGACGAGATGCTGACGCTCATGCGGGCCGATCCGGGCAATGTCGACCAAGGCACGAGGGTGCTGTTCGCCGCCCACTACCTGGAGCGTATCGGGGACCGGGTCACGAACGTCGCCGAGGACGTCGTGTTCCTGGCTACGGGTGAGACCGAGGACCTCAACCCCTAAGGTCGACGTCGCCTGGATCGCGCCGGATGCCCGTCACGGAAGCCGTTGACTGCGTCATCATCCACGCATGGACCAGATGGCTCGGCTGCGTCGGGGCGAGCGGCTCCCGCGCCTCCCGGCCTCGCCTCACGAGAGCCCTGCCGCCGCCTTCCTGCGGCCCGCCGTGTTCGGTGCCAGCGATGGCCTGGTCTCGAACCTGGCGCTCGTCATGGGCGTGGCCGGGGCGTCATCGGACAACCAGGCGATCGTCATCGCGGGCATCGCGGGGTTGCTCGCGGGCGCGTTCTCGATGGCGGTCGGCGAGTACATCTCGGTGCGCTCGCAGCACGAGCTGTTCGACGCGCAGCGGCTGCTCCAGGAACGCCAGCTCCGGGATGACGAGGCCGGGGAGCGCGCCATCCTGGTACGCATCTACGAGGAGCGGGGCTTCTCGTTCGACGAGGCCCATGCCATCGTGGACACCCTGTTCGCGACCCCCGAGCGTGCCCTCGAGTCGATGATGCGCGACGAGGTCGGTCTCGATCCGCGTAACATCGGCGGGCCATGGATGGCGGCCGGAAGCTCCTTCATCGCGTTCGTGTCGGGCGCCATCATCCCGTTGCTGCCGTTCCTGTTGCTGACCGGCGCCGCGGCCCTCCTGAGCAGCGTGGTCGTCTCGCTCGCGGCGCTGTTCCTGCTTGGCCTTGGCGTGAGCCAGCTGACCGGTCGACCACCCATCCGCTGCGGCCTGCGTCAGATGCTGCTCGGTGGCGCCGCGGCCGCCACCACATATCTCATCGGCCAGGCCATCGGCAGCACCTTCTGATGGGGGCCGGCCCCGGATCAGGACATGCCTGGCGCCCGGTCGCCCGCGCCATGAGGGGCGAGCAACGCGACGGCCACGGCCGCGACGAGCAGCATCCCCGCCCCCAGCAGCAGGGCTCCAGTCACGCCGTGCACGAACGCCTGCTCGGCCAGCGCCACCAGACGCTTGCCGGGCTCACCGAGCTGGGCGATCGCCGGGGATGATGTGAACGCGATGGAGCTGAGCACCCGCTCCGCGATCTGGGGCTGCAGACCCGCGACCGCATCGGCCATGCCACTCCGATACTGCTCGTTGAGCACGCTGCCCAGGATGGCGATGCCGAAGGCGCTACCCAGCTCACGTGCGGTGTCATTGACCGCTGATGCGACACCCTGCTTGCCCATCGACAGGGAGGCGGTGATGGCCGTCGTCGAGGGGGTGCCCGCCAGGCCCATCCCGAGCGCGAAGAACACGAGGCCCGTGACGAACACCCAGTAGGGGGTGTCCACGTCAAGGCGGCTGAGCACCACGAAGCCGACCGCCATCGACACCAGTCCCAGCGGCGCGATCCTCCGGAACCCGACCCGCTGGGCAACGATGGGTGCCCGACGAGCGACCGGCAACAGCACGATGGGCAGGGGCAACAGCGCGATCGCCGCCTCGAGCGGCGAGCGCCCGGTGACGTACTGCAGGTACTGGATGCAGATGAAGAAGAAGCCGAAAGCCGCCAGGAACTGGACGGTGATGGTCAGGCTGCCTGCGCTGAAGCCCCGCAACCGGAACAGACGCGGGTCGAGCATCGGCTGCCGCGCCCGCAGCTCCCAGACGACGAACGCGAGCGCGGCCGCGATGCCGACGCCGAGTGCCGCGAGCGTCACCGGGTCCGTCCAACCGCGCGACGGGCCCTCGATGATGGCGAACACGAGCGTCGACACCGTCAGCAGCGAGAGCACCGCGCCGACGAGATCGAGGGCCGGACGCTCCGGATCGACCGAGCTGGGCACGACCGCGAGCACACCCACGAGGGCGAGTGCGGCCAGGGTCACGTTGAGCCCGAAGAACGAGGTCCAGGGAAACCATTCCAGCAGAAGACCGGTCGCGAACAGGCCCAGGATTGCGCCACCACCGGCGATGCCGACCCACACCCCGATCGCCTTGGGCCGTTCCGCTTCGGAGAACGAGGTCGTGATGACCGACAGGGTCGTGGGCATGATGGCGGCCGCGCCGACGCCCATGAGCATACGCACGAGGATCAGCTGGCTGGGCGATGTGGTCACGAGGCCGGCGGCGGCAGCCAGTCCGAACGTGATGAGCCCGACGATGAGCAACTGCTTGCGGCCATAGCGGTCGCCAAGGGCACCGGCGAACAGCAGCAGCCCGGCGAACACCACCGTGTAGGCATCGACGATCCAGGTCAGCTCCGTCTGGCTGGCGCCTGTGTCGCGGGCGAGGCTCGGCAGCGCGACGTTGAGACCGCTGACCGCGGAAACGACCGCCATGAGCGCGAGCGCGACGACGAACAGGATCGCACGCGGATGATGAGCGGGGGGAGGGACATCCGGTGTGAGCGCGGTTGCCTGGGCCATGTCGTGGACTCCATCTCGATTCTATTCACCAATGGGCGAAATGATATTCTCCGATCGAGGACATGACAACGCGACGAATGACGGACCGGACACGCGGCAGGCGTCCTGCCGGCAGCGGCACGCGGGAGGCGATCGCGGAGGCTGCTCGTCGCCAGTTCGCGGAGCGCGGTTACCGCGACACCACCCTGCGGAGCGTGGGTGCAGCTGCCGGAGTCGACGCACGTCTCGTGCTGCACTACTTCGGGTCCAAGCGCCAGCTGTTCGCGCAGACCGTCGAACTGCCGCTCGACCCGGCGCTGATCCTTGCGCGTCTTTCCGGTACCGACGGCGGCGATATGGGCCAGCGGGCCGCCGAGGTCGTCCTGTCGGTGCTCGAGGATCCCGGCGCCCGGGGTGCCCTCGTGGCGCTCGTGCGCGCCGCGGTATCCGAACCGGAAGCCGCGGAGGCGATCCGAGACGTGCTCACGGAGCGGCTCCTGACCCCCCTGGCACGCCGGGTCGGTGGTGAGCAGCCGGAGCTACGAGCCAGCCTGATGGCATCCCAGATGGTCGGGTTGGCCATGGCTCGCCATATCGTGGCCATCGAACCGCTTGCGGCGGCGACCCGAGATCAGCTGGTGCGAGCGCTCGCGCCAGCATTGACCCACTACCTCGCGGGCGACTGGGTGGCCGCGGATCCGTCCAGCGTGGAGGCGGATCCCCAGGGATCGTGCTGACGGCCCCGCAACCACATCCGCACGCGTGCGGACCACCCGGGGAGGGCTAGGTGGTCGGCTGATCGTTGCTGCCAGGGATCGGTCACGAGGAGGAGTCACCGATCCCGGCGCCACGAGTGCCGGGAGGAGGCACATCCCGATGCTGGCAGCCCCGGGCCAACCAGCCATCATGGGCGCGTTATCGTCTCCCCCCGACCGAGACCGGCCGGCGCTCGAGGGGACCGGCCGATGGCGGATGGTGGATGCGACCCTGAACCGTTCGTGGTGGCAACTATCGTGCTGGAACTGCTCACTGGCCGATGTCCGGGTGTTGGCGACCGGCGTGCACCTTCCGACCAGCGCCTGTGACGTCAACGGACCCTTCGGATCCGGCACCGGCGTGACCGCCGCCCCTGGCATCGAGGCCATCAAGCTGGCCTCCGGGCTGACCGCGACGCTGGTGTCGGACAAGGTCGCGTATGCCCGGCGGGCCCCCATCCACCGCAGGGCCGCCGGATCTCCCGGCGGCTCTGCTGCATCGGAATGCGCCCGGTGGCATCCTGAGCGGCATGTCAGCCCGAACCGCTTCCGAACGCCGTCTTGCGATCGTCCACCTCGTGCGGCACGCGCATGCCGGGGACGCCGGGGCTTGGGAAGGGGATGACGACCTCCGACCCCTCACGCTCAAGGGCCGACGTCAGGCGGAGCGCCTCGGCCGATTCCTGACTCGCGCAGGCGTCCAGCCTGACCGGCTCATCACCAGCCCCAAGATACGAGCCCTCCAGACGGCGGAGCTCGTGGGCGCCGCCCTGGGCCTGGATCTGCGCGTCGACGGACGGTTGGCGGAGGGTTGCTCGCTCGGCTGTCTGGATGCCCTCATCGCCGATGCCGACGCGAGCGCTCCGATGCTGTTCGGGCATGACCCGGACTTCTCGATGCTGCTGTCGGAGCTCATCGGGGCCGGTGGCCTGGAGATGAAGAAGGGTGCGCTCGCGACCATCGATGTACGCCGACCGCTGCTGCCCGGGACCGGGACGCTCCGCTGGCTCATCCCGCCCGACGCGCTGGCCGGGCTCCAGGACGACGTGGTCCCGACGGTCGCCGACCCCGCCTGATCCGTCCGCCGGTAGCAGCCGGCGTCAGAGCGCGCGGCCGACCGCCAGCCCCGCGAACACGGCGAGCAGGCCCAGCACCACCGAGCCGCCCAGGTTGGCCGCGGCGAGCACCCAGGCGCCACCCTCCATCAGGCGCACGGTCTCGAGCATCCAGGTCGAGAACGTGGTGTAGGCACCGATGAAGCCGATCATGACCGGGGCGCGGAGGTCGGCGGGCAAGGCCGATCGGTCCACGACGAGGGCGAACAGGAGACCCAGCAGGAAGGAGCCGCTGAGGTTGACGACGAGCGTGCCCATCGGGAATGCCCCGCCGACGAAGCGCGTGACGAGGTCGTCCACGACGTAGCGGCTGACGGCCCCAGCGGCGCCTCCGACCGCGATGAGCAGGTAGATCACACGCCCATCCCGGCCGTCTCGATACCCGCTACGGGTAGCGCGACGAAGAAGGTCGAGCCTCGACCATCCTCGCTGTGGAACCAGATCCGGCCGCGATGGGCTTCCGCGATATGGCGCGCGATGGCGAGCCCGAGACCTGTGCCACCCTGACCCCGCTCCCGGGCACGGTCGACCTTGAAGAATCGCTCGAAGATCCGTGGCTGGTCTGCCGCAGGGATGCCGACACCCGCGTCCGCCACGCTCAGGACGACCTCGGATCGCTGCAGCTCCGCGGCGAGCGTCACCCGACCACCCGAGGGCGAGAACTTGATGGCGTTGTGGAGCAGGTTGAGTAGCAACTGGCCGAGTCGCTCCGCGTCACCCCAGACGGGAGGCAGCGGGGCGGCGGCCAGGTCGACCACGATCTCCACCAGTTGACGCTCGGCGAAGGTCCGCAGCCGCGCGGCGCCCGCGGTGAGGAGCGGGCCAACCGCGACATCATCGAGGTGGAGCTGTGTGGCTGCCTGCTCGATGCGTGACAGGTCCAGCAACTCATTGACCATCTGGACCAGGTGTCCGGTCTCGACATCGATGGTCGCGACGCGCTCCCGTACCCGTGTCGGCACATCGAGCGTCGCGAGTTCGTCGGTCAGTCGCTCCGTCAGGAGCCGGATGGTCGTGAGCGGCGTGCGCAGCTCGTGGGACAGGTTGTCGATGAATTCGGTCCGGATGCGCTGCAGCCGTCGCAGCTCGGTGACATCCTCGATGAGCACCCAGATGTGTCCCGGCCTGGAGCGATCCGAACGGGCCCGGATGACCAGTCGCCGGCCCTCCGGACCATCGAGCTCCAGGCCCCCGGCCTGGCCGGACCCTGCGCCGACGATCACTTCCTCCGCCCGGTGATCGAGGAACGTCTCCATGATCGATCGGCCGACGATGGTGCCGGTGCGCTTGCCCAGGAGGACATGGGCGGCCTCGTTGGCCTGCTCGATGACATGGTCCGGCCGGACTCGCAGCATGCCCAGTCTCAGCTGGTCGGCGAGCCGGGACAGGTCCTCGGTGGCGGCATCCACCGCTGGAGGATAGGTGGTCGCCGATATCGGCGGCGTGGGCTGATACACGCCCGGCTCTCCTCATTTACAGTACGTTGACACAGCGAGCGCCGGCCAGGACCCGACGGCGCGGCACGGCCCGGGGACGGCCGCGGTCGTCAGGTCGTATCGGAGGCAGCCCTCGCGTGCCCGAAGGGTTCACGGTCAGTCTGCTCATCGTCGTCGGGCTGGCCGTGGTGTTCGACTACATCAACGGCTTCCACGACACCGCGAACGCGATCGCGACCTCGGTCGCGACGCGCGCCCTCCGACCCCAGGTGGCGGTACTCATGGCCGCTGCCTTCAACTTCATCGGTGCATTCGCCGGCACCGCGGTGGCCAAGACCATCGGGTCCGGCCTCGTGGATGACGCGACCACGACCCAGGCCATCGTAGCGGGCGCGCTCCTCGGCGCCATCGCGTGGAACCTCATCACGTGGTGGTACTCGCTGCCCAGCTCCTCCAGCCACGCGCTCATCGGCGGCCTCCTGGGTGCGACCGTCATCGCGGCCGGCGTGGGTGCCCTCGATATCCAGGGGATCGTGGACAAGGTGCTCATCCCGATGGTCACGTCCCCGCTGTTCGGTTTCCTGGGCGCGCTGCTGCTGATGGTGCTCATCGCTCGACTGTTCCATCGCACCGCGCGCAAGCCGATGGCCATCCGCTTCCGGAAACTCCAGGTGGTCTCCGCGGGCTACATGGCGTTCGCCCATGGATCGAATGACGCCCAGAAGACGATGGGCATCGTGACACTCGCGCTCTTCGCGGCAGGGGTCGATCCCCACCAACGATGTGCCCTGGTGGGTCATCGTGGTGGCGGCCACAGCCATCTCGCTGGGCACGGCCGTCGGTGGCTGGCGGATCATGAAGACCATGGGCCAACGGGTCGTGGAACTGGAGCCGGTCCACGGGTTCACCGCAGAGACGACCGCAGCGACGGTCCTGCTGGCGACGGCCCATTTCGGCATGCCAGTGTCCACGACGCACGTCATCTCCAGCTCGATCATGGGTGTCGGTACCAGTCGTGGCGTGCGCGCGGTCCGATGGGGCGTGGCCCGCGGCATCCTCGTGGCCTGGATCGTGACGCTGCCTGCGGCCGGCATCCTCGGAGCCGTCGCCTGGCTCATCATCCACACCCTCGGGCTCGTCGCTTGAGCGCACCAGGAGTCTGCTGATGTCACCACTTCGGCTCATGCCGCGCGATGAGCGGTTCTTCGAGCTGTTCATCGCAGATGGGGAGAACCTCCTCGCCGCTGCCCGCGAACTGGAGGGGCTGCTCACGACCTATGATCGGGTCGAGGAGCGGGTCAACGCCATCCGTGATCTCGAGCACCGCGGTGACGAGATCGACGATGAGCTCGTGGAGCGACTTGAGCGCGCGTTCATCACCCCCTTCGACCGGGGTGATATCCACGAGCTCTCGGCTCGGCTCGACGACGTCGTCGACGGCATCCAGGAGGTCGCCGAGACCTTCCTGCTGTACGGCATCGCACAGCCAACGGGCGAGTCCGTGGCCCTCGCCGGCATCCTGACCTCGCAGTCAGAGCACCTGCTCGCGGCGCTCCGACTCCTGGAGTCGATGAAGGGCCTCGAGCCAGCCCTCAAGGCGGTCCATGAGCTGGAGAACCAGGCCGACGGGATGTCCCGATCGGCGATCGCGGGCCTCTTCCGGGGTCATCCCGACGCCGTCGAGATCATCAAATGGCGCGACGTCTACACCTACCTCGAGGAGGCCATCGACGCCGCTGAGGATACGGGCGAGATCATCGAGCGGATGGTCCACAAAGCCAGCTGACCAGGACCAACGCTGCGGTCAGGTGAGGTCCGAGGTCATCTGGTCCACACACGGGGACAGGACCCTCTAGCTCCAACGACGCATGGTGTCGACCCTCCCGCCCACCCAGGATGCCGACATGCGACCGACACCGCCCGTGCGCCTGCCCCGACCCGCGATCGTGCTCGCCCTCGCCGCGGGCCTGGTGGTCAGCGCCGGGGTCCCCATCGAAGCTGCGACCGCCGTGCGCGTCCCGGGCGCATCAAGCTGCCGGATCTTCCCGTCGACGAACGTCTGGAACAAACGCGTGGACAAACTGCCCGTGCGCGCCGACTCGGACACGCTCGTGACCTCCATCGGGGCCGGCGGTGCCCTGCATCCCGACTTCGGCTCGTACAGCGGCTACGGCATCCCCTGGAACGTGGTCTCGGCCAGCACCCCACGGCGGACCGTCACGTTCCGGTGGCCAGCAGAGTCGGATCGGGTCAAGTACCCCATCCCCTCGAAGCCCCGCATCGAGGGCGGCAGCGACCGGCATATGCTGCTCATCGACAGGAGTGCCTGCAAGCTGTACGAATTGTTCGCAGCACGAAAGACCAGCGGGGGTGCTTGGACAGCCGGCTCGGGAGCGGTCTGGGACCTGGGCTCCAACAAGCTCCGTCCGAGCGGCTGGACGAGCGCGGACGCCGCGGGACTGCCCATCCTGCCGGGGCTGGTGCGCTACGACGAGGTGGCCGCCGGCGCCATCCTCCACGCCCTCCGGTTCACGGCTCCCACGACCCGGACATCATTCATCTACCCGGCGCGTCACCAGGCGGGTGACGCCAGCTCCAGCGACCTGCCACCGATGGGACTGCGGGTCCGGCTCAAGGCATCGGTCGACATCAGCGGCTTCCCGAAGCCGGCACGGGTGCTGCTCACGGCACTCAAGCGCTACGGCATGATCCTCGCCGACAACGGCTCGCCCTGGTACGTCACGGGGGCCCCTGATCCCCATTGGAACGACGACGCGATGCATACCCTCGGTCGTCTCCATGGCTCCGACTTCGAGGTCGTCGACACGAGCGCCCTGCGCAACGGCTGATGGCCTCCGCCGCCACTCGCGGAGGCGCCCGGATCAGGGCTCGTCGAGCCGAAGGACGTAGCCCACCCCACGCACCGTCTGGAGGAAGCGGGGGTTCCCGGAATCCTCCTCGATGTGCGTCCGGAGCCAATGCACATGGACATCGACCGTGCGCGTCTCCCCGGCATAGTCGTAGCCCCAGACGCGCTCCAGGAGCTGGTCGCGCGTGAACACCTGACCCGGATTGCGCAGCAGGAACGCCAGCAGCTCGAAGGCCTGGGGCTTCACTGCGATGGGTGCTCCAGCCCGCAACAATCGATGGCCTGCGAGGTCCACGGTCACCGGTCCCAGGTGCACCTCGCTCGACACGCGGGGCGCCACGGCGACCGCGTCCTGTCGCCGGAGGTGCGCCCGCACTCGCGCCTGGAGCTCGCGCAAGCTGAAGGGTTTGGTGACGTAATCGTCGGCGCCGACCTCCAGCCCGACGACCTTGTCCACCTCCGAATCGCGGGCGGTGAGCATGATGATGGGCACCGCCGACTCGCGACGAAGGATGCGACAGACCTCCATCCCCGACAGCTCCGGCAGCATCAGGTCCAGCAGCACCAGATCAGGTTGCTCGGCCCGGAATCGCTCAAGTGCCTGCCGCCCATCGGCAGCGGTCACGACCCGCAAGCCATCCGCCGTGAGCGCCTCCGCCACGGTCTCACGAACCGTGGGCTCGTCCTCCACGACCAGCACCGTTCGCTGGGCAGGTGCGCTCGTCGAGATCGATATCGTGGGCTCCGCGGTCACAGGCCAACGGTACCCCAGACGCGTCAGGATGCGGCGTTGACAGCCGCCTCGGCCAGGGCCGTCGCGATCGCGGTTTCGCGGGCACGCCGCGCGCAGTCGCGATCCTGGATCCACCACTCCGTGAATCCGGTCGCCTGCCCCGCGTCGTCGAACTCGACGAGGTAGATGTTCCAGTACTCGTCGCGCAGCTCGCCGGTCGGCGTGTAGTAGCGGCTCCAGCCCCGCGCTACGTGCGCAGGACCGTCGATGGCCAGGGGTTCGTAATGGGCGTCATACGTGCCCTCGGCGTCGGCGCCATCGAGCCAGTCGGCCACGATGGCAGCCCGACCGACGACCGGCTCATCCTCGGGGTGGTAGCGATACCTGGCGCCGTCACTGAACAGGGCGCCGATCTGGCCTGGATCGTAGCTCCGCCAGGCAGCCACGTAGCGGTCAAGCCATGCCTGGAACGCCGGTCGGTCGAGCGTCATCGCATTCCTCCACTGGGTCGTTGCCACAGTCTCCGGGGTGCCCCTGGCGTCTGCCGTCAGGAACTTAGCCAGCGCTGAGCGATCCCCGCGCGCGGTCGAGCCGATCGAGCGTCCGTTCCGGACCCAGCGCCACGATGATGTCGAACAGCGGGGGCGTCGCCGTCCGGCCCGTCACCGCGACGCGGATGGCCATGAACAGGTCGCCGACCTTCCAGCCGCGCGTCTCGCAGAGGGCGCGAAGGCTGGATTCCAGTTCCTCGGCCTCGAAGCTCACGGCCGCCAGCGCTCCGACGACACGGCGGGTTTCGGTCAGGCCATCCAGGGTCGTCGGGGCATCCCAGCGCTTGGGCACGAGCAACGCGGGCTCGAGGGGCAGGTCATCGCGGAAGAGGAAGTCGACGAGAGGACCGATGGCGTCGAGCCGCGGCAGCCGGTCGCGGACCATGGGCAGGATGGCGGCCAGGTCGTCAGCCGCCGGCATCCGGACAGCCGCCCCGGCGGCTGCCTCGGCCTGGAGGCTCGTGGTGAGGAACGGCAGCGCCCGCTCCACCAGGACCTGGTCGGGCAATCGGCGGATCCACTGGCCATCGAGCCAGTCGAGTCGCTCCCGATCGAAGATCGCGCCGCCCTGCTGGACCCGATCCAGGTCGAAACGCTCCGCGAGCTCCTCGGCCGTGAACAGCTCCTCCTCGGTACCCGATGACCAACCGAGCAGTGCCAAGTGGTTGATGAGCGCCTCGGGCACGTAGCCCTGGGCGATGTAGTCGGACATCGCGGTCTGGCTCTTGCGCTTGCTCATCTTGGTCCGGTCCGGGTTGAGGATGAGCGGCAGGTGGGCGAACTGCGGCACGGTGGCACCCAGCGCCCGGAAGAGGAGGACATGCTTGGGTGTGTTCGAGAGATGATCCTCCCCCCGGATGACGTGCGTGATGGCCATGGCCGTGTCATCGACGCAGACCGTGAAGTGGTAGAGCGGCGTGCCGTCGGAGCGGACGATGACCATGTCGCCACCCAGCGCGCTGGTGTCGATGGAGACGTCTCCCCGGACGAGGTCGTGGAAGTCCACCCGGCTGTCGCCGACCCGGAACCGGATGATGGGCGCAGGGTTGTCGGCGCGGGCCTGTCGGCGCTGCTCGGGGGTCAGGTGGGCACACCGTCCGACGTAGTGGGAAGCCTCGTGCGCCGCCTCCTGCGCCGCCCGGTCGGCAGCGAGCGCATCGGCAGTACAGAAGCACTCGTATGCCTTGTCCTGGGAGAGGAGCGTCTCCACGGCCTTGCGGTAGCTGCCCAGACGTTCCATCTGGCGATATGGACCGTACGCGCCGCGCTCGCCCAGGTCACCGTCCGCGGGACCCTCATCCCAGTCGATACCCAGCCACTGGAGACCGTCGAGGATGTCCCGCTCGAAGGAGGCCGTGGACCGGGCCACATCCGTGTCCTCCAGCCGCAGGATGAAGGTGCCCCCGTGTCGACGGGCGAACAGGTAGTTGAACAGCGCGGTACGGGCGGTCCCGATGTGCAGCGGTCCCGTCGGGCTGGGGGCGATCCGGCAGCGGATGGTCATGCCAGCAAGTGTGCCAGAGGTGACGCCGGACTCCGTCCACATCATCGGGACGCCGCGCCGCGGCCGGGGCTCAGCTGCCGCCGAGGAGCTTCCGGAGGCGCGCCATGAGGCCGGCGCTGCCAGCGGCGTCAACCGGCGGGCTCGGGGCCGTCGGCGGCGTTGCCGGTGGTCGGGATCCTGGTGGCTGCGCTGTCGCGCGGCGGGCCTCCGCGTCGGCGTCCTTGCGCGCCTCGGCGCCGGTGACGACCTGGGTACCGCGATACCGGAACGCGCCACCGCGTGGCAGGTCGACGTCGTCCTTCCGGAAATGACGTCGGGCGGCGCTCGACCAGGCCGCGCCGCTGGAGCGAGCGTAGATGTCGCCGGCACCCGGGCCCTGGCTCGGTGCGGGCCCGCTGCTCGGTGGCTGCGATGCCAGGTTGGGACGTCTCGAGAACCCGGTGCCGGTCAGCGGTGGCTGGCCCGAGGTCCTGCCGGACGTGGCGCCGGTGCCCGTCATGGTCGGTCCACCCGTGGGTCGGCCACCCGTGGCGGGACCGCCCGTGCCCGGTCCACCAGTCGTCGGCCCACTGGTCGGTTGGCCCCCGGCCCGTCCCGCGCCCTCTGCCCGGAAGTCCTCCCACCAGGGGACGCCTCGCGCGGACCAGGTCGCGCTGCGGGTACCTGGGTCGCGGCCGCTCATGGGGTCAGCGGTCGGGCCCCGGGGCGCAGCAGGCCGTGGCGGCTTGCCGGCATAGTCCTCGGGGCGTCGGGGTGGCGAGCCCGCATGAGCAGGACCGGGTCGTGGCGGCGGGCGGGGTGTCATCGGTCGCTCTGTCGCACGGACCGGCCCTGGCGCGTGCCGCGAATCCCAGTCGCGGCGCCTGAGCGGATCGGACAGGAGCAGATACGCCTCCTGGACCGCGAGGAACCGGATCGGATCGCCACCGCCCGCATCCGGGTGGTAGCGCTTCGCGAGACGGCGGTGCGCGGCCTTGACCTGCTCGTCGGTGGCGCCACGCGGCACGCCCAGCTCCCGGTACGGGTCAGGTGACCCACGCATGCCGCTCACAGGCAGACGCTAGCTCAGCTCGGAGATCGGCGCCAGTTCGAATGCAGGGACGATCTCGGCGATGATGTCGCCCGCGAGGGACCGGGTCACAGGCCGATGCTGAGCGGCGAGGGCCCGGCGCGCTCGCTCGTCGATGACACCTAGCTGGCTGAGCGCCTCCATGGTCACGGCCCGATTGGCGCGCGCGAAGCCATCGCCATCCTCGATGCGCACCGCGATGCCGGCCGCGGGACGACCGGTACCCCTGGCTCCCGGCAGGATGCCGATGCCCCGAAGCCCTTCCGCGCCCCCCTTTGCCACCACCTTGCCCTTGAGGTGCTGCATGAGCAGCGTGTCCAGCGACCCTTCCGTGCCACCGACCATCTCGGGCGCGCCCATCATGGCGTCCCGGACACGCACCATCGCGGGGCCCATCGCGGCACGCACCGGATCCGACGCGGCGGCAGGGTCAGCGAGCAGCGCGAAGGCACGCGCGATATCCACGAGGGGGAAGGCATAGGTGCCCAGCCCGCAGTCGTCCACGGCGGTCGCGAGGTCGCCGACGCCGACCCCGAAGACACGCGCCACGACATCCCGGACCGCCACCTGGCTGGCATGCCCCGGACGGTCGTAGTCGTCGAGCGTCCAGTTCGAGAAACGGCTGAGCAGGATGCTCGCGGCGTGGAAGCCCGAGCACTGGTGACGGATGGCACCAGGCGCCTCACCGTCTCGCGCGAGGCGCATCGCGGTGACCCTGTCCATGGGCATCCCGACGCTGCCGCAGGCCAGCAGGGACTGGCTGACACCGGCCCGACGGAAGACGGACTGGAGCGTCCGGACATGCTTGTCCTCGCCCATGTGGGATGCGGCCATCACGGCCAGCTCCGGCCCGGACAGCCGGAGATCATCTGCGGCGCCCGACTCGATGAGCGCGATCAGCGCGAACGGCTTCACTGCCGACCGAAGCGTGACGGAGATCTCCGGATCGCCGATGGCGCGCTCGACGTCACCCGTGGCGGACACCTGGACCACGTGGCCGCGATGACGGCTTTCCACGATGGGCCCGCGACGGGCCTCCGCGAGCACTGGCGGCGCTACGTTACGGGGATAGCGGGCGGCGCGGGGCGAGGGCTTTCGGGTGGCGCGCGCGGACGCGACGCCGGCTGGTCTGGGCACCGCGCGATGGTACCGCGCCGACGGACCGTCGCCCGGTGACCAGGGACGCCTGTGCCGCAGCGATCGGGCGTCCTCGTGGCCAGCGTGACCCGGCCGACCCGGTATAGCATGCTTGACGTGGCCGTCCATCCCGACTTCCCGACGCTGCATGTCTCGAGCCATCCCGCCGTCCAGCACAAGCTCGCGCTGTTGCGGGACGAGGCCACCGAGCCCAAGAAGTTCCGGGAGCTGGTGCGTGAGATCAGCTGGCTCGTTGGCTACGAAGCCCTGGAGGACGCACGTACGGCACCCATCCAGGTACAGACGCCCCTGGAGCAGGTCGAGGGTGCGAGGCTCGCCGACCGGATCGGCTACGTGCCCATCCTGCGCGCCGGGCTGGGCATGGTCGATGCGATGCTGGAGCTGATGCCAACGGCGCAGGTGTGGCACCTGGGCCTCTTCCGCGACGAACGTACGCTGCGACCGGTCGAGTACTACAACAAGCTGCCTGACCAGGCGACGGTCGACCTCTGTCTCATCCTCGATCCGATGCTGGCCACGGGCGGTTCCGCCACGGCAGCCATCGAGGTGCTCAAGCAGTGGGGCGCGGTGCGCATCAAGCTCATCAACCTCATCGCGGCACCGGAGGGCGTCCGGGCGGTCGCCGCAGCCCACCCGGACGTCGCCATCCACACTGCCGCCCTCGACCGACAGCTCAACGAGAAGGGCTACATCATGCCCGGCCTGGGTGACGCCGGTGATCGGCAGTTCGGCACGGGTCACAGCTGACCAACGTCAGGCGGCGGGACGTCGACTACGGTTCATCCGGGAACTGCATCGTCACGATCTGTGTGTTGGCGGACCGGGAGTGGCCGACCTTGGCCTTGAGGCGCGCGCGGAACTGGGTATGTGCCCGGCGTCCTGGCGAGCACGACGAACGTGGGCGCCCGGGAGGCCTTGACATGCCACGTGGTCTCGCCCGGCATCTGCCAGTTGAGCACGCAGCGCCAGCGTGACGCCTGCGGCAGCAGGCTGGGGCCCAGGGTGACCCGGAAATGGGGTCGCCGGCCCGTGGTCACGAGCACCGCCGCCAATGGCACCTCCACGGTGCCGATCATGACGTCGTGGATGGAGCAGACGTACGTGAACGTGCCCGCGGCACCGAACGTGAACCGGAAGCTCTGACCATCCATCCCATGTCGCCCACACCTCCAGGGCTCTTGTGGTAGCCGGGCAGCCAGGACGTCACATCGTGGGGCTGGAGGGCGCTGGTGTTCCGCCAGCGCACGGCACCGCCGCGGGTCCCGCTGATGCGTGCGACAGCGACGGCGACGGAGCAAGCGATGGTCCTCCGAGTCGTCTCCTCGTCGATGGCACCGCTCGGGAGCGCGAAGAGCCGGCCCCGGAGGGCCGGCTCTTCGTCAGCGTCGAGCTGCCGTGACGTCACCGGTCAGGGTGTGCCACGAGCAGTCGGTCGGCTACTTGCCTCCTGCGGTCACCGTGACCGTGCCCTTCGTGAAGTCCGTACCGGTGGTGTCACCTGTGACAAGTGCCCGCGCCGCATCGGCCAGGTCCGTCCGGTACGCGCCATCTGCCGGCGCCGCGGTGATGATGCCGGCGTCGGTCGCGATCTTGACCGTCTGGTCCCAGGTCGCGACCGGCATCGCGCCGATGCCATCGGTCGAGGGGAAGATGAGCGGCAGGACCTCGTTGAGCTGCCACGCCTGGTGGCCGGCCGGAAGGGTCGGGCCGACGGCCATCGTGTAGCCGACGCAGTCCTCAGGGTGATCCTTGCAGTAGAGCCAACCCTCGAAGGCGCCCGCCAGGAACTGGGTCGCGACGTCCTCGCTGCCGGGCTCCGCCAGCCAGGCCGCACGGGCGAAGATGGCGTCCTGGAGCATCGCGGTACCGACTTCGTTGTAGTCGATGACGTTGAGGTCGCTGGGCTGATACAGCGCACCAGTCTTGGAATCCGGGGCTTCCAGCACCTGCGCGTACTCGTTGTAGATCATGGCCTCGGCGACATCGATCTCCCGGTTGAGGAGCAGCGACATGTCGAACGGCTGGATGACCTTCTCGTAGTCGGTGCCCTGGGTGAGTCCGGCCTTGGACGCGCCCGCCGTGACCTCGAATTCGTTGCCGAAGTCCCAGACGCCGACCTTCTTGCCCTTGAAGTCCCCCGGCGATGTGATGGCCGCATCGCTGACCGGGTCCGGGCCCTTGCCCGGCGCCCACGACACCGACTTGGTGCCGGAACGCTGGAAGATCTGGGCGATGTCCACAAGGTCAGACGGCGCATCCGCCGACTCCCGAACCTGGAGCACCTTGGGCACCCAGCTGATGGTGAATGTCGGTCCCGCCGGATCCGAGCCGACGACCTGCGGCACGACATCCGGGCCACCATCGACGATGGTCACGTCCAGCCCGCGGTCCTTCCAGAAGCCGTTCGCGGCAGCCGCGAAGTAGCCCGCGAACTGCGCCTGGGGCGACCACTGAAGCTGGAGGCTGACCGGTGTCAGAGCGCCCGCCGACCCGGCAGGCGATGCATCCTGTGCCGCCACGCCGGCTACCGATGCCAGCACCAGGCCTCCAGCCAGGACCGGCAGCAGGGTCTTCCTTGAGCTCGTCATGCGCTCACCCCTTCTCCCGGACTCTGGGCCCGGGTCTCCTCCACTCGGGCGCCGCGAAGGCGCCCCACACATGTGATCCGCGCACGATAGCGCACGGCGTGCGCGTCGGCCCGTGCCTCAGAGTGACGAACCGGTCACGATCCGCCGTCATGCAACGCGGTGTGCCACGGGATGAGGATGCGCTCCGCCAGGGTGACGAAGAGATATGCCACGGTGGCCCCGATGGCGCCGATGGTGATGCCCGCCCAGGCGAGGCTGAAGCCACCGGAGCTCATCGATGTGAGCACGACGCGACCGATGACGGCAGAGGTGCCCCCGAAGTATTCGCCCACGATGGCGCCGATGAAGGCCAGCGTGGCCCCGACCTTGAGCGCCGTGAACAGGTAGGGCAGCATGTTGGGCACCCGGACCTTGCGCAGCACCTCGGTCTCGCCCGTGGCGTACGAGCGCATCAGCTCCAGCTGCGCCGGCTGCACCTCTACCAACCCTCGGGTCACGTTGATGACGACCGGGAAGAAGACAAGCAGGGCTGCCATCATCATCTTGGACAGCGGGTTGAGCACCCCGAACCAGTTATTGATGATGGGCGCGACGGCGATGAGCGGGATGGTGCTCGCGCCGATGGCGACCGGGAGCAGGATATCCCGGGCCACGGCCCAGCGGGCGGTGGCGAACCCGACCAGGAGGCCCGCGACGCTGCCGATGACGAAGCCCCCGATGGCCTCGCTGTACGTCCCGATCGCTGCGGCCCACAGAGTGTCCCACTCGCGACCGAAGGCGGCGGCGATCGACGACGGCGGCGGGATGATCCGCCGGCTGCTGCTGCTCGAGATGATCTCCCAGGCGGCCAGCACGAGCAGGAACAAGACGATCGCCGGCAGATGACGACGAAGTCCATCCACGAGACCCGCACCAACGGTCCGCCGCGATGCGGCCGGAACCCCGCTCGCAGCATCGGTCATCCGATGGCCCCCTCGGCGCGCGTTCGGGTGGGAGAAGCCCCGACGCCCTGCTGGGCCCGGAGCGCCTCGCGGACCCGGGTCACGAGCTCGAAATAGCGCTCGCTCTCGCGCGTCTCCTCGTTCCTGGGCTGCGGCAGGTCGATGTCCACGATGTCGCTGATGCGCCCGGGTCGCGGGCTCATGACCGCGACCCGGGTGCTCAGGAAGACCGCCTCCGGGATGGAATGCGTCACGAACACCACAGTCGTGCCGGTCCGGGACCAGATCTTGAGCACCTCGCCGTTGAGTCGCTCGCGGGTCATCTCGTCGAGGGCACCAAATGGCTCATCCATGAGCAGGAGGGCAGGCTCGAACACCAGCGCCCGCGCGATGGCGACGCGCTGCTGCATACCACCGGAGAGCTGATGCGGGTAGTGCCTGACGAAGTCCGCGAGCCCGACGAGGTCGAGCTTCTCCTGCGCCCGCTTGTGCTGGTCTGCACCGCTCGTCTTCATGATCTCCAGCGGCAGTCGGACGTTCGCCTCCACGGTCCGCCAGTCGAACAGCACCGGTGCCTGGAAGACCATCCCGTAGTCCCGGTCCAGCCGGGCCTGGGTGGCCGGCTTCCCGTTGACCTCGACCGCGCCTGCGCTGGGCGAGATGAGGTCGCCCACGATCCGCAGGAGCGTCGATTTGCCGCAGCCTGAAGGACCGATGAGTGACACGAACTCGGTTTGGCCGACCTCGAGCGAGATACCCTGGAGAGCAACCGTCGGCGCGGCGCCGCGCACGCCGAACGACTTGTGGACGCCGCTGAGGCGGACCGCGGGCGCCGACTGAAGGCCGCTGGACGGGGTCGGGGATGTCATCGGTAGTCTCCGGTCAGGGCGACGTTGGGCGTCGATGACGGAGGCTGATGACCTCCGCGATGCGGACCGCGACATAGAAGAAGATGCCGGTCAGGGCGGCGATCAGGATGGCAGCCCACAGCTTCTCGGGACCCGAGATGTACGACTGGTTGAAATTGACGATGGCCCGCCCGAGCCCTTCCTTCACGCCACCAGGGCCCTCCCCGATGATGGCGCCCACGATGCTCGCGGCGGCCGCGACCTTGAGCGCCGTGAAGAGATAGGGCATGGAGGCGGGCATCCGGACCTTCCAGAAGATGGCCCAGTTGGAGGCTGCGTAGGAGCGCATCAGCTCCATGGCGCGGATATCAGTCGAGCGGAGGCCCCGGAGCTGCGAGATCGTCACCGGGAAGAACGTCAGGTAGGTCGCGATGATGACGACCGACGTCAGGCCTCTGCCGAAGCTGACCACGATGAGTGGCGCCAGGGCAACGATGGGCACGGTCTGGCTGGTGATGACGAAGGGCATCGAGGCGCGCTCCGCGAGCACGGAGTGGACGAAGATCGCCGAGAGCGTGACGCCGATGACAGCGCCCAAGCAGAACCCGATGAACGCCTCGAACCAGGTATAGGCGGCCGCACCCAGCAGGTATTGCAGGAGCGTCTGGTCCTGGTTCCGCTGGACTGGCTCCACGAGCGCTCCCAGGATCTGCCACACGTGCGGCAGCTGCAGGTCGGTAGCCTGGAGCAGGTGGAACGGCGGCTGATGGAAGTAGCCGGTGCCAGTGCCCAGGACGTCGTCGATGCGCCATGGGTCCCCGAACAACCATTTGAAACCCTCCCAGACGAGGAACAGGACCACCAGCGACCCGACGAGCAGCACCACGGCACGGATCGCGCGTCGAGTGGGACTCGGATGGGCGCTCATCGGGTGTCCCTCGGCTCGCTCATGGGCTGGATCCGGGCTCCCTCGTCGGTGCGTCGGGTCAGGCACGCACCCCCTGGTCGGCCAGGTCGAGCGCGGCGTCGATGACGGCGAATCCCTCGGCCAGCTCGTCCTCGGTGATGGTGAGCGGCGGGTTGGTCATGATCGTGTTCCAGCGCACGAACGTGTAGAGACCGTGATCGCGGAGGTACTTGGCGACCGCCTTGGTCTCCACGCTCGCGCCGTTGAACGGAGCCAGCGGCTCGTAGGTCGCGCGGTCGCGTACCAGCTCCAGGATGCCGAACATGCCGATGTTGCGGATGCCACCAACGCTCGGATGCTTGGCATACAACGCCTCGTGATGGCTGCGCAGGACGCCACCCATCTGCCGTGCACGCTCGATGAGCCCATCCTCCTCGTAGACCGCGATGGTGGCCAGGGCAGCCGCGCAGCCCACCGGATGGCTGTTGTAGGTAAGCCCGCCATAGAACACCTTCTCCTTGAAGGCGTCGGCGATCTGGCGCCGCATGCCGACCGCGCCCAGGGGGATGTACGACGCCGTCAGGCCCTTGGCCATCGTGATGAGGTCGGGCACCACGTTCCAGTGGTCGACCGCGAACCAGGCACCCGTGCGCCCGAAGCCGGCCATGACCTCATCGGCGATGAGCAGGATGCCGGTACGGTCGCACAGCTCTCGGAGGCCCTGCATGTAGCCATCGGGCGGGATGAGGATGCCGTTGGTGCCCACGACGGTCTCGACCATGATGGCGGCGATGGTCTGAGGGCCTTCGAACATCACGACTTCCTCGAGGTCGCGCAGGCTCTGCTCCACCGGCTCCGGATCCTTGCGCGCCCAGCGATGGAAATCGGGGATGCGCACGATACCCGAGACGCCCGTCTCCGCGGCCCAGCGACGAGGATCGCCCGTGGCGACCATGACCTGGCCTGTCGCACCGTGATAGGAGCGATAGCGGGTCATGATCTTCTGACGGCCCGTGAATTGGCGAGCGAGCTTGATGGCGTTCTCGTTCGCCTCGGCGCCACCATTGGTGAAGAAGAAGACGTCGATGTCGCCGGGACAGATCTCCGCGAGCTTGGCGCCGAGCTTGGCACGTGGCTCCGTGGCCATGAACGGATTCGCATACGCCAGTCGCTGCATCTGAGCGTAGACGGCATCCGTCACCCGCCGATCGCCGTGGCCGATGTTGACGGACATGAGCTGGCTGTTGAAGTCGAGGTAACGGGTGCCGTCTGGCGAGTAGAAATAGACGCCCTCGGCACGGTCGACCGGGATGGGATCGACGGCTCCCTGCGCAGACCATTCATACAGCGAATGCTCGCGGCACAGCGCGACGATGTCTTCCGCGCTCATGTGCTCGGGCGCGACCTGGATGGCCATCTCTCTCCTCCGTGCTGACGGTCGCGGCAGTGTCGCACGGAGGACCGACGCGCGTGCGGGCGGAGGTTCACGACAAGGAAACAGAAAACGAGCGGAACGCCCCAGAAAGCGTTCCGCTCGTCGCTTGATGATCGCTCGGCGGCCGGGATACCCCGGCCGCTTCTCCGAAGATGAGAAACCGGCCTCCGAGCCGGACCATTGAGGATGAGTCCGTAGCGCCGTCCGTCCGCCTGCCTGGACGAACCGGCGCGTGCTCCACACCCTATGCCTCCATCCCCTGCTCCGCATCCGCCCCAGGACCTATCACGCTGCATCTGGTCGTACCGGGGCCACTCCACCTCTTGGCACTGGTGTCATCCGGAGCCATCCAAAGCGATGTGGACGACCCGGACCTTCTGCGGCATACCGGGCCGCTTGCAGGGCGTGGTACGTTCGCTCTTGCGGGGCAGGTCCGAACCGGGGTGAGCGTGATCCCGCCGCGTCGACCCATCCCGCCGTGCTGTCACAGATTGACGGCCCAGCCCTCGTTCAGGTCGATCCGAATGACACGCCAGGTTGCGGAGGGATCCATCGATGACCGAACCGCGGAAGACCACCAAGGCACGCGCAGCGGGCGCTGGCCCCGATCCGGCCGTGACCGACACCCCCGGAGTGACACCGCCGCCGCCCGCTGCACCACCGCCGCCCGCTGCACCACCGCCGCCAGCGGCTGCACCGCCGCCACCTGCTGCGCCCCCGCCGCCAGCGGCAGAAGCGAGGGCACCATCGGCTCCAACGCCGGGTGCTCCGGCCCCTAGCGCCGCGCCTCCGGCCGCGGGGCCGCCGCCTGGGGCCCAGATGGCAGCAGCCATCAGTGGCGTCGCGAGCACACTCAAGGAACGCCTCAGCGGCCCAGAGATGCTGCTCGGAGCCGGCGCCCTGCTCGTCTTTGGAGCCTCGTTCCTGCTCTTCGAGTTCCTGCTTGGCGCCTGGGCGGGGCCCTCCGAGGCAGGCGTCATCGTCTCCGGGCTGCTGCTCGCGTTCATCGGACTCGAGCGCACGAGGATGCAGGGCTTCGGCTCCTGGTACAAGGTCGTGATCGTCCTGTTGGGAGCGATCCTGGCGATGGGTGCCATCTACTCACTCCTGTTCACCCTGCGCCACTCGGCATCATCGCTCTCCGGGTTCGACTGGCTATCGCTGATCTGCTACTGGGTCGGCGGAGCCCTCGCGGGTGCGGGCTCATGGGCTGCCTACAAGGTCAAGGCCTGACCTCGGACCGAGCCCGGTCCAACCTCGGTCCAGCTGCGGGCGGATCGATGCGGATCCGCCCGTTTCGCGTCTGTCGCGAGGCATGCGCGACCTCGCCCGGATGGCCTGTGGTCCGGTGTACCCTGCCCCCTCACACGTCACCCGGAGGAGTCGTCGATGCCCCAGATCGTCCGTGCCGCACTGGTCCAGGCCACCTGGACCGGCGACAAGGAATCGATGATCCAGAAGCACGAGCAGCACGCCCACGAGGCAGCGAAGCAGGGAGCCCAGGTCATCCTGTTCCAGGAGCTGTTCTACGGCCCCTATTTCTGCCAGGTGCAGGATCCCAAGTACTTCAGCTACACCGAGCTCATCCCCGACGGCCCCACGACGAAGCGGATGCAGGACCTTGCCAAGCAAACGGGCATGGTCGTCATCGCACCTATGTACGAAGAGGACTCGACCGCTTCCGGGATCTACTACAACACGGCCGCCGTGATCGATGCCGATGGCACCTATCTCGGCAAGTACCGCAAGACCCACATCCCGCAGGTCAAGGGCTTCTGGGAGAAGTACTACTTTCGGCCGGGTAACCTGGGCTACCCGGTGTTCCAGACCGCCGTGGGCAAGGTCGGCGTCTACATCTGTTACGACCGCCACTTCCCGGAGGGTGCCCGCGCCCTCGGCCTCAACGGGGCCGAGATGGTGTTCATCCCCAGCGCCACCTCACGCGGTCTGTCCGAATACCTGTGGCACATCGAGCAGCGCTCGCACGCGGTCGCCAACGGCTACTTCGTGGGCACCATCAACCGGGTGGGCATCGAGCCTCTGGGCGACAACGACTTCTACGGCCAGAGCTACTTCGTCGATCCGCGGGGCCAGTACATCGGCGCCATCGGCGACCCGCACGACGAGGAGCTGCTGGTGCGAGACATGGACCTCTCGCTCATCGAGCAGGTGCGCCAGACGTGGCAGTTCTTCCGGGATCGCCGTCCCGAGGCATACGGGGACCTGGTCAAGCCGTAGGGTCTCGTCGAGCGGCCCAGCGTCGCAGGCGGCCACGGCCACACCTGGCTCAGCTGTCGGTCCCGGGATGCTGTACGCCGCACGAGACCGGGAAGGTCACCGACACGACCGCCTCGGCGGGCGGCAGGGCGGGCACGACGCCGAACGGCGCACCGGGCCCGGATGCCGCCGGGTGAGGGGCCTCCCGCACCCCGAACGTGCTGACCAATGACGTCGCGCCGGTCCGACGGCACTGCCAGGTGGCGGCCAGGGCACCCGGGTCAGCCATCGTCTGCACGACATCGATGCGCTCCGGGTAGCCACCCCCGAAGCGCCAGTCGCCACTGAACCCCGCGGCGGCGGTGGCGCCGGACTGAGTCACGAGCGCCAGGTCGAGACTCACGGGCACCTTGTTCGGCAGCTCATAACCCGGACCCCAGATCGCCTCTGGGCCGCGGATGCGAGTGTCCTGGAGGGTCACGATGACGGTCCCGAACCGGGACAGCCAGCCCGTCATCGTGTACCCACCACCCACGACGTCGACATGCGGGTCGCCCAGCCATTCCCAGGGTCCTCCATCGGGATCGACGGCTGTGGCCAGGCCCAGCCAGACCAGCTCCCCGGCCATGGCCGGCGGCATGCCCGCGGGATCGAGCTGCCACGTCGCCATGACCGGCGTCGGCAGCGAGAGATCGAGGGGCAGCAACTCGTAGGCCACGACCGAGGCCACGCTCGCGTGGGCCACGGTCGCCGACGGTGCGACACCCGCGGGGATCGCCGCCACCGGCACCTCCAGGGTCAGCCGGCCATCATCGCTTACGACCTGCACGAAGGCGGGCCCGGCGATCGGCACGGGGTCTTGGCCCAGCGCCACCGCACCTGCGGCCGCCGTAGAAGTCCATGCCACGCCCAGCATCAGCATCGTTGTCGCCGTCCGGACCGTTCTCAGGGTCATGGGAACAGGGTAAGGCCCCTCACGGGAGAGGACTACCCGGTGCCCTGCCGGCAAGCTGCGTGGTTGGCGGTGTACCCTGCCGAGCCATGGACTTCGGCTTCACCCTCAAGCCAGACCACACCATCCAGCGGACCATCGCCCTGACCCAACAGGCGGAGGCCGCCGGTTTCAGCTATGGCTGGCTGTTCGACTCGCATGTGTTGTGGCAAGAGGTGTATCCACTGCTGACGCTGATGGCGGTCAACACCACCTCGATGCGCCTCGGCACGTGTGTCACAAACCCCGCTACGCGCGAGCCGAGCGTGACCGCGAGCGCGCTCGCTACGCTCGATCTCATCTCCGACGGACGCATGGACCTCGGCATCGGTCGCGGCGATAGCGCGCGCCGGGTGCTGGGCAAGCCACCCACGACGATGCAGACGCTGGAGGAGGCCATCGACCTCATCCGGGATCTGGTGGAGGGTCGCACCCGGAACTTCGAGGGCACTGACCTGACGTTCCCGTGGACGGGGTCGTGGAGGCTGCCGGTGTGGGTCGCCGGGTATGGCCCGATGGCCATCGCGATGACCGGCCGCGTGGCGGACGGGCTGATCCTCCAGCTTGCCGACCCCGACCTCGTGAGCTGGCTGGCGGGGATGCTCAGGGATGCGGCCGCGTCGGCGGGCCGGGACCCTGCGAGCCTGAGGATCCAGGCGGCCGCGCCCGCGCACGTCGGTCGTCGCGAGGACGTCCGCGACAAGGTCCGCTGGTTCCCGGCGCTGGTCAGCAATCACGTCGTCGACCTCGTCAACAAGTACCCCCGTGAGCAGCTTCCGGAGTCCCTGACCGGATACATCCGTGACCGCACCGGCTATGACTACCTCCACCACGCGGAGGTCGGATCCAGCAACGCCGGCTTCGTGACCGATGATGTCGTCGACCGGTTCTGCGTCATCGGCACGCCCGAGGAGCACATCGAGCGCCTCGCCGAGCTCGCCGACGCGGGCGTCGACCAGTTCAACCTCTACCTCATGAACGGGGACGAGGAGGCGCAGCTCGAGGCATACGGCCGGGACATCATCCCGGTGGTGAACGCGGCGCAGCCGCGCTGAGCGGTCCCGCACGATACCCGGCAGCCGCCGGGTTGCGGGAACTCGACCACACCTTCACCCGGGCCGGCGGCCGGACTGTGGCACCATGCCCGCGATGAGGCTCTCCGGACGGCGGGGCGCGACCGCTGCGCAGCGGCCCATGCAGTTCCCGCCGATGATCATCTGTCCCGTCTGTGGGTTGCGCAACGACGTCACGGTCCGGTTCTGCCGGAATTGCGGATTGCCGCTGGGCGCGCCTCGTGATCCGGTGCGCGGCACCACGACCAAGCGCGCGGACCTGCCCAGCGACCGCGGCAACGGCATCGCGGCCATCATCGGGCTCGTGGCCGTGGTCGGTATCGTCGGCGTCGCCGGCCTGATCGATCTTCCGGGGCTTCCAGGCGAACGCGGGTAGTGCCGGTGGCAACGCCGACCCAAGCCTCGTGGCCGTCGCGTCCATCGTTCCCCAAGCGACCCCTGGCGGCTCCTTGCCGGCCGCCTCGGTCGGGCCGGGAGCATCCCTCGTCGTCGCGACCGACGCACCCGAGGCAACCGATGGCCCCAAGGCCAGCGTTGGTCCCGGCGCGAGCGGTGACCCGACGCCTCGACCCACGAAGGTACCCGGCGCCGTGTCCACCCTCTCGCAGTGGAGCTGCAAGTCGGCGGCCATCGGCGACCCATTCAAGGGTCGCTGGCGGATCGCCCGCGCCAGCTGGAACCGGGGCGTCACCACCGATCGGCTCACGCTGTCCCTCACCCGGTTGAGTGGCGGCAACAAGAACGGCACCAGCATCGAGATGGCCTTCATGTCGCCCGCCAAGGCCGCATCAACGTACGGGGTCACCCGGCCGCTGGGCGATCGGGCCATCGTGCTGACGTTCGATGGGCCTATCAATGTGGGCACCACGATGGTCGCGTCCCCGGGCCTGCAGGCACTCGAGACCATCGACGTCCGCAAGGATGCGGCGGGCGTCACCCACGCGGTCATCGGTGTCAGTGGCACAGGCTGCGCCCGCCTCAACTCGCCCGACTGGCGCTCCGGTTCGGACAGCCTCACCTCCGCGGACCTGCTGCTCGATGTCCGTCGCTGACGTGCTCGTCCGTCGACCGCCGGCCGCGCGCTAGACTCGGGGCCACAGCAGGGTCGGGAGGAGCTCCGGGATGGGCGAGCGGGTCACATGCGCCAACTGCGGCTTCCTCAATGAGCCCGGCGACGAGTTCTGCGGCGATTGCGGCACCTATCTCGCCTGGAGCGGCGCTCCCGGGAGCGACCAGACGGCACCAACGACTCCCACTGGACCTGGAGGACTCTGCCGCCGGGCCACTCCCGCCGCCAGTGACATCCCCGCCGCCGCCCACGGCCGGAGGGCCGGATCCGGGCCGATCGGCGGCCCAACCACCTCCGCAACCGCTGCCCCCCCCGCAACAGTCACCGGCCCGGCCACAGCCGCCGATGCAGTCCGCGTATCCCCAGGGGTACCAGGTCATGCCACCACCGGCGATGGGTGGACAGCCATGCCGGAATTGCGGTCTCGTGAACCCACCCGGGCGGTCGTTCTGCCAGCGCTGCGGTCAGCGTCTCGATCCGGCCGTGGGCACCATGGCCGGCGCGCCGCGACCGGCCACCAGCGCCGCAGCCCAGGGTGCCGGAGCGTCCGGGGCGGACGGGAGGCGGCTGGCTATCGCGGGCATCGCCCTGGTGTTCATCGCCGTCGTCGCGGGTGCGGCACTGTTCCTGAGCGGCGCCCTCAACCCCGGCACGCCTATCAACCCCACTCCCCTCACTGCCGCGGCCACGGATGCCCTCTCCACGGATACCCCGGCCCCCGCGACCGATGCCAGCACGCCCGAGCCCACCGCGGAGCCGACACCCAGATCGACCCCGAACAAGACGGTCCCGCCCGAGCCCACGCCCGCGGCGACTCGGACACCCCGGCCCACGAAGGGCCCCACACCCAGTCCCCCGACGCCATCCCAGGCGCCGCCACCCACGGCCTACGTGTGCGGCACGGACACCACGATCGCAGACCCGCTGAACGCTGGCTGGAATATCCGGCGCATCGACTGGCGCAACATGGGCAAGTTCGACCGCCTCATCGTGACGCTCGACCAGAAGGGCACCGGAGGCAACGGCACCCAGGCCATCGTCCATGTCCTGCCACCCGCCGAGGTGTCCACGACGCTCAAGGTCGGGGCGCCCCAGGCGGGCGACGTCGCGGTGGCGCTGGGGCTGTTCCAGGACGTCCGGCTCACGTGGACACTCGACCGAGCCCTGACCCTGCCTTCCCTCAAGTGGATCACCATGGAGAAGGACGACAACGGCTTCCCCTGGATCGTGCTCGGCGCCAAGGGCACCGGTTGCTACTCGCTCCAGGTCCCCGACTGGACCCCGGGCGACCCACGACCCGCATCCACCATCCTCGTGACCATCGACGTCCAGCACTGACGCGACCGGTCAACGGCGATAGATGACGCCCCCGGGATCTCCCGGTCCACCCGGTGGCTGACCGGAGCCCTCGGTCACGAGGTAGTTCGCGCTGACACCCGGGTAGGCGGCCGGATCGCTCGGGGTGCCGGCCGTCAGGACCCGGGGGCCCGGGATGTCATGGGGCAGCAGGAAGATGCTCGCGTGGAATGTGCCATCGGCCCCCACGGTCGCTTCGATGGGCGTCGCTGCCGTGATGCCCCGGTCCCATGTGAGTGTCACGGTCGTGCCCGGTGGGAAGTCAGCACCCGTGACCAGCGTCGCGTAGCCTCCCGGGCCCGACGGCGGTTCGATGGTCAGGACTGGTTCCACGCAGGGCACCGCGAAGGTCCGTGAAGCGCGAAGGACCGTGCCGTTGGCATCCCGCTGACGCGCCGTGATGGTGTACTCGCCCCGATCGCGACCTGTGCCCTGGAGCCGCACGTCGAAGGTGCCGTCCGCGCCGACCGTCGTCTGGAGCGTGTCGGGCATGCCCTGGGGGTCGAGGAGCACCGAGACCGCGCCGGGGTAGAAGCCCCGCCCACGGACCCGGATGGAGTAGCTGCCGGCGAGGCCCGGCGTGATGGGGCCGCAATCGGGCTGCAGAGGTCGGATGGCGGCTGTTGGCTTGTCGCAGGGGACCCGGAAGGTGGACGCGACGACGAGCTGTTCACGTTGGAGGATCGCGACCTGGTACTCGCCGACCGGACGCGCCAGCGGCGTGATGGCCGTCGACACCAGGACGCCGTCCTTGCCGACCTCGCCCGGGAAGTGCTCGGCGGGCATGACGTCCGTAGCCACGCCACCGGCGTCGAAGACGACGTCCACGGGTCCCGGAACCAGGCCGGACGCGGCGACCGCGATGCTGTATCGCCGGTCAGGATCGCCCACGAGGGCGGGCGTGTCGCAGTCGGGGTCCAGCGTCATCGCGGGCGTGGACGTCGGCCGACAGGGCACCCGGAGGGTCGCCTCGGCCACCCGTGGCGGCCGCGTCGCGAGGACATAGCTGCTGAGCTCGGAGCCCTCCGGTCTGGGGAAGGTCTGGGTCACCCGGACCGTGACGCGACTGCCACGGGACCGCTGCCACGGGTCGACCTCGACGCTGAAGACACCGTTCTCGTTGATCTGGTCGATGTGGAACTCCTCGTCGGAGCCGCCCACGTCCCAGGTGATGACCGCAGGGCCGTACTCGAAGCCCTGACCTGCGATGGTCACCATCATGTGATCGGGTGGCGAGCCCGCGGGCGCACAGCTCGGGTCAAGCGCGATGGCGGGCGTGACGCAGGGCAGCTCGATGGGAGTCTGGGCAGCGACCGCCCCGCGGCTCGCGGCGATGCGTGCTGTGCCGTTCACGTTCTGGACCGCGGCGGCTTGATACGTGCCCGCCGGGAGCGGCCCGATGCTCCGCATCGTGACCTCCAGGTGCCCCTGGCCGTCGGTGGTCTGGGGATCGGAGACGATGCTGTCCGGAGCCACGATGATGCCCACCCGGATGGTCGAATCGGGCAGGAAGCCGTCGACCACGAACGTGAGGTCGAATGGGGCGTCAGGCGCCACGCAGGTCGGAGTCACGGACACCGTGGGCGGGCAGGGGGCATCGATGGTCATATAGCCGTTGATGCCCTCGCCGCCCTTGGTCACGGCGGAGATGGCGTACTGCAGTGACTCCGCGGGCTGCAGCAGGCGCACCCGACCCTGGAAGACGCCGAGCTCGCTGACCTGCACGGTGTCCGATGGCTCCGGGAAGGACTCGACACCCGTCACGTTCACGGAGATATCGACCGTCGTGCCCGGCTCGAAGCCATGACCCTTGATGGTCACGTTGACCGAGTCGGGACTCGACGGATCGCGATCGAGGTCGATGCAGGTGCGGCTCGCGACGAGGCCCGCGAAGCCCGAGGGGGCGGCACGCACAGCCTGCGGCGACGATGTCGCGAACACCGCCACCACCGCCACCAAGAGGGCGAGCAGGGCGGCGGGCGGCCGCCGATGCATGGCTAGCGCTCGTACCCCGAGTAGTAGAGCCCGGCGTTCGCACACGGACCGTCACACGGCAGCCGCAGCTGCTGTCCCTTGCCGACCACGATGGGCGTCACGAAATGGAAGTCGAGGTCACGGAAGTTCTCGAGGCGCAGCAGCATCAAGTCCTGGTTGCCACGTCGCAGGGTGATCTGGCCGGTCGACCCGTCCGGATTGGAGAACACGAGGTCCGTGATGTACAGCGTCCGACCGGCGCTCGGCGTGACCGGGTCACCATTCACCGGCAGACGGCCATCCCGGGGCGTCTCGACACCGGCTACTCCGGGGGTCGGCGTCGGCCCCGGTGGTGGGTTCGTGGCGCCCGGCGCGGGCGTCGGGGTCGGCGTCCCTCCGTTGCCCGTCTGGCCCTGACCCTGGGCCGTCGGGGGCTGGATGCCTGCCTGGACGAGCGCAGCGTCCGTACGTTCCTGGGCGGTGGATTGGATGACCGGCCGCAGGAACAGGAACCAGATGAGCACGAGCGCGATGAGCGCGCCAACGAGGAGCAGCAGGGCCTTGAGGAACCACGATGGGAGGATCGACTCCTGGAGCATCGTGCCACCGACCAGGACCGGCGGCTGGCCGGGGCTGTCGAGCTGAAGCTGGAACGCGCGCGTCCTGGGCTGGCCGCGCCAGAATCGCTGGCGCGGCTTGACGCCGACCTTCGCGAAGGCTGCCTGCCCCGGGTCCGCGAGCACGCTCGGCGGCTTGATGTCGAACGCCACGATGCGGTCCGGGTCGAGCCCCGTGATGGTGGCGTTGAGTGGGATATTGCCGCGATTGTCCACGGCCAGGTCGTGCGAGGCGCCCGTTCGACCGCGCGACGTCCGTGGCGCCAGCTCGGCGCTGGTGTCCGCGAACGCGCCCACCTGGAGCACACCCTCTTCGACGACCGAGCCCTGCGGGTCCTCCTGAGAGGCGACACGGACGCCGAAGGGCATCGGGCCGGCTGGTACGTCCGGGGTGCGCGGCGGCCGGAACGTGACGCGCGCGGTGCCCTCCGCACCCGGGAACAGCGAGATGACCGGCGGTTCGGCGACCGACCAGGCACTAGCATCGCCCAGTACCGCAAGCGAGAACTGGTCGACCACGGTGCCGTTGTTGCGGACGCGGATCTCCGCGCTGGCCTGCGACCCCGGCGCGACGGCGATCGATCGTGTCCCGAGGTTGGCGATGGCACCCATGGCTGCGCAGTCTAGGAGCCGGGGGTGCGTCGCGGCTACCCCTTCGCGCGATCATGCGGGCGATCACCTGGCACGACCGACCTCCCGTTCAGTCACCGTTCAGTCGCCGGCAAGTCTGCCGAGGCACCCTTCGGGCCGCCGGATCTGCCCGAAGGGTCGTCCGATCAGTGGGGCAGGCCACATGGGGGGAACACGGATGCTCGTGATGGAGAACCGCGCCTCGGAGCGCTCGATCATCGACTCCATCGATGTCTTCATAGCCGCCGCCGACCCGGTGTCAAGGGCCGGCACGGCATCCCAGCTTCGGGCCGCCCCCGGGATCCATGTGGTCGAGGAAGGACGGGTCACGATCTCGACCGTGGTGCTGGTCGTCGCTGATGAGGTGGACGACGACGCCGCGCGTCAGATCCGGTCACTCCGTCGGCAGGGGGTGGAGCGGATCGTGCTCCTCGTGGCGCGCCTCGATGACCAGGGCCTGCTCATCGCGGTCGAGGCGGGTGTCTGTGGCGTGCTCAGGCGCAGCGACGCCACCGCGGGCAACATCCGGAGCACCATCCGCTCCGTCGCGGCCGGCGAGGGAACCCTGCCCCCCGACCTGCTGGGTCGATTGCTGGACCAGGTCGGCCGACTCCAGCGCCAGGTCCTGGCGCCCCGCGGCCTGACCTTCCGGGGCCTGACGGAGCGCGAAGTCAGTGTCCTGCGGCTGCTCGCTGACGGCCTGGACACCGCCGAGGTCGGTCGCGAGCTGTTCTACTCGGAACGGACGGTCAAGAACATCGTCCATGACATCACGAGCCGGCTCGAGCTGCGCAACCGCACCCACGCCGTGGCATATGCAATCAAGCAGGGCCTCATCTAGCTGACCGCGGCCGGGTAGTGGTTGCGGCTGCTAACGATCGGTCAGCACGATCCCGGTTCTCAAGGCCTCAGGCCTCTGCGGCTGGTCGCCGCCGCGTCAGCTCGCCCCGAGCTCCTCTTCTTCCGGCAGCTCTTCGCGCTGGGCCATGAACCCACTGCCGGACTCCTCCTCGGTCTCATCGTCCGCATCGCGTTGGGCCATCAGCCCGGCCCCCGTCTCCTCCTGCTCATCCTCGCCACTGACGTTGTCGACGGCGATGCCGCGCTGCACTGGTTGCTCGACGGCCTCGTCGTGGGCGGCGTGGCGTTGGGCGGGCATGGCGGGTGCCGGCGCCCCGCTGGCCATGATCCGGTCGGCGGTGGCGGAGGCGTCCTGTTCGAAGCGGTCCTGGGGATGGCTTACAGCGATGCCGCCGCCGATGTCGCTGCCACTCACGGCGCCCTCGCGCTGCTGAACGACGTGCGTGAGCTCGTGCGCCAGGGTCCGCTGCCCGTCGGGGCTCGCGGGATCGAAGTGGCCCGGCCCGAGCACGACATCGTTGCCCACGGTGTATGCCCGGGCGTTCACGGCACGCGCCGACTCGGCCGCGCTGCCACCCTGATGGATACGCACCTCGCTGAGATCCGCGCCGAGACGGGCGCCCATCGACCGCGCCGTAGCGGCATCGAGCCGTTCGCCACCGCCCTGCCCGACGACCGCCTTGACCTTATCGGGCGCCTGCTCGTCCTCGATGAGGCGCGAGACGCTCGCGTTGCCGGCCAGCGACTGGAGATGGACGATGGATGGGGCGTCGAGCACCCCCGGAACACCGTCGGCGAGGACCCGGGCCATGAGCTCGGGCGCACGGGCCTGTTGCGTGTTGGCCTCGCGCGTACGCTCAGGCTGGGACGTTCGGGTCCGGTCAAGCATCTCCACGTCCGCGTCCTGGCGAGCCATCTCCACCCTCCATGATCACGACCGATGGCGCATCGACCACCCTCCAAGCATGATGCACCGTGGTCAGGTCGGGAGCAAAGGGCCCGGTGCGCGGCCACCAGGGAAGCTCCGCTCACCCCATCGGGCAGGATCCGTGGCCCCAACGAGCGACCGCCGGGACGTTCCGAGGGCTCCGGTCCGACCGCAGCATCACCCGATGGCCAGGCAGCGGTTGGAGTGGACCGGCGTGACCGCAGGTTGGTCCGTCGACCTGGACCCGGTCAATGGCCTGAGCGCGGCGCTCGACCGCGAGACGGTACGCGACCCGGAGCGGTTGCGCTCGGGGCTGGAGCGCATCGATCCACGCAGCCGGGAGGGTGCCATGCACCGACTGCAGGCCGGCATCGGCAACCGTGCTCTCGGCGAGCTGATGGCGACGGCGGCCCAGCGAGTCCCGTCGATGGCTGACCAGCTGGCGGTCAGATCGTCGGTCGTACAGCGTGACGGGGATGACCCGGTGGGCGGTGAGGACGGGCCGCTCGAAGGTGGCGGGAAGCAGCTCGATGCCAAGGCCGGCGCTGGTGGCGGCGCCACGGAGGCGATCGGACCACCCACCACATCGACATACGCCATCTCCGCATCGAGCCTGGACGATGTCTCGGCATTCGTCGGCACCCGCGACGAAGCCGGCCATGTGGGCTGGGTGGAGGACATGGCCGCGTCGGGCGGCAACGGATCGACGCTCGACACCGTGTCGGTGACCGTGGCCATCTCGCTCGAGATGCCATCCTGGACCCCGCCCTCCACGATGCTGCCCAAGGCGCGCGCCGAGTGGACCCGCTGGTACGCCGCCCTGGCGGCACACGAGCAAGGCCATATCACGCTCGTCCACGATGTCCACGACGGCCTCGCCAGGAAGCTGCTGGGCAAGACACCTCGAGCGGCGGACACCCTGTTCGATGCCGCCAAGGCGTCGCTTACAGCACGGAGCAAGGCCTACGACGCCACCACCGCCCACGGCCTCAAGGCGGGCACCATCCTCGACGTTGGCATCGAGCAGCAGGAGCTCGCCGAGGAGCAGAAGAAGCGGGATGATGCCGCCAAGGCGAAGGGCCGCGACAGCGCCATCCCGTCCGTCCCCGACGACGAGTGAGTCGGGGTCCGGCCCGCGAGCGAGATCAGGCGCTCGGCGGGATGTTCTGATTCAGACGGAAGAGGTTGTCCGGGTCGTAGCGTCGCTTGATGGCGGCGAGCCGGTCCCAGGTGGCTTCTGGATATGCGTCGTGGATGCGCGCGGGGCCGTCGACACCCAGGAAGTTCACGTACGCCCCACCCTCACCCTGCGCGATGGCAGCAGCGAAGGCGCTCACCCACGACTCATGCCGCGCCTGCTCGCTCGGGTCGAGGTAGATGGCGGCGACGTTGACCATGATCCGACGCCCCCGATGCGCGAACGCGGTCGCGTCGGCGGGGATCCGCGCCATCGCGCCACCCAGCACCCGCAGCTGCGCCACACGCATGACCGCATCGGACGCCCCGAGGTGCTCCGCGATCGTCGCCGCGACCGATCGGTCGAGCGTGTCCAGGAACAGGTTGCGCACCGCGGACATCGGGTGGTAGTCGTCGTTGTCGGGCGGATACATGCCCGCATAGGGCTGCGGCTTGACCATGTCCACGATGGGCGGGGCGATGGCCCGGAACGGTGCGATGGCGGCCTCGGCCGTCGCGGCTGGCGCTGCATGCGCGATCATGCCCATGATCACCAGCCGTCCGTGGTGCTCGGCGGGCACGAACGGCACCGGCGGGCAGGGCATCACATTGGCGATCGTCGAGAGCTCGTCGGGCGCGGCCTCGGCCGCCGCGATGAAGCCCGCGATGGTCTCGGCAGTGGCCGGCAGGAACAGCATGCCGCCCACGAACTCGGGTAGCGGGTGCAGGCGTAGCTGGAACTGGGTCGCGACCCCGAAGTTGCCGCCGCCGCCCCGGATCGCCCAGAAGAGATCCGGGTGCTCGTGGACCCCGACCCGCAGCAGCTCCCCGTCCGCGGTCATGATGTCCGCCGCCACCAGGTCATCGATGGTCAGGCCGTGCTTGCGAACGAGGTATCCGACGCCGCCGCCAAGGGTCAGACCACCGATGCCGACCGATCCGGTGTCGCCGAAGCCAGTGACCAGCCCGTGCTCGCCGACCGCCGCCGTGTAGGCACCCGCGGTCAGGCCGGGCTGGACCCACGCCGTGCGCGCGTCGAGGTCGATGTCGAGGGCGCGCATCTCGCGCAGGTCGAGCACGATGCCCTTGTCCACGACACCCAGGCCGCCGTTGCTGTGGCCGCCACTGCGAACGGCCAACGGCAGCCCGGTGTCCCGAGCCAGCCCGATGGCCACCCGGACATCCGCGTCGTTCGCGGCCTGGATGATGACCCGCGGCCGGCGGTCGATGCCACCCACGAAGACGGTGCGCGCGTGGTCATAGTCAGCATCATCGGGTGTGATGACGCGGCCCACGATGGCGGCACGCAACGCCACGATGTCGATCCGGCCAGCGTCGGCCGCGCCTGTCTGCATCCCCATCTCCCGTATCAAGGATCGCGCGGCCTCCGCGACGGTCATCCGGTCACCGTAGCTCATACACACCCGACCCGGCATACGATCGGGGTGTGACGATCGACGCTGAACAGCCCCGCGTGCTCATCCTCGAGGGCCTCATCTCACCGCCTATCGCCTATCGCCGGATGCGACAAAGGCTGCTCGACCATGGAGCCGCGGGCGTCGATCTGGCGCCCGTCCATGTCCATGACTGGATCCGCGCCGGCATTCGGGGCTTCGGGGCGCTCCAGATGCGCGCCGCGGACGCGATCGAGGGGTCTCACGAACGTGCCGGTCGCCGACCGATCCTCGTGGTCGGTCATTCGGGGGGCGGCGTCCTGGCAAGGCTGGCGATGGCGGCTGCTCCATATCAAGGTCGCGCGACCGCCGTCTCCCCACTCGTGGGTTGCCTCGTGACCCTGGGCACTCCGCATTCGCTCCACGACTCACCGACCCGGATGCGCCACGCAGGCGTGCAGCTCAGCGAGTTCCTGGCGCGATACGAACCGGGCGCGTGGCACGCACCCACGACAGGCTACGTAACGGTCGGCTCCGATGCCGTCCGCCCGCGATCAGGGGAGATAGCAGCGGGGCGCGGCCGCGGTCTCGATCGGATGCGCCGGGCATCCTTCGGACGCATCATCGGACCACTGCTGCCGTCGGGCAGCGACGGGGTCGTGTCGCTGGACTGGGCGCATCTCGAAGGGGCCGCGAACCTGACGTATCACGACGTGCTCCACGGAGTGGTCGGCGGTCCGTGGTACGGCGATGATGAGGTCATCGATCGGTGGTGGCCAGTCGCGGTCGGGGCCTGGCGACGGGCCCTCGAGGCCCGTGCAGCGGGGCCTGGACAGTCCGTCGTGAGGGCCGGGGTCGCCCGGGTCAGGCCAGGAGCTCGATGAGCACGGGCGCCACCGTGGCGGCGTCGAACGCCGCGATGGGCGCGTCCAGGGTCAGGTATCGAGCCTCCGGGATCGCCGCAGCCACGCTGCGCGCGGCACCTTTGAGCCACTGCGGGCTTGCTGCGTTGTCCAGGATGGCCACCGGGATGGTGATCCGCTCGAAACGGTCGGCGGGGATGGAGCAGTCACCCATGATGGTCAAGTCGTGCGTGATGGTGGACGCCACGGCTTCCATGGCGGCCCAGCCCGGCCTCCCCTGCAGCTGCACGACCGCCGCTGGCGAGAGCCCCGCCGCCTCGATGAGGTAGCGTTCGACGGCATCGCCGAGTCGACCGTTCGCGACCATGGCGCGGACGCGCCCGGCCAGGTCCGCTGGTGGACGTGGGCGGCTGTCGTCCACGATGAAGGGCGGTTCGTATGCCACGACAGCGGTCATGACGACGCCGTCCGCTGCCGCGCGCAGGGCAAGGACGCCCCCGGACCCCAGACCGACGACCATCGCCGGACCGAGCGTGCGTGCGATGAGCTCCTCGATGTCCTCGACCTCGAGGTCGACGGAGTACGGGGGCGTGTCGCTGCTCGAGCCGCGACCCCGGCGGTCGTAGGAGTAGACGGTGAACCGGGGTGCCAGCAGTCGGACGAGATCCTCGTCGCGGCATGGTCGGTCAGGGCGCCGCCCGCGAGGACCAGGGCCGGGCCTTCGCCAGAGCGCTCATACGCGATGACCGTGCCGTCGCTCGACTCGAACGTCTCCATCGCATCACCCCTGTGCGGACGGGGCCGGCCCGTTGTCGGACAGGGGCCCTCGCAGATATCCACATGATGCGCCGTCCCATGGCGCTCGGGTCACGGACCCGGCAGGCCTATCCCGCGACCAGACCGTAGTACGGGCCAAACTCGGACTCCACGCACATGCGCCCGAGCTTCTGGTACTCGCGGGCCGTGCCGTGGATGAGGTGTTCCATCGACAACGGTTTGTCCTCGGCTGCGGCGAGATAGGCGCCGGCGAGGGCGATGTTCCGGATGTTGCCGCCGGAGAGCTTGAACTGGCGTGCCAGGAAGGACAGGTCAAGGTCCCGGCCACGTGGCACGCCGAGGGGCAGATGCTTCTCCCACAGGTTCAGCCGACCGTCGTCGTCGGGCACCGGGAAGTCGACCACCGCGTCGAGCCGCCGGGTGAACGCCTCGTCCAGGTTCGCGCGCAGGTTGGTGGTCAGGATGGCGACACCGTCGAACATCTCCATCCGCTGGAGGAGGTAGGCGACCTCCACGTTGGCATATCGGTCGTGGGAGTCCTTCACGTCAGACCGCTTGCCGAACACCGCGTCCGCTTCGTCGAACAGGAGCACGCCGTTGACCCGGTCGGCCTCCGTGAAGATCCGGTCGAGATTCTTCTCCGTCTCACCCACGTACTTGTCGATGACCGTGGACAGGTCGATGACATAGAGGTCGAGCCCAAGGTCGGCGGCCATCACCTCCGCGGACATCGTCTTGCCGGTCCCCGAGTCACCCGCGAAGACCGCGGTCAGGCCACGACCCTTGATGGAGGTCCGGCCCATGCCCCAGGCGTCGAGCACGACATCCCGGAAGCGCGCGCGCGACGCGAGCTCGTGGAGCTGGTCCGTGATCTCATCGGGTAGGATCAGGTCGTCCCATGTCACGAGCGGCCGCACGCGTCGGGACAGCCGCTCAAGGCCCGCGGCATTCTGGGAGCGGGCACCGGCCTTCAGATCGTCGACGGACAGCCGCCGGCCCTCAGCGGCCGCCTGCTGACTGGCCGCATTCGCGGCCCGGACCGTCTGCTCGGGACTGAGTCGGAACTGGATCATGCTCCCCGCCGGATCGAGGTCGCCATCGACGGACCCGAGCGTGTCGGTCCAGACCCGTGCCCGATCCGCGATGCTCGGCATCGGGCCATCGATGACGACCGGCACGCCACGTGACCAGGCCGGATCCCACGGTCGGCTGCCGACGAGGGCCACCGTACAGGCCATCTCGGCAACGGCACGCACCGCCGACGCACCTCGCTCGGCGAGGACCTCGATGGGGCCCACGACCATGGACGTGTCGGTGAGCCGGCATTCGCGCGCGGCGATCGCCGCGATCTCGGCAACGTCGTCCGAGGGGGTCATCCGGGCGAGATCGAGCACGATGGGTGTGGCGCCACCGGACGAGAGCGCGGCCACGGCCATCGCCGATCCCGCGGAGCCGAAACGCTCCCGGATGTAGAACAGCGTGACCCCGCGGCCGCGCGCCCGTTCGATGGCACCGCCTTCGGGCAGGGCCAACGGGCGTGGCTGCACCGCGAGTGCGGCCAGGCGCTCGTCGAGGGTGTCGTCCAGCAGCAGATGGCCGGTCACGCGGTCAGGCACCCGCAGGGAACGGGTCAGGTATGGTCGGTCCCCCTCTTCCACCAGCAGCAGACCACCGCGGATGAGCGGCGCCGAGGGATCCAGCCGGGCACGAGCCGGCGCCGCACCGGGCACGCCCGTCGCGAGCTCGAGCGCCAGGCCAGTGCTTGCGCGTCGTCGGGACACATCGTCCTGAAGATACGCATACAGTCGTTCGAAGCGCGGATCGAGGTCAGGCGCGAGCGCGACCAGCATGATCCCGATGTCGACAGCGTCGAGGCCGAAGGTCCGAGCGACCCGACGCAGCCGGATCGTCCCTCCGCGACGTTCCACCTCGTCGGCCGCCCGCTCTGCGTGCTCGATGGCCACGGAGGCCAGCCCGAGCGCATCGGCGTCGAGCAGCGGTCGTGGCCCAGCGAGCATCTCGTCCACCTGCGAGTCGGGGATATAGAGGCCCCGGAACCGGTCGTCAGGATCGGGATCCTGCGCACGTCGTCGGGCGACCGCGTGTCGGACCCAGGCTTCCACCTCGCCCAACCGTTCGAACAGGTATGCGAGCGACGGGTCTGGGCTCGCCGCGGCCGATCGGCCCGGCGGCTCGTGGGCGACGGCCATCAGGGACGGCGGACGCCGCGGATGGTGATGCGCCGCCCCGGAAGCTGGGCGCCGGGTGGCGGCGATGGGGGCTCGGCCGAGGCCAGTTTCCGCTTGTGCTTGCCGGTTCGGGGTGTCTCCGAGTCGGCTTCCTCCACGTCGGCCGGATGACGTGCGGTGACGGTCTCGAGCTGGTCGGCACTGTCGCTCGGCGACAGTGGTCCACGAGCTGCCCGCGCCGACCGACGACCGCTCCCACTCAGGCCCTCCGAGCTGTCGTCCGGGCGCATCACCCGGATGGCGAGTGGCTCGAGCACCGGCGGGGCGGCATCGATGGGCGCCGTCGCATCGAGTGGCGCCGTCACTACCAGGTCAAGCGACGGCTTGAGCTCGCCTCCCAGCGCCGACCAGACGTCAGCGATGGAGCGGTCGGCCGGCGGTGGCAGCGCGATGGTCGTCGTCAGCGGCAGGTAGGTGTCGGGCAATGATCCCGCCAGGACGTCGGCCGGCAGGACCGGGTAGCGCAGGAAGCAGGACAGCATCGCGGACAGCAAACGATGCTCATCCTCTGGACGCTGCGTCCAGCAGGTGATGAGATACGACAGCCGGAACCTCCGGGGGGGCTGTCGGTGGACGGTGGCGATCCCGTCCGGTCCGCGCACGGTCTCCCACGCAACCTCTCGCCGCGACACATCCTCTCGGATGTCGTACAGGTAGAGGCTGACCGTGGGCGTGTTCTGGCGGCTCGACCACTCGCGGGTCGGCGCATCGAACGCGATCTCCACCTTGGAGCCGTTCAGGGCATCGCGGCGGACCAGGGTGCGCAGGGACTCGTCGACGTCATGGATCATCGCGCGCGCAGCGTCTCTCGACGGCCGCCCGTCGGCCAGTCGTCTGGGTGCGGCCGATGGGGCGGCCACGATCGCCCGTTCGGGCATCCCAGGAGCCGGACCCGGCGACCCCTGCCGCCGGGCGACGGCCGATGATCTCGCGGGTGCCGGTCGCGCCTGCCAGCCTCGGCTCGGTCGTCCCAGGCGTCGTGCCCCATCGGGCACGGTTCGCTTCCCCGACACCGGACCCCGCGGCACTTCCGTGCTCCAGCCGGCGGGCGGACGCTCCGCGGGTCCGTTCCGAAATACCGGAGGCCAACCCGCAATGCCGACATATCTGTCGCCCGGCGTCTACGTGGAGGAGGTCGAGGCTGGGTCGCGCCCCATCGAGGGTGTCGGCACGGCCGTGGCCGCGTTCGTGGGGCTCGCCGCGCGCGGGCCGACGAACACCCCCGCCCTGGTCACCAACTGGAGCCAGTTCGTGACCGCCTTCGGCGACTTCACCGAGGGTGCCTATCTGGCCCATGCCGTGTACGGCTACTTCCTCAATGGCGGCGGTGCCGCCTACGTGGTGCGCATCGGCGGAGACGCGCCGGCGGCCACCGCACGGGCGGAGATCCCCACCCAGAAGGACGCCAAGCTGAGCGGCTACCGCATCAGCGCCCTGGATCCGGGACCGGGTGGCAACCAGATCAGCGTCGAGGTGAGCGAGGCGACGACCGCCGCGGAGGACACGTTCAAGCTGGTCGTGCGTGCCCCGGGTCGACCCGAGGAGGTCTACGACGACGTCTCCACCAAGCGTGGCAAGAACAACGTCGTGACCATGGTCAAGGAGCTGTCGAAGCTCATCACCGTGGAAGAGGTCGGCGCCGCCGCCATCGAGCGGTCCCCGGCTCGGGGACGGGTGACGCTCGCGGGTGCCGAGAACGCCAAGCCGATGCGCCTCACCCCGGACGACTACGTGGGTGACCCGGCGGACCGGACCGGGTTCGGCGGCCTCGAGGCCGTGGACGAGGTCACGATGCTCGCGGTCCCCGACCTCATGAGCCTGTACCAGAAGGGTGTCATCGACGCCGAAGGCGTGCAGGCCGTGCAGTCAGCGATGATCGGCCATTGCGAGCTGATGGGCGACCGGGTGGCCATCCTCGATGCACCCCCGGGCCTCAACGCCCAGCAGGTCAAGGAGTGGCGGGTCGACAAGGTCGGCTACGACTCCAAGTACGCCTCGCTCTACTGGCCGTGGGTCAAGGTCCTGGACCCGCTCACGGGCAAGGGCGCCTTCGTGCCCCCGAGCGGCCACGTGGCCGGCGTCTGGGCCCGCAGCGACGACACCCGGGGCGTGCACAAGGCCCCTGCCAACGAGGTCATCCGCGGTGCCCTCGGCCTGGAGCTGATCATCACCAAGGGCGAGCACGACCAGCTCAATCCGGAAGGCATCAATTGCATCCGGGCATTCCCCGGGCGGGGCATCCGCATCTGGGGCGCCAGGACCCTGTCGAGCGATCCGTCGTGGCGATACCTCAACGTTCGGCGGCTGTTCAACTACATCGAGGAGTCGATCCTCGAAGGTACCCAGTGGGTCGTCTTCGAGCCCAACGACATGGACCTCTGGGGACGCGTCAAGCGGACGCTCAACGCGTTCCTCACCCGCACCTGGCGGGACGGCGCGTTGTTCGGAGCGACCCCCCAGGAAGCGTTCTACGTCAAGTGCGACGCCGAGACCAACCCGCCCGAGGTGGTCGATGCCGGCCAGCTCGTGGTCGAGATCGGGATCGCGCCCGTCAAGCCCGCCGAATTCGTGGTGTTCCGCATCGCGCAGTTCTCTGGCGGGGCATCGCTGAGCGAATAGGAGGGACTGACCGATGGCCGGAGGCCTACCGAACCTGCCGTCCGATGCGCTTGCGTCGTACCTGTTCGCCATCGAGATCGATTCCATCGAGATCGCGCAGTTCACTGAGATCAGTGGACTGGCCTCGGAGATCGATGTCATCGAGCTCAAGGAGAACACCCGCGACGGGAAGCTCGTCATCCACAAATCGCCGGGGGCCATCAAGCCGCCGACGATCACCCTCAAGCGTGCCAAGAACTCGTCCAAGGCGCTCTGGGACTGGCACGAGGCCATGGTCCAGGGCAAGGTCAGCGAGTCGCGCAAGAACGGCTCGGTGATCCTCAAGAGCTACGACGGCACCGAGGTCGCGCGCTACAACTTCACCAACGCGTGGGTGTCCAAGATCAGCACCGGATCACTCAAGGCGGGTGCCAACGAGGTCCTGATGGAGGAAGCCTCGCTGGTCTGCGAGAGCTTCGTCCGGGCCTAGGCAGGCCCATGAGCGCGCTTGCGATGTCGGGGGCCAGCACTGGGTCGGCCGCTCGGCCGTCCACCACCGGGCTCCGGACCGAGTTCGCCTTCGTGCTGCCACGCGGCTTCGTCGACGGCAACGGTGCCGTCCACCGCGAGGGGACGATGCGCCTGGCCACGGCCAAGGACGAGATCGTCCCCCAGCGGGACCCAAGGGTCCGCGAGAACGAGGCGTACCTCACGGTGCTCCTCCTGTCGCGGGTCATCACCCGTCTGGGGTCGTTGCCCGAGGTCCATCCGGGCATCGTCGAGAACCTGTTCGCGTCCGACCTGGCGTTCCTCCAGGACCTCTACCGCCGGGTCAACCAGGAGGGCACCAGCCAGGTCGCCGTCAGCTGCCCTGCCTGCCAGCACGAGTTCACGATCGACCTGGGGGCGGACAGCCTGGGGGATCATGACGTACGCCGCCGACCGGCTCTTCGAGGAGGTCGCGTACGTGGCCTATCACTTCCACTGGTCGATGGACGAGATCCTGGACCTGGAGCATGCCGACCGGCAGCGCTTCGCGGCCGAGATCTCGAGCATCAACCGTCGTCTGACCGAAGAGGAGTAGCGCGTCATGCGCCTGCCCTGGCCATCCCGTCGCTCCGCTGGTCGTTCGACCGGTGGCGCCGCCGCTCCCGCGGCTGCGGGGGATGGCGCACGGCCGTCGACGCGGTCGCCCGTCGGACGAGCCGAGTGGCGCGAGGTTGGCACGCTGGGGCCGACGTTCGCATCCGACCCCGGGATCCGAGTCCAGCGCTTCCGGGACGAGCTCGCCGGCAGCCAGGTGCCGGCGCCCATCCTGCGACCGTTGGGCCATCAGCGGACCGCCGACGGGCCCGCCGGCCTCGTGTCCGGCATCATCCGACCGGTCATCGCCGGGGTGGTGGAAGGAGGTCCTGGCAGAGGGTCGTTGCCCCTGGCACACAGACGTGCAGCCACCCCGGAAGGTCCTCATGATCAGGGCGCAGAGGCCGCGCCGGTAGCTGCCGAACCTTCGCCGACGCCCTTGCCATCGATGGAGCCACGACGAGCGGCCTCGGTCATCGGGACACCCGTGCTGGGGCGCTCGATGGTCAGCGCGCCCGCGCCGGTCAGCGCGCCCGCGCCGGTCAGCGCGCCCGCGCCGGTCGGCGCCAGCGGTCCCGGGGTGCCTCCCGCGGCAGCGAATATCGTCGCGACACCTCGAACCGGCACCACAGATGCGCCGCTCGTGGCGCAGACCAGCCGGCTCTCGTCGTCCTCGTCGGCCCCGTCGGGCCCGTCGTCCCCGGCGACATCGGCGAGCGGTCCGGGCGGCATGCCTGTGCGCACCTTCCTCCGCTCTCCCAGCGGTTCCCGGGTCAGGCTCGGTCCGGCCATCTCGCGGACAGCGGAAGCACCCGGGCCTTCGAACGACCCGGTAGCAGCGCCCGTGCCGGCGCCGTCGGAGCCGGCCATACGTGGGACGGTTGTCCGAAGCATCGACGCGCAGACCTTGTCGGACACGTCGGCGTCCGACGCTCCCCTCTCCGGTGGCCTGCAGGCCACGTTCCCAGGGATCCCTGTCGCCACGGGCACCGCTCGACCGAGCGACAGCTGGGCGCCACCGAGCGGCCTGGTGCTTGCCCGCGTCCTGGCCGACCCGTCGGCGCCGATCGCAGGTGCGTCCGATGCTCCAGCCGCGACCGCCGACATGCCCGACGCGCTGGCACCGACGGTAGGCGCCCTGCCGCTCACGCCCACGGGCTGGCCGTTGAGACAGGGGTCGTCGGTCGCAGCACGGGCCGCGGCCAAGGACTCGTCGGCGATGGCATCCGGCCGCCCGCCGATCGTTGGCCCCCGGATCGGCTCCAGCGTGACGCGAGCGGCGGCGTCCGGTTCGACAGCCGTCCAGCAATCTGCGACCAGCACATCCGGTGCCTCCAATCCGGCGCATCACACCCTGACGCCACCGAGCGGTCGTCCGGTCCGCGGGATGACGGCGGATGGCCGGGTCTCCATCCCCGCGGCGGCCGGCCCGCTGGATCAGGGACAGGGCCGCGCCGTGCTCGCGCACGAGCTCGTCCATCTCCAGCAGCAGCGGAGCCTTGGCAGCGCCATGCCCGCACCCGGCAGCGAGTCGGCGCATCGATTCGAGGCGGCGGCGCGCGCTGCGGAGGCGGACGGGTCATGGCAGGACCTCTCCCTCGCCCGACCACAGGGCCGAGCCGTCCTGGCCGCGCAGCCCACGACCGTTGCGCGACCGGTCGGCGTGCCGAGCGCCGCTGCCTTCGACGCCACGGTGCAGCTGGCGGCGGACGACCCGCCACCGCCCGCCGCCGACTCGGCTGCAGGCGCGTCTGGGAGCGCAGGCGCTGTCCAGGGTGGCGCGGCGGCAGCGCCCGCTGGCGGCCTCACCACCCAGCTGAGCGACCGTGACATGGACGAGATGCTGCGCAAGCTGTACCCGCGCCTGCGTCGCCACCTCTCGAGCGAGCTGCTCGTCGCGCGGGAGCGCGCTGGCGTGCTCGCCGACCTGCGCTAGGGGAACGGGATGCTGGAGAACGCCCTGACCCTGCGCTTCGAGGTCATCGTGGATCACCAGGTCGACCTGGGCAACTGGACCAAGTGCGAGGGACTCACCGTCGAATGGGAGATACAGGAGTATCGCGAGGGCGGTCTCAACGATTTCGTCCACCGCCTGCCCGGCCGACGCAAGTACCAGAACATCAAGCTCACGCGCCCCGTCGACGCTGCCTCCCGTCAGGTCGCGGCGTGGATCTCGAGGGTCGAGGGGCCGACCGCCGGACACACGGCCCAGATCGCCATCCTCGATGCTTCCGGTGAGCCGGTGGCCGTCTGGAACGTCATCGACATCTGGCCGACCAGGTGGACGGGCCCGAACATGGATGTCAACGGCAAGGACATCGCGTTCGAGACCCTCGAGCTGGCCCACAACGGCTTCAGCGCGGCCTGACCCATGGCACTCCCCGGATCCGCTGGCCTCTCCAAGGCGACCCTCCGCGTCGTCGCCGGCACGCCCAGCCGCACCGAGCTCAGATTCTTGTACAACCCGACGGAGTACACGGTCACCAAGGGAGCGACCTGGAACCGGCCCCAGAGCACGGGCGCCAAGTCCGCGACCAAGCCTCAGTTCGGGGGCACCAACCCGCAGACCGTCCAGATGGAGATCTTCTTCGACGCCTTCGAGACCGGCGGTGGCTCCATCGGCGAGGACGTGGCGACACTCCTGGAGTGGACCAAGCCGACGGCTCAGTCCGTGCAGCAGAAGAAGCCCGAGCCGCCCATCCTGACGCTCGACTGGGGCCGGAACAAGGCACTCGCGGAGTTCCACGGATATCTCAAGTCCGTGAGCGCCAAGTACACCATGTTCGACGGATCGGGCAATCCTTTGCGTGTCAGCGCCAACGTGACCCTGGAAGAGGTACCCAACGACCCGTCAGGCCAAAATCCCACGTCGGGCAGCCGCGAAGGCCGCGGCCGCCATGTGCTGACCGAGGGCGAGACGCTCCAGTCCATCGCGTGGGGCGAGTACCACGACGCGACCCTCTGGCGGGCCCTCGCGGCATTCAACGGACTGGATGACCCGATGCGGGTGCCCATCGGCACCACGATCCTCATCCCTACCCTCACCGAAGCGACGCGGCTCGGCTGACGATGCTCGCACCCGGCGTCTTCTCACTCCAGGCGACCATCGAAGTCGACGGCACGTCGCTGGGCCACGCGCTCGAACCGCTGGTCGACATGGTCATCGTCGATGACCATCTCCACCTGCCGTCGATGTTCGTGCTGGCGTTCCGGGACCACACCCGGACGGTGCTCGCCGATGCTGCCATCAAGATCGGGACCCGCATCGTCATCCGCGGTCCTGCCGGCACCGGCACGCCCGACCTGCCGCTCATCACGGGCGAGGTCACGAGCATCGAGGCGGAGTACGACTCCCTGGGCGCGCGTGCCGTCGTGCGTGGCTATGACCCTTCGCACCGCTTCCACCGCGGGCGGCGCACCGCGACGTACATCAACGTGACCGATTCGGACATCGCCCAGGCCGTCGCGACTCGGGCGGGGGTCGACGTGGGCACCATCGAGTCCACCAGCACGACCTACGAGCATGTGTCCCAGGCCAACATCTCGGACTGGGAGTTCCTCCAGTCGCGCGCCCGGCGCATCGGCTATCACGTCGCGTTCGAGGACGGCAAGTTCCAGTTCCGGCGGCCGACCAGGGCGAGCGGCGCGCCCGGCGAAGGCGACTTCGAATCCAGGGACCCGGTCCAGATGGTGATGGGCCAGGACCTGCACGAGTTCCGGCCACGGATCACGTCTTCGGAGCAGGTGGACGAGGTGGAGATCCGGGCCTGGGACCAGGTGCGCAAGGAGGTGATGGTCGTCAGCAAGCCAGCCTCCGCGCTCAGCGCGCACCTCTCCACCGACCCGGTCCAGGTCGCTCACACCTTCGGCGCGCACCGGCTGGTCGAGACCGGGGAGCCATTCGCGTCCGAGGCCGCGGTGGACGCGGCCACCGGCGCGCTCGCCGAGCGTACCGGATCGGCGTTCGCTGAAGCCGATGGCGTGATGACCGGCACGACCGCATTGCGGGCCGGCACGCCCTTCAGCGTCTCCGTGGTCGGACCGGATTTCGCGGGCGGCTACGTCGCGACCTCGACCCGGCACGTGTTCGACCGTGACGGGTACCGCACGGAGTTCGCGGTCAGCGGCCAGCAGGACCGGTCGCTGCTGGGACTGATGGGGGCGGGCGCCGCCGGTAGCGGTGGGCAACCCGGTCGCATCGAGGGTGTGATGGTCGGCCTGGTGTCGGAGGTCGAGGACGACCAGCAGCTGGGCAGGGTCAAGCTCAAGCTGCCGACTCTGTCCGCTGACTACGTCTCCGACTGGGCACGGGTGGTCCACCCGGGAGCTGGCAACGCCAGCGGCCAGGTGTTCCTGCCGGACGTGGGCGAGGAAGTGCTGGTCACCTTCGAGAACGGGGATATCAGTCGTCCGTACGTCCTGGGTGGCCTGTGGAGCCAGCCCAACCCGCCGCCGCTGGGCGATGGGCTCTTCGATCACGGCCACAACCTGCGCCAGGGGATCGTGTCCCGAAGGGACCACAAGCTGGTGTTCTTCGACGGCGACAACGACAACGGCGTCGCCCTCATGACCAGCGACAAGGGGCTGCGCATCGCGCTCCGGGCCACGGGCACCGAGATCCACGTCCACTCCGACGGGACCATCAAGATCGAGAGCAAGGGGGAGATGGAGATCAACAGTGAGGGTGCCCTCAAGGTGCACTCGTCGGCCCAGCTGACCCTCGAGGGCAGCGGCGGTGTCACCCTCAAGAGCTCGGGCGTCGTCGAGCTCTCAGGCGCCCAGATCAAGCTGAACTGAGGGTCGACCGATGCCAGCCCCCGCCATCGTCATGGGCGACCGGATCACCGGCATGTGCCCGCTGCACCAGGTCCCAGGTCCCGTGGGCAATCCCCAGCCTGCTCCGCCGATGCCCTTCTCGGCGCCGCTGACCGTGGGCCTGTGCACAACGGTCTTCGTCAGCGGCCAGCCAGCGGCGGTCCTGGGTGCGTCCGGCTACAACTCACCACCCCACGTGGGGCTGCATCCTGCTGATCCGTTCATGGCGCCGCCGATGCAGATCGGGCGGGTCGTGTCCGGCAGCCCCACAGTGCTCTTCGAGGGCAAGCCTGCCGTGGATGCGAGTGCCAGTGTGACCTGCTGCGCGACGCCCGGCAGTCTCGTACCGACCGTGACCAACGTGTTGGTGGGCTAGCGATGTCCGAGTTCATCGGGCGGGGCTGGGCGTTCCCGCTCCGCACCGACGCCACCGGCCGCATCGGGCTCGTCGACGGGTCGTCGGAGCTGGAGGAGTCCATCCGGCTCATCCTGGGAACCGCATTCGGCGAGCGACCCATGCGCCCGGACTTCGGCTGTGGCATCCACGATCTCATCTTCTCGACGCCCGACGCCACGAGCGCGGGGCGGGTGGCGTTCGAGGTGCGCGCATCGCTCGCTCGGTGGGAACCGCGCATCGAGATCCTGGGCGTGGAGGTGAGCTACGAGGCGATCGATCAGGGCGCCCTGCTCATCGACATCAGCTACCAGGCGGCCCGCTCGAACGATCCCCGCAACCTCGTCTTCCCGTTCTATGTCATCCCCGAGGAACCCGTCGCGAGTGACCTCGAGACCCGCGATCCCCCTGCCAGGAGCAGCCAGCCATGAGCCTGCCCGTCCCCAACCTTGACGACCGTCGATTCCAGGACCTCGTGGACGACGCCAAGCGCCTGGTACAGCAGCGGTGCCCGGAATGGACCGACCACAACGTGTCCGATCCGGGCGTAACGCTCATCGAGGCGTTCGCGTGGATGACCGACCAGCTGCTCTATCGGCTCAACCGCGTGCCCGACCGCGACTACGTGAAGTTCCTGGAGCTCATCGGCGTGCGCCTCTTCCCACCCACGGCGGCGCGTGCGGACGTGACCTTCTGGCTCTCAGCACCGCAGCCCGAGACCGTGCGCATCCCGGTCGGCACCCAGGTGGCGACCGTGCGCACGCAGACTGACGTGGCGATCGTGTTCAGCACCACCCAGGAGCTGCCCATCGTGACCTGCTCCCTCGGCCGCGCCGCCTCGAGCATCGCCCGTAACCAGGTGCGCGACCACTCCGACCAGCTCGCACTGGGCACCGGCTTCTTCTGCTTCGACTCCGTGCCCAAGCCGGGCGACATGCTCCTCGTCGGGCTCACGGAGGCGGTCCCCTCGTGCGCCGTGAACCTCCGCTTCGGCTGTCGCATCGAGGGCGTCGGCGTCGACCCGACGTTCCCGCCGCTCGCGTGGGAGGCCTGGGATGGCGAGGCGTGGGCTGCCTGCGAGGTCAATTCGGATTCGACCGGCGGTCTCAATCGCGACGGTGATGTGGTGCTGCATGTGCCGGACGGCCACGTGGCGTCGGTCGTCGACCGGGTGCGCGCCGGCTGGATCCGGGCGCGGGTCACAGAACCGGTCGAAGGCCAGCCGCGCTACAGCGCCTCACCCGAGATCCGGACCCTCTCGGCATTCACCATCGGGGGCACCGCGTCCGCGGTCAACGCGGAGCTCGTGACCGATGAGACCGTCGGGATCGCGGAGGGCGTGCCCAGCGGCCGCCACCTGCTGCGGGACCGGCCCGTGGTCCCGGGCGACCAGCCGCTGACCATCGAGCTCTCTGGCGACGATGGCTGGGAGGAGTGGAAGGAGGTGCCCAACTTCGCGACGAGCAGCCCGAACGACCACCACTTCACGCTCGACAGCATGGCCGGGGAGCTGATGTTCGGGCCTGCGGTCCGACTCGGCGACGGCTCCATGCGGACGTACGGCGCCACCCCTCGCAAGGGGGCATCGATCCGGGTGCCGGCGTATCGCACCGGTGGTGGCCGCCAGGGCAATGTGGCGCGGCGAACGCTTTCGGTGCTCAAGTCATCCATCCCCTACGTATCTCGGGTCGAGAACCGCCGACCCGCCGAGGGCGGCGTGGACGGCGAGGACATCGAGTCGGCCAAGATCCGGGGACCCATCATGCTCCGGACCCGCGACCGCGCGGTGACCACGGAGGACTTCGAGCAGATCGCGCGCGAGGCCGCGCCCGAGGTGGCACGCGTCCGGTGTGTCTCGGTCACCGCGGAGGACGCCGGGAACGCGGTGCGGGTGCTCATCGTGCCCGCGGTGGCCAGCGAGCATGGCCGGGTCCGTTTCGAGCAGCTGCTGCCCGGCGAGCCGACGCTCGAGCGGGTGACCCGCAGACTCGATGAGACGCGGCTGGTGGGCACGCGGGTCATCGTCGAGCCACCGGTCTACCGGGGCGTCACCGTCGTCGCGCGACTGCGAGCGCGACCGCGCATCGACCCCGTCCGACTCCAGGAGGAGGCGCTCCAGGCCCTGTACGCCTGGTTCCACCCGACGGAGGGTGGGCAGGACGGCACGGGCTGGCCGTTCGGGCGCCCCGTGCAGAGTGGCGAGGTCTACGCCGCACTCCAGCGCCTGCGGGGTACCGAGCTCGTCGAGGATGTGCGGCTGTTCGGTGCGGATCCCGTCACCGGCGAGCGTGGCAAGGCGACCGATCGCCTCGATGTCGAGCCACATGCGCTGGTCTTCTCGTACGAGCACCAGGTGCTCGTCGAGGCCAGCGCATGAGTCGGGCCGGGGTCGCCGGGCTCGCCTCGCCGAGGCCGTTCATCGCGACGCTCCCAGCCCTCTACCAGGAGGATTCCTTCAGCCAACGCTTCACCGATGCGTTCGATGCGGTGCTGGCGCCGATCCTCTCGACGATCGACAACATCGGGGCCTACCTCGACCCCGCGCTGACGCCGCCTGACTTCCTCGACTGGCTGGGTGGCTGGGTGGCGGCCCTGCTCGACGAGACATGGCCCATCGAGCGTCGGCGAGCGTTCGTGGCCAATGCGGCGGACCTCCACCGGCGCCGGGGGACCCTCGCCGGGCTCACGGACCACATCCGGATCTTCACCGACGGCGACGTCCAGGTCATCGAGAACGGCGGTGCGGCATGGTCGCGGGCCACGGGCAGCAGCCTGCCGGGCTCCGCGCGCCCGAGCCTGCATGTCCGTGTGGCGGTCCGCCGCGCGTCGGACGTCGATCCGATCCGCCTGGACGCGCTGGTCGCGGCTGCCAAGCCCGCCCACCTCGGGCACACTGTCGAGGTCGTGGTCGCCGGTCGCGCACCGGGTCCGGCCTGACGCACGTCCAGCACCCTCGGGCAGCATTCGGGAGGTCGACCCCAGGTGATCCTGTGCCGGAAGTGCGGTCACCAGAACGCTGACGACGAGTCGTTCTGCACGCAGTGCAACAGCTACCTCGAATGGAGCGGCGACAAGGTCGCGCCCGCGGCGGCTGCGCCATCAGCGCCAGCATCGAACCCGATGCCCGCCCCACCCGCGCCGCCTCCTCCGGGCGCCGGACCTCCGCCGACGGCTCGGGCTGCGGCCCCGAACCCCATGTCCCCCGCCTCGGCGACGACCGCCGCTGGCTCGGCCACCCTCCCGGCCCGTCAAGCACCGCAGGAGCCTTCGATGCCTCCCGCGCCAGTCACGCAGTCGCCACCCGCCACCCAACCGGCGCCGGCTGTGCAGCCGGCGGCACGGCCGCCGGCTGCTGCCGGCCCAGCCGCCCGGCATCCGGTCGCTGCGCCCGCCCAACCTGCGTCACGACAGCCTTCCGCCGTGTCTACGGCAGGGTCGCGCCCGCGGCCCGCGCAGCCGACCCGGACCGAGGACCTCGCACCCAAGCCCGGCGATCGCATCTGCCCGACGTGTGCAGCAGGCAACGATCCGGCCCGAAAGTTCTGTCGCCGCTGCGGCAGTAGCCTGGAGCTCGCCGCCGTGGCGGCGCCCGCGGCCCCCCCACCCTGGTACCGGCGGCTCTTCCGACGCAGCCAGACGGCATTCGAGGCGGGCGCTCGGCCGCCGTCCATGGTCGACCCGGGCACCTCCATCTCGTCCCTCCTGGGCAAGGTGCTGCCGTTCGCGGTCGTGGTCCTGATCATGGGTGCCATCGGCAGCTACTTCGTGATGCCCGACATCCACAGCTCGGTCGATCGGACCATCGCCCAGGTCAAGCGCCAGTTCCTGCCGGACCTCGCAAGCGTCACGCCCATCGCGACGGGCCAGGCGATCAAGGTCATCGATGGCAACACCGCGACAGCGTGGGAGAGCAGCGGTACCAAGCCCTCGCTGACACTCCACTTCGAGCCCACGGCCGATCTTGGCAACATCATCGTCACCGGTGGAGCCCCCGGCGACGCGTTCGCCACGCAGCGTCGCCCGCTCGAGCTTGGCCTTATCGTCAACGGCAAGCAGCGGGCGACGCTCACGCTCGCCGACACCCGCGATCCGCAATCACAGCGCATCGACCTCAGCGATGTCACCGACCTCAAGGTCGTGGTCACTCGGAGCACCGGGCCGGACGGCGAGCCGGTCGCCATCCGCGAGCTCGAGTTCCAGTCCATCCGCTGAGACCGATCATGCGTCCGCGGTGACGCCCAGCTCCTCCAGCACCCGGTCATATCCCAGGCGAGCGCGCCGCGCTGCTCCCTGGTCCCCAGCGCGTTCCCGGACGGCGATGAGTAGCCGCCATAATGGGTCGTGGTAGCGATCGATGCGCAGACCCAGGGCGCACCAGCCGGCCGCCTCCTCCAGCTCGCCTCGGTCATGACAGGCTGTGGCGACCGCCGCGACAGCCTCGACCGCGTGCTGCCGGCGTCGCTCGCGAGGCTCCTCGAGCCACGAGGCCGGACCCTCGTCGGACAGCAGGTCGCCCCGATACAGCGCGATGGCCGCTCGGCACCCGGCCTCCATGGCGATCACGTCGCCCATGCTCCGCGCGGCACGCGCCAAGGCGAACGCGTGATCGAATTCGAGCAGGTCCACCCGACTGCCGGGTGCGATCACGAAGCGGTACGCGGCGGCGTCACGAACGACCACGCGGAAGCCACCCCGAGCGACCCCCGGCTCGACCAGCCGGCGGAGCGCCGCAATGGCCACGTGCACGTTGCGAGCACCGACCTCCGGCTCGGCGTCTGGCCAGAACGTCTCGGCGATGACCTCGTGATGGAACGGGGTGCCTGGGTCTGACAGCAGCAATCGCAGCAGCGAGCGCACCCGTGGGCGAGCGCTCGCGAGGTCCACGGGCTGGCCGTCGATGATGAGCTCTAGCGGTCCGAGACACCGCGCCTCCACGACGCCGGACGACCGCTTCCCCTGGAGGACCATCGATTGCTCCGCCTGTTCCCGGGCAGGCGCATCGGACGTATCGGGCTCAGCTCCCGGGAGATCTGCCCATGCTGGTGTCGTCAGGCCAGCGTCCGCGAGGGTCGAACGGGCCGACGAGGCCAGCTCGCCGGATGGCTCGCCTCGGACCCATGCCAGGGCGAGCTGGGCCAGGCCGCGTGCCGGCAGCACGCCGGTCGTACGCGCGAGTGCGTCCGCGCCGAGTGCGGCTTGCTCCGCCTCGGGATGGTCGATGCGACCGAGGCTGAGGGCGAGCAACGCGCGTGCCCACGCTTCGAGCACGGGTGCCCCCAGGCGCCGGAACCCCGTGGCCGCGGCAGTGAACAGCTCCGGTCGTGCCTGCGGGTCCTGTGCCGCCCATCCCGCGAGCGTCCCGGTCAGCGCCGCGCCCCAGGCATCCGCGGATGCCGCCGCCGCGTCCGCGACCAGGCGCGCATCGCGACCGTCGGTGCCAGTCAGCGTGAGGCATGCTCGGCCGATGCGTTCCAGCCAGTCGATGCCAAGGCCCTCGGCTGCCGCGATGCCAGCCTCGATGTCGGAGGCACCACCTGGATCGCCCCGGAACGCGCGCGCGACACCCGTGCCCAGTTGAGCCGCCACCGTGGTGAGGCCGGGCGCATCGGGCAGCTCGGCCAGGGCGGAGAGGATCGCCTGGGCCCTCGCCGGGTCCCCCGCCAGCAAGGCTCCAAGCCCTGCCACCAGCCGTTCCGTGGGCTCGGCGCGGTCGGCGAGATGGGTCGCCACCGTGGCAGGGTCTCGGATGGTCGCCGCCCGGAGCATCGCCGATGGACCGCCGGCACGGTGCGGCGCAGTCGCCCAATGCAGCGTCCTGGGTGGATCGGGATCCAGCCACGGCACCAGCGGCGCCCGCTCCTCACCCGCGGTGGTGGCGCCATCCGCCTCGCCAAAGGCGGCCTCAGCATCCGCGTACGCCTCGATGGCGGCGCGCAGGTGCCCCTGCGCTCGGAGCGACCGGGCGCGAGCCAGGATGAGCCACGGATCGTTGCGAAGCATCGTGGGTGGTACCGCGGACATCCACGCGGCGGCGCCCTCGGCCAGGGCCGACCCGTCCCGCCCAAGGAGGTTGGCGACCGCGGTCCATGACTCGGCGCGGCAGAGCGCGTCCAGCGCCTCGGGGATCGCACCAGCCTCGAGCAGCAGCTCACCCGCTCGCTGGTGACGCCGCCGCGACTCGTGCTCGCCGACCGTGTCGGCGAGGACACCCAGCAGGTGCAATCGGAACAGCTCGTGATAGCGATATGCGCCAGGTTCCGCGAGCGGCAGCGTGAACAGGCAGCGGGCCTCGAGGTCGCGCAGGACCGCTGCGCTGTCGTCCCGGCCCAGGATCCGATCGCAGAGGGGCCCGGTGAGCCGGCCCATGACGCTGGTGCCGACGAGGAAGGCACGCAATGCATCGGGCAGGTCCGCGATGACATTCCGGGAGAGGTACTCACCGGTGAGACGGGAGGCAGGGCGTGCGAGGCGGTCCAGCAGGCGCCGGCGATCGCTCGGCGGTTTGCCCTGGGTCGCGAGGTGGAACAGCTGCAGGCCGGCGGCCCAGCCCTCGGTCCGGCGCGTCAGCACGGCGAGTTCCTCCGGAGGCAGCGGCTGGCCGTAGAAGTCACGGTACAGCTGCTCCACCTCCCAGGACCGGAACCGCAGGTCATCGACGCCGATCTCCAGCAGCTCGCCAGCGACCTTGAAGCGCGGCAGGTTCATGTCCGGCCAGACCCGGCTGGCGGCAACGATGGTGAGCGCCGACGGGACCAGCTCGATGAACCGTTCCAGACACCGCTCCGCGTCGGTCGATTCGAGGGTATGGAGGTCATCGATGACCAGCAGCGTCTCGACAGGGAGCCGCTCCTCGATGGCGGTCACGGCATCGTCGATCGTCTCCCAGCCGCCACGCAGCACGGGCACCGCCGCTACGAGCGCCTGCTCCAGGTGCCGCAGCATGCGGACGGGGTCCCGATCCCAGCCATCCGCCCGGTACCACGCCACTGGTCCCGGGGCCGCGCTCGCGAAGCGGCCGAGCAGGGTCGTCTTGCCGGCCCCCGCGGGTGCGATGACGAGCGTCAGTCGGTGGTCCCAGGCGAGACCCAATGTCGCATCAAGACGCCCGATGGGCAGGCCCCGGGACCGGGGGATGCGCACCCGCCCAGGTATCGTGGGCGGCTGCGTGACGAGCGGAACCGCTGTCCGGACCGATCCATCTCCGACCCCCGGACGTGCTCCCCCCACCACCGCATCGAGTGACTCCCCGGAGGGCACGTCGATCGCATCGGGTCGAGTGCCGTGCTCCGGCGGTCGGTCCGTCATCGCGAACTTCACCCATCGGCGCGCTCAAGTTGCTGACAGGCCAGCGGCGGCGCGAACGGCGATGGTATCCCGCACCCGGGGCGCCGTCCAGAGTCATAGGACGACCAGATCGGTGGTGCGACCGATGGTCCGGGCACCCGGGATGCCTCACGGCGTGCCGATCGCATCGCCGTGACGCGAGACCAGTCGCACGTCGCTTCACGGACCTGGAGGTGGTGTCGCGTGGTGCCCGGCTGCCACCCAGGGCCCCGAATGGTGGTCACCAGCAACCGGCCCATGACGGTCGAGGCGGAGCGGCGTCCCGAGCGCCGCCCTGTAGGGCATCGGTCGACCAGGCACGGCAGTAGCATGGAGTGCGGCCGGCGACTGCCCGACCTCATCGATCGCCGCACCCCGCGACGGAGGGAACCATCCAGATGCGCACGCTGATCGTCAATGGCACCGTGGTGAACTCGGACGGTTCGCAACAAGCCGACGTCCTGGTCGACGGTGAGACCATATCGGCCATCGGTTCCGGTCTGGCAGCGACCACGCAGGGGATCGACCGAATGCTCGATGCCAGTGGCAAATATGTCATCCCTGGTGGCATCGATGTCCACACCCACATGGAGCTGCCGTTCGGCGGCACGTTCGCGAAGGACACCTTCGAGACGGGCACTCGGGCGGCTGCGTTCGGCGGCACGACGACGATCATCGACTTCGCGGTCCAGTCGATCGGCCGGTCGTTGCGTGACGGGCTCGACACCTGGCACGCCAAGGCCGAGGGCGAGTGCGCCATCGATTACGGCTTCCACATGATCATGAGCGACGTCAACGATTCGACGCTGGCCGAGATGGACATCCTCGTCGGCGAGGGCGTGACAGACTTCAAGCTGTTCACGGCCTATCCGGGTGTCTTCTACTCCGACGACGGCGCCATCTTCCGGGCGATGCAGCAGACTGGCCGCAACGGCGGCACGATCCTCATGCATGCCGAGAACGGCATGGCCATCGACGTCGTGGCGGCCCAGGCAGTGGCCGCGGGAGAGACCGATCCCTACTACCACGGGGTCGTGCGCTACCCGATCTTCGAAGGCGAGGCGACCAACCGCGTCATCCGGCTGGCAGAGGCCGCCGACGTGCCGGTCTACATCGTCCATCTCTCGTCGCAGGATGCCCTCGACGCGTTGCGGCAGGCTCGCGACCGGGGAGCACGAGCGTACGCGGAGACCTGCCCCCAATACCTCTTCCTCTCCCTGGAGGACATGGGCAATGGGTTCGAGGGCGCCAAATATGTCTGCTCGCCGCCGCTGCGCCCGGCGGAGCACCAGGTCGAGCTCTGGAAGGGCATCATCAGGGACGACCTCCAGGTCATCTCGACCGATCACTGCCCATTCGACTTCCACGACCAGAAGCAGCTGGGCCAGGGTGATTTCCGGAAGATCCCGAATGGACTGCCGGGAGTCGAGGACCGGATGGACCTGATGCACGATGGCGGCGTCGTATCGGGTGGCATCAGCAAGGAACGCTGGGTCGAGATCTGCTCTGCGGCGCCGGCACGCATGTTCGGGCTGGCCGGGCGCAAGGGCGTGGTGGCGGTGGGCGCGGACGCGGACCTCGTGGTGTATGACCCGGCGCGGACCCATACCATCTCCGCCTCGACACATCACATGGACGTCGACTACTCCTGCTACGAGGGCCGGACCGTGACGGGCGGCTCGGACATCGTCCTCTCACGAGGCAAGGTCATCATCGACGACGGGGCATACACGGGCACGAAGGGTGACGGCCGCTTCCTCAAGCGCGCCATCGCCCGCGGGTACCTGGTCTGAGCCCGGCGTGCTCGCCGCGGCGGCCGGGCATGCGCGTGCCGATGCGACGGATGTCCCACGTCATGCGACAGCTTCGGCACCGTCACGCGCGCAGCGAGGTCTGTAGTATCCGCGGGTCGATGGGCGGCGCGGAGCGATGCTCGCCAGACACCCAGTGCACGAGGAGTACCCGTGATCAAGCGTCGAACCCTGATCATGCTGCCTGCTGCCGCCATGCTGGCGGCGACCCTGGCCGGGCCCGTGACAGCCCAGTCGCCGAGCGCCCACGCGGTGGCGCCGGCGGCATCCGTGCCCACGGGGCCCGCGATCACGGTCGTGGCCAAGGATTACCACTTCGAGGGCCTCCCGACGACGGTCCCGGTGGGTACGGTCCTGACCCTGGACAACCAAGGCACAGAGGTCCACGAACTCATCGTGGTGCGCCGGAACGACGGCGTGACCAAGACCTGGGACGAACTGCTCGCGCTGCCGGGCGACGAGGCAGACCAGTACGTCACCTTCATCGGGGGGCCCGAACCGCTCTTCGCGCTCCCGGGCCAGACAGCCCAAGGCAGTTTGGTCATCGCCCAGCCTGGCGACTACTTCGCGCTCTGCTTTGTGCCGCAGGGGACGACGTCCTTCGATACGCCGTCCATGGCACCGGGTGCCAGTGCGGCACCCCAGGGCCTACCGCATTTCATGCTCGGCATGCGCCAGACGTTCACGGGCACGGAGGCCGGCACGACTCCCGGGCCGTTGCCCAGCCCCGCGCCGATGGCGTCCCCGATGACCTCCGCCACGCCCTGATCCCTGGCTTCGGCGCCAGGGAGATGCGACGGTGTACCTCCCGGACGTTCCTGTCTCGAGCCTGCGCACGAAACCCGCGCCCGGTGCCGGTTCGACGGGCGTGGGATCGAACCGGTGGAACTCGTCGGCGTGATTCCCGATCGCGTCAGCCAGGCCCCATCCAGCTACGATCAGGCGCACAGGAGGCGCCATGGCCGTTCGACTCGTCCATATCCACGTCAAGCCCGAGCATATCGAGGCGTTCCTCGAGCTGACCCGGCGCAACCATGAAGGCTCTATCGCCGAGCCCGGCAACGTCCGGTTCGACGTCCTCCGCTCGGCGGACGACCCCGAGCGCTTTCTGCTCTATGAGTGGTACGCCACTGACGAGGCCGCGTTGGCTCACCGGGAGACACCCCATTTCCAGGCCTGGGTGGCCGCGGTCACCGACTGGTTGGCCGAGCCGCGCTACGCCGATGTCTACCAGCCATTGTGGCCAGCGTCCCGATGAGGAGCGTGGCGGCACCACTGGCGTCTGGTCGGAGCAGCCGGGACCGTGACGTTCCATAAGGCCGAGCCGACCGGAGCGCCGACCTGTCCCGCGTTCACCGTCGCGCGACTGCCGCGGATCCGGTTCGGCGCGGGTGTGGCGACCGAGCTCGCGGGCATCGTCGCCGGACACGGGAGTCGGCTGCTGCTGGTCACCGGAGAGCGCTCGCTCCCAGGGCAACGTCTGAGCCAGCTCCAGAGCGAACTCGCTGCCGCTGGCGTGGCACTCGTGGCTCACGTCCGGACCGGTGTCGAGCCAGGGCCGGACAGCATCGACCGACATGTTGCCGAGGCGCGCGCGCTGGAGGTCGATGTGGTCATGGGCATCGGCGGTGGCAGCGTCCTCGATACGGCCAAGGCCGTCGCTGGGCTGGTACGCAGTGGGACCTCGATCATGGACCATCTCGAGGGTGTGGGTCGTGGGGTCCCATATCCGGGTCCATCGATGCCGTTCATCGCCGTCCCGACCACCGCGGGGACCGGCAGCGAGGCGACACGCAACGCCGTGGTCACGATGCGGGGTGAGCTCGGCTTCAAGCGCTCGTTCCGGGACGATCGGCTCATCGCGGCCGACGCCATCGTGGACCCGGATCTCCTGGCCGGAGCGCCACCATCCCTCATCGCCGCCAACGGACTCGATGCGCTGACCCAGCTGCTCGAGGCATGGACCTCGACCGGCGCCAGCCCGATGACCGATGCGCTCGCGATCGACGGGTTTCGGGCCGCGCGGGACGGGCTCCTGCCGTGGCACACCGATCCGCTCGGGCCGGACGCACCGGCGGCCCGCGCGCGGATGGCCTGGGCGGCACTGCTCTCGGGCATCTGCCTCGCCAATGCCGGCCTGGGGGCGGTCCACGGACTGGCTGCGCCCATCGGCGCGCTGCTGCCGATCGCGCATGGCGCCGCGTGCGGTGCGATCCTGAGCATCACCGTCCGGACGAACATCCTGGCGCTGGCGACCCGGGACCCCGACGGCGTCGGCCTGGGTCGCTATGCGGTGGCCGGTCGTCTGCTGGCGGGCCTCGACGACGAGACCCCGGATGCGCAGGCGCGGAGCGCCCTGATAGACCTCCTCAGCATGTGGTCCGCGCAGCTGGGCGCACCGTCGCTGCGCCAGATGGGGCTGGGGTCGAGTGATGTCGACCGCGTGCTGGCGGGTGTCAGTACGAGCTCGATGCGCAGCAATCCGGTCGCACTCACCGAGACGGAGTTGCGCGCGATCCTGCTCGCGTGATCATCGCGGGCCGCATCGACGGACGACCCCCGCCGCCCATCAGCGGGTCCGCGGGAAGCCCAGGTCCACCTTGCTGGTGCCCGGGTCGGGCCAGCGGGAGGTCACGACCTTGCCGCGCGTGTAGAACTGCACGCCCTCGGGCCCGTACATGTGCAGGTCGCCGAACAGCGAGCCCTTCCAGCCCCCGAAGGAGTAGTACGCGACCGGGACCGGGATGGGCACGTTGATGCCCACCATGCCGGCCTCTACCTCGAACTGGAACTGCCTGGCAGCGCCACCATCCCGGGTGAAGATCGCCGTGCCGTTGCCGTAGGGGTTGTCGTTGACCAACTGGACCGCCTCCGCGTAGGTGGCAACGCGGACGACCTCGAGCACCGGTCCGAAGATCTCATTGCGATACGAGTCCATCGTCGGGGTCACCCGGTCGAGCAGCGACAGACCGAGGAAGAAGCCGTCGCTCTCGCGGAACAATGGATGGTCTCGACCGTCGGCGACGACGAGCGCGCCCTGCGCCACTCCCGACTCGAGGTATGAGGCGACCTTATCGCGATGCTCACGGGTCACGAGAGGACCCATCTCGGCGCTCGGATCGCTGCCTGGCCCGACCTTGATGCGTGGCAATCGCTCCTTGATGGCGTCCACGAGCGGGTCGGCCACATCGCCCACGGCCACGACTACGCTGATGGCCATGCACCGCTCGCCGGCGGACCCGTAGGCGGCCGACACGGCCGCGTCAGCCGCCATCGCCACGTCCGCGTCGGGCAGCACCACCATATGGTTCTTGGCGCCGCCAAGCGCCTGGACACGCTTGCCGTTGCGGGTGCCGGTCTCGTAGATGTAGCGGGCGATGGGCGTGGAACCCACGAACGAGACCGCCTTGACGTCCGGGTGCTCCAGGATCGCATCGACGGCGACCTTGTCTCCCTGGATGACGTTGAACACCCCGGCCGGGACGCCGGCCTCGTGAAGCAGCTGCGCGAGGAACACCGATGCCGAGGGGTCCTTCTCCGACGGCTTGAGCAGGAACGTGTTGCCACAGGCGATGGCGTTGGCGAACATCCACATGGGCACCATGGCCGGGAAATTGAAGGGCGTGATGCCGGCCACGACGCCCAATGGCTGCCGGATCTGATAGACGTCCACGCCCGACGATGCCTGCTCGCTGTACGAGCCCTTGATGAGCTGGGGGATGCCACACGCGAACTCCAGGTTCTCCAGGCCGCGTGCGATCTCGCCAAGGGCGTCCGAGGGCACCTTGCCGTGCTCGGCGGTGAGCAGCGCCGCGAGCTCCGTGCGTCGGGCATCCACGAGGTTCCGGATGCGGAACAGGATCCTCCGTGCGCCTGGAGATGGAGGTCGCGCGCCAGGCCGGGAATGCGGCCTTCGCCGCAGCCACCGCCGCGGCCACCTCGGAAGCCGTGGCGAAGTCGACCCGACGGGCCTCCTGCCCGGTCGCCGGGTCGTACACGACACCCGACCGGCCGGACGTGCCGGCGACGGTGGCGCCACCGATCCAGTGGCTGACCCGGGCGCCGCTGCTCGTGGTGGTTGCCGGGTGCTCTGCAAGCTGCGTCATGTGTGTGTCCTCGAGCGATGCGGCACGTCGGCCGCGACGTGCATGTGGTCGACCACGATACCCCGTCGAGGCCGCCCGAGCGACCCGAGCGCCAGTCACCGGCAGTGATGTCAAGGGGTCGCGCATGACGAAAGGGCCGACGCCCCGGACACCCGGTGACGTCGGCCCTTCCCCAGCAAGGTGGGTCAGTCGATCATGCGCTCAGTCCTGGCTGGCGTCCTCGCCGGGCTCCGAGCCATCGTCCTCGCAGAGCGGGGAGTCGTTGCCGTTCACGATCTCGCACTGGTCGTCGTAGCCGTCGCCGTTGGCGTCCCCATCCGCACCATCCTTGATGCCATCGTTGTCCGTGTCGGGATCCTTCGGGTTGGTACCAGCCTGGAACTCGTGGTGGTTGTCAAGGCCGTCGTGGTCAGCGTCTTCCTGGCCATCCTTGACACCATTGTGGTTGGTGTCGCTCTTGAGCGGGTTGGTGCCGACCGTCTGCTCCTGCTGGTTGGTCAGGCCGTCGTGGTCCGGGTTCTCCTTGCCATCCCGCACCCCGTTGTGGTTGGTGTCGGCCCTCCACGGGTTGGTGTGGCTCTTGTACCTCTCGAAGGTGTTCGTGAGGCCGTCGCCGTCGTGGTCGCGCACGGTCGGGTGCAGCCCGCTCGCGCTCGCTGCGCCGGGTACGAGCAGCGCGCCCACGAGCGCGCCGGCCACGACACTGACTCGAAGCATGTTGCCGAGTCTCAGCTTGTCCCTGTTCATCCGCTGGTTCCCTTCCATCCCTGATGCGCCTTGATGAGTCCATTCCGGGGCGCCGGGCCCGCCTGGCACGCTCCGGCCGATATACAGACCAGAGACGAGGTCCCGCCGAGAGGTTGCTCTGCTACGCAGGACGTTCGGGGGGGATGGACCATGACGGTCGTACCAGGCGGGCGAGGATGACCGCACTGGACCACACCGAGCCGTCGGGCGACTCGGTCTCGCGTGCGCCGCCTTCACCGCCGTGGCCGCCGCCGTCCCCAGGCTCGGGTGTCTCGGTCGGCTCGGGTCGATCGGTCGGCTCTGGCCGCTCGGTGGGATGCGGCGTCCTCGTTGGCCTGGGCGTCCTGGTGGGCTCAGGGCGCGGCGTCCTCACTGGCCTCGGTGTCTTCGTCGGACGGGCCGTGGGGCCCGAGCCGCTGCCCGTGTCGCTGCCTGGCTTCTGGGTCCGACCCGCCCGATCACCCTGCGCTCCCGGCGTCGCGTCGGGCGATGGCGTGGGCTGCGTGCGCAACGGCTCAGCCGGCGGGGTCGGGGTCGGCGACCGGGGATCGTCGGTGGGTGGCGGGCTCGCGCTCGACAAGGGCGTCGGTCCCTCGGTGGGTGAGGGCAGGTTCGGCACCGGCTCGGTCGGCACCGGTCCGTGACGTTCGAAGATGACACGCTGGACCGATGCCGCGGCGCCGACGCCCAAGGCCACGGCGCTCAATGCGGTGACCAGCACCAGGCCGAGTGCCTGGGCACGCATCAACGCCGGGAAGCTGCCCTTGCCGCCGGCGACGCGGACGAGCTGCTGGAAGGCACCCAGTGCGGTCGCGAGGCGCAGGTGGACGAGCGCCCGCAGGAACCGGCTGGTCGGGGTCCGGTCCGGCTCCTGCGCGATGCGCGCCTGGATGCGCGACGCCAGATCGGGTGCTGGCGCCAGGGCGGTCCCCGCGAGATATTCCAGCAGGGCGTCCATGGTCGGGTCGCGCTCGACACGCGGCTCCTCAACGGGCTCAGGGCGACGCGGGGCGCTCATGCCATGCTCCGGTCGACGGTCCGTCGCAACCGTTCGAGGCCGCGATGGAGCTGTGCCTTGACCGTGCCCATCGGCCGGTCCGTGACGATGCAGATGTCGGCCAGCGAGAGCTCGCCGAAGAAGCGCATCGTGAGCACCTCGCGATACGGCTCCGGGAGCGCCGCGACCGCAGCCCGCAATCCTTCCCGTCGCTCGGCTTCCAGGGCGTCACGAGCAGGGTCACCGGGTCCGGGAAGGGTGGCGGTCAGGACATCGTCGAGGGGCGTCGTGAAAGCCACCTGCCGCCGGGTCGCGGCAGCACGTCGCCAGCAATGACGAGTGGCGATCCGGACCAGCCACGCACCCGGACGGCCGTCGCCGCGGTAACTGGCCAATGATCGGTGGGCGAGCACGAATGTCTCCTGCGTGGCGTCCTCGGCGTCTTCGATCCGACCCAGGATCCGGTAGCACGTCCGGAAGACACTGGATGTCTCGAGGTCGACGAGGGTGCGGAATGCATCCTCGTCCCCGGCCGTGAGCGCCACGGCAAGAGCAAGGTCATCCACGAATCACAAGAGACAGCGGCATGCCATTAGGTTGCGTCGCCGAACGACGCTGCCTAGGGGCCGCCGGTACCGTTCACACCGGGACCCTCTGGTACGGTCTGGTGGCCAACGTCCGTCGTGACCGGCCAGCGCCATGCGGCGATGAGGCCCAGGAGTACCGCCACGAGGACCACGGCGGTCGCCGCGGTCTCGGCGCCCATCGGGCCCACCAGGCGCTCGTCGCGCCAGGTGAGCCCCACCGCGACCCGCCCGGCGAGCCACCAGGCCATCGCGGCGAGCAGGGCGATGCCCCGGCCACTCCTGCCATGGGTTCGCACCACGGTCTCCGCGATGAGCACGACGGGGATGCCCAGCAGTGCCCAGCCACCCTCGAGCGCCTGCGATGGCCAGGCCGCGGTGGCGGGTTCGATCGAGCGCCACGGTCCACGCCCCGTGAACGAGAGTCCCAGCGGGCCGTTCGTCGCTGCACCCTGGCCGCTACCTCCCAGCAGCAGGGTGAGTTTGCCGAGCCCGACCGCGAGCAGCAGCGGCACGGCTGCCGCGTCCGCCCAGACGCCGACGCGCCCGCCCAGGAGGCGGCAGATATAGGCCGCACTGAGCGCACCGCCGACCACGGCGCCGACGAGGGAGGAGCTGCCATGTCCCAGGTCGAGCATCGTGAGCGGTCGCAGCAGGTAGCTGTCCCAATAGTCCAGGACGTGCACGATTCGACCCCCGACCACAGCGCCGGGGATGGCCCCGAGGAGCACGAAGCAGACCTCGTCGAAGCGGAGCGCTGGGCCCAGGGACCGCTGGAGCCGGACCACCCAGACCCCGATGGCGACCAGCAGCACCCCCACGAGCGCGAGCGCATCCCAGCGGATCAGAACGCCACCCACGGAGACGAGCGGCTCGAACGACAGCTCCAGGCCCGCGATCATGCTTGGGGACTGCCGGTCGTTGGCGCCTGGACGCCGGGCGCGGTCCGGAGCGGAAGCCGACGGCGAGCCGCCCAGAGTGACGCGATCAGGGTCGCGCCGGCGGTCACCAGGCCGGCCAGGAGCAGGGTCGCCGAGACGCCCAGGCGGCTGGCGAGGCCGCCAGCCAGCAGGCTTCCGATGGGCGTCGTACCCGCGAACACCGTGGTGTAGACGCTCATGACCCGGCCGCGGAGGTCGTCGGGCACGGTCAGCTGGATGATGGTGTTCGTCGTCGCACCCATGGCGACCGTGGACCAGCCGACGATGCCCATGAGCAGCAGGCTGACCGGGAGCATCGACGAGAGGCCCACGCCGGCCACGGCCACGCCCAGCAGGCCAGCCCCGATGAACACCCGGCCGAGGTTGACGCGGCCGCCAAAGGCGAGCGAGAGGGCGCTGATGAGAGAGCCGACGCCGGCCGCTGCCATGAGGAAGCCATACGTCTCCGCGCCGCCGCCCAGCACGTCCCGCGCAACGAGCGGTCCCAGCACCGGGAAGTTCAGGGCCACCGCAGAAACCACCCCGATCATGACGATGCAGATGAGGATGGCCGGGGTGGCGCGGACGTAGCGCAGCCCCTCCACGAGCGAATCCAGGACCGCGCCCACGGACCGTTCCAGACGGGTTCGCACGGCGGGCAGGAGCTCCCCTACGTTCATTCGCAGATAGCCCACGATGGGCAGCAGGTAGCTCGCCGCGTTGAGCAGGAAGACGGGCGCGATGCCGATGATGCCGATGAGCACGCCCGCGATCGCTGGCCCGACGATACGTGCCGCGTTGAAGGCCGCGCTGTTGAGGGCGACTGCGGACGCGACGTCGGAACGACCGACCATCTCCACCACGAACGATTGGCGGATGGGCATGTCAAAGGCGTTGACGATGCCCAACAGGAACGCCATGGCCATCACCTGCCAGACCTGGACATGGCCCAGGAGCACCAGCAGGCCGAGCACCAGCGAAAGGCTGAGAGAGGCCACCTGGGTGCAGATCAGGGACGCCCGCTTGGGCAGCGCGTCGGCCGCCAGACCGCCGAAGAGGCCGAGGACCATGACCGGCACGAATTGCGCCGCGGCGACTACGCCCAGCGCCACCGGGTCGTTGGTGAGCTGGAGCACCAGCCAGTCCTGGGCGACCGCCTGCATCCAGGTGCCGGCGAGCGAGATCAGCTGCCCGAAGTAGAACAGTCGGAAATTGCGATGTCGGAACACGCGCAGGCCGGCTGGCAGCCGTTTGCTGCCTGAAGCCCCGAGCGGGCTTGTCATGCCTCAGGGACCCTCATCCCCTGGCGTCCAGTGCGCTCCACGCCCTGGGTGTGCTTGAAGGGTTTGGCATCATCACGGGACCGGATCGGCGAGGCCGATCGGCCGGAATCCGGCCGGGTCGTGTCGGCGCGCCGCGAGCTCGATGAGGTCAACGGCCACCGCCACGCCCATGGAGCCGGTATCGACGGAGAGGTCGTAGCTCTCCGGGTCGAGCCACTCCTTGCCGAACATGCGCTTGATGTACCCGGCGCGCCGTCCATCGAAGGTGCGGCACAGCTCGCGCAGCGACTCCTCGTCGGGGCGGGTATCGACGGGTATCTCCTCGACCCGTGTGAGGAGATACCGGATGCGAGCCTCGAGCGGTGCATGGAGCTGCACATGCAGCACCCCCGGGCCGCTGGGCACGATGTATGCGCCACCCCGGCCCATGATGACCGCGTTACCCCGAGCCGCGGCCTCCTCGATGACCGCGCGCGTCAGCTGGGCCAACCGCTCGTGGACCGCGGTCGCGGGCATCATCTCCGCTGGCAGGGGTGGCAGCGATGGGTCCGGACCGCCCAACGCGAGGGCGGTCACGATGCGCTGCCAGACCCCCGGCAGCCGCTCGTCATAGCCCTCGGCCTCCGCCTCGCTCAAGCCCGCACGGGCCGCAACCTGGGCCACGATCTCCCGATCGAGGAACTCCGCACCGAAGCGGCGCGCCAGCGCCTTGCCGATAGGACCACCGGCCGCGGCGAACTGTCGGGAGATGGTGATGACAGGCATCGGGTATCAGCCGGCGGTGCTCCCGCTGGCCGCCTCTGCTGCGAGCTCCGCCATCCGCGCCACGAGCCCCCGGACGGCCGCCGCGGAGGCATCGAACGCGGTCTGCTCCTCGGCCGTCAGGTCGATGCTGATGGTCTCCTCGATACCTTGCCTGCCGAGACGGACCGGGACACCCACGTACAGCCCGTCGACACCGAAGGGTCCGTCGAGATACGCCGCACAGGGCAGGATCATCTTGCGGTCGTTGAGGATGGCATCGACCATCTGGTACACCGACGCCGCCGGAGCATAGAACGCGCTCCCCGTCTTGAGCAGCGCCACGACCTCCGCGCCGCCACTGCGGGTCCGGTCGACCAGCGCCTCGATGCGTTCCGGGGATAGCAGCTCCGTGATGGGCACTCCGCCGACCGTGGAGTAGCGTGGCAACGGCACCATCGTATCCCCGTGGCCGCCGAGCACGAATGCGTGGGTGTTGGTGACCGAGACGCCCAGCTCCGCTGCGATGAAGCTCCGGAAGCGGGCCGAGTCGAGCACGCCAGCCATGCCGATGACGCGCTGCGCTGGGAAGCCCGACGCCTCGAGCGCCACGTGGCACATCGCGTCGAGTGGGTTCGTGACCACGATGATGATCGCGTCGGGCGAGGCTGCGGCCGCCCGCGAGACCACCGCGCGCACGATGCCCGCGTTCCTGGCCAGCAGGTCATCGCGACTCATCCCCGGTTGCCGGGCGAGCCCGGAGGTGACCACGATGACGTCCGAGCCAGCGGTGTCGGCGTAGTCATTGGTGCCCCGGACCGCGCAGTCGTGACCAAGCACGGGGGCCGCCTCGGCGAGGTCGAGCGCCTTGCCCTGCGGCAGACCCTCGACGATGTCAACGAGCACGACGTCCGCCAACCCTGCCTCGGCGATCCGTTGCGCGGTGGTCGCGCCGACATTGCCGGCGCCGATGACGGTGACAAGCGGGTGGGACATGAGGGGCTGGGCTCCTGTTCCGGGACGTTGCGGCCGCAACGGGCCGGTCGGGCGATATTCTATCGGTGTGCGGTGGTCACCTGGCCCTGGTGTCCGTCACGACGTCCAGGCCGAGTGAGTCGAGGCGTCGATGGCCCAGTCGCTCCGCCGCGTACCATCCGCACCATGAGCAGTCACCCGAGCCCCGACTGGCGACCCGGCACCCTCACCGTCCACGCCGGACAGGAGCCGGATGCGGCCACGGGCGCGGTCGCCCCGCCCATCTATCAGACGAGCACGTTCGCGCAGGAAGGCGTTGGCCGGCCCACGGGCGGCTGGGAGTATGCCCGGACCGGCAATCCCACCCGGCAACGACTCGAGAAGGCGGTCGCCGTCCTGGAGGGTGGCGAGCATGGCCTGGCATTCGCGAGCGGCTCGGCGACCGCAGCTGCCATCGCGGGTCTGGTCCGTCCAGGCGAGCGGGTGCTCATCAGCGACGACGTCTACGGCGGCACCTACCGCCTCTTCGAACGCGTGCTGCGGGAGCTGGGCATCGATGCCGTTTGGGTCGATCTGAGCGCGGATTCCTCCGGCACCCTGGCCCGACGGCTCACGCCGGACACCCGGATGGTCTGGCTGGAGTCACCCAGCAATCCATTGTTGAAGCTCGTTGACATCGCCATCGTCAGCGCCTGTACCCAGACGTATATCGGCGCGCGCGGCGAGGCGCCCATCGTGGTCGTCGACAATACCTTTGCGTCGCCACTCTCCCAGCAACCGCTGCGGCTGGGGGCAGACATCGTCTATCACAGCGCCACCAAGTACCTGTCGGGACACTCCGACACCATCAACGGCGTCCTGGCGACGTCACGCGAGGACCTGTTCAGCCGGTTGAAGTTCCTCCAGAACGCCGTCGGCGCCGTGCCCGGTCCGTTCGACTGCTTCCTGGTGCTGCGCGGCATGCGTACCCTGGAGCTGCGCATCGCTCGACACTCGAGCAACGCCCTGCACGTGGCCCAGGCGCTCGCCATCAGGCCCGACATCGCCCTGCTCCGGTACCCGGGCCTGACGGACGGTCCCCACACGCACCCCCAGGCGTCCCTGGCGCAGCGACAGATGCGCTACGCGGGAGGCATGATCTCGTTCCAGCCGGCGGCGCTCGAGGGTCGCACGGCCGAGGAGCGTGCCGCGCGTATCTGCGAGGCGACCACGATCTTCCGACTCGCCGAGTCGCTCGGCGGCGTCGAGTCACTCATCGAGGTGCCCCACGGCATGACCCACGGTGCCGTGCAGGGCTCGGCCCTCGAGGTGCCCCGGTCGCTGGTCCGGCTCTCGGTCGGCATCGAGGATCCCGACGACCTGGTCACGGACATCCTCCAGGCGATCGACGGCGCATGAGACGGGCTCGCGGTCGCTCGCCATCGCCACTGAGCAGTATTCGGCGCGATGGCCGTTCTCGGGAGAGGAGCTGAGATGCAGGTAGGCATGATCGTGCCCCAGGGCTGGACGGGTGAGTACGACGGCTTTGACCCGGGACGCGCGTGGGCCCGGACGGTGGCCGTGGCGCAGCAGGCCGAGCGGCTGGGGTTCGAGTCGATCTGGCTGTTCGACCACTTCCACACCGTGCCCCGGCCGACCAATGAGATCACGTTCGAGTCGTTCACCAGCCTCGCGGCGCTCGCCGCCCTGACCAGCCGCGTCCGCATCGGGCACATCGTCATCTGCACCGCCTTCCGGAACCCGGCGCTAACGGCCAAGATGATCGCGACCATGGATGTCATCAGCGGTGGCCGGATGGAGCTGGGCATCGGAGCGGGCTGGAAGCGGGACGAGTGGATCGGGTACGGCTATGGCTTCCCCGAGACCAGGGAACGACTCGCGATGCTGCGCGACCACCTCGAGGTCATCTCCCGGATGCTCGAGCCCGGTCGTGATGTGCACGCGTCGTTCGACGGCACGTACGCTTCGGCGCATGACGCGATCAATGTCCCCAAGCCACTCCAGCAACCGCGGGTACCCATCATGGTCGGCGGTAATGGGCCCGACGTCACCTGGCGACTGGCGGCGAGGTTCGCCGACGAGCTGAACCTCGACGGGATGTCCCCGTCCGAGCTCGAGACGGCCCTGCCCATCATCCGGTCGCGCTGCGAGGAGATCGACCGCGATCCGGCCACGCTGCGCATCAGCGTCCACCTCTGGTGGGGACGCGCGACCGAGGGCCCGAGAGTGACGCCCATGACGGCCGGTCAGCAACGGGTCGACGAGCTGGCCAGGTATCGCGAGCTGGGTGTCTCGCGGGTGATGGAGCTCGTCCGCGCCTCGGCCACCTCGGATGAGGCCCTCGAACGGTACGCGCTGGACGCGCGGGCGGCGGGTGCCACCCTCGCCTGATGGTCAGGCGGCGTCCGTCTCCGGCGTCAGGAACCTGAACACGCCCCAGCCGATGAGGCCCCCGAGGATGGGGCCGATGATGTAGATCCAGATGCCGGTCAGGTCACCACCGACGATCGCTGATGCGAGCGAGCGGGCGGGGTTCACCGACGAGCCCGTGAACGGCACGATAGCGAGGTGGATGACGACCAGCGTCAGGGGGATGGCAAATGCCGCGTGGTTCGGTGCCTTCTTCGTGACCGTCAGGATGACCGCCAGGAAGATGGCCGTGAATACGGTCTCGATGATGAGCGCCTGGATGTCGGTGACACCCCCACCGGGATGGGTCTCGGTGCCCGCCACCGCGGACTGGCCGAAGATCGCGGCAACGACGAGTGCCGCGGCGACGCCGGCGACGACCTGGGCCACGATGTAGCCCACCCCGTTGACCGGGTCCAGGCGCTTGTCGGCGACCGCGGCGATGGTCACGGCGGGATTGTAGTGCCCGCCTGACACGTGGCCAGCGATGAAGATGGCGGCGAAGAGACCGAAGCCAAAGCCGAGGGCGATGACCAGGAGATCCTGAAGCGGGTTCGGCGACGCCGGGTATCCGGCGTTGTTGAACGCCTTGCTCGAGAGCACCGCCATCAAGCCGACGAGGAAGAAGACGAAGGTCCCGACTGCTTCCGCGGCGATCTTGCGCGTGTCTATCTGCTGCATCTGACTCCCTCTTCGATCGAGGTCAACGAACCTGGGTTGGTTCGCCGTGCGTGGACCTCATGGCAGCGCACAGGATAGGGCGGGTACCCAAGCCACGTGGCACGGATCCCGGAGCTGGTGCCGATCGACCGCTACCCCGTCGGGTCCGTCTTCTGGCTGGAGCGGAGCATGTAGCCGTATCCACAGAGGGCAACGCCCGCGATGATCAGCAGCAGACCCAGCAACCGGAAGGTGCCTTTCACCTCGTCGTAGCCCGCGATCCCGTTGACCGTCAGGAGCAGGCCGACGAGCACGCATCCCCCAGCGATGATGAGCGCAGCGACTGGCAGGCCCTGACCGGCCTGTCGTTGCAGGATGCCGGACACCAGGCCGACAAGGCCGAAGATCGACGAGCCCCACGCCGAGGACGACCGCCAGGGCCCTCGTGACTGGATCACTTGCGCCGATGGCGAGGGCGCCGATGAGCACGAGGGTGCCGGTCGTCACGCCGGCACCGGACCGGAACGAGACGAGTGCGACGCGAGCGGGAGCGATCTGGCCGCGGAACAGCTGGTACACGGTCAGCAACGAGGTCACGAGGAGCAGCAGGCCGAGCAGCTCCAGGGCGAGGTTGGTGCCCATATCCGTGAGCAGCAGCAACACCCCGAGGACCAGGCCCACGATGCCCTCGGCAAGCACGACCCACCAGGCCGTTCCCCGTTTCCATGGAGCACCTTTGTCCACCGCGCTTGCGGCGAGCGCTGACGCCTTGTCGGGCTGTGGCGGTGCGGGACTGGGAGCCGGGGCCTGTGTGGGCTCCGGCGACCCCGTGGTATCAGTCATTGCCCACTTCCTCGTGTGGCGTGTGTGGCCAGGTCCATCCTACGCGCCCGATATGGGGCCGTTCGGTCGCAGGGACGGGCCGATCTGTTACCATCGTCCCGAGCCGACCGACTGGTCGGTCGGTTTATGGCCTCAGCGCGGTCGATGTCCGCGCTGGTCGGAGGACGATGAGGCATGGACGGCAAGGCGCGCACCCCGAACGACGAGCGGACCCGTAAGCGGCGGGAGCGCATCCTGGACGCAGCGTTCCATGTCTTCAGCCGCGCTGGTTATCGCGAGGCCGCGGTCGACGATATCGCCCGCGAGGCGGACACCTCCAAGGGCGGCATCTACTTCCATTTCCCGACCAAGGAATCCATCTTCGTGGAGCTGCTGGACTCCACCGCGGACCGGCTGATCGCCAAGGTCGTGCGTGTGGTCGATGCGGAGACGGAGCCCATCGCACGCGCCAGCGCCGCCATCGCAGCCACCCTGGGCATCTTCTCGGGGCACCGCTCGATGGCGCGGCTGCTGCTCATCGACGGTCTCGGCTCCGGGGCCATGTTCCGGGTCGAGACGTTGCGCCTCCACGACCGGTTCACCGGTCTCATCGCCTCGTATCTTGATGGCGCCGTTGCGGACGGTGCGATGCCATCGATCGATACCCGGGTCGCGGGTGCGGTCTGGTTCGGGGCGATCCACGAGTTGGTCGTTCGCTGGCTGGTCGCCGACCATCCTGGGCCGCTCGAGGATGCCTTCCCGACGCTGCGGATGCTGCTGCTGCGGAGCGTCGGGGTGCCGGAGGATCGCATCGCGACCCTGGCCGTCACGGCTGGATCACGATGACTGCCACCATCCCGTCACCAGAGGTGGAAGCTCTCGCTCCGTTGGCCGCGCACGTCTGGTCGGCCCTCCGTGACGCGCTGCTGGAGATGCTGGCAGCGGCCAGCACTCCGGGTCCGGCGCTCGTGTCCGCGTCGGTCCGGATCCCGGCGGTGGATGCGCTCGCACGCTTCGACGCTTCGAGGGCGACCGGCGAGGACGTCGCGTTCTGGCTCCAACCAGCGAGCGGACGGTCGTTCATCGGGGTTGGCACGGCTGCGTCCATCGACCTCACCGGGTCGGGTCGCTTCCGTGGTGCGGCGGCGGCGTGGACGGCATTACTCGTGGGCGCCCAGAACGGTGGTCCAGCAGCGGGGCGACCTGGTGCCGGGCCGATCCTGGTCGGTGGCGCCACGTTCGCCGACGATGCCTCGACCGATCCGTGCTGGACAGGCTTCGAGCATGGTCGGCTGGACGTCCCAGCCGTCCTCGTCCACCGCATCGATGACGAGACGATCCTGACCGCGACCGTGGTGGTCGAGGCGGCAGCAGATGTGACGGCATCCGTCGCGTCGGTGATGCGGCTTGTGGAACGGATGCTCACGGGGATGTCGGGAGATGGGGACGTCCGACGTGAGGCGAGTGCTCGGGTGCTGCGCGATCTGGGTGGCCGACCAGATCGTGCGGAGTGGTCCTCGTCGGTGGCCCGTTCGTCGGGTGCCGTTGGCCGTGGCCGCATCGACAAGGTCGTCCTCGCCCGCCGGGTGGACGTCGAAGCCTCCGCGCCCGTCGACGTCGCTGTGGTGCTGAACCGGCTGGCCGCGACGTCCGCCGGCGCTTCGGCGGGTGGACCGTCGGCCGTGGGTGCAGCCACGACCCCCGTCACCGTGTTCGCGTTCACGCGTGGCGCACGGACGTTCCTGGGTGCATCACCGGAGCGGCTGGTCGAGGCGCATGGTCACACGTTCCGGACGATCGCCCTCGCGGGTACCACGGGCCGCGACGTCGACCCAGGGGCCGACGCGCGTCTGTCAGAGGAGCTGTTGGCCTCCGAGAAGGATCGCGAGGAGCATGCGGTGGTGGTCGAGATGCTGCGCGAGACACTCGCACCACTCGCGTCCAGGATGGACGTCGACCGGACGCCCCATATCGTCCGTCTGCCGACACTCCAGCATCTCGCCAGCGACGTCTCAGGCGTGCTACGAGATGACAGGGGGATCCTGGATCTGGTCGACCGGCTCCATCCCACCCCGGCGGTGGGTGGCTGGCCGCGCGCCGCAGCCCTCGAGCTGCTCGAGGAGCAGGAGCAGCTCGATCGTGGCTGGTACGCCGGTCCGGTCGGCTGGCTCGACGCCCACGGTGATGGCGAATTCGTGGTCGCGATCCGGTCCGGGGTGGTCGAGGGCGCCCGAGCGAGCCTCTTCGTGGGCTGCGGCATCGTCGGCGACTCGGAACCCGACCGGGAATGGGTGGAGTCGGACATGAAGCTCCAGAGCCTCGCATCAGCGCTCGGGCAGCTCGGGCGATGACGGGCTACGTCACGCCCGCGGCCTCCCTGCGGGCGTTCGTCGAGGCGCTGGTCGCCGGTGGCGTCAGGGACGCGGTGGTGTGCCCGGGTTCGCGCTCGATGCCCCTGGCACTTGCGCTCCGTGCGCATCCCGGGATCCGGTTCCTCACCCACCTTGACGAGCGTGCGGCCGGGTTCCTGGCACTCGGCCTGGCCAAGGCGAGCCGCCGGCCCGTTGCCCTTCTGGGTACATCCGGAACCGCGGTCGTGAACTTCGCGCCTGCGGTCGTGGAGGCAGCGCATGGCCGCGTGCCGCTCGTCGTCCTGACCGCCGACCGGCCGCCCGAGCTGCGCGATCGGGGAGCCGCACAGACCATCGATCAGGCACACCTCTATGGCCGCTCACCGAAGTGGTATGCGGAGCTGCCGGTGCCGGAGCTGGGCCCTGAGGCAGAGGCGCTGGTGCGCGACGTCGTCGGCCGCGCGGTCGCCACGGCCCTTGAGACCCCCGCGGGCCCCGTGCACCTGAACCTGCCGTTCCGGGCGTCGCTGCTGCCTGACGGTCCGCTGGCGCCCGATCCATTGCAGCTGGCAACGATCCGGCCAAGGCTCATCGCGGCCAGGCGTCTGCCGTCCCCTACCGACCTGGTGGCTATCGGCGATCGGGTCGCCCAGGCCCGACGTCCGCTCATCATCGTCGGGCCGCTGGACGAGGTCGGCACGCCATCCGCGATCGCACACCTGGCAGCCGTGCTGAGGGCGCCCATCGTGGCCGACGGCCTGGCCAACCTGCGACTCGGGCCACACGACCGGTCCCATCTGGTGGTGCGTGGCGACTCACTGCTCCGGTCCGCGAGCTTCTGCGCGGCACACGCACCCGACGTCGTCATCCGCTTCGGGGGCACGCCGACGTCCGTCGCGACCCTGGCATTCCTGGATACATCGGCAGCAGATCAGCTGTTCGTGGATGACGGTGGCTGGAACGAGCCGACGCTCCTCGGCGGCACCCTCATCCACGCGGATCCCGGCGCCTTCGCTGACGCGCTCGCAGACTCGATCGGCGCCATGCAGGTCAGCGCTGACTGGCTGGACACGTGGCTGTCCGCGGGCGATCGTGCGGATGACGCGATCCGGCGGGTGCTGGCCAGCATCGACGAGCCGTTCGAGCCTGGGGTGGTCGCCGCGCTCGAGGGCCACCTGCCCGACCACGCGATCGTGATCGTCAGCAGCTCCATGCCGGTGCGTGACCTCGACGGCTACCTGGCTCCCGGTGCGACCCCCGTCCGCTGCCTCGCCAACCGGGGTGCCAACGGCATCGACGGGGTCGTGTCGTCGGCGCTGGGCGCGGCCGCCGCCATGGCCGGCCCCGTGCTGCTGGTCGTCGGCGATGTGGCGTTCGTGCATGACCTCAACGCCCTCGTCGCAGCGCGCCTCCACGGTCTCTCGGCGACCATCGTGGTCCTCGACAACGACGGGGGCGGCATCTTCTCGTTCCTGCCCCAGGGCACCGCCGAGCGTCCGGACATCGGCTTGCCCGAGCACTTCGAGGAGCTGTTCGGAACGCCGCATGGCATCGATGTCCTCGCCGTCGCCCGGATCCTGGGGGCGGAGGTGGCGGACCTGGAGCCCGGCAGCATCGGTGACGTCATCGAGCGCTCGATGCGCCGCCCCGGCGTGCGGGTGCTGCGCCTGCGCACCGACCGGGGGCGGAACGTGGAGCTGCATCATCGCGTGGCGGCCGCCGCCGCGGAGGCCGTCGGTTGAGTCGCATGGTGCTCGATGACGGGGTGGCCTACGCGGTGTCCGGGTCGGGTGAGGGCGCACCCCTGTTGCTGCTGCATGGCTTCACGGGCAGTGGCCATGACTGGACGATCTGGCAGGCGGGCATGGCGTCCGACCATCGGCGCATCGCCATCGACCTGCTGGGCCACGGCGCGTCCGACTCGCCTGCACCGGAGCGCCACGCAGTCGAACGCCAGGCCGCCGACATCGTCACGCTCCTTGAGCGAATGGGGGCGGCGCCCGCGGACGTCCTGGGATACTCATTCGGTGCCCGCGTCGCGCTCCGCCTGGCCATCGACGCCCCCAGAGCCGTCCAGCGGCTCATCCTCGAGTCGCCATCGGCCGGCATCAGGGATGCCCACGCCAGAGCCGATCGAGTGACGGCGGACGGTCTATGGGTGGAGCAGCTCGGTCGCGGTGACCAGGCTGGCTTCGTGCGCGACTGGGCGGCACAACCCATCTTCGCCAGCCAGCGCGCCCTGCCCGCCACGGTCCGTGATCGTGTCGTCGAGCAGCGACTGGTGAACCGGCCGGCCGGGCTTGCCGCTAGCCTGCTCGGGGCGGGTCAGGGCGTGATGCGCCCGATGCAGGACCGGCTGCTGACCATCGGCACCCCGACGCTCGTCATCTCGGGTCGACTTGACCCGGGTGGTGCGGAACGTGCCGCCGAGGTAGCGGCCGCGATCCCCGGAGCGACCCACGTGAACGTCGACGGGGCAGGTCATACCCCCCATGTCGAGACCCCCGAGCGATTCCGGCAGCTCGTCGAGGACTTCCTGGCCGTCCCCATCCCCCGATCCGTCCCAGCCAGCAGCGCATGAGGCACGCCATGTCCGTCACCTGGACCAGAGTTCGCGACTATCAGGACATCCGCTACGAGCACTCGGGCACCGGTATCGCCCGCGTCACCATCGACCGGCAGCGTGTCCGCAATGCGTTCCGGCCCCAGACCGTGACCGACATGCTCGATGCCTTCCGGCACGTCCGCGATGACCCTTCGATCGGCGTCGCGCTGCTCACCGGGGCTGGCGACGTGGCGTTCTGTTCGGGCGGCGATCAGAGCGTCAAGGTCCGCGGCGGCTATCAGGACGCCGACGGCGTGGCGCGCCTCAACGTCCTTGACCTGCAGCGGCTCATCCGGTCACTGCCCATCCCGGTCATCGCTCTCGTCAATGGCTATGCCATCGGTGGCGGCCACGTGTTGCACGTCATCTGCGATCTCTCGATCGCGTCCGAGAACGCGGTCTTCGGCCAGACCGGGCCCCGGGTCGGGTCGTTCGATGCGGGATACGGCGCGACGATGCTGGCGCGCATCGTGGGTCACAAGAAAGCGCGCGAGATCTGGTACCTCTGCCGACAGTACGATGCGAGGCAGGCGCTCGAGATGGGCCTCGTGAACGCGGTGGTGCCGCTCGCCGAGCTGGAAGCGGAGGGTATCCGCTGGGCCGACGAGATCCTGGAGAAGAGCCCGACCGCGATCCGGTTCCTGAAGCGTGCGTTCAATGCCGATGTCGATGGCCTCGCCGGGCTCCAGGAGCTGGCGGGTGATGCCACGATGCTCTACTACACGACCGACGAGGCCCATGAGGGCAGTCGCGCGTTCCTGGAGAAGCGGAAGCCCGACTTCTCACGCTTCCCGCGCCGTCCCTGAGCCTACCGTCGGATGACCGCGACCCTGCCGAACTCCAAGGTGCACGTCTGGCTGTTGGCCAGTCGGCCCCAGACCTTGCCCGCCGCACTGGGTCCGGTGCTCGTGGGATTGGGCGTGGGTTTGGCCCAGGGCGCGTTCGACGTGATCGCGGCCGTCGCCTGCGTGGCCGTCGCCCTGCTGCTCCAGATCGCGGCCAACCTTTCCAACGACCTGTTCGATCACCGGTCGGGGGCGGACTCGACCGACCGGGTCGGGCCGACCCGGGCCGCGGCGAGCGGCCTGCTCTCAGAACGGGAGCTGGCCATCGGCACGGCCGTCGTGCTGCTGCTCGCGGCGTGCTGTGGCCTGCTGCTGGTGGCCATCGGTGGACCGGTGATGCTGGTGCTGGGCGCGCTCGCCATCGTGGCTGCGGTCGCGTACACAGGTGGCCCGTTCCCCTATGGCTATCGGGGCCTGGGTGAGGTCGCCGTCTTCTGCTTCTTCGGTGTCGTGGCGGTCGCCGGCACGGCATACCTGCAGACGGGCACCTGGAGCACGCTCGGGTTCGGGGCTTCGATCCCTGTCGGCCTGCTCGTGACCGCGATCCTGGTGGTCAACAACCTGCGGGACATCGGCCCTGACACGCGCGCCGGCAAGCGGACCCTCGCAGTCATGTTCGGGGAGCGGTTCGCCCGCTGGGAATACCTCGCGATGATGGTCATCGCGTACCTGGTGCCGGTGGCGATGCTGCTGACAGGCTCCGCCCGATACCCAGCGCTACTGCCGCTGCTGTGCCTCCCGATGGCCGTGCCACTGCTTCGGGTCGTCTTCGCGGACGGTGACCCGCGACGCCTCAATCCAGTGCTCAAGGGCACAGCCCGGTTGCAGCTGGTATTCGCGACGCTGTTCGCCCTGGGCCTCGCGCTGTATCGCGTCGTGGGTCCGTCGTGACCCGGATCGCGGACCTCACGCTCACCCGCGTCCAGCTGCGCTTCCGGGAGCCGGTGCGCTACGCGGGCGAGCTGCTGACGACCCAGGAGGTGGGCCTCGTTCGCCTGACGACCGAAGACGGGATCGTGGGCGTCGGCGAGGTCGCCGGTCCGCGCCTGCCCGCCGATATCGAGCGCAGCCTCCAACGGCTGTCACGACGACTGGTGGGTACCGTCGTTGCGACCGTGGACGCGTCGGACGCCGGCACCATCGCCGCCGCGCTCGATATGGCACTGCTGGATGTCCTCGGCCGGGCGCAGGGGCGGAGCGTGGCAGACCTCCTCGGCGGCGATGCGCGCAGCGTGCGCGTCAACGGGTTGATGTCGGTCGGCGTGGCGACCGCGGCCCGGGCCGCGGTCGCCGCGCAGGCCATCGTCGCTAGCGGTTTCCGGACCATCAAGATCAAGCGTGCCGTTGGCGCCCAGGGGAGGTCGGTCGACAGTGGGCTGCGGGCCGTGCGGGACGCCGTCGGCCCGGGCGTGAGCCTGCGGCTGGACCTCAATGGCGACCTGTCGGAGCGTGCCGCCGTCGGGTGGCTGTGCTCGCTCGACGACCTGGACCTGGAGTACGTGGAGCAGCCCATCGCCGCATCGCTGGGTGCCGACGCGATCGCCCGTGTCCGGGCGGCGATCCCGATGCCACTGGCTGTGGACGAGTCGGTCACCGATGTCGATGCGGCGCGCGCGCTGATGGACACGGGCGCTGCTGACGTGCTGGTCGTCAAACCCTCGCGGGTCGGGGGTCCGCGCGCGAGCATGCGCATCGCTCGCGCCGCGGCAGCAGTCGGCATCGCGGTGACCGTGTCGACGTTGTATGACTCGGGCATCGGTCTCGCGGTCGCGCTTCATGTGGCGGCGAGCGTGTCCGGTGACCGGGCTCACGGCCTGGGCACGGCCGCGCTGCTGGAGTCGGACCTCATCGGTGGAGGCTTGCCCGTCGTCGAGGGCAGGATGGCCGTCCCCGGTGGCGCAGGTCTGGGTGTGACCCTCGATGCGACGGGCCTGGGCGAGGAGCAGGTGCCCACATGATCGATCCCCTGGTCGCCATCGCAGGCAGGCGGCCGGATGCTGTCGCCCTGTCGGACGCTTCGCGGAGTTGGTCCTGGGCCCAACTCCTTGCTGATGCGAACCACCTCGCTCGGCGGCTCCGTGCGCGCACCGGCGAGCGGATCGCGCTGCTCTCGGTCGACACGGGGGTGGCCGTGGTGGCCATCCATGGGGTCCGGCTGGCCGGCGCCACGCTCGTGCCCCTGAACCGACGGTGGACCCTCGAAGAGCTGGGTCCCCTGTTGGGGAGATCGGGTGTGAGCTGCCTGGTGCATGACGCCACCCACGCGTCGCGTGCCGGAGAGCTTGCGGCGATCCGCCCGGGGCTGCGCCTGATCGCGCTCGATGGACCGGATGCGCTCGTCGACCAGTTCGAGGACGTGCCTCTCGAGGCACCCCTGGACCAGGCGGCGATGGGCGCCCTGGTGTTCACGTCGGGCACCACCGGTTCGCCACGCGGAGTGTGTCTGACCCACGACAACCTGCTCTCCAGCGCCCGATCGTGGAACTCGGCCCTGGGCGCCCGCGAGGACGACCACTGGCTCGCGGCATTGCCGCTGTCCCATGTCGCGGGTCTTGGCGTGGTGTTGCGGTCGGTGGTGGCTGGCGCTCGCATGGCGGTCCACGAGCGCTTCGACGCTGCGGAGATCCACGGCGCGCTTGCCAATGACGACGTGACCCACATCTCGCTGGTGCCGACCCAGCTCAGCCGTGTGCTGGATGTCGGACCCGTCGTCGCGACGCGCCTCCGGGCCGTTCTCCTCGGCGGCGCGCCATTCGGGCCATCACTGGTCCGGCGAGCCCTCGCGGCCGGGCTGCCGGTCGTCACCACCTACGGCTTGACCGAGGCTGCGTCGGGGGTCACGGCACTGCCCGCGGCCGAGAGCGCCGAGCACCCGGACAGCTCTGGCCGGGCGCTCCCCGGCATACGCATCCGCATCCTCCTGGAGGATGGGGCCGAGGCGCCGACAGGCATCACGGGCGGCATCAGCGTGACCGGTCCGTGCGTCTTCCGAGGGTACGACGGCGACCCCGATGCGACCGAAGCGGTCCTCCAGGACGGCTGGCTCCAGACCGGCGACCTGGGCAGGCTCGACGCCGAGGGGCGACTGACCATCACGGGCCGACGGGACGAGCTCATCATCTCGGGCGGCGAGAACATCTCCCCCGGAGAAGTGGAGGCCGTGCTGCTGTCGCATCCTGACATCGAGGACGCCGCCGTGATCAGCTGCCCAGACCCGATTTGGGGCGCCGTGCCCATCGCCGCCATCGTCCTGCGACCTGGCGCCACGGATGTCGCCCCAGACGACGTACGGTCGTTCTGTCGCGCGCAGCTTGCCGGCTACAAGGTGCCCCACTCGGTCGTGCGGGTGGGCGCCATCCCCCGGACAGCGTCGGGCAAGATCATCCGGCGCGACGTCGGGCGACTGCTCGACTCGGTCGTCAGCGACCTGTTCGTCGACCGGCCCGATGGCGCGCGGGTCCACGTCCGCCGACGTGGTCGTGGCCCGGTCCTGGTGCTGCTGCACGCCACGTTGTCCAATGCGCGTGAGCTCGATCCGCTGGCGCTCGAGCTGTCCGAGGCCCACACGGTGCTGGCTATCGACCGCCGCTCCGCTGGTGACAGCGTCATGCCCACCGAGGATGTACTCGGACCCATCGATGTCCAGGTCCACATCGACGACATCACCGCCGTACTGCACAAGCTTGCGCCGGCCGAACGGGTCGTCGTGGTGGGGCACTCATATGGCGGCTGTGTCGGGCTGGAGCTCGCGGCTCGGCATCCGGAGCGGGTCGCCAGCGCATTCCTGTTCGAGCCTCCATATCTGCCCGTCCTCCCCGACGACGCACCGGACCCGGCGGTGTTTGGGGAGCGCATCACCGACATCGCACACCACGACGGCCTCGGTGCCGCGGCGCTCGCGTTCCTCGAGACCGTCAATGGCCCAGGCATCACCCGCCGACTGCCGGCGACCGTCCTTGCCCAGTTCGAGCGCGAGGGTCGCGGCGCAGTCGCCGATGCTGCGCTGACGGGATTTCGTCCAGCGGGGCTCGGGAACGTCCGGGCACGCGTCAGCATCGGCATCGGCGGACGCAGCCGCGGACCCTACACGGCGGTCGCCGCAGGGCTCCGGGAACGCGTCCACGGGCTCGAGACACACATCTTCCCGACCCTTGGCCACGGTGGGCCGATCAGCCAACCGAGCGTCGTGGCGCCGGTCATCCTCGCGTCCTTGAGGTCGATCGATCAGCCCGCTCCGCCCAGCGGCGCACCATCCGCTCCCGCATCTGGAGGCCGCTCGTGACCGGCAACCGCGTCGAACCCGACCGCATCCGCGACATGTTCGACACGATCAGCGGGGTCTATGACCCCATGAACACGTTCATCAGCGGCTTCCAGGAGCCCCGATGGCGGCATCGTGCCGTGCGCGCCGCCGCCCTGGCACCCGGGATGCGGGCCCTGGACATCGCGACCGGCACCGGCAAGGTGGCGCTCGAGATGTGGCAGCAGGTGCAGCCCGGCGGCGAGGTCGAGGGCATCGACTTCGCGGAGGGGATGCTGGCCGTCGCCCGACGGCGCTACTCGGATCGCGCCGGGCTCATCTTCACGACCGGGGACGCGCTCGCGCTGCCGGTCCCGGACGGCACCTTCGACGCGGCGACCATCGCCTTCGGCATGCGCAACCTGGCCGACTATCGCCAGGGATTCTCGGAGATGGTCCGCGCCGTGAGGCCCGGTGGCCGGGTCGTGTGCCTCGAGATCGCCCGTCCTGAGAGCCTGATGGCACGGGTCGCACAGGCCTGGTTCGATCGGATCGTACCCATCATCGGCCGGCTTGCCGGTCAGCAGTCCGCCTACTCCTACCTGGTGGCCAGTACCCAGGACTATCCCGACCCGACACGCATCGCGACGATCATGCGAGAGGCTGGCCTGGTCGGGGTCTCGTGGCACCCGATGACGCTCGGTATCGTCACGCTCCACACCGGCCATCGGCCGACCTGACCCCGGGCCGCGCGGGTGGGCCGGCCGCAAGCGCCATCCAGCGCGGTTCGGTCAGCCTCTGGACGCTCTCAGCCGATCCGCGGCCCCGCAGCCGCGACCGATGGTGAGACCCGGTCGGCGAAGCGCTCGAAGTTGTCCCGGAACATGTGGGCCAGCCGCCGGGCCTGGGCATCGTAGGCATCCGGGTCCCCCCAGGTGGCGCGTGGCGTCAGCACCTCGGTCGGGACACCCGGCACGCGCACCGGCACCTCGACCCCGAACACCGGATCGGTGACCGTCGGCACGTCGGCGAGCCGTCCATCGAGCGCCGCACGCACCATGTCGCGGGTCTGCTGGATGTTCACCCGCCCGCCCACGCCGAACGGGCCCCCGGTCCAGCCGGTGTTGACCATCCAAACGGGCACGTCGTGCCGGTCGAGTCGATCGCCCAGCATCTGCGCATAGACCGCCGGATGGCGGGGCATGAATGGCGCTCCGAAGCACGTCGAGAAGGTGGCGATCGGCTCCTTGACACCGACCTCGGTCCCGGCGAGCTTCGCGGTGTAACCACTGATGAAGTGGTACAGCGACTGGTCCCGGCTGAGACGGCAGATGGGCGGCAGCACCCCGAACGCATCCGCGGTCAGGAAGATCACGGTCGACGGGTGGCCGGCAAGGCCGGTCGGGGAGCTATTGCTGATGAAGCCGAGCGGAAACGCGCCACGCGTGTTCTCGGTGAGCGCCTCCGAGTCCAGGTCCAGCTCGCGGCTCCCAGCATCGATGACCACGTTCTCGAGGATGGTCCCGAAGCGCCGGGTCGTGGAGTAGATGTCGGGCTCGTAGATGTGCGACAGCCGGATCGTCTTGGCATAGCAGCCACCCTCGAAGTTGAAGACACCGTCGGGCCCCCAGCCATGCTCGTCATCGCCGATGAGGGTGCGCTGCGGGTCCGCGGAGAGGGTCGTCTTGCCCGTCCCGGAGAGGCCGAAGAAGATGGCGACGTCTCCGGTGGCGCCGACATTGACGGACGAGTGCATCGGCAGCACGTCCTCGTCAGGCAATCGATAGTTGAGGATGCCGAAGGCACCCTTCTTGATCTCGCCCGCGTACTCGGTGCCGCCGATGAGGATCTCCTGGCGCCCAAGGTGGACGAGGATGACCGTCTCGCTGCGGACGCCGTCGCGCTCGGGGTCGGCGCGGAAGCTGGGCGCGTCGACGATGGTGAAGTCCGGCACGAATCCAGCCAGCTCGTCGGCGGCCGGCATCCGGAACAGGTTGCTGCAGAAGATGCTCGCCCATGCTGTCTCGGTGTAGGCCCGCACCGAACGCCGCCACCTGGGATGGGCACCGACATGGCAGTCGCGCACGAACACGTCCCGCGTCGCGAGGTGGTCGATGATCCGCTGCCGCAGTGCCTCGTAACGCTCTTCGGTGATGGGCTGATTGAAGCCGCCCCACCAGACCCCTTCATGGGCATCGCCGGCATCGACCAGATACTTGTCCTGGGGCGACCGACCGGTGTGCTTGCCGGTGCGCACCAGCAACGGGCCACCATGGGCCATGAGCCCTTCCGACGCGCGGATCGCGTGCTCGTAGAGCTCCGGCACGGACAGATTGCTGTGTCGCGTGCGGCCCAACGCCGTCAGCGGCGAGGGCGGAGCTGCGATACGCGTCGCGGTCATCGGCGGCCTCCAGCAGGCGCGACGGGCCGCGTCGTGCCTGAGCGCCGGACCGGCCGCGCGTGAGACACCAGCTGGTGTCGGAGTCGGCTTTCGCAGTCCGCGAATAGGTTGTGGCTCGGTCGCATTGGTTGCGAATCGGTTGCGACCGTGGACGTTGGGAGGATGCTACACCACGGTACTAGGGCCGCGCCACCCACTGGATGGCACGAAGTCGCCCGGATGTGGGTCAGTTGCCAGGGCGACCCAGGTGGGCGAGGTGCTCCAGCAGGTCGAGTTTGGTGACCACGCCCGCAGGGCGCCCATCATGCACCGCGACGAGCGCGTCCGCGCCGCTCGACAGGGCATCGAACGCTTCATCGAGAGACGCCGCGATGTCGATGGTCGGCAGTGGGCGCTCCATCAGCTCGCCGACGGTCCGCCCGACAGTGGTGGGGTCCCGGAACACCCGCTCCAGGAGACCCTTCTCGTCGACGGACCCGACGATGCCCTCGATGGCGTCGTCATCGCGCTCGGTCACCGGCATCTGGCTGATGCCCCATCGCTGAAGGGTCTCGATGGCGTGGGCCACACGGTCGGTGGTCCGGGCTAGGACGACCGGTGGCAGCTCGGGGCCGTGGTGGCGATCGGTGAGCACCGCCCGAACGCGCTCCCTGCCGGTGCCGCTGCCAACGAGGCCGTTCTTGCGCATCCATTCGTCGTCATACAGCTTGGAGATGTACGACCGACCTCCGTCGGGCAGCAGCACCACGACGACCGCGTCGTGGCCAGCCTCGCTCACGGTGAGCTCACGGCCGACGGTCATCGCGGCTACCAAGGCGGTGCCGCAGGACTCACCAGCCAGGATGCCCTCCTCCCGGGTGAGACGCCGCGCAGCCGCGAAGGCATCCGCGTCGGACACCCGGACCCAGCGATCGACCGCCGTCGGGTCGAAAGTGCCCGGGAGGAAGTCCTCGCCGACCCCCTCGGTCAGATAGGGACGGGCCGTGTCGCCGGAGAGGACGCTGCCCTCGGGGTCGGCCCCGATGATCTGGATGCGCGGGTCCAGGGTCTTGAGATGATGGGCCACACCGCTGATGGTGCCGCCGGTGCCGGCCGCGACCACCACGTGCGTCACATGACCATCCGTCTGGCGCCAGATCTCCGGCCCGGTGGTCCGCTCATGGGCGATCGGGTTCTCGGGGTTGTGGTACTGATCGGGCTGGAACGCGCCCGGGATATCCCGGGTCAGGCGCCGCGCCACGGAGTAGTAGCTCTCGGGTGACTCGGGGGACACGTTCGTGGGGCAGAGCACGACCTCAGCGCCGTACGCCCGCAGCAGGTCCTGCTTCTCCTTCGATTGCTTGTCCGCCATCACGAAGATGCAGCGGTAGCCCTTGAGGACCGCGGCCATGACCAGGCCATGGCCGGTGTTGCCGCTGGTCGGCTCGATGATGGTGCCACCGGGCTTGAGCAGGCCGGCCCGCTCCGCAGCCTCGATCATGGGCAGCCCGATGCGGTCCTTGACCGAGCCGCCAGGGTTGAGCATCTCGAGCTTGGCGAGGATGAGCGGCTGGCGTTCGACCGGTCCGAGATCCCGGGTCACACGCGACAATCGCACCAGGGGCGTCTCACCCACCAGCCCCAGGATCGAAATCGACATAGTCCATCGGTGCGATCGAGTATAGGCGGCCCACCTACCGGCACGCTGGGGCACGTGACGGGCTGGCCCGCCGGACGTCCGGATGGCGTGATCCGAGTATCGTGGCCGCCCATGTCTCCCCTGTTCGCCTGGGCTGGTGCGGTCTTCAGCCTGCTCGTCGCGCTCATGTCCGGCTTCCCGCCGGGCGCGCTGACGCACCCGACGGACGGTGCTACGAGCTTCGAAGCGGCGAGCGTCCGACAATCAGGCGCAGCCGCAGGCGCCGATCCACCCTGCCCGGTCGGCTGGACCGACGCAGACACCAGCTATGCGCGGTCCATCCTCGCATCGGTCGTCAGCAGCGGCAGCACCGCATGGGCCATCGGCCTCACGACGGTCTCAGAGGACCCCCGGTACCCGCTCGCGGTCCGCTGGGATGGACAGGACTGGGTGGACATGCCCATCGAGGCATCGAGCGCGGAGCGGGCCCTGTTCGGCCTCGATCGATCGCCGACGGGTCGGCTCTGGGCAGCCGGGTACCGCGCCAAGTCGTCCCTCTACTACCCCATGATGATGCGCTGGAGCGGCAGCGCCTGGGTCGTGTCATCGCTCGGCAGCCTCGGCCGTCGGGGTGGCGCACTGCTGAGCGTGCGAGCCCTGAGCGATGCCGTGACATGGGCCGTCGGCTACAAGGTGGGCGCGTCCGGACAGCGGCCGGTGGCGCTTCGACGCATCGGTTCGGCGTGGCGCGAGGCCAGCCCATCGATCGCGAAGGACGCCACCGGTGTGCTCATGGACATCGATGCGCGCAGCGGCACGGATGCCTGGGGCGTGGGCTGGGTCGCCGATCATGGCGCCCCTCGTCCGTACCTTGCGCACTGGGATGGCCGCCGCTGGACCAGGGGGACACCGGTGATGTCCGGCTCCGAGGGCGCCCTCACCTCGGTGGCCATGGCCGCTGCGGACGACGTATGGGCGGTCGGCTACCACGTCGTCGGGGGTGTCTATCGGCCGACCGTGCAGCACTTCGACGGCCATCGGTGGCGGCTGGTGGCGTTCCCCAGGGTGCAATCCGGCGTGGCGCTGCTGCGAGGCGTGCAGATCGGGTCGGACGGCCAGCCCGTCGTCGTCGGCACGCGCTGGGATGCGGCAGCGGACACGTGGCGCGGCCTGGCGGCCCGTCTGCAGGATGGCGAATGGCACACCATGGACACGCCACTCCTCCCCGGCGGCACGGAGCTGCGTGACCTGGCGACCCGACCCGACGGCACCGCATGGGTGGTGGGCGCGAACGGCGGCCGATCGCTCGCGGTGAACCTGTGTCCCGCGCCCCAGGCGACCACCGGCGGCGTCGCGGTCGCGCCGACACCCGGGGTCCCCGGACCCATGGCCGGGGTGCCGAGCCCGGAGCCGAGCGTCCAGGCGATCCCCATGCCGAGCCCCATGCCGAGCGTCCAGCCGAGCCCCATGCCAAGCGTCCAGCCGAGCCCTCTGCAAACGGTCGAGTCGAGCCCCCGGCCGGGCGCCGGCCCGAAGCACAAGCCGACACCGAAGCCACGCCCGACGCCCACGCCACCGGTGATCGTGCGCGACATGACCAAGGCGGCGGGCCTTGCGCGGGACACCGCCACATATGGCGCGGTACGCGCTGACTTCAACGCTGACGGCTGGCCGGACCTGTTCATCGGCCGCCACTCGAATCCAGGCTGGCTGGCGCTCAATGACCATGGCACGTTCATCGATGCTCCCGGGGTCTCGATCCCCAAGCGAGACCGGCACGGCTGCACGAGCGGCGATGTCAACGGTGACAAGCTGCCCGACCTCTACTGCGCCAACGGCGCCTTCCACGGTGCCGGCTTCAAGGGCAACGAGCTGTACATCCAGCAGCCGGATGGCACGTTCATCGACCAGGCGATGGCGCTGCACGCCACCGACCCGTTCGGCCGGGGTCGCCTGACGGCACTGTTCGACCTCGACCACGACAAGTTCGCCGACCTGTTCCTCGCCGACCGCCCCGCGCGAACCGACGGCCTGCCGTCGCTGGACCGCGTGCTCGCGAACCCCGGCGGCAAGGGCTTCATCGGCCAGTCGGTGGCGGGCTTCGATGCCTCCGGTGGAGCCGACTGCCTGCGGGCCGCCGACCTGGACGGGGATGGCTGGACCGACATCGTGCTGTGCGAGCGCGCCATGGATCGTCCGGGTGCGTATGGCATCCACATCCTGCGCAACGTCAAGGGTCATCTGGTGGACGTGACCAACTCCTCCGGGATCGCCAAGCGACAGGCGGTGGACGCCATCGTCACGGACATGGATGGCGACGGCAGGCCGGACATCGTGGAGGTCACGCCCTTCGAGCTGCGGGTCCACCTGCGTCGGAACCACGGATACATCCTGGGTTACACGCGCCCGCTCGATGATGGTGTCGCGGTGGCGGCCGGTGACGTGGACGGCGACCACGACAAGGACCTGTACGTGGTCCAGGGCTCCCGGTCTCGGCAGCGGCCGGACCTGTTGCTCCTCAACCGCGGCGATGGCAAGGGGTTCCGAACCATGGCCCTGCCACGGACGACCGGCGGCTCGGCGGAGTCCGTGACGCCCATCGATTACGATCGCAACGGCCTCACCGACTTCCTGGTCCTCAACGGCAAGGGCGCGCTGTTCCCGGGCCCGGTGCAGCTCATCGCCTTCTTCCCGCGGAAGTAGTCGCGCGGTTCGTCTCCGCCGGCCGTCAGACCGCTGCAGCTGCTCCAGGCGTGTCGTGTGGAGCGGACTGGTGGTGGCGCCGGATGATGGTCAGGGTGCCCAGCAGCACGAGCCCGGCACCGATGAGCATCGCGGTGGGGATGCCCATGACCGTCCAGTCCCAGCCCTCCCGCAGCGACTCGAGGGCCAGGCGACCCGCGCCATACCAGATCATCCAGAAGCTCGCCAGGTCGCCATCGCGCAGCCGGTCGAGCCGACGATGGGACAGCCACAGGGTGATCGCGGCGCCCAGCAGGTCCCAGATGCCCTCGTACAGGAAGAGCGGATGGAACCCGGTCGTCGATGCTGGGTAACTGTCGCACGGATACTGCGGGACACGATGGGAGCAATCGATGGTGATGCCCCACGGCAGGGTAGTCGGGGGCCCGTAGAGCTCCTGGTTGAAGAAGTTGCCCCAGCGCGCGATGGCCTGTGCCAGGAACGTACCGGGCACCACCACATCGAGCGCTCGCCAGAGCGGGATCCGATGACGTCGACAGTGCCAGGCGATGCCCACGATGGCACCCGCGATGCCCCCGTAGAGCCCCAGGCCGCTGTACGGAGGCAGCACGATGGCGGCGAGGTGATCGCGGTAGTACAGCCATTGGTCGATGACGTGGTAGAGGCGGGCCCCGATGAGCGCGCCGATCGCGACCGGGACGAGCGCGCCCGTCACGAGGGATGGATCGAGACCACGCCACCGCGCCTCGCCCTGGCTGACCCAGAGCATCACAGCGATGCCCAGGACGTAGCCGATACCGTAGAAGCCGATAGGCAGCGGCCCGAGCTGGAGCGCCGTCGGCGGGAAGATCGAGATCAGCGCGGGCAGCACCCGCGGAGGGTGCCACAGAACGGGCGATCGGCATATCCTGCGCCGGATGAACGATGGCTACGCCTGGTGGCTGCTCCTCGTCGGCCTCGCCGTAGGCCTGGCCCTCATGTGGCTGGCGCTCGTGCGTCTACCGCGCGCAGAGGACGACGTGGATCCCGACGAACGCGAAGAGGAGGCGGCCTGGATCAGCGCCACCATCGAGACACGTGGCGGCATCTGCCCTCGACCGCTGGCCGTGGAGGTCCTTGACCTGCATCACGAGTATCTGCTGTCATCCGGAGGCGCATCGCTGTCCCGTGTGCAGCAAGCCCCGCCAGCCCCGGAGCCCGGCGCCACGTAGCGAACGCGGTCGTCGCAGGCCGGCCTGCCGATCTGCAGTCAGAAGGTGCCGGTGAGTGCAGGCTCCGAGCCCGGACGATCGAGCTGGACGATGAACTCGTCCCCGGTCAGACCGATGTCCACTGGGTCGTTCACAGGCCCCGCCCAGTAGGCGAGCGAACCATCGAACTTCATGTAACCGACCCGGCTCTGCTCACCATTCCGGTCGAGCAGGCAGACGTACCGGATGCCCCCCGGAGGCGCCGTGAGTGCCGACGAGACGACGACCAGGTCACCCGAGCCAGGTGAGACCGCCACGAACCCGCCGTGGCCCCCATCGGACGTCTCGAGCTGGGCCAGGCTGTATCCCTTGCCAGCGAGGACATCCGCCGTGACCGTCATCACACGCGGCAGGTCGCTCGTGCGTGTCGGTTGCTCACCGCCACCGAGTCCGAGCGGCCGGCCGAACGCCGCCCCTGCCACGAACAGCAGCACCGCAGCAGCCGCAGCGACGGCCAGCCAGCGGAACCACGGACCGCGACCCGTTGGGGGGTCTTGTCGAGCGGCGCGACCGGTGGCGGCTGCCACGCGCGCCGTGCGTCCCGACCGCCCGCCGGGGACGACCGAGGGCTTGTTGGCCAGCGCACCACTCGGCACCGCGGGGGGCGCGCTTCGGGGAGGCAGCGCTCGCGGCTCGGGGGCGTGGTCCATGGCCGGATCGATCGTGGTCCCCGCCCGGTCGGCGGGGACGGCGACCGGCCCGGTGGCACTGACCGGGGCCGGGCTCAGGGTGGCTCGAGGGCGGGCCAGGACCGCACCCAGGATCGCGTCCCTGGCCGCCGGGCGCATCGTCAGCGTGTCCGGGGCCGCGGCCGCGAGGCCGAGCGATATCACCGACCACGCTCGCCACTCGATGCTACATGCCGCGCAGCCACCGATGTGCTCCCGGACCGCGACCGCCTCGGGCGAAGGGTCGGCGACCAGCGTCGTCAGACCACCGGGCGCAGCGACCGAGGCTTCGATGCGCTCGAGGACGTCAGCGTGGTCCATCGGTCGCCTCCGACAGCGTCTCGAGGGTCGCGCTGTCCACGGGCCCGAGGGCGATCTGGGGTCCCAGCGCCTCGGTGAGCTGCGACCGGAGCCGCAGCAGGGCACGCCGGGTACGCGTCTTGACCGTGCCGAGTGGCCATCGGAGGCGTTCTGCGATCTCCGGCTGGGTCAGGTCACCGTAGTAGGCGAGCTCCAGGACCAGCCGCTCATCCGTGGGGATCGCTGCGAGTGCCTGGAGCATCGTGTCCCGCAGGGCGAGCTCATCCAGCAGCAGCTGTGGGTCCTGTGACGAATCGCTGCTCATCAACGGCTGACTGCTCGCAAGCGCTCGGTCATCACCGGCATCGGTCGGGAAGACGGCACTCAGCGGCAGCGCCCCTGGCCGACGACCGAGCGCGCGCAGTCGGTCGACGGCGCGATTGCGCGCGATCGTCGACAGCCACGCCACGAGCGACCCACTGGCAGGGTCGAAGAGCTCGGCGCGTTCCCAGAGTGTGAGCCAGGTGTCCTGCACGACCTCTTCTGCCGATTGCCGATCCCCGAGGCGCCGGAAGGCGGCGCGAAACACGACGTCGGCGTAGCGGTCATACAGCTCGGCCAGGGCCGTCGGGTCGCCTCGGACCAGCGACACCATCAGCTCTGTGTCCGGGACACCGGCCACATCCGTCGTCATGTATGCCTACGTCCCGGTGCCGTCGACGGTTTCGATCAGGGACGTGGGCCCTGGATCGCGGACGCCGAATGCCCAGCCTGCCACACGTCGCGGATGGCTGGGCAACCGCCCCGCCGGGAGATGCGCCTCAAGGCAGCGGACGCCGGACGCACCCACGGTGGCCGCGTGACTCGTGCCGGCGGGCAGATCAAGGCGGTCACCGACGCGCAGCTCGACGGCTTCGTTCAGGATCGGCAACAGGAAGGTGATGGCACCCTCGACGGTGACGAGCACCTTGTCGAAGGCATGGGCGTGCGCCGGGTATCGGTCACCGGGTCCGTTGCCCCAGGCCCCTACGGCGACACCCAGGTCCGTCCGAAGGCGTTCGGCGATGTCGTCCGCCACCGGGCCGGTCATGCGGCAGTATCCGGGGTCTCATGGCTCACCTCGTCATGGTACGTGGCGAGGGGTCGACATGGACATCCCATCGCCGGTAGTCTCGACCTGTGGCACTCCGAGCGCGGGAGATCGAGCGGACACAGGGCTCCGTGGGTCGATCGCCGCCACCGCCGCCCTGGACATCGTCGGTGTGGCGTGGGGGATCATCTCCGGCTCCCAGATGATCGTGCCCGACGGCGTCCACGCCGTCATCGGGATCGCGACCTCCGCGCTGCTGCTGCGCGCCTCCGGGCTCGCGGTACGCGGCCTGTCCCGGAGCTATCCATTCGGCCGCGAGTCGGCGACGCCGCTCGTCATCGGGATCCAGGGCTTCATCCTGCTCGCGACCCTCCTCCGCCCGAGTCGTACATGATGCCCTTGCCTACGAGCGCCAGGCGTCCGGTCGGGCTGCCCGCCGGCGCGTGGGTCACCTTGACCATCACGGGTGGCTCAGCGCTGCCGGCGTTGACGCCGAGTAGGCCGCCGATGCCCATACGGACCAGCGCCTCGCGCTCGAAGACCTGCACGGTCAGGCCACGCTCGGCACCAACCTGCTCCGCGACCTACCCGAAGCGCGTGGCGGATCCGGTCAGACGGGATAACGCAGGATCGCCGCCAGCGCCGCAGCGTCCGGGATGTCCTCGTCCCGAACGGCCAGGACCCGGCCACCGGTGAGGTATGTCCGTCGGGCGATCTCGTCCAGGACGCCCTGGTCGCCAGCATCCGCGACATCGTCGAAGCGCACCGCTCCGGTCACGTCGTCGACCACCCCGGGGACCATCCGGTCGATGTCCACCAGCAGGGTATCGACGGCACCCAATGTCGCGGCCCGCGCGGCGTCGACGATGTCGGTCGTGGCCCGGCCCATGGGTCGTCGCGTCTCGAGCAGGTCGCGGATGGCGCCCAGCTGCTGCGCATAGATGGCATCGAGCACGGATCGGGACGCGGCCGCGAGTGCCTGGTCGGACATCTCCTCGGGATTGCCACCGATGACCTCGGTCGTCAGGTGGGGGTAGCTGCAGACGCCACGGAAGATCGATGCCAGCGGCTCGGCCCCGGCGATGATGAGTGGCACGTCCAACCCCGCCAGCACCGGCCGGATCGCGACATCGATCTGGCGGGCGTACTGGGTCAGCCGTACCTTCTGGCCTTCGGACCCCTGGATCCGGCCGCTCGGCGAGCGGTCGGTGATAGAGGAGCGGCGCACGGCGCTGGCCGCATCGGTGGGCATGCCCTCGACGACGATCGTCTCGGTGGGCAGGTCGGACGACACCTCGACGAGGCGCACCGATCCCTGGGCCAGCGCCAGCACGAAGGCCGTCTGGGGAAAGGTGACGGCACGCAGCATCGGCTTCACGGTGAACCGGTCGGCGACAGCGACGCTCGCGAGCAACTGGTTGGGGAGCCGGAAGGTCCGCGTCCCCCGGGGTGTCGTGAAGACCGCAAGGCTGTTCGCCTGGACGCCCCAGAAGTACGCGTCATCAACGAGGTCGTCGATCGCCGCCTCGATGGCTTCGACGTCCCTTGCGTCGGTCCCGGACGCGCGAAGCCGGACGAGCGCCGTGGCACCGAGGTTCTTCAGCTCGATCCGCGAGGCATCCGACTGGGAGGAGATCGGGGTGGTGGGCACGTAGATCGACACGCAGGTGCCCCGCACGCCCAAGAGGTGCACGATCTCGTCTCGGGTGGGGAGGTCGGTATGCAGCACTGAAGTCCCTGCCGTATCCATGGTGAAGCGACGCGTCGCCGCCCCGGTGGTGACTCGGGCGTCCGGTCCGGATGCTATCCGTTTCCGACAGCCCCGGAAGCCGGCGGCGTCGGACGAGGTCCGTGGTGGCACCGAGTCTCCTTCGACCTGGGGTGGAAGGCTCACAGCACGCTAACATCGCCGACGGTGTCGGGGTGCGCCGGCCCACGACGTTCCGCTCTCGCGAGCCTCGACACGATGATCTGTCGGGTCGCGCGAGCACACGCCGCGATGTACCGCGACATCCTGCCAGCCTTCAACGGTGGCGATGGCACCGGCGACGGCGTGACATACCTGCAGGATGACCACACCCATGCGAACGCCCTCGGTGCGGAGCTCATCGCCCGCCTCATCACCGAGAGCGGATCCCGCGCCGCTCGACTGACCGATCTCAGGCGGCGCATGGGTTGCGCGGCGGCCGGCGCTACCCTGTGCCGATGATCGACCTCTGGGCCGATCCGATACCTTTCGTCTGCCGACGTTGCCGCGTCGATGCCCACCTTGCCCGAGCAGCTCCAGCTAGCGGAGCGAACGATGCGGGCCTTGGTCCGCGACGCCGACCTGCCGCCAAAGATCGCGGTGCATCCGCGGCCCGAGGCGTCGTTCGGACATGCCATGCCGGCGTGCCTTCGGGGGCCCGCTGCGGACGGCGCCGACGACCTCATGGGCGTCAAGTGGGTGACCGGCTTCCCCGAGAACCGAGACATCGGCAAGCCGGCGATCGGTGCGACGCTGCTGCTCAGCGATGCGCAGACAGGTGCGCTCCGAGGGGTCCTGGACGCCGGTGGCATCACGGCCCGCCGCACGGCGGCAGTCTCGGGCGTTGCTGTGGCGCACTGGGCATCGAGAGCCACAGACAAACCATTGTCAGTGGCGCTCGTCGGAGCCGGGGTCCAAGGCGACAGTCACCTGGCGATGCTCGAGGTGGTCCTGCCCGGAAGTCGCATCCTCATCCACGACTTGGATGGCGAGCGTGCCGCGCGGCTGGCGGCGAACGGTCGTGCCCGCGGTGCATTCCGCGAGGTGACCACGCGAACCTCGGCCATGGACGCGGTCGGCGAAGCGGACGTCGCCATCACGATGGTCTCGTTCGGGCCTGACCGGCAGCAGATACCGGCCGAGGCGTTCGAGCGTGCCCGGTTGATCGTGACGGTCGACTACGACATGTGCCTGCCGGCGTCCGTGGCCCGTGAGGCAGCGCTGTTCCTCGTCGATGAGCTTGGGCAGTTCGAGGCCAATCGGACTGGTGCCGTCTTCGCGGGCTATCCCGACCCGGCCGGCATCGTCGGTGCCCATCTCGATGATGACGCACCGAGTGGTCTGGTGGTCGTCGTCCATCTTGGTGTCGGCCTCGCGGACGTGGTCTTCGGCGATGCCGTCCTGCGTATCGCTGAGACGGCCGGCCGGGGCGTCGAGCTGTCGCGCTGAGGCCAACGCCGAACCGTTCACCCGGCCTCCCCATCGACCTGGCCCCGGGCACAGCCCACGGCGTCATGGACCGCGGTCTGCTGGCGCTCGGGACGCCCTGACGGATCCGCCTACTCGTTGACGCGGATCGGCCCGTTCGGGAGTTCGAGCACGATCGAGTCCCTTTCCACAGCGACCGGCCAGGTCACGAGGGGTAGCTCCGCGGGCGGGTCGAGCGCCTCGCCCGTGATCAGGTCGAAGCGCGACAGGTGCAGAGCACAGGTCAGGGAGTCGCCGGTCAGGAAGCCGCGATCGAGCTCGAAATACTCGTGGGAGCAGATGCCCTGGAGAGCGTGCAGCCCGTCACGATGCACGAGCAGGATGTCGGTGCCATCCACCTGGACCATGAGCATGGTGCCCTCCGGCACCTCGTCGACCGTGGCGACGGTGACGCGCCGGGTCCCTGATGACGCGTCACCCGCCACCAGCTAGACAGTCGTCGAGGGCGGCATCCCGGGATTGCGATACGACTCCATCAGGATCGCCTCGTCCACCTTGATCATCCGGTTCTGGTAGACCATGCCGGCCACGGCCAAGGCGATGGCCGCCAGCGCCCACAACCAGCCGATGTCCTTGATGGACTGGAAGCCACCGAACAGGCCGTTGTCGAGCTGATCGAGCTTGATCTGGTTGAGGATGAGCGCGATACCGGTCACCGACGCCAGCGCACCGCCGATAGCCGTGAGCACGATCACGAGATACTTGGGCACCCGCAGGACGATCATCAGGCCGCCGCCGATGACCGCGCCGACGAGGCCGAAGATGAGGCCCATCAGGTTGTCACCGCCGTTGCCCAGCCACGCGAGCACACCCAGGCCGATGGCGTAGCCGACCGAAGCCCCGATGAACACGACCGCGAACCAGTAGTAGAGGTAGGCAAGCACCGCGAACACGAGGCCCACGACCAAACCGATGACCCAGCCGGTGGTCGTGGCCAGGAAGCCGTCACCGAAGATCGCCGTGGTCGCGTTGGCCCCGAACAGGAAGCCGACGAAGAAGCCCCAGATGGGTAGCAGGATGAGGAACAGCCGGAACCCGTAGAACACGAAACCGAGCCCCACCAACAGGCCCAGCAGGCCGATCGCGGCCGCCTCCAACCAGGGATCCATCGCACCGTCCTCCAGTGATGTGCACGCCTCAGGCAGTGCGGCACCGCTACAGGGTAGTACCTGCCGACATCGCTCGAAGGGTCAGGCGGCGCGGGGTGCCTCCACCGGGCGGGGCCACTTGGCCTCGAGGAGCGACCGAAGGCGGTCCTGCGCATCTGGGAGCGGGATGCGCGCCACCACCGGCTCCAGGAACGCGAGAACGATGAGCCGACGGGCCGTCTCGCGATCGACCCCGCGACTCTCGAGATAGAAGATCTGGGCCTCGTCGATGGGACCCACGGAACTCGAGTGTGCCGCCCGACGCACATTCGGCTGGTCGATCTCCAGGCTCGGGATGGTCACCGATCGCGCCCGCTTGGCGAGCAGCATGCCGAACTCGCCAAGGTAGCTGTCGGTGCCGGTGGCCGACCGGCGGATCTCGATGAGGCCCTTGATGTAGCCACGCGCCCGGTCCGTGAAGACGCCTTTGCTCAGCAGGTCGCCGGTCGTGTCCTCGCCGATGTGCCGGGTATACGAGGTGAGATCGAACAGCTGGCTGCCACCCCCGAAGCCGATCTCCACCTGGTGGACCGAGGAGCCGCGGCCGACGAGCAGGTTATCGATGCGGCTGCGATGCAGCTGGGCCCCGACGGACGCCAGCGCCCACTGGAGGCGGGCACCGACGCCCAGGGTGGCGTGACGGTTGACGATGGCGATGGTGTCCTGGTCGAAGTCCTGGAGCCCCGCGATCTCGAGGCTGGCACCCTCGCCGAGGAGCAGCTCCAGCGTGTTCCACCAGAGTCGTTGGCTGGCGTCGCCTGGTACCGGATCGTGGGGCCCGCCGAGCTGCTCCTCGAGCAGGCGCACACTGGCCCCGGCTCCGAGCACCACGAACGTCCGACCAATGGTCCCAGTGCCCGGCTCGCCCGCGCCGGAACGGAGGACGATGGGGTCGGTGAGACGCACCCCCGCGGGGATGGCGATGACCACCTCCAGGGTCGAGACGGCCCGCGGCACCTGCGCGAACGCGTCATCAGCGGGCAACGTCGCGCCGTCGCGGACCGCATCGCCCAGGATCGCCGGGTGGTCCCGGAGCACGTTGCTGAGGGTGTCGATGATGATCCCGGCCGCCTGGGCCTCGGCACCCAGGACGCGGCCCGCCTCGCGGGTGCCGTCAATCGACACCAGCGCCGCGGCGCCATCTGGCAGCTGCCCGGCGGAGACGATTCCCCGGGGCGCGCCAGCGACCTTCATGGTCTCGAAGCGCGCGGACCGGAGATCGAGATATGGCGTGAACAATTGATTGTTCTCCGCCGGGAGGGTCGCCACACGGTGGACGGCCTCGAGCCGCTCGCCGAGCAGCCAGGCAGGCTCACGGGCACCAGCGGAGGCCGCTCGCGCATCCTCGTCGGACACGAACCCCAGGGATAGTGTCGGGACGCTCACCCGAGCGACCCCTCCATCTCCAGCTTCACGAGGCGGTTGAACTCGATGGCGTATTCCATCGGCAGCTCCTTCGTGAACACCTCCAGGAACCCCTGGACGATGAGGTTCTGGGCCTCGTTCTCGGTCAGGCCACGGCTCATGAGGTAGAACACCTGGTCCTGGGAGATGCGACCGACGGTCGCCTCGTGGCTGAGCGTGGTGTCGTCTTCCTGGATGTCGATGTACGGATAGGTGTCGCTCCGGCTCTGGTCGTCGAGCATGAGGGCATCGCAGCGGACGCTGGCGACCGCGTTCGTGGCGCCTGGGGCGACCTTGACGTGACCGCGGTAGCTCGCCCGGCCGCCGTCCTTGGACACGGACTTGCTGACGATGCGGCTGCGCGTATCGGGCGCGAGGTGGATGGCCTTGGCCCCCGTGTCCTGGTGCTGACCCTTGCCCGCGACCGCGACCGAGATGATGTCCGCGCTCGCGCCCCGGCCGCGGAGGTAGATCGAAGGGTACTTGACGGTCTTGCGGGAGCCCGTATTCGCGTCGATCCACTCGACCGTCGAGTCCTCGTACGCATGGGCGCGTTTTGTCACGAGGTTGTAGACGTCGTTCGACCAGTTCTGGATGGTGGTATAGCGGACCTTGGATCTCGCAAGCGCCACGACCTCCACCACCGCGACGTGGAGGGACTCGGTGGCGTAGATGGGCGCCGTGCAACCCTCGATGTAGTGGACGCTGGCACCCTCGTCGACCACGATGAGCGTCCGCTCGAACTGACCGGTGTTCTCGCCGTTGATGCGGAAGTACGCCTGGAGCGGCAGGGGCACGTCGACGCCCTTGGGCACGTAGACGAACGAGCCGCCGGACCAGACCGCGCCGTTGAGGGCGCTGAATTTGTTGTCCTCAGCGGGCACCACGGTGCCGAAGTACTTGCGGAAGATGTCCGGGAACTCGATGAGCGCCTGATCCGTGCCCATGAACACGACACCGAGCTTGGTCAGCTCCTCCTTGACCGAGTGATAGACGACCTCGGAGTCGTACTGGGCGCCGACGCCCGAGAGGAACTTGCGCTCGGCCTCGGGGATGCCCAGCCGCTCGAAGGTGTCCTTGATCTGGTCCGGGACGTCCTCCCAGGACTTCTCCTCACGCTCCGAAGGCTTGCGGTAGTAGACGATCTTGTCGAAGTCGATGCGGTCGAGGCCATCGGTCCACGTGGGCATCGAGCGCTTCAGGAAGTGCTCGTAGGACCGCAGTCGGTATTGGAGCATCCAATCAGGCTCGTGCTTGATGGCGCTGATCTCCTCCACCGTGTTGCGCGTCAGGCCGCGCTTGGCCTCGTGGAGATAGATGAGGTCGTCGTGGAACGCATACTCGGAGCGCCGGTCCTGGACGAGCTGGCGGGTGTCGGTCATGGGTCCTCCTGGCCGGTGCCGGGCCCGGGGCGCATGGCCGAGGTGGCGACATGCGGAGAGGGTCTCGTGGGTCGAACGCACGCCCGTCACCATCACGGCAGCGGATGTCCGGTCAATCCTGACCCCCATTATCGGGATTAACCCGGGGTTCCGTCAACGACATGGTCTGCGGCGCCCAGCCGCGGGATCGGGCGACCGCGGTGACGACCATATCGAGCGCCGTGGCGCGGCGGTCATATGAGCGACCGGTGCATTGGGCATGATGACCATGGCGCAAGCACGGAGCCGGACCGCCGAGTGGAGGATGGATCGATGACCGAGGACCACGCATCAACGAGGGCACGCCGTGCGCTCTCCCGGCGCGAGGACCGGGTCTTCATCATCGTTGCCTGCATCCTCGTCGTGGGCGTCGCGGTGGTCCTCATCGCGGCATTGATGGCGCCGACCCGTCAGGGCGATATCTGGGTGGAGATCGCCAAGAGCACGATGTACCTCGTCTCCCTGGCGGTCGCGGGTGGTGTCGTGGCGGCGGTGGTGCGGGACCGCGACGCCGTCCGCGAGGAACGACTGCGTCTTCGGCAGCACCGCCTCGCATTCCTCGACCGCCTGGACGAGTCGTACCGCCAAGTCAAGGCCGCCAGGCGTCTGTTACGGACGCTCGGCTTCGTGACGGCGTCGAGCGTGCCGCTCGATGCCGTCGAGGTCGTGGGCTTCCGGACCCAGATGGCCACCCTCAGTGAGATGCAGTTGGCCTTCGAGATGGCCGTACGGCAGGTGCGACGTCCGGTCTTCGGGGCCACGACCGATGACCTCCGGCAAGAGTTGACCGAGATCGGTCGATATCTGCGACTGGTCGTGCGGGATTGGGAGGCGGAACCGGTCGCCATCGCCACCGGCCGGGACTCCTCGGCGCTCGATCGGTGGCCTCACCTGATGGAGTTCACGGCATATGACGACGAGTCGACCGAGACGTTCACCGTCGGCGTGGCCGATCGCATGTCGCGCATCGAGACCGTGGTCCACGCCATCGACGAGGTCTGAGCCAGGCCGGGTCCGCGTCGATCTGGTCGTCTCCTGGTCACGGGCTGCGGCCACCACCTGCCAGTTGCGTCGAGGACGATACTGGTCGTGATGCGGCTTCGCCACACGGGGTCGCGGATCGGAGGTCGAGATGCAGTCGACGCATCCACCGGTCATCGTCCGGACGTACGAGGACCGCGATCGGCGCAAGGCAGCACGGGCGTTCGAGGAGGACGCCCTGGGACTCGACCATGAGGGATACGACGTCGCATCCGTCACGCGCAGTGACGCGACATCGGTGCTCTCCTGGTGGGCCTGGCCGGCCGCGTCCACGGCGCTCACGGTCAAGTACGTCCGCCGACCCCGATAGCCTCAGCGCTGCCCGCGTTGGGCGGCCCCAGCTGCAACCGAGTCGATACCCGGCGGTATGCCGTCGCCACCTACCCATGGACTGGTCCGGGGAGTAGGGTACGCACTTCCGTGCCGTGCCGAGGAGTGAGGCGAGCATGGGAGTCCCAGGACCGGCCCCAGAGGAGGAGCAGCAGGCATGATCCATAGCAGATGGGCGAGGCTCGCGTCACTGACCGCGGTTGGCGCCATCGTCGTGACGGGCTCCGCCATGAGTGCGGCGGCGCAATCGCCCAGCGCCCCAGCGGCGACCGCAGGCGCCGGCTGCGCCAGCAGCTCGGCCGGCGACAGCGTCAACATCCCGGAGGTCGTCGAGGGCAAGTTCAACGTCGCGATGGTGCTCATCGGGCCCCACAACGACGCCGGCTGGAGCCAGGCCCACTACGAGGGTCTGGAGTACGTGTGCGCGAACGTGCCCAACACGAATGTCGCGTATGTGGAGTTGGTTCCGGAGGCGGACTCCGAGCCAGTGTTCCGCAGCCTTGCGCGTGCCGGGTTCGACCTCATCATCGGCACCTCATTCGGCTACCAGGATCCGATGGAGACCCTCGCCGACGAGTTCCCCGACCAGACATTCCTGATCCTCACGGGCTACAAGTCCAACGGCGGCAACTTCGGCAATCTGATGGGCGCCATGGAGGACTTCAAGTACCTGGCGGGGATGCTGGCAGGCTCCCGCGCGAAGCTCGACGGCAACCCCAAGCTGGGCTACATGGCCACGTTCCCCATCCCGGAGGAGGTCCGGCTGGGCAACGCGATCATGCTGGGTGCCAAGCAGACCTGCCCTGAATGCACCATGGACATCCGCTGGATCAACACCTGGCACGATCCTGCCATCGAGAGCGACGGCGCTGCTTCGCTGTTCGACGGCGGAGCCCAGGTCGTGTTCACGGGTGCCGACACTCCAGCCAACGCGACGGTCGCCCAGGAGAAGAGCAAGTGGGCCGTGACCTACGACCATCCCAGCTCCTGCACCCTGGACTCGTGCCTCACGGCCCCGTACTGGATCTGGGGGCCTGAATACGCCCGGATCGCCGAGGCGGTCCGATCCGGCACCTACAAGGGCGGCGACGACTACTTCGATGCGGACTCGCAGTCGATGGGCCTCTACGGGTTCATGGCTGGTGAGACGCCGCAGCCGGGCATCGCCGACCTGCCGGCCGAGGATGTCGCGAAGGTCCAGGACACCCTCGCCAAGATGCTCGCCGGTGAGTTCGACCGGTTCGACGTGTTCGCTGGTCCCATCAACGACAACACCGGCAAGGAAGTGGTCGCCGCAGGCGTGCCGCTGACCCAGGCCGACCTGACCGGGATGCAGTGGCTCGTCGAGGGCATCAACGGGACCATCCCGACCAACTAGCACGCACTGACGGCGCTCCCCGGGGGCCCGGCGGCACCCGGGGAGCTTTGTCGTTCCGGCATGATGCCGATGGTGGAACCAGCCGAGGTCTGCCGATGACGGAGCCGAGTCACCCGGCTGCCGACCGCGAGTCCGGGCTCGCGGTCGAGATGCGGGATATCGTCAAGCGCTTCCCTGGGCTCATCGCCAACGACCACGTAGATTTCGAGCTGCGGCGGGGCGAGGTCCATGCCCTGCTGGGCGAGAACGGCGCGGGCAAGAGCACGCTCATGAACATCCTGACGGGGCTGTACACCGCCGACGAGGGCAGCATCCTGGTCCAGGGGGTCCCGGCCAGCATCCGCTCACCGCGCGACGCGATCGACGTCGGCCTGGGCATGATCCACCAGCATTTCACCCTGGTGCCGTCGCTGACCGTGACCGAGAACGTCCTGCTGGGTTTGCATGAGCCCCGCTTCCGCCTCCATCTGCCGTACTACGCCCAGCGGATCGCCGAGTTGGCCGAGCGATCCGGGCTGCGTGTCGACCCGATGGCCAAGGTGTGGGACCTGTCGGTCGGGGAGCAGCAGCGGGTCGAGATCGTGAAGATGCTCTACCGGGGATGCCGCGTGCTCATCATGGACGAGCCCACCGCCGTACTGGCGCCACAGGAGGCGGAGGAGCTGTTCCGCACCCTCCGTGACATGACCGCGCGGGGCGAGTCCATCGTGTTCATCAGCCACAAGCTGGACGAGGTCCTGGCCATCGCGGACCGGATCACCATCCTGCGCAAGGGGAAGGTCACGGCCAGGGCGATCCCCGCCGCCGGCCGCACGCGCCCGGAGCTCGCCCGCCTGATGGTCGGCAGGGATGTGCTCGAGGTCATCGATCGCACGCCGTCGACACCGGGCCCGGTGGTCCTGGACCTCCAGAGCGTGGACGCCCTCGATGAGCGCGGTCTGCCCGCGCTCCGCGACGTGAACCTGCAGGTAAGAGCGGGCGAGATCGTCGGGCTTGCGGGTGTCGCCGGCAATGGCCAGTCGGAGCTGGCCGAGGTGATCACCGGGCTGCGCGGCTGCACGGGCCATGTGCTGGTACACGGAGAGGAGCTGGCCGGCCTCCCACCGCTGCGGGCCATCGACGCAGGTGTGGCCCATATCCCCGAGGACCGCCTTGGCATGGGCAGCGCACCTGACCTGTCGCTCGTCGACAACCTGATGATGAAGAGCTATCGACGGGCCCCCATCGCCCACGGCTGGATGGTGAACGGCACCATCGCGCGGGATCAGGCCGAGGCGCTCAAGCACCAGTACGAGGTGGCTGCCCCCACCATCGACACCCAGGCCCGGCTGCTGTCCGGAGGCAATCTCCAGCGGCTCATCTTCGCCCGGGAGGTGTCCACGATGCCCAGCATCATCGTCGCTGCCCAGCCCTCACGGGGTCTCGACGTAGGTGCCGTGGAGACGGTGCACCGGTTGCTGCTCGAACGACGTACGGCGGGCGCGGCGGTCCTGCTCATCAGCGAGGATCTGGATGAGATCCTGGCGCTCGCGGACCGGGTCGCGGTCATCTACGACGGCCACATCGCAGGCATCCTGGATGCCGCCAGCGCCGACATCCGGACCCTCGGGTTGCTGATGACCGGTAGCAGTCCCACGTCCGACGACCCTGCGCCGGAAGGCAGACACGGACCTGATGCCGGGAGCGCTGCTGGATCGCCGCTCGCGAGCCGTGGGCCAGCATGACCACGACAGCACGGCGCCCGCTCATCCCCTGGTCGCTGCGCACGGAACGGCGTCTCGTCACTCCCCGATGGTTGCCGATCGCAACGACCATCGGAGCCGTGGCCGTGGCACTGGTCATCTCGGGCCTGCTGATCGTGGCCGTGGGTGGTGATCCCCTCAACATCGGCCGCCACATCCTGCAATCGTCATTCGGCAATGTCGGTGTCCTCTCGGACACCCTGGTCAAGGCGACGCCCCTCATCTTCACGGGCCTCGCCTGCGCCCTGGCATTCCGGATGCGTCTCTGGAATATCGGCGCCGAAGGTCAGCTGTTCATGGGCGCGTGGGGTGCCTCGGCCGTCGTCCTGGTGCCGCTGCTGCCGCCTGACAGCTCGCCGTTCGTGCTCATCCCGGCCATGCTCGTGGCGGGTGTCGCAGCCGGAGCCGTGTGGGGTGGCGTGGCGGGCTGGCTCAAGGCGCGCTTCAATGTGAACGAGATCATCACGACCCTGATGCTCAACTACATCGCCATCCTGTGGGTGCGGTTCTGGGTCTTCGGACCCTGGAGCGAGGGCGGCTTCCAGCAGTCTGCCCGCTTCCCTCGCGGCGCATGGCTGCCGCGCCTGACCGACTTCGCGGACGCCATCCCCGATCTTGGTGGACTGACCACCCACCTGGGATTCCTCTTCGGGCTGGCCTGCGCGTTCCTGGTCTGGTTCCTGCTCCAGCGCACTCGCAAGGGCTATGAGATCAGGCTCATCGGCGACAACCCGCGTGCGGCGCGGTATGCGGGCATCAACATCGGTCGCAACATCATCCTGGTGATGCTCATGTCGGGCGGGCTGGCCGGCCTCGCGGGTATGTCCGAGGTCACCGGCAGCGTCCACCGGCTGCAGGACGGCATCTCGGCAGGCTACGGGTTCACGGGCGTGATCATCGCCTACCTCGCCCGCTTCAACCCGTTCGGCGTGGTCATCGCGTCGATCCTGTTCGGTGCCCTGATCCTCGCCGGTCGGCAGATCCAGCCGGCGGGTATCCCGGCCATGATCCAGGGCATCGTCCTGTTCTGCGTCATCTGCAGCGACATCCTGGTGCGCAATCGCGTGCTGCTGGTTCGTCGGTGAACTTCGAGATCATCCTTGCGGCGGGCGTCGCGAGCGGCACCATCCTGCTGTTCGCGGCAGTCGGCGAGATCTTCACGGAGCGTGCCGGGATCATCAACCTGGGCATCGAGGGGATGATGTTCGTGGGCGCCCTGGCTGGCTTCAAGATCAGCCTGGAGACCGGCAACCCATGGCTTGGCCTGGCCCTCGCGATGGCTGCTGGCATGGCCCTCGCCCTGCTGCACGCCATCGTGTGCATCCATTTCCAGGCCGATCAGATCGTGTCTGGTCTGGCACTCACATTCGTGGGCACCGGCATCGCCCTGGTCCTGGGCGAAGGTTTGGCGACCGCGCAGACCGGCGCGCTCCTGCCGACCGTGACCCTGCCGGTCGTGTCCCAGATCCCCTTCATCGGGCCGGTGTTCTTCACCGACCAGAGCATCCTGGTGTACGCCGGCTACCTGCTCGTGCCCGTTGCCTACATCTGGATCGACCACACGCGACCGGGCATGCACCTTCGGGCGGTCGGCGAGCAGCCATCCGCGGCGGATGCACTCGGGGTCGACGTGTATCGCACGCGCTATGCCTACACACTCGTCGGCGGCGCGCTGGCCGGGCTGGCCGGCGCGACCATCAGCATGGCCGTGACCCCGGGGTGGTTCGCCGACAAGGAGACGTCGGGCCTGGGCTGGATCGCAGTCGGGCTGGTGATCTTCGCGCAATGGAGCCCGGGCCGGGCGATGATCGGCGCCTACCTCATCGCCGTCATCCGACGCCTGACGCTCGATCTCCAGGGACCATCGGACTTCTTCGGCATCCCCAACCCGTTCTTCACGTACCAGCCGTCGACCTTCTTCCTCAACATGCTGCCGTACGCATTGGTCATCCTGGTGCTCGTCATCGGCTCCCGGGAGGCGCGGCGACGCAGGATCGGGGCACCTGCGTCGCTGGGTGTGCCGTACGTCCGGGGGGAACGAGGGCACTGATCCGGACGCGGCGGGCACTCCTGCCGCGTCAGCATGCCAGGGTCAGTCCCCGGCGACTCGGTCGCGTTGGTCGAGGGCAATGACCGCGGCAGCCAGGAGATCCTTCTCCTCCAGGTCCGCGTCTCCTTCCGGCCAGGATGGCAGGAACCGGATGACGGAACCGGCGAGGCTGGCCACGAAGAGGTCGCCCGAGCTCGCCCGATGGACTGTGTGGCCATTCACGTCGACCGAGGCGATCACCGCTCCCGTTGCCGGGTCGAGCTGCATCAGCCGCCCGCCGAGAGCATCCTGGGCGACCAGGTCGAGCGTGCTCCGGAACGTCACCACCCAGAGGCCGCCGTCGGCGCCGAAGTCGATGCCCTGCGTCGCTCCGAGATGATCCCAGGTCTCGAGCACGTGCCCGTCCGGGTCGAACATCTGGATCCGGTGGTTCGTCCGGTCGCTCACGTACAACCGGCCGTCGGGCCCGAAGATGACCGAATGCGGCGTGTGCAGCCCGCCCGGTCCGGTGCCGCGAGCGCCGAAGCTGCCCATCCGCCGGCCATCGCTTCGGAACCGGACGATACGCGAGTTGCCGTACCCGTCCGCGACATGGACATCACCGTCGGGGGCGAAGGCGATGTCGGTGGGCATGTCGAAGCAAAGGTCGTCGTTGCCTGCGACGCCACTCGTGCCCAGCGAGAGGGTCAGCGTCCCGTCGCGCTCCCAGCGCGTCACCTCATGGCGACTGACGTCGGTGAGCCACAGGGCGCCATCGGGGGCCAGCCGCAGCCCGTGCGGGCTGCCGATGCGGCCTCGACCCCACGACCGCACGTAGCGGCCGTTCGTGTCCAGGACCACGATGGGGTCGCCGGCCGGTCCCCGATGCGCCACGTAGACCAGCCCGTCGGCGTCGGTGACCACAGCCGAAACGCGTCCGAACCACCAGCCATCGGGCAAGCCATCGGCGCCGAATCGGGTGTCGGCACGCATCCGCAGGAGGCTGCCCTCGTGCGGCTGCCAGGCGGATGATGGATGCATGTCGTCAGCATACGTTTCGACGAGGCGAGGAGTCATGACATGATGGTCCGCGGCCTAGACTCCAACCTCGAGTGGCACGTCAGCAGCTTCCCAACCCGGCACCGACCTCACCCGCGGTGCGGGCGGTCATGCGCGCCAACCGGGCCCGCGACACGGGCCCCGAGCGGGCGGTCCGGCGGGCGCTTCGCGACGCGGGCTACAGCGGCTATCGGCTGAACTGGAAGGGTGCCCCCGGTCGTCCGGATGTGAGCTACCCGGGGCGTCGGGTGGCGGTGTTCGTGCATGGCTGCTACTGGCACCACTGCCCGCGCTGCCAACCAGGGATACCCCGATCCAACCCGGAGTTCTGGACGCGCAAGTTCGAGCTCAATCGAGAGCGTGACGAGCGCAAGCGACGGGAGCTGGAGGAGCGCGGTTGGGTGGTCCATGAGGTCTGGGAGTGCGATATCCCCGAGCGTCTGCCGGACGCCGTGGCCCGGATCGTCGCCGATCTGGCGCAACGCCGGCGGGGAGCGGAACGGGAGCCCGACTAGAGGAACGTGCTGACGAGCGCCACGGCAGCGGCTGCGGCCGCCAGCCATGCCATGCCGAGCGTCGCGCGCCCGGCGCGATCGGCGCCCAGCACCGAGGCGAGGCCAACGAGCACACCAGCGAGGGCGAGGACGGACAGGCCCGCGACGGCTGCCGAGCTGTCCGCGCTTGCCTCCGCAGCGGCCACGTCGATGAAGCGGTTCTGGTCCCCGACCTCCCGGTTGAGGGCATCGATGTCCGCCGTCATGAGCCGCAGCTCGTAGGGCGGCAGGCCACTCGATGCATCGGGCGTGGCTCCCAGGCTCGCCGCGATATCCAGGAGTCGGGATCCGGCGATCTCCTCGGCAGCACCCTCGGCGAGCGCGGCCCGGTCCCCGCTGTCGAGTGCCACGAGCTTGCGCGTCGTCCCAGCCGCCGACCGGATCACCGCCTGCTGCATCGCCATCAGGGAGGTCGCCCTGGTGATGCCCTGGACGGGGATGCCGGCCGCCAGGTCGCCGGTGAGCCGGGCCGCCTGGGTCGTCGCCCGCGCCTCCGCTTGGGAGCGGTCCATCTGGACGGCACCCAGTGCGGCGGCAAGCACCGCGATCGCCCCCAGTAGGACAGCCACGGCACGATGGAACCGGGTGCCGGCCTCGGTGCTCTTGACCGTTTCGAGGTCGATCACAGCAGCGGTCCCGTGGCGACGGCCGCGACGACGCCCGCACCGAGCGCCAGCCAGCCAACGTTGAGCAGTGGCCTTCGGGCGCCCCGGAACGCCTGGGCAAGGGCCCCGAACAGGAATGCGAAGCCGATCACCACGATGCTGTCCATGAGGCGGACCGAGCGCGCTGCCGCCTGGTCACCGCGGGCCATCGTGCCATCGGGATCGTACGTCCGTCGCGCCGGATCGGACAACTGCTCGGCGAGCCGCTTGAGGGTGTCGTAGCCACCGCCTGGCATGGCGTACGCTGCCGAGGCCAGCTCGATGCTCGGCCGCAGGGCGGCCACCGTCATCTCCAACGTCTGGGCACGCGCATCAAGGCCGGGACGGAGATCGGGTGCCGCGCTGCTCGCCGCAGCCCGGTACTCCTGCGCCTGCACCTCCTGGCTGGCGATCTGGAACGCGCCCGGTGCCTCGACCTCGTAGACGTAGCGGATGTCCTCGACCGCCGCGACACCCCGAGCGACCTCCTGGCGGAGGGCCGACTGCCAGGCGCTCGAGGCGTCACTCGAGGCGTTGACCGCGACGAGCGTGATGAGCGAAGCGGCGACCGCCGCCACCGCCAGCAGCAGCGCAACCCCCCGGTCGCTGGTGTCCGGCGACGGCACGGTCTCGGGCACGACCGGGTCGGGCACGATCGGGTCGGGCGATGCCGTCGCGAACGCGGGCGGCGATGACGCAGCATCATCGCTCGCGGGTGCTGGCTCGAATCGCATCGGACCTTCGATCGCCTCGCCGTCGGGCTTCGGGGACGTGATCGGACCTCCGGATGGGACGTTCGGTGACCCCGGCACTCATAGCGCCGGCGCCTGCCATGCTACCGGGGAGCTCGAGCCCGTCAGGCGTCGTTGCGCGTCAGTCCTCAGGGCGCGGGCAAGCGCACGATGTGCGACCCTCGTATCCTCTCCACGGCTCCGACCGCGCTGTCTCGACCGCACCCCGTCGTCGAGCGGTGAGAGCGCCGCGGACCCGAGACCCCACAGGAGGTTCCCCGCGTGATCGACCACAACCGACGCGCCCGCCCGCTCATCGTCGCCGCGGCCGCACTGGCCGTGGCCGTCGTCGCGTCCGGTGCGGTGGCCGCCCAGTCCCCGGCCCCAGTGACGTCGGGCGCTCCGGCAACCGCCACACCCGCCACCGCCGCCCCAGCGACGCCGACCCCGGCGCCCGCGTCGGTCAGGCCGTCGTCCGCCCCGGCGAGCTCGCCCGTGGTGTCCGGGGCTCCGGCAACGGCCACGCCCGCTCCCAGCATCCCAGTGGCGCTGCTGCTCCCGGACACGACGGAACTTCGCTGGGAGGACGTGGACAAGGTCGCTTTCGCGGCCAAGCTGACCGAGGTCTGCCCCACGGCCGTGCTCGATGAGCGCAATGCGGGTGGTGACGGGGCGACCCAGGCACAGCAGGCGCAGGACGCCCTCACCGCGGGAGCCAGGGTCCTCGTGGTCGCTCCCGTCGACGCCGGGAGCGCGGGCGCCATCGTGACCAGCGCCCACGCAGCCGGCGCCAAGGTCATCAGCTACGACACCATGATCGCGGGCGCCAGCCCCGACTACCACATCGGTTATGACCCGGCGGCCGTGGGAACACTCGTCGTGGATGCCGTCCTCACGTCGAACTCGGAGGCGAACGCGGCGGCGTCCCCGGCGCCCAGCATCCCGGTCGGCGGCATGCGCGTCGTGCTCATCAACGGGCCCGCGAGCGACCCGACGTCCGCCGCGTGGACCGACAAGGTCAAGGCTGGCTTGAGCACTGAGGCGACCGTGGTCCAGGAGGCGACCGTGACCGCAGCCACCGCCGACGAGGGCCAGAGGCTCATCACGGAGGCGATCGCCGCGGTCGGCGCCGATGGCTTCGATGCTGTCATCAGTAGTAACGACCCGGTGGCGGCGGGCATCGTCGCCGGTCTCACGGCCGCGAACATCTCGCCCGCGACGCGCCAGGTCACCGGCGGCGACGCCACCGTCGCTGGTGTCCAGCGAATCCTTGTCGACCAGCAGCTGTTCACCACGTTCGCGCCGCCGACCGCCGAGGCCCAGCTGGCTGCCGTCGTCGCCTGCGGGCTCGCCACGGGCACCGGCCTGCCGCAGAGCCTCACGCCGACCCCCGTCAACAACGGCACCGCCGATATCCCGTCGCTGATGCTGGCGGGCATCGTCGTGGGCCTCGACGGCTCGATCGCCGGGACCCGCTCGGTCGCCTCGACCATCATCGCCGATCGAGCCTTTGGACCCGACACCACCGCGCTCATCTGCTCGGGCGACTATGTGACCGCCTGCTCAGACGCCGGCATCGATCTCGCGTCACCCTCGCCATCGGCATCCCCGGCCGCGTCTGTGACCCCGAGTGGAGCACCGACCGCCGCCCCGAGTGCCGCTCCGAGCGTCGCCCCTGCGGCGAGCTCGTCGGCGGCGCCCTGACCGTCAGATCCGTGGCGGCTGGCGTGCGTCGCTGAGCGCCGCCAGATCCGCCGGGGTGTCCACGTCCGGGTTCCAGCCCGGCACCGGGACGTGCCTGACCTGGCCGGGTCGGGCCGCGAGTAGCGGGCCAAGACCCTGGTCGCCTTCCAGTTCGGCGATCAACGGGAATCCGTCTCGCAACAGCAGCACCGGGTTGGGGCCGCCGCCACCCGCGTAGACCGGCACCACGGCCACGACCTCCGCTGCACGCGCGGCCGGCGCCTCCTTGGCGAGGGCCACGAGGGTGGAAGCCGCTGTCCGTGGCTGGTCGCCAAGCAGGATATAGACGCCATCGAGCATCGGGTCCTCCGCGCAGGCTTCCACCCCCAGGCGGACCGAACTGGACAGGCCACGTCCGGGGTCGGGGTTCACGACGCGGCGCTCGCGGCGCCAATGCAGCGCGTCCAGTCCAGCCATCGTCGGACCGAGCACGACCACGGTCTTCTCGGGGTCCAGCAGCGTGATCGTGTCCAGGACGTGCTGCAGCAACGGCCGGCCGTCGAGCGCTGCGAGGAGCTTGTCACCTCCGAACCGACGACCCGCGCCGGCGGCGAGCACGATGGCACCGATCCGAAGGCCATCGATTGCCTGTCCGCTGCCGATGTCAGCCATCGAAGACCCTCAGCCGCCGTGGGATGACCATGCACGACGCGACCCGGATCGCCCCGCCCGGAGCAGATGTGTCCGCAGGCCGCTCAGCATCCGGAGCTCCTGGATGGGGTCGGCCACGAGGATGAGGTCGGACACGTCGTGGGGCAAGTCCCATCGGGCATGCCCGGACGGTAGCACTCGGGCTGCGGTGGACGCACGTATGATGCGGCCGGTGGACCCCACACATCACAACCGTCTGGTGGCGGAGACGAGCCCATATCTGGTCCAGCACGCCCAGGACCCGGTCGACTGGTATCCGTGGGGTGCCGAGGCCCGGGACCGCGCTCGCGACCTCGATCGACCCATCTTCCTGTCGGTCGGTTACGCGGCCTGCCACTGGTGCCATGTCATGCACCGGGAGTCGTTCACCGACGCCCACACGGCAGCAGATCTGAATGCCGGCTTCGTGAGCATCAAGGTCGACCGCGAGGAACGGCCGGACGTCGACTCGCTGTACATGGACGCCGTCCAGTCCCTCACAGGCAGTGGCGGCTGGCCGATGAGCGTCTTCCTGACGCCCGATGGGCGCCCGTTCTACGGCGGCACCTACTTCCCGGACCGACCCCGCCACGGCCTGGCCTCGTTCCGCCAGGTGCTGGCGGCCGTGGGCGAGGCCTGGCGCACGCGGCGCGACGAGATCGAAGCCAGCGCCTCGAAGCTCGCGGACGTCATCGACGCTGGCCAGCGAGCGCCTGCTGGCCTCCAGGTCGACGTGGCGGACATGCCTGACTTCGCAGCGGTGCTGGATCGGCGCGACGGGCGTCCTGATCGGTGGCTTCGATACCCGGACCGGCGGCTGGGGCGGCTCGCCCAAGTTCCCCCAGCCGATGGTCGTCGAGCTGCTCCTCCGGGAGCACCTGCGGACCGGGGCGCAGCCGCCCCTGTTGTCGGCTCTCCGCAGCCTCGACGCGATGGCTGCCGGTGGCATCCATGACCAGCTCGGCGGCGGATTCGCTCGCTATGCCACGGACAGCATCTGGCTCGTGCCCCACTTCGAGAAGATGCTGTACGACAACGCCCAGCTCGCCCTCGCGTACCTGCATGCTTGGCAACTGACCGGGGAGGAGCGGCACGCCATGGTGGTCAGGCAGACGCTCGCGTTCCTGGAACGAGACCTGCTGGTGCGTGGACGGGACGAGGTCGTCGGCCTGGCGGCCAGCCTCGATGCGGATACCGAGGGCCATGAGGGCAGCACCTACGTCTGGAGTGCCGCGGAGGTCGAAACGCTCCTGATGACGGAGGCGCCCCTGTTCGCCGCAGCCTATGGCGTCACGCCGGACGGCAACTGGGAGGGCCAGACGATCCTCTCCCGGAAGCGCGATGACCAGTCCCTCGCCGGCACATGGTCCATCTCCAGCGAGGAGGTCGCGAGCCGACTGGACCGGTCGCGGCAGCGCCTGTTCGAGGCACGGCAGGCGCGGCCCCAGCCGGCTCGTGATGACAAGGTCCTGGCCTCCTGGAACGGGCTCGCCATCGCGGCACTGGCGGAAGCTGGTCGAACCCTCCCCGAGGGTAGCCGGTATGCCGAGCTCGCCACGGAACTCGCGACATCGCTCCACGCTCGGTTGCGCACGGCGGACGGGCGCCTGCGACGCTCGTGGAAGGACGACCGGCCCGGCCCGCCGGCGGTCCTCGAGGACCACACGCACCTCACCGCCGGTCTGCTCGCGCTCTATCAGACCACCTTCGACGAGCGCTGGGTGGGGTGGGCCGTCGAACTTGTGGACATGGTGCTCGACCACTTCGCGCTTCCCGGGGGCGGCTTTGCCGACACCGCCGACGACGCGGATGGCCTCTTCGCACGGCCGCGCAGTCTCGTGGACAGCCCCCTCCCATCAGGCAACGCGATGGCGGTCACGGTGCTGCTCCAGCTGGCGGCCTTGACCGGCGACGCGCGCTATGAGGCTGCCGCTGAGGCGACGCTGCTGGGAGCCATCGACCTCGCGACACGTCACCCAACCGCCTTCGCCCAATGGCTGGTGTCCGCCGGGATGCTCGTGGCGCCCGTGGACGAGGTGGCCATCGTGGGCGAACCGGAAGCGCCAGAGACCGCGGGGCTTCTCCAGGTCGTCCGATCCGGGTATCGCCCGTGGCAGGTCGTTGCCTGTACGAATGATGCGATCGGCAGCCGCGTCCCGCTACTCCAGCGTCGTCACCGACTCGATGGCGCACCGACCGCGTATGTCTGTCACGGTTTCAGCTGTCAGCTGCCGGTCACCGATCCGCTGGCCCTGCACGCCCTGCTGCGCCGCAGATAGGGCATCGACGACCGATGTCCCCCGGCGACGCAGGGTAGGCTGAGACGTGCCCGTGACCTCGAACCCAGATGCCGGACCCGATGACGCCCCCACCACGAAGCTGTCACCGACCCCACCACGCGCGATGCTGTTCGATCTCGACGGAACGCTCGTGGACACCGTCGCGCTGCGGGTCGAATGCTGGATCGCGGCCTTCGACGAGGTCGGAGTGCCAACCGATGCCGCGGAGCTCGGCGGTCTCATGGGCGCGGACGGCAAGCGGGTCGCGCGGGAGATCGCCGAGCGACATGGACGCCCCCTCTCGGATCATCGTGCCGAGCTCGTGGACCGCCGAGCAGGGGAGCTGTTCGGAGAGCGGAATATCCAGCCGACACCGTTGCCATTCGTGCGCGACCTGCTGGTCGCCCTGACCCAGGCGCGCATCCCGTGGTCCATCGCGACGTCGAGCCAGCCGGGCCAGACCGGGGCATCGGTGGCGGCTCTGTCCCTGCCGACGCCGCCCCGCGTCGTGGATGCCAGCCATGTGACGCACGCCAAGCCGGCACCGGACCTGCTGCTGGCGGGCGCGGAGCAGCTGGGCGTGACCGCCCGGGACTGCTGGTACGTGGGCGATTCGACATGGGACATGATCGCTGCGCGGAGCGCGATGATGACCGGCGTGGGTGTGCCCACGGGGGCCACGGACGCACGGGTCCTGCGTCAGTCCGGGGCGATGGTCGTCGTCCCCGACCTGGGTGCGCTGTACCAGCTGCTCCACCAGCGCGGCGTCCTGCCTGGCTGAGCGGGCCGCCCGCTGACGGGCGGCTACACCTCCCCGACGGGATCCACCAGCTCCAGGCGGATGCGCTTGTTGATGCGCCCTTTCGACTCCGTGCCGGTCACCCGGATGGAGCCGACCTCACGGGTGTTGGCGACGTGGGTGCCGCCGTCCGCCTGCATGTCCAGCCCGTCGATGTCGATGACCCGCACCTCCGTGATGCCTTCCGGCAGCAGGTTCGTCCGGGTGCGGATGAGGTCCGGCGTCGCCGCGGCTTCGTCCAGCGTCAGGAATCGGACGCGTACCGGTCGCTCACGGGCCAGCTCCGCGTTGACGGTAGCCTCGATGACACCCGCCAGGGCCGCACTCAGCGTCTCGAACTCGAAGTCCATCCGCCCGCGGCCCGGCTCCATGTTGCCGCCCGTGACGAGCGCGCCGTGGTCGCGCCACACCACGCCGCACAGGGCATGCAATGCGGTGTGCGTTCGCATGAGCAGGTGGCGCCGGGTCCAGTCGAGCTCGACCGTCACCCCGGTGCCCACCGGCGGGAGCGGGGTTCCGGGCTCGATGACCAGCTCATGGACCATATCCGCGCCGTCCTTGCGGGCGGCCCGGACGACCCAGCGAGTGCCATCCGTCGCTGTCAGCCAGCCCGCATCCGATGGCTGGCCTCCACCGCCAGGGTAGAAGACGGTTCGGTCGAGGGTGACGAGGCCAACGCCCACGTCCCCGGACCGCGTCCCGGTCACGGACGCGTCGATGGTGCGCACGTAGGCGTCGCGATAGCAGATCGCATCGGTTGCCATGCGATCAGCTCGGCAGTGCCAGTGGCTCAGAGCGTGACATTGAACGTGCCATGCATCAATGGGTAGTGCCCAGGCACGGTGCACCCGAACTGCAGGCTCGCCGTGTCCGCGGTGACGGTGTAGTCGAACTCCTGGACGCCGCTCGTCCAATCCGGGATGCCCGGCAGGTCAGGGGCGGCCTGTGCCAGCTGGTCGGCGGTCCCGATGTGGAAGTTGTGCGTGAAGCCGGCGGTATTGTCGATCACGAAGTGGACGGTCTCGCCCTCCTTGACGTCCAGCGCGGTGACCGGCTGGCCGTCCTGGGTGATCGACAGCGATCCGGTCAGCTCGAGCTTGATGACGTGGGCCGCACCGGGGCTTGTGGCAGCCGAAGCGGCCGGCGAGCCGGGCGCGACGCTCGTGCCGGGACTGGCGGGCGCGACGCTCGTGGCGGGACTGGCGGGCGCGACGCTCGTGCCCGCGCTAGGCGCCGCCGTCGGCGAGCCACTGGCACCCATCGAGGGCATGACCGAGGGGCCGGTGGTGGGCGTGGGAAGCGCCGGCGCGATGGTCCAGGTGGTGCCGGTCGTGCCGCCGCAGGCCGCGAGGAACAGCAGGGCGACCATGCCGGAGGCCAGGAGGCGGATCGAGGGTGTCTTCATGCGCCAGATCGTACCGAACTATCGCGGCTCGTATCGGGCGTGCTGCCTAGGCCGTGGTCGTGGCACCCTCCATGTCCGGCACCAGACCAGCCTGCCACGCGACGGTCGCGGCCCGGGTGCGGCTGGCGACCCCCATCTTGTGCAGGACCTTGCGCACGTGGACGTGCACGGTTCGCTCGCTGATGAATAGCCGCTCCGCGATCTCCCGGTCGGTCCGGCCCTCGCAGATGATGAGCAGCACCTCCAGCTCTCGAGGGCTGAGGCCGAAGGGCATCGCGCTCGATGCGGGCGCTCGGACCAGGTCCGCGATGGGCCCGGTCGCCTCCTCGATGCCGGTTGCGACCGAGGATCGGCGCCCACAGGCACCGCGACCCGTGCGAACGGCGATCGCTCGGGTCGTCGACGTCGGATCGCGGGTGCCGGAAAGCCCTCGTCGATGGGCAGCGGGATACGCGCCCGCGAGGCGAGGTCGGCCAGCTCCGCGCACAGCGGACCCGCCGACAGGCGACTGGCCGATCGCCACGCCTGCTCCAGGGCCTCGCGGGCAGCTGATCGGTCGTTGCCACCGCGTCGGAGCTCGGCCAGTGCCTGCCACCAGCGTGCCTTGGCGGCCTGGTAGGGGATGCCCCGTTCCGCCCACGCATCGGCGAGGTGTGCCCAGACACGTGCCGATGGCCGGCCGTGGACTCGGCGGCGGTGGGCACGCGCCACCCCGAGGTGCAGCTCGGCCTCGACGCGAGCGCCAAGGTTGGGCGGCAACGACCCGCCAGCGACGTGCCGCTCGGCCTCGGGAAGCACCGCCTCGACCATCTCGGTCGCCTCCGAGACGAGTCCCACATCGCGACGCGCACGGCCGTCTTCCGCGGCCGCTGCAGCGGCTTCCAGGCAGGTGGACGCCGCGAGGGCGATCTGACCAGCGTCGCCGGTCTCGAGCACCCGCGGCCACTCACGGCGGGCGACCTTGAGCGCATCGAGGTGGTCACCATGCCAGAGCGCGTAGCTGACGGCAGCACGCTGGACGAGGGCCGTCCACTGGCCTGCCGGGACCGTGTCCAGCTGGAGCAGGGTCTGGCCCACGAGGTCGCCAGCTTCGTCGTCCGCGCGCGATTCGACGAGCACCAGGCCCAGGTACAGCGTCGGACTGAACCACGCCACACCCGTCGGCTGCCATTCCATGCCCACCCGACATTCGGCCTCCGATTCCGACCAGCGGCCGAGCTGATAGAGGATGTCCGCGGCATTCCCGCGCAGGAACGAACCATAGGTCCGACCGAGCCCACCAGCCTCCGCGTCACGGATACCCGCCGTCACGACCTCGAGCGCCTGCTCGCGCCTTGCGTCTAGATCCAGCAGCGTGGTGCGATTGAGCGCGGCGCGCATCAGGTCGTCCAGTCGACCATCACGTCGGGCGATCGCGTCGGACGCCCGGAGGAGCGCGAGGCCCTGGTCGAGGCTCCCCTGCCAGGCGACATCGACACCGAGCGTGCAGAGGGCGTGGGCGAGCTCGGATCGCGCGGCGGGACCGACGGACTCGGCGACGTCCCGCGCCTGCTCAGCGAGGCTCGCGCTCTCCGCGAACCGACCGTCGAGCATCATGTGCTGGGCGAGCGTCGCGAGCGCACGGGCGCGCTCCTGGCTGGGTGCCGATGGCAAGATGGCCAGCGCATGTTCCATGGCTGCGATGGCGCCCGGGAAGTCGCCGCTGGCCCACAGGATCCGACCCAGCTCCTCGTGGAGCGCCCCCGTGGCCAGCCTGCGCATCTCGCGGCGCTCTCCCTGCCGGGCTTCGGCACGCGCGCTGATGGCTCGGCGGAGGAAGCGCGCCGCACGGTGGAACGAGCCCATCGCCGCCGCAGCGCGCGCGGCCCCCAGGAGCAGCTCGGTGACGTCCTCGTCCTGGTCAGCGGCCGCACCGGGATGGGGCATGACGGCGGCCGCCAGCTCCAGTGCTCGCAATTCGTGGGAAAGGGTGGTCTCGCCCGGATCGGAGGCACGTGCCGCGGCCGCGGCACGTCGGTGCGCATCGAGGGCCTCCCGTCCCCGGCCGGCAGCCTCCCAGTGCCACGCCGCGCGTGATGGCTGGGCATCGAGCAACAGCGCGAGGGCAGCCCGCAGGGCCACCCGCTCCTCGGGCAGGTCGAGCGCCTCCACGGCCTCCGCGTGCAGCTCGTGGGCGATGGCGAGCGAATCATCCCTGGCCACCACAAGATCGCTCTCGAGCGCCTCGCTGATGGCCGCGCTCGTGATCCGGACACCATCGAGGCGCACGCCGGCGACGACCGAGCGCGTCAGTGGCTGACGGGCGGCCGCCAGGAGTCGGACCAGGGTCCGTGCCGTGGGCGTCAGGACATCCAACAGGGCGCTGACGCTGTCCTCGAACGAATCCGACAAGCGGACACCTGCCGCGGAATGCGTGGCCGACAGCAGGTGCCGGACGAGCAGGGGCCGGCCGATCGACCCGACATGGATGGCGGCCATCAGGTCACTGTCTGGCCGGCCGCCCTGGATCGCAGACACCAGGCTCTCCTCCGCCTCGTCGTCCAGCGGTGGCAGTTCGATGTGCTCCGTCGCGGGGTCGGCGTCCAGCGCCTGTTCCAGGCTGCGCCACGGATGGCGCCGAGTCAGCTCCTCTGGCCGGTAGCTGACGACGAGGCAGAGCGGCAGGTGGCGGCGGACCCGGAGCATGGCTGCCACGAACGCGCGGGTCGCCGGGTCCGCCCAGTGGAGGTCCTCGAGGATGAGCAGCACCACGCCGCCCGCGGCCAGGCGTTCGATGACCCCGATGAGGGACTCCATGACCCGGCTACCCAGCTGGTCGGGCGCCACCAGGCGTGGCGCCGCCCGGTCGATGCGCAGCGCCGCCAGCCGTTCGTCGAGCTCGGGTACGAGTACCACGAGGTCGTGGGCCGAGTGACCCATCACCGTCCGAAGCCGTGGATCGGGTAGCGCGCCGAAGGTCGCCCGGAGGCCCGCCACCAGGGGATGGAACGCCTCGCCGCTGGCGGGCTCGATGGCGGCGCCCCGGAGCACGACCACCTCCGGCAGCGCGGCGACGCGCTCGGTCAGCTCATCGAGGAGTCGTGTCACCCCCGTACCTGCCGAAGCGGTCAGGACGACGCGGCTCGGTCGACCGGCAACGGCCCGTTGGAGTGCGCCCGCAAGCCGAGCCAGCTCGCGCTCCCGGCCCACGAACACCATCGGACTAGGATACGCGCGCCGTCCGCGATACTGGCGCCGTGTCAGACCGACAGGTGCACCCCGACAACACGCTCAACGAGCTGCCGGGCGAGGAGTGGCTGTATTTCACCAAGTCGCTCTGGAGCACGGCGTATCCCTCGGAGCTGGGCCACCCACGACGCCGTGCGCACGGTGCCAACAAGCCGCCACGACTCATGGCGCGTCTCATCGAGTTCTTCACCCGTGGTGGCGAGCTCGTGCTCGACCCGTTCGCTGGCGTCGGCGGTACCCTGCTCGGCGCTGCCATCTGCCGCTCGCCGCGGCGGGCGCTGGGATTCGAGATCGACCCCCGCTGGACCGAGGTCTATCGAGCGGTCATCGATGAGGCTCACCTCGAGCGCGATGGCGCGGGCCCGCTGCTCACGGACCTCGGCACGGCCGATCCGGGTGGTCCTCGCACCTTCGATGCCTCTGGCTGCCGGATGGAGCTGGGCGATGCGCTGGCGTTGCTCGACGGGCTGGCGAGCGGCTCCGTGGACATGGTCGCGACCGATCCGCCCTACAACCCCCAGCTGAAACTGACCATGGCGGGCGGCAGCGCGGCCGCCAAGTGGGCCAATCGACGGACCGACTACGCGATGGTATCCACCGACCCCGCGGACCTCGCCAACAGCGCCACATATCCGGAGTATCTCGACCGGATGACCAAGGTCCTCGCGGGCTGCCGACGTGTGCTCCGGGACGGCGGTTACGCCACGGTCATCGTGCGGGACGCGTACCAGGACGGCCACTATCGGTTCACGGGTGCCGATCTCGCCAGCCGGGCCGAGACGGTCGGCTTCGTGACCAAGGGCGACCTCATCTGGTACCAGGCCGGCTCGCGCCTCCGACCGTACGGCTACCCCAGGAGCTTCGTGCCCAACATCGTGCACCAGCACATCCTGGTGCTCCGAGCGGGCTGAGCGGATCCGGGGTCGGCGGTCAGCCCTCCGTATCGGGCTTGGCCGGGATCCACTCGAAGTCGCCCGGCGGGGTTTCGGGTCCGGACTCCTCAGGCCCCCCGGCGTCAGGCGTCGACAGGAGCTCCGGGGCACCCGAGTACCATCCATCGTCGGCGGCTTGAGGCTTGGGACCCAGGGCGTCCGCGTCCGGCAGCCACGCCATGGCCGAGGCGAGGATCTCCTCGTTGGTCGCACCCACGTCCTCGCGATCGTCCGGCGGCGAAACCGGCGCGCTGGCGTCGTCGACGACGGATGTCCCGTCGTCGACGTGGTCTACCGAGGGCTCCAACGACGCATCGGCGGTCACGGACGATGGTTCGTCGCCACCTGCCATGCGGGCGTACTCCGCATCCCACTGAACATGTGCCGAGATGGTCTGGAACTGCTGCTCCCAGTCCGAATGCTGCGGACCCAGGGCCGACATCGATGCGTCGGCGGGCGCGGCGTCCTCGGCAAGCGCGTCGGCCACGACGGCATCAGCGACGGCCTGGAGGGCGGCATCGTCCGCCGCCTCCGCGACGACCTCGGCGAGGGCGTCGGTCTCGATGGCCTCATCGGCGAGGGACTCCGCCAGGACTGCGTCCACGACAGCGTCATCCTGGGCATCCTCGGCGGCCTCGATGGCCACCTCGGCCAGATCGTCGGCGGCCCGTGCCTCCGCCTCGGCCTCGATCGCCTCCTCGAACGTGGCCTGGGCCTCGCTCGCGGTCACCTCCGCCTGGGTCTCGAACTGGAAGGCGTTGTCGGCCAGCAGCTCCGCCTGGTCGGGGTCCGCGGCGGCCACAGCGACGGCTTCCCGGGCGAAGGCCTCTGCCTCCGCTGCCAGCTCGGACGACTGGCCAGCCAGGTCAGCGGCCTCGGTCGCCAGGGCATCCGCGACGGATCCCACGTCGGCCGCCTCCTCGGTCGCCCGCAGCGCGACCGTGGCGTCATCCACGACCGCATCGAAGGCCGCGTCCGACGCGTCCGCGAACGCCCAGGCGCCGACTGCGAGTCCTTCTGCCTCATCGGACAGCGCTGCCGCGTCTCCGGCGAGCTCAAGCGATTCCTCGGCATCCATGACCGCCGCCTTTGCGAACGCCCCGGCACTGTCGGAGAGCACGGCCTCCTCGTCGGAGAGCGCCGTGGCCTCGTCGGAGAGCGCCGTGGCCTCGTCCGCCAGACCAGTGGCCTCGCCACCGGGGCCTTCGATGGAGGCGGGCTCGACCCCGGCCATCACATCGGCCTCGTCGGCCATCTGGTCCGCCGCGGCCATGACGAAGACCGCGCTCCCGACGAGGTCCGCGGCATCCGCGGCGCGGATGTCCGCCTCCTCACGGAGGTCCCCTGCCTGGTCCTCGAGCAGCACGGCAGCAGCGGTCAGGGCTGCGGCCTGCTCCGGATCGATCGCCGCGACGGACTCGGCCTCAAGCTCGGCGGCTTCCTGTTCCAGCGCGGTCGCCGCGGCCAGGTCCTCGGTGGCCTGGGTGGCCTGCTCGTCCGAGGACTCGGCGAGGACACCAGCCTGATAGGCCAGGTCGTCGGCGTCGGATGCCAGCTCCCCGGCCGCCTCATCGAGGAGCGCCTCATCCTGGAGAGCGACGGCCGCACCCAGTCGCTGCTCGGCTGCGTCACTGAGGTCCTGGGCCTCTGAATCAAGGAGCACCGACGCGAGAGCCAACTCGCCAGCGGTCTCGGGATCGACCGTTGCCAGCGTCTCGGCAGCGTCCGCCAGGACGCCTGCCTGCTGCTCCAGCTCGTCGGCCTGCTCCACCAGCTCGAGTGCCTCACGCGCCAGGGCATCGCCGATGAGGCGCGCGCGGAGGACCTCGTCCTGAACCGCATCGATGACCGTCCACGTCATGGCGATAGCGCCATCGAGGATGGCCTGGTCCGCCGAGGGCGTCGCGCAGGCATCCGTGAAGGCCTGCTGGTGGTTGACCGCACCGTTGGTGTCGATCCCGATCATGGGGTGGATCGAGGGCACGACATGCGACACGTTGCCCATGTCCGTCGAGACAGGGGCGCCGTCACTGTCGTCGAACTCGCGGCCGAGGAGCTCGGCGTTGTGGCGGTAGAGCGCCGCAAGATCGGGATCATGGACCATGTTCAAGTAAGCGGTCCCTTCGACGACGGACACCTCGGTGCCGGTCGCGAGCGCGCCCGCCTCGAAGCAGCGGGTCACGAGCCCGGTGAGCTCGTCCATACGCGCCCGGTCGTGCGCCCGCACCATGTACAGCGCGGTCGTGTGCGCCGGGATGATGTTCGGCGCGTCGCCGCCTCGGGTCACGATGCCGTGCACCCGGTCGGTCGGCAGGAGCTGCTGGCGGAGCAGCCCGATGGCCGTCTGCGCGACGACGAGCGCGTCGCCAGCGTTCAGGCCCCGCTGCGGGAAGCCGGCCGCGTGGGCCTCGCGCCCGGTATAGGTGATCTCCAGCTGGTTCACCGCGATGATGCGCGGCGTGGCGACGTCGCTCGGCCACGGGTGGACCATCATGGCCGCGTGCACGCCGTCGAAGGCACCCGCCTCGAGGAGGCGCAGCTTGCCGCCACCCGTCTCCTCGGCGGGCGTGCCCATGACGGTGATGCGGAGGCCCAGCTGGTCCGCCACGGACGCGAGGGCGAGACCCGCGCCCACGCCGGCAGCGGCGATTACGTTGTGGCCACAGGCGTGCCCGACCTCGGGCAACGCGTCGTACTCGACACAGATGGCGACATGGAAGGGCCCCGGACCCGTCCTGCCGATGACGGCTGTGGGCATGTCCGCGACCTGGGTCTCGACCTCGAAGCCCGCCGTGGCGAGCCATTCCGACACCCAGCCCGACGCCAGGGTCTCCTGGAATCCGACCTCCGGATTCGCGTGGATCCAGTGGCTCAGCCCAACGAGCGCCGGGTGGGCTTCCTCGAGCAGCTCGCGCGCGCCCAGCTTGGCGTCGGACCCATTCATCGCTCGTCCTCTCGGTTCGAAGGCAGGCACCACCGCACGGGGATGCCGGACAGGCTCCGGGCACCCTGAACAAGCCCGGACCGGGACAGTATGGTGCGCTCCGAACAGGTCGGCACCCTGACCTCTGGGGTCCCGCGACGGGGGACTGCTGACCTGTAGCAGTCACGGACGGCCCTCTCGCGTCGTGACGCCCCGACGAAGCCCTGCCCGGAACGGGAAGCGCCGAAGTCGTGGAGTAAAATAGGGGCTTGCGTCGTGGTGGCCTTCCGGTACGATACGCGTCGCTCAGTAACTGCCCGGAGACGCCGGGCAACAGAAACGTCCGGCACACGATCACTCCTCTCACGGCTCCCGCGAGATCAGGTCGCGGGGGCCGGCGTGCATCCAAGGAGATGGAAGAACGTGTCAACGGACCGAAACCTGACCTGTGCCGATTGTGGCCAGGAGTTCGTCTTTACGGCGAACGAGCAGGATTTCTACACCGAGCGTGGCTTCAGCGACCCGCGTCGCTGCCCGGCCTGCCGGCAGGCTCGCAAGGCCCAGCGGGGGGCCACGACCGGCGGTAGCGGTGGCTACAGCTCGGGTGGCGGTAGCGGCTATTCCTCCGGCGGTAGCGGTGGCTACAGCTCGGGTGGCTATTCATCGGGTGGTGGCTACAGCTCCGGCGGTGGTGGTGGGTACAGTTCCGGCGGCAGCCGCAGCTACTCCGATCGTCCTCCCCGCGAGATGTTCGAGGCCACCTGCTCGAGCTGCGGTCAGGTCGCCAAGGTGCCGTTCCGGCCCACGAGCGGCAAGCCCGTCTATTGCACCGACTGCTTCGCGAAGCGACGCGCATAGGCCACGCCCGTTCGGGGTCGCGATGAGCGGCGACCTCTGACACGCATCGGCAACCACGACGCCCGCCGGGAGACCGGCGGGCGTCGTGCATCCCCGGATGCCAGCGGTCATCTGACCGCGGCCCCGGGACGAGCGGGCTCAGCCGATGGGTTCAGCCCCTGCCGCGGCGATGGCGGCATCGGTCTGGCCATTCGACGGGGCGGCGGCCGGTGACTCGGACGCGCCCATGACGGTGGCCGTCGAGCGGGGGCCGGGATCCCGGGACGATCGCCCGGCGGCGCCGCGGACCGGGTCCTGGTCGCTCGCCGGCTGCTTGAGCATCTTCAGCTCACCGTCGATGGAGCCGCCCTCATGGAGCATCAATCGGAACGTCTCCACGTGGCCGACGACCTGCCCCGTCGCGCGGATCTCCAATCGCTGGCGGCATACGAGCTTGCCGCTGTAGTCGCCACCGATGATGACCTCGTCCGCGGTGATGTCCGCGCGAACCTTGGCCCCCTCGTCGATATGCACCGTAGTGGCCTCGACCGACCCCTCGACGGTGCCCTGGATGCGGAGGGTGTCGGTGACCTTGAGGGTGCCCTCGAGACGATCGGCGCGCCCGATGAGGGTCAGCTCGGTCGGGACGGACGGCGCCGTCGACTGCTGGCTCGGGGATGGCTGGGGCATCGACACGTCGCGGACTCCTGGTGGCGTGGGCGGGGCCGTGGGCGGCCGCTGGGGGTCGGTCGCGGGGCGATCGGTGTTGCGACTGAACATCTGGAACCTCCTCGTCGCCACGGTGCTCGGGGCACATCCGGGCCGATGGCTTGCCAGCTAACGGTCGGTCAGTGTAGTCCAGGGCGCTGCATCTGCCCGCAGGCCGGGAGGTCCAGGCGACGCGGTCCCAGCTGCGTCACCACCCGCGGACGAAGACCGGATACCCTCAACGCGCGCCACGACCCGCAGGAGAGCACTCATGTCCAAGCCCGACACGATGACCGATGCCGAACGGCATCGGCAGGCTGCCGAAGCCACCGAGCGGCATGCGAAGCAGCATCACGAACCGAAGCACGACAGCTCCGGCGGCAGCGCCTACGGCGCGTCGGTCCACCACAGCGGCGATCGACTCGAGGACAACGAGACCAGCTTCTTCATCCGGCATCGCAGCAAGCTCGCGGCCGGGGTCCTCATCGTCCTGGCCATCGTCTTCTTCACTTTCGTGTTGGGCTTCCTCCGCTTCTAGCGCGCCGACATGCATGATGCCGCTCGTCTGACCAGGATCATGACGATCGTCACTGTGAAACGTGACATTCGGCCATGGGCCGCAGTCTGGAGGCGCGGTAGGTTCTGCTGGTGCCAACCGACCTGAGTACAGCGTTGCCGATCCTTGTGCCCATCCTGCTGGTCCAGCTCGCGTTGCTGATCCTTGGATTGCGCGACCTCCTGCAGTCCGATCGCCGCGTGCGGGGCGACAGCAAGGCCCTGTGGGCCGTGGTGATCATCTTCATCGGCATCTTCGGCCCGCTCATCTACTTCGCGGCCGGCCGCACGGACGCCTGATGCACGGACCCGCGGTCGACTGCCGCGGGCTGACCAAGCGCTACGGACCGGTCACCGCGCTGTCGGGCCTTGATCTCGCGGTCCCCGCCGGGACCGTGTTCGGGCTGCTGGGGCCCAACGGGGCGGGCAAGACCACCACGCTTCGTCTGCTCACAGGCCTCGCCCGACCTACCAGTGGCAGTGCCGTCGTGGCTGGCGTTGACAGCAGCGATGGCGGGTCGGCAGCGACCTCCGACCAACGTCGTCGCAGCCCTCGCGGGCGACCCTTTGGGTACCTGGACCAGGATCCCCGGTTCTATGGCTGGATGCGCGGCCGGGAGCTGCTCCAGCTTGTGGCTGACCTGTGCGACATGTCGCGCGACGTGGCCCGCGCGCGGATCCCCGAGATGCTGGACATGGTCGGGCTGGCAGATGCCCGCGACCGACGCATCGGTGGCTATTCGGGTGGCATGCGCCAGCGCATCGGGCTGGCTGCCGCGTTGCTGGACCGGCCGCCGGTCCTGATCCTTGACGAACCGGTCAGCGCCCTGGACCCCGCTGGTCGCCACGACATCCTGGAGGTGATCGGGTCCCTTCGCGGGTCCACGACCGTGGTCATGTCCACCCACATCCTCAACGACGTGGAACGCGTGTGCGACCGGGTCGGCATCCTCGATCAGGGCAGGCTCCTGGCCGATGCCAGCATCGGCGACCTGCTCGAACGGTACGCCCAGCCCGTCTATCTCATCGAGCCAGCACCCGGGCAGGCGGCGGCCTGCGACCGACTTGGCGCGCGCATCGGCGCGGAGTCCTGGGTGAGTGCCGTCGACCTCGAGGGCGGGACGATGCGCGTGCTGGTGACCGACACCGAACAGGCCGCACGTCGTCTGGTCAGCCTGATCGCCGATGAGGGTGTCGCGGTGACGCGACTGGAGATGCAACGGCCATCCCTCGAGGACGTGTTCCTCCGGATCGTATCCGGCGACCAGGCGAGCGCCTCCATCGGCACGCCCCCCAGCATTGGAGCCAAGTCGTGACGGGACTGGGCGTGCTGCTGCGCAAGGAGCTGCTGGAGCAGTGGCGCACGATGCGGCTCGGCATCGTCGTGCTGGTGTATCTCGCGGTCGGGCTGTTGTCGCCGGCCACGGCGAAGTACATGCCCCAGATCATCTCGAGCCTGGTGCCACCGGGCCAGATGTCCATCAGCGTGCCAACGCCCACCACCGCGGACGCGATCGCGCAATTCGCCAAGAACGTAGGCGGGACGCTCACGCTGGCGGCCGTCCTCCTCGCGATGGGCCTCATCGCGGCCGAGAAGGAGCGTGGCACCGCGGCCTTCCTCCTGACCCGAGGTGCTGGCCGGGCTGCGTTCGTGACCGCCAAGCTGACTGGGCTCGCGATGACCCTGGGGCTCGCGATGGCCATGGCGGGCATCGCCGCGTACACCTACACCGCGTGGCTGTTCGAGCCGCCGCCGGCGGCGGCCTTCGTCACGATGGTGGTGCTCGTGTGGCTGTCGCAGCTCTCGATCGGCGCCATCACCCTGTTCGGCAGCGCCATCGCCCGCTCCGTCGTGGCCGCTGGTGCCATCGGGTTCGCGGCCTACGTGGTGCTGGCCGTGGTGTCGGCTGTGCCCACCATCGGCGTTCTGACGCCTGCCGGCCTCCAGGACATCGCGGCGGCCGTGGCCAGGGGTGATGGCGCTCCGGATGGCGTGCTGTCGGTCATCGCCAACGTCTGCCTCATCGCGGCCATGGGCCTGGTCACCTGGCTCACCTTCCAGCGTCAGGAGCTGTAGCGGCGGACTATGGTTGCGTTTGGCCGGCATCGAACATGGGCGACACGAGGAGGACTCGATCGATGGATGCACCCCAGCCTGAGCTGACCATCGAGTGGTATCACGAGGGCTACCACGCCATCCGGGTCTTCGTCCAGGATCCGCTCGACATGACCACCCGCGAGCGGCTCATGGCGAAGGTGATGACCTTCCGGGACGTTCCTGACCTCGCCAGCCTGCGGCGCGAGGTCGAGGCCATCTCGCTCACGCTGGGCCTTCGGGCCGCATTCACGGACACGCCCGACCACACCAACCCCTTCGGCGACTGGGTGACCCTCGGATTCCGGCGGCAGGAGCACCTCCCCTGAGGCTTCCGGAGGCGCCGGGTATCGAGGCGTGCGTCGAACCCCGGGGCACCGCGGATCCTCCAAGGGAAGTGTTGGTAGGGGAGCCTGGATTCGAACCAGGAACCAGTCGGATATAAGCCGACCGCTCTGACCGTTGAGCTACTCCCCCAGGAGTGCTCCCGATGCTACACCGGCCCCGGGCTTGCCCGGCAGGCACGTCGATGGGCCCGCGGTCAGCCGAGCAGGGGGCGGATGACCTGCATCGCGACCACGAGGACCAGGTAGACGATGGGCACGGCCGCGAAGAAGCCCAGCAGCGCCGCCCATGGCGACCGACGCTTGGCGCCGTCCGCCGAACCCGTCGGCAGCTCGACCCAGAGGTATGTGAGCAGACTGCCCACGGTGAGCACGAGCACGACGTAGACCACTGTCAGCGCCAAGCCGATGTCCGGCAACGAGGGATCGCGCGCGGCGAGCCAGTCCCATACCAGCAGGATGATGACGCCGACGATAGCCACCGCGAGGTTGGCGACCACGGCCCGGAACACGGGCGGCGGCGGATTGCGTGCCTGCCGGACCCGGACGTCGAGCCACGATCGCTGCGGCGGTTCAGGACGTGGCGTGCCCGGCTGCTCGTCGCTCACCGGCCGCGCGACTCGAGGCCATCGTCGCCGAGCAGCGTGAGCATCGGGCGGCGGGGCAAGGTCTCGGGCGTGTGACGGGCCAGGTCACCAACGGCGGTCACGAACCGGTCGATCTCGTCCTCCCGCAGCCACCAGCCAGCGCTCGCCCGCAGCAGGTCCCGCGGCTCGTCCACGTCGAGCACCGCGAAGCAGCGGCGGGCCAGCTCGGTCGCCGCTTCGTCGACCGGCCAGCCGCCGATCCGGAACGGGATGGTGGTGGCCGTGTTCGACTCAGGTGCCAGCAGCTCGACACCTGGGACGTCCGCCAGGGCCCGGTGCAGTCGCCCGGCCAGGCGCTCGCCACGCTCGAAGGCCCACGGCAGGCCGACGTACATGAGCAGCCAGCCGACGCTGCGGGCAAGCCCCAGCAGCACGGACCGTGGCAGCGGATCGAGCAGCGATGTGACACCCGCCACGTCGATCCGGTCGCTCAGCCACGCCGCCGTCACACCATCAGGTCCCAGCAGCCAGCGATGTCCATCGAGGAGCACGATGTCGGCGCCGGTCCCCGGGCCGTCCACCGGCACAGCGCCGACCGACCAGGCAGCATCGAGCAACACCAGGGCACCGGTCGCTCGCGCCCAGCCCGTGCAGGATGAGACGTCGACCGTCGCGCCCGTCACCGGATCCACGTGTGCCACGACCACGAGCGTGGGCACCGGGGCCGTACTGGACCGGAACGATGGCTCCACCAGGTCCCCCACGGCTGCCAGCTGCGACACCTGCGTTCGGAACACGTCGGCGATGGACCGGATGCTCGCCAGAAGGGGTGCCCGGACCTCGCCCACGACGAGGATCCGTCCGACCGTGCGCACCGTTGACAGGATGGCCAACACGACGGTCGTGGCGCCCGCTCCCAGCACGACCCGGGACGGCGACGCGGAGAGGACCGCGGCGATGACCGACCGGGCCTCCTGGGCACGCTGCGCCGCATCCTCGACACGGTCCGGGTCGCTGCGTCCAACGCGCAGCTCCCAGTCGTCGGCCTCCTGGAGTGCCCGGTCCGTCTCGGCCGGGAACGGCCCCGAGACACTCGCGTCGAGCCGGATGCCCGAGCCGGTCGACGGCAGCAGCGCCCGGATCGCGGCGAGCTTGGCGTCATCCGGCAGGAACGGATCCATGCCCGGCATCATGGCCCAGCCACGGGGTCGGCGTGCTGTCGTCAGCGCTCGGCGGTCAGGACCTGGTACCGGCCGCCAGCCTGGAGTCGCCGCTCGATGCTCGCGACGGTGGAGAGGCGGTCGATGTCCACCGGGGTCTTGTCGGCCCGGATGCGCACGATGCGGGGGAAGCGCATGGCATATCCGGACGCGTGCCGGTTCGAGCGCTGGATGATGTCGAACGCGATCTCGACGACCACGGTCGGCTCTACCACGCGATACCGGCCGTGGATGCTTAGCGTGTGTGCCTCGAACCAGCGCGTCATCTCGGCGATCTCCGAGTCCGTCAGGCCGCTGTACGCCTTGCCCACGTTGACCAGCCGACCCTCTGGCGCGTCGGGTCGGTCATCGAGCACTGCGAAGGTGTAGTCCGACAGCACACCGTGTCGGCGGCCGTGTCCGACCTCCACGCCCACGACGAGGCAATCGAGTGTCGTAAGGGCCTTCTTGAGCTTGAGCCAGGCATAGCCTCGTCGCCCTGGCGCGTAGCCACTATCGGGGTCCTTGACCATGAGCCCTTCGTTGCCGCGTGCCTGGGCGCCCTCGAATATCGCCCGCAGCTCAGCCTCGTTCGCGGCATTCGTGAGAGCCGCAAGGCCCAGTCCTTCGGCACGGTCGAGTCGGAGGCCCTCAAGCCGCTCCCGTCGCTCGCGCAGCGGCTGCCTCAGGAGCGGCTCGATGGGGCCACTGCCATCACCCAGTGCGAGCACATCGAAGCCGACGTAGATGACCGGCACCTCCTCCTGGATCCGTTCCGATGGCCACTTGCGGCCCAGGCGGGCCTGGAGCGACTGGAATGGCAGCGCACCACCATCCCGCCAGGCGAGGACCTCACCATCGAGGATGCCCTCCCAGGGCTGCGCCGCGGCCGCGCTGACGACCTCCGGGAACTGCGCGCTGACCTCATTCAGATCTCGGCTGTAGATCCGGACCTGCTCGCCCAGCTTGTGCAGCTGGGCCCGGATGCCGTCGTACTTGTCCTCGACCCAGACCGGCGGCGCCATCCGGGAAAGCGCCTCCGCCTCATCGGCGACGGGTGAGGCGAGCATGCAGGTCAGGGGGTGGAACAAGCTGAGCTCGGCCTTCTCGAGCGTGTCGCGGTGCGCCATGAGCGCCGTTCGGCCGATGTCGCCAGTCAGCATCCCGGCCCACTGGACTGCCGCAAGCTCGCGCTCGAAGGCGGCTGCGATGCCGGCCTCGAGATGCCCCTGCCGGAGACCGATGCGCAGCTCCCCGGACAGCACCTTGACCACAGCCCGTGCGGTCGGGACATCAGTCCGCTCGAGGAGCGCCCGCGCGAGCGCCCCCTTGGCGGCCGCCCCGCGCGCTGCAGCGATCGCGGCGAACGAATCCGCGACGTCACCGAGCGTCGGCGGTTCCCCGGTCGGCTGGTAGCCGGCTGACTCGAGGATGTCACCGACCGCCTGACCCAGGTCCGATGACCGATCATAGGCCGTGCCGAGCTCCATCGCGGTGGCACCCGTCCGCTCGGCGGAGGCGGTCGCGAGCTCCGCCACGACATCGGTGATGGCACGCCAGCCGAGGCCGGTCGTCCGCGGGTCGGCCTCCGGGAACGCGCGTCCGGACAGGAAGACGGTCGCGATCGGCAGCTCCGCGTCCGTGAGGGTTCGCAGGTAGCCCGCCACGGTGGCGACCTTCGCGCTCGTGCTGCGGGTCGCCGCGACCGCCTGGGCCATATCACTCCACGCACGCATGGGCGCGATGGTAGTCGGGCCTGCGACACCGATCGTCAGGAAGGCGGGGCGCCGCTGGGATAGCATCGAAGGTCGATGCACCGACGTGAGCTCGAGCGTGACTGGAACCCGGCCCAGATCGAGGGCAGCAGCATCGAGCTGCGACGCCACCGACCGGGCAACCTGCCGACCGTCCAGCGCTGGTATGCGGATCCGGAGCTGGCCCGACTGACGCGCTACTCCATGCGCCCGATGCCCCAGGACGAGGTGGAACGGTTCTTCCAGTCCCGCCTGCTGTCCACCGAGTCCGTGGCCTATGGCATCCATGTCAAGGAGGGCGGCCGGCTCATCGGCCTGACAACCTTCAGCGCGCTCGATCCCGACAACGGCTCGGTGCTGTTCCACATCACCATCGGCGAGGCCGACGCGTGGGGCCACGGCTACGGCACGGAGGCGGCGCGGCTGATGCTCTGGCTGGCGTTCGAACGCATCGGCCTCCACCGCGTGGGACTGTCCGTGTTCGCGTTCAACCAGCGCGCCATCCGGAGCTACGAGAAGGCTGGCTTCCGGGTCGAGGGTCGATCGCGCGAAGCGATCGCCCGCGACGGCCGATACTGGGATGAGATCCAGATGGGGGTGCTGCGAGACGAATGGCTCGTGGCGCGGGCGGCCGAGACCGGCAAGGTCGCTGCTGCCAGCAGTGGGGGATGACGATGCCGAGCACGGGTCCGGCCGCGGAGCAGGCACGAGCCGAGGTGCGCGAGATCATCGGTCGCAAGGGACATGCGGTGGACAACGCCCGGGACGCCCAGGCGCGCCTGGAGCTGGCCCTGGCGGCGGGGAACCTGGTCCGCACCCCGTTCCTGGACCAGGCGCTTGGCGACCTTGCGGTCGCCCTGGAGCAGGACGACGACCAGAAGCTGGGTGGCAAGAGCGCCGAGGCGTCGCGATTCATCCTGCGGGCCATCGACCGGGAGCTCGACGAGGCATAGGCAGGCGTGCCCTCGGCCGGTACACTCGGCCCATGAGACTTCTCGGTGGCCCCAGGCTGGATGACGAGCAGAAGCGGCGCATCCCTCCCGGCCAGTACTTCACGGAGAAGTGGCCGGTGCTCCACTATGGCTCGATCCCCGCGACGGATCTCGCGACCTGGGACTTCCGCGTCTGGGGTGAGGTCGAACGACCATTCTCGTTCACCTGGCCCGAGTTCCAGCAGATGCCTCGGATGCAGCTGATCACCGACATCCATTGCGTGACCCGCTGGAGCCGGCTTGACGCGAGCTTCGAAGGCGTGCCCATCCGGCACATCCTCGATCGCGCGACGTTGACCGCCGATGCCCACTTCGTGCTCGCCCACTCCGAGCAGGGTTACACCGCCAACTTGCCCATCGAGGTCCTCGATGACGATGACGTGTTCCTGGCGGATGTCGCCGACGGCGCACCGCTCACCCCGGAGCATGGCTATCCCCTTCGGCTCATCGTGCCCAAGCGCTACTTCTGGAAGAGCGCCAAGTGGATCCGCGGACTCCAATTCCTGACGCGTGACCAGCTCGGCTTCTGGGAGCGCTACGGGTACAACAACAGCGCCGACCCCTGGAAGGAAGAGCGCTTCGCGGACGAATAGATCTACACCTCAGGACCACCGGTCGAGCACCCTGCTACCGAGCGCACATGACCCGCACGCCCAGGACCGCCCTGGTCGTCCGCGGCGGATGGGATGGCCATGCGCCCGTGGAGGCGACCGACATGTTCATCCCCTTCCTGCGCGATCACGGCTTTGGCATCCGTATCGAGGACTCCCCCGCCATATACGCCGACGCGGAGTACATGGCCAGGGTCGACCTGATCATGCAGTGCTACACGATGGGCACCATCGATCCGGAGGCGCTCCGAGGCCTTCGGGCGGCCATCGCAGGGGGCACCGGCATGGCCGGCTGGCACGGCGGCATCGCCGACTCGTACCGCGCATCGTCAGACTACCTGCACCTCATCGGGGGCCAGTTCGCCTGCCATCCGGGCAAGGATCCGAGGCTCATCACGGAGCTCAGCTCGAGCAACAACTTCGTGCCCTACACCGTCAACATCCTGCCTTCCGCGAGCGCGCACCCGATCGTCACGGGTCTGTCCGACTTCGACCTGGTCACCGAGCAGTACTGGGTGCTCCATGACCAGTACATCGATGTGCTCGCGACCACCACGCAGCAGGTTCGGCCCTGGGATCCGTGGCACCGAGAGGTGACATCACCCGCCATCTGGACCCGTGACTGGGGTGTGGGCCGGATCTTCGTGGCCACCCCGGGGCACAGCCTCGACGTGCTCCGCGATCGCACGGTGCACACCATCATCGAGCGGGGGCTGCTGTGGGCGAGCCGCTGAGGGTCGGCATGATCGGCTGCGGGGCGATCTCCGGGCAGTACCTGGCGACCGCCGCCCGCCTCGAGGCCATCACCATCACCGCTGTGGCCGACCTCCGGCCGGATCGGGCTGCGGCGGTCGCGACCCGACACGGCTGCCGCGCCATGAGCGTTGATGCGCTGCTGGCCGACCCCCAGGTCGACCTCGTGCTCAACCTGACCATCCCCGCGGCCCACGCCCGGATCGCCTTGATGGCCATCGACGCAGGCAAGCCGGTCTACGGTGAGAAGCCGCTCGCCGCCACGACCACCGAGGGCCAGCGGGTGATGGATGCTGCCCGGAGTGCCGGCCTGCAGCTTGGTTGCGCCCCTGACACCGTCCTGGGCACCGGCATCCAGACGGCCCGGCGTGTCGTCGACGAGGGAGGCATCGGCCGGCCCATCGCTGCCACCGCCACGATGGTCACTCCGGGACACGAGCGGTGGCATCCTGATCCCGACTTCTACTACCAGCCGGGCGGCGGGCCGCTCCTGGACATGGGCCCGTACTACGTCACGGCCCTGGTGACCATCCTGGGCCCGGTCGTGGCCACGATGGGCGTCACCAGCCGGATGCGCACCAGCCGCGCCATCGGGTCCGGGCCGCGGGCGGGTGAGGTCATCCCGGTCGACACCGATACCCACGTCACCGGCATCCTCCTCCACGCATCGGGTGTCGTGTCCACGCTGGTCATGAGCTTCGACGTGGTAGCGACCCGCGCCGCCAGGATCGAGATCCACGGTGAGACAGCGTCGCTCATCGCCCCCGATCCCAACCTGTTCGCGGGCGACGTCGAGGTCCACCAGCTCGACGCTGACGCGTGGGTAACGCTGCCCCCGAGTGCCGGCTACCGCGGTGCGGCCCGGGGCTACGGCATCGCCGACATGGCGTCCACGCCGGCAGGCATGGAGCCACGCGCTGGGGGCGACCTCGCGTACCACGTCCTGGACGTCATGGGATCCCTGCTCGCATCGGCGCGAAGCGGCCGCCTCGAGGATGTCGCCAGCACCTGCCAGCGCCCGGCGCCAGTCGCGTTGGGCGAGCTTGCCGGGAACCCGTAGGCATCAAAACGGCGGCGCTGGTCGCGCCGCCGTCACGATCTGATCTGCCGAGAGGCCGCTTGGTCAGTGGCTGCAGCCGCCGGGGCTGCCGGCCGACTCCGCGGTACGGAAGCTGCTGCCGCAGCCGCAACCGGAGACCGCGTTGGGGTTGTTGACCGTGAACCCGGCCCCCATGAGCGTGTCCAGGTAATCGATCTCCGAGCCGCTCAGGAGCGAGGTGCTCTGCTGGTCGACATACACCTTGATGCCTCGGCTCTCGACCGTGATGTCCTCGGGCGTCGGCTGGTCCTCCAGCATCATGCCGTAGCGGAAGCCGGAGCAGCCGCCGCTGTAGACGTACACGCGCAGACCGGTCTGGGGATTCGCCTCGCCCGCGGTGAGCTCCGTGAGCTTCGCGGCTGCGGCTTCACTGAGCACCACCAGCGGGGGCGCCTGGATGTCGATCAGCCGCTGGGGCTGCGGGATCTCCGTCTTCTGCTCGATCATGCGCGTGGTGTCCTCCCGGGACGGATCTGGAGCGGCAGACGCGGCTTACGGTGTCTGTCAGGGATCATCGTACGAGCCGCGACCCGATTCGGCAAGCATCCACTACAGGAGCTGACCCAGCAGGTAGAGGAAGCCCAGCACCAGCACCACGACCACGAGGGCCACGAACACGGTCAGGATGAACGTCGTGACGCGTGACCCGGCCGTTGGCTTGGTCGTCGTGGTGGCGTCGGCAGCCGCCTTGCGGGGATCATCGACGAGACCCCACAGGTCACTGTCACCGCCTTCGACCGGCGTGTCGGTCGCGGTCGAGGTCGCGGGTGGGCGATGGGCGATCGCGGCGATACCTGCAGCGGGCCTGGCTTCCGGGCTCCCGGACGCGACCCCAGGATCGGCCGCGGCCGTAGGCGTGGCGGTCTCGCCCTGATCCGTGGGCGCCGCCACATCGGCATCCGTGATCGCGCTGGCGTCGGTCGTCACGGCAGAGCCGAGCGCCGCCGCGGGCGCCACAGCCGCCGTGCGTGCTCCCATTTCCTCGTCGGCGGGGACCGGCGTGGTGGTGGCATCGGTCGCGACGATGTCGGACGCGACACCCTGTGCCTGGAGGTCGGCCTCCTGGCGCGCGATGGCCTCGGCCGTGGATGCCTCCGGATCGTCGGCGGCCGGCGTTGGCGGGATCGGCGCGGTGACGCTCGGGGCAGGTGCGACCGGGCTCGACGCCGCCACGACCGGTGCGGTCGCGGCCGCTACCACGAACGGCGCCACCTCGTCGTCGGCGGCCCCGGTGCCTGAACGGCGTTCGGCGGCCAGGTCGGCCTGGAGGGCCGGCAAGGTCCATGGATCGGCCACGTTGACCGCTGCGGTCGAGGGCGACGTCGCAGGGCTGGCCTCGACAGCGACGGCGGGCGCCTGGGAGATGTCCGCGACGACCGCCTTCGCAGCAGCGGCGGGCGCAGGCGCGGCAGCGGAGGTCGGGGCCAGCGGGGCCGGGCCGATATCCGGCTCATCGATGTCGGCGAGTGCAGCAGCGACCGGAGTAGCCAGGCTGGTGGCGGGTCCAGTGACGACTGAGTCGGAGGTCCCGGCCGCGGCTGTCGGCTCGGGCACGGCCAAGGCGACCTCGACGGCCGCCGCCGGGGATCCAGGGGCAGTTCGCTCGATCGCGGGAGCGGGACGGGCCGTGGACCGCGCCAGACGAGCCGCGAGCTCCGGGGTCGGGACTGGGGGCCGGGCCTCCGGCAGCGTGGTCGGGGCGACCGCCTGCCGGACAGTTGGCGACGCCGGTGCGGCGAGCGGCGGGACCGGAGCGAGAGGGGTCGTGGTGCCCTGGATGCGGGACGGCGTATCGCCGATGCGGGGCCACGTCGGGCTGGGTTGATCCATTGGGACTGGTGCGGCGACGGATGCCACGGGCGGACTCGCCGGCTGGAGATCCCAAGGTTCCCAGGCAGGCTCGGCAGTGGCAGCTTCGGGTCGGGTGATGGCCGCAGCCTCGGTCACCGACGCGGCTGGCGGGCCTGCGAGGACACCGGAGGCGTCCTCCGGGGCATCCCCGATCGGGCTGCTGTCGATCGCGTCTCGCCCACGCTCGGCCGGTTCGGCCTGGTCGTCCGCGGTGGGCGCCTCGACCAGGAATCCCTGCGCGCGGAGCGCTTCCTCGAACCATCGTCGGTCGATCGGCTCGACCGTCGCCGTGCTCGTGCCATCGCTCCGCGATGACCATCCCGTCACCGAGGATCCTCCCGATGCTGGTCGTTCATGCCGCCGCTCCTGTCTGGTCCAGGTGCTCGACGATCGTCGCGATGCCCTGTCCGACACCGATGCACATGGTCGCAAGTCCGTACCGGGCACCCCGCCGGCGGAGCTCATGGACGAGCGCCGTGACAAGGCGCCCACCACTCATCCCGAGGGGGTGGCCCTGCGCGATCGCGCCGCCGTTGACATTGACCCGGTCCATCTTCAGACCGAGCTCCCGGACACACGCGAGACCTTGGCTCGCGAAGGCCTCGTTGAGCTCGATCAGGTCAAGATCCTCGACCCGCAGTTGGGCGCGCTCGAGCGCTCGGCGCGTCGCTGGCACCGGACCGAGGCCCATCACCGATGGCTCGACCCCCGCGACCGCGGTGCTCACGATCCGCGCTATCGGCGCGAGACCCAGGGCGCGCGCGCGTTCGGCCTCCATGACCAGGACCGCAGCAGCCCCGTCGTTGATACCGGAGCTGTTGCCCGCGGTCACGGAGCCACCGCGTCGGAACGCAGGCTTCAGCCGGGCGAGCGCCTCAAGGGTCGTATCGGCGCGCGGATGCTCGTCGCGGTCGACCGTGACGACGCTGCCGTCCCGCTGCGGGACGGGCACTGGCACCAGCTGCGCGTCGAACCGGCCGGCCTCGATGGCGGCCGCGGTGCGCTGCTGGCTGAGGAGCGCGAAGGCGTCCTGATCCTCGCGGCTCACGCCGCAGCGGTCCGCGACGTTCTCGCCGGTCTGACCCATCGACTCCGGCGGGTACCGCTCGGTCAGGCGCGGGTTCACGAACCGCCAGCCGAGCGTCGTATCGACCAGGGACCGCTCACCGCGCTCGAAGGCGGCCTCCGGCTTGAGCATGACCAGGGGAGCACGAGTCATGCTCTCGACACCGCCCGCCACGAACACCTCGCCGTCACCGACCATGATCGCGTGGGCAGCGATGTTGATGGCCTGCAGGCCAGAGCCACACAATCGATTGACCGTCTGCCCAGCCACACTCACCGGGAAGCCCGCGATGAGCGCCGCCATCCGCGCGACGTTGCGATTCTCCTCACCGGCTCCGTTGGCGTTGCCGAGCACCACGTCGTCGACGATGGCTGGGTCGATCCCCGCCCGCTCGACGGCGGCGGCGATCACGATGGCGGCCAGATCGTCTGGCCGTACCGATCGCAGGGCACCACCGTACCGCCCGATGGGCGTCCGGACAGCGCTCACGATCCATGCTTCGTGCAGGGGGCGATGGAGGTCTCGAACCATTGCGGCGAGAGTAGCACCGGCCCGGAACGCCACCAGGATGACCCGAAGGTCACCCGAGCGACCCGTACCGACCACCAGGCGGAGGCAGGACCCAGCCCCTCATGACTCGGGAGCGAGTCCATCGAGCGGCAACCCCCGATCAGATCGTGGCGACCTGCCACAGCACTGGCGCGACCCGGAACCGGTCGCGGATGGCCAGGTCCTCGCTCGCCGCGAGGATATGGAGCCGGTCCACGATGGCACGCAGTCCGATGGCCCCGGCCATCTGGAACGGACCCTCCGACCAGCCGGCGGCGCACAGCACGTCGTCCAGGGCCGGTGGGTCCCCAGCCCCCTCGCCTACCATCCGATACGCCTCGTTGATGGTGGCCAGGTCCAACCGGTCGACGAGCGACGCAGCCGCCGTCCCCGGCGGTCCAGTCGGGTCGAATGGGCCGGGCGTCGTCGCGAGCCGGATCGAACAGGGCGGGCGTCTCGAAGCGGTGAGCCTGCCGGAGTCCACGCCGCACGGCCTCGAGCCGGGAGATCCAGGTCGCGGCGCCGGTCGATCCAAGCAGGTCGAATGGGCCCGGGCGGCCACGTGCGGTACAGGTCGCGTCGATGGCATCCGGTGACCCCGCACCTGCTTCGACCAGCGCGAGGGCATCGAGCAGCGATGGCAGCACCAGTCGCCACGTGGCGAGATGATCGCTCACCGGGTGGTCACCGGCCGCTCCATCGAGGCGGGCGTCGTTCCAGGAATGCGCGCATCCCTTCCTGCTGATCAGGTGTACCGAACAGGCGGGCGAACCGACGCCGCTCGTCGGCGACCCCCTCAGCGAGGGGCAGCTCGAGGGCCGCATCGATGGCGGCCGTGGCGGCGCGGAGCGCTGTCGTGGGCATCGATGCGACGGTGCCAGCCAGCGCGAGCGCCTCGGCCAGGACTGCCTCCCCAGCCACCACGCGGCTGGCGATGCCCCACCGTTCGGCGTCCACGGCCGGGACCCGTGACCCGGTGAGGATGAGCTCCATGGCACGCGACTTGCCCACGATCCGGGTCAGCCGTTGCGTGCCACCGGCGCCGGGCATGATGCCCAGGGTGATCTCGGGCAGCCCGAAGATGGCGTCCTCACTGGCGATGACGATGTCGCAGGCGAGGGCCAGCTCGAACCCACCCCCAAGACAGAAGCCACGGACCGCCGCGATGAGCGGCACGCCGATGCCGGCGACCTGGTCCCAGGGCGCCAGGAAGTCGTCGGCGAGCACGTCCGCCGCGGTCCGGTCGACCATCTCGCGGATGTCCGCGCCGGCTGCGAAGGCACGGTCCCCGCTGCCGGTGATCACGACACATCGGCAATCGGCCTGCGCATCGAGCCCCTGGAGCGCACCGACCAGCGTCTGCATCGTCGAGCCGTCGAGCGCATTGAGCGCCCGAGGGCGATCGATGGTCACGAGAGCCACGCCGTCGACCCCGGCACCGCTCACGGGATCGACGGCCGGCAGCCGCACGTGCACGGTATCCGTCACCTCGGCGCCTCGAGCGCCCGTCTCGACCGCCAGAAGCCGAGTGCCGCGGCATTGAACAGCGCCGGCTGTCGGATGAGCACCACATGGGTGCTGTCGGGCGCTACGAACAGCCTGGCGTCCGGTAGCTGGCGGTGGAGGGCCACCGCGTGCTCCAGGGGCGCCCACACGTCACGGTCGCCGTAGGCGAGCAGGATGGGCAGCCGGGCCTGGCGCAGATCGGCGGGGGTGAGGGCGGGCTGCGTCGACACGTCGGCGGCCATCGCGCGCATCAGCGAACGCCACGCTCCGGTCCCCTGCACCGGGCCATGCCGTCGCTCGAGCTGGGTCGCCCAGGCGGGCTCCTCCCGACCGATCCGCTCGGGGTCCATCATCCGTCGCGCGATGCTGGTCCGCGGCTCGGGCTCGATGTCGATGCCCGAGACGATGGCGCTCCGAAGCCGCTCAGGGTAGCGGGTGGCGAAGGTGAGCGCGGTCATGGCGCCCATCGAGAAGCCGGCGAGATGGAATGTCTCGAGCCCCAGCTCGTTGACATAGGCAAGGAGATCGTCCACGAGGTCATCGCGGCTCCAGCCGCGGCTCGCGTCGTGGTACGTGCCGGCGTGCCCACGGGCATCGGGGAGGTAGAGCGTGAACGATCGCCGGAAGAGGGGGCGCTGCTGCGCCCAGTCCTCCAGGGCCGAGGAGCTGGCCCCGTGGAGCAGGATGAGCGGGGGCCCGCTCCCCTCCACCGTGTGGGAGATGTCGAGGCCGTTGGCACGCACATGGGGCATCGGGCTGGCTCAGCGATCGGTTCGATGCCGGGCTGCGACCGTGGCCACGATGTGGCAGAACTCGTCCCAGGTGTGGACATCGGTCGTGCCGGGAACGGGTCGGTTGTAGGCCGCCACCCTGCGACAGACGGTCGCCGTCGGATGGGCGCGGGTCAGTGCGACGAGCTGATGGGGCGCATCATCGAGATAGACATCGCAGCCGACGCTGGTCTTGTCGGCGACGAAGTGCACCTCGCGAGCGAGGATGCCGTGGTCGGCGATCCAGGCGAGCGTGTCGCTGATGGCCCAGTCGTAGCGAGCGGTGATGATCGCGATCCGGTGGTCCGCCGCGAGCGTGCGCAGCGATTCGATGGCTCCCGGGATCGGGTGGAGGTCGCGGAAGACGCTCCTGCCAGCGCCCCTGGCCCACGCCCAGAAGTCGGCCATCGACCCGAACGCGGTCAGGGCGTGCAGCCCATCCCACCCGACGACCTGGTCGGGGTGAAGACTTGCCCCGAAGTCGTCGTTGTAGCGGGCGATCCAACCACCGTTGAAGTCCGCGACCACGCCGTCAAGGTCGATCCCCAGCCGCAGATGCTCGGGCGAGTCGGTGAGCACGTCGCTCATCGGGTCACAGGATGGGATCGGACATGCCGGGCGTCCCGAACAGCCGCTCATGGGTGGCAAGCGCGAACCGGTCGGTCATGCCCGCGACATAGTCGGCGACCTGGGTGATCCGGTCTGCCTCCGTGTCGCGATACGAGGACGGCAGCGCCTCGGGGTGGAGCAGGTGATAGTCGACGAGCCGCCGGATGACATCGATGGCCTGGCCCAGCTGACGTCGCTGGTCAGGGCCCAGGTAGATGCGCTGGAACATGAAGTCCCGCAGCTCGTTCATGACGGCGAGTGACCGATCGTCCATGCGCACCTCGCCGGCCAGCATGGAGTGCTCAACGACGGCGCTGATCATGCCCCCGATCCAGCCGCTGCCGACCGACCCGAACGTGCGCTGGATGGACGCCGGGAAGTCGTGCTCGGATAGCAGCCCGGCACGGATGGCATCGAGCGCATCGTGGGTCAGGTAGGCGATCCGGTCGGCATAGCGGACGCACATCGCCTCCTGGGTCGCCGGCGGTGGCTCGATGCGCCAGGAATGGGCACGGATCCCGTCACGTACCTCCCAGCTGAGGTTGAGGTCCTCGAGCACCTCGAAGATGCGCACGCTCTGGGCGGCGTGATGCCACCCCCCGCTCGTGGGGAAATAAGGCGACAGGGCATCCTCGCCGGTGTGGCCGAAGGGTGAGTGCCCGACGTCGTGACCCAGCGCGATCGCCTCTGCAAGCGTCTCATTGAGCGATAGTGCGGCCGCCAGGGAGCGCGCGATCTGGGTCACCTGCAGGGTATGTGTCAGGCGAGTCACGTAGTGGTCACCCTCGGGATCGATGAACACCTGGGTCTTGTGCTTCAAGCGCCGGAACGCCTTGGAATGGAGGATGCGGTCGCGGTCCCGCTCGAAGGCGGTCCGGTAGTGGTCGGGCGGTTCCGGGCGAGCTCGCCCGCGGGACTCGATGACTCGCACCGCCGCAGGCGCCAGCCGGCTGAGCTCCTCCGACTCGCGCGTCTCGCGGGTACGCAGGATGAACCGCTCGACGGATGGCAGTGGCTCGCGGGGCATCTCGAGCGACAGTCTAGGACGCGCTGAGCACCGTCGGCCGGGGCGCGCCCTCGACGAGCACGAGCGACGGGTCGACGATCTCCTGGATGGCGTCGGGATGGGTGCCACCAGGCCCGTCGATGACCCGCCGGCGGAGGCGACCGGAGATCTGGTCGATGACCAGGGTTGCGGCGACGATGACGATGACGATGGTGCCCGCCTTGTCATACCGGCCATACGACAGGGTCTGGGACAGCAGGGACCCGATGCCACCCGCTCCCACCACTCCCAGAACGGTCGCGGCGCGCACGTTGACCTCGTAGCGATAGAGCCAGAAGGCGATGATCTCGGGCAGCACCTGGGGCACCACGGCCCAGCGCTGGACCTGGAGGGCGCTGCCGCCGGTCGACCGGATGGCCTCGACCGGTCCGGTGTCGATGGACTCGATGGCCTCGGCGGTGAGCTTGCCCAGGGTGCCCACGGAATGGATGCCGATGGCCAAGGCGCCTGCGAACGGCCCGAGGCCCGCGATGGGCACGAAGACGACGACAGCGAGCACGATCTCAGGGAATGCCCGGATGGCGTCCAGGAACAGCCGCACGAGCGCGCTGACGGGTCGGGGCGACACGTTGTGGGCGGCCAGGAACCCGAGCGGTAGCGACAGCACCGCTCCGATGAGGGTCCCGATCCAGGCCATCTGGATGGACACCACCATCTCCGGCCAGGCCACGGACATGTAGGCCCAGTCGGGAGGCAGGAACATCTCCTGGAACAGACTCGCCAACCTCGCCGGCAGGTCGACCAGCCGGTCGAGCTTGAAGCCCAGGCTGACGAATGACCAGACGAAGACGACCAGGATCGCGAGCAGGATGGCATCGGTGCGTCGATGCGATGGTCTGAGCGGGCGCGGTATCGCGCGGGCGACGCCCATCTAGACCAGCCGTCGTCGGAGGGCCACCGATGCCAGCTCGATGAGGAGCACGAGCACGAACAGCTCCAGCACCACGAGACCCACGTTCTCGAAGTTGAAGAACTTCATCTGGGTGTTGAGCACATTGCCGATACCGCCGGCACCCACGATGCCGATGACCGTGGAGGAGCGGATGTTGAGCTCGAAGATGTACAGGCAGAAGGCGACATAGTTGGGCAGCACCTGCGGGAACACCGCGCTGCGGACCATCTGGGTCCTGCTGGCACCCGCCGCCACGGCCGCCTCCACGGGACCCGTGTCGACCGCGTCGACGGTCTCCGACAGCAGCTTGGCCATGACACCGATGTTGAACAGCATGAGTGCCAGGACACCGGCCAGCGGTCCGACCCCGACGGCGGCCACGAATACGAGGGCGTACAACAGGTCGGGCAGGGCCCGGACGACGTTGAGGGCCCAGCGGTCGAGGCGCAACGTCCAGGGCCCCGGGGTCGTGACGCGTGACGCGAGGAACGCCAGCGGCAGCCCGATGGCACAGCCCAGGACACACGCCACGACCGCCATCTGGAAGGTCTCGATGAGCGGCCGGATGGTCTGCGGCAGAAATGCCAGATCCGGCTGGAACAGCTGGGAGAGGATCTCACGGCCCCGGGTGAGATTGCTGGCCACCTCCCCCAGGTCCACCCCGATACCGATGGGCCGCGGTGCCGCGCAGTACAGCGTGAACAGGATGCCCGCGAGGAGCGCCAGCGGCCCGAAGGCCGACGAATGGGGTCGGGAAGGTCGAGCGGCGACCCCTGGTGCGCCGGGTGCGCCCAGGCGCGGCACCGTCACGCGACCTCGGCGCCGAGCATGTCGTCCGCGGTCAGCGAACGCCCATAGATGTCCTGGAACACCGACGCATCCGCCTGAGCACCCGTGCCGTCGTAGACCAGCCGGCCTGACCGCAATCCAACGACCCGGTCGCCATAGCTGCGGGCCAGGTCCAGGAAGTGAAGGTTGACGATGGTCGTGATGCCCAGGTCCCGGTTGATGCGCTGCAGGTCGCGCATCACCTGGTGCGAGGTGGGTGGATCGAGTGACGCTACCGGCTCGTCGGCGAGGATGATGCGAGGCTGCTGTGCGAGGGCACGCGCGATGCCGACGCGTTGCTGCTGCCCTCCCGAGAGGTCGGAGGCCCGGGTCCACGCCTTGTCCACGATGCCCACGCGTCCGAGGGCCTCGAAGCCCAGCTCCACGTCCGCGGCCGACCATCGACCAAGGAGCGAGCGCCAGCCAGGGGTCGCGTGGAGCCGGCCCATGAGCACGTTGTCCATCACCGACGCGCGCTTCACCAGGTTGAAACCCTGGAAGATCATGCCGATGCCGGCCCGGATCTGGCGCAGCTCCCGGCCGCTCGCGCGCGCGACGTCCTGGTCGTCCACGAGGACGCTGCCGGCCGTGATCGGCACCAGGCCGTTGATGGCCCGGATGAGCGTGGACTTCCCGGCACCGGACAGCCCGACCAGGACCAGGAACTGGCCATCCGGGATCTCGAGCGTCAGCTCCTGGAGCGCCCGGACACCTCCCCGATACGTGACCGAGGCCTGCTGGAACCGGATCATCGACCCGACATCAGGTCGGCGCCACGTATCGGGGCCGGCTCACCGCCGGCCCCGACCGATGCGCAGGAACGCGGGAGGCTATTGGGCGCCGAGCTTGGCTGCTGCCTCGCGCACGACATCGAGCGAGGCGAGGTCCGCGGGCGCGAACTTGGAGATGCGGTAGATGGATGTCAGCACCTTGGATTCCAGCCTCGGTCTCGCCAAAGGCGAGCAGGGCATCGGTGATCTTCTGCTTCAGCCCGGCATCCAGGTCACCTGCCAGCGCCACGCCGTCGTTGGGGATCTCGGGCGAGAGCGCGAATATCACGACCTTGGACATGTCGGTGCCACACGCATCCACGACCGGACCAAGGAGGCGCGCATCGTTGAAGCTGACGCCGACCGCTGCCTCACCCTTGCACACCGCGATGACCGACTTGTCATGGCCGCCTGCGAACAGGGGCGTGATGTCGGTCGTCGGTTCGATGCCGGCATTCATCAGCTGAACGGCCGGGATGATGTAGCCCGAGGCCGACGCCTGCTCCACGAAGGAGGTGGTGGTGCCCGCCGGGATCTTGGCCAGGGCGTCGTCGGCCAGAGGTCCCTTGGTCGCCGTGTCGGCACCGTTGCAGAAGCCGAGGGTCACGTCCCTGGGGGTGGCCTCCTGGGAGGGCGCGGTCGTGGTCACGACGGCATCGGCGCAGTAGGTCTCGGGCGTGTTGGTGAACCACTGGGAGTGGTACGTGAGCGAGCCATTGCGGACGGACTGGAGCACGATATCGGCGCCCGACTGGTCGGCTGCCTGGATGAGCGCGAACGGCCCGAACGCGCCGATGTCGGCCTGGCCCGTGCCCATGGCCACCACGAGACCCGTGTAGTCGGTCGGGACGTATCCCTCGACCGGGATACCCAGGGTCTGGCTCAGGTAGTCCACGAGCGGCTGCGCGTTGGTGATGAGCTGGTCGGCCTCGCTCGAGGGCACCAGGCCAAGCACAAGCTTGTCCGGGATGCGGCCGGGCGCTACGGACCCAGCCGGCGACGCCATCGGGGCTGCTGATGGCGACTGCGCCGCCGCCGGCAGCGCCAGGAGGCCTGCGGCGATGACGGCTCCCACGATGGACATGCTTCGCTGACGGTGCATGGGGTGCGCTCCTCCTCGACTCGTCGTGGCCCACGGGATCAGGGCATCGACCGATGCTAGCACCGGCGTACAGGTGCTCTGCCGGGGATCGAGTGGCGGATCGGGGTCAGCCGCCCCCGCTCACCGTGCCCGTCGGCCGCTCGTAGCCGGGCGGCATCGTGGGCTCGAATCGGAAGCCACCGGCGACCCCTGGCTCGGTCAGCTCGTGCGGGTCGAGGATGACGTCGAGCGCCTCCTGGCTGAAGACCCCCTGCTCCAGCACGAGCTCCCGGATGGTCTTGCCCGTGGCGACCGCCTCCTTGGCGATCGTGGCCGCCAGCGCATATCCGATATAGGGCGCCAGTGGCGTGGCCATGGCGCTCGACTCCTCCAGCAGCATCCGGCACCGCTCGACGTCCGCCTCGATGCCCGCCACGCATTCGACCGCGAACTGGCGGCAGCCGGTGGTCAGCACCGAGAGTGCCTCAAGGACCTCGTGCGCGATCATGGGCATCATCACGTTCAGCTCCAGCTGCCCGCGTGAAGCACACCAGGCGACAGCGGTGTCATTGCCGATGACGTGGTAGCAGATCATGGACAGGTTCTCGACCATGACCGGGTTGACCTTGCCGGGCATGATCGATGACCCGGGCTGCTTCGCGGGCAGCCGGATCTCCGCGAACCCGGTACGCGGGCCCGAGGACATGAGCAGCAGATCCTCCATGATCTTGGCCAGGTCGACCGCAAGGCCGCGCAGCGACGCCGACATGTCGAGCATCGGGGCCATCGATTGCGTGGCCTGGACCAGGTGCTCGGCCGTCCTGAGCTGGTGGCCCGTCTGCTGCGATAGCAGCTCCACGACCGCGCTGATGTACCCCGGCTCAGCATTCAGGCCGGTCCCCACGGCCGTCGCGCCGATGTTCTGCTCCGCCAGCCCTTCGGCCGCTTGCAGCATCCGCGCGTGTGCCCGGCGGACCGTCAGGGCGTACGCCGCGAACTCCTGGCCCAGTCGGATGGGGACTGCGTCCTGCATATGGGTTCGGCCCGACTTGAGCACACCGTCGAACGCCACGGCACGTTCGGCGAACGCTTCCGCGAGCTGGGCGACGGCGTCCAGCGCCTCTGCCGTCCGGTCCAGCGTGGCGACGCGCATGGCGGTCGGGAACGTGTCGTTGGTCGACTGCGCCATGTTCACGTGGTCGTTGGGGCTCACGACGGCGTAGTCACCGCGTCGCCCGGTACCGATGCCCTGCGCGCCCAGCAGCTCGATGGCGCGGTTGGCAAGCACCTCGTTGGTATTCATGTTGTGGCTCACGCCCGCGCCTGCCTGGAAGGGATCGACCCGGAAGGCATCGACGAGCAGCTCCTGCTGGATCTGGCCGGCCGGCGTACCGCTATCCGGTGCGATGCCCAGGATCTCGTCCGCGGCCGCGATGATCGCCCCCGCGAGGTGATCGGGGAGCCGTCCCGTCACGTGGTTGGCGCGCGCGGCTGCCTTCTTGACCTGCACGGCTGCCCGGACCAGGGCGATGTCCGGCCGCCGGCCGCTGATCGGGAAGTTCCGGATGGCGCGCGCCGTCTGCACCCCGTAATAGGCATCAGCGGGGATCGCCAGCTCGCCCAACGGGTCGCGCTCGAGGCGGGTCGGCGGCTGGCCAGATGTCCCTGTGCTCGATCGGTCGGTCACTGCTCCCCCCGGTGCTGGTGGCATGGCATGCTGGGTCAAGTCTACGGGCCCTGGCGTCTGCTACGATCCGGCTGCCATGTCGGAACTCGTCTCGTACGTCGATCGGCCTGCAGCGTCGATCCCATCCATCATCGCGCTCGACGGTCAGGCGCCTCCGCTTGAGCGCCTGTTCGAGTTCATGGCGGATGCGGAGCTGCGGGTGAGGACGCTCCGGATGCGCATCCTGGAGCGAACACTGACGGCCCGCGGCGAGACGGAGGTGACGGTCGACGTCATGCTGGCGCATCCCGGTCGTGCGCGCGTGACGCGCCGGCGATCCCGCGACCCCATGAGCCGCGACTACGACGTCTGGTCGTCGGATGGCACGACCGTGACCACCTATGACGCCCAGTCCGAGCGTGCGAGTATCCGGCAGGTCCGGCGTCAGGTGGTGGGAGCCACGCGTCCCGACCTGCCCCGGTTCTCCCAGGTGTACGTGCCCCTGACCCGTCTGCCGGCCGAGACCCTGCCCGAGACGTTCATCCACCCCCATGGGTACGTCCGGAACGTGCTGCTGACCGGGCCCATCGCCCTCGTGGGCACGACGATGGTCCACGGGCGCGAGGCGTTCGTGTTGCGCGCCGATCACCCCCGCTCGACCTACGTGCTGACAGACCGGCCGGACCGCTGGCTGGAGGTGGGTGTCGATCGCCAGACAGGCTTCATCATCCGCCTCGTCGAACACATCGGTGACACGGTGACGCGTCACGCAGAGGTCACGGCCCTGGAGCTCGATCCGGCGGTCCCGGACGAGGCATTCACGGTGCATCTGCCCGAGGACGTTCGGCGCATCTACTGAACGGGATCCTCGGCGAGCGGGGGGCGGACGATGGTCATGGGCCCGGGGCTGGACATTCCTTCGTACCTGCAACTACAGTAGCGCCATGGGCAAGAAGGGCAAGGCCAAGGAGAAGGCTCGCCGTGAGGCGGCCGAGCTGGCGACGAGCGCCGTCGCTGGTCCATCACGGGCAACCAGGATCCCCACGACGGATGTCGAGGGAGTCGCCACGCGCCTCAACTCGGTGGCGGTCCATCTGCTTCGGCGCCTCTCCCGCGAGGACGCCGTGCTGGGCCTGACCGCTGCTCGACTCTCGGCGCTGTCAGTGCTCGTAGGCGGAGGCCCGCTGACCCTCGGAGGGCTGGCCAAGACCGAGCGCGTGACCGCGCCCTCGATGACCCGCCTCATCACGGCGATGGAGACCGATGGCCTGGTGGAGCGCGTCCCCAGCGCCCAGGATGGGCGCAAGGTCTACGTCCAGGCGACCCCGGCGGGCGCGAAGGTCATGCGCCAGGGCCAGGACCGACGTATCACCGCACTCCGGGCGTGGCTCGGTCCGATCGGTGCGGATGGTCTCCAGACCCTCGATGAGGCAACGGTGCTGCTCGGATCGGTGCTTCGGGACGAGCCCACCTGACGGTGGCCCGGCGCGCCACGGGCTGGTGGCGATCGCGCCCAGATCCGGCGGGGCAGTGGCCGGTCTGGCTGGCACTGCTCGTGGCAGCCGCGCTGCTGACCGGTACCGGGACACCCCCCGTCACGGTGGTGGCGTGTCTGATGCTCGTGTCAGCCACGCTGCTGGTGTCCCTGCGCTGGCGGATCGGGCCGATCGCCATCCTGGCGCTGCTGGTGGCGGGCCTCGCCCTGCGAGCAGCGGCCGTCGGTGGCGGCTACTCGGACGTCCTGGTGGTGACCCAAGCGGCCATCCAGACGATGCTCGCCGGGGTGTCTCCGTACGGCATCGGGTACACCCAGTCGGTGCCGCCTGGCGCGCCCTTCGCCTATGGCCCTATGGCGCTCCTCTGGTACCTGCCGTCGGTCGACAGCCCCGGGCGACTCGAGCTGCTGCTGACGATGGCATTGCTGGGGGTGTTCGCCATCCGCGGTCGGCCACTGGGTCTAGCGCTCTTTGCCACCCTGCCCGCCCTGCTCGTGACCGCCACCGATGGATCGAATGACACGAGCGCGGGCGTGCTGCTGCTCATCGCGCTCCTGACCGCCCAACGGCTGCCGATCCTGGGCGGGTCGCTGCTGGCGATCGCGGTTGCGTTCAAACCATACGCGCTCGCCTGGCTGCTGCCCTTGCTCGCCTACGGCGGCGTGCCGCTGCCGCTCCTCGCGTTCGTGGTCACGAGCCTCGTGGCCTGGGGTTGGGCGGTCATCGCATGGGGACCCGGGCCCATCCTCGACAGCCTCCGCCGGGCCGACGGGGTGCATCCCCAGGCGTATTACTCGCTCGCCTGGGTATTGGGCGACCTGCGACTTCTGCCCGAAAGCGCGTGGGGGGTGGTCCGCTATGGCCTCGGGGCAGTGACGGCGATCGTCGGCTATGCCTGGGTCCGGAGTGCGCGCTCGTTCGTCGTGGTGGGCATCGCCGTCTACCTCGTCACCCTGTTCACGGGTTGGTGGTCCACGTTCGCGTACCTGGCTGCCATCGCCCCCGTGGTCTGCTGGCACCTCGACGACTGGCTGGGCCTTGGCCCGCTCCGCATCCGATGGCCGGGCGATCCGGTCGGGGCGTTCACGGCCTGGGTCGACAGCCGCTGGCCGGTGATGCGACCATGGGCGTGATGGTCGCCGTCCTGAAGCCCGCAGCGCTCCCGGGCCACACTGGTGCGTGCTGGCACCGAGTCGGCCGGGCCGACATCGACAGCGCGCAGCCGCTGCACCTACTCTGCAAGCAGCTGCGAATAGGGAAGCGTTGATGCGTGGTCAGGATCCATCGGTCGCCGAACGACCACGCGGAGCAGTGGCGAGCCCGGTCCCGTTCAAGCCGAACAGGGTCGGGAGTGCCATGCCGCTGATCGCGCTCGGGATGCTCGCGGTGGCACAGCTGTTCGACTATGTGTCCTTCATGGTCATGATCGACCGACATGGGCTGGCCGCCGAACTCAACCCTATCGTCGTCGCGCTCGCCAACAATGTCGGGCTCATCGGCCTCACGCTGGTCAAGGCCGGCGCGGTCATCTTCCTCGCCTTCGCGGTGCTGCTCCTGATGCCTCGACGCCGCCACGTGGCGATCGCGGTGCTCACGGTGGGTGTGGTGCTGGGCGTTGTTGGGGGTGTCTCCAACGTCATGACCATCTGAGCATCAGCCGCCGGGGGACCGTGCGGCGACCCGCGTGGTTCAGGTGGGCAGCCGCTGCACGACCCGTGCGCACGGCCACTCTCCGCGAGCCAGATGCTCGGTGCCGCCGAACTCACCCCAGTGAGAGCGCGAGGCGTGCGCCGCGTGGAGCATGGACCCGCGGGCTACCCGAGAGTCAAGGGGTGACTCGCGTCAACCGCCAGGTTTGATACCGCGTGCCCGCACCCAGTCACGGAGCGCCCAGAGAGTGGTGTCCAGGCCGATGCCCGCCCACGGCAGTGCATCGGGTGGAAAGTCGCGGACCTCGAGCGCCTCTGGCGTCGGGTGCGCCTCGCCGCCCACGACCCGTCCCTCGAAGACGACGACGACCACCGCAGCGCGAGGCTGCGAGTAGATCCCGGAGATGCCTGTCAGCACGACCTCCAGCCCAGTCTCCTCGAGCGTCTCACGCACCGCACCCTGGATCGCGGTCTCATCCAATTCGAGGAAGCCGCCGGGCTGCGCCCAGGTGCCGTACGCAGGTTCGATGGCGCGGCGCAGGAGGACGAGCCGGCCCTCGTCGGTCGTGGGCAGGGCCGTGACCACCATGCGCGGGTTGACGTAGGCGATGAAGCCACAGGCCGCGCACCAGAGTCGTTCCCGATGCTCTCCGGGGACACTCGCAACGACCAGCGGCGCACCGCACCGGGAGCAGAACCCGATCGAGCCGCGCAACCACGGCGGGACGCCGTCCACGAAGCCCTCGAGCGGCTCGGCCGCGCCAGGGTCGTGCAATCGGTCGCCGTGGTCGGTCATGGCGTCATGCGCCCAGCACGATGAGCATCACCACGGCGATGACGACCAAGGCAGCCACAAGGACAGCCGCCCACACCATCCGGAAGACACCGTTGCCGCGGTCGACCGGCAGCCACGCCAGGGCCGAGCGCCAGATGCGCACGATGGCGTCGATGGTGACGGCGAGCAGCAGCACGCCCCCGACCAGGACCGGCAGCTTGACCCAGAGGGACGACATCGGGGTACCCAGCTCCAGCGCCATGATGGCGATGACCCCGCTGAACAGGACGCCGATCGAGAGGTAGATGAAGACGCCCTGGAGCGGCGTCGGGTTCGGCTCCGGCACCCTGCTCGGGACGACGGGGCGCCCCTGGACGTCGAGCCGAACGGGTCGTTCCTGGCGGTCGAGCGTCGGGGTGCCCACGAATGTCTCGTCGTGATCGGTCACGGACGGAGTGTAGGCCGAGGCTGACGACGGTCGCCGCGGGCTACCGGGAGCGCGCCCACCACGCAGCGACGGCCCGGGCTACCATCGTGCGCATGTCCATCTTCGCCGGCCTCACGCCGCTCCCGCCCGATGCCATCCTGGGTCTCTCCGAGGAGTACCTGCGCGACACCCGACCGGACAAGGTGAGCCTTGCGTCCGGCGTGTTCGTCGACGAGACCGGCATCACGCCAGTGCTGGCGACCGTGGCGGAGGCGGAGGCAAGCATCCTGGCCGCGCAGACGACCAAGCTGTACAAGCCCATCGCGGGCGACCCTGCCTATATCGGCCCGGTGCGCGACCTCGTCCTTGGCGCTCAGCATCCCGCCGTGCTCGAGGGTCGCGCCGAGACGCTCCATACGCCGGGCGGTACTGGAGCCCTGCGGGTCGCGGCGGACCTGGTGCACCGGCTGCGGCCCGGTGCGACCGTCTGGATGAGCACGCCGACATGGCCCAACCACCCGCAGGTGTTCGCCGCCGCGAGCCTGCCGACCGCGTCATATCCGTACCTCGACCCGTCCACCGGCCGACTCGACGAGGAGGGCATGATCGCGGCGCTGCGAGGCGCGGCGGCGGGAGATGTGGTGCTGTTGCACGCCTGCTGTCACAACCCGACGGGTCTCGATCCGACCCCGCGGATGTGGCGTCGGATCGGTGACGTCATCGCCGAACGAGGACTGCTGCCGCTCGTCGACTTCGCCTACCAGGGCTTCGGCGATGGGCTCGAGGCGGATGCCGCCGGCCTCCTGGAGCTGGTCCGCCCGGGCGCCGAGCTCTTGGTCGCGTCCTCGTTCTCCAAGAACTTCTCGCTCTACGACGAACGCGTCGGGGCGCTGTCCATCGTGGGAGCCTCGCGCGAAGAGACCGTCACGCTGCTGAGCCACGCCAAGGCCGCGGTACGGGCGAACTACTCCAACCCGCCGGCACACGGCGGTGAGGTGGTGGCCACGATCCTCGCCGACCCGGCCCTCCACTCGCGCTGGATGGACGAGGTGACCGCGATGCGCACGCGCATCCATGGCAATCGCCAGCTGTTCGTGGATGGGTTGCGAGCCGCCGGCGCGCCCGACTTCTCCCGGCTCCTGGAGCAGAAGGGCATGTTCTCGTTGCTGGGACTCTCGGCTGACCAGGTTCGGCGGCTCAAGGAGGAGCACGCCGTGTACGTCGTGGGTGGTGGACGTGTCAACGTCGCGGGCATCACGCAGCGCAATCTTGGACCGGCGTGCCGTGCCATCGCGGCGGTCCTCGCCTAGAGGAACGGGTCCTCCGCCCGAACGCTCCCAACTGCCAGCATCGAATCGGGAACCAGATCGCCTCGAGTGCGCACGTATGCCACAAGTCCTGACCCGCTCGGCGGCAATGGCCGCCCACCACAGGCACGGATCGCGAATATCGATGGTTCGGACGCCCACATGCTGACCGACTCGGTGAACGAGTGGGAGGACGGGGCATTCTGGTCGCCCGATGGCACGCGACTGGCGATGACGACCTGGGTCGGACGATCCTCCGGGTCACGATCCTGCCCGTTGACGGTGACGCGGCTGCGGTCGTCTCGGACCCGATGAGCGTGTCCGGCCAGATGGTCCCCTCCACGACGGGAGTACCTCGGCCACCATCTACCCGCTGTGGGCTCCCGATGTCGGTGGCTGCTGGTCTGGCGCTCGTCGGATCCCCAGCTCCTGTCCGTCGACGCGACGACCGGCGCGGTCACCGACGTGCCCTGGGCATCCGAGGACATACCAGTCTGGCAGCGGATGGCACCCTGATGACGCGTCTCGCCCTTCGACGGGTCGCTTGACACCTCCTCCGGTCCCCATCTGGTCATGCCGAGATGCGGCCGGAGGGCCTGCTCGACGGCAGGCGCACCTGGGGCGTGAAGTGGATGCGGGAGCCCGCGGACGAGGTTACTGCCCCTGGGCCCGGGTGAAGCCCTCATCACCCCCGTAGACGCGGAGCTTCTGGACCTGGACCCAGGTGACCCTGGCCGCGACCCGCGCCAGCAACGCACCGATGGCCGCATCGTCGAGCACGCCGCCGTCCTGGGCGGCGATGAAGCGGCAGCGCCACCAGGCGACGTTGTCCATCTTGCCGCCGGTCTCGGGGTATACCAGGGTGCCCCGGGTGGAGATGAGCTGCAGCCGGAACTCGGGTCCTGCCAGGGTCTCCAGCAGGCGGCCGAGGTCGTTGGGCTCAAGGTCGGACTGGACATAGACGTCCACGCCATAGAGGACGGTGTCGATGACGCGCGCCGCGCCGACCGCCCAACGCGTCCGTGGCGCCGGGACAGGGCCCGTCCGGACACCGGCCTTGGAGGGGTAGCGGATCGATGGCGCCCGACCCAGGTTGGCGATGACCGCGTCCGTGTAGCCGCTGGTGGACGTCGACTGCTCCACGTCACCCGCGGCACGGGCCACGTCCAGGGTCATCGCCTTCCCCTCTTCGAGCGTGACGAAGACCGCATCCTCGACCTGCTGCGCGGCGGCGGTCTCGCCCAGGTGCCGCAGCATCATCACGGAGCTGAGGATGAGCGCCGTGGGGTTGATGACGTTCTTGCCCGCGTACTTGGGCGCCGATCCATGGACCGCCTCGAAGATGGCCGCGTCGTCGCCATAGTTGCCGGACGCCGCGAAGCCCAGGCCACCGACGAGCCCGGATGCCAGGTCGCTGATGATGTCGCCGGCGAGGTTCGTGGTCACGATGATGTCGAACTGGGCCGGGTCCTTGACCATCTGGTGGGCGACGTTGTCGATGATGAGGTGCTCGGGGGTGATGTCCGGATACTCCGGCGCCAACTCCTCGAAGATCGACTTGAACATGCCCTCGGTGTGCTTGAGGATGTTGGCCTTGGTGGCACAGGTGACCTTGTTCCGACCCTCTCGCTCGGCGAGCTCGAAGGCATAGCGCAGGATCTTCTCCGATCCGCGCCGGCTGATGATCTTGAATGCCACGGAGACATCCCGGGTGTTGTCGTACTCCACGCCCGCGTACAGATCCTCGATGTTCTCGCGCACGACGATGAAGTCGACACCTTCGCGGTCGTAGCGGGTCGGCACACCCGGGATCTGGCGTGCCGGGCGGATGTTGGCGAAGGTCTCGAACAGCTTCCGGAGCGTCACGTTGGCGCTCTTCTCGCCGAACCCGACGGGTGTCTCCAGGGGTCCTTTGAGGGCGACGCCAGTGCGCTCGATGGAGTCGCGCGTCTCGCGCGGTACCCCGCTCGTGTCACCGAGCTTGAACACCTCGGCGCCCGCGGCCGCCACCTCCCAGTCGATGGCCACACCTGCCGCCGCGATGATGCGACGGGCGGAGTCGGTGATCTCGGGGCCGACGCCATCGCCGGGGATGAGGGTGACGCGGTGAGACATGGGCGGTGGGAACCTCCTGGAAAGCTGACCGGTCCATTGTAGGCAAGCGCCGGCCGGTCCCGGCCGCACCATCAGTCGATGGGTGGCTCGTTGGAGCTGTCGGCGAGCACGGCGTCGGTCTGCTCCTGGCGATATGTGGCCAGACGTCCGGCCAGCGCCTCGTCCGAGAGCGCCAGGATCGCAGCCGCCAACAGCGCCGCGTTGTCGGCATTGCCGATGGCCACCGTCGCGACGGGGATGCCACGGGGCATCTGGACGATCGACAGCAGGGAGTCGAGACCGCCCAGGTGCTGGGTCGGGATGGGCACGCCGATGACCGGCAGCTGCGTCTTCGCCGCGAGCATGCCGGGCAGGTGCGCCGCGCCGCCGGCCCCTGCGACGAGGACCTTGATGCCCCGCCCCGCGGCTGTCTCGGCGTACCGGAACAGGTGGTCCGGCGTTCGATGTGCGGACACCACGCGGAGCTCGGCGGGGATCCCCAGCTGTGCCAGGACCCGCGAGGCCCGCTCCAGGATCGGGAAGTCCGAGCGGCTGCCACCGATGATGCCCACGACCGGACTGGGTGGGGCAACCGGCTCGAGATCAGCGGAGGGCGGTGGTGGGGTGCTCACGGCCAGATGCTAGGGCATCCAGTGGAGCCGAGCCGCTGCCCCGCGGGCTCGCTCGAGCGCCTCGGACGTCGTGTCCGCGAGCGCGGTCACGTGACCCATCTTGCGACGCTCGAACACCTCGCGCTTGCCGTAGAGATGGAGGTGGACAGCGCCACCGACGAGGGCCTCAGCAGCACCCTCGATGCGGGCCACGCGCCGCGCGCCGGCCCCCAGCAGGTTCACCATCGCGGCCGGCGACAGCGCATCCACCGCGCCCAACGGCAGCCCGCAGATGGCCCGGATGTGCTGTTCGAACTGGGAAGTGGCGTTCGCGTCGAGCGTCACATGGCCGCTGTTGTGGACCCGCGGTGCCAGCTCGTTGACGACCAGCGATTCGTCGTCGAGGAGGAACATCTCCACAGTGAGGAGGCCGACGAGGTCCATGGCATCGGCGAGGTGCGCGGTGATCTCGCGGGCGCGCCCTGTGATCGCGGCCGGCAGGTCGGCTGGCATCGTCGACTCCACCAGGATGCCGTCGTCGTGGACGTTGCGCGCCACCGGGAACGCGGCGATCCGACCGTCGCTGCCACGCGCGCAGATCACCGACAGCTCGGACGCGAAGTCCAGCTCCCGCTCCACGAGCACCGCCTGGCCCGGCGGACGCCCCAGGTCCATCCACACGAGCCGGCGATCGTGGGCGCTCGTGACACGGACCTGGGCGCGGCCGTCGTAGCCACCGAGCCCGGCCTTCACCCTGACCGGCGAGCCGATCGCCGCCACCGCCGCGGCGAGCGCTTCCTCGTCGCCCGAACTCACCTCTCGCCAGGGCGCCACTGCGACGCCGGCCTCCGTCACGAAGCGGCGCTCCGCCAGGCGGTCCTGGGTCACCTGGAGCGGCACGAGGCCCGGCCGGACCGGCACCCCGGCCGCCTCGATGCCTTCGATGAGCGCCGCATCGACGTGCTCCAGCTCGTAGGTCACGACCCCGCAGCCGGCGGCCATCCGCGCCGCGGCGTCCACGTCGCTGTAGCTGCCGACCTCGACGTGGTCCGCGATCACAGCCGCCGGGCAGTCCGGATCGGGATCGAGGATCCGGACGCCATAGCCCATGGCACGTGCCGCCGCGCCGAGCATCCGCCCCAGCTGGCCGCCACCGAGGATGCCGATCGTCGCTGGTGGTTCGAGGGTGTCGCGCATCAGCAGTGGCACCGTCCCCCGTGACCGGAGGTCTCGTCACCAGCGGCGATCGGGTGCGAAGGCATGGGGAGCATGCCGCGGAGGCTACAGCAGCAGCCCTATAGTCAGACCGCCATGCCTGATGCCCCCGACCTGCCCGCCGGGATCCGCGGCCTCCCCCACGCGTCCCGTATCGACTGGCGCGCCAAGGGCTTCCCGGCGCTCGCGGCTCCGATCGCGCCCGCCGAGGTGCGGGCTCAGGGTTGGAACCTGTTCGATGGCCGCTTCCTGCTGCCGACGATGGTGCTCCGCGAGGCCGCCCTGGACCACAACATCCGGCTCATCGCGGACTACTGCACGACCACGGGCATCTCGCTGGCACCCCACGGCAAGACCACGATGGCGCCCGCCATCTTCGAGCGCCAGCTGGCCGCGGGCGCCTGGGGGATGACCCTCGCGACGCCCTGGCAGGCACGCGTCGCGGCGATGGTCGGCGTGCCGCGGATGATCATCGCCAACGAGGTCGTCGACGCTGCGGGCATCGCCTGGCTCGCATCCACCCTGGATGGCGAGCAGCCCGAGACGTACTGCTGGGTCGACTCCATCGCCGGCATCGACCTGCTGGACGCTCAGCTCGGAGCCCATGAGCGGCGCCTCCCGGTGTGCATCGAGGTCGGCATCCCCGACGGTCGGGCAGGGGTTCGGACGCTCGATGAGGCCCTTGCGGTGGCGAGGCGGGTGAGCCAGTCGAGCTCCATCCGACTGGCCGGGGTCTCGTGCTTCGAGGGCGTCGCCCAGGGCGTCGACCCAGCCGAGCGGGAGCGCGTCGTGCACGCTCTCGTCGACCTCGTGCGGGCGGTCGGCCGGTCCATCGATGACCAGATCGCCGCAGGCGGTGGCAACGAGATCATCCTCACCGGCGGGGGTAGCCAGTACCTCGACCTGGTGGTGGATGGCCTTCGGGCCCCCCTCGATACACGCCTGCCCGTCCGGGTGGTGCTCCGCAGCGGCTGCACCGTGACTCACGACGACGGCGGCTATGACATGGTCTCGCCCTTCGGCTCGGTCCGGGCAGGTTCGGGCCCTCGACTTCAGCCGGCGCTCCAGGTCTGGGCGCCGGTGCTATCGGTACCTGAGCCAGGACGTGCCATCGCCGGCGGCGGCAAGCGCGACCTGCCGCATGACGGCGCGCCACCACCGGTGCTGCTGGTCCGGGAGCGTGAGGGCGTCATGCGCACCGTGTCGGAGGAACAGTTCCGCGTCGTCCGGCTCAACGACCAGCATGCGTACCTGGACATGCTTAAAGGGCAATCGGTTGCTGTCGGGGACCTGGTCGCGTTCGGCGTTCGACATCCGTGCATGGCCTTCGACCGCTGGCGCTGGATCCCCGTGGTCGACGATGCATATGACGTGGTGGACGCGTTCGAGCTCCTCTTCTGATGGAGGCCCCGGGCACGGTCCCGTTGCTCATCGACTGCGACACGGGCATCGACGACAGCCTTGCGTTGCTGTACGCCTGCGCCTCCCCCGAGTGCCGGATCGTGGCCGTCACCGGCGTCGCCGGCAATGTCGACGCGCCGCAGGTGGGCATCAACACCCGAGCGGTGCTCGAGCTCGCCGGTCGGGGCGACATCGAGGTGGCGCTGGGTCGGCTGGTGCCCATCATGCGCGCGCTCGTGACCACCCCTGAGACCCACGGGCCAAAAGGTCTCGGTGATGCCGTGCTGCCCGCTCCGGAGCGGTCACTCTCCACGCGCCACGCGGCCGATCTCATCATCGAGGAGGCGCGGGCGCGTCCGGGTGAGCTGACCCTCGTTGCACTCGGTCCGCTCACGAACCTCGCGCTCGCCGTGCTGCGGGAGCCACAGCTGCCTCGGCTGCTGCGACGGCTGGTGCTCATGGGTGGCGCTTATGGCGCCCCCGGCAACACGACACCGGTCTCGGAGTGGAACGTGGCCGTCGATCCGGAGGCGATGACGCTCGTGCTCCGAGCGTGGTCCATGGATGGCCCCGTCCAGTGGGGAGACGAGCCGCCGGCCCGGCCCCTCGCCCTGGGTCTCGATGTCACGGAACAGGCCCGGTTCCTACCGGAGCACCTCGAGCTCCTCGCCGCACGTGCCGGCTGCCGCGCGGACGGGTCACCGTTGGCCGGCGGCCCGGTGAACCCGGTGATCCGCTTCCTATGGGGCGCCCTCGGCTTCTACTTCCGATTCCACGAACGATTCGACGGCTTCAAGGGCGCCTTCATCCACGATCCCCTGGCGCTCGCGGCGACGCTTGACCCGGGGCTGGTCTCGACCCGGGCCGTGACGGTCGAGGTGGAGCTTGGAGGGTCGCTGACCACGGGGCAGACCATCGCCGACTGGCGGGGGCACTGGGGTCGACCCCCGAACCTGGATGTCGCGCTGACCGCCGATGTGGACCGCTTCCTCGATCGGTTCGTCGAGCGCGTCGGAAGGCTGGCAGCGGAGCACTCCGCGTGGCACGCTAGCGCCGCGCGTCCGCGATACCCGGGGAAGGGGGCAGAGTGAGTCAGACGTGGGTCAGGGTCGGGGGAGGCTTCGCCGCATTCCTGGCTACCGCCATCGTCGCCATCGCCGTCATCGGCGGCTTCTCCCAGGCTCAGGACGTCATCGACCCGGTCTCGGGTGGCCACATCACGGGCGCCAACTCGTTCGCGCTCATCCTCGCCGTGGCACTGGTCATCGGGTTCCTCATCTACGCCGGCATCGAGTATGCCCAGACTGGGCGGATCGACTCGATCTCGCGCCAGTTCGACACCCGCACCATCGTGCTGATGCCCCTGGCCATCGCGTTCAACATCGTCCTGGGCCAGGCCGTCGGTGCGGCGCTCAAGATCCCCATCTACATGGACTCCATCGGCACCATCCTCGTGGGCGCCCTTGCCGGTCCCCTGCCGGGTGCCGTGACCGGCCTGCTGTCCAACCTGCTCTGGGCATATGTCGTGCCCCCTCCGCTGAACAGCCCCACGGTCGGGGCGTTCGCGCTCGTGGCTGCCATCATCGGGCTGCTCGCGGGCACCTATGCGCGACTCGGCTGGTTCCGACCCCGGCCCAACACCCCAACCCGTCAGCTCGCCATCGGCGGCACCATCGCTATCGCGCTCGTCATCGTCATGGCCTTCCTGGCGTGGCTGGGGTACACCCGCATCATGGGTGGCGCGAGCCTCACGCCAGCCAGCGACAACGGCCTGTTCGTTGCGCTCGGCTGGTTGGCGCTGCTGTTGGTCCTGGGCACGGTCGTGGGGCTCATCCTGCTGCTGACCGTGAAGCGTGATCTGACGGCGGCATACGTCGTGGTCATGGGGGTGCTCACAGGCCTCATCGCCGCGGCGGTCAGCGCCCCCATCAGCGCCAACGTGTTCGGTGGGGTCACGGGCGCTGGCACGGACTTCCTGGTGCTCGCCTTCCGACAGGCCGGATCGGACATCCAGCAGGCGACCCTGGGCCAGGGCTTCATCTCCGACCCCATCGACAAGGTCACCACATTCTTCGTCGTCTACATCATCCTGGGAGCCATGGCCGTGCGGACGAAGGCGCGCTTCCCGCAGGGCGAGCTGCTCATCGAGCGGACGGCGACCGCAGCGACCGCTTGACGACCGCGAGCGCTGATCCTTTCGGTGGTTCCCAGCCGGCCTGGCTGGAGCCGCGCGCCCCGACCGGGTTCCACCGCCTCAATCCCCTGACCAAGCTCGTGCTGGCCACGGTCACAGCCATCGACGCCATCATCATCGGTGGCCTGGTCGGGCCGCTCCTGCTGCTCCTCCTGGTGGTGCTGGTGCCCGCAGTCTGGGCCGGGGTCGCGTACCGACTCATCCGCCTGGCCCTCCTGCTGAGCCTGCCCCTGGCCGTCAGCACCCTGCTCATCAACGTCTTCTTCTTCCCGGGTGGCCGGGACGTGCTGCTGACCATCGGCCCCATCACCGCGACCCGTGAGGGCCTCGCCTTCGCGCTCGAGATGCTGCTCCGGATCCTGACGTTCTCGGGCGCCATCATCCTGTTCTACCTCACCACTCGCACGGCTGACCTGGTACTCGACCTGGAGCGACGGGGGGTCTCCCGACGCCTGGGCTTCGTCATCGATTCGTCGGTACAGGTGGTGCCGGCGATGGTCGAGCGGGCCGCGATCATCACCGCCGCACAGCGGGCGCGCGGCCTGGACACCGAGGGGGGCTTCCGCAAGCGCATCCGGGGTGTACTGCCCATCGTGGGCCCGGTGGTCCTGGGCGCCATCGGCGAGGTCGAGGAGCGGACCATGGCGCTCGAGGCGCGCGGGTTCACGCGACCGGGTCGTCGGACGCTGCTGCGGAGTCCTCACGACACGACATCGGAACGGGTCCTGCGCTGGACCCTGGCCTCGACCATCCCCCTGCTGCTCGTGGCACGTGCCGCGGGTCTGCTGGGGGGCATCGGCTGATGCTGCGGCTGTCCGGGGTCAGCTACCGGTACGCGGGCGCCAGCCAGAGCTCGATGGCCGCGCTGGACCTGCAGCTCGACGACGGTGCGGTGGTGGGAGTCGCAGGCCCCAGCGAGAGCGGCAAGTCGACCCTCTGCCTCGTGGCCGCCGGCCTCGCGCCTCGGACCATCCGGGGCAGCCTCACGGGCAGTGTCCGGATCGACGATGAGGATGTCACGGGATGGCCGATGTACCGGATGGCCGAGGCGGTCGGGATCGTCTTCCAGAACCCCTTCACCCAGATGTCCGGGGTCACCGCGACCGTCTACGAGGAGGTGGCATTCGGGCCCATGAACCTCGGCCTGCCGCGGGAGACGGTCGTGAGCCGGACCTGGGAAGCGCTCGGTGCGCTGGGTATCGAGGGCCTCGCCGAGCGGGAACCGGCACGCTTGTCGGGGGGTCAGATGCAGCTCGTAGCCATCGCGGGTCTGCTGTCGATGCGACCGCGCCACCTCGTGCTCGACGAGCCGACCGCGCAGCTTGACCCGTCGGGTACGGCGCTCGTCGGGGACGCACTGGCGGATCTGGCCCGTGCAGGTGCCTCGATCCTCATCGCGGAGCAGAAGACCGACCTGCTCGCCCGCGTCTGCTCCCGGATGCTCATCCTCGACCATGGGCGCATCGTCATCGACGGGCCGACGCACGACGTCCTCGGGGATCCCCGCATCGAGGAGCTGGGCGTGCCGCTGCCATCGGCCGTGCGCCTGCGACGCGCGCTCGATGCCGCCGGACTGACCATCGAGCTGCCCCGGGACCTCGTGGCGTGACACGCATCGCGCTCGAGGCGCTCAGCCACGTCTATGCCCAGGGCGGGGTCCGGGCGCTGGACGGTGTCGACCTGGTGATCGAGCCCGGGGAGCGTGTCGCGCTCGTGGGCCAGAACGGGAGCGGTAAGTCGACCCTGGTGAAGCACCTCAATGGGCTCCTGCGGCCAGCGACCGGGCGGGTGCTGCTCGATGGTGTCGACGTCGCGACCCGGACCGTCGCGACGCTCGCGCGCAGCGTCGGCCTCAGCTTCCAGGACCCGGACCACCAGATCTTCGCGCGAACCGTCGGCGGCGAGGTCGGGTTCGGGCCGCGAAACCTGGGCATGTCCGGTGATGAGCAGCGTGAGGCGGTCCGGGAGGCGCTCGAGGCCGTCGGCCTGGCCGCCGATCTGGCGACCAATCCCTACGACCTGGGCTACGCACGTCGCAAGCTGCTGACGACGGCATCCGTGCTCGCGATGCGGACGCCCGTGGTGGTGCTCGACGAGCCGACGACGGGCCAGGATGCTCGTGGCGTCGAGCGGATCGCGGCCATCGTGTCAGGACTGACCGAGGCAGGTCGCACCGTGATCGCCATCAGCCATGACATGGGTTTTGTCGCCAGGCATCTCCAGCGCGTGGTCGTGATGCGCGCGGGACGGGTGGTGCTGGACGGGACGCCCGCGGAGGTCTTCGCGCGAGCCGCATGGGAGACCCTTGGCTCGACGTTCCTGGAACCGACGTTGCCGGCGCGCGTCGGCGACCGGCTGGGCCTGGGCAGCACGCCCACGGATGCGTCCGTGGTGGCCGCGCTCGGCGCGTCGGACGGGGCAGTGCGAGCGTGAGGGTCGCGGTCATCGGTGGTGGGGTGGTGGGCGCGGCAGTCACCCTGGCGCTGACCCGCCGAGGGGTCGATGTCGAACGGCTGGAGGCGCAGGCCGAGTTGGCCCTCGCGGCCTGCGGCACCAAGTCGGGCATCCTCCACACCGGGTCCGATTCCGTGCCTGGCGAGCCGGAGACGGCGCTCATCCACCGTTCCGTGGGCCTGCGGGAGCCGGTCAACGCTCGGCGTGCCGGTGCTGCGCCGTGGCGCAGAGATGCGGCAGGCGCCGCTGGAGCTGGTCGCTCGAGCGAGCGCTCATCGGCTCGACATCGAGCTCACGTACGAGGGGACCCTGCCGCATCCCGGGCGAGTGGGTGACCGACTGTGGAGTGACGCCGACGCGGTGGAGTGGCCAGATGTGGTCTGCGTCTGTGCCGACCCTCGGCGCGGACGCGGTGGCCCGGCTCTTCGGCGATGACACGTTCGCGATCTACCCTCGCAAGGGTGAGTTCCTGGTCCTCGATGTGCCGCTCGACCATATCTTGCTGCCCATCCCCTCGCCGCGCACCAAGGGTGTCCTGGAGTTCCCGACGGTCCACGGTGGCTGCGTTGCGGACCGACCGCTGTCGACGGTGAGGACAGGACCGACTGGAGCGTGAACTCCCGCGCTGAGGCGACCAACCTCGCGACCACGGTCACGATGCATCCGCCCCTGGAGGGTGCCCGACCCATCGCCAGCTCTGCGGGTCTGCGACCGGTCGGTCGCGGCACTCGCGGCAGTCGGTGCTGGCATCTGGTCCTCCACCAGCGAGACCGGGAGACTATCCGATCCATGGACCGGATCGAGCCGCGGTTGAACCCGATCCGGCGCTCCGGGGAGCGGGCCCCCTGGGTCCGTTTCGTGGAGCGCGCGGCGGCCATCTTCGTGGAGCGCGCGGCGGCCATCCTCGACTGACCCGGCGGGAGCGGAGTGGCATCGAAGGACATCGGACCGCCGCTCATGTGACACCCAGCCCGGTCTTGACATGACCCCCGACGGCGGCCACCGTTAGGCGGATGGGGCCGGCGACCGGAGGGCGGTCGCGCCCAAGGAGGAGGGACCCGTGATCACCCGACGCATGGCATCCGGTGCTGCCGCCCTGGCGGCTACAGCACTGCTCGTTGCAGGCCTGCCCGCAGCGTTCGCCCAGAGTCCATCGGCGATGGCTCCCGCGGGACCCCCGCTGAAGGTCGTTGGCGCCTACGCGACGCCCATCGAGGAGCCCTGGGATGGTGTCATCGACAGCGCCCTCAAGGCCGCTGCCGCAGCCGGCACCATCGACTACACCTTCCAGGAGGACATCGGCTACAACGGCGACATGGAGCGCGTGCTGCGCGAGATCGCGGCTGAGTCGCCGGCGGTGATCTTCGGCGATGCCTTCGGGAACGCGGACGCGGTGCGTGCCGTGGCTGCGGACTTCCCGGAGACCGCCTTCGTGTTCGGATCCGACGGCGGTCCTGCGGACCCGAACCTGTCGGTGTTCGACAATTGGATCCAGGAGCCCGCATACCTGGCTGGCATGCTCGCGGGTGGCATGACCACGTCGAACATCATCGGTGTCGTGGGCGCGATGCCCATCCCCGAGGTCAACCGGCTCATCAACGCCTATATCGCGGGCGCCAAGTCCGTCAACGACGCGGTCGATGTCAAGGTCAGCTTCATCGACAGCTTCTTCGATCCTGCCGCCGCCAAGGAAGCAGCCCTCGCCCAGATCGGCGCCGGTGCCGATGTGCTCTATGCCGAGCGTGATGGTGTCATCGAGGCTGCCCAGGAGAAGGGCGTCCTGGCCATCGGGAACATGAGCGACCAGTCCAGCCTGGCGCCGGACACCGTGGTCACGAGCGTGATGTGGAACATGGGCCCGACCGTCCAGTACGTCCTGGACCAGGTCGCGGCCGGTGCCTACACCGCCCAGGATCTGGGCTACTTCAGTTCCTACGCCAAGGGTGGAGCGATGCTGGCGCCCATCGCAGCGAGCGTCCCCCAGGACCTCAAGGCCAAGGTGGAGGCCAAGGAAGCTGACATCAAGTCAGGGGTCTTCCGTGTGGATGTCAACGAAGGCACCCCGGACGGCTCGGTGGAAGCGCCCGCGGCGAGCCCCGCAGGCTGAACGACGGGAGCCCCGTGCTCCCGCCTCACCACCCCAGCACCAGCATGCCGGACGGACCCGGCCGGGGACCCAGCGACGCAACAGGACAGCCGCACCCGGCTGTCCTGTTGCGGGGTATCACGAAGCGGTTCGGCGACCTCGTCGCGAACGACGCGGTCGACCTGGACCTCGCTCGAGCCGAGGTCCACGCCCTCCTGGGCGAGAACGGGGCCGGCAAGACGACCCTGATGCGCATCCTCTACGGGCTGACCGTGCCCGACAGCGGCGACATCGTGGTCGATGGGCGGACGGTGAGCATCCGCTCACCACGTGACGCGATCGCGGCCGGCATCGGCATGGTCACCCAGCACTTCTCGCTGGTACGACCGATGTCGGTGGCCGAGAACATCATCCTGGGCCGGGCGGGCGGCGTGCGTCTGGACCTGGACGCCGCCCGCCGACTCGTGCGGGACGCCTCGGCCCGCTACGGCATCAGCGTCCAGCCCGACGCGATCGTCGGCGAGCTCTCCGTGGGCGAGCAACAGCGGGTCGAGATCCTCAAGGCACTCGCGCGCGACTGTCGGGTGCTCATCATGGACGAGCCGACCGCGGTGCTCGTGCCCCAGGAGGTCGAGGCACTCTTCGGGACCCTCCGGCGATTGGTCGCTGAGGGCCTTGCCGTCGTCTTCATCAGCCACAAGCTGGGCGAGGTCCGGGCCATCTGCGACCGGGTCAGTGTGCTCCGCGGTGGCCGCATGACCGGTACCGTCCCGGGCACGACCGACGAGCGGGAGCTGGCTCGGATGATGGTCGGCCGACCCACCTTCGGCGTCGGTCGGGGCGCGGTCAACGAGGGTCCGCCGGAGCCGCCCCGGCTGCGCGTCTCCGGCCTGACGGCCCGCGGCGCCCATGGCCTCGAGGCACTCCGTGACGTGACGTTCGATGTCGCACCCGGCGAGATCCTGGGCGTGGCCGGTGTCTCGGGCAACGGACAGACAGAGCTGGGCGACGTGCTCGCGGGTATGCGCCGGCCGACGAGCGGGTCGGTGCTCGTGGATGGCGTGGAGCTGGCGGGCGCGCCACCCCAGGCGATCATGGCCGCGCGGGTCGGTCGCATACCTGAAGATCGGCACGCCAGCCTGGTCCTGGACATGTCGGTGGCCATCAACCTGATGCTCGAGCGGGTCGACGACTTCCTGAGCGGTGGCCGGCTCGACCAGCGGCGGATCACGGAGCACGCCCGGGAGCTCATCGCGCGGTACGCCATCAAGGCACATCCGGAGGACCGGGTCGGGACGCTCTCCGGTGGCAACATCCAGAAGGTGCTACTGGCCCGGGTGCTGTCGCGGGAGCCACGGGTCATCGTCATCTCGCAGCCGACCCGTGGCCTGGACGTAGGTGCCACCGAGTACGTGCGTACCGAGCTCCTCGCCCGCCGCGCGGCCGGAGCGGCCATCCTGCTGGTCTCGGAGGACCTGGAGGAGCTGCTGGGCCTGTCCGATCGGCTGGTCGTGTTCTACGAGGGCCGCATCGTCGGCGCGATGGTCGCCGCTCACGCCGATGCGGAGCAGCTGGGGATGCTCATGGCCGGCCGTGGAGCAGCGACGGCACCACCCGCGGCGGTGGCATGACCCGCGGGCGGAGGATACTCGCGGGCCGGGCTGCTGGGGTCCGCCTCGTCCGACACGGCGCGGGTCTCGGTGCTCGCAGTGCTCATCACCGTGGGCTTCACGACCGCCTTGTTCCTGCTGGCCGGCGCCAACCCCATCGATGCCTACATCCGTTATCTCGTCACACCACTCACCTCCCAGTTCGGGCTGCTGGAGGTCGCGGTCGCGGCGACTCCCATCCTGCTCACCGGTGCCGCTGTCGCCATCGCCTTCCGTGCCGGCTTCTGGAACATCGGGGCAGAAGGGCAGCTGCTGGCCGGTGCGGTCGCGGCGGCAGCGATCGGGCCACTCGTCGGCGACCTGCCCTCCTGGGTGGCCATCCCGCTCATGATCGCGGGCGGCGCGCTCGCCGGAGCGGCCTGGGTGCTCGTGCCAGCGCTCATGCGTGTCCGGCTGGGCATCGACGAGGTCGTCACCACGCTGCTGCTCAACCCGGTGGCGCTGCTGATGGTGAATGCCCTGCTCCACGGTCCGTGGCGCGATCCCAAGACGGGCTTCCCGGAATCGCCCCGCATCGCGGATACCGCGGTCTACCCCGATCTCATCGACAAGTCGCGGCTGCACCTTGGTTTCCTCGTGGCGCTGGCCATCATCCTTGTCGCCTGGTACGTGATGACCCGGACGGGAGCCGGGCTGCGGATGCGCGCGGTGGGGCTCAGTCCGCACGCATCGCGATTCGCGGGCATGAACGTGGAGCGGACGCTGCTGGGCGTGGCGCTCGTGAGCGGTGCCATCGCGGGCATCGCGGGGGTCGGTGAGGTCGCCGGCATCCAGCACAAGCTCACCTCGGGCCTCTCGTCGGGGTTCGGGTACACCGGCATCGTGGTCGCGATGCTGGGCGGGCTGACGATGCCCGGCGTGCTCATCGCGGGACTGCTGCTGGGCGATCTTGCCGTTGGCGCCAGCTCCGCCTCCCGACCGCTGCACATCCCGTCCCAGATGGGCCAGGTGCTCCAGGGCGTCCTGCTCCTGGTGACGGTGGGGCTGCTGGCCATCCGCCAGCAGCGCGTCGCCCGCTCGGATCGGCCGCCCGATGAGTCGGAGCCGGCGCCCGATGAGCCACCGGAGTCGGTACCCGGCCACGCGCCGGTCGAGGCGTCACCGGTATGAACTGGATCTTCGACCTTCTCGCAGCAACACTGCGGACGGCCACACCGCTGGTCTTCGGGACCATCGGGGAAACCTACGCGGAGCGGGCGGGCATCCTCAACCTGGGCATCGAGGGCACGATGTACGCGGGCGCATTCTCGGGCTTCGCCGCGGCGTACCTCAGCGGCTCGCTACTGGTCGGGCTGGCGGTGGCCATCATCGTGGGCATCACGGCTGGGGCAGTGATGGGCGTGATGACCGTCACCCTGGGTGCGAACCAGCACGTTTCGGGGTTGGGCCTGACCATCGTGCTCGTCGGGCTGTCGGACGTCGGCAACCGATTGCTGTTCTCGGGCTCCGGGTCCGCGCTCAAGCGCATCGACCCCTTCCCCGCTTGGGACCCTTTGAGCGGGCTGGGTGATGTGGGCACCATCTTCAGCCAGTACGGCCTGACCTACATCGCGTTCCTCGTGGTCGCGCCCCTTGCGTGGTACGTGCTGGGCAGGACGCGGCTCGGGCTGTCGATCCGCGCCGTGGGGGAGAACCCGGAGGCAGCGGACGCGGCGGGCATCAGCGTGCCGAGGATCCGGTACCTCGCGCTCATGATCGGTGGCGCGCTCATGGCCACGGGCGGAGCGTTCATCACGCTCGCGGTGCTTGGCAGCTTCACCATCGACATCATCGCGGGGCGTGGCTGGGTCTGTATCGCGCTCGTCATCTTCGGTCGCTGGCGGATCTGGCGAGGTGTTGGCGGGGCGCTCATCTTCGCGGCCGTGTTCAGCCTCGGGCTTCGGCTGCGACTCATCCCGGGGGGTGACGCGGTGCCGCCGGAGCTGCTGCTCGCGCTGCCATACCTCGCGGTCATCGCCGCGCTCGCCATCTCGGGCCGGAACGTGGCCTATCCCGGCGCCTACCTCAAGCCATATCGGAGGACATGATCATGGACGACCAACGCGCCATCGACGAGCGCTACCTCGGGGTGGCCATCGAGCAGGCCCGCATCGGTCTCGCGGAGGGCGGCGTGCCCATCGGTGGGGCGCTCGTGGCGGACGGCAGGGTCCTGGGCGCGGGGCACAACCGCCGGGTCCAGCTCGGCTCGCCCATCCGGCATGGTGAGACCGACGCGCTCGAGGGGGCAGGGCGGTTGGCGGCGTCGATCTACCGCCGCGCCACGATGTACACCACGCTGTCGCCGTGCGACATGTGCACCGGGGCGATCCTGCTGTACGGCATCCCACGGGTCGTCCTGGGCGAGAACGAGACGTTCATGGGCGGCGAGGACTACCTTCGGGCGCGCGGCGTGGAGGTCATCAACCTCCGGTCGGCGGCGTGCAAGCAGCTCATGGACGACTTCATCCGTGACTTCCCGGAGGTCTGGAACGAGGACATCGGGGAATGACCCGGCGATCCGGGGCATGCCGATCGTCGTGGCTCAGACGGCCTCGATGATCACCTCGGCCACCGCGCCATCACGGATCGACCAGGCGCGCACGAGGGGTTCCGGCGTGGCCAGGGAACAGATGAGGTACAGCGCATCGGGGTAGGCGGCGAGCCCGACATCCGTATCCGAAGGCACGGCCGGGGACATGACGTGCGAGTGGACGATGCCCCAGATGATCTCGTCGGCATCGTCGATGTCGAGCATCGTCCGGAGCTGCTCGTCGGGATCGATGAGATAGCGATATGGGGAGGCGGCCGCGTTCGTGAGCGGCAGGAAGCGCGTGGCGGTGCCACCCTCCAGGGCCGGAGCCGATCCTGCCAGCAGGCCGCAGGCCTCGTTCGGGTGACCGCCCAGGGACCACTCGATGATGCCGTCCAACAGCGAGGCGGCCATCGGCACCCGCGCCGCGGTTGCGGCCACCGGCGTTCGTCTCCCGTGGCCGGAATCCGCGGCCTGCTGCCAGTCACGGACCGCCGGTACTCGGGCGTCCATACGGGTCGCCGCTGGTTCCGTATCCTGCGTCCTGATGTCAGCACCGGGTTCAGACATCGGCGGTCGTATCTCGCCACTTGAGTCCCGGGTAGCGTGCGCAACCGCGGTCGGCAGTGATGAGCGTTGCCCGGTTCTGGATGGCCAGTGCCGCCAGCCACGCATCAGGCACCAGCTTGCCGGTCGCAGACGCCCGTCGGCAGAGATCGGAGAACACGGTCCAGAACGGCGAGCGCCCCGCAGGACGCCGCTCACCAGAGACTGAGTCGCTCGATGTCATCCGCATCGGCGTCGAGGTCACGACCCCAGACGTCCTCCGAAAGGTACTTCCAGCCGCCGTCTGCGAGCAGGACCACGATGGTGCCTTGGTCCATGGATGCCGCCACGCGCTGGGCGGCCACGATGGCACCGCCGGAGGAGACCCCCGCGAAGATCCCTTCCCTGATCGTCAGCTCCCGGAGCGCCGCGATCGACTCGGCATTGCTGACCAGGAACTTGCCGTCGAGGACGGCCGGGTCGAAGATCTCCGGGATGAACCCTTCGTCCAGCGAACGAAGTCCCTGGACGGCATCACCCGGGAGCGGCTCCGCGGCGTAGACCCGGATGTCCGCCCGATATCGCTTGAGACGCCGACCGACCCCCATGAGCGTGCCGCCCGTACCCAGGCCCGCTACGAACACATCGACCTCAGGGCAGTCGGCGATGATCTCCTCGGCGGTTGTGGTCTCGTGGATGCCGGGGTTGGCGGGATTGCCGTACTGATATGGCATGACGTAGCGTGGGTCGCTGTCCACGAGCTCCTTCGCCATGGCAACGGCCCCGTTGGAACCCAGGGCGCCGGGCGAATCGATGATCTGGGCGCCGAACAGGCGCAGCAGCTGCCGTCGTTCCCGGGTCACATTGTCCGGCAGCACGACCGCAAGCCGGTAGCCCCTGCGAGCCGCGATCATCGCGAGCGCGATACCGGTGTTGCCGCTCGTCGGTTCGAGGATGATGGATTCGGGTCCCAGCCGTCCCGTCGCCTCGAGGTCCTCGATGAGCGCCTTGGCGACCCGGTCCTTGACCGAGCCGGTGGGGTTCAGGAACTCGAGCTTGGCCAGGATGGACACCGCCGGGTTCGGGGACATGGCGGGGATGGCCACGAGCGGCGTCTGCCCGATGGCTTCCACGATGGACGCATAGCGGCCGGTGTCCTGGCGCTGCGCGGCGGCGAGCACCATGGTCGTATCCTCCAGGGGAGCGATCAGCCGCCCGCCATCGCGGGCAGCAGCACGACCGTGTCCGGACCGGCGACCGGCGTCTCGAGCTCCCGCTCATAGCGCACATCACGGCCATTGACGTAGACGTTGACGAAGCGGTTGAGCGTGCCTTCCGGGGTCAGCAGCTGTTCCCGCAGCGATGGGAACTGGGCCAGCAAGGAATCGATGACCTGGCCGACCGTGTCACCGGCGACGTCCACCTGCTTCAGGCCGCCCACCTGCGCTCGGAGCACGGGCGGGATCCGGACGGCCGTCATGCGTTCACTCCCAGGATGAAGACGGGGGATACGTCGGCGGCGAGAGCGCCATCGCCGCACGCTGGGCAGTGCGGATCGCGGCGCAGCTGGAGCTCGTTGAAGGAGCCGTCGAGGGCATCGTAGATGAGCAGCCGCCCACTGAGCGAGTCGCCGATGTCGAGCAGCACCTTGAGGGCCTCCGTGGCCTGGAGCAGGCCCATGACGCCGGGCACGACACCCAGCACCCCGGCGACCGAGCAGCCGGGCGCGAGCTCGGGCGGTGGTGGGGTGGGATAGAGGCAGCGATAGCAGGGGCCGTCGAAGGGCTTGAACACGCTCAGCTGCCCCTCGAACCGGAACACCGATGCATGGACGACCGGGATGCGAGCCCGTACCGCCGCGTCATTGAGCGTGTAGCGGGTCTCGAAGGTGTCGGTGCCATCGAGGATGACATCGTAGCCCGCGATCAGCCGGTCGACGTTGGCCTCTGTGAGCATCTCCTCGTGAGCGACCACGGTGACATCCGGGTTGAGGGCACGGATCGTCTGGGCCGCTGACTCCACCTTCTTCTGGCCGACCCGGTCGGTGGTGTGGATGACCTGGCGCTGCAGGTTGGAGACATCGACGGTATCGAAGTCGACGACACCCAGGGTGCCCACTCCCGCCGCAGCGAGGTACAGCAGGCCGGGTGCGCCAAGCCCTCCGGCGCCGATGAACAGCGCCTTCGAGCCCAGGAGCTTCACCTGGCCCTCCGCACCGACCTCCGGGATGAGCAGGTGGCGGCTGTAGCGCTGCTTCTGCTCCCGTGTGAGCACGACTGGTGCGGTCCACGGACGACCCGATGACTTCCAGCCCTGAAAGCCGCTGCTCATGGACATCACGTTGGTGTAGCCCATCTCCTGGAGCGTCTGGGCCGCGAACAGCGATCGGGTACCGCCGGCGCAATAGAGCACGATGGGCGCCGTGTGATCGGGCGCCGCACCGTCGATCTGCTGCTCCAGGTAACTGCGCGAGATGTGGCTCGCCCCGATGATGTGACCCTCTTCCCACTCGGATCGCTCACGGACGTCGATGAGCCGGGCACCGCGCTCGGCGAGCAGCTCGGCCTCGCCAGGACCGACCTCGGGTACGGAGGCACGTGCCTCGCGCAACAGGTCGGACAAGGTTCGTGTCATGGTCGGGGATGCTCCAGTGGGTCGGCGCACGAACGTTCGAGGTCGCGCGCCAGGGGACGGGATCGGGCGGGCAGGAAGCCGGTCAGGCCGGCCGCGTACAGGCGCACGTGGACGTCATGCCCCGACCCCCGTGGCGCTCGCGTTCGTGTCGGCACCAGCAGGTCGTTCGGCGATGGCCCTCTGGAGGGTGTCCAGCGACAGCAGCGCGCACTTCAGCCGGGCCGGGCTGATCTCGATGCCCAGCAGCTCGAGGACATCATCCTTGGCGAGCTTGCCCAGCTCCTCCGTGGACCGGCCGCGGAGCGTGTCGGTGAGCATCGAGGCGGACGCCTGGCTGATGGCACAGCCACGACCCGTGAAGGCGACGTCCGTCACGGTGCCAGCGGCGTCGAGGTCGAGCATCATCGTCAGCCGGTCGCCGCACAGGGGATTGGCACCTTCGTACGACACGTCCGGGTGCTGGAGGGTGCCGAAGTTGTGCGGCCGCCGGTAGTGCTCCAGGATCTCGTCGCGGTACAGATCATCCATGGGACGTCACAGGGTACCGGACGGGCGTGGCGTCGGCATCGCCACCGGCTCCGAACGGAGCACCTCGATCCCCGCCGAAGATCCGCTGCACGGACCGCAGCCCGGTCGCGAGGCGATCGATGTCATCCGTCGTGGTGTAGACATTGAAGCTCGCCCGTCCAGTGGCCGACTCGCCCAGGCGCTCGTGCAGCGGCTGGGTGCAGTGGTGACCGGCGCGGATGGCGACGGCCTCGCGATCGAGCAGCGTCGCCACGTCGTGGGCGTGGATCCCGGGCAGGGTGAAGGTCACGATGCCGGCACGCTCATCGGGCGACGTCGGGCCGAGGAGGCGGATGCCGGGAACCTCGCGCGCGAGCACCTCCAGCGCGTAGGCGGTGAGCATCCGCTCGTGCGCACGGACCCGGTCCATGCCCAGTGCCGCGAGGTACTCCAGGGCGGCGCCGAGGCCGATGGCAGCCGCGATATCCGGCGTGCCCGCCTCGAACTTCCAGGGTACGTCGTTGAAGGTCGTATGGCGGAGGTGGACCTCGCGGATCATCTCGCCACCACCCATGAAGGGCGGCATCGCCTCCAGCAGGTCGTGGCGGGCCCATAGCACTCCCGATCCGGTCGGCCCGAGGGTCTTGTGACCCGAGAAGACATAGAAGTCGGCGCCGATGGACTGGACATCCACCGGGCCGTGCGGGGCGCCCTGCGCGCCGTCGATGAGCACCAGGGCGCCGGCGGCGTGCGCCTGCGCGGTCATCTCGCGCACGGGATTGATGGTGCCCAGCGCATTCGAGACGTGGTTGAACGCGACGAGCTTGGGTCGGGTGCGCAGCAGCACCTCGAACGATCGCTGGTCCAGGCGTCCCTGATCGTCGATGGCCACGAACTCCAGGTCCGCGTCCTGCTCCTGGACCAGGAGCTGCCAGGGCACCAGGTTGGAGTGGTGCTCCAGCTCCGTGAGCACGATGGTGTCCGCGCGACGGATGTTCCGCCGGCCCCAGGAATATGCGACGAGGTTGATGGCCTCGGTGGCATTGCGCACGAACACGATGTCTGCCGCGGATGGAGCGTTGAGGAAGCGCGCCGCTGTCGCACGGGCCGCCTCGTAGGCGGCGGTCGCCTCCTCCGCCGTGGTGTAGATGCCTCGGTGGATGTTGGCGGTGTACTGGGTGTTGTACGCCTGGAGCGCGTCGAGGACGACCTGCGGCTTGAGCGCGGTCGCGGCGCTGTCGAGGTACGCCAGCGAGCGTCCACCCCCGAAGTCTCGCCGGAGGAGCGGGAACTCGGCGCGGATCGCGCTGCTGTCGAGGGCGGTGGCACTCATGGCGTGGGACCTACTCGTCGACCGGTTCCGCGGGCACGGGCTCGTGGTCCTCGGGCGATTCCTCGTACCCGGCCGCCCGCAGGATGGGGGCGTAGCCGTCCTGCTCCAGCTCCAGCGCGAGATCGCTGCCCCCGGTCTTGATGATCCGGCCGCGGGCGAGGACGTGGACCACGTCCGGTTTGATGTAGTCGAGGAGCCGCTGGTAGTGGGTGATGAGCAGCACCCCGAGCTCCGGGCTGAGCTGGGCGTTGACACCCTCGGCGACGATCCGGAGGGCGTCGATGTCGAGCCCAGAGTCGGTCTCATCGAGGATCGCGAACTCGGGCTGGAGCACCGCCATCTGGAGCATCTCGAGCCGCTTCTTCTCTCCGCCGGAGAAGCCATCGTTGACATAGCGGGCAGCGAAGCTGTCATCGAGCCGCAGCAGCGCCATCTTCTGGCGCACCAGGTCGCGGAAGTCGCGCATGCCGATGCCGCCTCGGGTCGGATCGGAGGAATCCCACTGGGTATCGGTCACGTCGAGGCCACGCCGACGAGCGTTGAGCGCGGTACGCAGGAAGCTCGCTACCGAAAGACCAGGGATGGCCGTCGGATACTGGAAGGCAAGGAAGAGGCCCGATCGGGCGCGCTTGTCCGGCGACAGGGCGAGGATGTCCTGGCCCTTCCAGATCACCTGGCCGCCGGTCACCTGGTAGCCGGGGTGCCCCATCAGCGCGTACGCCAGCGTCGTCTTGCCCGATCCGTTGGGGCCCATGATGGCGTGGACCTCACCCTTGCGGACCGTGAGGTCGATGCCCTTGAGGATCTCGTGGGTAGGGTCGGCGACCGGCACCACGTGCAGGCCTCGGATGACCAGCTCGCGGTCATCGATGGCCGGGGCGGCGGCGGGCTGGGCGGCGATGTCGACGGCATTCATGCGTGTGGGATGGGCTCCGTGGTGGACGGTCGCTCGGCGACCGACAGGGACGCGGGGTGGATGGGCAGGGGATGGTAGGGATGGGTCGGGACCGGGCCGGCCAGGTCGGCGAGCGTCATCGACTCGAGCGCACCCATGACAGCGACCCGCACCTTGACCCACATCGACTGGACATTGCAGTACGACGTCCGGCCACACGGTTCGGGATGGTCCTGGGGTCGGCCGCCGTGGTCCGTGGCGCAGACCATGGGCGAGATGGGCCCCTCGAGTGCCTCGATGACCTGGCTCATGCGGATGTCGCGGGCATCCCGGGCGAGCTCGTAGCCACCCCTCGCGCCGCGCGTGCTCACCACGAGTCCTGACTCGCGGAGGCTGATGACCAGCTGCTCCAGGTAGGGCCGCGGCAGGTCCTCGTGATCGGAGATGTCCGCCAGGCTGACGGGGCCGCCGCCCCGGTGGCGCGCGAGCTCCACCATGAGCCGAACGCCGTACTCCCCACGCGTGGAGAAGTGCAAGGCACCGGAGATCTGGGGGATGGTAGGCACGGTCGGTGGCTCCTGTCGCGAGCGGTCGCTCCGAAGTCGCGGACCGCGTGCGGTGTGACGGCATATCCGAGTCAAACCGTCAGGATTGAGTGTAGGACGATGACTGCCGGGCGTCAACGCCGCGACCCGCTGGTCGACGCGGCGACCAGAGGGAACGACCGCTGCACGGGATCAGGGCTCACGGCATCGCGACCGCCGGTCCGGACCGGCTGAGTCGGAGCTCGCGCCGAGGCGCCGGGCACGACTTGGGGCGGTCAGCCGCCCGTGTCGGTGGCGCGGTCTCGTGTCTCGTAGTCGATCTCGAGCTGGGTGATCTCTCCGTCCACGACCGTGACGTTCTGGGCTTCCGCACGCGGGAAGGGATCACCACCGGGTGCCGGCTGGAGGACATAGTCGCCCGGGGGGAGCGGCAGCTGGAACCGTCCGTCGGCAGCGGATGCCACGCGGCCCACGACCTGCCCGTCGGTGTCGAACACCACGAGCCGTGCTGCGTATGCCACGAGACACGGGTCCGCGGCCGTCGGCGTGCTGCAGGTCGGCCCGAGCATGACGACGCCCGCGATGCCCGACGGCGTGACCGAGGGCGACGGTGTCGGGCCGGGCGGTGCCACACCGCAGCTCGCCACGAGCACGAACAGCGGGACCAGGCCGCCAAGGGACCGGAGCGATGGCGGAGGGCGCCGGGACATGTGCGAGGGAACGATGCGCTCGTCGCTACAGGCCGGACCACTCGCGGATGGCACGCGCCAGCGCGGAGTTGTCGTCATCTCCATGGCCCTTGGCGACCAGCCCTGCCTCGATCTGCGATGCCATGGCGGCGACCGGCAGTGCCGCTCCGACCGCCCGAGCCTGCTCCAGGGCGATGGTCAGGTCCTTGAGGTGGAGCGCGATCCGGAAGCCCAGCGGGTAGTCGTCCGCGATCATCCGACCGCTCCGGTTCTCGAGCACCCACGATCGGGCCGCTCCGCCCGACAGCGCCGCGACGACCTTTTCGGGATCGAGGCCTGACTTGATGGCCAGCACCATCCCCTCTGCGACGCCCAGGTAGGTGCCCGCAAGGATCACCTGGTTGACGGCCTTGGTCGACTGCCCGGCGCCGACAGGACCCATGTGCGTGATCGCCGTGCCCATCGCCGCGAGCACCGGTCGTGCGCGCTCGACGTCAGCCGTCTCACCGCCGACCATGATGGTCAGCGTGCCCTTCTGGGCGCCCTCCGATCCGCCGGACACGGGCGCGTCGACCATCGCGACGCCCTGGGTCGCGAGGCGCTCCGCGAAGCTGCGGGTCGCCGCCGGAGCGATCGTGGAGCAGTCGATGACGAGGCAGCCCTGGGCCAGCCCCGCGGCAGCGCCGTCAGCGCCGAAGAGCACCGCTTCCACGTCCGGCGTGTCCGAGACGCACAGGACGACGATGTCGCTAGCCGCGGCGAGATCCCGCGGTGTGGCGGCCTCCGTGGCGCCAAGCGAGACCGGCAGGCCAGCCTTGCCCGCGGTCCGGTTCCAGACCTTCAGCGGCAGGCCGGCACGAACGAGGTTCGCCGCCATTGCCGCACCCATGGTGCCCATGCCGCAGAACCCCACCCGCACCATCGCTCGCGCCTCCCGACGACCATCCAGGCCCGCCGGACGGACGCCGGCTGCGTGCCGACATGGTACGGCGCACTGGAGGATCAGCGCGCGTGTCGCGCCGGTCCTCCGTGATGGCGGTGCGCCGCTGCGCCCGCGGTGGGGTCCAGTGGTCGGTCAGCGGCTGCCGCCGAAGATCCGCAGCAGGAACAGGAACAGGTTGATGAAATCGAGGTACAGCGCCAGCGCGCCGATGACCGAGGCCGACTCCTTGTTGAGACCCGCGATCTGACCTCGCTGCATCCGCTGGACATCCCAGGCGGTGAGGCCGGTGAAGATGAGCACCCCCACGACGCCGATGACCAGGTTCGCGATACCGTTGTTGGGGAACAGGAAGATCTGCACGAGCATCACGACCAGCAGGCCGAGCAGGCCCATGACCAGGATGCCGCCGAGGCTCGTGAGATCGCGTTTGGTCACACCGCCATAGACCGCGGCGCCCGCGAAGATCGCCGATGCGCCCAGGAACGCTGTGACCACGCCCGAGATGCCGCCCTCGGTCTGTGCGTAGGCAGTGACGATGACGCCCAGCGTCAGCCCGTTGACGAGCGCATAGACGAAGAACATGCCCAGCGCGACCAGCGGGCTGATGCGCCGGATGAGGATCGTGAGCGCGAAGACCAGGCCCAGGTTGCCGATGAGCAGGATGAACCAGTTGTCGATGACCTGATTGAGCGCGTTCTGGTTGTTCATCACGAACGCGGCAGAGCCGGCGCTCACCAGCAGGGCCACGAACATCCAGACGAAGGCTGCGGTCAGGAACCCTTCGCGGATGGCCGAGCCGGAGGCGACCTGGACGCCGCCAGACAGCGTGTTGGGGGTCGGAGCGGCTGGCTGGCCGCTGGTGACCGGCTGCGGCTGACCGTATTGGTTCGGCCGGTTGGGGTCGTTGTTGAGCACCGTTGGATCCCTTTCGAGCGGCCGCACCACCAGGGCGGTCTGGGAACAGTCTAGCGGCGGTCTACAAGCCGTCCCCTGCGCCAGTGGTGCCACGTCGTGCTACGCCGCGTCCGCCCTCGATCACAGGCACCGACGACGCGCCCTCGGCAAGCTCGGCGGCACGGGCAAGCACCCACAGCAGGTCCGCCACCCGATTGAGCCAGGGCACGAGCCAGGCGCCGCTCATGCGGCCCGCACGTCCGAGCGCGATGACCCGTCGCTCCACGCGGCGGACCGTCGCGCGAGCGACCTCGATCGACGCCGATGCTCGCGTCTGGCCGGGCACGACGAACTCCCGAGGCATCTCGATGCGGGACTCCCATGTCGCCAAGTCCGCTTCGACCCGCAGGAGCATCGCCTCGTCGACGCGCGTGACGCCATCCTCGAGCCGCTCGACCGCAGCTGGGTTGGCCGCGAGCTCCGCGCCGGCCACGAACAGCTCCCGCTGAAGCCGAAGCACCAGCTCGACGAGCTCGGGCAGCCGCCCTGTGGGTTCGACGCCGTTCGGCGTGGCCGCGGCGGCGGCCAGGTCGGCGCGTGCCACGCCCAGCGCCGCGACCGACTCGTCGATGCTGCCGTATGCCTCGACGGCCAGGTCGTCCTTGGCCACCCGGCCGCCGTACAGCAGGCCGGTCGTGCCGTCGTCGCCCCGACCGGTGGCGATGGCGCTCCCCTCGATGCGCTCCCGACTCACCACATGAGACCGGCGTCGCGCGGATCCCAGCGCTCAGCCAGCAAGGTCACCTTGCAGTCGTGCTCCTCGACCTCCTCGGCGGCCTCCTTGACCTGCTGCATGAGCGAGCCGGCATAGGGGCAGAAGGGTGTCGTCATGACCATCCGGATCTCGGTCAGATCGTCGCCCAGCACGACCTGGCGGATGAGCGCGAGCTCGACGACGTTCATGCCGATCTCGGGGTCGACGACCGAACGGAGCGCGTCGAGGATGGCCAGCTCGCGGGCGCGGGCCTGTGCATCGACCACGGGGGCAGCATCTGTCTGCTCGATGGTCGGTCCGATGGCATCGGTGGTCATGGTCTGGTCGGTCATGGTGGTTGCCTCGTGCGGAGCGTTTCGACAGCCTAGCACCGGCGCCCAGGTATACGATGTAAGCATGCAGGTCGAGATCTGGTCCGACATCGTCTGTCCCTGGTGCTACCTCGGCAAGCGCCGCTTCGAGGTCGCCCTCGCGGCCCTGCCTGATCCCCAGGACGTGCACGTCCGGTTCCGGAGCTTCGAGCTGGACCCGAGCCGCTCCGCGGACACGGGTCAGAGCCTCGACCAGATGCTCGCCGCCAAGTACGGCGTCAGCCTGGAGCAGGCCGCGGCCATGAACGAACGGGTGACGTCGGTAGCGGCCGGGGAGGGGCTGGCCTACCGGCTCGATCGCGCTCGACCGGGCAACACCTTCGACGCGCATCGGCTGACCCATCTTGCGGCCGAAGCCGGCATCCAGGACGCGGTCATGGAGCGCTTCCAGGCCGGCTACTTCATGGAGGGCGCGGCGATCTGCGATCCCGCCGTGCTGCTTCGGCTGGCGTCGGAGGCGGGGCTCGATGCGACCGCGGTCCGCGAGACCCTCGGCAACGGTCGGTACGCCGACGAGGTCCGCGCCGACGAATCACTCGCACGGCAGCTGGGCATCTCCGGCGTGCCGTTCTTCGTCATCGACCGCCGCTACGGAGTCTCAGGCGCCCAGGCGGCTGAGGTGCTGCAGGGTGCCCTCAGACGCGCTCGCGAGGAGGCTTCAGCCGTCAGCTGAGCGGGATGGCTGCGTCCAGCACCCGGCAGATGAGCCGTGTGACGATGCGCGCGGAGATGCCATTCACGTCCAGCGGGGGTTCCAGCTCGGTGACCACGAGTCCCCGGAAGCTGCCGCGTGCGATGAGCGCGGCCAGGAGCCCAATGATCGTCGCGACGCTCGGCCCGGATGACACGGGGGCCCGGACGGCCGGTAGCTCGGCTGGGTCGATGCCATCGACATCAAGCACGACCACGAACGGCTCGCCGGCGTCGAGCGTCATGGCCACAGGTGCGATGCCCTGCGCCGCCAGCTGCTGCGCGGTCACGATGACGTTGCCGGCTGCGAGGCTGTCTTCGATGTCCGATGGACGGGCGGAACCGACCCCGCGTTGCCCGACGTGGAGGATCCGCCGGACCCAGGGCATCTCGCGCGTGCGCCGCATCGGGCTGCTGTACCCGAAGCCGAAGCCGTCCACCTCGTCCCGGTAGTCGAGATGCGCATCGACCTGGACGATGCTCACCGGACCGTGACCCTCGAACGCGGCCACGAAGGGGATGCCCGTTGAGTCGTCGCCGCCCAGGAGGATGGGGAGCGCGCCGCCCGCCAGCACGTCACGCACACCGCTCGTGACCAGCCCGCGGTTGTGCTCTGCGGCACGCGGGTGCGTGCCCAGATCGCCGCCATCCGCCACGCGGTCGTGCCAAGCCGCGAACGGCCCATCGATGTCGAAGTCGTGATGACCCACGAAGCTCGCCAACCGTTGCGACGCGACGCGGATGGCCTCCGGTGCCTTCGTGGAGTGCGGTGAGCGACCCGGATACGGGCTCGTGACGGCGGCGCCGAGGATGACCGCGGCAGGCCGGTGCGAGTCGTCTACGTGACGCACGCGCAGGAATGTGTCCCTGCTCATGCCGCTCCTCCCGGACGTCCCTGACCAGGGATCTGCTGCTCGCCGCTGATCCACATGGCGACCGGGCGGACCGCACCTGGTCTGAGCACGAAGGCACCCTCGTGCTCAACGTCCCAAGCCACGACATCAGCCGCCATGGACGTCGCAAGGCAGCCGATCTCGGCCCGGAGACCCAGGGACCATGCCGCACCCACGGTCGCGGCCCAGAGCGCGTCGTCGATGGAGAACCCGAGGGCGACAGCGAGCGCGATGGCCAGGACCATCGATGGTTCTCCGAAGGTACCCGCGTTGGCATCACTGCCGATGGCCACGAGGGCGCCTGAAGCCAGGAGCGACTCGACCGGCGGCAGCCCCTCGCGAAGCATCAGGGCCGGGCCGGGCAGGATGGTCGCCACGGTGTCGGTCGCCGCCAGAGCACGGGCGTCGTCGTCGGTGGCCTGCTCCAGGTGGTCCACCGAGAGGGCGCCCAGCTCGGCCCCCAGCAGCGCCGCTCCCGATCGCTGGAGCTGGTCGGCATGCAGTTTGAGGCCGAGCCCGCGCGACCGAGCCGCCTCGAGGATCGTGCGCGTCAGCCGCAGGTCGAACAGGGTGGGTTCACAGAACACGTCGACCTGGTCGGCCTCGAGCGCGATCCGGGGCATGGCTGCCACGACGGCGGCCGCGTGCTCGGCAGCTGACCCCCCCTCCGGTACGGCATGGGCACCCAGGTATGTGCGTACGACGCGGATGGGCAGTGGCCGCGCGGCCTGGCCGATGAGCCGCAGCAGCCGGAGCTCCTGGGGCTCCACCAACCCGTAGCCGGACTTGACCTCGATGGTCGACGTGCCCGTGTGCAGGGCGTGCCAGAGGCGAGCCCGGGTCAGGTCCACGATCTCACCATCGGCGGCGAGGCTGGTGCTCCGCACGGTTCGGAGGATGCCGCCGCCGGTATAGCGCTCGCCACGACTCCGGGCGGCCGCCTCGTCGCTGCGATCCCCCACGTACGCGAGGTGGGTGTGGGGGTCGACGAGCGCCGGCGTGCACAGCGCCGAGCCGACGTCCGTGACGTCCTCGGAATCCCCGGTACGCAGGCCCCCCGATCGCACCCCGGCAAGTCGCCCGTCCTCGATGACCAGCACCCAGGGACCCTCGATGGCGCCGGTGCCCCGAGTCCTGGCTCGGATCATCGGCAGCAGCCGACCGGTGCCGGTGACCGCGTGGCGAGTCATCCTGGTGTCGGCGGCAGCCATGCGGAGTCGACCATCGAGGGTATCGCGGCGAGGTCTACGAGCGCCCCCGTACGCACCAGCTCGGTGGCGGCCGCGAGGTCAGGACCCGGCTCCCGATCGCCATCGAGATGTCGCACGACGGCCCGTACCCGGGCATGCGCGTCGGCGACCCCACGGCCGGGGCGGGTCCCCGGCAGCATGGCGAGGCGCAAGTCAAGGCCCTGGGTCGCGCACAGCAACTCGATGGCGAGGACACGCTCGACGTGCTCCAGGACCCGTCGCGCATGATGCGCGGCGATGGAGCCCATCGACACGTGATCCTCCTGGTTGGCCGATGTCGGGATGGAGTCGGCCGACGCCGGATGGGCGAGCACCTTGTTCTCGGACACGAGCGCCGCGGCCGTGTACTGCAGGATCATGAGGCCCGAGTCGAGCCCTGACACGGCGCCCAGGAATGGCGGCAGGCCGTCATTCAGGCGCGGATCGAGCAGCAGCGCGATACGTCGCTCGCTGATGGACCCGAGCTCGGCGATAGCCAGCTTCGCGAAGTCGAGCGCCAGTGCCACCGGCTCACCATGGAAGTTGCCGCCGCTGATGACCAGGCCGCCGCCGGTGGCCAGGGCATCGCTGGGCACCTGGCCACCACCCGGGAAGACGAGCGGGTTGTCGGTCGCGGAGTTGAGCTCGATGTCCAGCACCCGCCGGAGATGGTCGAGCGCGTCACGGCAGGCGCCGTGCACCTGGGGCACGCAGCGCAGGGAATAGGGATCCTGGACCCGGTGCGCGTCCGCGTGATGCGTGGTCTGGAGCGAGCTGCCGCGCAGCAGCCAGCGCAGCTCCGCCGCGGTGCGGACCTGGCCGGGATGGGGTCGAGCCAGCTGGTAGGCAGCGCTGAAGGCGACCTCGGTGCCCAGGAGCGCCTCCACCGACAGCGCCGCGACCACGCTCGCGGTCCGGGCCAGCCGGTCGGCATCGGCGAGCAGCAAGGCCCCGATGCCAGCCATCATCTGGGTACCGTTCAGCAGCGCCAGCCCCTCCTTGGGCTCCAGCGTCATCGGTCGCAGGCCGACCGAGGCGAGCGCCTCCCCCGCAGGCATGACCCGGCCCCCGAGCTCTACCTCGCCCCGACCGATGACGGGAAGGGCCAGATGGGCGAGTGGCGCGAGATCCCCGGAGGCACCCACGCTGCCCTGTTCGGGCACCACCGGGTGGAGGCCCAGGTCCAGGAATGCGCACAACCGGTCGATGAGCTCGGGACGACACCCTGAATGGCCGAGTGCCAGGGTGTTGGCACGCAACAGCAGCATCGCGCGCACGACCTCGCGTGGGAACGGCGTCCCGACACCCGCGGCGTGACTCTGGAGCAGCCGCTGCTGGAGCTCCCGGGCGTGCCCGGCGTCGACGAAGGTCGAGGCAAGCGCGCCGAAGCCGGTCGTCACGCCATAGACCACCTGACCGGCCTCGACGAGCTGCTCGATGATGTCCCGGGACGCCTGGACCCGTTGTCGAGCCGACGGGTCGAGCATCACCCGGGCATCCCGCCTGGCCACCCGTTCCACATCCGCGATGGTCAGACCGGCACCGGTCAGCAGCACCGTTGCAGGGTCGGCCGCGGCAGGGCTCATGGGTCGAGCATCGGGATGCGGACCGACCGCTCGCGCGCGACCTGGATAGCTCGTTCGTCTCCCGCATCGACATGGCGCACGACGCCCATGCCCGGATCGGTGGTCAGCACCCGTTCCAGCTTGCGGGCGGCCAGGTCGGTGCCATCGGCAACGACCACCATACCGGAGTGCTGGCTGAACCCGATGCCGGTGCCTCCACCGTGATGCATGCTCACCCAGGTGGCTCCCGCCGCCGTGTTCACGAGCGCGTTGAGCAGCGGCCAGTCGGCGATCGCATCCGAGCCGTCGAGCATCCGCTCGGTCTCGCGGTAGGGCGACGCGACCGATCCCGCATCGAGGTGATCGCGGCCGATGACGATGGGCGCACCGACCATGCCCGAATGCACCAGCTCGTTGAATGCCTGCCCGGCACGCGCCCGCTCGCCGTAGCCCAGCCAGCAGATGCGGGCCGGCAACCCCTGGTGTGGCACTCGCTCGTGGGCCAGGCGCATCCATCGATGGAGCGGGACGTCGTCGGGGAACAGGTCCATGACGGCCTCGTCGGTGCGCTCGATGTCGCGTGGATCACCCGACAGGGCCGCCCACCTGAACGGGCCCTTTCCCTCGCAGAAGAGGGGCCGGATGAATGCGGGCACGAAGCCCGGGAAGTCGAACGCGTTGCTGACCCCCGTGGCCTGCGCCTGAGCCCGGATGTTGTTGCCGTAGTCGAACACGATCGAGCCGGCGGCCTGGAAGGCGAGCATCGCCCGGACATGGTCGGCCATCGAGGCCATCGCGCGACGGACGTATGCCTCGGGGTCACCCGCCCGGAGTGCCTCCGCCTCAGCCAGGCTCAGGCCGCTCGGCACATAGCCGCCCAGGGCATCGTGGGCGGAGGTCTGGTCGGTGACCGCATCGAACCGCTCGCCGCGACGCACAAGCTCTGGCTCGATCTCGGCCGCGTTGCCCACCAGCGCGATCGCACGGGCGATACCGTCGGTGGCCGCGGCCCGGGTCCGCGCGAGCGCCAGCTCGAGCGAGTCGGTGACCTGGTCGACATACCCCATCTCGAGTCGGCGCTGCGCCCGCTGCGCATCGACTTCGATGCACAGCGCCACGCCACCGTTCATGGTCACGGCCAGTGGCTGCGCGCCACCCATGCCGCCAAGACCCGCGGTGAGCACCGTGCACCCGGCCAGCGTGCCCCCGAAATGCTGACGGGCCATCTCCGCGAACGTCTCGTACGTGCCCTGGAGGATCCCCTGGCTGCCGATGTAGATCCAGGAGCCGGCGGTCATCTGGCCGTACATCGTGAGCCCGCGGCGCTCCAGCTCCCGGAACACGTCCCAGGTCGCCCAGCGTCCGACGAGGTTGCTGTTGGCGATGAGCACCCGGGGTGCCCACTCATGGGTGCGGAACACAGCGACCGGCTTGCCCGACTGCACGAGCAGCGTCTCGTCGTCCGCAAGCTCGCGTAGCTCCCGGACGATGGCATCGAAGGCGTCCCACGACCGTGCCGCCCGTCCGGTGCCGCCATACACGACCAGGTCGTCCGGCCGCTCTGCGACCTCCGGATCGAGGTTGTTCATGAGCATCCGCAGGGCGGCCTCCTGGCCCCAGCCGCGACAGCTCAGGTCTGGCCCACGTGGCGCGCGCACGGGACGCGGACCGGCTCCGCTCATGGCGACATCGTCACGGCCGCTTCGCCGACATCGTGCTCATCCGGGCCGGCTTCGACATCCATCGACCTCCATGGGCCACGGGCGCGAACGTCAGCGGCGAACGGCGACTGGTGCGGGCTCCCCCTTGGTCACGACGATACCAGCCGCGTCCCGCAGGTGAGCGGGCAGGACGGCCGCCTCCTCCGCGTTGAAGCCAGGGCCGATGAGTGCGCCGTCGGCGTCGAGGAACGAGGCATATCGAGCCGGCTCGCTCGCCGCGTAGGCGTAGGCCTCGGCGATGCCGACACGCCGCAGCTCCGGGTTCTGGCCGATCATCTGCTCGGGGCTCAGCCCGGACGCCCGCATCTCGAGCAGATTGCGGACCGTCAGCCGTGTGCCGTAGCAAAAGGGCTCACCGTTCATCACGAGAGGGTCGGACTTGACCCACTTGATGGTCATCAGATGAGCGTGTCGTCGCCGAGGCCGGCGCCCTTCCAGATGAAGCGAGCGAGGGCGTTGCCCTGGTGATCACCGGCCAGGCGTCGGTGCTTGCGCACGCGCACGATCCAGGTATCGATGAGCTCCGTCGTGGGTACTGCGTCCTCACCCGGGAGCACCGACAGGACCGCCTCGCGGAGACCGCCGAGGATGGTCACGTAGTCATTCATCCGGATGTGACGCCTTCGGTAGATGGGCACGATGTGCTCGCCATACTCGGCCACGAAGCGCTCCTCACCGGTCTCGAGCGCGCGGGCGAGCTGCTCGATGTGGCGCTCCTCATCGCGCAGGATCCGGCGCAGCGACAAGTCGTCATGGCGAGCGCTGAACGTGGGGTCGATACGCAGCGACGCCTCGAACGCGAGCGGCGCCAGACGGGGGCTGGCCGTGCGCAGTCGTCGTGCGGCGGCGGGTCGTCCGGCAGTAGCGTCGGCGGGTGGCAAGCCAAGCAGCGGATGGGCCATGGGCCACCCAGTCTAGCGGCTACAGTGGAGGCGTGACCCGGCCTGGCGACGCCCGCCCACCGATGCTTGGGCGACCCCCTGGCGAGCGGTATCGAACGGCCGTGCCTGCGTCCGTGATGCAGCAGCCACGCATGCTGCGCGCGATCGGGCTCGGCGCGGCGGTCCTGCTGGTCGTGGCGGGGGTCTATGCGTTGCTGCGGGGCGTCCTGGACCTGACCACGGGCACCGTCGCGATCGCCGCGGCCGGTGGCTGGGCCATCGGCGCCGCTGTGCGGGCGGGTGCCTGGGGTGGCGAGGCCCATCGAGCATCTCGCTGGCCAGTCGTCGCCGCGATGAGCCTGGGGGCTGTCTGTTGGGTCGCATGCCTGGTCGGGGCATGGCTGGTCGCGATGGCCATCCTGCCGGGCTCATCCCGGACCTTCCTGGAGCGACTGGCCGGGATCCAGTTCCTCGACTGGCTCACGCCCCAGCTGGGACTGGCCGACGTGCTGGACCTGGTGCTGCTCGTGATGCTCGCCTGGATCGGATCGCGATCGGCCGCCACACTCGAGGACGCTGACGCGATGGGCGAAACCCCAGACGCACGGTCCGTGAGCTAGCCCTCAAGGGTCTCGCCCACGAAGGGCATCCCGTGCTCGGCTGCGGTCCGGCTCATCCGCAGCGCGGCCGTCTTCTGCTCGGCGACATCGCGGACATACGCCGCTTCCTCCTGGCTGGTCATCGGGCGCCCGCGGACCGCTCCGGCCGGTCGACCGACCATGAGCCAGGAGAGGTGATACCGATCCATCGAGCCCCACGCTCCTGCGAGCAGGGTGTCGGATGCGCGGAGCCACTCCTGCAAGCCGGCCAGCGCCGGCTCCTGGACGAGTCGGTCACCTGCGTCGATGAGCGCGCTGGTCCGCGCGATGAGGTCGGTTCGTGTCACGCGCCTATCATCGTCCGAGCTGATGGTCGCCGCCTCTGTTCCCACACCTCCGTCCCCGGCGTCTGCCGGGGTGGACCTGCGTGAGGCCATCGCACTCACGGGGACGATGGTCGCCTCGGGTGCCCTGCCCTGCGCGGTGATGGGGGTCTCGGGCCCTCGGAGCACGATCGCCATCCACGCCGTTCCCGGGCGAGCCGATCGGCGCGTGGCACCGGACAGCGTCTTCTTCCTCGCGTCAGTGACCAAGCCCATCGTGGCGAGCGCGATCATGCAGCTCGTGGACGAGGGGCGGCTCGACCTGCACGCCCCGATCGCGCGCTACGTGCCCGGGTATGGCGGCGGCGAGCGCGACCGGATCACGGCCTGGCACCTGCTCACCCACACGTCGGGGCTGCCCGACGTGGGTCTCGAGCATCTCACCCGTGGGCGGCCGTCGTTCCGGATCCAGCTGGCCCGGGTCATGGGCGAGGAACCCACCTTCGAGCCAGGGAGCCGATATGCCTATGCGTCGAACTCCTTCTACCTGCTCGCGGCCGCATTGGCGACGGTCACGGGGATGGCCTTCCCGGTGGCGCTGCGGCATCGGGTGCTGGCACCCCTGGGCATGGTCGACACCTCGTTCGACCCGCGTCCCCAGCGATCGCGGACCCAGCAGGTCCACGGGGTGCGGGTCGACAACTTCATCACCCGAGAGCTGATGGTGCGCTTCCTGGCGTCCGCCACCCTACCTGGTGGCGGGCTGTTCGGCCCGGCAGAGGACCTGCTGCGCTTCGGGCGGGCCATGCTGTCCCAGGACACTGGCCGTCCAGCCGGGCCGCGGATCCTCTCCCAGGCAGCCATCGACGAGATGACCCGCGAGCAGACGACGGGCATCGTGGAGCACCTCGATGACGGTTCGACCCACGCTCCCGAGTACGGCCTGGGCTGGCACCGAGCGACGCCCCTGGAGATGGGTGGCGTCAGCGTGTCGGGTGTCAGGTTGCCGACGTCGGACCGGGTGTTCACACACGCGGGCGCGAGCGGCACCCGGCTCTGGGTCGACCCCGATCGCGGGCTCGTGTTCGTGCTCCTCAGCAACCAGTGGGGTGGCAGCTCTGTACCGGCATTGGAGATCCTGGCCGCGGTCTATCGGGGCTGGCCGGCTTGACGACACCTGGTGGACGCGCCGCAGGGCACGCCGGCACGATGTCGGCGACACGTCGGTCGGGCCGACCACGCACGTCGCCCCGACCGAGCGGCGGACGCGGACACTCTGGCCCGCGGGAGCGTCAGGCTGCAGGGATGCCTTTCTCGATGGGCACGTTGATGAGCGAGCCGTACTCCGTCCACGATCCGTCGTAGTTCTTGACATGGGGGTAACCGAGCAGTTCGTGGAGTACGAACCAGGAGTGGCTCGAGCGCTCTCCGATGCGGCAGTAGGCGACGACGTCCTTGTCGGGGGTCACACCCTTGGAGGCGTAGTGCGCGGACAGCGCGTCCGCATCCTTGAAGGTGCCGTCCTCATTGACGGTCTGCGCCCATGGCGCCGAAGCGGCACCGGGGATGCGCCCCGCGCGCTGGGCCGTCTCGCTCATGCCTGGAGGCGCGATGACCTCGCCGTTGTACTCGGCGGGGGACCGGACATCGACCAGGGCCAGCCCGGGGTCACCCAGGCGGGTCAGGATGTCGTCGCGGAACGCTCGCAGGGTCCTGTCGGGTTCGCCGACCGTGACGCTGGTGGCCAGGTATGACGGCACGTCCACCGACACCGGCAAACCATTGTCTACCCAGTACTTGCGTCCGCCGTTGAGGATGCTCAGGTTGGTCCAGCCATGTAGCTTGAGCTGCCAGTACGCCCAGGCGGCGAACCAGTTGTTATTGTCGCCATAGAGCACGATGTGGGTGTCCTGAGCGATGCCGGACGCGGACAGCAGCCTCGCCAGGTCGTCGCGGCTGACGATATCGCGGCGCACGCCATCGGATAGCTGGCTGGTCCAGTTCCAGGCCACGGCGCCCGGGATATGGCTCTGCTCGTACGCGGAGGTATCGACGTCGACCTCCACGAAGCGGACTCCCGGATCGGTGAGATGCTGCTGCGCCCAGTCAGCGCCCACCAGGGCGCCTGGGGTCGCGTAGTCGGTCATGGATGTCTCCGATGTGCTGGTGGCGGTCCGATCGGGCGGCGGCCACGATCGCGGGGATCGGGTCGCGTCTGCTCAGGCTGCCGTCGGGGTCGGCATCAGGGGATGGCCCCTTCTTCCACCGCGAAGGCCTGGAGACGCTCGGTACACGCGGCCACCAGGCGCATCACCTGGCGCACCAACCAGGGGCCGACTCGCGGCGTGTCCTCGATGACGAGCTCCGGCCCGGCGAGTCCGTCCCGGACCTCGATGCCCGACGCGGACCGGAAGTCGGACTGCCAGTTCGTTTGCAGCTGGACGACGGCCGCGATGACCACGCCTCTCGAGAAGGACCAGTCCACATAGTCCGCATTGAGACGGTCGACGATGTCGCGGACCCGGACGGGCAGACCACGGTCCACGCGAGCAACGAGGTGGACCACGCGAAGCTCCGCGAACGGGTCGCCGGCCTCCGCGATCGTCGGCGGCTGAAGGTCGGCATCGGGCAGGTCCGAAACGGGGTGCAGGGTCAGCATCGGTTGGGTGTCTGGTGGGGATTCGGCCGGCACGAGGCTAGCACACGAGCGCGCGTCAGCCGCCGGTGCGGGTGCTGCCGGTCGCAGACGGGGGTGGCGGACCGGGAGCGTCCTCAGGGAAGTCGATGGTGAACTCGGTCCCGTCGGGGCCCTTGCCGCCACTGGGCGTCGCGTGGCGCACGAGCACCGGCCCCGGCGGTGGGCGGCCGAAGACCTGGTTCTCGATGCCGGCGATGACGCCGCCAAGGGCGCTGCCGAACTGCTGCAGACCCGAGGCCTTCAGGGGGGTCGTGGGCGGGGCGTTCATGTCGGCCTCGGCAGGATCATCGGGATCCGCCGGACCGCGGGCGTCGGCCGCCGTCGGGCTGGATGGCCCGGATGGCATCGCTGGCTTCGGTCGGAGCTTCTTGGCACGCATCGGATGGGGATCGTAGGCGGATCGGCCGAACGTTGTCAGGGGGTCGCTGCGGATGTCGGGGATGGGTCACTGCCGGTGCCCGCGACGGCGGCCCGCAGGATGGGCGAGAACGAGAACGCCACGCTCGCCGCGGTGACGACGAGGGCCATGATGACCAGTGTCGCCTGGCCGCCGATGGCATCGAGCAGGACGCCCGCGATGAGCGTGCCGATGGGGGCAAGTCCGACCGAGATCGTCCGCGCTGAGCTCCCGACGCGGCCCAGCAAGCGGTTCGGCGGGATGGTCGAGCGGAGCGTGATGTAGGGCACGAAGACGAGCGCCCCGGCCGCGCCCGCGAACAGGGCGAAGCCAGCCTGGACCAAGGGCGCGGCGCTGTACGCGAAGCCCAGGATGCCCACCGCGGACGCCAGGTTCGCGACCAGCATCATCCGACCGAGGCGGCCGTGGCTGAAGCGGGTGGCGATGAGGGCGCCCCCGACCGAGCCCAGGCCGTAGGCGCTCAGGATGAGCCCGACGTAGCCCGCGTCGGCCGATCGGTCGATGGTCAGGAAGAAGATCGTGACGGGCACGATGGGTGCTGTGGTGACGCTGATGACGGTCCAGAACGGGACCACCACCCGCAACACGGGCTCGCGGACGACGTAGGCCACCCCTTCCCGGATGTCCGCGAGCAGGTGCTGCTCGGCGGTGCTGCGCTCCGCGCGCAGGGGTCGACCGATGATGACCATGGCTCCGGCCGAGACCGTGAACGAGAGCGCGTCGAGTAGCAGCGTCGGTCCCGGGCCCAGGACCGTGACCAGCAGCCCCGCGATGGCCGGCCCGATGACATACGAGGCACTGAAGATGGCCTCGGCATAGCCGCTCGCGCGGCCGACCTGGTCCGGCGCCACGATCGAGGGCATGACCGCGGTCCATGCGGCGAGGAACAGCACCCGCAGCGTGTTGACCGGGAAGGTCACCAGCACGATGACGGCCAGGGTGGGCCAGTCGAGCATCACCGAGAGCGGGATGAGGGCCGTCAGCAGCGCCCGACCCAGATCGGCGACGATGATCATCCGGCGTCGGTCCCAGCGGTCGGCGAGGGCACCTGCCGGGAGTCCCAGCAGCAGGTCCGGCAACAGCTGCAGGACTCCCACGACACCCATCGCGATGCCCGAACCCGTGAGCGCGACCACGAGCAGTGGCAGCACGGTCATGGAGATCGCGTCTCCGAGCGAGGAGATGGATTGACCCAGGAGCACGATCCGGAATTCGCGATTGTGCCGAAGGTCCGGACCGCCTGCCTGCTGGGGTCGGGAGAGTGCGCCGATCGCGACTGCGGCCACGCCCGAGAGCTCGGCCTCCGTCAGCTGCGGCTGGCCGGACGCGCCGATGGCGGGCGCGACCATCCGCTGCTCTTCCCCAGCCACGAGCCGACGATATCAGGGTGTGGCCGCTCGGGCATGGCACCCGGCCGGCTGCGGGATCAGGCCTCCCGGAGCGCGTCGACGACCGGCGCGAAGGTCTCCAGGACACCGACGCTCATGGGCTCGAAGACCACCTGGACATGGGCGATACCCGCCGCCGCATACCCCCGCAGCGTCTCGATCCAGGTGTCCGTGTCCGCCAGGGGTACGATCGACGGCGCCCGGGGTCCGTCGGCTGTGGGGTCGGGCGTCCGCAACACCACGATGCCCGCGGTCCGGACCAGCGTCGCCGGGTCGCGACCCTCGGCGATGCAGGCCTCGTCCATCGACGACAGGACCTCGGGCAGCTGCTCCGGGCGGCGAACCCACATGTTGTGCTGGTCGGCGTACCTCGCGGTCAGGGCACGCGCACGGGCACCCTTGCTGGGCGAGGACGTCCCGATGAGGATCGGCGGTCCGGCCGGCCGCGGCCCGCGGAGTCGCATCTCCATATCACGGGCCGCGTAGTAGGTCCCCTCGAAGTCGACATGTCCGTCACGCAACAGTGGTCGGATGATGCGGAGCGCCTCCTCGAAACGATCGCCGCGATGGTCGAACGGCAGGCCCAGGCCCGCGAACTCCGCCGGGTGCCAACCGGCACCCAGGCCCAGGATGAGTCGACCATCACTGACCTCGTCGAGGGCGTCGGCCTGCTTGGCGACGAGGGCCGGGTTGCGGAAGCCAAGCGACAGCACCCACGACCCGATCTCGACCCGGTGGGTGACCACGGCGAGCGCCGACAGGAAGGTCCACGCCTCCCAGAAGCCGATGGTGGGCTCCTCGGGCACGCGGTAGAGAAGGTGGTCCGGCAGCCACACCGAGGCATAGCCCAGGTCCTCGGCCGCGATGGCTTGCTCCCGGAAGTCCCGCCAGCGGGGGGTCTCGTCCGGTGGCGGCGTGCCATCCGCCTCCGGGACGCGCTCATGGGTCGAGAGGACGACGCCGATCTTCACCCAGGGAACGGTAGCGCAGCGCTAGAGCAGCTCGCCGTGCGCCGACGCGGTCGGCTCGCCCGCTCGGGGTCGCGGCTCTTCGCCCGGGCCGTAGGCACCGGCCAGCGTCGACCCACCGACACCCGCGTCGAGCACCGGCAGCGGACCACGTGCGCCGCCGTTGGCCTGGCCCTCGATGGCGCCTACACCGTATGGCACCCACTTGGAAGGGTCCTGGAGCCGATGGGCATCCTCGTTGCCGCGCGCATGGATCTCCTCGAAGCCACCCGGCTCGATCCACATCCGGTCGCCCTGGAGCAGCCCGTGGACGCCACCCTGACCGGGCTCGGTGCGCTGGTGCAGGCAGTAGCTGCAGCCGGTCGGATCGTGCCGCTGGTAGGTCTCTGGCTCCTCGTAGGTCGTGATGTAGCCCTCGTAGTTGCGCAGCACGACCTTGTGGTCCGAGTAGCTGATGAGGTAGTTGGGCATCACCGGGATCTTGCCGCCGCCGCCGGGCGCGTCGATGACGAATGTCGGCACGGCGTAGCCGCTCGTATGCCCCCGTAGCCCCTCGATGATCTCGAGGCCCTTGCCCACCGGGGTCCGGAAATGGCCCGACCCCTCCACCAGATCACACTGGTAGAGGTAGTACGGCCGGATGCGGTTCTCGACCAGCCTGTGGACCAGCGCCCGCTGGATGTGCACACAATCGTTCACACCGGCAAGGAGCACCGACTGATTGCCGACGGGCACGCCCGCGCGCGTCAGCCGGTCGACCGCCCTGGAGACCTCAGGCGTGATCTCGTTCGGGTGGTTGAAGTGGAGGTTCATCCACAACGGGTGGTACGTGCCGAGCATCTCGCACAGCTCGTCGTCGATCCGCTGGGGCAGGAACACCGGCACCCGCGACCCGATGCGCACGATCTCGATATGGGGGATCTCCCGCAGACCCCGCAAGATGGACTCCAGGAGCTTCGGCGCCAGTGTCAGGCCATCGCCACCGCTGATGAGCACGTCACGCACCTGGGGCGTGCGGCGCAGGTACTCCAGCTGCGCCTCGTGATCCTTGCGGTTGAAGTTCTGGGTCGGGTCGCCCACGATCCGGGAACGTGTGCAGTACCTGCAGTAGCTCGCGCACTGGGTCGTGATGAGCATCAGTACTCGATCTGGATATCGGTGCACCAAACCGGGCACGGGTGAGTGGCGGTCCTCCGCGAGCGAGTCCTCCATCATCGCCGTGAACGCCTGCTGCTCTCGACCGAGTGGGATCACCTGGCGCCGGATGGGGTCGTTGGGGTCGTCCGGGTCGATGAGGCTGATGAAGTAGGGCGTGATGTCGACCCGGAACTTGTCCGAGGCGGCAAGCCCGTCACGCTCTTCGTCGGTGAGGCGCAGGATCCGCTCGATGTCGGCGAGGTCGTTCACGCGGTTCGAGAGCTGCCAGCGCCAGTCGTCCCACTGCGCATCAGGGACATCCGCCCACCGCTGGGCACGATGGCTGCGGGCGGGGGCCCCGTCGGGTCCCAGGGCACGCGCAGGGTCACGCGGATTGACCCATGGCGCCGCCGCCTCCGTAGTGGTCAGGGTGGTCTCCAAGGGTCGCTCCTTCGGGTCCGAACCGGCGTGAGGTGCGCGAGCGCGTCAGCAGATGCATACGGATTATGCATGCTGGATACCACGCAGGCCATCCAGTACTCGTGTCGGGCGACACACCGCCAGATGACGGGGCCGTCCACCCTTGGCAAGTGAGGGGCGCCTGATACGACAGGTCAGGCGGTGTTGACCGTTTGAGTCTGGTCGATCTACGATGCGCGGCGCATATCCGATCCACCAAGTAGGAGTTCCGATGCCAGCAGTCGCCCGCCGTGCCATCGCCCCAACGCTCGCGGCACTGCTGATGGCCACGGGCGGCCCGGTGAGCGCCCAGGACACCGGGACGCGGGTGCGGCTGACCCTCACCGAGTCGGGCTGCGAGCCGGCCGCGGTCAGCGTGCCCGCGGGCCCGGTCGTGCTGGAGATCACGAACGGCGGCGGGGAAGTCGCGGAGTTCGAGATCCTCCAGGGCGACTTCGTCCTGGACGAGGCGGAGAACATCGTCCCCGGCTTCCAAAGCAAGCTGGTGACGCGGCTCGATGGCGGCGAGTACACGACCGTCTGCTACTCGCTCCAGTCACCCCGGGGAACCTTGTCCGTGACCGGCGGTCTGGCTGCGACCACGCCGACCTCGGTAGTCGTGGATGCGGTGACCCTGGCCGGCTATGAGGCGCAGTACGAGACCTACGTTCGGGCGCAGGCGACGGAGTTCGTGACCCGGGTCAGCGCGTTCACGGCCGCGCTCAAGGCTCGCGACCTGGACACGGCGCGTGATATGTACGCCCCGTCGCGTGTCCCCTGGGAGACCATCGAGCCCATCGCCGAACTGTTCGCCGACCTTGACCACGCCATCGACTTCCGCGAGGAAGACTTCCAGAGCGTCGACGACCCTGCCTGGACCGGGTTCCACCGCATCGAGCGGAACCTGTGGGTGGACCACGCATCGGGCGACCTGGACGCGCTGGCCGACGGGCTGCTCGCGAATGCCATCGACCTCGCGAGCCGCCTCGCGACCCTACCGATCGACGCGTACACGATGGCCCAGGGAGCCGGCGCGCTCATCGAGGAGGTCGCCCAGACCAAGATGACCGGCGAGGAGGACCGCTACTCGGGCACCGACCTCTGGTCCATCGCGGCCAACATCGAGGGTTCCCGGCGCATCGTTGACGTCCTGCGGCCGGCGCTACGAGCCGTCGCTCCCGATTACCTCACCCAGCTCGATGCCGCGTTCGTGGGCGTGAATACCGTCGTCGACCGATATCGCGAAGGCGACGGGTTCCGCAGGTTCAACGACATCTCGTCAACCGACCTCATCGCGCTCCAGACCGCCCTCGCGGGCCTTGCCGAGGTGCTCTCGAGGTTGGCGGGCACGCTCGGTCTCGCGGCCTGACGACACCCGTGCCCAACGGTCCGACCTCGCGCCTGAGTCGGCGGCGCTTCCTCGCCTCCGCAGCAGCCGCTGGCGCGGGAGCGATCGTGGGATCGGTCCCCGGTGGTGTCCTGGGCGCCCGATCGCTGGCAGCACCGACGAGCACCGCGGCGTCCGCGGCGTCCGCGGCGTCCGCGGCCACGAGCATGGCCCCGTCATCATCCCGTTCGAAGGCGCTCACCAGGCGGGCATCGACCGACCCGCCGCCGCGCAACCCGATGCCATCCTGGCTGCGTTCGACGTCGTGGCCGCGGACCGTCGCGGCCTTGCGGTGCTCACCACACGCATCCGCGATCTCAGCACGGGCACTCCGTCGCCGCCCATGGACGATGCCTACCCACCGCCCGAGAGTGGTGTCCTGGGTCCGTCCATCGGGCCATCGAGCCTGACGCTGACCCTGGGCGTCGGCGCCAGCCTGTTCGATGACCGGTTCGCGCTCGCAGATCGCCGGCCCCGACAGCTCGCGCAGATGCCCCGCTTCCCCGGTGACGTCATCGACCCGAGCCGGGTCCATGGCGACCTGGTGCTGCAGATCTGCGCTGTGGATGAGATGGCCTGCATGCATGCCCTGCGCTATCTCATGGCCGGCACCCGTGCTGACATGTCCCTGCGCTGGACCCAGGACGGCTTCCACCGACCCGATGCCATCGCGGCGGAGGGTAAGACCACCACCCGAAACCTGCTGGGCTTCAAGGACGGCATGGCCAACCCGTCCCTGGACAGCGACCTGTTCCGCGACCTGGTGTGGGTGGCACCCGACGCTCCGGAGCCGAGCTGGACGACGGGCGGTAGCTACATGGTCGTGCGCCTCATCCGGATGTTCGTGGAGCGCTGGGACCGCGCGCCGCTTGCGGAACAGGAAGCGATCATCGGACGCGGCTACTCCTTCTCGCGCGGCTTCGACGACGCCGGGTCGCTCGACCAGGGACTTGCCTTCCACTGCTTCCAGCGCGACCTGCACGATGGGTTCGCGACGGTCCAGGCGGGGCTCGCGAACGAGCCGCTCGCCGAGTACATCCAGGCCCAGGGTGGCGGCTACTTCTTCGCGTTGCCGGGCGTCGCCGGTCCCGGCGAGAACCTCGGCGACGGCCTCCTTGGCTAGCTCGCGAGGGGCTCGTGGCCTCTGCTAGTATCGCTCGGCCATGACCATGGATCGACTTCGCAACCTCGGGTTCCTGCTCGCATTCCTGCTCACCGGCATCATGCTGTTCTCGCTCTATGGGGCTTTCCGGACGGCCATCGAGAGCGGCAACTGGCTGGCGTTCCTGGGCGGCATCCTGATGGGAGCCTTCATGGTCACGCTCCTGGCGGTGATCATGCTCACGCCCGATCGGCGTCAGACCCGCTGGGTCAAGGCCATCACGGGCGTCAACACCCGGTACCTCTTCGGCCTCCTCATCGTCGCCTGGGTGCTCACGATGGGTCTGCTCTCGACCATGGGACTGCCGGCGACCCAGGAGGGTGGCCTTGCGCTCATCGGGATGTTCGCGGGCATCTTCATCTTCATGGGGTTCATCTGGTCCGTCATCGGCGAGTGACGGCATGCCAGCGCACCCCCGTGCGGTGCGCCGCCGCCGGGACACCGGTCAGGGACTCGCGGAGTACGCGCTGATCCTGGCGCTCATCGTCATCTTCTCCGTCGTGGCGCTGCTGCTCATGGGTGATCAGATCTCGGCCATCCTGTCGACCATCGCCGGCCAGCTCTGATCGTTCCCTGGCACGCGCAGGGGTCCCGGGCAACGCTGGGGCATCATGGACGGGTGAAGATCGTCACCATCGACTGGGATCCGGTCGCCGAGCGGTTCGTGTCCGAGGGCACCCACCGTGGACACCGCATCGACATCAACGCACCCCGGACGCTGCCGGACGGCGAGGGCCGCCACGGCCCTTCGGGCTTCTCGGCCTCCGAACTGCTGCTTGGCGCGGCCGGTGCCTGTGCGGCGTGGGATGTCGTCGAGATCGCGCGCAAGCAGCGCCAGGATGTGCGGTCGCTGTCGGTCGTGGTGGAGGGCGCCCAGGCCGATGACCCGCCATGGGCCTACCAGTCGGTCGCGCTCCGCTTCGTCGTGGGCGGACGTGACCTCGACCGGGTGGGTCTGGAGCGCGCCATCATGCTCGCGGTGGACGGCTACTGCTCAGTGGTCGCGACCATCCGTGGCGTCGCCACGGTGACATCTGCGGTCGAGGTGATCGAGGATCTCGAACCCATCGATGCCGTGCCCGCCCAGCCTGCTGACGCGTCCGTCTGACCCGGTCCGATCGACGGCAGCGCGATGGGCTCCTTCGAAGGACTTGGTCGGGCCATGGCCCGCTGGCGATGGTGGGTCGTGGGTGCCTGGGCCATCGTCGCGCTCGTCGCGCTGCCACTCGCGCCCCAGGCGCCGAGCGTGCTCCAGCCGGGTGGCTTCACGGCGGACGACCTGGAGGCAGCACGTGCCCGACGGCTGCTCGAGGAACGACTTGGAGCACCTCCGTCGGCGCTCGTCATCGTCGTCCGCTCGACGACCGGCGAGCGGGCCGGCGACCCGGCGTTCGAGGCGGCCGTGGCCCAGGCGGTCGCGGGGGTCGGGACGGCCACGCATGTGACGGGCCTGCTCCCACACACACTGGCGCCCCACCAAGTCAGCGCTGACGGCCGCACGGTGTATGAGGTGGTCACGCTCGACCTTCCCCCCGACCGCTCACCGGACGCCCTCGCGCCGGTCGAGGCGGCCATCGTTGCCCAACCCGGCCTCGACATCGCGCTCGCCGGTGGCCCCGCGTTCTACGGGGACATCCAGACGGTCTCCGAGGATGACCTCCGTCGGAGCGAGCTCATCAGCCTGCCCCTCGCGGCGATCGCGCTCCTGCTCGTGTTCGGCAGCGTCGTGGCTGCGGGTGTGCCGGTGATCGTGGGTGGCCTGGCCGTGCTCATCGCCCTCGCCGCCATCGTGGTGGTCGCGGGGATCACGCCGATGAGCATCTTCGTGCTCAACCTCGCGACCCTGCTGGGCTTCGGCCTGGGCGTCGACTATGCCTTGCTCATGGTCAGCCGCTGCCGAGAGGAGCTCCTCCGCCGAGGCGGCGGCAGGTCCCTGGACGGCACCATCGAGCAATCGGTTGTCGTCGAGGCCGTCGCGGCGACCGTGGCAACCGCTGGGCGGGCGGTCTTCTTCAGCGGCGTGACCGTGCTCGTGGGCTTGACCGGGTTGCTGCTGTTCGACTTCATGGTGCTCCGCTCCGTGGGCATCGCGGGCGCGATCGTGGTGGGTCTCGCGGTCGCCGCGGCGCTGACGCTCCTGCCGGCGACGCTCGCGATCCTCGGCCCGCGCATCGATGCGGCACCGGTCCGACTGCGGCGGCGACGGCCCGTGCCTCCGGGAGCGGCCGCGGGCCGCGACTCGGGCCATGGTGCATGGTGGCGGCTCGCCCAGCGGGTGATGGATCGGCCGGTACCGGTTTTCCTCGCGACCTTGACCTTCCTGGTGGTCCTGGGCCTGCCCTTCCTGCACGTCCGCTTCAACGCCCCCGACGCGAGCATCCTGCCGCCGTTCGTTCCCTCGCGTGTGGCATATGACTCGCTCGTGGCCGACTTCCCCATCGGTGACTTCGGGCCGCTGACGCTCGCGGTGCAGACTGACGGCCCCGTGACAGGCTCCGCGAACGTGGCCCGCCTGTACGACTATTCGCGACTGCTCGCGGCGGATCCACGGGTGGAGCGAGTGGAGAGCATCGTGGACATCGACCCACGGCTCGACCGAGAGCAGTACCAGCTCATCCTGTCCAACCCCGCGGGGCCTGCCGACCGGTTCGTGGCCAACGCCCTGGCACGGACCACGGACGGTGACCTGACCGCGGTCGATGTCATCACCTGGTATGGCACCAATGACGCTGCGGCGCGTGCGCTCGTCCATGATCTGCGCGACCCGACCTCATCGCTGGCGCCGCCAGCGGGGCTGCGGGTGCTCGTGGGTGGCGGTGCGGCTGAGGTGGTGGACGTGGTCGACCAGGTGGCCGCGGACTTCCCCCGCACGGCGCTGTTCATCCTCGTGACCACCTACCTCATCCTGCTGCTGCTGTTGCGCTCGGTGATCCTGCCGGCCAAGGCGCTGGTCATGAACACGCTCTCGATCCTGGCCAGCTTCGGCGCCCTCGTCTGGATCTTCCAGGATGGCAACCTGTCGGGCCCGCTCGGGTTCCGTCCGCCGGGTTACGTCGAGACCACGATGCCCGTCATCCTGTTCTGCATCCTGTTCGGCCTCTCCATGGACTACGAGGTGTTCCTGCTCAGCCGGATGAAGGAGACATGGGATCGCACGGCCGACAATCGCGAAGCCGTGGCCAGCGGCCTGGAGCGCAGTGGCCGGATCGTGACCAGCGCGGCGGCGATCGTGGTCCTCGTCGCCGGCTCGTTCGCGTTCGCCGACGTGGTGCTCATCAAGGCGCTGGGGATCGGCGTGGCACTCGCGGTGGCGCTCGATGCGACCGTCGTCCGGGCCCTGCTGGTGCCCTCGACGATGCGCCTGCTGGGTCGCTGGAACTGGTGGCTGCCGGACCGGATGCGCCGATGGCTGGGTGCCCGCCTGCCAGTGGTGGAGGCATGAGGACGGTGGCGGCACGACTCGCGCTCCTGCTGCTTGGTGTCGTCGTCGTCGGCTGCGGCGGACCCATCCTCGCGCAGCCGCTGCCGAGCACGACGCCCGTGATCCGGCCATCCCCGACGCCGACGGGACCGCCAGACCCGCAGCCGGTGGTCTTGCCACGGGACGATGGCCCCCACGACCGGCTCACCGAGTGGTGGTACGACACCGGCCATCTGGTCGCGACGGACGGACGACGGTTCGGCTTCGAGATGGTCATCTTCCGGGCGGAGCGGGGTGACTTTCCGGTGGCGTGGGCCTCCCACCTGGCCGTCACCGACGAGGCGGGCCAGCGGTTCCTCTATGACCAGCGCTCCCAGGTCGGCGCGCAGGTCGACCATTCGGTACCCGGTCAGGGGTTCGACCTGGCCATGGGGGCCGACGTGGCGCTCGGCGTCCCGGATCCGAGCGTCCGGCCGTGGATGATGTCCGGCGTGTCGGGTGTCGATCACCTCGTTGGCGAGGGGATGGCCGTCGATGGCACGACCTTCGGCCTCGACCTGGCGCTCGATGCACACGCGCTGCCGCCTGCGCTCCACGACACCGATGGGTATGTGGATCTCGGGCCGGCCGGCGGCTCGTACTACTACTCCCGGACCCGGATGGGTGCGCAAGGGACCCTGACCATCGAGAACGAGGTCATACCCGTCAGCGGTGCCGGCTGGTTCGATCACCAGTGGGGCGACTTCATCGCGGTCGGCGCCGGAGGTTGGGACTGGTTCGCGGTCAACCTCGCGGACGGCACCGACCTCACACTCTCGCTGGTGCGCGACGGCGATGGTGGCTACCCGCTCGTGTACGGCACCCTCGTTCATCCGGACGGCTCGACCCAGCATCTTGCGGGCGACGACTTCCAGCTCACCGTCACCGACCACTGGACCTCGCCCACGACCGGCGCCAACTACCCGGCTGGCTGGCACATCCGCGTTCCTGGCGAGTCCCTGGTCGTCGACCTCGTGCCGACCGTCGCGGACCAGGAGCTCGACACCCGTGAGACGACCGGGGTCGTCTACTGGGAGGGCTCGCAGACCGTCACAGCGAGCCGGGCCGGCGAGCCGGTCACGGGCGAGGCGTACGTGGAGCTCACCGGCTATGAGCCGCCCCGTCCGTAGGTAGTCCTGCGGGTCGGATCGGGCGCGGATCGCCTGCTAGGCTGCCATCGATGAGGGGGTCCACGGGCTCGCAGCCGCCATGCTCCTGATCGGCGCCTTCATCGGGCTCGCCGCTGGACTGCTCGCAGGCGGGCGGCTGGATGCCCTGCTGTACGTCCGGTTGCGCTACCTCGCGCTGCTCTTCGGCGCCATCGTCCTCCGCTTCGGGACCCAGGTGCTCATCGCCCGGGACGTGGTGATCGTCGACACCCTGCGTCTCCCGCTATATGCCGGTGCATTCCTGCTCGTGGCTGGCGTGCTCTGGCTCAACCGGGCGCAGCCGGGCCTGCTGCTGGTCATGGTCGGCGTCATCGCCAACGGCCTTGCGGTGATCGTGAATGGCGGCTGGATGCCCGTCTATCTGCCGGCGCTGCCGGTTGCTGGTCTGTCGCTGGCGGAGCTCTCACCGACTTACCACGTGGCGCTGCCCACCGACCTCGGCCTCTCGTTCCTGCTCCATGCCGGACCGCTCGGCGACATCGTGCCGTTCCCGGCGCCCATCCTCGCCAACGTCGTGAGCATCGGTGATGTGCTCATCTCGATCGGCCTCGGCTGGTTCGTGTTCGCGACCCTGTTGCGCGGCGATCCCCAGCCGGAGGCGGGTGGCATCTCGCTCTGGCGTGGCCCGACGCCCCGCGTGACCCTGCCCAGCGCCGCGAGCGGCATGGACGCACGGCCGGTGATGCTCGGTGGCGGCCGCGGTCCGGGCCTCCTCGCTCCGGACCAGGTCACGCATCCGGTGGCACCCGAGCTCGCGGCTGAGCTCCCGGCACTGACCAGGGCGGAGCGGATGCGCCGGCATCCCTACGTCCGACTCATGCAGGACGCGCGGTTCAGCGCGTTCTGGTTGGGACAGGCGATCAGCATGTTCGGTGACCGCCTCCACCAGATCGCGCTCGGCTTCATCGTCGGTGACGCCACCGGGTCCCCAGTCGCAGTGGGCCTCGTATTCTTCGCCGCGGCGCTGCCGAACCTGCTGCTCAGTCCGATCGCCGGCACCTTCGTCGATCGCTGGGACCAGAAGCGGGTGATGGTCGCGAGCGACCTCATCCGGGCAGGCCTCGTGGTGCTCATCCCACTCGCGGTGCAGGTCCAGATCTGGCTCGTCTATCCGCTGGTGTTCCTGATCACGACCGTGAGTCTCTTCTTCCGACCCGCACGCGTCGCGGTCGTGCCTCGCATCGTGGCCCCCGACGATCTGCTGGCGGCCAACAGCGCGCTGTGGACCGCCGAGAGCCTCGCGGACATCGCGGGCTACCCGCTCGCCGGCATCTTCGTCGCGGTGCTGGGCGCCGAGGTGGCGCTCGCCTTCTGGGTCGACGCGGCAACGTACGTCGTCAGCGCCGTGCTCATCAGCACCCTCGTGGTACCGCCCGTCGTGCGTGTCATCGTGCCCCGGCTGGGCAGCGCCGTCGATGCATTCATGGAGGAGCTGCGGTCGGGCTGGGCGGTCATGCGCCAGCATCCACAGCTGCTCCAGAACACACTCATCAGCACGGTCGCTCAGCTGTCCATCGGCGCGACCCTTGCGGTGACCATCACGTTCGCGACCGAGGCATTCGGCAACCGCTATCTGGCGCCTGCGGAGAACTGGGCTGCGATCGAGGCCATGATCGGCGTTGGCAACCTCATCGGCGGCGTCGCGGTCGGGCTGCTGGGTGCGCACTTCCGAAAGGGCCGGATGGTGGTCTCCGGCTTCCTGTCGATGGGCATCGCGACAGTCATCCTGGGTCTGTCATCGGCGTTGCCGGTCGCCCTCATCGCCGCGGGCGTCATCGGCATCGCGAACCTGGTCTACGTGGTGCCGACCCAGACGATCTTCGGTGAGGTCACGCCGCCGGGGTACCTGGGCCGTGTCGTCGCGTTCCGGGGCAGTCTCGTGTTCGGTGCCATGACCGGCGCGATGGCCGTCGCCTCGATCGCCCAGCTGTGGGTGTCAGCTGGCGTCATCATCGCGTTCACCGGAGTCCTGACCGTGGGCGCCGGTCTGGCGGGCGCACTGCTGCCGGCCGTGCGCGACGCCTGAGCCGCGGTCAGGATATGCTCGCGCCCCGGTGAGCCCCGAGTCAGCCCTTCTCGTAGCGGTCGCCATCGCGGTCTGCGCTGTCATCGCGGCAGGCAGCGCGGTGCTCATCGTGCGTGCCACGGCCGGGTACCGACGGACGCTCCTGTGGCGCCGCGAGGAGCTTGGTCACGCGGAGATCCGGGTGAGCCACGCCGCCGCAGCTGCGCGCGACGACGTGGAGCGGGTCCGGGCCACGGTCGATCGGATGCGCGAGGAACGAGCTTCGTGGGACGACGAGATGCGTCGGCTGACGCACACACTGCGAGAGCAGCGAACGACCATCGAAGGGATGACCAGGGGTCGCTTGGCCCGCATCATCCGGATGGCACATCTGGTGAGCAAGGCGGCACAGTTCGCCTTCCTGTGGAGGTAGTCGATGAGCAGCGATCCTGGGCAAGATCCGGTGACGCCGGACGAACCGGAGGCGGAGGCGGCTGACGCCGTCATGCCCGAACCAGGGTCGGACGAGCCAGTTCTCGACACCGGGGAGACCCAGGGCGCCGACGCCGAGGCTGCCGCAGCCTTGGACACGGCCGCAGCGACCACACCGTCATCGGTCGGTGGACCGACGACGTCGACGCCGGTCGCAGCGACGCCGGTCGCGGGGGCATCCAGGGGTGGCGGCAAGGGCGGATCGGGTGCCACGCCGCGTGCCGGGCTCCCGGACGACCACGTCTACATCGATGATCCGGTCTCGAAATGGTGGGTCGGCATCGTGGTCGCGGTGTTCGTCGCGATCTTCGGCTATGCCCTGCTGCTGGGCCATGGGGGCCTCCTGGCACCCGGCCCGACGCCGGTACCCACCCTGGAGCCGTCGCTGTCACCGGCACCGAGCGCATCCCCGTCGGCATCGCCAGTCGCGACAGCTGGGTCATCGGCGGCAGCGGCGAGCCCGAGCGCTGCGCCGTCCCTGGCGCCGAGTCCGAGCGGCATCGCCAGCGCGGCTCCAACGGTCGAGCCGAGCGCGGCTCCTACGCGCATGCCCAGCGTGGCTCCGACGCTCGAGCCGTCTATCGCGCCATCGGTCGCGCCATCGACGGCGCCGACCAGCGCGCCAACGGCGGCCGCTACGCTGACGCCCACGACTGCTCCGACCCTGGCGCCGACCGCGGTGCCATCGGTCGCGCCGACCATCGCCGCTACGGCAGTCCCGACACCTGCGCCGACCTTGGCGCCGTGCCCGAGCGCTCCCTCGAGCCTGGCGCCTGGCGGCTCGCCGCTCCTTCCTCGGCCCAGCCTGGCGCCTGCCAGCTCGCCGCACCTGCCCCGGTCCAGCCTGGCTCCCGGCGCCAGCGTCGCACCGGCGCCCAGCTGCGCGCCCATCTGACCCATCGGTCGGCGACAGCCACCGGGACGCGTGCCCGGTGGCCGTCGAGTCGGCCAGACCCTCTGCCGTGAATGCGGGTGGCACGGCCGCCCGCTCGGGTGGGCATGCCGATGCTATCCTCGGCCAGCGATGACCCATGTCTTCATCTCCCCCCACCCTGACGATGCGGCACTGTCGTGTGGCGGCCTCATCGCCAGCCTTCGAGAGCTCGGCCAGGCCGTGACCATCATCTCGGTCTTCTCGGGCGGCCCAGGGTCGGGTAGCGCGCTGACCGACTACCAGCGGACGGCGCTCGGCTTCGGCAACAAGGCACTGTGGCCGTTGACCGAGGCATTCGACCGGAATGACATCCTGCCGGATGTTCCGGTCGTGGCGACCCCGGGCGGGAGTGCTCCATGGGCGGCCGATCCGGAGCGCATCGTGCTGACCCAGGAGCGTGCCAACACCCAGGCGCGCCAGTTCTGGCAGCGTGCTTCGTGGACGCGTGCCGCCAATGTGACCAACGTACCGTCCAGCGATCGCCCCCTGGCGGATGACGTCCCGGGTCAGGGGACCCTGGAGGGCATCGACTTCGACAGTGCGGACGCCGCGGCCGTCCGGCGTGCCGAAGACGAGCGATACGCGTGGTTCATGGAGACGTCACTCGTCGACCTCGGCCTTCCGGACGCGGTGTATCGGGGCTACGTCGGCGACGACGAGCTGCTGGGCGGGCCCCGCCCCGACGACGAGCCGCCGCTCGCTGCGCTCCGGCGCGAGATCATGCGCCTGGAGCCCCAGCAGATCTATTTCCCGCTGGGCATCGGCGGTCACGTCGACCACGTCCTTACTCGCGACGTGGCCATCTCGCTGCTCCACAGTCCGCGCGGCTGGGTGATGCCCGGACCCGACATGAGCGACCGGCTGAGCTTCTACGAGGACTTCCCCTACGCCTGGTGGAGTGACTTCGCCGGTCAGGCCGACCTGCCGCTCGACAGCGCGTCGCTCGGCGAGGGACGAGCGCTACAGGCGCGGTACGCCGACATCGGGGAGTTCCTCGACCGCAAGGTCGCCGGACTCCGGGTCTACCGGAGCCAGATCGAGCAGTTGTTCCACAGCGACCAGGGGATGCTCGACGATGTCGCCGGCTACGCCCGACGGGTCGCGTTCGACGGCTCGGTCGGCACTGGCGCCGCGGAACGCTACTGGAGCGTCGTCCGACCCTGATCGGCACGCCAGCGCCGGGCCCGGCGCTGGCGCCTCGGCGCTTCGTCGCGGTTCAGCCGGGTGCCCCGCCGATGTGCCAGACGCCGGAGCGCATGACGCTCCGGACGCGGAACCCCTCGTCGAGTACGACCACGTCCGCGAGCATGCCGGGGGCAAGGATGCCCCGGTCAGCCACGCCGAGCAGCTCCAGGGCGTTGCGGCTCGAGGCGAGGGCGGCGGTCGGCACGTCGAGTCCGGAGGCGACCATGTTGCGGACCGCGGTATCAAGGGCGATGACCGATCCAGCGAGGGTGCCCGTGTCCGCGAGCGTGCACCTGTCTTCGTGGATCTCGATGGCCACCCCTGACAGGGTGCCCCGACCGATGCCGGTGCCCGCGTACTGGAGAGCATCACTCACGAGCACGAGCTGGGAACGTGGCTTTGCCCGCGAGATGAGCTCCCACAGGGCTGGGTGGACATGCTGGCCGTCCGCGATGAGCTCGACCGAGACCTCGTCGTTCGTGAGGGCTGCGACGGCGACACCGGGATGGCGGTGGTCGACCCCGGTCATGCCGTTGAACAAGTGGGTCGTCGTCCGACCGCCGGCCGAGTAGCCCGCGCGAGCTTCCTCCACGGTCGCGGCCGAGTGCCCGATGGAGACCGCGACACCGCGGTCCCGGAGCCAGCCGATGAGCCCGAGCGCACCCGGGATCTCAGGCGCCACCGTCATGATCCGCAGGCCACGCACCAGCGGCTCCAGTGCATCGACGCGGACATCGACGCGGCTGTGCAGGAAGTCAGGATTCTGCGCGCCTCGTTTCTCGCGCGAGATGAACGGCCCTTCGATGTTGAAGCCCAGGGGAGCCGCCCCATCCACAGGGGCGTGGGGCATCCATTCGCGGACGCCCTCAGCGAACGCGACCAGGTCGGGCATCGGCGCCGTCACAGCGGTCGGCAGGAACGAGGTGACACCGTGTGCCAACAGGCTTCGGCTCATGCCGTCGAGCGCGGCGCGACCGCCCATCGCGTCGTGCCCCCCCCAGCCGTGGACATGCACATCGACGAAGCCCGGCATCACCCACGGACCCGCCGCGAGCTCCGGATCGGGCTCGATGGCCGCGATGCGCTCGTCTTCGACCACCAGCCGTCCGGGACATATCTCATCCGGGAGCACCAGACGACCTGCGACGATGCTCCTCATCATGCCCTGTCCTCCTCCATGGCGGTCGCCGCGCGAAGGGCGCCGTGGACAGCGGCGCCGACCGCCCCTGCCCTGGTCCCTAGCTCCGCCGTCACGATGTCGATCGACTGCCACGCCGTCACGTTGACACGGCGGGCGATCTCGGCCCGGATGGGACCGATGATGCGTTCACCGGCGCCCGCGACTCCGCCACCGAGCACGACCCGCTCCGGGTTGATGAGGATGATGGCGTTGGCGATGCCGATGCCCAGGTACCGACCGATGTCGGCCAGACCCTGGATGGCCCGGGCGTCGCCCGCATCCGCGGCACGGACCGCCGCCTCGACGGTCGAGGTGCCGCACGCCTTGGCGATCTGGTCAGCGCGGCAGTACGCCTCCACGCAGCCGCGGGTGCCGCAGTTGCACCACGGCCCATCCGGATCGATGGACTGGTGCCCGAGCTCGCCTGCGGTGCCCTTGCGACCCTGGAGGACCTGTCCGTCGATGACGATGACACCCCCGATACCGGTGCCCAGGGTCAGCCCGAGCATCGAACGGACGCCCCGACCCGCGCCCAGGTGGAGCTCCGCGAGCCCGAAGGCGCGGGCATCGTTGATGAGCGCGACCGGCAGACCCAGGACGGCCGCCACGGGTGCTCCGACGGCCACCCCGCGCCAGCCACCGGGCATGTTCACGAGGAACTCGACCACGCCGGTGGCCGGGTCGTACAGGCCTGGCACCCCGATGCCCACGGTCGCGATCCCTGACTGCGCCGATCATGACGTCCCGGCTCACATCGCCCAGCTGGCCGACGACGGCGTCGGGACCATCCGTTGAGCGCGTCGGCACCTGGCCATCCGCGACACAGGTCCAGCTGTCCCGGTGCCGCTCGATGACCGCCCACTTGAGGTTCGTGACCCCCAGGTCAAGACCGAGATGACGGGTCGGGCCGGTGGCAGGGTCCCCGCGCGCGCCACTCATGTGTCGCTCGTCACACGGGCGTAGGCGGCGGCCACCCCCAGGATGATGAGGCCGTAGACGATCTGCCGGATGGGCGGCGGCGCGTCGAGCGCGGTGAGCAGGCTCAGCAGCACGGTCAGGATGAGGGCCCCCACGATGCTCCCCGCGTAGCCACCTCGGCCACCGAAGATGGACGTGCCGCCGATGACGGCAGCCGCCACCGACGGCAGCAGGAACGCATCCGCGACGTTGAGGGTGGCGGCCTTCGAGACGCCCGTGAACACGATGCCGGCGATGCCCGCCAGAACCCCCGAGATGACGTAGACGAGGACGAGGACCTGCCACACGCGGACACCCGAGAGCCGTGCGGCGATGGGGTTGTCGCCGACTGCGTACAGCATCCGGCCATAGCCCGAGCGGCGTAACCCGATGATGATCACGGCCGCCACTGGGATGAGCACCAGGAGCGCGTTGGGGAAGAACCCGAAGGAGGTGCCGGAGCCGATGGTCGCCACCGACTCGGGCACCTTTGACCCGGAGGTGAGCACGAACTTCTGGTAGACCGTCAGGATGCCCAGCGCTACGAGGCCGGTACCCAGGGTCATGATGAGCGGCTGCACCCGGAAGATGCCGACCCCGATGCCGTTCACGAGACCGACGAGCGCGGCGACGAGGAGTGCCATGCCGATGGCCACGAGGTCGTTCTGGGTGGGTGCCTGGGTCGCCATCACATACGCGGACATGGATGCGATGGTGGCGACGGACAGGTCGATGCCACCCGTCAGCATCGTGAGCGTCTGGCATGCTGCGAGGAGAGCCAGCGGCGTCGCGAACCGGATGGTCGCGGTCAGCCATGCCTGGGGGCGGGTGAGGATGCCCGGCTGGATGATCGCCAGCAGCAGCACCAGCGCCGCCAGCAGGAACATCAGCGGGATGATGGGTTGGTCGCGGAACAGCTTGCGCCAGCCATCGGCGCTCCGCAGCGTGGGTCGCGAACCGCTCACCACGACCTCGGGCGTGGTCACGAGCGCACCCGGCGCATGGCCACGGCGCCGCCGATCATGACCACGATCACCAGGATGACGCCCTGGATGACCGTGCTGTAGTTGGGGTCGACGCCCAGGAACACCAGGTCCGCACGGATGAGGGCGAGCACGAAGGCCGCGGCGATAGGGCCGGCCATGCCCCCCCGACCACCCGCGAGGCTGACACCGCCGAGCACGATGGCTGCCACCCCGCCGAGGGTGTAGGGACCAGGCACCGGGATGCCGATGCCGGTCGACATCGTGAGCGCGAGCCCGCCGCAGGCGGCGAAGAGGCCGGTCACGCTATATGCGAGGATCTTGGTTCGGCCGACGTCCACACCGCTCCGGAGCGCCGCGAGCTGGTCGCTGCCGACCGCATAGAACGAGAGCCCCAGGCGGGACCGCCGGATGGGCACCCAGATGACGGCCACGACCACGAGCATGACCACAAGCGCCCTGGGTACCCACTCGAGCACGATGGTGCCGTCGGCGAGTCCCATGAACCAGGCCGCCGCGCCACCACCTGGGCTGCCGAGCACCAGGAGCGCGGCGCCAGCCCACACGAACGACATGGCAAGGGTGACGACGATGTCGGGCACCCGGCTCTTGACCACCAACAGTCCGTTGATGAACCCGACCCCGACGCCCAGCAGCAGCACGAGGGCCACGATCGGCACCGCGAGCTCTTCGCCGCTGTGGAACATGAGCGCAGCGGCAGTGACGTTGGTGAACGCCATCACCGATCCTACCGACAGGTCGATACCCCCGGAGATGACCGCAACCGTCTGCGCGGCTGCCGCGAACACGATGGGCAGCACCGCGATGGCCAGCGACTGGAAGTCGTCCGGGCCGTAGCTCGTCTTGATGACCCGTGTCACGACCAGGAGCACCGCGACCAGGACATACAGCGAGACGACCCAGGCATTGCGTCGGATGAGGCGACCGATCGAGAGGGTGCTGCCGTTGCCGATGTCCCCAGTGGCGGGCGCCGTCGCGGTCATGGGGCAACCACGGGTGCGACGGGTGTCGCCGCCACGACTGCCTCGGGAACGGGCGCGTCGGGTGGCAGCGCGTACGCCGCGCGCAGCAGCGTCGGCTCGTCGGCGTCCGCGGCATGCATCTCGTCCACGACGCGGCCGTTGAAGATGACCACGACCCGATCACAAGCGAGCTGGATCTCCTCCAGCTCGGAGGTGTACAGGAGGATGGCGGCACCGGCATCGGCAAGCTCGCGGAGGAGGGCGTAGATCTGCCGTTTGGTCCGGATATCGATGCCCCGCGTCGGATCGAAGCAGAGGAGCGTCCGGACCCCTATCGCGACCCAGCGTGCGATGGTCACCTTCTGCTGGTTGCCGCCCGACAGCCGGCGCACCTCGTTCTGGGCGCGAGTGTCGATCTGGAGCCGAGCGATGGCGCCGTCGACCAGCACGTCCTCGCGGCCCCGGCGGATGAGACCCCATCGCCGAGGTGGCGCGGAGAGCGGCAGCGCGATGTTCTCGCGCACCGAGCGCTGCGGCAGGAGTGCCTCGAGGCGGTTGGCGGGCACGTAGATCAGCCCGGCACGGATGGCGTCGGCGGGATGCCGGAAACGCACGACCCGGCCATCGACGCTCAGTTCGCCGCCATCGGGTCGGCGCGAGCCAGCGAGGACCTCGAACAGCTCGTCCTGGCCCTGGCCCTCGAGCGCAACCACGCCCAGCACCTCGCCCGGGTGCAGCTCGAACGAGACGTCCTGCAGGTGATGGCCGGCCCGGATGCCGCTAGCCACCAACCGGGCCTGCGCCCGAGCCGTATCGGCAGCGACCGGGCTAGGCGGAGGGATGCGCGCCTTGGGCCGCTCGGCACTCGGCTCCTGAGGCCCGAGCATGAGCGCCACGATCCGATCCTCGGCGCCTGGGCTGATGTCCACGACGCCCACGGTCTCGCCGTCCCGCAACACGGTCGCGCGGTCGCACAGGGCGGCGATCTCGATGAGCCTGTGGGAGATGAAGATGACCGATCGACCACTCGCGCGCTGGCGACCCACGACCTCGAGCACCCGCTCGGTCAGGTCGGCGGGGAGCGCCGCGGTGGTCTCGTCGAGGATGAGCACATCAGGGTCGGCGGCCAAGGCACGCGCCAGGTCGATGACCCGGAGCGTGGGCAGCGGCAGGTCGCGCACGGCATCCTGGAGGTCCAGATCGGGGATGCCCAGCTCCGCCATCCAGCGGCGGAACTCGGCGACCGGCGTGGAGGTCAGGCGCAGGTTGTCCGCCACCACCAGGTCAGGGATGAGCGATGGGTCCTGATAGACCGATACCACACCGAACGCCCGGGCGTCGCTGGCTGAGGTGATCCGTCGGACCTCACCTCGCACGCTGAGCGTCCCGGCATCGGGTCGGACGGTGCCGGTGAGGATCTTGATGAGCGTGCTCTTGCCGGCCCCGTTCGCACCCAGGAGCGCGTGGACCTCGCCCGGTCGTACCGCCAGCGACGCGCCGCGCAGTGCGGACACGCCGCCATAGCGCTTGACGACGCCGGTCGCCTCGAGCAGCAGGTCGGTCATGTGATGGGTCCCGGGACGTGGTTCGAGGGGTGCCGGACGTCCGGCACCCCTCGACTCCACTACGGTGCCGGGTCTACTACTCGCCCGGGGCCTTGCAGGCCAGGAGCTGGTCCTTGGTGTAGGTGGTCCAGTCGGGGATGGTCAGGTTGAGGGGATACCCCTGGGGCAGGTTCGGGTCATTGGCAGCCGCGAGGGCAGCCTTGCCCGCGTCGCTCACGTTGTCCCAGATCTGGGGCGTGAGCAGCGTGGTCTGCTCGGCCGGCTTCTGGCCGTCGAGGATCTTGAGTGCCAACGCCACACCAGCGCCGCCGACCGAGCCGGGGTTGGTGACTGCGGCCCCGACGAGGCCCGGATAGTCCGTGCCATTGAGCAGCTGGGCAACGAAGCCGCTGTTGTCCGCGCCCACGATGGGCACGAAGGGTGCGCCGGCGGTCTTGAACGCGTCCACGATCCAGCTATCGATGCCGGAGGTCCAGACGCCGTCGAACTTGGTGCCGGCATTCAGGATGTCAGTGATCTGCTGGGTGCCGGTCGTCGGGTCCCAGTTCGTCGCGGTCTCCTTGACGACCGTGATGCCGGGATATTCGGCGAGGGCACGCTTGAAGCCGGTGTCGCGATCGGTGTCGGCCGGGACGCCGGGGATGCCGCGCATGTAGACGACGGCACCATTGCCACCGAGCTGCTCGAACAGCCACTTGGCGCCAAGGTAGGCGTAGTTCTCCTGGTTGTTGGAGATGTTGTAGGCGGCCGGCAGGGTCACGGGCGAGTCGACCGCGACCACGACGATGCCCTTGTCCACCGCTTCCTGAAGCGCCGGGTTGAGCGCTGTGCCGTCCGCGGGGTTGAGCACGATGGCATCGACGCCAGCGGAGATGAGGGTCCGGATGTCGGCCAGCTGACCGGCGGCATCGGTGTTCTGATGGATGGCCGTGAGGCTCGAGACCTCGCCCGAGGCGAGCGCCTGTGCCTTCACCGAGCAGAGCTGCTCCTCGCGCCAGCCATTGCCGACGCCGCCGGGGTTGGAGAAGCCGATCTTCCACTGATGCATCATGCCGCCCGATGCCGCGGGTGACTGGGCTGCGACGGGGCCGGCGATGCTGGCTGCCAGGACGGCGATGCCGATGCCTGCCAGCAGCTTGCGTGCTGATCGATCCATGAGTCTGTGATCCTCCTCAGGGGGCGGCCGGCGGGGCACTGGGGCTGCGCCGGTCGTGGACGTTCGGACCTCGGGCGACTGTCTGGTCTACCGCACCTCCTCTGTCAGGGCTTGTCGATCGCGCGAGCGATCCGCCGTGCATGCTCGTCATAGGCCGCCTCGAACAGCTCCCGTGAGCGCTGGACGCCCACCTCGGATGCCCGGGTGATGACCGGCGGCATCGCACCGCGCTCGGTGAGCAGCTGCGCGACGCGGACCTTGATGGAGTTGACGATGGCGACGTTGGTGATGGTCGAGCCGGGCCCCACGGGCGTGTCCAGCCCGTCGATGTGGACCATGGCATCACCCGGCGGGGTGCACAGATCGATGACCAGGTCTGCCTCATCCAGCAACCGTTTGCCGACTTCCGGCCCGGGCTCCGCCGACATCGACTGGGCGATGGACGTGACCGCGATGACCCGCAGGCCACGCGCGCGCGCGCCACGTGCCATCTCGACCGGCACCGCTGTGAGACCGCTGGCCGAGAAGATCATCATCACATCCTGCGCCCCGAACGTGAAGTTCGAGAGGATGACCTCCGCCAGACCCGGCACGCGCTCGATGAACATCGCCTGACGCTGGCCGTTCGAGCCGACCACCTGGGTGTGGAAGGTCATCGACAGCTCGACCATGGGGTGGAACCCCGGGAACGAGCCGTAGCGCGGGAACATCTCCTCCACCGGGATGCGCGAGTGGCCGGTGCCGAAGAGATGCACCAGGCCGCCCGCGGCGATCGCGTCCGCGCACCAGGCGCTGGCTCGCTCGATGGCATCCGCCTGCGTCTCCGCGAGGCGACCCAGCAGCGCCTGGGCCTGTTCGATCCAGGTGAGCTGCGTGACCGGCTGGGCGGTCGTCGTCATGCTGCCACCAGCGCCGGCGCGACTGTCACCGGCTCCCAGTGGCCGCTCGTCATCGACCGGTAGGCGGCGTCCAGGACCTGGTTCACGACCAGCCCGTCCTCGAAGGTCTCCCGCGGCACCACGCCGGCACGGAACGACTCGACCATGTGACCCATCATCGCGTCGTGGCCGTGGACGTACGTCTCGTCGGGCACCGGGAACACCCAGCCCGTATCCGCGTCCGCCTTCTCCGCGAGGTACCCGGCGGGCTGCTCGATGAACGCGCGCAGGTTGGTCGAGGCCATGTCCGAGACGACCCTGCCACCGGTCCCGGTGAGCTCGAAGCGGCCCTCGAGACCACCCTTGCTGGACCACGAGACATCGACGGTGGCTACCCGACCGTCCTGGAAGCGCATGAGCATCACGGCATTGTCCTCGGCCGTGGTCCGGTCGCGATGCACGAGCGTGTCGCCCCACGCAAAGACGTCCCGGACGCGCAGCTCCTTGCCGAACAGGTAGCGTGCCGCCTCGGCACCATGGGACGCCATGTCCAGGAGCGCTCCGCCGCCGGCCTTCGCGCGGTCCCAGAAGTGGGCAGCGTGTGGGCCGCTGTGGGCCTCCCTGGCCCGGAAGCCGATGGGTCGGCCGATGGCGCCGGCTTCGACCATCTCGCGCATCCGGACCATCTCGGCACCGAAGACGACGTTCTCCAGGTATCCGTGCCAGACACCCGCGGCCGTGACGGACGCGACACACGCGGCGGCCTCGGCACCCGTCCGACCGAGTGGCTTGGTGCACGCGACCGCCTTGCCATGTCGGGCGGCAGCGTCGATCGCCCCGACATGCAGCTCGTTGGGCAGCGACACGATGACCAGGTCCACGTCGGCATCGGCACAGACGGCCTCGACGGAGTCGACGGCCCGGGCGTAACCGTTGAGCGCGGCGAATGACAGCCGCCGCTCCGGATCGCGCCCGAAGCAGACCACCGGTCGGGCAGCAGGGACGTGCCGCAGGCCCTGGTGGTGGAACTGGCCGATGAAGCCCGTCCCGAGCATCCCGATGCCGACCGTGTCGGGCACGCCCTCAGTACCCCCCACCCACCGAGCTGCCGACGGTCGCGGTCGTCGCCCGACCCGCCTTGCGGGCCTTGAAGTCGTCCAGGATGGTACTCGTCGTCGTGGCCCCGATGCGGGTGACGCCCACGGCCATCACCTCCAGCAGCGCATCAAGCGTCCGGACCCCCCCAGCGGCCTTGACCTGGACGTGGGGCGAGGTGTTCGCCCGCATGAGCTTGAGATCATCGATGGTCGCACCCGACGATGCGAACCCCGTCGAGGTCTTGACGAAGTCGCCTCCGGCGGCCTCGGTCAGATGGCATCCACGGATCTTCTCCTCGTCGGTGAGGTAGGCGTTCTCGAAGATGACCTTGACGATGGCGCCAGCGTCATGGGCGACCTGGACCACGGCCGCGATGTCCGCCTCCACCTCAGCATCACGCCCGGACCGGAGGGCCCCGATGAGCAGCACCATGTCCAGCTCCGTGGCGCCGTCGGCGAGGGCCGCACGGGCCTCCGCGACCTTGATATCGGTGCGCTGGTTGCCATGAGGAAAACCGATGGTCGTCCCCACCTTCACATCGGTGCCCGCGAGGATGGCGCCCGCCCGGACCACGTCCGCGGGCCGAACGCAGACGGAGGCGACGTCGTACGCGGCGGCCAGCTCGCAGCCGGCCCGCACGAACGCGTCATCAAGCTCGGGCTTGAGCAGCGAGTGATCGATGGTCTTGGCCACGTCGAGGTAGCCGAGGGTGTCGATGGAGAGGGTCATGACGCTCACTTGATGTAGGGCCGGAGGGTGTCGCGGGCGAGCAGGAAGCCCCGCTTGATGAGGTCATCGGTGCCTTCGAAGACCCGGTCCTCGTGCTCGATGATGATGTCGCCGTCGTAGCCTGCACGGTACAGCGCCGCGAAGAAGACGCGCCAGTCGACCTCACCCAGGCCGGGGATGCGGGGCACCTGCCAGCCGATGCCACCGGACAGCGTGCCTCGGTCATACAGGCCATCCCGGTCGACCATCAGGTCCTTGGCCTGGACATGGAGGATGTGCGAGCCGAACTCGCGGATGAACCGCTCCTGGTCGATCATCAGCCAGACCAGGTGCGAGGGGTCGTAGTTGAGCCCGATGGTGCCCGACCACTGCTCCAGGATGCGCCGCCAGATGCGCGGGCTCCAGGCGATGTTATGGCCGCCGGGCCACTCGTCATCGGAGAAGATCATGGGGCAGTTCTCGATGGTCAGCCGGACGCCATGGTCCTGGGCGAATCGGACGATGTCCGGCCAGACCTTGAGCGCCTCATCCCAGTTGGCGTCCACGGTCTTCGCGGCGTCGCCGCCCATGAACGTGTTCACCAACCCGACGCCCATCGTCTGGGCCGCCGCGATGACCAGCTTGAGGTGGGCGATGACCGCCGCGCGGTGAGCCGGATCGGGGTGCAGCGGGTTGGGGTAGAAGCCAAGCCCGGAGATCGTGAGGCCGGTGTCCCGGATGCGATGGATGATCTCGCTCGCTTCCGCCTGGTCAAGGTTCGCGACGTCGATGTGGGACGTGCCCGCATAGCGACGCGTGGGCCCGGTGGCTCGAGGCCAACAGGCGATCTCGAGGCTCTCGAAGCCGTGAGCTGCCGACCAGTCGGCGACGGCGCCGAGGGGTGCATCGAGGAAGGGTGCGGTCAGCAGACCGAGCTTCATCGGGCGAGGACCTCCTCGGACGCCACATCAGGCGAGACCTGCGCATCATCCTCCACGTCCACCCAGCGACCCTCGCGCGCCGAGCGCAGGACGGCGTCGCCAAGCAGCATCTCGGCGTGGCCATCAGCGAACGAGGCGAACGTCGGATGCTCTGGCAGGCGACCGGCCGCGATGGCCGCGTAGATGGCCCGGAAGAGAGCGTGGAAGGTGTCCCCGAAGCCCTCGACGTGGCCGCCCGGCAGGCTCGCTGCGGCGGCGCCCGCCGCGTTCATGAGCGCTGGCGACCGCTGGAGGATCTCGTTGGGGCCGTCGCGGTGGCCGATCCAGAGATGGTCCGGCATCTCCGAGTCCCACGACGCGGCGGCCAGCGACCCGTCGACCTCGTACTGGAGCGAGTTCTTGCGGCCGGGGCTCACCTGGGAGATGGCCACCGAGCCACGCGCCCCATTCGCGAACCGAAGCAGCAGCAGCGCGATGTCCTCGGTCGACATCGGGGTCGGGATGGTGTTCGCGGAGCGCTCCGTGGCGAACGTCTCGACCGGCCCGCTGGGCTGCTGGCGGACTGGGATGGCGGTCACGAGCTCGGCGAGCACGGATGTCACCCGGGAGCTCGTGATGAAGCTCAGGAGGTCGACCCAGTGGGTGCCGATGTCGCCGAACGCACGCAACGTGCCGCCCTGGCCAGGGTCGAGCCGCCAGTTCCAGTCCGTGTCCAGGAACAGCCAGTCCTGGAAGTAGCGGCCGGTGACGAGCCGGATGTCACCCAGCTGCCCAGCGCGCACGGCGCCATGGAGGTGCTGGTTGAGGGGGTAGAAGCGGATGTTGTAGTTGACCGCGGTGATGCGGTCGGACACCGCCGCGAGTCGGACCAGCTCACCGGACTCAGCGGAGGTGACCGCGAGTGGCTTCTCGCACACCACATGCCGGCCGGCCGCGAGGATGGCCTTGACCTGGGGGTAGTGGAGCTGGTTGGGCGACGTCACATGGACCGCGTCGACACGCGGGTCGGCCAGCAGCTCCTCGAGATCCGTGTACGCCCGCGCCACGCCCAGCTGGGCGGCGCGCCGCTCGGCACGCTCCGGCGAGGAGCCGAGGATGCCGTGAACCGTCACGCCGAGTCGGCGGAGCGCCTCCACATGGACGGTCCCGATGAAACCCGAGCCGATGACAGCCGCCCCGAGATCACGATCGACCGTCACCATCCGGATACCTGAACGCTACCGACTCGCACACCTTGATGATACTTCTACATGTCAAGTGCAAAAGTTGACCACTCGACAGCCGAACGTACACTGAGGGCATGGCGGATCAACAAGGTCGGGGTATCGGCGCTGCCCGTGCCGGCGGGCGTTCGGGCCTGCCCGACGATGCGCTCGACGCCCTGGTCAGCGTGCTCGACGAGATCCGATTGGGTCGCAGTCGCTCGCGTGCCGAGCTGGTCGACCGGACCGGTCTCGGCCGGGGTGTCGTCGCCCAGCGCGTGGGTGAGCTGCTCGAGCGCGGCCTGGTGGTCGAGGGTGACGTGGGCCGCAGCACGGGTGGCCGACCACCCCGCCAACTCTCGTTCCGGTCGGATGCCGGGCACATCCTGGTGGCCGACCTGGGCGCCACGAGCATCGACGTCGCTGCCACCACGCTCGACGGGCGGATCCTGGCACACCATGCCGAGGCGGCCGACATCGCGGCTGGCCCGGAGGTGTGCCTGGCCCGCGTGGATGCGCTGTTCGAGCAACTCGATGCCATCCGCAACGACCTGCCAGGGCGGCTGTGGGGCGTGGGCGTGGCGGTACCCGGGCCGGTGGAGTTCCGGACCGGCCGGCCATCGTCGCCACCCATCATGCCGGGCTGGGACGGATATCGGATCCGGGAGCGCTTCGCGGAGCGCTACGCGGCACCGGTATGGGTGGACAACGACGTCAATGCGCTCGCCCTCGGCGAGTGGCGCGCGGGGGTCGCCGCGGCCCACGACGACGTGGTCGTCATCAAGGTCGGGACCGGCATCGGAGCGGGCATCATCTCCGAGGGTCGCATCCACCGGGGCGCCCAGGGCAGCGCGGGTGACGTCGGCCATATCCAGGTCGTGGACGACCCGAACCTCATCTGCCGCTGTGGCAACATCGGTTGCCTCGAAGCGCTCGCCGGTGGGGGTGCCATCGCTCGCGATGGCGAGACAGCGGCGCGCTCGGGTCGGAGCATCCATCTTGCGCGCGTCCTGGAACAGTCGGACCACGTCACCGCCCGCGACGTGTCGTGGGCCGCCGAGCATGGCGATCCGATATCGGTCGCGCTGCTCCAGTCGGCCGGTCGGCGAATCGGACAGATGCTCGCGAGCATCGTCAACTTCTTCAACCCGTCGCTCATCGTCATCGGTGGTGGCGTGGCCCAGAGTGGTGACCAGTTGCTCGCGACCATCCGCGAGACGGTCTACCGACGATCGCTGCCGCTCGCCACCCGGGACCTGGTCATCGCCAGGTCCGCGCTGGGGGGTCTGGCCAGCGTCATCGGGGCCTCATCGATGGTCGTCGATCAACTCTTCCTGCGCGAGTCCCTGGCGACCTGGATGGAGGTCGGCGAGCCGTCCGGGATGCCCGAAGTGGTTCTCGCAGCCACCGGCTAGTTGTAGTCCCCCGCGAGGTTGGTGACACCCGTCATGCCGCGAGCCGGAGCTCGAGGCGGCGGCGGGGCGTCTGCCCGTCGATACCCAGGTGTGGGCGCTGGTCGTTGTAGTACCCGATGAAGCGGGCCAGCGCAAGCGCCCGACCGGCGGACGATGCGAAGACCTCGAGGTAGAGGCACTCGGACAGGACCGTCCTGATCCAGCGTTCGACCTTGCCATTGGTCTGGGGTCGGTAGGGCCGGGTCCGCGTGTGCTTGATGGTGAGCCTGCGCAGGACGGTGCCGAAGCGGCGGCTGCGGTAGGCCGAGCCATTGTCCGTGATGATCCGCCGGACGCTGACACCCTGGTCCCGGAACCAGCGCAGTGCGCGCACGAGGAAGCGGGCTGCGCTGACCGCCCTCTCGTCGGGCAGGATCTCGGCGTACACGAGGCGGGTGGCGTCGTCGATGGCCACGTGGAGTACCTCCCAGCCGACACCCCGCCGGTGATGCCGGCGGTCGCCCGTGGCCCGGTGTCCGGGGCCGCCCACGATGCGACCCAGCTTCTTGGTGTCGAGGTGGACGAGGCCGCCCGGCTGCGCGTGCTCGTAGCGCAGGACGACCACGGGCTCCGGTCCCGGTCGACCGAGACCCAGGCGGCCGATGGCCCGATGGACCGTGGAGGCGGGGATGGCCAGCAGGGCGCCGATGCGGTCCGGCCCCCAGCCGGTCGAGCGCCGCACCGCCGCGATCCGGGCCTCCTGCGGGGCCGACAGTCGCTGGGGTGACCGGCCCGGCCGGGAACTGTGGTCGACCAGGCCCGAGGCCCGGTCGAGCCGCCACCGGGGCAGCCAGCGGTAGTAGCAGCGTCGGCTGATGCGGAACGCGGCACATGCGGCCGTGACGGTCATGCCCGTCTCGACCGCCGCGAAGACCTCCGCACGACCACGCGGTGTCAGACGGGCGTTGCCATGACAATGCACCCGAGGAGCCCTCCCAGGAAGGTTGTGTAGGTCAGCGCCTTCAACCTAGCTGGTGACGGGCTCCTCGTGTCACCAACCTCGTGGGAGAACAGATCTAGTGGTCGCGACGTCGTCCGTGAGACGGCGCTGTGCCTCCTGCGGGGGCGGCGGTACCCTCTGGAGATGGTCGCCGAATCACGCTCGACGCACACGCTGCTGATGGAAGGTGGCCCGAATGACGGGCTGGTCGTCCATGTCGCGGCCACTGCCGCGGAGCCGCCGGAGGAGCTGCGGTCCGCAGATGATCCACTGGGTGGCCGATACCTTCGTCACCCCGAGCCTGCCAACCGCTGCACGTGGACCTATCGATGGGTCATCGGAGGGGCAGCGACTGATCCCTGATGGACCGCGTCGTCCGTGATAGGGCGCTATCGGTCCCGTCGGCGGAGCACCCGGTCGAGCGCCTGCCGGATGCGGCTGGGTGGCTCAAGCTGCGGGACCTCGTCGGTCTCCTCGGGTGCCGGCATGTCGTCGTAGTCGTCGCTGAGCCTCCGTGGCATCGACGCGATCGGGGTCGCGTAGGGGTTGAGGAACGCACCCGCGCTGTATTCCCGTTGCCGTCGGTGTGGCTTGCCCATGTCCGGGGCCTCCCTATGAGCGTTCACGCTGCTCCGCGCCAGGGTGCCCGTCAAGTGCCGTCCGGCCCGTCAGCCAGCGAAGATCGAGGTCGGCATGTAGCAGCTCACCAGCCAGTTGGGCTGGTCGACGATCTCGCTGATGCGCAGGTCCCCCGCGACCGAGATGAGCAGGTAGGCGTCGATCGCCGCGAGGCCGTGCCGCGCGCCGAGGCGGTCGATCATCCGGCGCACCGCGTCCCGGGAGGCCTGGAACAGGTCGGGGCCGATGCCGTCCGTGGCGAACCAGCCCGCGGTGTTGGTGGAGGCGCCGAGTGGGCCGGCCGTCTCGAACTCCGGCGCCGTCACCCGAACGTCGCGACGGATGGTCAGGCGGACCGTCACCCGCACGGGCGTCTCGATGGCCGTGCCGCACACCTCCCCATCGCCCTGCGCTGCGTGTCCGTCACCGAGGCTGAACAGCGCTCCGGGGACCTGGACCGGCAGCCACAACCTCGCCCCGGCCGTCAGGTGCCGGGTATCCATGTTGCCGCCGGTCTCCGTCGGCGGGATGGTGCTCAGGGGTGGCCCGCTCGGCGCCACTCCCAGCTCCCCGCAGAAGGGCGCGAGCGGGATGCGCACACCCGGCAGGAACTCCGCTCGGCCACCGCGCAGGCGGCTGATCCGCAGCGCCGGGTCGGGGAGCTCGTCCGTGAGCAGCCCGAAGCCGGGGATGGCCGCGGTCCAGCCCCAATCGGCGGGGATGATCTCCAGCAGCTCCACCTCGAGCGTGTCGCCCGGCCGCGCGCCCTCGACCGCGATGGGACCGGCCACCTGGTCGACCTGTGAGAAGTCGAGCGTGGCCAGGTCCTCGACCGTGGAGCGATCGGTGATCTGGCCGCACGAAGCGTCGAGGACATCGAATGTGACCATGTCGCCGGAGGCGACGGTGACGGCGGGCGGGATCGAAGCGTCCCAGGCCAGGTGCCAGGTGTCGCGACCGATATGGGCGGCCATGCTGCTCCTCCTCAGGGCTGTGGTCGGTCGACGAGCCAGCAGCGGCTGGCGCGTCCGTCACCGAGCTGGGCGAACGGCGGGTCGGAGTCGCATGGCTCGAACCGGTGGGCACAGCGGTCCCGGAACGCGCAGCCCTCACCGAGCATCGAGCCTGGACGCAGCTCCCCTGCGGCACGCTCCGCGTGGAGCTGGGCAGCCCGACGCGCGTCCTCACCCGGGATCGACGCAAGGAGGGCCCGCGTGTATGGATGCTGCGGGTCATCGAAGAGAGGGTCGACCGGACCCTGCTCCACGATCTGGCCGAGGTACATGACCGCGACCCGATCGGCGGTATGGTGGACCACCGACAGGTCGTGCGCCACGAACAGGTATGCCAGTCCGTGCTCCTCCTGGAGATCCTCGAGCAGGTTGATGATCTGCGCCTGCACCGACACGTCCAGCGCGGAGACGGGTTCATCGAGCACGAGCAGCTCCGGGTCGACCGCGAGCGCGCGCGCGATGCCCACGCGTTGCCGCTGGCCGCCCGACAGCTCATGGGGGTAGCGCTTGCCGTGCTCCGGTCCCAACCCCACGTCTCGCAGCAGCGATGCGACGCGGTCCCGGCGGTCGGCGTCGGTGTCGCCGATGCGGTGGACGGTGAGCACCTCCATGATCGTCGAGGTCACCGTGATCCGTGGGTTGAGCGAGGAGTACGGGTCCTGGAACACGATCTGCACCCGCTCCCGGAGTCGGCGCAGTGCTCCCGGGTCCGCCGCGAGGACATCGATGCCGTCGAACACGATGCTGCCGGCGTCCGCACGGACCAGTCGCAGGATCGCCCGTCCCGTGGTCGTCTTGCCGCTGCCCGACTCGCCCACGAGCGCAAGCGTCTCGCCGCGACCGATGGTCAGGCTCACGCCGCGGACCGCTGTGAACGCCGGTGCGGGACGTCCGGCGACCTGGTCGCGAAGGCTGCGCGGCTTGCGGAACACGACGTGCAGGTCCTCCACCCGCAGGAGCGGCTCGGCAGTCAGTGGCGGACGGGTGGCGATGGGCGGCCCAGCCCCCGCCACAGGCACGCCGCTCACGAGCGAGCCGGCCCCGTCCGACCGGTGAGGGAGCCCGCCCCGGCACTGCGCATCGCCGCCGCACCCACCCCTGGCGCGCGCCGCGCGATGGTGCGGGTCGTCCCCCGACCAGCCTCCGCGCGAGCCAGGAAGTCCGCGACGACCGCCATGTAGCGATCGGGCTCCTCGGCGTGCGCGAGGTGCCCGGACTGCTCGAACAGCACCCATTCCGCCTGCGGGATGCGGTCCGCGATCTGCTCCACCTGGATGGGCGTCGCCTCATCATGGCGACCACTCGTGAGCAGCACCGGTCCCTCGACCGCATCCAGTCGTGACAGGATCTCCCAGTCCCGGAGCATTCCCACGACATGGAACTCGGTCGGTCCATTCATGGTCCGATACACCTGTGGGTTGCGGGCGAGCTTGGCGAACGACCGCTGGTCGAACTCCGGCGCGGGCACGACCCGGCAGAGGTGACGGTCGTAGAACACCTGGACCGCAGTTTCATACTCGGGGTCGTCCCAGCTGCCGGCCGCCTCGTGCCGATCGAGCACCTCGATGACCTCCGGCGGCAAACCCGCCCGCTGCTGGGCCGTCTCCGAGACCCACATGGGCATGCTTGCAGGCGAGCTCGCGATGACCGCCGAGACCAGACCTGCGGGCCGCCGGACGAGGTACTCCATGAGCAGCATCCCGCCCCAGCTCTGACCCAGGATATGCAGGCGCCCGAGGCCCAGGGCCGCGCGCACGGCGTCGATCTCGCGCAGGTAGAAGTCGATGGTCCAGCGTCCCGGGTCATCCGGCTGGTCGGAGTTGCCGCAGCCCTGCTGGTCATAGAAGATCACCCGCCGTCCGGTCGCCGATATGGCAGCCATCGATTCGAGATAGTCGTGGCAGGCGCCGGGTCCGCCATGGAGCAGCAGCAACGGGGCGTTGCCCGTGCGGAGCTCGTCCGCCTCGCTGCCCACGACCGCGACCCACGTCCGAAGACCTTCGAACGTGATGAACGACTCGCGCGCCTCCAGGGTCGGATCGATGGTCACGAGATACCCGTCCTTCATGTCAGCGCTCCCATGCGAGGTCGAGGGTATGGTCGCGCAGCTCCGCGCTGCGATGGCAGGCAGATCGCCGGTCGGGCCCGAGCTCGATGAGCGACGGCAGATCGACGTGGCAGCGGTCGATGGCCGCCGGGCAGCGGCCGGCGAAGGCGCAGCCGTGTGGCAACGCGGCCGGGTCCGGGGGCATGCCCGAGATCTGGGGCAACCGACGTCGTCGGACGGAGATGGAGGGGATGCTGGCGCCAAGACCCGAGGTGTACGGGTGGAACGGCCGGCGCAGCAGGTCCGCCACCGGCGCCTCCTCGGATACTCGCCCTGCGTACAGCACGATGGCCCGCTCGCACAACTCCTGGACGACACCCAGGTCATGGGTGATGAGCAGCAGCGCCATCCCCCGGTCGCGGACGAGCGTCCGGAGCAGCTCCAGGATCTGCGCCTGGACGGTCACATCAAGCGCCGTGGTCGGCTCGTCGGCGATGAGCAGCGACGGTTCGCAGGCGAGCGCCATCGCGATCATGACCCGTTGCCGCATGCCCCCAGACAGCTCATGGGGGTACTTGTCGGCCGTGCCGGCGGGGTCCGTGAGGCCGACCGACGCCAGCAGCTCCACGACGCGTTCCCGCGCGACTGGTCGGGACAAACCTTTGTGGAACCGGAGCGCCTCGGCCACCTGCTCGCCTGCCCGATACAGCGGATCAAGGGCTGTGAGCGGGTCCTGGAAGATCGATCGCCACCTGTTCGCCCCGCACCCGGCGATATTCCGACTCGGGCAGTCCGACCAGCTCCCTGCCCGCCAGCCGGACGCTGCCGGTGATGTCGCTGTTGCGCCTGGGCAACAGGCCCATGATGGCGCGACTGGTCACGCTCTTGCCTGAGCCGGACTCGCCAACCAGGCCGACGATCTCCCCCGACCGCATCCGGAGGTCCAGGCCGTTCACCGCATGGACGGGCCCGGCCAGCGTCCGGAACGCCACCGTCAGCCCTTCCACCGCCAGCAGCGGCGGCGACCCATCGCTAGCGGTCATCGCTGCCGCTCTCGCGGGTCCAGCTGAGCGCGCAACCCGTCACCGACGAGATTGAAGGCGATGACGGCGAGCATGATCGCGACTCCGGCGGACATCGCCGGCAACGGGTTCTGGAGCAGGTATGAGCGACCATCCGAGAGCATCGAGCCCCAGTCCGGGTCGGGTGGCTGCTGGCCCAATCCCAGGAAGCTGAGGGCCGCGATGTCCAGGATCGCATACGCCAGGTCGATGCTCGACTGGACCACGATCGCCGCGACGAGGTTGGGCAGGATGTGGCGGAAGATGATGCGCCGGTCGGAGTAGCCCAGGGCGACCCCGGCATCCACGTAGGCCTGGTTGCGTTGGACGAGCGTGACGCTCCGGACGAGTCGGGCCATGGCCGGGATATAGATGACGCCCAGGGCCAGGACAGCCGTGGTCAGGCCGCGGCCGAATGTGGCCACCACGAGGATCGCCAGCAGCAGCGCCGGGAACGCGAGCAGCGCGTCGAGGATGCGCATGATGAGGGACTCGGTCCGGCCGCCGAAGTAGCCCGCGAAGAGGCCCGCCGGGATGCCGATGACGCCGCTGATGACGACCACCACGATGGCACCCAAGAGCGTGGGAGCCGCACCGAAGACGACCCGGGCGAGCACGTCCCGCCCGGGCTTGTCCGTGCCCAGGGGATGCGCCCAGCTGGGGCCCTGCAGGGACTGCGTGAGCGCCTGCGCGTTGGGATCCGCATTGCTCAACAACCAGGGCACGATCGTTGCCAAGAGCAACGGTAGCAGGATGAGCAGGCCCACGACCGCAGCCCGATTGCGTACCAGGGCACTCGCACCCACGCGGCGTCGGAATGATGGACCGCTGACGGTGGTCGTTGTCATGCGTATCGGATCCGGGGGTCGATGACCGCGTACAGCAGGTCGGTGGCCAGGTTGAGCAGCGTGAACGCGACGGTGAGCAGCAGCACCGAGGCCTGGATGACCGGGTAGTCGCGGTTCTGGATGGAGTCGGTGATGAGGGAGCCCAGGCCGCCGAGCCCCAGGGTGCTCTCCACGAGCACCGTGCCCACGAGCAGGAAGCCGATCTGGAGCGAGGTCACGGTGATGACCGGGATGAGCGCGTTGCGCAGTCCGTGCTTGACCACGATGGTCCGCTCCGGCAGGCCTTTCGCCCGGGCAGCCTCGATGAAGTCGGAGGAGAGCACCTCGATCATGGCGCTCCGGGTCATGCGCGAGGTCAGGGCGATCATCCCCAGGGCGAGGGTCACCGCCGGCAGCAGCAGATGTCGCGCCTGGTCGAGCGGGTCGGGTCCGCCACGGCCGAAGGCCGGCAGCACGCCCAGGCCGACCGCGAATACGAGCACGCCGAGGATGGCCGTGAAGTAGACCGGTGAGCTCACCGCGACGAGCGCGAACAGCGAGCCTGCGTAGTCACCCATGCTGTCGCGTCGACGGGCCTGGTAGACACCCAACGGGATGGCCACCGCGACCGCGAGGAGCACCGAGAAGAGGATCAGCTCCAGGGTGACCGGCAGTCGCGCGAGGATCAGGTCGCTGACATCCTGTTTCAGCTTGTAGCTCTGGCCCAGGTCGCCCTGGAGCACCCGACCGATCCAGGCCACGTACTGGGTGATGGGGTCACCGGTGAGCCCGAACTGGAGTCGCAGCTGCTCGATGAGCTGCGGGCTGATGCGCTTGCCACCGAGGACGATGAGCACCGGGTCGCCGGGGGCGAGCCGGATGAGCGCGAACGTGACGAAGGAGACGAACAGCAGGACGGGGATGGCGGACAGCACCCTGCGTGCGGCGTAGCCCGCCATCGTGCGATCTCCCGGGGTTCAGTGAGGTGGCCGCTCCCCGGTCAACCAGGGAGCGGCGATGGCTCGACCGCTACTGGCTGACCCAGACGTCCTTGAACAGGGAGCCCCAGTACCAGAGCGCGCCGATGTCCGCGCCATGGACCCGCTTGTTGACCGCCAGGGGCCAGCCCGGGTTGGTGACGGAGATGACCGGTGAGTCGTCGGCGATGAGCGACTGGGCCTGGATGAGCAGCTTGGCGCGCTCGGCCTTGTCGACCAGCGCGTTCTGCTGCGCCAGCAGCTCGTCGACCTGGGGGTTCGTGTAGGAGGACGCATTCGCGCCGCCGGCGACGATGTTCTCCGAGGCGAAGTTCGGTCGCAGGTTGCCCGACGGATCGGGGAAGTCCGAGCCCCACGAGCCGACGATCATGTCGTAGTCGTCGTGGGGGCCGAACTGGAGCGAGACGGCCTCCTGGTAGGTCACCTTCTGGGCGTCGATCTGGATGCCCAGCTTGGACATCGCGTCGATGAACGACTCTCCGATGCCCTTGATGGAAGGCGTGGACTCGTAGTAGGCGATGGTCTTGCCGTTGAGCTGGTCCGCCACGCCCGACTCATCGAGCAGCTGCTTCGCCTTGTCGAGGTCCTGGTCATACGCCGGCAGCGCGTCCCACGCGGCCTGCCACTGGGGCTGCTCGAAGGTCCACAGGGTGGGATAGACGAGCGTCGCCTTCGTGTCCGGGGTGTCCGGGCCGTAGTAGAGCTGGCGCAGGCCCTTCTTGTCGAGGGCGTAGTTGAGCGCCTGACGGACCTTGACGTTGTCGAAGGGCGGCTCGGTGGTGTTGAAGGTGATCCACTCGCCGTAGTACGAGGGTGCGAACGAGAGGTTGACGTTGGGCATGGCCGCCACCGTGGCGTACTGATCGGAGGGGACGTTGTTGAGCAGATAGTCGATCTCACCCGTGTCCAGGCCCGCGACGCGCGTGGTGGGCTCCGGCAGGATCTTGATGGTCAGGGTGTCCAGGTACGGACCACCGTTGGCCTTGTCCCAGTAGTCGTCGAACCTGGCGAGGGTCTGATGATCGCCGCTCACCCACTCCACGAACCTGAAGGGCCCGGTCCCGATCGAGCCCACGCCCGGCGTGCCGTACTTGTCGCCGTTGGCTTCCACGAACGCCTTGTTGACGACGTGCGCAGCCGTCGACGCGAGTGCGTATTCGAGCAGGGCATCGGGCTTGCTGAGCGTGATGACAACGGTCTCCGCATCGGACGCGGTGACATCCGCGACGTTGGCGAGCATCCAGCCGACATACGAACCGAGCTTGGGATCGGCGAATCCGGTCGAGGCTGTAGACGACGTCATCGACCGTCATGGTCGTGCCGTCGTGGAACTTGACGCCCTGGCGGATCTTCAGGGTGTAGGTAAGCCCATCAGGGCTGACCGTCCAGGACGTGGCGAGGTTGGGACACAGCTTGGTGTCGTGCTCGCAGAACGTGAGCAGGGGCTCGGTGATGCTGGACGTGGCGAACCCGGACACGAAGTCGTAGTCGAACGCCGGATCGACCGAGGTGGGCTCTCCTTCGACGGCCATCGTGATCGAGCCGCCGATGGTGGGGGCCGGTGACTGGGCCAGCGAGCCACCCGGCACGGTGAGGGCGATGGCGCCCACGGCGACCGCAGCGCCGATGGCCAGGGCACGGCGCCAGGCCGTGCGTGTCGTAGACATCCTCTCTCCTCCTGCTTGGCGCATCCGATGTGGCGGTGAGCCCGACCGGCACGCGCACGCAAGCGCGCAGTCTACGGGACCGGGGATACCCGGACCAGCCGCTGGCCGGTGTCAGGTGCGATGCGGTTCAGGAGGGAGCCTGTCGGCATTCCCCATGCCCCTTGCCCATCAACGCCTGCGCGTCGTGTCAGGTCCGGGTGACCTCACGGTCGGTGAAGTCGCCCGTGGCCGGATCCTTGACGATGAGCTTGAGGCGGCCATCCGGCAGCAGCTCGCGCTTGATGACCACCTGGCCCTCGTAGGTCTCGGGCGTGGAGGTGATACGCGGCGTGCTACCGCCGCGCCATTCGAGCGTGACCGGCTCCCAGGCGTGATGTTTCGCCGAACGGTATGCGGCGTCCATGATCGCGTTCACGACATAGCCGTCATAGAACGTCTCACGGGGCATCGTGCTGCCGTCGATGGCATCGAACATGTCGGAGAACATGTCCACGTAGCCCAGCTCCGAGACCTCGTCGCCGACCGGGAACAGCCAGCCGGCTGCGGTCTCCGCCTTCTCCGCCACGTAGCCACCGCTGCCACCGGCCGTGAACATCTCGAAGCCGGTGCGCAGGAAGTGGTTGAGCCATATGGTGCCGCCAGTGCCGGCGACCTCGTCCCGGAGGTCCATGCCTCCCCGGAACGTCCACGAGACCTCGAACTGGCCGATGGCGCCGCTCTCGAAGCGGATGAGCGCGATGGCGTTGTCCTCATCCGCGATGGGGTGCACGAGCGTGTCCGTGTGGCACAGGACCTCGACCGGTCGATTGCCCTTGCCCACGAAGTTGCGGATGATCTCGATGCAGTGGCAGCCGAGGTCGACGATGGCGCCCCCACCCGTCAGCCGACCATCCCAGAACCAGGCCGAGTGAGGCCCCGGGTGCGTCTCGCGGGAGCGGACCCAGGTCACGTCGCCCAGCGCTCCACCCTCGACTGCGGCGATGGCCTTGAGCGTCTTGGGCGTGTAGCAGAGGTCCTCCAGGTATCCGCCGAACACGCCCGCAGCCTCGACCGTGGCCAGCATCCGGGACGCCTCCGCGGCGGTCCGACCGAGCGGCTTGGTGCACAGCACGGCCTTGCCCGCGGCCGCGGCAGCCGTGACCGCCTGCTCATGGAGCTGGTTCGGCAACGCGACCACGACGACGTCGGTATCGGGATGACGGATGGCGGCGTCCATGTCCGTGGTGCGCTCGGGGATGCCCCAACGGTCGCTGAACGCGGTACCGCGCTCCTCGCTCCGGGAGTAGACGACGCGCACCCGATCGGCGCCGCGCTGTCCGTGGAGCGTCTGCGTGTAGAAGTCACTGATAAGCCCGGTGCCGAGCATCGTGATGGCGTGATGGCGCACGAACGGACCTCCTGTGTCTCTGGCTCGCCGCCGATGCGACGGGTCTGGAGCGTCTACGCGGCAGTGACCACCGGGGGTCGCTCGAGGACGCCGCCGCGGCCCTTCCAGGCGACCCACCCCTGGTCATAGATCGACTCGATGGCCGCGACCATCCGTTCCACGCAGAAGCGGTCGTGGACCAGGCGGTGCCCAGCACGACCGATCATGTCCGCCAGGGGGTGGTCGAGCAGCAGAGTGCTGATGGCATCGGCGAGCGCCTGGGCATCGTGGGGCGGCACGAGCAGCCCGGTCACGCCATCCTCGATCATCTCCGGGATGCCACCCACGTCGCTCGCGACCACGGGCCGCGCAAGGGCCATGGCCTCGAGGATGACGAGCCCCTGGGCTTCGCGGTACGAGGGCAGGACCGCGACATCGAGCGCCGCGGTCAACGCTGGCACGTCCTCTCGCCGACCCGTGAACACCACGGCCGCGCCTGGCCGCGCATGGCGGGTCCCGACGCAGGCGTCACCGACGCACGGCTCGCCGAGCAACCCCAAGGCTTCGGCCTGGTCCTGGAGCGTGTTCGCCAGCGACCCCTCGCCGACGATGAGCAGACGCGCGGTGGGCACACGCGCGAGCACCGTGGGCCAGGCCTCGAGCAAGGTCGCGTGGCCTTTCTCGGGCTCCAGGCGAGCGACCACGCCAACGAGCTGCGAGCCCTCGGGGAAGCCGTACTCCTCGGGCAGCGTGCAGCACGCCTCAGTGTGGTCATAGCGGTCCATATCCACGCCGTTGTAGATGAGGTCGACGGGCGCACTGGCCATCCGGCCCTCACGCTCCAGCTTGGCCACGATGGCCTTGCTCACCGCCACGAGGCGGTCGATGTGGGGCGTCAAGTGCAGCAGCCGATCCCGATCCTCGGCGCTGCGGACGCGCGACGAATGGACGGTATCGACAAGATAGGGGCGGGGCAGGCCGCGTTCCGTGAGCTGCTCGGCGGCCAGCACGCCCACGACCTCCGCCCGGAACATGTGGCCGTGCACGATCTGGGCCTGCCACTCGGCCAGCACGTCGGCGACCAGGATCGCTGCCTGTTCGTCGACGTCGTTCTCGATGACCTCCACCGGCAGGCCCAGGCAACGCCAGCGCCTGACCGCGCTGCCATCGCTGAGCGAGATGACCCGGACGTCATACCGGGTCCGGTCGATGCGCGCGAGCAGCGTCGCGACGTGCTCCTGGGCACCCCCGTTGGAACCCGTCGCGACGAGCTGGACGATGCGTACCCGCTCGCCTTCCGGCAGCGGCAGCAGCGCCGGCAGCTCCAGGCACGGATCGCCCGCGGCTGGTGCGTTCATATCGGTGCCCGACTGACCAGGATGCGCTGGATGGGCTCGTCGACGGCACCCCATTCGTATTTGTACGGCTCGTCGCCGCGCAGGAAGTCAAAACGTGTCCGCCCGACCCCGATGCGGTCGTGGATATAGGCCGCGGTGCCCGTGACACCCGGTGACAGCTCCCGCGCCTCAGGGTCGGCACCGGCGTTGTAGAAGAAGCAGGTGACCCCGTCGTCGAAGCCGACCCCAGCGAAGATGAGCCGGTCACCCACGAACACCTGGCCCAGCTGGAACTGCGACTGGTCACCCTCGGCGGCCTCGAGCTCCGCGAGGCGGTGGAGGAACCGGCGACTGCGGTGGCCGCCCTCGGTGTCCGGGAACAGACCTTCGTCGCCCCAACGCGCCTGGTGCAACCTGATGAAGGTCTCGACCGAGGTGGCGTCGAGCGGCATCGCGCGGAAGGTCACCGCGCCGGTCGCCTCGGCGCGACGCAGCTTACGCCGGATCTCGTGGCGTGCCTTCTTGTCGAGCGTCGCAAGGTACGCCTCCCAGCCACCCGGCGGCAGGGTCACGACCGGACACACGTCCTCCCGCTCCTGGGTCACGGACCACTCGGCGGGGCCCGCCCGGAACGCCGTCACCAGTGCGTCGAGGGCCGGATCATCATCGCGGAACCGTCGCAGATCGATGACGTCCCACGGTTCCGTGACCCGGTCGAGCGCCGCGAGCGCCGCCACGAGCGCCGCGCAGACCTCCGGCAGGTCATCGGGGTGAGCCAGGATCGTGGCGTAGTCCGCGTGATAGCTGGCGGCCATGAACACGGCCGTCGCGTCGGGTGGCACATGCGTGCCGTCCTCGGCCGGTCGGCGAAGGGGTGTGTAGGAGACGGCGTCCTGGGGCTCGACCTCGTGGCGGTGCATGAGCGGCACGATGGCCACGATGTCGTCGATGCCGGCCAGCGCCCCGGGCTCGACCCGGCTGCACAGGAGGTACTGCTCATGGGCGGTAGAGCCGTAGGCATCCCACCATGCCCGATGGGTGGTCCAGCGCGAGAACGGCGTGGGTCTGGCGGTGACCGCCAGGAGCCGGTCCCAGGCCGGACGGGGGATGGCTTCGAGCGGCGTGCGTCGAACGGTGAGGCTACCAACGGTGGTCGGCGGGGCACAGGGAGCGGAGGGTGTGGTCATGCGGCGACTTGCAGTGTATGTCGGGGGGCACGACGGCGTGTCGCGCGTCCGCCTTGGACGGTGTCGGGCTACCCGACGTCCCGGGCCAGGGGCACCGGGCGCGCGGTGGTGACGCTAGGGACCGCCGTCGGCGGGTTCTTGGTGCCTCGACGCGACAGCCGCTCCGCCCAACGCGCGCCCAGGCGCATCGCCGGTGCCTCGACGATCCGATGGGAGGCGAGGCCGACCGCCGTCGCCCCCACGAGCACGACCGCGAAGGCTGGCCAACCGCGCAACCCCAACTGGAACACGACCAGGATGACCCCGAGGTGCCACAGGTAGAACGGGTATGACGCATCGCGACCGAACCGCGCGCCAAGATCGACGACCACCGCCGGTCGGACCCGACTGGTCGTCGTCGCCGTCGTTCCGGTCGGGTCACGCAACAGGGCGGGTAGCAGCAACGCGACCCCGCAGGCGAGCAGGATGTCCTGGATGGCGAGCCCGATGGGGCTCATCGCCGAGCCCAGCCAGCCGACCGACAGTGCGACCATCGCGAAGGCCACGCCGACCCACCCCGCGACCGCGGCCACGGCGGAGGGCCAGTGGACGAGGACCCAGGCAAGGACGATGCCCGGGACGAATGCCCACAGCATCGCGGGTAGCGACAGGCTGCCGACCGAGGCAACGGTCGGATCGGGGTCGGCTCCCAGCCCGATGTGGAGGAGCATCGAGATGGCACCCCCGAGCGCCAGGATGACCACGCCGAGCCGACCTCCGCCGCGGTCCACCAGCACGAGGGCGCCCATGAGCAAGGGCAACAGCAGGTAGAACTGGACCTCGAGCTGGAGGGTCCAGGTGGCGGCGAGGCTGCCGTTGGCGAGCAGGGTCGGGTCGTAGTTCTGCAGGAACAGCAGGTAGCTCAGAGGGTGATCGGGGAACTGGTGGTCGCCGGTCAGCAGGGTGACGCCAACGATCGCCACCAGGTATGCGGGCAACAGGCGGGCCATCCGGCGGACAAGGTACCCGTCGATCGCGACCCCGCCCTGGACGAACGGACGTGCGACCAGGAAGCCGGACAAGACGAAGAAGACGAGGATCCCCCGGTACCCATGCTCGAACAGACCATCGAGCGGTGCCAGACCACCACGTTCGCGCGCCGCGATGTGATAGCCCATGACCGCGATGGCCGCCAGCGCGCGCATGGCGTCCAGGCGCAGATATCGGCGTGTCGGGTCGGACCCCACGTGCCCTCCGTCGGAAGAGCCGAGTCTGGACGCCCGACGATCGAGCCGGTATGACCCGGTCAACCCATCCGGCGCAGGGGACCTATGGCGGCCGGACCGAGCCTTGGGGTGAGGAGCTGACCGGGGACGGGCTACGGGGCGCCGGGTCGACCAGGTGCGGGATCGATCGGGGTCGTGACCTCGGATGGGTCCGCTCGCGGCACGTCACGATGGATGATGGGGATCCGGATGAGGTCCCAAAGGACCCGCGCGGCGAGCGTCGGGCGGACCCGCATCCGCGATCCGCGCTGGTCGGTCCACTGCACCGGCACGACCGCGATGGCATAGCCCCGGCGACGGGCCAGATGGATGATCTCCGCGTCGAACACGATGCTGGTGATCCGCTGGCGCTGGAACAGGTCCTGGCCGGCTGCCCGCCGGAAGCCCTTGAAGCCACACTGGGAGTCGGGCACCGATCCCGTGACCCAGGCGCCCGCGAGGGTATGGAAGACCTTGCCCAGGGCCCGCCGGTGGAACGGCTGGCTCGAACGCCGGTCGCTGCCGTCGGGCTGGACGCGGCTGCCGAGTGCCAGATCGTGGGTCGCGAGCGCCTCCGTGAGCAGGGGTAGCTGGTCCGGTGGCGTCGCCATGTCGGAGTCGGCGAAGACGACGAGGTCACCGGTCGCGGCCAGGACGCCCGCCCGAACCGCCGCCCCCTTGCCACCGTGTGGCTGCCGGAGCACGGAGAGGCGGGGCGGCTGACCGTCGGGCCCCCGCTGCGCCTCCGGGCGCGCCTCGGCGACCAGCACCGTCTGGTCCTCCGAGCCATCGTCGACGAGCAGGATGTCCCAGGCGCCCAGCTCGCGCGCCGCACGGCCACCCGCTCGCGCCGCCCCCGTCCTGCCGAGGTACCCGAAGAGCTCGTCGAGCGCGGAGCCCAAGCGGGCCGCCTCGTTATAGGCAGGCAGCACCAGCGTCAGGCTGGGTTTGGACGCGTCAGGCATCGGTGCATGGTACGGCCGGCGCCCGCGGTGGCATCTCACCTGGCCGTGGCGCCCTCGGGACGAGTGCGATCGGCCAGCAAGGCCTACCCTGCGCCGATGGACACCAGTCGGTACCGGCTGGCCGCGTACGCTCGGCCACGGCGGGTCGTGAGCACGGTGGCGGTGGTCGCCTGGGTCGTGCTCGGCCTCGCGTTCCTGGCCTACTGCTTCCTCGTCACCGCGCCGCGACAGGGGACGGTCGGTGCGGACGCGTTCGCCTACTGGAGCGTCCAGTTGCCTCACCCGTATGCGTTGCCGGTGGGTGACCTCGGCGCCTTCACCTACAGCCCACCCATGGCGCTGCTGTTCCACCTCGTGAGCGGCGCGCCCTGGTGGGTCTTCCTCTGGCTCTGGATGGCCGTCCTCGTGGGGACCGCTGTCTGGCTGGGTGGACGGCGGGCGCTGCTCGTGCTTGCCTTCCCGCCGGTCGTGATGGAGCTGTACTACGGCAACGTCAACCTCCTCATCGCCGCCGCGGTCCTGCTGGGCTTCGCACATCCCTGGACGTGGTCACTCGTGCTCCTGACCAAACCGACCTGCGGGGTCGGCCTGCTGTGGTTCGTGGCTCGTGGCGAGTGGCGACGATTGGCCACCGCCCTGGGCGTCACCGCAGTCTTCGCCGCCGCCTCCTTCGTCATCGCACCCGGCCTCTGGGGCGAGTGGTTCGCGTTCCTGTCCGGGAGCGCAACAGGCCAACCGGCGGGCGCCTGGCTGGCCATCCCTGTCTGGGTGCGCCTGCCGGCGGCGGCTGCGCTCGTCATCTGGGGCGCCCGCACCGACCGGCGCTGGACGGTCGCGGCCTCGGTCGCCCTCGCCCTGCCCGTCATCTGGTTCGCCGGTCTTGCCGTGTTTGCAGCGCTGATCCGCGATGCCGGAGCCGTGACGAAGGCACGGACAGGCGAGCCGGAGGATGCGCGGGGTCGGCCGCTGATCGCGGGTACTGCCCCCAAGGTCGCGTAGCGATGGCCCCGGCGCGACGGCATGCTCAGGTCGATGTCGTTCCTCGACCGAGCCGGGGCGAGTCAGCCCGCAGATCTGTCAGACCGCTCTGAGCGCCGACGCCGTCGGCGACGGGCGCTGACCCATGGTGCAGCGATCGCCGGTCTGCTCCTCGGTGGCACCATCGGCATCCGCGCCCTTGCCACGGGGTGGGGATTTGATTCGGTCGCCTACTGGTCCGTCGATCCGGTCCATCCCTATGCCGACGGGTTGGGACGCTACGGCGCCTTCCTCTACTCACCGGTCTTCGCCCAGGCGTTCGGTCTGTTGGGCATGCTGTCGTGGCCGGCCTTCCTGACCGTCTGGACGACGGTCCTCATCGGGGTCTACCTGTGGCTCGCGCGCTCCTCGGCGCTGTGGCTACTGGCGTTCCCGCCGATCGTGCTCGAGATCGCCTACGGCAACATCAATCTGTTGCTCGCTGCGGCGATCGTGCTCGGGTTCCGACATCCCTGGACCTGGGCGTTCGTGCTGCTCAGCAAGGTCACGCCGGGGGTCGGACTGGCGTGGTTCGTCGCCCGTCGGGAATGGCGGTCGCTTGCGGTCGCGCTCGGCGCTACCGGTGTCATCGCCGGGATCTCGTTCCTCATCGCACCCGGGTCGTGGATCGATTGGATCCGGTTCCTGGCCGCCCAGCAGGGTGGCAGCCAACCATCGAACAGCCTGGCCGTGCCGCTCCTGCTGCGGCTGCCCATCGCGGTCGCCATCGCGTGGTGGGGCGGCAAGACGGATCGACCGTGGACGGTCCCGGTCGCGGCGCTGGTCGCGGCACCGGCGATCTGGCACGCGACACTTTCGCTGCTGGTCGGGGCCGTGACGCTCGCTCGATGGCCGGAGCTGGCGGCACCTGGACCTCACACGCCGTTGCGGAGTCGCCTCACCTGGGCCCGCAGCGTGGTCAGCAGGAGACCCGCGGCACCGACGGTCGCGAGCGGCAGCCAGACCACGCCGCCGGTGACGACCCCGCCGGCCACCACGAGCGCGCCCCGCTCGGAGCGGGTGGCTGTCGGCCAGGCAAGGATGGCGAGGGGCAGCAACACCACGAGGTAGTGGTACCAGAGTGCTGCCGGCAGTAGCAGCATCGCGATGGTCGCGAGCGTCGCGGCCGCGGGCAGCCCACCAGGCCGCCGGATGATCACGACGGACGCAGCGATCGCGGCGGTCGCGACCCCGAGGCTGAGTACCCGGACGACACTGCCGACGATCTCGGGCGCACCTGCTCGGGCGACCACGGACCACGGCGCGACGTTCGTCGCCTCGTCGGCGGTGCCCGCGACGAGGTTCGGTAGCACCGAGAGGTAATCCCGCCAGGCCGTCGGTGCGAGCACCACGCTGACCGTCACCACGCACAGGGTCGTGACCAGCATCCCCCATCTCGAGCGCCCGTCCAGCGCGAACCACGCCGGCACGAACGTGACGGGTGCGATCTTGAGCAACGTGGCGAGGGCGACGGCGGCACCCCCGGTCGCGCCACCGGTGGTCGCGAGCACCACGAGCAGGGACAGGAAGCCCGACACGTTGCCCTTCCAGAGGCTGTCGAAGACGGGCAGGAAGAGCATGGTGGCCGCGGCCGCCCAGAGCACAGGCTCGGGTCGCAGCAGGCCGCCCATGCGCAGCGCGAGGCCGACAGCGGTTGCGATCGCTGCGGTCTGGAAGATCAGGAGCAGCCAGAGCGCAGCGGGCTGCTCGAGCGCCGTGAGGGGCAGGAGCAGCTGCGCGAACGTCGGCGGATACCGGTAGCGATCGGTGCCCTGGGCATCGACCGGTCCCGTCAGCATCACACTGGCGTAGGGGGACCCGCCACCCGAGATCCGGCGAGCTGCGGTCAGGTAGTCGGTGGCATCGATGCCGAACTGGCCGGTCGGCGAGCCAGCTCGCGCCAGCAGGAGCATGGCAAGGAGCACGCCCACCACGCCCACCATGACGGCCGCGATGAGCATCCGGAAGCGGGCAGAACCCAAGGTGCGAGCGCCCGGGAGGGCCACCGGGCCCGCGCCCGTCCTGTCGGTGATCGAGCCAGCCATGTGGCGCGAGGGTAGCAGCGGCGGGTGGGCGATCAGCGGTACCCAGTGGTACCAACGATGGACCGAACCTGGTGCGTCGGTGCCCCATCCTGCACAGGTGACCGAGACCACCGCCGTGCACGATCCGGGTACCGGGACCCTGCTGCGCGACTCGCGCTGGCACTGGCCGCGCCGTTCCCGCTCACTGACCCCCGAGCAACGACGGCTGCTGTGGTTCGCAGCGACCGTGGAGTCACTGCTGGTCGCCGCGGTCATCCTCGCATTCCAGGGGGGCCGAGGCTGGGGCCTCGATGCCTGGGCATACTGGTCGGTGGACCAGGTCCATCCCTATGAGCAGACCGTTGGCTCCTACGGTGCGTTCCTCTACGGACCGCCATTGGCCCAGGCGTTCGGGGTGCTGGGTCACCTACCTTGGCCTGTGTTCCTGGTGGGCTGGACCGGGCTGCTCATCGCCACGTACGCCTGGCTGACCAAACGCTACGCGCTCGTGCTCCTGGGACTCTTCCCGGCCGCGATCCTGGAGCTCATCAACGGCAACGTGCACCTGCTGCTGGCGGCTGCCATCGCGCTCGGCTTCGCGTATCCGTGGACCTGGTCGTTCGTGCTGCTGACCAAGGTCACGCCGGGCATCGGGCTGGTCTGGTTCGCGGTCCGGCGCGAGTGGAAGGCGCTCATGATCGTGTTCGCTGCCACCGCGGGCATCGCCGCGGTCTCATTCGCGTTCGCGCCCTGGATGTGGCGCGAATGGAGCGACCTGCTCATCGCCGAATTGGCCAAGCCTGCCGCGCCCAAGGCGATCCCCATCCCGATCTTGGTCCGGTTGCCCATCGCGCTGCTCATCGTGGTCTGGGGGGCCCGCACCGATCGGTACTGGACCGTGCCCCTGGCGGCGTTCCTGGCCATCCCCGCGATGTGGTGGTACAGCTGCGTGATGCTGCTGGCCATCATCCCCATCCAGCGCAGCCGCTGACAGGTACCTGCGGCCGCTGGGGTCGAAGCATCGACCGCACCGGACCCCACCTCAGTGACCCCTGCCCCCCTGACCCGGTAGGACGTTCGTACCGGGCGGCCGGGCCCGGTGCCGTTGCTATGGTGCACCGGCATGGGCATCCCGATCGCGCTCTTCCTCGTGGCCCTGGGCGCCCGGATCCTGACCGGCGCGTTGTTCCTCGACCCAGCCTATCCCGACTCGTTCTACTACGTGAGCGTCGCGCGCGAGCTCGCGGCCGGCCATGGCTTCCAGGTCCAGTTCATCTGGAACTTCGTCGAGACCGGCGGCACGCTGCCAGCGACGGGTGTCCTGCCCATCCCGTCGAACGCGCATTGGATGCCCCTGGCCTCGCTCGTCCAGATCCCCTTCATCTGGCTCCTGGGTGCTGTCCCGCTGGCATCAGCCCTGCCGTTCTGGCTCGCGAGCGCGGCGACCGCCCCGGTCACCTACTGGATCGGGCGGGACGCGTCCCTGCCCCGCTGGCAGGCGGCCGCGGCCGGGCTCATGGTCGCGGTGCCCGCGCTCGTCGACCCCTTCCTGTCCCAGCCCGACAACTTCGGACTGTTCATGCTCCTGGGCACGCTCGCACTGTGGGCATGTGCCCGCGGACTGCGCGGTGACCGACGCGCCTTCGCAGTCGGTGGCGTCCTCGTAGGCCTCGCGTTCCTGTCCCGCAATGACGGTGTCCTGCTGGGTATCCCGTTCGCGCTCGCATTCCTCGCCGACCTGCTCCGTCGACCCCGGGCGTCGCGCATCGGCTGGACTGCGGCGATCCTGTGCGCCGGCGGCTTCCTCGTCATCGTGTCGCCGTGGATCATTCGCCAACTGAGTGTCTTTGGCTCCATCTCGCCGTCGGCGGCGTCGGGTCGGATCCTCTGGATCGCGCAGTACCGCGACCTCTACAGCGTCAGCACACCAGCCACACCGGCCAGCTTCCTGGCCCAGGGGCTGGGTCCCCTGCTGACAAGCCGCGTCCTGGGGCTCGTCAACGCGCTGGGCCTGTTCGCGACCCAGGTGCTGCTCATCTTCCTGGTTCCCTTCCTCGTGCTCGGTGCATGGTGGGGACGCCGTGGCCTCGCCTGGCGCCCGTGGCTCATCTACGCCGCCACCTTGTTCCTGTCGAGCGGCCTGCTGTTCGCGGTCCACGTGCCCAACGGCACGTTCCTCCACTCGGCGGTCGCGCTCATCCCCTATGCCTACCTGCTGACCCTCGTGGGCGTCGGCGGTGTCGTGGCAGCTGTCGCCCGTCGCCGGCCGAGCTGGGATGCCGCGCGCGCCACCAAGGTATTCACGGTCATGACGGTGACCGTGGTGCTGGTCGTCGGGATCGTCTCGACCGTGATGACCGCGCGCAACTGGCGGGACTACCAGGACGTGACGCGCGCCGTTGCCGCGTCACTCGCGGATGCGCCGCCCAGCGACCGGGTCATGACCCCCGACTCGGGAGGCCTCTGGTACCTCACCGGGCATCCGGCCATCGTGACCCCGGAGGACCCGCTGCCGGTCGTCGAGGACGCCCTCCGCCGCTATGAGGTCAGGTGGCTCATCCTGGAGCGCGCCTTCAGCACCCTCCCCCTGACTCCCGTGCTCTCGGGTGAGATCCGCCCGGACTGGCTGTCGGCGCCGGTGACGGTGGTCCCCGACCCGAAGGATCCGGCACATCCGAGAGCCGCGCTCTACGCCGTCTGCCTCACGCCCGCCGATGACCGGTGCACGCCATGAAGAGCAGGTCTTCGCTGCTCATCCCCGTCGTGCTGCTCCTGATCGCGGTCGGGGTCCGACTGCTGACCATCGCATGGATCGAGTTTCCGCCGACCGAGGGCAGCTTCTACTACCTCGATGTAGCGCGCAATCTGGCCCAGGGCCATGGCCTCACGACGGACGTGCTCTGGAGCTATGCCAGCCCGCCGTTGACGTTGCCCCGACCGGCCTTCGACCTGTGGCTGCCGCTCGCCAGCGTGATCGCGGCGATTTCGATGCTCGTGGCGGGCACGAGCACGACGGCCGGCCAGCTCGGCGGCGCCATCCTCGGCGCGCTCCTGGCGCCCCTCGCCTGGGCCGTCGCCTCCGAGGCTGCCCGGCTCGATGGCATCGACGAGCGACGGGCGCGCGCCATGTCCATCACCGCCGGGCTCCTCGCCGCGGTGCTCGGTCCCTGGCTCGTGGCCACCGCGGCACCCGACTCCGCGATGCCGTTCACCGTCCTCGCCGTGATCGCGGCTCTGCTCATCTCCCGGATGCTGCTGCGCGCCGAGCTCCCCGGCTGGCGGGCGGGCCTGATCCTGGGCATCGTGCTCGGACTCACCTATCTCGCCCGTCAGGAGGTCGTCTGGTTGGGCCTCACGTTCCTGGCGCTGTCGATCGTTTCCCTGCGACGCGTGCCGGTGGGCGCCCGTCTCCGGGCGTCCCTGGCGCTGCTCGGCCCCATCGTCCTGGGAGGACTGCTGGTCGTCGTGCCCTGGCTCATCCGGCAGCAGGCCACGTTCGGTGGCTCCGCCACGGCCCAGGCGCTCGAGAACATGTTCCTACTGCGCAATGAGCAGATCTTCTCCATCCATGATCGACCGACGTTCTCCGCCTGGCTGGCCCAGGGGATGGGCGCGATCGCGGCGGCTCCCGTGCGAGCGATGGGTACCCAGCTCACCGACACCATCCTGATCGGCGCCTTCCCGGTCGGCCTCGTGGGCATCGTGTCTGCCATCCTGCTCCGCCGTCGGCCGTCGCTCCGGCGGCCCAGCGCGCTGGTCGTGCTCCTCCTCAGCGGCACCCTCACCTTCCTGGCGACCGCCTTTCTGTTCCCGGTCGCGACCCTCTGGGGTACCTTCCTGCACGCCAGCGGACCGCTGCTCCTGGGCTGCATCGTGGCCAGCGTCCTGGGTGTCGATGCCGGGATGGTCCGCGTCTCGCAGAAGCGGCACTGGCCCAAGGTCAACGTCATCGTCGGACCTGTCGCGCTGCTCGCGCTCGCCATCCCGGTCGCTGTCGTGCAGCTGGCGTCGGTGGCCGACAGCGCAGCCACCATGGAGCGACGCATCGAGGCGGTCCGGTTCGCGCTCCGGACGACCGTCGACGATCCGAGCTCGCTGCTCATCAGCGATCATCCGATGTCCCTCGCGTGGCTGCTCGCTCGACCCGTGATGGTGCTGCCCGATGACCCTCCGACCACGCTCGGCGAGCTGGCACGCGACACCGGTGTCCGCCTGCTCGTGGAGCTTGATGACGTCGGCCGCTACCCGGATGCGCTGCTCTCGCCGAGCGGCCCGACCTGCCTGGCCGATGATCCGCAGCAGATCGGCCTCGCGGAGGACCCGGCATGGTTGTTCCGGCTCGACCCCACGTGCGTCTCCCCGTGACCGAACTCGGTGGGGCCGCCCGCACCAGCCCCTATACTCGGCCCACGATGGAGACCGGCATCCGGGGTGACCGCCGCGCCGACGTTGACGCCCTGTACGCGGAGGCCCAACAAGCCCTGACCCAGAGCGCCAACCGCCTGCGCGCGCTCACCGAGCGCCTGCGTGAGCTCTACGCGGACGAGTTGCACGAAGCACGTCGGCCGGCGGTGGCCGGTTCGGGCAACGCCCAGGATGCCGATCGCGACCAGCAGGCGATGGACACGGCAAGAGCCGGCCAGCTGCTTGGCCGGCTGGAGGTCATCACCCGGGACCTCGAGGACGGCTGGCGTTTCCTGGAGCGTGGCCAGGGGGGCGAGTGGTCGTCAAGCGCACGCGCTTCGGCGGACGAGTCACAGATCGAGCGACCGTCGAATCTCGTGGAGGCACGCCTGGTGCTCGAGGCGCAGGAGCAGGAGCGCACCCGGCTCGCCGAGGAGCTCCACGACGGACCGGCCCAGACGCTGTCCAACGCCGTCTTCCGGGTGCGGATCGTGGAACGGGCGATGCGCTCCGACCCGGCTCAGGTCGATGGGGAGCTCGCGGCACTGGGTACGATGCTGGAACGCGAGACCGAGCGCTTGCGGGACTTCATCCGCCAGTTGCGACCCGCCCTCCAGGATCCGGGTGACCTGGCATCCGTGCTCACGGACGCCGCGAACCAGCTCCGCGACGAGACCGGCATCACGGTGGATGTGGAGCTGACGGCACCCGAAGGCATGCTCGATGTCCCGGCACGGACCGCTGCGCTGCGGGTGGCCCTCGAAGCGCTCCGTAACGTGCGCAAGCACTCGGGCGCGGCGCAGGTGCGACTCATCACCCGTCTCGAGGCACATTCGGAACCATCCGGCCACACCTGGTGGGTGCTGGAGGTTCAGGATGACGGGCGAGGGTTCTCGATCGACGAGGCCGCCGAGCAGACCGGGCGGCGCCATTTCGGTCTGCAATTCATGCGCGAACGCGCCCAGCTCGTGGGCGGCTGGCTGGAGATCGTTTCCGAGGCAGCAGCGGGCACCACTGTCCGCCTGAGGCTCGACCCACGCGAGAGGAGTCGGCAGTCATGGTGATCGGCTATACGGGCTCGGATCGGCGTCGCGGAGGTCCCGACCGCCGCAACCCCGATCAGCGGGTCAGGATCGTCCTGGTCGATGACCACGCCCTGTTCCGGTTGGGCATGCGCCAGATCCTGGAGCAGGAGCCGGACTTCGATATCGTGGCAGAGGCGGACGACCCCCGGTCGGCCTTCGATGCCGCAGAGCAGCACGACCCGGACATCGTGCTCCTCGATCTGTCCATCGCGGCGCCCGGCGGCATCGAGACGACGCAGCGCATCAAGCGCGAGGTCCCGAGCGCCGGCATCATCACGCTCGCCGTCGCCGAGGACGAGGATCTGCTGTTCGACGCCATCAAGGCCGGCGCTGCGGCATTCATCCTCAAGGACATCGGACCGGATGATCTCGTCGCCATCATCCGGCGCGTCAACAACGGCGAGTACCTCATCAACGATAAGGTCTTCGCGCGACCCGCCGTGGCCAGCCGCGTGCTGAAGGAGTTCCGAGAGCTCGCGGTGTACGGGCAGGAAGCAGCCCCCATCTTCGCGCCCCTCTCGCCTCGCGAGGTCGAGATCCTCGACAACATCGCCAAGGGCATGACCAACAAGCAGGTCGCGTACGCGCTGTCGATCAGCGAGCAGACCGTCAAGAATCACATGAGCTCGATCCTGCGCAAGCTCTCGGTGAACGACCGGACCCAGGCGGTCGTCTATGCCATGAAGCAGGGCTGGATCAGGATCCCCGAGGATTGACCATGGACGCCGGTGAGACCGGTACGGCCTGGCACGTGGGCGCCGAGGGGTCCATGGATGCGCCGCCCGCCGCCGCCGAGCAGTTCCCCGGCGCGCCGGCCCGGGCCGAGCCGGTCGCAACGGACCGGGCCATCCATGCCGCCATCGAGGCCATCCGATCGGGCATCGAGGAGGACCTGGCGGCGCTGGCCCGCGAGGTCGATGAGATCGATCTGCTGGCGCGCCAGGCAGCCGCCGAGGCGGAGCGCCACGAGGAACGGCGGGTGAGGAGCGAGGAGCGTGTCGCCTCGCTCGAGCGCGACCCACGCGCCGACCCCGCCGAGGTCCGTGATGCACGCCAGCAGCTGCTCACGCAGAGCCGGCGCGCCACCCTGTTCGAGGCCCAGCAGCAATTGCTGGAAGGTAAGCACCGGACGCTCGCCCGATACCGGGACCGCCTCGCGCAGCTGGACGCGGATCTGGCGACCGTACGCAGCGTCACCGGCTCGGGCGCGGCTGGGGGTACATCCGGATCGCTGGCGCGAGCGCTCGTGGTGCGGGCGGCACCACCTACCAGCGATGCCACGGACCCGAGCGTCCTCTTGCGAGCCCAGGAGGAGTTGCGCCGGGAGATCGCCCGCCAGATGCACGATGGTCCAGCCCAGAGCCTCGCCAACATCGCGCTCCAGGCGGAGATCGTGCTCCGGCTCGCGAGTCGCGGGGATGGTCGCACCCACGGCGAGCTGGGTCAATTGCGGGCGATGGTGGAGCACGCTCTGGATGCCACCAAGGAGTTCATCTTCGACGTCCGGCCGATGGTCCTCGACGACCTGGGCCTGGTGCCCACGCTGCGACGAACCGCTGTCGATCGTGGTCGCCGCGCGGGCGTCGAGATCGACCTCGACTCCCAGGGCACCGAACGACGACTCGCCCAGGACGCGGAGAGCGGCCTGTTCCGGCTCATCGATGACACCATCAATGGCTACCTGGCGCTTCGACCGTCACGGGTCGCGGTGCGCATGGAGTGGGGACCACAGCAGCTGAGCGTGGCGGTCCGCGCGGCCTGGCTGCGTGATCCCCGGGCATCTGCCCCACCGCCGCCACCGCCGGTCACGCGCGATCGCGACGACCTGCCACCGGCCCTGCGCGAGATGATCGAGCAGAACCGCGCCGGCGAGCGACAAGTGTTCACGGAGGCGCATTCGCTGGCGCCCGACCTGCTCGCTGACCTCGCCGAGCGCGCCCGGGTCATGAGCGTCGGGCTCTCGGTCAGCGACGACGGCATGACCGTGGAGTTGAGCGTCGCCATCAGCGGCTGATCGGCCGAGCCTGCTCCACCGTGGGGTGCGGTGTTGCCCATGGGCCACGATCGGACTGTAACGGGCGCCCGCGTCACCCATCGGTCCCGGGGGGGAGGGACCCCTTTCCCATACCTTGAACGTCCAGGCGCCTCTACGGTCCTGTCACGTCCGACATGTGGACGCATTCATCCTGGAGGCGATCATGTTCCAGGTCACCGATCAGCGGAGCGACGATGTGTCGCGCCGCGGCGAGAAGGGACAGGGTCTGGCGGAATACGCCTTGATCCTCGGCCTGATCGCGTTGATCGCGATCGGAGCGGTGATGTTCCTCGGCCAGAGCATGAACACCATGTTCTCGAACCTGGGCACATCGATCTGACGGAGAAACCGCTCCGATCGCATGGGGGACGCCGGCGGCAGCGCCGGCGTCCTTCCATGTCCGGGCCATGCGGGCGGGTCGGCGGCTCGGCATCCGGCGAGTGGGCCACGGCCGGGGCGGGAGCGCAACCGATGCGCAGGTCGGCAGAGGTCCTGCCCTGGAGCCTCACGGACAGACCCGGATGGATGGCCGCAGATCGGTACCCTTGTCCCATATCGACACCCTCGTCCCGTGGACCACAGTGCGGCCATCGTCCTCAACGACGAACTTCACGGGAAAGGAGGTACCTACACATGGCAGCTCTCATCACTTGGCTGTCGGCCGCCGTCCGCCGCGACGAGGAGGGACAGGGTCTGGCCGAGTACGCACTCATCCTGGCCCTTATCGCGATCGTCGTCATCGGCGCCGTGATCTTCCTGGGTGGCCAGATCAACACCATCATGAGCAACGTCGGCACGAGCATCTAGCTCCTCGACGTTCCAAGCCTGCGAAACCGTAGGGCGGCGCTCCCCCGGGAGCTCCGCCCTACTTCTTTCCCTCCGGCACCCCGTCCGGACCGACCCGCACCGCACCCGCAGGGTCCCAGCACCAACGGTCCGGTCCGGTCCACACCGTCCTATCAGTCATAGCCCTTTCGTCATCTCGTCCGATCGGCGCCGGCTTCATACAGTCGCCTCGCCTGTCACCGCATTGTGGAGACCATCACTTGAAGCGCTCGAACCGCCTGATGCTCCTGTTGGGCGTCCTGCTGGCCGTGGTGGCCTTCGGCGGCGTCCTGATGTTCGGCTCGAAGTCCGGCTCATCCGAGCCGGCCGCGCCCCAGACCGTCTCGGTGGTCACTGCCTTGCAGGATGTGCCGCTGGGCTCAGCCCTGACCGCTGAGGAGCTGACCACGATCGACATGCCCACCGCGGATGCGATCGACACCTTCCGTGATCCGGCACAGCTCGTGGGCCTCGTCGTGCGACACACCGTCCGCGCGGGCTCCGCCTTCACGTCCGCTGACTTCCAGACCGGATCGGTGAGCGCCATCGACGTCACCTCCGGCCTCAAGCCTGGTCAGCGTGCGATGGCCGTCCCCGTTGACTCCTTGTCCGGCGTCGGCTCGCTCATCCAGGCCGGAGACTTCGTGGACGTGATGCTCGCCATCACGGACCAGCCGGACCCCAACAAGGCGCCCGTCGTGGGCGAGTTCCGGGACGAGAGCGGCCTGCCCGCGACGAAGATCCTGGACGACTGGCTGAACAACACCACCATCAAGGTCCTGGTGCAGAACGTCCAGGTCCTGGGCACGCTGCTGCCGTCCGCCGATGGAACGGGCACGGACAACTCCGGCCAGCCCACCACCGGCGCGTTCATCGCCATCCTGAGCGTCACGCCCGAGCAGGCCGAGGCGGTCCGCTTCGCGCAGCTCGACGGCAATCTATATCTGCTCCTGCGCGCTCCTGCTGACAGCGCCGCCGCGGACATCCAGACCACGGGCATCACGCTCCGTGAGCTGGTGGACCGCTGGGGTGTGCTGCCGCCGCGCGTGATCATCACCAAGCTGCCCTGATCATCGAAGGACCGAGCACCGTGATGACCGTCAGGAGGCCGTGGCGTGGGTGAGTCGATCAGGGTGATCGTCGTCGACGACATCCCCGAGACACGTGAGCACCTCGCCAAGCTGCTCTCGTTCGAGACCGACATCGAGGTCGTCGCTGTCGCGGCCTCGGGCCCGGAGGCGATCGAGGCCGCGACCAGGCTGTCGCCAGACGTGGTCCTCATGGACATCAACATGCCGGGCATGGACGGCATCGCCACGACCGAAGAGCTCGGTCGGACGGTGCCAGCCACCTCGGTGGTGATGATGAGCGTCCAGGGAGAGGCGGACTACCTCCGCCGCTCCATGCTCGCCGGTGCTCGCGAGTTCCTGGTCAAGCCGTTCAGCTCCGACGAGCTGTGCGCCGCGATCCGGGGCGTTCACGCCCGGGAACGCGATAAGATCGGCCGCTTCGCTGCCCAGCCTCCCGCCAACAACGCGGTGGCCATCCCGGTCGCTCGCGAGGCAGGCCGTGTCATCACCCTCTTCTCGCCCAAGGGCGGGGTCGGGCGAACGACGCTGGCCGTCAACCTGGCGGTAGCCATGGCCTCCGACATGGGACGTTCGGTCGCACTCATGGACGCCAGCTTCCAGTTCGGCGACGTGGGGGTGCTGCTCAACCTCAATCCGCGCAACAAGTCCATCGTGGACATCCTCGGTGACGCCGAGGGCGGCAACGAGGTCATCGACTCGGCCCTCATCAGCCACAGCACGGGTATCCGGGTGCTCCTCGCGCCCCCCAGCCCGGAGATGGCCGAGCTGGTCACGGTCGAGCACATCCGTCGCATCATCGACCGGCTGCGCGCGACCCACGACCTTGTCGTGGTCGACTGCTGGCCGCTGTTCCAGGACTCGACCCTCGCGCTCCTGGACATGTCGGACCTGGTGCTCGGGCTGCTGACGCTCGAGATCACCAACATCAAGAACATCCGCCTGTTCCTGGAGGTCGCAGACCAGCTGGGATACGGCAGCGAGAAGCTCCGACTGGTGCTCAACCGGGCGGACTCCGCGTATGGCATCCGCATCGCGGATGTCGAGAACTCCATCGGCCGCAAGGTCGACCACACGGTCGTGTCCGATGGTCGGACCGTGGTCTACGCCCTCAACCGGGGTGTGCCGTTCGTGTGGAGCAACAAGCAGGCCCAGGTCAGCCAAGACGTGCTGACCATCGCTCGGGCCATCGCTGGTGACGCCGCGGTGGTAGCGGCACCGGAGCGGGCCCAGGCCCCGCGCAAGCTGTTCGCATGGCGCTGACGATGACCGACCGCCGTCGCAGCCCGTACCAGGGGAGATGACCCGATGTCCCTGTTGAGGCGCATCGAGAGCGCTCGTCCGGGCGCTGATGGAGCGCTCCCAGTCCCGCCGGGCCAGCCCAGCGGCGTCCAGCCCCAGGGTCCTGGTGGACCTCAGGGCCCCATGCCGCCCGTGCCGCCCAGCCGGATGCTGTCCCAGGTGCCGGTGCGCGAGTCGTTCCGGGATACCAAGTTCCGCATCCAGCAGCGGGTCATCCAGGACCTCGACCCGAAGCTCGACCTCGCCAACCAGATCGAGGTCCGGCGACAGATCGAGGAGATCTTCGGCAAGGTCGTCGAAGAGGAAGGGCTCGCCCTCACCCGCGCCGAGCGGGTCCGGATGCTGGAGCAGATCACCGACGAGATCATCGGTCTCGGTCCGCTCGAGCCCCTGCTGCGGGACGAGAGCGTCACCGAAGTCATGGTCAACGGCCCGCGCCAGGTCTACATCGAGCGTGCCGGCAAGCTGGAGCTGACGAACGTCACGTTCCAGAACGACGACCACGTCATGCGCATCATCGACCGCATCATCGCGCCCATCGGTCGGCGCGTGGATGAGTCGAGCCCGATGGTCGACGCCCGCCTCGTGGATGGGTCGCGCGTCAACGCCGTCATCCCGCCCATCAGCCTCGTCGGCCCGGTCATCACCGTCCGGAAGTTCGCCGCGTCCCCGTTCACGGTGGACGACCTCATCCGGTTCGGCACCGCCACGCCAGAGATGTTCGACTTCCTCAAGGCCTGTGTCGAGGCGCGCCTCAACATCTTCGTGGCCGGTGGCACCGGCTCGGGCAAGACCACGATGCTCAATATCCTCTCCTCGTTCATCCCGAGCGACGAGCGGATCGTGACCATCGAGGACGCGGCCGAGCTGCAGCTCCGCCAGGAGCACGTCATCACGCTCGAGTCGCGACCACCCAACATCGAAGGCAAGGGCGCCATCCCCATCCGGGAGCTGGTGCGCAACTCGCTGCGCATGCGGCCCGACCGGATCATCGTCGGGGAGTGCCGCGGCGGCGAGGCGCTGGACATGCTCCAGGCCATGAACACCGGCCACGACGGCTCGATGTCGACGGGCCATGCGAACACCCCCCGCGACATGCTCTCCCGCCTTGAGACCATGGTGCTCATGGCTGGCGTGGAGCTGCCCCTGCGGGCGATCCGTGAGCAGGTCTCCTCAGCCGTGGACCTCATCGTCCACCAGAACCGGCTCAAGGATGGTCAGCGCAAGATCACCAACATCACCGAGGTCCAGGGCATGGAAGGTGACGTCATCGTGATGCAGGACGTGTTCACGTTCGAGCAGACCGGTGTCGTGGACGGCAAGATCCAGGGCCGCCTCAAGCCGACCGGTATCCGACCCAAGTTCGCCGAGAAGTTCGAGCAGCAGGGCATCAGCCTGCCGCCCGGCCTGTTCGGCTTCCGGTACTAGTCGCCATGAGCCCCGTCGTCCTCGTCGCCGCCCTCATCGGTGCCGGCGCCATCCTGCTCATCTTCTGGGGTCTGTTCGGCGCTCGGCGCGACGAGGTCCAGGATCGCCTCGAGCGGTACGCCTCCTCCGGTGCCACGACCGAGAAGACCGAAGAGAAGCGCAAGGAGCAGCAGAACCTGCTGGAGCAGCTCGCTGGCTCACGCGCCCTCCTCGACCTCAACAAGATCGTCGAGCGTCGTGACTGGGGTGCCAACCTGGCCCGCGAGCTCGCGCGTGCCGACCTGGTGCTCAAGCCATCCGAGTTCCTGGCCATCCGGGTGGGCGCCATCATCGGCCTGCCCGCGGTCACGTTCCTGCTCGGTGCGACCATCATGCCCTCACTGGGCAACCCATTCGCGTGGGTCGCTGCCGGGGTCCTGGGCTGGTGGCTGCCACGGTTCTGGCTCAACCGTCGCAAGAGCCAGCGGCTCAAGGCGTTCAACAGCCGTCTGGCCGACACCATCACGCTCATCGCCAACTCGCTCCGGGCCGGCTCGTCATTCCTCCAGTCGATCGAGATGGTGGTTCGCGAGACGCAACCGCCCATCTCCACCGAGTTCAATCGTGTCATCCGCGAGGTGAACCTGGGGTTGCCTTTCGAGCAGGCGCTCAACAACATGGGCCGCCGCGTCCGCTCCGATGACCTGGAGCTGATGATCACGGCCATCAACATCCAGCACCAGGTGGGTGGCAACCTCGCCGAGATCCTCGACTCCATCGCGTTCACCATCCGCGAGCGCGTGCGCATCAAGGGCGAGATCCGGACCCTCACCGCCCAGGGACGCATGTCGGGCTACGTCGTCGGCTTCCTGCCCATCGGCCTGCTGCTCATCATCTCGGTCATCGCGCCCCAGTTCGTGGGCCCCATGTTCGAGAAGCCACCCGAGGCCTTCGGGCTGCCGCTGGGTGTGGTCCTCCTGGCCCTCGGCGGCCTGATGATGGGCATGGGATTCCTGTTCATCCGCCGCATCGTCAACATCGAGGTCTAGATCGATGAACATGACCTTGATCCTTGCCGCCCTGGCCGCCTGCAGCGTGCTGCTCATCATGTTCGCGCTCGTCGGTCGACGGGGTGCGGACCCCGTCCAGGCACGGCTCTCACAGCTGGGCACGATGCAGGCCAAGACGCTCGAGGAGCTGGAGCTCCAGCAGCCGTTCTTCGACCGCTCCATCCGGCCCCTGGCGCTGCGCCTGTCGGGCGTCGGCCGCCGCTTCACGAGCCCCAAGAAGGCCAAGGGCACCGAGTCCCGGTTGGCCATGGCCGGCAATCCCTACGACATGCGCACGGTGGACTTCCTTGGTCTCAAGGTCGTCGTGGCGGGCGCCATCGCTGGGTTGGGCTTCCTGCTCGTGGGCCTCATCGGCCGCAACCTGCCCATGGGCATGATGCTCGCCGTCGCCGGAGCCGGCATCGGCTTCATCGCCCCGGAGATGTGGCTGAGCCGACGCATCAAGAAGCGCCGCAAGGCCATCCTGCTCAACATCCCGGACGCCCTCGACCTGCTGACCATCTCGGTCCGCGCCGGTCTCGGCTTCGACGCCGCGCTGGCCAAGGTCGTGGAGAAGATGTCCGGTCCGCTCATCGACGAGTTCCAGCGGGCGCTCGCCGAGATCCGGGTGGGCAAGAGCCGCAGGGACGCGCTACGTGACATCGTCGCCCGCACCCAGGTCCCGGCACTCACGAGCTTCATCGGCGCCATCATCCAGGCCGAGACACTGGGCGTGTCCATCAGCAAGGTGCTCCAGATCCAGTCGGAGCAGCTGCGCATCGAGCGTCGTCAGCGAGCCGAGGAGCAGGCCGCCAAGGCACCCATCAAGATGCTGTTCCCGCTCGTCGGCTGCATCTTCCCATCGATCTTCATCGTCATCCTCGGACCTGCCATCATCAGCATCATGGTCAACCTGGGCGGCAAGGTCTGAGATGACCGGCGCTGCCGACCTGGCGGGCGCACGCGACGGCACCATCGCTGTCCGGGCTGCGTCCGGCGCGCCAGTGGCAGGTCGCGTCCAGCTGGCCACGAGCTTCTGGGCTCGCTTCCGAGGGCTCATGGGGGCGCCTTCGCTCGACGCCGAGTCAGGTCTCTACCTGTCGGTCAACAGCATCCACATGCTGTTCATGCGCTTCCCCATCGATGCCCTGTTCGTCGACGGACCGGATGCGAACGGCGATCGGCGAGTGGTGTCCATCCGTGCCGACTTGCCGGCGTGGCGCGGCCTGGTGATGCCCGTCCGGGGTGCGACCGGCGTCCTGGAGCTGCCGGCCGGGACCATCGCACGCGTCGGGCTGGAACCAGGCGACGTCATCCGCTTCGAGTCACCCACGAGCGCCTGAGTCCCGGGCACCGCGGTATCGGAGCCTCCAGCCGCGCCATCCGGTCCGACCTCAGGCACCCGTGGCGGCCGCCACGGGTGCCTGATCGATCGCGCCCACCGGACGCGTCGGGATCGGCCAGGGTCAGGTTCGAGGCGGGCGGCACGTCCCGTTCCCGCGGCTGACGTACCAGGAACGGCACGAGCGTGCCCGCCACGGCGAGGATCGGCAGCGCGAAGGGTGGCAGCCACGCCAGCAGCGGCAGCGCCAGACCCCAGGTCTTCCCCCGCTGCGCGAGGAAGGCCGCGGGCAGGAGCAGCGCCGCGAGGTAGTGGTCCCAGAGCAGCGGCGCCAGGAGCAGGGTTGCGCCGATCGTGACCATGAAGCTGGTATCCCGGTCGTAGCGCAGACTGACGAGCATCGCACCGATGGCCAGGACGTAGCCGCCGTAGAGCGCGATCGATGCCCCCAGCGCCCCCGCCCCCAGGCGCGCGACCGTGGACCCCAGGTCCAGGTTGTTGGCCTGGCCCGTGACCTCCGTCAGGTTCCGCAGTACCGTCAGGAAGTCGGTATACCCGCGGATGCCGACGATGGGCAGCGTCGCCACGACGATGATGATGCCGGCCGCGACGGTCCAGACGACCGGCCACCAGCGGCGGCGCAGCAGGTACCAGACCATCACCAGGCCGAGGGTCGGCCGGATGGTCATGTCCAGGGCCAGGGCGATGGAGCCGAGTGGTCGGTCGAGGCCCCGCCAAACGATGGCCAGGATCGCCGTCACGAGCACGCTGACGTTGCCCAGGTTCATGTCGATGAGCACTGGCGACGTCACGGCGGCCACCGCGAGGATGAGGCAGCGGATCGTGGGTCGTACGGGCATCGCCGCACAGGCGACGACGAGCAGCGCGATGCGCAGCAGGTACCACGTGGTCTCGGCCGCCTGGAGCGACAGCAGCGTGAAGGGCAGGGTCGCCACGGCGAACGGCGGCGAGTAGAGGTATAGCCCGAACGGTCCCGGGCGGAACGGTCCGTCAAGGGAGTACTGCTGGTAGATCGGATCACCGCGAGCCAGGCGCTGGGCAGCGGCCAGGTACGCCTGGAAGTCGAAGCCCCATCCCGTCGACCCCACGAACGTCGTCAACGAGAACAGGAACAACAGGAGGCCCAGGATGGCCAACGCGAAGGCGACGAGCCGGACGATACCCGCCCGGCGATCGACCATGGTCGACTCCCCCGCCGGTAGTCGGGCCAGGTCGTCGCTCCCCATCGCCGGGGATGATAACGGCGCGATACGAGGCGCCCTCGATGATACGGCCATGCGCGCCGTGCTGGACCTGCTGTTGCCACCCACGTGTGCTGGCTGTGGACGGGAAGGCATGCCGCTCTGCGAGCCCTGCGGCAGGCCGCTCCACCGGCGGCTGGCGGAACCTCCCGGCGTCCCGGTGGGCCTCGGCGCGCCCCTGCCGCCGCGCCTGGTCCAGCAGGAGTGGTGTGCCGCCTTCACGGGGCCGGTCCGGGCCGCTATCCACGCCCTGAAGTACCGGGGCGAGCGCCGCCTCGCTGAACCGCTGGGTGCTGCGCTCGCTGCCCGCTGGGAACGGGCCGGACGGGGTGGCGACCTGCTGGTCCCGGTGCCGGTCCACGCATCGCGGCGGAGGGAGCGGGGCTTCGACCAGGCGGAAGACCTCGCGCGGGTGTGCGGACGACGGCTGGGATTGCCCGTGGCGGCCACCCTGGAGCGGCGGCATCGGACGACCGCGCAGCACTCGCTCGGCCGCGGAGAGCGGGCACGCAACCTGGGCGGCGCGTTCACCGCGCGCTCCGCGTCCGCCGGTGGCATGCACGGGCGATGGGTCATCCTCGTCGATGACGTGTCCACGACAGGTGCGACGCTGTCGGAGTGCGCGGCCGCGCTGCTCGAGGGCGGCGCTCGTGCGGTGTCGGCGCTGACCGTGGCGAGGGAACGCTGACCACGCGCGTAGAATCGGGTCACCGCACCTGAGGGGATCCCATGCGCACCGTGATCAAGGGCAGGAACCTGGACGTCCCGGACGACGACCGGGAGTACATGGAACGCAAGATGACGCGTCTCGAGCGGTTGCTCGACGACCGGAGCGAGGCGTCCGTCGAGCTCTCGCGGGAGCAGCACCGGGACCAGGCGCAGGCCGCCATCGTGGAGGTGATGCTCGTCGTCGATGGCCGCCCCGTTCGGGCGGTCGGCCGCGCCGCCACGCACCGGGCGGCGGCGGACCAGGTCATCGACCGCCTGGAACGGCAGGTCGTCGACCTCAAGGAGCGCCGTGACCGGGCCAAGGATCGGCGTTCCGATGACATCCCCGGCCTGGGCGCGGGCGAGGGGGTCGTCGTCGACCTTGAGCGTGTCGGACCTCGGGTGGTGAAGACGAAGCGGTTCGCCATCGAGCCGATGTTCGAGGAGGACGCCGTGGCCCGGATGGAGGAGCTGGGCCACGACTTCTTCGTGTTCGTGAACGCCGAGAACGAGCGTACGGCCGTCCTCTACCGGCGTCGCGACGGCGACTATGGCCTCATCGAGCCGACGGTCGCGGGGTCCTACTCCTCGGGGCTGGCCGCGCGCGCCTGACCACTGCCGCTGGGTGAGGCGTCTTCGTCGGGCGGAGCATCGGCGGCGGCTGCCGTGTCGTCCTGATCGACCGGCCAATCGGTCGTTGGGCGTCGACGGTAGATGCCCGCCGAACGCTCCAGGTAGTGGCTGTCCACGAGATACCGTCGGAGCGCCGCCACGTCCCGATGGCGGAGCGCCAGTCGCTGGTCGATGTCGCGCTCCGGGTAGTCCCGACCCTCCTCGAGATCGGTCGACACCAGGTACCGCAGGATGACCTGGCGCTTCCGCTCCCGGGCGGGGATCGACGTCAGGCGACCGTCGACGATGAATGCGTGGAGGACCTTGTCGCGGTAGCTGTGTCGGGAACGGCTCGCGTCGTCGGCTGCCGGACGATGGGCGGACATGATGAGCTTCATGGTCGCAGGAGGCGAGCCGCGCTGCCATCTACCATCGTCGGGTGCCTGCCACCACGTCGGATCCTGCCCGGACCGCCCCCGCCGTGGACATCACGGCGACTCAGGCTCGCGCCGAGCTCGATGGTCGGCTCATCGGTCCCCACGTGCCCATCCGACCCGGGCTCGGGCGTGTGATGGAGCAGGCCCGGCGGGTCGGGGCGAGCGTCATCCAGGTGTTCACGGACAACCCCACCGCCTGGGAGCCGCGGAGCGAGCCGCACCCCGGGCTCGAAGACTTCCGGGTGGACCTCGCTGCTGCGAGCATCGGGCTGCTCGTGCATGCCTCGTATCTCGTCAACCTGGCCGCGCCCGATCCGACCGCGTTCGAGCGCAGCGTACTGCGCGTGGACCGCGAGCTGGATACGGCACGTGCCTTCGGCGCCACCGCCCTCAACGTGCATATCGGATCGCACAAGGGCAGCGGCATCGACGCCGGCATCGAGCGCGTCGGCGAGGCGCTCGCCCACATCCTCGGCAGGCGGCCAGCCGACGGCCGCGAGCCGATGCTGGTCCTGGAGGACTCCGCGGGACAGGGCGGTGGCGTGGGTGTCACCATCGAGGAGCTGGGCGCCATCCTCGACGCCGCGGAACGACAGGGGGCCGACCGGACGCGCCTGGGCATCTGTCTCGACACCGCGCACCTGTGGGGTGCCGGCTATCGCCTCGACGAGCCGGCCGGCATCGACGAGCTGCTGGATACCGTCGATGCCCGGTTGGGTCCCGGTGGCCTGGCCATGATACATCTCAACGATTCGCGTGTCCGCCGAGCCTCCCGCCTCGACCGCCATGAGCACATCGGGGCCGGCGCCATCGGCGAGGTGGGTTTGGGACATCTGGTCCGGCACCCCCGCCTGGCCGGGGTGCCGGTGATCCTCGAGACTCCGGGCATGGAGTCGGGCTGGGATGCCGTGAACATGTCCCGCGTCCGGCGCCTGCTCGCGGGTGGTGCGCTCGAGACCCTGCCCCCGGAAGCGTTCCTGGCGCGCAGCGACCGGACGTGAGGCCACCGGCAGCCCCGCACGCATCAGGACCGGGGTGGTGCGCGCGCGCACACCGCCCGGTCCCCACCCTGCCCCACCGCTGACGACCGGACCCGCCGTATCCGCTACACCACTCGGCCCGGACCGACCGGTACCTCTCACCCATTTCGGGCACCACCGTGCGCCGGGATGATGGCCTAGCCGTCACCCCCGATGAGCGGGTCGCGACGGCGGATCGTGCCCATCCGTCGTGAAGTGTCCTGTCAGTCGGAGACCCATGAGCGTCCAGAACGGAAGAGCCTTCAACGATTGGCTTCGCGCACAGTTGAAGGCCAAGAAGATGTCCCAGCGGCAGCTCGCGCAGCAGTCGGGTGTGGACCACTCGACGATCTCGCGCCTGGTCCGAGGCGATCGGACCCCCTCCCTGGGGACCGCCACCAAGCTCGCTCGCGGACTCCGCGAGCTGCGTGACGAGAGCGATACCCCCGGCTACTTCGGCGTCATGGCCGCAGGCACCAGCCATCCCACGGCACGCGTCGAGTACGCGCTTCGTGCGGACGACATGCTCAGCGAGCCCCAGGTACGCCAGGTGATGGAGTACTACCTCGCGCTTCGGATGCGCCGCCTCGCGGTGCGCCAGCAGCCGCAGGCCACCTCCATCCGTGCGGTCGCAGCCATGCCCAAGGGCAACTGACCGCCCAGCACTCATCACCGCGACCTCGTCGCGGACGACGCAGCCAACGACCGGCCCGCCCAGGGGCCGGTCGTTGTGCGTCCAGCGCCCGGCAGCCGCCTTGGGCGGAGGCGGTCCCGCCGAGCGCTCTCCGAGCGACGGCCCTCAGACGCTCGCGGTCACCTGGACCGTGGCCCCGGGCGGTGCATAGGACACCAGGTTGCCCTCGATCGCGACGCCATCGACCGTCAGGCGTGCGCCACGGCCACCGGTGTTGCGCACCGTGATGACGTACTCGGCGCCACGGATCCGGCGACGGACCACGAACTCACCGATCTCACGCCCGACACAGGGGTCCACCACGAGGCCGTCGTAGTCGGGCCGGATGCCCAGCAGGTATTGCGAGACGGCCACGAAGTTCCACGAGGCCGTACCCGTCAGCCACGAATTCTTGGCCTCGCCATGGCGCACCGCCTCCTTGCCCGCGATCATCTGGGCGTAGACGTACGGCTCCTGGCGATGGACCTCGGAGATGGCCTCACGATAGGCGGGACTGATGCGCTTGTACGAGTCCCAGGCCAGCTCGGCTCGGCCCACCATCGTCTCGGCGATGATGATCCAGGGGTTGTTGTGGCAGAAGACGCCACCATTCTCCTTGTAGCCGGGCGGGTACGTGGACACCTCTCCCAGCTCCAGGTGGTACTCCCGGTATGCGGGATGGAGGAGCACGATGCCATGGGGCGTGCCGAGTCGCTCGTGGGTGGCATCGAGAGCGCGGAGCGCCTTGCCATCCTCGAGCCCGATGCCGGCCATGACGCAGTAGCCCTGGGGCTCGATCCAGATCTGGCCGCCCACGTTCTCGTGCGAGCCCACCTTGCCACCGAGCGCGTCGTAGGCCCGCAGGAACCAGTCGCCGTCCCAGCCATGCTCCAGCACGGCCGCACGCATCGTGGCGATCTGCCGCTCGGCGCGGTCGGCCTCCGCGAGGTCGCCACGTCGTCGCGCGAGTGTCGCGTAGTCCGGCCCGATGGCCACGAACATCCCCCCGATGAACACCGATTCCGCGATGCCGCCCGGGCGGTTCTCGGTGGTCTGGAATGACTCGCCCGGCGTCTCGGAGAAGCAGTTGAGGTTCAGGCAATCGTTCCAGTCGGCGCGGCCGATGAGCGGCAGGCCATGGGGGCCGAGGTTATCCGTGACATGGTCGAACGATCGACGCAGGTGCTCCATGAGGCTGGCCACATTCGCGGGGTCGTTGTCGAACGGGACGGGCGCATCGAGGATGCCGAAGTCGCCGGTCTCCTTGACATACGCAGCCACCCCGGCGATGAGCCAGAGCGGGTCGTCGTTGAAGCCGGAGCCCACCGCGTTGTTGCCCCGTTTCGTGAGCGGCTGGTACTGGTGGTACGCGGAGCCGTCCGGGAATTGTGTCGAGGCGATGTCGATGATCCGCTCCCGGGCGCGCTCCGGCACGAGGTGGACGAAGCCAAGCAGATCCTGGTTGGAGTCACGGAAGCCCATGCCTCTCCCGATGCCCGTCTCGAAGTAGGAGGCGGAGCGCGACATGTTGTAGGTCACCATGCACTGGTACTGGTTCCAGGTGTTGACCATCCGGTCCAGCCGGGCGTCACTCGAGGCGACCGTGTACGAGCCCAGCAGCCCGTCCCAGTAGGCCCGCAGCGCGGCGAATGCGGCGTCGCTGTCGGCCGGGGTCGCGAAGCGGCGCAGGAGCGCGCGCGCGCCATCCTTGCGGATGACACCGGGGGCCTGCCACTTGGCGTCACGGGGGTTCTCGAGATAGCCCAGGGTGAAGGCGAAGGCGCGCGACTCGCCGGGCTCGAGCGTCACGTCCAGCTGGTGGGAACCGATGGGATACCAGCCAGAGGCCAGCGAACCGGTCGAGCGGCCGGCGTGCGGCACGGCGGCCTCAGCAAAGCCGTTCTGGGGGCCGAGGTAGGCGTCGCGGTCGGTGTCGAAGCCCACGATGGGGGCGTTGACCCCGTAGACCGCGTAATGGTCACGGCGTTCGCGGTACTCGGTCGTGTGGTAGATCGCGCCGTCCTCGACCTCGACCTCGGCGATGGACAGGTTGCGCTGGTAGTTGGTCTGGTCGTCCTCGGCGTTCCAGAGGCAGAACTCCACGAACGAGAACAGCTGGACCTGTTTGATGGCCGCTGAGTCATTGGTCAGGGTGACCTGGTGGATCTCCGCGTTGACATCGACGGGCACGAAGAACAGTGCCGAGGCGGTGAGCCCGCCACGGGAACCCGTGATCCGGGTGTAGCCCATGCCGTGGCGACACTCGTAGCTGTCGAGCGGTGCCCTGTACGGCAGGTACCCCGGGCTCCAGACATCGCCGCCATCGTTGATGCTGAAGATGCGACCACCGACGTCGACTGGGACGCTGTTGTAGCGGTACCGGGTGAGGCGGCGCATCCGGGCATCGCGATAGAAGGCATACCCACCGGCGGTGTGGGAGATGAGCCCGAAGAACTCCTGGGAGCCCAGGTAGTTGATCCATGGCGCGGGCGTATGCGGGGTGGTGATGACGTACTCGCGGGCCACGTCATCGAAATGACCGAACTGCACGGAACGTCTCCTGGGGCGGCGGGAGCTCGCGGGTCACGGCTACCCGCGGGGCGTCACGACGGATCCCTGTCATTCTGGACCGAGTCGCCACGCCACGTGGGTTGGCCGTCGCGATCGGGGCGTAGGAGCGCGGCCGCGGGCCTATGAGCTCCGGCTCGTGGGCGCTGCTATCGGGCTGATGTCCCCCGTCCGGACGGCACCGGTCCCGCCGCCCGTGAACTCCGGGTTGCCGCGGGTCTTGGACGAGAAGACGTACGCGATGCTGCCGACCACGATGACGGACAGCACGCTGATGGCGCGGTCCACGAGCGAGATCGCGAGCGCCTCGGTCTGGGGCACGTTGTACACCGAGTGGAGCACGAACACCATGCCCCCCTCCACGAGGCCGACACCGGCCGGCGTGAAGGGCACCGCAGTCAGCAGCGAGGCGATAAGGGCCACGAAGAAGGCGCCGCTGATGCCCACGTTCACGTCCGAGAAGCCCATGGCCAGGATCACGAAATACAGCCGGAGCGCCTCGGTGGTCCAGATGAGGACGGTGGCGATCGCGATGGGCGCGAGGCTCCGCCGGTCGACGGAGAAGAGGCCCTCCTCGAACTGGTCGTACAGGGCGACGATGCGGTGCGGGATGGGCAGCCTGGTCAGGATCCGCCGCCCGAAGTTGCGCACCACGAACAGGCCCACGACCAGCACGAGCACGACCGCGAGCCCGACGGCGAAGATGATCTGGACTTCCTTGGACATCCCCGACCGGAAGCTCCAGAAGCCGGCCGCGAGTCCCAGGACGACGATCGCGATGAGGTCGAAGACGCGCTCGATGAAGATCGTGCCAAAGGTCTTGCTGAGTGCGACCCCGGTGTTGATACGGAGCAGGTAGCCGCGGTAGACATCGCCCATCTTGGCCGGCACGACACAATTGACGAGCCAGCTGATGAGCACCATCTCGGTCGAATCCTTGACCTTGAGCGGGTACCCGGTGCCGCGGATGAGGATCGCCCAGCGGTAGCCCCGGATCGGGAAGCCGACGTAGTAGATGCCCACGGCCGCGAGCAGCCACCATGGGTTGGCATTGAGGATCAGCGATGGCAGCTGGTCGAGATGGAACCCAGGCAGCGCGGCCGCGAGCAGCAACAGCACCAGCAGCGGCACGACGATGGACACGATCGCCCGCGGGTTCCGGAGCCGCCTCGAGAGCGGGATGGCGCCCTGCTCGACGTTCTCGTTGACGCCCGGATAGTCGTGCCCTTCCGCGGCCGCGATCTCCTCGCTGGAGATCTCCGACAGGTCGGGGTGCGCCATCTGCTGGAACATCGACGCATGGGGCGGCACCGTACCCGGTTCGGGGTCGGTCTCGCGGGCGGCGTCTGGGACGACCGGCGAGAGCGGCTGGAGCGGGCCCGCCGGTTGGCTGGGATCCGTCACGGCAGCACTGCGGCGCCCGTTGATCCGGGCATACCTGGCACGATACGGCGATTGCCCCGGATGCGCTGTAGTACCTTCGCGACCGGCGTCCAGCCGCGGACCAGGTACGAGGCACGCCCCGTGATGATGGTCGCGTCGGCGAGCAGCGCCAACAGTGCCGCAGGACCGTCCGCGGTACCCGTGACGACCGTCTGGGCCACGCCCAGCTCCATCACGCTATGTGCGTCCGACGACGCGGTCCCCGGCAGGCTGCGAGTCGCCGCGAAGGCGCGGGCGAGGGGGTTGGCATCCCGATAGGCTCGCGCATTGTGGATCTCGACGTAATCCACGACACCGGCCAGGGCATCAAGCGCGCGTTGCGCGTCACCCGCACGGCTGCCACCCGACGAACGGAATCGGTCGAAGGGATGTGGCAGACCCACGAGGCCACCCTGCTCGTGGATGGCCGCGGCGGTCTCGGCAGCCGACAGGCCCGGCGCCACCGCATGCTCCAGGTATAGCCCGATGAGGTCGCCGTCGGCTGACCGGATCTCCTCGCCCACGATGACGGTCAGGTCCGCTGGTGCCTGGTCGCGTGCCCGCAACGCACCGTCGATCCGCTCGTGGTCGGTGATGGCCAGATGGGTCAGGCCGATCCGACGGGCCTTCGCAACGAGCTTGGCCGGGCTGGCGACCGAGTCGAATGACGCGGAGCTGTGGCAATGGAGGTCGAGGAACGATCGGGCAGCCACGTCCGCCATCTCAGACCCGCTGCACCAGGGACTTGCGGAAGAAGTCGAAGTGCTCGAGCGCGAGGCCGGTGCCCAGAGCCACGCAGTTGAGGGGGTTCTCCGCCACGTGGCAGGGCACGCCCGTGACCTGGGTCAACAGCTTGTCGAAGTTGCGCAGCAGCGCGCCGCCGCCGGACATGACCATGCCCTTGTCGATGATGTCGCTCGACAGCTCGGGCGGCGTCTCCTCCAGCACCTGGCGGACCGAGGCCACGATCTGCTGGAGCGGCTGCTCCAGGGCCTCCATCACCTCCGAGCTCGTGAGCGGGATGGTCCGCGGCAGGCCCGCGATGAGGTCGCGGCCCCGGACCTCCATGTGCAGCTCGCGGTCGAGGGGCAGGGCCGTGCCGATGCCGATCTTGACCTCCTCCGCGGTCCGCTCGCCGACCATCAGGTTGTACTTCTTGCGGATGTAGCTCGCGATGGTCTCGTCGAAACGGTTGCCACCGACGCGCACCGAACGCGACACGACGATGCCCCCGAGCGCGATGACCGCGATCTCACTGGTGCCGCCGCCGATGTCGATGATGAGGTTCCCCGATGGGCCTGAGATGGGCACGTTGGCGCCGATGGCGGCCGCCAGCGGCTCCTCGATGAGGTATGCCTCGCGGGCGCCCGCCTTGAGCGCCGCGTCGCGCACGGCGCGTTTCTCGACGCTCGTCACGCCGGACGGGACGCTGATCATCACATCCGGCTTGGTGAACGACCGACCCGCCTTGCGGATGAAGTAGCGAAGCATCGCCTCCGTGATGACGTAATCGGCGATGACGCCGTCCTTCATGGGCCGGATCGCGGTGATGTTGCCGGGCGTCCGGCCGATCATCTCGCGCGCCTCCTCGCCCACCGCGACGATCATGTTGTCCTCGCTCACGGCCACCACGGACGGCTCACGGATGACGACGCCCTTGCCTTTGACATAGACAAGGACGTTCGCAGTACCAAGGTCGATGCCGATCTTCACGGCGCGACCGAACCAGGTTTCATGGGTTGGATGACGACCCCTCGGAGACGACCTCGATGTGTGCCCCCAGATCGAGGAACTTGCCCTCGATGTTCTCATACCCTCGTCGGACCTGGTGTGCGCCGTGGATGAGGCTGGTGCCGTCGGCCGCGAGGGCGGCGAGCATGAGTGAGGCGCCCGCTCGCAGGTCGCTCATCTCGACCTCCGCGCCATGGAGGTCCGAGGGACCGTGGAGGAATGCGTGGTGGGCGTCGGGGATGTCCACTGCGGCGCCCATGCGTCGGAGCTCCTCCATCCATTCGAGCCGGTCCTCGAAGATCGTCTCGTGGATGTGGCTGGTGCCCTGGGCCTGGGTCAGCAGGACCGCGGTCGGTGACTGAAGGTCGGTCGCGAGGCCCGGATAGGGAGAGGTGTCGATGTCCCGCGGTCGGTACGAACCTGCCTCGCCGGCCCTGACCGTGAGCGTGTCGCCGTCGGAGCCAACGTTCACGCCGACATCGCTGATGACCTCCAGGAACGCACCCAGGTGCTGCTGGGGCGCGCCCGTGAGGGTCACCTCGCCGCCCGTGACCGCGGCGGCGACGATGAACGTGCCGGCCTCGATGCGATCTGCCATGACCTGGTGGTCGGCGCCTCGGAGCCGTCGGCGACCCTCGACCTCGATGGTGTCGGGTGCCGTCCGCTGGACCTCGGCACCCATCTGCTGCAGGAAGCCGATGAGGTCATCGACCTCCGGCTCCTGCGCTGCGGGCCGGATGGTCGTGTGACCGTCGGCGAGCGTGGCCGCGAGGAGCGCGTTCTCGGTGCCCATCACGGTCACCGTGGGGAACGTCACGTCGGCGCCTCGCAGCCGACCCGGCGAGCGCGCGAAGTAATAGCCGTTGCGATAGTCGATGTCGGCGCCCAGCGCCCGCATCGCATCGACGTGGAGGTTGACCGGCCGCCGGCCGATGCGGTCGCCGCCGGGATTGCTGATGATGACCCGGCCGAATCTGGCGAGCAGCGGCCCCAGCAGGATGAAACTCGCGCGCATCTTCGCCGCCGCCTCGAGGGGCACGAAGAGCCAGTCGACATCGCCGGAGGCGACCTCGTACGTGTTCCGAGCCGGGTGATCGACGACGATGCCCAGGTCCCCCAGCGTCTCGACCATGACCGCGACATCGGCGATCTCGGGCACGTTCGTGAAGCGGCAGCGTTCCCCGGTCAGGGTCGCGGCCGCCAGTAGCTTGAGGGCAGCATTCTTGCTGCCGCTCACGGGCACGGTACCCCGGAGCGGTCGACCACCGACGACCCGGAACGCCTCCCGTTGCACGGGTGGTGCCTGGTACTCCCAGTGGAACGGGCGGGCGTCAGCCATGGTGGCTACGGCCGCTGCCGCGGTGCCTCCCGTCGCCGACGCTCGGCCACCCGGATGTGGAGCAGAGCGCGCTCCATCGCCGCGCGCGCCAGGGCGAGATCCGCGGACTCCACGAACCCCTCCGCGAGCATCCGCTCGGCATCACGCCGGGCCTGCTCGGCCGCCTCCAGGTCGATCTCCGATGCCAGGTCGGCATCCTCGGCCATGACCACGACCTTGTCCGGGCGGACCTGGAGGAAGCCGCCCGCGATCGCGAACGATTCTTCCTGACCACCGGTCCGGATGCGCAGCTCACCGAAACCGAGCGTCGTGAGCAGCGGGGCGTGGTGGGGCAGGATGCCCAGCTCCCCCTCGATACCCGGGCAGACGAGCGCATCCACATCGCCCTGGTAGACGAGCCGCTCGGGCGTGACGATCTCCAGGTGGAGTGGCATCGTCAGCTCGCGAGCTTGGCGGCACTCTCGCGGACGTCGTCGAGCGTGCCGGCGAGGAAGAAGGCCTGCTCCGGCAGGTCGTCGGCCTTGCCTTCGAGGATCTCCTTGAACGAGGTGACCGTGTCCTTGATGGACACGTAGCGGCCAGGGCGGCCCGTGAACACCTCACCCACGAAGAACGGCTGGCTCATGAAGCGCTGCAGTCGGCGGGCCCGGGCGACGAGCGACTTGTCCTCGGCGGACAGCTCGTCGATGCCCAGGATGGCGATGATGTCCTGGAGGTCGCGGTATCGCTGGAGTACCCGCTGGACCTCGCGTGCGACGTCGTAGTGCTCCTGGCCGACGACCAGCGGGTCGAGCACCCGGGAGGTCGACGTCAGCGGATCCACAGCGGGGTAGATGCCCAGCTCGGTGAGGTAGCGCTCGAGCCGGATGGTCGAGTCGAGGTGCGCGAACGCCGTCGCCGGAGCGGGGTCGGTGTAGTCGTCCGCGGGCACGTAGACGGCCTGGAGCGAGGTGATCGACCCGGTCTTGGTGGAGGTGATGCGCTCCTGGAGACCGGCCATCTCGGTAGCCAGGTTGGGCTGGTAGCCCACTGCGGAAGGCATCCGGCCGAGGAGCGCCGAGACCTCCGAGCCGGCCTGCGTGAAGCGGAAGATGTTGTCCACGAACAGGAGGACGTCGCGGCCTTCGTCACGGAAGTACTCGGCCATGGTCAGCCCGGTGAGGCCGATGCGCAGGCGCGCGCCCGGCGGCTCGTTCATCTGGCCGAAGGCCATGACCATCTTGCTGATGACGCCCGACTCCGTCATCTCGTGGAGCAGGTCGTTGCCCTCGCGAGAGCGCTCGCCGACGCCGGCGAACACGGAGTAGCCACCGTGCTCCTGGGCGACGTTGCGGATGAGCTCCTGGATGATGACCGTCTTGCCCACGCCGGCGCCGCCGAACACGCCGACCTTGCCGCCCTTGGCGAACGGCGCGATGAGGTCGATGACCTTGATGCCCGTCTCGAACACCTCGACCGAGGTGGTCTGGTCCTCGAAGCTGGGCGCCTCGCGATGGATGGGGTAGCGCTCCTCGGCGTCGACCGGTCCCTTGCCATCGATGGGCTCACCCAGGACGTTGAAGACGCGCCCGAGGGTCGCGGGGCCGACCGGGACGGAGATGGGGCCACCGGTATCGACCGCATCGATGCCACGCGCCAGGCCATCGGTGGCGGTCATGGCCACCGTGCGCACCCAGTTGTTGCCGAGGTGCTGCTGCACTTCACAGGTGACCGAGACGTCCCCCTGCCTGAGCACGACCGCGTTGTAGATCGACGGCAGCTGCCCGGGCGGGAACTCGATGTCCACCACCGGCCCGGTGATGGCGATCACGCGTCCGGTCGCGTGGCCCGTGGTGGGAGTGGGGTCTGTGGCGACAGCCATGTGGGTGAGCTCCTCCGTATCCGGGTCAGGACGCGCTGGCGCCGGTCGCGATCTCGATCATCTCGCGGGTGATGTTCGCCTGGCGAACCTTGTTGTAGGTCAGGGTGAGGTCCTCGATGAGCTCCTGCGCGTTGTCCGTCGCGGAGCGCATGGCGACCATCTTGGCCGACCACTCGCTTGCGGTGAGCTCCAGGACCGCCTGGTAGATGCGGGTCGCGACATACCGGGGGAGCAGTCGCTCCAGCACCGCACCCGGGTCGGGCTCGAAGATGAACTGGTTGCCAGGGATGCCGTGCGTGTCTTCGCTGGGCGTGATGGGCAGCAGCGACTCGGCCACGGGACGCTGGACGAGCGTGGACACGAACACCGGATGGACCAGGTCCACCGAGGTGTAGAGACCGGCGAGATAGTCGGTGGTGATGAGGCGGGCGAGCGGTAGCACATCGGCGAAGCTCGGCCGGTCACCGTAGCCCTCGAACGCGGCCACGATGGGCATGCCCGCGCGACGCATCGCGGCGTTGCCCTTGCGACCGACGGTCACGACCTTGATATCGCCGGGTGTGTCGGTGATGTGGCGCATCCCGAACCGGATGGTGTTGGTGTTGAGCGAGCCGGCGAGGCCACGGTCGGTGGTGAAGAGCACGACCAGCCGGGGACCCTCACGGTTGCCCGCCAGGAGCGGATGCTCATCGGCGGAGAGCACCGACGCGACGTCTGCGAGGACCTCGTCCAGCTTGTCCCGGTATGGCCGCGACTGGAGCGTCGTATCCTGGGCTCGCTTCAGCTTCGAGGCAGCCACGAACTGCATCGCGCGGGTGATCTGCTTGATGTTCTTCACCGACCCGATGCGGCGTCGGATCTCGCGCTGGCTGGGCACGAGCTGGTCAGTGCCTCCTGTGTTGGTCGATGCGGGACCGCCGGTCCGAAGCGCCGTCCGGGAGCGGACGCCGTCAGGCCGTGAACGTCTCCTTGAAGTCGGTCGCTGCGGACCGGAGGCCGGTGACGACCTCGTCCGTCAGCTCCGGCTTCGCGGCGAGCGTCGTCAAGACATCCGCCCGCTCGGATTCCAGGAACCGGTAGAAGCGGCTCTCGAAGTCCTTGATACGGCCGGTCGGGATATCGTCGAGGAAGCCGCTGGTGACGACCCACAGGATCGCCACCTGCTTCTCCACCGGCAGTGGCTGGTACTGCGGCTGCTTGAGCACTTCCGACATCTTCTCGCCGCGGGTGAGCTGATCACGGGTGGCCTTGTCGAGGTCCGAGGCGAACTGCGCGAACGCGGCCATCTCGCGGTACTGGGCGAGGTCCAGCTTGAGCGGTCCGGCGACCTTCTTCATCGCCTTGGTCTGGGCCGCCGAGCCCACGCGGGACACCGAGGTGCCCACGTTGAGCGCTGGGCGCTGCCCGGAGTTGAACAGGTCCGTCTCCAGGAACAGCTGGCCGTCGGTGATGGAGATGACGTTCGTCGGGATGTACGCCGAGATGTCCCCCGCCTGGGTCTCGATGACCGGCAGCGCCGTCAACGACCCTCCCCCGTTGTCGTCGTTGAGACGCGCGGCGCGCTCCAGGAGCCGGCTGTGGAGGTAGAACACGTCGCCCGGGAACGCCTCGCGACCAGGTGGCCGGCGGAGCAGCAGCGACATCTCGCGGTACGCCCACGCATGCTTGGTCAGGTCGTCGTAGACGCAGAGCGCGTCCTTGATGAGCGTGCCGCCGATCTCGACACCGCCTTCCATCACTTCCTCACCCATCGCCGCGCCGGCGTATGGGGCGAGGTACTGGAGTGGCGCGGGATCCTCGGGGCCGGCGAGCACCACGATGGTGTGCTCCATGGCCCCGTTCTGCTCCAGGACCGCGACCACCTTGGCGACGGTCGAGAGCTTCTGGCCGATCGCCACGTAGACGCAGATGACGCCCTTGCCGGCCTGGTTGATGATGGTGTCCACGGCCACGGCGGTCTTGCCTGTCTGGCGGTCGCCGATGATGAGCTCGCGCTGACCGCGGCCGATGGGGATGAGCGCGTCGATGGCCTTGATGCCCGTCTGGAGCGGCGTGTCGACCGACTTGCGGGTGATGACGCCGGGCGCGACACGCTCCACGGGGCGGCTCTTGTCGGTGACGATGGGGCCCTTGCCATCGAGCGGCCGCCCGAGCGGATCGACGACACGCCCGACGAGCGCGGCTCCGACCGGCACCTCCACGATGGTGCCCGTGGTCTTGACCGTGTCGCCTTCCCGGATGAGGGTGTAGTCACCCAGGATCACGGCGCCGACGGTCTCCTCCTCGAGGTTGAGGGCCATGCCCCGGATGCCGTTCGGGAACTCCAGCAGCTCCGACGCGAGGGCGCCGTCCAGCCCATAGATGGTCGCGATGCCGTCGCCGACCTCGACCACGGTGCCGACAGAGCGGTTCTCGACACCGCCGTCGAACTGGTCGATGGCGGACCTGATGATCTCGGTGATGTCGTCCGAGCGGATGGCCATGTCAGATCCCCTTGGTGAGGCGGTGAAGGGTCATAGAGCGCCCGAGGCGAGCTGGGTGCGCAGCCGTTCCAGACGACCCCGGACGCTGCCATCGATGAGGCGGTCCCCGATGCGGACCATGATCCCGCCGAGGATGTCCGGGTCGACCTGGAGGTCGAGGTTCACCCGACCGCCGGTCATACGCGCGAGTCGTGCCGTCAGGGCGGCGACCTCCGGGTCGGTGAGGGGGGCGGCGCTCGTCACGATCGCCCCCACCACGCCCCGGCGCTGGTCGTAGAGCCGACGCAGCTGCACGGCGACCTCTGGCAGCAGCTCGATCCGGCCACGCCGGATGAGCAGCAGCACAAGGTTCCGGGGTCCGTCGGTGACGGCCTCGCCAAGGACCTGCTCCGCCACACCTCGGCGGGTCGCAACGTCGCGTGCTGGGTCGGCAAGGATGCGCATCAGCTCCGGGACGCTCAGCCTGCCCGCGGCGGTCTCGAGGGCGACGACCCACGTCTCGAGCGAGTCGTCGCGCTCCGCGATGGAGAGCGCCGCCTCGGCGTAGCGGCGGGCAGTGCTGCGGGGGGTCGGCATGGCGTTGGTGGTGCCTAGTTACGGGATGCGGATGCGGGTCCGGGCACGGTGGCCTGGGCCAGGAACTCGTCCACGAGGCGTCGCTCCCGGGCGTCGGTCATGGTCTCGCCCACGACTTTGCCGGCCGCCTGAAGCGCAAGGTCGGCGACCTGCCCCCGGACCTCGGCCAGCGCGCGGAGTCGCTCGGCGTCGATCTCGGCGACCGCCTGCTCGCGCAAGCGCTCGATATCCGTTCGGGTATCGGCGACACCCTGGGCACGTGCCTCGTCGGCGGAGCGCTGGGCACGCACGATGATGTCGTTCGCCTCGCGACGTGCCTCCGCGAGGACAGCCTGTCGCTGGTCGGCGGCGGCCTCCCGGTCTCGGCGAGCCGTGTCCGCGTCGATGAGCCCCTGCTCGATCCGGTCACGCCGCTCACGCAACTGCTTGGCGACCGGCTTCAGCGCCACCTTCCAGGCGATGGCGAAGAAGACCAGGAAGTTCCCGGCCGCGACGATGATCCAGAACAGGTTGATCGTGAGGCCGCTGCTCCCTCCGCCCTCTTCCGCGGCGAAGGTCGCCACGGTCCGGAGGAAGCCGTCAGCGACGGCAAACAGGTTCACAGGCGGGCTCCGGGGACGCTGGCTACTTGATGAAGATGGCGAGCAGGCCGACGACGACCGCGAGCACGCCAAGGCCTTCCGCGAACGCGGCGAGGATGATGGCGAGACCACGGATCTGGGCGGCTGCGTCGGGGTTGCGGCCGATGGCGCTCGCGGACATGCCCGCCAGGATGCCGATGCCGATGCCCGGTCCGATGACGCCGAGGGCGGCGAGACCTGCGCCGAGGTGCTCCATGTCGTCTGAACTCCTTATGTCTGTCCCGGTCGTTCTCGGCCGGGGCTGTTCGGCCACGTGGTAGCGGCTAGTGGGCCGCGGCTGACTGTGGGTGGGTCGCCTCGTGGACGGCGGACATGCCTTCCTCGCCGAGCTCACCCTCTTCGTGATGGTGCGACTCGACCGCGGCGATGGTGAACATGAGCGTGAGCGTGCTGAAGATGAGCGCCTGGACGAACGTGAGCATGATCTCCAGGCCGTACAACGCCACCGGCAGGATCGCGACGAACAGGGCGGTCACGACGCCCAGGGCCACCTCGCCACCGAAGATGTTGCCGAAGAGTCGCATCGAGAGCGTCAGCGGCTTGACGAACTCGAGCATCAGCTCCACGAGGCCCACGAACAGGGCGATGACGCCGGCGCCGATGCCGTTCTTGAACTCGTAGAGCGGGAAGAACTTGCCCGCATAGCCCTTGAAACCAAGGTGCCGGAAACCCTCCACCTCGAAGGTGAAGAAGGACACGAGGGCGAGACCGATGGTCACGTTCACGTCACTCGTTGGGGCCCGGAGATATTCGACACGCCCGATGGGCGGCACCAGACCGCTCCAGTTGAAGGCGAGGATGAGCACGAAGAAGCAGGTGAACATGGGCACGTAGGCCCGGGCTCCAGGCCCGCCCATGCCGTGCGCGAAGTTGTCGAGCGACTCGACACCCCACTCCACGAAGTTCTGGACCCTGCCCGGGACGGCGGCCCGGCCGCGCGTGAAGATGAGCATCAGCACCAGCAGCAAGGCAGTGATAAGGAACATCGTGAGCATCGTGTTGGTCAGGCTCGGTTGGGCCGAGATGACGAGACCGCCGTCCGGCACCGCGGGGCTGCCGTCGAGGGTGGCGATGACGTGCGGCGGCGGGAATTCCAGGGTGCCGTTGATGAAGCAGACGGGATAGGCGCACGCGTCCCCCGCCTGGCCACCCTTGTCGAACGGCGGGAAGACGAGGAACGCAACGACGTCGAGGAGGATGACCACCACCACGAGGATCGGCAGCCAGGGACGCCCCTTCGCGGGCGCACCGCCCATATGCTCTTGCGTCACCGCGTCAGCCGCGCTCGCCACGCTCTCCCCCCTGCGCTGAGCACGTCCGGCAGGTCGTGCCCGTCAGTCTTCATCCAATCGCTTCAGGAACCTGGTCAGCAGGCGGTAGATCGCCACCGCCCCCAGGATCGCGCCACCGATGAACCCGGTCACGACGAACAATGGGTTCGTCTGTAACTGCTGATCCAGCCAGTGGCCCGCCAGTGCACCGACCAGGGTCGTCACGAACAGGACGAGCCCGATCTCCGTGAAGAGCGCGAAGTAGCCAAGCGCTCGTGCGTGACCGTCCATCGGCGCGGTCAGGGCGCCCGGAGTATATCAGCCCCGGGACGGCCGGGCGACCCGCGCATCAGGCTGGCCGGGTGCCGTGGCCGGGTGTGCCGGGTCCGGTCCCGTCAGCGGTCGGCTGGGTCGCGGGTGCGGGCTCGTGGGGCTCGTCCGGGTAGCTGGCCGCGTCCAGCGAGTGGCGGGTCTGGCGCGTGAGCAGGTAGAGGCCCAGACCGCCCGCGATGACGATGCCCAGGAACGCGTATAGCGGTCCCGCGCCGGATGACGACAACAGCAGGCCGCTGACCCCCAGGGCGATGGCGATGAGGTAGATGAGCAGGACTGCGCCGCGATGCGTCAAGCCCAGATCGAGCAATCGATGGTGGAGATGCCCGCGGTCTGCCTCGAAGGGCGACGCACCGGAGGCCACCCGCCGGATGATGATCCAGAACGTGTCGATGATGGGCACGCCCAGGACCAGCAGCGCCACCGCCACCTTGGCGGTGCCCAGGATCGACAGGACGGCCAGGGCGTAGCCGACGACCATCACGCCCGCGGTACCGATGAACACCCGTGCGGGGTGGAAGTTCCACGGCAGGAACCCGGCCAGCGAGCCCGCAAGGACGGCGCACAACAGGGCCACTGCGGGCTCGATGGGGATAGCGGTGAGGGAGATGATGCCCAGCGTCAGGGCCGCGATGAGCGAGACGCCGGTCGAGAGGCCATCAAGGCCATCGATCCAGTTGATGCTGTTGATCATGCCCACGATCCAGAGGGTCGTCAGCAGCACGGGCACGGGCTGGATGGCGGCGTCACCCAGGTTGAACTGGAGCGCCTTGAACGTCAGGTCCAGGTCGCGCTCCCCAAAGGCGCTGCCCAGGAACTGGAACGGATTAGCGATCTGGACGAACGTGATGCCACCCAGGAGCGCGATGCCCGCCAGCAGGAACTGCCCGACCAGCTGGTAGCGCGCCCGGATCTGCCACCGGTCATCGATGAAGCCGAGGACCAGCGCCACGACCACACCCAGGAACAGCGCGACGACCTTCGGGTCCTGGATGCTCCGGGCGATATCCGCGGGCCACGTCAGGTGCCCCAGCCACATGGCCACGACACCGACGATCACGAAGGTGGTGCCAACGGCGAGGCCACCCAGCCGCGCCACCGGCGCCCGGTGCACGCGCCGGGCCGAGTCCGGTTCGTCGATGGCCCCGACGCGTCGGGCGGTGGCGATCGCGACAGGGGTCAGCAGGTAGCTCAGGAGCCCAGCGACCGCGAACGCGGCGACGATGAACAGGAGCACATCGGTCGAGACCCTGAGGTTCATCAGCCGAGCGCCATCGCGATCAGGGCAGTCCCGGGACCGGGAAGCGGGCGCAGATGTCGTGGACCTCGGTCCGCACCGTGCCCAGGGCGGCGGCGTCTCCGCGCTCGCTGATGGCGCGCACGATGAGCTGGCCGACACGTCGCATCTCGGCGGGACCGAAGCCACGGGTGGTCACGGCCGGCGATCCGACTCGGATGCCCGATGCGGTGTTGGGTGGCAGAGGATCGAACGGGATGGCGTTCTTGTTGACCGTGATGCCCACCTCGTCCAGGATCCGCTCAGCTTCCTTGCCGGTGACACCCAGCGGGGTCACGTCGACGAGCATGAGGTGGTTGTCCGTGCCACCGGAGACGAGCGTCGCGCCCAGCTCGGCGAGCGTCGCGGCCAGTGCCTGGGCGTTCTCGATGGTGCGCTGCTGATCTGCCCGGAAGGCGGGCTCGAGGGCGAGCTTGAAGGCCACCGCCTTGGCCGCGATGACATGCATCAGCGGTCCGCCCTGGATGCCCGGGAAGACCGCCTTGTCGACGGCACTCCCCAGGTCCGAGCGCGCGAACGTAACGCCACCCCGAGGTCCGCGGAGCGTCTTGTGGGTCGTCGTCGTGACCAGGTCCGCGTGCGGGAAGGGGCTGGGATGCAAGCCGGCCGCGACGAGCCCGGCGATATGCGCCATGTCCACGAACAGCAACGCATCGACGCCGTGGGCGATGGCCGCGATGCGTTCGAAATCGATGATCCGGGGATAGGCGCTCGCGCCAGCCACGACCATCTTCGGCCGGACCTCCCGAGCCTGGCGCTCGAGCGCCTCGTAGTCGATGCGCTGGTCGTCCTCGCGCACCCCGTACGCATGGACCTCGTACAGCTTGCCCGAGAAGTTGAGCTTCATGCCGTGCGTCAGATGGCCGCCGTGGGCGAGGTTCATGCCCAGGATCCGGTCACCGGGCTGGAGCACGCTGAAGTACGCGGCCATGTTGGCCTGGGCACCCGAATGGGGCTGGACGTTGACGTGCTCGGCACCCGGGAACAGCGCCAGGGCGCGCTCCTGGGCCAACCGCTCGACGATGTCCACGAACTCGCAGCCGCCGTAGTAGCGCTTGCCCGGTAGGCCCTCGGCGTACTTGTTGGTGAGCCACGAACCCTGCGCCTCGAGGACAGCCTGAGCGACATAGTTCTCGCTCGCGATGAGCTCGATCTTCCAGCGCTGCCGGTCACGCTCGCCGACCATCGCGTCCCACAGCTCCGGATCGACGCTGGCGAGGGGGGCGTCGGCGATGGTCGGCCCGGCAGTGATGGTCATGGGGTCCTCCTGGAGCGGCCCGACAGGCCCGACAACGTGGCCAGTGTACCCGCGGCCGGGAGATCGGCCGATGGCGTCGTGTCCCCGCAGACCCGGCCTCAGCCGATGGCGTGCTCCAGCGTGGCGGCATCGAGTGCTCCGGCCCGAAGGATGGTCAGGGAGCCGTCCGCGGACACCGCCACGACCGTGGAAGGCACGCCGCCCCGGACGGGTCCGTCATCGATGACCACGGCGAGCTCGTCCCCGACCGTGGCCAGCAGCTGCCCGGCGGTATGGGCGTCCGGCTCGCCACTCACGTTCGCGGAGCTCACAGCAAGCGGACCCAGCCGCCGGGCCAGTGCCCGTGGCACCGGATGGTCCGGCAGTCGGACCCCGAGCGTGCGTCGGCCACCCGTCACGGCGTCGGGCAGCACGACACCCGAGCGCAGCGCCAGCACGAGCGTCAGCGCCCCGGGCCAGAAGGACGCCGCCAGCCGATGCGCAGCATCGGGGATGACCACCAGGGCGGCGACCTGGTCCAGGTCGTCGATGAGCAGTGCGATGCCCTTGTCCGGGGGACGTCGCTTGGCGCGCACGAGCGCCGCGAGCGACTCGGGCTGGGGCAGGACGGCCAGTCCATAGACGGTCTCGGTGGGCAGTCCCACGATGCCGCCAGTCGCGATGGCCTCGGCCGCGACGTCGAGCGCGCCAGCATCGGAGGCGGTGAGGATGCGCGGCGTCACGGTCCGGTGGTCAGGCGGGGAGGTCGGTCGCCGACACGGACGATCTCCGCGATGCGCGGCAGACCGGCAAGGTCCTCGTGGACCACGAGCGTCCAGTCCGGCAGCGCCGCCGCCACCGCCGCATGGAGTGGGTCCGCCTGGTCGGCCCCGACCTCGAGCCATGCGACACCGCCTGGCAGGAGCACCTCCGACAGTCCCGCCAGCAGCCGCCGGACGAGGTCAAGGCCGTCGGTACCGCCATCGAGGGCGAGGCGTGGCTCGGCCCGGACGTCGATGGGCAGCGCAGCGAGCTCCACCGTCGCGATGTAGGGCAGGTTCGCGACCAGGACATCCACCGGTTCCCGATCGGCGATCCCCAGGAGGTCGCCCCGGACGAGCACGACCCGATCCGCGACCGCGTGGGCGACCGCATTCTGCAGAGCGACCAGGAGCGCGTCCTGGGAGATGTCGCTCGCGACGATGCGCACCTCATCAAGGTAGCCGCCGCGGCGCAGGACCGAGGCGATGGCCACCGCGATGGCACCGCTGCCGGTGCCCACGTCCCAGATGCGCAGAGGTGGGGCCCCGGGTGGCCTCGGCGCGCCCGTCAGCTGGGCACGCACCCGCCCGACGACCCGGTCGACCAGCTGCTCGGTCTCGGGTCGCGGGATGAGCACCCGTTCATCGACCGCGAAGGCCAGCCCGTGGAACTCACGCATGCCCCGGAGGTAGGCCACCGGCTCACCCCCGAGCCGCCGCGCGAGCAACGCCTGATACGTGGCGGCCGACCCGTCACCGACGACCGCATCGGGATGGGCCAGGACGCCGGTCCGGCCGATGCCCAGGACATGCGCGAGGAGGACCTCGGCGTCCAGTCGGGGGCTGTCCACGCCTGCCTCCGTGAGTCGACGCGAGGCCTGCTCGATGAGCGTCCCAACGGTGGTCACGGCCGCCCCGGTGATCCTGCGCTGGTCAGACGCGCACGACGACGTCGAGGACGCCTGAGCGGCGGAGCACCTCGACGCCCGTCGACCCGTCCGTGCGACGGACGAGCAGGTCCACGACCGCGTCGCCCACGACAAGGTTGTCGAGGCGCACCTCCGGCAGCCAGCGGGGCAGGGTCGGCGCGACCAGCTGGAGCTCATGGCGTGTCGCGTCCGGCGCCAGTCCGAGCATCGCAGCCAGGAGCTGGTAGATGCTGCCCGATGCCCAGGCCTGGGGCGAGCAGGCGACGGGATACGGCACGGGATACGGCGATGCTGCCCGGTCGAAGCCGCAGAACAGCTCTGGCAGCCGAGCGTCCCGGAAGTACTGGGTCGCCTCCAGCAGGGCGGCGGCGACCTGCGCCGCCTCATCGCGATGGCCATAGCGCCACATCCCGGCGGCACAGATGGCGTTGTCGTGAGGCCAGACGCTGCCGATGTGATAGCTGATCGGGTTGTAGCCCGCCATCCGGCTGGAAAGCGTCCGGATGCCCCAGCCGCTGAACAGCTCGGGGCCGACCAGCGACGCCACCACGCGCGCGGCACGTTCCGGCGAGGCGATGCCGGTCCACAGCGCGTGACCTGGATTGGACGTGACGCTGTCGACCGCCTGGCCATGGCCGTCGAGCGCGACCGCGTAGGTGCCGGCGTCCTCCAGCCAGAAGCGCGCCTCGAACCGCTCCCGGAGGTGACTGGCCGCGGCCTCTTGCTGGTCGGCGAGGGCCGCGTCGCCGCGTCGCCGCGCCAGGCGCGCGATCTCCCGTCGGGCCTGATGGACGTAGCCCTGGACCTCGACCAGTTCGATGGGCCCTTGGGCGAGACGGCCGTCGGCCCAGCGGATGGCGTCCGCGGAGTCCTTCCAGCCCTGGTTGAGCAGACCGCCCTCGGATCGTCGGTCATACGCCAGGAAGCCATCGGAATCGGTGGAGCGATCGATCCAGCTGAGCGCCGCGAGAGCGGTCGGCCACAGCCGGTCGACGAGCTCCGAGTCGGCGGTCCAGCGCTCGTACGCACCAAAGAGGATGAGCCAGAGGGGCGTCGCGTCCACCGAGCCGTAGTACGGCGTATGGGGGATCTCGCGCACCGCGGCAAGCTCCCCGGTGCGCAGCTCGTGGAGGATCTTGCCCGGCTGCGCGTCCCGCCAGTCATCCTGCTCGGTCGCCTGGAGACGCGCCAGGACCGACAGCGTGTCGCGTGCGATCTGGGGTCGGATGGACAGCATCTGGATGGCCGTGATGATCGAAATCGCGGCCGAACAGCGTGTCGTACCAGGGGATGCCCGCTGCGACATAGCGCTCCCCCGGCAGCGGACCGGAGTCGACCAGCAGGCGCAGGTCCGACATGCTCCGTCGGAACGCTCGCTCCGAGGCCGCGTGCGGGCTGGTCACGGTCGTGGACGTCGCATGCCACGCTCGATGGGCGGCCTCCGGGTCGTCGCTGGGCAAGGCTCCCACCGCCGGTGGCCGATGCTTCCTGGGCGTCACGGACGCCTCGAGCACTTCGGAGGTGATGCGCACGTCGAGCGTCCGCTCGCCGCCGGGCGGGATCCGCAGCTCGAACGCCAGCACCACGCCGTGGCCAGATGCGTCTGGGTCCGCTGCCATGGGCACGAGGCGCGCGGCGCCCGCCTCCGAGGTGCGCACCCACGTGCGCCGCATGCGGGCATCCAGACCGATGTATCCGAAGCCGATGAGGTTGCCCGAGATGTCCGTCGCCTGGCGTACGCCGCGGGCGGCCCGGTCGACGCCCCTCACCTCGAACAGGTCCGCATAGTCGGCGTCCAGGGCAAGGGCCAGCTGGCACTGCTCCGGATGCAGCGTGTAGTTGTGCACCCGGATACGCTCCTCGAACGCGTCGCTGATGATCCGGTCCCGAACGATGCCCAGGGACTGGCGGGTGAGGACCGCGGCCGCATCGCCCTTGTCGATGGGGTTCCGGACGAGGTCCGGGTTGGTCATCTGGATGGTGCCGCGCCAGCTGGCACTGCCGCCCGTTCGGAGCACCACCGGACGTTGGTCGTCCACGCGCAGCTCGTAGCGCGACAGCACGCGCGTGTCGCCCAGGTAGAGGCCCAGGCCACGCTGGTCACGGCGGATGTCCCCGTATGGGTCGCTGAGCATGAAGCAACGGTCGTGCTTGAGCACCAGGGTCCCGGTGAGGTCGGTGGCCCGCTGGACGTGCTCCCGAATGCGGCGCTCCGCCTCCTGCCCCGCGTCGGTCCGCCCGCCGCCCGCACCGGTCATACGCCGCCGCCCGCCTGCTCATCGAGGTTGGCCAGACGACGCGCCTGGTCGGTGGTGATGAGGGTATCGATGAGCTTGTCCAGGTCGCCATCCATGACGCCCGGCAGGTTATGGAAGTCGGTGTCGATGCGATGGTCCGTGACCCGGTCCTGGGGGAAGTTGTACGTCCGGATCTTCTCAGACCGGTCGCCGGAGCCGACCATCCCCCGTCGGACCGCGGCTTCCTCCTCATGCGCCTTGCGCTGCTCCAGCTCCAGCAACCGGGCGCGCAGCACCGACATCGCCTTGGCCTTGTTCTTGTGCTGACTCTTCTCATCCTGGATCTCGACCACCAGGCCGCTCGGCAGGTGGGTGATGCGCACCGCGGAGTCGGTGGTGTTGACGCTCTGGCCGCCCGGGCCGGACGCTCGCTTGACTTCGATGCGCAGGTCCCGCTCCTCGTCGATCTGGACCTCGACCTCATCCGCCTCGGGCAGCACGGCCACCGTCGCGGTCGAGGTGTGGATCCGGCCGCTCGACTCGGTATCCGGGACACGCTGGACGCGATGGACACCACCCTCGTACTTGAGGCGACTCCAGGCGCCGCCGGCCCGCACCTGGAAGATGACCTCGCGCAGACCGCCGATGCCCGTCTCGCTGGTGCTCAGGACCTCCACACTCCACCGGTGTCGCTCGGCATAACGGGCGTACATCCGGAACAGCTCGGCCGCGAAGAGGGCCGCCTCGTCGCCGCCGGCACCCGCGCGCACCTCCACGATGACATCCCGATCGTCGTTGGGGTCGGTGGGCAGCAACGCGACCCGGAGCCGCTCCAGGATCTCGGCCTCTTCGGTCTCCAGCTCCCCGACGATCTCTCGGGCCATGTCGCGCAGCTCCGGGTCGTGCTCGGTCTCGCGCTCATGGCGGGACGTCTCGAGCTGAGCCCGGACCGCACGCAGCTGACGGGTGTCCTCGACGATGGGCGCGAGCCGGGCCTGCTCCCGCCCCAGCTCCCGGCTCCGCTCGGGGTCAGAGGCGACCACAGGGTCCGACCATTCCTGCTCGATATGCACCAGGCGACGCTCGATATCATCGAGACGCTCCTCGAGGCTCACGACCCGGACCCGCTCGACCCCACGGCTCCTGGGTCGGCATCGGCGGATCCATCGGTCGCGCCCTCGGCCTGTCGGGCCTCCATGTCACGGGCGAGATCCTTCGCGTCGGGCATCGGCACCCGTTCGGGGACCTCGCTGCCGTCGGGCGCGGTCTCGCCGTTCGCGGCGAGCGCCTCATGCATCGACGCGATGGCGACCTCGATCATGTCGTCGTCCGGCTGCTTGGTGGTGATGGCCTGGAGCCAGATGCCGGGCAGGAACAGCCAGCGGACCGCCCAGTTCTCGCGGCGCTTGGCGCCCCAGCGAAGCACCTCGTAGGCGATCGCGGCCACGACCGGGATGAGCACGATGCGGCCGACGATGCTTACGATGATGTCCTGGCCGGCGAGGAGACTGAACAGGATGATGCTCACGATGATGAACACGACCAGGAACTCGGTGCCGCATCGGGGATGGGCCGTCGGATAGCGGCGCGCGTTCTCGACGGTGAGTGGCAGCTCGTGCTCCAGGGTGTGGATGGTCATGTGCTCGGCGCCGTGATACTGGAAGACGCGCCGGATGTCTGGCGAGCGGCTGACCACCAGCAGATAGCCCACGAAGATGGCGATCCGGACGAACGCCTCGATGAGGTGCTGGATGAGGGCGTTGCCGCCGTTGACCATGGCGTTGGTGGCACCTTGCGCCGCGAGCAGGGGCACGACCACGAACAGCCCCAGCGCGAACACGATGGTCACGATGAAGGTGAGCGCGACCGCGCGACCGCCCATGGCCACCCCCTCGCCGGCCGCCGCGAGCGACCCGGACCGCATCAGCCAGCGGGTGCCGATGACGAGCGTCTCGTAGAGCACGACCACGCCCCGGAAGAACGGCGCGCGCGCGAACCGGTTGCGATGGAGGACGCTGTTCAGCGGCTCCTGGGCACCGAAGATCTGGCCTTCCGGCCCCCGGACCGCGACACCGATGGCGTCGCGGCCACGCATGAGGACGCCTTCCATGAGGGCCTGGCCGCCATATGCGAAGCGCGCCATGTCAGGCGGTCCCCCGGGCTGGTGACCCGGCGCACCGCCGGGTGGACAGGATCGTCAACGGCAGGACGCGGACCGTGATCAGATCCGTCCCGCGGTCGATCAGAGTCGGGCCGACCGCTCGAGGCGCTTCTGGAAGCGCTCGACCTGTCCGGCCGTATCCACGATCGTCTGCTTGCCCGTGTAGAAAGGGTGGCAGTTGGAGCACACGTCGACCCGCAGCTCGGGACTGGTGGAACCCACAACGAAGGTCGTATGGCACGAGGCGCATGTGACGTGTGCCTGGTGGAACTTGGGATGGATGTCGGGCTTCACGAGTGAGTCTCTCCGGGTGCTAGGCGACGGGCGCCGCGGCCGATACCGCGGGAACGTCCTCGATGATGCGGATCTGCTTCTTGTCACGCCGGACATGCTCGAACTTGACGCGCCCGGTGACCGTAGCGAAGACGGTGAAGTCCCGACCGAGGCCCGTACCCGGGCCAGCCAGGAACGTCATGCCGCGCTGGCGGACGATGATCGAGCCCGCGCTCACGAGCTGACCGTCGCCACGCTTGACACCCAGCCGCTGGCCAGCGCTGTCGCGGCCATTCTTGGAGCTGGAGCCTGCCTTCTTGTGGGCCATGGTGCTACTCGTCCTTCCCGGGCTCGTCGGTGGTGTCCAGCGCATCAGAGGTCTCGGTGTCCGCGGTCACGGCCGGTTCGACGGCGGCCTCCGAGGGCTGTGCCGTCGTGTCCTCGCCGGGCACCGCCGCTGCTGCAGATGCGGCGGCCTTGGCGCGGGTCTTGCGGGCGGGCTTCTCGGCAGGCGGGGCAGCTGCTGCTGCCGCTGCTGCCAGCTGCTCGGCGAGCGCCTTGTCGGCGGCGGCCTGCTCGGCGGCGGCCTTGGCGGCCGCGGCCGCGGCCGCTCGCTCCCGCTTGTCGACCTGCTCCTGCTCCTTGGCGGCACTGCGGCCAGCCCACGCGATATCCGCGATACGCAGCACGGTCAGGTCCGCCCGATGACCCTGCTTCACCCGGGTACGAGCCTTGGGCTTGTACTTGAACACCACGATCTTGTCGCCGCGGGACTGGCGCAGGACGCTGGCGCTCACGCGCGCCCCGTCGACGACAGGCTGGCCGATGGCTGCCTGCTCGCCGTCGGCGACCAGGAGCACCCGCTCGAGTTCGATGGTCTGCCCCGGCTCGACATCCATCCGATCGACCTCGATCTCGCTGCCGAGCTCGACTCGATACTGCTTGCCGCCGGTTTCGATGACTGCGTACATGGTCCCCTGGTGGTGACGACTGTTGAGAGCGCCTCTGGTGGCACGGCGAACCGGCGAGGAGGACGGGGACAGGGATGGTACCCGCTGAGCGCGGGAACCGTCAACCGAGGGGTGGCTCGGGTCCCCGAGGTGGCGCCGTCGACTCTCGGACGATGAGCTCGGTCTCCAGGACCAGCCGCGTTGGTGGCTGCCCGGGGTCATCGAGCATGCCCATCAGCTGGCGCACGGCGATGCGGCCCATCTCGCTCAGCGGCTGACGCACGGTGGTCAGGGTCGGTGTGAGGTAGGACGCTTCCGGGATGTCGTCGAAACCGACGAGGGACAGGTCGCCGGGCACCGACCGGCCGAGCTCCCGGGCCGCCCGCAAGACACCGACGGCCGCCGCGTCGCTCGACGCGAAGATGGCGGTCGGCGGAGTGGGTCGACACAGGAGCGTCATGCCCGCCGCATATCCGCCGGGCTCCATGAACGTGCCGGGCACGATGTCGTCATCCGGGACCTCCAGCCCGGCCTCGGCCATCGCCTCCCGGAAGCCGGCGAGCCGCTCCGTGGTCGCGCCCACATTCGGACGGCCGGTGATGAACGCGATCCGTCGATGACCCAGGTCAAGGAGGTGGCGGATGGCGGTGCGAGTACCGCTCCGGTTGGTGGCGTTGACCACGGTGCAGCCAGGTGCATCCGCGTCGTAGTCGACGAGCACGAAGGGAAATGCGTCGGCCTTGAGCTGTTCCACGTAGTCCGGCAATCCACGTGGCAACACGATGACCAAGCCGTCGACCATGCCGTGGGAGAGGCGTGCGACGTAGCCCGCCTCCTTCTCGCGCCGCGTGTGCGTGGTGCACAACAGGAAGTCGTAGTCGAAATCGGCGACCTGCTCGTCGACACCGCTGATCACCGCGTGCGAGAACGCGTTCGAGACCTCCTGGGTCAGCAGGCCGATCACCTGGGTGCGGCCGCTCGCCAGAGCACGTGCGGACGGGTGCGCGACGTACCCCAGGTCGCTCATGGCGAGCTGTACCCGATGGCGGGTGTCATCCCGCACATGCGGATAGCCGTTCACGACCCTCGAGACGGTCGCGTAGGAGACGCCAGCTGCCCGGGCAACGTCGAAGATGGTCGGACGACCACGCCGGCCGTCTCGCCCGGCGCTCAGGGTGCGTTGGCGGCGCGTCCCCTGCGATCCTCGGTGGCCACTGTCTGCTCGCGCGGTGCTCGCTGTGGGCTTCACGGACGGCAGCATAGCGGTATCGGATCTCTTGAAAGCGCTTGCATCGACGGTACGAATCTGCGACCCTCCTGCAACCAGGCCGGTCCACCGCCGGCAGGTGGGAGCGCTCTCACCGGGGCACAGGCCCCACGAGGAGGTGTCGACGCGTCAAGCCAAGCTGACCGCTCCGGATCTGCAAACCCAAGGCCGAGGAGGAGACATCAATGTCGAGACATCGTCGACGGATCGGGTTCCTGGCCACCGCGGGCATCGCGGCGGCGTTGATCACGGGCACCACGGGGACCGTGGCCCAGAATCCGGTGGAGTTCGATCTCTACGACCTTCATAACCTGGATCCCGGCAACACGTTCATCACCGACACCGTGAACGCATACATGGCCGCTCACCCGAACGTCAAGATCAACCTCACGATCCTTGAGAACACGGCGCTCAAGGAGAAGATCGCGGCGGAGATGCAGTCGGGCAACCCGCCGGACCTGTTCCAGTCGTGGGGCGGCGGTACGCTCGCGCAGCAGGTCGCGGCAGGCCTCGTCCAACCCATCGACGACCAGATCGCGGATGTCAAGGACAAGATCAATGCGGCCGGCCTGAGCATGGCGAACGTCGACGGCAAGCAGTACGGCCTGCCGTACAACCTCGGCGTCGTCGGCCTCTGGTACAACAAGGACCTCTTCCAGCAGGCCGGGATCGCCGGCCCCCCTGCGACCTGGGATGAGCTGCTGGCAGATGTCCAGACCTTCAAGGACAAGGGCATCGTCCCCATCAGCCTCGCGGCCGAAGCCGCCAACACCTGGACCGCGATGTTCTGGTGGGCCTACCTCTCGACACGCATCTGCGGCGCCGATGGCATGAACAACGCGATCTCGACCGGCGACTGGACCGCGGACTGCTTCGTCAAGGCCGGTGAGGCGTTCAAGCAGCTCATCGATCTCCAGCCGTTCCAGCCAGGATTCCAAGCCGCCATCCATGACGCGCAGGAGGGCGAGTTCGGCAACGGCAAGGCCGCGATGATGCTCCAGGGTCAGTGGGCAGCCGGTGCACAGGCGTCGAATAGCGAGTCGACCAAGGGCATCGGGGGTGCGCTCGCGTGGGCACCGTTCCCGATGGTCGCTGGCGGCGCCGGTCAAGCCACGGATGTCTTCGGCGGTGGCGACAACTACGCCGTCGGTCGGGACGCTCCCAAGGAGGCGGTCGACTTCCTCAAGTATCTGACCACCGACGAGACCGTCATCAAGAACTGGGCCGCGCTCAATGACGGCACCCTGCCGACGCTCAACGGCTCGGAGTCGCTCATCACGGATCCGAACCTGGCATCGATCCTCGACGCCCGGAAGAACGCGACCTTCGCGCAGGGATATCTTGACCAGGTGACCACCCCCGAGATCGGGCAGGCGATCAACGACGCCGTTGGCGGCTTGGTCGCGGGCGCCCTGTCCCCAGAGGAGGTCACCCAGGCCATCACTGCCGCAGCCAAGGGCCAGTGATCCTGGCGTTCTCGAACCATCCGAGCGGGTCGGCGGCGACGCCGACCCGCTCGGATGAGCTGGCCCCATGACGACCGAAGCGGTCGATACTGGAGCCCCCCGGCCGAAGGCCCGCCGCCGGCTGACGATCGGTTTGTTCCTGCTGCCTGCACTGTTCGTGTACGGGCTGTTCGTCCTCTTTCCCATCCTCCAGGCTGGGTGGTACAGCCTGTTCCACTGGAATGGACTTGGACCCCTCACCGACTTCATCGGTCTCGACAACTACGTCAAGGCGCTGAACGACTCGGTATTCCGAGGAGCGGTCTGGCACAACCTCCTCATCGTCATCCTCTCGTTGACGGTCCAGATCCCGTTCGCACTATGGCTGGCGCTGCAACTCAACCGGCCCTTCCGGGGCCGAACAGCCCTCCGGCTGCTGTTCTTCGCGCCGTTCGTGCTGTCCGAGGCCACGACTGGCATCGTGTTCCAGCTGCTGCTCTACCCGGATGGGATGGTCGACCGGGCGCTGCAGACCGCCGGACTCGGATTCCTGGTCCATGAATGGCTGGCGGACCGGTCCATCGTGATGCTCACGATGTTCTTCGTGATCTCGTGGAAGTACTTTGGCTTCCACATGATCATCATGCTCGCCGGGCTGCAAGGCATCCCCAAGGAGCTGGAGGAGGCTGCTGCCATCGACGGCGCGAGCCGCCGGCAAACGATCCGCAGCATCACGCTGCCGTTGCTTGGCCCTACGCTCAGGGTGTCCGTGTTCCTGTCCATCATCGGCGCCATCCAGATCTTCGACCTCGTGTGGGCCACCACCAAGGGTGGGCCCTTCCATGCGTCGGACACGATGGCGACCTACCTTGTCGATTTCGGCATCCGGCGTGCCCAGATGGGCTACGGCAGTGCCATCGCGGTCATCCTGTTCGTCATCTGCCTGGTCGTCGCGCTGTTCTACCTGCGTTTCGTGATGCGCCGGGACACCGAGGGCGCCCTCACGACTGGGGCCGGCTGAGCCGTGACGACGACCACCACCGATCCCAGACCCAAGATGGCAGCCAGGCGGACCACGTCGCATCTCCAGGTGCGTGCCCTCGTGGGCGCCATGGCCCGATGGGTGGTGCTGCTGGCGGTCGCGGTGGCCATCGTGGTCCCCATCGGGTACGCGTTCCTGGGCGGCTTCCGGACCACGGGCGCGATCCGCAACACGCCTGCCGGGTTTCCCAACCCCTGGAAGTTCGACCACTACGCGAAGGCCCTCACGGGCGGCGCCTACTGGCAGCAGTTGTTCAACAGCATCATGATCGCGGTCATCGCCGTCGCGGTAGTGGTCGTCGTCTCGGCGCTCGCGGCGTATGTCTTCGCCCGCTTCGCGTTCCGGGGACGGGAGGCGCTGTTCACCCTGTTCGCGCTGGGCCTGCTGTTCCCGGCCGCGGTCGCCATCCTGCCGCTGTACATCCTGCTGCGCACGATCGGGCTGCTCGACAACCCGCTCGGGGTCGCACTGCCCCAGGCGGCGTTCGGCATCCCGCTGACCATCATCATCCTGCGCCCGTTCTTCCGGAGCATCCCCGTGGAGTTGGAGGATGCCGCACTCATCGACGGTTGCAGCCGCTTGGGCTTCTTCTGGCGGGTGCTGTTGCCGCTGTCGCGACCGGCTCTCGCCACCGTGGCCGTACTCGCCCTCGTCGGCAGCTGGAACTCATTCCTGCTGCCGCTGCTCATCCTGGGCGGGCAGGAGCAATGGACGCTGCCGCTGGGCGTCCTCAACTTCTCGACCCAGTACTCCCAGGACGTGGCGGCGGTCCTGGCATATGCCGCGCTGTCGATGGTCCCCGCCCTGCTGTTCTACGCGGTCGCCGAGCGCCAGCTCATCGGCGGACTCACGTCCGGCGCGGTCAAGGGATGAGGCTACGGCCTGGGAGGAACGCATGACGCTCGTCGACCGTACCACCGCGCCGGTGGAGCCAGATCCCCCCTACCGCGACCCGTCCCTCCCGATCGACGTGCGCGTCGAGGACCTGCTGGCACGGATGACGCTCGCCGAGAAGCTGGCCCAAATGGGCTCCTTCTGGGCCTTCGAGGTGCTCACCGACGGCTCCCTGGATCCGGCCAAGGCAAACCTCCTGATGGAGCACGGCATCGGTCAGGTGACCCGGATCGTAGGCTCCACCAATCTCACGCCACTTGAGGGCGCACGGCTGGCGAACGCGATCCAGCTCCACCTCGTGGAGCGCACCCGGCTGGGCATCCCTGCCATCGTGCATGAGGAGTCGTTACACGGGCTGATGGGCCGCGACCGGGTCTGCTACCCGCAGTCGATCGGGCTTGCCGCTTCATGGGACCCCGCGCTCGTCGAGCGCATGGCGGCACGCATCGGCCGGGACCTGCGCGCCGGGGGCGCGCAGCAATCGCTGGCGCCCGTCATCGACATCTCGCGCGACCCCAGATGGGGTCGGTTCGAGGAGACGTATGGCGAGGACCCGTACCTGGTCGCGGCGATGGGCGTCGCGTACGTTCGTGGGATCCAGGGGCCGAGCGCCGGGCGTGGCGTGGACGGGGTCCTCGCCACGGGCAAGCACATGGTCGGCCACGGCATCCCGGAGGGCGGCCTCAATCACGCTCCGGTCCATCTCGGCCAGCGGGAGCTGCACGACCGGTTCCTGCTGCCCTTCGAGGCGGCAGTGCGCTCGGGAGGCATCCGCTCGATGATGCATGCCTACGACGACCTGGATGGAGTCCCGTGTGTGGCATCGCGTGAGCTGCTCACCACCATCCTCCGCGATCGATGGGGCTTCGACGGCGTGGTCGTGTCGGACTACATGGGCATCGAGCTGCTGGAACGATCCCACCAGGTGGTGGTCGACCCGGGGGAGGCCGCGCGGATGGCGCTCGAGGCCGGGGTGGACAGTGACCTGCCAACCACCGTTGCGTACGGGCAGCCTCTGGCGGACGCCGTCGAGTCGGGCTCCGTGGACATCGCACTCGTGGATCAAGCCGTGCGGCGCAATCTCCGCGAGAAGTTCGCCCTCAGCCTCTTCGACCAGCCCTACGTGGACATCGACGCGCCGGAGCTGGTCGGGGGTCGCGTCACTGAAGACCGGGCACTCGCGCGACAGCTGGCACGCAGCTCGATCGTCCTGCTGCGCAATGAGGGGGTGCTGCCACTTGGTGTGCCCCGCACGATCGCCGTCGTCGGCCCCAGCGCGGACAGCGCGCGCAACCTGCAGGGCGACTACAGCCATCTAGTCCACATCGAGAGCCTCATCGAAGGGCGCACGCGCGCCCACTTCGCCGTCGTCTCGGACCCCGGCGAGCTGGATGTGAGTGGACTGCTGGGAGGCATCCCCACCGTGCTCGACGCGATCCGTGAGCGGGCTGGATCCGGCAGCGTCGTCCGTCACGCGCGCGGTTGTGGCCTGATGGACGGCACGGATGAGGAGCTCGCCATGGCTCGCGCGGTCGTGGCGGACGCAGACGTGGCCATCGTGGTCGTGGGTGAACGGTCTGGGCTCACGGACGACTGCCAGTCGGGCGAGGCGCGGGACCGCCTGGAGCTGGGACTGCCCGGGCGGCAGGCGGAGCTGGTACGGGCGCTGGTGGCGACTGGCACCCCGGTGGTGCTCGTGCTGGTCTCAGGTCGCCCGCTGGCCATCGCCGCAGAGGCCGCGTCATGCGCGGCCATCCTGCACGCGTGGGTACCTGGTGACGAAGGGGCGTCCGCCATCGCAGACGTGCTGTTCGGTGATGTCTCCCCCGGTGGCAGGCTGCCAGTGACGGTCCCCTGGAGCGTCGGCCAGGTGCCCATCCATTACGGGCACAAGCCATCCGGAGGTCGATCCAACTGGAAGGGTGACTACGTCGACGGCCCACACCTGCCGCTGTTCCCGTTCGGTTTCGGGCTGTCATACACCGACTTCGAGATCGGCGACCTGACCCTTGACCGACCCACCATCGAGGCCGGCGGCGAGGTGGCTGCAAGCGTGGACGTGACCAACACAGGTGGAAGGGTGGGCGACGAGGTCGTGCAGCTCTATCTGCGCGACTGCGAAGCGAGCGTGACACGTCCCGTGCTCCAGCTGTGTGGGTTCCATCGCGTGTCCCTGCGCCCTGGCGAGCGTCGGCGGGTGACCTTCCGGCTCGCGGCGGATCAACTGGCCTTCACGGGCGTCGACGGGCGGCTGATCCTCGAGCCCGGGCGGATCGAGCTGATGGTCGGCCGATCCTCGGCGGACATCGTGGCTCGGACACAGGTCGAGCTGCTCGGGCCGCGAACGATCCTCCAGAACCGCGACCGATTCTTCAGCGTGGTCACGGTCGAGTGACCTTGAGCGGCTGAGGTCGCAACGGAAGGGCGCCGTGCCGGTGCGGTCGAGCCTCATGTCCCGCATCGGGGCCTGACCGTCGTCTCGTTCCTCGGTGAAGCGGCCCCGGTCCCGGATCGGGCGGTGCCGACGGCCCAGCGGCCGTGCAAACGCTCTCTTGACGGCCCCTGCTAGAGTTGCGTTCCACATCGTGAGAGCGCTCTCACTGGCGGGAAGGAGCGGCACGTGACCAGGACGACGGATCGGGATCGACGCGGCAGACCCACGCTGGATGAGGTCGCCACCATGACTGGCGTCTCGCGCGCGACCGTGTCCCGTGTCGTCAACGGCTCCACGCACGTCTCGCCGGACGTGCGGCTGCGCGTCCAGCTCGCCGTGGAGCGGCTCGGCTATACCCCGAATCGGGCCGCCCGAAGCCTGGTGACGAGGCGCAGCGACTCGGTCGCCGTCGTCATCGCGCAGCCCCCCGGGCAAGTGTTCGCGGACCCGTTCTTCCCGCGGTTGCTGCGCGGCATCAGCTCCGTGCTCGCGGCCAACGACCTCCAGCTCATCCTGCTGATGCCCGAGTCGTCCGGCGACGAGCGCCGGGTGGCGGACTACGTGATGGCCGGACACGTGGACGGCGCGCTCCTGGTGAGCCTGCATGACACCGATTCCCTCCCCGCTCGTCTGACCGACTCCGGGCTTCGACTGGTCACCCTTGGTCGCCCGCCGCGTGATTCGCAGGTCAGCTACGTCGACGCAGACAACCGCCAGGGTGCGTATGCCGCGGTCGCACATCTCGTCGACATCGGACGACGGGTCATCGCCACGATCACCGGGCCTCTCGACACCGCCCCGGGTCTGGATCGGCTCCAAGGGTATCGGGAGGCACTCGCTGACGGGGGCGTGCGGTCGGACCCCTCCCTCGAGGCCGTCGGTGACTTTACGCAGGAAGGCAGTGCGGAGGCCATGAGGCGACTCCTCGCGACCCATCCGGATGTCGATGCGGTCTTCGCCGCATCCGACCTGATGGCCGCCTCCGCTCTGTCGGTCATCACGGGGTCCGGACGAAGCGTCCCCGCCGATCTCGCCCTGGTCGGCTTCGACGATATGGCCATCGCCCTGTCCACCACGCCGCATCTCAGCAGCGTCCGTCAACCCATCGAGGAGATGGGACACGAGATGGCGCGCCTGCTCGTCGAATCGCTCGGCTCAGCCGATTCCATCCCCCGCCGGGTGATCCTGACCACGCAGCTCATCGAGCGCGCGTCGAGCGCAAGGAGCGGCAGGCCACCAGGGGGCGACCCCGCAGCACCACCGATGCGTCCTGCTGCCCCCGTACCTGGTCCGGGATCGAGAGCATGAGCCACTCGCCCGCACCACGGTTCCCGGCGGGGTTCTTCTGGGGAGCCGCGACCTCCGCCTACCAGATCGAGGGCGCGGTGTCCGCCGATGGGCGAGGCGCGTCCATCTGGGACACCTTCTGCGCCCGACCTGGGGCGATCCTCGATGGCACCTCCGGCGAGACAGCGACGGATCACTACCATCGGATGCACGACGATATCGAGCTCATGGCCGCTCTCGGCCTCCGCATGTATCGGTTCTCCGTCGCGTGGCCACGGATCCAGGCGGATGGCAGAGGACCAGCGAACGAGCGGGGCCTCGACTTCTATCGGCGCCTCGTTGATGACCTGCTGGCGCATGGCATCACGCCGAACCTGACCCTGTATCACTGGGACCTGCCGCAGGCCCTCCAGGACGCGGGTGGGTGGTCGGAGCGCGAGACGGCATACCGCTTCGCGGACTACGCCGAGCTGGTGTACCGCGCACTGCACGACCGCGTCGATTGGTGGAGCACCATCAACGAGCCCTGGTGCGTCGCACTGCTCGGCCACGCAGCCGGGATCCATGCACCCGGGGTGCGTGACGCTCGGCAAGCGGTGCGTGCCATCCATCACACCTTGCTGGCCCATGGGCTCGCCGTGATGCGCATGCGCGCGATCGACCCACATCCCTGCCACGCGATCGTGCTGAACATCGCACCCGTGCGGGGGGTTGCTGGCGGATCCGATGAGCACCTCGCCGAGGCCGTCCGGATCGCCGACGGATATCGGAACCGTGTCTGGCTCGATCCCCTGTTCCGTGGGCGCTATCCCGTGGACATGATCGATGTGACCGACCGGTTCGGCGGCCTGCCGGTGGAACCTGGGGATCTGGCCGTCATCGGCACCCCCATCGACTGGCTCGGCGTGAACTACTACAACGACACCCTCCTGGTATCGGATCCCGGTGTCGGCATCGTCGAGCTGCATCCGGGCGTGGTGGGCGCACGAGAGGCGGCGCCGGCCGGCGAGCTGACCAGTCTCGGATGGCCCATCACGCCTTCCGGCCTGCGAGAACTCCTCGTCTGGATCACCAGTACCTATCCGGATGCCCCGCCGATGATCATCGCCGAGAATGGCGCGGCCTATGACGATGAGATCGGGCGGGACGACGTCATCGACGACGAACGGCGGATCCGATACCTGTCGGCCCACATCGATGCGGTAGCCGACGCCATCGCCGCGGGTGCGACCATCCGGGGCTATGTCGTCTGGTCGCTCCTGGACAACTTCGAGTGGGCCGCGGGCTTCGCCCAACGCTTCGGGCTCGTGCACGTGGACTACGGCACGCAGCGTCGAACGCCTCGACGGAGCGCGCACTGGTATCGGGCGCTCATCCAGCGCAACGGCGCGCTCGCCTGAGCGGCATGGGCCAGGTCGAAGCGTGCGGGGCAGGGCCGCCGCGGCCGTCCTGCTAGTGTGCTGGCCATGACGCTCATCCCGTCGGCCGCGGCCTCACCGGCGCCGCCCCGTCGCCTCCAGCCGCCCACGCCCCGGGCTGCGCTCGTGGGTGTCACGGCGATCCTGCTCCTGGTCGTGGCGATGCTGGTCATGGACGTGCTGACGCCGTTCGTGCTGGGACTGCTCCTCATCTATCTGCTGGGGCCCAGCGTCGACCGGCTGGCGCGTGCCCATGTCGGTGGACGCACCATCCCCCGCTGGGCTGCCATCCTGCTGCTCTACCTGGCCATCGTGGCGGCGGTAGCGGTCGGGGTGGTGCTGGTGGTCCGGCCGATGAGCGACCAGCTGCAGCGCTTCGCGGACGAGCTGCCGGGAACGCTCGACAGCCTTCGCGCGTGGTACACCACGCTGGCCCTGCCGACATGGCTGCGAAGCGCCGTCGACCACGTCCTCGTCACCGCGTCGGGCGGCGAGGCCTCGGGTCCGGACCTCGGATTCCTCCTCCCGCTCGCACGCAGTCTGGCCACGACCCTCGTGAGCACGTTCGGCTATCTCATCATCCCGGTGTGGGCGTTCTACGTGCTCAAGGATCTCACCCGACTCCAGGGTGCGTTCGTGCAGGCTCTGCCCATGGGCTGGCGGCGGGACACGCTCGCCGTCACGGGCATCGTCGACCACACCTTTGGTCGCTGGGTTAGGGGACAGCTGTTCCTGGGCCTCGTGGTGGGCGTGGCCACGTTCGTGGGGCTGCTGCTCCTGGGGGTCGTCATCGACCCCGTGTTCATCACGTTCGCCGTGCTGCTCGCGGTCATCGCCGGGTTCCTGGAGCTGGTGCCCATCATCGGCCCCATCCTGTCCATGATCCCGACCCTGGTGCTGTCGCTGACCACGCAGGACCCGGTGCGTGCCGCCATCGCGGTCGTGCTCCTCTACCTGGTCGTGCAGCAGGTGGAGAACCACGTCCTCGTGCCCCAGATCCAGGGCGACGCGGTGGAGCTCCATCCATCGATCGTCATCCTCTCGCTCATCGTCGGCAGCGCGCTCTTCGGCCTCCTGGGTGCCATCCTGTCGGTTCCCGTCACGGCGGCTGGACGGGATATCTATCGTTATCTCTTCCGTCGCCTGAGCGAGGACGACCCGGATGTTCCCGACCCGGACGCCCCCGACCTGGCCCGGAAGACCGGACGCCACCCGCGCCCGGAGGCAACCGCGATGAGCGCGCCGGCCGATGACTTGCCCGCCGGGACCGGACGTGGAGTGTTGAGCGAGGAAACGGAGGCAGCACCAGCGTGGTGATCGGTCGCAAGAACTACTACCAGATCCTGATGGTCGACCAGTCCGCGGATGCGGACATCCTGGCGGTCGTGCATCGTCGCCTGGCGCAGCGCTATCACCCGGATCTCGATCCGGGTGACGATGCACGGCAGCTGATGCTGGAGATCAACCAGGCATACGACGTGCTGCGCAATCCTGAGCGGCGCGCGCGCTACGACCAGGAGCTTGCAGCGCGACGGGATCGCCGCCAGGGTGACCGATATGTGAAACGCGCGACAGACCCGGGGCCCACGAGCACCGGCGCGAGTGCGATGGCCAGCGAGCGACCCTACGGGGAGGCTGGCCCGCCGCCGCGAGGCGTGGCCCGTGGCTCGGTGCTCGACTTCGGGCGCTACAAAGGTTGGTCCCTGGGTCAGATCGCGGCCCATGACCCCGATTTCCTGGAGTGGCTGGAGCGCTCCCCGGGAGGGCGGCAGTACCGGGCGGAGATCGCGGCGCTGCTCAAGCGCTGACGGGCCGACCCTGCCCGGTCAGGCGCCGGGTCGGCCCTGACGCATGGCGATGCTCTCGAGGATGCCCAGGCCCAGCGCGAGGCTGACCAGCGAGGCGCCGCCGTGGGTGATGAACGGCAGCGGGATGCCCGTGATGGGCATGATGCCCAGGACCATGCCCACGTTGATGAGCAGCTGGAACAGCAGCAGGCCCGCGATGCCACCCGCGAAGGCCAGCCCGAACGGGTCGCGTGACCGCCAGCCGATGACGAGCACCCGCCAGATGAGCAGTGTGAACAGCAGCAGCACCACGACGCCGCCCAGGAAGCCCAGTTCCTCGCCCACGCGCGAGAAGACGAAGTCAGTGGACTGGACGGGCAGGTAGTCGGCACCGGTCGTGCCGTTCGTCAGTCCCCGCCCGAACAGGCCTCCGGAGCTGACCGCGATCTGGGACTGGAGCAGCTGGTAGCCCGAGCCCTGTGGGTCGGCGGTCGGGTCCAGGAATGCGATGAGCCGCTCCCGCTGGTATGGCTTGAGGATCTCGCTCCACGCGATGGGGACGAGCGCGAGCACGAGGACGATGCCGACACCCAGCCAGCGGAGACTGGCCCCCGACACGAACAAGCTGCCGAAGAGGATCGCGCCGATGACGAGGGAGGTGCCCAGGTCAGGCTGGACGAGCACGAGCACGAGCGGCGGCAGGGCCAGCAGCACCGCTCCGACGATGGTCCAGAGGCTCGTGATGCGCGCGTTGTGGCCGGCGATCCACGTCGCGAGCACGATGGCCATGAGGACCTTGGCCACCTCGGAGAACTGGAACTGGAGACCGAAGATGGTCACCCATCGCGAGACGCCGCCGATGCCCGATCCGATGGCGATGGTGAGCACCAGGAGCCCGATGTTGATGAGGTAGAGCGCCCATGAGAAGGTCCGCGACCATCGATAGTCAACCGCGGCGGCGACGATGAAGATGACGATGCCGATGGCCAGCCACATGAGCGCCCGGGTGAACACCGAGCCACCCACGAGCGGTGTGTCGCCGCTGTTCGTGAACGCCATCATCAGCCCGATGACGATGAGCGCCAGGGCATAGACCGCGAGCTGCAGGTCGAACACCGACCAGACATTGATCATGGCTCGGGGCGTGAACGCGGCGAGCCTGGCAGGGTGGAGTCGGAGGGTACCCATCGGCTACTGCCCGTAGAAGTTGTCGCGTACCAGCAGGTAGCGGTTACGGTAGTCCTTCTTGATGTGGTAATGGAGCTGCAGGAAGTACTTGGCGATCTCGGTGCCGGCATTGCCGCGCGTCCGGGAGTCGAATGCGAAGGCGAGGAAGGCGAGCTGCGAGTCAGTGCCCGATACCGCCTTGAAGCCGTTGGGGTCGCCGGGCTTCTTGCGGGCGTCCTTGGGCGTGAAGCCCACGAACCAGGAATGGAACGGCAGCCGGCCCTGACTGTCACGGACGCTGTACTCGGCCGTTCCCGACTTGCCCGCGATGACGATGGGCAGGTCCACGAAGTTGTACGTGTGGCGCACCACGAGCACGTTGCGGGCGGCGACGCGCATCACGCGCAGCACATCCTGGCCGATGGGCAGCTTGCGGGTCACCTCGGGCTTGAAGGTCTTGATGACCTTGCCCCGCGCGTCCAGCAGCTTGCGCACGATCTGGGGGCGGTAGAGCGTGCCGCCATTGGCGAGGGCCGAGTAGGCCGTGATGAGCTGGATGGGCGTGACCATGTCATAGCCCTGCCCGATGCCCGCCTGGGCGGTCTCACCGGGGTAGATGGGCTGCGAGAAGACGGACTGCTTCCAGGCGTTGGTGGGTACCGTGCCCACCGTCTCACCCGGCAGGTCGACGCCGGTCTTGCGCCCGAAGCCCAGCTCGTGCGCCCAGTAGCCCAGCCGGTCGATGCCCAGCTTGAGGGCCACCTGATAGAAGAAGGTGTCGCTGGAGTGGGCGAAGCCGTTGTAGATGTTGATGGAGCCAAACCCGATCGTGCTCCAGTCGTGCATCCTGGTGCCCGCCACCATGATGTAGCCCTTCGTCATGAGGTGCGTCTGGGGCGTGATCTTGCCGTCCTGAAGGGCACCCAATCCGGCCACGAGCTTGTAGGTCGAGCCCGGCGGGAGCTGCTCGCTGATGGCCAGGTTGAGCAGCGGCTTGCGGGGATCGCGGAGGAGCTTCCGGTACTCCTGGGCGCTGATGCCGTCTGCGAACGCGTTGTCGTCGTAGGTCGGCAGCGAGACCATGGCCAGGATCTCGCCGTTCTGGGGGTTCATGACGATGAACACACCGCGCTTGAGACCGGCGGCCTTCATGCCCCATTCCAGCGCCTTCTGGGCCTCCCGCTGGATGCCCACGTCGAGTGTCAGCTGGAGCGACGCGCCGGCCTGGGGGTCCTGGAGCGTCTTGAGCACGCTCACGACACGACCCGCGGCATCCCGCTGGACCTGCTGGACACCGTACTGACCGCGCAGCTCGCGCTCGAAGGTCGCCTCGACTCCCTGCTTGCCGATGACGTCGTCGGACAGGTAGCCATCGCCCTTGAGCGCCTGGTAATCGGTAGCCGAGACATGACCGGTCCAGCCCATGATCTGGGAGATCAGCGGACCGTAGAGGTAATGGCGACGGGCAACCACGTCGACCGTGACCCCTGGCAGCCCGAGATGCTCCTCGGCGATGACGCGGGCGACACTGGTCGGCACCTGCTCCGCGATGGTCACGGGGTCATACGGGGAGCCGACGCTCCGGTCGATGGTCTCGAAGATGGCGGCCACCGGCTTCCGCAACAGCTGGGCGAGCCGCCGCACGACCGCTTCGCGCATCAGGTAGGGGATCTCGCCGGGCCGCACCCGGACCACGAAGATGGGCACGTTCTCGACGAGCTTGCGGCCCGTTCGGTCGTAGATGAGGCCGCGCGACACCGGTACGCTCTGGGTCCCCTGGCGCTGTGCGACGGCCATGCCCTGGTATCGACCATTCTCCGCGACGGTCAGCTGGAACAGCCGCACGCCGAGGGTCGTGACCACGATGATGACCGCGATGCCGAACACCAGGAAGCGGCGCCACAGTCGTCGCGACGGAGCGGCGTCCGCCACACCGGGGCCCATCATGGCCGATCTCCCGGACGGCTCACCAGTCGGTCCGTTCTGAGGCGCCGAATCGAAGCTGGAGCGAGCGGGTCGATCCACGCTGTTGCGGCCGCGATAGCGGCGGCGAGCACCGCGGAGACCGCCATGCTGGTGGGCTGAAGGCTCGGGATGGCGATGCCCGCGGTGACCGCGAGGAGCCCGATGAGGAACGCCTGGTAGAACCACGAGAGCGCGAACGCGGTCGCGGCGATGACGACGATCCGGGGCGGGTCCGTGGCGCGGGCCACGAGCAGCGCGATGCCGACAGCGACCAGCAGCACCAGGGTCGTTGCCCCCAGCGCCCGCCCGGGCAGCAGCATGTCCAGCATCACGCCTCCGAGGAATGCCCAGATCATGCCGGCTTCGAAGCCGGCGACCATCGCGACCGCGATGCCCATCGCCAGCACTAGCTCCGGGGTGACACCAGCCAACTGCAGCTGGGACAGGACGCTGACCTCGATGATGGCTGCCACGATCGCCCCGACGGCTGCGCTGAGGAGGCCCATTGCGTGCTGCCGGCCCCCGTTCCTGACATTGCGCGACCGTGTCAGAGGCGCTCCAGAAGCCGGTCACGGACGAGTCCGAAGTATACCCGAGGCCTCCCTGAAGACCAACCATCTGGACCCTGCTGGCGGGGCCACCCGGGGGCCGTGCCGGCTGGTATCGATGCCAGCGACGGACCGTCGCGGGGTTGGATCCGCGGCTCGACCGGCTGATCCGAGTGGTACCAGCGACCGCCACCTGGACCGGTGGTCTTCGATCGGTCCGGTCGATCGGCGCGATCAAGGGTAATCCGAGCGCATCTGGCGATAGCGCTGCCACGCGCGAGCGTCAAGCTCGGCCGTCAGGTGTCGGTCGAGGATGGGCAGCAGGCGTTCACGCAGGAACGTACCGCGGGCCATCCATTGGTAGTAGCGACGACCGGAATGGTCATATGGGCCGTACAGCCGGCTCTCGGGAAACCGCGCCATCAACCATCGGAAGAGGGCCTCGTGGTCGACATGCATCCGGAGCGTCACCTGCGGTTGACGACCATCACCGCCAAAATGGCCCTCACCCACGAGCACACCTACGAGGAAGCCAGCGTCGAAGTCGCTGAGCGCGTCCGGTTGGCCGTTGGGTGCACCGACCGGATCAGCGACGTCCCCCCGTGGTCCGAGCGGCCGCTCACTGGCCATCTCGCCCCTCCCTGCAAGCCGGTTCGCGAGCGCCGTCGACTGGCGCAGCACTTGTTTCACCGTAAGGTACCACGTGAAACATTCGGCGAGGCACCCGCATACGTCGTGGATAAGCGCCGAATGCCATCGTCGTTGGCGCACCGAGGCCGGATAGGGCCGTGCGAACGGCGAAGGATGCCCGATCACGCTAGAATCGAGCCACGTGGAACAGCACCGACAGGGCTTCTGATGGGCGAGATCATCGCCTGTGCGAACCAGAAGGGCGGGGTCGGCAAGACGACCACCGTGGTCAACCTGGCCAGCTACCTCGCACGATCTGGGTGCCGCGTCCTTATCGTGGACCTTGACCCGCAGGGCAACGCCACCAGCGGGGTCGGACTCGCTGGTCGCGAGATCGACCGATCCATCTACCAGGTCCTGGTCGCCAACGGCAACGTCCAGGATCTCATCACCGCCGCCGGTGTCGAGGGCCTGTCCATCATCCCGTCGTCACGTGACCTTGCAGGCGCTGAGGTCGAGCTCGTGCCCATCGCCAGCCGCGAGCGTCGCCTCAGCAGAGCGCTCGCGCCGGTGCGGGCGGCGTACGACTACGTCCTGATGGATTGCCCGCCGTCACTCGGCCTCCTGACCGTCAATGCCCTCACCGCGGCCGACAGTGTGCTCATCCCCATCCAGTGCGAGTACTACGCCCTCGAAGGTCTCGGTCAGCTCCTATCGACCATCGACCTCGTGCGTGACCACCTCAACCCGGAACTGTCGGTCAAGGGGGTCGTGCTCACGATGTTCGATGCCCGGACCACCCTCTCCTCCGATGTTGGCGCAGAGGTCAGGCGCCATCTTGGCGATCGCGTATTCCAGACCCAGATCCCTCGCAGCGTCCGCCTCGCCGAGGCGCCCAGTTACGGGCGCCCCATCTCCGAGTACAGCCCCGCATCCCGCGGTGCGCTCGCCTACGCTGCGCTCGCCGACGAGCTCCTCGCGCGCGATCGTGGTGGGCCGGTGAGCGGCCCCACCACCCAGGCAACCCAAGCCCCCGCTTGGGCAACACGCGCATGACCACCGATACCCGCCGCAGTCAGGGTGGCCTGGGGCGCGGCCTGGCATCCCTCATCCCTAGCGGTACGCCTGCCTCGGGCCGCGAGATCGAGATCGATCGCATCCGGGCCAATCCCTGGCAGCCGCGTCTCGCGTTCGAGGATGACCAGCTCCAGGCTCTTGCCGCGAGCATCGCCCTTCACGGCGTACTCCAGCCCGTCGTGCTCATCGAAGTGGATGGCGGCTACCAGCTCATCGCCGGTGAGCGTCGCCTCCGGGCGTCCGTCATCGCCGGCAAGCAGACCATCCCCGCCGTCGTCCGCACCGCCGACGAACAATCTCAGCTGTCGCTGGCGCTGGTCGAGAACCTCCAGCGTGCCGACCTCAACGCACTCGACGAGGCGCGAGCATTCCGCCAGCTCATCGACGAGTTCGGCCTGACCCAGGAACAGGTCGCCCAGCGGATCGGGCGCTCTCGCGCCGCCATCGCCAACACGCTCCGGCTGCTCTCGGTCGCCCAGGCCGTGCAGGATGCCATTCGCGCAGGGACCATCTCCGAGGGCCACGCCCGTGCCCTCGCCGGCCTCGATGATCACGAGCACCAGACACGCGCCCTGGAACTCATCCAGCGCAAGGGCCTGTCCGTCCGCCAGACGGAACGCCTGGTCAAGGAGACCCACCCGCCGGCGCCAGCGCCGCCCACCACCGACCCAGAGGAGGACCCAGACCTGGAGCAGATGGCCGCCCGCCTGCGGGAAGCGTTGGGTACCCGGGTGACGCTGACACCCGGCAAACGGGGTGGACGGATCACCATCACCTGGTTCGAAGCCGACGACCTCTTGCGCTTGTACGAGCGCCTGGCGGGAGGGGAGCGATGAGCGCACAGGCGCCGGGGGCCGACGACGTCGAGGAGCGACCTGACGCGTCGCGCCGGACGAAGACCGTTCGTGGCGCGAACGAATACGGAGCGGACGCCATCCAGGTCCTTGAGGGACTCGAGGCCGTCCGTCGTCGGCCTGGGATGTATATCGGTTCGACCGATGTCCGTGGTCTGCACCACCTGGTGTGGGAGATCGTCGACAACTCCATCGACGAAGCGATGGCCGGCCACGCGACCCAGATCGAGATCCGCATCCAGCCGGATGGCAGCCTGCGCAACACTGACAACGGGCGCGGTGTGCCCGTCGGCATGCAGAAGCAGACCGGACGCGATGCGCTCGAAGTCGTGCATACCGTCCTCCACGCCGGCGGCAAGTTCGGTGGTGGCGGCTACAAGGTCTCGGGTGGTCTCCATGGCGTCGGCGTGAGCGTCGTCAACGCCCTCTCTGAGTGGCTCAAGGTCGAGACGGCCCGCGAGGGCAAGATCTGGGGCCAGGAATACCACCGCGGCGAGCCCGTCTCACCGGTCAAGCTCATCGGTCCGTCCCATGGCCGACACGGCACGACGACCGTCTTCATGCCCGACGACCAGGTCTTCGACACCATCGAGTTCAGCTTCGACGCCATCGCCCAGCGCATCCGCGAGTCCGCGTATCTCACGAAGGGTGTCCACATCCGGCTGGTGGACGAACGGACCGAACCGGTACAGGAGAAGTCGTTCTACTTCGAGGGTGGCATCGCGAGCTTCGTCCGGCACCTCAACAAGGACCGGGAGACGCTCGGCAATCGTCCCATCGCCATCGAGCGACGGGACGGCACCACGTCCATCGAGGTCGCGATCCAGTACAACGACGGCTACGCCGAGACAGTCCTTGCCTTTGCTAACAATATCCACACGATCGACGGCGGCACGCACGTCACGGGGTTTCGAGCGGCCCTCACCAGCTGTCTCAACGACTGGGCACGACGTCAGGGCATCATCAAGGACACCAAGGACAACCTCTCGGGCGACGACGTCCGCGAGGGACTGACCGCCGTCATCAGCGTCAAGATGACCGATCCCCAGTTCGAGGGCCAGACCAAGGCCAAGCTCGGCAATGCCGAGGTGAAGGGCCAGGTCCAGACAGCCGTGACCGAGGGCCTCGCCCAGTACCTTGACGAGAACCCCGGCGACGGACGGCGGATCATCGAGAAGTCGATGACCGCCCAGCGCGCCAGGGAGGCCGCCCGCAAGGCGCGTGACCTCGTCATCCGCAAGAGCGCCCTCGAGGGATCGGCCCTGCCCGGCAAGCTTGCCGACTGCCAGGAGCGCGACCCGGAGCGGAGCGAGCTGTACATCGTCGAGGGTGACTCGGCCGGCGGCTCCGCCAAGCAGGGCCGCGACCGGCGCTTCCAGGCCATCCTGCCCATGTTCGGCAAGATGCTCAACGTCGAGAAGGCGCGCCTCGACAAGGTGCTCGGCAGCGAGAAGATCCGGCCGCTCATCATCGCCCTCGGCACCGGCATCGGCGATACCTTCGACATCACCAAGCTCCGGTATCACAAGGTCATCCTGCTCGCCGACGCGGACGTCGACGGCGCACACATCCGGACGCTGCTCATGACCTTCTTCTTCCGCAACATGATCGACATCGTCCAGGCGGGACATCTCTACATCGCCCAGCCACCGCTCTATCGAGTGAGCACCGGCAAGGTCACCCGCTACGCCCATGACGAGAAGGAACGGGACCGGATCATCAGGGAGATGAAGGTCAAGAACCTGACCACGCAGCGCTTCAAGGGTCTCGGCGAGATGAACGCCGATCAGCTCTGGGAGACGACCATGAACCCCGAGACGCGGACGCTGCTGCGGGTCGATATCGACGACGCTGGTGACGCCGAGACGTACTTCTCGAAACTCATGGGCGAGAAGGTCGCACCGCGCCGCGATTGGATCAAGGCCGAGGCCCGCAAGGTCCAGAACCTTGACGTCTGACGTCTCGCAGCAGGCAGCGACCTTCGTTGCCGAGCGGCTGCCCGTCGCGACCGTGCTCGGTGCCACCCTGGTCGAGCTGGTGACCCAGCCGGACGCGTTCGTGGCGGCCCTCACCCACGGCCTCGACGGGCTCGCCGACCCGAGCTACGCGACCGAGCAGGAACGCGTCGCCCCGGGCTCCGGGCTGGTCATCGGCGTACGCTCGCCACTCAGCCGCGAGATCGAACGGATGCTGCGCCCTGCCATCCGCGAGACCTCGTCCTCGCAACTGCTGGACCTGGCCGTCCGGCTCGTGGCCGCAGACACCCGCGAGGTCCGGTCGTTCGCGCTGCCCTGCCTCAGCCAGAGCCTCCTCGACGAGCCAGAGCGCTCCTGGCAGCTGCTCCGCCGCATCGCCCGCGCCGCGCGCGACTGGATCAGCGTCGACTCGCTCGCGGAGGTCTATGCCCGGGGGATCCTTACGGAGGCGTTCCGATGGGCCGAGCTGGAGCAGCTCGTCTACTCCGACCAGCGGATGGAGCGGCGGCTCGTCGGCTCGACCCTCGCCCGGATGCCCTACCTGGTGGCCGTGGAGCACCGTTCGCAGTTGGACGCGGTGGCCGCGCTCGCGCTCATCGGCCAGCTCATGGGCGATGCCGATGACCAGGTCCAGAAGTCCCTCTCGTGGGCGATCCGGTCCTGGAGCCGCGTGGACCAGCGCGCGGTGGCCGCCTTCCTGACCGAGGAGGCGGAGATCGCCGTCGAGGGCGATGACGGCTATCGCGCCTGGGTCATCCGGGATGCCGCCCAGCATCAGCCAGCCGAAGTCGTCTCGCGCCTGCGGGACCGCGTGTCGGGCATCCGCAAGCACCCAGGCTCCCCATCCACCAGCACTGCAGCCACGGCCGCGGCCACCTTCGGGGTCGCGGCGTTGGCTGACCAGGCGATCGCCCAGCAGGGCGATCGCTATGCACGGAGTCGCGCATGACGGACCCCATCGACCAGCGGATCCGGCACGTGCCCATCGAGGACGAGCTGCGGAGCGCCTACCTCGACTACGCCATGAGCGTCATCGTCAGCCGCGCGCTGCCGGACGTGCGCGATGGTCTCAAGCCGGTCCATCGGCGTGTGCTGTACACGATGCACGAGATGGGCCTGAGCTCGACCGCGAGCTACCGGAAGTGCGCCGCGATCGTGGGCGAGGTGATGGGCAAGTACCACCCGCACGGCGACCTCTCGCTGTATGACGCGCTCGTGCGGCTCGCCCAGGACTTCTCGCTGCGCTATCCGCTCGTCGATGGCCAGGGCAACTTCGGCTCGGTCGACGGTCGATCCGCCCGCCGCCATGCGCTACACGGAAGCGCGCATGACCGCCATCGCCTCGGAGCTGCTCGCCGACATCGACAAGGACACCGTCGAGTTCGTGGAGAACTACGACGGGTCCCGGATGCAGCCATCGGTGCTGCCCGCGAAGCTGCCCAACCTGCTCATCAACGGCTCCTCGGGGATCGCGGTCGGCATGGCCACCAACATCCCGCCCCACCACCTGGGCGAGATCACCCGGGCCACCAACGCGCTCATCGAGGATCCCGACCTCACGTCCGACCAGCTGTGCGAGCACGTGTTGGGCCCCGACTTCCCGACCGGCGCCACCATCTTCCGGTTCGAGGAGCGGCGCAACCCCATCACGGGGCAGCGCGAGCGCATCGATGCCATCCGGGACATGTACGCCCACGGCCGCGGGCGGGTCGTCATGCGTGCCCAATGCGCATTCGAAGAGACCCGCCAGGGTCGCATGGCCATCGTGGTCACGGAGCTGCCTTACCAGGTCAACAAGGCGGCGCTCGTGGAGAAGATCGCCGAGCTCGTTCGGGGTGGCAAGATCGACGGCATCAGCGGGCTCCAGGATGAGTCCAGCCGCGATGGCATGCGCATGGTCATCGAGTGCAAGCGCGACTCGAACCCGCACAAGGTGCTCAACAACCTGTTCAAGCACACCGCGCTGCAGGTAGCGTTCAACGCCAACATCCTGGCCCTCGTCGACGGCCAGCCCCAGACCCTGCCGCTCAAGGCGATCCTCCAGCACCATATCGAGTGGCGCCGCGAGGTCATCGTCAAGCGCACGGAGTACGACCTCCAGAAGGCACGCGACCGGGCCCACATCCTCGAAGGCCTCAAGATCGCGCTCGACAACCTCGACGAGGTCATCGCGACCATCCGTGCGGCAGCAGACGTGGATGCCGCTCGATCGGCGCTCATGGAGCGCTTCGGGCTCTCCGAGATCCAGGCCAACGCGATCCTCGAGATGCAGCTGCGACGCCTGGCAGCGCTCGAGCGCAAGAAGATCGAGGACGAGTACATCGCCATCATCCAGCTCATCAGCGAGCTCGAGGACATCCTCGCCAACCCTCGCCGGGTGCTGGACATCATCAGGACCGAGAACGAGGAGCTGGAGCGCAAGTACGCCGGACCGCGACGGACCCGTATCGCCGAGGATGCGTCCCGGGAGCTCTCCGATGAGGACCTCATCGCCGATGAGGATGTGGTCATCACGGTCTCGGGCCGCGGCTACATCAAGCGCCAGCCGCTCGTGACGTATCGCCGCCAGGCCAGGGGCGGCAAGGGCATCATCGGGGCGCGCACCGTCGAGGAGGATGCCGTTGGCCACCTCCTGGTCGCCAACACCCACGACTGGGCGCTGTTCTTCACTGACCGCGGCAGGGTCTTCAGCTCCAAGGTCCACGCCATCCCTGACGCCAGCCGTCAGGCCAAGGGCGTGCCCATCATCAATCTCGAGGGCGTCCAGGTCGAGGCCGGTGAGCGGGTGCTCGCGGTCATCACGCTGCCCGACTTCGACAAGGGCGACAACCTCGTGATGGCCACCCGGTTGGGCATCATCAAGAAGACGCCCGTGGAGCAGTTCGAGCGGGTCCGCTCGACGGGCATCCGGGCCATCACCGTGGCCGAGGACGATGCCCTCGCCTGGGTCGGGGTCTCGTCCGGCAAGGACGACATCGTGCTCGCGACCGCCCTCGGCAAGATCGCCCGCTTCCCGGAACGCGAGGTGCGGGCCATGGGTCGCGACGCGGCAGGTGTCATCGGCATCCGGCTCGCGCGCAAGGGGGACCAGGTCATCGGCATGCGGGTCGTCGAGCCCGGTGCCGACCTGCTGGTGCTGACCGAGACTGGCTATGGCAAGCGGGTGCTGCTCGATGACCACATCCGGACCAAGCATCGCGGTGGCCAGGGCGTCCAGCTCATCGCGCTGGAGGGCAGGAAGACGGGCAACGTCGCTGCGGTCGAGATCGTCACCGAGGCGGACGAGGAGCTGCTGCTCATCAGTGCCAGCGGCCAGGTGGTGCGCACGGACGTGAAGAGCGTCAACCGCTACAGCAGCGGCGCCCGGGGGGTCATCGTCATGCGACTCCACGAGGGCGACGAGGTCGCGGGCATCGCCGTCTTCCGCGCCGGGCTGGCAGAGCAGCGCGGCATCGACCAGAATGACCCGACGGAGTCAGCGGGCGACGCGCCCGGCGGTGGCGAGCCACCGGCTTGACGACACGGCCATTGGAGAGCAACCGGGTGACGTCGTTCGGATTCGACATGACGGGACGCGCCACGGAGACGCTGGACCTCTACGCCGGCAACTCGAACCCGGGCCTGGCGCGCAAGATCGGGCTGTACCTGGATGTCCCGCTCGGTCAGTGCGAGGTGTTCGAGTTCGCCAACGAGAACATCTTCGTGAAGATCCTGGACAATGTCCGGGAGCACGACGTCTACCTGGTCCAGCCCACCTGCTCGCCGGTCCAGAAGTCGATCATGGAACTGCTCATCATGATCGACGCGTTCAAGCGCGCCAGCGCCGGGCGCATCACGGCCGTGGTGCCCTACTACGCGTATGGACGTTCGGACAAGAAGGATCAGCCGCGGGTGCCCATCACGGCGCGCCTCATCGCGGACATGATCAGCGTGGCGGGTGCCGACCGGCTGCTGACGATGGATCTCCACCAGGGTCAGATCCAGGGCTTCTTCAATATCCCGGTGGATGAGTTGACGGCGGTCCACCTGCTCAGCAACCACTTCATCCAGATGGGACTTCAGGACCTGGTCGTTGTCACGGACCTCGGCTTCGCCAAGCGTGCCCGGACCTTCGCCGAGCTCATCGAGGCACCCCTCGCCATCGTCGAGAAGCGCCGTCATGGCAATGACGACCGGGCCGAGGTGCTCAACGTCATCGGCGAGGTGAAGGGCAAGCGGGCCATCGTCGTCGACGACGAGATCGATACCGCTGGCACCCTCATGGAGGTCACTCGGGCGCTCGAGCGCGAGGGGGTCATCGAGATCTACGCCTGCGCCACGCATGGGGTCCTTTCCGATCCGGCCATCGAGCGCATCCGGGAGTCGAACCTGACTCAGGTCGTCATCACCGATACCATCCCGCTGGTCCCCACCAAGCGGATCAGCAAGATCCGGCAGCTCTCCGTGGCGCCGCTCGTCGGTGAGGCGATCCGGCGGATCCACGGTGGCGAATCGGTGGGCGCCCTGTTCTCCTCAGAGATCAAGCTCGTCCAGGAGATGGGCCTCTGGAGCGAGGGCGAGGCGGAGGACGACGCTTGACGGTCTGACACCGCATCGCCATCGGCTCTCGCGCGCTCCCGCCCGTCCGAGTACCATCGAGGCCCCGCCACTGGTGGCCCAAGATCGATGACCCTCGGAGTCCATGCATGACGCTCAAGCTCTACCGACCTGATCCCGATGGCGGGCTCGAGCCGGCGCCGGTCAAGACCGGGGACTACCGTCGACAGCTGCGCTCGCGGCGATGGAAGGCCGCGCCGCTGCGGAACGCCGAGGTCGAGCAGACGGACCCGCGCATCGCGGTCCTGTTCGTGGCGCTGCTCGCGATCCTGACTCTCGGCGTCCTGGTCGTGGGGTACGGTATCGACTTCTGGGGTTAGGACGGGGCCGGGCGAGGCGACCCCATCGTTTGTCCTGTGTTCGGGCTAGGGAGCCGAAGAGGGCTCGCCCGCGCAGATGGTGTTGCCGTCCAGGGTCAGCGTCGAGCCATCCGGGACATCAAGGTCGGTGTCGTTGCCACAGAACGTGTTGCCCCGGATGATGGACGACGTCACCGTCGCGTCGGCGATGATGGCCCGACCGTTTCGTTCGAACGTGTTGCCGTCGAGGGTCGCTGCGGCCAATTCCGTGATGTTGATGCCGCCCGGCGAATCGTGGATCACATTGCCTCTGATGACCGGGTCCATGCCGACGCCATAGACGTCGATCTCGCCACCGCTGATGTCGTTGTCCTCGATGAGTGCCGAGGCATTGTGGGCGATATCAAAGGACCAACCGTTGGGGCAGCCCGTGACCAAGTTGTTCCTGAAGGTGGCGGCGGTTTCGTCTCCCCAGATCTGGACACAGCTATCGAGCAGCTGGCTCTGTTCGAATGTCGGGGTGGATCCACGGTCGACTTGCAGCCAGCCCTCGTGTCGGACATTGCGAACCAGCGCCTGTGAACCCAGGTCGATGGCCAGGCCCATACGGCTAGCTGCCTCGCTGGATGGGACTGGGTCCCCTGCGATGTCGATGATCATATCTTCCAGCGTCGGCGCACCAGCGTCGACGACTATCGCCTTGCCGGAACCAGTGCCGACCACCGTAAGCGTCGAGACGACGGCGTTGGATCCGACCAAGTGGATCCCATACACGCCATTGATCGTGCCGCTGCAACTCATCAGGCATCGTGTCGCGTACTCCGGCGGCAGCTCCCGCCCCTTTTCCGGCACCTGGATCACGACAGACGACGGGTCACCCTCGCCCTTGACCGTGATGTCGCCGGTGATGTCCACCTGCTCTGCATAGGTGCCAGGCCGGATGAGGACGGTGTCGCCGTCGTGGGCCGCGGCCACGGCCTCGGCGATGGTCGTGTAGTCGGCGGAACCATCCGGGGCCACCACGATCGTCGCCGGGCCCGCTAGCAGGCCAGCTGCCCCGACCACGGTGCCAGTGGCAAGAATGACCAGGATGAGTGTAAGGATCGCAACGTAGGCGAGTCGCATCGCCGGCGAACCGGCCGCGACCCTGTCGTGCATTCGCATGGGACGCTCCTTGATGTCCACGAGCCAGCGCGACCGAGATCGGGCACGGCTCGTCGTGAAGAGGATGTGGTGGCGGAGCCGCTCGGGGGCATGCGACGGTGCGCCATCGGCCAGCACGTCGCCGAGCAGCTGCTCGAGCCGGCGGTCGGTGGTCATGCCGTTCGCTCCCGGGACAAGCGTGCCTGGCCCTCGGGTTCATCGCGCATCGCGAAGCGCAGTGCCTCCAGCGCGCGATGTAACCGGGACTTGGCGGTCCCGATGGGGATGTCGAGGATGGCTGCCGCGTCCGTGAGCGGCAGCCCGAGATAGAAGTGCAGGACGATCACCGCCCGCTGGTCGATGGGCAGGTCGCCGAGCCGTCGCTCGATGCGATCCCGCTCAGCCAGCTGGGTGGATGGATCGGCGGCTCCTGGCGACTCCAGGTCGGGCAGCACATGCAGCTCGACTAGGGCCTTGCGGCGCTCCTTCCGGGCCAACCGGTAACAGGCCCAGACGGTCATGCGATGGAGCCAGGCATCCCACGCCTCCGGATCACGCAGGGAGCGAACGTCCCGCCAGGCAGAGACGAGCGCCTCCTGCACCGCGTCCTGAGCGCGGTCCCGGTCGCGGAGGATGAGCGTGGCGAGCGCGTACTGCCGGTCGATCGAGGCATCCACCAAGATGGTGAAGGCCCCATGATCGCCGCCGATCGCCCGATCAACGAGCTCTCGCTGCATCCCACCACCGATGTCGGCGCGACGCATCCGGTCGCGCTCACCCCTCTATGCGTCCGCAGATCACCCAAACGGTTCCCGATTTCGCGAGCGGTCGCCAATCTAGCGGCACGACGCAACCGCCGGCCCTCATCCCAGGCCAGCCGTCGGGCACTTGGTGGGGTCGACTGGCTGCGGCGCCGGCAACGTGAGCGGTTCGAAGCGGGCCGACTGGAGGACCCGATCGGCCTCCTGCTCATCGGCGATGGACGTCCACGGGAACGTGTGCGTCGCGAGCACGACCCGCGTCCCGCTAACGTCGAGGATCGACTTCCGCTGGTGCTGCTGGTTGGCGATGCCCTGCCGCTTGCCGTGCATCGACCATTCGTCGAGGCACGGGTCGGCCGTGCAGCCGGTCGTGGTGATCACCGATCAAGCTCAAGGCTCTTGCCATGGAAGCCACCGATGGTGTCATCCGTGACGGGTCCGGCCTGGATGCCGACGATGTTGGTCAAGGCGTACGTCAAGTCGTCAACGCTCGGTCCGACCGGCGGTGACACCTCCGGCCCTCGGCACGGATGAGCAAAGGCGTTGGTGACCAGAAAGGCGCCGGGCACCCCGCCGATCTCCGTCGGTTCCAGACCTGCATCGTGACGAAGCACCAGGAGGGCGCGCTGCTCTGGTGGCAGGCGCCGGAAGCCGCGCTCCAAATCGTCCCGGTCCGCGACGCTCAGATAGTCATCGGTCGGGGACGGCAGGTCGAGGGGGGAGCAGGTACATGTTCGGGAGGGTTCGACGCGAAGGAATCGCGTCGGCAAGACAGGACCTAACGACGAGGCGATGCAGCCAAGCGTCGAATCGGTCCGGATCGCGGAGACCCCGGAGGTCACGCCAGGCGATCACCAGCGCGTCCTGCAGGGCATCCTCGGCCCGATCGACGTCCCGCGGGATACGCTGCGGTGCCTCGGGTCGGCGCCCATGGGGGTGCCCTCCGACACTCCATGGGAGACCGGCGGTGGCCAGCGTTCGATCTTCGATCGGCGAATGCGGGTCAGTTGTGCACCGGGTGATCACTACGTCAGTCGAACCGTCGACAAGGATCGAGGATCACGCGGCCAGCCGACGATCGCGCCGCCTCGCGGTCGATCCGTCGGTCAGGAACGTATCCAGACCGACCTCAACCGACGTATCGACCATCACGTGCACAACGATCCGGGTGAGCTCGCCACCGGAAGCCGCGGACTACTTGCCGTGGCACTTCTTGTACTTGAGGCCTGATCCGCAGTAACAGGGGTCATTGCGACCCAGGCGCGCGCCAGGATCACCGGCCGCAGCCGTGACGGGATCGGCCGCGATGGGCTCATCGCCGCGCTGCAGGGTCATCTGGCGTGGCCCCTTGCGGGTGAGGCCGGGGATGATCGCCGGGCCGGCCACCTCCGCGGCGGCAGCTGCAGCACCGGCTACGCCCTCGGATCCCGCGCTGGTCTGGTCGCTCATCAGGCCAGGAGCCGCAGTGTCGTCCTCGATCTCATCGTAGGGCGCCAGGTCCTCAGCGCCGAGGTCCAGATCGGCGAGCACATCGCCATCGCCGTACGTGCTCTCGACCGTCTCGGTGATGGCGTCGTCGGTGGTCACGATGTCGCCAGCGTGGGCTGCGCCGTTCGCCGCTGGGGCTGCATCGTGGCCTGCTGCCAGCTCCGCCTGCTTGGCGCGTGCCGCCGCGGCGGCACGGAGCATCGCCATCTGCTGGGGCGTCGGCATCGGCAGGCTGCGGGCGGGCGTCGGCGTGGCGGGCGTCGGCTGCTGCACCTGCACGTTGACCCGATAGATGGTCGTCGCGACCTGGTGTCGGATGAAGCCACGGAGCTCGTCGTAGAGCTTGAACGCCTCGCGCTTGAACTCCACGAGCGGATCGGTGCCGCCATACCCTCGCAGCCCGACCCCCCGCCGGAAGTCATCGAGCTCGGTCAGGTGGTCGACCCACAGCTGGTCGATGGAGCGCAGGAGAACGAGCCGCTCGACCATCGCCCAGGTCTGCTCGCCGTAGCGTCCCTGGCGCTCGGCGAGGGTTGCCTCCGCAGCCTCCTGCAGACGATCGACGATCTCGTCCTTGTTCGTGAGCGGCAGCAACGACTCGGCGTCGATGTCCTCGCCGGTGATCCCCAGGTGCGCCACGTCGTGGGCGAGTCCCTCGATGTCCCAGTCGTCCATGACGGGACCGAGGTGCTGCTCCACGAGCAGGTCCAGCTCGCCGGACACGAAGCCCAGCACCGCATCACCCAGGTCCTCGTTGTGGAGCACCTTGTCGCGCTCGGAATAGATGGTCTCGCGCTGCTTGTTGATGACGTCGTCGTACTCCACGACGCGCTTGCGGATGTCGAAGTTGTAGCCCTCGACGCGGGACTGGGCGTTCTCGATCGTCTTGGACACGAGACGAGACTCGATGGCCACGTCACCGTCGAGGCCCATCCGCTCCATCAGGCCCGTCACCCGCTCGGAGGCGAAGCGCTTCATGAGCGTGTCCTCGAGGGACAGATAGAAGCGGGAGGAACCCGGATCACCCTGTCGGCCGGCACGACCGCGGAGCTGGTTGTCGATGCGGCGGGCGTCGTGACGCTCGGTGCCGATGATGTGCAGGCCACCGGCCGCAACGACCTGGTCGTGCTCGAGGGCCGTCTCTTCCTTGGCCTTGGCCAGCGCGGCCGCGTAGACGTCTGCTTCGACCTCGACGGGGTTGAGCCCCTGCTGGTGGAGCGCCGCGGATGCAAGACCCTGGGGGTTGCCGCCGAGCAGGATGTCCGTGCCGCGACCAGCCATGTTCGTAGCGATGGTCACCGCGCCCAGGCGACCGGCCTGGGCCACGATGGGCGCCTCCTTCTCGTGGAACTTCGCGTTCAGCACCTCGTGTGGGATGCCGCGTCGGGCGAGCATCTCGGAGAGCACCTCGCTCTTCTCGACGCTCACCGTGCCCACGAGCACCGGGCGGCCTGCTGTGCGCATCTCGACCACCTCGTCGATGAGCGCCTCGAACTTCGCGTTCTCGGTCCGGAATACGAGGTCCGCCTCGTCGTCGCGGATCATCGGCCGATGCGTCGGGATGGCCACGACCTCCAGGCCGTAGATCTTGAAGAACTCCTCCTGTTCGGTCATGGCCGTGCCGGTCATGCCTGAGAGCTTGTCGTACAGCCGGAAGTAGTTCTGGAAGGTGATCGTGGCGAGGGTCACCGACTCCCGCTGGACCCGAAGGCCCTCCTTGGCCTCGACCGCCTGGTGGAGTCCCTCCGACCAGCGACGACCGGGCATCTGGCGGCCGGTGAACTCGTCGACGATGACGATCTCGCCATCCTTGACGATGTAGTCGCGATTGACCTTGTACAGCGCGTGGGCCCGGAGCGCCTGCTCGAAGTGCCGGGCCAACCGCGGGTCCGCGGTGACGTCGTAGAGGTCCGGCACGCCCAGGAGCTTCTCGATCTTCTCGATACCCTCCTCGGTGGGCGAGACCGCGTGCTCCTTGAGGTCGACGAAGTAGTCGCCCCCCTCCTCGGCGCCATCCGGACGAGCCTTGAGCCGGGGGACCAGCCGCGCAAAGGTGTAGTAGAGGTCGCCCGACTCCTCGGCCTGGCCGCTGATGATGAGCGGCGTCCGCGCCTCGTCGATGAGGATGTTGTCCACTTCGTCGACGACCGCGAAGTACCGGCCCCGCTGGACCCGTTCCACGAGCTCCGTGACCATGTTGTCGCGGAGGTAATCGAAGCCGAGTTCGTTGTTGGTGGCATAGGTCACATCCGCGGCGTACGCCTCGCGACGAGGCACCGGCCGCAGGTACAGCATCCGCTCGTCCGATGGGCGGTACTCGGGGTCGAACACGAACGAGCTGTCGTGCTGGACGATACCCAGCGTGAGGCCAAGGCCGTGGAAGATCGGGCCCATCCACTGCGGGTCGCGCTTGGCCAGGTAGTCGTTGACGGTGACCACATGGACGCCGCGCCCGGACATCGCGTTGAGGGCAGCGGCGATGGGTCCGACGAGCGTCTTGCCCTCGCCGGTCTTCTGCTCCGAGATGCGGCCCTGGTGGAGGACGATGGCGCCCAACAGTTGCACATCGAACGGGCGCATGCCGAGCTTCCGCCAGGAGACCTCCCTGGCGGCCGCGAACACGTCCGGCAGCACGTCATCGAGGGCTGCCTGCAGACGCTTGAGGTCGTTCTTCTCACGCCCTCGACGCATCTCGGCGCGGCGCTCCCGCTCGGGATGACCCAGCTCGTCTTCCGACGGCGGTGTAGGGGCCGCCCGCTCGGCGACCTCGGCCCGGACCTGGGCCATCTCCTCGCGGATCTGGTCATCCGTGAGTGACTGGTAGTGCTCCTCGAGTCCGTTGATCCGGGCTACGACGGGGCGCAGCTTGGACAGGTGGGCTTCATTGCCGCCGCCCACGAGGCGGGCCAGGATGCTGCGCATGGGATAGCGAAGTATAGGGCCGGGTGGCATCCTCGCCCGTGAGCCGTTGTGACAGGCTCACCGAGGGCTCGCGAACGCCTTCGGGGCGTCGCCGGGACCGCCCGGCGCGGCCACGTGGGATAGCCCCTTGTGGGTATCCGGGCTGCGTTCGTATACTCCGGACGTCACGCGCGCGGTTCGCCGCCGTGTGCAGAGGGCGGAGCCAGCGGACCGAAGCCCAGCCGCATGGCCCCGGAGAGGGAGAGAGAGGGAATCGTGAAGCCGTTTCCGGCGGCCGAACCGGAGATCGGTCGATCCGTCGTTCACCGATCTCATCGCCTGCGAGCGCGACTGCCGTTCGTGCAGCTATGCCGCATGGCTCGATTGCGACGGAGACTGCGGGCCGTGTCCGCATAACTCGTATTGCCCCTGTGTGAACCCCGTAGTCGCTCGCAGCAAGACTGCGCTCAAGATCCTTGAGCTCCGTCCGAAGCTGCTCCAGGACCTGCAGGCGAAGACCTGATGGACAACGCGTCCATCCGGGACCTCGTGTCCCGGATCACGGCGACCTCGGGGAGGCTTTGACCTCGCCGCCAAGGAAGAACGGCTTTCACAGCTCGATGCCCGCTCGGCGGAGCCCGGGTTCTGGGAAGAGCCTCGCGACGCGCAGGTCGTGCTGCGTGAAGCGGAGGTCCTGCGCGACGACCTGACCGCCTGGCAGGGTCTGCTGGCGCGCGCCTCCGACCTGGCCGAGCTGGCCGAGCTGGCGACCGGGGCCGCGGACGACGCGATGGACGCCGGTGTCGATGCTGAGTACCGGTCGTTGGCCGAGGACTATGAGCAGCAGCGCCAGGCCCTGCTGTTCTCAGGCGACTACGACGGATCGAACGCCATCATCTCCATCAGCGCCGGCGCTGGTGGCACCGAGGCAACCGATTGGGCCGCCATGCTCCAGCGGATGTATCTGCGCTGGGCGGAACGCCATCGTTTCAGGACCGAGATCATCGACCAGCTCGAGGGAGAGGAGGCCGGCATCAAGAGCGTCACCATCAACGTCGAGGGAGGCCGGGCGTATGGCTACCTGCGCGCCGAGCGGGGCGTCCATCGCCTGGTCCGTATCAGCCCCTTCGACTCCCAGAAGCGCCGCCACACCACGTTCGCCCTGCTGGAGGTGCTGCCCGAGGTGGACGACGACGTCGAGGTCGGTGACATCCCCGATGACGACCTGCGGATCGACACGTACCGGTCCCAGGGCGCCGGCGGCCAGCACGTCAACAAGACCAATTCCGCGGTCCGCCTCACCCACCTGCCGACGGGCATCGTCGTCCAGAGCCAGAACGAGCGTTCACAACACCAGAACAAGGAGCTTGCGATGCGCGTGCTCAAAGCGCGCCTCCTGGAACGCAAGATCGCCGAGCGCGAGGCGGAGCTGGCGAAGATCCGGGGCGACCACGTCGAAGCCGGCTGGGGCAACCAGATCCGGAGCTACGTGCTGCACCCCTACCAGATGGTCAAGGACCATCGGACCGAGTTCGAGACCAGCGACACCACGGGCGTCCTGGACGGCGACCTGGACCGCTTCATGATGGCCGAGCTCGAGCGACTCGCGACGAGCGGGGAGCCGGGCGCCGCGGACGCAGCCTGATGCCCGACCGGATACGGGTGCTGCTCGCTGGCGAGAGCTGGACCAGCTACGGCGTCAACGTCAAGGGCTTCAACGCCTACTACACCGGCTTCTACGACGAGGGAGGCGCACCCCTCGTCAACGCCCTCGCTGCCAACGGCTGTGCTGTGATCTACCTGCCGAACCATCTCGCGGCGACGCGGTTCCCCGACTCCACCGCGGCGCTGGGCGAGTTCGACGTGGTCATCCTGAGTGACATCGGCTCCGACACCATCACGCTCCATCCCGACACCTTCCGTGCGTCCGAGGTCCGACCCGACCGGCTGGCTATCCTCGCGGACTGGGTCCGGACAGGCGGCGGGCTGCTGATGGTGGGCGGCTACATGAGCTTCACGGGCTACGCTGGCGCGGCGCGATATGGCATGACCCCGCTCGCGGACGTGCTGCCGGTCACGCTCCTGGACCACGACGACCGCATCGAAGCGCCGGCCGGGGTCCGGCCTGTCACCACCGGTGCGGATACGACGGGCATCCTCGATGGCATCGACGGGCCGTGGCCGCCGTTCCTGGGCTACAACCGGCTGCGGGAGCGTGACGGCGGCCACATCCTCCTGCGCTCCGGGATGGATCCGTTCCTGGTCGTCAGCGAGGTCGGCGACGGCCGTACCGCGGCGTTCGCGTCGGACTGCTCACCCCACTGGGGCTCGCCCGAGTTCACCGCGTGGCCGGCGTATCCGACCTTTTGGTCACAGCTCGTGGAGTGGCTCGCCGGACGACGTTGACGCCCGATCGCAACGACCGGGCGAGTGACGGATCGACGGCCAGGTCGAATTCGCGGACCTTGGCCGCGCCCCAGGCGACACCCTCTGCGAGTGCCTCCGGGAGCGTGGCCCCGGCGGCCAGCTGCACGACGAGACCCGCGCACACAGCGTCACCGGCGCCGATGGGGTTCACGGGCTCCTGGGGTGCGGCCGCGATCGTCCAGCGTCCGTCGTCCGTCCAGAGTCGCGCCCCGCGGCGTCCGTTGGTCAAGATGAGCGCCGACGGCTCGGGGACCGCGTCACGACCACGTGCCCAGGCGTTCGCTGAGGTCAGGTCGCGCGCCGCGGCCAGCTCCGCGGTCGAGACCTTGACCACGTCCGGGATGGCCCGCAGCGCCGCGTGCAGCCAGCCACCCGAGGCGTCAAGCAGCGTTCGCGCACCGACGCGCCGCGCGGATCCGATGAGCGAGGCGTAGAGATCGACCGACGCCCCGGCGGGCAGCGAACCGGTGAGGACCAGCAGGTCGCCCGACGCGAGGCCGTCGAGCAGCCGTGCGGTCGCCCGTTCGACGACCGCGGGCGCGAGGGCTGGCGCCGTCCCGTTGAGCACGGTGGCTCGGCCGTCCCCGTCGACCACGATGACGTCGGTGCGCGCCCGGACACCGGACGGGACGACCTGGATGGTGGCCAGGCCGAGATCGGGCTCGTCGCTGAGCGCCTCGTGGCCGGCATCGTCCGTGATGGCGACGAGGCGGACGCCGACGCCCATCCGGCCAGAGAAGCGGGCGACATTGACACCCTTGCCACCGATCCGCTCCACTGCCCGCTGTGCCCGCAGGACCGCACCGGGCACGAGCTTCGGGACGCCCACGATGACCTCGTGGGCCGTGTTGGGGCTGAAGACGACGATCACGACATGACGACGCCGAGGTGCAGCGCGTGCTGTGACCTCGGCGTCCTCGTGGTCATGGGCGCACCGCCCGATCGGCGGTGATCGGTCGGCTAGGGCGCGGCCGACCCTGCCGGGGCGGGAGCACCCGTCGGGCAGGCATTGAGGTCCGCGGGGTAGATGAACTTGACGATGTCCGGCTGGTCGGCGTTCTCACGGGTGATGACCGCGAAACCGGTCGGCTGGTCGTGCGTGACGGCTGACGTGTCGATCGTGCCGGCCCGGATGGTGTCGGCGACGAGCTTCACGCTGTTGTAGCCCATGTCGTACGGCTGCTGGGCGATGAGCGCGTCATAGACGCCGTTCTTGAGGTCGTTGACCTGTTCGGGCGATGCATCGAACGCGACGAGCTTGATGGTGCCCTGCTGGCCGGCGTCCTTGAGGCCGGTTGCGGCACCCAGCGCCGCGGACTCGTGCGTGGCATAGACGCCAGCGAGGTCCGGGTTGCCGGCGATGGCGGCGGTGACCGCCTCTGCAGCCTTGGCGGTATCGGTGCCGGGATAGACGTATTCGAGGACCTTGGATCCCGCGGCGACCATCGTGTCACGGAAACCGTCCGCGCGGCCGCCGATGTCGGGCAGGCCGGGGGAGAGGTGCAGGACGAGGTAGGAGCCGGCGCCATCGGTCTGCGCCAGCATCGCCTGTGCAGCGAGTTGTCCGCCTTTGTAGTGGTCGGACTGCATGTTGGCGAGCTCGACCGCCTTGCTCATGGGCGCGTCGATAGTGACCACCGGGATGCCGGCGGCCATCTTGTCGCTCACGAACTGGATCAGGGCGTCGGGGTCGGTGGGGCTGATGACCCAACCCTGCGGATCGGTCGCGTCGGCGGCCTCGATGATGGGCCGCTCCTCGTTGATGTCCCAGTTGTGGGAGCCCTGGAAGTTGAGGTTGACGTTGTTGGCCTTCGCGGCCTCGCGCGCGCCGCACTCGACGCCGGTATAGAAGGTGATGCCCACCTGGCCCGCGACGAACGCGATGTTGACCGGCGTCGTGGACGCGGCGGGGGACTGGGCGGCGGCGGGCGCCACCCCGAGCAGCAATGTGAGGCCGGCGACTGCCGCGGTCGCGCGCCCGATGTGTGTTCGAGTCACCCTGTGAACCCTCCTCTGTGGCTTCCTGTGAGCGTCCTTCCTGGTCGGTGTCGTGTTGTCGTCGATCCCCCTCCTCTAGCTCAAGCGTGAGCGACGGCGCTGATCCAGGTACACGGCGATGATGAGGATGATGCCCACGGCGACCAGCTGATAGAAAGGCTGGACGTTCATGATCACGAGGCCGTTGGCCATCATCACGGGGATGAGCGATCCCAGCAACGTGCCGCCGATGGACGCGATGCCCCCGAAGAGGCTGGTGCCACCCAGGACGACCGCGGAGATCGCCTGGAGGTTGTCGGACTGATGGCCCACCACGTTCGTGCTCGCATTGCGTGCGAGGTCGATGACCGCCGCGACACCTACGAGGAGTCCCTGGAGCACGAACAGCCGGACGGTGTGGCGGTCGATGTCGATGCCCGCCCGGACGGTCGACTCACGGGACGATCCAAGGGCCAGGGTGCGCATCCCGAAGCGCGTCGTGCGCATCACCACCCACATCACGGCACAGATGAGGAGCGTCAGCACGAGCGGCAGGGGCAAGAACCCAAACAACCGATTGCTGCCGAAGTAGGTCTGGATCTCGTCGGGCACGAAGGGCACGTTCGCGGCACTCGTGAGGATGAGTGCCATGCCATAGAAGATGCCGGACGTGGCGAGCGTGACGATGAACGAGTTGAGCTTGAGGCGAGTGATGAGGATCCCGTTGAGGAGCCCCGCGAGCGAGCCCGAGAGGATGGCCACGATGGCCCCCGCGACCACTGCGGGCACCAGGTTGGGGTACTGGCCGGCCGCGACCTGCTCCGTGGTGCCACCGAGCGTGACCATGACCTTGGCCGCCAGGACCGAGGCGAGGATGAGGTTGTAGCCGACCGACAGGTCGAGGTGACCGGCGCCGATGAGGAACGTCATGCCCACCGCGAGGAGCATGATCTGGGAGGCGTTGAGCCCGATGTTCAGCAGGTTCGAGGGCTTGATGAAGGCGTTGTTGGGCGTAACGAGCCCGAACACGATGATCATGCCGATGACCACGATGCCGATCCAGAAGGCGGAGGAGCCCCGGATCTGGGCGATGAGGCCGGTCGCCTCCTCCGGCCCAAGAGCCTCGGGCAGCGCCTCCGGTTCGCCGCCGGTCGTGGCAGGCGCCGTCACTCGACGACTTCCTCGCCGAGCATGAGCCCGATGACATCGGTGAGCTTCAGCGACGAGGCGGGTCGCTCCGCGACGACCAGGCCGTGCCGCATGACCGCGATACGGTCGGCGACATGGAGCATCCGCGGGATGTCATGGGAGATGACGAGCACCGCGAGGCCTCGCGCAGCCGCGTTCGTGACCGTGTCATACACGATGGCCGACTGCTTGGGACCGAGGGCGGCCGTCGGCTCGTCCATGAGCACGGCGGTCGTGGCCCAGGTGATCGACCGGGCGACCGCGAGTGCCTGGCGCTGACCACCCGAGAGGTTCCGCACCGGGACCCGCAGCGAGCGGAGATGGATGCCCAGGCGTGCCAGGGCATCCTTGGTCTCGGCCCGCATCGCATCACGATCGATCATGCCGAACCGGCCGCGCAGGCCACCGCGCATCGGCTCGCGGCCCAGGAACAGGTTGTCCGCGACCGACAGGTCCGGAGCCAGCGCCAGGTCCTGGTAGACCGTGTGGACGCCGAGCTCCAGGGCGTGGCCGATGGACTGGACCTTGACCGGCTCGCCCCAGTAGGCGACCTCGCCCTCGTCCGCCGAGATGGCACCACACAGGATCTTGGTCAGGGTGGACTTGCCAGCGCCGTTGTCGCCCACGAGCGCAAGCACCTCGCCCGGTCGCAACACGAGGTCCGCCCCGCGGAGCGCCTGGAGATGGCCGTAGGCCTTGGTGATGCCCGTCGCCCGGATGGCGGGCACGTTCGGGTCGCGGGCTGGGGTCGGCGAGGCGGTGGCCGGACTGATCCCCACTTGTCTGACCTCGGTTGTACGACCTGTCGGCGGGATGGCGCCCATCCTACTCGTCGACGTCAATGGTCTGAGGGCTGTCCGTGCCCGATGACGCGCCCGCCGGATCGCCGTTGATGGCCAGCTGACCGCCGTCGACCACGAGGGTGGCGCCCGTCACATAGGACGCCTCGGCAGAGGCGAGGAAGAGCACCGGCCAGGCCACCTCCGCCGCGCTGCCGACTCGGCCCAGCGGGATGGCTCCGAACCCGAAGCCAGCCGCGAGCATCGGCCGGGTGATCTCGCTCTCGATGGTGCCGGGGGCGACGGCGTTCACCCGGATGCCGTGCGGCGCGAGCTCGATGGCCATCGACTGGACCAGCAACGGCAGGGCTGCCTTGGACGTGTTGTAGGCCGCCATCCCGGGCTCGGCCACGAAGCTGTTGGTGGAGGCGATGACGACGATGGCGCCTCCCTGACCCGCCGCGACCATGGCACGCGCAGCCACCTGGCAGACGTTGAAGCTGCCCTCGATGTTGATGCGCATCACCTCCTGCCATTCCTCCAGCCGCAGGTCCAGGAACGGTCCGACGCGGTGGATGCCCGCATTGCTGACGAGGATGTCTATGTGGCCGAAGCGAGCCTGGGCATCGCGGATGAGTCGCTCCGCGTCGGCGCGCACCGAGACGTCACCGGGCAGCGCCAGGACGCGCCCGGGGGAGCCCAGACCCAGTGCCATGGCGTTCAGCCGGTCCGCCCGACGCGAGAGCAGCGCCACGCTGGCGCCTTGCTCCACGAACAGCCGCGCGATGCCGGCACCGATGCCCGTGCTCGCGCCGGTGACGACAGCCACCTTGCCCGCCAGCCGGCCCGTCGCAGCCGCCGGGACGGCCGGAGCCGTCATCCGCGGGGTCCCCGCGGCGAGCGGAGGGCATGCCTGTGTGGGGTCAGGTGCAGCGGCAGGTCCACGGTGGCCGACGGTACACTCAGCGTCCCCCCGACGACAAGAGGCCCCGGAGACACGTGTCATTCGCCCCTCGGCATCGAACGCAATGACCGCGCTAGGGCTGGACATCGGCACGAGCGCCGTGAAGGGTCTACTCCTCGACGCCAACGGCCGCGTCGTCGGGTTCGCCCGGCGGTCGTATCGACTGGAGCTGCCGGCACCGGGACGCGTCGAGCTGCCCGCCGAGCGTGTTTGGCATGCGGTCGCGGCGGTCATCGGGTCGCTCGCCGCCGCGGCCCATGCGACCGGGTCCCCGGTACGCGCGATCGCCGCGAGCGGCTCTGGCGACGAGGTCGTGATGGTGGACGCTGCGGGGGCGGCGGTGGGGCCGGTCATCGTGGCGCTCGATGGACGCGCCGGCATGATGGGCGCCGAGATCGCCGAGCGGTTCGGCGACGCAGCCCTCTACGCACGGACGGGTCTTGCCATCGTCGGCATGGCGCCGCTCGTCCGGTTCGCCTGGCTGCGAGCTAACGAGCCGCGGCGCGCCGACGAGGTCCGGCAGCTGCTGGCGTGGCCCGAGTTCATGGCCCTCCGCCTGGGCCTCGAGCCCCGCTCCGAGCCGTCACTCGCCGGACGCACCCTCGGCTACGACCTGGTCCGTGACGCCTACGCGCCGGACCTGCTCGAAGCGGTGGGTGTCGACGAGCGACTGCTGCCGGTCGTCGTGGACAGCGGCTCACCCATCGGTACCGTGGCCGATACCGTCGCCGCGCGGCTGGGACTGCCCCGCGGCGTGGTCGTGGTCGCGGGCGGCTTCGACCAGGCGATGGCCACCCTGGGGGCGGGCGTCCTCGACGCCGGCATCGCCCACGTCGGCACGGGCAGCTATGAGGCGCTGACGGCTGTGCTGAAGGCACCGCTCATCGATGTCTGCCTGCACGCAACCGGCTGGTCCGTCGGTCGCTCGATCGCGGGGACGGCGCGTTGGGCCGCGATGGCCAGCTGGGTCGGCGGCGCGGCGCTGGGCTGGCTGGCGCGCGGTACCGCCCAAGGTCCCGGCCTGACCCGGTCCTGGCCGGCCGGGCCGAGCCCGTCACCGGCGCGTCTGCTGCGGGAGATGCCCGAAGGTCCGGCACGGCTGCTGGCGCGCTCCGAGCTCGATGGTGGCACCGGGGTCGTCGCGGGCCTCGACCTGGGGTCGGGTCGGGGCGACCTCACGGCCGCCATCGTGGAAGCCGTGACCATGGATCTGCGGCAGGCGCTCACGGATCTTGAGGGGGCGGGCGTGCATGTGGACACACTGCGCGCGACCGGTGGCGGTGCGCGCTCGCCCCGATGGCTGCAGGTCAAGGCGGATATCACCGGGCGGATCGTGGAACGCCCGGTCATCGCCGAGGCCGGTGCCTACGCGGCGGGCCTCCTCGCGGGTGCGGCCGTCGGGCTGCTGCCACCCAGCGTGCAGGCGTGCCGGGAACTCGTGCGCATCGATGCACGCGTCGAGCCGCGACGCGACCTGGAGGCCCACTACGCGGATCGGGCCGCGCTCCATGCGCAGCTCGGGCGGACGATGCAGGAATGGCGGGCCGGCGTACCCGTCGGTCAGGGCACGTCCTCGTAGAGGTCGAACGGGCGCGCCAGCAGCCCGCCATCCACGAGCAGGTGGCTGCCGTTGATGAAGCTCGCGTCGTCGCTGGCGAGGAACACCGCGACCCGCGCGATCTCCGCTGGTGACGCGATCCGCCGAAGCGGGTACTCGTGCTCGATGCGGGCCCGGAACGCGCCGGGGTCCGGCTGGGAGGCGAAGTAGACCTGGTTGAGCTCCGTGTCCACGTCCCCGGGACAGATCGCGACACAGCGCACGCCGGACGGGCCATAGGCCGCCGCGGTCGATCGGGTCAGCCCCAGGATGCCGGCCTTGGTCATGGAGTACACGGGCAGGAGCGCATCGCCCGCGAGTCCCAGGATCGAGGACATGTTGATGATCACGCCGCTCTTCTGGGCGACCATCGTGGGCAGCGCCGCACGGCTGAACAGGAACGTGCCCAGCAGGTTCGTGCGCACGATGCGCTCGAAATCAGCCACGCTCTGGTCGATGAGTCGAGCCTCGACCTGGATGGCCGCGTTGTTGACCATGATGTCGAGGCGACCGGACGCGGCGAGCACCTCCGCGACCACCTGAGCGACGCCCGCCTCATCGCCCACATCCGCCTGGACCCCGATCGCATCCGGCAGTCTGGCCGCCACCGCACGGGCGCCCTGCCCGTCGATGTCCACGAGCACCGTCCGCGCACCCTCCGCGGCATACGCCTCGCTGATGGCGCGGCCGATGCCCCGGCCCGCGCCCGTCACGATGGCGACCCGTCGATCCAGGCGGCCCATGGGTCCCCCTCCTTGAGGTGCTGTGGAGCGCCACCGTATCGGTCTTGGACAGGGCGCGTCAACGGCGCTCGCGGCTCGCTCGGCCACGGGCTGGGCTAGGCTTCCTGGGACCGGGGATGGCATGGGAGGGACGATGACGACGGACGGATTCGGCGCCGCCTGGAGCGCGGGCCTGCAGCGCGCGAGCGATGCAGACCTGGACTCGTGGCTGGCGTTCGCCATGGACGCCTGCGACGCGGCGGATGCCATCTCGCTTGCCGCGTTCCGGTCCGAGCTGAGGGTGACGCGCAAGGCCGACGGTTCATTCGTGACCGACGCGGACCAGCGCATCGAGGCGCTCATCCGGGAGCGCATCGTCGGCCGCTACCCGGACCACGGCATCGTGGGTGAGGAGTACGGCACGTCCGACAAGCCCGGCAGCTGCCGCTGGTTCGTCGACCCCATCGATGGCACCCACAACTTCATGCGTGGCGTGCCCCTGTTCGGGACCCTCATCGCGGTGGAGTGCGGCGGTGAGCTGCAGGCGGGCGTCGTCAGCGCACCAGCGATCGGTCGTCGCTGGTGGGCTCGCCGGGGCACCGGGGCGTGGGTCCTCGAGCCCGGCAGCGAGGAGCCTCGGCGCGTCCACGTGTCGGAGGTGGACCGGGTCGAGGACGCCCAGATCGTCTACCGCTCCATCCTGGACATGCGCGCGTCGCGCGTCGCTGCCGGCTTCGAGCGACTCCTCGACGGCGTCTGGCGAGAGCGCGGCTTCGGCGACTTCTGGGGTTACATGCTGGTCGCGGATGGCGCAGCGGAGCTGATGATCGAGCGCGACCTTGGGGCCTGGGACCTCGCGGCGCCCTGGATCGTGGTCGAGGAGGCGGGCGGCCGGATCGACGAACTTCGACGGTCGGCGGAACGTGTTCGGCACCGAAGGGATGGCCTCCAACGGGCGCCTGCATGACGAGCTGCTGCGTCGTCTCCGCGGTTGATGGGCAGCGCCCCGAGCGCGACTTGACAAGACGTCGTACAAGTAAGGTCTGACAACTCACGGGAGCTGCTGCTCCCTGCCCGGAGGAACGCGCGTGGGCCGAGCGGCCATCGCGGTGCGGATGGAACTGATGCAGGCGATCACGGACCACTACCGACCCGGGGACCGGCTGCCCTCCGAGCCGGAGCTGGCTGCCGCCTACCGGGTCAGCCGCTCGACCATCCGCGAGGCGCTCCAGGCGCTCGAGACCGACGGTGTCGTCCGGCGCATCCACGGCCTGGGCACGTTCGTGAACCAGGTGGCTCCGCGGGTCGCGGGCGCCCTCGATGTGGACCTGGGTGTCACCGAGACCGTCGAAGCTGCCAACCAGCATCTCGGCGTGCAGGTGCTGCGCGTCGACGAGATCGCCGCTCCCCGGGAGATCGCAGAGCGGCTGTCGCTGCCGCCGGCGGGCCGCGTCCTGCTCATCGAGCGCGTCATCCTCGCCAATGAGCGCCCGGCTGCGTTGGCCGTGGACGCCATCCCGCAGGCCATCGCCGCGCGTGCCTCGAGTCGCTACGAGGATGGCTCGGTCTACCGGTTCCTCGAGCACGGCTGCGGGTTGGTGCTGGCGGGAGGTCTGGCCCACGTCAGCGCCGTCCGGTCCGATCGGCGGATGGCACGCCTGCTCGATGTCCGCGAAGGCGATGCCCTGCTGCGATTGGAGCAGATCGAACGCGCGGCCGATGACGCCGCGGTGCTCTACTCCCTCGAGCACTTCGTGCCCGCCCGGTTCGACCTCACCATCCGACGGCCTCGACAGGCAGGAGTGACGCGATGACCGTGGACCGAGCGGTGCCGACCGCAGACGCCGACGATGCGCCGTGGTTCGCGCGCTTCGTCCAGCCAGGCCTGGCCCAGGCGCGCCCATACGACGCCTCGCACCACGACTACGCGTGGCGGCATCGCGAGCTGCACCGGCTGATGTCCAATGAGTGCCCGCTGCCTCCGGCCCCCGCGGTCGTGGCGGCGGCGATGGAGGCGCTGATGGAGAGCAACCTCTATCCCAACTCGGCATGGGAGCTCCGGGAGGCGCTGGCGAGGGTGAACGGGGTGCCGGCGGATTCGATCATCCTCGGCAATGGCTCGACCGAGGTGCTCGATGTCCTCATCCGCTCGATGTTCAGCGCGGGCGACGAGGCCATCATCCACATCCCGACCTACGCCTACTTCGAGACTCAGGTCCGACTGCATGGCGGCACCCCGCTGCTGGTGCCAATCAAGCCCGACCACTCCTTCGACCCCGACGCGCTCATGGCGGCCGTCACGCCCAGGACGAAGGGCATCTTCCTCTGTTCGCCCAACAACCCGACCGGCAACAGCTGGACGGCACCGGACCTCGAACGGGTGCTCCGCACCGGCCTGCCAGTGGTCGTCGACCAGGCCTACGTCGAGTGTGGCTACTCGCCCTCGTTCGCGCCCCTGGTAGAGCGGTATCCCAACCTGGTGGTGGCCAAGACGATGTCCAAGGCGTACGGCCTGGGTGGACTGCGGGTCGGGTACCTCATCACCGATCCGGCGCTCGTCGACCTCCTCCTGCGCTTGCGCATCCCGTTCAGCATCAGCCTCGTCGCGGCACGCGCCTGCCTCGCGGCCGTGATCGACCCCACCATCCTCGAAGAGCGGCGGGTCTACATCAGCACCGAGCGCGATCGCGTGTTCGCAGGCCTGCAGCGGCTGCCGGACGTGACACCCTTCCCGTCCGCGGGCAATTTCATCCTCATGGACGTGTCGCGGACCGGACGGACCAGCTCCGAGATCGCCGAGTTCGCCAAGCGCGAGGGGCTGCTCCTGCTGCGAGCCGTGACCGCACACGGGCTCGGCAGCGGCCACCTGCGAGTGACCATCGGCACCCGCGAGGAGAACGACATGTTCCTCGCCATCCTGGCCAGGGCCATCGGGGCCACCGAGTCCGTGGCATAGGCATCGGGTGGTGACCCCAGGCGGTGACTGCGTCGTGCTCGCGATCGACGTCGGCACGAGCGGTGTCAAGGCCGTGCTGGCCAGCAGCACGCTTGGCATCGTCGGGTCACGCCAGCGGAGCTACCCCCTCCACACACCGCGACCGGGTTGGGTCGAGCAGGACCCCCTGGAGATCCGTGCCGCGCTCGTCGCGGCGACGCGCGACCTGCTCGACACCTCGACATCGGCTACGGCGGACATCGCGGGCATCGTGCTGACCGCGCAGATGTTCAACCTGCAGCCGGTCGATGCCACCGGCGAGCCGGTCGGGCCGATGCTCAGCTGGCTCGACCAGCGTGCGGCAGGCGAGGCGGCAGGGCTGGCCCTGCGGGTGTCGCCCGATCGCCAGTTCCAGGCAGCCGGGAGCGTGGTCACGGCCAAGGACATCGTGCCCCGCATCCACTGGCTCCGTCAGCGGGCCCCGGACACGTGGTCCCGTACCAGTTGGCTGCTCGACTGCAAGGAGGCGGTGGTTGCCTGGATGACGGGGCGCGCCGTCACGGACGCCGCTGGCGCTTCTGCCTATCGACTCACCGACCACCGAGCCACGGGCTGGGACCGTGCGCTGTGCGAGTTGCTCTCCGTGCCGCCCGATCGACTCCCGGAGGTCGCTCCGGCGACCGCGGTGGCCGGAGGGCTGCTCCCGGGCGCGGCGACGGCCATGGGACTGCCGGCCGGCCTGCCGGTGTTCGTTGGCACCGGCGATGTGCCCGCGAGCCAGGTCGGATCCGGCGCGATCCGGCCGGGCGACGCGCACCTCAGCCTAGGCACGGCGATCTACCTCGGGTTCCATGTCGACGCGCCCCTGGGCGACCCGGCTCACCAGTTGGGCGTCCTGGGTCACGCCGTCCCCGATGCCTGGATCCTGTGGCTGGAGATCGCGACGGGTGGCGCGGCGCTTACCTGGATCACGCGTGCGCTCGGCGACCCGACCCTGCCCGACGGTGTCGTCGATCATGCCCACATCGAGCGGCTGGTCAGGTCCGCCGAGGGCGATACGGACGACCTGCTGTTCGCCCCCTGGCTGTCCGGTGAGCGAGTCCCGCTGTTCGACGACGGGGCCCGCGGCGCCTTCGTCGGACTCGCCCTGCGGCACGGCCGCGCGCACCTGGTGCGAGCCGTGATGGAGGGCGTCGCCTACCAGATCCGATGGGCATACGAGTACGGCCTGGCGTATGGCGTGATGCCCGGGTCGGTGCGCGCCGTCGGCGGCGGCGGGCTGGGTGATGCGTGGCTGGGCATCATCGCCGATACGCTCGGTCGACCCATCGAGGTCGTGGATGCTCCCCAGGACGCTGCGGCGCTGGGAGCCGCCGCGCTGGCGTTCGTGGGTCTCGAAGCGTGGCCCGCCATCGATGCCGTGGCGACCCAGGTGCGAGTGGCACGGGTCATCGAGCCCGACGCCGAGCGCGCGTGTCGGCGGGACCAGGGTTTCGCACGCTATCGGACGCTCCATGCGGCCTTGGCACCCATCGTCCGCGATCTCGTTGCCACGGCGAATGACCGGGCGGACCCGTGACGCGGATCGGCGTGGTGTTCGACCTCGATGGGGTGCTCGTCATGTCGGAGCACCTGTGGGAGGAGGCGTGGCAGGCGTACGCCGCGGCCGCCGGCTACGCCTGGACCACCCAGGACACCCGCCGCTGCCAGGGCATGAGCGTCATGGAATGGGGCACATACCTCGCCGACCGCACCACCCACGACATCCCCGGCGCCATCGACGTGGTCATCGGCTCGGTGTCGGATGCGTATGACGCGGGTGAGGTGTCCCTCGTCGCAGGGGCCCAGGAGTTGGTGGAGGCGGTCGCGGCCCGGGTGCCGGTCGCGCTGGCGTCCTCGGCGCCACGCCGCATCATCGACACGGTCATGGATGCCATGGGTCTCGGCCGGTGGTTCGTCGCGACCGTATCCAGCTCGGAGGTCGCTGCGGGCAAGCCCAGTCCCGATGTCTATCTCGAGGCCATCCGCCGGCTGGGCATCGACGCGGACGGGAGCTTCGCGGTCGAGGATTCCAGCAATGGCATCCGGGCGGCGGCGGCGGCCGGTCTCACGGTGCTGGGCGTGCCGCACCCCGCATACCCGGTCGCAGTGGACGCAGCAGCCGCCACCGACAGCCTCCATGATTTGCTCGCGGGGGTCCGGCGGCGGCTCCTGACCTTGATCGACAGGTCGAGCGCACCGGAGGTGGTCGGGTGACGTACGTCTACAACGCTGAACGGGGCTTCAAGGACGAGCTGCTCGACGGATTGACCGCCGCCTACGGCCGCTACATCCGTCGGGTTCCGGGTGCCTCGGCCGTGATGTCGGTCGACGCCCCGACCCCGGGACAGGTGTCGGTCATCATCGGTGGCGGCTCGGGGCACTATCCCGCGTTCGCCGGGCTCGTTGGCCCAGGCCTCTGCCATGGTGCGGTGGTGGGCGAGGTCTTCACGAGCCCCTCGTCGGCCCAGGCGCTCCGGACCATCCGCGCCCTCGACGGTGGGGCGGGCGTGCTCATGACCTTCGGCAACTACAGCGGCGATGTGATGCATTTCGGGTTGGCCGCTGAACAGGCACGCGCAAGTGGAATCGACACCCGCATCGTGCTCGTCACGGACGACGTGGCAAGCGCGCCCACCGACCGGCGGACGGACCGTCGCGGCATCGCAGGCACCTTCTTCGTCTTCCGCTCCGCGGCGGCCGCGGCGAGAGCCGGGGCGGACCTCGGCACGGTCGAGCGCATCGCGCGCCTCGCCAACGACCGCACCCGGTCGTTCGGGGTCGCGTTCGCAGGCTGCACGTTCCCTGGCCGACCGGAGCCGCTGTTCCGGATCGAGCCGGGGACCATCGCACTCGGGCTGGGTATCCACGGGGAGCCTGGCATCGAGACCATCGATTGGCTCCCGGCCGAACAGCTCGCCGATGTGCTGCTGCAACCGCTGCTCGCCGAGCGTCCTGCCAGCGCGGGACGGGCCGTCGCGCTGCTCAATGGCCTGGGCAGCACCAAGTACGAGGAGTTGTTCGTCCTCTACCGATCGATCGATCAGTCACTAGCCCGGGCGGGCATCGAAGTCGTCGATCCCGAGGTCGGCGAGTTCGTGACCTCGCTGGATATGGCGGGCTGCTCCCTGACGCTGTGCTGGCTCGACGAGGAACTGGAGCCACTGCTCCGGACGCCTGCCGCGGCGCCGGGCTACCGCACCGGGGGTGGCATCTGGACCGTCAGGCCGGCGGCCGCGCCGGTCCGCGCTGAAGCTGGGTCCGTGACCACACCCGCAACGCACGCTTCAGCGGCCGCGCGAGCCGTCATGACAGCCCTCTCGGCAGCCTCGCTCGCGGTGGCTGCTGCGGAAACCGAGCTTGGTCGGCTCGATTCGGTCGCAGGTGATGGCGACCACGGCGCCGGGATGACACGTGGTATGCAGGCGGCTGCGGTGGCGGCGACCACCGGCGACACCGCGTCCGCAGCGCTCATCGCTGCTGGCACCGCCTTCGCGGACGCCGCCGGCGGCGCATCCGGGGCGCTCTGGGGCGCCGGGCTGCTGGCCGCCGGTCGGATCCTCGGTGAACGTGCCGGGTCCCCGGACGATGCCTGCCCGGACGCGGCCACGATCCGAGCTGCCCTCGTCGAGGCCCGCGATGTGGTCATGCGCATGGGCGGCGCCCGCGTTGGCGACAAGACGCTCGTCGACGTGCTGGTGCCGTTCGTGGATGCGTTTCGGGGCGAGCCGGGGCTGGCGGCGGCGGCGGCCTGGCGCGATGCCTTGCCGTCGGCCGACGCGGCCGCCGAGGCGACCGCGTCCCTGGGTGCCCACAAGGGCCGCGCGGCGACCCACGGCGAGCGCAGCATCGGGACCGTGGACCCGGGCGCCAGGTCACTGGCCATCGCGCTCGGCGCGATGTGCGTCGCGCTGGGGGCGGCGGCGTCATGACCGACGGCAGGTACGTCATCGCGGTCGGCGCGGACGGGCTTGGGCGCGCCCTCAAGGACCTGCTCGCGGACGAGTTGCGGCACGATCCGCGGGTGCGGGACGTTCGCGACTTCGGGGTCCACGCAGCGGACGACCCGACGGCCTACCCGTCGGTCGGTATCGCGGTCGCGGAAGCGGTCGCGGGCGGCACGGCCGATCGTGCGCTGCTCGTCTGCGGCACCGGCATCGGCATGGCCATCAGCGCCAACAAGGTGGCAGGCGTGCGCGCCGCCGTGGCCCACGACCCGTACTCGCTCGAGCGATCCGTGCTCTCCAACGACTGCCAGGTGCTGTGCATGGGCGCCAACATCGTCGCGCCGGTCCTGGCGCGGACGCTCATCGCCCGTTGGCTCGACTACCGATTCGACCCGGCGTCGGCCTCCGCCGCCAAGGTCGCCATCATCCGCGACTTCGAGGCCACGGGGCGCGACACGTAACGGACCCTTCTGGAGTCCGGCAGGCCCTGTGCTAGGCTCCGCCCGATGAGCGACGCAGCGTCCTTTGGCGCGACGCGCACGCCGGACATGCTGCTGGGATCCCAACCGCTCCGAACGGTCGTGCTCGAGCCACCCGGTGTCCCCAGCGAGCCCGCGATGGCCGCCGGACCGGTGGTCGAACGGCTGCGCCCGCCGCTGCTGCCGCCGGAGGCGCAGCGCATCGCGATCCGTATGGACGAGGTGACCAAGGTCTACCCGAACGGCAAGCACGCGGTCGAGGACATCGACCTGGTCGTGCCCGAGGGTGACTTCGTATTCCTTGTCGGTCCCTCGGGTGCTGGCAAGAGCACGCTCATCAAGCTGCTCGTCCGGGACGAGGAGGCGACCACGGGCACCCTGGAGGTCGCCGGCCACGATCTGGGTCACATCCGGCGCGCGGAGATCCCCCGACTCCGGCGCGAGATCGGCATCGTATTCCAGGACTTCCGGCTGTTGCCGCGCAAGACGGTGCGCGAGAACGTCGCCTTCGCGCTCGAGGTGACCGGCGCGCCCCGGAAGCAGACGCGCACGACGGTCGACCGCCTTCTGGGCCTCGTCGGTCTGACTGGCCAGGCCGATCAGCGGCCGGGCCAGCTATCGGGTGGCGAGATGCAGCGAGCCGCGATCGCGCGAGCGATGGTCCACGATCCGCAGCTGGTCATCGCCGACGAGCCGACCGGCAACCTCGACCCGCTCATCAGCTGGGAGATCATCCAGCTGCTGCTGCGCATCAACGAGATGGGCACGACCGTGCTCATGGCCACCCACAATGCGGAGGTGGTCACCGCCCTCCGCAAGCGGGTCGTGGCGCTCGAGGCCGGCCGCATCGTACGGGACGAGGTCGGTGGCTATCACCGGGTCTACACATGATCCACCTCGTCTCGTTCTCGATCCGGCAGGCGCTCGAGGGTCTCTGGCGCAACCGCGTGATGAGCCTCGCGGCGACCGTGACGATGGTCATGATGCTGGTGCTGCTGTCGAGCCTCGTCATCGTGCTCTCGGGCATGCAGGCGGGCCTTTCCTTCGTGGAATCGAAGGTGGAGGTCCGGGCTGAGCTGGCCGAAGGCGTAGCGCAAGACCGGGTCGACTCGCTGACCGCGCAGCTTCGGGCCCTGCCCGAGGTCTCCGATGTCATCTTCGTGAGCAAGGAGCAGGCCCTCCTGGAGTTCACCCAGCAGCGCATCGCGGATGGCCAGCCCAACCTCACCGACTACATCGCGAACCCGTTCCCGAACGCCCTATCGATCAAGCTGCGCGACCCTCGCCAGTCGGCGCAGGTCATGGGCGTCCTGGATGACCAGCGCGGCCCGGTCGTGGCCAATGTCATCGACAAGCAGTCCGACATCGACAAGCTGGTGAGCGTCACCGCTACCCTGCGCACCATCGGCGTGGCGGTGCTCGGGCTGGTCGGCCTGACGGTGTTGCTCATCGTCGTGAACTCGATCCGGATGGCGGTCATGTCGCGCGCCCAGGAGATCGAGATCATGCGCCTGGTGGGCGCCTCGGACCAGTTCGTGCGCTGGCCGTTCATCGTGGAGGGCCTGCTCGTCGGCCTGCTGGGAGCGATGGTGACGCTGACCCTCCTGCTGCTGGCATCGGGGCCCATCTCGGAGGTCGCCAAGATCATCGCCGGCCAGGTGCCGGTAGGCTTCTCCCAGTCGCTCACGTTCCAGGTGACATCGATGGTCCTGCTCGCCGGTCTCGGGCTTGGCGGCATCGGTGCCTGGATCTCCGTTCGCACTTACCTCCGCAACGCCACCTAGCTCGCATGAGCACGCCTTCCGATCACGACCCGGCGGCATCGCCGAGCAGCTGGACGCCGCCACCTCCGACGGACTGGTCCAACGAGCGTATGCCGGTGCTGCCGGCGGTGACCTCGGCGCCGGCAGCGCCTTCGTCGCGTACGCCGCTCGTCGTCGCTCTGGTCCTGGTGGCCATCCTCGCCGGCTCCGCCCTGTTCGCCGCCGGTTTCACGCTGGGCCTCCAGCAATCGCTGACACCCGGTACCGGCGCGGCGGAACAGGACCTGTTCGACCCGTTCTGGGAGGCATATCGCAAGATCAGCGCGGACTACGTCGGGAGCTACGACCCCAAGCTGCTCGTGGAAGGTGCCATCAAGGGCATGTTCGGCGCACTCGACGATCCCTACTCCTCGTACATGACCCAGCAGGAGTACGAGGCGAGCCTGTCGGGCATCACCGGCGAGTTCGAAGGCATCGGCGCGACGATGTCCGCCGAGGACGATGCGAAGCAGACCTGCACCCCGCTCGGTCCGACCTGTCACCTCGTCGTGGTCAGTGTCCTCCCCGGTTCGCCCGCCGAAACCGTAGGAATCCGGGCCGGTGACCGCCTGACCAAGGTGGACGGGGTCGCGGTCGATGGCTCGACACTGGACGACACGGTCAAGCGGGTGCGTGGGCCGCGCGGGTCGAAGGTCAACCTGTCGCTCGTCCGTGGCGACGACCCGGTCGAGGTCGCCATCACCCGGGATGTCATCCAGACCACCTCAGTCAGCGACCAGGTCCTCGCCGACGGGACGGTCGGCTACCTGCGCATCGACGGCTTCAGCGGCAACGCGGCTGCCGACTTCCGGGCCGGTCTCCAGTCGCAGCTCGACCAGGGCGTCCGGAAGTTCGTGCTCGACCTGCGCGATGACCCCGGTGGCTTCGTGGATGCGGCGCTCGCGATCGCCAGCCAGTTCATCGGCTCCGGCCCCATCTACTGGGAGGCATACGCGGACGGCAGCAAGACTCCCGTCGAGGCGGAGGCGGATGGCATCGCGACCGATCCCGGCATCCAGGTGGCGGTGCTCGTCAACGGTGGCTCGGCGTCCGCCAGCGAGATCCTCGCCGGCGCGCTCCAGGACACGCACCGTGGCAAGCTCGTGGGCGAGACGACGTACGGCAAGGGGACCATCCAGCAGTGGCACCTCCTGTCGGGCGAGGCGGGGGGCTTCCGGCTGTCGATCGCCAAGTGGCTGACGCCGGACCAGCACTGGGTGCACGGCACCGGCCTGACACCCGACGTGGTCGTGCCGTTCCCGGACGACACGCCACAGGGCCAGGATCCGCAGCTGGCAAAGGCGCTCGAGATCCTCGCCGCCAGCCCCGGCGCATCACCCACGACAAGCCCGGCAGGCTCCGCGGATCCGGACGCTTCGCCCGTCGCATCGGCAGCCTCGCGGGTCGCTGCCTCGGTCGTTCCCTCGGTCGCGTCACCCCCGGCGAGCGTGGGGCCCTGACGAGGACACCCCTTGCATCCCGTGACGGGTTGGGCTAAGGTCGCTGGGAACGAAAGGAGGTGATGTGCAGTGATCGACAGTAAGCAGCGCTGCACCACCTCGGAGGCAGCCCGCTAGTCGGACTACCTTCGGGTGGTGATAGCAGCCACGAAGCGCCGGCCCACAATGGGCCGGCGTTCGTGTGTCTGGGCCACGTCGTCCCGCGATCCGCGTCCCTCCAGGAGCCAGCACATGGGCGAGACCATCGCCGTCAACCGCAAAGCCCGGCACGAGTACACCATCGAGGACACCCTCGAGGCTGGGCTGGTGCTCACCGGCACCGAGATCAAGAGCATCCGTGCCGGCAAGGTCAACATCGGTGAGGCACACGCGCGCGTCGAACGGGGCGAGGCGTGGCTCGTGGGTGCGCATATCGCGCCCTGGGACAGCGCCAGCCGCTTCAACCACAGCGTCCGCCGTGACCGGAAGCTGCTGCTCCACCGCATCCAGATCGACCAGCTCGTGGGCAAGATCAAGGCCAAGGGCCTGACCATCGTGCCCCTCCGCCTCTATATCGATGACCGCGGTCGGGCGAAGGTCGAGTTGGGCGTTGCCCGTGGCAAGCAGCTTCACGACAAGCGCCGCGACATCGCAGACCGAGATGCGCGTCGGGACATGCAGCGCGAGCTCGCCAACGTGACCCGGGGTCGCGGCTAGCTCGCCTGCTTCGGATGGCGGCCAGTGTCCTGATTCGCAGGCACCCGCCCGCGCCTTACCACGATTCCCGGCCGCTCATCGCCGAGCCCGTGCCGGGCCACGGTTCGGAGCCGCCCACTGCCTTGCCCGACAACCGGGTGGGTGGACCGGCGAGCAGTGGCGGGCCGCTCGGGCTTGGAGGGATGCCGGTGGTGTGCCCCGCTCCCGGGTGATCTACCCGACCTTCGGGCACTAGCGACGTGGATGAGCGGAAGCGTGCACTTCGCCGGCCTACTCGCCCGCTGAGCGGGTCGGGTCGGGCCCGGTGCGCCCGGCGGGCCGGGTCGGGGTTGGGGCGGGTTGGGCCCGGTGCGCCCGGCGGGCCGGGTGGGCCCACCTCGCTCGCTCCGCGGACCGTCAGCCGCGTTCGATGAGGGGCTTCACCTCGCTCACGAGCCGCTCCAGGCTCTCCTGGTCCCATGGCGCGGGCATCTCCACCAACAGGTGGTGGAAGCCGAGCTCGATGTAGGCCGACAGACGTTCGGCGATCTGCTCGGGGGTACCGTTCCAGAAGGTGACGTCATCCTCGACATCGCTGAGTGGCGTCTTGTTGTACGCCATCGACACCTTCCAGGCCTTCTCCGCCTCGGCCTGCGAGTCGCGGATGATGGGCTTGGCACCGAGCGTGAACTCGATCTCCGAGATGTCCCGCCCAACGGCGTCGCAGTGCTGCTGCAGCACGTTCACCTTGTGCCGCAAGAGGTCGACAGAGCCCATCGCGTTCCACATGTCGCCGTACTTGGCGATGGTCCTGAGCGTCTTCTTCTCGCCCGAGCCGCCGATCATGATGGGCAGGTGCTGCTGGACCGGTGCGGGCAGGTGGCGCAGTTGGTGAAACGCGTAGTGGGCACCCGGTGCCGATGTGACGGTGCCGCCGTCGAGCAGCACCCGGCAGGCCGCGACGGCCTCATCGAGCCAGTCGAGCCGCTGTCCGAAGCCTGAACCGAAGTCGATGCCATGTGCGTCGTGCTCGAACTCGAACCAGGCACCGCCGATGCCCAGGATCGCCCGGCCTTCGCTGATGTGGTCGAGCGTGGCTGCCAGCTTGGCGGTCAGGCCTGGGTTGCGGAACGTGTTGGCACCCACCAGCAGGCCCACCGTGACCCGCTTGGTGGCCATCGCGAAGGCGGACAGCAGCGTCCAGCCCTCGAAGATGGGCTGCATCGGATCGCCGAAGATGGCGTGGAGGTGGTCCCAGGTCCAGACGCCGTCGTAGCCCAGGCGCTCGACCTCCTGCGCGACTGCGATCTGTTCCTGCATCGTCGCGGCCTGAGTCCAGGGCAGGACGCCCAGCTTGAGTGTTGTCATGGCTGCAGTATCGGACCTCCGGCCGCTGGACACCATGTCCTTGCCGTGCAACGATGCCGGGCCGATCCCGAACCCCGGAAGTGAGGCACAACCGATGGGCCGCGGTCTCTGGCGCATCGCTCTCATCTTGACCCTTGGCGCCGTCGTTGCCGGCTCGGCGAACGCTGTCGCGCAGAGCGCCGACCCCAACGCGAGCCCGCGGCCCAGCGCTACGCCCGCTCCGACGTCGACGCCCGCCCCGGTCATCTATCACCTGTATGGCGGCTACGAAGTGATCATGCAGGCGGGCGCAGGACCGCTCATGAACGAGTTTCGTTTCGACGGGTCCTTCACGCTCTCCGAGCGGGCCGCCGGAGACGCCTCGTCCAAGCCATCCGGTACACCCGACGGGACCGGCATCTACCTCGGCAGGGTCGGCCAGTTCAAGCCAGGCCAGACCCAGTGTGGACCCGTCGGTATGCGGTCGGTACGGGACGTCATCGACATCGTCGCGACGGTCGATGGTGACCGCCTCGGCGTGTGGATCGTGCCCCATCCCCCGGCGAGTGATCCGCTGCTGGACGTCTTCAACACCCGATTCTCACCGCTGGAAGCCGGTGCCAAGCACTTCGATGTACCCCTCACCGGCGGCAGTCTGACGTGGGGCGGTGGCTCTGTGCCGATGAAGATCGAGTGCGACGGCATCGAGCCAGGCAGCGCGGGCTGGATCGTGGTCGACAGACTCAGAAGCCCGTGAGGGTCGCGCGGCGGGGCGCCAGCGTCGGTGTGGCGGCCGTCCTGGCCACGACGCTCCTGGGTATCGCGAGCCGTGACGGGCTGGTCACTGCGCAGGTCGCGGCCAGCGATCCCATCGGATGGTGGCGGAGCATCGTCGGGGCGGTTGGTGGAGCTGCCCCGGTGGTGGCCGACGGCGTCGCCTACACCACGAGCCCCGACGGGACCGTGACGGCCTTCGACGCGCTGACGGGTACCCAGCGGTGGCGTGTCGTCGGCACGGAGAGCATCGCGGCGGCGCCGAGCGTCGCGGACGGTTCCGTCTTCGTGGCGGGCGACGCCGGTACCGTCCGGTCGCTGGACGTGGTGACCGGCGCTGATCGCTGGACTTCCGCGCTGGGTCAGCACATCGAAGCCGCCGTTGCCCTGGGTGTCGGCACAGCTTATGTCGGCGCCGGGACGTCGCTCGTGGCACTGGACTCGGCCAGCGGTGCTGTTCGCTGGGCCCTCGACCTCGGCGGCTCCCTGCTGACATCGCCAGTGTTCGTGGGCGACCGCGTCCTGGTGGTCAGTGGTTTCAGCCTGTGCGCCGTGGCGAGCGACACCGGGGTGCTGCTCTGGTGCCAGGACCTCGGGACGGCTCCGACGTCGGCGCCGTCGATGGCGAACGGCGCGGCTGTCGTCGGTGGCTGGGATGGCTCGGTGGTCAGCGTTCGTCTGGCGGACGGCGTGGTCGGGTGGCGCACCTCGACGCCGGACGGTGCCCCGGTGATGGCCGCCGCCGCCGCTGGTCAGGTCCTTGCCGCTGACGATGATGGTGGGCTGGCTGCGTTGGACGGCGCCTCTGGCAGCAAGCTTTGGCGGGCGGACCTTGGCCGACGGGCGCTGGGTCCACCGCAGGCCGCCGATGGGCTCCTGTACGTGACCACGGCAGACGGTGTGCTGCGGGTGCTACGCCCAGCAGACGGCTCGGTCGTGTGGACGTACGGCGTGGGTGCCGGCATCGCCCCAGCGATCGCGGCTGACGGCATCGCGTACGCCGCGACCAACGGTGGTGCGTTGGTCGCGGTGGGCGATGCGGCCGACCCAAGGCGGCCCCGCAGGGTCGGCGCAGACTCGGATGCCGCGGCGGCCCTGGGAGTGGCCGGCGGTGGTCCGTCGCGTTCCGGGTGGCAGCCGGGTCCCGGTCCCGGAGCCCCGCCGGTCGTGGCCTGGAGTCTGGACCTGGGCGCGGACATCGAGGCGGCGCCGGTCATCGCCGATGGGCTCGTGCTTAGTGGGAGCGGTGCCTTCCTATTCGCGGTGGACGACCGGACCGGCCTGGAGCGCTGGCGCTACGCGACGCACAACCGTGTCTCCCAGTCGCCTGCCGCGGCGGGACGCCTGGTCTTCGTGGGTGATGACGACGGCGCGCTGTACGGGGTCGGCATCGGGAATGGGCAGGCCGCCTGGAAGGCGACGCTCGATGCTCCGGTGAGCGAGGCGATCGTGGCTGATGCTTACACTGTCCTGGCCGCGGAACGCGAGGGCCCCTTGGTCGCGCTGGATCCTGCGACGGGACAGGAACGATGGCGCGTCCATGGCGGCAGCTCCCCGGCCATCGCGGGTGGCATTGTGTACCTCCACACCGCCAACGGCCTGCTGGCGGTCGATGAAGCGACCGGCAGCCCGCGCTGGAGGACATCGGTCGACTTCGAGGCGCCACCGAGCGTGTCGGGCGGAGATGTCTACGTCCGCACTCCCGACGGGCTGGTGCGCGTCTTCGATGCACTGACCGGGCTCGAGCAGCCGGTCACGATGAGTGGACGGGGCGGTCTCGCGATCGGGGACGGCGTGGCCGTGATGGGTGGCCCTACGGCGCTCCTGGAAGGCGTCGACCTGACCACGGGCCGGACACGCTGGATGTCCGGGACCCTGTCGGATACGCCCGGCTTCGTACCCATCGCTCCGGTCGTCGCCGGTGACACCGCGTACGCGGGTGCCACGGACGGCAGCGGCACGTTGCTCGCGGTGGATATCCTGACTGGGGCCGAGCGTTGGCGGCATGCAGCGGGCGCCAACCAGATGCTGACTCAGCCGTCCGTGATCGATGGCGTCGTATACGTTGGCGCCGGTTCGACGCTCCTGGCGCTCGCCGCGCCCGATGCACTGCCGCTGTCGACCCACGAGCCGGAGCCGATCCCAAGCGGCGGGCTGGCCTCACCTGGACCAGGAGCATCGGCCGCAGCCTCGCCGACACCGGTGTCCGGTGGCATGCCCGGCGGGGATCCGGGTCGGTCGGGTGACCAGCCGGGGCCTGCGCCCCGGACGAAGCCTACCGAACGGTGGCGCTTCACCGCGGATGCACCGCTGGGCGGCACGGTCGTGGTCGATGGTGTGGTGTACGTGGTCGACGGCATCGGCACGGTCTACGCGATCGACGCAGCGGCAGGTACGGCACTCTGGCGCGCCGAGATGTCGTTCGAGCCAGGGACGACCACCCCCCTGGTGGCCGATGGCGTGGTGTACAACCTCGACGGTGTGCTCCTGCACGCCCTGGACGCAGCGTCCGGCACCGAGCTCTGGATGGTGACCATCGAGAACTCGGGTGGCGGCCCGACGCTGGCCGGCAGCACGTTGCTCGCGAGTGGCTGGGGCACCGTGACCTCGGTCGATGTGGGCGGCGGGCGTGGGGTCATCCGCTGGACGTTCACGGACCAGCCCATCCTCGATGACAGCGTCGCCATCCTGGACCCCGCCATCGCAGGTGGGTCGGTGCTCGCGGTGGAGCCCTGGAGCCCTGGAGCGGGCAGTCCAGCGCTCATCTCGCTGGACGGCAGCACGGGCACGGAGCAGTGGCGGGCGGACGAGATCGATGGCCAGCTGATCGTGGCGCCCGTCGCGGTCGCGGGTGGGACGGCGTATGCCGGTGGGGCGGAGGGGTCGTTGGGCGCATTCGATACCACGACCGGTGATCTCCAGTGGGCGGCCGACACCGGAGCCACGGTCACCTCGGCGCCTGCGATCGGCGGTGGGCTGGTCATCGTGGGCAACGCAGACGGGACTGTCATCGCTATCGACGCAGCCAATGGCGCGGAGCGCTGGCGATACTCCGCGAATGACGTGGTCGCGGCCGCCCCGTCCATCGCCGGCGACACCGTGGTCATTGCGTCCAGCGACGGCTCTGTGTACGGGCTGGACCTGGCGTCCGGCCAGGGGTTGTGGAGCGTCGCCTCCGGAGGTCGGCCGGGCGGCTCACCGAGCGTCGTCGACGGCGTGGTCTATGTGACATCGGGTCAGGACGTCGTCGCGTACGGTCCTTAGTCGTCCGGCCCCGTGGCGGGCATGCCCCGACGGGGTGATAGAGTTGATGGTCGTGGGGATGCGTGGTCTCGACAGGGTCGGATCCCCGGAGAACGCGAGCCGAGGTTGTCGCTAGGCCTCGTTAATCAGGCGACAAAAAGAAGTAACTGGCAACCGCCAGCCTGCTCTCGCTTTCGCTGCGTAAAGCAGTAAGGTGAGCGTGGAAGCAGCCTCATCCCCGTGGGCTGTGGAAGCGTCATTCAGCGGGGATGCGCTCCCGGTCAGCGTCACGTAGCCAGGAGCAAAGCCCGCAAGGGGACGTGACTGGAGCCCGCCGCACGGTGCCGATGCCGGATGACGGGTTCGACGACAAATCATCGGACACGCTCGTAGTTGGTCTCCGGCTGAAGGTCCTGGACGGGGAGTTCGACTCTCCCCCATCTCCACCACCCCCCTTCCGCGCGGCCGCGATCAGGGCCGGTCGCCCCTGTCCTGGGCCGAGACCCAGCGGCCGGCACCCCTCGGGACCGGCGCTGTCCCGCACGCCTGGAAGCTTCCGCCGCTCCGATCTCGAGATGCGTCAGCGCGCACCGGGGTGCTCGGCGACGATGGCTGGCGATCGTCAAGTCGTGCGGTGGCTTGACCGGGCGGCCGATGCTTGACTATCGTCAACTATCATGACCGATGCCGACGTGCGGCGGGTCCGGTCGTTCAACCGGACCGTCGGTCGCACCATCGGTGCGCTCGACGACCACTTCCTGGGCCGCGACCGACCAATGGGTGAGGCGCGGGTACTGTGGGAGATAGGGAACGGCGTCGAGGTGTCAGAGCTTCGTCGGCGACTGGGTCTCGATGCTGGCTACCTGAGCAGGCTGCTCCGCTCCCTTCAGCGGCAGGGCCTGGTCATCCTCGACATCGGTGGGCGCGATCGGAGGGCGCGTCGTGCGATCCCGACCTCGGCGGGCGCGACGGAGCAAGCGGAGCTCGACCGGCGCTCGGACGCGATCGCGGTCGCGTTGCTCGACGGACTGGAAGTGAACGACAGGGCGCGTCTCGCGGAAACGATGGCGGAGGTAGAGCGGCTGATCCTGCGCTCACAGACGGTCATCGCACCCGCCGCGGCGGCCAGCGCCGAGGTCCAGACCTGCTTCTCGCGCTACGTCGCCGAGCTGGACGAGCGGTTCCGCACCGGTTTCGACGTGACGCGCAGCAATCGCGCCGACATCGCCGACCTGACCCCGCCCCACGGTCTCGTGCTCCTTGCGCGTGTCGGCGACGACCCCGTCGGCTGTGGCGCGGTGCTGCTCCACGGGGACGGCATCGCCACCCTGAAGCGAATGTGGGTGGCGCCGCGCGTGCGTGGGACTGGCCTGGGCCGACGCCTGCTCGTCGCGCTCGAAGACCAGGCGGCCCGTCACGGCGCGGCGGCGATCCGGCTCGAGACGAACCTGAGCCTCACGGAGGCCATCGCGATGTACCGCTCGGCCGGCTATCAGGAGGTCCCCGCCTTCAACGACGAGCCATATGCGGACCACTGGTTCGAGAAGCGGCTCGACGTCGGCCGCTGATGCCGGCGTGCGGCGGTCAATCAGCCATTCCGCCACATGCCACCGGAGGTCCGCGTGGCACCCGGGGAACGGTCCATCCGGCACTGCCTCGCCAACAGCCCGGTGCGGTCCAATGGGCCGAAGGAGGTGACGAATGCGTGTGCTGGTCACGGCCGCATCGCGGCATGGAGCTACGACCGAGGTGGCCCGAGCCATCGCCGAGGTCTTGACGGGCGCGGGTCTGGAGACATCGGTGCATCGGCCCGAGGATGTCGACAGTGTCGATGCCTATGACGTGGTCATCGTGGGCAGCGCGGTCTACATGGGCCGCTGGCTCTCGTCAGCCAGGGAGTTCGTGGAGCGGAACGGCGACGCCTTGCGCGCCCGCTCCGTGTGGATCTTCTCGACGGGTCCGGTCGGCGACACCATGCCGACCAATGAGCCCGGCGACATCGCCACGATGCTGAACCTCACCGGCGCCCGGGATCACCGGATGTTCGGCGGTCGACTCTACAAGGGCCACCTCGGCCTGGGGGAGAAGACGGTCGTTCGACTGGTCGGCGCCCCGGATGGCGACTACCGGCCCTGGGACGAGATCGAGGCCTGGGCCTCGATGATCGCCCGGGCACTGGCGGCGCCAGTCGCCCAGCCGCAGTCGACGACGACCGCCGCAGTCTGAGCACCGGGCCGCTGGCGCCGGCTGTCACGGGCTGCCGGGCGAGTACACCAGGCGCGCCGAGCTGCTCGAGGCAACGAGCTTGAGCTTCGCCGTCGTGGCGCTGAAGCTGCCGGTCTGCTGGAGCGCCGTGAGGTAGGCCGACTCCTCGGCCATCACCGCCTCCGCACATGCCTTGCCGGTCACGATCAGGGTGCCGAACGTGATGGCACCCCCCGAGCCGAGCGTGTACGGACCGGAATAGGTGTTGCAGCCGGAGCTGCCGCTGATGTCTGTCGCCGAGAAGCTGGCCGTGATGGTGACACCGTCGGCCACCGGGATCGTGGTCGAGTCCTGGTCCACGAAGGACTTGAGGGTCCAGGATGTCCCCGGCAGGGCGACCGGCGCCGGTGTCGGCTTGGCCGTCGGGGTCGGGGTCGGCTTCGCGGTCGGTGTGGCGGTGGGCTTGGCCGTCGGCTTGGGGGTGGGCTTGGGGGATGGGGAAGGTGTCGGAGCCGGGCCACGCGAGACGAGATAGTCGACCGCCGTGCCCCGCGCGACGACGACGCCGGCCTTGGGATCGGTGCTCAGGACGGTGCCCTTGGGCGCGTTCGCGTCGTAGCGATTGGTCTTGGCACCGGCCGTGAGTCCGGTCGCGCCGAAGGTCACGAGCGCCTCCTGCTCGGTGTCGCCCCGCACGTCAGGCACCGTGACCGTCGCCGGCGTGGGTGCGGCGGTCGCAGTGGGCGACGCAGTGGGCGACGCGGTCGGGGCCGGTGCTCCGCTGTTGCCGCACGCTGCCAGCGCGAGCGCCCCGGTCAGGCCGGCCGCGAGCAGGATCGAACGCCGCACGGGATGCTCCTTCCAAGGTGGACATCGGTTCGGGCCCAGCATGTCATAGCCATCACACCCGCCGCACGTAGGGCACGTATGCCGGCCACCACATCGCGGCCTGGACCGAGGCTTCGGCATCGAAGCCTTCGGTATCCCGTCGCGCCGCGCCCGCGAGGCCCGTGGCCCCCGATTCGGCCGCGACCGCCACCGCGATCCGTCGTGAGATGGCCCGCAGGTCGGCGACATCGGGATAGAGGCCACCGGCGGCGAGACGCTCTGCGCTCACTCCGTTCGCCAGCTCCCGGGCGGCGAGCAGGAACATCCGGTCAGTGACACTGCGAGACTCAGCCACGATAGCGCCCATGCCCAGGCCCGGGAAGATGAACACGTTGTTGGCCTGGCCGATGAGATGACGACGACCCGCATGCTCCACGGCCTCGAAGGGTGAGCCCGTGGCCACCATCGCTCGACCGTCCGTCCAGGCGATGAGGTCGGCCGGATGAGCCTCCGAAACCGTGGTGGGATTGGACAGCGGCAGGATGATCGGCCGTTCGTCGGGCGCGAGGCCGTCCACCATCGCGCGGACCATCGCCTCGTCGAACGTGCCCGCGACACCGGTCGCCCCGACGAGCACCGTCGGGCGACGTGCATGGATCACGCGCACCGGGTCGCGGCCGGCCACACCCGCGACAGCCGGCACCGCGAATGCCCGCTTCTCCGGGTCAAGGTCGACCCGTCCCTCGTGGACCAATCCATGGGTATCGACGAGGGCGATGTGCTCGTGCATCTCCGCGTCGCGCACGCCCGCGGCACCAAGCGCGACTCGCAGCAACCGAGCGATGCCGATGCCCGCGGCGCCGGCGCCCACGATGACCACGCGCACCCGCTGCAGCGGCCGCTCGGCGGCACGCAACCCGGCGAGCACGCCTCCGAGCACGACCGCGGCCGTCCCCTGGATGTCGTCGTTGAAGGACGGCAGGCGCTCCCGGTAGCGGTCGAGGAGTCGGAGCGCATTGTGCTGCTTGAAGTCCTCGAACTGCACGAGACAGCCGGGCCAGACCTCTTCCACGCCGGTGATGAACGCCTCTACCAGCTGGTCGTATGCCTGGCCGCGAAGACGCGGCTGCCGGTATCCCAGGTACAAGGGATCGGCCAGCAATGCCGGGTTGTCGGTGCCGACATCGAGCGACACCGGCAGGGTCAGGCTGGGGTGGATGCCGCAGGCAGCCGTGTAGAGGGCGAGCTTCCCGATGGGGATGGCCATACCGCCGGCGCCCTGATCGCCAAGCCCCAGGATGCGCTCGTTGTCGGTGACCACGATGAGCCGGACGTCCGGGAACGGTCCCTGCCGCAGCACGCGCGGGATGCGCCCGACGTCGTCGGGGGTGATCCAGGTGCCCCGGGTCCGCCGGATGATGTGGCTGTACTCCTGGCAGGCACGCCCGACCGTGGGCGTGTAGACGATGGGCAGGAACTCGGCGAGGTGTTCCGCCAGCAGCCGGTAGAAGAGCGTGGCGTTGCGGTCCTGGAGTGCCGCGAGGCCGATGTAGCGCTCGAGCGGATCATCCTTGACCCGCAGGTGCTCCAACTCCAGCTCCAGCTGTTCGTCGATGGTGAGCACCCGGCCCGGGAGCAGACCGATCAGGTCGAAGGTCTCGCGCTCATCCACCGGGAAGGCGAGATCCTTGGTCAGCAATCGATTGCCGAGCAATGCGGAACCAGCGATATCGATGGTCGCTGTGCGCCCGGCGGCGATGTCCTCGAAGGGGGCAGGCAGGGGACGCATGCGGGCCATACCGGAGAACGGTAGTCGCTCTAGGGGTGGGTCGCCGCGGGCTCCCGCTCGCTCCGGCGGGCGGCGAGCTGCGCGATGGTCGATTCCCCAAGCTCCGCCAGCAACGCATCCTGGGCCGCCGCGAACACTGCGTGCACATCGCACTCGCCGTCACGGAGGCAGGGCGAGCTGTTGAAGACGCACAGCCGCCGACGCGGGTCGCCCTCCGCCGCCTCGACCACCTCGAGCAGGCTGATCGACGTCGGGTCACGGGCGAGCCGATAGCCGCCCGAACGGCCGACCTTGGTTTCGGCGATCCCGGCGCGCACGATGTCGGTCATCACCTGGGCCACGAAGCGGGGTGGGATGCCGGTCAGCGCCGCCAGGCGCGGCGCGGGGATGACCTCCTCGCCGTAGGACCGGCCGAGCACGAGCACGGCCCGGATCGCGTAGTCACCCCTGCGGGTCAGTTCCAGTCGCATATCCCGCACATCTTCCCATCGTGCTGCGTATGTGCCATGTGCCGACCGGGCCGGAACACGACGTCCCGGTCAGACAGGCCGGATGGCACTGTCGACGTCCCGGCTAAATGATATGTTACTAACTATATATTCATTGAGCCGGTGGTCGACGGGCCTGTTCGTCCCTACCCGGCAAGGAGTCCCCGATGCAGCGCAACGTCATGGTGGTAACGGGCCTCGTGCTCGTGCTGGGTGCGTCCGCGGGGTGTGCCAGCGGCCGAACCACGTCGAGCCATGGAGCGGTCGCGGTCGCACAGCCCAGCGAGCCGGCGGCCCCCGCGTCATGAGCCCGGCAACGACGGCCGTCCCTCCGGCGGCCCACCGGCGTCAGACGGTGCCGCCACCCGATGTCATCGAGGTCCATACGTTTGACTTTGAGATACTGGCCGGTCACCGCCAGCGTGCCGGTGACCGCCAGCTACACCGTGCGAGCTCGTCAAGATCAGGTCGAGGCGCCCTCGGCTTGCTGGAGGCCGGGACGGCGATCTGATCGACGGACGACGTCTGCCGCGTTCCTGGGAGCCGCGCTCGCCCAGCTGCTGCCTCACATCTGCCGAGTCCCGGACTCGGCCCGTCGACCCGGGGCCTACTGGTCAGCTCGGGGTGCCCTTGGAGCGAGTCGCCCCCGACGACTTGCGGCTACTGCTCGCAGGCCCGATGCCCGCGCGACGCCCGAGGAGCGTGCCACCCATCGCGAACACGGGCACGAGTGCCAGGATGGACAGCGGCCGCGGCACCCGGGCGAGCATCAGGCCGAGCGCCAGGCCGGTCGAGAAGATCGTGCCCATCATGAGGTTCTCGGACGACGCGCCCTGGACTTCGCGCGCTGCGATACCAGCGCCCGCCCGGGATGCATCGATGAACGCGGGCGCCTTCTTGCTCACGGTCGAGGCGACGTCGCCCGCGACGTCAGTGAGGACCTCACCCGCTCGCTGCGCAGCGACTCCTGCTCGCTGCGCGGCACCCCCGGCCCGATCCACGGCCTCACCGGCTGTCGTGGCGACCTGATCATCGGGGACGGCTTCCTGCACGGCCTCCGTCACATCGGCGGCCGTGGCCTGTGCCGCGACGCCGTTGCGCTTCGCCTTCTTCGCGTCCGCGGTCTCGGCCCGGGTCTCCTCGGTGTCACTGGTGGGTGTGCTGTCGGCGTCGCTCATGGCTGTGACTCCTTCGTGCATATGACCTTCGATCGGCGGCGTCAGCTGAGGGCCCGGCGGTAGACGTCCAGGTATCCCTCGGCCATCCGGGTCGCGGAGAACCGCTCCAGGACCGATGATCTGATCGATGCCCGATCCAGGTGCCCCACATCGGCGACGTGGAACGCCATCTGCTGTGGATCGTCCCCGAAGTATCCATCCAACCCGTCCCGGACGATCTCCGGCAGGGCCCCCACTCGTCGCGCGACGACCGGCGTGCCGCAGGCGAGCGACTCGATGGCCACGAGCCCGAACGGCTCCGGCCAGTTCCCGGGCATGAGGGTCGCGTAGCTGGTGGCGTAGAGATGGTCGCGCTCCGTCGACGACAGCTCGCCGAGATGCTCGGCGTCGGACGCTGCGATGGCAGGTTTGACGACGCGCTCGAAGTACTCGACCTCCGCCGGCTGCGTACCCACCTTCGCCGCGATGCGCAGGTGTCGGCCCGACAATCGTGCGACCTCGAGCGCTTCCACGATGCCCTTCTCGGGCATCAGTCGACCCACGAAGCAGAGGTCCTCCGACCGGTCGTTCTCGAACGGGGCGTCACGCAGGTCGAGACCGTTGTGAACGATCGCCGCCCATCGGGCCGTTGGATGGATGGAGGCCTGATCGGCGCTGATGGCCACGTGATGACAACGCGAGGCTGCCAGCAGTCCTCGGGAGCCAGACACGTCCATGCGACCGTGGAACGTGGCGACCACCGGTCGTGGTGACACATGACCGAGGATCAGCCCTGCCCAGTCGATGTGGCTGTGGACGATGTCCAGGCCCTCGAGCCCATCGATCGTGGTCATCACCGTGGTCGTCAACCAGGGGATGGCGTGGATGCCCGCGGCCCCCGTGTCCCGCACCGGTGACGGGACCGTGGGCACGAGGCGACCGGGCACCTTCGAATCGCCGCTCGCGAAGACCGTGACCGCATGGCCCATCCGGTCGAGCTCGACAGCCAGCGCGTGGACGATGCGCTCCGTGCCGCCGTAGGCGACCGGTGGCACCCGCTCGAAGGGGGGCGCCACCAGGCCGATCCGGAGGGGGGCATCCACCGTCACGTCACCTGCGCACGGATGCCCATCCGGCGGTGGGCGCCATGGGTCGCCGCTCAGTCCGCCGAGCGCAGGATGACGACACGGCGCATCGGCTCATCGCCGATGGACTGGGTCGAGACACCCGACACATCGCGCAGTGCGAGATGGATCCAGCGGCGCTCGAGTGCCGGCATGGGCTCCAACTGGAGCATCGTGCCGCTCTCGAGGACCTTGTCCGCGGCCCGACGCGCGATCTCGCCCAGCTGCCGCTCGCGACGGCCGCGATAGTCCTCGACATCCACCAGGACTCGGGTCCAGGCACCCATCCGACGCGACAGCATCAGGTTGACCAGGTGCTGGAGCGCCGAGAGCCGCTCGCCCTTGCGGCCGATGAGGGCACCAAGGGCCTCGCGCTCCTCATCGTCAACGCCACTGACATCGATCTTCGAGGTATCTCCGGTACCGATGGAAACGGTCGCCCGGTAGCCCATGAGGCCAACGAGCTGCTCCACGATGTCCTTGCCAGCGGCAAGTGCCTCGGGTGAGGCTTCCGCGGCCTGGATCTCCTCCCGCTCGGTGGTCAGGGATGCGCGGGCCGAGGCGACCTCCGCGGCCTCACGCTGGGACAGGCCTGAGCCCTTGCGTTCGTCACGAGGCCCACGGTCGCGCGACCCAGCGCCATCCCGACCACGGCGGTCGTCGCGTGGCGGCCGATCAGGGCGGGGACCACGGAGCGGGACCGAGGTGTTCGAGCCGGCCTGCTGCACCGGAGCCTCGGCGGGGGCGGGCTCGCGGTTCGACTGCTGGCTGGGCGCTGGCTCGCGGGGCGCCTCGGTCCGGGGTGGTGGGGGAGCCGTGGGCGCGGGCACATCCTCAGGCGCTCGTGGCGCTGGCCCCGGTGTGGCCGCTGCGGTATCACGCCGCGCCGGGCCCGAGCCCAGGGCGGCGCGCGGCGCCGCGATGATCCGGGCTGGTTCAGCGCCCATGCCCAGCACGCCTCGGCTGCCGGGGGTCAGGATCTCGAAGTCAAGATCGATCGAGGCCGCTGACCCCGAAAGACTCCCGGGCGGCTTTGATGGCCTCTTCGACCGTTCGGCCAGTGAATTCCTGGTACTCGCTCATCGGCGTCTCCCTCGCCGGCTGCTGCGTCCCTTCGCCGGCCTGATGGTACCTGCCGCGCTGTCTGTCGCCGAGCGCTTGGGGGCGGCTGCGCCCCCTGGTGCGGTCGGGTCAGGCGGTCGCGGGGTGGGTGGGGCTACAGGGAATCGCGGCGTGTGGTTGCGCGCGAACCCGGGTGTCCAGCCGAAGAGCGGGAACAACCCGCCCCAGCCATTGATGAGGTACTGCTGGACGATCGAGAAGATGGTGGTGGTGATCCAGTAGATGAACAGGCCTGCCGGCAGGAACGAGCCATACACCAGGGAGAACAGCGGCAGGATCAGGAACACCCGTTGCTGCGTCCGTTGCTGCGGATCGTCGCTCGGCGTCGACATCATGCGCGTCTGGACCAACTGGAGGAGAGCCGACACGAGGGCCAGCAGCGACAGCCCGAGCACGACCTGGATGAAGATCTCGGGCAGGTTGGAGGGCAGGCCACCAGGATAGAACTGGAGGCTGCCGTCCTTGATCTGGGGGATCCAGGCGAGCCACCAGACATTGGGGTTGATGCACGGCGCGTACGCATTCGTCGGGTCGTAGCAGGTGACATTGATGACCGGGTTGCCCAGGACCTGGAGCATCGAACTGATGTTCGGAGCGTTGAGCCCCTGACTGAAGACCTGGTACATGGGCATCAGCAGCAGCAGTTGGAGCACCGCGGGCAGACAGCCCGAGGCAGGATTGACGCCCCGATCGCGGTACAGCTTCATCTGCTCTTCCGAGATCTTCGCCCGGTTGCCCTTGTACTTGACCTGGATGGCCTTGAGCTCCGGCTGGAGCATCTGCATCCGGCGTTGGGAGACGATCTGCTTGCGGAACAGCGGGATGAGCAGGACCCGGATGATGAGCGTCAGGAGCACGATGGCCGTGCCGATGTCGCCGGTCAGGTTGTAGAGGATGGCGAGGCCCATGAACAGGACCTGGAACACCGGGGTGAAGGCCCAGGCCAGGAGTGCGATGGGGTTCGCGCCACTCGGCTGCGCGGGGCACAGGTTCGGATGCGGGGTCGGCGCAGGCGTGGGGGTCGGCGTGGGGGTCTGCCCGGGCGCCAGGCTCTGGAGGGCGGGCGTCGGTGTCGCCGGTGGTGTCGGCGTCGGCTCGGGACAAGGATCTGTGGCCGGGCTGGCGGCCGGCGCGACCGCGGCCGGGGAGGCTCCCGGGGCTCCTGGGCTCTGGCCCATGGTCGGCATGACCAGGACCGCGAGCGCGAACAGAGCGATGAACACGGCGCACAGCAGGTCCGTGGGCGCGAGCCGGAGTGGGCGAGGCAGGCGCCCGCTGCGAGACGGCAGGATGCTCAACGGACGGGGTCGTAGCCGCCGGGATGCCAGGGTCCGCAGCGGGCGATCCGCTTCGCGCCCATCCACGAGCCGCGGAGCAGCCCGTAGCGACCGATGGCCTGCTCCGTGTAGTGCGAGCAGCTCGGCTCGAACCGACAGGAGCGTGGCATCCACGCGAACAGGATCCGATACAGGTGGATCATCCCGATGCCGACGCTCTTCACGCCCTCATCTTCCTTCCTTCGTGCTCGAGCCGAGGAGGCGGCCGACCACCTCGCGAAGGTCGCCGAAGCCTGCGGTCGCACTCGCCGGCCGGCAAACCACCAGGACGTCCCAGCCGGTGCTGGCTGGTCGGGCCGAGTGCCGGATGATCTCCTTGATGCGGCGACGGACCCGGTTGCGCACGACGGCGCCACCCACCCGACGGCCCGTCGAGATGGCGAACCGATCACGACCCAGCTCGTTGCGGCGAACGCGGATCGAGAGCAGTGGATCGTTCCGACTGCGCCCATCGGCCTGGAGCGCAGCGAAGTCGCGCCGGGCGCGCAGCATCTCTGGTTCGCTCATGGACGGACACCCGCGTGCGTGTGGGCGCGGACGCGATCAGGCGGACAGCTTCTTGCGGCCCCTGGCGCGCCGGCGGGCGAGCACTTGGCGGCCACCCTGCGTCTTCATCCGGGCGCGGAAGCCATGCTCCTTGGCGCGATGTCGCTTCTTGGGCTGATACGTCTGCTTCGTCATCGGTGGGCCTGATGGCTCCTGTGCGCGGGTCGATGGTCGGACGGAAGCGCGTGACTGGTCCGGTCGGAACGCGATGGGTCTGGATGCGCCCCGGACGCCGGACACGAGTCGATGCCACGCAACGAACGCGCGGCGCCTCCACGTCCGGCGGATGATATACCACCACACGGGTGTGTGCCCGATCGAGAGAGGAGTGCGGTGGCCGACCCCAGACCGTTCCTGTCACCGGGCAGCGCGACCCTGGAGGGCTTCCTGCGCCTGGACCTGCGCATCGGCCGGGTCGTGTCAGCAAGCGTCTTTCCCGAGGCGCGCAAGCCGGCGTACCAACTGGAGATCGATCTGGGACCGGGTGGCATCCGTCGCTCGTCAGCGCAGCTGGCAGGCACGTATCCGGATCCGGGTGCCCTGGTGGGTCGGTTGGTGGTCTGCGTCACGAACTTCCCGCCGCGCCGTATCGCGGGCTTCACGAGCGAGGTCCTGGTGCTTGGCGGATTGCCGGCCGATGGCCGGATCCCGCTCCTGAGTGTCGACCGGGGGGCCGTCCCGGGCGATCCTGTCGGCTGAGCACGACCCATCCGGGGCCTGCGAGTGGGCTCGTGCGTGGCCCTGCACGATACTCCTGGGGAGTATGGTCAAACGCGGTTGCGGGGTTCCGGACAGAGCGCTAACGTATGCCGCCCCGGGTCGCCCAGCGAACGCCCCGGAGACCCGCCGGAGCCCACCGGCCGGCCGCTGCGATGCGGCCTTGGGCTGCGGAACGCAGGGTCACCAGCCGCCCCTGTGGACCGGATCCTCGATCCGTTGCACAGGCTGCGCGGGCAGTGTGCGCCAGGAGCGATGACGGCTATCGATGGATGCCAAGCAGGTCTGGCGGGCTGCCCTTGGTGAGCTTCAGGTCTCGCTCTCACCAGCGAACTTCGAGACCTGGCTCAAGGACACCGCTCTCGTGGCAGTCGACGACACGCTCTTCCGCGTGGCCGTGCCCAGCGGATTCGCGAAGGACTGGCTCGAGAGTCGCTACCGTTCGCTCATCAGCCAGACGCTGGCCCGGGTGGTCGGGTACTCCGTGACCCTCGAGTTCGAGGTCCGGGAGGTCGCTCCCTCGGAGCGGGTCGACAGCGACGATGAGCAGGACACCGCGGAGCCCGCCGAGGCTACTGCTCCCGCGGCCCCGCGCAAGGCATCCCCCAGGGTCCGGCTGGAGACCGGTCGCGTTGGCGGACCCGAGGGTGGGTCGGTCAGCCTCAACCCCCGATATACCTTCCGCACCTTCATCGTCGGCTCGGCCAATCGCCTTGCCCACGCCGCGAGCCTGTCGGTCGCCGAGCGCCCCGGCCACGCCTACAACCCACTGTTCCTGTATGGCGGTGTGGGGCTGGGCAAGACCCACCTGATGCACGCCATCGGCAATGCCGTCATCGCCCGGTTCCCGCGCAAGCGGGTCGTCTACGTGACCAGCGAGAAGTTCACGAACGAGTTCATCACCTGTGTCCAGCAGGGCCGGTTCGACGATTTCCGGGCGCGCTATCGACGCATCGACCTGCTGCTCATCGATGACATCCAGTTCATCGCGGACAAGGAGCGGACCCAGGAAGAGTTCTTCCACACATTCAATGCCATCCACGACGAAGGCAAGCAGATCGTGCTCTCGTCCGACCGACCCCCACGCCAGATCGCGACCCTCGAGGAGCGCCTCCGCAGCCGGTTCGAATGGGGCCTCATCGCCGACCTCACCGTGCCGGACCTCGAGACACGCATCGCCATCCTGCGTGCCAAGGCTGAGGAGCAGTCGGTGCCCATCAGCTCCCAGGCGCTCGAGTTCATCGCGCGCAAGGTCGCGTCCAACATCCGGGAGCTCGAGGGTGCGCTCAATCGCATCGTCGCCTATGCCAGCATGCAGGGGATGCCCATCTCGGCGGACCTCGCCCAGGCCGTGTTGTCGAACGTGCTCTACAACCCCCGCAAGCGGGCCGTCACCCCCGAGCGTATCGCCCAGGCAGTCGCGGAGTACTACGGGGTGGACATCGAGGTGCTCAAGGGCCAGAAACGCGAACGCGCCATCGTCGTTCCACGCCAGATCGCGATGTACCTGATGCGCGCCGAGACGGAGGTCTCGCTGCTGCGCATCGGCGCCGAGCTCGGCGGCCGCGATCACTCGACGGTCCTGCACGCCTGCGACAAGATCGACCGTGAGATGCAGGACAACGAGGACCTTCGTCGCGAGCTGGCCGCGGTGCGCGAGCTCATCTATACCGAATGAGCGGGTCCGGGCCGTCCCCGTCCGGTCCGCCGACCGGGGCGCCGCTCGAATATCGCGCCGAGGTCGACTTCCGGATCGAGTTCACCAACGGTGGCGGCATCCAGGGAGCGGGCTACCGGCTGGACATCCCCGCGGTCGACACCAGCGATGACGAGGTCGGCGCGCTGCTGGTCCGTGAGTTGGGGCTGCTGATGGTGGACCAGGTCCGGATCACGGCGCGCACGACCGTCGCAGAGCCCCATCGTCGGCGTGCCGGGGCAGCGACCAGCCCCGAGGACCATGACCGAGCCATCGTGGAGCTATCACATGTCATCCGCGACGGGCTCGTGACCTACCCCGGCCTGCCGGGCCCGGTCATCGAGGACCACCTCTCCCGTGAGGCGAGCCGGTCGCTGTACTCGCCCGGCACGGAGTTCCAGATCGGGCGCATCACGATGGTCGCCAACACGGGGACCTATGTGGACACACCCTGGCATCGCTACCCCGACGGTCTCGACCTGGCGCAGGTGTCGCTCGGCCGGCTGGTCGAGCTCGACGGGGTGGTCGTCGACGTGCGCGGAGCCCTCCAGCGGTCCATCGGCCCCGAGGTCTTCCTGCCGTACCAGGTCGCGCGGCGAGCGGTCCTCGTGCTCACCGGGTGGTCGCGACATTTCGGCACGCCCCGCTACCTCTCCGGGCACCCGTTCCTCACTGGCGCGGCGGCGGCCTCCCTTGCGGACACCGGGGCGACCCTCGTGGGCATCGACTCCCTGAACATCGACGACATCAGTGGTGGCGAGCGACCCGCCCACAGCGCGTTGCTCGCGGCGGGCATCCCCATCTGCGAGCACCTCACGGATCTCGATCGGCTGCCGACCACAGGTTTCCGCTTCAGCGCCGCCCCGGTACGCGTGGCGGGCATGGGCACCTTCCCGGTGCGCGCCTACGCGACGCTCGACACGCGGGCCGTGGGCCCTGTAGCATCCGGCGCCTGATGGACGGCCCGTTGCGCGTGGGTCGTATGGGCTGTCCCTGGGCGGTTCCGGGTGGACGGTCCCTGCGCAGCGCCCGGGCACGACGCGCCCACTGACAGCCCGATCCCGGTCTCGCCCTCGTTATCGGCGAGGCTGCCGGGATGGCGCTTCGCGAGCTCCCTCCGAGGTCCACGTGTCACAGCCAGCATCCGACCCGGCTCTCTCGACGCCACGCCAGCCCGGCACGTCCGTTCACTGGGACGGGGGCGCTGCGGTCATCATCGACCAGCGGCAGCTGCCAGACCGCCTGGTCCACCAGCGTCTTTCGACGGTCGCCGCAGCCATCGACGCCATCCGGACCCTCGCGGTCCGGGGCGCGGACGCGATCGGTATCGCCGGCGCCTATGCAGTCGTCACCGGTCTCATCGCTGCGGGCGATGTCCCCCGCGAGACCCTGCTCGATGAGCTCGACCAGCTGGCGGCGCGTATCGGCGCGGCGCGCCCGACCGCGGTCCACCTGGGTGCCGCCATGCGCCGGGTCACAGCGGCCGCCACGGACCCTCGTCACACGGACGCCACCGCCATCCGTGCCGCCGCGCTCGCGGCAGCAGCCGCCATCGAGGCGGAGGATCGCGCCGCCTGTGACGCGATCGCGCACCACGGCCGGCGGGAGCTGGCTGGTCGACGTCGACTCCTCACCCACTGCAACACCGGGCGCCTGACGACGGCGGGCGATGGCACCGCGCTCGGCATCGTCCACGCCAAGCACCTGGCCGGCGAGCTCGACGAGGTCATCGCGTGCGAGGCGCGGCCGCTGCTCCAGGGAGGCCGACTCACCGCATGGGAGCTGGGCGAGGCCGGCGTGCCCTACCGGCTCATCGTCGATGGCGCCGCCGGCTACGCAATGGCGCGGGGCCTTGTCGACGCCGTGGTCGTGGGCTGTGACCGGGTGGCCGCGAATGGCGATACCGCCAACAAGGTCGGCACATATCCGCTGGCCGTGCTCGCCGAACACCATCGATTGCCCTTCTACGTTGCGGGCCCGCTTACCTCGTTCGACCTCCGGACCCCGAACGGCAGCCACATCGTCATCGAGGAGCGTGACCCCGAGGAGGTCCGGACCTTCCGCGATACGCCGACGACACCCGTCGACGCGCCCGTATGGAACCCGGCCTTCGATATCACGCCGGGAAGGCTCATCGACGGCTTCATCACGGAAGTGGGGGTGCTGCGCAGGCCGTACCCCGAGTCCATCCGGGCGGCCCTGGCGGGTGAGCGCGGGGCCCTCGATGTCTGATGCCGAGACCCGCCAGCTGCTCGTGGAGCAGCTCCGGGTGTTCTACGGTCGGGAATGGGTCTCGGGCACCGGCGGCGGCATCTGCGGCCCCTCGGACGACGGCAACCTGCTGGTGGCACCGACCGGCGTCCACAAGGAGCGCGTCCAGCCCGAGGACCTGTTCGTCATCGCAGTGGCGGATTCCTCGGTCGTGCGTCCGCCCGCCGGCCCCGGCCTCCGGCCGAGCGAATGCAGCCACATCTTCACGCTCGTCGCCCGCGAGCGTGGTGTCCGGAGCGTCGTTCACACGCACGCGCTGTCTGCGGTCCTCGCCGCGGACCTGGCGACCAGCACCGACCACATCGTCATCAGCGAGCTGGAGATGCTCAAAGGTGTCCGCGGGCTGACCAACCAGGACCGCCACGTGCTGCCGGTCATCGACAACACCGCCCGGGAACGGGATCTGGCAGCGGCCATGGCCACTGCCCTTGCCGACCCCCGCTTCCAGCGCGCATGGGGTGTCCTGGTGCGTGACCACGGCTGCTACATCTGGGGCGCCGATGTCTGGGAGGCGAAGCGCCATACCGAGGTCTATCACTACCTGTTCACCGCCGTGGTCGCTCGAAGGGATCACGGCTATCGACCCCCGGCCATCCATACCGTTCCACAGGAGGGCGACGATTGAGCGCGGACCACGACCACGGGCACTACCTGTGTCCGACCTGCCAGCAGCACATCCCGCACGCGAGGATCGACGTCGTCGACGTGACCAAGGCGGTCGCGGCCGACAGGTTGACCGAGGCGGATGTGTTCAAGCGCACCTACCTCGGCCATGGCACACAGTCGAGCGTCTTCGTGTTCCAGGGGCATCCCGGTCCGTTCCGGACGCACGTGCACTCGACGCACGACGAGATCGGCTACGTCCTCGAAGGCACCGGCCAGGTGACCGTGGGCGGGGTCACCCGGCCGGTCAAGAAGGGTGATGTGTGGGTCATCCCTGCCAACACCCCCCACGGCGGGGCGTTCGAGGACGCGCCCCAGGTCCTGTTCATCTCCTCGCCCATCGATGACCCGGACAACCAGGACCGGGTCTGGATCGAGGAGTGACCCGTTCGGCATGCTGACCACGGCCCGCTGCGCTGACCCGACGTGCCCGGAGGTCGTCCCGTGAGCGTCGCGGGCACCGCGGTCCCGCATGGCTACCGGCCTCTGACCATCGAGGAGGTGCCGACCTACATCCGGCAGCGACCACATCTCTCGGCGCTGGTCCCCACCGACCCGCTCGAGGTACGAGAGGTCGGCGACGGCAACCTCAACCTGGTGTTCATCGTCCGGTCCGACCCCCGCGTGCCGGGCGTGGTGCTCAAGCAGTCGCTGCCCTGGGTCCGGGTGTTCGGCGAGGGATGGCCGTTGACGATCGAGCGTGCACGCCACGAGGCTGATGCCTTCGAGATCCACCGCACGTTCGCGGGCACGACCTGTCCCGTGTACCACGGCTTCGATCCCGTGCGGTACATCATCGCGATGGAGGACCTCGCGGACCTGCGTATCTGGCGCTCGGCGCTCAACGACGGCGAGGTCCATGTAGGTGCCGCACGCGATCTCGGCATCTTCGTGGCGCGCATCGCCTTCCACACCTCCGATCTGGGAATGGACCCCGAGGCCCGGAAGTGGCAGCTCGCCCGGACGGTCAACCCCGAGCTGTGCCGGATCACCGAGGATCTGGTGCTCACCGAGCCCCTCCGGGAGCACGCGCACAACTGGTACCTGCCGGCGCTCGACGACCAGGTCCGGGAGCTCAGGCGCGATCTGGCCGCGACCGATGCCCTCTCCCTGCTCAAGCAGCGCTTCATGACCCGCGCGGAGGCGCTCATCCACGGCGACCTCCATTCCGGCAGCGTCATGGTCGGGGGAGGCCGGACGGTCGCCATCGACCCCGAGTTCGCGTTCTATGGTCCGGTCGGCTTCGATCTGGGCGCGATCTGGGCGAACGCCATCATGGCCGGCGTGCGCGGTACGTCGCTCGATCGACCACAGACATTCCAGGAGCACGTCGCATCGATCGTGCCCACGTCCTGGGATTCGTTCCTCGCTGAGCTTCGTGGTCTGTGGCCGACCCGGGTCGACCCGTCCTTCACGGACGCGGTGCTCAGCGAGTGGGAGCGCGCCATCTGGGAGGATGCCCTGGGGTTCGCGGCGGCCGAGATGACCCGACGGATGATCGGGTTCGCCCATGTGAGCGACATCGAGACGCTCGACGAGCAGGCCCGGGCGGTGGCCGCCTCGGCCATCCTGCGCACCGCGCGCGCGCTGCTCGTGGAGCGGGCCGCCATCCATGGACCCGATGATCTACGGGTGCTCATCGATCGCGAGCTGGCGGGTCCACCCTGACCCCGGTCCCGCGCATCGACGGTGCCCCTGAGGTGGACGGACCGTGGGCGCCACGCTCGCCGGCCGCATCGTCGATCGTGGATGACGGGCCCATTCGCGAGGGTCGGTGGTGGTGTCGGCGGAGGTGCTCGTGGACAAGTCCGACGGGTCGTCCACCGACTCCCACACCCGTCCCACACCCGTCCCCGCGAACGGCTCGACGGTCCACGTCCCATCTGGGCCATCCTTGACGCTCCGTCCACGAACAGGGTGTCCGGGGTCGTCCACTCTGTCCACAGCATGATGATGGTGACGGGATGAGAAGATACCTACCCGATAACGAGGAACAGGGAGCCCCGATGTGAAGCTTTCGGTGATGCAGGAGAACCTGGCCCGCGGCCTGTCCGTGGTGAGCCGCGCGGTCAGCAGCCGCAGCTCCCTGCCCGTGCTTGCCAACGTGCTGCTCCGGACCGAGGACGCTGGTCTCAAACTCACGGCCACGAATCTCGAGATCGGCATCACGGCGTGGGTGCCGGGCAAGATCGAGGGCGAAGGGTCCCTGACGGTGCCCGCCCGTCTCATCACGGACGTGGTCGGCGGGTTGCCCTCGGGTGAGCGGGTGGACCTCGAGGTGGAGCACGGCACGACGCTGCGCATCACGTCCGGTCGCTACCAGACACACCTGCGGGGCATCGATGCCGACGAGTTCCCGGTCATCCCCGCCGCGGGCGAGCGTCCGACTACCCGCATCAGCCAGAAGCTGCTGCGCAAGGCCCTGGCGGAGGTCACCTTCGCGGCGGCGAGCGACGAAGCCCGTCCGATCCTCACCGGTGTCCTCACGCGCTTCTCGGGCGACAAACTCACCCTGGCCGCCGCCGACAACTATCGGATCGCAGTCAAGACGCTCCAGACGCTGCTGCCCGTGGAGGACACGAGCCTGGTCGTGCCGGCCCGCTCGTATATCGAGCTGATGCGCATCCTGTCGGACACGGATGACCCAGTCGACATCATGCTCGCGCCGGCCCGCAGCCAAGTCATCTTCCACGTCGACACCATCGACCTCGTCAGTCGGCTCATCGACGGCCAGTTCCCGAACTACCAGCAGGTCGTGCCCAGCACCCACTCCACCCGGGTCGTGATGGAGCGGGATGAGCTGCTCAAGGCGGTCCGGCTCTCGGCGCTCATCGCATCCTCGGCCGCCAACGTGGTCAAGCTGCGCATCGGCGAGGAGGGGTCGGCGGGCATCACCATCGCGGCTGCGGCCGATGTCGGTGACGCGGAGGGGCAGGTCGAGGCGACCCTGGAAGGCGACCCCGTCACGGTCGCGTTCAATGCCCGGTACCTGACCGAGGCGCTCCAGAACGTGGATGGCGACCAGCTCGCCCTGGAGCTCAATGGCCCGTTGTCGTCGGGCGTGTTCAAGCCCATCGGTGATGACGACTATGTCCACGTCATCATGCCCGTCCGCACGCCGTCGTAGGCACGGCAGCCGCGCCCAGACGGGTGCGCGGATCACCGCGGATGCCCCGATGCCTGTCGATCACCTGAGCCTCCGGGGATTCCGGAGCTACGTCGAGCTCGAAGTCGATTTCCCCGCCGGGCCCCAGGTGGTCGTCGGCGACAACGCCGCAGGCAAGACCAACCTCATCGAGGCGATGGTGGTGCTGTCCCAGGGCGGCTCGCATCGGACCACCTCGGACCAGGAGCTCATCACCTGGGGCGAGCCCCTCGCGCGCCTCGACGCGGTCGTCTCGTCGGGACGTATCGAGGTCGTCCTCCTCGCTGCGGGTGCCATGCCCGGTGCCCGGAAGCGGGTGAAGGTCAACGGCGTGCCCCGCCGCACCACGGCCTTGAGCGACGCGCTTCGGGCGGTCGTCTTCGCACCCGAGGACATGCAGCTCGTGGTCGGCTCACCCTCACTGCGACGCGGTTCGCTCGACACCCTCGTGGCACAGCACGTCGGTCACGCGGCGGCATCCATGGCGACGTACGCTCGGGCCCTGACTCAGCGCAACAACCTCCTTCGTCGCATCCGCGAAGAGGCCGCCGGCCGGGACGAGCTGCCCTACTGGGACGGGGTGCTGGTGATGGAAGGCGGTCGCATCCTCCAGTGGCGCGCTGAGACCATTTCCGCACTCGCCGCGCCCCTCGCCGACGCCCACGCGGAGATCGCACCCGGCGAAGGAGTGCTCACCATGCGCTCGGTCTCCAATGCCCCAGCCGAACCGGGCGAGTCGCTCGAGGACGCCTTCCGCCGGCGGCTGGCCGAGACCGCAGAGAAGGAGATCTGGAACGGGGCGACACTGGTGGGACCTCATCGCGACGACGTCGCCTTCGACCTCGCTGGTCGGGAGCTCTCGGGATTCGCATCACGAGGTCAGCAGCGAACCGCGATCCTCGCCTACAAGCTCGCCCAGTTGGACCTGCTCACGGGGACCGATGGGCGTGCCCCGCTGCTCCTTCTGGACGATGTCTTCAGCGAGCTCGACCCGCAGCGCCGCGGGCATCTGGTACGCCGTATCGGCGGCCTGCCGCAGGCATTCGTGACGACCACGGCGCTCGCGGATCTCGACCCGACACTCGTCGCTGCAGCCGCCGCGTGGCAGGTAGTGCCCGGTCGCCTGGAGCGTCTGGGATGACCCGTCGCCCGATGCGCCGTCTGTCTGACCTCCTGCCCGCACTCGCCAGCCATCTGGGCATCGACGCTGAGCTCCATGCCGCATCGCAGGCACGCACGTGGGAGTTGCTCGTCGCCGAGCTCGTGCCGCATGCCGCAGGAGCGTGCCGCCTGCTCGAGACGCGCCCGCCCCTGCTCATCGTGAGCGCCCCCGATGCAGCCACGGCGCAGGAGCTCCGGCTCCACGCCTCGACCCTGATCGATGCGTTCTCCGGCACATCGAGCGGCGAACGTCTTGACGAGCTGCGCGTCGTGGTGCGCCCCGGCTGAGGCCGCTGGTCGATGTCGAAATCTCCATAGACGATAAACCGGGCCCGGGCGGCTGTCGCAGTAGACTAGGCCGCCCATGGGTCCCCGTCTCGAACTCAAGTACGGCCTGGTCGCCGAAGCGGACCGACTGTCCACCTCCGCTGACGCGATGCTGGTCACGGAACCCGCGACCGGCTCCAAGGTCCGCTCCAAGGGCAACCTCTACCTCGTCGTCAGTTCGGCGCGGGTGGGTGGGCGTGCCCGGGACGCGGCGGCCCTGGTCGCGGACACGGTCCGGCGCGAGTACTACTACGACGAGTCCGCCGGCGTCCCCATCTGCCTCGAGAAGGCCGTGCGCAGCGCCAACCGCAAGCTGCGGGGCAGTCGCGAGGGTGGCGGGCTGCCACCTGGGGCGCTGGGTATCGCGATCGCGGTCATCCGCAACAACGAGCTGTACGTGGCGACCATCGGCAGCGCCGAGGCGTACCTCGTGCGCGCTGCGCGGCTGCTCGTGCCAGACCACACGCAGCAGCCCGGGCTGCCCGCGGACGATGCCCTCCGGGTCGAGGTCTGGCGGGGTGAGATCGCCGTCGGCGACTCGCTGCTGCTGGTGTCGCGCAACTTGACCGAGGTCGTGGGCACGGAGGAGCTCAAGAACGCGGTCGTGACGCTCCATCCCCAATCGGCCGTGGAGCATCTCCACCACCTGTTCGTGGCAGCCGGCGGTGACGGCCCGGACGCCGTCCTTGCGGTCGAGGCGACCGAGATCGTCTCCTCGCGGGGCGACCGCCGCCTGGCGCCAACGGCGGCGGGGGGCGATGCCTTCGGTGAGATGCCCGGTGGGCCCATCCCGGGCGGCGACCAGGTCGCGGGAGCCGCGGCCGCCGTCACGGGCGCCTTCAGCGGTGCCGCGGACTCCGTCACGGGCGCCTTCAGCAACGCCATCGACCGGCTGTTCGACCTCATGCCCCGACGCAACCGGAGCGCCCGCGGCGTCGCGTCGCAGGTATCGCGTCGCGAGTCGCAGCGTCGCGCGGCGTTCGCGCTGCTGGGCCTGCTGGGCGTGGTGCTGGTGCTCGGACTGGCCATCTGGCTCCTCCCGCGTGGTCGTGAGACACCCATCACGGCCGTCTCCTCGGGTGAGCAGTCATACCTTGCGGCGCAGGACGACGCGGACCAGGGCAGTCGTTTGTTGAGTGGCGACCCGACGCAGGCGACGTCGCTGTTGCACCAAGCGTGGACCCAGCTCACGGCGGCCAGTGCATCGGGCATCCCGAAGTCGCGAACGGCATCCCTGGAAGCCGACATCCGGGCTGGCCTTGACCAGCTCTACCTCAACCGCAGCCCCAAGACATCGGTCCTCTATGACTTCGGGGACGCGCAGGATGTCACGGCCATGACCGTTGGCCCCGATGGCTCGCCGTACTTCATCGGGCCCGCGTCCGACGGTACCGGCTCGTCCGTCTGGCGCCTGGACACCAAGCGCGACCGGGTGCAGGAGATCATCAAGACCGGTGACGGGCCGAACAACGGCGAGGGCATCGGCACGCCGCGGTTGCTGGCCTCGCAGGCCGACGACCTGCTCATCGTCGACAATCGTGGCGACCTGTGGCGGTGGCGCCAGTACGACGCCAAGAACGGCAGCCTTCGCCGGCGCGCCATCCCGGGTGATGCGGTGTGGGGCAGTGACGTCCGCGACATCGGGACGCTCCTCGTGTCCTCCTATACCGGGGCATACAACCTGTACGTGCTCGACCCTAGCCTGGACAAGATCCTCAGGTACCAGCCGACACTCGACGGCAACCAGTTCCTTCCACCGGACGACTACCTCTCGACGCCCGATGAGAGCGTCGCGGACTATCTGCGCCTCTACGTGGACAAGAATGTCTACACGCTGACGGCCCAGAACGTCGTCCAGCACATCACCGGCCGCCCGCAGGACCTGAAGCTGGAGACACCACCCGACGATGGCGACATCCGGCCCGGTCACACGTACCGCCTCATCGATGGCACGCAGGCAGGCGGCAAGCTCTACGTCTATGACGAGAAGTGGCAGCGGATCCTGGTCTTCCTCAAGTCCGACGGCAGCTTCGTCGAGCAGTGGTCGACGAAGGGCACGCTCCCCTCGATGAAGGACATGCGGGGCATGTACGTGAGCCAGCCGCCGACGAAGAAGGGCCAGACCCCGGCTGCCCGGGTCACTTGGGCCACGCCTCAGGGCATCTACGCCAGCCAGCTGACGCCGGTGGTCGTGGACGTGCCGGCAGTCGCCCCCGAAGCCTCCTCGGCCCCGGATGCGTCCGCGGCGCCGCAGCCGACCCAGACGCCCAAGGCCACCAAGAAGCCCAAGGCCACCAAGAAGCCAGGCTGAGGCACCGGGAGCACGCCGCATGTCCGGGGATGTGAGCGAGGTCTTCGTCGAGAGCGTGCATGTCCACGCCGATTCGGCGCAACACGTGGTGCTGCTCCGGGAACGCCACCGTGACCGATACCTGCCCATCTGGGTGGGTCCGTGGGAGGCAAGCGCCATCGCCACGCGCCTCCAGGGGATGCTGCCCGAGCGGCCGTTGACCCACGACCTGTACACCCGGACCCTGCTCGACCTGGGTGTGCGCATCCTGCGCGTCGTTGTGACCGACCTTGCCGATGACACATATCGGGCACGCATCGTGATCAGCCTCGAGGACGTCGAGCACGAGATCGACGCGCGGCCGTCGGATGCGATCGCGATCGCGCTGCGCGCCGATGCGCCGATCTACGTCGCAGAGGACATCCTCGACCGGGTCGGGGTCCTGCCGGGTGCGGAGCAGGAGGCTCGCCTCTCGATGTTCCGCGAGTTCGTGAACTCCCTGGAGGTCGACCTGGGCGGCTCCGACCGGGAGTCCCAGGGCCCCATCTGACCGGCGACGCCCGCCAGACCCTGCTCGGCCGCCTCAGGCCGCGGCGGTGCCGCCATCGCTGTCCGGCCGCCGGAGTGCCGGCTCACCGGTCTGCAGCGCCTCCCGAGGGCGTGCCCACAATTGGAGCCGGAGCCGCCAGAAGTCGCGCACGGCGCGTAGCACGACGCGGGGGTCGGCGCCGGATGCGCGGCCCGCGGTCCGGGGGTGATGTGGCACCCCGACCTCGACCAGGGTGCGCCGAAGGGCGCGCAGCTTGATGAGCAGCTCGGCTGACAGGAACGCACCGCCGGACGTCAACCGGATGTCTTCCAGAGCCTCGCGACGGAAGAGCTTGCAGGCGCAGTCGACATCCTGGACCCGCAGGCCGTAGAAGGTCCGTAGACAGGCCCGGTAGACGCGGGCGTAGGCAAGTCGGATGGCTGGATCGGCACGCTTGATGCGATATCCCACGACGACATCTGGCGGTGCGCCAGCGTCGGGCTCGGCGGGCTCGCGCATCCGCGCCAGGAGGCGTCCAAGGTCCGCGATCCGGAACTGCCGATCACCATCGGTGAAGCAGACGAGCGGGTATCGGGCCGCCCCAAGGCCGCTCCGGAGGGCTGCGCCGTATCCCTGGTTGACCCCGTGGTGGACGACACGCACGACGTCCGGATGCTCCGCTGTGAGGCGGTCCGCGATGGCCCCGGTGCCATCGGTGCTGCCGTCGTCGACACAGATGACCTCGAAACGCACGGCCAGCCGGGGCAGCTCGTTCAGCGCCTCGGCGACGAGCTGCTCGATGTTCTCAGCCTCGTTGTGGGCCGGGAAGAAGTAGCTCAGGTTCTCGACACGCAGGGTGATCGGGGGGTCGGCGGGCGTCGTCGGGTCCGCCTTCGGCGGACTCGACGAATCGATCGCCGACAGGGAGGTGAGCGCCACGACCGCATCGTACACGGGGCTCCCTGCCGGTGCCCTGAGATCGACATCGGACCCGGTCTGGTCAGGGAGTGGCGTCGGGCAGCTTGCCGACCACCTGCCACACCGGACCGTTCGCGATACCCGGCACGAGTTCCAGGCCGTATCGCTCGCGGAATGCGCCGAGGTCGCCCTGCAGGCGGATGAGGTACACCGGCCGGGTCCCGAGGTAGCCGTCGATGACGTCCATCATGCAGCGGTTCGGCTCAGCCGAGTCGCCACAGCCCGGGTTGCCAAGGTGATCGTCGAGCATCGTCCGGTCATCGATGATGGTCATGTCCGGTCGCCGAGCCTCCACCCAACGGGCGTACCACAGGGGCGTGGAGTAGCTCCACCAGCTGATGACCACGGGATCTGGCTGGAGACGCGCGAGGGTGGCGTCGAGCCATGTCCGGGCACCGGTATCAGCCGACTCGTCGGCATCCTCGAATCGTGCGGGAACAGCACCAAGTATGGGCACCAGGAGCAGCACCGTGGCGAGGACCGTGGCCAGTGTCGACCGCGCGCCGGGTGCGCGTATCGCGCCAGGGCGCAGCCGGTGCCACAGCGCGATCAGCAGACCCCGTGCCCAATCGACACCGAGCGCGGCCCAGACCACGGTCACCATGATGGGCACCAGGTAGTATCGGTCGATGTCCGCGTTCTCGTAGCCCAGCAGGAACCAGACCGGCAGCGCGAACCAGGGGATGGTCAGGAGCATCAGCCGGGGGCGCCGCCAGATGCCCGTCACGAGTCCCACGACCGCGACGAAGGCACCGATGCCCAGGTTCGCCTCCAGCACAGCCCAGACGGTGTGGACGGCGGTCGACAGCGACGGCATGGAGTGAAAGGTGCCCGTGAACTGCTGGCCGAACACGAGGTAGCTGAAGCTCGCCCAGTCGGTCGGGTGGGCGTAGTCGAGTGGCGGGTCCATCGACGCCCGGATGGGGATGTACGCGTACAGCAGCACCGTGGTCACGATGAGCGCCAGGGCACAGGTCAGGACGAGCTTCCACTGACGCCACAGGATGGTGGGCGAGACGCCCAGCACGAACAGCGCGATGCCAGGCGCCAGCAGCAGCGTCAGGGCGTGATTGCCGAGCGATACCCCGAAGCAGACGGCCGCAGCGACCAGCCACCTGCCGGCGCGTTGCCCAGGCGTCCGTTCCCGGATCGCCCACCCGAGCACCAGCACCAGCAGCAGCGCGGCGAGGAAGAGGTGCAGGCCATGGGGATCGGCACGGACCGCGTTCTGCCATGCGATGGGCGCGACCACGAGCAGCGCGCCCGCGAGTAGCCCGATGGCGGAGCGACGCGTGACCTGGACGACGGCGATCGCGACGAGGGCACCGGCGCCGGAGACCAGCAGCGCCGAGAGGAGGTTCGCCCGGAGGGCGGGGTCGCCGAACGGCTGCAGCAGCACGGACGCGACCCAGAGCAGCAGCACGTAGCTGGGGTAGCCGGTGGGATGGGCGATCCCCAGGACGGGGCCAAGGGCCTGGAACTCGCCGGTGTCCCAGAAGCCGAGGCCGGGCATGAGCGTGCGCAGGTCGAGGAGCATCGAGCCGGCGAACACGAGGCCAGCCGGGACCAGCCAGTGGGCCAGGCGGGTGAGCGTCAGACCGCCGGACACCGCGGCCGACGAGGCGGCGGGGTCGTCCGCTCCGCTGCTCACCATCCCAGCGCCACGCCCCACTCGACTCCCCACAGGTTGATGAGCACCGAAGCGATGACGAGCAACGGTGCCACGATGCGGCCGATCCGCCAGCGGCTGATCTCCACGATGCCCAGCGTGACGAGGATGATGGCGAACGGCGCGAAGTCATTGCTGAAGCGATAGCCGAACTGGACCCATCCCTGGCTGAAGTGGGCAAGCGCCGCGAGCGCGGTCAGCAACACCGCGATGGCCGATCCCGCCACGAGACGCCGTCGCCACCCGAACAGCAGCGCGGGGATGAGCAGCAGGTACGCCGGAGTCGTGAGGAAGATGCTCATGCCCATGGCGTCGGGCCGCAGCGGGCAGGCAGCGTCGAACACGATGTCCAGCGGCCCAATACCCGCCGGCTCGCAGGGTGTCCCATCCGGCTGCGCATGGACGGGGGTCGACAGCAGCATCACCGGCGCGTTGACGAGGATGTAGCGCGGGTCCTCCGTGCCCCAGTCGGGGTGGTACAGCTCCGGGGCCGGCTTGTACTCCACCTCCCGGATGTGGTCGTAGGCAGGGGTGAAGACGTGGCCGGTGGTGCCCAGGTTGTAGGCCGCCAGGATGGCCAGCGGCACCAGGGTGCCGAACCCGGCCGAGAGCGCCCGGCGCAGCCATGAGCCACCGGGGCCGATGCAGGCGAAGAACGGGGCACCGAAGACGACCGTCAGGCGCGCCAGACAGGCCGTCCCGAACAGGATGCCAGCCCAGACGCCGCGCAACGGCAGTCGTCCCGCGATGGCATGGCCAGCCCCTTCGATGGCCTCGAGTCGCTCGGCGTCCAGCGCGACCGTGATGGCCAGGAACAGCAGCGTGCTTGCGACCACATGAGCCTGGAACCAGGTCGTACCGAGCATGGCTGCGTACCACGCGACGGTACCGAAGCCGTAGGTGACGGTGCCCAGGAACGCGGCGCCGCGACGGTCGGTGACGCGGGTGAGCATCCGCCAGCAGAGGCCGACGTTGATGCCGCCGAGCACTGCCACGACCAGGGCACCGCTCGTGGCCAGGCCCCAGATGGCCACGAACGGCAGCAGCAGCACGGCCGGCAGGGGCGGGAAGGGCAGCAGGGCATGGCCGGGCTGATAGCTGAGCCCGAACCGGGTGGTGAGCGCCCGGTCGCCAAGGTCCAGCACATCCTGGTAGTAGGCGTTCTGGTGGGCGCCGTCCGAGACCGGGTAGCGGATGCTCGCGGAGCCGTCGAGCCACGCCTGAGCCTGCCACACGAAGTGGTCGTAGAACCCCCATCGGTGGGGGTTGCTCCAGACATAGATCACGATGGCCACGAGCGCGAAAGCGAGCCCGATCCAACCGGGACCGACCAGTCCCAGCCAGCGATCCATGCGGCCGTCCGGGGCGTGCGCATAGCCGCCCGCGGCGCTGACGGAGACCGACCGCCGACCAGATGCGAACGGGCCCGTTGCTATACTCGCGGTCACCTCGTCGCCCTTGTTTCCCTGGAGGCCGGTTCGGCTTGATCACGTCCCCGGCACGTGCTGCCGACCGGGTCGTCGGGGCGCCTGGCCCCCCGCCGCGAGCCCTGTCAGCGTCCATGGCACTGGTACTGCTGCTGCTCGGCGCGCTGGCCCTGCGGCTCACTATCGCATACATCCTGCTCCCGTCATCCGGGTTCGGGGCGGACATCGGGCTGTACGCGAATTGGGCCCTGGCGATGGCGAACCACGGGCCGGCCGGTTTCTACGCGAATGCCGCATCGATCGACTACCCGCCGGCTTACATGCTCGTGCTGTGGCCGGTGGGCGTGCTCGCGAACGTGTTCGGCGGGGGCGACCCGAACGGCTTCGCCATCGACCTCATCAAGGTCCCGCCCATCCTCATGGACATCGCGGCGGGCTATGTGCTGTACCGCCTCGTGCTCGGCTGGACCTGGCCGGGACGACGCGCGGAGGCACTCGCCCTGGCAGCCGCGGCGCTGTACGTGTTCAACCCCGTGACCTGGTACGACTCGGCCGTCTGGGGCCAGACGGACTCCGCCGGCGCGCTCGTGATCCTGCTCGGGGTGGCAGCGCTCATCCGCGGCAACAGCGAGGGGGCAGCGCTCCTCGCCACGCTGGCGGCGCTGGTCAAGCCGCAGTACGGGGTGGTGCTCATCCCGCTCGTCGCGGTGCTGCTCATCCGGCGCCACCTCATCCGACCTGGCTCCGGACCCCGGCGCTCACCGTGGGGACCGGCATTCCTGCGCGGCTGGCTCGCCCGCGAGCAGGGATGGATCCGACTGGTGACATCCGGCGTCCTGGCGCTCATCACGTTCCACGTGGTCGCGCTGCCATTCGGCATGGACATCCCCGGCTACCTCAGCCTCATGACGAGCACGGCCGGCGGCTATCCGTACCTCAGCGTCAACGCGTATAACCCATGGGCGCTGTTCGGCACTCGGGGGACGGAACCACTCGCGTTCTCGCGCCTCTGGTCGGACGACCAGGGCAACGGTGGGCTGCTGTCCGCTGTCGTCGTGGGTACGCTGCTGCTCATCGCCGGCTTCGTTTACGGCATCGTCAACGCGCTGTGGCGGGACGAGCGTCGGACCCTCATCGTGACCGCGATCTTCCTCTGTCTCGCCTTCTTCGTGCTGCCGACCCGGGTGCACGAGCGATACCTCGTGCCGGTGTTCGTGCTCTTGCCCTTGCTCGCCGTGACCTCCCGGTCGTGGCTGGTAGCACTCGTGGCGCTCTCGACAGGAGCGTTCATCAATCTCCACGGCATCCTCACGACTCCCAGGTACGGCACGGATGATCTGGTGTCGCTGCCGCTCGGCGAGGAGTTCCGCACGTCCGGGTGGACGATCCTGGCCATCGTGCTCATCACCGGGGGCTTCCTGTTCACCACCTGGCGCCTCTGGCGCGGGGCCGCCCGCGAACCCGACGGGCTGGCTCTCGCCGCGGCCGAGGTCCATGGCACGGTCGACCTGGGGCCAGTGCCGCAGACGGCGCGCAGCGTCCAGCGAACCCAGGCAGGGGGTGTCGCGGACGGGCCGGTGGCTGCCGAGGCGACACCCGGATCCGTGCCACCGGATGCCACGCCGATCGCCGCCGACGACACCGGGCCGGTCCGCGGTCCGTCGGCGCTCGACTGGATCATCGACCGCGTCACCAGCCGACCGATGCGTCGGGACCGGAGCGCGGCACTCGCCGGCGAGCCGCCGGGCAGGCTCGACCGGCTCGACCTGTTCGTGGCGGTCTGCATCCTGCTGTCGGCGGTCCTCATCCGCGGCTATCGCCTCGCCGAGCCGTACGGCATGTACTTCGACGAGGTGTACCACGCTCGGACCGCGATGGAGTTCCTCCAGGACTGGCGTTACGACGAGCCTCACAGCATCTACGAGTACACCCACCCGCACCTCGCGAAATACGCCATGGCGCTCGGAATCGAGATCTTCGGCGACCATCGGGTCACCGCTCAGAGCCACCTCGGTGCCCCAGTGGTCGACGTAGCCATCGAGCCTCGCTGGTCGAGCACGGAGGACGCCGCCAGGCGGGTCGGTGACCGTCTCTACGTCCTGACCGGCAACGCGCTCGCGGTATACGACCTGGCCGACCGGACCCTGGTTGCGTCCATCCCGACCGCTGCCAGCGCCCTGACTGTCGACCTCGACGCGCATGTCGTCTACCTCGCCGGCCCGGATGGCTCGATCGCTCGCCTCGATACCACCAGCCTCGACACGCTCCGGTCCGACCCGCACGCCCCGGCGGCCATCATCGAGCCCATCACCACCCGGGCCGACCGGGGGACGCCCAAACGGCTGGCCCTCGCTGGCGACACGCTCGTCGTCCTCGACCAGGACCGCACCTTCCAGGCGTTCGACAGCGCCACGGGCGACCTCCTGGGGTCCACCACACTTCCGGCTGCGGCCGACCTGGTGTCCATCCCCGCGGCGCAGTCCGTGGTCGTGCGGCCCGCGGAGATCGAGGACATCCCGGGCACGGCACAGGTCCTGGCCGGTGATCTCGGCGATGACGTCGACAGCATCACCACCAGGCTGAGGTCTGGCGTCGACGAGGTGGTGCTGGCCGGCTGGCTGGACAGCAAGGCGTCGAACGCCATCAAGGGTCACATCGAGGACGGCACGCTCGCGGGGGTCTCCGTCGAAGCCCGCCCGGTGGTCGCGGTCGCGACAGGGGACGGCGTGTCGTTCCTCGACGCCGCGACGCTGTCCGAGCTGACCGCGGTGGGCATGGACGACGCCGCCACCGGTCTTGCCTGGGCCGACAACGCGCCCGACAGCGCCCGCCTCTACGTCGCCTCGGGCAAGGAGGTGCGGGGCATCGCCGTGGGCGCGGATGGCCCGCAGCTCAAGAGCACCGTGGAAGTCCCCGGCACGGTCACCAGCGTCATCTGGAACGCACCACCCCAGCTGGTGCACGCAGTGGGCACGACCGTGGACGGTAAGCCCACCATCTACGTCGTCGATCCCCACGGCAACTCGCTGTTCGAGGACGTGGCGCTGCCATTCACGCCCGTCAGGGCGGTCGCCGACACCCAGCCGGATCGGCCGAGCGAGGACCGGACCCAGATCCTGGCGCTTGCGGCCGATGGCGCGACGGCCAGCGTGGATATCGGTGGCAACGCCTGGGGCTATCGATTGCCCGGCGTGCTGATGGGTGCCCTCACCGCGGCGTTCCTGTACCTCCTGGCGCGACTGCTGTTCCGACGGCGCTCGGTGGCCCTGTTTGCTGCAGCACTGGCGCTCGCGGAGGGGATGCTGTTCGCGAACTCGCGGATCGCCATGAACGACGTCTACGTGACGGGGTTCCTGATCATGGCGGCGACCCTCTTCGTGCCGCTCTGGCTGGGCAGCTGGCGGAGACCCTGGCAGTTCCTGCTGGTCATCCCCATCATCGGCATCCTGCTGGGCCTGGCGCTCGCCTCCAAATGGGTCGCGGCGTACGCGATGGGCGGATTCGTGCTCCTGGTGCTGCTCCGTTCGGCGCTCGGTCGACTCATCGCACTGGCGGGCATGATCGGACTGACGGCGGTCCTGGGCGCCCTTGCCATCCGACCCGCGGAGGTGCCCGACCCGCACCGCAACTGGCCGTTCCTGGCCATCATGGTGGTGCTCACCCTGCTGCTGGCGGCTGCCATCGTGCGCAGGCCCCTGCGCCTCACCCGGGGCGAGGTCATCTCGGCCGTCGCCTGGCTGTCGGCGCTGGGCGCCCTGGCGCTCGTGGCGTGGCTGGCCTTCGGCGGCTCCCTTCGCGAGACCGGTGCGCTGTCCGCGCGCAATGTGCTCCTCGTAGCGGGCGCGAGCTTCGTCGCCGCAGCCGTCGTGGGCGTCGGCGCCCTGATGGCGGGCCGACTGGGGCATGGGCCGTTCGTCCCCCGGCAAGATGGCTACCTGGAGGAGCCGACGGTCTCGGATGCGCCGGGCTGGCTCTCCTTCGGGACGTTCCTGGGCATCCCGTGGCTGCTTACCCTGGGCTGTCTGGCCCTCATCCCGCTCGTTGTCTACGTCATGAGCTATATCCCGTGGGCGAACCTGGGCAACCAGTTGTGGCCCGGGTTCCCGCCCGGCAACACCGGCCAGACCCTCCAGGACCTGACCATCTCCATGTACCGTTACCACGACGAGCTGCGGGCCACGCACGCCGCGTCATCGCCGTGGTGGGCCTGGCCCCTGGATCTCAAGCCGGTGTGGTACTACCAGCAGGGGTTCGCCGACCGGACCTCGGGCTCCATCCACGACACGGGCAATCTCGTCATCTTCTGGATGGGCATCCCGGCACTGCTGTTCGCGGGCATCGCGGCCTGGCGTCGTCGGAGCCTGTCGCTGACGGTCGTCGTGCTGCTCTTCGCGGCGATGTGGCTGCCTTGGTCGCGTATCGATCGGGCCACGTTCCAGTACCACTGGTACACGAGCGCACCGCTGGTGATCCTGGCGCTCGCGTACCTGCTGGCGGAGCTGTGGCACGGCCCGGCGAAGCTCGCCTGGCTCCTCGCCCGCGTCGGTGCCGCACTCGCGATCCTTGGAGCGCCCATCCTGTGGCTGCTGCGCGAGCCGCTGTGCATCGCCGCCAACACCCAGGCCGTGAACGCGGGCAGCGAGGCATGCGGCGCCGTCAGTCGGCAGGTGACGCTCTCGGACCAGTCGCTGGCTGTGCTGGCTGTGCTGGCCATCGGTGGCGTCGTCATCCTGTGGCAGCTGTGGCGAGCATCCCGTTCGCCCCGCCCCATGGCGGAAGATGACCTGCAGCCGCCACCCGGTGGTCGCGTCGGGCGATTCCTGTCGGGACTGATGGACGGGCCCGTCGCCGGCGTCGTGGTCACGGTCGGCGCGATGCTGCTGGCCATCGTCCTGTGCCTGGTCGTGTTCAGCGATGCCCACCCGGTCCAGTTCCAGGTGGGTGCCAATGAGCTCGCCCTCATCGCCCTCATCGTGCTCGCCATGCCGGCATGGATCGCCCTCCGAGCGCGTGACGCCCGACGGTTCGCACTGGGCGTCGTCGTCGCGGCAGGACTCTGGCTGCTCATCTGGTACCCCAACCTCACGGGACTGCCGATGCCCAACGGACTGGTCAACGTCTACCAGGGCCTGCTACCGACATGGAATTACGCGTTCCAGTTCGCAGTCGACCTCGACCCGCCCGTGAAGGGCGGCATCACCGACGCCGGCACCGTCGTCGTTGCCGGGGTCACGGTCATCGCGGTGTTGGCGGTCGCGCTGGTCGCGCGTCGCTGGCGGTCCCATCCGCCCGCTGCGGAGCTGGCCGACCTCGTCTGACCGTCAGTAGGTGCATCCCGTGCAGTATGTGGCGACGCCCTTCCGCGCGAGCACGAAGGGCGACGCCCCGCTCGCGTTGAGGGCACGCACGGCGATGCCGTAGACGGGTTCATTCTGGGCATTCACGGCGATCGCGCCACCGATGTCCTCCCATCCCGGCACCGTCCAGAAGACCGACCCCTGCGCAGAGGGTGCGCTGGCGGCGAGTCCCCGGATCCTGGGCGGCAGGGGGGTCCGCCCGGTGAGGCACGGGCCGCTATCGGCCTTGCCCTCGAGCGGACACGTGGTCACTGCCCACACCTCGATGGTGGTGTCCGCGCTCACGGCCTGGTCCCAGGTGACCTCGAGGCGGTAGTCCGGGACGCTCGTTTCGTACAGCTTCGGGTCCGTTGGGGCGTGAACCCGGAAGACGACGTTCGTGGGGGCCGGCGGGGCGCTGACGCCCGACCCACCGGAGCGACACGCGGCGAGCCGACTGCCTGGATCGGCCCAGGGCTCGCCCACCGACTGGTCGTAAGCGTCCACCAGAGCGGCGATGTCGCCACCGGTGCCCAGCACCCCCACGTAGACGGCCGGGCAGGCCGCTCGGCTGGCGAACCGGAGGTTGGCGCGACCCTTGCTGTCCACGAAACAGCCGACGGACAGCGAGGCGCGCTTCGACTCGATGCCCGGCTTACCCGCGTGACAGTCGGCGCCCGGCTTGAGGTCGTACTGGCGCATCCGCGAGGCGAACGTGAAGCGAGCGTCTGCGGGTCGCAACAGGTAGTAGCTGAGGAGCTTGATACGGCCCTCCTCGGGGTGGCAGTCGACCGCTGCGATGGTCCCCGTCACGAGACCGGTGGTGCGAGGCACGCACGTGTCGCGGATGGTCGCGGGGAGACCTGCCCGCAGGTCCGCGGCAGCGCTTCGGATGGGGCTGGGGGTCGGTGTGGGCGCGGGCGAGGTGATGGGAGTCGGCGTGGGCGCCGGCAACGGGAACGCCGACGTGCACGGCTCGGGCGAGCCAGCGTCCGTGGCTCGAGGGCACGCGTGGGCGAGGGAGGCCAGGAAGGCGGCGGGATCCCGGAGACCGTCATCGACCATGACCTGGGGGTCCACGAACAGGCCCGCGATCGAGTCGGTCGCGGGGCCCACGGCCAACCAGTCGGCCGCCCGCTTCGCCGGATCCGCGGTCGCTGCCAGCCGCAGCTCGAGGTGCACGGCAGTGTTCGACACGCCGAGCTGGGTGTCCGGTCCGACGCATGCCCCGACCGCCACGTCCGGCGAGGGGTCGACGCCTGCGTAGGCGCTGAGGACGGTGTCCGTCTGCAGCGCCGGATACTGGTACGGCGCGCCGGGCGCGGATGCCGGCACCACGAACGGCCCAGCGTGCTCCACGACCACGATGCCGCCACCGCCCGCCACAGGCCCGGACGCGATGACGCGACCGTTGCCGATGGCAAACACCGGTACTGGGGATGGGTCACCCGGATGACCCAGGTCGTCGCCAGACCAGAACCGGGGGGCGCCGCCCGGTGCAGTGCCCACGGGCGCCTGGACTTCGTCGGCAAATCCAGCGATGAGCACCGCGGCAGGATCATGGAGCGGTGAGCCGGCGCTGACCATCGCGGCGCAGGCGGCGACCGACGACCCCGGCAACGGCTCGAGTGACGGCACTGAGGATGCGACCGGCGACTGCGAGGACGCGCCCGTCCCCGGCAACAGCGCACCAGCGCAGATGGTCACGACCGCCGCGATGGTCCGCGGATGGAGTCTCACGCGCGCACTCCCAGCCGACCGCCCGACGGGTGACCCGTCGGCGCGGCGAACCACGCCATAGTGCGCTCGGCGTCAAGGAGCGACCCGGGCCACACTGTCGATCGACGACCTCGGGAGGCGATCCCCTCCCGAGCACCACAGCACCGGGGAGACGAGATGGCAGAGAGGGTGGCCCTGGTCACCGGCGCATCGTCGGGGATCGGGGAGGCGACCGCCCGCCGTCTTCGCGAGCTGGGCTTCAGCGTCTATGCCGGCGCCCGCCGGGTCGAGCGGATGCGCGACCTGGAGACGCTCGGCATCCACGCCCTCGTGCTGGACGTTGCCGACGAGGCCTCGATGGTGGCGGCGGTCGACCGGATCACGATCGAAGCCGGCCACATCGATGTCCTGGTCAACAACGCCGGCTATGCCGCGTACGGCGCCGTCGAGGATGTCCCCCTGGAGGAGGCCCGGCACCAGTTCGAGGTCAACGTGTTTGGGCTCGCCCGGATGACCCAACTGGTGCTGCCCGGCATGCGCAGCCGTGGGGCTGGCCGGATCATCAACGTCTCGTCCATCGGCGGCAGGATCTATGGCCCGCTGGGCGGCTGGTATCACGCCACGAAGCACGCGGTCGAGGGGTTGAGTGACTCGCTCCGACTGGAGCTGGCACCACTCGGCATCCGCGTGGTCATCATCGAGCCGGGCGAGATCCGCACGGAGTGGGGCGGCATCGCGGCGGACTCGCTGATGACCGCATCAGGGAATGGCGCGTACGCCGCACAGGCTGAACGGGTCGCCCGGGTGCTGGCCCGCTCGGTGGGCACGAACAGCGGCTCGCTGCCGATCGTGGTGGCGGCGACGATCGGTCAGGCTGCCACGGTGCGCGGGCCGCGGACCCGGTATGTGGTGGGACGCGGCGCACGGGCGCTCACTGTGGCCCGCCGTCTCCTGCCCGACCGGGTCTTCGACCGCCTGATGCGGCGCCTCTTCGAGGTCTAGCGCCCGCGGCTGACCGATGCCCGAGTGGTCCGCCGGCCTGTGTCGGGGACGATGGCGTACGAGATGCTCACCCCGCAGGTGCCGATTTTCGGCGCCGAAACCGAGGCTGCACTCGAGCGTGTACCAGTAGCCCGTTGCTGATGGTCGTGTGGGTGACAGTCGTGTCGGTGACCCGGACGCTGCCGGCGTGGGCCGAGATGCCCGTGGCGGGGACCGACGCGGCGAACTCAGCCAGGGCGAACTGGACCCCCGTCACGACTGCCTGGTGGGAGATCATGACGCTGCGGGAGACTCGGATCTGCCACGCCGGTCTCATAGCGTCAGCGTCCACTGCCGATGGTGTAAGCCCGACGCGCTGTCGTTGGGTGGGAACCCCTCGCGTGTCCGAGGGCGCCGTGGCGGCCCATGGTGCCTGGGCGCTACCGTCCCGAGCCGAATTGCGCTGGTGACCGGAGCGGGGCCGGCGGGATCGGCGCACGGAACCCGGCCGGCAGCGCACCCTGTGCCGCGAGTCGACGGATGACAAAGCTGTAGTAGTCGTCCACTTTCGCCGTGATGTTCTCCCAGCCGAACTGGACGGCACGCTCGCGCCCGGCCTCGCCCATCCGTGCACGAAGCAGTGGGTCGCGGAGCACCGTCCCGATCGCGGTCGCCAGGGGGGCCACCTCCTTGGGTGGCACGAGCAGTGCCTGCTCGCCGCGTCGGACGACACCCTTGTAGCCGTGGATGTCGGAGCAGACGATGGGTGCGCCGGCGGCCATCGCCTCCAGGAGCACGATGCCGAACGATTCCTGCCCCGTGGCCGGCGACACGAACACATCCGCGGTGGCCAGTGCCCGGACCTTGTCCGCGTCGCTCACGCGCCCGAGCAGCTCCACACCCACCAGCCGGCGGGTGGCGATGTAGCGCCGGATCTCCCGCTCCTGCGGCCCGGCACCGATCATCAGCAGCCGACAGCCGAGACCCTCGCGTCGCAGCTGTCGGTATGCCTTGAGCAGGTACATCGCGCCCTTGCGGTTCTCGAAGCGCCCGATGTACAGGATGTTCAAGGTGCCGTCGCGCCAGCGTGCGAACGGGGCGACCGACCGGAAGTCGCGGAGGTCGACGCCGTTGGGGATGACCTTGTAGTCGCCCGGGAAGTATCGCTGGATGAAGTGCCTGGCCGCGGCGCTGACCGCGATACGCCCGTGCAGGCGACGCGCGAATCGCTGGAGCATCCGTTTGCCGAACTCATACGAGAGGCTCTGTCCGGAGTAGGCGTGGAATGTGGCCACGTTGACGCTCGTGGAGAAGCGCAGCAGCTCCAGGGAGAGGAATGGCACGAACGGCTCATGGAAGTGGAGCAGGTCGAAGTGCTCCCTGTCCAGCATCTCCTGGACGAGCTGCCCATATCGATGGGAGACCGTGAGGGTGCCCACCGAGCCGTTGGTGGGCACGCTCCAGCCATAGCCCAGGCGGATGATGTCGCCCTCGCTCGACTTCTGGGGACCGTGCGTGCTGCTGATGATGCGCACGTCATGGCCGCGCACGACGAGGTTCTGGTACAGCTCCTCGACATGGGCGTTGACACCCCCCGGCAGCGGGTAGATGTAGGGGGTGACGAGCCCGATCTTCACCGCGGATAGCCCAGGTCACGTCCGTTGCCCTGGCGCAGCAGCCGATGGCGGACGGTGTCGCGCACGGCGCGCGCGTTCTTGGCGGTCTGCTGGCGGAACATGCCCAACTGCTCGGGCCAGGCGTAGGCGCTGCCGCGCCACATGGTCGCGCGGGCCAGGATCGCCGCACGCACGTCGTCCTCGCTCGTACCCCGGAACAGGGTGAGGGCTCGCCCGACCGAGTCGGCGTGGTGCGCGTCGCTGCTGGCGACAGCAGCCAGTCCGACGTCGGCGATGAACGCAGGCACCTGCCGGCTCCAGCGCATCCGCGCGGTCGTCGGGTTGAACGCTTCGATGGCGTCGGGGTGGCGAACCGGATCCGCCTCGTCCAGCATCCGGCGGATGGTGCGCTCGCTGGCGCACAGCGGATAGGGCACCAGCGGGTGCGCCACGATGCAGATCCCGCCCTGGTCGTGGACCCGGGCAACGGCGTCCCGCATCGAGCCCCAGGGCTTGATGCGCTGGGTCATGAACAGCCCGACGAGATGGCCGTTGCGGGTCGTGATCTCCTCGCCCACGATGACGTCCAACTGCAGATCGCGCTCCTGCGCCAGCCGCTGCGCCACGACCGCGGCGTCGATGCGCTCATGGTCCGTGATGGCGATGACGTCCAGGTGCCGCGCGACCGCGGCCGCCAGCACGTCCTCGACACCCGACACCCCATCCGAGGCGAGGGTGTGGATGTGGAGGTCGGCGACGCCCAGGGCGCTCGGTGGCTCGTTGGTCGATGGCGCGCCGGTCGTCGGAAGTGCGGTCATGCGGCTGCATCTTCCTCCCAGATGCGAAACAGCAGCGTCCACCACTGCTCCGGAGCGCTCGCGATGAAGTGCTCGAAGGTGCGTACCTGGGCTTCCAGCGTCGCGGCCACCCGTTCACGGCGGGTCCCTTCCGTGGGCACGGGTATCGGCTCGACGCGCCCGACCCACCGGCCAGGTCCCACCCGGTGGACCGCAAGGGCGTACATCGGTGCCTTCGTCTCGACCGCGAGCACGGCGGGGCCCGAGGGCAATCGCGCAGGCGCACCGAACAGCTCCACCCGTGTCCCCTTGCCGCCGAGGACACGGTCCGCGACGATGGCGACGGCCTCACCCCGCCGGAGGCGCTCCACGAGCACGGGCGCCGCGCCCGCGATGGGCAGCAGCTCCATGCCCAGCGCCCCGCGTGTCCGCCGGAAGTACTCGCGCATGACGGGGTCCTGCACCTGCTCCATCGGTCCACTCACGGGGAGATGACCGATCCGCGCTGCGTACAGCGCGCCCAACTCCACGGAACCGAAATGGAGACCGACGAAGAGCGGTCCCGGGCTGCCCGGCGGCACGGGCGCCAGTGCAGCGGCTGCGGTCGCCGGGTCGGGCAGGACTATGCGCTCCCGGAGCGCGGCTGCGTCATATCTGGGAGCCATGGCGCTCTCGACGTAGGTCACCAGCCAGTAGCCGAACACGTCCCGGACGAGCGCATCGAGCCGACGCCCGTCGGTGACGGCGGCGTGGACCCGCGGCGTTGCCGCGCCTCGGGCATCGAGCGCGCGGCAGACACGCCCCAGGTTCGCGCGTACGAGCGCCCGCCGCTCGGGCATCAGGTACGAGAGGCCGCGCCCAGTGAGGTGTGCCAGTCGGTAGATGGGCCGATCGGGCAGGTGCTGGAGCAGCCGCACCAGGCCGCTGAGCAGGCCGCCGAGGAACCGCTGGCGGAGGGTGGCTGAAGCCCGGTCCGCGGTCGCCGCCGGCGACGCGGTGTCGGTCACTCCCGGTCACCTCGCGCACGCGGCGCCGGTGCGGCGTCGGCGAGCATCGCCATGGCCCGCTGTTCGAGCGACCGGGACTCCTGCTCTGTCGCCGGCCACATCGGCTTGAAGGTGTGCCACTGCTCGGGCGCGGCACGCACGAACGACTCCAGGGCATCCGCGATGGCCTGGGTCGCGATGGCCTGGGAGCGCGGAGACGCATCGGCGACCTCGATGGATGGTGCGATGGCTGCGCGATACCGGCCGTCAGGCTGCTTGTACGCCGCGACCGGCAGGATCAGGGCGCGCGTCCTGGCCGCGAGCGTGGCTGGACCCACCGGCAGTGTCGTCCAGGCACCGAAGAGGCGTACCGGGACGTCGTCGGGGCGGTAACCCCAGTCGACGACCATGCCCAGCACGACCGACCGCCGCAGGACCCGGAACACGTCGCGCAGGTTGCGCCATGGGATGATGGTCACGCCCCAGCGTGCGCGCTGGGCGTTGAGCAGGGCGAACAGCTCCGGATAGGCGGTGTCATCGGCGAGCCCGTAGGTGGCCACTCCCTGGAGCGCGTATGAGCCTGCGAAGATCTCGATGCTCCCGATGTGACCGGAGACGACCACGACGCTCCGCCCATCTGCCTGGCAGCGCGCCCAGAGCTCCATGAACTGGTCGTGCGCCGCGCCCTCGGGGGGCAGCAGCCGCAGGGGCTCGTCGACGGGTCGCCAGGGGAGGCGCATGAGCTCAAGCGCGAACCGAGCGTACGACGTGTACGTCCGCCGAGCCAGCCGCTTGACGTCCGGTGCGCTCGAGGGCCGACCAAGCAGGTGGCCGATGTTGCCCTCGACGATGCGCCGTTTGGCAGCCCAGCCCAGATAGCCGCCCAGGAACAAGGCCTGGGCGGCGGGGCTGGAGATACGCGTGGAGGTATGGCCGATGGCGAAGGAGCCGGCCTGGTAGGCCCGCACGACCGCCCGCTCGCGAGCGCGCTGCACCACCCGGGCGACGCGCCCGGTCCGGACGCGTCGATGTGGGGAGTACTCGACCCCGCTGTGGCCCTCCGTGGGCACCTGGGTCAGTGGCCGGTGCTCGGCGCTGCCCGCCCGGCACCTACGGTCACTGAGGCGGACACGTCGCGGTCGGCGAGCCGGCGCGACGCGGCCAGCTTGCGGGTCGTCTTCGGCTTCGCGGTCTCGGTACCAACGAGCGTCTCGCTGTCCTCCCCCTTGATGAACGCCTCCACGCGATTGAACGCGATGTCGTCGTGGATCTGGATGGGCGGGCTCTTCATGAAGTACGACGAGGGGGCCACAAGGGTGCCCTGGAGGCCCCGGTCAAGGCCCAGCTTCAGGCAGCGGATGGCATCGGTGATGACCCCGGCGCTGTTGGGGCTGTCCCAGACCTCGAGCTTGAGCTCCGCGTTGAGGGGCACGTCACCAAAGGTCGTGCCTTCCATTCGGATGTAGCACCACTTCCGGTCCTTCAGCCACGGCACGTGGTCCGAGGGACCGACGTGGATGTCGTCTGCGTCGAGCTCGTAGTCGAGCATGGACGTGACCGCGTTGGTCTTGCTGATCTTCTTGGATTCCAGGCGCTCCCGCTCGAGCATATTCAGGAAGTCCGTGTTGCCACCGAAGTTGAGCTGATAGGTGCGGTCGAGGCGAACGCCGCGGTCCATGAACAGGCGGGTGAGCACCCGGTGGCTGATGGTGGCACCGACCTGGCTCTTGATGTCATCGCCGATGACCGGCAGGCCCTCAGCGGCGAACCGGCGCTGCCAGTACGGCTCGCGACCGATGAACACCGGGATGGCATTGATGAAGCCGACGCCCGCCTTGAGCGCCTGCTCGACGTACCACTTGGTCGCCTCCTCGCTGCCCACCGGCAGGTACGAGACCACGAGGTCGACCTTGCGCTCCTTGAGGATGCCGACGACGTCAGCCGTGGGACCGGGTGCCTTCTCGATGATCTGGGAGAGGTACTTGCCCAGCCCGTCATGGGTCATGCCCCGCTCGACCTTGACATCGAGCTTGGGCACCTGCTGGAAGACGTAGGTGTTATTGGGCTTGGCGTAGATCGCCTCGGACAGGTCCTTGCCGACCTTGTTCTTGTCGATATCGAACGCGGCCACGAACTCGATGTCGCGAACGTGGTAGCCGCCAAGCTCCACGTGCATGAGCCCGGGGACGAAGTCGTCGGGCGAAGCGTCCTGGTAGTAGTAGCGCCCCTGCACCAGGCTGCTGGCGCAGTTGCCGACACCGACGATGGCGACCCGGATCTTGCGATCGCCGCGCGGCTCGACCACGCCGTTGGCGCCTTCGGGCGCGCTCTTGCCGTTCTTGCTCACGATGTTCGATCGACCTCCGAGGCAGATTGCTTGACAACGAACATGATCCGTTGGATGACGGTGAGGGTCGCCAGGAGCACGATGAGCCCCAGCGCGATGCCCAGGATGGCGGTGCCGGTGCTGTCGCCGCCGACCCCGCCGAAGAGGCCCGCACCCACGAGCCCGATGCCCAGGATGATCACCCGGACCTCGCGCGGTGCGAGACCGACGGCGGCCATCCCCTTGCCGGGTGCGAAGCCGAGGGACTCGGCGCGCGCCCGGGCGTAGCTGACCATGAACGCCGAGCCCATCGCGGCCGCGGCGAGCCACGCACCGAGTTCGTATCCGGCACGGGTGCAGCCGATGACGATGCCCAGGTAGATGACAGCCTCGCCCCATCGGTCGAAGGTGCTGTCCATGAAGGCGCCGAGCTTGCTCGTGGTGCCCGTGACCCGGGCCACGGCGCCGTCGAACATGTCGAAGGCGGAGCCGGTGGTGGCCACGATGCCCGCCAGCAGCCACCACTCGAGCGCCGCCATCACGCCGCCCAGCGCCGCGATGCCGAACCCGATGAGCGTCAGCTGGTTGGGTGTCAGGCCCGCATCCGCCATGCGTTGTGCCAAGGGGACGACGAGCGCGCGCAGGGAATCACGCCGCGGTGTGGCGGTCGTCGGCGGCAAGTCGGGGGTCGCTTCCGGAGCGGGAGGCATGTCAGGCCCGGTCATGCGTGCACGACCCTCACGACGCGAGGCCCAGGAGTGCGAGCTCGCGCTCGTGGAACCGCTCGAGGGTGCCCTCTGATAGGGTGCAGATGACCTCGCGCCCGGAGCGTCGGGTCTCGACCAACCCGGCCGCTCGCAGTCGCCGGAGATGCCATGACACCAGCGGTTGGGAGAGGTCGACGTGATGCATCAGGTCACTCACCGTGCCCGGGGCGTTGGCGAGTCGCTGGAGCATCCGCAAGCGGGTGGGGTCGGACAGTGCCTTGTGCACAACGGCAACCTCGCGCAGGTCCTGCGGTGGGGAGGTCATCGTGGCGATGGTGTTGCGGATCCGGGCGGGACTGGGCAATCGAGCGTCCTGTGCGTCATATCAACGCGCCTTCATATAAGCGCTGGTTGATACTACCCGCCGCCCACGACGCATGTCAAGGCCGCGCGGAACACCCCCGTCGACAGAGGGCGCATCATCGCGGCCATGAGCCGCAACGCCCGCCTGGTGCTGCTGTGCGCCCTGTGCCTGGCATCGGCGCTCGTCGGCATCGAGCTGCTGGCCACCGCGGTGGCGTTGCCGCGGATCGTCGTGGACCTCTCCGACTGGACGCAGCTGCGGCTCGCCAGCTGGGTCGTCAACGCGTACCTCCTGGCATACATCGCCGCGATGCCGCTTGCCGGGCGCGCCGGGGACCGGTTCGGGCTGCCGCCGGTCCTGTTGGGCGCCCTCGCCATCTTCGCTGTCGGCTCCCTGCTCTCGGGGGCGGCGGGCTCCATGCACCAACTCATCGCCGCGCGGGTCATCCAGGGCCTGGGGGGTGGCGCCATCCTGCCGCTCGCCACGGCCGGTGCCAGCCACCTGTTCTCGGGCGCCGCACGGCCCCGCGCGCTGGGTGCGGTGAGCGCCGCGAACTTCCTGGGCATGGCCCTCGGGCCATTCCTTGGCGCGACGATCCTCGAGCGGCTCGACCTGGGCCCGGCGCTCATCGATCTGGGCATGGGCGACACGACCGCGTTCGCCCTGCTGGTGCCGTCGTGGCGCTGGGTCTTCTACCTTGGGGCGCCGGCGGCCATCATCGCGCTCGTCTGGTGCTGGGCCGCGCTCGATGGCTGGGACCGACGTCCGGAGCCGAGTCGTCTGGACCTCGCGGGCGCCGGCCTGTTGACGGTCAGTCTTGCCAGCGGACTGATCTGTCTCTCGACCCTGGGCGAGACCGAGACCGCGGTCCTGGTGCCCATCCCCGTCGTGGCCGGTGTCGTTTGCCTCATCAGCGTCATCGCGGCGGTGGGTCATGGGCGCCGCACGCCCGATCCGTTCCTGGACCCGCGATTGTTCCGCGACCGCGTCTTCCGGAATGCGGGGCTCGTGAGCCTGCTCACGGGCTACGCGCTGGCCACTGCCATCGTGGGGTCAGCGGTGTGGGTGGACCGGGTGCGCTACGCCGGACCACCCGAGCAGCGGCTCGTCCTTGGGTCGTTAGCACTGGCCATGGCCGTTGGCGCTATCGGCGCTGGGTTCCTGCTGCGGCGGGTCCGGCTCGTGCCGCTGGGCATCTCAGGGCTCGTCCTCGCCATCGCGGGCATGGTCGTCCTGGGTCTCTCGCACGGCACGACCGACGTCAGCGTCCTCGTCGGTGCGCTCGCGCTCTTCGGTCTCGGCTTCGGCGTCACGGTCACGCCGCGTTCCACCGCAGCCCTCGAGTCGCTCGGCCAGGCGTCGTTCGGGATCGCCAGCGCCGGGGTGACGGTCGCGCATATGGCAGGGATGGCCATCGGCCTCGCCGTACTCACGGGCTTCGGCACCCAGCGCATCGAAGGGTTGAGCGTCGTGCTCACCGATGCGGTGGCGCGTGACCAGGTGCTGCCGGAGGCGCTGCGGGGCCGTGCGCTCGCCGACCCGCTCGTGGTGGATGTGCTGGAGGCCTGGGCCTCTAGCCAGGCCGCGTCCATCCTTGCGGGCCTCTTCCTGGTCGCCGCTGCCGTGCTGGTGGTCGCGATCGTGCCGACCGTGCTCATGGGCGTCGTGCCTCGGCGCCCCGAACGTGCCAACATCGCCGACGATGAGCGCCATCGAGTCGAGCGTGCCGGTGAAGCGATCAGCTGACCTGACGTCAGGGGGCGTCGTCCGGGGTGTCGCATGGTCGCCCGCGGGTGAGTCGTCGCTGAGCGCCATCGACGATGTCACGACCGCGCTCCGGGATCCGGACGCGCGCGTCTGGGTCGACCTCCAGGACGCTGGTCAGGCCGACCTCGACGCCCTGGCGCTCTGCCTCGACATCCACCCGCTCATCATCGAGGACATCGTCGAGCGCAATCAGCGAGCCAAGGTGGAGTACACCGATGCGCTGATGCATCTCGTCGTGTTCGCGATGGTCTATGCCGAACAGCTGCAGCCGGTCGAGCTGGACATCGTCCTTGGCAAGCGGTTCCTGCTCACGTCGCATCCTGCCGACTGGCAGCCGCTGGAGGCGGGCGCCGTCCCCCGCTCGGGTGCCGCACACTTCTTGGCCAAGGGCACGGATGTGGCGCTCTACGCGGTGCTGGACGCCATCGTGGACGGCTACTTCCCGATGGTCGACCGACTGTCGGACGTCATCGACGACCTGGAGGACCAGGTCGTCCAGGAGCCCGGCAAGGCCATCGTGGAGCAGCTGTTCGCCGTGCGTCGCAGCCTGCTGCTGGTGCGGCGCACGGTGACCCCGGAGCGCGAGGTGCTCAATCAGCTGACCAACCGTGAGAACGACCTCATCGGGCCCGAGACGCTCATCTACTTCCGGGATGTCTACGACCACCTCGTGCGCATCACCGATGACCTCGATAGCCACCGGGACCTGCTGTCCAGCGCGCTCGAGGCGTACCTATCGGTGGTCAACAACAACCTGTCGGAGATCATGAAGCGGCTGACGGCCGTGACGGCGGTGCTCGCGGGCGTCGGGGCCGCCGCCGGCATCTTCGGCATGAGCGAGGCTGCGACCGCCCTGGACCTGCGCGAGGGGAGCGGGTTCTGGCTGGTCACCGCCGTCGTCATCGGCATCGGCGCCATCACCTTCGCCTATTTCCGACGCATCGACTGGATCTGACCCAAGTGTCCGGCACTATGGCGTGTCGTAGCAGGCGCGTGGGTGCGCTCTGGGCTCGGCGTCGAGCGGTGCCGCCTCGAGCACCTCGATGGGTTCGGCCAGCACCTGGAGCTTGGGCACGGTGCCTCGTGGGCCCTCGCTCGTCTGAAGGATGAGCTGCTCGGAGCCCGCGGGCGCGCCCAGGGCGAGCGAGAAGTCAAGGGCATGGCGACGGACCCGCGTGATCTGGTAGACGTGCTCACGGTCGTCGCTGGTGTACACCTGCACGAGCGCCCCGATGAGCGCCTTGCCGTTCCGATGGGTCGACGCCTCCAGCAAGGGCAGGAACATCCCGGCGCGGGCATGGGCGTAGAGGTAGGTGGTTCCCGGCTCGCCCGGCTGCTGGAATGCGGTGTGATACAGCGCCACGTCGCAGGGCGGGTACTTGTCGGGACCCTGACCCTTGACGCGCTGGTCGCGCGAGATGACGGGCAGGTCGATGTCCTGGGAGGCGATGACGATCCGTGTCGCGACGACCGGATCGGCCGTGGGCGTCGGCCCTGGCGTCGGCGGGAGCGTCCGTTCGGGAGTCCGCGTGGGTGACGGAGTCTCGGTCGGACGCGGTGTGGCACGCGGGCTCGGCGTGGGCGTGGGCGTCGGTGGTGGCGTCGGTGGCGGCGTGGGCGTCGGTGGCGGCGTCGGTGGCGGCGTCGGTGGCGGTGGCGGCGTCGGTGGCGGCTGCGGCGTCGGTGGCGGCGTCGGTGGCGGCGTCGGTGCGGGCGTCCCGGTCGGTTCGGGTGTCGAACGGGGGGTGGCGGTCGCCCCTGGGGTCGGGTCCACACGCTGCGGGACGGTCGGCGACGGCGACGGCGACGGCGTGGGTCGAGCGGTCGGGGCTGTCGTGGGCACCACCGGCTGCGGTGTCCGTGGCGCGTCGATCAGCGGTGGCTGCCGGGTCGGACGGGGGGTCGCCTCGGGAGCCGTCACGGGGCCATCGGTTGCCGGAGCGTCGCCACCCGGATCCGCACCACCTCCCGGCGCCTCACTGGACTCGGCGACGGACCCCCCACGCGCTCCAGCGCTGGGGTCCAGCCATGCCACAAGGCCCACGGTCAGCAATGCCACGGCGGCCGCGACGAGGAGGGCAGGGAGCATGCGGTCGGCGAATGCCAGGATCCGGGACATGGAGTGGTTCGATGCTAGCGCAGGGCGAGCCACGAGCGGCACCTCGGGAGTGGTGGCCGTGGCGCTCCGGCACCGTAGACTCGATCCCAGCGATGGGAACCCAGACGTCCGCCCGGACCGCCCTGGAGGCGATGAGCATCGCTCGGGCGATGCTCGCGCATCGTCCCGTGCTCATCACCTCCGACTTCGATGGCACCCTCTCCGTGCCTCGCATGGATCCGTGGGGAGCCACCATCCTGCCCCGCGCCCAGCGAGCGCTCCGTCAGCTCGCGGCGATCGATGGGGTGCACGTTGCGCTGCTGTCGGGTCGGACCGCATCGGACCTCTCGGGACGGGTGCGGGTCGGCGGGGCCGACTACGTCGGCAACCATGGACTCGAGCGTGGTCGACTCGACCGGCGGCGGCGTGCCGCATCACTCGTGGTCGAGATGCATCCGGCGCCGGCGCGGTCGTTCGAGGTGGCCGGGTGGCTGGCACGCGAGGTGCCGCGGCTTGTCCCCGACGCGTGGCTCGTCGTCGAATCGAAGCTTCCCGCGGTCACATTCCACTACCGGGGCGCTCCCGACGTGTACGCCGCAGGCCGTCGGCTCGCGGACACGGTCGATCGTCTCGATCCCAGTCAGGAGCTGGTCAGGTTCCCTGGTCGCCGGTCACTGGAGCTGCGTCCGCCGGGCGCGCCAGGCAAGGGCGAGGCGTTCCGTGGGTTGCTGGACGGCCACCGGCCGGCGGTCGCGTTCATGATCGGCGACGACCGGACGGACGTCGCAGCCTTCCGTGTGCTGCGGGCGGCCCGTGATGCGGGCGAGATCCAGGGGGTGGCGATCGCGGTCGGCACCGATCCGCTCGGACTCGAGGCCACGGGAGCGGAGTCCGACATGGTGCTCGGCTCGCCGATGGACGTCGCGGGCTTCCTCGGGCTCCTGGCGCGGCGCCTCGGCGAGTCGCCGACCTCCTGAATCGGGATCAGGCGCCGAGCAGGAGGCTCTTGGCGGCGTTCATGGTCCAGTCGAGCATCGCGCCGGTCAGGGCCGGCAGCAGGCCGATGGCGATGGTCGCGCCAGCAGCGAGGACCAGGCCGATCCTCGTCAAGCCACCGATGACGACCGGACGTGCGTTCTCAGGTGCCTCGCGCATGTACATCGTGACCACCACTCGCAGGTAATAGAACGCTGCCGCTGCCGCGTTGAGCATCAGGATCACGGCGAGCACCGTGAGCCAGCCGCCGCCCTGGACCGCGGACAGGATGATGACGGCCTTGCCGAAGAAGCCGGCTGTGGGGGGGATGCCCACGAGCGAGAGCAGGAACAGCGTGAGGGTGATGCCCAGGAGGGGCGCGCGCCGGCCCAGTCCGGCGAAGGTCGAGATCTGGCTCGTGACACCCGGTCGTCGCTGGAGCGCGGCCACGCACGCGAACGCGCCGAGGTTCATGAACGTGTACGCGAGAGCGTAGAAGAGGACGCCCTGGATGCCTGCTGCCTGCGTCTCGGGATCAGGAGCAGCTGCGAACACCGCAAGACCGACCATGATGTAGCCGGTGTGGGCGATGGAACTGTAGGCGAGCATCCGCTTGATGTTGTCCTGGCCCAGCGCCGCGAGGTTGCCCACCGTCATCGTGATGGCCGCGAGGACTCCGATGATGAGTCCCCAGTCGGCACGGATGGGACCGAGCGCTTCCACGAACAGCCGCAGCAGCAACGCGAAGGCGGCCACCTTGGGGCCCACGGAGAGGTAGCCCGTCACCGGCGTTGGGGAGCCCTGATAGGCATCCGGTGTCCAGTAGTGGAATGGCACCGCAGCGATCTTGAACGCGGTGCCGGTCACGAGCAACGCGAGGCCCATGGCCAGTGCGATGGGCAGCGGCGCTCCCGCGCCCATCGGCCCCAATGCCGCCGCGATGGCGTGGATGTTGGTGGTGCCCGTGTAACCGAATACGAAGGCCAGGCCGAACAGCAGGATGGCGCTCGAGAAGGAGCCCAGCAGGAAGTACTTGATGGCGCCCTCTGTCGACAGCCCGTCGCGCTTGGCGAAGCCCGCCAGCATGTAGCCCGGCAGGACCAGGAGCTCCAGGCCGATGAACAGCAGCAGCAGGTCCTGGGCGCCCGCGATGAGCATCGCGCCGCTGATCGCGAACAGGAGCGTGGCGATGAACTCCGCCATGGGCAGCCCGCGCGGCTCCAGGTAGTCGGGTGCGAACAGGATGGTCAGCAGGGCGATGGCCATGAACAGGAGATCGAGATAGACGCTTAGCTGGTCCTGGATGTAGGTGCCGTTGAAGACCGTCTGGCCCTCGAGCGGCAGCTGACCGTCGAGCCCGGCGATGGGCCCTGCGGCGACCGTGATGATCATCGCGATGATGATCCCGACGACGGCCACGCCCGTGACGATGGCCGGCCGTCTGGGCCAGATGAGATCGACGAGGATGACTAGCAGCGCCACGCCGGAGACGATGACGAAGGGCAGGATGGCCAGCCACTCGTTCTGGGTCACCGCAGCGCCCCGGTGATCGGCATGTTCAGGGCGCTGAGGAGCTCATGCACCGGCTGCTGGATGAAGTCGAGGATCAACGCCGGATAGATGCCGATGACGATGGTGAGCGCGAACAACGGCGCCAGCGTGAGCACCTCGACCCGGTCGATGTCGGTGAGGTGGTGGCCGAGCTTGAGCAGGAACTCGCTGGGCTCCGTGAACACGACCCGCTGGAACATCCACAGGAGATAGACACCTGCGAAGACCATCACGAAGGTCGCGATGCCGGCTGCCAGCGGCGAGACCGCGAACGTGCCCACGAACACGAGGAACTCGCCCACGAACCCGGCCAGGCCGGGCAGCCCGAGGCTGGCGAACATGAAGAAGCCGAAGATCGCGGCGTAGACCGGGGTCCGCGATGCCAGGCCACCCATCTTGGCGATGGTCCGGTCATGCGTCCGCTCGTAGATGACGCCGACGCACAGGAAGAGGGCGCCCGTGATGACGCCGTGGCTGACCATCTGCATGATCGCGCCCTGGAGGCCCTGCTGGGTGAACACGAAGATGCCGAGGGTCACGAAGCCCATGTGGCTCACCGAGCTGTAGGCGATGAGCTTCTTGAGGTCCGGTTGGACGATGGCCACGATGGCGCCGTAGATGATGGCGATGAGGCTGAGCACGATGATGATGCCCGCCAGGTCATGGGCGGCCTGTGGATACAGCGGCAGCGCGAAACGGAGGAAGCCGTAGCCGCCCAGCTTCAGGAGCACGCCGGCAAGGATCACCGAGCCCGCGGTCGGTGCCTCCACGTGCGCATCCGGCAACCAGGTGTGGAATGGCCACATCGGGACCTTGATGGCGAAGGCGAGGAAGAATGCGAGGAAGCAGAACAGCTGGAATGTCGTGTCGAAGCCAAAGCCCTTGAGCGTCAGCAGATCGAACGCGCCCGCCCAGCCCGTGAGGGGGTGCGCCGCCTGGAAGGCGAAGGCCGTGGCCAGGATCGCGACGAGCATCAGCAGCGACCCGACCAGGGTGTAGAGCACGAACTTGATGGTCGCGTAGATGCGGTTGGAGCCGCCCCAGATGCCGATGATGAGATACATCGGGACCAGGACGATCTCCCAGAAGATGTAGAACAGGAACAGGTCCAGGGCGAGGAAGACGCCCAGCATCCCGACCTCGAGCGCGAGGAAGGCGATCATGTATTCCTTGACCCGGATCTTGATGGGCCCGAAGGAGGCCAGCAGGCTGATCCAGGTCAGGGTCGTGGTCAGGACGACGAGCAGCAGGCTGATGCCGTCCATGCCGACGTGGTACGAGATCCCGAAGAACGGGATCCAGGGCACGTTCTCCTGGAACTGGAAGCAGCCGACGTTGTCCGGCGCGACGCAGGGAGCGTCGACCTGGAAGCCCAGGACCGCGATGATCGAGAAGGCGAAGGCCACCAGGGCCGTGCCGAGGGCGATGGCCTTGACCGCGCGCACGTTCTCGCCCGGCACGAAGGCCAGGATCAAGGCACCGACGAGGGGCGTGAAGATGATGAGCGAGAGGATCGGGATCCCCGCCAGCGAGATCATCAGCGGGTCGTCAGGAAGATGATGCTGACGGCCACCACGATGAGGCCGAGCGCGATGCCCAGGGCATAGTTCTGGACGCGCCCGGTCTGGGTCTGGCGAACCTCGTCACCGGCCTTCTGGGTCACCGACGCGATGCCGTTGACGACGCCGTCGATGACGTGGACATCGAACCAGGCCGCGCTGTTCGCGACCTTGCCACCGACCTGGACGAACAGCAGGTGGTTGAGCTCGTCGAAGTACCACTTGTTGAACGAGCCCAGGTATAGCCGGGGCACCCTGGCGGTGAGCTCCCGGACCTGGCCGAGGCGATCCCGGATGCCGAAGAAGCCGAACAGCCGCCACGCCGCGATCATGCCCAGGGTGGCCACCGCCACGCTCACGAGGATGAGGAAGCCGTCGATACCGGCGATGGCGTATGGCTGCTCCGTGACCCCGGCGGCCTCCAGGGCGGGATGGAACACCGGCTCCAGCCACTGGCTGATGGTCGAGGCACCGAACGGCAGGCCCAGGATGGCACCCGCCACCACGGACAGGACCGCGAGCACGACCAGGGGCACCGTCATGCTCCGGGGTGATTCGTGGATGTGGGGCTCGACTGCCGGGTCGACGTGGCTCGTGCCATAGAACGTCTTGCCCATGAGCCGGAACATGTAGAACGCGGTCATGAGGGCGACCACGACACCGATGAGCCAGACCCACTGGAACCCGAGCTTGAATGCCTCGCCCAGGACCTCGTCCTTGGAGAAGAACCCCGCGAGGGGTGGGATGCCCGATATGGCGAGCGCGCCGATGAGCATCGTCCAGTGGGTGATGGGCATCTTCGTGCGCAGGGCGCCCATCTTGTCCATGTCCTGCTCCTCGTGGACACCGTGGATCACGGAGCCCGAGCCAAGGAAGAGGAGACCCTTGAAGATGCCGTGGGTCACGAGGTGGAAGATGGCCGCGGTCCAGGCACCCACGCCGAGCGCCGCGAACATGTAGCCCAGCTGGGACAGCGTGGAATACGCGAGCACCCGCTTGATGTCCTTCTGGGTGAACGCGATGGATGCCGCGAAGATGGCCGTGAAGATGCCCACAGCGGCGACCAGGATGAGCGCCTCCGGCGCATGCGCGAAGAGCGGACTGCTGCGGGCCACGAGGTAGACACCCGCGTTGACCATGGTCGCGGCGTGGATGAGGGCGCTGACCGGGGTCGGACCCTCCATCGCGTCCGGCAGCCAGACGTGGAGCGGGAACTGGGCGCTCTTGCCCATCGCGCCGCAGAACAGCAGCAGGCAGATGCCGATCATCATCCACTGCTGGATCTGGCCCGCGTTGAGGGCGGCCGGCAGGAGCGTGAACACCTGGTCGAAGTTCAGGGTCCCGACGGTGGTCCAGATGGCCATGATGCCCAGCGCGAAGCCGACATCACCCACCCGGTTGACCAGGAACGCCTTCTTGCTGGCCAGCGCCGCGCTGCGCTTGTAGTACCAGAAGCCGATGAGCAGGTAGCTCGACAGTCCGACAAGCTCCCAGGCGGCGAACACCAACAGGTAGTTGCCGGCGAGGACCAGCAGCAGCATGCTGAACATGAACAGGTTGAGGTAGGCGAAGAAGCGCCAGCGGCTGGGGTCGTGCGCCATGTAGCCGATGGAGTAGACGTGCACGAGCATGCCGATGGTCGTGACTACCAGCAGCATCACCGCCGTGAGGTTGTCCAGGAATAGGTTGAACGGGATCCGGAAGTCGCCCGCCGGGATCCACTCGTAGGCGGTGAAGCCGATGGCCTCGTTGCCGAAGGTGTGCTGGACCAGTGCCTGGAACGCGAGCCACGTGGCGATGGCCCAGACCACCACGATGGTCGGCACCGCGATGAGCCACGGGCGTGCCATCCGCCGCCCGAGCACTGCCGTGAGCACGAACCCGGCCATCGGCAGGACGAGCAGGAGCAGGATGAGCAGCTGTTCCGTGGAGCCCGCAGGTGCGACCGTCTCGGTCGCGGCGTGTGCCGCCTCGGCGAACGTGTCCGGCGGCATCACTCGCGCATCGACGCGTACTCGTCTACGAGCGGCGTCCTCCGGTTCCGATAGATGGCGATGACGATAGCCAGGCCGACCGTCGCCTCCGCCGCGGCTACCGCCATCACGAACAGCGCGATGACCTGGCCCGCACCCTTGAGCTCCGGCGTGAACATGCCGAAGGCCACGATGGCCAGATTGACGCCATTGAGCATGATCTCGACGCACATGAGCATCGCGATGGCGTTGCGGCGGGCCAGGAAGCCGAACGAGCCGATGGCGAACATGAGGCAGGCGAGGACGAGGTAGGCGTCGAGGTTGTGGCTCACCGGTCCTCCACCTGCGGGGACCCGGTCATGGCTGGGAGCGAGTCGCTCTCCGAACGGATGACTGGATCGGAAGGGTCGGGGATGGCGTCGCGACGGGCGAGATAGATGCCCCCGATCACCGCCGACAGCAGCAGCAGGCTGATGACCTCGAACGCGAGCACGTAGTCCCTGAACAGCAGCGTGGCCACGTCCCTGGCGCTCTGTGCGATGGGCATCGGCGCGGCGAGCGGCCAGGTCGTGAACACCACGCTCAGGATGAGCAACAGGCCCACGATGACCGACGCGAGCCCCGCGGCCCAGGCCTGGTGGTGGAAGACCAGCCTGGCCGGCCCCGACTTGGACTGCGTGAGCATGACGGCGAACAGGATGAGCACGCTGATGGCGCCCACGTAGACGAGTACCTGCGCCGCTGCCACGAGCGTCGCGCCCATGAGGGCGTAGAACCCGGCGAGGCCCAGGAAGCCGAGGATCATGAACAGCCCAGAGCGGATGATGTTCCGGCTGAGCACGACCATGAGCGAGCTGCCGATGAGCACCCCGGCGAGCACGAGGAAGACCAGGTCATCCCAGGTCCAGCCAAGGTACGGAACGGTTTGCGGCAGTGCCATGCGCTGGGCGGTCGGCTACTTCGCGTGGAGATGGCCGTTATGGCCACCACCCTGCGGGCGGACGTCGCTGGAGGCGCGGCTCGCGGGTGCCCCGAGCGCTCCTGCAGGCAGCATCGGCAGCAGTCGGTCGGCCGGGATGCCTCGACCGTCGGCCTGGGCGCGCGCCAGCCAGTCGCGTTCGCGGCGGACGTAGCTCATCTCGGAGTCGCGGTCCAGGGCGCTGATGGCCAGGAGGTCGATCATCGGCTCCTGGCGGCTGTCATGGGCCAGCTCGAAGTCGGGCCCGGTGCGCAGCGCGTCGTAGGGGCAGGCGTCAACGCAGATGCCGCACAGGATGCAGCGGCTCTCGTCGACCTCGTACTTCTCCAGCACTCGCGGCTTGGGCATGAGCGCGCCCGTGGGGCATGTCTCTGCGCAGCGGCCACAGGAAACGCATGGCGTCGTGTTCAGGCTCATGTCCAGGGGCGTCGTGACGAGCGTGTCGAAGCCGGTGCGCATGAAGTCGTAGCAGGCCGCGCCGACGACCTCCTTGCACACGTTCGCGCAGCGGCCGCAGTCGATGCAGCGGGACGGCTCGCGCAGGATGAACGCGTGACTGTCGTCACGCAGGTAGTCGTGATTGGTGCCCGTGAAGCGGTTCTCCGAGACGCTCCGAAAACTCGTTCCGGTGCGCGTCGGCTCGAGCGTCTTGAGCGTGGTGCCGTACTCGATGCCCTGGCGGCGCAGGTCGCAGTACCCGATCGCCTCGCAGGTGCACTGGAGGCAACGACCGGATTCGGCCATCGCCTCCTGCTGTGTGTATGGGATCTCGTACTCGACATAGCTCTTGTTGCGCACCTCGGCGGACATCGCCTTGAGGCGCAGTCGTGGCTCCTTGACCTCGCTCGTGAAGGGCACGATGGAGAGGAACTCGGGCTGTGGCTCTGCGAGGGTCTGGCGCGTGCGGATGGCCTCGAGGTCCATGCCTTTGAGGTAGGCATCCATGGCGTAGGCGGCGCGGCGTCCCTCGGAGACCGCCTGGACCACGGTCGCAGCGCCGGTGCGCACATCGCCGGTCCCGAAGACGCCCGGTCGTCCCGTGGCGAACGTGACCGCATCCGCGGCGAGGCGGCGCTGCTTGTTGGCGCTGACACCCTCGGCACCCCGGTTCGCCCAGCGCAGGTCCGGACCCTGGCCGATGGCAAGGAGCACCCGGTCGCACTCGATGATGAACTCGGAGCCAGCGAGCGGCTCCGGACGGCGGCGGCCCGAAGCATCGGGCGCGCCGGGCACCATCCGCTGGAACTCCATCCCTGTGACCTTGTTGTCGGCATCGGTGATGACCCGGGTCGGGGCGGCCTGGAAGATCGCCCGGGCGCCCTCCTCGATCATCTCGTGGACCTCGTTGGCAGCGGGCATGTCCTTCATGTCCCGCCGATAGACGAGCGTGACCTCCTTCGCGCCCTGTCGGACCGACGTGCGGGAGCAGTCCATGGAGGTGAAGCCGCCACCCACGACCACGACGCGGGTGCCGACGTGACCCGGATACGGCAGGCCGAGCGTTGCGATGCGCAGGTATTCCAGGCCGTCGAGCACTCCGTCGGCGTCCTCGCCAGGGATGCCCAGCTTGTTGGTGTCGTAGCAGCCGATGGCCACGCACACGGCATCGAAGCCCTGGTTCTGAAGGTCGCTGACGGTGAAATCCTTGCCCAGCTCGGCGTTGCTGACCAGCTTGACGCCAAGGTCCCAGGCGCCCTGGTACTCGGCCTCGAGGACCTCCACCTTGGGCAGCCGGTACTGTGGGATGCCGTATCGAAGCATGCCGCCAGGCGCTGGGTCACGCTCGAAGACGGTCACCTCGTGGCCGGCGATCGCGAGGTAGTAGGCGGCCGCCATGCCGGCTGGACCCGAGCCGATGACCGCGGCCCGCTTGCCGCTCGACGGCTGGACCTCGAAGGGCACAGGCGCCTTCATGCCCGCCGCCTGTGCCTTGAGCACCTGGTCACCCGCGTACCGGTGGCTGTCGCGGATCGCGATGGCCTCTTCCACCTCGTCCCGACGGCAATGCTCCTCGCACGGGGCGGGGCAGACGCGGCCGAGGACGCTGGGGAAGGGGATGGTGCGCTTGAAGATGCGCGCCGACTCGATGAACGAGCCTTCCGTGTTCGCCTTCAGGAACCCCGGGATGTCGATGTGGCTGGGGCACTTGTTCTGACAGGGCGGCAGGCAGTACGCGTTGTGATCGCTGAAGATGAGCTCGAGGTTCGTCTTGCGCACCTGGCGCAGGCGTGGCGTCTGCGTCCGGACGACCATGTCCGGTGCCGCGTCGCGAGAGCAGCTGATGGGCGGCGTATCCTCGCCCTCCACCTCGACCACGCACATCCGACAGGCGCCGAAGCCGGGCAGCTTGGGCTCGTAGCAGAGCGTCGGCACCTCGATGCCGTTGTCACGGCAGACCTCGAGGATCGTCTGGCCGACCCGGCCGCTGAGCGTCCGGCCATCGATGACGATGTCGAACGTGGGCGTGACCTGCGGTCGCTGCGGGCTCTGGGTCGTGAGCAGCTGCTCCGCGATGGCATCCATCGCGTCGGCACGGCGGGCAGGAAGTGTGTCGGTCATGGAACGAAGGGCCCCTGGGGTCGAGCGGATGAGTGGTTCATCGTCAATGCGCCACGGATGCCACCCGGACGGGCTGGCAGACGCCGGCGAGGCACGAGCCCCGATCGATATGGTCCGTGAATTCCTGGCCGAAGTATCGCATCCCGGTCAGCAGCGGGTTGACCGCTGTCCGCTCCAGACCGCAGAGCGCAGCGTCCTGGATATCGGCCGCGAGGCTGGCAACGAGCGCGGCATCCGTTGGCCGGGAACGACCTGTGCAGAACCCCTGGCCCAGCTCCGCCAGCCGGCGCGTCCCGATCCGACACGGGATGGTCTTGCCGCACGCCTCGTCGTTGAGGTATCGGGTGAGCAGTGACGCAAGGTCGACGAGACACGTGGATGCGTCCGCGACGACGATGGTGCCGGAGCCCAGGATGGCGCCCGCGGCGGCCAGCTCGCCGTAGCCGATGGGGGTATCGAGGGCGTCCGCCGGCAAGAAGCCTCCGGAGGGTCCTCCGACGAGGACCGCCTTGAAGGTCCCCGTGGCGCCCCGGCCGACCACGTCCACGACCTCGCGCAGCGTGGTGCCAAAGGGGACTTCCACGATGCCCGGTCGCTTGACCGCGCCGCTGAGCTGGACGAGCGTCGTCCCGGGCGCATCGGAGCTGCCGATGGCCGCATAGGCACTGGAGCCATTGGCGACGATCCAGGGCACCGCGGCGAGCGTCTCGACGTTGTTGACCACGGTCGGCTCGCCCCACAGGCCCTTCTGGGCGGGGTGCGGTGGCCGCTGGTCGGGCTGTGCCCGGCGATCCTCGAGCGCCCGCAACAGCACGGTCTCCTCACCCAGCACGAAGGACCCTGAGAGCGGCCGGACCTCGATGCGCAGCTGGGTACCCGTGCTCATCGCGTTGCCCCCGAGGTAGCCCTTCGATTCGGCTGCCGCGATGGCACCCCGCAGCCGCTCGATGGCGGTGGTGTAGCGGGCGTTGACCGCGATGATGGCGGCCGTGGCGCGGACGGCGAACGCGGCGAGGGCGACCCCTTCCACGACCGCGTGGGGATCGGTCTCCATGAGCGTCCGGTCCAGCTGGGCGCCGGGGTCCGACTCGAAGCCGTTGGCGACCACATGACGGACACGGGATGGGGACGCGGCACAGGCCTGCCACTTGGCACCGGTCGGGTGCCCCGCACCGCCCCGGCCACGCAGGCCGGAGGTGGCCACGAGCCGGGAGACCTGCTCCGGCGTGAGGGACGCGGCCGCCTGGCGCCATGCCGTCCAGGCGCCCGCGCGCTCCGCCGCCTCGATGTCCGTGGCCGCATCCGGAGCGGTCGCCCGCGCCAGCAGGATCGAGGGCCAGGACTTGGGTCCCGCGAGGATGGCCATGCTCAGGCGGCCCGCCCCTGGGGCACGCCGGCTCGCAATGCCGCAGCGATGGTCACCGCGTCAGACGCGCTTGCCTTGGGCAGCACATTGCCATCGACGATCACCCGTGGGGTGCCCTTGGACTCCCCGTGACAATCGGTTGCCTCCAGCCGGACCACGCCGTCGGGACTGACTCCGCCGATATCGGTGCCGAGGTGCTCCTGGAAGGCAGCCAGCACTCGTCCGCCGCCCAGCAGCGCGCACTGGGTGCATCGGCAGACCGCGACCACGTGGCCGCCGGGGATCTCGAAACGGAGGTGTGGGTAGCTGGTGGCGATCCCGTACAGCTCGCTGTACCAGGCGCCAGTCTGGTGCGCGATGTGCTGCAGCGCTGCGACCGGCAGGTGGCCGTAGACCTCCTGGGTCTCCTCGAGGACACGCACGACCTCCTGACGGCGATGGCCGTGACGGGTGAGGATGGCGTCCAAAGGCACCAGGTCGATCCGCGCGAAGGGCTCGAAGCTCGCGTCCGGCACGGTCCGCCCGGATCGGCGCAATGCCGACTCCTCGCGTCGCTCGGCGTACTGCTCGGAGGCGCCCCAGTGCACGTGGTACCGGTCACGGGTGTCCACTCCGCCCATATCGATGCACTCGATGGGGCAGGCCGCCGCGCACTGGAAGCAGGTCTCGCACTTGAGCGTGCCCGCCTCGTCGTAGAGCAGGATGAGCCGACCTCGGTGGCGGGGCGAGATGTCGTTGACGACCTCGGGGTACTGGATGGTCACCTTGGGCCGGAACACCTGGGTCAAGGCGAACACCAGACCCTTGGCGATGCCCAGCCCGGGGACCCGGTCGGTCCTCACAGCGTCTTGCCCATCTGGTCCAGGATCACGATCGCCCCCGCGGTCACGAAGATGTTGAGGAGGGCCGCGGGCACGAGCCACTTCCAGGCGAAGCCCATGAGCTGGTCGATCCGGACGCGCGGCAGCGTCCCGCGCATGAGCACGAAGAACAGGATGAGCGTCACGGTCTTGCCGATGAACCAGAACAGGCCGGTGACCCAGTCCAGGTCGATGGCGAGGAACAGCAGCAGGGCCCCGACGACCAGCAGATTGAACAGCACGAATGCGACGATGAGAGAGACCACGATGTTCCAGGACGACTTGAGCATCCAGATGACGCCCGTGAGGATGCCCACGATGAGCGCCGGCCCGATGAGGATGAGCCACAGCAAGCCGGCACCCAGGCTCGCCGGGTCGAGTGCGATGTTGACGGGCGTCGCGATGCCGAGCGCGTTCAGGAGGGGGTCGACGGCGAACGGCGCATTGGAGCCGCCCAGGAACAGCACGACCGTCAGCGCCGAGAGGATGAACATGTTCACGTACTCGGCGAAGAAGAAGAAGCCGAAGCGCATGCCGCTGTACTCGGTGGCGAACCCTGCGACGATCTCGCTGTCCGCCTCGGTCAGGTCGAACGGCGTACGACTGGCCTCGGCCGTCGCGGCGATGAAGAAGATGAGCGCGGCCAGGGGCTGCTTGAAGATGTACCAGTCGAAGACGCTGCCCGACTGGTCGCGCACGATCTGGTCGAGGTTGAGGGTGCCGCCGATCATGACGATACCCATGACGCTGAGGATGAGCGGCAGCTCGTAGCTGATGAGCCCCGCTGCCGCGCGCAGCCCGCCGAGCAGTGAGTACTTGTTGAAGCTCGACCAGCCGGCCATCATCAGGCCCACCACACCCAGGCCACCGACCGCGAAGAAGTAGAGCAGCCCGATGTCCATCGAGAAGCCGTAGAGGCCGGGCGCGAAGGGGATGACGAGGAGCGTCATCACCGCAGCCAGGTAGACCACGGCGGGGGCAAGGGTGAACACGGGCACGTCCGCGCCGGTGGGCGTGAAGTCCTCCTTGGCCAGCACCTTGAGGCCATGGATGACCGACGCGAGCGTCCCCCAGGGGCCGATCCGGTTGGGGCCGATGCGCAGGTTCACGAACGCGATGAGCTTCATCTCGAAGAAGATGTTCATGAACGCGATGGGCACGGTGATGACCAGGATGATGGTCGCCGCGATGACGAAGCGGAGGATGCCCACGTTGGCACCCAGCGCGTCGAGGAGCCACTGGACCAGGAACGGCAGCAACCCGCTGACCCACAACAGGACCAGCGCGATCGGGAGTGCGACCAGGACCGCGATGAGCGGCAGGATGATCTTGCCGGGCGTGCTCAGGCGGTTCCAGGGCCTGGAGACGACGCTCATGAGGGACAGCCCGCGCGGCGAGTGAGCCCTGTCACTTGTCGACGCCGCCCATGATCGGGTCGAGGCTGGCCATGATGGCCATCGTGTCCGCGACCAGATGCCCGGGCACGAGCTGGCCGACGGCCTGGAGCGTGAAGTAGGACGGGTCATGGATGCGGAAGCGGAATGGCTGGTCGGAGCCGTCACTGACGCCGTAGGCACCGTACTGACCGCGCGGGCTCTCGAACGCCACCCACGCTCGGCCCGGTGGCACCCGCAGCAGCCGAGGCAGCTTGGCCATGATCGCCCCATCAGGGATCTGGTGGAGCACCTGGTCGATGATCCGGATGCTCTCGCGGATCTCATCCAGATGGAGCAGGTAGCGGGCGTAGGAGTCGCCCTCGGTACGCGTCGGGATGTCGAACTCGAGTTCCGGGTAGACGCTGTAGGGATGCGCCCGGCGGACGTCGTAGGGCACGCCCGTTGCGCGCAACGGGGGTCCGGTGACACATGTCCGAAGCGCGGTCTCCCGGTCGAGGACACCCAGCCCCCGCGTGCGGCCCACGAAGATCTCGTTCTCGTTGATGAGCTTGGACTCTTCCTCGATGCGCTTCGCTGCGCGGCTCATCCAGTCGCCGAGGCGACTCATGAACTCGTGGTTGAGGTCCCCGTTGACGCCCCCGATGCGCAGGTAGTTGAACAGCAGCTTCTGACCGGTGAGCGCGGCGAGCATCTCGACGATCTCGTCCCGTTCGATGAAGCCGTACAGGATGGGTGTCAGGCCGCCCAGGTCGAGGGCCAGCCAGCCGATGAAGAGGGCGTGGCTGGAGATCCGGTTGAGCTCCCAGGCGAGCACCCGGATGTACTCCGCACGACGAGGCACCTCCAGGTCGAGCAGCTTCTCGGCGACCATGACCGGCATCGCCTCGCTGAACATCGAGGCGATGTACTCCAATGGGTCGCAGTTGCTGATGGCATGGTGCCAGTCGCCGTTCTCGCAGATCTTCTCCACGCCCCGGTGGAGATAGCCGAGCACCGGGTCGAGGTCGACCACCTGCTCGCCGTCGATCTTGATGACCACCCGCAGCACACCGTGGGTCGACGGGTGCTGGGGACCCAGGTTCACGAACATCTCGCCGTCGCGGAGCGTGTAGAACTCTGCCTCGCGCTCGGTACGCGGCGGGTACGGCGGCACGGCATCGATGATCGTGGCCGGGCTGTCGACGAGGATGGACGGGTCGTCGAGCGACCGGATGCGCGGCTCTGCGGCCATCAGCTGGCGCCTCCATCGATGGCTGTGGTCGCGTCACCCGGCCCGACCGCGGCGGATGGGCTGGTGAACAGTGACCCGGTGCCCGGGCTCAGGCGGATGACCGGCTGCCGGCCCGATTCAGCGGTCTGGAACGCGATCTCCATCGGGCGCACGCCCAGGCCCGGGGACCGGGAGGCGTCGTCGGGCATGAGGAAGTCCTTGCGCAACGGGAAGCTCTGGTAGTCGGGCGGCATGTAGATGCGCCGCAGGTCGCGGTTCCCTTCGAAGATGAGCCCGAACATGTCGTACGCCTCGCGCTCCGCCCACTCGGCGCCGTTCCAGAGGAATGTCACGGATGGCAGCCGCGGATCCTCACGCGGCAACCCATCGCAGATGACCCGGAGCCAGTCCGGGGTCAGCGGCGACCAGAGGTGGTAGACGACCTGCAGCACGATCCCTGTGTCCACGCCGGCGAGATCGGCGAGCAGCTCGAACCGGAACTCGGCGTCATCGTGCAGGGCCGTCATCACGGACGCCAACTCACCCGGGCCGACGATGATCTCGGTGGTGTCGTGGCGCGCCGAAACGGCGGTCAGCAACTGCGGACCGAGCCGTTCCGTGAGGCGTCGCGCGAGGGCGGTGTCCGTGGCGGGGATCCTCCGGGTACCGAGCTTGGGTCAGACGCCAGCCGGGACGGTGGGGCCGACCCGTCGGTTGGCCCACTGTCCGCGTCGCTCCAGGATCAGCTGCTGGAGTTTCATCATGCCGTAGATGAGCCCCTCCGGGCGGGGTGGGCAGCCAGGCACGTAGACATCCACGGGCATCACGCGGTCGATGCCCTGGACCGTGGCGTAGGAGCGCTTGTAGCGGCCGCCGGAGCAGGTGCAGTCACCCATCGCGACGCACCATTTCGGTTCCGGCATCTGCTCCCAGAGGCGGATGAGCGGTCCGGCCATCTTGGTCGTGAGCGTGCCGGCGACGATGAGCACGTCGGCCTGCCGAGGGCTGGCCCGGAACGGGAACATGTTGAAGCGGTCCATGTCGTTGACGCTCGTCGCAGCCGACATCATCTCCATGGCGCAGCAGGCGAGACCCGACAGCAGCGGCCAGAGGCTGTTCATGCGCAGATAGTCCAGCAGGTAGTCCGCGGTGGTGGGCACCACGTCGAGCATCCCCCAGCGACCATTGTCGCCCTTCTCCTGGAGCTCGAGCTCTGCGAGGTGGGTGATGGTCGGGGGCTTGCCACCGTTGTAGGCGGTCGCGTCGGCCGAGAGCCACTGCGTGTTGGGCACGATGATGGGCTGGATACCGGGGGCCGCCGGGGTCTCGAGCACTGCGGTGCCGGTGGCGATGTCTTCCTTGCCCGGCGGCGTCACTTCCACGTCAGGACCCCCTTGCGCCACGCGTAGCCAAGTCCCAGCAGCAGGATGCCCACGAACAGCAGCATGCTCACGAAGCCGCCCAGGAGCAGGTCCTTGAACACCAGCGCCCAGAGCGTGATGAAGATGATCTCGATGTCGAACGCCACGAACAGCAGGGCGTAGATGTAGAACGAGAGCCCGAACCGACCCCAGGTGTCACCCATGGTGTCGATGCCCGATTCATAGGGCAGTCCCTTGTGGCGGTCGCCCTTGTGCCGATGGCTGATGAGCCACGACATCCCGATCGTGACGAACACGAACGAGAACCCCGCGAATGCGAAGCCGAGCACGTACCAGAGCGGGCTGGTCAACCAGAACCTCAGTCATATCCGGGCGACTTCGGCGTGCAGACACGCCTGCGGACCACTCTCCGCGGGCTCATTCTAGCGCAGCCGCAGCGTCCTTCCGGGCTCGCCGGGCGGCATACAGCAGAGATCACGACCCGAGCAGGAGCCGGATGCCCGGGCCGACGAGCGTATGGGCTCCCAGCAGGATGGGCACGGACGCCCCCGCGGCAGACCGCGTCAAGGCCGCGAGCCATGGGTCGCGGACGTCGGCGGCGCGGCCCAGGTCCGACGCGAAGCGATCCTCTGCCCGTGGCCAGCTCGCCGCATCGGAGCCCAGCCGGTCGGCCAGCAGGACCCGGGTGTCGATGATGGCGCCATCCGCCAGCTGACCGATGATGTCGGCCAGGGCCTCTGGCCCCCGCTCGGCGAGCAGCCTCCCAAGCACGGATCGTGGCGGCCGCGCGTTCTCGCCGGGAGCCGCAGCCTTGAGGCCGCGCTCCTCGATGAGCGCACGGACGCGGCATCGGGCATGCCGCTCGAGCCAGCGCACGGTGCTCGCGCTGGTCCGACCCATGACCAGGAGCTCCCGGCGAGGATCCGTGGCCACCTCGCGGATCCTCGAGTGCGCCGGCACGTCGAGGCCCTGTGCCAGTGCCCGCAACCCGCCTGGCGCATGCCGGCTGCGGGCCACGAGCGCCAGGTCGAGGGGCGTGTCGAGGTCGATACCTAGCCGCGCCCGATCCGGCAGCTCCCGGATATGCATCCCGTCCTCGGCTTCCAACCAGCGAGGCAAACCATTGTCCGATGGCATCGGTGGCGCATCCAGCAGCGCCAGCAGCGCGGCCGGCCGGGCGATGGCGACGACGTCCGAGGAGTGGCGATTGTTGGTCAACGCTTCGTGGGCGCCCCGGCTGGCCACGGCGACCAGGCGAGACGCGTCGCGGCGGCGCAGCAGCGGCACCGCGCCACTGCCCAGGACGATCAGGCCTCGCCGGGGACGTTGTTCCGCCACGACCTGGGCGAGCCGCGCACCAAAGCCGCCGGTGGTGGCATCTTCGTCGTCGCGTCCGGGAACGATGAGGATAAGCCCCGCGCCGGATCGACCGAAGAGGCGGGTGTGACTCGCGACGAGACGGTCACGTGCGGTCGCCAGCAGCGCCGTGAGCGGCGGCTGGTCGGCACGCGGCGACTGATGGAAGATGATGACGAGCGGTCCGGGCACGACCCCCATCGTCCCACCACGGAGAGCAGAGCGACCGATGCAGCGCGTGCGGACGTACCTTGGACTGGGCGCGAACCTGGGGGACGCGCCGGCCACGCTCGCGCGCGCCGTTCGCGCCCTTGGGGAGTTGCCCGGCAGCCGGCTGGTGGGTGTCTCGCGGCTGTACGTGACACGCCCGGTCGGGGTCACCGACCAGCCGGAGTTCCACAACGCGGTCGTGGCGCTCGACGTCCTGATGGACGGCGACCCGGAAGGTCGTGCCCTGACGCTGCTCCTCGCCCTCAAGGCGCTCGAGCGCTCCTTCGGTCGTCAGCAGCGCGCCCGCTGGGGACCGCGGGAGCTCGACGTGGATCTGCTCATCTTCGGTGAGCATCGATTTCGGCAGGAGCGACCGGCAGCCGCGCGGAGCGAGGATCCGGCACGGGCCGGCGTCCAGTGGCTGGAGGTGCCGCACCCGGCCGCCGTACAGCGCATGTTCGTCCTGGCGCCGCTGGCCGATCTGGTGCCCGGCCTTCTGCCGCCCGGCTGGATGGTCGAGGTCGGCACCGCCCTTCGGCAGGCCCGGGGATCGGAGGGTCCCGATGCGGTGCGACCGGTGGCCGCCTGGGATCCGGGCGTCGCGCGCTGGGTGGCACTCTGAGGTCCTGGGTGCGCCAGGGGCCCTACTGCATCGGCAGCGAGGCGGAGAAGCCTGTATCGGGCTGGCGCAGCATCAGCAGCTCGCCGTACTCGTCGGTCGTGCGCTGCCAGATGAGCGTTCCGTCGGCAGGGACGAGGTCCTTGTCATCGTTCTCGGCGGCGGAACAGGTGTCTCCGCTGTCCATCTGCGACCGGTCCGCGTGCAGCTCCATCAGATGGGTGTCACCGTCGCTGGACGTGATCTCACCCTTGCACGGCTGCCACCGGACCGTTCGGCGGGACTGGTCCATCATCCACCGCCTATCACCGGCATCAGGAGGTGTCCCGTGGAACAGTCGATGTGGACAGCGGTCGATGGATACCTCGATGCGACGCTCGTGGGTCCGGATGCGGCCCTCGACGAGGCGCTCGCGGACACGGTCACTGCGGGGATGCCAGCCATCAGCGTCTCGCCGACCCTGGGCAAGCTGCTGCACCTGCTCGCCCGAACGGTGCATGCGCGGCGTGTCCTGGAGGTGGGCACACTCGGGGGTTACAGCACCATCTGGCTGGCCCGCGCCCTGCCTGAGGATGGTCGCCTGGTGACCCTGGAGGTCGATCCGGACAATGCCCGGGTCGCGGCCGCCAGCATCGCCCGGGCTGGCGTCGCGGATCGTGTCGACATCCGCGTCGGGCTGGCTGCCGATACGCTCGCGAGCATGGGCGCCGCCGGCGAATCGCCCTTCGACCTGGTGTTCATCGACGCCGACAAGCGCTCGAACCCGGAATACCTCGACTGGGCGCTGCGGCTCACGCATGTCGGCAGCCTCATCGTCATCGACAACGTCGTGCGCGGTGGACGAGTCATCGATGCCAGTACGAACGACCCGGACATCGTGGGCATCCGGCGCATGAACGAGCGCATCGCTGCCGAGCCACGGTTGTTGGCCTCGGCCGTCCAGACGGTCGGCGCCAAGGGCTACGACGGCATTGCCGTGGCGCTCGTCATCGCCTGACCGGGTACCGTCGGGGTCCGAGCAGGACTAGAGGCGCACCGCCGGCGGCCGGGTCCGGTCGAACATGTGGACCGTGTCCAGGAAGCGGACCTCCTTGGATCGATAGGCCATCACCAGCGAATTGGTGCGGGCGCCACCGCCGAAGAACCGGACGCCATCGAGGAGGTCGCCGCCCGTCACGCCCGTCGCCGCGAACACCAGGTCATCGCCTGGCGCGAGGTCCTCCGTCGTGAACACGTGCTGCTCATCGGTGATGACCCCCATCCGGTCGGCTCGTGCCCGCTCCGCGCCGCTCCGGAACCGGAAGCGCGCCTGGATCTCGCCACCGAGGCACTTGAGCGCCGCCGCCGTGATGACCCCCTCCGGCGCGCCGCCGATGCCGAGCACGCCATGGACGCCTGTGCCGGAGACCGCGCAACTGATGGCCGCCGAGAGGTCGCCATCGGTGATGAGCTTGATGCGCGCCCCAGCGTTGCGGACCTCCTCGATGAGCGCCTCATGTCGGGGCCGCTCGAGGATGACGATGGTGATGTCCCGGACATCGCGTCGGAGAGCGGCGGCGATGGCCCGCACGTTCTCGGTGGCACTCTGGCGGATGTCCACGTGTCCAGCAGCGCCGGGGCCCACGCACAGCTTGTCGAGGTAGGTGTCCGGGGCATGCAGCAGGCCGCCTGCCTCCGAGGCGGCGAGCACCGTGATGGCGCCGTTCTGGCCATGGGCGACGAGGTTCGTGCCCTCCAGCGGATCGACCGCGATGTCGATGGCCACGGCGGTGGACAGACCGGTGCCGACCGGCTCACCGATCCAGAGCATCGGCGCCTCGTCCCGCTCACCCTCGCCGATGACGATGGTGCCCCGCATCTCGACGTCATCCATCGTGCTGCGCATCGCCTCGGTCGCCGCCCGATCGGCCTCGTCCCTCTCGCCCCGGCCCATGAAGCGGGCGGACGCGAGCGCGGCCGCCTCCGTGACGCGGACCATCTCGAGCGCGAGTAATGTCTCCATCCCTACCCCCCGGTTCGGATGCGCTGCTGCCTGGCGTGGCGTGGGTCAGTGCCGGAAGTGACGCCGCCCAGTGAACACCATCGCCATGTGATGCCGGTCTGCGACCTCGATGGCCATCTCATCCCGGACCGAACCGCCGGGCTGGATGATCGCCGTCACGCCCCGCTCACCGGCGAGCTGGATGGCGTCGGCGAACGGGAAGTAGGCGTCAGACGCGAGCGCCGACATCGCCGCGCGGTCCGAGGCACGATGGAGCGCGATCTCGACCGCAGTCAGACGGCTCGCCTGACCGGCGCCCACGCCGACGAGCGCGCCGTGGCGGGCGAGGACCACCGCGTTGCTGGTCACATGGCGCACGGCACGCCAGGCGAACAACAGGTCGGTGAGCTCCTCGAGCGTTGGCCGGCGCTTCGTCACCACGTTCAGCTTGGAGTGGTCCAGGAGCGCCCGGTCGTGGGTCTGGACCAGGACGCCGCCATCGATGCGGTGGAGATCCAGGTCGGGTAGCCCGAGCTCCGGTCGATCCGCGGACACTGGCTGCGTGACCTCCAGGAGCGTGAGTGCCGGCCGGTCGGCGAACACCCGCAGGGCTCCATCGGAGAACCCCGGGGCAGCCAGCGCCTCGTAAACGCTGAGCGCCATCTCCTCGGCGGTCGCCTCGTCCACGACCCGATTGACCGCCACGACGGCGCCGTACGCCGCCACCTTGTCGGTATCGAGGGCACCGCGATACGCGCCCAGCAGGGAGTCATTCGAGGCCAGGCCGACCGGGTTCAGCTGTTTCGCGATACAGCAGGTGGCGCCCGTGAAGTCGCCCGCGATCCTCCACGCGGCGTCGAGGTCGAGCAGGTCGTTGAAGGTGGACTCGGGACCCTGGATGCGCTGTGCCTCGGCGATGGAACCGGGTCGTGGGGTCGCCTCGAGGTAGAGCGCCGCGCGCTGCTGCGGATTCGCGCCATACGACAGGTCGCGCTGCTTGCGCAGGACGACGGTGAGCTCCTCGGGAAACCGGACACCGCTGATGTGATGGAGATACGCCGCGACCTCGGCGTCATACGCCGCGACGGCCGCGAACGCCTGTGCCGCGAGACGCAACCGCGTCTCGGGCGAGACATGACCCCGTTCACGCAGCTCCGATATGAGCTGCGGGTAATGACCAGGACCGCTGGCGACCACGACGGCGGCGTAGTTTCGGGCCGCCGCGGAGAGCAGCGCCACGCCACCGATATCGATCATCGCGAGCGCCTCGTCGATGGGCACGAGGCCGGTCCCGACCTGGGGCGCGAACGGCGCCACGTTGACGACGACGATGTCGATGAGCCCGATGCCATGCTCCACCAGGCTTTCGAGGTCGGAGGGCACGTTGCGACGGGCAAGGATGCCGGCGTAGATCTCCGGGTGGAAGGTCTTGACCTGGCCACCGATGACGGGGGGAGCCGCAGTCAGGGAGCTGATGGACGCCACCGTGACGCCGTCCGATGCGAGCGCCTCGCGGGTGCCATCGGTGGCGAACACCTCGATCCCCTGGTCGAGCAGGTCACGAGCGAGGTCGGTGATCCCGGCGCGATCGGCGACCGAGAGCAGGGCACGCACCCGTGGACCTCCCTCGGCTTGAGGCCTCGGTGAGCCCAGGGCTGGGCACGGGCCTTGGCGGTCCGCCGAGTATACCGACCCTCGCGGGTCGAGGCTGTCGGCCCGGTCCAAGGCTCTGGTATCCTGCCGGCCGTGAACAAGATCCAGGCTCTGCTCCAGTCCCTGGAGCCGTCACCCGAGAAGGCTTTCAGCCCGGACAACTTCCGCGACGTCTTCTATCCCATCTCGATCGCGGCGTTCGTGCTGCTCATCGTCGCGGTCATCCTGTACAACGTGCAGGTCCGCAAGCTCCACAAGCATCCGCCGCTCGTCGCGCTCCAGGAGTGGCTGTTGTGGACCGCCGTGTGCGTGTTCGGCCTGCTGCTCGTCGAGGCGATCTTCAAGTTCTGGTTCCTGACCGTGGTGGCGACGATCATCATCGGCCTGGGCACGTTCATCTGGATCCGGTTCTTCCACTTCCCGCCCATCATCGAGGGCTACAACCGCCAGCTCGCCCGCGCACGCTCGATCGCGGCGACCCGTGCCTCGAGCAGGTACGTGGACCCGTCGTCGACGGTCCGGTCGCGCAAGTCGCGCAAGTCGCGCCGCCGCTGACACCGGCGACCCTGCGCGTCTTCGGCCCGGCGCCCACCCGCCATGGATGTCCGCAGGTTCGGCCCCGGTAACCGTCGGCCCGAGGGACCACCGGGGACCCAGGGCATCACAGGCCAGGTGATCTGGAGCGATGCCCGGGGGCACGTGTCCGAGCTCGCCTTCTCCCGCCAGGCGCTCATCGCACCGCACACCAACCCCAACACGACCCTGTTCATCGTCGTCAGCGGCGGCGGCTGGGTGCAGGTCGGCGATGAGCGGACGCGGGTCCGCCACGGCGAGGCCGTGGTGTGGCCGGCAGGCGTGCCACATGGAGCCTGGACGGATGGCTCCGAGATGCGGGCGGTCGTCGTGGAGCTGCCGGAACCACACATCGGCCTCGTGCTCGAGGGGGAAGCAGCCCGCGTTCGCGCCGACCCCACCGGCCACCCGGCCGCGGCGACGCCAGCGGTCGGCTCGCTCGCCGAACGACCAGCGGACCCGATCGATCGCGACGAGACCGAAGGTGAGCCCTGGTAGGTCAGGCGGTCCCGACCACCCGGAACACGGTCGTGTGCTTGCTGAGCGTCTGCTCCAGGTCCAGGGTCGTGGGCACCTCGTAGGTCGCCACGGATGTGAGGCCGTCCGGCGGCAGGTGATGACGCTCCGGATCACCGATGAGCACCTGGGTCCCCGTGGCCGCGGCCTGCCGCAGCCACGCCGTTCCGCGAGTGGCCAGATTCCATTCGTAGCCGATATCGCCCGCCAGGATGACGTCCACGGTCGGCGGATGTTCATCGAGCAGGTCGTGCTCGTCGAACGGGACGTGGAGCCCCGCGAGGCTCGTGTTGAGGGCGAGCGCGTCCCCTGCCCACGGGTCGATGTCCGCACCAATCAGCTCGGCCGCACCAGCCCGGAGTGCAGCGATGGCGCACAACCCGGAGCCGGTCGCGAGGTCCAGGACGCTCGCACCGCGCACCGCTTCCGGGTGATCGAGGATGTAGCGAGCGAGCGCCTGCCCGCCGGCCCATGCGAAGGCCCAGTAGGGTGGCGGCAGCTCCGGATCCCCGGCGTCGTGGGCAAGCGCCTCCCACAGGGGCATGAGGGCGTCCGCGAGGTAGAGCCGGACCTCCGGCACGAGTGGCGGCGCCTGCACCCGGGTCCAGCGTCGGATGAACGCGCGGCGGCGATGGCTCATGCCGGCCCACCGTCGAGCACCGCGCCCAGCTGGGCGAGCGCCCGCGCCGTCGCTCCCCAGATCCGGTGGCCTTCCCAGGGGTAGCTGCCGAACCGCATCCGATAGCCGTCCCGCTCCTGTTCGACCAGCGTGATCGGGGCGTCGGGCAGGAAGACATCCACGAGCGGCAGCAGGATCGAGGCGACCTCGCGGGGCGAGGGCAGCAGGGTGGGCGCCCGGTCGGCGATGGCCAGCACGGGGGTGAGCATGAATCCCGACACCCGTACGTCAACGTCATCGAGGCGACCGAGCACCCGCACACCGGCCTGGTCGACGTCCAGGCCGACCTCCTCGGCCGCTTCGCGGAGGGCGGTGCCGACCGGGAAGTCGTCGCCAGGGTCCTCTTTGCCCCCCGGGAAACTGACCTGGCCGGCGTGGCGCAACCCGTCGGGTCGCTCCGTGAGCACGACGCGCGCGGACCCCGAGGCATCGGGGAACAGCAGCACGAGTGCGGCCGCGCGTCGCTGCTCGCCCGGCTCGGAGCGCGTCCAGTCGGGCGATGCCGACGGGCGGCCGAGCAGCAACGGGTCGATGGCGCGTGAGCCGTGTGGCAGCGGGTCGGGCAGATGGGTGACTCGGGCGACAACGGTCTCGAAGCGCATCGCGCTCAGGCACCCCGCTGCGGCGGTATGGCGGCGAAGCCAGGTAGCGATGGCTCCGCGGCGAGACCGCGTCCGAACGCGAGCACGCGGAACCCGCCCAGATGCCGTGGGTCGAGCAGCCGTGCGACGCTCGACCTCGCGGCGAGGTAGTCGGCCAGGGTCGTGGCCGAGTCCTGCCCCAGCTCATGGAGCAGGTCGCCCAGGCCGAGCCCCGCCAGCAGTCGCGCCTGCGTCGTCGAGCCCAGCGCCTGGAGGTCGCTCGCGACCGCCGCTCGCTCCAGGGCACTGATGTCCACGTGTGCGGTGATGTCCTGCCCGCCGACCGTGGCGAACGGATCATCGCCAGCCACGTGGTCGCGATAGGTCATGAGCGTGCCGGCGATCCTGTGCGGGCCGTACAGCTCGACGGCAGCTTGGCCGTAGTCGATGACGAGCACGAGTCCGCGGTCAAGGTCGTCTGCCACCTGCCGCACCCACGCCTCGGCGGAGGGTCGGACCTCCGCCAGCTGGCCGTCGGCGAGCGTGATGCCCTCGGCCGTCCAGGCATCGGTGAGCGTCGGGTCCGAGGGTTCGTCCTCGATGTCCGCGAACCAGCCATCGGTCCAGGTCACGAATCGCTCGAGGATGCGGTCGCTGCGGCGGACGAGCCGGTGAACGGGTAGTGCATCGAGATACTCATTGGCGATGACCACGCCCGTGCCACGTCCGCCGACCTGGTCCGGGTGCCGGCCGGGTAGGTCCAGCGGCTGCCACTGGACCACGGCGGCCAGTGCCGAGCCGTCGGTGACCAGGCCGTCCAACGCGGTGGTCGCGAGCGTGCCCCGGCCGGCTCCCCACTCCCGGACGACGAATCCGACCGGCTGCCCGAGTCGCGTCCAGACCTCGCTGATCAGTCGGCCGATGCAGCGGCCGAAGAGCGGATGGAGCTCGGGCGCGGTCAGGAAGTCACCAGCACGGGTCGGCCGCTGGTCGGATGTCGAGTAGTAGCCCAGGCCAGGTTCCGTCAGTACTCGGTCCATGAACCGGGCAAACGTGATGCGCCGATCCGGCGATGAGAGGATCTCGTCCCGGATCCGGCTGACGAGCAGGACGTGGCTGCCGTCGCCGATCGGGCGTATCGTCTGGTCCAGGGTCGCGGCTCGCACCCGTGCATCCTGCACCAGTCCCGGGGTGCCCGAGCAAGGTCGGCACCGTCAGGCTAGTTCAGGCGTTCGGGTCCCTCGGTCCCGTCCGGCGGCGCTGGCAGGTCGAACAGGGAGCGCCCACCCACAGCAACCGGTTGTTCCGTCGCCGACCGGGCGTCCCGACCGGCGGCAGCGTCCGTGACGACCGCGGCACCGTCGGCGCCGCTGAACACGAGCGTACCGGTGATGGGATCGGCATCCAGCCGGATATTCGCCCCTGGGCCGAACTGGCCTGTGAGCAACGCTCGCGCGAGCGGGTTCTCCACCAGCCGCTGAAGCGCCCGCTTGAGCGGCCGTGCCCCGAACTGTGGGTCGTGGCCATCCCGGGCGATGACGGCTCGCGCGGCGGGCGTCAGCTCCAGGGTCAGATCGCGATCGGCCAGCCGAACCTGGAGCTCGGTCACCAGGAGGTCCACGATGCGGTCGAGATCCTCGTCGGTGAGCGAATGGAAGACGATGATCTCATCGATGCGGTTGAGGAACTCGGGCCGGAAGGTCTGCCGTAGCGCGTCGGTCACCTGGCGCTTCATCTGCTCGTAGGCCGCATCGCCGCGGGCGTCGCCCGTGACCGTGGCCACGTACTGCGAGCCGACGTTGCTGGTCATGATGATGACCGTGTCCTTGAAGCTGACCGTGCGCCCCTGACCGTCGGTCAGGCGGCCGTCATCAAGCACCTGGAGCAGGACATTGAACACGTCCGGATGGGCCTTCTCGATCTCGTCGAGCAGGATGACCTGATACGGACGTCGCCGGACGGCCTCCGTCAGCTGGCCACCTTCCTCGTAGCCCACGTACCCAGGCGGTGCGCCGATGAGCCGTGAGACGGCGTACTTCTCCATGTACTCGCTCATGTCGATGCGGGTCATGGCCTGGTCGTCGTCGAACAGGAACTGGGCCAGGGCGCGAGCGAGCTCGGTCTTGCCCACACCGGTAGGTCCCAGGAAGATGAACGAGCCGATGGGTCGCTTCTGGTCCCGCAAGCCGGCCCGCGCCCGGCGGACCGCGTCGCTCACGGCTTCGATGGCCTGGTCCTGGCCGATGACCCGCTCGTGCAGCCGCTCCTCCATATGGATGAGCTTCTGCTGCTCGCCTTCCATCAACCGGCTCACCGGGATACCGGTCCAGGCCGCGACGATGCGTGCGATATCGTCCGCGTCGACCTCCTCCTTGAGCAGCCGGTCGGCGGCAGGGTCCTTCTGGGCGAGCGCCTCCTCCTCCTCCCGGAGTCGCTGCTGGAGCTCGACCTGGCGTCCGTACTTGAGCTCCGCGGCCTTGCCGTAGTCGGCGGCGCGCTCCGCCGCCTCCACGTCGACCTGGAGTGCCTCCAGCTCCGACTTCGTCTGGCGGAGGGCACCGATGGCACCCTTCTCCTGCTCCCAGCGGCCCTTGAGGGCACTGGCTCGCTCAGCGACGTCGGCCAGCTCGCGCTCGAGGTTCTCGAGACGGGCCCGGGAGGCGTCATCCTTCTCCTTGCGCAGTGCCTCTCGCTCGATCTCCAGCTGGATGCGTCGCCGCTCCAGCTCGTCGAGCTCGACAGGCATCGAGTCCATCTCCATCCGCAGCCGGCTGGCCGCCTCGTCCACGAGGTCGATGGCCTTGTCGGGCAGGAAGCGGTCGGCGATGTAGCGATGCGACAGCACGGCCGCGGCGACGAGTGCCGAGTCGGTGATGCGCACGCCGTGATGGACCTCGTACCGCTCCCGCAGGCCACGCAGGATGGAGACCGTCTCCTCCACCGTGGGCTGGTCCACGAACACCGGCTGGAAGCGCCGCTCGAGCGCCGCGTCCTTCTCGATGTGCTTGCGGTACTCGTCGAGCGTGGTTGCGCCGATGGTGTGCAGCTCACCGCGTGCGAGCATCGGCTTGAGCAGGTTGGAGGCATCCATGGCGCCTTCCGCCGCTCCCGCGCCGACCACCGTGTGCAGCTCATCGATGAACAGGATGACCTGACCCTCGGAGTCCTTGATCTCCTTGAGCACCGCCTTGAGGCGCTCCTCGAACTCGCCCCGGTATTTCGCGCCCGCGATGAGCGCGCCCAGGTCGAGGGCCACGACGCGGCGGTCCTTGAGGCTCTCGGGCACGTCGCCGCGCATGATGCGTTGGGCCAGCCCCTCGGCGATGGCGGTCTTGCCGACACCCGGCTCACCAATGAGCACGGGGTTGTTCTTGGTCCGTCGGGAGAGGACCTGGATGACCCGTCGGATCTCCTCGTCACGCCCGATGACCGGGTCGAGCTTGCCCGCGCGAGCATCCGCGGTCAGGTCGCGGCCATAGCGCTCGAGGGCCTGGTAGGTGGCCTCCGGGTTCTGGGAGGTCACCCGCTGACCGCCGCGCACCTTCTGGAGCGCCGCGAGCAGGTGCTCGCGATCGGCACCCGCGGCGGTGAGCACCCGCCCCGCATCGCCACCGGTCTCGGCAGCAGCGAGCAGCAGATGCTCGGTGGAGACGTACTCATCACCGAGCCGCTTTGCCTCCTCCTCGGCACGCTCGAGCATCCGGCGCGCGCGCGGATCGAGCGACAGCTGGCCCCCGGCGATCCGGGCACGCCGCGAGAGGCCCGTCGCCAGCTCCAGGGCGATGGCGGAGGGGTCGGCACCAAGGGCGCGTAGGGTCACCGCAGGGATGCCCTCCGGATCCTGCAGCAGGGCCGCCAGCAGGTGCTCGGCATCCAGGACGGGGCTGTCGGCATCGGTCGCCAGGCGCTGGGCGGCGAGAATCGCCTCCTGGGCCTTCTCGGTGTATCGGTCGAGCTTCATGTTCGTGCGTGCTCCTCCGGGCATCCGCCACGTCGGTCGGACGCCCGCGTCTGTGTCAGGCGGTGCGGTCCGCCACGGGCGCATGCCCCTGGCGCGGATCTGGTTGTGCGATGTGGTCGATGAACGTGCGGGCGAGGGCTCGTGACTTGTCGTCGAGGCCGGTCGGCAGCGCGACCCGGACCCTCGCATACAGATCCCCCCGCCCGTCCTCACGGAAGCGCGGCAGCCCCTGCCCCTTGAGTCGGAACGTCCGCCCATCCTGGGTGCTCTCCGGCACCCGCAGCAGCAGCGTCTTGCCGCTGATGGTCCCCACGGGGACCTCGCCACCAAGGAGCGCCTCCCCCAGGGTCAGCGGGAGGTCCCGTGAGAGGTCAGGCCCATTGCGGCTGAACAGCGGATGGTTGCGAACGTGGACGATGAGCGTGGCGTCCGGCACATCGCCGGTCGCGGTGCGGGGCAATCGGATGCGCTGGCCGTCCGCGACGCCCTGGGGGATGCGCACCTCCAGCCGCCGACCGCCGATCTGGACGACCCGCTCGGTACCCGTGGCGACCTCCTCGAGGGTGACCTCGACATGCGCCTCGGGACTGGGCACGGGTGCGCTCCGGGCCGGCTGCCCGGGCCCGTCGCCGTAGTCGATGTGGATGCCCTCGAAGCCGCTTCCGCCGCCCATGCCGCCCAGGAGGTCCTCGAGACTCGGCTGACTGGCGGCCGGACGTGTCGTGCGTCGTGCGCGGGTGCGCGGAGCAGGTTCGGGCGATGCGCCGCCCGCGAAGAAGGTGCGGAAGAAGTCGCTGAACCCGGACAGGTCCTCTGGCTTCCCGCGGTACTCGAACCGGACCCCGCCACCCGAGGGTCCGCCCTGGAAGCCCGCGAACGGATCACCACCCGGCGACCCACCGCGCTGGTACGTATCCCAGTTCGCGCCCAGCTGGTCGTACAGCTTCCGTTTCTCCGCATCGGACAGGACGTCGTACGCCTCGTTCAGCTCCTTGAAACGCGCCTCCGCCTCCGGCACGTCCTTGTTGACGTCCGGATGATGGGTGCGCGCTGCCTTCCGGAACGCCTTCTTGATGTCCGCCTGCGACGCGTCGCGGGGGACACCCAGGGTGGCGTAGTAGTCGCGGTACTCCATCACGTCATCCCGAGTGACCTGGGGCCGGGCAGATGCTGTCCACCCGGCCCGGGGTCGACTAGCGGCTGGCCCTCGTCGGCGCCACCACCGCCGGTGGCTGGTCGGACGACGGGAACGGGCGGCCGACCCGTCCCTGGGGGACGGTGGGCTCCTCTGCCGAGCCGGATCCACCCGATCCCGACCCGATCGACTCCCGGAGGGGTCGCGGGCGACGTCGGAGGGCCTGCTCCAGGACCTGGTCCATCGTGTCCACCGTCACGAGCTTGATCTGCTTGCGGATCTCGTCCGGGATGTCTCGCAGGTCCTTCTCGTTCTTGGCGGGCAGGATCACCATCCGGGCGCCCGAGAGGTGCGCGGCGAGGATCTTGCTCTTCAGGCCGCCGATGGGCAGCACCCGACCACGCAGGGTGATCTCACCAGTCATCGCGACGTCCTTGCGCACCGGGATGCCCGTCAGCGCACTGACCATCGCGGTGGCCAGGGTGATGCCGGCCGACGGACCATCCTTGGGGATGGCGCCCGCCGGGACGTGGATGTGGAGGGTGTTCTTCTCGAACACCTCGCGCGGGATGCCCAGCTCCCGGGCATGCGCCCGGATCCAGGACAGGGCCGCCCGTGCCGACTCGCGCATGACATCGCCCAGCTGGCCGGTGAGGATGAACTCCTCCTTGCCCTCCATCCGGGTGACCTCGACCGCGATCACGTCGCCGCCGACCTCGGTGACCACGAGGCCCGTCGCGGACCCGATCTGGTCCTCGGTCTCCAGTTCGCCCCACTCGTAGCGCTTGGGGCCCAGGAATTCGGCGAGCTTCTTGTCATCGACGATGGTCTTTCGCTTGCGGCCCTCGGCGACCTGCCGAGCGACCTTGCGCATGACGTTGGCGAGCTCGCGCTCCAGGTTGCGCACGCCGGCCTCCCGGGTATACGACTGCACGAGGGTCACCATCGCCTCGTCGGTGATCTCGACGTGCTTGGCCTTCAGCCCGTGATGCTCCATCTGCTTGGGCACCAGGAATCGCTTCCCGATGCCGATCTTCTCCTGCATCGTGTAGCCGGGCAGCGAGATGATCTCCATCCGGTCACGCAGGGGCGCAGGGATGGGGTCGACCAGGTTGCCGGTGGCGATGAACAGCACCTTGGACAGGTCGAACGGCACCTCGAGGTAGTTGTCCTGGAAGGTGTTGTTCTGCTCCGGGTCAAGCACCTCCAGCAGCGCCGAGCTGGGGTCACCCCGGAAGTCCATGCCGATCTTGTCGATCTCGTCGAGCATGAACACCGGATTGGAGGTGCCCGCGGTCTTGAGGTTCTGGATGACGCGGCCGGGCAGCGCGCCGATGTAGGTGCGCCGGTGCCCCCGGATCTCCGCCTCGTCGTGGATGCCACCCAGGCTCATGCGCACGAACTTGCGGCCCATGGCCTTCGCGACGCTCTTGCCGAGCGAGGTCTTACCCACGCCGGGAGGTCCCACGAGCGCCAGGATGGGGCTCCGGATGGTGTCCGCGAGGGACCGCACCGCGAGGTACTCGAGGATCCGCTCCTTGACCTTCTCCAGGCCGTAGTGGTCCTCATCCAGGATGCGGGCCGCTTCCTTGATGTCCAGCTGATCCTCGCTGACGATGTTCCATGGCAGCCCGACCAGCCAGTCGACGTACGTCCGGATGACCCCCACCTCGGGCGACGCGGAGGGAATCCGGCTCATGCGGTCGACCTCCTTGATCGCCCGGGCCTTGACCTCCTCGGGCATGCCGGCGGCTTCGACCTTCTCGCGCAGCTCGTTGATCTCCGCCTGCTGCGGATCATCCTCACCCAGCTCACGCTGGATGGCCTTCAGCTGCTCACGCAGGATGTACTCGCGCTGGGTCTTGTCCATCTCGGACTTGACCTCGGACTGGATCTTGCCCTTGAGCTCCAGGATCTCGATCTGGCGAGCGAGGAAGGCGGATACGAGCTTGAGCCGCTCGATGACGTCCACGGTCTCGAGCATCTCCTGGCGCTGCTCGGTGGACATGTCAGGGCTGTACGCGACCATGTCCGCGAGCAGGCCGGGCTCCGTGATGTTGCGGGCCGCGACGGCCGCCTCGGGCGGCACGGGCGCGCCTGACTGGACGTACTGCTCGATCTGCGCCTGGACGCTGCGGACCAGCGCCTGGACCTCGACGCCCTGCGGGCTGTCGTCGGGAAGCACCTCGACGCGCGCCATGATCGACGGGTCGACCGATTCGAAGCCGATGAGCCGGAGCCGCTGCTGACCCTGGACGATGGCCCGGACGGTGCCGTCCTGGAGCTGCGCGACCTGGGCGATCTTGGCGAGCGTGCCGACCTCGTACAGCTCGGCTGGATCGGTGATGTCCTCGCGATCGGCCTGCCGCTGGGTGACGAGGGCGATGGGAGTGCCGTCCGCGACTGCCTTATTGAGGGCATGGACGGACTTCTCGCGTCCGACCTGGAGGGGCACGATCATCTCCGGGAAGATGACCGTCTCGCGCAGGGCGACGAGCGGCAGCGTCCGGAATGGTCCGGGATCGTCTGCCTGTGGGGTCTCGGGTCCAGGCGTCTTCGTCTGGGCCTGGCGGCTGCTTGATCGGCTGGCCATCGGTTCTCCTCGGAGTGATATCGCTGCGTGACGGGCCCGCGTCAGCGGGTCGGCTGCGGGTCCGCCCGACCCGGGGTCCCATCGGACCCATCGATCGGGGTTTCCGGTTCGACATCGGTCGACCGGTCCACGCTCTGTCGTTCGCTGTAGAGCTGTTCCAGGATGCGCATGCCGAGCCGCTCTTCGAGCTCGAACAGGATGCGGATGCCCGCGAGATTGACGCCCAGGTTCTGGGTCAGGTGACGGATCCAGGTCGATCCGGCGGATGTCATTCTCGGAGTAGCGCCGGATGTTGGTGCTGGTGCGGGCAGGGCACAGCAGGCCCTCGTCCTCGTAGATGCGGAGGGTGCGGGGATGGACCCGCACCAACTCCGCGGCCACGCTGATGACGTAGACCGGGCGGCTCGGATCCCGAGCTGGTCGGGCCGACTCCTCCCGCTGACGTTCCATGGCTGAGCGTCAGGCGTCCGTGGGGGTTGTTGACGTTGTGTCCGCAGCTTCGATGGCTGGGTCCGACCCCGCATCCGTGGACCCGGCGGTCGTGGCTGCCACGGCCTGAGGACCCTGCGCCGTGATGGGGATCGACCCGGCGCTCGACGGTCTGTGCCTTGGGGATGGCCAGTCGCAGCAGACCATTCTCGAAGGTCGCGGTCGCCTCGTCCGTGCGCAGGCCGTGCGGGAGTGTCACGGTTCGCGTGACCCGACCGCGGCGGACCTCGCGCACCTGGTAGCCGGCCGTCTCGCTCGTTCCCTCGCCGTCCGTGCCCGCAGTGACCGTGAGCACGTCGTCGAGGACCGAGACCTCGATGTCCTCCGGTCGGACGCCCGGCAGGGCAGCCTCCAGGAGGATGGAATCCGCCGTGTCGATGACGTCGAGCGGCATCCGCCGCTGGCCTCGGGTCAAGGGCACGGTGTGGAAGAAGGGATCGTCGAACACACGGTCCATCGTGCGACGGAGCGAGATCAGCTCACCGAACGTCGATGGTCGTCGAACCATCATCACGGGAAGCCTCCTTTGACTGGAACGCACCTGCGGCTCGCACGCCGCTGGCGTCGGAAGTGGATGACATCACCGGGGTACGGCGGCCCGTTCCTAGTGATGTCCAAGAGGCTACTTCCATGACAATGACGTTGTCAAGTGTCTTGTTGTGCACGGGCACCACTATGGTGCCTGTCGGAATGTCCGCCCTGGGACGCGGAAGCTGCAGTCGGGTGCCGAGATCGGGGTGGCGCCGGGCGGAGACTCATGGGGTCCGCATCCGGGATCGATCACCCAGCGGGCGATCGGACCGTCGGGGCGGAGGCCCGCTCCCCCAGAGCCGACGATCTGCGCGACATGGACGACGTCACGGGTGCTCGTTGGCCCCAGCGCTCAGCCAGACGATGCGGCCCGCGTCGACCTCGATGCCCCGATACGGCCAGCCACCCTCGTCGGATGGTCAGTCGACCGCGGCGTTCCCGATGAGCTGCCGGTGCAGGTCCGCCTCGCAATCCGTACGGGAGACAGCCAGGACCTTGTCGCCTGCCTGGAAGATGGTCTCGGGCGAGATGGACTGTGCCCGCTCGTTCCGGATGAGCACGAACAGGGAGCACCCGTCGGGCAGGGTGATGTCGGAGGGCTGGCGGCCGATGGCCGGCGACTCGTCGCCGATCTGGGCCTCCAGCAGCTCCAGCTCGCCGCCCTCGAGCTGTGCCAGGTGGAGCAGCTCGTGGACCGGGATGTCCTGCTCGATGGCGGCCAGCGCCATACGCGTGGGGCTGATGATCTCGTCCACGCCGAGGTGGCGAAACAGGGCCTCGTTGCGTGGGTTGTTGACGCGCGCGATCGTCCGGGGCACATCGAAGTGATGCTTGGCCATCTGGCACACGACGAGGTTGTCCTCGTCGTCCCCGGTGACGGCAGCGACGATGGCAGCACGGTTGGCACCTGCCTCGGCCAGGTGCTGGCCTTCGCAGCCGTCCCGGGCCAGCACGATCGAGCCCACCTCGTCCGCGATCTGCTTCGCGCGCGTCCGGTCCTTCTCGAGCAGCACCAGCTCATGGCCGGCCGCCAGCAGCTCCTTGGTCAGGTAGTAGCCGACCTTGCCACCGCCCACGACGATCACATACATCAGTGCTGGTCCTCCGACCGTGCGCCGGTGGGCGCGATCGCTGGCGATGGGTCCTCAGGCCGCGCGTGGGGACCTGGATGGTGGCCCGTCGGGGGGAGTACGCGCATCGCCCCGGTGTCGGCGGGGAGCCCCACGAAGCCCCCCAGCGACTCGACCATCATGCTCGTGCGGTTCACGGTGGCGATGCCCAGGGCCGCGTATGCCGTCGCCCGGACCGGGTCGTTGATCTTGGCCACGACCGTGGGGACGGCGAATGTCTCGGCTGCGAGCTGCGCGGCGAGGATGTTGCGGTTGTCGCCCTCGGTGAGCGCAAAGAACCGGTCCGCACCCTCGACGCCGAGGCGCCGAAGCACGTCCTCGTCCGTGCCGTCACCGCGCACCGCGTTGCCACGGAAGCCCTCCGGCAGCCGGTCGAACGAGTCAGTCCTGAGGTCGATGATGGTGACCTCCTCGCCTGCCGTGGCGAGCCGACCGGCCAGGCCGGCCCCGACACGTCCACAGCCCACGATGATGGTGCGCATTCTTATCTCGATCCTTCCTGGAGTCGCGCAGCGCTGGCTTCATCGACGGCCTCACGCACGACGATGACCCTGCAGGGCGCGTTCTGGAATACGTATGGGATGGTCCGGCCGATGGCGAAGTCACCGCCCAGGCGCGTGCGGTATGGGAGGCCCAGCAGCATCACGTCGGCATCGAGTGCCACCGCCTCGTCCACGAGCGCGGCGCCGACGTCCCGCGCCTGGAGCAGCTCCGTGCGCATCCGCACCTTCGCCCGCTCCGCGGCGCCCTCCGCCATGTCCAGCACATTGGAGGCGAGCTCACGGCTGCCGGGGATCTCGTCATCGAGGTCGTGACGCCAGTCGACCTCTACCACATGCAGGGCGACGAGCTCCGTCTCCTTCGTGCTCAGATGGATGGCCAACTTGATGACCAGCGGGTCGGCAGTGCCGCCGTTGAGACCGAGGACGGCACGTCGATAGGCGTGATGAGGAGAGGAGTCGGGCACGGCCCAAGAGTCTACACCGGCGCCCGCCCCCGGACCCCGGCAGACTTACCCTACAGACCGTGGGCGAGCCGCTCCACCAATCGTGGCGGCAGACCGGCTCGGCGCATCCTCGCCTGGACCTTCTCCACGGGGTACGCGACACGCAGCCACTCGATGGTCGACGTGTCGGTGTCCAGGACCATGGCGCATGCCCGCGGGTCACCGTCCCGTGGCTGGCCGACGCCGCCCGGGTTGAGGATGCAGCGTCGCTCGTCAAGCACGATACGCGAGCCCTCGCCAGGCGCGATGACCTCGATATGGCCGCCGTCGTCTCGATAGACACGCGGCACATGCGTGTGACCGACGATCGCATGGCGGGTCTCGAAGTGGGCGAAGTTCCGCCGCGCTAGGGGCACCGTGATGAGGTACTCCCAGAGTGGGTCGCGAGGGCTGCCGTGCGCGAGCGTGAACGTATCCTCGACCCGGATCTCAGGCAGCCCCTCGAGCCAATGCCGGGTGGCGGTACCGATCCGTTCCGCGGTCCAGTCCACCGCCAGTCGTGCGTCCTCGTTGAAGACGCTCGTATCCAGGTCTCCGAGGACCGCGGCGTCATGGTTGCCTCGGACCGCCACGGCCTGCTCCTTGCGGAGGCGCGCGACGACATCGTCGGGGTAGGGGCCATAGCCCACGACGTCGCCCATGACCCACATCGCGTCATAGGGCGTGCAGGCATCGAGGACGGCTTCGAGGGCAGGCAGATTGGCGTGGATATCCGTCAGGATCGCGACCCGCATGCGACCTCAGCGTAGCAGGGGACGCCGGCGCTCGGCCGGCGGGCGCGGGAACCGACGCGGGGTCGGACGGACCTTGCGCACCAGCACCAGCCGGTGACCCGGCAGATCGGGCAGCTCGATGGGGACCACCTCAGGCTCGTCGGCGCCCAGGTCGACCAGCAGCGGGCGAGCTTCTCGCAGCTCCGCGTCGAGATCCGCCCGGGTCACCCCTGTCGCCAGGCCCTCGTCGGTCTGGCGTTTCCAGCACACGAGCAGGCCGCCACGGCGCAGGAGTGGCAGGCCCAGCTCGACGACCTCCACGAGGGAACCCACCGCGCGCACGGTGACCACGTCCCACGTCTCGCGACGAGCATCGGCCGCGAGCTGCTCCGCCCTCGCTGTCACAGCGGCGACGAGCACCGCATCGGTCGCATCGGCCTGGGTCGTGGCCGCGATCCCGGCCAGGACGTCGAGGAACCGTGCCTTCTTGGCGACCGAGTCGAGGAGCGTCACACGGCCCGCGGGGAGCACCATGGCGAACGGTAGGCCGGGATACCCGCCACCACTCCCAAGGTCGAGGACCGCCGGCGCGTGGTGGACCCGGCCACGGAGGATGGGCACCGCGGCGAGCGAGTCGATCACGTGCATCCGGGCGATCCCCTCCGGTGTCCGGATCGCCGTCAGGTTGATGTGCGGGTTCCAGGCGAGCAGCAGTCGCGCCTGGGCATCGATGACCTGCCGCGCACGGTCAGACAGCGCCAGATCCAACGATCGCAACCCATCGTCGAGCACAGCCACGAATCGCGGATCCGAACCGGGCAACCCTGCGGCGTCGGTGGGCAGGGGCGTGCGAACACCCTTCGTCGAGGTCGTGGGGGCGGGACGCTCGGTCACCCGGGGAGGGTACGCGTCGGGAGCGACGAACGGACTTCGCACGCGGTCGTCGTCGCGAGCGGCTCCGGGGAGTCGCCACTCCCGACGCAGGATCAGGCGCACCGGCGACGGTTCGGTCTTGTGCCACCCTGACGGTCTGTGACCCCGATCTCCCGGCGTCCCACCCGAGCGGCAGTACCCATACTTGGTCGTTCCCGGACCCTCACGGGCCCGGCTGGTGCAGGCTGCGCAGTCTCGACGGTGGGACGCCCTCCGTCGACGGGGTTTATCCACGAATCGCGCCTGGGGCGCGTGTTTCGTGGACAACCGATCCAACTAGGACTCGGTGGCGCTCCGTGCGGATCGCGCCGGCCGGCCCATGCTCCGCCGCACGACCTCCATGACCTCCTCGGTATACGCGGCCGCGTCGCCTGTCTTGACCGCGGTCACGAGGCAGCCGGCGACGTGATCCTCCATGAGCAGCAGGCTCACGGCATCGACCGCTGCGCGCAGCGCGGCCGTCTGCTGGAGGATGTCGATGCAGTATTCATCCCGTTCCACCATGCGCGAGATCCCCCGGACTTGACCCTCCATGCGGGCGAGCCGACGGAGGACCTGGGCCCGATCCTTTTCGTAGCCGCGTGGCGTTGGGCCCTTGCGGGGCGTGCTGGTCGGTTCGTGCTGGTGCGCCATGTCCTCAACCCTGTGCCGTGTGCCGTGTGCAGCGTGCCGTCTGGTGTCCACACGGAAGCCGGTCACGCTGTCAGAGCATAGCCGGGCAGCCACGGCAGCCGACGCGGACCATCGGTAGACTTGGCCGCCATGGATGGCGCCGACTGGCTGCGGACCCAGTTGACCTCGTTCGGGTGTGCCGCCTGCGGCCAGCCGTACGAGACGGGGCGCATCCGCCTGCTGGCGGAGCGGGACGGCCTCTACTTCGTGGACCTCGTGTGCGCCGGCTGCGCCTCGCAGGCGGTCGCCATCGTGACCGTGGAGCTGGACGAGGATGACGTGCCCCAGGCCGATGCGGGTGACCTCATCCAGATCATCCCCGATGGGCGGCCAGTGGAGGCGGCGCCACCAGTGACCGCCGATGACGTCCTGGACATGCACCTGGTGCTGCGGGACTTCGCCGGGGATGCGACCGACCTGCTCGCACACCTCGACGCCGGATCGCAGACGTGAGCGTGATGGTCGACGCCGGTGTCTCGGGCATGGACCTGCCTCCCGTCACGGGTGCCGCCGCGATCATCGGGTCAGACGCAGCCGGTGAGCATCCAGCTACCCCTCCCACGAGCGCGATGCCGGCGATCGCGCGCGGTCGGCGGCATCGCGAAGGGACGCCCGATGGCCCCCGTTTCGCGCACGCCAGCGAGGCGGAGCTGGCCCGCATCCTTGACTTCTACCGCGTCCGCTGGGAGTACGAGCCGCGCACGTTCCCGGTGCTGTGGAACCTCGATGGGCAGGTGGTGGAGAGCTTCTCGCCAGACTTCTACCTGCCGGACATCGACCTGTGGGTGGAGCTCACGACCCTTCGCCAGAGCCTGGTGCGCAAGAAGAACCGGAAGCTCCGACGGATGCGCGAGCTGTACCCGATGCTGCGGCTGAAGCTCCTCTACGCCCGCGACTTCCGGGCCCTGATGCTCAAGTACGGCCGCCTGGACATAGCGGCCTCGCTCATCGGCACGGACGGCCAGGTCACCCGAGAGGCCGAAGCCGACCTGGTGGGCGCGTCGCCCCCAGACATGGCACGATCCGAGGACGCAGTGACCGTCCCAGACCACGATCTCGAACCACTGATGCCGGAGGCAGCCCCGAGTCATGCGCACCCCGAACCTGGTCGATGACGTCGCGGAAGTCCTCGTACCGGAGGACCAGCTGCGGCTGAAGGTCGCAGAGCTCGGTGCTCAGCTCTCGCGAGACTACGCCGACCGACCCCTGACGCTGGTGAGCGTGCTCAAGGGGTCACTGCCGTTCATGGCCGACCTCATGCGAGCCATCACCGTGCCCTTGACCATCGATCTCATGGAGGTCTCCTCGTACGGTGGCGCGGTCACCGAGACCTCGGGCCTCGTGCGCATCCTCAAGGACCTTTCGGCGTCCATCGAGGGCAAGGATGTGCTCATCGTCGAGGACATCATCGACACAGGCCTGACGCTCAACTACCTGCTCCGCTACCTGCGTGGCAAGAACCCCCGCAGCCTGCGCATCTGCGCGCTGCTGGACAAGCCGGCGCGTAGGCTCGTGGAGATCGACATCGACTATCGGGGCTTCTCCATCCCTGATCGCTTCGTCATCGGCTACGGCCTGGACTATGGGGAGTACTACCGGAACCTCCCCTTCATCGGCGTGCTCCGGCCGGAGGTCTACGGCGAGCCATGAGGCGCGGGATGGGTCGGGGGCGGACGCTCGTGGCCATCGGCGCGGTGATCGCGGTCGTGGCGGCCTTCCTGCCCTGGACGTTCGCTGGCGGGGACGTTGGGCTTCCGGTCGCGACCGCCAACGCATTCGATGGCGCGGGCATCCTCATGTTCATCGCCGCCATCGCCCTGCTGGCGCTGCTCATCCTGCCGTATGCCTCGGCCAGTGGCCGGTCCAGCCTGGATCGATGGCTGAGCTTCGTGCTGCTGGCGACGCTCATGGTCATCGGCACGCTGCTCCAGTTGGCGCAGCTGTTCTCGGGAGGCGTGCTCAAGCTGCTCCCGCCGCTCGACGTGCTAGGTATGTGGTTGGGCATCCTCGGCACCATCCTCGTCGTCTGGGGTGCCGGGGAGATCGTCGGCACGGAGAGCTCTTCCCGTTCCTCCGACGGTCATCGCCAGATGACCACCTTCCGACCCCGTCGCCGGAAGTAGTCCCGACACCGCACAAGGGGTCCGACATGGCGGTCATCCGGTTCCTGGGTGGGGCTCGCACCGTGACCGGCAGCAAGTACCTGCTCGACCATGAAGGCTCGCAGGTGATGGTTGACTGCGGCATGTTCCAGGGTGGCAAGGAGCTGCGGCTCCGGAATTGGCAGCCGATCCCGGTCGACGTCCGCGCCCTCTCGTCGGTCGTGCTGACCCACGCACACCTCGACCACTGTGGCTACCTGCCCCGCATCCATGCGGATGGGTTCGAGGGTCCCATCCATGCCACGAGCGGCACGCTCGCCCTTGCGTCCATCATCCTGCCCGACTCCGCCCACCTCCAGGAGGAGGAGGCGCGGCACGCCAACGATGAGGGCTACTCCAAACACCGGCCGGCGCTGCCCCTGTACGACACGGCCGATGTCGCCGGGACGCTGCCGTTATTCCGGCCGCTGGAGCTGGGCGAACAACGCCAGATCGCGACCGGCATCGTCGCGATACTGGCCCGTGCCGGTCATATCCTTGGCTCGTCGATCGCCCATCTGAACCTGGGCGGCACCTCCATCGTGTTCAGCGGTGATCTGGGACGTCCGAGCCACCCGCTGCTGCTCGGTCCCGAGCCCATCGGCGACGCCGACTGGATCGTGGTCGAGAGCACCTACGGCGACCGCACCCACGATGACACGCTTGCCCTCGATCACCTCCGTGATGTCATCGCGCGCACCATCGCGCGTCGGGGGACCGTGGTCATCCCGGCATTCGCCGTGGACCGGACCGAAGTCCTGCTCCACCACCTGGGAACGCTGGCCGATCGTGGGGAGCTTCCGGCGGTGCCGGTATACGTGGATAGTCCGATGGCGCTCGGTTCGCTCCATGCCTATCGCGCGGCGATCGCGGGCCGATCGTCGGAGTTCCGACCCGAGGTCCTCGACGATCTGACGCCATTCCTCGATGACCGCATCATCGAGGTCCGCGACGCCGAGGCGTCCAAGCGGCTGACCGTTTCCGACGAGCCCAAGATCATCATCTCGGCCAGCGGCATGGCCACCGGTGGCCGCGTGGTGCACCACCTTGCGCGATACCTCGCGGAGCCTGAAAGCTCGGTCGTGCTCGTGGGCTATCAGGCGGACGGGACGCGCGGTCGTGCCCTCCTGGGAGGCGCGCGAGAGCTGAAGATGCTGGGCCAGTACGTGCGGGTCCGAGCGGAGGTCGTCAACCTCCCCTCGTTCAGCGTCCATGCCGATGCGAACGAGTTGCTGACGTGGCTCCGGACGGCCACACGACGGCCGAAGGGCGTCTTCGTGGTCCACGGCGAGATGGGACCGGCGCGCACCCTGGCCAGCCGCATCGAGGACGAGCTGGATTGGACGGCGATCGTGCCGCGGCTGGATGAAGCCGTCCGGCTCTGATCGGGCGACCCATCTTGCGTCCCGCCGGCGGGTGACAGCCCTTCTGGATGGTCCGTACCCCGATCGACACGGGCGCGATGTTGCCTCGCGCGCTCAGGCGTGGTAGAACCCACCTTGCCGGCGTCATGTGTCGTGGGAGGATTGACGATGCCGTGCGCTTCTTCAGACACTGGGAGGAACCGATGATCCGACGGAGCCGTCCTGCGCTCCTCACCTCGGTGCTGCTGGCCACCACGCTCGTGGTTGCGGCGTGCGCCAGTAGTGCCCCGACGCCGAAGCCGGCCACGCCTGCACCGACGCCGAGTGCGGCTGCGAGCGTGGCACCGACGACTGCCGTCGCCAGCCAGCCGGTCGTCGCGTCGCCGACCCTGGCGCCGACCGTCGCCCCGACGCTCGCGCCCACCGTCGCACCGACCCTGGCGCCGACCGTCGCCCCGACGCTCGCTCCGACCGTGGCCCCGACGCTCGCGCCCACCGTCGCACCGACCCTGGCGCCGACCGTCGCCCCGACGCTCGCGCCCACCGTCGCACCGACCCTGGCGCCGACCGTCGCCCCGACGCTCGCGCCCACCGTCGCACCGACCCTGGCGCCGACCGTCGCCCCGACCCTGGCGCCGACCGTCGCCCCGACGCTCGCGCCCACCGTCGCACCGACCCTGGCGCCGACCGTCGCCCCGACCCTGGCGCCGACCGTCGCCCCGACGCTCGCGCCCACCGTCGCCCCGACCCTGGCGCCGACCGTCGCCCCGACGCTCGCGCCCACCGTCGCACCCACCGTCGCCCCGACCCTGGCGCCGACCGTCGCCCCGACGCGTCGCACCCACCGTCGCCCCGACCCTGGCGCCGACCGTCGCCCCGACGCTCGCGCCCACCGTGGCCCCGACGCTGGCACCAACGGTCGCTCCGACCGTGGCCCCGACGCTGGCACCAACGGTCGCTCCGACCGTGGCCCCGACGCTGGCACCAACGGTCGCTCCGAGCGTGGCCCCGACGCTCGCACCCACCGTCGCGCCCACCCTGGCACCCACCGTCGCACCAACGATCGCGCCCACCGTGGTGCCGTCCGCTGTGCCCTCGGTCGCTCCCAGCATCGCCGTCTCGAACGACTTGCTGGCGAAGATCAAGGAAGCCGGCGTGATCCGGGTGAGCATCGAGCCCAACTACGCGCCCTATTCCATGCAGAACCCTGATGGCTCGTTCACGGGCTTCAACGTCGACGTCGCGACGGAGATCGCGAAGCGACTCGGCGTGACCGTAAAGTTCGAGATCCCCAGCTTCGACCTGGTCGTCGCTGGCGGCTGGAACGACCGGTGGGACATGAGCGTCGGTTCGGTGACGATCACCGAGGCGCGCAAGGAGGTCCTCGACTTCACCCGGCCGTATGCCTACAACCCAGCACAGTTCGCCGCCACGACGGCATCGGGCATCACCACGGTCGACGGCTTCGCCAACCAGAAGATCTGCGTTGGGGCCGCGACGACGTACCAGCAGTGGCTGGAAGGCTCCTTGAAGCTCGTTGACGCGCCGCCGCCGGCCACACCACCCGCTGGAGCGACCGCCTTCCCGCTCGACACCGACCAGGTGTGTGCCCAGAACGTGCAGTCGGGTCGCGCTGACTTCACCGGCTGGCTGTCCAGTGCGGATACCGTCGAGGACGCCATCAAGAACGGCACACCCATGGTCGAGGTCGGCGACCCCGTCTTCTTCGAGTCGCTTGGCGTGGCGTTCGACAACACCGTGCCCGACAACGCCTCCTTGGTCGCTTCGGTCGACGCGATCATCGGCCAGATGCGAGACGACGGCACGCTGCTGACGCTCTCCAAGAAGTGGTTCGACGGCAAGGACCGGGTCACCGCCCAGTAACCGGTCGCCGGACCCGGCACCGATAACGAACGGGGTCGCCTTCAGGCGGCCCCGTTCCTGATTCGTCCCTGTGGAGGAGGTCGTATGGCAGCGATCGAGGGATCGGGAGCGGTGGTATCCCCAGCGCCCATCGTGGAGGCCATCGCCGCAGCGCAACGTCGCCGCAAGCTGAGCTACCAGCTGATCTTCGGGGCGACCTGGTTCGTCCTCATCGCGGGCATCGTGCTCGCCCTCACGACCCGGTTCGACTGGGCGTTCCTGGCCAAGTGGTGGCAGTTCATCCTGGCGGGGGCAGAGGTGACCATCGAGCTCACGGTCTGCTCCATCCTGCTTGCCTGCGTGCTTGCGGTCCTCGGTGCGCTCGGGCGGCTGTCGCCCAACCCGGTCGCCAACGGCATCGCCTCGCTCTACGTGTCACTCATCCGGGGCACTCCGCTGCTGGTCCAGATCTTCGTGTGGGCGTTCGGCCTGGCCGAGCTGGGACTGGTGTTGCCCCTGTTCTGGGCCGGAGTCATCGCGCTCGGCGTCAACTACGGCGCGTACATGACCGAGATCTTCCGCGCCGGCATCCAGGCGGTGCCACGCGGACAGCGCGAGGCGGCGCAGGCGCTGGGGATGCCCGAGCGACTCATCATGCGTCGCATCGTCATGCCCCAGGCCGTCCGGATCGTCATCCCTGCCATCGGCAACGACTTCATCGCGATGATCAAGGACACCTCGCTGGTCATCGTCATCGGCATCCAGGAGCTGCTGTTCCGAGCCCAGTCGGCCGGAAGGCAAACCATCAATATCATGGAGGCGTCGCTGTTCGCCGCGGTCGTCTACTGGATCCTGACCCTCTTCTTCTCATACCTTGAGCAGCGCCTCGAACGGCGCATGGCCCGGAGCGACCGCTGATGCAGCTGGGTGACGTCGTCGTCTCCGCCGCCGGCATCGAGAAGTACTTCGGGGAGAACCATGTGCTGCGAGGCGTGAGCATGGATGTGCGCCAGCACGAGACCGTGATGCTCATCGGTCGATCAGGCAGCGGCAAGACCACGATGCTCCGGTGCATGAACTTCCTGGAGGAGCCCACCGTCGGCTCAGTGCGCATCGGGGACATCACCGTGAACGCGGATCCGTTGAACACCCGCGACCGGGCGCATCGGGAGCAGATCAGGAGACTGCGGCTGCAGGCCGGCATGGTGTTCCAGGACTTCAACCTCTTCCCGCACATGACGGTGCTCCAGAACTGCATCGAGGGGCCCACGAAGGTGAAAGGCGTTGCCCGCGACCAGGCGGTCGCGACCGCCGAGCGGTACTTGGACAAGGTTCAGATGCTCCACAAGCGCGACGAGTACCCGTCACGACTGTCGGGAGGCCAGAAGCAGCGCGTGGCCATCGCCCGGGCACTGTCGATGGACCCTCAGGTGCTCATGTTCGACGAGCCCACGAGCGCGCTCGACCCGGAGCTGGTGGGCGAGGTGCTGCTGGTCATGGAGACACTCGCCCACGAGGGCTCGACCATGATCGTCGTGTCGCATGAGATGCAGTTCTGCCGCGAGGCTGCCGACCGGGTGCTGTTCATGGAGGGCGGCGTGGTCGTCGAGGAGGGGCCACCCGAGCAGGTGCTCAACGAGCCCCGGGAAGAGGCCACCCGTCAGTTCCTGCGGCGGTTCCTGGACACCTGAAGCACCCGTCCGCCACGGGACCCGGAGCCACGGGTCGGTTAGATCTCGCCGAGGTAGGCCTTTCGCACGTCCTCGTTCGATGACAAGGCAGCAGCCGAGTCCGCCAGCAGGACCTTGCCGGTCTGGAGCACATAGCCCCGATGGGCGATAGCGAGGGCCTGCATGGCGTTCTGTTCCACGAGCAGGATGGTGATGCCCTGCCTGTTGATCTCGGTGATGAGCGAGAAGATCTGCTGCACCAGGATCGGTGACAGGCCAAGCGATGGCTCATCGAGCAGCAGCAGGCGCGGCCGGGACATCAATGCCCGGCCGATGGCGAGCATCTGCTGCTCACCACCCGACAGGGAGCCGCCCTTCTGCGTCAGGCGCTCGCGGAGTCGCGGAAACAGCGTCAAGGCGCGTTCGGTGTCCTCGACACGCTCGGCCGCCGTACGCGTGAACCCGCCCATCTGCAGGTTCTCGTAGACGGTCATGCGGGAGAAGATCCGACGCCCCTCCGGCGCGTGTCCGATACCTCGGCTAACGAGGCGGTGTGCGGCGGTGCGGCTGATGTCCTGACCGTCGAATGTGACCGAGCCCGTCTTCGGGTGCAACAGCCCACTGATGGTCTTCAGGGTCGTGGTCTTGCCGGCTCCATTGGAGCCGAGCAGTGTCACGATCTCGCCCCGGTTCACGGTCAGGCTGATGCCCTGGAGCGCATGGATCCGGCCGTAGAAGGTGTTGACGTCGTCGAGTCTGAGCAGGAGGTCGTCCGAGTCGCCCACATCCACCGGCGGCGTTACCGCAGTCGCGCCGGTCATGTGGCAGGCGCCCCCAGGTACGCCTCGATGACCCGTGGGTTCGCGCGTACCTCCTCGGGCGTGCCCTCCGCGATCGGCTCGCCGTGGTCGAGCACCGTGATCCGGTCGCTCACGCCCATGACGACGCGCATGTCATGTTCGATGAGCAGGATGGTCAGGCCCAGCTCGCCGCGCAGCTTCGCGATCAGGTGTCGCATCTCTTCGGTCTCATTGGGGTTCATGCCGGCGGTCGGCTCGTCGAGCAGCAGCAGCATCGGGTCGCTGCCGAGCGCCCGCGCGATCTCCAGGCGTCGCTGGTCGCCGTACGGCAAATTCCGCGCGGTGACGTCATCACGGCCCCGAAGCCCGACGAGGCCGAGCAACTCACGGGCCCGCTCGCGGGCGGCTTCCTCTTCGTGACCTTGACGTCGACTCGACAACACGGCATCGACAAGGTTGCTGTGGAGCTTGATATGCATCCCGACCATCACGTTCTCGAGCACGGTCATATTCTGGAACAATCGGATGTTCTGGAACGTGCGCCCGATTCCCGCCTGGACCATGTCGTTGGGCCTTGCCGTCTTGAACACCCCGAATCGGGTCAGGATGCGGTCGTACCAGGGCGGTCGGATGATCGCGGTCAGCAGGCTGACGATCAGCACCCCCATGGAGATGGTCACGACCAGCAGGCCCGCCTCAGCGTTGCCTGGATCGACGGCGGTCCAGATGATCAAGCCAAGCACGAACACGATGACCGCAGGACCGAGCCAGAGGAACGGCTCCAGCCAGCCTTTCTCCGGCCGAGCGATCACGCGCCGGCCATTGAACTCGATCTCGCCCGAGCTGGGATCGAGGATGCCAGCCAGGACGTTGAAGAACGTGGTCTTACCGGCGCCATTCGGGCCGATGAGGCTGATGATGGAGCCCTTGGGGATGACCAGGTTGGCGTTGTTGACCGCCACCAGGCCACCGAAGCGCTTGGTGATGGATCTCGCCTCCATGAGGATCTCCGAAGCGGAAGGCGTGCCCCCCAGCCCGGCCGGCGAGACAGGGGCCTCCATCTCGCCGCTCACTCGTAGCCACCACGGCCGAGGGGACCCTCGGGATCCGCCCCTTCGATGTCGGCGCCCAGCGGTTCGTCCACCACGTGCAACTCGCGCGCCCTCCGACGGTTCGGGAACAGACCCTCGGGTCGGAGCAGCATCATGCCCACCAGGGCGAGGCCATAGAGCAGGAACTGGTACTGCTGGAAGTTGATGTCCGAGAGGATGGGCACATGAAAGCTGTCGAACATGGTGTTGAGCTGCTTGAGCACCACCGTCTGGATCTCGTAGATGAGGAAGGCGCCCGCCGCGACGCCCCAGGTATTGCCCATGCCACCCAGCACGACCATGGCCAGCACGGTGAAGGACACCGCGAACAGGAACTGGTCGGGTGACACGAACACCAGCTTGGAAGCGCCGAATACGCCCGCGAGACCGGCCGTACTGGCGCCGAGAGCGAATGCCAAAAGCTTGGTCGTGACCGTATTGATACCGTTGCTGGCCGCCGCGAGCTCGTCCTCCCGGATCGCCTGCCAGGAGCGACCAAGGCGCGAGAACTCGATACGGTAGATGAGGATCATCACCACGGTGATGATCACCGCCATGACCAGGTAGTAGGCGACCGGGCTGGTCGCGCCGAAGACCAGGCCGGGCAGGCTGGGTCGATCCATCCCGCCGATGCCATCGACGCCGCGGGTCCACTGGGAGGCGTTCTTGAAGACCAGGGGCACGATCTCACCGAAGCCCAGGGTCACGATGGCGAGGTAGTCACCCCGCAACCGCAGGGTCGGCGCGCCGAGGAGGATGCCGAACACGGCGGCGACCACGGCACCCGCCGGCAGCACGACCCAGAACGGGATGTGCAACCCGGTGAAGCTGGATGCGCCGTAGGCGTAGGCGTAGGCGCCGATGGCAAAGAATGCGGCATACCCCAGGTCAAGCAGGCCCGCCATGCCGACCACGATGTTGAGGCCCATGGCCAACAACACGAAGATGCCAGTCGTCGCGAAGCTGTCGATCCAGATGGTCTGGCGGGCCATGAGCGAGAACGGTGGCAGCACCGCGATGAAGGGCAGGATGGCGGTGACCAGCGCCATACCCACGATGATGGTGATGGAACGATGGCGCTGGGAGAAGTGGCGGACCGGGTCGAACCGGCGGGGGTTCTGCGCCTTGCCGCGAGCGACAGTTGCCTGTGACGTCATGCCCGCTCACCCACTTCCTGGCCCAGGAGACCGGTCGGACGGAATACCAGCACGATGATGAGCACACCGAAGACGACGGCTTCGCTCCAGCGGGCGTAGCCCAATTGGACCGTGATGACCTCGATGAAGCCGATGAGGAAGCCACCGAGCACCGCGCCGGCGAGATTGCCGATGCCACCGAGGACGGCTGCCGTGAAGGCCTTCAGGCCGGCGCTGAATCCGAGCGTGAACTCGATGGTCCCGAAGTAGAGGCCATAGACGATGCCGGCGGCGCCAGCGAGCGCGGAGCCGAGCAGGAACGTCAGCGCGATGGTGGTATTGATATTGACACCCATGAGCTGCGCCGCCTGTCGATCCTGGGCCGTCGCTCTCATCGCTCGTCCGAGTCGGGACCGGCTCACGAAGAAGTGCAGACCCAGGGTGAATGTGACGGTCACAAGGAACACGAACACGCTCAGCCACTCGACATTCGCGCCCAGCAGCGTGAACTTCGCGTCAACGGGAAAGATCTGGGGCACCGACTTCGGCGATGGGCCGAACAGCACCTGGATGACGTTCTGAAGGATGAACGACACGCCGATGGCCGTGATGAGCGGTGCCAGACGTGGTGCGTTCCGGAGCGGCCGATACGCGAAACGCTCGATCCCCACGCCAAGCAGGCCCATGAGAGGCATGACGATGGCGAAGGTGATGAGCAGCACGCTGGCCAGCTGCAACGGATCGCGGATCGGCCCCGTGAAGCCCATGCTCGTGATGACCACGAAGGACATGAAGGCGCCGACCATGAACACGTCGCCATGGGCGAAGTTGATGAGCTCGATGATGCCGTAGACCATCGTGTATCCCAGCGCGATGAGCGCGTAGATGGCACCGATGGTGAGCGCGTTGAAGAACTGCGCGGTGAGCGTCGCCACGGTCTGCGAGTCCAAGCGTCCGGCCTCCCCGTCCGGTCAGGTCGTGCTGCGGCTACCTGCCGGTTATGACGAGGCCGGGGAGCGCGTGCTCCCCGGCCTCGGTCGATGGTCAGGTCGTCAGGGTGCCGTAGAGGCCGGAGCCATGGACGCCCCCGCTTCGTTCGCGTTGGGTGCGAAGTTCTGCTGCTTGACGAACACCCAGCCGCCCTTGCCGCCCTCGGCGGTCGGATCGGTCTTGTAGAACGACAGCCAGGTGCCCGAGTCACCGTTGGCGTCGACTGTCAAGGGGCCCAGCAGGGTGTCGAACGGGTTGCCCGCGAAGACGGCCGCGCGGACTCCCTCGCGAAGTGCTGCAGGATCCGTGATGCCGCTCTTGATGGCCGCGTCGAGGGACTGGAGGATGATCTCGGTGCACGCGAATGCGAGCGCGCTGTACGCACCGGGTGGGTTCCCGAACGCAGCGGTGTAGTCCGCGGTGAACGTCCCCGGGTTCGGCAGGTCATGCACACCGGCCACCGAGCCGAACACCTTGTCCGAGTTCTCGAGACCCGCGAGGGTGATGAACGAACCATCCACCCCTCCGGCCGCGAGGTCGGTGATGCCGTCAGGTCCGACCATCGGCACGTTCAGCATGGTTGCCGCGCCCATGTCCTTCCGGAGCTGGCCGCCACCGGTGACCTGGGTACCACCGAAGAACACCACGTCGATAGCCGGGGTGAGACCCGCGACCGACGTCAGCAGGGAGGTGAAGGACTTGTTCGTCGTCCAGTCGTTGCCGTCGCGCTTGGCGATCGTGCCGCCCAGGTCGGTGAAGCCCTTGGTAAAGCTGTCAGCGACACCGATACCGAACGCCTCCTGGTCGTCGACGACGTAGGCGTTCCTCGCGCCCAGATCGTTGTAGGCGTACTGCGCCAGGCCGAGACCCTGGATGTTGTCCGGCGTGGCGGTGCGGAAATAGTTGCGAACGGCCGACTTCGCCGGGTCCGACGAGCGGTACTTGTCAGAGCCATCCTGGGTCAGGTCGGTGCCGGTGTTCGACGGGCTGCATTGCGGAAGGCCCGCGTCATTGGTGACCGGGATCTCGGCACGCGCGACATTCGAGTTGAAGGGCCCGACCATCGCGATGACCGAGGGGTCAGCGACCAGTGCGTTGACGTTCTGGGCGCCCTGGTTGGGGTCGTGCGCGCCGTTGACAGCGTCGTCCTTTGCGTCGACCTTGAGCATGAAGCCACCGATGCCGCCGGCCGCGTTGGCCTGGTCGACCGCGAGTTGGACGCCGTTCAGCGTCGGCTGGCCGTTGACGACCTCACCACCCGACAGGGGCAGGTCGACACCGATGATCAACGTATTGTCCTGAGCGAACGCGGGGACGGCGGCGGTGACTGCGAGCAGCCCAGCCGCGCCCAGCACGCCAAGATTCCTCAACTTCATGAGTCCCTCTTTCCTCCTGATATCCCTGGTCAGTCAGGTCAACCACGGACGAGCCGCCGGCAGTCGCGTGTCCCGACCGGCGCATCCCGAGAGCGGTCCAAGGGGTTACCGAAGTCATGACCCGCAAGGGGCCATGCCCTCGGACCTCCTCCTGGTCCCGGTGGGATGCCGGACTGGACACGAACGACCTGGGTGTTCGCGTGGCTACCGACGCGTTCGCGTATGATAGTCACCGACGTCTCGAATGCAAGATGTCCGAGTGCCCCGGGGCGTGTGCGGGCAGAGATCCTCCCAGGGTCCTGCGATCACCCGGTGCGGCGCGCTCGGAGCGTCGCCGAGGCCCATCAGGCGAGCGGGTCGCCAACCCTGGATCAGGCGGAGCCGCGGCTGCCCGGGACGTCGTCAGGTGCGCTCCATCGGAGCGCCCACCGGAGCCACAGAGGCATGCCTGCGTTCGTGGAACACCACCCTCAAGGTCTTCGAGCCCGGCTTCGGACCGATCCGCGCGAGCTCCGCCAGCGGCGGAGGCTCGCCATCGCAGCGCACAGGAGTCCTGCGTGAGCAAGAACGTCGCCGTCTTCGTGGACGTCGCGAACATCTTCTATGCGGCCAAGGCCGCCGGCGTAGATATCGACTACGTCACCCTCCTCAAGGCATCGACCGCCGGACGCGACTTCGTCCGGGCGTATGCCTACACCGGGCTGGATCCGGAGAACGAGAACCAGCGCCAGTTCCATGCCTTCCTTGGCCGGAGCGGCTACAAGGTCGTGAGCAAGGACATCCGCAAGTACGGTGACGGGCGCATCAAGGCGAACCTGGACATCGAGCTCGTGGTGGACATGATGCGCATGGCCCAGCACATCGACATCGCGGTCGTTGTCTCGGGTGACGGCGATTTCGCGCCCGCCATCCGCGCCGTCCAGCAGCTCGGCGTCCGGGTCGAGGTCGTGAGCTTCCGGGGCAATACCAGTAGTGACCTCATCGAGGTCGCCGATGTGTTCACGGACATCTCGCAGCTGGCCCGGGTCGAGAAGGGTGAGCGCAGCGGCCGCCGCGTGGCGTCCGAGGACGACCTCTCGATGACCGCCGTGCCCGAGAAGGAGACCGACAACGGCGTGCGTCGCCGGCGCGGCGAGGGCCGCCGCGGTGAGCGACCCGATCGACCCGAGCGGGGTGAGCGCCCCGACCGGAGCGACCGTGCCGACCGGCCGCCGCGGGCTCCACGCCCGACCCCGGTCGAGGCCAGCACGGTCCCGGGTGGCGCCGCCATCGTGGTGCTCCCTGGTGAGCGCCTGTCCCGTGTCGCGGCCGATGCCGACGTCGAGGACTTCGACGTGGACATGGACGACGAGGAGTTCACCGAGATCGCAGCGATCGCGCCTGATGCGGAGGGTGCCGTACCCGCCGAGGGTGGCGAGACCGAGGGCGAGGGCGAAGCACGTCGGCGCCGTCGCCGCAGGGGTGGCCGCGGGCGTGGCCGCGGGCGTCGCGGTGAGGGTGAGGGTGAGGTCGATACGGGCGAGCCCGGCGAGCAGGGGGAGGTCCGCGAGCCAGTGCTGGCCGCGGAGGTCCGCACGCCGCGAGCCCCTCGCGAGCCGGTCGAGGTCATCGACCCCGACCTCGAGGACGAGTTCCTCGACGAGGAGGTCGCGACGCTGCCGCAGCACTCCACGTTCGGATCGGTCTGGGAGACCCAGCTGGGGGTGGCCCCGGCTGCGACCGTCAGCGCACCGCTTGATGACCAGGAGGCCTACGACGACGAGCCCGAGATCCCCGAGTACCTGCTCGCCGAACGACGCCAGCAAGGTCGTGCTCGAGGCGGCCAGCGGCCGGGCAACCGCGGTGGCGCACCGGGCAACCGGGGAGCGGCCGGTGGTGGTGCCGGATATCGCGCGGCCGTGGATCGGGAGCGCTATGGCCGGACCGGCAGCCCCAGCACGGGCGGCTTTGGCGGTAACTCGGGCGGCAACCGCTCCGATCGCCAGCCGGACCGCAACCGTGGTGGCCAGCCGGCGCACGCCAACCGCGGCCAGGCGCAAGCCCCACGGCAGCCACGACCGGCTAGCCCGGAACCGCGCGAGCGTTTCGAGCGCACCGAGCGTCCGGCTGCGTCGGCCGAACCATGGAGCGAGGTGCCCGCGGACGTCCAGGAGATGCTGCGTGCCGAGCTGGCCCGCAAGCAACCGGCGCCGCGTCCCCAGTCAGCCAGCCAGCCCTCGGCCGGGGAACCGGCAGCGAGCGTGCCCGCCACGGGCCGGTCGCGTCGGGCGGCCAAGCCAGCCGCAGCGGCGACCGCGGTCGCCGCTGACGCCATGGTGAGCGAGGCACCGGCCAAGGCACCCGCGAAGTCGCGGACCAGGGCCACGAGCGCCAAGCCTGCCGCAGCCGCAGCGGCGACCCCGGTCGCAGCGGACGCCACGGTGAGCGAGGCACCGGCCAAGGCACCCGCGAAGTCACGGACCAGGGCCACGAGCGCCAAGCCTGCCGCAGGCGCATCGGCGACCCCGGTCGCCGAGGCACCCGTCAAGGCACCCGCGAAGTCCCGGACCAAGGCGGCCGCGGCCGCCGCGCCGGCCACCGCGGCCGACGAGGCGCCGGCTCCCAAGGCGACGCGTCGGCGGACGACCAAGGCCGCCACGTCCGAGACGGGTGAAGGCTGACCAGGACTCCGAGCCGGCGACCAGTGGGAGGCTGCTGACCCGCGGTCACCCACTGGCCCTTGCGGCTGTCCGTCGCGCCATCACGCGTGGTCGGGCACCTCATGCGATCCTGCTCATCGGTCCCCGGGCCGTGGGCAAGACCACCCTCGCCATGGACCTGGCGGCAGGGCTCCTGTGCCTGGCACCGGAGCCCGCCACGAGGCCATGTCGTCTGTGCGCCGCCTGCCGAAAGGTGGAGCACGGCAACCACCCTGATCTCCATCGCCTCCAGCCGGAAGGTGCCGGAGGCCAGATCCGCATCGGCCAGGTCCAGGCGCTCGTCACGGACCTGGCGCTGCTGCCCATGGAGGGGCGCGTTCGCGTCGCCATCGTGGAGTCGGCCCATCGGCTGAACCCCGATGCCCAGAACGCGCTCCTCAAGACGCTCGAGGAGCCCGTGGGCGAGGCGTGCATCGTGCTCTGCGCGGACGACCCAGCGACCATCCTGCCCACCGTCGCCAGTCGATCCGCGCGATTCCGATTAGGCCCGGTGCCGGTGCGCGAGATCACCACCCTGCTCGTCGACCGGGGACTCGCTGATGCGTCCCGTGCAGCCGGACTGGCGGCCGCATCCGGAGGCCTGCCCGGCGTTGGGGTCGCGCTTTCGCGTTCGCCTGACGCGGCGCTCATCCGCGACCGGATGGCACGCCAGATCGCCGATCTTCTGGGCACGGACCGGCGCACACGTCTGGATGCCGCCAGCAGCTTGATGGCCGATGGCGCGGCGCTGGACGCGGCGCTCAGCGGCGGGATCGCGTGGGATGACCCTACCGATGACGCGGAGGCTCCACCCCGACCCCTGCGACGCCGCTCCCCGGCGAACGCAGCCACCGCCCGACCTGCAGCACGACGACCACCACCCGCGGAGCGTCGGCGCGCAGCGCTGCAAGTCCTCGCCACCTGGCGGGACGTTGGCCGCGACCTGGCGGTCGTCGTCGGCGGAGCGCGGGCCCGCATCCGCCAACTGGACCTCCTGGAAGAGCTCGAGTCCGCCGCGCCACTCGTCGAGGCGGGGCAGCTGACCCTGTTCCTCGACCGTCTTGATGGGTTGAGTGCCGCGATCGATGCCTACGCCAGTCCGGAGCTGGTGCTCGATGAGCTGCTGTTGCGCTGGCCTCGGACAGAGGCTCCTGTCGGCGGTGGGTCGCCCGCCACGGCTGTTGGCGTCACCGGGCGGCATGCTCCGCTGCCCCACAGTGTCGACCGATGACATTCGATACGTCAGGTACCCCCGCGCCTCGACAGCGACTCCACGCGATCATTCGGGGCACTGTCCAGGGCGTCGGCTACCGCTGGTTCGTGCAGCGGGTCGCGGCTCGCCTGGAGCTCGAGGGATGGGTCGCCAACCGCGCCGACCGGTCGGTGGAGGTGGTCGCAGAAGGGCCGGGCGAGGCGCTCGACGCCCTGCTCGCGTCGCTCGAGGACGGACCACCATCGAGCAGCGTCCGGTCCGTGGATGCGCATCGGGGACCTGCGGTCGGCGGCCTGGGCGGATTCCGGATCAGGTCCGGCAGCCACCCCGGAGATTAGGAACGCCGGCTCCAGACTGGCCGGCGATGCTCCAGAGGCAGCTGTCCGGACAGGTCGGGCGTCAGGCAGACGCGGGTCCGGTTCGCTCGAGGTGTGGACCCAGGATCCGGCGCGGCCAGGACATCCGGCAGGGTCGCGGCCAGGAGGGCGACCGAGCGGCGGTATCCGGAGATCGCATCACCGGGGTCCCTCCCTGTCGAAGACATCCCCGGATCGAGCGGAGCGCACGCGGCCCAGCGCTTCGGGGATGGTCGCGGTCGTGGTCCGCATGCGTGAATGGCTGGTGACCGATCGGGGACAGGAGAGGTACGGGGCGCTGCTATCGTGGCTCTGGTATGGAGTTCCGTGTCGCCCGTGTCGCCCGTGACCGCTATGGCCTGGATGAGGGCTACTTCTCGTCCCGGGGCGAAGTTGCCGATGGCGCTGTGTCGCGCCGGGTCGCGTGGCGCATCGCACAAGCGGGTGGGACGCGACCCGGGCGTCCGGTGACCGCCGGCGACCTCGCCGCGATCGCGCTCATCCATGAGCTCCAGCATCGGGCGATCGACCAGGCCCGGCCCAGCGCCGCAGGCGCGGTCAAAGGGCACGGCGACGCCCTGGTGGCGTTCGAAGAGGTCTTCCCGTCCCGGCCGGTCTATGTCGAAGGCGTCGAGCCTCGAACCTACCTGCACTCGGAGACCGCGGGTGCGCCGAACCGGCAGCTGTCCACCGAGGAGCTGTTGCTGCTCTGGGTCGCCAACCAGAACCCGGCGTTCATGCGCTACGACGACCTGTTCGATGACGCTGACCTGGCGGACACCGACTACCCCCGCCTCGTCGCGGCGATCCGGAGACAGTCGGCGAAGGAGATCGACCGCTCCGATGGCCGGGACCTCGTCGAGCGGCTGCTGGAGCCAGCCAGGCACGCTCCGGACTCGCTCGCGGGTCAGCTGCGATGGATCCGCGACAACTGGGCGGAGATCGTCGACATGGAGCTGCTCGCGCGGCTCACCAGGAGCCTCGATGTCCTGTCCGAGGAGCAGGTCGCGGCGGATCGCGCCTGGACCGGGCACATGGGTGGGCATGCGGACACGGTGGAGTCGGCCGCGCTGTCCGGCTTCAGTGGCGCCCAGGGCGAGCCCGAGTCCTTTAGCCAGGATCTCGACTGGATGCCCGGCCTGGTGCTCATGGCCAAGAGCACCTACGTCTGGCTCGATCAGCTCTCGCGAAGGTACGACCGCGCCATCCGGACGCTCGACGGCATCCCTGATGCGGAGCTCGACCGTCTGCGCGACTGGGGCTTCAACGGCCTCTGGCTCATCGGCCTCTGGGAGCGGAGCCATGCGTCGCAACGCATCAAGCAGCTCCAGGGGAACCCCGAGGCGGTCGCTTCGGCCTACTCCCTCATGGATTACCGGATCGCCGTGGACCTGGGGGGGGAGGAAGCGTGGCGGGACCTGCGCGACCGTGCCTGGGCTCGCGGTATCCGGCTTGCCTCGGACATGGTGCCCAATCATATGGGCATCGACTCCCGCTGGGTCACGGAGCAGCCCGACTACTTCGTCCAGCGCTCCGACCCCCCGTTTCCCGCGTACTCCTGGACCGGACCGAACCTCTCCCGTGACGAGCGCGTCGGCATCTATCTCGAGGATCACTACTCGGACAGCTCGGATGCCGCCGTGGTGTTCAAGCGCGTCGACCGCTGGAGCGGCTCGATCCGCTACATCTATCACGGCAACGACGGCACGAGCTTCCCCTGGAACGACACCGCGCAGTTGGACTACCTCCGGGCCGACGTCCGGGAGGCCGTCATCCGGACCATCATCGACGTGGCACGTCGCTTCCCGGTCATCCGCTTCGATGCCGCCATGGTGCTCGCGAAGAAGCACGTGCAGCGGCTCTGGTACCCATTGCCGGGGAGCGCCGGCGCGATCCCGTCGCGTGCCGAGTCATCGATGACCCAGGCGGCGTTCGATGCCGCGATGCCCGCCGAGTTCTGGCGCGAGGTGGTCGACCGGGTCGCCGCGGAGGCGCCCGACACGCTGTTGCTGGCGGAGGCGTTCTGGCTGCTCGAGGGCTACTTCGTCCGGACCCTGGGCATGCACCGGGTCTACAACAGCGCCTTCATGCACATGCTCCGCGACGAGGACAACGCCGGCTATCGGAACGTCATCCGGGAGACCGTGGCGTTCGACCCCCGGATCCTGGGCCGCTATGTCAACTTCATGAACAACCCCGATGAGCGCACGGCCATCGACCAGTTCGGGTCGGGTGACAAGTACCTGGGGGTGGCCACGCTGCTCGCGACCCTGCCCGGGCTGCCCATGTTCGGCCACGGGCAGGTCGAAGGTTTCGGCGAGAAGTACGGCATGGAGTTCCGACGCGCGATGCTCGACGAGCGTCCGGATGCCGACCTTGTCGCGCGGCACGAGCGGGAGATCTTCCCCCTGCTCCGCCAGCGATGGAGGTTCGCCGCGGCCGATGGATTCCGGATGCTCGACGCGGTGAGCGCCGGCGGCGCGATCGAAGAGGATGTGTTTGCCTATACGAACGATGTCCGAGGCGCGCGATCGCTGGTGGTATATCGCAACCGTTTCGCCGACGGTCGGGTGCGGCTGACGGGGGCGGGGCCGGCCATGGGGCTGCCCGACGATCCCGCGGCATACCTGGTGCTGCGCGATGTCCGCACGGGTCTCGAGCATCTCCGCAACTGCCGTGATATCCATGCGCAGGGGCTCGAGCTCGACCTCCATGCATACCAGTCCCACGTGTTCCTCGATCACCAGGTGGTCTGGGACGATGCCGCAGGCGACTGGGGACGGCTCGCGTGGCGCATCGGCCTGTCGGGCGTGCCGGATCTCCAGGCTGCGCTCCGGGACCAGCTGCTGGAGCCCGCCCGGATGGCCGTTGACGCCCTGTTCCTGACGCAGGTGCTGCGGGATGTCGCCGGCGCCGGCCTGGCCGCGTCCGACGCGACCGCGATCACCTTGCTCGATGCCGCACGCGACGCGCTGGACGAGCCGCTGGCATCGGTCGGTCGCGCCATCGGCGCGGTCGCCGGCCGAGGGACCTCGGCCACGAAGGTCCAGTCGGCGCTCAGGGAGCGGCTGGTCGCGGTGGTGTCCACGGTCCGGACGGGACGTGTCGCGGGTGCGGCGAGGACGCGCGTGACGCGGGCGAGCCCCGTGACGAGTACTGCCCCAGACACGACTGGTGCGGCTGAGCCCGGCTCGGGATCGGCCGCCGGGGCCGCCGCTCTCCCCGGGGCACCGGAGCTTGCCCGCTGGGTGGGCGCCGACCGGACACGCTGGGCCACGCTCGTGAGCTGGGCTGTCGCTGGGAGCCTCGGCGACCTCGTGGGCGCCTCGACAGCCGGCGCCGTCGTTGGCGTCTATGACGCATGGGCGGCAGGTTCCGCCGTCGCCCGGACCGTGACGGAGCTGGGTCTCCCGGACGCGACGGCAGCACGCGTCGCCGTGCTCGTGCGGGCAGTCCTCGCGGTACCGGTCGGCGCGCTGGCGGGCGCGGCCGACGAGGCGGTGTTCCTCGACTGGTTGCGGTCCCCTGCGGTTCGCATCGCCACGGGCTGGAACGAGTGGCAGGGAGCGACATTCGTGGGGCAGGAGGCGACCGAGGAGTGGCTGGGCGCGCTCGCGGCTCGCGACACGGTCGCCGGTGCCCCCGCTGCGTTCGATCGCGCGGCGGTCCTGATGCGCTGGATCGCGGCGGCGGACTATCGATTGCCGCCCGCCGAGACGGTCGAACCGGCTGGGTGACGGACCTGCCGGCGGGGAACGCCCGCCTCGGCGACCTGATCGGCAGCATCGTGACCTGCCGGGCATGTCCCAGGCTCGTGGCCTGGCGTGAGGACGTGGCCCGGGACCGCGTGGCGAGGTTCGCCGACGAGGTCTACTGGGGCCGTCCGGTCCCAGGGTTCGGCGACCCCGGCGCGCGGCTGCTCATCGTGGGCCTGGCACCCGCGGCGCACGGTGGCAACCGGACGGGGCGCGTCTTCACCGGCGACCGCTCGGGCGACTTCCTGTTCGCGGCCCTGCATCGTGCCGGGTTCGCCAACCAGCCGACCTCGACCCACGCGGACGACGGGCTGCGCCTGACGGGTGCCTACCTGGCGGCGGTCAATCGGTGCGCGCCGCCGGGCAACCAGCCGACACCCGACGAGCGCGACCGCTGCCTGCCATACCTGCGTCGGGAGCTGGGGCTGCTACCGTCGGTCGAGACCATCCTGTGCCTGGGCGCATGGGGATGGGATGGTGTCCTGCGCGCACTGGCGCCCGGCGGCAAGGGGCATGCTCGCCGCCCACGCTTCGGTCACGGCGCGGAGACAGTGGTCGGGCGATATCGGCTGCTGGGCTGCTTCCATCCCAGCCAGCAGAACACGTTCACGGGTCGGTTGACCGCGCCGATGATCGACACGGTCCTCCAGCGCGCCGTTGAGCTGTCGGGCCAGGGGTCCGCCGGATAGCGATCCGGGTGCCCGCTCGGCCCTGCGGAGACGGACGGCGTCACCGAAACGGGTGCCCGTGGCTCGCGCTCGGGGCGCTCGACAGCCCAGCGCGGACAAGGGAGTGGCGCGCCTGGCGAGACTCGAACTCACGACCTTCTGCTCCGGAGGCAGACGCTCTATCCGCTGAGCTACAGGCGCACGCGGGCCCAAGTGTCGTGGCCAGCGGCCGGGACGTCAAACGCCCCGGCCGGAGCCTGATCAGGCGGAGGTTTCGTCGACCGCGGCCGCAGTGAACGTGGCGACCTCGTCGGTGGTCGTGGAAGATGTGCCGTCATCATCGCGGCGCTCCCAGCCGCTCTTGAACAGGCGGATCTGATGCTGCCGCTTTTAGGGGTGCTCGGCGAGTCGCTCCCAGTCGAGGTCGATGCCGAGACCAGGCCGGGTCGACACCTCGATGTAGCCGCTGGTCGGTAGCACTGGGTCGTCGACGATCTCGCGTGACCATGGTGCGTTGAACTCGTCGAAGGACTCCTGGATGTAGAAGTTGGGAACGCTGCCGCCCAGCTGCATCGAGATGGCACTGCAGATCGGGCCTTGCGCACTGTGTGGCGCGATGACCGCGTAGGCCGCGTCGGCCATCGCGGCCAGCTGCTGGGTCCGCCACAGGCCACCCAGGTACAACGGCTCTGGCTGCAGGATGTGCACCGCGTCGTGCGACAGCAGGTCCGCGAACTGGCTCAGTGAGGTCAGGCTCTCGCCAGTCGCGATGGGGATCGGAGACCGTCGCGCCACCTCGATCATCGACCCCAGGTGATGATGCGCGACAGGCTCTTCCAGCCACGCTGGGTGATATGCCGCGAGACGATCCGCGATGCGCAGGGCGGTCGAGGCGCCGAACCGGCAATGCGCCTCGATCATCAGGTCGATCCCCGGCCCCACCGCCTCGCGCACCGCGGCGACGATGTCGACCGAGAGCTCCTCCTCGGATCGGTCCTGGACCCGCCAGCCGGCTCCGAACGGGTCGAACTTGAGCGCAGTGTAGCCGCTGGCGACGACCTCGCGGGCACGCGCCGCGAACGCCTCTGGCGTTCGCTCAGCGCGATACCAGCCATTGGCGTAGACGCGGATGCGTTCCCGGATCCGCCCGCCGAGCAGCTCGTGGACGGGTTTGCCGACGGCCTTGCCGCGGATGTCCCAGCAAGCCACCTCGATGGCTGAGACGGCGGCCATATCGGATCTGGCCCCCGTCGGAGTAGACGTCCCGGACCACGCGCTGCAGGAGCAGCTTGGTCTGGCTCGGGTCCAGCCCGATGTACGCGTCGCGCAGCTCATGGATCGCCGCCTGGACGGTCGCCGAGAAGACATTGAGGGTGCCCTCGCCCACGCCGTGGATCCCTTCGTCCGTATCGACGCGCACGAACAGCCAGTTCTTCCAAACGTTGCCCACGAGATACGTCGTGACGTCGGTGATCCTCACGGTCGCCCCACGGTGCTCCGCGGGCCACTCGACGCTCCAGCACGGGGGTGTGCCGCTCGCGCAGCCGCGATCGCGGACACGATCATCGCGGCTCGCTGCTCGACGCTCTCGAAGGCGCCCCCGCCCGTCAACCAGCTGCCCATGCCGACCCCGGTGGCACCGGCACCGATGAAGGCCGGTGCGGACTCCAGCGTCACTCCCCCGGTGGGCAGCAGCGGGATGAAGGGCAGCGGCCCCTGGAGCTCGCGAACGAGCGCGATCCCCGCCACCGAGGCAGGGAAGAGCTTCACGGCCGCGGCCCCGGCACGCCATGCCGCGAGGACCTCGCTCGGCGTGAGGGCCCCGGGGAAGCAGGGCACGCCATGGTCGGCGGCCCAGCGCACCAGCTCGATGTCAAGGTGGGGCGAGACCAGGAACCGGGCACCAGCGCCGAGGGCCCGCTCTGCGGCAGGGATGGAGAGGACCGTGCCCGCGCCGACCAGAAGCTCCGTCTCGCCGAAGCGTCGCGCGAGCGAAGCGATGCCGTCCAGCGTGGAAGACCCCGGCTCATCCAGCGTCAGCTCGAAGGCTCGAACGCCACCGGCAACAAGGCCATCAGCGACCGCGGCCACCGAATCGGCCGCAAGGCGGCGACCGATAGCCACCACGCCGACCTCTGCGATCGCGGCCGGGATGCCCGGGCGTGTCCCGTGTATGTCCATCAGATCCCCTCCGCAGGTCCATCCTGGACCATCAGCCTAACCCTTGGCAGGCTGGTGACCGCCGCGACAGCGGTGATCGGTGGAGCCGCCGCGACCGGGCGACGCAGTACGGATGCTCGACAACGGCCGCCATGAGCGACCTGATCGGCATCGCCCGCGTGCGTCCCCTGGTGGGCATCCTGCTGTTCGACGAAGTCGAGGTCCTCGACTTCGCGGGTCCATTCGAGGTCTCCTCTGGCACGCGTGACCCTGCCGGGCAGCCGTACGTGGAGGTCGTGACGATCGGTCCGAGCACGGAGATCGTCTGCCGCGGCGGTCTTCGGGTGCTGCCGACATATCGGGTCGATGACGCGCCGCCGCTCGACGCGCTCATCGTGCCCGGCGGACCGGGGGCCGACGAGCGAACCGACGTCCAGGAGTCGCAGCTGCTGCCGTTCATCCGGACCCGGTCTTCCTCTACCGCGGTCGTCGCATCCGTGTGCACGGGGGCGTTCCTGCTCGGTCGAGCCGGACTCCTCGACGGTCACAGGGCGACCACGCACACCCACGCCCTCCCGGCGTTCCGAGCGGAGTTCCCGGCTGTCGACGTGGTCAGCGCGAAGGTCGTGGATGATGGCGCGATCCTGTCGGCAGCCGGCGTCAGCTCGGGCATCGACCTCACGCTTTACCTGTTCGAGCGCTGGTTCGGCAGCGAGGCGCGGGCCATCGCCGCAGCGGGACTCGACGGGCCCTGGTCCTGACCGACGACCGATCCTGACCGTGGCCGGCCCAGCTCCCGCAACCGGAGCCGTGCCTCCAGATGGTTGGGATCCTGGTGCGCGACGTCGACGAACGCGGTCCATGCTTCGGCTCGTCGCTGCGCGCCCATGAGGGCCAGGCCCTCCAGATAGCCGGATCACGGATGACGCTCGCGAGCGTCGGCGGCATCATCCTCACTCGTTCGCCGATGGGCACGCGACGAGATGCCTGAAGCGATCGACCGGGGGCGCCTGCGACTCGTCCCGAGCGGCTGCTCGAGCACCCGTACCAGGCCTGGTTCTATGGCGACTCCATCGGCTCCGAAGGGCTGCTCGCGGCGTCCCACCTTCTTGGCGACCCGGTATTCGCGGCGTTCGCGCGCGGCTTCCTGCGCGGCTGGGCGGCGCACGACGAACCCCGACGGCCGGATGACAACACCGCTCCAGGTCATGCCCTGTGCACGATCGTGGGGGAAACGGGCGATATCGAGCTGCGTACCGCGGCCGTCCGGCTCGGCTCCTACCTCGCGGATCGGCGCCGGATCGCCGGCGTCGCGGTCACGTTCGAGGATGCGCGCCGTTCGCTGCGAGCGCCATACGGCGACATCGCCTTGGGGTCCGCCGACGAGTCGATCCTGGCAGACCCGGGTGCCGGGATCTACGTCGACTGTCTCCATTTCGACCCGCCCTTCGACGCGCACCTTACCCAGCTGACCGGCGACGACCGCTGGGCCAACGCCGCCTTGATCGAGGCGGAGGGCTATGGCAGGCTGCTGCGAGACCCGGCGACCAGCCTCTACCACCACTTCTGGCTGGAGCGGACCGGGCGGGCGTATGCCCTGGGCTGGGGCCGTGGCCAGGGATGGGCGCTGCTGGGGTTGCTGGACGTGCTCGAGCTGGTCCCGGATGGCCATGCAGGGCGCGAGCGTCTGGCGGCGACGGCAGCATCGCTCGCGGAGGCGATGCGTGCCCACCAGCGCGATGATGGCCACTGGCACGCGGTCGTCCACGAGCCCTCGAGCGGGGACGAGACCTCCACGGCCGCGTTCATGGCCACCGCGTTCTTCCGCGGTCTGTCGTCGGGATTGCTGGAACCGGACCGGTTCGCGGCCGCAGCCGAGCGCGCCTGGTCGGCGGCATGGTCTGCGGTGGATGACCGCGGACTCCTGACGGGAGTGTCAGCGGCGGTCTACTCCTCGACCGAGCCACGGCACTACCACCACGTTCCTCGCGGCTTCGACGTGCCGTGGGGCCAGGGCCCGGTCCTCACCGCTGCCCTCGCGCGCGAACGCTGGTCCTGGGGCTAGGCGTCCGGCTCCAGGAAGCCGTAGACACGGGCCGGGTTGTCCACGAACAGCATCGCCTGCTCGACGTCCCCGAGACCCCGCTCACGCATCGCGGCGGCGAATGCTCCGAGCAGGTAGGTCATGCCGGGCGTGCCCCCGTAGGCCGTCCAGTATCCCTGCCGAGCCGCGTCCATGCCCAGCACGATCTGGCCCAGCCAACCATCCTCGGCGGCCCATTCCAGGAGCTGGAGCGTGCCGTTGGGAGCTTCCTTCCAGCGGAAGCCCTGGTCGTATTCGACGACGACGCCACGGGCGAACAGCTCACGCTGGAAGCCACGATCGACGACCTTGTCCACATGCGAGAGCGCGACATGCGGCAGGCGAGCCCCATGGGCGGCGAGCACCTCGACCTGCTCCATCGCTCCTGTGCCGTTCTCGCAGTGGGTCAGGATCGGACAGCCGGTGACTCGCTGCGCGATCGCTGCGGCTTCGAAGATCCGAGCGTCACGGTCCGAAGGTCCGCCGGTCGAGCCGGCGACCTTGATGACACCTGCCCGGTACGGGGTCCGCTGCACGACGGGGCTGCCGTAGTCGAGCGCGTCGATGCCCACCTCGATGTCGGCCACGAACAACGCCGCGATCTGGTCTGCGGTCAGGACGCTGCTCCAGTGGCGCTCGGGGTAGTACCGCTGATGATGCAGACCGGTGGGAGCGATGACATTGACCCCCGAACGCCGGCTGACCTCCGCGAGGAGATGCGCATCCCGCCCCGTGTCTGCCGGCATCGCATCGACCACGCTCCGGAGCCCGAGGACCTTGGCCGGCTCGAGCTCCGCCACCGCCTTGTCGACGTCGTCGAGGCGGAAGTCCGGGAACAGCTCAACGGTCCTGCCGCCGGCGATGACAAGGTGCTCGTGGGAGTACGTGACACCGAGCTTGGCAGCATCGATGTCGCCCAGGACGGTGCGAACGGAGGTCATGGTGGGTCGCCTTTCGGGTCGGTCGGGTGGGTCGGGTCGGTCGGGTGGGTCGGGTGGGTCGGGTCGACATCCGGTTCTCGGACAGCATCGGCCTGCATGACAAGCGCCACCGCCCCCAGCACACCGGCATGGTCGGAGCGCTCGGCCCGTACGACGGGCACGATCCGGTCCTTGGGAAACCGGAACGCGTACTTGTCCACATACGCCTGGACTTGAGGCAGGAAGTGCTCGGCCGCCGCCATCGGGCCCCCAGCGAGCACCACGAGCTCCGGATCGTAGGCGTGGATGGCTGTCACCACCGTGGCACCGAGGTCGCGCTGGAATGCGGCCATGACTTCCAGCCCCACCCGGTCGCCCGCCTCGACCGCATCGATGAGCGCCCCGAAGGTGATGGCAGCGGGGTCCTGCTCGAAGCTCGTGGTGATGGTGGAGGGCACCTTGCGTGCCACGGCATCACGCATCCGTCCGACGACGGCATTGGCCGACACGAGCGTCTCCGCGCAGCCGATGTTGCCGCACAGGCAGGTTCGGCCACCGGTCTCGATGGTCGCGTGTCCGAACGAGATGCCGGCGCCCAGGTGACGCGAGACGAGCAGCCGGCCACCGATGACGACGCCGACACCGACCCCGGTGCCGATGGTCATGCCGACTACGTCATCGTGGCCGCGGGCGGCCCCAAAGCGCCACTCCGCGAGTGTTGCTGCGGCTCCGTCATTGACGCATCGGACAGGCACGCCGAAGCGCTCCTCCAGACGGGCGCGCAGGGCGAAGTCCTCGATGCCCTGGACCTTGCCCGGCAGGTTGCGGACGCCGAAGCCTGGCTCGACGATCCCGGGTGCAGCGATACCGATGCCGCGCATGCCCGCCGCGCCCTCGTCGCGCCGGGCCGTGCCGGCATAGTCGAGCAGCCGCTCCCAGATGACATCGAACGGCTCGTGCGTCGTGGCCAACACCTCGGACCGCCGGACATCGCCCTCGGCCGTGACCACGCCCAGCTTGGTACGGGTACCGCCGATGTCCACGCCCAGCCACCACGGCCGGACGTCTTCGCCTTGGGGCATGGCTCCTCCTCTCGTCGACGGTAGGGCTAGGCGGCGGCGGTCGCAGCGATCTCCAACAGCGCCCCGCCACGTCGCAGCCGGTCCCTCAGCCCGCCGACGGGCAGGTCCCGAGGATCGGCACCCGTCGTCACCGCAAGCCCGGCCGCGGTCCCGGCCGCCTGGCCCATCGCCATGCACTGGGCCATCGATCGTACGGAGGCGTGTGCATCGTGGGTGGCTGAGAAGCAGCGACCAGCGACGAGCACATTGGCGGCGTCTCGGACGAGCAAGGTCCGATACGGGATGCCCACGACCTCGCCGTCAGGCAGATACTGCCAACCCGTGTCCGCGCCGGCGTGATGGTCCTCGATGGGCGCCCCGCACAACCCGATCTCGTCGTCGAAACGTCGGGCGCCGAGCACGTCCTCGCGGGTCAGCCGCGCGTCGCCATAGACCCGGCGCGTCTCGCGAACGCCGATCTGGGTCGACATGCCGGCCAGCGAGGCATCGCCATACCCGGGCACCTGCTCCACCAGGAATCGAACGTATTCCAGCACCTGACGGCGGCCCGCGATCTCGGTCTCGGTCAGGAAGCCGGGGTCGGTGGCGTTGATGACGGCGCCGCCCGCCCGTCGATAGGACTCGAGCCGGGTCATGACCGTCGCGGTCATGCCGCTGACCGGTGTCACATGGTCGGAGCCTTCACGGCGCGGCAGGTCGTACCGGCCGCTGGTGGCGGCCTCGGCCATGAGCCGTTCGAGCGTGGCCCTGGTGATGCTGCGCCGTTGATCCATGTCCACATTCGCCATCCGAAATGTCGTGGTCAAGGTCTGCGCCGGCTCGGCGTCGCCCGCGAGCTCGTAGCCGAACCCGGCGTGGAAGCACAGGTCCGCGTCTCCGGACGCATCGATGAACACGCGACCTCGGACGCGCGCCAGGCCTGCCTTGGTCGCGATGAGCACTTCCTCGACGCGTCCATCACGGACGGTCACGGCCTGCAGGAAGGCATGTAGCAGTACGCCCGCACCCGACTGGGTCGCCAGGCGCTCCCAGACCACCTTGAGGTGATCGGGGTGGTAGGTCACGCCCGTGCCCGCTCCAAAGGTATTCGGACGTCGGATCACGGGACCCAGGCCTTCGAGGCCACTCACGACCTCGTCGGCGATGCCGCCCACCACCTTGAGCGACCGACTTCCGGGGGTATGGAACCCATAGAACGTGTCCAGGACCGCGGTGCTCGTGCCGCCCAGGAACGGCAGCTTCTCGATGAGCAGCACGCTGCTGCCGGAACGCGCGGCCGCGATGGCCGCGGTGGATCCGGCCGATCCCGACCCGACCACGACCACGTCGACCGTGGCCAGCAGCGGAGGGTCGATGACGATGGGTGTCGCGCTCGTCGCTTCCATCAGCCGGCCTGCCAGCTGTCCGGCACCGGGATGGCCCCATCGGCGTCATACGCGGCTCGGACGCGTCGGAAGTACTCCTCGTAGACTCGCTCCAGTTGCTCCTCGCCCTCCGCGCTCCCCACGAAGTGTGGGCTGGTGAGCACGACGGGTGTGACGCCGCGTTCAGCCAGCAGCTCCGCTGTTCGGCATTTCAGGGCGTTGACGACCGCGATCGCGCCGATGGATGAGGTGGGTCCCACCTTGTACGGCACCCGCGCGATGTCCACGGCGGCATCGCCCGCTGGCGAGCAGTTGTCGACGGTGATGTCGGCGATGTCTGCCAGCTTGCGGCCGGATGGGTGACGCGACGCGGTCGCGCGGCCATGGTCGAGCGAGGTCACCGCGACCACCGGCAGGCCCATCGCCTTGGCCAGGAGTGCCAGCTCGATGACCACACCGTTGATGCCCGTGGACGAGAATATGAGGAACGAATCGCCGCGATGGACCTTGATCTGCTGGAGGATGATGCGCGCGAATCCGGGCACCTTCTCGAGGTACATCGCCTGACGCAGGCCGTTCGGACCCACGACGCCGACGTGGTTGGACAGGGCCAGCTCCGCGATGGGGTGAAAGCCCGGGTAGCTGCCGATCCGCGGGAACATCTCCTCGGTGTTCATGCGCGAGTGGCCCGAGCCGAACACGTGGACCAGTCGATCGTTGGCGATACTCTCGGCGAAGATGTGCGATGCCGAGTCGATCGCATCCGGTTGTGTCGTGGCGACGAGGTCCAGGACGGTGCGAGCGGCGTCGAGCCAGCGATCAGCGGCATTCATGAACCGGGTGTCCTCCGGAGGCTACGGGGCGGCAGGGGCCTTCGATGGCGCGCACGCGGCGCCAGCTGCCGAGCGACGGTCGGTGTGTCGAGCGCTGCGTCGACGACCGGGCGTGACGCATCGATGGCAGTGGCCACCTCCGATGAGTCCAGTGGCCGGCCGCCGGTCGGTTCGGCGACGCTCCGGATGAGCAGGTAGCGCGAGCGGTCCCCGCGGAGCAGTGCCTGTCCCAGCTCCACGATCCTGCCCGAGGTGTCGGACGTGATTCGCCTGGTCAGCACCGCGGACGTGTGCCGCGCGACGCCGAGCAGGGCGCTCTCATGGGGGGTGAGGATGACCGGCTCGATGGTCTCCTGGGCCTCGGCGACGGAACGCCCGAAATCCTCGCGCAGGATCGCGTACAGCGACCGTCGGCTGAAGTCGGCCGATTCCAGTCCAGGGAACAGCTCCAGGGGCAGGTGTGATGATTCGAGGACCATCGGATCGCTGTCAACGAGGCGCAACCGCTCCAGGTGGAGCAGCGTGTCACCCGGGAGGCAGCCGAGCTCGGTGGCGAGCTGGCGGGAGGCGTCCACCATCCCGACGCTGATGACCCGGGTGACCACGGTCGACCCACGGGCCGCCAGGGCTTCCCGGATGCTGAATGTGCCCGACAACGGCGTCGGGACACGCGACCTTGTCACGAATGTCCCCCGACCCTGATGGCGGGAGATGAGCCCACGCTCCTCCAGCTCGGCCAGCGCCTGCCGCAGGGTCGCTCGCGAGACTGCGAGCTCGCGGCACAGGTCGCGCTCTGGAGGCAACCGGGTGCCCGGGGTCCATTCTCCAGACCGGATGCGCGACTCAGCCTGGCTGGCGATGATCGAGTAGAGGGGTTCCCGCACAGCGCACGCTCCTTACCGCAGGAAGTCTAGTGCGACTGGTCCGATTGGTACAGACCTTTCTATGACATTCCGCAAGGTATCGACCACCATGGGCTGGGGATAGGACATCGGAGTGCGGGCGCGCGGGTGGCGCAAGGATGGCTCGTCGGGTCAGCGTGCGAAGATGGTGGCTCGGCCTGTCCAGCGACCGTACCCGACCGGGATCGATCGGACCTGGAGGAACGGCTGGACCCAGGGGGCGGAGATGGATGACCAGCGATCGCGAACCCCGTCAACAGGTACCGGGCGCCACTTCCCAGCGCTGATGGCGGCCCTCATCGCGGGTGCGTCCATCCTCGCCGTCGGAGCAGGGTCGGCTGCCCGAACTGGCAACCTGGCCCAGGCCAGGACGCCGACCGACACCGCGTTCCAGCAACCCGCCTCACCCGGTGAGCCCATCCCGATCACGCCGCTCACCGGGGTCACCTCGCTGGACGCCACGGTCACCATCACCGCGGATGGCACCGTGGACGGCAAGCCGACTACGGGGGACCTGACGGCCCAGCTGACCACCAATGATCAAGCCATGAGCCGGATCGATGTCACCGGCAGTCTCCTCGGCGACGTCGTATCGAAGGTCGGGGGCTCAGCGGTGAAGCTGTTCCGGCCAAGCAAGACGAGCGTGTACGTGGTGCCCGATGGCACCTACGCGGTCGTCTCCGGCTTCTTCGACGTGTGCATCAAGGCCAAGGACCCATCAGTGACCGAAGCGCTCGACCAGCTCAGCCCCCAGGGTCTGATGACCATCCTGACCAGCGGCGACGTGGCCCGCGGCACCTTTGTGGGTGACGAGGATCTGAACGGTACTGCTGTCAAGCACTATCTCGTCAACGGTGACGAGTTCCTGGCCGCCGCCAAGGCGAGCGCCGACGCGACGGTGAGCAGATTCGCCGGGTCGCTTACCTCTGCCACGGATGCCGACCTGTTCGTGGCCGCCGACACCGGGTACCCGGTTGCCTACCGGGGTGGCTTCAGCGGCGCGTTCGAGCCACTGAAGTTCGATGGCAACCTGACCGTGCAGATCGACGTGACCGGCGTCGACGACAACACACCCATCACGCTCCCCGGGGCTTGTGATCATCCCGTCTCCGCGTAGACGAGGCACGTGTTCATCAGCCATGGCGTCGCGGCGGGATTCGGCGGCGCGGACGTCGCCGCCCCTCTGTCGCACATCGCCAGCCTCCAAGCGCCTGTCGGCAGACTACTGTCGCCCGGCTCGCCGGCCGCCGAGTCTCAGGGGAGCGCCGATCGGGCCGCGACTACCGCCGAGGGACGATGAGTGGCAGGCCCGTGCGGGGATGGGGGATGACCTCGACCGCGTGGTGGTACACCCGACTGAGCAGCTCTTCGTCGAGGATGGCGCCCGGCGGCCCATCTCCAGCGACACGTCCGCGGTCGAGCACCACCACTCGGTCCGCCCAGGCCGCCGCCATGCCCAGGTCATGTGCGACCACGACCACGGCCACTCCCGAACTGGAGCGTTCCCGCGCGACACCCATGACCAGCTCCTGGTGGTGGATATCGAGGGCCGCGGTCGGCTCGTCGAGGATCAGGATGCCCGTCGCCTGGGCCAGCACCCGCGCGAGCGCGGCTCGAGCACGTTCGCCCCCCGAGAGGGAGGGGTACTCCCGGCTCGCGAGGTCAGCGATATCGGTCTGCTCCATGGCCAGCGCCACGAGCCGATCGTCGTCTTCTTCGGAGCTCGTGCCGCCCCACGGTGACCGTCCCATCCGGACCACATCGGCGACCGTGAACGGGAACGAGATATCGATACGCTGGAGGAGCACCGACCGGCGCATCGCCAGCTCCCGATGGCCCCAGTCGTCGAGCGACCGGCCATCGATGCAGATGCTGCCCGCCTTGACCGGGACGTCCCCGGCGACCGCACCCAGGAGGGTCGACTTGCCCGCTCCGTTCGGTCCGACCAGGGCGAGCAGCTCCCCGTGGCGGATGTCGAGGTCGACATCCGAGAGGACCGCGCGCCCACCGAGCACGACCGTCAAGCCCCGGACCTCCACGGCCACCCTGCCCATCTCGGGGGGAGCGGGCAGCTCGATGTGGCCCAGCTCGCGCCACCGGTGCGCCAGTCGGTCGACCATCAGGCCCAGCCTCCGGCGCGCGTGCGCGTGCGCCGGATGAGCCAGAAGAAGAACGGCGCACCGATCAGTGCCGTGAGCACCCCCAGGGGCAGCTCCTGGTTCTCGATGAGCGTCCGGGCGATGAGATCGCCGACGACGATCACCAGGGCCCCGCCCAGGACGCTGGCAGGGATGAGGACACGATGCGACGGGCCCGTGACGAGCCGGATGAGGTGCGGCACCACGAGACCCACGAAGGCGATGATGCCCGTGAACGCGACACCGGCGCCAGCGAGCATCGCGATGACCACGATGAGCACCAGTCGAAGTCGCTCGACATCGACCCCCAGGTGGCGCGCCGACCGCTCACCAAGGGCCAGCAGGTCGAGCTGCGGCGCGTAGTAGAGGGCGACGCCCACGCCCACGATCACGAACGGGGTGACCGCGAACACCGCATCCCACGTCGCCCGCGCCAGGCTGCCGAGGTTCCAGAAGGCGATGGCGCGCAACGCGTCGTCGCTGGACACGAACGTCAACATCCCGATGAGAGCGCCCGCGAAGGCGGTCACCGCGATCCCCACCAGGACCAGGGTGACCACCTCGGTGCGCCCGCCCGATCGCGCCAGGCCGTAGACGATGAGCGTGGCCAGGAGCGCGCCCATGAACGCTGCCGTGGGCACCGTCCAGCTGCCCAGGGTGGCGATGCCGAACACGATGACCGAGAAGGCACCGATCGCCGCACCCGACGACACACCGATGACGCCCGGCTCCGCCAACGGATTGCCGAAGACGCCCTGCATCAGCGCACCGGCACAGCCGAGGGCCGCACCGACGAGGACCGCCAGCAGCACCCGCGGGAAGCGCACCAGCCACAGCGCGTCGTCGCCGCGAGGGGCCGTGGGCATGGGCAGGATATCGATGCCCACGCGATGCAGGATCGATCCCAGCACCTGGTCGACGGGGACGTGAAGCTGGCCGATGCCCGCCGCGACCACGCACGCGACGATGAGCGCGACCCCCAGTCCGATGATGGTGAGCCGTCCGCGCCTGGTCACTCCCGACTAGCCGCAGGGCTGGTAGACAGCCTTCGCCAGCGCCGTGATGGCAGCACCCGTGCGGGTGCCGAAGTTGAGCAGCACCCCGTCATCCATGTCGACGATACGCCGGTGCTCGCCGGCGGGTGTCTGGGCGATGCCCGGCAGCTTCAACAGGCCATCGACACCACCCACGGACTTGAGGCTGTCGGTCAGGATGAGGATCACGTCGGGAGCGGCGCCGATGAGCGCCTCACTGGTGATGGGCTTGAAGCCGCTGATGCCCAGCTGCGTACCCGCATCGAGCGCGCCGATGGATCCGATCATGACATCCGGTCCGGCACCGGCACCGGTGATGAGATAGATGCCGGCCGAACCTCGGATGTACAGGAACGCGATCGACAGTGGCGTCGCTGGCACCGGCACGGCTGCCTTCGCGGCGCCGATCTGCTGCTCGACGCGGGTGACCAATTGCTCGCCGGCATCGGGCACTCCCAGTGCCGCCGCGATCGACCGGATGTGTTGGCTGACACCGTCCAGCGTCTGGAGTGAGGGCAGCATCACGACCGGGATGCCCGAGTCACGCAGCTGCTGCAGCACCTCCGGGGGTCCGATGCTGTCGTCGGTCAGGACGACGCTGGGGTTCAGTCCCAGGATGGTCTCTGCCGAGAGGTCGATGCCCGCGGTCGTGACCAGGGGCAGGTCCCTGGCAGCGTCGAACGTGGTCGCGACGTCACGCCCGACCACGTTCGCGCCCAGACCCAGGCTGAATACGATCTCCGCGATGGAGCCGTACAGGTTGACGGGCAGGATCCGGCTCACATCCGTGACGGTCACGTCGCGGCCATCCGCGGAATGGACGGTCACCGGGAGCACCGGGACGGGGGTCGGAGAGATGGGGTCGATCGCGTTGGTATCCACGGATGCGGTGGAGGGCCCGCAGCCCGCGGCAGGATCCGTCGCGGTCCCGCTCCCAACGGGACCGACCGAGGACGGCACCGCGCCGGTCGCCGCCGGTGACGCGATGGCGCCAGGGCTGGGAGGGGCGCCGCTGAAGGTCACCGGCACGAGCACGTCCTGGGAACGATCATCCGTCCGCGTGTGGTCATTGCGCGTCACCACGGCGCATGCGACGAGGCGACAGTCGATGTCCGCGTTCAGGGCGGCCTCGACCTTGAGCGATACGGAGAAGGTGCCATTCGGTCCGTAGGGCGTCGTCAGGCTGGCGGCGTACGCGGGTGGGTTGGAGGAGATCCAGACGGTCCCGCCGCCGGTCCCCGTCAGGTCGATACCCCCACCACAGGGGGTCGGCAGCTGTCCCGGTGGCGGTACCACACAGAACGAGACATAGATGCCCATGCCCGTGTCATATCCCGATCCGGTGACTGTCACTTCCACCCCGGCCGGGTCCAGGTCCGTGGTCGACGACACGGTCAAGGTCTGGCCGCTGGGACCAGTGGCCATGCCCTGTGCTCGCGCGGACCTGGTGCCCACGACCCCGGCCGTCACGACCAGAGTCAGGATCGCGAGCAGCAGGGCAATGGTGGCGCGCGGCGTCATGCGCACGTTGGGAACGGACCGGGACATCGGTTCTGTGTGGCGGTCAGGCAGGGACGATGCCGTTGAGGGTGCGCACGCGGTCGCCCAGGGTCGCACTGGTGACCTGGCGCGAGAGCGGCTCGGTGGGGGATCGCGGCTCTCCCAGCACAAGCGTCACGACACGGCCTCACTTCGATCGGATGCAGGACCCTCCCGCCGGCCGACTATACACCGCATCGCGATCGACTCCGGCAGGCATGGATCGAGGGACGGGGTAGCCTAGCCCGGTCGCCGCCGGCCCTGGGCGGCCGTAGCAGTCCGGTCCCGCCGAGGAGGGCAGCCCGATGTCCCAGCTCATGCCTGCCAGCGTCCCAGGCCGACCTCGCCACCGACTCCTGGCGCTGACGCCCCTGGCCCTGGCCCTGTCACTGGTCGCATCCTCCATCCCTGGCTCGGCAGCCGGGCCGGTCGTCGTGACCATCGATCCTCCCGGTCCGTACCCTGCGGGCACGTCGACCGTGACCGTGAGCGGTCGTGGCTTCGATGCCCAGGCCAGGTCGGATACCGGCATCTATGTGCTGTTCGGTCCCATCACGGCGGCGCCCGACTACTACATGGACCCGAGCACCTACGGCGCTTTCAAGTGGGTGTACCTGGGCGGGGTGGACTCACAGGCCACCGCGCCGATGACTGTCGATGGCACGTTCACGACGACCCTTGACATCCCCTCCGACTTCACGGCGTCAGCCGGCCCCGTCGACTGCGCGGCCGTTCCCTGCGCCATCATCACCATCGCGGCCCACGGTGCCCCCGATCGCAGTCAGGACACGTGCGCCGAGGTGCAGTTCGTCACGGCGGGGACCGGCGCATCGACGGTCCCGCAGACCACTCCCGCGGCCGTGAGCGCTGCGCCAGCTCCCGCGGCGTCGGCCGCGAACGCGGCTGGGGGGCCGCTGCCTTCGGTGAGACCCGGTAGCGCATGTGCCGCCATCGCCGCCGCCGCCGCCTCCCCAGGGCCCTGACGCCGGCTGCCGGACAGGCCCCTCACGCCAGGAATGAGAAGACCCCGCCGAAGCGGGGTCTTCTGCACTGTCCCGGCTAACCGAACCTTGCGGAACGGTCGTCTGCCACGTTACAAGGGCATCTATCACGCCGGCTGCACCGGCTACCCTAACCCAACCTACCCATGACCTTGTTCCTGGGGCAGTCATGCTGACCAGCAGCACTGCGGTGCATAGTACCCGAGCCCCCTCGCCGACTCAACCCCCCATCGATGCTTGGCGATTAACTTTCCGTAACGTTGCCACGTGGTACGACCGGTTACCGGAGAAGGCGGGAAGGTCGGTCAGGACGAGGCAGCTGTCGGCGTGGCCGTCGTCGTCGGGGGTGTCGGGGTGGCCGTCGACAGCGGGGTCGCGGTCGGCGTTGGTGCCGCCGTGGGCATCGGATCCGTCGTCGGGCCTGGCGCCTGGATGGTCACCGACTGCATCACGACCGGGTCGAGCGCCTTCCCCGCCTGACCTCCGCCGTTGGGCATCGCGGCGATCTTGTCCACGACGTCCATGCCCGAGACCACGTTGCCGAAGATGACGTACGTCCGGTACTGGTCGAGCGCCGGACGGGCGCCATCATCGAGGACGATGAAGAACTGGAGATCCCTGCGAGTCGGGCTGGGCAGTGCGCGCCATGGCGACGGTGCCTCGACCGTACTCGCCGACCACCGACTCGTCGGGGATGGTGTAGCCAGGGCCACCGGTCCCGTCGCCATTGGGGTCGCCGCCCTGGATGACGAAGCCGGGCATGAGGCGATGGAAGTCGAGGCCGTCATAGAAGCCCGCTTCGGCGAGGTTGATGAAGTTGGTGGCGGCGACGGGTGCCGACTCCGTGTAGAGCTCGATGACGATGTCGCCCAGCTCGGTGGCGATGGTTGCGGTCGTGCCGTCACCGGCCGGCTCCGACATGGCCACGGCCATCGGGGTCGCGTCCGGGGGACCCAGGGTCGGTCGTGCCGCCGTCGGAACCGGTGTCGGGTTGGTGCCGCCGCAAGCTGCGACGAGCAGCAGCAGCGCGCCAAGGATGGGTAGTCGTCGCATGCGTCCTCCAGGGGATGTCCAGATGTTCGGGTTCGGGCGGCGTGCCGCACCCGGGTCCGTGCGCGTCAGGCGGCCTGGCTGGCCAGGGACAGGTCGATAGCCCCGGTGAACAACGCCTCGCCCACGATGACCGCCGTCACGCCGGCCCCCGCCAGCGATCGGACGGACTCGAGCGAGGTCACTCCTCCAGCTACCAGCAGGTCGACGCCGAGGCCGGAGAGTCGACGCAGCACATCGAGGTCGGGTGCCGCTCCTCCGTGTGATAGCACATAGCGCCGAACACCGGCGCCGGCGAGCTCCTCCACGACCTCATCGAGGGTCGGCGGCAGGAAGCGCTTCCAGGGGTAGTCGCGGAGACGTTCGGGCCGCCCATCGAGCCCCACCGCGAGCCAGTCGCCCGCGACAGCCAGGCAGGCATCCAGCCGCGGTCGGTCCTCGACCACGGCCCACAGCGGCACCACGACGCGCGTCGCGCCGGCCGCGAAGCACAGCTCGATCTGGTCCGGACCGTCGACCCCGCCCGCCACCTGCAGGGGCACCGCGACCGCGCGCGCCACCTCGGCGATAGCGGCCGTGCTGACCGGCTGTCCCTGGCGCGCCCCGTCAAGGTCCACGAGATGGACGACGGGCGCGCCGGACTCCACGAATGCCCGCGCGATGCGTTCCGGTCGATCGGTCGGCGTGCCCTGGCCAGCGCCAGCCCCCGGCCACCAGACGAGTCGCGAGCGACCCCCCTGGAGGTCGATGCTCGGGATGACCTGCATCGGTCAATCCGTTCGCGTCGGTAGGAACGGCCCGCCACCCTCGCCCGCGAGGAGGCGACGATGGAAGCTCACCGGGATGCTGCCGGACCACAGGAGCGCGTCGTGGAAGCGCCGCTCGGAGAACTCGTCGCCAAGCCGGTGTCGTTCGTCGTCCCGCAGCCGGAGGAGGAGCACCTTGCCCAGGAGGTAGCTCAGCTGGTAGGTCGGGGTGGAGGTGTAGCGATGGACCTCGGCGGCGGCATTGGGTCGCTCGAAGCCCGTCTGCTCGACCAGGAAGTCGATGGCGTCGTCGACCCCGATGTCACCCCGATGCAGCTGGATGTCGAGGATGATCCGGCAGGCCCGCCAGATGGCATCCGTCGCGAGCATCATCCGGTGCGCCGGCGTGGCATCGAACCCGTGCTCGCGCATCAGTTGCTCGCTGTACATCCCCCAGCCTTCGACGAACTCCGGCGCGTCGATCAGGAGTCGGCTGATGGTCGGCCGCTCCAGCGCCGCGGATAGCTGCTGGTGATGTCCGGGGTACGCCTCGTGGATGCTGGTGTTCGAGATGGATGCCCGGTTGTGCTCCCGGATGGCGCCCGGATCATCGTCGACGGACGGGGTCACGATATAGATGCCCTTCCGCGGCTGGTCGAATGCAGCCGGCGCGAAATAGGCGGCGAAGGGCGTCACCTTGCGCAGGTATTCCGGCGTAGGCACGACCTCGAGCGGCGCATTCGCGGGCACCGTCGCGACGTCCTGCGCCTCGATGAACGCCCGGGACCGATCCATGACGTCGCGATATTCGGCGAGGGCCTGCTCGAAGGTTGCCGGGTCGATCCGCCTTGACCCGCGCCAGGACCTCGTCCTCGGGAGCGTTCGGGTCGATCTCGGCGGCTGCGGCCCGCCGGGCCGCCCGGTTGGCCGCCAGCTGCTCGTGCCCGATGGACAGGATCTCGTCGGTGGTGAGGCCATCGAAGGCCCGGAGCGCGATGAGCTCGTCCAGGCGCTCGCGCCCGAGCGCGAAGTCGTCACCCGCGTTCGGCAGTTGCTCACCGATCCACTCGGCGTACTCCTCGAGGGCGCTCTTGGCCCCCTCGACGGCGCGCTCCAGGCGGAGCAGCGTCGCGTGCCCGGGCTGGAACGTCTGCCGCCCGGCCTCGACGATGACGTCGAGGAAACCTGGCAGGCTATCGACGGCGTCGAGCTCCAGCTGCAGCCAGAGGGCGACCGCGTCGCCAGCCAGTCGGTCCCGGACCTGGTGCAGCGCGACGGGTGCCGCCTCCAGTCGTGCCGCGATGGTCATGAGTCGGTCGGCCAGCGGCGCGAAGTCGCGCACGAAGAGCAGGAAGATGGCATCGCCGATCTCCTCGCCCGCCGTGACCCGTCGCTCCCACAGTCGATGGACCTCGCCGTCGAAGACCGACCGCCGGGCGCTCAGCATCGCGAGCTCCCGCTCGATCCGATTCGGCTCGGACAGATCGGCCGGATCGAGCGCTTCGAGGTCGACGAGATACTGCCGCTCGAGCTCGATGAGCTCCAGCCGGCCATCCCGCGACATGTCCCCCAGGCGTTCATCCTGATCATGGATGCCGAGATATGTCGCGAGGACGGGCTCGAGGCGCAATAGCTCGTCGAGGTGGGTCCGGACCAGGGACGCGAGACGCTGATCACCGTCGGTCTCGAGGACGGGGACCGCGATGCGGTCGAGCTGGTCGGCGGTATCGATGACAGGGATCTCCTTCTCTGCGGTCAGGCGCGGGCGTGCTGGGCGACGGCTCCCAGCACGCGTGCCGCAGCCTCGATGGTCCGCTCCACGTCGTGTCTGTCGACGCCGAAGTGCGTGACGGCACGGACATAGCCCTGGGGGTAGGCCACCATGAGCACGCCTTCGCGCGCCATGTCGGCAAGGAACCCGGCGCGGTCAGCGACCCGGAACATGACGAAGTCGGTGCGCACCCGCTCGGCGTCCAGGTCGCGGATGCCCGGGATGTCCACCAGGCCGTCGGCGAGCCGTCGAGCCGTGACGTGGTCCTCGGCGAGCCGCTCGATCATGCCCGCGGGGCCATCCCGGAGGGCGATGAGCCCTGGAGCCGCGAGGACTCCCACCTGGCGTAGACCACCACCCAGGAGCTTGCGCGCCCGCCGCGCCCGCCAGATGAAGTCGCGTGTGCCGACAACGACCGAGCCGACGGGGCAGGCGAGACCCTTGGAGAGGCAGAACGTCACCGAGTCCGCAGGCTCCACGAGTGTGCGTGCCGGAACACCCAGGGCGACCGCGGCGTTGAACAGGCGTGCACCGTCCACATGGAGCGGCACCCCACCCTCGTGCGCCACGCGGCCCACAGCCGCTACGTACGCGGCATCCAAAGGCTGGCCCATCGAGTGGGCATGCGTGTTCTCGATCGCCACGAGCGCGGTGATGGGCTCGTGCGGGTCGGTCGGATCGCGGAATGCATCGCGGATCGCGGCCGGGTCCATCCGGCCATCCTGGACAGCCGGGATGGCCCGCACGGACGCACCGACCACCACCGCGTGGCCAGCGGCCTCGTCGAGCACGACATGTGATGTCGTCTCCGCGATGATCTCGCCACCCCGTGGCACATGCGCCATCTGGCTCACGAGATTGCCCATCGTGCCGCTGGTCACGAACAGCCCGGCCTCCTTGCCCAGCAGCTCGGCGGCGCGAGCCTCGAGCGCGATGACGGTCGGGTCATCCTCGAACACGTCGTCGCCCAGCTCCGCGTCGGCCATGGCGCGCAGCATCTCGGGGGTGGGTCGGGTGACGGTGTCGGACCGGAGGTCGATGAGGTCGGGCATGGGCATCGGAGGATAGCGCGACTTCCTGATACACTCCGCCTTCGCCGCAGCGGACCCGTGGTGTAGCGGCCCAACATGCCAGCCTGTCACGCTGGAGATCGCCGGTTCGAATCCGGTCGGGTCCGCCAACTTGCCGATCACCGCCATTCCAGACGGCGGCAGCTGCGCAAGCCTGCGTGCACCGTCCCGTCTGGATCGGAGCGCAGTCCCAAGGCCGAATGACCCCTGCCGACCCGCTCGACACGTCCGCCGTCCGATCGACACCCCGGCCCCCCGAGCCCGGCGCGTCGCCTCCGGGACGTCGACTCGACACCTCCCGCCTCGTGGTCCTCGCGTTCGTGCTGCTGTTCGTGCTCGGCGCCCTGGGCTTCCTCGCGAGCGCCCTCAATGCCATCGAGCAGCATGCATCGCCATCACCGTCGCCGACCGGCGCGACCGGCGTTGGTGCCGCCCTGGAACCGGATCCGGACCCGGGTGCGGTCGCGGATCAGACATCCACGTTGCCGGTCGAGCTCGACAGTCCGTCGCCGAGCGCTGGTCCAGTCGTGTCGCCCATCCCGAGCGCATGCCCCCCGGCCCCCCCCTTGCCGTCGGCGATCGCGTCGCCCACGCCTTCGGTCGCCGCCGCATCGTTGCCTGGCGGGTCTGTTCCATCGAGCGCCGGCCCGTCCGGATCCACCGATCCGTCGGCATCACCCTCGCCGGAGACCTCGTGCGATCCGGCACTCGCCGGAACGGCGGTGGGTCGGATGCCGTTCGTGCCCGTCGTCCGGTACTGGGAATCGGACACATCCATCTCCAGTACGGCCCTCAAGGCCGCACTTCGGGGCACCTCCACGGCATGGCCTCGCGTGCTCATCAGTGCCGGTGACCGTGCCCCGCTCGAGGAGGCGTTAGGTATCACGATCCCCGCCACTGTCCGGGAGGCGTCGCCCGACGCGATCATCACGGCGGTCAAGAAGGGCAAGACGATGGGCGTCCTGCGTGCCTCGGACGTGGAGCCCTCGGTGCGAGCCCTGGGCATCGATGGGCGCGAGCTGTTCGGCAACGACCGGGTGACGCGCCTCGGTCGCTGGCCCCTCGTGGCCCAGGTGGAGACCACCGCTGATGCCACATGGGACCAAGGTCAGACATGGACGATGGTCGCGGGCGGCGACTCGTTCACCGACCGAGGGCTGTACGAGCGGGTCGTGAACCGCAACAAGGGGGTCGATTATCCATTCTCTGGCGGGACCGCACAGGTCACGGGGCACCACATCTGCGATGCCTGCCCGCGCGCCAACGGCAACAGCATCCCCAGCTACACCCTGTCGGGGCCAAAGGGTATCGTCCGATCGCTGGTCAAGGATGCCGACCTGGCCCTCGCCAATCACGAGCAACCGACGCCCACGAACTGGTCGTTCCACAAGCAGGGCACGCACTTCAGCGGCAAGCCCGACCTGACCCGGATCTTCGTCAACGGCGGCATCGACTGGATGTCGCTGGCCAACAACCACATCCGGGACTACGGCGCGACGGGCGTCATGAACACCCTCAAGACCCTCGACGCGTACGGCATCAAACACGCAGGTGCGGGTGCGAACCTGAAGCAAGCGGCCAAGCCGAGCTATCTCAAGGTCAAGGGCCAGACCGTGGCGATCGTCTCATGCGTGACCATCGCCGTCGGGTACGTCCAGGCCACGAGGACGAGCCCGGGTGCCCTACCGTGCAAGTCCAAGGAAGCATTCGATGCCATCCGGACCGCGCGCAAGAGGGCGGACATCCTCATCGTCTTCCCGCATTGGGGCATCGAGTTCAGTCGGTCCCGGGCGGCCTACCAGGAGCAGCTCGCAAAGCGCTGGGCCGGAATGGGTGTCGACCTCGTGCTCGGTGCCCACTCGCACATCCCGGGCGGCATCGGTGACGTCGATGGCACCCCTGTGTTCTATTCGCTCGGCAACTTCATCTTCGATCAGAACTGGTCGACCGCCACCACCGAGGGTGTGCTACTGGAGATGACGTGGCAGGGCAGCAAGCTGGTCCAGGCGCGGTTGCACCCGTTCCTGACCGTCGACCAGGCACAGCCAAACCTGCTGAACCCCAGGACCGACGACGGCTTGGCGCTCATGAAGGCCATCAAGCGTGCGTCCAAGGGCATCAACGACTGGTAGTCGGACCCGCCCATGGCCGTGGGCCGCTCCGGATCAGACCTCGCCCGGAAGGCCCGCGAACAGGTCGTCCTCCGGGATGCGGACCGGCGTCCGGGACTCGCTGAGTGTGAAGTCCTCCGTGGGCATGAACTCGCGCCATTCGTCGGCGGTCAGGGCGAGGAAGAAATGGTCAGCGGCCAACTGCGTGACGTGCTCGCGCAGCGCCGCGATCTTCTGCTCGATGTTCCCGCTGACATCGACCGCCGTGGTCTTGGGGCCGGTCGCGGCCGCCATCCGCGCGAACTGCGCCTCGCGCTGCTCACGTGCCTCCTGGGGCTCGTCCTCGGCCGGGGTCAGCCAGCTCTGGATGCCGCGTGCCTGGAGCAACTCCGCCATCTCTCGGCGTCGCGCCAGGTCCATCACCGACTCGTAGCGCTTCAGGGGCTGCCAGGGCGTGAGCCCTTCGGCCAGCTGCTCCGGGTACCACGCGGCGTCGCCAGCGCGATCGAACGCGAGGACCGCGACCTGCGCCGAACGTATGTGGTCGGGGTGCCCGTAGCCGCCGTACGCGTTGTAGCCCACGATGACCTGGGGTCGCACCTCCCGCACGATGCGCACCAGACGTCGCGCGGCTTCGTCGAGGTCAGCGGTCCAGAAGCCGCCCGGCTCGTCGTTCTGGGGCGTGCCCATCATCCCCGAGTCCACGTAGCCCAGGCGCCGTGATTCGATCGGCCCCAGCTGCCCCAGGGCGCGCCGCAGCTCCTCGTCACGCAGCTCACGCAGCCGCGCGTGGTTCTCTGGAGTGTCCAGATCGGGCACGACGATCTCGCCGTGCTCACCGCCGGTGCAGGTGACACAGACGACACGGTGGCCGGAGCGACTGTAGCGGGCCATCACGCCCCCGGTCGCGATGGTCTCGTCATCGGGATGGGCGTGGACGGTGAGCAGCGAATGACGAACGGGCATGCGGGCCATGGTACCGGGCGGCTCGTCGACGCCCCCGCTGGGCAGGTCGTTCGATGTCGACGGTTCGGGAGCGGGTACCGTGTGAGGTGATGGATGCTGTCCCGGGACCCCTCGATGGGCTGATCGTGTGCGACCTGTCCACGGTGCTCGCGGGCCCTTACTGCTCGATGCTCCTCGGTGACCTGGGTGCGGATGTCATCAAGGTGGAGCCGCCAGACGGCGACCCGACGCGTCGTTATGGCCCGCCGTTCGTGCCACCCGTCGCTCGGTCCGCGGACCCTGCTGGCTCTGCCACGACGGGAGGCAGCGTGGACCACGGGTCCCCAGTCTCGCCGGGTGAGTCGGGCTACTACCTCTCCGTCAACCGGAACAAGCGCGACATGCGACTCGACATCGGGACGCTGGACGGCGCCCGGGTGCTTGACAGATTGCTGGCCGCGAGCGACGTGCTCATCGAGAACTTCCGGCCCGGGTCGTTGGACCGGCTGGGCTTCGACGGCGATCACCTGCGGAAGATCAATCCGCGACTGGTCCGGCTGTCCATCACGGGATACGGCCAGACCGGACCCGACAGCGCTCGACCCGGCTTCGACTTCATCATCCAGGCGGTCTCGGGACTCATGTCCATCACTGGCATGCCCGATGCTGAGGGCGGCGGTCCGACCAAGGTCGGGGTCGCCATCGCTGACCTGACCACGGGGATGTTGGGTGCCGTCGCGATCCTCGCGGCGCTGCGCTGGCGGGACGGCGACGGGAGCCCGGGCTCCGGGTCCGGGATCGGCCAGCGGATCGACACATCCCTGTTGGGTTCCGTCGTGTCGTGGTCCATCAACCAGGCCACGAATCACCTCATCGGCGGCGAGGTACCGACCCGGCTCGGCAACCGGCATCCGAACATCACGCCGTACGAGACATTTCGCACGAGCGACGCCGAGATCGCCGTCGCGGTGGGCTCGGAACGGCAATGGCACCGGTTCTGCGGTGCCATCGGGCTGCAGCCGCTCGCAGACGATCCGCGGTTCGCCACGAATGGGGATCGTGTGCGGCACCGGTCGGAGCTCCGGGCCATCTTGCGTGATCATCTCAGCCAACGGCCGGCGTCCGAGTGGCAGGCGCTCCTCGTGGATGCGGATGTGCCCGTCGGGCAGGTGCGAGACATGGCGCAGGTGTTCCGCGACCCACAGGTGCTGGAGCAGGGGATGGTCGTGGAGGTCGACCACCCGACCGTGGGAATGATCCGGCTGCCGGGGTTGCCGTGGAAGCTGCAGGCCACGCCTGGAACCATCCGTCGCCCACCACCGACACTGGGTCAGGACACGGATGCCCTCCTGGCGTGGTTGGGCTTCGCTCCGGATGAGATCGCCGCGATGCGGGCGGAAAGCGTGATCTGAAAGGTCGCCCGAGCCAAAGGTCTGGCGCCCGGCGGCTCAGGTGGTCTCGGATGACGTCGGCAGGGTTGCGGGAGTACCAAGCGGGCGAACCGGGCCGGCTGCGGGAGCGGGCGATGAGCTTGTTCCGGCTACCTCGCCCAGCCCTCGCGCGGTACGGGTCCGCACGAAGGCCTCCACCACATCCGGGTCGAACTGGGTGCCCGCACACCGGCGCAGCTCCTCGATCGCCTGTTCCAGCGACTTGGGGCGCGTCTGGTACGGCCGGATCGCCGTCATCGCCTCGAACGAGTCCGCCACGGCGAGGATCCTGGCAAGCAGCGGGATCTGCTCACCGATGAGCCGGTCGGGGTAGCCACTGCCGTTGTACCACTCGTGATGGAACTTCACGAGCGGCACAACCAGGCGCAGTCGTTCGGCGTTCGCCAAGATCTCGGCACCCTTCACCGGGTGTTTGTTCATCTCCATCCGTTCGGCCTTGTCCAGGCGGCCCGGCTTGAGCAGGATCGCGTCGGGGATGCCGATCTTGCCGATGTCGTGGAAGAGACCCGCCCACTCCAGGATCTCCAGGTCGGACTCGCTTACCCGCATCTCGATACCGATCTCCACAGCGATGCCGGCCACATGCTCGGAGTGCCGCTTCGTGGACGGATCTCGCGCATCGATGGCCGAGGCCAGCGCGCGGACGGTCTGCGTAAACATCCGCCGCAACTCCACCACCGATTGATAGGCGGCCCGCGTCGTGTACAGCGGCAACGCGAAGAGCACCACGACCGAGGCTCCAACGAACCCGTAGGCAAGTGCCATTAGCCAAGCCAGGGGCACCAACCCTAGAAAGGTGAGGCCGTAAGAGCGGACGTCCGCGGCAGCCACTGCAGAGAGGGAGCGGGCCTGGCGAACCGCAACGGACGCAGCTGCCAAGAACTCGGCAGCAACAAAGAAGACGGCACCTGCGGCCAGGGCTGCCACCAGGGTCTCGATTGTCCAGGCCGGATTGTTGGTTCCACTCACGGCCTGGTAGGTGACTCCAGCCAGCACCCCCGAAATGACAACGGAGCAGTGGTTGTAGAGGGTGCCGTACCAAGGGATTTGCCTGCGCAGCTCGCGCAGCTCGAGGACGCCGACAAAGCCCACCATTGCCGCCGCAGTAGGACCGCCGAGAATGGCCGAAGCTAGGATCGGCGCAATCGAAACGCTCACCACGGACCCGCGCGGAGCGATGACCGGGAACGCGGAGACCACTAGGGTGAGGACTGTCCAGAAGACAAGCCCCGAGTCCGAGGCCAGCGGATCTGCCAGCGGCCACCGCGACCAGGACACCACAAACACAAGAAAGGCGACCACGACAACGATCGCCACGAGGAGGGGTAGTCGCCGCTCGGACGGCACGCGGGTCACCGCGTTCCTCGACTCTGCCACACGAGGAAAGTGTGGCGAGGCAATCTCGCCACACCCATCCTACTTTCGTACTTTGGCTTCCCGACTACAGGATTCGGACTCCGGATCCAGAGACGGCAGCCAAAGCCACGAGCGAGGCACCAAGTCCTATGAAGAACCCCAGGCGCCTGCGCATCGAACTCACCAACCCTTGATATTGGAGTTCGGGGTCATATGCCCTCCTTTGAGTCACCCTGCGTGCAGGTCGACTCAACCTGACGATGGTTAGTCGTCGGGTGGGTGCACTACTTGCTCCGACCTCCCCCCAAGTGCCCAGTTCAGGGAAGGGCATCGACGCGTCCGAGTCACAGCGCTTGCGACAACCGGTACCCATTGGTACTGGCGGCCAAGGGGTACTATCGGCCGTGGCCATCGTACTGAGGATACGTACAACTACGTATGCTCGGAGTGGTTCGTGCCGCCTTTCAAAAGGTCGTCAAGGGCGGGGGCCGGAAGACCCAACTCTCTGCTGTGAGCGTGAGCAAAGTGCCTGTAGTGCTCTATGGCTGCGGCACGCGTGCCCTGCATCCAGAGCGCTCGCACAAGGTGCCCCTCCAACTCAAAGGCGTCCGGATCCATCCTTAGTGCCGCGGCAAGGCCATTAGCAGCCTCTGCATAAGAACCCGCCGCGAAGCTGTGGTCGGAGACGGCGTGGACCAACCGGAGATAGAGGGCGTGGGTCCGCCCTCGATAGTCAATCGCCCACTCCTCATACTCGAATTCGGGTGCGAAACGGCCCCTGTACAGCGCAAGGGCCTGCTTGGAATGTTCGCCATGACCGGGGGCGCTCAGCGCAGCTACGGCCTGGGCATGGAAATCCACGCTGTCCACTCCAACGAGGTCAGGGTCGAGATAGACCATCTCCGACTCTAGGACGATGTAGTCGGCAGACACGCTGTCCTCGTACCAATGGTCGATGCTTCGGCGGAGGTAGAACAGAGACTGGTGCAGGCTGTTCAGTGCGTCGCGTGGATCACTGTCGGGCCAGAGACCATCGAGTACTAACTCCCTGCCAGCTGTTTGGCCTGGTCGGGACGCTAGGAATAGAAGCAATCCCGCAGCCCTTCTCCTGACTTGAGACATGAGCACGGTGCTGGATTCCATCGAGATCTCAGTGCGACCCAGGTCGCGCAGCCGAAGGCGCGGTGTAACTCGACGCGACAGGGCGGCTGCCAGAGAGCGCTGCCGCGCTTGGCGGACATAGGTCTGCTCCCACGCGGCCAAGACAACAAGGTCGGCACGTGTTCCGAACTTGGCGACGAGTCGGGCGGCCTGATGGGCCCTGGGATTTCCGCCTGTTGCCACACATCGACGGAGACTCGGCAACCACCTATCGGGAAAGCCCCTGATGGACTCCTCAATCACAGTGCTGCCAATGCCCGCTAAGTCGAGATGGTCGACGACCACGTCGGCGACCTCCAGGAGCACCAATGGATCCGTGACTGCGACATCACTGAGAAGCCTTGCAAACCCGTCTCGGTCCGCAGACGCTGCGGCGCCAATCAGGCGAAGTCGAGGTTCCCACCGCCAAGCACCCTGCTTCTTCGCGACCTCTAGACCTTCGGCCGCCAGTCTCACGGCATCGGGTCGCCCCTGGAGGGTCGCAATCAATGCCTGCAGCATCAGACGCCGGACTCGATCGCCACTCAGGGTGCTGAGCGGCGCTGTCACAGAAGATAGAAGGGACTCTGCCATTCCCAGGTCGCCCCTCGCAACGGCAAGTATTACCTGTGCATATGCCAAGAGAACATCCGAGCCGAGTTCACGATATCGAACCCCCAAACCTCTCTCAGCCTGGCGTAAGCAGGACCATGCAAGCTCAGTTCTACCCTCAACCGCGGCAAGCCATGCGCATTCTCCAAGTGCGTCGGCCTGGGGATTCTCGGCGAGCAGGGCGAGGTCCACTTCATCCCAAGCTGCATCAAACTCTCCCAACTCGGCGAGACCCAATGCCAGTGCCGAATGGAGCGAAGCAATTTCGGAGATGGGCACGGGTAACAATCGAAATTCGTCAAGCGCGTCACGACCGAGGGCAATTGCGTCCCGATAGGCACCGCGAGCTAGCTCGACACACATGGCGTTGTTAAGGGAAATGCCCGCAAAATAGTGGAGCCCATCGGCCTGGTGGCGGTGCGCCAACGTTCGGAGCGCTCGCGCCACTGGTGCCAGGGGACCGTCACCTGACGAATCGAACATCGCCAGCCAAGCTTCGGCGATGCTCCCAACACTAGCCGGCGTCGAGGAATCAGCGCGAAGGGTCTCCAGCACATCCAGTAGCTCATCAGCCCGAGACAGCGAGTACAGAGCTGCGGCTCTCGTCATGCTGATTAGGGCTCGTTCTAGGTCAGTCGCCTCGCCCAGATCCGTGTCGACGAGCATCTGGAGCGCATGTTCCGGCTCGCCCTGAGCGATAAGTGCACGGGCCTGAATGATTGCGGCTGCTGCGAACGGTGGGTGATCGCCCGCACGGTCTACCAGCTCAATCGCCAGTCCCCAGCTGGCGGTGCCGAGGGCTTGCATGGCGGCTGCTCGCAGGACGCGCATGCCGTCATCGGGGCGACCCGCCTCCAGGTAGTGGTGGGTGGCCGTGAGCCAATCGCTAGGCTCGGCGGCGACGGCGATCCGAAGGTGCATGGCGGTGAGCTGCTGTGGGCTGAGTGAGGCCAGCAGGCGTCCCTGGAGGAACTCTCGGTACAGGGGGTGGAATCGCCAACGCCGACTGCCTGCGGACGCCCGGCTGATCATGCCTGCGTCTTCAGCGCGGTACAGACAGACACTGATCTGGCGGACCGACACTGGACGTGCGTCGGCGGTCGCGGCTGCCACTAGATGCGGGCTGATGCGGCCGAGCAGGGAGGCGTGGGTCAGCACACGCCGCATGACCGGGGTCTGTCGACTGAGGACCTCTTCGGCCAGGAAGTCGTACAGCGGGTCGGAATGCGCCGACAGGTCCCTGACGAAGGTCCGGACCTCATCCGGGCGGAGAGAAAGCAGCGACGCGCAGACCAGCTGCAGGTTCGCGGCCCAGCCTTCGAGCCGCTCGTCGATCGTGGTCACGAGGTCGTCGTCGATAGGTGTCCCGTAGGAGCGCGCGAACAGGTCGGCGGTCTCCCGACGAGTGAACCGCAGGTCCTCAGTCGTGAGCTCAGCCACAACAGCCTGAGCTGCCAATCGCGCCAAGGGCAAACTCGGCCGTTCCCGCCCGGAGATGACGAGCGAGAGACCCGCGGGGGCGTGCTCGAGCAACCGCAGCACCATGGCGCGCACGTCTTCGCTATCCCCGACGGCATGGAAGTCGTCGAGGATCAGTGTGAGCGGCTCGATGGCGACCGTCTCAAGCTCAGCAAGCAAGGTATTCACGGTCACATCGCGCGTTGGATTGAGCACGCCTACCTGTTGCAGGAGGGAGACTGTTCCAGGGCCGAACTCCGGTGCGATCTCCCGGACCGCGGCAACGAGGTAGCTGAGGAACGTCACCCAGTCTCGGTCGCTGCTTTCCAGCCTGTACCAGATCGTCCGCTGGGCAGAGCGCCGAGCATGATCGGCGAGCAATGTCGACTTGCCATAGCCCGCCTGCGTCGTGATGAGGCGCAGGCGCGCGGCTGCGTTCTGCTCGAGCCAGCCCAACAGTCGTGGACGCTCGAGTGTCGCCGGCCGGATGGCGGGGGAGCGGACCTTGCTGTGGACGACGGCCGCAGCGAAAGCGTCCGAATCGGTGCGTCGTGCCGCCTCGCCATCCTCGCCCGAAAGAGCAGGCTCCGGACCCGTCGGCACGCCCGTCATGAACCGATCTCGGGCATGCGGCCCCGACCCGGCGGTCGCCGGTGGGGAGTCGATCGGGATGACCAGACGCCGAACCATGGGACCATCATCCGCACGGGCTCTCACCGCTCCCTTAGGCAGTGATCGTGGATAACCCGCTACCGCATCGGGTCATCGGACCCGAAGTCGGCTGCGCCGGCCTCGGTCCAATGGCGACACTCAGGCGCCCTCGTACTCGAAATGGATCTTGACCTCCACACGGTACTCGACGATCTCCCCATCGACGACGCGCGCGGTGGACTTGACCACCTCCACCTCACGGATGTTGCGCACCGTACGCGACGCCGTAGCGACCGCCTGGCGCGCCGCATCACTCCACGAGCGCGGGCTCGTACCGACCATCTCACGGATGATGATGACGCCCATCGAGAGCTCCTCCATGATCCAGTGCCTCCTCACGATGGGGCTGGGACCGGAGTGTAGATGGCGCGGACGCGGCAGCCCATCGCCAAGTGACGGCGTCAGGCATACGAGTTGGCGTACCGCTCCTCTTCCGCATACGACACGAAGCGAGTCTGTCGCTTACGGAACCACAGCTTCGCGTCGCCGGTCGGTCCATTGCGGTGCTTGGCGAGCTTGAGGTTCACCACCTCGCCGTCCGAGTCCTGATCCTCCGAGCTCCGCTCCTTCTCGCGCCACAGGAACATCACCAGGTCACTGTCCTGCTCGATCGAACCGGATTCCCGCAGGTCCGAGAGGCGCGGCTCCTTCGACTCGGCTCGCATCTCCACCTGACGCGACAGCTGGCTCAAGGCGACCACGGGCACCTCCAGTTCACGCGCCAGGGCTTTGAGCCCACGGGAGATCTCCGAGACTTCCTGGACGCGATTTGCATCCCTGGACTGCACCGACGACTGCATCAGCTGGAGGTAGTCCACGACGACAAGGTCGAGGCCCGCCTCGGCCTGGAGCCGACGCGCCTTGGTACGTAGCTCCATGGTGCTGATGTTGGGCGTGTCATCGATGTAGATGGATGCCTCTGCCAGGGAGTTCATCGCGGGGGCCAGTCTGGTGAAGTCCATCTCCTCCAGGAACCCGGTCCGGAGCCGTTGGGAGTCGATGTTGGCGACCGAACTCAGCAGGCGCAGGACCAGCTGCTCCTTGCTCATCTCAAGACTGAACACGCCCACGGTCTTGCCCTCGCGAAGGGCAGCGTGTTCGGCGATGTTCAGCGCGAAGCTCGTCTTGCCGATGCTTGGGCGGGCGGCGAGGATGATGAGGTCGGACTTCTGGAGGCCGGTGGTCAGTGTGTCCAGGTCGGCGAAGCCGGTACGGATGCCACTGATCTCGCCCCGATGCTGGTGGAGGTAGTCGAGGCGGTCGTACGCCGAGTGCAGCAGGCTGTTGAGCGGCGCGAAGCCACTCGCGACGCGCTTCTGGCTGACCGCGAACAGCGCCTGCTCCGCTCGGTCGATGGAACCGTCGAGGTCGGCCGAGTCGTCGTAGCCGATGCCCGCGATCCGCCCGGCGGCCCCGATGAGATTGCGCAGTACCGCCTTCCGCTCCACGATGCGGGCGTAGTAGACGGCATTGACGGCCGTTGGCGTGAGATTGATGAGACTCGTCAGATACGCTGAGCCGCCGACCCGCTCCAGCTCGCCGTTGCGTTCGAGCGCCTCCGATACCGTGACGAGGTCCACTGGCTCGCGGCGTTCGTAGAGCTGGATGACGGCGGCATAGATGGCACCGTGATCCGACCGATAGAAATCGTCAGCGCGCAGCAGCTCAGCGACCTCGATGACGGCATCACGGTCGATGAGCAGAGCGCCCAGCACGGATCGCTCAGCATCGATGGATTGCGGTGGCAGACGGTCGATGGACAAACTGACTCCAAGGTCTACTGGTCGTCAGGTCATGGTGCGGTGCACCCGCGCTGTTGGTGTAGCGGCCGGTCCACGAGATCCGTCCACGGAACTTCGACCGGCGCGGTGGCCTGTGGACGGCCTGTGGACATCGTCAGTCGACCCGGCGGATCACCCCAACGAGCTTGCCCTGGATCCGGACGTCGGGATAGAACATCGGTGGGTACGCATCGTTGGCAGGCTGGAGCCGTACGCGCCCCTTCTCGCGGAAGAACCGCTTGAGGGTTACCGCGTTCTCCTCCACCTGAGCGACCACGATGTCGCCGTTGCGCGCTGTCTGCTGCGGGCGGATGACCACGAAGTCCCCGTCGGCGATGTGGGCGCCGACCATCGAGTCGCCACGGACGCGAAGGACATATGCGTCACCGCTTGGCGCCAATAGCTCGGGTACGGCCATCGTCTCGCTGACTTCCTGGTACGCCTCGATCGGGCCACCGGCAGCGATCTCGCCGATGATGGGGAGAGCGTGCACGTCCGTGCTTCCGGGTTGCGGAACGAGCTCGCCCGCCAGACCCGCGTGAAGCGCAGCGGTGGGCGTCAGGCGCAGCGCGCGTGAGCGCGTCGCACCCCGCTCCAGATAGCCGTCGCGCTCGAGGGCCGACAGGTGATGGTGGACTGCCGACGTGGACGCCAGGTCCACCGCGACGGCGATCTCGCGCACAGACGGCGGGTACCCGCGGGCGCGGAGGGTCGCGGCGATGTAGTCGATGATCCGCTGCTTCCGTAACGCGTCGTGCTTGGTCACCGGTGGCTCCTTTGCTCTTCCGCACAGTACCGAACGTCTGTTCGATTGTCAAGGAGGAGCGCGTCGGGTCGGTGGTCCCGTCCCCAGCCCAGCCGGCCAGCCTCAGCGTGCTGGTAGACTGCCGAGTCCCATGCCCGTGCGTACGAGTCTCCGACTGGGGCTGACCATGCTCAGCTTCTGGCCGTTCATGCCCCTGGCCGCCCGGGCGCCCCTGTACGGCAGGCTTCTCGTCGAGCTCATGCTGGACAAGCGCGTCCCTGGATCTCGCAAGGTGCTGCTCGGGGTCGCGGTCGCATACGTCGTGTCGCCCATCGACCTGATACCGGACTTCATCCCGGTCATCAGCCGCTTGGACGATGTCGCGGCGATGGTCATCGCGCTCGACCTACTCCTGGAGGGCGTCCCTCGGGAGGTCATGATCGAGAAGATGTACAAACTGGGCATCGATGGGCGGGAGCTCGAACGGGACATGGCCTCGGTCAGACGCTTCCTGCCAGCACCTATCCGATCGGCGGCACTCCAGCTGCCGCTCGCCATCGACCGCGGCGCTGCGGTCGTCCGCACCTGGATCGACGAACATCGATCCGCACCCCGCCCCAAGGAGGAGCCCCTCGCGTGAAGGTCATCCTGACCCAGGATGTCTCGCCGCTCGGCAAGAGCGGTGACATGAAGGACGTGGCCGATGGCTACGCCAGCAACTACCTCATCCCCCGCAAGCTCGCCGTCCCCGCCGCCGGGGGCGCCTATCGTGCGTGGCAGCACGACATCGCCAGTCGCGAGGAGAAGCGCAAGCGCGAGCGGGAGGAAGCGGAGATCGCCGCACAGCGCATCAGCAGCACCACCCTCACGCTTGGCGTGAAGGTCGGTGAGGGTGGCCGGCTGTACGGGTCGATCACCGCCAAGGACATCGCGGACGCCCTCGGCCGTCGAGGCATCGTGGTCGATCGACACAAGGTCGACCTGAGCGATCCGCTCAAGACGCTGGGGACCTACAAGGTCGCCGTCCGGGTGTTCCCAGGGCTGACCCCCGAGGTCACCGTGGTGGTCGAGCCCAAGGGGTAGCGACAGGCCGTGGATGATGGGCACATGCCCCTCGGTCGCGGCGCCACCATCCTGCACGTCGATCTCGACGCGTTCTTCGCTGCCGTCGAGCAGCGGGATCACCCCGAGCTGCGGGGCCGACCGGTCATCGTCGGGGGGAGTGCGAGCGACCGGGGCGTGGTCAGTGCGGCGTCCTACGAAGCACGTCGGTTCGGCGTGCGCTCCGCGATGCCGTTGCGCACGGCGGCGGCCCTCTGTCCGGACGGTGTATTCGTGCCCGTCCGCGGCGACCGGTACGCCGAGGTCAGTCGGTCGTTCATGGCCATCCTCCGCCGATGGGCGCCGCTGGTGGAGCAGATCTCCATCGACGAGGCATTCCTCGATGTCGCGGGCACCTTCGCGCTCCAGGGCTCGCCCGTAGGTGTCGCGGAGCGCATCCGCGAGACCATCAGGACGGAGCTGGGCCTGACGGCGTCGATCGGCGTGGCATCGACCCGCCTGGTCGCGAAGGTCGCCTCCGACCTTCGCAAGCCCGATGGCCTGGTGGTCGTGCCGGACGGGACCGAGGCGGACTTCCTGGCGCCGCTCCCGATCTGGCGACTATGGGGAGTCGGGGAGCAGACCAGGCGTGCCCTCGCGGACTATGGCGTAGGGACCATCGGAGAGCTCGCGGTGCTGCCGTCCGACGTGTTGCTGCGTCGGTTCGGTGCCCATGGCATGACCCTTGCCGAGCGCGCCCTGGGTGTGGACCCGGCACCTGTCGGCGTCGAGGACACAGCCCGATCGGTCAGCCACGAGCACACGTTCGATCGGGATACCCGTGATCCGGAGACCATCGAGCGAACCCTCCTGGCGCTCTCCGAGGGTGTCGGCACCAGGCTCCGGGACGGCGGTCTCAAAGCCGCGACCCTGGGTGTCAAGGTCAGGGACTCCCAATTCTCGACCCATACACGTCAACGGACCCTTGCCATGCCCACCGACCAGGTGGACGAGATCTACCTGGTCGCGCTGTCGCTCGCGAAGCCCGAGATCCGGGGCATCGACGTGCGACTCCTGGGCGTCGTCGCGTCCCACCTGACCGAGCGCGAGCAGCTATCCCTGTTCCACGAGCAGGGCGATCGACGACGCCTCGCCGCGGAGGCCGCCGACCGGTTGCGTCACCGCTACGGTCCGGGCACCATCGTCCGAGCTCGGCTGCTGGCCAAGGATGTGCCGGAGCCATTCGCGCGCGACCCGCTCCACGCCCCAGAGGCTCCGCGGGTGGGACGACCTGCTCCTCCGGGGACGCCCAGGGCGAGACCCGACGCCACTCCGACAGCAGGCGACCCGGAGACGTGACACGCAAGGTGGCACGACCGTGCGCCATGGTCACCGCGGCCGGGCGAAGGGTTGACATCGAACAAACGTTCGATTAGTCTCCGCCCCTGCGATAGAACAGATGTTCTGACCAGCCGACGTGCCCGGGCCGGAGAGATCGCCACAGTTCGGAAGGAGTCCGGAGATGTCGATGGTCGATGTGCATCCGATGGAGATCTCGGTGTCGTGCGACCGAGCGACGGGCAGGCCACGGAGCCTGCGGGTCGGTCCCGATGAGGTCGGTGTCATCGCGGTCGAACGCATCCGCGATGAGTCCGCGGCATATCCCGCCCACGAAGGTCCCCGGACCGTGTTCGTGGTACGGACTGCCCGAGCGCGCATCCGTCTCGCGTTCCGACACCGCGAGCGCCGCTGGCTCATGGAGGGAATCGACCCGCTGCGTGCCGAGCTGCCCGCAGCCGCTTGACGCGCTCAGTCGGGGCCTTGACACCCGACGTGCGAGAATCACCTCCTGATGACGCATGAGCGAACCGATTACTCAGAGTTGAGCCTGCGCGGCTTCTCCGATGCGCTCGCCTCGGATGCCCCGATCCCGGGCGGAGGCAGCGCGTCAGCGGTGGCGGCGAACCTTGCCGCGAGTCTCGTCTGCATGGTCACGCGGCTGTCGCAAGATCGGCCCCGGTATGTCGTGTTCAGCGCGACGCACACCCGCGCGCTGGAGGTCGCCGAGCAGGCGCGCCAACGGTTCCTGGAGCTGGCGGACGATGACTCGGCAGCGTACTCGGCGCTGGTGCACGCGCGGCACGTGGCGCGCGATGCTGAGGCCGGTTCCTCGGATCGTGCCGGCCTCGACGAGGCTGTGCGTCATGCGGCGCACGAAGCCGCGCGCGTGCCGATGGTCATCGTGCGCGAATGCTATGCGCTCATCGACCAGGTCGACCGGCTGGCGGGCCGCAGCAATCTCAACGCCGCCAGTGACCTTGATGTCGCCGCGCGCTTGCTCGAGGCTGCGGCCCGTGGCGCAGGTGCGAACGTCATCGTGAACCTGCCCGCGATCGGTGACGAGCGGCTGTCTGACTCGATGCTCGGTGAGTTGGAGGTGCGGCTCCACGAGATGGTCTCCGCTGTCGCGAGGATCGCGAGCCAGGTCAGATCGCAGGGGCTGCGGGCACCGGAGCCGTCGTGACGTCCGTCGAGGGCGGACCGGGGGCTCGCATCCTCGATGGCGTGGCGATCGCGGAGTCGATCCGCGCGACGGTCCGCGACGAGCTCGCGCCGATCCTGGCACAACGTGGCGCGCTGCCCGGGGTCCGCATCTTTCTGGTGGGCGACGACGCTCCATCGCGGGTCTATGCGGGACGGATCCTCCGCAATGCGGCCGGGGTGGGGGTGCCCGGCGAGCTCGTGGAGCTGCCGTCGACGACGACCGCCCTTGAGCTCGGTCGTCGACTGGCGACCGCCAGCGCCGATCCCGAGGTGGGTGGGATCATCGTCCAGATGCCGCTGCCGGTGGCGATCCCCTTGATCCAGATCGCCGGCGCGCTGGACCCGGCGAAGGACATCGACGGCATCCATCCCTTCAACGCAGGTCTCCTGGCTCAGGGACACGACGGCCATCGACCGTCCTGTGCGGAGGCCGCGGTGGAGATCCTGATTCGATCAGGGTATGAGCTTCGCGGCCAGCATGCCGTGGTCATCGGACGCAGCAATGTCGTCGGCAAGCCCGCCGAGCTGTTGCTCCTCCGGCAGGACGCCACGGTCACGGTATGCCATCGACAGACCCGCGACCTGGCGGGACAAGTCGCACGAGCGGACATCGTGGTGGTCGCCGCCGGCAGCGTCGGTCTGGTGACAGGCTCCATGGTGCGACCGGGCGCGCTCGTCGTCGACTGCGGTATCAACGTGGTGGATGGCGCGATCGTAGGCGATGTCGACCGCGAGTCCGTGGTCCGTGTCGCCGGAGCGCTGACACCTGTGCCTGGTGGCGTGGGTCCGGTCACTAATGCCGTGCTGCTCCGGCACTTGGTCGCTGCCATCAGGCAGACCGGGGACTTCTCCACTGCTGAGCACCAGATCCCTGAGCACCCGCTCCCCGCGCTCATGGCCGACTGACGACGCGAGCGATCTCGATCAGGTCGATGCTGTGCTCGCGAGATAGAGCGAGAGGGCGATGACGCCCGCTGCCGCCGCCCCAAGTGCCGCCGCACCCCACGCGTGCCAGTCGACCGGTCCGAGCGGCTCCTGTGCGTGCTCCATGTCGTGACCGCCAGAGCCGTCGTGGTCCGCGTGGCCGTGACCACCGGCGTGCCCGTCCGTCACCTCCGCGGCTGGGTGCGCGTCAGGCGTGGTGTCGGCTCCGGTCACCGGTCGTCCTCCAGTCCGTCCATGGATCGATCGCCGCTGCGCTCGCTGCGCTTCTGGCGGAGCGAGGATACCTCCGCCGCGCACGGCCCATCGACGCGCGCCAGTGCACGAGCGTACCCTCGATGGACCGAACGGCGGCTGCGAGCAGCCATCCGTCCCGCGTGCGCATCTGGAACGGTTGGGGCATGCTAATCGGCCACATGGCACGATCCAACACCCTTCCCGGCCTGCTCACGGCGCTCCTGGCCATCCCGCTCGTCGCGGGATGCAGCGTCCTCGGGCTGCCGGCGACCGGTGCCCAGGTCGACGCACAACCGGCCGCCGGGGCGGATGCGGCGCTGCCGGCAGCGAGCGCACAGGCCAGCCCCGGCTTCTTCTCGAGCAACGATGGTTATGCGCTGACGGTTCCGGTCGGCTGGGTGGTGCGATCGACCAATGCCAATGCCGCCAATCGGGCGCTCGGCGCCTTGTCCGCCGTCGACGGTGCCCTGGCGGATGAGGCTACCGCCATCCTCGACGACACCGGTGCGCGCATGAGCATGGTCGGTGTCCAGACGGGAGACCTCGGGCTTTCGCCCCTCCTGCCGCCGGGCGTCGCGATCCTCGTCATGCCCACCAATGGTGCTTCGGATGCCGACACCCAGCAGCGCGTCGGCGACATCGTCGGCGGCCTTACGACCATAGACGGCACCATCGACCACCATGTCATCGCCGTGGCCGCCGGTGACGCGCATCGATACGACCTGCTGCTCCACGGCGACAGCCTGACGGTCCAGTTGCGGGTCTACCTGTTCACCGTCGGGGACGATGGGGTGCTCGTCCTGTTCGGTTCGGATCCGTCCCTCGCGACCGGCGCCGGCCCCGACATGGACTCCATCGTCAAGAGCCTCCGCTTCGGCGTCTGACGGCGCACGCGTGTCCGACCTGCGCATCGTCGATGTCAGGGACGAGGAATCCTTCGCTTCGTTGCCACCATGCGCCGATCCCCGCTTCGACCACCGCACTTGCGACTACTGGGAGAACGCGGAACGGGGCAGCAAGATATCGCGGCCCGGTTGGCTGGACGCTCCTCCACCGGCGGCCCCAGGGACCCGGACACCACCGTCGGCATTCGACAATCCGTTCGCACGGCCGCGAGAAGCGCGGCACGATCCGGCGCTTGACCTCGCTGCGGCACTTCGCGGTTCCGATCCCCTGCCAGAGGGCGTCATGTCATCCGCCGCTGATGTGTTCGCCGGCGACGACCTGTTCGCGACGCCCGGCTGGAACCCGTTCGCACCCGGTCCCGGTCGTGAACGGCCCCGAACCGACGGCGTGCCCCGGAAGCTCGCGCTCCTCGACCGCGGTCGAGGATCTTCGGCTCCTATGCCCGGGTCGCATTCCTGGGGGATGAGCCCGTCGCCTACGCGCAGTTCGGGCCGCTGTCGGCCTATCCGCGAGCACAACGCATCCGGGAGCTGTACGCGCAGCTCCCCACCGTGCCGCCGCCCGGGGTCATCACCTGCATCGCCACGGCCCGTGGTGTTCGGGCCTCCGGCTACGCTCGGCAGCTCGTGCGTAACGTGTGTGACGAACTCGCCCAGCGGGGGTTCGCCGCCGTCGAGGCGTATCCGGACCTGACGCGACCCATCGATGAGACGAGCGCCGCGACGCCGCAGTTCTGGCTTGGGTGCGGCTTCCATGTGGCTGCCCCCGACGACCGATATCCGGTCATGCGCCGCGACTTGGAGTAGCCCCGTCCACCTCCTGTCGCTGACCGGGATCCATGACCGGCCGAGGTGGTCCCTTCGGGTCATGGCATGCGATGTCCCGGACCGCTGGACTGTGGGTCATGACACGACGCTTGGAGACCGCTCTACTCGCGACCGCCGTCCTGGCCGTGGCTGGCGCCCTTGCGCTCACCTCGCTCGGTTCGGGGATCAGCGCGCTCCTGCACTGACCGTTCGCTGAAGCTCTCGAGCGAGCCCGGGTGCGAGATGCCCATCGGCTCGTAGCCGGACAGCGCGGCTTCGGTCACCGGGGCCTCGCTCGTTCCCGACCCCACGTCCGTTCCCGCGGCGGGTTCGTCGGACGCTGCCATCGGGAAGTCCCGGAGTCCCCGGACCGGCCCCAGCAGGACGGGCAGGAATGCCGCGCAGCCCAGGATGCTGCCGATCCAGAGCGCCTGCGTGACGCCGATGGCCGTGGCGATGATGCCGCCCAACGTCGCCCCGACAGGGATGGTGCCCCAGACGATGAAACGCATCGTGGCGTTCATGCGGCCCTGCATCTGCTGGGGCGTGATGGCCTGGCGCAATGACACCTGGTTGATGTTGTAGACGAGAGCCGCGAATCCGATCAGAGCCTGCGCCATGATCAGGAACGGGATCGCCCAGCCGAGTGAGGCCAGCGGCACCAGCAGAGCCGCCGGCCCGCCAAGCGCAGCCGCGCCGACGATGACGCGGCCGACCCCGAACCGGTGCCCCAGTGACGTCGCGGTGAAGGCGCCCACGATGGCGCCCAGATTGCCGATCCCCAGGACCACGCCGATGACGCCGGGCTCGAGGCCGAGGTCTCGCACCACGTAGACGAGGTACGTCGCGAACGCGATGTTCGAGAACAGGTTCGAGAGGCCGGTCGTTGCCGCGATGGAGCGCAGGAAGCGATCGCCCAACACATACCGCAGACCTTCGGCGACTTCGGCACGGACACCGACGCGCGGCTGGCCGCCGGCATCGAGTCGTGCATCCGGCTTGGGCTCATGACGTTCGATGCGTCCCACGAACAGTGCCGAACCGAGGTAGCTGACGGCGTCCGCGATGATGGCGAGCGGTGCGCCAACGACGCCGATGAGTCCGCCGCCGAGTGCCGGACCGGCGGTCGTGGCGATCGTCCGACTGACCTCCAGCTTGGAGTTACCCTCGAGGATCTCGTCGTGGTCCACCAGGCTTGGCAGGTAGCTCTGATACGAGACGTCGAAGAAGACGGTGAGGATCCCGGTCACGAACCCGACCAGGTACAGCTGCTCGATGGTCAGGATGCCGAGCTCCCACGCGACCGGGATCCAGCCCAGGCAGACGGCGCGGCCGATGTCCGCCGTGATGAGGATGGGCCGGCGGCGAAGTCGATCGACCCAGGCCCCCGCCGGCAGGCTGAAGAGGATGAACGGCAGGAACTCGATGGTGCCGAGCAGGGCGACCTGGAACGGGTCGGCCCGTAGCAGCGAGATGGCGACCAGGGGCACGGCCAGCAGGCTGACCTGCGTCCCGAACTGGGAGATGGTCTCTGCGAACCAGAGCCGACGGAAGTCGGTATGACGCAGCAGTCCCAGCCGTTGGGCTTTCGACGCGCCCGTCGTGGTTGCCAAGCGTCCTCCTGCCCGCGGGTCAGCGGCTGGGTGCTGCTCCGTGCCGACGATCACGCTGTCGCCCTGCGCGTCCTCGTCCACGATGCGGCCGCGTTCGCCCGACCGAGCGCCTCGCTCCCGCGCGCCGCCCGACCTTCGGTCCCCGGGTCGGATGCCGAGGCCCTCGCTCATGTCCAGACCTACATCGACAACGTGATGCTCAGACTCGATATCGGGTGCTACCTGCCGAGTCGCGCCACGGCCTCGGGCACTTGATGGAAGAGGGCAGGATCGGCATTCCCTGGCAGGACGCGGATGAGGGACGCCGGGCGCAGTCCCATGCTGGTCCGGCCTCGTGGCCCGTCGATGGTCACCGAATCCCGCGACTGGGAGACATCCGCGACGTGCGCCCGGACGCCCGGCACGAGGCCCTGTTGCTCGAGGAATACGAGCAGCTCGGCATCCTCCTCGGCCTCTTCCGAGATGCGCAGGATGGTGATGTCCGTGTCGCTGGCGACCTGGCTCAAGAGGATGCCTGCCGGTCGCTGCCGGGCCATCGCCGCATTCATCGGGTTGCCGTGCGGGCAGGTGGTGGGGTGGCCCAGGAGGTCGTCGATAGCGGCCTCGACCCGCGGCGAGATGGCGCCCTGGAGTCGCATCGCCTCCTCGTCGGATTCCGCCCAGCCCAGCCCGACGACCCGGGTCAGCAGCCACTCCATGAGCGCATGGCGGTGGAAGATCGTGTCCGCGGCCGTCCAGCCGGCCGGGGTCATGGCCAGCGTCCGGTCGCTACGAACCTCCACCAGGCCGTCGACTGACAGCCGGCTGACCATCTCGGATGCCGCCTGTACCGACACGTGCATGCGCCGGGCGAGCGATGCGGTGATGGGCGCCGTACCGGATCCTTCCATCGATCGCAACGTGAGGAGGTAGCCCTGTGCGGCCTCGGACGGGGGATGGCTGGTGTCGTGCTGCCAATTCACCGTCCCATGGTAGCCGGCCGCGACGGGCGCCCGGAGGTGCCGACGGGCCCCAGGAGGTGGCGCGACGTGCGTGTGCTTACGGAGCCCGGACAGATATGCACCGGCCGCGCGCGGTCCGCGCCCCTGGTAACGCACATACACTCGGACCCATGTCGCGACTGGTCGAATGCGTGCCCAACCTCAGCGAGGATCCCGCCCGGATGTCATCGACATGTTCGCCCGGGCGGTGGCGTCGACTCCTCGTGTGGCACTCCTCGACCGGACCGCCGACGCCGACCATGAGCGCAGCGTCCTGACCTTCGCGGGTCGACCGGAAGCCGTGATGGCGGCCATGCAGGCCCTCGCCATCGAGGCCGTCGCGCGCATCGACATGCGAACGCAGCACGGACTGCATCCCCGCATCGGTGCGCTCGATGTGGTGCCGTTCGTGCCCCTCGGTGATACCGAGATGGCCACCTGTGTCGCGCTTGCCCGAGACTTTGGTGCCTGGCTCGCGGCGCGATTCGAGCTGCCGGTGCTCCTCTATGCCCGCGCCGCGACCCGCCCTGATCGGCGCTTGTTGGCGGACATCCGGCGGCCAGGCTTCGAGGGTCTTGCCGTCGCCCTCGCGGCCACTGGCGGCGAGCCTGATCTCGGCCCGGCTCGCCCTCACCCCACGGCCGGTGCCACGGTCGTCGGTGCACGTCCGTTCCTGGTTGCCTGGAACATCCAGCTCGAGACGCGTGACATCGCCGTAGCCCGCCGGATCGCCGCCGCCATCCGGGAGCGCGACGGGGGCTTGCCGGCAGTCCAGGCGCTGGGCATCCCGCTCGTGTCGGCTGGCTGTGTCCAGGTATCGATGAACCTGCTCGACCATGAACGGACACCGATGTGGCGTGTCCTGGAACGGGTACGGGCACTGGCCGACAATGCGGGAGTCGAGGTGCGTGACTCGGAGCTCATCGGGTTGGCCCCCATCGGCGCGTTCCTCGGCACCGCGGACCACATCGGCACCCCCCGGACCTTGCCCAGCGAGGATCGCGTGCTGGAGGCCGCGCGTTGGCTGGTGATCCGCGACGCGTCACCCGGGATGGCCCTGGAGCTGCGAATGGCCGTAGGCCAGAACGGTTAGGTACGGGCGCGCTGCTCGAGGACGACCACCGTGGTCTCCTGCGGGACCGTCGAGATGGTGACGTTGAGCCGGGCGACCGGCTGGGGGTCGGTGACGCTCATCTCCTTGAGGAACCGCTCCAGAGCGGCTGCCCGCTGATCCTCATCACCGACGGGCATCGGGATGACCAGGTTCGCATCCAGTCCGGCGGCGAGCTCCGCCGCGCGACCGGCAGTAAGGGCTCCGCCGACAGGGATGCAGGCGACCTGGACGTTGCCGATCTCGCCCAGCATCTGCTCGGTCAGGACGTGTCCCACATCGCCCAGATGGATGGCCTGGAGTCCGTCCATCTCGAACACGAAGGCGGTGTTGTCGCCCCGTTCGGCACCCCTCGAGTCGTCCCGGAAGGTGCGGACCCCCGTGACCAGCACCTCGTGGACCTCGTACTCGCCGGGCGCGTCGATGGTGAAGGCACTCTCCAGGCTCGTCGGCCGGATGACGCCGAGCACGGTCGTACTCAGGGCCCCCGGCGTGCCATGGTTGCCGGTGGCCACGCTCGCCCCGTCGGCGTGACTGTAGGTGCAGATGTCGGCGGTCAGGCCGCGTCCGGTCGGTCCTGCGACCGTCCGGTAGGCGTCCGTCACGACCACGCCCTCCCGACCTTTGAGGCGGACGCATGTGTCTCCGAGCCAGGTGATCTCCATGGCCGGATGGTGCCACATGCTGCGGTTCCGACGGCGAAGGGCGTCGTACAACAGCGACCCGGACATGGAACGAGGGGCGCCTGCCCAATCGGCGCCCCTCGTTCCGAGGGAGGGAGAGGGAACCGGGAATGTGTCTCGGTTCCGCTCCAGCAAGGTATCGGTGCTGGCGTGAAGGCACCAGCAGTGAGAAGGTGAAGAAACGCATACGTGCCCCCGGATGGCCCGAATCTGGGGGCCGAAGGCACTGGCAAACCTCGGACGGGCGGGTACGATGCGCCCGCGATGAGCGAACCGAACACCCCCCAAGACCCGTCGTCCACGCCTCTTTGGGACGCCCCGGAGCCCGGCCCTGAAGCGCCCGGCCTGCCCAGTGACGCGACCCAGCCCTGGGACCCGTCGGAGCTGCCGACATCGGCCGTCCCGAGCGCCTCGGCGGATGCGCCCGCTGACGCAGGCGCGGAGATCCCCGATGCAACGTCCGTCGATGCGACCGCGACCGTCGTGGACGCAGGCGCGGCTGATGCCTTCCCGTCGCCCGACCCGTGGAGCCCGGCCCCGGCCGCCCCGGCCATGCTCGCAAGCACGGCTCTCCCAGGCGCGGACGGGCCCGCCCGCGGCGTCGCCAGTGGGCGGCCCCGAACGCCCGAGGAACCGCCGGTAGGACGCAAGACGCCGGCCGCGGCGATCGTGGGTTCCGTGATCGGTCTCGCCATCGTCGTTGCGCTCGGCGCCTGGTTCCTGCTGCTGCGCCCGAGCGGCAACACGGCCGTCGCAAGCCCTTCCGCCTCGCCCATCACGCTCTCGAGCCCAACGCCGGTCGCGACCGAAACGACCCCGCCGACCGCGGAACCGACCGACCGGAGCACCCCTGTCCCGACGCCCTTCAAGGCCCCGACATTCACGGGCCTGACCCTTGAGCAGGCCCGGGCACTCGCTGCCAGCGGCGGGCTGGTGCTCGATGTTCAATTCGACCAGACCACGAGCAAGCCCGACGGCACCGTCCTGTCACAGGCGCCTCCCGCTGGCAGCTCGGTGCTGCCCGGAGATCAGGTCTTCCTGCTGGTCGCGAAACCAGGGCCGACCGTCCTGGTGCCGGATCTGCATGGTGTCGCGGAAGCGGATGCGGTCAACCAGCTGCTCGATGCCGACCTGAAGCCCGGGACACGTTCCGGGGCATTCGACTCGGCCGTTCCGGCAGGCGACCTGCTGGGCACCGATCCTGCAGCGGGCGTCGAGATCGACCGTGGCGGCACGGTCGCGTATGTCGTGTCGCTGGGCGTCGAGCCATCCGCTACGGCAGGTCCGACACCAGTGCCGACGGCGGCCACCGTTGCCATCCCAGACATCCGCGACATGGACGAAGCGACCGGCTTCAACACGCTCCTGGACGCGGACCTGCTGCCTGGTGTGCGCACCGAGGCCTTCGATCCGGACATCGCCGTCGGCAACGTCATCAGCACCGATCCGGCGGCCGGCGTCGAGGTCGAGCGTGGTACCGAGGTCGCCTATGTGGTGTCGCTCGGTGTCGAGCCCACCCTTACCTCTGAGCCCACGGTCGAGCCGACCCCCACCCCGTCCCCGACCCCGGCGCCCGTGGCGGTGCCGGACCTCACCGGCGTGGCCGAGGCCGACGCCCTCAACCAGCTGCTCGATGCCGACCTCCAGCCGGGCACCCGGACGGACGCCTTCGATGGCGCCATCCCGACCGGCGCCGTCATCGGCACCGATCCGGCCGCGGGCACCGAGGTCGAGCACGGCACGACCATCGACTACGTCGTCTCCCTGGGTGTCGAGCCGACCCCCACCCCGTCCCCGACCCCGGCGCCCGTGGCGGTGCCGGACCTCACCGGCGTGGCCGAGGCCGACGCCCTCAACCAGCTGCTCGATGCCGACCTCCAGCCGGGCACCCGGACGGACGCCTTCGATGGCGCCATCCCGACCGGCGCCGTCATCGGCACCGATCCGGCCGCGGGCACCGAGGTCGAGCACGGCACGACCATCGACTACGTCGTCTCCCTGGGTGTCGAGCCGACCCCCACCCCGTCCCCGACCCCGGCGCCCGTGGCGGTGCCGGACCTCACCGGCGTGGCCGAGGCCGACGCCCTCAACCAGCTGCTCGATGCCGACCTCCAGCCGGGCACCCGGACGGACGCCTTCGATGGCGCCATCCCGACCGGCGCCGTCATCGGCACCGATCCGGCCGCGGGCACCGAGGTCGAGCACGGCACGACCATCGACTACGTCGTCTCCCTGGGTGTCGAGCCGACCCCCACCCCGTCCCCGACCCCGGCGCCCGTGGCGGTGCCGGACCTCACCGGCGTGGCCGAGGCCGACGCCCTCAACCAGCTGCTCGATGCCGACCTCCAGCCGGGCACCCGGACGGACGCCTTCGATGGCGCCATCCCGACCGGCGCCGTCATCGGCACCGATCCGGCCGCGGGCACCGAGGTCGAGCACGGCACGACCATCGACTACGTCGTCTCCCTGGGTGTCGAGCCGACCCCCACCCCGTCCCCGACCCCGGCGCCCGTGGCGGTGCCGGACCTCACCGGCGTGGCCGAGGCCGACGCCCTCAACCAGCTGCTCGATGCCGACCTCCAGCCGGGCACCCGGACGGACGCCTTCGATGGCGCCATCCCGACCGGCGCCGTCATCGGCACCGATCCGGCCGCGGGCACCGAGGTCGAGCACGGCACGACCATCGACTACGTCGTCTCCCTGGGTGTCGAGCCGACCCCCACCCCGTCCCCGACCCCGGCGCCCGTGGCGGTGCCGGACCTCACCGGCGTGGCCGAGGCCGACGCCCTCAACCAGCTGCTCGATGCCGACCTCCAGCCGGGCACCCGGACGGACGCCTTCGATGGCGCCATCCCGACCGGCGCCGTCATCGGCACCGATCCGGCCGCGGGCACCGAGGTCGAGCACGGCACGACCATCGACTACGTCGTCTCCCTGGGTGTCGAGCCGACCCCCACCCCGTCCCCGACCCCGGCGCCCGTGGCGGTGCCGGACCTCACCGGCGTGGCCGAGGCCGACGCCCTCAACCAGCTGCTCGATGCCGACCTCCAGCCGGGCACCCGGACGGACGCCTTCGATGGCGCCATCCCGACCGGCGCCGTCATCGGCACCGATCCGGCCGCGGGCACCGAGGTCGAGCACGGCACGACCATCGACTACGTCGTCTCCCTGGGTGTCGAGCCGACCCCCACCCCGTCCCCGACCCCGGCGCCCGTGGCGGTGCCGGACCTCACCGGCGTGGCCGAGGCCGACGCCCTCAACCAGCTGCTCGATGCCGACCTCCAGCCGGGCACCCGGACGGACGCCTTCGATGGCGCCATCCCGACCGGCGCCGTCATCGGCACCGATCCGGCCGCGGGCACCGAGGTCGAGCACGGCACGACCATCGACTACGTCGTCTCCCTGGGTGTCGAGCCGACCCCCACCCCGTCCCCGACCCCGGCGCCCGTGGCGGTGCCGGACCTCACCGGCGTGGCCGAGGCCGACGCCCTCAACCAGCTGCTCGATGCCGACCTCCAGCCGGGCACCCGGACGGACGCCTTCGATGGCGCCATCCCGACCGGCGCCGTCATCGGCACCGATCCGGCCGCGGGCACCGAGGTCGAGCACGGCACGACCATCGACTACGTCGTCTCCCTGGGTGTCGAGCCGACCCCCACCCCGTCCCCGACCCCGGCGCCCGTGGCGGTGCCGGACCTCACCGGCGTGGCCGAGGCCGACGCCCTCAACCAGCTGCTCGATGCCGACCTCCAGCCGGGCACCCGGACGGACGCCTTCGATGGCGCCATCCCGACCGGCGCCGTCATCGGCACCGATCCGGCCGCGGGCACCGAGGTCGAGCACGGCACGACCATCGACTACGTCGTCTCCCTGGGTGTCGAGCCGACCCCCACCCCGTCCCCGACCCCGGCGCCCGTGGCGGTGCCGGACCTCACCGGCGTGGCCGAGGCCGACGCCCTCAACCAGCTGCTCGATGCCGACCTCCAGCCGGGCACCCGGACGGACGCCTTCGATGGCGCCATCCCGACCGGCGCCGTCATCGGCACCGATCCGGCCGCGGGCACCGAGGTCGAGCACGGCACGACCATCGACTACGTCGTCTCCCTGGGTGTCGAGCCGACCCCCACCCCGTCCCCGACCCCGGCGCCCGTGGCGGTGCCGGACCTGCGTGGGTTCACGCCCGAAGATGCCGTGAACGCGCTCATGGATTCGGGTCTGCAGCCGGGGACCCGGACCGACAAGTTCAACAGCCAGGTCGACGCGGGACTCGTCATCCGTACCGATCCCGCCGCGGGCACCGAGGTCGAGCACGGCACGACCATCGACTATCTCGTCTCCCTGGGTGCGGCGCCGACGCCGACCCTCGAGCCGACCCCGGCGCCCGTGGCGGTGCCGGATGTCCGAGGCTTCACGCCCGATGACGCGGTCAACGCGATCCTCGATGCTGGCCTGCAGCCCGGCGAACGAACCGACAAGTTCAACGCTCAGGTGCCCGATGGGCAGGTCATCCGGACCATCCCCGAGGCCGGGACGCAGGTCGAGCCGGGTTCCGGCGTCGACTACGTCGTCTCTCGGGGCGCGAAGCCGTCGCCGACCCCCGAGCCCACCCCTGAGCCGACCGCCGAGCCCACGCCCGCCACGGTCCTCATCCCCGACGTGCGTGGCTTCGCCGAAGCCGACGCCATGAACACCCTGCTCGATGTCGGGCTCCAGCCAGGAGCGCGGACCGAGGCGTTCGACCCGGAGGTCGCCGTCGACCTGGTCGTGAGTACCGATCCGGCGGCCGGGACCGAGGTCGCATCGGGCGCCGCCATCGACTATGTCGTATCGCTCGGCGTCGAGCCGACCACCGAACCGACGCCCACGCTGGTGGCCGTGCCCAACTTGCGCGGCTTCACACCCGAGGATGCCGTCAATGCGCTCGTCGACGCTGGCCTCCAGCCTGGAGAGCGACAGGACCGGTTCAACGCCAACGTGCCTGCGGGGCAGGTCATCCGGACCGTGCCCGAGGCGGGCACCGAAGTCGCACTCGGGACCACCGTCGACTATCGGGTCTCACTGGGAGCCGAAGCGACCGCGGAGCCAACCCCGGCACCCACGCCGGTGACCGTGGAGGTTCCCAACCTTCGTGGCTCCACGCCTGATGATGCCGTGAGCGCGCTCCTCGATGCCGGCCTCCAGCCGGGGGCCCGCCACGATCGTGTCAACGACAACGTGCCCCTTGGCCAGGTCATTCGGACCGACCCCGCCGCAGGCTCTGTGGTCGACCCCGGGACGACCGTCGATTACTTCGTCTCCACGGCCCCGGACGCAACGCCGGAACCGACCGCGCAACCAACATCGCAGCCGACGAGCGAGCCCACGAAGCCGCCCTCCAACCGCAGCGGCATCGACCCTGCCGTGCAAGCCGCGATCGACGAGGTCGTTGCCCAGGTGCCGGCCCTTCGGGAGCTCGATCCCAAGCAGGCTGTGCCCTACCGCGAGATCACTCAGAAGCAATTCAAGAAGCAGGTGACGCAGTCCTTCGACGCGGACAACCCGCCCGAGCAGATCGCGGCCGAGGAGACCCTCCTCAAGCGGCTGGGTCTGCTGCCACAGGACGCTGATCTGCGGCAGATGATGCTCGACCTGTACGAGAGCCAGGTCGCGGCCTTCTACGACCCCAAGACCGGGAAGATGACGGTCGTCAAGCGAGACGGCGACTTCGGTCCGGAGGATCGCCTCTTCGTGGCGCACGAGTACGACCACGCGCTCCAGGACCAGTACTGGAACCTGCAGCAGGTCACCAAGGTCAGCCCATCACAGGGCGATCGGGCGCTGGCCAGGCTCGCCCTGATCGAGGGTGATGCGACCACGCTCATGCTCCAGTGGGCCGCCCAGAACCTCGGTCCGGATGACTTGGCCCGGGTCACGTCCGCGATGACACCGGCCCAGCAGCAGCTCCTCGATGGCATGCCGCCGATCCTGCGTCGGCAGCTCGAGTTCCCGTACCTCGAAGGCCAGGTATTCGTGAGCACATTGCTCGGCCAGGGTGGCTGGAGCAGCGTGAACGCGGCGTGGGACAAACTCCCGGCATCGACCGAGCAGATCATGCATCCTGAGCGCTATCCGTCGGATGCGCCGGTCAAGGTGAGCCTCCCCGACGTGGCAGCAGCACTGGGCGATGGCTGGAGCGCCAGCTCCACCCAGACGATGGGTGAGCTGGACATCAGCGTCCTGCTCGCCGACGGCGGGGACCCCACCGCCACCGCCGCAGCAGCCGATGGCTGGGGCGGCGACCGCCTGGTCAGCCTCGATGGGCCCGACGGCGCCTGGGCCGTCGTGTGGCAGACGGCGTGGGACAGCGGATCAGATGCCGATGAGTTCAGCCCCGCGGTCGACGCCGCGATGTCGGATCTGGAAGGTGCCCATGCAGTCCTGCCCGGTGCCGATATCGCGGGCGGCCTGGACAACCCCGTGCTGGTGGTGGTCGCCAGCAGCAGTGACACCCTCCAGCAGGTGGAGGGCGCACTGGGCGTCGGGAACTGATCGCCGGCGGCACCAGCCGCCGGCCGATACGACGAGAGATGGAGGACCGGCGGCGACGCCGGTCCTACATCTGTTCGGGAGTCGAGATGCCCAGCAGCTCGAGTGTGTTGCGCAGGGCGAGCCGCGCCGTGTCCACCAGGGCCAGGCGATGGGCCGAGGTGACGGGGGCGGCAGGGTCGACGACCCGACGGTCGCGATAGAAGCCATGGAAGGTGGTCGCGAGGCTGGTCGCGTATGCCGTCACGGCATGCGTCTCCTCGGCGGCCGCAGCGTCCTCCACGATCTCCGGCAAGCGGAGCACCTCGCGGGCAAGACCTGTGGCGACCGGATCGTCCGCGAGCGCCCCACCCAGCGTCGCGGCCGGGGGAATGCCGACCTCCGCCGCCTTGCGCAGGATGGAGCAGATCCGTGCGTGGGCGTACTGGACGTAGTACACCGGGTTGTCCGCCGACTGCCTGCGCGCCAGCTCGATGTCGAAGTCGATGGGTGAGCTGGGCGCTCGCGCCGCGAACGACCAGCGGGCAGCGTCGACTCCGACCTCAGCGAGCAGCTCGTCGAGCGTGATGAACTCGCCCGCACGCTTGCTCATCGAGACCTCCTGGCCGTCACGCACGAAGCGCACCCAAGCTACGAGCAGCATCTCGACCGCATCGATATCGAAGCCCATCGCACTGGCGGCGTTCCGGACGCGTGCGACGGTCCCGTGGTGGTCGGCGCCCCAGATGTAGATGAGCTTGTCGTAGCCACGCGCGAACTTCTCGGTGACGTACCCGATATCGGCCGCGAAATAAGTCGGCTCGCCATTCGTGCGATAGATGACCCGGTCCTTGTCATCCCCGTACGTCGTCGAGCGGAACCAGGTGGCGCCCTCCTGCTCGAACACGTGGCCGCCGGTCCGGAGGCGTGCGACGGCGCGATCGACCCAGCCATCCCTGTGCAGCGTGGTCTCGCTCTTCCACACATCGAAATGGACGCCGAGATGCGCGAGGCTGGCCTCGATGCCGGCCCGGATGCGCTCCGACGCCCACGCACCCACGATCGCGTCGCGATCCGCGTCGGCCACCGTGGCCGTCGCCCAGATGGCGACCGGCAGCTCGGTAGCGAGGTCGTCCACGTATGCGCCGCGGTATGCCTCCTCGGGCAGCTCGTCGCCGACCTTGCGGGCCGCGACCGAGGCACCCAGCACCCGCACCTGTCGGCCGGAGTCGTTGAAGTAGTACTCCCGTGTGACATCGTCGCCGGCGGCCTCCAGGACCCGGCACAGCAGGTCACCGACGAACGCGCCGCGGGCGTTGCCCACGGTCAGCGGACCGGTCGGGTTGGCCGACACGAACTCCACGTTCAGCTTGCGTGGCGTCTCCCGGCGGACTCGTCCGAAGTCGCTGCCGGCATGCCTGGCCGCGTCCAGACTACGCTCGAGGAAGGCGTCCGCGAGCCGCATGTTGAGGAAGCCAGGCGCGGCGACCTGGATGTCCGCGAGCGGGCTTCCGGCGCCGGTGCTCGCCCGCAGCTCCGCGGCGATCGCCTCCGCGATGGCCATCGGTGGACGACGCAGTGGGCGCGCCAGCTTGAGCGCAAGACTGCTCGCGATGTCACCGTGGGCCGGGTCCGAGGTATGCGACACCTCGACCGTCGGCACGTCGGCATCGACCGCGACGGGTGGCAGGGAGCCAGAACGGACGGCCGCGGTCCAGGCCGCCTCGACGGTCGCGCGGACGGTGGAGCGCACCGATCCGTGATGGTGGGGCATGGGGTCGTCGACGGCGGTGCTGGGCATGGGTCGCATAGCCTACGCGAGCGCGGCGCGGGAGCCCGACGCGGTGGCAGGATCGTCGGGCCACGCGGCCTCGATGCGCTCGACGAGCTCCGTCAACGAGTGGACCACGAGCACCGCACCGGGTGCGTCCTCCGCGATGACACCCCACGGGCCGCGTCGCAGCCACACGGCGCGCAGCCCGGCTGCGGCCGACGGCCGGACGTCGTTGTCCGGCCGGTCACCGACGTAGGCCACCGAGCCAGGGTCGGGATCGCCCATCAGCTCGAGCGCGCGAGCGAAGAAGGCCGGGTCCGGCTTCGAGACGCCCATCTCCTCGCTCATCACCATGACCTCCGCATCGACGCCCAGCGCGCGCAGCTCGGCACCGCGCTCGGCCGGCTGGTTGCCGATGATCGACACACGGTACCCACGCGCACGGAGCCCCGCGATGCCGCTCAGCGCATCGGGGTAAAGATCACTCGGCTGCAGCGGACCCTGACGGCGTCGGATGTCCGCGGCTCTGGTCTGCCAATCGGGGACACCCACGAGCCCGAATACGCCGTGGTGGTCACCGCCGCGTGCGACTGCAGCGCCGTATGCCGCCAGGAACGTCATCCGAGGGATGTCCAGGGCATCGGCCCACGCGTCCCAGATACGGGTCTCCTCGATGAGCGTCTCGCCGACGTCGAGGCAGACCCAGCGACCGAGGCGCCCCGTGCTCGCGGTCAACCGTCGACGAGACCCAGCTCGCGACCGACACGCGCGAACGCATCGAGTGCGGTCTCCAGCTGCGCCTGGGTGTGCTCGCTGCTGACGATGGTCCGGATGCGCGCCTTGTCGAGGGGCACGGTGGGGTAGACCACGGAGGTGGCAAAGATGCCCTCCTCGAACAGGCGGCGCGACATCCGCTGCGCGACCTCGGCGGTACCCACGATGACCGGCGTGATGGGCGTCTCACTGATGCCCGTGTCGAAGCCGAGTCCGACCAGGCCACTCTTGAACAAGCGCGTGTTCTGCCACAGTCGCTCGATGCGCCCGGGCTCGGTCTCCAGGACATCGATGCCCGCGAGGCAGGCCGCGGCGACGGCCGGCGGGTGGGACGTCGAGAACAGGAACGGACGTGCGCGCTGGATGAGGTAGTCCCGCAGGTGCTGTCGACCAGCCACGTAGCCACCCAGGACGCCGATGGCCTTGGACAGGGTGCCGACCTGGATGTCGACCCGACCATGGAGGTCGAAGTGGTCCACGGTCCCTCGGCCAGCGCGACCGAGGACCCCCGAGGCATGGGCATCGTCGACCATCACCGTGGCCGCGTAGCGGTCGGCCACATCGCAGATGTCGCGCAGCGGCGCGATGTCGCCGTCCATGCTGAAGACCCCGTCGGTGATGACGAGGATCCGCTGCCAGGGACCGTTGGGCCCACCGCTGGCCCGGGCGTCGCGAAGCACGCTTTCCAGCCCGTCGACGTCCTTGTGGGGATACACCGCGCGTCCCGCCCGTGACAGCCGCACACCATCGATGATCGAGGCGTGGTTGAGCGCGTCGCTCACGATGAGGTCGTGCTCGCTGGTGATGGTCGGGATCACGCCACTGTTGGCGGTGAAGCCCGACTGGAAGACGAGCGTCGCCTCCGTGTGCTTGAACCTCGCCAACCGCCGCTCGAGCTCCTGGTGGAGCTCCATCGTGCCGGCGATCGTGCGCACGGCCCCCGCACCGACGCCCAGCTCCCGAACTGCCGCGAGCGCGGCCTCCTTGAGTCGCGGGTGGGTGGCGAGACCCAGGTAGTCGTTGGACGAGAGGCTGATGACCTCCCGGCCATCCATCGTCGTGCGCCTGGTCTGGGGGCCGTGCATCACGACCAGCGGTCGATAGAGCGACGCCGCGCGCAGCGCATCCAGCTCGGTGCGCAGGTCGGCGAGCGGATCGGGACGGCTCGTTGCAGCCCCGGCCGAAGCGATATCGGTCATGCGGGATGTCCTAGCAGAGTCCCGGTTCGGGCGTCTGCGGGCCATCCTGCCACTGATTCGCGAAGGTCAGGAGCGCCTGCTTGTCGAACGTCTCGAGCAGCAGCTCCCGGTCCCAGGCCACGGCCGCGAAGTTGACCCCCGGGTCCATCTGGTCGAAGCGCACGGCGATGACCTTGCTGTAGCCGCACGTCGCGCTCTGGTCGGCCTCGGCCATGACGTCCTGCAACTGCTGCTGGACGTCCGCGCTGATCTCGCCTTTGTACAGGAGCACGACATAGCCGTGCTCCAGATTGTGGACCCAGTTGCCGGGCACGAGCGTGGTGTTCGGCGGGTAGAACTGGCGTGGAAGGGGCGCCTGACCACCGATGTTGTAGTGCTGGCCGCTGGCCGGCGGGCAGTAGTCGTAGGTCACCTTCGTCGTCGTCGTGACGTGGCCCCGGCCAAGGTCCTGGGTAGTGAAGCCGACCTTCTGTGTGGGCTGTGGCTCGGGTGTCGCCCTGGGCGCCGCGCTGGCGCCGGGTGCCGTGCTCGGGTTGGCCGCCGGGGACGCCGCGGGACGAGGCGTCGGAACGACGTCGGTGGGGCCGGGTGTCAGCAGCGAGTTGCACTCGTAGGCATTGGCGGTCGTGCCACTCAGGTTGGCCATCACGGCCACGAGGCCCGCGACGATGACGACAGCGATGGCACCCACGATGAGCAGCCGGTACCGCTCGAACAACGAAGGTGGAGCGCTGACCCGGGTGCCCGCAGCCGAGCGGCGGCGCGCAGCGGAGCGAGAAGTGCTGGTCGAGGTGGTCCCAGCCGGGGTCACGGGGGTCGTGCCGGGTGACTTCGGGACGCTGCCGCCGGTCGTCGGGGTGGTGGCACCGGCCGTGCTGGCCGTGCCTTCAGCCACGCCCGGGTCGCCGGCCGATGTCGGATCGGCAGGCGTAGCGGGCTTGGCGCCGCTGCTGGTCGGCGGCTGGAACGTCCGGGACTTCTTGCTCACGGGTCTCCTCGTGGATCGGGTCGTGTCACAGCTCGACGAACCAGCTCTTCGTGGAACGTCGGCGTAGCCCTCCGATGAGGACCACGGCCAGCACGAGCGCGATGATGGCGCCGGGCGCCCCGGCCGGTGACAGGAACACGATGGGCACCAGGGGGAGGCTCAGGGTCGCCAGTCCGAGTGCCAGGGGGTACGCCGCCTGCTTGCGTTGCAGGACCAGCGTGATGGTGAAGATGCTGTACGCGAGCAGCAGCATATAGACGATGCCGATGGGCGACACGGGAGCCTCGATGGCCTGATCGATCACGAGCGGCATCGTGAGCCCCAGGAGCGCCAGGATCAGGCATGCATAGATCAGGAATACCCGGACGCCATTGGGCATCACACGGAGCTGCTGCAGCATCGCGGGCGATCGTACTACGGGTCCAGCGCCCCCGGCGCCGACCCCGACAGGAGCCATCCGGTCTTCCTTGGCGACGACCCGCCGATCAGCCTTCGGTTCTGGTATTGACATCTTCGGCAACCATCGCGTACCGTCCGTAAACCGGTTTAGTCGCCGGTTCGCCGCTCTCCCGCTACCGCATCGCTACCCGTCAGCCGGGCGAGCGAGGGGGGCTTGCGGGTGGTCGGATCGCGAGAGGAGGGCTCGTTGCCGAACGGCGCGGATCAGCGCGTGCGAATCGACGACGTCGCCCGTGAGGCAGGCGTCAGCAAGGCTGCCGTGTCCTTCGCGTTCAACAACCCCGACCGCCTCTCGACCGAGACGGCGGCGCGCATCCTGGACGTGGCGAGCCGGATGGGGTACCGGCCGCATCCCGTGGCCCGGATGCTGTCGGCGGGCCAGACGACGACCATCGGCATCCTCACACCCCAGGCGCTCGGTCAGGTATTCGCGAACCCGTTCTTCGCGCTGTTCGCGGAAGGCGTCGCATCGGTCGCCGAGGAGCACGGGTTCGGATTGCTGTTCATCTCGCCCCTGCATGGCTCCCTGTCGCGTGCCCTCGACCGGGCCACGGTCGACGGTATCGTCGTCCTGGGCCTTGAGGAGCACCACCCCGAGATGGGCTCCATCCGCGCCGCTGGGTTGCCCGCGGTCGTGGTCGACGCGCCCGCGTGGCCCGGCCACTCGGCGATCCTGGTGGATGACGAGGGCGGTGCCCGCCAGGCAGCCGCGCATCTGCTCGCGCTGGGCCACCGCGAGCTGCTGGTCCTGGGCATCGAGCGCGCCCTCAGCGACGACGCCCCCGACGACAGCGAGGGTGTCACGGGGCGTCGCCTGCGTGGTTACCGCGGGGCATTCAAGGCCGCGGGTGTGCGCCTCTCCGCGGACCAGGTGCTGCGGCCACCCGCGACCATCGAGGGTGGCGAGGCGGCGTTCCTGCGCGCCTGGAGCTCCGGACAGCGACCCACGGGCGTCCTGTGCATGAGCGATGCCGCCGCCGCCGGCGTGCTGGGTGCCGCGCGTCGCCTGGGGGTACGGGTCCCCGAGGAGTTGTCGATCGTCGGCTACGACGACCTGCCGCTCACCCGTTTCACGGACCCGCCGCTCACCACGGTGCACCAGCCGGTGCGCCAGAAGGGTGAGGAGGCGGCGACGATGCTGCTGGATGCGCTTCGGCGTCCGTCCAGTGGCGACCAGGACCGGCAACGTGTCCTGGAGACTCGACTGGTGGTCCGCCGCTCCACGGCGGCGCCATCAGGCGACCGGCGTCTGGAGGTGGTCGCCGCCCGTTAGCACGGCCACCCCAACAGCGGGCGGTCCGGAGATCCCGGACGCCGCATATCGAGGAGGTTCGATCACACCATGAGACGGATATCAACGTTCGCGAGCGCACTGGCTGCTGCTGCGGTCGTCGGCGCTCCGCTCCTGGGGGCCGCCGCACCGGCGCTCGCCCAGGACCCGGTCGCGTTCACGCTGTGGACCAAGGAGGGCGATGCCGACGGGTCGCTCCAGTTCGTCCAGAAGCTCGCGGACGAGTACCACACCGCCAACCCCAACGTGACCATCACGGTGGTCAACAAGAACGTCGAGGACCTGCGCACCCAATTCCTGACCACCAGTCTGGCCGGCCAGGCGCCGGAGCTGCTGTGGACCGTGGCCGACCATGTCGGTCCGTTCACCGCATCGGATACCATCCTGCCGCTCGACGGTGTCATCGACACCTCGGGCTACCTGCCGAACGCTGTAGCGGCCGTGCAGGCGGACGGCAAGACCTGGGGTGTGCCGATCTCCTTCGGCAACCACCTCATGCTGTATACGAACAAGGCGCTCGTGCCTGACTGTCCCGCGGACAGCGACGCGCTCGCCGCGGCCGCAAAGGCCAATACCGGCAACGGCAACTACGGTCTCGTGCTGAACCAGACCGAGTCGTTCTGGCTGGTGCCGTTCCTGGGCGCCTTCCACGGCTCCGTATTCGCTGCTGATGGCACGACCGCGACGCTCGACACGCCCGAGATGGTCAGCGCTTTGACCTATCTCCATGACATCAAGTTCACCGACCAGGTGATGCCTGCCGAGGCTGACTACAACGTCGCCGACGGCATGTTCAAGAACGGTGCCCCGGGCGCCTCACCGGCCTCGCCGGCGGCGAGCCTCGCGCCGTCACAGACCCCCGCGCCGACCGGCGTCGCCGCGATGATCATCAACGGCGACTGGACCCTGGGTGCGTATGCGGATCTGTTCAAGGATCAGCTCAACGTGTGCCCTATCCCCAAGATCGTCGGTGCTGATTGGCCCGAGCCCTACGCTGCCGGTGCGTTCTTCATGCTCTCCAAGGCCGTCGGCGATGACGCTGCCAAGGAAGCTGCCGTCACCGACTTCGTGAAGTTCGCCACGGACAAGGCCAACCAGGTGGACATGGTCCAGACGCTTCGGCGCCTGCCGGCCAACAACGAGGCCATCGCCGATCCGATCGTGACCGGTGACACGTACCTGGCCGGGTCTGCCGCCGCACTCGCGCACGGCATCCCCCAGCCCACCAACCTTGAGATGCGTTGTGTCTTCGATGCCATGACCACGGGCATCAAGTCGATCTACGCGAGTGCCGATACCGATCCGCAGGCTATCGCTACCCAGATGCAGACCGACTACGGCAACGACGCGAACTGCCAGTGACGCGACGGTCACTCGAGTGACCGTCTGACATCCGAGGTGGGGCCACCGGTGGTCCCCACCTCGCCCCCGGTTGGGCCCGCGAGAGGAGGGGACGTGTTCGACCTGAACCAGGCCTGGACGGCGATAGCAGACGTCGGGTGGACGCTCGTCGTGCTCCTGATCGCGGTCGCGATCCTGGAGGTCTTCCTCTACCTCGTCTTCGTGCGCTGGCGAAAGTCACGCATGGCGTTGCCCATCATGTTTCTGGGCCCGGCGGTCATCGGACTGCTGATCCTGTACGTGTACCCGCTCCTGTGGGAGCTGAACGTCTCCTTCACCAAGATGAGCATCCGGTACTTCGTGGATCCGGGATTCCTCGGCCTCAACACCACGAAGGGCTCCATCTTCGTCGGCTTCCAGAACTACATCGACGTGTTTACCAAGCCGGTGCTGCCCCAGACCACCTTCTATCAGTTGTTCTTCCAGACCATCCTCTGGACGGCCACCAACGTCTTCCTCCATGTCACCCTGGGCGTGCTCCTGGCCCTGATGCTCAATCGAAAGATCCGGGGTCGCACGTTCTACCGCGCCCTGATAATCCTTCCGTGGGCCATCCCGGCGGTCGCATCGCTCCAGATCTGGCGAACTGAGTACAACTTCCAGTACGGCGCGGTCAACCAGATCTTGGGCGTATTCGGGATCGCGCCAATCCCATGGATGTCGGACCCGACTTGGAACTTCGTGGCCATGATCATCACCAATGTCTGGCTGGGTGTGCCATTCATGATGGTCATCACCCTTGGTGCGCTCCAGAGCATTTCTGAGGACTACTACGAGGCGGCGGACCTTGACGGCGCTACGAGCCGCCAGTCGTTCTTCAGCATCACGGTGCCCCTGCTCAGACCGATCATGCTCCCGGCCATCCTGCTCGGCATCTTCCTGACGTTCAACAACATCTTGGTGCCGTTCTTCATCAACCAGAGCAACCTGACCACGAGTGACATCCTCGTGACGGCCCTATTCCGGGCGGCATTCACATACACCCGATACGGCTTCGCGGCTGCGTTCGCGTTCGTCATCTTCGGCATCCTGCTGGTGTTCACGTTCATCTACGTGCGCAAGACCAACGTCCTGAAGGGGGCCCTCGAGTCATGACCGATATGCAGGTCCGACAGATGGGGGATGTGCGGCGGCAGCGCAAGGACGGCGTGTTCACACGGCTGACGCGCTCTCCCCGCCGGGGACAGGATTCGCCGGTCAAGCGTGTCTGCATCCATGCCGCGCTCATCTTGGCCGCGCTTATCGCCGCATTCCCGGTCGTGCGCGTGTTCAGCACTGCCCTGAGGCCTGGCCAGAACGTACTGAGCACCAGTCTCGACATCATCCCCAAGGGCGCCACGCTGGATGCCTTCAACCGGGTGCTGTTCGACTCCAAGCTGCCCAACTGGCTGTTCAACAGCCTCGCGGTGACGGTGGGTACCGCGACCGTGGGCCTCATCCTCGCGGCGACGTCCGCCTATGCCTTCTCGCGGTATCGGTTCCGGGCGCGGAACCTGAGCCTCACGTTCCTGTTCGCCACGCAGCTCATCCCGGGGATCATGCTGTTGGTGCCCATCTACCTGCTGGCCATCCAGCTGCACCTAGTCGGGACCTATCAGGGCCTCGTCGTGGCATATGCCGTGACCGCCGTGCCTTTCAGCATCTGGATCCTGCGCGGCTACTACGACACGGTCCCGGTCGAGCTGGAGGAGGCCGCGCGCATCGATGGCTGCACCGAGTTCCAGACGTTCTGGAAGGTGCTGCTGCCACTGTCCCTGCCGGCGCTCGCGATCGTCTTCCTGTTCAACTTCCTGGCCGCCTGGGGCGAGTACTTCACCGCGTCGCTCATCATCGGCTCGAGTGAGTCACTGCTGACGTGGCCGCTGGGCATCCAGCGCTTCCAGGCACAGTTCCAGACACAGTGGGCCGACCTGTCGGCTGCCTCGATCATCGTCTCGGTGCCCATCGTCATCCTGTTCGTCTACATCTCCAAGTACCTCGTCTCCGGCCTCACGCTGGGAGGCGTCAAGGGGTGAGAGGGCGGCTCCTCGCGGCAGGAGCGCTCGTCGCGATGCTGGTGGCGTGGCCCGGGGCGGCCGCGTCACCGGGACCAGGGACGTCGGCGGCCTCATCGGCTGCGCCGGTCGGTCCGGCCGGCGGATCGACCCCGCCGCCCCTCGCGGTGGATGACAAGATCCGCGACGCCGACCTGCTGCACGACAGCCGGTCGGGCCTCTATCGCACCCCGACCGGCGCGGTGCCGGCCGGGACTCCGGTGCAGCTGCGACTGCGTGCCGCCGCCGGCGACCTTGAGGCGGGCCTGGTGCGGGTCAGGGATCGCCAGACTGGCGCGTCGAGCGCCCTGCCCATGACCCGGGTCGCGACCGATCCCCTGGGCGGCGAGCACGGCTATGACTACTGGGCGGCGACGGTCCCGACCCCCACCACGCCCGACATCCTCGACTACTCCTTCGTGGTCCAGGACGGCGGCACGCGACGCTATCTGTCCGACGACCCGACCCTTGACGGCGGCACCGGCCTGATCGGCCGACAGCCGCCGCAGGGTCTCGAGTGGCAGATCTCGGTCTACGACCCGGCGTTCACCACGCCCGCGTGGGCCCGTGGCGCGACCGTCTACCAGATCTTCCCCGACCGCTTCGCGAACGGCGACCCGGCCAACGATCCGTCGCCCGCGGCGTCCCCCGGATCCAGCGGCGCAGCGCGATACCTCGCCGGCGCTGTCTACGGCAACCCCATCGTGGCCAAGGCGTGGACCGACCTGCCCGAGGGGTACTGCCGGGCATACCAGGGGGTCACCTGCACCGAGCAGCCGTTGGGCCGCGACTTCTTTGGCGGCGACCTCGCTGGCATCACCGCGCATCTCGACGACCTCGCAGGGCGAGGCATCACGGCGCTGTACCTCAACCCCATCTTCGCGGCGCCCTCGAACCACCGCTATGACACCTCCGACTACTTCACCATCGATCCGGATCTGGGCACCCAGGCCGACTTCGATGCGCTCATCGCGGGTGCTCACGCCCGGGGTATCAAGGTCATCCTCGACGGCGTCTTCAACCACGTGTCGTCCGATTCACCCTGGTTCGACCGATATGGGCGATATCCCGAGGTCGGCGCCTGCGAGTCCGCGGATTCGCCGTACCGCTCCTGGTTCACCTTCCGGGCACCAAAGCCCGGCGAGCCGTCCCCGTGCGCGCCGTCCACTCCCGGCGGCACCGACACCTACTACGACGGCTGGGCAGGCTTCGACACCATCCCGACGCTCACCGAGACGCCCGGTGTCATCGACCTCATAGCGGGGCCGGACGGCGTCGTGCGCCACTGGCTGCGCGAGGGCATCGACGGCTGGCGGCTCGACGTCGCGGGCGACCTGAGCCCCGAGTTCCTCCGCGACATCCGGGCCGCGGCCAAGGCCCAGGATCCCCGACGCGCTCGTCATCGTGGAGGAGTGGGGGAACGCATCCCGGTTCCTGCTCGGCGACCAGGGCGACTCGACCATGGACTACCAGTTCCGGCGCTCCGCCATCGGCCTCGTCAACGGGGCGACGGCCGACCTGGACGGTTCGATCGACGCGCTGACACCGACTGGCTTCATGAACCGGATGCGAGCGGTGGAGGAGGCCTATCCGGGTCCAGCCTGGGATGCGCTGCTCCACCTCGTCGACAGCCACGACACGACGCGCTTGTTGTGGACCTTGACACCGGCCGCCGAGGATGCCGCCTCGAAGGCCGATCCCGTCGCGCATGCTGAGGGGAAGCGTCGAGCGGCCATGGTCGCGGCACTCGAGCTGACGTTCCCGGGCATGGCTTCCATCTACTACGGCGACGAGGTCGGGCTGTCGGGTCAGGACGACCCTGACGACCGGCGGCCGTACCCCTGGGGCACCGAGGATGCCGACGTGCTCGCCGCCTATCAGTCCTTGGCGCTGCTCCGTCGGGACAGCCCTGCGCTGCGCGATGGTGACCTCACCTTCCTCGAGGCGGACGATGCCGCGGGCACCCTTGCGTACCTCCGTCGGACCGATACCCAGGCCGCCATCGTCGCCCTCAACCTCGGTCAGGAGGCGCGGAGCGTCCTCATCGACGCGCGCGGACGGCTGCCGGACGGCACGCGCCTGGAGCGACCACTCGAGGAGGGCGCAGCTGCCGTGATGGTCACCGATGGCACGGTCACGGTGGACGTGCCGGCGCGATCGGCCGTCGTGCTCCTCACCGACGACGGCACCGACCTGGCGCCACCGGTCGCGCCGGGTGCGATCCAGGCCGTCAGCGGCCCGGGGCAGGTTGCCCTCTCGTGGGACGCAGTCCCCGCTGCGGCGAGCTACGAGGTCTGGCGGTCGCTCGTGACCGGCGGTGGCTACGAAGCGGTGGGCACGACGAGGGAGCCTGCATTCGTCGACACGAGCGTCCGCAACGGTGCACGGGCGTTCTACGTGGTCAGCGCCCTGGACGCTGCCGGCAATGCCTCGGGTCGCTCGCCCGAGACCGCCGCCCTGCCACAGGTGCGTATCGAGGGCGTTCGTCTCCTGGCCGGCGAGCCGCTCGCCGCGACGCTGTCTGCCGTCGATCCGGCGCCGCTCGTGTCGGTCGCGCTGACGATCGCTCCACCGACGATGCCCGATGTCGACAGCGGCCTCCTGGTGCAGGTCGGGTTCGGGCCGGTCGGTACGGACCCGAAAGGGTACGGCTGGACGTGGACCGCGGCCAGCACCACCGACGTCGCCGGTGTGTGGGGTGGTTCGGTCCGCCCAGAGGTGGTAGGGCGCTATGACCTGGCAGCCCGGGCATCGAGCGACGGCGGCGGGACCTGGGTCTCCGACAGGACCACGCGGGAGCTGACCGTAGCGCCCAGCACGGACACGGTGCCACCCCCTGCGCCGGGCGTGCCGGTCCTGACCGACGTCGCGGATGACCACGTGGCCATCCACTGGATGCCGGTCGACGCTCCCGACCTCTATCGATATGTCGTCCTGCGGGCCCCATCGGGATCGGGTCGATCTCGTTCCCATCGGTACCACCACGAGGCCCCTCTTCACGGACACGACCGTGACCTCTGGCGCGACCTACGACTACGCCGTCCTCGCCCAGGACACCGGATTCAACGGCTCGACGCCATCTCCGACGCTGTCCGTCGAGGCGGTCAAGCGCATCGTCGAGGTGACATTCCAGGTCGCGGTGCCGGCCGATACCCCGTCCACGGATACCCTCTACATCGCGGGTGACTTCCAGGGCTGGGCGCCCGGGGACACGCCGATGACACAGGTGGATGCCAGCACCTGGACAATCACCATCCCGTTCGAGGACGGCACCGCCATCCAGTACAAGTACACGCGCGGCACATGGGAGGCGGTGGAGAAGGATGACGGGTGCGGCGAGATCCCCAACCGGACCCTGACCGCCGACTTCAGCATCTCGGCCGACCAGGTCGTGCAGGATCCGGTCAGCAAGTGGAGGGACGTGGACGGATGTGGCTGATGACGCGCCGGTGCGCGCGTTGGGGCAAGGGTCGGAGCACCGGGATGTGATCGATACTCCCGTCTGGGCACGTGATGCGGTCTTCTACCAGATCTTCCCTGATCGGTTCGCGGCCAGCGAGCGTGTCCCCAAGCCCGGGCCGATGGAGCCCTGGGACGCGCCACCGACGGTCCACGGCTACAAGGGCGGCGACCTGCGGGGCATCGCCGAGCACCTCGATGAGCTCACCGATCTGGGTATCACGGCGCTCTACCTGACCCCGATCTTCGCCTCCGCCTCGAACCACCGCTACCACACGGACGACTACTACTCGGTCGACCCGCTGCTGGGCGGCAACGAGGCGCTGCGGGAGTTGCTCGACCAGGCCCACGCCCGGGAGATGCGGGTCGTGCTCGACGGAGTGTTCAACCACTGCGGTCGTGGCTTCTGGCGCTTCCATCATGTCGCGGAGGCGGGTGCCGCGTCGCCTTTCGGCGCCTGGTTCCACCTCGACGAGCAGCGGCTCGCGGCCGGCCGGCCTCTCGTCGTCTATCCGGGCCACGAGCAGGAGCAGGAGATCCGGGACCTTTCCCATCAGGGGATGGGCGCGGGTGAGGCATCCCGGCATGTGCTGGGGTTCGAGGGCTGGTGGGGCCTGCCGGCACTGCCCAAGCTCAACGTCCAGAACCCCGAGACACGAGCGTATCTGCTCGACGTGGCCGAGCACTGGCTCCGCTTCGGCATCGACGGCTGGCGGCTTGACGTCGCGGAGGAGATCGGCGGCGACTTCTGGGGCGAGTTCCGGGAGCGGTGCCGGGCGGTCCGCGCTGATGCCTATCTCGTCGCCGAGATCTGGCAGCCCAAGCCCGAGTGGCTCACCGGCCAGCAGTTCGATGCGCTCATGAACTACCCCCTGGCGGAGGCGACCCTGGGGTATTCGGCCGGCGATCGCCTGGACCTGCGGGTGGCGTCCCAGCATGACGAGTACCGGCGGTTCCTGGTCCATCGCGACGGGCCCTCCTTCGCCGGTGAGCTGCAGCGCCTGCTCTCGCTCTACGACCCGGCCGTGACCGCAGTGATGCTCAACCTCATGGGCAGCCACGACGCCCCGCGGGCGTACAACGTGTGCGGCGGTGACATGGCTGCGGTGCGCATCGCCACGCTGCTCCAGATGACGCTGCCGGGCGCACCCTGCGTCTACTACGGCGATGAGGTCGGGCTGCCGGGCGAGCAGGACCCGGACAACCGGCGGGCATTCCCCTGGGACCGCGACCAGTGGGACCAGGGACATCGTGCGTTCGTGCGGGACGTCATCGGCCTCCGCAAGCGCCATCGAGCGCTGCGCGATGGAGCACTCCAGGTGCTCGGGGCCCATGACCAGGCGTTCGCGATGCTCCGGACCGATGACAACCAGGCATTCGTGGTCGCGACCAACGCCGGTGGCGGGGAGCAGAACCTCGACCTGACCCTGCCGGATGAGGTCGCCACTGCCGACGGTGCGAACGTCATCACGTTCGGGGGCTTCGACGGCGGTGCGGTCCACGGCGAGGGTCGGTCGTTGCGCCTGGTCCTGCCGCCACGAACGGGGACGGTCGTCCGGCTGGGTGCCGCCGACGCGGCCGCCGGATCCTCTGTGGGCTGACCACCGATCCTGCCCGTCATATACTCGCGCCCCGTGGCGGACGCAACGAACTGGTTCCAGGACCCCGACCTTCGCTCCCGGTTGCTGCGCGCCATGGACGACGAGTCGCGCATCCCCGCCGCGCTCGAGGCGCTGGGCCCCGTCGCCGACCGGGATGTCGCGGTGCTCGACCCCGACGACCGCGGACTGGCGCCACAGCTGCTGAAGCTGGGTGGCTGGGTGCGGGCGCTGCCGAACACCTCGCTCGCGACGCTGGGTGCCGTCCCGGATGGTCGCGCGGACGTGCTGGTCGCGGGTTGGTCCGCGTTTCAGCCGGGCTCGTCGGACTGGGACGAGCACTTGGCGAGCGCCCGTCGGATGCTGCGTTCGGACGGCCGCCTGCTCGTGGTCCATGACTACGGCCGCGACGAGGTCACGGCGCTGTTGGGCGACGAGGCGCGGGCGGCACAGCTGATGCGTTGGAGCCGACCGAGTGGCCCGTTCCTGGGCGTCGGCTTCCGGATCCGGGTGCTCCATTGCTGGTGGCGCTGGGAGACACAGGCGGATGCGACCGAGCTGCTCATCGACGCCTTCGGCGAGACCGGGGCCGTGGTCGCGGCCGGCATGCGCCGCCCACGACTGGCCTGGAAGGTGGCGGTCTACCACCTCGGGATGCAGCAACCAGAGGCGGACGGGGCCACGCCTGCCGCGCGGCCCAAGAGCGCACGTGCGGCCCGGTCCGTCGCCGTCGACGTGGTGGCCGACCCAGACCCAGTGACCTCCGCGTGATCGTCCGGATCATCCTCCTGGTCGCCCTGCTAGGTTCGGCCGCGGTGGTGTTCTACGGCCTGGTGATGGATCGGACGGGCCAGGCGATCGCGCTCACGGTCGCTGGGTTGGTCGTCCTGGGCGTCACCGCCGCGGTCATCTCCGTGGGTCTCGCCATCAGCGCCATCAGCGCCGGCCAGGATGGCCGCGGCATCCGTGCATTCGCAGCCGCCCTCGTGGGTGGCTGCTTCGCCCTGGGTGCCGCGGGCGCACTGGCGGGCGCTGTCATCTTCGCCCTGCTCGGGGTGGTCAGCTAGCAGGCGCGTTCGCGTGCTGGCAAGCCTTGGGCTGGCTCCGGCGACGGTCGGGCGCTCGGCGGTACACTCCCCGGGCCGCTCGCCCCCATCGTCTAGAGGCCTAGGACGCCACCCTTTCAAGGTGGAGATCACCGGTTCGAATCCGGTTGGGGGTACCACCACCGCGTTCGGCGGCGGATGTGCCGACGCCTCCCCGGCGTCGGCCGCCGGGTGGCGACCAAGGATGTTCTTGTCGACATGACTGTAACTTGGTGGTACAGTATGAGTCGACATGACCAGAACCTCGCATCGACCCACCCCGGAGACGCCCACGGGCTACGACCCGTCGCGATTCCCGGCGTTCGCGGTGACCGTGGATGTGGTCATCCTGACCCTGGCCAACGGCGTACTCCAGGTGCTCCTCGTACGTCGAGGGCAAGCACCATTCGAAGGCATGTGGGCGATCCCAGGCGGCTTCAAGCGTCCGACTGAGACGCTCGACGAAGCCGCCCGGCGCGAGCTGCGCGAGGAGACCGCGGTCGATGCCGCAGCCTCGCTCGCCCAGTTCGGGGCATACGGCGATCCGGGACGCGATCCACGCATGAACGTGGTGACCGTGGCCTACTTCGCGGTCCTGCGGGATGTCGGCGTGCTGGCTGCCGGCACGGACGCCGCCGAGGCGTCGCTGGTGCCGGTTTCCGCGCTGTCCGACGGAGGCATGGAGTTGGCCTTCGACCACGGACGCATCGTGCGCGATGCGGTCGAGCGGGTGCGCGGGGAGCTCGAGTCGTCGGGCGTCGCCACGGCCTTCGTGGGCGACACGTTCACGTTGTCGGAGCTACGGGCGGTCTACCAGGCTGTCTGGGACGTCGAGCTTGACAGCGCCAACTTCCGACGCAGCGTCACGGCCGAGGACGAGTGGGTGATCCCCACGGGTCATCGCTCGCGCCCCGGACCTGCCGGTGGCAAGCCCGCCGAGCTGTACCGGGCCGGACGTGCATGGCGGCGCGGCGGCCCGATCCGACGTCCACACCGCGACCAAGCAAGGGGATAGACCGATGCGCGCAGTGATCTACACCCGATACGGCGGCCCCGACGTGCTGCACCTCGCCGACGTGCCCCGACCCGTCGCGGCCGACGACGAGGTGCTCATCCGGATCCACGCGACGACCGTCAATCGGACCGACTGCGGCTGGCGGTCAGGCTCACCGATCATCGTGCGCTACTTCGCTGGCTGGCGGCGGCCCAGGCGCCAGATCCTGGGCACGGAGCTTGCGGGCGTCGTGGAAGCGGTCGGCAGCCGGGTCACCAAGTTCCGGCCGGGTGACGAGGTGTTCGGGGTCCGGGCGATGGACTTCGGCGCCCACGCGGAGTACGTCGCCATGCGTGAGTCGGCGCCACTCGCGCTCAAGCCCGGGAACGTGACCTTCGAGCAGGCGGCCGCCGTCTACGACGGTGCGATCCTGGCGCTGACCTGCCTCCGCGCAGGCGGTGTGCGTGCGGGCCAGCGCCTGCTGATCTACGGGGCGTCGGGAGCCATCGGGACCGCGGCCGTCCAGTTGGCGAAGACATTCGACGCCCGGGTCACCGCGGTCTGTGACACGCGCCACGTCGAGCTCGTCCGGTCGCTGGGTGCGGACCGGGTCATCGACTACACCACGGAGGATCTGACCACGCCGGGTGAGACGTATGACGTCGTCTTCGATGCTGTCGGCAAGAGCTCCTACTGGACGTGGCGCCACGCGCTCGAGCCCCGCGGGCTGTACCTCACCACGGATCTCGGTCGCTTCGTCCAGAACCCACTGCTCGTGCTCGCCACCGCCCTCACCTCGCGGCTGGGCGCCAACCGCGTGCTGCTGCCCATCCCGACGTACCGGCAGGCGGATGTGCTGTTGCTCAAGGAACTCGTCGAGGCCGGCTCGTTCCAGCCGGTCATCGACCGCACGTATCCCCTGGAGCAGGTCGTGGAGGCGACGCGGTACGTGGAAACACACCAGAAGACCGGCAACGTCGTGCTCACGGTCGCCGGCGACACCGAGGCGCCCGCGGGGTGAGGTGGTGACGTTCGGCCCTTGTCACCCGACCCGGGGCGGCGCATCCTGTCGGTGCCGGGTGTCGGGGTAGCCCCGGCAGGAAGGCTGCGACCATGACGCCGATGCACGTCGCGTTGCTGCACACGCCAACGTTCAGCGCTGCCACCATCCACCGCCTGTTCGAGCACGGGTTCGTGCTCGAACCATGTGCCCATGGGGACGATCCGTGCCCCGCCGAGCGCGGCGAACCGTGCCCGGTCGCCATCCAGGCCGACGTGCTGGTGTGCGACGGCTGGCGGCAGGGAGCCGACCTGGGGTCGTTCCTGCACCGGATTCGGGCCGTCCATCCCGGCCTGCCGATCGTGATGCTGGACCGGGCGGTCGACGAGGAGACCCTCCGGGAGCTGGGTGATGGGCCGATCGTCACCTCGGTCGGCCGCCCGGATCACGACCGGCTGCTGCCGCTCATCGAGGAGGCCCTGGGCGGCTATCCGGAGGAGATGCTCGGCCTTACGTGATCGAGGCGGCGCCCGTGCCGCGGCGGCTATCCGCGCGGCGACTCGCGCCGCATCTCGCGGGCGACGGCCTGCTCCCGCGGGGTACCCTGGGATAGCCCCGCGACAACGCCCTCGAAGTCGGCGATGATCCGGTTCTGGCTCAGCTTGCGCTTGGCATCGATGCTCGCGATGCGCATCTCGAGCCCGACGATGGCGCGTGCCTGCGTCTCGACGTAGCCCGCCGGCGGATCGTCGACCGACCACGGTTCGGGCCGGTCGGCCTCCTGTCGGTCGACCAGCGCCCGCAGGTGCGCCAGCAGCCAGTCGGGCTCCGTGTGCAGCTCGAGTGGTCCCCGGACCTGGACCGTGAGGTAGTTCCAGGTCGGCACGTCCTTGCCGGTCAGGCGCTTGGTCTCGTAGAAGGCAGGCGTGACGTAGGTATCCGGCCCGTCGAAGATGGCGAGGGCCGGGATCCCGGGCGAGATGTCACGCCATTGCGGGTTGCCACGAGCCAGATGCCCCCGGAGCGAGCCGCTGGGACCTTGGTCGGGGTGGAACACCATGGGCAGGATGGACGCCACGAGGCCCACGCTCGAGAGCGTCACGAGCGTCGCCGGCACGACCCCTGCGAGCTCCCGCAGCTGGGCCGCCGGGTCGACGACCTGGAAGCGGTCATGCGCCGGCTGGTACACCCCTCAGGCGCTCCGCACGCGGCCGCGCACCTCGTCGCGCCATGCGTGGGTCGGCTCCCAGCCCAGATCCCGACGCGCCGCCTCGATCGAGAAGAGGCTCCGGTTGCCGGACACGTCGCCGCGCACGGGCACGTCCGGGAATACCTCGTGGAGCAGCTCCACCGTGGGTCGTTCCATCACGGTGTCGGCATTCGCGATGATGTAGCTCCGGGCACCCGTGACCGGGGCAGCGATCGCGAGGCGGCAGGCCGCGGCCGCGTCCCGCAGATCGATGTAGCTCCAGAGGTTCCAGCGGCGCAGCTGTGCATCGGCCTGGTACGACGGGAACCGGGCGTAATCCGCCACGGACATGATGTTCGAGAACCGGAGGGCCACGAACGGCACGCCGGACCACGCCGACATCTCGGCCGCCATCGTCTCGGTGACGACCTTGGACAGTGCGTAGGTGCTCGTCGGCAACGGGTAGTGCGCCTCGTCGATGGGCACGTACCGAGGTGGCACATCGTACGGCAGGCCGAGGGTCGTCTCGCTCGACGCCCACACCACCCGGCGCACGCCCAGCAAGGATGCGGCGTGGAACACGTGGAAGTTCATGGTCGTGTTGCGGGTGAAGGTCGCCGCCGCGGTCTCCATCCCTGGCGCCGGGATGTTCGCGAGATGGACGATCGCCTCGGTACCCGCGACGACGTCGATCGCAGCACCCAGGTCGGTCAGGTCCGCGTGGAGGAGCGGCACCCCCAGGTCGCTCAAGTGGCCCGCGGGGCCGAGCGCATCGGTCGCGACCACATCGAAATCGTGCGCCAGCAGGTCCGTGACCACGCCCCGCCCCAGCTTGCCGTTCGCGCCAGTGACCAGCACTCGCATCGTCCACCACCTCCTGATGACCGCTATCGTGCACCGTATGACACCGACGCGCGTCGCCATCATCGGCTCCGGCTGGGCTGCACAGACCCACGTGTCGGCGCTGCGTGACCAGCCGGACGTCGCCATCGTGGGGGTCGCGAGCCGGAGCGCCGAACGTGCCGGAAATCTTGCCCGTCGCGCCGGCGCTCGCGCCTGGACGGACTATCGCCGGATGCTCGACGCCGGGGGCATCGACGCGGTCATCATCTGTCTGCCGCCGTCGGAACGGGGACAGCCGGAGCTGACCGTCATCGATCACGGGCTCCACCTGCTCGTGGAGAAGCCCCTCGGCCTGGACCACGAGACACCGACGCGCATCGGCCAGCGCATCCAGGAGGCGGGGGTCATCGCCGCCGTCGGGTATCAGTGGCGGTACCTCGACCTCGCCGACCGGGCGCGGGAGCTGCTCGCCGTTCGACCGCCGCAGCTGGTCCTGGGCACCTGGCTGGGTGCGACGCCGAGCGCCGACTGGTGGGTGCGCCAGGTCGGATCGGGCGGCCAGGTGCTGGAGCAGGCGACCCACATCCTGGACCTGATGCGCTACCTCGTGGGCGAGTGCGAGGTCGTCGCCGCCCAGGCCGCCAACGCGCCCAGCCATGAACGCGGTGCTGCGGATATCACCGATGTCTCGACGGTCCTGCTGCGCTTCGAGTCGGGTGCCATCGGCGCCCTCGCCACCTCCCGCCTGCTCGGCAGCACGCACCGGGTGGGGCTGGAATGCTTCTCGACGGGCCAGTCGCTGACGCTCGACATCGCGCCCCATCGGCTCGTCGTGGGTCGTGCGACCGAGACGACCCAACTCTCGGGCGCCGATGATCTCGCCGCCACGTACCGGGCACAGGACCGAGCGTTCATCGACGCTGTCCAGGGTGGCCCGGTCGCGCCACGCTCGACCTGGGACGACGCGCTGCGTACCCACGACCTGGCCCTCCGGGCGTCCGAGCTCGCGACCGCCCAGCTGGCGATGGCCGGGCTCGCGACGAAGCCACCTGCTACGATCCCCTCGTGACAGCGACGAGGTTCCGCGGCGGCCAGATCATGGGCATCCGCATCCCGACCGTGTTCGAGGAGAACGACGCGAAGCGGTGCGCGGGTTGCGGTGAGCCCATCGACGGGACGCCCTTCCGGATCTCCATCATGGATGCCATCGCCCGCGAGGCACCACCGTCGTGGGCCGAGCGCGCCGCGTTCAACCCGGGACCCCACCAGTTCCATGCCGATCCGGAGCATTTCCGAGCGTGGGCGCGCCGGCGCGGCTACTACGTCTGCCGGTTGTCGGAGGTCCGGGAACTCATGCGCCCGGTGCCGCTGCCCATCGAGCCCGCCACGTGGGGTGTCTGCGACGGTCGCCACCGCTCAGCGCACGAGTTCCTGCCCGCCTGACCCCGGCGCAGCGGTCCGACCGCGCACCACGGGCCCGGTCGCCGGACGGCCGCAGCGATGAACCTCATCGTCGCCATCCCTGCGCTGACCGCGATCCTTGCGGCCATCTTCTCGCTCGCGCTGCTCGATCAGTGGTTGGAGCGCCGGCACCCGTATCAGGCGGTGTGGTGCCTGGGGATGGCCTTCTTCGCCATCGCGTCGGGGTGTGAGGCGCTCGCCGCCGCCAACGGCTGGAGCGAGCCGGTCTACCGCGTCTGGTACCTCACGGGTGCGGTCTGGACCGCCGGCTGGCTGGGGCTCGGCAACGCCTTCCTGCTGGGGCGGACCCGCTTCGGCTACGGCTTCGCGCTATGCCTCTTCCTTGCCGGCCTGTTCACGTTCCTGACGCCACGCCGCTTCCCCGCGGAGTACCCCGGGGTGGGCATCACGCCGCTCGTCTACTTCGTCATCGCCGGCGGACTGGCATTCCTGGTCGCGACCGCCACCTACTTCCAGGACTGGCGATGGCCACGCCTGGCGGCCGTGGCGGTCGTGGGCGCCACCGTCGTCTCCATCGTGCTCATGGTGGGCACGACGCTGCCGGCGCCGGGCTATGCGGTCGACGCCGCGACCGGTGCTCCCACAGGTGCCATCCTGCCCGGCCAGCTGCGGCTGTTGACGCCGTTCATGAACGTCACCGGTGCCTTCGCGCTCATCCTCGGCGCCCTCTTCTCGGCGTGGGTGTTCATGCCCAAGCGACGTGTGCTGGAGTACTCACTGGATCCGGATCAGCCCGGCGAGCAGTTCCTGTTCAACCTCTGCCTCTCGCCGGTGGCGATCAGTGTGAACTTCATCGTGTCGCTACCCAGCGCGATCCGGGCGCTGGTCAGGGGCCAGCTCAACAGCCGGGTGCCCGCGACGCTGCTCATCGCCCTGGGTGCCCTGGTGCCCACCATCACCGACAGCCTCAACCGCTTCGGCTCGACCCAGCTCTACTCACTCGGCAAGCTCATCGGGGTGGTGCTCCTCTTCCTGGGCTTCCTGGCCTCGGTCGAGACATTCCGGGTCATCCGGATCCCCTTCACCTCGATGGTGCTGCGGGGCTCCCGGCAGGAGACGATGCCCGACGCGGACCCGCCGCGCCGCTGACCCCGGACGAGCTCAGGGGTGCTCCCAGCCGGACGCCTCGCTGGACGCTGTCGATGTGGTGCCCGCTCGGTCCGTGACCCGCAGCTGTGCCTCCACGCGCGCGTCGGGTGGCGCGATGACCGAACCCGCCGCCAGTGAGTCGAGGACCTGCCAGTCGCTCCAGTCGCCCTCAGCGATGCGCCAGCGGATCTCCACCGAGGCCACGCCGCCGCTGTCGTTCGCCTCGAACAGCGCGATCCAGCCGGGCATGGGTGCCGGTCGCAGCGAGAAGCCCTCGATGACCGGCGGGGCACGGTCGACGAGGACCGTGACCATCATCGGGACCGAGAGCTGCCCGTCCACGTCTCGCGACTGGACCCAGACACCACGGTCGCCGTCCGGTCCCGCGGCAAGCGTCCACGGGAGCGGCCCGTCTGCCGCCGGATCGAGCAGCGAGGCGTCCATCCAGCCAGACCAGCGCAGCCCGTCGTTCGAGACGCGCACGCCATTCGTGGCCGTAGGTCCGTCATAGGTGACTGCCGACACGCGCACGTCGAGGGAACGACCGATGGGCGGGTCGACCGCCACGCTGGCGACGACCGGCTGGGCGAACACCTGGCTCACGAGCGCCGGGTAGCCATCGTTGCCCGCGTCGTAGCCCAGGGTCCAGATACCGATGCCCGCCGTGCCCGCCTCCAGGGCCAGGAGGTACTTGGCGCGGAGCGTCGCCGGGGTGTCGTAGTACGTCTGGAACCAGCTGCCACGCTCGGGGTCATACCAGGTCGTGCGAGCCGAGACCTCGGTCAGGTCCTCGTCCATCGTCGCGTCAGGCGGCACCCCTGATGCGACGTCGCGGAACAGGGTGACCCGGCCACGGGGTGAGACGCGGGCCGGTGCCCGGGTCGCGTGCAGCTCGGGTCCGGTGGTCGCCCACGTCAGGCCATAGGCGGGCAGGCCGATGATGACCTGATCGATGGGGACACCCCGCTCGTCGTAGAGCGCAAGACTGTCCCGCAGGTCAAGGCCCCCATCGGCTCGCTCAAGGGGTGCGATGGAGCCCACCGGACTGCTCGTTGGACCCCGGTAGGCGTAGCCCATGAGGAAGGCGCGGTCCGCTCCGGCCGCGAGCGCGCGCTTGGCCATCCGTGCCCCGGAACGGTTGCCATTCGTGGCGACCATGACCCGTGCCGCCGGGTCGAGCGCGGTCAGCGACGCCTTGAGCGCACCTGCGGTGGCCGCGTACGCGTCGAACCAGGCGCCGTCGATGAGTTCGATATCCATGTCCGCGCCGTCGAGCCCACGGGCCTGGACCAGGGCGGTCGCCTCGGCCACGAAGCGATCCATGGCCCGCTGGTTGGCGAACAGCTTCGCGTTGTTGGTGTAGCCGCCCGACGTGAACGAGACGAGCACCCGGATGCCCCGGGCGTGGGCCTCCGTGATGATCGCGGTCGCCTGGGGGCCGAGCACGAACGCGGCGCCCGGGGTATCGAGCTTGAGCGTCCCGTTCCGCCTGACGCCGATGCTGAAGAGCACGATGTCGGTGAGGCGGCTGCCCACGATGTAGGGATCGGTGGCGGGGTCGTAGGGCACACCGACCGATGTCGCGACCCAGTACGGCAGGTACGCCACGACCTCCTTCGAGAGGCGGGGCCGGGGTCCCTTCGGGTCGAGCGGGGACACGGGCGCCAGGGACGGCAGTGGCTGGAGCGACGGTGGTGCGCCGCTCGGCTGGGGCGAGACACCCGGCGATCGAGCGGCCCCCGGCGACGGCGCGCCGGTGGACCGGGGCGTGGCGTCCGGCGAAGCGGACGCGACAGGCTGGACGGAGGCGGGGGCCGAGGCCGTGGCGCCCACCGGCGTCTGGACGACCAGGCTCGGGGTGGCGATCGGGAGGACGCCCGGTGGCGCCGACCGGAGCGATGACGTTCCGGCGGTGGGTCGCAGCGTCGACATCGGGGTTGCCGAGGCGCCCGGGACCAGCTGGGTGCCGGGGGCCGTCGTCGGTCCGGGGGTCGGGGTCGAGACGCCGACGCACGAGACCACCGACGCCGCTGCCAGCAGCAGCGCCGCGAACCGGCTCGCGTGTCGTGCCGTCACCCAGCGACCCTACCATCGGAGCCGGAACGTCGGGCGTCGCCATGGGTGCGTACCGGCCGGTGCTCCCCATCCGGCCCGGACGGGCCGTGGTCGGCCGGTATACTCGGACCACCCGGCCGCGCGGCGTGCGCGGCGGCTCCGTCGCTGTCATCACGAGGTTCGATTGCGCGTTCGAAAGGCTGTGTTCCCGGCCGCCGGTTGGGGGACGCGCTTCCTGCCTGCCACCAAGGCGCAGCCCAAGGAGATGCTGCCCCTCGTCGACAAGCCGGTCATCCAGTACGCCGTGGAGGAGGCCGTCGCCGCCGGCATCGAGCAGGTGATCATCGTCACCAGCAGCCAGAAGCGTGCGATCGAGGACCATTTCGACCACAGCTACGAGCTCGAGCACCTGCTCGAGGCGAAGGGTGACATCGAGATGCTCCGGCGTGTCCGGCAGATCGGCGACATGGTCCAGATCAGCTATGTGCGCCAGAAGGAGCAGCTGGGTCTGGGGCATGCGGTACTGATGGCCAAGGAGCTCGTCGGCCACGAACCGTTCGCGGTCATCCTCTCGGACGATGTGGTGTCCGCGGAGCGACCCTGCATCGGCCAGCTCATAGATGCCTACCAGCGGACCCACAGCTCCGTGGTGGCGGTGATGCAAGTGCCCGCCGAGGACACGGGCCGGTACGGTGTGGTCGACCCGGTCCCGGGCGGCACACACGGCGACATGCGGCTCCACAAGCTGCGGGGTCTGGTGGAAAAGCCCGAACCGGACCAGTCGCCGAGCGACCTCGCCATCATCGGCCGCTATGTCCTGACACCCAAGATCTTCGAGAAGCTGGAGCAGACGCCCCACGGTGCGGGCGGCGAGATCCAGCTGACGGACGCCATCATGGCGCTCATGGCAGAGCAGGACGTGTTCGCGTACGCGTTCGAGGGCAAGCGCTACGACGCCGGGACGACGATGGGCTGGCTCAAGGCCTCGGTCGAGCTGGCGCTCGAGCGACCCGACATCGGGGACGAGTTCCGACGCTACCTCGCGACCGTCGACCTGCGTTGATGTCCGCCCCAGCGGGCTGACGATGGAGCCTGCGCATGGCTGACGTGGGACACGTGCTTGGCGGCCGATACCACCTCGCCGAGCTCGTCGGCCAGGGGGGCATGGCCACCATCTACCGTGCCCGCGACACCAAGCTTGGTCGCGACGTCGCCATCAAGGTGCTGCGCGGTGAGTACGGCTCGGACGTCAGCTTCCTGGCCCGCTTCCAGCGGGAGGCGCAGGCGGCCGCACAGCTGAACCACCCCAATGTGGTCGCGGTGTTCGACTACGGCCAGGATCCGGTCGGCCCGTACATCGTCATGGAGCTGGTCACCGGTGGCGACCTCGCGGGCGCGCTCCGCGAACGCGGCCCACTGCCACCGACGGTCGCGGCCAGCATCGCCCAGCAGGTCGCGGACGCGCTCGACGCGGCGCACGCGCGCGGCATCGTGCATCGCGACATCAAGCCCAGCAACGTGCTCCTGAGCACCGGTGGTCGGGTCAAGGTGGCCGATTTCGGTATCGCCCAGGCTTTCACCGACGCCCAGCTGACGATGACCGGCGTGACCATGGGCAGCGTCCACTACTTCAGCCCGGAGCAGGCCCGCGGCGAGCCGGTGGGCACGCCCTCCGACATCTACTCCGTGGGCCTGGTGCTGTACGAGATGCTGACCGGGCAGCGGGCCTTCACCGGTGGCTCGGCGGCCGAGGTCGCCATGGCACGCTTGTCCGGCCGCATCCCGACCCCCGCCGCGGTCCGTCCCGACGTGCCCATGGCGCTCGATGCCATCGTGCGCTGGGCGCTCCAGCCAGATCCCCGCGCCCGACCGCCGGCCGCGGAGCTGTCGGCGGCGCTGGGCCGGTTCCTGGCCGACCCCTACGGCACATCGAGCTACGCCACGGCGTTCACCCCGCCGCCGATCTCGTCGGGGATGTATGCGACGCCGCAGGAGCAGGAGCAGGAGCTGTCCACGGCAGGTCGCCTGGGTTGGATCGCCGCCCTCATCGGACTGTTCGTGCTCGTGGTCGTGGGGGTGCTCCTGTTCCTGGTCATCGTCTCGGGCGCCGGGGGGAGCGTGCCGACAGCTCGACCGCGCGTTACCCCGGCTGCCTCGCTGGGTTCCGCCGCCACGCCCCGCCCGACGCAGTTCCCGGCGCCCCGCCTGGTGGGCCAGACCCTGACGACCGCCCGGACCATCGCCGACCGGATGGGCCTGCTGCTCGTGGAGGAGCACCGCCAGACGGACGCGGCACCCCCGGGCAACATCATCGAACAGGACCCCGGTATCGGGCAACGGGTGCGCCCAGGTGACACGATCGATGTCGTGGTCGCCGAGGGTGCGAATACCGTGACGGTCCCAGATGTGCGTGGCGAGACGGAGGAGAACGCCATCAATGACCTGGTCCAGGCCGGACTGCTGCCGGGCGGCAACTTCGCGGCGTACAGCCCGAGCGTGCCGGAGGGACTGGTCATCCGCACCGACCCGCGCACCGGCACCGAGGTCGCGCTGAACACCGCGGTCGCCTACTACCTCTCCCGGGGACCCCGTCCGACGCCGACACCTACGGTCGAGCCGTCGCCCGTGCTCGTCGGCAACTATCGATGTGTCGACCTCGACCATGCGCGCGCCCAGATCACGGACGCCGGCATGACACTCGGGCCGGTGACCCCGGGCGCGCCCCAGAGCGATGGCAGCTGGCTCGTCCAGGACCAGTTCCCCGCCGCGGGGGCGGAGGTGCAGCCCGGTACCAAGGTTCGGCTCACGCTCATCGACCCCGCGGAGCCCTGCACCTGACGGTTGGAACATGCGGACGGATCGACGGCCCGTGGGCGCTGTCCATGCACGCACGCGCGCTGCATGCGCCGGACATACCCGGTGCAGCTACACTGCGGCACGTGGACACCTGGCGTTGTCCCCACTGCGGCACGACCCAGGCCGATGCCCCCCGGTGCTGGGCCTGTTCCCGCTACCCCATCGCCTGCGGCAGCTGCCGGAACTTCCGTCGATCCGTCGCGGGCCGCCTGGGCTACTGCGGTCTCGACCGGACGCGCGCATCGCTCGAGGGTGACGAGGTCCGGACCTGTTGGGAGTCGCCGCTGCGCCCGGAGCCGTATGAGGGACTGTTCCGAGAGCTCGCACCCATCCCCGAGCCCGCACCGGCCCTGCCGCCCGCGGCCGACACGGGCACTGCGGAGGGCATCGACCATGCGGGTCCCTGGGCCTCCCCGCTGATCGGGCGTGGCTCGGACGGCCGGTCGGGGCAGGGGCTCGTGGAGGCGCGCTACGTGCCGGCAAGAGCGATCACACCCAGCGCGGCCCGGGCGCTCGTCGCCGGCCCGGACCTACTTGATCTGGAAGTGCACGACCTTGTCGGGGGCGGCACCGCCGCGCGGCAGGATGGCGCGGGCGGTCACGATACCGTCGCCTCGAGTGGTCCCCTTGCGGGCGAGCCGGATCCCTGACCAGACGGCGATGCCATCCGCCTTGGTCGTGGCCACATTCGTTTCGGTGAGCTGACCAGGTGAGCTGATCGAGAACGCCACCTCGGCGCCCGGGACCGGTCGACCCTTTGCATCGAGCACGGTCGCGCGCACGTCGATCGTCCGGGGGAGCGACGTGAGGGGAAGCGTCTTCTTCGACAAGCGCAACTGCACCGAGGGCCGCCCATCGCCGCGCACGATGACCAGCTTCTGGGCTCCCGGGTTGCCGGCCGCGTCACGCGCCCGGGCCGAGATGCTGTTGCGGCCGGGTGCCAGCCGGAGGCTGAACGCGAAGCCTCCCGATGCATCAGCGGTGGTCGTCGCCGTGCTGCCGGAGGTGCTGTCCTTGCCGGTCACCCTGAGGCCGGCGTCGGTGCGACCGGTGATGGTGACCCGATCCTGGTTGAGGGTCGCCAGGTTCCTGGGAGTCAGGAACTTGATCCTGGGTGGCTGGTCATCGACCGTGATGGATATCCCCGCCGAGCGAGGGCCATCGCCGCCGTCGTTGCCGAGCGCCGCGGTCAGATGGTTGCTGCCGCGTCGCAACGGCACACCCTTGACCTTGATGCGGCCGGTGTCGAGGACCGGTTGCGCCGTGAGCAGCTTCGTGTTGCGGTAGATGCGGACCTCCAGGCCATCCATCGTCGTGCCCGGGTCGGGCACCGTCAGGCGGAGGTCGACGGCACGCGTCGTGATGAGCGTCTCCTTGGGAGGCGTGATGGTCGGCACGCCGATCGGCGGTGATGCCATCGGATGCGGCGTGCCCGCGATCGCGACACCGGCGGTCGCCTTGGGCGACACCAGGGGCGCGATCGGGTGGCTAGTGCCGACCCCTCCCGCAGCGAGGATGATGGCGCCACCGAGTGCTGCCACGACGACGAGCACCCCGATCTTGCGGCCCAACGAGAGATTGCCATCGTCCGCTGGCTCGAGGGTCCCGAAGCCACCCCGCGTTCGTCGCCGGCCATCGTTGGCCCGTCCGGCTTCATGGCTCGCCATCGGCCGGTCGGAGCGTCGGATCCTCGGCGCTACCTCGTCCACAGGGGGATTGTGGCAGGTGCGCGCGAACACCACGGTATCCGTGGCCCACTCCGAGTACCCTGTCATCTCGCGACCGCCCATCGGGGGAGGCACGAGGGAGGAACGTTGTCTATCTCATATCGTCGGCCGGGCCAGCCCATGGACCCCGGCAGCCGTACCGTCGGTGGCAGGCCCGCCCCGCCCCGACCACCCCAGGGGCCCATCGGGCGCGTCTCGCCGCTGACCCGTGAGGCAGCCGCCTCCGCTCAGCTGGCAGCGCTGGGGACCCGCGAGCGGTTCGGCCTGCCCAACCTGCGGCGCAACGTGTGTCCCCACTTCTTCGTCACGGGACCGCGCGGACCGATCCCCATCCAGGCCCCGCACATGCTCAAGGCACTCATGCGCCACGACGCCACCGTCTCGCGCTGCCAGCTCCGGGGGGGCGTCCACCTCGACGGCGGCTACGTCACCGACATCTGTCTGTCGTCGCGCTTCAACCAGTGTGTCTTTTACGAGGACGAGCTGACCGGGCGCTGACCCGCCGGCCCGTTCGATGCCGGTCCCTGCCCTGCCGACGATGGACGAGTCGTGACCCCGGCAGAGGCGGCTGCCATCCAGGCGCTCCAGTCACGCGGCCGGTTCGGCATCCGCCTCGGGCTCGGTCGGACGCGTGCGCTGCTACGCGCCCTCGGCTCGCCCGAGCAGGGCTTGCGCGGCGCGCTCATCGGCGGCACCAACGGCAAGGGCAGCACCCAGGCGATGGTCGCGGCCGTGCTTGCCGCCGCAGGCAAGCGGGTCGGCCAGACCCCCAAGCCACACCTGGTCAGCTACCGGGAGCGGATCGTGGTCGATGGCTCGCCCATCGGGCCGTCGGACTTCGCGGCATTGATGATTGAGGTCCTGGCCATGGCGGACCGCGTCGGTCGACGCCTGGGGCCACCCACGGAGTTCGAGGCGCTCACGTGCGCCGCGCTCCTCTGGTTCGCGCGCTCCGGGGTCGACGTCAGCGTGGTCGAGGTGGGTCTCGGTGGCCGGCTGGACGCTACCAACGCCTGGGATGGAGGGGTGGCCGCGATCACGAACGTCTCGCTCGACCACATGGAGTACCTGGGCTCGACGGTGGGCGCCATCGCCCGTGAGAAGGCGGCCATCATCAAGCGAGGCGACCGCGCCGTCACGGGCGCCGCAGGCGCTGCGCTCCCGGTGATCCGCCGTCGGGCCACCCGGATGGCCGTGCCGCTACAGGTGACCGCGCCGCTGACGGTCGTGGCGATGGATCGACTCGGCTCCACCGTCGCGCACCCCGACCTCGGTGAGCTGCGCCTTGGCCTCCTGGGCCGCCACCAGGCCGCGAATGCTGCCGTGGCACTCGTGACGCTCGAGGCGCTCCGGGCGTCGGGCATCGCGGAGGTCGATGCACGGGCCATCCGGGACGGGTTGGCGGCCGTGCGCTGGCCGGGCCGCCTCGAGCTGCTGGAGGTCGGGACCGACGGGCACCACCGACCGGGGACGAGGCCCGCGGGAGTCGTGCCCGACGGTGGCACCGTCGACCTTCTGCTCGACGGCGCCCACAACGTGGCCGGTGCCGAGGCGCTTGCCGTCGCGCTCGATGACCTCCACGGGCACCTGGCCCCGGGCCCCGTGACGATGCTGCTGGGTATCCTCCGCGACAAGGAGGTGATGCCCATCATCGAGGCGCTTCGATCGTCGGCGGCCATGCGTCACGCCGCGATCATCGCCACGGATGTGCCCGACAGCCCGCGGACCCTGGCGGCCGTCGAGCTAGCCGCCGCGTGGGGTCCACGCGCGCGCGCCGTGCCATCGGTGGATGCGGCGCTGGAGACGGCTATCGATGCGGCGCGATCGGCCGGCGGCCCGCTCGTCGTGTGCGGATCGCTCTATCTCGTGGGTCACGTCCGCGGCCGGCTGCTCGGACGCGACCCATCGTGAGCGCCACCCTGCACCCCCGACCACTGCGCATCGGACGACGCTGGTTCGAGTGGGGCAGCCGGACCTACCTCATGGGCATCATCAATGTCACTCCCGACTCGTTCAGCGGGGACGGGCTGGCCGGGGATGGTGTCGGAGCCGCGGTCGACCAGGCGCTCCGGATGGTGGACGAAGGCGCCGATATCCTGGATGTGGGTGGCGAATCGACCAGGCCAGGGCATCAGGCCGTCGAGGCTGAGCAGGAGCGACGTCGCGTGGTCCCGGTCATCGCGGCCATCCGGGCGGCCCTGCCGGACGTGCCCCTGAGCGTCGACACGACGAAGGTGGACGTGGCGTTGGCGGCCGTCGATGCCGGCGCAGACCTGCTCAACGATGTGGCTGGGGTCACCGGTGACGGGTCGATGGCGGCGCTTGCCGGCCGCCTGGACCTGCCCTACATCCTGATGCACGACCGGTCCGTCGGAGGTGCCACCGGCGGCGCGGTCGCCACCGCGGTGGCGCACGAGCTCGCCGACGCAAGAGCCCGTGCCATCGCGCTCGGCTGTGCGCCTGGCTCGATCATCCTTGACCCGGGCATCGGGTTTGGCAAGACCGCGCAGCAGAACCTGGTGCTGCTGCGTGATCTGGGCGTCGTGCGCGCTCCGGGTTCGCCGCTGCTCCTCGGAGCGAGCCGGAAGTCGACCATCGGGCAGGTGCTCGACCTACCCGCGGACGACCGCCTGGAGGGCACCCTGGCGACGACAGCGCTTGGCATCGCGAGCGGCGTGGACATCGTCCGGGTGCATGATGTGGGTCCCAATCGCCGGGTCGCGCGCATGACCGACGCCATCGTCCGCGGCTGGCGGGCGCCAGACCGGGAGACCCAGGCATGACCGACCGTCCCGACACCATCCTGCTCAAGGGCATCCGTCTCGAGGGCCGACACGGCGCCACCGACGACGAGCGGTCGATGCCCCAGGAGCTCGAGGTCGACCTGGTCGTGGAGGCGGACCTGCGAGCCGCAGCCGCATCCGACGACCTTGGTGAGACGGTCGACTACGGGCCGCTCATCGGGATCTGTCGTTCGGTGGTGGAGGTCGGCAGCTACAAGCTGCTGGAGACGATCGCCGGCGCCATCGCCGAGGCCGTCCTGGGGACACCCGGTGTGCTGGGTGTCACGGTCCGCGTCCGGAAGCTGGCGGTGCCCATCGACGCCGACCTGGACTTCGCGCAGGTGGAGATCCACCGGGCGGCGTCAGTGACCGGCTCGGCCGACTAGCTGGTGCTGCTCGCGTCGCGGGTGGCGAGGTAGAGCACCAGCTCCCCGGGGGTGCCGTTCCGCAGGATGGAGATCACGATCGGATCGTGGCCTTCCGGCCGGTACTGGGCGAGGATGTCATCGAGCGGATGCTGGGAGTCGATCCGTTGGTCATCGATGGCCGTGATGATATCGCCCTCCTGGATGCCCGCGGTGGCCGCGGGGCTGTCCGGGATGACGCCCGGCTGGCTGCCGTCAGCCGAGCCCTGGACGAGGACGCCGTGGTCGATGGGCAGCCCTTGCTCCTGCGCCACGCCGGCGTTGATGGGCACGAAGGTGATCCCGATCCACGGCCGGGTGAGCGCCTTGCCGTCGATGGCCTGTTGCATGATCGGCTTGGCGATATTGATGGGGATGGCGAAGCCGATGCCCTGCGCACCGCCGGCGATCGCGGTGTTGATGCCGATGACATCACCCGTGGAGTTGACGAGCGCCCCACCGGAGTTACCCGGATTGATGGCCGCATCCGTCTGGATGAGGTTGCGTAGCGAGCGTGTTCGCCCCGATCCACAGGCGTCGTCCACCACCACATCCCGGCCGAGCGCGCTGACGACACCGCTCGTGACCGTCGTCGTGAGCGTGCCCAGGGAACTGCCGATGGCCAGGGACAGCTGACCCGGCTTGAGCGCCTCCGAGTCGCCGACCGCAGCGGCCGGCAGGGCGGTCGGCCCATCGACATGGACGATGGCGAGATCGGTGAGGGTGTCGATGCCATACGTGGTCGCCGGGAACTGGCGCCCATCCGCCAGGCGGACCGTGAGATCGCCGCTGCCGCACACGACGTGGCGATTGGTGAGGATCCAGCCGTGGGCATCATAGATGACCCCGGAGCCGACCCCGGTCGCTGCGTCGAGTGGGTCGCTGACCGAGACGGCAGAGCTGGTGATGGTCACGACGGCCGGACTGACCGCGGCTGCTGCCTTGGTGACGTCGGATTGCTCGATGACGACGGTCTGCTGGCCGGGGTACTTGACGTTGGAGATCTCCGGGCTCGCGGGCGCGCTGGCCGTGCGATCGAGATAGCCGCCCATGGCGAGCAGGCCGTACGTGCCGCCCGACGCCAGGCCGGCGGACACGAACGCCAGTGCCGCCGCGCCCACAACGAGGGCACCCCGGCTGGGTCGCGACCCACCGCTGTCGGGCGGGCGAGCCGAAGGCGGCGGCGAGGGTGGTTGTGCGCCGGGCGGCGGCGTGCTGCCGGGATCGAACCAGTGCTGCGGCCGGACGGTGGACGATGCCCCACCGGAAGGCGTCGAGCCGCCGGGGCCCGTCGCGTGGGCCGTGGGGGCGCCACTGCGCCACCCCTGGTCGACCCAGCGTGGCCGGTCCGCGCGAGGTGGGGAGTAGGAGGTCGTCGTGTCGTCCACGTCGAAACGCGGTCGATCCTTCACGCTGTGCGGTTCTCCGGTCATGGCAGGTGTCCGCTGCCGCGGCAAGCTGGGGTTCCTGTCGGTCGGCGCGAGACCGGAGAGGAGGATGCACCTGCGGCGTTCACGCGGGGCCTCCGGCGGGTGAAGAAACGGCAATGGTCCGGGGCAGATCCACGGTCACACGCGTGCCCGTGTCCGGCGCCGAGAGGATATTGATGCTCCCATCGTGCATATCCACGATGGACCTGACGATGGAGAGGCCCAGTCCCGAGCCGCTGGCACGCAGCTCCGGCGCCCGTGCGCCGCGCCAGAAGCGCTCGAACACGTGGGGCATCTCGTCGGGCGAGATGCCTGCACCGGTATCGGTCACCACCAGGCGAGCACCGGTCCCGGTCGCCTCGAGCTCCACGTCGACCCGGCCGCCCTGGGGCGTGAACTTGATGGCGTTGCCGATGAGGTTGGTGAGGATCTGGCCGATGCGTGGCGGGTCGTGCGGCTGGCGCACCGGCTGGTCGGGCAGGTGGATGACCAGGTCGATCCCCTTGCGACCGGCGACCGGCTCCGCCTGCTGGACGGCGCTTTCGACCACCGCGCGCAGGTCGTCCATGCGCAGGTCGAGGGAGACGAGGCCCGAATCGAGCTTGGACATCTCGAGCAGATTGGTGGCCAGCCAGTCGAGTCGCTCGATCTGGCGCTGGCACTGCTCCAGGAACTCCTCGCGCGTGGTGGGGTCGTCGCCGGCACCTTCGCGCAGCAGCTCGTTGAAGGTGCGCAGCGCGGCGATGGGGGTCCGCAGCTCGTGCGAGACGTCGGCCACGAACTCCCGGCTGCGGTCCCGGTCAGCGCTGATGATGTCGATCGATCCCTGGAGCCGCTCGGCCATCTCATTGAACGAGCCGGCCAGCTCGGCGAGCTCGGGTGACCCGAACTCGTTGACCGGCACCCGCACGTCCAGGCGACCCTCGGCCAGCGCCCGGGACGCGTGTGTCAGGCGCCGCACCGGGCTCGTCAGCCACTGCGCCAACAGGATGGCCGCGATGATCGAGGCACCCAGCGCCGCCACGGCCGCGCCGACCATGACGTTGACGAGCGTCGTCACCGTCTGCTCCCGGAACGTGAACGGCCGGGAGAGGGTGACGGTCACGAGCCGGATGGGGGCCGCTGCCGGATGCTCGGTGTAGTAGACATCGGGCACCCGGAACACCGAGGTGGCGGAGATGTCCTCGCGCGTCTGGCCGGCCTTGCCGGCGTCCTCCGCGAGTGGCACGCCCAGGGTGTAGACGGGCGTGGTCGCGTCGGGGGAATCGGCGATGGTCACGGTAACGTCGGCGAGCGCGACCGTGGGCGTCAGGTTCTTGACGAAGCCCGTCTGCTCGAGCGCGCGAAAGACCGCGTCGCTCCTTCGCTCGGGCTGCAACTCGAGCACCGGGAAGGGATTGCCCGCGAGGGTCGTGACCATGATGATCTGATTGCCCACGAGGGTCGCCATCGCGCCCGTGCGAGCCTTGAGGTTCTCCAGGTCCTGCCGCTCGAAGTAGCTGTCGAGCTGGCGCGGCAACGCCACCAGCACGATGGCGAGCGCCATCGCGACCACTGCGCCGATGGCGAGGACCAGGCGGACCCGGAAGCTGCCAAGGAACGCCCGCACGAAGCGCATCAGGACGCGATCAACGCTCCGCGAATGCGTAGCCAGCGCCACGCACCGTGAGGATGAAGGACGGATCGCCCGGATCGTCCTCCAGCTTCTCGCGCAGGTGGCTCACATGGACGTTGATGGTCTTCTCGTCCTGGTCCAGCGCTTCGTAGTCCCGCACGAGCTCGAGCAGCTCTCGCCGTGAGAACACCCGACCCGGCCGCGAAGCGAGGTGGCGGAGGATCTCGAACTCGGTCGCGGTGAGCGAGATGCGCTTGGTCCCCCGCTGTACGCGTCGTCGCTCAAGGTCGATGACCAGGTCCTTGTGCCGGATCTGGCGCCCGCCCGCCGCGTCCGCGAGGTCGCCATAGGCGCGCCGGAGGAGCGCCTTGATGCGGCTCATCAGCTCCCGCAGGCCGAACGGCTTGGTCAGGTAGTCGTCAGCGCCGAGCTCCAGGCCGATGACCTTGTCCATCTCCTCGTCGCGGGCGGTGAGCATCAGCACCGGTGCCTTCGACCCGGTGGCGCGCAGGCGACGAAGGGCCTCGAAGCCGTCGATGCCCGGCAGGCGGACATCGAGCAGGATGAGATCGGGCGCCAGCTCGGTGGCGATGTTCAGGCCATCCTCGGCGTTGGGCGCGAGGGTGACCTCGTAGCCCTCCTGCTGCAGGGCATACTGGACGCCACGCGCGACCGCGTACTCGTCCTCGATGATCAGGATGGTTGGCATGGCGCCGGGATGGTACCCCGGGGTGCCAGCACCTGCTCGTGCTACGATGCCTGACCCGAACCGGGCGCCCGGATCCCATCCGACCGACATGCCGCGCGCGGACAGCGCCGCCGGACGCCCACCCACCTACCGAGAGGCATCGATCCGTGAGCACCAGCACCCGTCCGCGCCTGACCGCGGAGCACCGGACCATCACCGGCAAGCAGGTCGCCAGCCTGCGCCGCCAGGGCATCCTGCCGGCCGTGGTCTACGGCCACGGCCACGCGTCCGAGCCCATCCAGCTCGACGCCAAGGAGTTCGACCTGCTGCGTCGGCGGTCTGGCCGGAACGCCATCCTGGACCTCAAGGTCGGCGACGCGCGGGTGACCCCGGTCATCCTCCAGAGCGTCCATGAGCACCCGCTCCAGCGCATCCCCATCCACGCCGACTTCTTCGTGGTCAAGATGTCCGAGGAGATGACCGTCGACGTGTCGATCTCGTTCGTGGGCGAGTCGGAGGCGGTGGCCAAACACGGTGGCACGCTCCTTCATCAGCGCGAGACGGTGAGCGTCCGCGCGCTGCCCGATGCGCTGCCTTCCGCGATCGAGGTCGACATCTCGGGCCTCATCGACTTCGAGGCCACCATCCACGTGAGCGATGTCGTGGCGCCTGCCGGCGTGACCATCCTCACCGATGGCACCGAGCCCCTGGCACGGGTGCAGCCGCCACGGACCTCCGATGAGCCGGTCGTCCCCGGTCCGGCCGCGCCGGTCCAGGAGACCGAGGAGCCCGCGCCCGAGGAGTAGGCCCGCGCTCCCGGTGCTTGTCGGGACGCATCTGATACCAGGGAGCCCCGGCCATTGGCCGGGGCTCTCGTCTGCGCTCGGACATGGTCAAGTCACGGGGGACGCCGGACGTGTCAGGGGCGCTTGGCGAGCTCGTCGCGGATCTGGGTCAGCAGCTCGATCTCGGTCGGACCGGCCGCCGGCGCATCCTGCTTCTTGCGGGCCTCGATGATCTGCATCGGCTTGACCACGAAGAAGAAGATCGCGATGGCCACGAACAGGAAGTTGATGACGGTGTTGAGGAAGACGCCCAGCTTCAGCTGCGCGGGCGGGTCGCCGGAACCGACGGCGATGGTCCAGGTGCTGAAGTCGGGGATGCCGAAGATGCCCAGCAGGGGCGTCAGAACGTCCGCCACCAGCGATGCGACGACCGCGCCGAACGCACCTGCGATGACCACCGCCACGGCCAGCGCGGCGATGTTGCCCTGGAACAGGAAGTCCCTGAGTTCCTTGAACACGATCCCCTCCTGATGTGATGGGCGCACCACCACGTCCCGCGCCACGGTCACCATAGCGAGCACACGGACCGACGTCACGGCGGATCCACGGGCGGGATGCACCGTTGCGATCACACTATGGCGCGATGACCATCCCTGAGGCGCCGCCCCTGGCTGAGCCGGCCGTGCCCGGCCGCCGTTCCCGGCTCCTGGACACCGCCGTGGAGATCGGCACCACCGTCGTCGTCGCGGTGCTGCTGTATCTGGTCATCCAGACGTTCCTCGTCGGCACCTATCGAGTGGAACAGGTCTCGATGCTGCCGACACTCCGACCGGACCAGCACCTGCTCATCGACAAGCTGACGCCCCGCTTCGACGGTTACAGCCGTGGCGACATCATCGTCTTCCACCCGCCAGGCCTGCCCGCCGATAGCACGCCGTACATCAAGCGGGTCATCGGCGTCGCAGGCGATCACATCGAGCTTCGGGACGGTGCGGTCCGGGTGAACGGCGTGGCCCTCGACGAGCCGTACCTGGCCACCGATGGCCCGCACCACGGAGCCACAGAACCGCTCGAGCCCGATCTCCAGACCTCGTGGAACGTGCCCGCCGGCAAGCTGTTCGCCATGGGTGACCACCGCGCCCGTTCGGTCGACTCGCGGTCGTTCGGGATGGTGGGGGTGGACCAGGTCATCGGGCGAGCGTGGCTGCGTTTCTGGCCGCTCGACGGCCTGGGACTCGTCGGGGCGCCCACGTACCCGGGCGTGCCCGACGCCCCCATGGCCACGGCCGGCCCATGAGCGTCATGACCGTGCTCGGTCCGGTGCCGCCTGAGACCCTGGGCATGACGCTGCCGCATGAGCACCTGTTCATCGATCTGCTGCGTGAGTACCGGGGCACTGGCCTCCTGCACGACGAGGCGCTCGCCGTCGAGGAGCTGCGGCTCTTCCGCGAGGCCGGCGGCGCGACCGTCGTCGACTGCACGAGTGAGGGTCTTGGTCGCCAGCCGGAGGCGCTCCGGCGGGTGTCGCAAGCCTCGGGCGTGAGCATCGTCATGGGGTCGGGTCACTACCGGAGGCCGTATCTCGACGAGGCGCGCGTCGACCGCCTGTCCGTGGACGAGCTCGCGGCGGACATCGTGCGCGACACCACCGAGGGCGTCGGCGACTCCGGCATCCGCGCCGGCATCATCGGCGAGATCGGCTGCGACCGACACATCAGCGCGCTCGAGGAGCGGGTGTTCCGCGCCGCGGCGCGGGCCCATCGCCAGACCGGCCTGACGATCACCACCCACGCCGCGCGTTGGGCCGTGGGCGAAGATCAACTGGATCTGTTGGTGGAGGAGGGGGTCGACCCCGGGCGGGTCATCATCGGCCACTGTGACATGGTCCCCGACCCCGACTACCACCAGCGGTTGGCGCGCCGTGGCGCGTGGGTCCAGTTCGACACCGTCCAGGGTGCCAACGAATGGGACACCGGGCGTCGCCTTGGCTGGATCCGGGCCTTGTTCGACGCGGGACTGGAGTCTCGACTGCTCCTTTCGCAGGACGTCTGTCTGACGAGCGACCTGACGGCATATGGCGGCCCGGGCTACGCCTACCTGCTCACCGGGTTTCGCGACCGCCTCAAGGCCGCGGGCTTCCCCGAGACGGCGATGACGCGGCTATTCCAGGACAACCCGCGTCGGGCCCTGTCCGGCGAGGCGTGACGGGCGGCACCCGCAGTGGCGGCGTCGCGGGTTCGCCTCAGGCGACCGAGGGCACCGGTGCCCCGCGGGCGATGAGACCGTCGGCGCGCAGGTCGGCCCAGAGGGCATCCGGGATCGGCAGCCGCATCCAGTCGCGGTACTCGTCGAGATGCGCTGGGGTCCGGACACCAGCCACCACCGATGACACCTGGGGATGTGCCAGCGGGAACTGCATCGCGGCGGCGCGCAGCGGCACCCGATGCCGCTCGCAGACCGATCGGATGCCCTGGGCACGCTCGACCAGCTCCGGGGGCGCTTCTGCGTAGTCGTAGCGTGCCCCGGCGACCGGGTTCGCCAGGATGCCCGAGTTCATGACCCCACCGATGACGAGCGTGATGCCCCGCTGCTCGCACAGTGGCAAGAGATCCGGCAGGGCCACCTGGTCGAGCAGGGTGTAGCGACCGGCGCAGAGGAAGACATCCATCTCCGCCTCGCGCGCGAAGCGTGCCAGCATCTCCGCCTGGTTCATGCCTGCGCCGATGGCGCCGATGACTCCCTGGGCGCGCAGCTCATGGAGCGCGGGATACGCCTCGTCGATGGCCGCCTGCCAGTGATCGTCGGGATCGTGGAGGAAGACGATATCCACCCGCTCCACGCCCAATCGGGCGAGGCTCTCGTCGAGTGATCGGCGGACACCGTCGCGGCTGAAGTCCCAGACCGGGCGATCATCGGTCGTGCCCGCGAACGTCGAGGGCCGGGCCAGCTCCTCGGCGGATGCCGGGCGGATGAGCCGTCCGACCTTGGTCGAGAGCACATAGCTGTCGCGTGGGTGCTGGCGCAGGACCTTGCCCACGCGGCGCTCCGCGAGCCCGTACCCATACTGGGGAGCAGTATCGAAATAGCGCACTCCGAGGTCCCAGGCGTGCTCGCAGGCGGCGATGCCATCCGATTCGTCCACGGCCGTGTACAGCCCTGCTATCGCCGACGTGCCAAATCCGAGCCGGGTGACCTCGATGGCGGTCCGGCCGACCCGGATCTCCTGGAACGGTTCGAATGGCATCGGGGCGCCCTCTGCGGATCGCGACAGCGCGATGGTGGCACGTCCGATGCGAGCAGGCACGGTGGCCGAGGGACCTGCGTACACTCCCTCGGGTCGTGATCGGGCCGAGTGATCGAGGCGGACAGAGGGGGTGGCATGGGCCGGGTATCGATGACGGTGGACCGCGACGTGGAGGCATCCATGCGCGACGGTACCCTGCTGCGGGCGGACGTCTACCGACCGGCGACGGGCGGACCGTTCCCGACGCTCCTGATGCGCACCCCCTACGACCGTTCCCTGCCCATGGCCGTGGGCGCGATACCCGACCCATTGACCGCCACGGCCCGGGGATACGCCGTGGTCATCCAGGACACCCGGGGTCGGTACGGCTCCGACGGAGAGTTCGTGCCCTTCATCCACGAGGCAGACGACGGCCACGACACCGTCGAGTGGGCGGCGGCCCAGCCGTGGTGTGACGGCAATGTGGGCATGTACGGCGCCTCGTACGTGGGATACACCCAGTGGATGGCCGCCTCCCAGCGCCCGCCCCACCTGCGAGCCATCGCACCCGTCGTGGCCACCTCCGACCTGCATGACTTCTGGATCTACGAGGGCGGTGCCCTCTCGCTCTGGTTCGATGTCTCGTGGCTCACCGCGAGCCTCGGCGGCGACCTGCTGGAGCGGCGCCGACCGGGTGACGCGGCGCGCTCGGCTCGTCTGGTGCGTGCCACCGACCACCTCGGCGATCACGTGCCCATGGCACAGGGTATGGTGCCCGAACACTTCCTCGACGCCGAGTCAGCGCACATCTACCGCACCTGGCTCGACCACCCCGAACGTGACGATCACTGGCGGGCGCTGTCGCCCCGTGAGGCGCATCAGCGCATCGACATCCCCGTGTTCGACACCGCGGGCTGGTTCGACGTGTTCCTGGGTGGCTCGCTGGCCAATCATGCGGGCATGACCACGAGCGGTGGCAGCGCCGTCGCACGCACCGGCTCGCGGCTCATCGTCGGGCCCTGGCGCCACGGCCAGCCGCTCGCGGCCGATCCGGCCGGTGGCGTGACCTTCGGGCTCGACTCGACGGCACCCGGCATCGAGCTCGCCGAGCTGCAGCTCAGGTTCTTCGACCGCTGGCTGCGGGGGCTGGAAGCGCCGCCGGTGGAGATGGATCCGCCCGTCCGGCTGTTCATCATGGGCGAGGACCGCTGGCGCGCCGAGGAGGCCTGGCCGCTGGCCCGGGCCGTGCCGACCCCGTTCCACCTGCGATCCGCGGGCCATGCCAACAGCCTCGCGGGGGACGGCAGGCTCGATCTTGTCCCACCGGGGCCGGACGAACCCGCCGATACGTTCATCGCCGACCCGACGGACCCTGTGCCGACCCTGGGGGGCAATCTCTGTTGTTGGCAGTTGGTGAACGACCCCGGCTCATTCGACCAGCAGGCCGTGGAGGCACGATCGGACGTGCTTGTCTACACGACCGAGGCCCTGGCCGCAGACCTCGAGGTGACCGGGCCGGTCTCGCTCCGGGTCAACGTTTCCTCCGAGGCGCCCGACTTCGATATCACCGCGAAGCTGGTCGACGTCCGGCCGGACGGCCGGGCGTATAACCTGGCGGAGGGGATCCGACGCGCCCGGTATCGCTCGGGAACCGATCGACCGCAGCTGCTACCGGTGGGTGAGGTCGCGGAGGTCGAGGTCGACCTCATCGCGACCGCGAACGTGTTCCGCGCAGGCCATCGCATCCGGCTCGAGGTGGCAGCGTCCAATTGGCCGCGCTTCGACGCCAATCCCCAGACGGGCGGGCGGCCGGGCGACGGGGCTGCGCCACGGGTCGCACGGCACACCGTCCACCACGATGCGGCACGTCCCTCGCGGCTCATCCTGCCCGTGGTGCCACGCGCCTGATGCTCGATCGCATCATCCACCGCCGGAGCGCGCCGGCACTCACCGATCCCGGGCCCTCGGACGTCCAGCTGGCGAGCATCCTGACCGCTGCCGCCAGCGTGCCTGATCACGGCAAGCTGCGGCCATATCGTTTCGTGGTCGTGCGTGGGGACGCGCGCCGACGATTCGGCGAGGCGCTGTCAGCCGCGGCCGTGGCCGCTGGCGCCGATGACATCACGATCGCCAAGGCTCGTCGGAAGCCATTCTTCGGACCGATGCTGGTGGCCATCATCGCCACGCCACAGGCGCACCCGACCGTGCCCGAGTGGGAGCAGGTCGCGAGCGCGACGCTGACCGGCTACGCCATGGAGCTCGCGGCCGACGCGCTCGGGGTCGGCGCGGTCTGGAAGAGCGGCCATCATCTCGACGGCGAGCCCGTGACGCGGACCCTCGGCCTGGCTCCCAACGAGCGGCTGCTGGGCTGGATCGACCTGGGCACGGTGCCACAACGAGAGGGGATACCCATGCGTGCCAGGGACGAGGCCGAGCGACCCAAGCCACGCGTGACCGAGCTGGCACCCGACCCGCTCATCGAGGTCGCCGAGCTGGCGGCGCGCCTCGGGGGCCCCGAGCTGCTCATCTGCGACGTCCGCTGGTACCTGGGGGATGCCACCCGCGGCGGGGCCGAGTACGCGATGGGGCACATCCAGGGCGCCGTCTTCGTGGACCTCGATACCGACCTCTCCGACCATGCGGCACCTGGACAGCTGGGTCGCCATCCGCTGCCGGATCCGCTGGCGTTCGCGTCGCGGATGGCCGCCCTGGGGGTCAGCGCCGACACCACGGTCGTCGCCTATGACGATGGCTCCGGGGTCCCGGCATCCCGGCTGTGGTGGATGCTCGACGCCCTCGGGCATCGCCAGGTTCGGGTGCTGGACGGCGGGATACGGGCCTGGCTGGCGGCGGGTCAGCCGCTCAGCACGGACGTACCTGCGGTGGACGCGCCCGCCAGCCTGACGCTCGCGGGCACCTGGCCCCGCACCATCGAGCGCGACGAGCTGCGGGAGCGGCTGGGCTCGCTGACCCTGCTCGACGTGCGTGCAGGCGAGCGGTACCGGGGCGAGGTGGAGCCGGTCGACCCGCTGCCGGGCCATATCCCGGGTGCCATCTCCGTCCCCAGCACCGGCAACGTACATGCCGACGGCACCTTCCGCCCACCCGACCAGCTAGCCGACCGCCTCGGATCGCTGGGGACCGCGGGCAGCGAGGTGGTGGTCTCGTGCGGCAGCGGCGTGACCGCTTGCCACACGGCGCTGGCGATGCGCATCAGCGGGCTGCCGGATCCCATCCTCTACGCCGGCTCGTACAGCGACTGGGTGAATGCCGGGCTGCCGGTCGCGGCCGGTGCCGACCCGGGCTCGCTCGGATCTCGCTGAGCGACGGACACCGTGATGCCCTGGCGGCACCAGGCCATCACGAGGCGCATGTCCGACCCAGGTGCTACTCGGACTGGGTCACCGTCGCGGGTTCGTCGTCCGGCAGCATCGGCCGGATGGTGACGTTGACCCGGGCGCCGCCGGCCGTCTCGGCATCCAGCGAGACGCCGCCCGAGGGCACCGTCGTGACCTGGGCCACCTGGTCGGCGGCGAGGATGAGGACCGCTTGTGATCCCTCCGCCGGGGCCGGCAGGTCGGCATCGGCGACCGGCCAGGGTGCCACCATGGAGGTGTCGGCCGAGGACATGAGGGTGACCGTCGCGAGGTAGTGGGTGGGCTGGTAGAGGCCATCCGCCTGCGCGTGACCTGCGGCCACCTGGGCGTCGAAGTCGGAGAGGGTGGCCGCAAGGGCTGTCAGTGCCGCCAGCTCCTGGTCGTTGGGACCGGCGGTGGGAGGCGGGAAGCCCAGCGCATAGACCGAGACCGTCTTGGTCAGGTCGGGGCTGACGATGGAGAGCGTGGTCGTGGGTTGGTCGGTCACGAACCGGTCGTCATAGACCTCATCCGCCGCGGCAAGGCCACCGGGGCCGGCTGCATATGCGAGGAGCTCGTCGAGCTGGGCCGGCGTGAGTCGCGCCTGCCGGAGCGGCGGCGGCGCGTCGTACGTACCGCCGGTCGCGGGACGATAGATGGCGGTGCCGTCGGCATACAGCGTGAACGTGGGCATGCTCAGCTGCCGGACCGTCTGCGTCACGAAGCCGCAACAGACGTCCATCTGGAGGATGACAGCCCCCGTATGGGCCGTCGCGGATGCCGAGGGGCTGGCGTCCGGGGACGCGGCGCCGACAGGGCCGCCGGGCAGTGCAGCGACTGCGAGCACGGCCAGGGTGAGCAGTGTGCGACGTGGTCGCACGACGGTGAAGTGATACATCGTCCCCGGACGATACACGCGGCGCTCCGGTTCCCTCAGATGCGTGATCGCGCAGTCCGCCAAGGGGTACGGCCTGATGCCGGCCGCGGCCCTCGTGCTCAGGTGCTCGCTGCGTCACGACCGGGCCTGACCCGCGTCGCGTGGGCGCGATCGGGCTCGGCCGGCAGGCGCAGACCGGCCAGGCGACGCTCCAGGTAGCGCCGCTCGGCGGGGTCCAGGCTGTGTGCGATCGCCGTGCGGTACGCCTCGGCCGCCGCGGCACGGTCGCCGGCGCGCCGATACAGGTCAGCGAGGACCGCGTGATAGAGGTGGTAGTCGCGCATCCGGCGGTCCGTGGACCAGTCCGCGACGCGTCCCAGGGCAGCCTCGGGGCCCTCCATCATGGACACCGCCACCGCGTGGTTCAGGGCCACGACCGGGGATGGCGCCAGTTCGTCGAGCCGTCCGAAGAGCGCGATGATGGCCGCCCAATCGGTGGACGCCGCGTCCGGGGCCAGGTCGTGCTCGAGGGCGATCGCGGCCTGGAGCTGATATGGCCCGGCGGGTCCGAGGCGGATGGCGCGGGCGAGCACGGCCTGACCTTCGGCGATGGCCGCTCGGTCCCAGCGCGACCGATCCTGGTCCTCGAGCAGTACCAGCTCACCCTGATCATCGAGACGGGCTGGCCGACGCGCCTCCTGGAGCAGCATCAGGGCCAGCAGGCCATGGACCTCCGCCTCGTCGGGCAGGAGCTGGGTCAGCAACCGGGCGAGACGAGTGGCCTCTGCCGTCAGCGACGACCGCCCCTCGTCGATCGCCGCCGCGGTGCCGTCCACGGGGACGACTGGTTGCCGATAGCCCTCCGTGAACACGAGGTAGAGCACCAGCAGCACAGAGACCAGCCGCTGCGGGAGCTCGTCGGGTCCCGGCACCTGGTACGGGATGTGCGCGTTGCGGATGGTCCGTTTGGCGCGCACCAGCCGTTGGGCGATGGTCGGTTCGGGCACCAGGAAGGCCCGGGCGATGGCCGGAGTCTGGATGCCGGCGACCGTGCGCAGCGTGAGGGCGACACGTGCCTCGGGCGTCAGCAACGGGTGGCAGCAGGTGAAGATGAGCCGGAGCCGGTCGTCGGCGATGGGCGGGTCATCGGTCAGAGCCAGGTCGGCGGGGTCGTGGCTGGGTCCATCGGCGTCGGTCAACGCCTGCAGGGTCGCCTCCTTCTCCACCAGCCGCCGCGCGCGTCGCAGGCGGTCGATGGCCCGGCGGCGTGCGGTGGTGGTGATCCAGGCGCCAGGTCGGTCGGGGATTCCTTCGCGCGGCCAGTGCTCGATGGCGGCCAGGAATGCGTCCTGGACGGCCTCCTCGGCGGTATCGAAGTCGCCGCCGAGGGTGGCGATGAGGGTCGCAAGCACGCGGCCGCTCTCGTGGCGGAACACCCGCTCGACCGCGAGCCGCGACGCCTCGTCGGGGGCGGCCGACATGTCAGGGTGGCTTGCCATCATCCTCGCAGCATAGGTCTGTCGATTCCACCAATGGCCGTTCGTCGTCCCCGTGACGACCCATTCCGAGCACTCCGCATGACACAGGGAGATCCGAAGATGAAGGTGATGATGCTGTTCATGGGCACGGCCGACGAGGCGACTGGCGACCCGGCGGCGATGGCGGACGCGCGCGAGCGTATCGGTCGATGGTGGGGCCAGCATGCGGCGGCGGGCACCATCGTCGGCGGCGAGGAGCTCGCCGGGCCATCGACCGCACGCAAGATCGAGCTCACCCCGGAAGGGCCGGTCGTGACCGACGGGCCCTTCGCCGAGGCATCCGAGGTCGTAGGCGGCTTCGCTTTGCTCGAGGTCGGGAGCATCGACGATGCCGTGGCAGTCGCCAAGACCTGGCCGGGCACCGGACCGGTCGAGATCCGCCCGGTCATCGGGATGTAGTCAGGCCACGCTGGCATCCAGGGCCGCTGCGGTCGGCAGACCGGGCACCACGCCCAACCGGAGACAGGCGAGCGCGCCGGCGGCCACGGCCCGCACGACCGCATCCTCGAGCGTCGAGCCCGACGCGAGCGAGGTCGCGAGGGTGCCATTGAAGGCGTCGCCCGCCCCCGTCGAGTCGACCACCGTCACCGGCCGGCTGGGGATGGCGGTCACTTCGCTGCGCTCGACGATGAGGGCACCCTGCTCGCCGCGGGTCATGACCACGGCGCCCACGCCGGCGGCCAGCAGCTCGCGGCAGAGCACCAGGTCATCGGCCGGATCGTCCGCGTCAAGACCGAGCAGGATGCGCAGCTCCGACTGGTTGGGGGTCAGGATGTCCACATCCGCGAGGACCTCGCGGGGCAGCGACCGGCCCGGGGCGGGGTTGAGGATGGCTGGCACCCCGGCAGCGCGCGCGATGCGCAGGCCAGTCAGGGCGCACTCGACGGGGACCTCGAACTGGGTCAGGAAGGCGCCACTCCGCTCGATCCTTGCCCGCGCCGCCTCGACGTCCGCGACCGTCAGCTCGTGGTTGGCGCCCATGTCCAGGATGATGATGTTCTGACCCGAGGCGTCGAGCACGATGAAGCCGACGCCGGTGTTGCGATCCGACCGGACGAGGTGGCTGTTCCCGACGCCCTCGGAGGCATACAGCGCGAGCGCCTCGTCGCCGAAGGTGTCGCGTCCGACGCACGTGATGAGCTCGACATCCGCGCCCAACCGAGCGGCTTGGATGGCCTGGTTGCTGCCCTTCCCGCCCGGCCCCATGTCGAAGTCGCTGCCATGACGGGTCTCGCCGGCCACGGGGAAGCGATCGGTGCGCAGCGTCATGCCCACCGCGTAGCTGCCGACCACGGTCACCCGGGGTCGTGTGCCACCCGTCATCCTCAATAGCTCCGGGCGCCGGTCTCGTGGCGCACGATGGCGACCCCGGCGCTGGAACCGCACAGGCCAGCCCCTGCATCCAGCAGTCCGACCACCTGGTCCCACGACTTGATACCGCCCGACGCCTTGACGCCCACCGTCGGTGGGACGCGTTCCCGAAGGAAGCGGACCGACGCCGGGCTCGCGGTCTCCACCGCGCCCGAGCTCGCGTTCTTGACCCACGCCACACCAGCGTCGACCGAGAGCGCCAACGCGCGTTCCCGCTGCTCGGGACTGAGCAGGGGCAGCTCGAGCATGACCTTGATCGCCGCTGGCCGGGCGGCCTGGACGACGGCCGCGATGTCATCGCGGAACTCGGCCTCCATCCCGCTCCGTAGCCAGCCGATGTTCACCAGCATGTCGATCTCATGGGCGCCCGCCTCGACGAGCGCTCGAGCCTCGGCCACCTTGCCCGCGGTCGTCATCTGGTTGAGTGGGAAGTCGATGGCGGCGGCGAGCTTGACCCGGCTGCCGCTGAGCACCCGACGCGCCTCTGGCAGCCAGCTGCCCGCGATCATGGCGGCGTCGAAGCCGTACTCCAGGCACTCCCGGCAATGCGCGACGAGCTGGTCGAGGGTGGTGCCCGTGGCGATGAGTGTGTGCTGGATGCGCGACGCAACGACCGCTGGCGTCCATCGCTCGTCCGATCCACCGGTCGGCGCGGTCGCGGGACCCGGGACGACGTCGGTCACTGCTGGGCCGTGATGGGATAGGTCATGAATCGCTCCTGGGTCGTGTCCTCGAGGATGCCGAGGTCGGCAGGTGGGATGGTGAACTGGAAGTGGGCCACGAGGGGATCGGAACCGACCACCCGCGCCGCCGTCAGGGTCGCGTCGTACGCGCCGGCTGCCACGTACCAGCCCGTGGGCGCCTGGAAGAGGCTGATGGGTCCCGCCGCGTTGCGCGGGCCGATGAGCAGTGGCACCGCGTCCGCAAGATGACGGTACGACAGCTCGCCGCCATCGCCGACGAGCTCCACCTGCTCCGTCCAGGTCAGTGGGACCGGCGCGTCGGCGCCGACAGGGTCGAGCGTGAGCCGCATGTCCCGGATGACCTCGACCCGCTCGTTGGCGCCGGTGCTCACGAACGTCGGCTGGAGATAGACGTACGAGCCGCCGGACGCATGCCCGCCCACGGCGCGGATGACATCGGGCAACAGCATCAGCACCTCCGGTTGCCGAGTCGAGATGTAGATGCTCGTGAGCGACAGCACGACCGAGATCGCGGATGCGACGAGCGGGATCCAGGCCAAGGTCAGGAGACGGGTATACGGCCGGCCAAGGACCGCCGTGCGACGGGCCCCGGAGCCGGCGGTGGGATCGGTGGACTCGGCAAGCTCCTCGGGAGTCGTGTGCGCGGTGGCAGTAGCCTGACCTGCACCGTCGGCGGCCTGGGCGACCGCCGCGGCATCGACCCGGGCGCGGTCCCGGGCGTCACCGGTCGACTCGGGCTCCTCGACGCCTTCCTCCATCACGGCCGCAGGCTAGCACGCGCGTGGCGTGCCGGGAGGCCTGTGACCCGTGTCCGCGACGTGCTTCGCCGTACGGAACGTCAGGCCGTGGTCAGCTCCGAATCGGAGGATGGGATCCGTTGACATCGCGTGACGCCGGCCGGTGAGGTGAGTGAGGAAGGTGCATCACCGCGGTGCGCCGATGCGAAGGTCCGACGTCAGCCGACGCCGTGTCCACAGATGTGTACCCGAACACCCATGGCATCGAACATGGCCGCCTTGACCTGGAGTGCCTGGTCCGCCCGAGCGGCGTCGTCGGCGTAGACCACCTGGATGTGGTTGGCTCGATGCCGGGCCATCATCTGGTCGCGGGTGACCCCGTGGAGAACCGCGTGCATGATCGGCCACTGCTGCGTAGTGAGTGCCCAGCGTCGCTCCGTCTCCGCCTCGGGCAGGTCCACGACGCTGCCCCGACCGATGTCCGCGTGCAACGCGCCATCCATGATGAACACCCGGCTCCACACGATCTCGCCCGGGCGGCTGATCCCCTTGATGGTGCCGCCGCCCATTCCGAAGTAGACCGGTGGCTGCCGCTCGCTGATCGCGCCGGCATAGCCACCCGCGAGATGGGCCGGCGGCACCGCGCCCGAGATCTCGAACACCCACACGTACTGGCCGTCGTACGGATCGCCCCAGCGCACATCGTGAAGGGTCGTCGCCGGATCCATGCCCAGGGCGGTCCAGACCCGATTGGTGACCAGCCCATCGACGGCGGACCCTTCGTCCACCTCGTTGAACACGGGCAGCGGTCGCCCGGCATACAGCTCGGCACCAGTCTCCATGTGAGCGACCGGCGGTCGATTGCCATCGTTGAGCAACCCCTCGGCGAGGTCCGAGGCGGGCGCCATGTCCTTGAGACCTTGCTGATATTGGATGCCGATGGTGTCACAGCCGAACCGGTCGGCGATGCGGATGGCCGCGGTGTACAAGCGGAGCTGGTCAAGGACCTGGTCCTCGGTCAGCTCGGTCGAGCCGTCACTGCCGAGGCGGAATTCCATGCCTCGGTCGGTCAGCCACCGATAGGCCTTACGCGCTTCGCCCGTGGTCACAAGCCGCATCTCCGCGACCAGTGCAGACTGGCTGAGACGCTCCTTGAACAGACCCGTTGGGTTCAGGAACTCGTCATCGATGATGGCGTTGTACATGCCCATGCAACCTTCATCGAAGACACCCATGATGGCCATCCGGTCCGCCAGCTCGCCCGCCAGGCGGCGGCCGGTCGCGGTGGCATCGGCGTCCAGACGGGCCACATCCAGGTCCCGCACATGGGACGTATCGTGCTCGATGGTGCCCGAGTCGATCCATCCCCGTATCGCCTCATCTGCGAAGACATCGGCCATGTCCTCGCTCCAGATCGAGCTATAGGCGCGGCCCATCTTGGTCAGGGATGCGTTGATGTTGAGCATCCCGACGAGGCCTGGCCACTCGCCCAGCCAATTGGCAGCGGTCAGGATGGGGCCGCGATGGCGGCGGAGGCCGGGCAGCACATGATGGCTGTACTGCCAGACCGCCTCGGCCACGATGAGCGGTGCGTCCCGGTCGATGGCCCCGAACACGTCCATGCCCATCCGCTGGCTCGAGATGAAGCCATGACCCGTGCCCGCATCCACCGGGTGTGCTCGGTGCACCGTCACGCCGTGACGCGCGAAAGCAGCCACGATGTTGCGCTCCAGGTCGGCCTGCGCTGGCCAGCCCAGCCGGTTGGCCGTCTCACGCAGGTCGCCGCTGGCGACCAGAACCGCGTTGGTGATGGTCATCTCCGAAGTCCTCCATGCCGCTTCGCGGTGCGGCTCGCGGGCTGTGGCTGAGTACTGCTTCCGGGTCTCATGCGACGACCTGTCCTGATGACGCCCGCACGATGAGTCCGAAGGAGTGCAGTGACCGTCGAGGTGGTCCGGTATCACCATCGATGCGCGCGATGAGCATCTCCGCGGCTTCCCGGGCCATGGCCGCGACCGGCTGGGCGAGCGAGGTGATGGACGGATTGACGAACTCTGCCCAGTAGGGATCATCGACCCCCACGAGTGCTAGGTCGTCGGGGATCCGGAACGCGGCGTCGTGCGCGGCCTTCAGCACGCCGAGCACCATCAGGTTGTTAGCCACCACGAGAGCTGTCGGCGGATCGTCTCCCTCAAGGAGCCCCGCGGCAGCCTGACGGGCACCATCGATACGGAAGTTCCCAACGACGACGCGAGCTCGAAGTCCCGCGGCGCGCATAGCCTGCTTGTAACCCTGGAGACGCTCCACGCTGGTCTCGACACCTTTGCGGCCGCCCACGTAGCCGATCGAGGTGTGTCCTCCCTTGATGAGCAGCCGCGTCGCCGCGGCGACGCCGTTGACGTTGTCCGCGATGACCGTGTCGGCACGCGGATCGGTCACATCACGGTCGAAGGCGACCACAGGGATGCCCGCGTCCAGTAATTCCCCGATCTCCGGCGCGGCCGGGTCGGAGGTCGACAGGATGACTCCCGCGACACGTTCCTCGGCCAGCAGCCGCAGGTAGGTCGCCTGCTTGTCCGCAGACTCGTCGGTGCCGCAGATGACCACGCGGTGTCCCCGCTGGAACGCGGCCGCCTCGACCACCTTGATCATCTCGCCGAAATGCGGGTTCTCGATATCCGAGACCACGACCCCGATCTGGTCGACCCGCCGAAGCCGGAGATTGCGCGCGAGCATGTTGCGCCGGTAGCCCAGGGTGGCGACCGAGGCGAGGACGCGCTCACGCAGTTCGGCGTCCACCCGTGCGTCGCCGTTGAGTGTCCGGGACGCCGTCGCCGGCGACACGCCAGCGTGCTCCGCGACATCCCGAAGACGCACGGTCGCCTTCACGGTAGGGCTTGGCGTGGCCGTGTGGCTGGATACATCGGGTTCCATCCTGAGAAGTCGATTTCTCATAGATGCTAGTGGATGATGCCCGTCAGACGCAACAGGTATTTCACCCAGGACCTCCGGATTCGTGCTCAGATGGGTGTCCGCAGCACCGCCAGCCGCCTCCCAGCGTGCGAACGAGGTCTTGACATCGGCGGGACGTCCGTGCGAGAGTTGAGAAATCGAAATCTAGCAGGAAGCGAGCGGGAGTCGTGCATTGCTTCGTCGGCATCTCCGGCACGCAAGGTTCCGGGTCGCCAGCGCTCTCTTGAGGGCGTTCGGACGCGAGGGATTGCCGACTACACCGCACCCTGCCCGACACGGGGCGATGGTGTGACCGAGCTCCAGGCGCTTCCCTCGGCCGTGGCCCCGATGCCCGGAACATCCCAGGCCGGCGCGGACGGGCAGCCGGTCGTCCTGAGCATGCGCAACATCACAAAGCGGTTCCCCGGAGTGGTCGCCCTGAGCGGTGTATCCCTCGATGTCCGGGTTGGGGAGGTGCACGCTCTCGTCGGCGAGAACGGAGCCGGCAAGTCCACGCTCATGAAGATCATGAGCGGCGTCTACCCGGACTTCGAGGGAGCGATGCTGCTCGACGGCCAGTCCGTCTCTTACCCCAGCACCCGCGAAGCGATCGACAGCGGCATCGCGATGATCCACCAGGAGCTGAACCTGGTTCCCCAGTTGACCGTGTACGAGAACATCTTCCTCGGACGTGAGCACAAGACTCGGTTGGGCACACTCGACCGGCCATCGATGCGCAGGGCAGCCGAGGCCCTGATGTCCAGGCTGGGCCTGGACATCGACACCAGCCGGACCATCGAGCGGCTCCGGGTCGGCCAGCGTCAACTGATCGAGATCGCCAAGGCGCTCGGACTCGATACCCGGATCATCATCATGGACGAGCCCACCTCCGCATTGAGTGACAGCGAGGTGGAGTACCTGTTTGGCGTGATCCGCAACCTGTGCGAGCACGACGTGGCCGTGATCTACATCTCCCACCGGCTGGACGAGGTCTTTGCCATCGCCGACCGGGTCACCGTGATGCGGGATGGACAGGTCGTTGGGTCTGCGCCTGCGAAGGACCTGACCCGCCGCAAGCTGATCAGCATGATGGTCGGCCGCGACCTGGACGTCCTGTACCCCAAGGTATCGGTCGAACTTGGCGACGAGGTGCTGCGGGTCGAACGGCTGACGGTCACCCACGGCCGGAGGCGGGTGCTGGACGATGTGTCGTTGACGGTGCGCCGCGGAGAGATCGTCGGCATCGCCGGCTTGATGGGTGCCGGCCGAACCGAGCTCCTGGAGGCGATCTTCGGCGTCTACCCGCTGCACAGCCTGAGCGGCAGCATCTCGCTCAACGGGCAGGAGGTGGTATTCGCCTCTCCCCAGGACGCCATCGGCCATGGGCTGGGTCTGGTCGCAGAGGATCGCAAACAGCAGAGTCTGGTGCTGGGCCGGTCGGTTACCGAGAACGCCACGCTCGCATCGCTGCGCCAGTTCGCGAATCGACTGCTGGTCATCAACCAGCGGGCCGAAAGGCGGGCCGTCTCGCGTGTGGTCCAGGAACTGAGCATCAAGACCCCTACCATTGACACGCTGGTGACCAATCTCAGCGGCGGCAACCAGCAGAAGGTCGTGCTCGGCAGGTTCCTGTTGTCCGAGATCGTCCTGTTCCTGCTGGACGAGCCCACGCGTGGCGTCGATGTCGGCGCCAAGGCGGAGATCTATCACCTCGTTGGCCAGCTCGCCCAGGACGGCACCGCCTTCCTGCTGGTTTCGAGCGAGATGCCCGAATTGCTCGCGGTCTGTGATCGCATCTACGTGCTGTGCGATGGGCGACTTACCGGGGAGTTCGGGCGGGACGCATTCGATCAAGAGGCGATCATGGAGGCCGCGACCCGATTCATGGACAAGGGCGGTGCCGGGGAAAGGGCCGATGCCCACGCCATGGGCGTGATCGCATGAGCGGCGGCACTGCCAGTGGCGGCGCCTCGCCCCAATCGTCCGCCTGGGCCCGGCGCTCGTCCGCTGACACGCTGGCACTGATCTGCACCGCGGGCCTCCTGATCGCCTTCTTCGCTCTGCCATGGTTGAGCGAGGACGGCTCTGACGTTACCGGTATCAACCTGCTCGTCTCCGGTTCGCCTCCCCTGTCGCCGGCACTGAGTTCAGCGCTTGCGGACATGCGTTGGACACTGTTGCTCATCCCGCTGGCGATGCTCATGGCCGGTCTCGGGTTGGCTTCCGGTTTCAGCGCCCGACCGGATCGGCACTGGGCGCCCCGGCTTGTCTCGATGGGCGGCTTGGCTGGCGTGGCCTATTTCGTGCTGTACGTCACGGAAGACCGCCAGACACCCGTGTTCCTGTTGCGCTATACCGGCGCAGGTTTCTGGACCGCCTGTTTCGCGTCCGTCATCTTGTTGCTGCTGCAGGTCCTGGTCCAGTCGAGCGTTGGCGCGAATGCGGCGCCGGCGGGCGGCCGTGGCGTGGGCGGGGTGCGCCGGTCATTGGGCAGGCTGCTGGACGAACCACGGGTCGCCCGCGCCGTTGCCAGCATCTTCCGGTTCCAGAGCTTCTTCGGCCTCTTCATCGTGATCCTGTTGGCGATCGTCTTCTCGCCCACGCGGGGTGACGCCAACCTGTTCCTGGGTCAACGTAATCTAAGCAATGTCTCCCGCGACGTGGCGGAGACTGGTGTCCTGGCGGTCGGGCAACTCCTGGTGATCATCATCGGCGGCATCGACCTGTCCGTCGGTTCGGTGGTCGCGCTGACCGCGACCGGCGTCTCCTACCTACTGATGCGTGACCTGGTTCCGGCGATCCCGGCCATCCTGCTCATCTTGGGCCTGGGACTGGGCATCGGCTGGTGGAACGGCTGGACCTCGGAGCGCTTTCGGATCCCGTCCTTCATCACCACGCTGGCGATGCTGAGCATGGCGCGCGGTCTGGCCCACATCTGGTCCAACGATATCGCGGTGCCCCTGTCCTATGGCGCCGGAGGCGCGGACCCGTTGTTCCAGGGGATCGGCGACCGCATCAACGGGGTGTTCCCGGTACCCGCGATCATCATGTTCATCGTCGCATTCGTCATGGCAATGGTCCTGCGCTACACCACGTTCGGACGACATCTCTACGCGATCGGGGGCAACCAGACGGCGGCGCGGCTGTCGGGCCTCGGGGTGTCCCGTATCAAGATCACGGCCTTCATGTTGTGCTCGTTCTTCGCGGCAATGGCGGGCATCATGCACGCCGCCCAGCTGAACCAGGGCAGCCCGAACGAAGCCGTCGGCTATGAGCTGAACGCCATCGCAGCGGTCGTCATCGGTGGCGCGAGCCTGGCCGGCGGCAAGGGCACCGTCGCGGGTGTCATCGCGGGGGCCTTCATCCTCGGCATCCTGGACAACATGCTCAGCCTGAACAACGTGACCAGCAGCGCGCAATTGGTCATCAAAGGGCTACTGGTGGTCGGCGCGGTCGCGCTCCAGCAGGTCCGCCCACATGGTGCTGAGGCCTAGCAAGCGCCGCAGGGACTGCATCGACGGATCTCCCGGTCGTCCGGGAAGGAGGAGGTGGCACATCGCAAGGAGGCCGCTTGGGGCCCATGCCAAGTCATCAGGAATGACCCGAAGGAGACATTGAAGTGAGCAAGAGGATCCTGTTCGGTGCGCTCGTGGCAGCGATGTCACTGAGTACCGCGTCAGTGGCGCTGGCGCAGGGCACCTGGACCCCGTACACCCCGGACCAGTTGGGTGGTGGTACGGTCAAGACCGACGCACGACCGGAAGGCCCGTTGCCAGCGTCGTGCCCCAAGCCGGCGGCCAAGGACACGTATGTCATCGGGATGTCGCAGGCGAACAAGGCGGAACCATGGCGCGAGGCTATGGACAGCCAGATCGCCGCCGCCGCCGCCGCGTACCCTGAGTTCTCGGTCGTCTTCCAGGACGCAGCCCAGGACAACGCCAAGCAGGTGAGCCAGGTCGAGAACCTGCTCACGCAGGGCATCGACCTGCTCATCATCTCGCCCAACGAGGCAGCTCCCCTCAACGAGGCCGTCAAGGCAGCCTGGGACGCCTGCGTCCCGGTGATCGTGCTTGACCGGAACCTGGTCGACCCCAACTATTCCATGTTCATCGGCGCCGATAACGTGGCCATCGGTCACGCCGCTGGCAAGTACGCCGCGGACTGGTGCAAGGCCAATGACCGACCCGCCTGCAAGGTCGCGGAGATCCGCGGTCTCGAAGGCGCCCCCCCCGCCAAGGATCGCGGTGATGGCTTCCGCGCGGGCCTGGCCGAAGGTGGCCTGTCCGACGCCAACATCGTGTTCTCGCAGAACGCCGATTGGTTGCGCGAGAAGGCCGTCCCGGCCGCCGCCGCCGCCTTCCAGGCGCACCCCGATGTCGATGTCCTCTTCGGGCACAACGACCCCATGGCGGAGGGCGCCTACATCGCCGCTGGGGACGCCGGCATCGACACATCCAAAGTCCTGTTCGTTGGCATCGACGGCCTGCCGACGCCCGATGGCGGCATCATGTCCGTCCTCGATGGTCGGCTGGGCGTGACATTCGTCTATCCCACCGGTGGCAAGCAGGCCATCGACTGGGCACACGGCATGCTGGTGGACGGAGTGAACCCGCCGCTGTGGCTGGTCCTGCCCTTCGACACGGTCTCGCCGGATGCGGCACAGCAGGTCTGCAACGAGTTCGCCTGCCCCAAGGCTTCGCCTGCCCCTTAGTTGGGACGAGTTCGCCGATCCGAAGGTCCCCGGCGTGCAGCCGGGGACCTTCCTTGCCCCAAGCCTCGGCCCCCAAGGCGGCGTCCTTCGCGACTCCCACAGTCGAGTCGAAGGCGTCGTAGGCCCTGCCGCGCGAACGACCCGTCCGATGACGCGTCAGGCCGAGGTCAGCTCCGGGTCCGAAGACGCGGCGCCGGGGCGTTCGTCGCGGTGCTCCCAGACCGAGACCACGGCTTCGGATCGGCCCATCCCCAGCCAGGCGATCACCGACGCGAGGACTGTGACCGTACCCATGAGCGCGATCGCCCCGGAGATGCCCGCGGCGTACGCCTGCCCGAACTGGGTGATAAGTGCCGAGTCGAAGGAATCCATGACCGCCCCGAAGCTCGACGTCCCCAGGGCCTGGAGGAAGGTCGCGAACTGGGCGACGGCGTCCGTCTGCTCGGCCGGCGGCAGGGCCGCGACCTCGGTGTGCATCTGGTTGGTGGCGAAGAGGGCGATGAGGGTCGTCACGACGGCCACGCCGAGCTGGCTGCCCACGAGCAGCGAGGTCTGGTTGAGCGCTGCTGCGGTGCTCGGCAGGCGTCGTGGCACGCTCGCGAAGATGATGGCGGTGCGCACCGTGGTGGCGATGACGAAGCCTGCACCTACCGCGAGGAAGGGCACGATGAAGTAGACGTACGGGGTCGCCGGGGCCACGAGGGCGAATGCCATGTCGCCGAGCCCCAGGGCCAGCATGCCACCGGCGACGAGCGTCCGTGGTCGATATCGGCCGAGCAGGATGCCCGCGACCGGACCCGCCACCAGGAGGGCGACGATGAGGGGCGCGATGGCCGCAGTCGCGGCAAGTGGCCCCCAGCCCTGGACGATCCGGAAGAAGACCGGCCCCTCGAGCGACGGCGCTGCCTGCGCGAAGGCGACCACGACGCCCGCGAACAACGCGACGGTCACCGGTCGGAGGTCGATGGCGAGCGTCGGATCCATACGGTCGCGAACTCGTCGCTGCCAGGCCAGGAAGCCCACCAGGACGAGGGCGCCAAGCACCAGCAGCGCGACCCGCAGCGGCCCGAAGGTGCCGCCATCGAGGCCAACGACGGCGGCGGTCAGGCACAGCAGGCCGAATGCCCATAGTCCGTGGCCGACGACGAACTCGGCGCGCGGCCGGGGACCCAGGTGCGGGTCGGTCCGGCGACGGACCACGGCGAACGCTCCGATCGCCACCAGGCCCACGATGACGAATGCCAGCCAGCGGCCGATCGACGGCGTCACAGCGCTCAGCATGGCGGGTGCGATGGCGGCCGAGAGACCGAGCATGCCGTACGCGGCGCCGAGGGCGGTCGCTCGTGTGGCACCCGTGTACGCCATGGCGACCATGGCGATGCCGGTCGGGATGACGAGGCCGATCGAGGCCGACGCGCCGATACGCGCGACCAGGAACACGGGCCCGTCATCGCCGAGCAGCGGCAGCACCTCGAACACGACCATGCCAGCGAGCCCGACGAGGAGCACCTTGCGATACCCGATGATGTCGCCCGCGGCGCCGCCGACGAGGTAGAACGCGGCCTGGACCACGATCGCCAGCAGGAACAGGTTCTCCAGGGATGGGCGTTCCCGCAGGGCGCTCTGCATGTCGGGCATGCCCGGGCTGAACACCTTGGGGTCGAGACCCCCCACGAACAAGGCGAGTGACCCTGCCACCATCGCCGCGAGGGCGCCGGGCTCTCCGTCCAGGTCCCGGATGAAGGGCGGGACCTGGAACCGACCGATGCGCGCCGGGATCCGTCCGGAGTAGGTGTCGACCGTCTCGGTCCCGTCCAGCGTCACGCGGGCAGCATATCGGTCGCGCACCGTCAGGACGAGGCCACGATGCATCGCGCGATATCTGGGCCGACGCGTTCGGAGGGGTCGCCATCATGGCCCGCGGCAGGTCGGCGTAGCCTAGGACCACATGTCCTCCGCGAATCGTCCGGGTCGGCTACCGGTCGTGCTGGTAGCTGCTGCGATGTTGCTCATCGGGACGCCGTGGGGCCTGTCCGGTTTCGGCATCCCGACTGGCCCACCACCGTTGCCCGCCGATCCGGCGCCATCGCCGCAGCCGGAGTCGCCGGGCGCCGCCCGGATCATCGCGGCCGGGGATATCGCGGTCTGCGGCAGCGACTGGGATGAGTGGACCGCACGTACCGTGGAGGCGCTCGAGGGGACGGTGCTGGCGCTGGGCGACAACGCCTATGGACAAGGCACCGCGGCCCAGTATCGCGACTGCTACGACCCCTCGTGGGGTGCCTTCCGGGAGCGGACCCGGCCGGTGCCCGGCAATCACGACTGGGAGACGGCCGGTGCTGCCGGGTACCTCGGCTACTTCGGGCCGGATGTCGCGCCTGATGGGAGGACCTGGTACGCCTATGACCTCGGATCGTGGCGGCTGTACGCCCTGGACGCGGACTGTCTGGTGGCCGATGCCTGCGACGGCGATGCCCAGCTCGCGTGGCTCGCCGCCGACCTCGCCTCGAACCCACGCGCCTGCGTCCTTGCCTATTGGCATCAGCCCCGGTTCAGCTCCGGCCGACATGGGGACGACCCGGCCGTGCAGCCGATGTGGCAGCTGCTGGCCGATGCGGGCGCGGATGTCGTGCTCAACGGCCACGATCACCTGTACGAACGCTTCGCGCCACTCGACGCCGCAGGCCAGCCATCTGCGACGGGGATGCGTGAGTTCGTTGTCGGCACGGGGGGCGGCGGCCTGTACGAGATCCACACCATCAAGGTTGGCAGCGAGGTGCGCAACGCGTCGACGTTCGGGGTACTCACCATGGATCTCCGCGACGGCGCCTACGACTGGCGGTTCGTCCCGGTCGAGGGTACGATCGGCTTCACCGACGCGGGATCGACGGCCTGCCACTGACCCATCGGGCGCCGACCCATCCCCCCGACCGCGGCGCAGGGGCCCCGTGCCGGTCCCGATCCCAGGTGACCGATGGCCCTCATGCGTCAGTGGGCGATGGGTCGGGCGAGGCGGTCCACGAGTCCATGATCGGGACGATGGCTGCCGCGTTCGAGGATGTCGAGGGCGCGCCAGGGGTCGCGGGCATCGCGGGCGCACAGGCCATGCGACTGACGACACCTGCGACGGGACCGGGCCTATGCCTTCGCCTGCCATGAGCCCGGCCACCACGAGGCGGGCATGAAGGGCACCGTCACCCTCCACGGCTGACCCGGCGCGCAGCGAGCAACGACGCCCGGCTGTCTGCCGGGCGTCGTATCCCGATTGACGGACGGAGCATGATGGCCGGGACACACTGGCCGACCCAAACGCGGTGGTCGGGCCGGCCATGGCCGCCGCCCCGGGCGGAGTTGGTGTGCGAACGAGTCGATCGTCGGAGGTGTCCGATGTTGACAGTGTCGACCAGGCCGAAGCGGGTCACGCAGGACCCGACACCGCCGCCCGACGACGGCCAGCCGCGGACGTCGGCGCCCGGTAACGGGCTACCAACGGCTCCTCTGCGCGACCGGCGGGCCGCCGTGGCGCGTGCCCTCGTGGATACGCTCCAGGCCGCGGTCGTCGACCCGAGCGCTGTGGCCATCGTCCTGGACCCAGCGGTCGGTGTCAGCGACCCGATCCAGGCTGTCGTACCGGGGACCATCGCCGGTGATCGGCGCCGGCGAAACCCGGCCCAGGGCGCGGGTCGTCATCCGGGGCCCGGACGCGCTGGGTCGGCTGTTGCCACCGACGCAGGATGGGATCGCGGACGGGTTCCTGCGCGGCGACCTGGACATCGAGGGCGACGTGGCCACCGCGCTGCGGGCCGGGCCCGCGCTCGACCTCCGTCGCCTGCGTGTCGAGGACGCGCGTCGGATGCTCCGTTGGGGATGGGAGCTGTGGCGTGCGGCGCCTCGTGCCGCGCCGCTCCAGCGGGTGTCGCAGGTGTCCGGTCGGCGCCACTCGCGGGCCCGCGACATGGCAGCCATCCGGTTCCACTACGACGTCGGGGATGCGTTCTTCGAGCTCTGGCTCGATCGGCGGATGACCTACACCTGCGGCTACTTCCCCGACGGCACGACACCGGACACTGCTCCGGACCGCCTCGACGAAGCGCAGGAGGCCAAGCTCGAGCTCGTCTGTCGCAAGCTGCAACTGGCGCCCGGGCAGCGACTCCTGGACATCGGGTCGGGCTGGGGCTCGCTCGTCACGTTCGCTGGTGAGCGCCACGGCTGTGAGGCGATCGGCGTGACGCTCAGCGAAGGCCAGGTCGCGGCAGCGAACGAGCGTGCGGCCGAGGCCGGGCTCGGCGTTCGCGTCCGCTCCGAGGTACGTGACTATCGCGATCTCGGGCCACTGGGCGCGTTCGACCGGGTCGCTTCGATCGGCATGTTCGAGCATGTCGGCCGCGGCAACCTGGCGACCTACTTCCGGTCCGCGTATGACGCCTTGCGACCCGGTGGCCTCTTCCTCAACCATGGGGTCGCCAGCTCGCAGGCGCGCGGCAATCGCCTGCTCCGCGATCGTCGACCAGCCGCCAGCCGGTTCCTGCAACGCTATGTGTTCCCCGACGGGGAGCTGGTCCCGGTCGAGGAGGCGATCGCGCAGGCGCGCGCGGTCGGCTTCGAGGTCATCGACGTCCAGTCACTGCGACCGCACTACGCCCTGACCCTTGCGGCGTGGGGGGCACGTCTGGAGCGCACCTGGCCAGCTGCCGTGGAGGCCGCTGGCGCGGAGGCCGCGCGGACCTGGCGCCTGTATATGGCGGCTTCCCGGCTCGGCTTTGAGGACGGCACGCTTGACGTGTGCCAGCTGCTGCTTGCCAAGCCGGCCGACGGACGACCCGCGCAGCTGCCGCTGCGACCCTGGTGGTGGACGCCGTCTCGCCGGCGGTCGACGGCCATGCCCGTCTCGGGCGACTGAGCGGTCCGACCGCCCCCCGCTGGGTCGTCAGTCCCAGCCGCCGAGCTCGTCGAGCGTCGGTGGATCCGCACCCGGCCGGGTGCAGGTGATGGCCGCCACCCGGATGGCGGCGCGTGTCGCGGACTCGACAGCAGCGGGATCGCCGAAGTCCTCCCGGCCGAGGTCATGGGCCTGCCACCACGCCACGAGCCCGCCGCCGAACGCATCACCCGAGCCGACCGTGTCGACGACGCGCACGGACGGCACGGGGAGCGTCGTCGGGGGTCGGTCGCGGGCGATGATCTGGACGGCGTGCGGTCCATCGGTGAGGACCACGACGGTGGGTCCCTGGTCGAGCATCGCGCGCGCCGCCCGCACCGGGTCGACGCCTGGCGCCAGGACCGCGAGGTCATCGGTGGTCACGCGGATGATCGACGCTCGTGCCGCGATGCGGGTGACCCGCTTCCGCCATCCCCCCAGGTCGGGTGTCGCCGATGGGCGGGCGTTCGGGTCGAGCATCAGCCACGTCGCCGCTGGGAGCGCCTCGACGAGCGCCTCGAGACTGGTCGCGATGGGCTCGAACACAAGCCCCAGCGTCCCCAGGTGGAGCGCCCAAGGGGACGTCTCGAGCGCCCGCCCGGCCATCCCCGCAGTCAGCTCCGGCGCCGCGGTGCCCTCGACATAGAACCGGTAGCTCGCGGCGTTGTGCGCATCAAGCTCGGCCATCGCCAGCGTGGAGGGCGACCCGGTCCGCACCGTGAGCGAGGTCTCGACCCCGTCTCCGGAGAGAGCCTGGAACAGCTGCTCGCCGAACCGGTCACGCGAGACACAGCCCAGGAACGCCACCCGGCCACCCAGTCGGCCGATGGTCCGTGCCGTGTTGTAGGGCCCCCCGCCGAGTGTCGCGCGCAGTCCCCCCTGGGTGTCGAGGATCAGGTCGACCAGGTCTTCGCCGGCGACGACGACGGGCCCGGTCACGGCAGACGGACACCAGCCACTGCGAACCCCACGGCCATCGCAGCGGTACCGAGCGCCAGGTCGTGGGTCGCGAACGTGAGGTCAGGCAGCTGCTCACGGGCGAGGATGGCACTGGCGAGGTGGATGGCATCGAGCGCCCCGAGGAGGGTGGGGAAGGGTTCGGTGGCGCGATCGAGGACGGGGCGGTCGAGGGAGATGAGCGTGAACGCGTCGATCGCCTCGAGCATATCGGCGCGTTGTCGGGCGACGATGTCGTCGTCGAGACTCAGGCGGATCCTCGCGCGGTCGATCGTGCGCAAACACTCGACCCTCAGCAGCTCACTTGCGACGGGGTCGGTGATGGTGGGCCACGACGGCAGCGGATCCGGCTCCCGGAGGATGATCCGGAGGAGCACTGAGGCGTCGACATACGTGCTCATCGCTCGGTGCGTTCCTCGCGCAGCAACCGCGTCGAGTCGATCGCCCAACCCGCTTCGACGCGCGGCCGGTCGCGGATGGGCGCGAAATCCCGGGACGGGGGCACGAGGTGTACCTGCCTGCCGGCGCCGGGCATCGGGGAGATCCGGGCGATCGGCCGGTTCCGGTCGGTCACCACGACCTCCTGGCCGCGCTCCGCCGCGCGCAGGTACTCCGAGAGGTGGTCCTTGAGCTCGGCGATCTTGACCCGGTTCATGGCCATATCTAGCCATGGATGGCCGGGACCGTCAAGCCCGCGGTGGTCGCCGGGCGAGGACGATGCGGTCCGGCTGCCCGCTAGACTCCCGGCGCGGAGCGACTGCGCTTCGGGCCCGGGTGAACGACGTCCTCGCCGGGCACCCGATGACCCCGTGAGCGGAGGCCCATCCTGATGTTCCACGCATTCCGGGCGATGCTCGGCGACCCTGAGACCAAGTGGATCGCGCTGGCGGCGACGAGCGTCATCGCCATCGGGACGGTGGCGTACATGCTCCTGGAGCACTGGACGGTCGTCGACTCGTTCTACTTCAGTGTGGTGACCCTCGCGACGGTCGGCTATGGCGATCTCCACCCGACCACCGAGCTGAGCCGGCTGTTCACGGTCGGCTACATCGTGACCGGCCTCGGCATCGTCGCTGCGTTCATCACGGAGCTTGCCAAGTACCGCGAGATGCCTCACCGCCCGGAGTCGGCTGGACGGCACAGGGAGTCGCGCGAGCCGGAGCGGGCGGAGTAGTCAGCCCGCCCGGGCCGCCTGGCGCGCGGCGATGCCCGCGAGGATGTAGGGCTGGACGATCATCACGGCCGCGACCGCGAGCACGATGAGGGCCGTCAGCTCCGCGTTCGCCTGGAGCATCACGACCGTCAGCAGGATGACCATGAAGGGCGCCTTGAACAGGACCATGAGGAAGCCCGCCATCACGCCGCCGATGAGCACCTGGAGGGGGATGCCCGGGAACAGGAGGCTGATGGCGAGCGCCACACAGGTCGACGCGAAGATGGCGGGGAATGTGGGGCCGCCCAGGAAGCCGCTCTTGAACGCGACCGAGAGCAGGGCCAGCTTGACCAGCGCCATCAGCACCAGCGTTCCCGCGCCATAGCTCGCGGGATCGGCGACGACGGTCTGGATCTGGCTCTCGCCCGAGAACAGGACGATCGGCGCGACCATCCCCACGGCACTGAAGATGAGGCCCGCCACGAGCGCCCGCTCGACCTCGCGACCCGCGAAACGACCGAAGAATGCGCTCGAGACACGGAACATCAGACCCGCGATGAGGGCCAGCACCAGCCCCAGCAGCCCGAACAGGACGACGAGGATCACGTCCGTCGCGGCATACGTCGGCGCCGCTGCCAGGTGGAGGTAGTTCTCCAGCCCCGATGAGCCAGCCGCGAAGAAGATGAGGTACCCGATGGAGCCGCCGATGAGGTTCGCCGGCAGGGTCCGGGCGCGTGCCTCGGGATCCTTGACCAGCTCCGAACCCAGCACGCCCGTGAACAGGGGGTTGGCCACGAGGCCGTTGAATGCCGATGCGAGGGTCGAGAACACAAGCTGCGAGCGGAGCTCGACCGGGATCGCGACCTTCTCGTTGTACATGGCCGCGATCTTGGATGCGATGCCCCCGATGCCACCCTCGGGACCGATGACCGCCCCCGAGAAGAGTGACACGAGGGCCATCACCACGTTCACAGGCAGCGACCGCCAGTCGATCCTCGTCACATCACCGGAGAGGCTGTCGAGCATCGATTCGTCGAGGCTGGTGGGCGCCCTCCGATACTTGACCAGCAGTCCCACGACGAGCGAGAACGGCAGGCAGATGACCGGGAACATCCAGGGGTTCGACCGTACGAAGTCGTTCTCCCAGAGCAGCTTGTTCAGCTGCTCATAGAAGATGAGCCAGGCGAGCACCGCGACCCCGCCCACCAGCGCGACCGCCACCACGTGGAGATAGGGGTGGACGCGCTGCGATGGTCCGACCGCGGGTGGCTCGACGGGGTCATCACCCGCTCCGGTCACCGATCGAAGCAAATCGGCGGTGTCGCTGCTCTGGCTGGTCAAGGCGTTCCTCTGCGGCTGTCGGGATGCCAGTATCGATGCTGGCCCGAGTGCCCGTGGTCTCCCGCGGCGCCATCCGCCACGCCGGCTCCGGGACGCCAGGTGGCTGCCGCTCCGTCAGTCGAGGCCTGGCCGACCGACCGACGACCAGCATCGCCGCTTCCTGGAGAGCCGGTCGCGGACCTCGCGGACGATCCGGGGTCCACCGACTGACGCCCCGACCAGCGGCCGGCCTACGAGGAGATCACGAGGTAGATGGCGACGGCGACGGCCCCCACGATGATGGCGACGGCGAGGCCGACGTACGTGAAGACGGCGGACTCGAAGGTCCCCTGATCGATCTCGTGCTCCGTGCGGGTGAAACGCCAAGCGCCCACGAGGGCGGCAAGCGCGCCGCTGACGATGAGCATGACACCCACGATGGGGCCCAGCGGTGCTTCACCCTGTCTGTCGATGGCGAACCGGTCGACGACGAAGCCAAGACCCACGAGCGCGAGCGCGGTCCGCTGCCAGGCCAGCATGGTCCGCTCGTTGGCAAGATGGTCACGGACCGAGCTTTCGGGTCGTGAGGGTGGCGATGCCGGTGATGCGTGGGGGTCCATCGGCGCCCAGTCTACGACGCGCGAATCTATGTCCTGTGTTCGCGCACATATGACAAAATGCCCGACGGGAGGAGCACGGATGCCACGACCCTGGACGGTGCGCGAGCTGGCCGAAGCCTATTGGGCCGCGGAGGAACGGCGCGACGTGGACGCGATCATGGCGCTCTACGACCCCGACGCCTCGTACGAGGATGCGGGTGGCCGCGTCGAGGGTCTCGGTCCGATCCGCGCGTGGTACCTCCGCTCGGTCGCGACGTATCCACGACTCACGGTGGACATCGTGCGCGAGTACACCGACAGCGACGGCTCCGCCATCGAGTTCCACGCGACCCTCTGGGACCACGATGGGCGGGCCTTCGTCATCCGGGGCATCAACGCGTTCCAGGTCCGCGACGGCCGGTTCACCTCGGTGCGGTCGTTCGAGGATCCGCCCACACCGGTCCCCGACTGATGGGCATCGGGCGGTTCGCGGGCATGGTCGCCCTCGTCACGGGCGCCACCAGTGGCATGGGCCAGGAGATCGCGGTCCGACTGGCCTCCGAGGGCGCGGTCGTGGCGGTCAATCAGCGACCTAACGGGGACCCGAGCCAGACGCTCGCGCGTATCGACGCGACGGGCGGCGAGGCATTTCCGGTCGTCGCTGACATGCGTGACCCGGGCCAGGTCCAGGCGATGGTGGACGAGACAGCCCGCCGCGCTGGGCGCCTGGACCTGCTGGTCAGCAACGCCGCCATCAACCCCATGGTGCGCTGGGACGAGACCACGCTGGAGTTGTGGGACGAGCTGAGCGAGACCAACCTGCGGGGCACCTGGCTGGTCACCACGGCGGCGGCCAAGGAGATGATCCGCGAGGGCCACGGTGGCGCGATCGTGTGCATCAGCTCCATCTCCGCGCACGTCGGAGCCCCCGGTCAGGTGGCCTATTGCGCGACCAAGGGCGGGATCTCGATGTTGGCCAAGGCGCTTGGTGCCGTCCTTGGCGACCATGACATCCGCATCAATGCGGTGGAGCCCGGCGCCATCGACACCAGGATGGCCGCGCCGCTCCTTGACAGCCCCGCCGACCTTGCCTATTACCTCGAGCGCATCGCGCTCCATCGCGTGGGCACACCGGCCGACATCGCCGGCACCGTCGCATTCCTGCTCTCCGACGATGCTGCCTACATCACCTCGGCGACGCTGCTCGTCGATGGCGGCTTCATCGTCAACGCCGAGCGCTAGATGCCCCGGCCAGCAGCCCGTCATCGCGCAGCCGCATGAGCCTCATCGGCGTCGACCTGGGCACGAGCGCCATCAAGGTCAGTGCCTACCGGGTCGATGGCACGCCGCTGGCACAGGCCCGCCAGGCGGTCCCCGGCACCCATCCTGCCCCCGGTCAGTGGGAAGTGGACGTCCGTCACTCCCAGGAGGCATTCCGGTCCTGCCTGTCGGCGGTCGCCGCTGACCCGGCGCTGCGGCTCGATCCGCCGATCGCCCTCTCGTTCAGCTCCTCCGGCCGCGAGGTGTTCCCGGTCGCCGCCGATGGCACCCCGCTCGGGCCCTGCCTGATGACCGCCGACACCCGTGGCGACGAGGTCGCGGCGGTGACGGCGGCCCGTCGCTCCCCGGCAGAATGGTTCCGGCTCACGGGGCACGTGCCGCGACGGATGGACCCGGTCAACCGGGCGCTCTGGTGGCAGGCCACCGCGCCGGAGGTGACGGCCCGGACGCGCTGGTTCATGAACTGGCACGAGTTCTTCGCACTCGCGCTCACGGGCCGACCCGTGGTCGACTGGAGCGACGCCGGCACGTGGGCGACCTATGACGTGGCGACTGGTGGCTGGTCAGCGGCGCGCATCGCGGAGACCGGCATGGAAGCCGGATGGTTGCCGGACGTCCAGCCCAACGCGACGCCCATCGGACGGATCCTGCCATCGGTCGCTGCCGAGCTTGGCCTGCCGCCTGACCTGTTGGTGGTCACAGGCGCCTACGACACGTATGCCGCGTCGGTGGGCTCGGCCGCGGTCGACCCGGGGGCGGTGTCGCTCTCGTGTGGCACGTGGCACTCGTGGAACATGGCCGTCGGGGCCGACTGGCCGGTGGACCTCGTGCATCTCGGTCTGAGCGTCTTCCCCCATCCCGGCCCTACCGGGTTCGGCATCCTCTCGACCGACCCCAACGGGATGAGCATCGTGGACTGGGCGCGTGACCTGACCCGGCTGTCCATCGCCGACCTCGACGCGGGTCTCGGCACGAGTGGTCCGGGTCCCGGGCACGTCTTCAGCGATGCCGCGTTCACGCCCCTGCCCCACCGGTCCGCCTCGGACGGTATCGGCGCGACATTCCAGGGCGTGACGCTGGCGAGCACAGCCGTCGACCTGGTGCGGGCGCTGCTCGAGGGCATCGCCATCCGGTTCGAGCTCTCGCTGGCGCGGCTGGCGAGCCACGGCATCGAGGCCCGGGTCATCCGTTCGACCGGTGGCGGCTCGCGATCGGCGTGGTGGCAGCAGTTGATGGCCGACCTCACCGGGCTGCCCGTGGAGGTCGTCGGTCAAGACGAGCCGGGAACGTTCGGCGCCGCCATCCTGGCCGGCGTCGGCGCAGGTGTGTACGACTCCGTCAGTGCTGCGTGCGCGCGTCTCGTGGCGGTTTCACGACGATTCGAGCCGGACGCCACGCATGGCGCCCGGTATGCCGACGTCCGGGCCCGGATGGCCACGATCCTGGAGGGCTGAATGACACTGCGACCGCCGAGCCCGCTCATCACCGATGCCACCGACCGGGTGCGTGAGCTCTATGGATCGGCCATCGGCCGCGGCAAGTACGAGGTCATCACCCCGGCGCTCATCGTGGAGCCCACCAAGGTCCGCCGGAACCTGGCGACGATGGCAGCCCGGCTGCCCGGTCTGCACGCCCGTCTGCGGGGCCACGTCAAGAACCACAAGAGCCCGCATATCGCGCGGATGCAGCTGGCGTACGGGGCGTTCGGGCTGTGCGCCGCGACGGTCTGGGAGGCGATCGTGATGGTCCGTGCCGGCGCCGATGACGTGCTCATCGCGAACCAGTTGGTGACCCCCCAGAAGCGCCGTGCCGCGGCGCTCCTGGCGCGCGAGGCGACCATCCTCGTCAACGTCGACGACATCGCGGATGCGGCGGCACTGTCGATGGCTGCCGTCACGGCGGGCTCGACCATCGGCATCCTCGTGGAGGTCGACACCGGCATGCATCGCGCCGGGGTCGACTCCCCCGACGAGGCACTGCGGGTGGCCAGGCGGGTGACGGAGCTGCCGGGGCTGCGCATGGACGGGCTATCCGGCTACGAAGGCCACTGCTCCATGGAGATGGACCACGACGTCCGGCACGCCAAGCAGGCGGTCGCCATCGCGTACCTCGTGGAGGTCGCCGACCACCTCGCCGCGCAGGGCATCCCGTGCCCCATCCTGTCGGCTGCCGGCACCGCCACTGCCTTCTGGACCGGCGCTGATCCACGCATCACGGAGCTGCAGCTCGGCTCCTACGCGGCGATGGATGACTACCACTACCTGATGGAACCCTCGTTCATCAAGGCCACCGCGGCGGTGGTCACGGTCATCAGCCGTCGCCGCGACCGCATCGTGCTCAACCTGGGCAAGAAGACGTTCGGCTCTGCCGACGTGGGTGGCCTGCCGGCATACCCCCGCATCGTCGGTCACGAGCAGCTCACCCCGTACCGGTTCGACGAGGAGCACGCCATCTACGAGGCGACCGACAGCTGCCCCCTCCAGGTGGGCGATGTCGTCGACTTCCACCTGGGCTATACCCCGTTCGCGGTCAACTACTTCGACGCGTATCACGTGGTCGAGGACGGTATCGTCACCGACATCTGGCCCATCCTGCCCCGGGGGCCGATGGACCATGGGCTGCTGGCGATGCTCGAAGCCGGAGCCTGATCCGATGCCGGACGTGGCCACCGGACCACCCACTGGGTCGACCGATGCCCTCCGGGACATCGTGGTCGCGACCTACTGGGTGGGCGTCACCCCGGGCGGCGACATCGGGAAACGGGTGCGTGCGTTGGCGGGCACGGCCTCGACCGGTACCTGGGTGACGCTGCCTGGCGAGACCGCACGTATCCAGGAACGGCATGGCGCTCGGGTGCTGTCGATCCGGCCGATGACCGACCTCGAGGCGACGGATGCGGGACCATCCGACCTGACCGGCTGGGTGGTGGAGATCGGCTATCCGGCCCATAACCTCGACGGCCAGCTGCCGTTGCTGCTCGCGACCATCGTCGGTGAAGCGGCGGCGCAGGGTCCGCTGCGGCTCATCGACCTGGTGCTGCCGCCCTCGTTCGTGGGTGCGTTCCGGGGCCCCCGGCTGGGCCTGGCGGGCATCCGCGCGCGGCTGGATGTCCCGGACCGACCCCTGCTGATCACGATGATGAAGCCGGCGCTGGGCCTCTCCCCCGAGGACAGCGGCCGCATCTTCCGGGACCTGGCGCTGGGCGGCGTCGATGCGGTCAAGGACGACGAGGTCCTGGTCGCCCATCCGTGGAGCTCCATCGCGGATCGGGTGCGCGCCCACGAGCGAGCCGCGACCGAGGTGTTCGAGGTCTCGGGTCATCGGACCCTCTCCTTCGTGAACGTCACTGACCGGCCCGACCGGATGCTCGCCAATGCCCGCCGCGCCGTCGAGGCCGGCGCCAGCGGGTTGATGGTCGACTTCGTCGCAGTGGGCGTATCCGCGCTCGGGATGCTCGCGGAGGACCCCGCGCTCGATGTGCCGATCCTGGGTCACTTCGCCTTCGGGGACGCGATCACCGGTTCGCCGACGGGCGGTGTCGCGGGGCACATCCTGCTGGGCACGTTGCCCCGACTGGCAGGCGCGGACCTGGTGGTCTACCCCGCACCCTACGGCAGCCTGCGCATCGACCCGGCCGTGTACCAGCGGGTGGCCCGCACGCTCACCGATCCCATCGATGGCATCGCCGCCGCATTGCCCGTGCCGGGTGGCGGGCTGCATGCCGGCATGGTGCCACGGCTGGTGGCCGACCTCGGCCGCGACGTCGCCGTTGGTGCCGGGGGTGCCGTCCACGGTCACCCGATGGGAGCGGTCGCTGGGGGGATGGCGATCCGGCAGGCCATCGATGCCGTGATGGCCGGGCGACCGCTCGCCGATGCCGTCGCGCAGCATCCCGAGCTCGCTGCGTCGCTCAGGATGTGGCCGGAGCTCTGACCGACAACGGCGTGCGCACGATCGCCGCGAAGCGCTGGGGGTCGAGCCCGGCCCGACCGACGAAGAGGCCATCGACCCCCGGCTGACGCAGCAGCGCCTCCGCCACCGAGACGTCGACGCTTCCGCCATAGATGACCCGTACCCGGGTCTGCGGGAAGCCGCGTTGCCGGAGCCAGGCGTGGATACCCATGTGGACCTCCGCGGTCACCTCGGGTGATGCGGCTTCCATGCCCTGTCCGATGGCCCAGCTGGGTTCGTACGCGACCACGATCTCGGGCGGGTCGGACGTGTCGAGCCGGGACGTCGCCCGGGCCAGGTCGGCGAGGACCACGTCGAGCGCCGCCTGCGGCCCGACCGGCCCCGGCTCGCCGATGCAGATGATGGGCACCATGGCGTGGCGCGTGACCGCGACGACCTTGGCTCCCACCAGGTCGTAGCTCTCCCCATGGTCGCGTCGCCGCTCCGTATGTCCCACCATCACGAACCGACAGCCGAGGTCCGCGAGCATCGCTGCCGACACGTCACCGGTATGCGGGCCCGGCTCGTCGGCGTGGACGTCCTGGGCGCCCCAGGAGACATTGCTGCCGCCGAGCCAGTCGCGTGCCGTCTGCAACGCGGGATACGCCGGCAGCACGAAGATGTCCCGGTCGTCGACGTCCGCGACCAGCCCCCGGAGCGTGTCGAGGTAGCTGGCCGCCTCGGTGGGCGTGAGGTGCATCTTCCAGTTGACACCCACCATCGGCCGTCGTCCGGTCATCGGTGGCATCAGCCCGGCAGGCACGCGGCGAGGTCGTCGAGCGTCAGGTACGCGCCCGGTCGGGCGCTGCTGCGGTTCGCCAGCACCCGGAGAGGCGGCAGCCCCGGATCGCCCAGCGAGTCGACGACGAGGGCCGCGTCCGGGAATGGCTCCGCGGCGGTGTAGCCGTTCACGGTCACAAGGCAGGCGAGCGACGCCGCCGCCGCCGCCTGGGCGCCGTTGGTCGAGTCCTCGATGACCAGCACCTCCTGGGCTTGCACGCCGAGCCGCTCCAGGGCAAGCAGGTAGATGTCCGGGGCGGGCTTCTTGCGGGCCACCACGTCGCCCGCGAGGACGGCGCTGAACAGAGTGGCATCGGGTCCCGCCACATGCTCCAGGATCGCGCGCACCGACGGCTCGGCCGAGGTGGAGGCCACGGCCAGGGGCCAGCCGGCCGCCAGCGCGGCGTGGATGATGCGACCGATGCCGGGTCGCGCGGCGATGGCGCCAGTCGCGACCATGCCGGTGTAGATCGCGGTCTTGCGAGCGTGCCACTGGGCAAGCGCATCCCGCTGCCCCTCAGCGTCAGCGGGCAGTCCCGCCGCCGCGACGAACTCCGGGGTCAGCAGCGAGGCCATCCGCTCCTTGCCGCCACCGATGCGCAGCCGCCGACCGTATTCCGCCTCCGACCACTGGACGGGCAGGCCGAACTCCCGGAACGTCTGGTTGAAGGCCGGCAGATGACCGTACCGCTCGGTATCGGCAAGCACCCCGTCACAGTCGAAGATGAGTGTCGTCACCACGCCTGCCCGGAGCTGCCGAACATCGTGATGTGGTCCATGGCCATGCGCACGACCTCCGCCCGGACATACCGCAGCAGCTGGGGCGGGTCGTAGTTGCCGGGATGCTCGGCAATCCAGTCGCGGTTCGCGTCGATGTAGCGGATCTTGAGCGCGGTCGAGATGTTCACCTTCGCGCAGCCGCGCGCGATGAGGTCCCTGAACTGCTCCGGTGTGAGCCCGCTGCCGCCGTGGAGCGCGATGGGGATGCGCTCCTGGGCCACGATGGCCGAGACCCGCTCGGCATCCAGCTGTGGCTCCGCGTGGTACATGCCATGGGCATTGCCGATGGCCGGTGCGAAGCAGTCGACGCCCGTGAAGCGGATGAAGTCGAGCGCCACCCCGAGCGCCTGCGCTTCGCTCGGCTCGTCCGAGCCGATGCCATCCTCGACGCCCCGGATGGGCTCGATCTCGCCTTCCACGGCGGCGCCCAGCGCATGGGCCTCGGTCACGATGTCGGCGCAGGCCGCGCGATTGTCGGCGACGCTCATGCGCGAGCCATCGAACAGGACCGACTGCCAGCCCTGTGCGAGGCAGGCGCTGATGAGCGCCCGGTCCGGGCAATGGTCGAGATGGAGCGCCACGGGCACCGGCACGTCGCGTGCCATCTCCTGGAACATCGTGGACAGGACCCGGATGCCGACCGACTGGACGGTCTTGACCGACGTCTGGACGATGAGCGGCGCCTCTGCCTCCGTCGCCGCCGCGAGCACCGCCTCCATGGTCAGGTCGTTGACGATGTTGATGGCCGCCACGCCGTACCCGTTGTCCAGGGCGTGCTGCAGGATCTGGGACGTTGGCCGGACCGGCATGGTGCTGCTCCAGGGCTGTGGCTGGTCGCTGCGAGACGGATGCTCGCGGCGCGACACGTACACCACAGAATACCTTGCTACTCCAAGGAATGCCAAGTGGACGCACGCTTGACGAGGCCAATCGTCGCGCGCATCATTCGCAGGATGCCAACACGACCCCACACCGATGGGGGAGCGCACCCGTGGGTATGCGTGGTGAGCCGGCAGCAGCTGGAGTCTGCATGTTGGAGATCCCCACCGCCTCCCTGGCGGCCATGTACCAGACCGCCCTGACCATCCGGCTGTTCGAGCAGCGGGCCATCGAGCAATACCGCGTCGGCAACATCCGGGGCTACCTCCACCCATACCTGGGCGAGGAGGGCATCGCTGTCGGTGCCGTCGCCGCCCTGCGGCCCTCGGACTACATCGTGAGCACTCACCGGGGTCATGGCCACGCGATCGCCAAGGGCCACGAGCCGCGGCAGATGATGGCCGAGCTGCTGGGTCGCGCCACCGGGTATTGCCGGGGCCGTGGCGGCTCGATGCACGTATCGAGCCTCGCCCTCCGGAACCTGGGTGCCAACGGCGTCGTGGCCGGCGGCATGCCCCTCGCGGTCGGTGCCGCGTTCGCCATCCGGCTCAAGGGCGAGACGGACATCGTGGTCTCGTTCTGCAGCGACGGAGCGTCCGCCAACGGTGCCTTCCATGAGGCGCTCAACCTCGCCGCGATCTACCACCTGCCGGTCGTGTTCGTGCTCGAGAACAATCACTACGCCGTGTCGACGCCCATCCGCGACTCGGCGCTCGTGGATGACCTCTCGGAGCGCGCCGCCGGCTACGGCATGCCCGGCGTCACGGTCGACGGCAACGACGCGGTGCTGGTGCTGGAGGCCATGACCACGGCGGTCGGCCGTGCCCGCGCCGGGGAAGGGCCGACGCTCATCGAGTGCAAGACCTTCCGCCATGGCGGCCACCACGTGAACGACCCGGGACTCTACCTGCCCAAGGAGGAGCTCGAGCGCTGGCGCGCCCATGATCCGGTGGATGTGCTCCGCCAGCGACTCGTCGACGGTGGCATGAGCGACACCGATATCGAGGCCATCGACCGTCATGTCGAGGCGGTCATGGACGAGGCCGTGGAGTTCGCGGAGGAGAGCCCGCAGCCCGACGTCGAGGAGTTCCTCGCCGAGATCGTGGCGTACTAGCGATCCCATCCCTCACACCAAACGACATCCGGCGCTTCGGCGCCCAACGACCCGAGACATCGGAGACAGGAACGACCCGTGGCCAAGATCAGGTATCGAGACGGACTCCGGCTCGCCCTCACGGAGGAGATGACCCGAGACCCGCTCGTGTTCGTGATGGGTGAGGGCATCGCCGAGCGTGGCGGCTCGTTCAAGGTGACCGAGGGCCTCCTCGCCCAGTTCGGCCCGGGACGGGTCATCGATACGCCCCTGAGCGAGGCAGGCTTCACGGGCATGGGTGCCGGTGCCGCGATCGCGGGCGCCCGGCCGGTCATCGAGATCCTGTTCATCGACTTCCTGCTCCAGGCGATGGACCAGGTCGTGAACCAGGCCGCGAAATACCGCTTCATGTCCGGGGGACAGGGGAACGTGCCGGTCGTCATCCGCACCCAGGGCGGCGCCGGTGAGTCGCTCGCCGGGCAGCACTCCCAGAGCCTGGAGGCGATGTTCTATCACGTGCCCGGCCTTCAGGTCGTGATGCCCTCGACCCCTTACGACGCCAAGGGGCTCCTGAAGTCGGCCATCCGGAGCGACCAGCCAGTGGTGTTCATCGAGCACAAGCTGCTGTACATGACCGAAGGCGAAGTGCCCGACGAGGAGTACCTCGTGCCGCTCGGGGTCGCGGACGTCAAGCGCGAGGGCACCGATGTCACGGTCGTGACCTACTCCCTCATGACGCTCCGCTGTCTTGATGCGGCCGAGCGGCTCGCGGAGCAGGGCATCAGCGTCGAGGTCGTCGACCTGCGGACGCTCAGCCCGATGGACATGCCCACTGTCCTGGCCTCCGTGCGCAAGACCCACCGGCTCGTCGTGGTGCATGAGGCCATCAAGCGGGGTGGCATCGGTGGCGACATCGCGGCCACCGTCGCGGAGGAGGCATTCGACAGCCTCGCGGGGCCGATCGTCCGGGTGGCTGGCAGGAACACCACGATCCCGTTCAACATGGGCCTGCAGCGCGCGGCCATCCCGTCGGTGGATGACATCGTCGCTGGCATCCAGACCGCGGTCCGCGGCGCCGCGGTCGAGGTCCACTGACCACACGGGACCGTCGCAGACCCGAACCACCGCAGCTGGAGACCCACAGATGGCCGTCAAGAAGATCGTGATGCCGCAGGCCGGCCAGGACCTGGAGGTCGGCATGGTCCGCGAGTGGCTCAAGCAGGTCGGGGACCCGGTGAAGAAGGGCGAACCCATCGTGCTCGTGGAGACCGAGAAGATCTCCCTGGACGTGGTCTCACCGGCCGACGGGTTCCTGCGCCAGATCCTCGCGCCCGCCGGCACCGAGGCGGCCATCTTCTCGGTCATCGGCATCGTCGCCGACGCGGACGAGCCCATCCCGTGACGACGCAGGAGCCGACGCGCCCTGCCGAGGACATCCGGCCGCTCTCGACGATCCGCAAGGTGGTCGCCCGCAAGATGACCCAGGCGGCCACCACCATCCCGGCTGTGACGCTCCATCGGGCCGCGTCGTTTGGTCGGCTGCTCGACGAGCGGCGGGACCTGGGTGTGGCGACAGGTCATCGGCTCACGCTGGACGCGATCCTCGCAGCCATCGTGGGGCGCGCGCTCGCCGCCCATGACCTGCTCAACGGCTCCTGGGTCGAGACACCACCGGCAGTGCTCGTCCATCCCGAAAGGAACGTGGCCATCGCCGTCGACACCCCGTTCGGCCTGGTGGCCGTGGTCCTCCGTTCGGCCGACACGCGCACCCCCGGGGAGCTCCACGAGCAGCTGGGCACGATGGTGGCCCGTGCCCGTGCGGGGCGTGTCCAGCCCGATGACGTGAGCGGCGCGACGTTCACCATCACCAACCTTGGCGGACTGGGCATCGACGCCTTCACGCCCATCATCACGCCGCCCCAGGCGGCGGTCCTGGGGGTGGGTGCTGCCCGGGCCGACGACCGCCGATCGACGACGCTGTCGCTGACCTTCGACCACCGCATCGCCGATGGCGCGGATGCGGCGAGATTCCTGGCCGACGTCGTGGCCGGCATCGAAGCCGGCATCCCCACTACCTGAGCCATCCGATGCGGCCGCGCCGGTCGCGTCCAGGAAGCCACAGCGGTCAGGGGCCCGGCCGCAGCATGCCTGCGGACAGGCTGGCTCGTTGCGCCCGGGACGGATGATAGGATAGTTTGCGAACACAGAACACAAGCATGTGGCGCATGGCGACTGGAGGCTCGACGGTCGGTGCACGACGTGGTGGCGGGGCGCGAGGGGATCCGGCTGCGACTACCGCAGACGCATGTCACGACGCCCGCCCTCCTCGTCGACCTGGATGTCTTCGATGCCAACGTGGCAGCCATGGACGCGCTCGTCCAGGGCACCGCCAAGGTGCTCAGGCCGCACGTGAAGACGCATCGCACCCCGGCGCTCGCCCTCCGCCAGGGCTCCGCCATGACCCGGGGCGTCACCTGCTCCACCGTGGGTGAAGCCGAGGTGATGGTGCGAGCGGGCCTCGACGACGTGCTCATCGCCAACGAGGTGGTGGATCCGGCCAAGATCGCCCGCCTGGTCCGGTTGACCGACCGGGCCTCCGTCACGGTCGCGGTCGACTCACCCGAAGGGATCGAGCTGTTGTCGCGTGAGGCCGCCCGGACTGGCGCCGTCGTGCAGGTGCTCATCGACGTGGATGTGCTCATCCACCGGTGTGGCGTGGCGTCCCCGGCCGAGGCACTAGCCCTGGCGCGCGCTGTCGGGCGGAGCCCCGGGCTGGAGCTCGACGGGATCATGGGCTACGAGGGTCGCATCCGACCCGGCGTGCCCGACCGGGCTGCCCGCATCGCCGCCGCGTATGAGACCCTCGCGCGCACCCGTCAGGCACTCCAGGATGCCGGGCTTGAGGTGGGCACGGTCTCCGGGTCCGGCACCGCGACGCTCCGGGAGGCGCTCGCGGAGCCCATCATCACGGAGCTCCAGTCGGGCGTCTACGCGGTCATGGAGCCGGAGCTCACAGGCATGGGCCTGCCCTTCCGGTGCGCGGCCGCAGTGCGTGGCACGGTCATCAGCAGCCATCCCGACCGCGCGGTGCTGGACATCGGCCGGCGGAGCATCGGCATGGAGTACGGACCACCGATCCCGGTGGGTCTCGAGGTCCGCCAGGTCGTGGTCAGCGACGAGCACACCAGCCTCTGGACCGATGGTCCGCCGCCACCGCTCGGCAGCCAGGTCGACCTCGTGCCGGGTCAGGTGCGCACGACCTTCAACCTTCACGAGGAGGTCATCGGGGTCAGCGGAGGCGATATCGTTGCGACATGGCCGGTCGCGGCCCGCGGAGCGTCCCGGTGACCATGGGTGACCGGGACGACGACGGCAGGCCGCTGACGAGCCAGCCTCAACGCCAACTGCAGGAGGACCGGGCCGGATGAGTCCCTCGACCGCGCGCGTCGATGTCGCCGAGTTCGAACGAATCTTCGACCAGGTCAGCAATTGGGGTCGGTGGGGTCCAGATGACCAGCGCGGGACGCTCAACTACCTGACGCCCCAGACAGTGGTCGCGGCGGCGCGTCTCGTCCGGAGTGGGCGCCACGTCTCGATGTCGCTGCCTATCAACACCGTGGCGGGCCCGGACAACCCGAATCCGGCCATCCACTACGTGGTCCAGGGCCATGACATCGATATCGGATCCGGCGGCGTCCGGTTCGGCTTCGACTTCCTGGGCATCGCGTTCCATGGCGACTGCCACTCACACATGGACGCCATGTGCCATCTCTCCTGGCGAGGCCAGACCTACAACGGCAAGCCGGCCCTTGAGGTGCTCACCACGCGCGGCGGCACCTCGCTCGACGTGGATGCCTACAGCACCGGGCTCGTCGGTCGGGGGGTGCTGTTCGACATCCCTCGATGGAGGGGCGTGGAGTGGCTCGAGCCGGGTGAGGCGGTCACCCGCGCCGAGCTCGAGGCATACGAGGCGGCCATGGGACTCGAGCTCGGTGAGGGGGATATCTTCGTGTTCCGGACCGGCCATCACCGGCGCCGACTGGCCCTGGGCCCCTGGGACAACAGCGCCGCAGGTGCGGGCAAGGCGGGCCTCCACGTGGACACCATCCCCTGGATGCACGAGCGACGGATCTCCGCGTTCCTGCCTGATGGTGACGGGGAGGCGGTCCCCGGCAGCGTCGATGGCATCGCCTACCCCATCCACCCGCTCCAGCTGGTGGCCATGGGGATGCTCACCGCCGACAGCCTCCAGCTCGAGGATGTGGCTGAGGCCTGCCAAGCCGAGGGGCGCCTGGAGTTCATGGTCGTTGGCCTGCCCCTCCGGATCGTGGGCGGCACGGGCTCACCCTGGAACCCCATCGCGATCTTCTGAGTGGCGCGGGCCGCGAGCCCTGGGCCCCGGCACACGCGCTTCTCCGGTTGACAGCCCAGGTTCGGGTGCCGGTATACTCGCGTCCGTTCGTCGTTCGGAAACGAGCAACAAAACCCCCGACGACGGCCCATGGTCTGCCACCCAGTGGTGGAACGGTTCCCCGATCCGACGACCGATGGCCCTGCGGGGGTTCGAGGGTCCGGCGTCCAACCGCACAGGAGGAGCTCACATGAGGCATCGACATACACTCGTCGCGGGGGCTGTCGCGCTGGTCCTGGTCTCGGCGGCGGGGGCAGCGGCTCAGTCACCGGCCACCTCCGAGGCATGGACCAAGAGTGACGTCCTGCAGGGCTTCGACCCGATGTCGGTGGACCTCACCGGCTTCACGCCCGGCCCCAACGGTGAGCAGTCCGTGGCCGCGGCGGACGTCGCCGATCCCACGCCGGAATGCATCCAGCAGATCAAGGACAAGGGCCTCAAGCTCGCCTTCCTCAACGGCCTCTCGGGCAACACCTGGATGAGCGCCATCGAGGCCGGTGTCCGGGGCAAGGCCGCTGAATACGGCATCGACGTGGTCGCGACCGCGAGCACCGATTTCGACCCCTCCAAGGAGGCCACGGCGGTCGAGACCGTGATGGCCAGCAAGCCGGACATCCTCATCACCATCCCGGTCGATCCGACCGCGGGCGCCGCGAACTACAAGCCCGCGCTGGACGCCGGCACCACGCTCGTGTTCTACGACAACCCGGTCGACGGCTGGACCGGCGGCAAGGAGTACGTGGCCATCGTCACCGGTGACCACTACCGGATGGGCAAGGATGCGGCCGACCTGCTGGCGCAGGCGATCGGCGAGACCGGCACGTACGGCTTCATCGAGCTCGACGTCCCGTTCTACAACTCCAACAACCGCGAGAAGGGCTTCCTGGCCGAGATGGCCCAGGCCCACCCAGGTCTCAAGAACGTGGCCTGGGCCGGCTTCACGGACGGTTCCACGGTGGGCGCGGATACGGACGCGATGCTGCTCCAGAACCCGGACCTCGATGGCATCTATGTCTCGTACAGTGGTGGCCCAGCGACCGATGTGCTGGCCTCGCTTGCGGCGGCAGGCAACACCACGACCAAGGTCGTGACCCACGACCTGGACGCGGCCAATGACGTGATCATGGCCACCAAGGGCAGCAACTACTACGGGACTGCCATCGAACACACCTACGACGAGGGCGCGAACACGGTCAAGGCAGCGGTGCTCGCCCGGTGTGGCGTGGAGGTGCCGCCGTTCATCGTGGTCCCCGCCCTCGCGGTGGATCGCGACAACCTCGCCCAGGCCTGGCAGGAAGGGTTCCACGCGGATCCGCCCGCCGAGGTCACCGCGGCGCTCGCCAAGTAACCTCCGACCGTTCCGATAGCACCGTCCGTGCGCGCGAGCTCGAGCCTCGCGCGCATGGACGTCCCCGGCTGAGCGGCCGCCCATGACCAGCGACGTGGCGACCAGCCCTCCGACCGGCAGACGACAGCTCCCCCGGAAGTTCCCCCGGGGGGCCATCGTCTATCTCGGCTTCGTGCTCATCCTGGCCGTGTTCTCGATCACGCTCCGCGACAGCGGCTTCCTGACCCTCGACAACTTCCTCAACATCCTGCGCCAGACGGCCTTCGTGTCGATCATGGCCTTCGGCATGACATTCGCCCTCTCGGCGGGCGAGATCGACCTCTCCATCGGCCAGGTCGTGGCGCTCAGCGCGATGGTGGCCGCGGTGCTGCTGCGGGACACGAACATGTTCATCGCGGTGCCGGCGGCCCTGGGTGTGGGCCTGCTCGTCGGTCTCGCAAATGGCCTGCTCACCACGCGGCTGCGGGTCCCCTCATTCCTCATCACCCTTGGCATGGCGGGCATCATCGGTGGTCTGTCCCGGCTGATCACGGAGACCCGGCCGGTCCCGGTGCTCGACGACACGTTCACCGGGATCTTCGGATCGGGCGATCTTGGCCCGGTCCCCTCGCTCCTGGTGTGGACGCTCGGCGCGCTGCTCGTGTCGCATGTGGTGTACCGCAAGACGACCTTCGGTCGAGAGCTGCTGGCGACGGGGGGCAACCGCGTCGCGGCGCGGTACTCGGGTATCGACACCCGCCGCATCCGAGTCGCGTCGCTCGTCATCTGCTCGTTCATGGCGGCGCTCGCCGGACTGCTGTACGTGGGTCGACTCCACAGTGCCCGCTACACGCTCGGCGAGGCCGACCTGCTGACGGTCATCGCCGCCGCGGTCATCGGCGGTACGAGCATGTCTGGCGGGCGCGGCTCGATGGTCGGCGCCCTCGTCGGTTCGCTCGTGATGGGTGTGCTCAACAACGGGCTCATCCTCATGGGTCTGTCGGTGACCGAGCAGATGATCGCGCGAGGCGTGATCATCATCGTCGCGGTCGCACTGAGCCTCCGCGAAGCCCCGGAGGCCTGACACGATGACGGCCGGCGCCACGCTGGTGGCCGATCCAGACGCCCGACCCATCGCGTTGGCGGCGCGCGGCATCCGCAAGTCCTTTGGTGGTGTCGAGGTGCTCCACGGCGTCGACTTCACGCTCCGTCGGGGGCAGGTCCACGGACTCGTCGGTCAGAACGGGGCGGGTAAGTCGACGCTGGTGAAGATCATCGACGGCGCCTATTCGGCGGACGATGGCTCGATCGAGGTCGACGGCGCCGCCATCGCCGGGAGCCTGGGCCGGCCTCACGAGCGCGACATCGCGATGGTCTTCCAGGAATTCAGCCTCATCCCCCAGATGTCGGTCGGCCAGAACATCCTGCTCACCCGCGAGCCACGGGGCCGCCTGGGGCTCATCGATGATCGCGAGCTGGAGCGCCAGGCCATCGCCGCGCTCGCACGAGTCGGAGCCGACATCGAACCGGACCGGTTGGTGGAGGAGCTGCCCGTGGGCGCCCGCCAGCTGGTGGAGATCGCCAAGGCCATCTCGCGCGACGCGAGCATCCTCATCCTCGACGAGCCGACCGCATCGCTCGCCGCAGCCGAGAGCCGGACCCTCATGACCGCCGTCCGGCGACTCATCGCGGAAGGCATCGCGGTGGTCTACATCTCGCACCACCTCAACGAGATCATGGACATCTGCGATCAGGTGACGGTGCTCCGGGATGGCGAGGTGACGCTCTCCGCACCGACCGCCGGGACCAGCCTCTCGGCCATCATCGAGAGCATGCTCGGTCGCTCGCTCGAGAGCGCCCTCAGCTATCACGAGCACGAGGTCGATCGGACGGGCGTGCCACTGCTGCGGGTCGCGGGACTCACCAACGCCCGTCTACGCGACATCTCGTTCGACCTGTTCCGGGGAGAGATCGTCGGTGTCGCCGGTCTCCTGGGCAGTGGCAGGAGCGAGTTGATGCGCGCCGTGTTCGGCATCGACCGCCTCGAGGCGGGCAGCGTCGAGGTCGACGGGCACCCGGTGCGGCTGCGGGGTCCCAGGGATGCACTCGACGCCGGCATCGCGCTCGTGCCCGAGGATCGTGCCCGGGCCGGCCTGGTCCGCGAGCACTCGGTCGCGCAGAATGCCCTCATGGCGGCATGGCGCCAGTTCGCCCGCAATGGATTCGTCGATGATGGGTCGGCACGGCGCTCCGTGACTGACTTCGTGGAACGACTGAACATCCGCACCACGGGCATCGACCAGGCCGTCAAGGACCTCTCGGGCGGCAACCAGCAGAAGGTGGTGGTGGCCAGGAACCTGTCCATCGGGCCGCGGGTGCTGCTGCTCGATGATCCGACCGTCGGCGTCGACGTGGGATCCAAGCGCGAGATCCTGATGCAGACCCGGACGCTCGCTTCGGCGGGCAACGGGATCCTGATCGTCTCCTCGGAGCTGGAGGAGCTCAGTGGCGTGGCGGATCGGGTGCTCGTCATCCGGGACGGCGCCATCGTGCGCATCCTTGACCGGTCACGGGGGGACGACCTCTCGGAGGAAGCCCTCTCCCGTGCCGTCCAGGAGGAGGAGGTCAGCTAGCCCGCCAGATGCAGCATCGATCCAGGCAACCTGTCACAGACACACGGAGGGACCGCTCGCGATGACCAGCCCCATGGATGCGCTCCGACCCGCCACCGCTCCGGTGCGCTCATACGAGACCCACTTCGCCCTGGATGAGACGCCCATCTCCGAGGGTGGCATGTGGCTCAACGCCCGGACGGACGGCATCGACTGGTGCGACGTCATCACCCAGGGTGGCGTGGCCTTCGGCGAGGTCACTCGCCCGGGCGAGGCGGAGCGACGCTCGGAACAAGGCAACCTGGAGGACGCGAACGCGGCCCCGGTGGGCATCTATGACGATCCCACCGCGGTGCTCACCGGTGATTGGGGGAAGGACCAGTTCGTGCAGGCCCGGGTCTTCAGCCGGGACCAGACGGACCAGTACTTCCAGGAGGTGGAGATCCGGCTCCGGACGACCATCGCGGCCCACAGCATCACCGGTTATGAGGTCTTCTGGCGCTGCCTCAAGACCGACGAGGCCTATGCCGAGATCGTTCGCTGGGACGGTGCCATCGGCCGCTGGAAGTCACTGGCGCGCAAGGTGGGTCCCGAGTTCGGTGTCAAGGATGGCGACCTCGTTGAGGCGTGCATGGTGGGCAGCGAGATCCGGGGCTACATCAATGGCGTCCTCGTCACCACAGCGATCGATGACACCTACCAGGATGGTGCGCCCGGCGTCGGCTACAACTTCGGCGTTGGTGATACCAATGTCGACCACGGATTCACGTACTTCCAGGCCGATACCTACGACTGAGCCGAGGCTGCGCACAAGGGCCGGTCCGAGCAGCAGCAGCGGCTAGTATCAGGGCCATGTTGGACGATCGCGAACGCTGGCCGTCACGACCCGTGGCGGACATCGTGCCGGCCCTGGCGCGCGAGATGCTGCTGGCGCCCGAGCCACCGTCGCGGCTGGCGACCGTCCGGGAGCTCGCGGTCCGGCACCGTGCGAGCCTGTCGTCGATCCACACTGCCATGGGACGACTGCGGGACACGGGCGCCATCACCATCGAGACCCGGGGCCCACTCGGGGCCTTCCTCATCAGCCGGTCCGTCGGTCGACTCTGGGATGCGGCCGAAGGTGGGCCGCTCGTCATCGCCCTGCCGCTCGCCTCGTCACCGCGCTACGAGGCGCTCGCCACAGCCATCAAGGCGGGTCTCACGCATGCGGGCCTCGAGGTCTTCCTCATCTTCGTGCGCGGCTCCCGCCAGCGGCTCCAGGCGGTTCGCGAGGGACGCTGCAACCTGGCGGTGATGTCCGCCTTCGCCGCGGACGAGCTGTGTGGGCCCGAGGACTCCGTGGTGCACGAGCTCTGGTCGCATTCCTACAACACGGGCCATCTGGTCTTCTACACCGCGCGGGCGGGGATGGCTCAGCCGCTGCGGGTGCTGGTGGATCGTCACTCGGCTGACCAGCAACTGCTCACGGCCCTGGAGTTCGCCGGCGACGGGGTGACGATGCAGCCGGCGATGACGGCGCAGATCGCCCGGATGCTTGCGGATGGACGGGGTGACGCTGCCGTCTGGACCGCGGACGAGATGCTCGTGAACCGGCCCGATGGGGTCCTCGACCGACCGCTGTCGCCGGCGGTCACGGCACGCGTCGGCGATCGCGACACCCGGGCAGTCCTCGTCGGGCCCGCCGCCGACGCGGAGGTGCTCCGGGCAACGACATCGGTGCTCGCACGACCCGAGGTGGAGCTCATCCAGGGTGATGTCATCGCCGGCCGGGTGGCACCCGAGTACTGAGTGCGATCCACGCCACGACGAGCGCCGCGACGGCCTCGGTCGTCGCGGAGGTCAGCCTTCCATCGCCGCCTCGTCGGCCTCATCGACCCGTATCGCGCGGGTGGGCTCCGCGATGATGAGCTCGATGCCCATGTCGCGGATCGCCTCGGCCTCCGCCGGGTCGATGCCAGGGGTGCTGATGATCTTGTGTACCGCGTCGATGTTCGCGATGCGCACCAGGGATGCCCGCCCGAACTTGGAGTGGTCGGCGAGCAGGATGACCTCCGTCGCGGCCGCGATCATCGCCCGTTTCGCTTCGACCTCCTCGAAGCTGGGATAGGTCAGGCCCGCTTTCACCGAGACGCTGTGGGTCGCCAGGAATGCCTGGTCGACGTGGATCTCGCGCAGGGTGGCCGCAGTCAGCTCGCCGCTCGCGCCGAACGTCTGGGGCCGGATGACGCCACCGGTCATGACCACGGTCGTGGCGGGGTTGCCGACGAGCTCGACCGCGTTCGTGACAGCGGTCGTGACCACGATGAGGTTGCGGCGGCCACGGAGGGCGCGGGCCAGGGCGAGGGTCGTGGTGCCCGAGTCGAGGATGACGGAGCTGCCGTCCGTGACCAGCCCGGCGGCACGTTTGCCGATGGCCAGCTTCTCCGACGCGTGCTCGCGGAGTCGCTGGGCAGTGCTCGCCTCCTCCGGGGTCCGGGCGGCGACCGCACCACCCCGCGAGCGGCGCACGAGACCCATCTCCGACAGCCGCAGCAGGTCACGCCGGATGGTCTCGTCGGTGACGCCCAGCATCTCGACCAGGTCGCTGCCCCGGACGCTGCCGCGCTCGCTGACGAGGTCGGCGATCATCTGGAGTCGATCGGCGGGGAGCAGCTGCGAACGTGGGCTCACGAGGGATCCTTCCGGGCCGCGATCTCGGGTGACGCGTTCGAGCGAGTGTAGCCTTCCTGTGGGTTACGTTGGGCTTGGGGCGATGCCAGGCCACAGTCCGCCGACGATGTGTCGCCCCGCCGCTGCCTTCGAGCTCGTCGGTTCCACCGATGCCCGCCACGTGACCCAGCATGTGGGTGAGTCCGACATGACGACCGTCCTCGCAGCACGTTTGATGCGCCGGTTGGGTCATCCCAACAACGTCTGATCCGGAACGCCGGTCTTGTCCCAGGCCATGGGTCGCAGAGACGAACCGAGGGGTACGCATGTCGGACTCACCCAAAGGGTGGGTACCGCCCCTCTCGTCTCATGGGATGACCCCCCGGCCGACCCGGATCAGCGACCCGCTCGCCACGCCTGGAAGGTCGGCCAGCCCCAGGGAACGGACGCCACCGCGATGACGAGCCCGATGCCGAAGCAGACCGGGTGCAGGAAGCTGAACTCGCCGATGATGGCCAGCTCGACGGCGATCCAGATCATCTGGGCACAGCCGATGGTGAAGGCGAGGAATGGCGCGAGGCGCGAGCGACGCATGCCCATCGCGGCCACCACGAGGGAGCCGACCCCGAACAGGCCGCCGAGGATGAGGCCCGGGACGAAGAAGTCGGAGAACGGGCTGCCCGCCAGGAGCGTGGTGCTGAACTGCATGGCGCTGCCGTCCGGCTGGGCGACGAGCGCTACGCCGCCGGCGATGGCACCGATGCCCAGCAGCACCAGGCCGCCGACCGCGATGACACCCGCAAGATGGAGCTCGGGTCGAGGATCCCCACGGATGGGGCAGCCACCGCGGACGTGGGCATGCGAAGACGCTCCAGTCTGGGCCGACCGACGTGGTCGGGACCGTCATCGTCTACCGCGGATGCGCGTCTACCGTAGGGCCGATCGGGCCGTCGGAGGCAGGTCATCCGGCCCGATCATGTCCCGGACGGTGCGTATGGCCTGACCCGAGCTGGCTATCGAGTCGGGAGATCCCAGGATGCTAGTGCTGGACGTCCACCACGACCTGGATGGTCGGCCGCGACTTGGGGTTGTCCGCGGTCCAGGCAGGCACCTGGAGCGAGTAGCAGGCGTCTCCGTTGATGCCCAGGACGATCCACGGATAGCCGTTGTTGTCCTTCTTCATCGTGATCCACTTGAACGCCTTGAGCGGCAGGGCGCGGTCGAGCGCCCAGGTCAGCCGGACATCCTGGAACAGGCCCAGCGCGACCGCCATATCGCCGTCGCCGGGTGCCGACACCTTGAGCTGCGACTGCACCTGGTCGACCGGCAGCACGTGGACGATCGCCTGCGTGCCGTCGCCACCCAGCCCTGCGTACTGGTCGAGGGTGATGGTCAGTCGATCGTACTTGCCCCTGCTGCCCCAGTCAACGCGCCGGATGTTCCAGCCCTTGCTGAGCGGATCGGGGATGACGGAGTCGCTGCCGTCACACACGAAATGGGTGGGTGCCCCCGCCTGGGGTCCCGCATTCGGGGTGGGTGTCGGCTTCGGTGTCGGCTTCGGGGTCGGCTTCGGCGTCCGCTTGGGGGTCGCCGCTGGCGTGGGCGTGGGGGTCGGCTCCGGGATCGGGATGACCACCGACGCCTCGTCGAGGGCCAGGATCTCCATCGTCACGCCACCGTCGGGCATGCTGAAGATGGGTGCCGGCTCATCGCCGGCGAGGCCCTCCCAGCCGTTCGTCTTCGACTGGAGCAGCACCCGATAGGGGCCTGCCTCGAGCGAGGCGATGTGCGTCTGCTCCTGGTTGTCGACGTTGGCATACGCCTGCGCCACCACCTGGCCGAGCGCGCCGTAGACGGCCTGCTGGTCGGCCTGGTCGATGGCCAGCTCGTCCATCACGTGCTGGTAGTTATCCCAGATGCGGGGTGAGGCGAGCGAGGAGAGCCGGACGCTGAGCACGGTGTGCGCCGGGCTGTCGAGGGGCGGCAGGATGAGCAGGGTGCCATCGGCGCCGTATGGGTCGGCCGCGTCAGCCGAGTCGGATGGACCGGTACGCAGGGCTCCGGGCGACGCGTCGCCCGCATCCTGGAAGTCGTAGCCGTCCCACTGGCCAAGGCCATCAGCCAGCTCCTGACCGGTGATCGTCGGCTGGACGGACGGCTCGGGTGTCGCGGCCAACGCCGTCGGCACCAGCCAGACCATGGCCGCCAGGACCAGGATGAGCAACCTGCGCATGTGTGACGCCTCCGCACATCGAACGAGAGCGGTCAGCCTAGCCCATCGGCGCCATCGGGCTCCGCGGGCGGTCAGCAGATGCGCGGCAGCTGCTCCCCGATGAGCATGTCCACGATGCGCTCCGAGCCCACGATCGTGCGCATGGTGACCATCCCCGGGTGCTCCGCGACGACCGTTCCCACGACAGCCGCACCATCACCCTCGGACAGGCCATGCATCGCGGCCAGGACGGCCCCGGCGCGATCGGCGGGCACGAACGCCACGCACTTGCCCTCGTTGGCGACGTGGAGCGGGTCGAGGCCAAGCATCTCGCATGCGGCACGTACCGGCCCCGGGATGGGGATGGCGGGCTCGTCGAGCGTGATGCCCACACCCGATGCCGCCGCGATCTCGTTGAGCGTGGACGCGAGCCCACCGCGGGTGGGGTCGCGCAGCACGTGGGTGTCCGGCGCGACCGCCAGCACCGCCTCCACGAGTGCCGCGAGAGGCTGGGTGTCGGACGCGATCTCGACCTCGAAGCCGAGGCCTTCACGGACGCTCATGATGGCCACGCCGTGCAGACCGATGGGGCCCGACAGGATGACCACGTCGCCGGGCCGGGCCTGGTCGGCGCCGAGCGTCACATCGGGGCGGACGAGGCCGATGCCCGCGGTGTTCACGAACAAGCCGTCCGCGGCACCGCGCCCGACGACCTTGGTGTCGCCCGTGACCACGCGCACCCCCGCGTGTGCTGCCGCGCGAGCGACCGACTCGGTGATGGTGCGCAGGTCCTCGAACGGCAGCCCTTCCTCGATGACATACGCGAGCGACAGCGCCACGGGCCTGGCGCCCATCATCGCCAGGTCGTTCACGGTGCCGTTGACGGCGAGCTCGCCGATGTCGCCGCCTGGGAAGATGAGCGGGCTGACGACGAAGGAATCGGTGGTGAACGCCAGCCGCTGGCCCGCCAGCTCCACCACGGCCGCGTCGTTGAGGGGACCGGCCGCACCGGAGGCACCGAGCGCCGGCCCGATGAGGTCGCGCATGAGCGCCGCGGACAGCTGGCCACCCGAGCCGTGGCCCAGGAGCACCCGCTCCACCTCGGGGATGGGCGCGGGACAGGAGAGCGCCATCGGATCGGGCAGCCCGACGGGATCGAGCGAGATCGCGACGCCCTGCGGCAGCTCGCTCATGAGGTGCCACCCCTCGCGCCACCCGCGACGGCGCCCGCGGTCGCCGCAGCGCTGCCGATGGGCGCCACCTGGACCAGCGGTCGTGCCGGCGTACCGATCCCCCGACCGGCCGAGAAGAATGCGGCGCAGGTACCCTCCGATGACACCATCGGTGCCCCGAGCGGTTTCTGGGGTGTGCACAGGACCCCGTAGGCGGTGCAGTCGAGGGGCGTCTTCTCGCCCGTGAGGATGGCTCCCGCGATGCACGCGGGATGCTCGCGGGTGTGGATCTCGCCGACATCGAACAGCCGCTCGGCGTCGAAGCGGGCATACGCCGGTCGGAGCCGGTAGCCCGAGTCGGGGATGGGCCCGATGCCCCGCCAGCTGCGCTCCCCCACCTCGAACACCTCGAGCACCGTCTCGCGTGCGAGCGCGTTGCCATCGCGCTTGACGGCCCGGACGTACTGGTTCTCGACCTCGGCTCGACCGTCCTCCAGCTGCTGGATGGTCATGAGGATGCCTTCCAGCAGGTCGAGGGGCTCGAAACCGGTGACCACGATGGGTACCCGATACCTCGCGGCGATGGGCTCGTACTCGGTCCAGCCCATGACCGCGCAGACGTGCCCGGCGGCGAGGAATCCCTGGACCTGGTTGGTCGGCGACTCGAGCAGCGCGATCATGGCCGGTGGCACGAGCACATGGCTGACCAGGACACTGAAGTTGTCGATTCCCGTACGGGCGGCTTCGGCCACGGCCATCGCGTTGGCCGGCGCAGTGGTCTCGAAGCCGACCGCGAAGAAGACGACCCGCTTGTCGGGATGCTCCCGTGCGATACGGAGCGCGTCGAGCGGGGAGTAGACGATGCGCACGTCGGCGCCACGTGCCTTGAGCGCCAGCAGGTCGGTGGTCGAGCCGGGCACCCGCAGCATGTCGCCGTAGCTGGTGAAGATGACGTCTGGCCACGCCGCGATGGCGAGCGCCTTGTCGATCTGCTCCAGGGGTGTCACGCACACCGGGCAGCCGGGCCCGTGGATCATGCGCACGCCGGCGGGCAGCATCTCGTCGATGCCCTGCTTGACGATGGTGTGGGTCTGTCCGCCGCACACTTCCATGAGCGTCCATGGTCGGGTCGTCACCCGGTGGATCTCGGTCATGAGCTTCTGGGCCAGGACCGGGTCGCGGTACTCGTCGAGGTACTTCATGGGTCAGGCACCCTGGGCCATGGGCGGCGCGCCCGATGACCCGCTGGTGGCGCTCGTCGGCGGGTCATCGACCACCACGGGACGATCCATGCCCGGGCCCATCGTGGCCAGCTCCTGGGTCATCAGGTCACCCATCTGGGCCAGCATCTCGAGAGTGCGCAGCGCCTCCTCCTCGTCGACCCGGCTGATGGCGAAGCCGACATGGATGATGACGTAGTCGCCGAGTTCGACGTCCGGCTGGTAGGCGAGGCACGCTTCCTTGCGGACCCCCCCGAAGTCGACGCGGCCCATCCGCAGGCCGCCCTGGTCGTGGATCTCGATGACCTTGCCGGGGATGCCCAGACACATGTCGCTAGCCCTCCTGGCCGCTGTGCCCGGCCCGCGAGCCGAGCCGGGCCGCGCCGATGGCGGCCTGACCGTAGCTGATCCCCCCGTCGTTGACGGGGACCTGCTCATTGATGTGGACGACGAACCCGTCGCGTGCCAGTCCCTCGAGAAGGGTATCCGCCAGCCACGCATTCTGGAACACACCGCCCGAGATGCAGACGGTACCGACCCCGGTCGCCTGGCGGGCGTGGGCCACCAGCTCCCGGGTCGCCTCGGCGACCGTCCGCTGGAAGCGTGCTGCCAGCAACGCCGGCTGGAGCCCGTCGTGGACCCCTTCCAGCAGCGCCAGGAGGGTCGGGCGCGGATCCAACACCAGGAGCCCATCGCTCTGGTCGATGTGCCACGGCAGCATGCCCGACCCGAGCGGGTCGGCGGCGTTCTCGAGATCGATGGCTGCCTGGGCTTCGAACTCCGCGACGTCCCGGAGACCCAGCAGGCTGCTGACCGCGTCGAACAGTCGACCGGCGCTCGAGGCGACCGGGGCGTTGAGCCGCCGGGCCAGTTGCAGCCGGACGACCTCGACCTCGCGCGGGTCGAGTCGGGCCAGGTACCCATCCGCGAGCCCGTCACCGACGGCTCGCTCCCAGGCTCCGGCGGCGCCCTCTGCCGCGAACAGGTATCCAAGCGCCATCCGGTACGGTCGCTTGACCGCGCTCGCGCCGCCGGGCATCGGCGCCCGTCCGAAGCGCGCCAGCCGTCGGTAGCCGATGAGGTCCGCGAGCAGCAGCTCGCCTCCCCAGAAGGTGCCATCGTCACCCATGCCCAGGCCGTCGTAGGCAAGTCCCAGGAATGGCCGCGTCACGCCGTGCTCCGCGGCGCACGAGGCGACGTGGGCGTGGTGGTGCTGGACGGCGATGCGCCGCTCGGCGGGGAACCGGCGCACGGCGTCCTGGGTCGAGAGGTACCCCGGGTGGAGGTCGTGGACGACCCACGACGGCTCGACCGCGAGCAGCCGCTCCAGGTGCAGCCGATTGTCCTCGTATGCCTGGTGGGTGGTGAGGTCTTCGAGGTCGCCGGTATGGGGCGCGATGTGCGCTCGTCCACCGATGGCAAGCGCGAACGTGTGCTTGAGCTCCGCACCCGCCGCGAGGGCGACCTGGCCATCGGGCATGGCCACCGGCAGCGGCAGCGGCTCCGGGGCGTATCCGCGGCCACGGCGCACCATCGACTCGCGGGCGCCCGTCCCCGAACCCACCACGCGCGTGACCGAGTCGTCGTAGCGCGCCCGGATCCGGCGGTCGTGGAGCAGGTAACCGTCGGCGATGCCCGCCAGTCGGGTGGCGGCGTCGGCGTCATCGATGGCCAGCGGCTCATCGGAGCGGTTGCCACTCGTGAGCACGATGGGGCGCCCGAGCGCGGCGAGCAGCAGGTGATGGAGCGGCGTGTACGGCAGGAACAGCCCGACGCGTCGATCGCCCAGGCCGACCGCCGGGGCCAGCGCCTGCCCGGCCTCGCCCTGGGCATCATCAGAGGGTCGCACTCGAACGAGCACGATGGGCCGCGCTGGTGTGGTCATGAGCCGTGCTTCCGCGTCCGTCACGCTCGCCAGCGCTCGGGCCGCGCCGAGGTCGCGGACCATGACCGCGAATGGCTTGGCCCAGCGCCGCTTGCGATCGCGGAGCCGCGTCACGGCGTCCTGATCCGTCGCGTCGCAGGCGAGGTGGTAGCCGCCGAGCCCCTTGACCGCGACGATGCGACCCGCCCTGATGGCCTCGACAGCCGTGAGGAGCGCCGTCTCGCCGCGAGCGGTCGGCGCCGGCGCGTCGGTCGACCGCCAGGCCAGCTGCGGCCCGCAGGTGGGGCACGCCACGGGCTCCGCGTGGAAGCGCCGGTCCCCTGGATCGCGATACTCCGCGCTGCACCGGTCACAGAGCGGGAAGTCGCGCATCGAGGTCTGGGCCCGGTCGTACGGCAACTCTTCGATGATGGTCGCGCGCGGTCCGCAGTCGGTGCAATTGATGAATGGATAGCGATAGCGGCGGTCCGTCGGGTCGGCCAGCTCGGCGAGACAGGCGTCGCAGGTGGCGATGTCGGGCGGGAAGAGGCGGGTCGTGGATGTGCCCGCGAGGCTCTCCTCGACCACGAACCCGCTGCCGGTCGGTACCACGATGGGGCTTGTGGCCACGCTGACCCTCTCCACCCGGGCTCGGGGCGGGGCATCGCCCGCGAGCCTGCTGGCGAACCCGTCCAGGTCGCGGCATCGACCGGCGGCGCGGATCTCCACCCGGCCCGCGGTGTTCCGGACGACGCCGTCGATCTGCAGCTCGAGGGCCAGTCGGTAGACGAACGGCCGGAAGCCGACACCCTGGACCAGGCCGTGGACCACCAGGTCGCGGGTCTCGCGCATCTCGGCCACGGCAGCGCCGCGGACCGCGTCCTCGTTGGATGGTGGCGTCATGCGCGCGACCCTACTCCGGCCCCCACGATGGCGCGGGTATCGTGCACGGTCACCGAGGAGTGGCCGTCGCGGCCGGGACCTGGGCCGCGATCTCGTCCGCCCAGGCATCGATGGCCGCCCAGTCACGGAAGTCGCCGGTCGGCATCGCAGCCCGGGCGGTCGCCGGCATGGCTCGGACGAGTCGTTCCGCGAAGCCGATGGGCGATGCGGTCGGGTCCCAGGCGCCAAAGAAGATGCGTTCGCCGCGCGGGTGGATCGCCGCCCGAAGATGCTCGAACTCCCGGGGTACGCTCGCGGTGAGCACGTCCTTGCCCTTGGCATCGACCGCATCCGTGCCAACCGGGCCGCTGCTGAACAGCCAGGTCGGACGCGTAGCGAGCAGGGCACGGTTCCGCTCCACGAACCGGGTCGCGTCCTTGAGCCAGTGGTACATGTACGCCGCGCCCCCGACGACGACCGCGTCGTAGGCGGCGACCTCGCGCACCTCCGCTGCGGGCCGGAGATCGACCTCGAACCCGGCGGCACGGAGCCGGTCCGCGATGCGCTCGGCGATGCCCCGTGTGGCTCCGTGGCGACTGGCATAGGCGATGAGCACTGGCATGTCGCCACGATGGACCTGGCCGGATCATCGGGCTAGGGCCGAAGGTCACGCCACGACCGGGCCGGGTCCCAGCGGGAGACATGCCGGCGGGTCCAGCGCCCGCGTGATGGGCCGGCGCTCGTCGCCCGAGGTGTTCGACCTTGACCGGGCCGACGAACGACATCGTCGCGTTCGGCAACGGCGTGCATCTCTGCCTTGGTGCGTCCCTGCGGCGCCTCGAAGGGCTCGATCACGTTCGCCTCGTTGCTGGAGCGGATGCCACGTCTTCGGCTCGCACCCCAGGAGCTCGACAGGGCCCCGGACAAGGTCGACTCGCCACGATCGCACGCCCTCCCGGTCACGCTGTGACGGCTTCACCGGGTCTCGGGAGATGGGGAGCCCAGTACCCTCAGGGGCCGTCCACGGCTGCCGAGGCGACCGTCCGTATCGCCCGCCTCGGAGGTCGCGCGCGCATCCGTTTCGAGGTGCAGGTCGTGTTGCAAACGGGGCATTCATGCGCCATAGTGCACGTAGTCGGCCCATGGCGTGCATCTGCAATCACGATTGCGCGATGAGGAGTCGCGGCTTCCGGGGTGCGCGCATGCGAGCCGGCGAGCACGGGAGAGGATCCGCCGCATCATGAATACCCGATTCGCTCGCTTCGCGGCCCTTGGGGCCGCGGCGGCGCTATCGCTCGGCGGCGTCGCCGGGGCCAGCGCCCAGGGAGATACGACGATCAAGATGATCGCCGCCCAGTACACCGACCAGATGCAGCCGTACTTCGACCAGCTGGCGACGGCCTTCGAGGCCGCGAACCCCGGCATCAAGGTCGAGGTCGAGGTCGTCAACTGGAACGATATCGATCAGAAGGTCAAGACCCTGGTCCAGACCGGCCAGCTGCCGGACATCGCGAACCTCAACTACTTCGCGAGCTTCGCGGCGGACGACCTGCTCTACACGGCCGACCAGATCGTCACGCCTGAGGTCCAGGCCGACCTGATCCCCGCGTTCCGCGAGAACTCCAAGTACAACGGCGTGGAATACGCGGTGCCGGACCTTGCGAGCGACCGCCTCTTCTTCTACAACAAGGATCTCCTGACCGCGGCCGGTGTCACCGCCCCGCCCACGACCTGGAGCGAGGTCACGGCCGCCGCAGAGAAGATCAAGGCGGCTAGCCCGGACATCATCCCGCTGGCGCTGCCGCTGGGGCCGGAGGAGGCCCAGGCCGAGTTCGCCATCTGGTCCGGCGGCAACGGTGGGTCGTACTTCAAGGATGGCCAGTGGGTCATCAACTCCAAGGAGAACGTCGACACCCTCGTCTATCTCAAGAGCCTCGTCGACGCCGGCTACACCCAACCGAACCCCGCGACCACCGACCGGACCTCGGGCGCGTGGGCGCTGTTCGAGCAGGGCAAGGCTGCCATGGTGAATGGGGCCATCTTCCTGCCGGGCGTCATGAAGGACGCGGGCAGCACCGTGAACTACGGCGTCGCGCCGTTCCCAGCCGCTGACGGCAAGTCGAGCGTCACGCTTGGTGTCCAGGATTACTTCTTCGGCTTCAAGAAGGAAGGCAACCAGGCAGCCGTCCAGAAATTCCTGAGCTTCCTGTATCAGCCCGACAACTACGCGGCCTTCCTCACAGCGGCGGGTGGCTTCCTGCCGGCGACCATCTCGGCCGGTGCCCAGATGTCGTCCGACGCGACCATGAAGCCGTTCATCGACGTCCTGCCGAGCGCCATCTTCTACCCCAGCGACCAGGCCTCTTGGCCGGCCGTCCAGGGTGCCATCCAGCAGACCATCGGCACCGCGGTCCAGGGCGCCGATCCGCAGCAGGTCCTCGATCAGATCCAGGCGGCGGCCACGGCGCAGTAGCGCCTGGTCCTGTCTCCGCAGTCAGACTCGTGGGGGTCCAGCCGATCGGCGGGACCCCCACGATCACGTCTCCGGTGAGGTGATGGGTGACTGATACGGTCGAGACACGCGAGCCGCTGCCCACGCGTCCCGGCGATCCCCGTCGCCGGCCTCGTCGATGGTCGGCGGGCCCCCTGCCATGGATCGGCCCTGCACTGCTGCTCATCCTGGCGGTCGTCCTCTGGCCGGCCATCGAGATGGTGCGCACGTCACTGCTGAAGATCAGCATCTCGGGCGTCACCAAGGGCTTCAGCGGCGCCGACAACTTCCGGAATCTGTTCGCCAATCCCGAGTTGCCGGGCGTCCTCATCCGCACCTGTGTCTGGGTCGTGGGCGTCGTGTTCGTCACGGTGGTCATCTCGCTCGCTCTCGCACAGCTGTTGAACGCGAGGTTCCCGGGGCGGCGCCTCGTGCGCTGGGCGCTCATCGTGCCCTGGGCGGCATCGGTGGTCATGACCGCCACCGTGTGGCGCTGGATCCTGGATGGGTTCTACGGGGTCATGAACCGGCTGCTCATGGACCTCCATGTGATCGCTGCCCCGGTCGACTGGCTGGGCAGCCCCGGCATCGCCTTTGGCTGGCTCATGGCGGTCGCGGTGTTCGTCTCGCTGCCCTTCACCACCTACGTGATCCTCGCTGGGTTGCAGACCATCCCCGGGGAGGTGTTCGAGGCGGCCCGGGTGGATGGCGCGAGTCCCTGGCGTACCTATCGCGACATCACGCTGCCGCTGCTGCGGCCCGCACTGCTCGTGGGCACGCTCATCAACATGATCAACGTCTTCAACTCGTTCCCGATCATCTGGGTCATGACCAACGGCGGTCCCGGTTACCAGACGGACACGACCACGACGTTCATGTACAAGATCGCCTTCCGGAGCCAGAACGTCGGCCAGTCCGCGGCGATGGCGGTCGTGAACTTCGCCATCATCCTCGTGTTCGTCCTGCTCTACCTGCGTGCCGTCAACTGGCGCGAGCGGACCTGATCGATGAGCACCCAGCTGCGCCGCGCCCTGCTCGCCTGCACCGCCTATCTCATCGCATTCCTGTTCCTCGCGCCATACCTTCAGATGCTGCTGACGGCGCTCAAGCCGCACGACGAGCTGTACCGCATCCCGACCGACTACCTGCCGTCCGTGTTCGACTGGCAGAACTTCATCGATGTCTGGAGCGTGGCGCCGGTCGGCAGCTATCTCAAGAGCAGCCTCGTCATCGCGGGCCTCGCGACCCTGGTCGTGCTCCTGGTGTCGTTGCCAGCGGCGTACTACACCGCGCGCAACCGCTACCGGGGTCGGACCGCGTTCCTGCTGCTCGTGCTCGTGACCCAGATGTTCGCGCCGACCGCACTGGTCATCGGCATCTATCGCGAGTTCGTCTCATTCGGCCTCGTCGACAGCTATCTCGCGCTCATCATCGTCAACGCGGCCTTCAACCTCGCGTTCTCCATCTGGATCATGAGCGGCTACATCTCGACGATCCCCGTGGAGTTGGAAGAGGCCGCATCGATCGACGGATCGTCACGGCTGGGCGTACTCCTGCGCATCACGCTGCCGTTGGCCCTGCCGGGCATCATCACCGCGACCGTGTTCACGTTCATCGCGGCATGGAACGAGTTCGTCATCGCGCTGACGCTCACCAGCTCCCAGGACGTCCGGCCGCTGACGGTGGGCGTCACCTCGTTCATCGGCCAGTACGAGGTGCAGTGGCAATACCTGTTCGCCGCGTCGCTCGTGGCGGTCGTGCCGGTGGTCATCCTGTTCGCGCTCATCGAGCGCTGGCTCGTTGGCGGCCTCACGGCCGGCAGCGTCAAGTAGCCCACGTCCGGATCAGACGAGGAGTACCTCGATGCCCAGGGCCCGGAACCGGGCGACCAGATCAGGGTCGGCGTCCGTGTCGGTCACGAGCGTGGTGATCTGGGTCGGCGCGCAGATGCGCGCGAACGCACGACGCCCGAGCTTGGACGCGTCCGCCACCACCACCACCCGCTGGGCATGCGTGGCCAGCATGGTGTTGACCGCGGCCTCGCCCTCGTGGTGGGCCATCGCGCCGCCGACCGGGTCGACGGCATCCACGCCCAGGAGCACGACGTCCAGGGAGATGTCCTCCAGGATGCGGTCGGCGAGTGGACCGATGAGCTCGTACGACTGGGGCCGTGCAGCCCCGCCGGTGACCACGATCTTGATCTGGCGTCGAACCGCCAGCTCCCAGGCGATGTTGAGCGCGTTGGTGACGACCGTGACCGAGGGGGACTCGGGGGAGCCACCCGGATCGGACCGGGTCGCGAGCGCACGGGCGACCTCGGTCGCGGTGGTGCCGCCATTGAGGCCGACGACCGCGCCGACGGGCACGAGGGCCGCCGCGGCCTGGCCGATGCGCTGCTTCTCGGGCGCGTGGCGGGCCGTCTTGTAGCGCAGGGGGAGGTCATAGTTGACGTTGTTGATGACCGCCCCGCCGCGCGTTCGGGTCAACAGCTGCTGATGGGCCAGCTGGTCGAGGTCGCGGCGGATGGTGGCGTTCGATACATTCAGCTCGCGGCTGAGCGTCTCCACGTCCACGTGCCCGCTTTCGGTGAGCAGCTCGAGCAGCGCGTTGAGACGTTCGTAGCGGTTCGTGGGATGTCTCCGAGGAGCTGATCGCCTCCGCCCGACCTGGCCGATGGTGGCGCGACATGAACGTTCTTGCATCATAATGGCTCGAGTCGGTCACATACAAGCATCCAAGCCGTGGGAGGCGATGGTGGACAGGTCGTTCGTGTCGGACGAGATCGCCTCGCAGCCGGGATGCTGGCGACGCGTCCCATCCGTGCTGGGTGATGCTCGCTCGCTCCTGCCCGTACCGGGCGAGCGGGTCGCGGTCATCGGCTGCGGCACCTCCTGGTTCATGGGCATGGCCTATGCCGCACTGCGTGAGGGCCAGGGCCAGGGGATCACGGACGCCTGGACGCCGGACCAGCTGCCGACGACCCGCGAGTACGACCGGATCCTGGCCATCACGCGCTCCGGGACCACGACGGAGGTGCTGGACGCGCTCGCCACGGTCGCTGGCCGCATCCCGAGCGTCGTCGTCACGGCCGTGCCGGATGCGGTGGCGAGCGTCGCGGATGGCATCATCCCGCTGGAGTTCGCCGACGAGCGGTCGGTGGTCCAGACTCGTTTCGCGACCACCGCGCTGGCATTGCTGCGAGCATCGCTGGGTGTCGCGGTGGAGCCACTCGCGGCCGACGCGGAGGCGGCGCTCGCAGCTCCTCTCGGCGGGCTCGTGGCGACGAGCCAGATCACATTCCTGGGGACGGGCTGGACGGTCGGACTGGCCCACGAGGCCGGCCTCAAGCTGCGCGAGGCGGCGCAGGCGTGGACCGAGGCGTATCCCGCGCTCCAGTACCGGCATGGCCCCATCAGCATCGCGCAGCCCGGGCGCACGGTCTGGATGTTCGGCACGCCACCGGATGGGCTCGCGGCCGACGTCGCAGCCACGGGTGCCTCCTTCGTCACCAGCGGCACCCTCGACCCGATGGCCCACCTCATCGTGGCCCAGCGGCTGGCGGTGGCCCTGGCCGAACGGCGCGGCGTGGATCCGGACCAGCCTCGGCACCTGACGCGATCCGTCATCCTCTGATGACCGGCAGAGCCGCATGACCGCGTCCGGATCGGACGACCTGGTCGTGGCGCTCGACGTGGGCGGCACGAGCATCAAGGGCGCCATCGTCGACTCGCGCTACCGCATCGTCCACCAACTGCGCCGTCGGACGCCCCGCGCCCAGGGGCCTGATGCGGTCGTGGCGGCCATCGGCGAGGTGCTGGCCGCGCTCGTGGGAGCCGCGCCGACCGCACCGGTGGCAGCGGGTGTCGTCGTGCCCGGGGTCGTCGACGAATCACGTGGCATCGCGGTGGCATCGGCCAACCTCGGCTGGACCGAGCTGCCGCTCCAGCGGTCGCTCCAGGACCGAGCCGGGCTGCCCGTGCGGCTGGGGCATGACGTGCGCGCCGGTGCGCTGGCGGAGCAGCGGCTGGGTGCTGCGCAGGGGGTCACCGATGTCCTCTTCCTGCCCATCGGCTTTGGCATCGCGGCAGCTCTCATCGTCGACGGCAACATGCTCGTGGCGGGCGGCTATGCCGGCGAGCTGGGGCACATCGTGGTCCAGCCTGACGGGGAGGTCTGCGGCTGCGGCAGACGCGGCTGTCTCGAGACCGTTGCCTCCGCGGCGGCGATCGGTCGGCGGTACTCGGCCCGGCTGGGTCATGGCCACGCCAGCGCCGCCCAGGTCGCCGCCCTGGCCAGGACCGGCGACACGCTTGCATGCGCGGTCTGGGGCGAGGCTGTGACGGGTCTGGCCGATGCCCTTGAGCTGGCCACCATGCTCGTCGCGCCGAAGCTGGTCGTCATCGGCGGCGGTCTCTCGCTCGCCGGCGACCTGTTGCTCGATGGGCTGCGGACGCGACTCGATCGGCGCTTCCTGATGCAGCGATCGCCACGCATCGTGCCTGCGGCCCTCGGCGACCGGGCCGGCTGCCTGGGCGCCGCCATCCTCGCGTTCCAGGCGCTCGACGGTCCCGGGATCCACCCCTATCGAGGCATCCAGCCATGACCTACCTGCTCGGCACCAGACGCGGCCTGGAGGCTTGCGCATCAGCCCGGGGCACGTTCGCCGTGCTCGCCCTGGACCATCGCCAGAATCTTCGCAAGGAGCTCCACCCTGACGCGCCGGAGACGACGACCTACGCCGAGATGGTCGCCTTCAAGCGCGCCGTCATCCGGTTGCTCGCGTCGCATGCGACCGGCTCGTTGCTCGATCCGGAGGTCGGCGCGGCCCAGTGCATCGCCGATGGGTCGCTGCCCGGTGGGGCCGGCGTCCTCGTCGCCATCGAGGCTACGGGATATGAAGGCTCTCCCACAGCCCGGGTGAGCCGGGTCCTGCCCGGTTGGTCGGTCGAGCAGGCCAAGCGGATGGGGGCATCCGCGGCCAAGCTGCTCGTCTACTACCACCCCGATGCGGTCAATGCCGCCGACCAGGAGCGCTTGGTGGCGGATGTCGCCGCCGCGTGCCACGCCGCCGATCTCGCTCTGTTCGTGGAGCCCCTGGGCTTCGATCCGGCGACCGGCGGCAAGCTCACCGGGGAAGCGCGGCGGCGATGTGTCACCGCGACCGCCCGACGGTTGACGGCCCTCGGTGGGGACATCCTCAAAGCCGAGTTCCCGTACGACTCGAGCGTCTCGGACACGTCCGCGTGGGAGGACGCGTGCGCCGAGCTCGACGCCACGTCTCGCGTCCCCTGGGTGCTGCTGTCGGGTGGCGTCGACGACGCCACGTTCGAGCGCCAGGTCGCGACCGCGTGCAGTGCGGGAGCCTCGGGCGTGCTCGTGGGCCGCTCCGTCTGGGCGCCGTCCGCGACCATGGCACCGGCGGAACGTGACGCGTGGCTCGCCACGGAGGGACGGCGGCGGCTCGACCGGCTGGCGCAGCTCGTCGACGCGGCCGCCACACCCTGGCACGTGCGCCCGAACCCGGTGGCCGCCAGCCCGGAGCCGGGCGATGGTTGGTATCGGGACTACTGAGCGGGCTGGGATGCCTGCCCCCGGCGTCAAGCCGCTGCGACGGCTCGTGTGCGTCTCGCTCAACCCGGCCATCGACAAGATCGTCGCGGTCGACCACCTGGTCGCGGGCACCATCCATCGGCCCGACATCCTGAGCATCGTGCCCGGTGGCAAGGCGCTCAACGTGGCGCGTGCCGCGGCGAGCCTGGGGCTCGATGTCGTCGTCGTCGGCATCCTCGCGGGGCACTCGGGAGCGTGGATCCGGGAGTCGCTCGGTGCGGGCGGCATCGCGGTGCGGGTCGTGGAAGTACCAGGCGAGACACGGACCTGCACCTCGGTGCTCGACCGCTCGACGGGTGCGCTCACGGAGCTGTACGAGCGCGGTCCGTCCCTCGACCGCGGCGTCCTGGGCGCGGTCGAGGCTGCCATCGCGGCCGAGCTGGACGCCGACGCCGGCGGGGTGGTCGTTGCGGTCTCGGGCTCACTGCCACCCGGCACGCCCGCAACTGCCTATGCCCGGATCGTGGCACTCACCCGCGTGCGCGGCGCTCGAGCCGCGATCGATGCCGGCGGGCAACCCTTGGTCGAAGCGGCGGCAGAACGACCCTGGCTGGTCAAGGTCAACGCGCGTGAGGCAGCCGATGCGACCGGTCTTTCCGGCATCGACGAGGCGGCCGCGATGGATGAGGCGGCCGTCATCCGCGCGGCTGCGGCGCTACGCAGGGCGGGAGCGGCGAACGTGCTGCTCACGCGTGGCGTGGACGGTGCCGCACTCGTCGATGCCTCGGGAGCGGCGTGGCGCATCGGACCACCCCCGGAGCGGGGCTCGTTCCCGGTCGGCAGCGGCGACTGCGTGCTGGCCGGCCTCTTGGCCGGCATCGCGGCGGGTGACACGATCGAGCAGGCGGCTCGCACCGGCGCGGCAGCCGGCGCGGCCAATGCGCTGCTGCCGGGCCAGGGCCGCATCGACCCGGTGGATGTCGCCCGCCTGCTGCCCCGGGTACATGTCAGCCGGATCGGCGGGTGATGCAGCACGCTCACCCTATAGTGGTGACCGTTCCGGACCTCCATGCCTAGCGAGGAACGATGCTGTCGTCCGCGCGCCCGACCTGCTTCCTGATCGCTGACATCTCCGGCTACACGGGGTACCTCGCGGATGTGGAGCTGGATCACGCGCAGGACATCCTCGCGGATCTCATCGGTGCCGTCGTCACCGCGCTGCGGCCGAACTTCCGGCTCGCCAAGCTGGAGGGTGACGCTGCGTTCACGTTCGCGACGACCGAGCGGGTTGACGGGTCGATGCTGCTGGACACCATCGAGCGCTGCTATCTCGGGTTCCGTCGCCGCCGCCGCGACGTCCGTCAGGCGACGTCGTGCGAGTGCAATGCGTGTGTACGTATCCCCGATCTCAACCTCAAGTTCGTGGTCCACCATGGGCCGGCCATCCTCCAGAAGGTGGCTGGTCGGCAGGAACTCCTGGGTTCGGCCGTGATCGTCGTGCATCGGCTGCTCAAGAACGAGGTCGTGGAACAGTTCGACATGCCCGCATATGCCCTGATCACCCAGCAGTGCGTGGATGTCAGCGACATCGACCCGGCCGCGTTGGGCATGCGCTCGATCATCGAGACGTATGACCGGATCGGGGATGTGCCTGCATGGGCACATGACCTGGAGCGCCGATGGCAGGAGGAGGAAGGACGCGCGCGCGTCCGCGTGGCTCCAGAGTCATCCACCGTCGACCTGTCCGTTCCGACGAGCGTACCGCCGCAGGTCGCCTGGGAATTCCTCACGAAGCCTGGGCAGCGCATGACGTGGCAACCCTGGGTGACCGAGGTCACGGTCAAGACGGCACCCGGCGGGCGGCGAGGGCCCGGCTCGGCCAACCACTGCATGCACGGCAATGACGCCGTCGTCGAGGAGATCCTGGATTGGCGGCCCTATGACTATGTCACCGACCGGACCGTCCTCGACACCCCTGGCGGTCCGGTGAAGGTCCTCCATACGCTGGAATTCGAGCCGGTCGCCACCGGGACGGTGATCCACATCCGCTTCGGTGCGCCCAGGTCCGCGCGGGAGAAGGCACTCATGAAGGACATCGGTCCGGCATATGCGGCAGCGTTGCAGTCGAGCTTCCCCAGCCTCATCGCCCAGCTGGAGGCAGAGGTCATGACTCGCCAGGTGGACGCGGGCGCGGAGATGGAGCCGGAGCTACCCGCTCCGAAGGCCGATGGACCGCTGTCGGGTATCGAGCCGCTGGTGGGCAACGGTTGACGTACGCCGCGGGCAGCACGCCGGCCCGTCGAACGCGGTCCCACACAGGATGTCGGCGAGGCCGGCCCGGTGCCCCCTGACGGTGCCATTCAGCCGGGCGGTTCGTCGGCGACCGGGGTGCCGGTGATGAGCCGGTTGCTCCGACCGCGTGTGAAGAAGCTCCACGCCCAGCGGACCAGGACCAGCAGCCGGTTCTGGAAGCCGATGAGCCACACGATGTGGATGGTGAGCCAGAGCACCCAGGCCACGAACCCGGAGAGCCGGAAGCGGCGGAAGTCGGCAACGGCCCGCAGACGGCCGACCGTCGCCAGCTCACCCAGGTCCTTGAAATGGAACGGCTCCATGGTCCGGCCGTCCAGCGACGCGTCGATGCGCCGAGCGGCGTAGCGTCCGCCCTGGATGGCACCCTGCGCGACCCCCGGTACCGACCGATCCGGTTTCCAGGGGGTGAGCGCCAGGTCGCCCAGGACGATCACCTCGGGATGGCCCGGCACGCTCAGATCGGGCCCCACCGTGATGCGGCCGGTCCGGTCGGTGGCCGCACCCAGGGCCGCGGCCACCGCGCGCCCGAATGGGGTCACCTGGACGCCGGCCGCCCAGAGGACGGTCTTCGTGGCCAGGTGTTGGGTGCCGCTGGCTGTTGCCATCTCCACGCCGTCCGGCGTGATGGCTGTCACCCTTGCCCCGGTGCGGGCCGTCGCGCCCAGGCTGGCGAGATCAGCCTCTGCCCGCCGCGACAGGCCTGCAGGGTATGTCGGCAGCACCCGGTCCATCCCCTCCACGAGCACGATCCGGGCCATGGTCGGGTCGATGGACCGGAACTCGCGGCGTAACGCGTCACGCGCGACCTCACCCAGCGCTCCGGCCAGCTCGACGCCGGTGGGGCCGCCGCCGACGACCACGAAGGTCATCCAGGCAGCGCGGACATCCGGATCCGTCTCGCGTTCGGCCTCCTCGAACGCGAGCAGGATGCGCCGCCGGATACCCAGGGCGTCATCGATGGACTTCAGGCCGGGTGCCAACGGCTCCCAGTCGTCATGACCGAACCAGCTGTGTCGGGTGCCGGTCGCCACGATGAGGGTGTCGTACGGCAGGGCGGCCCCGTCCGCGAGGCGGACCGACCGGGCCATCGGGTCGAGGTCGACCGCCTCACCAAGCAGGACCTGGATGTTGGCGTGGCCACGGAGCAGCGACCGCAACGGCTGGGCGATCTCACCCGGTGCCAGCTGCGCGGTCGCCACCTGGTACAGCAACGGACTGAAGACGTGGTGGTTCTGCCGATCCACCAGCGTCACGTCGAGCCGATCGCTCCGCAGTCCCTTGGCGGCATAGAGGCCCGCGAAGCCACCGCCCACGATGACCACCCGATGACGCAGGTGGCTGGCGGTCGTGGTCTCCATCGGGGGTCCCTCGTCGTCGCTGGTCATGACCTGACGATAGGACGTCGTTCAAGGCCTCGCGCAGGTCACCGGGGTATCCGGATCCGCGCTCCCAGCGGCACCCAGCCCGAAGTGGCACACGAGGGGCTCCCGACCTGCCGACAGCACGAACGAGACATCCTGCCGGCCGTCGGGCAGCGTGGTGTGGTGGTAGGCGGACGGATCGGCGATGTGGATCCGGATGAAGCCGTTGATGGCGTGGTCAAGGTCATCCGCCGCGCGGTCCACGAGGACCTGGTGGACCATCACGCCGAACCCCAGCAGCAGCATGGCCCCGACGGCGAGGTACCAGCGACGACGCCGGCCTCCCTTGGCCGCTTCTGCCCGCACGCCACTGAGCAGCATCATCCCGGTCGCGCTCCTGGTCCCGGCCGCATGGCGATCGAGCGGCTCGCCGCAACGATGGCAGCCCGAACCCGACCAGTCACCATGACGTTCGGATCGGCAGGCCGACACCCTCGACGCGACCCGGTCGAGGACGCATCATCGCCTCCGCCACTCACCGTGACGTCCCAGATGACCGGGAGAGCGTGGAGCCCGTGAGGGCCTGACGGCGCACACAGGTCCGGTTGCCGTGCGCGGTCCACGCTGGTAGGTTCCGGACGTGGTCACCATCCAGGCTCGCGACCCGGTCGTCGTCAGCGTCCCGCACGCGACATCAGTCCCGAGGACATCTCGATCACCGTCGCTGACCTGACCTCCGACCTCGAGCCGGGCGAAGCACTCACTGGTCGACGCCGGACCTGGGCCCTGCTGCGCGCGGATACGGGCTGGTGGATGGGTGTCGCCATGCTCACCGTCATCGTGCTCGCGTCCGTGTTCGGGCCGCTCATCATCGGCCGGGCCCAGGGTCAGCTGTTCCGTGACCAGATGCCCCTCGACGGGAGTGCCCTGCCACCCAACGGCATGTTCCTGCTGGGCACCGATCGCGCCGGCCACGACCTGCTGTCCGAGCTGCTGTATGCCGGCCGCGCGACGCTGGCGGTGGGCGTCGCGGCCAATCTCGCCGCCGTCGCGTTCGGCACGCTCGTGGGGCTGGTCGCCGGCTATGTCCGCGTCGCCATCGTCAACGTGGGCGGCCGACCCTTCCATGTCCCGGTCGAGGACCTGCTGATGCGCATCACCGACATCGCACTCGCCTTCCCGGTGCTGCTGCTCGCCATCGCGGTCACCACCGTCGTCCGACCCAGCCTGGCGCTCGTGGCCATCGTCATCGCCTCGGTGCTGTGGACGACCACCGCCCGGCTGGTGCATACCCAGGTGGTCAAGGTGCGCTCCGCCGACTTCATCCACGCCGCGGTGGCCGTGGGCGTCGGGCAAGGTCGCATCATCCGACGCCACCTCCTGCCCCACGTTGCGCCACTCGTGAGCGTGCTCCTGCCCCTCGGCGTCGCGACCACCATCCTGTTCGAGGCGTCGCTCTCCTATCTCGGTGCCGGGGCACCGGCCTCGTCGCCGACGTGGGGCTTCATGATCACCGATGGCGCCGCGTCCATCCGCAGCGACCCGCGGCTGCCGCTGCTGCCTGGCCTCGCCATCTTTTGCACGGTGCTGGCATTCACGCTCATCGGTGACGCCATCGAGCGTGCCCTCGATCCGCATCGGACGGTCCCCTGATGGTCGCGGTCATCCTCTCCCGCCTTCGCTGGGCCGTGGTGGTCCTGCTCGCCGTCTGCGTCATCTCGTTCCTGCTCACGTTCGTCGTGCCCACCGACCCGGCTCGCTCCATCCTGGGGTCACACGCGACCCCGGGATCCTCGCTCGGGTCCGGGCATCGCTGGGACTCGACCGGCCGCCGCTCGACCAGCTGCTGGGGTACCTTGGCCGACTGGTCCAGGGCGACCTGGGCACGAGCTACAAGCTCGGCGGCGTCCGTGTGCTGGACCTCATCCTCGCCAAGCTGCCAGCGACCATCCTGCTCGCCGTCGCTGGCGTGGCCGTGGGTCTCACGGTCGGCTGCGTCGTTGGGGTGGCCGCGGCGCGACGACCGGGTAGCCTGGTGGACCGCAGCGCGTCGATCGTCAGCTCATTCGTGGTCTCGCTCCCGACGTTCCTCATCGCGCTCGTGCTGCTCGACGTGTTCGCGACACGACTGGGCTGGGCACCCCTTCGGGACACGGTCTTCGACCCCCTCGACGTCCGCGCCCTGGCGCTGCCGGCGATCGTCCTGGGGCTGGCGGTCATGCCCCAGTACCTGCGGGTCTGTCGCACCACGATGCGTGAGCAGCTGCGCCAGGACTACATCCGGACCGCGCGGGCCAAGGGACTCTCGGAGCGCCGGACCGTGTGGCGCCACGCGATGCGCAACGCGATGCCCACCATGGTCACCCAGGCGTTCCTGGACTTCGGCTTGCTGCTCGGTGGCGTGGTCGTCGTGGAGTCGGTGTTCGGCTGGCCGGGCATCGGCCAGCAGGCGGTCGCGTCCATCACGGCCGAGGACATCCCGGTGCTCATGGGCACGTTGCTGCTGTCGACCCTGTTCGTGGTGCTCGCCAACCTGGCCGCGGACATCATCAACATGCTGCTCGATCCCCGGACCCACGACTGGGACGGATCACGCTGAGATAGCTCCCGGAACCGGCGACAGGCGCGTGCTACGCTCGAGACAGAGAGCACGAACGTGCCGCGAGGAGGACGTCCATGGGTCACGGAATCCGTTATCGAGCACTGGCGCTGGGCGCCCTGGTGGTATCGATCATCGTGCCCGGTGGCGCGGCCACCGCCCAGGGCGACCAGGGTGGCACCCTCTCGTTCGCGGTCTCCAGCGACGTCACGACGTTCGATCCGTCGCTCGCCTATGACGCCATCTCGCAGGAGGTGGTGCACCTCATGTTCGACTCGCTCATCACCTTCGATGACAGCGGTGCCTTCGTGCCGGGCCTGGCCGACCTGCCCGTCATCTCTGCCGACGGCCTGACCTACACCTTCACCATCAAGCCCGACATCCCCTTCGTGCGCCATGGCGAGGTCGTGCGCACGATGACCGCGGACGACGTGGTGTTCTCCATCAACCGGCTGCTGCGGCCCGATGTGACGCCCTACCCATCGCCCATCGGTCCGTCCTATCTCGCCGCGGTCACGGGTGCCCAGGCGGTCCTCGATGGCACGACGCAGACCGCGACCGGCATCACAGCGCTCGACGACCACACCGTACAGGTCAGCCTTGATCATCCCGACCGCGGCGTGCTGAATATCCTCGCCTCGAGCTTTGGCGCCGTCGTGCCCGCGGAACTGGCTGGCACCGACGCTGCCAAGTTCGGCGCCGATCCCGTCGGCACCGGCCCGTACACGCTGGAGTCATATACCCCGGGCGTCGGCGCCAAGTTCGCGCGCAATCCCCATTACTGGGTGCCGGACATGCCCAAGGCCGACGCCATCGATATCCGGCTCCTGGTGCCCGCCGACGCCCAGGTGCTCCAGGCACGGTCGGGCGACCTCGATATCGCGGGGGATCAGATCCCGTCCACTGACTGGCCGTCGCTGTCCACTGATCCGGCATTCGCCGACCGCATCGTGGCCACCAACACGCTCGAGCTGTTCTACCTGACGCTCGATACCTCCGGTCCCGACAGCCCATTCGCCGATGTGCTCGTGCGCCAGGCCGTGAGCCACGCCATCGACAAGCAGAATCTGCTCCGCCTCGCTGGTGGCCGGGGCACGGTCGCGGGCTGCATCCTGCCACCCGCGGTCCCCGGTGGCGATGCCGCCTGCGACCCCTATCCGTATTCGGTGGATGCTGCCAAGGCGCTCATGAGCCAGGCCGGCAACTCCGGCTTCTCGACCCAGTTGTACACCACCCCGACCACTCGCGACCTGGGCGAGTCCATCGCTGCCGACCTCAAGGTCATCGGCATCGACGTGGAGGTCATCCCCCAGGACTTCGACGTCTTCCTGGGCACCGTCAGCAAGCCCCATGGCGCGCCGATGGCGCTCACGGGATGGGGCAGCGGCTTCCCGGATCCATCCGAGTTCATCGACCCACTCGTGACCTGCGGCGCCGCCGTGGAGGGCGGCTCCAACATCTCCTGGTATTGCGACCCGGCGCTGGACACGGACCTCGCCGCGGCTCGTCAGCTGACGGGCCGGGCGGATGTCACCTCGACCTATGCGGCGCTCCAGGACCGTGTCATGGCAGCGGCGCCGCTGGTGCCGATCCGCTACCCGGTCCGCACCGTCCTCAAGTCGGACCGGCTGCCGACGTTCACGGCGCTCGACCCCGTCTGGATGTGGGACCTCGCGAGCTACCCCATCACGCAATAGCCGATGCCCCAACGGCATCGGTCGGGCAAGGGTGCGGCGCCGTTGGGAGCCAACGGCGCCGGGAGGAGGAAGTGTTCGCGAGGGTCGAGGCGGGCTGCGCCGCTGCCGATCAGCGAGCCGCAGCGCCGTCGGCGCGGCGACGCGCCACGGCGAGGTCTCTACGGGCCGCCGATGTAGCCCGTGCTGGAGTCCTCGTGCATCTACATCGACGGCATCGGCGACGCACCCGCCGGGCAGGGGCTCACGTTGGGGTTGAAGTCCGCGTACACGCCGGCCGGGTTGTCCTCCCAGATCCAGGCGTGGAGCACGTAGACACCCAGGGCGGTGTTCTTGTGGAAGTCCTGTCCCAGCACGTTGGGCAGGTCGACCACGTTGCCCGAGGCGTCCTCGACGAAGTTGGCGGGCACGATGTACTCCACCGCGACCAGGCGCTGATGGTCGGGGTCCACGACCTCGTAGACCATCGCCTCCGGGTCCATCGCATCGACCTTGCCATCGATGTCGTGGACGTAGTGGACGCCCATGCCACCCTGGCCGGGATGGTCGAAGCAGGTGGGTGTCGAGCCGCCGGTCGTCGAGAACGGCGTGAACCCGTCTGCGAGGGTGACCGACAGGTCGTGGTACTTGGCGGTCGCGACCCGCAGGTCATCGAGCTGCGTCCACGATCGGTCCGTGGCAGGTGCCGGCGACTGGGCCGCGGCAGCGGCGGCCGTGGCCATCAGCGCGATCAGCGTGGCGATCACGGCGGGTTGAAGACGCATCATCGAAGGAGTCCCCTCAAGTGTGCTCAGTGACGGGATAGACGTCATCGGCGACGAGGCCGTGGGCCTCGAGGTGGACACGTGTCGCGTCCGCGGCCGTGTCTGCGTCGACCAGGCAGAAGATCTTGCCGGCGCCCTCATCGACCCAGTAGCGGAGATAGCGGACGCCGTAGCGGTCCTGGGTCGCCAGGTCGGCCTGATGGGCCGCGGCGACATCGGCGGCTGTGACACCGCCGGTGATGGTATGGACGTCCATGAACAGGGCCATCTGCGTACCTCGTGTGGGAGTCGACCTCCAGCACGCTACGCATCGGTCCCGGGCGATACATCGGGAAGCGATACCCAACTCTGGGTGGCGCATCACCCAAGGATGATCAGCCCGGTACGGGAAGCAAACCTTCGGACGTTGCGCGAGCCACCGCTTCGTCGCGTGTCTCGACGTCGAGCTTGTCCAGCACCGCCGCCACGTGATGCTCGGCGGTTCGGGGCGAGATGAACAGGCGATCCGCGATCTCCCGGTCGCTCAGGCCCTCGCACAGCAGGCCCAGCACTTCTGCCTGGCGGGCCGTCAGGCCCGCCGCATGGCGACGCGTCGCACGGCCGCGACCACGCGGCACCGCCATCCCCTGCTCGCGCAGCAGTCGTCGGAGGCGTCCCGCGACCGCCGTCGCGCCCAGGGTCTCGAGGATGTCCAGCGCCTCCTGCCGCTGCGCACCATCTCCATGCGCGAGCACGACGGCGCGCTCGTAGGGGACGCCGCGCTCCTCGAGGATGGCCGCCGCCCGGGCCACCTCCCCATGCATCACCAGGCGGTACGGCTCGGCGATGCCCACCGGCGGCTCGATCAGACGGCCGAGCTGCCATAGCCAGAAGCAGATGCGCCCGGGTGACCAGCTGTATCCCTGCCCCAGGCCTTCCCTGACGATGCTCAGGAGCTCGTCCACCGGCAGGTCGTCGCGATCGGTCGTCCACGCCTGCTCGCCAAGACCGATAGCCGCCGGTGCGAGTCGCTGGAACTCCCGCGCTACATGGGCCAGTCGCCAGGCCTCGGCGAGCGTGGCGTCAGCGGTCGGTCGACCCCGTCGAGCGTCGATCGAACCTTCGATGGGCAGCGCCACCATGCGATGGATGGCCGTGGTCTCCAGGCGCTCGCGGATCTGGTCCATCGCCTCGTCCCAGGCACCTCGGAGCTCCAGACTCTTCGCGTACTGGACCCGAGCGGCTGCCTCCACCGACAGCATCTCGTGGCGGGCGGCGGTCGCCATGGCGCGCTGAGCGTGGTCCGCGGCCATGGTCACGTCCAGGTTCTCGTTCGCGGCCCACGCCTGATTGAGCAGGGCACGGCTCTCCTCGTACCAGAGACCCTCGGCGGCCGCCTGCCGGCGTGCCTCGTCCAGGCTGTCGTGGCCGTCGGGGTAATGGCGCATGTTGGCGGCCATGCCAAGGTGGTTGAGCGATCGGATGCGGATGAGCGGATCGATCGTGTCACCGCCAGCCCGGAGTGTCCGGTCGGCGATGGCCTCGACGGCCTCGACGTCCCCGCGCATCATCCGCAGATAAGCCATGGCCTCGAGCGCCCGCGCCAGTGCCGGTCCGTCGGGATCCGGCCCCAGGACCTCGACAGCCTCGGCAGCGTATCGCTCCCCCTCGCGGCCTCGACCATCGTATTCCAGGTAACGCGCGATCTGGGCCAGGACCCGCGACTCTCCCAGGTGATCGCCACGGGCGCGGTAGTGCTCGCGGGCGGTTGTCGAGCACCGGATCGCCTCCGAGACCAGGCCCGCGATCGACTCCTCTCTCGCCCACTCCTCCAGATACGGCCCTCGGTCCTCCGGGTCGACGCGCTCGAGGTGGGGTCCGAGCGTGCGCCAGTCATCCCGCGCCTGGACGTGACTGCCCATTGCCGCGCCGTAGCGCGCCGACAGGGGAACGGCCCGGACCAGCCGATCGGCATCGCTCGCTTCCCAGGCGCAGACCACGATGAGACAGGGATGCGTGTCCTCCGGCAGGTCGCGCAGCAGCACCTTGCTCCGGGTTCGCCGCTCCCCGGCCGTCAGCGATCCCAGGATGGTCTCGCGGATGAGGGCGTGCCGAAATGTCACGCGCCCCGCGTCGCAGTCCAGCAGCCCGCGTGCCTCGCACTCGTCCAGCCGCGCATCGTCGACCCCGGCGATGCCGACGGCCTCCTCGCGCGTGATGGGCTCGGGGATGATGGACAGCGTCCGGAGCGCGTCCTGGGACCCGATGGTCAGACGCTGCAACCGGGCCAGCACCGAATCGGCCAGCGAGGTCGTCGCACCCGAGCCGGTCGTGCTGATCATCTCGGTCACCAGCAGCGGGTTGCCTTGGGTCGCCGACAGGACCTGCGCCGCGTCGAGGCGTGTCGGCAGCACCATCGCCGCGACGCCCTCGAGGGAGAGGCCACCGAGGTGGATACGTACGATGTCCCCGGCCGGGATGTCGCCGATCACGCTCCGCAAGGGGTGGTCCGCGTCGACGTCACCGTCACGGTAGGTCAGCAGGAGCACACCGGTCGTCCGGGCGATACGTCGGCCGACATAGCGGATCGCGTCCAGCGTCGCCTCGTCCGCCCAGTGGGTGTCCTCCAGGATGAGGGCCGTCGGACCCGCCGGATCCATCAGCAACCGCAGCACCGCCTCCAGCACGCCAGATCGGTCGGTGCGGGCGAGGGAATCCCTGAGTGACGGCACATCCCGCGCGATGTCCCAGAACGGGTCGAGGGCGCGCGGGATGCGCAGGTCATCGCAGGTGCCGAGATAGACCGGGCCATGCGCCGCGTGCTCGGATCCGAATGCACGGACGAGGGTGCTCTTGCCGATGCCTGCTTCGCCTCGGACCAGCACCACCTTGCCGCCAGTCGTCGGCACCCTGGCGGCGACATCACGCAACAGCCCGACCTGGTCGTCACGTTCGAGCAACATGCGCGGCAAGATACGCCGTCTTATTCAGCCAGTGGTGGGCATCGCGCCGCCGCCCTCGGGGGCTGCAGTGGGCTCCGGTGGCCAGGGGGCCGAGAAGAATATGAGCAGGTCCGCCATGCCTTCGATCGCGTCCGCTCCGAACTGTTCACGCACGCCGGGAGCCAGCACATACTTGCCGGTCGCGGCCGGCTCGACCGCGAAGACGGCGATCCAATACGTACCATCCACCGGTGCGGTGAGCGTCACCTTGCCGTAGTCGAGGAAGCCGAGGCCCGCGTGCACCTCGCGGGTCGGTACGGCCGCTGGCTGGAATGGCCGTGCGCCCGCAGCGCCAGACATGGCCGCCAGCTCGGTGGCGCGCTGGCCAGCCGATACCGGGTCCGGCAGGCCAGGCCCAAGGAGCACGAACGTCGCCGGCAGCCACCCGACGGCGTCGGGCGCGGTCATGCCCACGACGAGCGGATCGCCGGCATGCAGGTCCATGCGATACCAATCGACCTCGCCGGGCGCTGCGATGGTGGCGCCGATGGCGCGCGACAACGTCGGATCATCAAGGACGACAGCCGTGTCCGGAGACGTGTGCTGCTCGTCGATGACCGAAGGGCTATGCCCCGCGACCGCGGCCGGGAAGACCAGGAGCGACAAGGTGAGCCCAACGAGCTTGATGCTATCCATGCTCATCATTCGCTGGCGCCGACGACGTGGATGACGACCTCCGTGGGATGAGTCGGCGCACGATGTGGTTCGGATCCGACTGACCCCGACGTCGATGTCGCATGCCTGCAAGCCACGCTCGCGTACGCTGGTAGCCCGGGACACCCCCGAGCGGCGAGAATAGGTCCATGCGAGGTGTCCGATGCGACCGATGCTCATCGTGAACCCGGCGTCGGACCGCGCGTTCCGCGAGCTCGCCGAGTCGGCCCTGAGCCCGAGCGACGACCCGCAAGCGCTCCAGGACCGCCTGCGGGAGCACTACCCGAAGGCGGTCGTCCGAGCCCGGGATCTATCGGGTGAGGAAGTCGTGGTGTGGTACGTCTATCGAGAAGGTCGCTGGGTGTCCTGATCGGCGGCGGCATCGGCCGCTTGCGTGGCGAGGTCCCGCTCGATGCCTGCTTGTTGCAGCAGGCGGATCGCGACGGTCTCGGCCTCGTCCGCGAGGTCGGCCACTCGCCCATCGGCCGCGTCGAGGCCGAGCTTCTCCTCCTCGATCTCTGTGATGCGGTCTGCGTCGGCGATGATCGATTGCGCGGTGGCCTTGAGGTCGTCGTCGAGTTCGGTCATCGGTCAGCTCCTCCTGTCGCCCTGAGTCGGGACGTGAAGTCTCCCGGGATGGGGTGGTGGGCTCGAGCGTCGCAGGTCACGGCCACGATCGTCGCCACTCGTGGCTGCCGGCATGTCCCGGACATGGTGCCGCGTTGGCAGTCACGACGGTCCCTCCGGCGTCGGCCATGAGGAGGGCATCCCTGGCAGCGGACCCGGAGATGGTCTGGTATCCGATCCAGGCGTTGATGACAGCGAGTGCCGCGGCGCGAACCGCTGCGTCGTCGGTGAGGTCGGTGGCTTCCCACCGTCGTTCTGCCTCGCGCCATGCAGTCAGTGCGGCCACCATCGGCATCTGTGTATCCGCCTTGAGTGACACCTGGATGGATGGATGGCGCGGGGCGAACGATACTCCGCCGACGGATGGACGGCCACCGGACCGTCATCCGGGAGTCGCAGCACCCATGGCTACGACGGCCCTACGACAGTGCGCTGGCATGCAGCTGCAAGGGTCCCGCGCCCTGCGATGTCGACCGAAGCACATCGCCGCTCACATGCTCGACATCCACGCTGAGGATCCACGATGCTGTTCGCCGCCATCCGGGCATTCATCCTTGCCAGGCTCATCGCATCCGTCTTGCGGCGTCTCCGCGCGTCGGACGCTGGCACGCGGCCGTCTGGAAGGTCACGATGACCTTCCGGCCCGGCGCACGCCTCGATGCCACCGAGGTCGGCGACGACCGCATCCAGCAGGTGACGACTGGCGGCATCGATCGCGAGGCGTGGACGGAACGGCATCGGCGCTGCTGGCCGTCTTCCTGGCCGACGACCTGCGCAGCGGCTGAACGAGCTGCTCCTCGTCCTGCTCCGCGAGGATGGCGTCACGGAGCCGGCGCAGGGCGTCCGTTGGAAGATATCCGGGCCTGCGTGCCAGCCTGACTCAGTGTCCCCCGGCGCGGGCCGTATCCTCCACGCGCTCCAGCACCTGAGCCAGCAGCTCGTCGGTGTGGGCGGCGGAGATCGAGAAATCGGTGTGGAAGTAGACCCCACTATCGATCACCCGCCCGAAGAACCGGCGCCGCAGATCGGGATCAAGGGCGCGCAGGTCCGCATAGCTCCTGATGGGTTCGCGGGTACCGAGGTAGATGGCGAACATCGCCCCGACCGACTGTACCCTGGCCGGTAGTGGCGATCGATCGAAGACGGCCTGGAGATCGGCATAGAAGCGCTCGGCGCGACCGATCAAGCTGGGGTAGAAGCCCGGCTCAGAGAGGATGGACAACGTCGCCTCCGCTGCGGCGAGACCGATGACACTCCCGGCGAACGTCCCACCCTGGATGGCACCCGCGGGCACCGGTTTGAGCAGCGTCTCCATGAACTCTCGCCGGCCGACGACTGCCGAGAGTGGCACGCCGCTGCTCATCGCCTTGGACAGCATGGTCAGGTCCGGCGTCACGCCGTACAGCGTCTGGGCGCCGCCGAGGCCCGTCTTGAAACCGGACAGGACCTCGTCGAAGAGCAGCAGTGCACCAGCCTCGTGGGTCAACTCTCGAGCGGCGGCCAGGTAGCCGGCGGTCGGCGTCAGGCATCCGTTGTTGAAATCGATGGGGACCATGATCACTGCCGCGACGCGTGACCGGTGGAGCTCCAGGGCGGCCTCGAGCGCGGGAAGGTCGTTCCACGGCACCGGCACGATGGTGTCGGCCACCGCGCGCGGGATGCCCCCGGAGGAAGGGATCGGTCGCGACGGCCGACCGCCCACGTTCGATACATCGGTGTACGCGACCAACGAGTTGTACATCGCATAGTCGCTGCCGCCGTTGAAGTGGCCATCGATCTTGATGACGATGTCGCGCCCGGTGTGGGCACGTGCGAGCCGCATCGAGGTGGCCACCGCTTCGCTGCCCGATGCCACGAATCGGACGGCCTCGGCGGACGGGACCGCCTCCGTCAGGCGGCTTGCGACGAGTTCGCCACGCTCGGTCTCGTAGCCGATCACGACACCGTCGTCGAGGCTGTCACGGATGGCAGCCATGACCGCGGGATGGGCATGTCCCAGAACGGTGCTGCCGTGGGCCATGAACATGTCGATGTACGTCCGACCGTCGATCGTCTCGATCGTCGCGCCGTGTGCCGAGCGGACTTCGAGGTGCGTGCCGGTGAAGGGATTGGTGCGGAACGCGGACGAGATGCCGCCCAGGAGGCTTTGCGCTCCATCTTGGCGCACGGGTGCCTCCGTCATGTTCGCAACCTCCTGGAGCCCGGGAACGTGGTCGTCGCCGGAAGCTTGGCCATCAAGGCCGAGGATGCCACGATGCCGGCGCTAGCGTCGGCCGGCGATGCTGGCGGTCCGCGCCCCACCGACCCGCGGCCAAGCGTATGGTTGTCGCGTGCTCCGGCGCTCGCGATATGAGGAGGAGTCGGGGCTGCCCGAGGAGGAGGAACCGTGAGCGATCGACGACTCGTCATGCCGCGCTGGACGCGGCGTACGTTCCTGCAGCGGAGCGCGATGACCGCGGCCGGGCTCGCTGCTGCGGGCAGCCTGCCCGCCGCGCGACTGGCCCTGGCGCAGGACGCCGCGACCATCAACGCGCTCGTACCCGCGGCGCCTGATCCCACGCCGCCGGGAGTCCCCGATGCGACGTACTCGCAGGCCACCAACGACGCGTTCGCCCAGTGGCAGGCTACCAACGCCGCGAAGGTCGTATACGAGGCCCCGCCGTGGCCCCAGCTCCACGACAAGATGGCCGCGAACTTCGCGTCCGGCCAGTACACCCATGACATCGTGTACATGTCCGGCTGGGTGCCGGAGTTCGCTGACTTCCTCGTGCCGTTCGTGGATCAGCTGCCCCCCGAGCTCATCGCGGACCTGCCGACGTCGAGCTTCTCCACGGTCACGTGGGGCGGCAAGCAGCTGGGCGTGGTGTTCACGCTCTCATTGCTCACGACGTTCTACAACAAGGCGACATTCGAGGCGGAAGGGATCACGGCGCCGCCGAAGGACTGGGTGGAGCTGGTGGGCATGGCCAAGCAGCTCACCAAGGACGGCAAGTACGGCTGGGTGCTCAACTACGGCGCACCTGAGGGCATCGGTGGGGTGGCCTCGTACTGGATGACCTTCCTGCAGCAGGCAGGCGGCACCATGTACGACGCGAACGGTCAGCCGGCGTTCAACACGCCAGAAGGCGTCGAGGCGCTGCAGGTGATGATCGACCTGATGCCCTACACGGACCCGGGTTCCATCAGCTACGTCGGCATCAACGATGCGACCAACGTGTTCTCGGCCGGCAACGCCGCGATGATGCTCAACTGGCCGTTCATGTGGGTGCCCGCCAACGACCCGACCAGCTCGACCATCGCGGGCCAGGTCGGTGTGGCCCTCAACCCGGCCGGACCCGCGGGGACCGCGTCCATCGACGGCACGGACGCCTACACCATCACGGCGCTTTCGCCCAACCCGGAGTTGGCGGCGAAGCTCATCCAGTTCTATCTGGACCCCGCGGTCCAGAAGAGCCAGTCGATGGACACGGGCTGGCTGCCCATCCGGCTGTCGGTGCTCAATGACCCGGAGGTGCAGGCCAAGTCGGCCAATGCCGCCACGGTCCTGGAGCAGGCGCAGCACCCGTACGACAGCTTCGTGACCCCGGACTACAACGAGGTCACCCAGGCCCTGGGCACGGAGATCCAGAAGGCGCTGGCTGGGGCTCAGGACGCAGCCACGACGCTCAAGACCGCATCCGACCTGGTCACGGCGATCGTCAAGCGCCGTGCCTGAACCGGACAGGGCGCCGGAGGCCGGGCGACGACGCCCGGCCTCCTCGTCCGGCTATCTGGCGCGCCGGCGCCGCACCGGCCTGTGGCTGGTGGCGCCGGCGCTCCTCGTCTTGTTGGGTGTGCTCGCGTACCCGATCGCAAGCGCCGCGCTGCTGTCGTTCCAGCGGGTGACCTTCGCCCCTGGCGGGATCACCTCGCATTGGACGGGCCTCGAAAACTACCAGCGGCTGCTGGCCGACCCGACGTTCTCGCTGGCCCTTCGCAACTCGCTGTACTTCACGGCCGTGGAGGTCGTCGCGGTCGTGGCGCTGTCGTTGGTCGTGGCGCTGCTGCTGAACACGCCCAGTGGTCGCCATCCCTTCTTCCGGGTGACCCTGCTCATCCCGTGGGCGCTGGCACCGGTCGCGAACGCCGTGCTCTGGAAGTGGATCTACAACGCCAACTACGGCGTGCTCAACGCCCTGGCGGTGCAATTGGGAGTCGTGGACCACAAGGTCGTGTGGCTGGGCGATCCGTTCCTGGCGCTCAACATGATCCTCGTCGCGGACGCCTGGAAGGCGATCCCGTTCATCTCGCTGCTGCTGCTCGCAGGGCTCCAGAACATCCCCGGCCAGCTCTACCGCGCGGCCCGCGTGGATGGCGCGGGCGGGTGGGCACGGTTCCGCTACGTGACCCTGCCCGGGCTGCGCACTCCGCTGCTCGTGGCCATCGTGCTCCAGAGCATCTGGGCCCTCAAGGTCTTCGATCTCATCTACGTGCTGACGAAGGGTGGGCCGAGGGACGGCACCGTGGTGCTCAACTTCCTTGCCTGGCGCGTGACCTTCAACTTCCTTGACGTGGGCTACGGCGCAGCGATCGCCAACGTCCTGTTCGTGCTGATGTTCGTGCTCGCGGTCGGGTACGTGCGGACGCTGGACCCGGCCCGCCGGCGGCGCGACCGCACGGTCGCGAACCCGATGCTGGCGCCGGGCGAGGGTGGCGGGGCGGCGGGTATCGGGGAGTCGTCGGCGTGAGCCCCAGGCTTCGGCGCCGCCTGGGGATCGTGGGCACGCGTTTCGGGTTGGCGGTATTCGTCCTCATCGCGCTTGGTCCGATCGTCTGGGCCCTGGTCACCAGCCTGTTGCCCACCAGGGCCCTCACCCAGTCGCCACCGGACCTGTCGCCGGCCAACCTGACGCTTTCCAACTACGTCGAGGTGCTGACCACGCGTGGTTCCCTGGCGGACGCGCTCCTCGATTCGGCGATCGTGGCCACACTCACGGCCGTGATCTCGCTGTCCCTGGGTTCCGCCGCTGCCTACGCACTCGCGCGCCTGCGTGTCCCGGGCGCCAACAAGATCCTGCTGGCGGTCCTGGCGACCCAGATGTTCCCGGCCATCGTCATCGCCATCCCGCTGTTCATCATCTACAGCCAGCTGCACGTGATCGACACGTACCCGGCCCTCGCCATCACGTACCTGTCATTCACGCTGCCCGTGGTCATATGGATCCTGAAGGGCTTCTTCGAGGCCATCCCGATGCAGCTCGAGAAGGCAGCGGCGGTCGACGGCGCGAGCGCGCTCCAGGTATTCCGGCTGATCATCCTGCCCATCTCGCTGCCCGCCCTCTTCGCGGCGGGCGTGTTCGCGTTCATCGAGGCCTGGAACGAGTTCTTCTTCGCCATCATCCTGACGCGGGTCCAGATCAAGACCGCGCCGATCGCCATCGCCGAGTTCTCGGGTCAGTACCAGACGCTCTACGGGCAGATGCTCGCGTCCGCGGTCCTGGCCAGCATCCCGGTCGTGGTGCTGGCCGTCATCTTCCGGCGGTTCATCCTGCAGGGGTTCGTGGAGGGAGCGGTCAAGGGCTGATGGCGGACGTGGAGCTGGTGGGGGTCACGAAGCGCTACGGGCAGGTCGCGGCATGCGAGGACGTCCATCTGCGTATCGAGGATGGTGAGTTCGTGACACTGCTGGGTCCTTCGGGCTGCGGCAAGACCACCACGCTCAACATCATCGCCGGGCTGGAGGAGGTCACCTCCGGCGAGGTGCGCATCGGTGGCCGACCAGTCAATGACCTGGGCCCCTTCGAGCGCGACGTGGCGATGGTGTTCCAGAACTATGCGCTGTATCCGCACATGACCGTGGCGGAGAACATCGGCTTCACGCTCCGGCTGCGGAAGCGCCCGCGCGAGGAGATCCGGGCCCGCGTCGGGCAGGTCGCGGCAACCCTGGAGCTGGAGCACCTGTTGGAGCGACTGCCACGCGAGTTGTCGGGGGGGCAGCAGCAGCGCGTGGCGCTCGGCCGGGCACTCATCCGGGAGCCCGCGGTCTTCCTGTTCGACGAGCCGTTCAGCAACCTCGATGCCGCGCTCCGCGTGCGCATGCGCTCGGAGATCAAGGAGCTCCATCAGCGGCTGCGGGTGACGTCCGTGTTCGTGACCCACGACCAGGAGGAGGCGATGTCGATCTCCGACCGGGTGGCCATCATGCGCGCAGGTCGAGTGGAGCAGGTCGGTACCCCGGAGGAGGTCTATGCGCGGCCCGTCTCGACGTACGTGGCGCGGTTCGTCGGCAGCCCGCAGATGGAGCTGCTGTCGGGCGAGCTGCTGCGGACCGGTGACTCGACGCGGTACCAGGTGGGCGAGGTCTCGTTCCCGGTGCCACCAGCCGTCGCGGGCACCCTGACCGATGCCCCGGTGGACGTGGGCATCCGACCCGAACACATCACGCTGGGCGGCCGGGGTGTCCCCGCCACCGTCCGGGTGGTGCAGCCACTCGGACCCATGACCTACGTCTCCGTGAGCTGGACCGGCGGGCATCTCACCGCCCGACTGCCGGGCATGGTCCATCTGTCACCAGGGGAGCAGGTGTCGATCGCGCTCGACCCCGATCGCCTCCTGTTCTTCGACCGCGCGAGCGGCCGACGCAGCGAGACCGGACCGAGCCATTGATGGGCGAGGTGTTCGATGTCATCTCCCCGACCGAGTCGCGGACCAGACAGACAAGGAGGCGTCCGGTGGCCGATTCCTTCCACCGCTCTCGTGAGCCTGATGTCCGGCGGCTTCTCAGGCGAAAACTGACGAGCCACTGACACAGCGGCCGGGTGCGCCCGGCTGGCTGACATGCACCGTCGCCAGACGGTCCCGCGGACCACGGAATGCTGACCATCTGGAAGCTGATAGCGACGGTGTCCAGCTACTCGCTGGGCGGCCGTCTCGCCGACGGGGGCATCGAGTCCCGCAAGGTCTGCCTCTCCCTGCCCGACGTCCGAGAGACAGACGACCCGGTGAGGCTCGGCTTCTTCCGGAGCGCGTACGCCCACACGCGCGATGCAACGCGTCGACTAGGCCGGAGGCGTCCCCGCGGATCCCACGAGTGAACGGTGTCGCTGACGTTAGTCGGGGCGATGGCCGGAACCTGCACCTCAGGTTTCGGCCGTAGGGGTCAGCCAAGGGGTCACTGACCAGCCGGGGGCAGCAGATGCCATTGACAGCAGATCAGCTGCGAGCGACTGAGTTGACCCGTGGGAGGTGGAGCCGACACTCGGATTTGAACCGAGGACCTGCTGTTTACGAAACAGCTGCTCTGCCGCTGAGCTATGTCGGCCCGGGCTGGGAGTTTAGCAGCGCATCTCGATGCTACGCCGAAAACGTTCCGCAGCGCGAGGCGGATCGAGCATCCTGGGGCCTTGCCTGACCTATTGGTCGACGCCGTCTTCGTCCTGGGTCCCGAGGACTCGAAGACCCCCGCGTTGGCGGCGGAAGCGCGGGCCATCTACGAGCAGGTCGGGCGCTCAGGCGTACCTCGATCGCCTCCACGATGCGCTCAGCGCCACGCGCAGTCCGCGAGTCGACCAGCGCGGCGGACGCGGTGCGCCCTCGCTAGCCCATGGACGCCACCAGCCGTACATGATGTGCGGCAGACTTCGGCCGGAGGAAGCTGACCAGTGCCGCGGCCTCGCGTTCCGTCTCGGCCACCTGCTGTGCGCCCAGCTGCGCTCGCGACGCCACCTCGATGGTGCTGCGCTGCCGGCCGGCATCCTCGATCCGCCACGTGCCGGCGAGCATGCCCTCGACCAGGAACGAGCCGACCCAGAGCGGGGAGAGGGCCAGCGCGCGAGCACCGTCCGGGACGATACGGCTCCGGTCGGCATGCCCCAGCAGCAGGTTGTCGTACTGCGGCAGGAAGCGAACCGGTGCTGGCGTTTCCGGGTCGGGTCGGGGGGCATCGGGCAGGTCGAACAGCTCCCGGCCTGACTCCGCCCGAAAGGTGACGAGCGTGGGCCGGAGCCGCTCGAAGACCTGCGCCAGTCGCGTCAGCCCGCTCCAGTCCTGGGCGTCCATGACGCTCGCAGGGCCGAACGCCCCGAGGTAGCGGCGCAGCATCCCGTCGATATCCGGCGTCGGATCGAGCGGTGCCCCGAGCCACGTCTCGAGACGCGCGAGCATCGGGCCACCACTGCGACCCCACAGGCCGCGCGGCGGGATCTGGACCAGCGGCAGCAGGTAGGCCACGCCATTCGCGATGGCGTCCGCGTCGTACCCGGGCCACATCGGCGCCAGCAGCGTCCGCAGCTCCGCCTTCGTCCGCGGCCGTTCGTCGATGAGCTCAGCGGCCGCCGCCAGCACCGCATCCATGTCCAGGCCCACGAGCTTGCGACCGAATGGACTGCCGCTCCGGAAGCCCCGTTCCGCGACGGGCTGGACCAGCGGCCGCCAGGCCAGGAAGTCGCGCGCCGACGCCAGGTGGAGCGTGGCGCGGTGGAGCGTGCCACGAGCCATGGCACGCCGCTCGAGCATCCCCGACAGGGACAGGGGATCGAAGTCGCGGATGCGCGACCAGAGTGCGACGTACGGATCGACGGGGACTTGCGCCTGCATGGGCGCGAGGTGCTCGACGACTTCCATGATAGGGCGCTCGACTCGCTCGAGCAGCATCTGGCGCGCGAGCAACGCGCGGTTGAGCTGCCGTCGGCTGAGCGTCCTGGTCACCCGGAGTGCGCCGCCACGAATGCCAGGACCCGCCGCCAGGCGTCGGCCGACTCCGTCGCGTAGGTGTCCGCCTTGCGATCGAAGAAGCTGTGCGGTGCGCCCGGATAGGTGACCAGGTCGTGGATCACGCCCGCGTCGCCCAATGCCGTGTCAAAGGCCGCGATCGTGTCGGCCGGGATGGCGGTGTCGGCGCCACCGAACAGGCCCAGCACCGGCGACGCCATCTGTCCCGCGACCTCGATCGGGATGGGGATCTCCTGACGCGCGGCGGCGAGCACCCCGTAGAACCCGATGACACCTGCGAGACCCAGCCCGAGCGTGCTGCTCACGAACGCGAGCCGACCACCGAAGCAGAAGCCGATGACGAACACGCGGGCCGAGGATCACCGTCGCGCACTGCCTCCACCCCGGCCTGGATGTCCATACGCAGGCCTGCCCACGTGGTCTGTGCGACGTGGGGCGGGTAGTCGAACTCGGCCGACCGCGTCCCCATGCCTGCCGTCCGCCCGAAGTAGTCGATGGCCAGCGCGTCGACGCCCGCCTCCGCGAATCGGAGGGCCAGCTCCTCGTAGTACCTGAACAGCCCGCGGACGTCGGGGAGGATGAGCATCCTCGCGGCACCGCGCATCTTCGCGCGCGCCTGGAACGCGGACAGCCGCGTCCCATCGGCCGCGCTCAGGGTGACGAGGTCGCCGTCCACGGCGGCGCCAGCGATGGGCGCGATGGGCGGATGCGAGTCGGCATCGAAGCACATGCGAGGCTCCTCTGGTAGCGGCAGCCCGTCCATCCTGCCACCGATGCCGAGGCATGATGCTTCCCGCCGATGGCGACCTGGTCGGGCGCATGCGCACAACGCAGGAGTGGGCCAACCGAATGGCGCCCGAGCGCCCGAACGACTACTTCTGTCGCCGAGCCAGTCTCGTGGCGCATGGATGGGGCCAGGGAACAGCTGTCCCGGCGGGTTTCGGAGTGCTCCTCGTCCCATTCATGCGCCCGGCGATCTGCGACGCGCAGTCGCGACTCGTGACGCGAGGACCTCACCTCGCAGCGTCTGCCGCACGGCTACCCCACGGGCGTGTCGGACGATCGCAAGGTCCCTGAGATATCCCGCCCGATCCGTGGGCGACGTATGTCGGGATGGGCGGCGTAGAGTGCTCGTGACGCCCCTGAGCTACCGCGGCGTCGGACGCACCTCGAGGTATGCACCCATGGCCAGGACCACCGGACGAGACAGGCACGAGACAGCCCCGAACGGGCACAAGCCATCACCCCAGCCGCACCTGGGCCAGCAGGCCCCCGAGATCCAGGCCTTCGGGTCCGTGCGCCTGATGCCCATCGCACTCTCCCGAGAGGCCCGCGCCGAGAGTGCCCAGGTCCTCAACGAGGTCCTTGCGGACAGCGCGATCCTGTACGCGATGTACAAGAAGCACCACTGGCTCGTGTCCGGGCCGACCTTCTACCAGCTCCACCTCCTGTTCGACAAGCACGCCGAGGAGCAGCTCGAGCTGGTCGACCTGCTCGCCGAGCGTGTCCAGAGCCTCGGTGGCATCGCTATCGGCGACCCGCGTCACGCGGCGGAGCTGACGACCATCGCGCGACCGCCGGATGGCGCCGAGCCGGTGCCGGTGATGATCGATCGTCTGCTCGACGCGCACCAGACGATCATCGAGAAGGTCCGGGCAGGCATCAAGGTCACCGAGGAGAACGAGGACTACGGCACCAACGACCTGCTGATGGGCGATGTCCTCCGACGACATGAGCTACAGGTCTGGTTCATCTCCGCGCACGTGGTGGAGATGCCGCTCGTGGACGCCGTCGCGCACACCCGCACCAGGTAGCGCCCGAGGTCGACCGCGCGCAGCGTCGGCCGCCCACCGCAGCCGGCATGGCGGGTTGGCAGCCCGGCATAGCCGCCACCGCAGCCCGGCATAGGCCGGTCAGCCACTCCAGATCGAACCCTCGGGCCATGCCGCCATGGACGTCCGGCAGCCACGATGCGACGCGTGGATGACGTCCCCCGACCCGGCGGCTCTTCGATGGACCAGATCCCGCCGCCCGCGCCATCGACGACACGCACCCCGCTTCGGGCTCCGGGAGTGGATGCCCTGCGGGCGCTCGCGGCGCTCATGGTCGTCGCCTGCCACCTCTCGTACGAGCACATGCTCGATGCCGGGCCGCTGTCGCACGTGGTCGAGTCGGGGCGGCATGGCGTCCAGGTCTTCTTCGTGCTGTCGGGCTTCCTGCTCGCGCCACCGTTCCTGCGAGGCCCGGTCGACCTGCGCATCTATGGCATCCGGCGGCTGGCGCGCATCCTGCCCGCCTACCTCCTGGCGCTCGTGGGTATCTCCATCCTGTCCGGCAGCCGCGCCTTCCTCGACGATCCCGTCCGGTACGCGCTCTTCCTGCAGCAGCCCGGGGCGCCCGAGCTGACGATGATGCCCGTCGCCTGGTCGCTCCAGATCGAGATGGTCTTCTATCTCTGCCTGCCGCCCCTGGCCATGGGCCTGCTCTGGGCGAGCGGTCGCAAGCTTGGCCGAGGGCTGCTCATCCTCTGCTGTGTCGGGCTTGCGTCGTGGCTGGTCGGTCACATGCTCTGGTTGCGCGCCTCGCCCACCGCGATGGCATCACCGCTGCCGCCGCTGATGCTGCCCGCGGAGCTATGGGCGTTCATCCCCGGCATCGCCGTTGCGCTCATCGCGTCACGCGCGCCCCGGCTCATGGACCGGCTGGCTCGGAAGCGCGTCGCGGGCGTGGGCGTGATGCTGCTCGTGGTCTCGTTCGGCGGGGCCCAGGATGCGGTACTCGAGATGGGCACGCTCGACCTGGTCGCGGCCCTTGGTGCGGCGCTCCTCCTGCCATTCGCGGCGCGCTCGTTCGAGTCCGTCCCGCGTTCGGTGGCCATGCTCGCCACGATCGGTGTCGTCGCCTCCTACGCCATCTACCTGTGGCATGTCGATGTCATGCGGGCCGTCGAGCGACACGGCGTAACGGGCATCCCCGGCATCGCGCTCGCCCTGACCCTGACCGCGCTCATCGCGGGCGTCTCCTGGGTGCTCGTGGAGCGGCCGTCGTTACGCTGGTCGGATGGTGTCGTGGCCACGATCCGACGGGCCAGGACGACCGCGGTCACCCCGCCGCCCTCGGCGGTCAGTGTCCCCGAGGTGGCCGGCGGCTCGTGACTCGAACCGCCAGCGGCTCGTGGCGCGAACCGCCAGCGGCTAGTGGCGCGAACCGCCAGCGGGGTCTCAGCCGAGCGGGAACGGCTCCGAATCGATCCAGCGTCCGCCGTCGCCTGGGTCGAGCGCCCGTGAGCGCCCGGTCGCGGTGTCCCACTCGGTCCGACGGAAGAACCGCTGGTTGTCGCCGGTCATGATCAGGACGTAGGCCGGATCCCCGAAGCCCGCCACGTGACCGTGTGAGTGCGTGTCATCGGGTTGGAGCATCGTGACCGACTGGCCGGCCTCGATCGCCTGCTCGGTCGCGAGCTCCAGGCGAGCGACCTGCTGGGCATCAAGGCGCACCCGAAAATGCCGATGGGTCTCGACACCCGTGATGGGCGCCAGGGCGACCCAGCAGCCGTGGTCGTGGATGGCGCCCATCTCGCCCTCGCGACGATGGACGAGCATCAGCCGTGGCCCACGTGGCGGCGCGTATAGACCGATCGAGCCGCTGCGCCCGTCAAGTTCACCGATGCGGTGGGCCAGATAGTCGTGATCGCTGGCGACGTCGATCATCGCCGCCGCGACGGCCGACACGTCCGGAGTCGCTGTCCGGAGAGCGGGTGCGATGCGTTCGTACAGCCGTCGCACGGGTGCGTCCATCACGGACAGGTCGGGAGCGGGGATGGTGTCGTCGATCGCGGGCGGTGTGTGCACGATCCGGATCGTACATCGGACGGGTAGCGGAGCCCGTCCGATGCCGCGCGACGCAGGAATGGAACCGGCCGTGTCCGACCCGCCCAGAGGGCGAATGGGACGGCGAGGGACCCCGACTCGGGGCATGGCCGTCGAACATCAGCGATCTAACCCGGCGAGCGGGCAGGTCACCCGGCGAGCGGGCAGGTCACCCGCCGCGCGGGTCGAGGGATCACGGCATCCAGGGCGCTCACGGCACGTCGGCGCACTCACCCGGTGAGCGGGTGGCCGGGCCGGGGTGGCCCGCCGTGTGCCGAATGCGGGACGACTGCCCCATCGTCGATGCGGCACCGCTGCAGAGCGCAACGGACACAGAAGCGCCCGGATGAACCTCAGCCACTCCGGTGTCACGCTTCGCTGGAGTAAACCCCTGCGTCCTGCGATCCGGTCGTTTCCGTGGCCCCTCCGGGCAAGAGCAAACATACGGCCGTGCGTCGGTCGGCACAACCCATCTTGTCCACGAGATCCGGTCGGACGCCGCGCTGCATCCACGATCCCTCCCCGATCTCGCCCACAATCAAGCGCAGCAGTAGCATGGCCGCCCCGTGACACGCTTCGGACGGTCCCGCCCGGTGGAGGGCACACCCGGTGCCCGGGACACCGGCGTGGTCCTGGCATCGGCCGATGCGCCGGCGTCCGCCCACGAGCTGCAACGATCCGACGAACCGGACGTCTCCACGCCCGTGAGCAGCGAACAGTGGGTGGCCGACGCCGAACCTCGCGTCTCGCTCCTGGGCGGGCCACGTCCGACCCCGGTCCATGTCGAGGGGCACGCCGCAGCAGGCTCGGATGCCCTCATCGAGGCCTATGACGCGTACCAGCGTGACATCCATGGTTACCTGCGCGCCGCGACGCGCCACCCGGACGTCGCGGAGGACCTCACCCAGGAGACATTCATCCGGCTCCTGCGTGAGATCCAGGCGGGTCGGACGCCTGAGAACATCCGCGCCTGGTTGTACACCGTCGCGACGAACCTGGTGACGAGCCGAGGTCGGCGGATGGTGGTCGCCGAGCGGTTCAAGGGCGTGATCGCCATCCGGGGGTCAGCGGACAGCCCGGAGCAGGAGATCGTCCGCCATGAACGACAGGACATCGTCCAGCGGGCACTCGCGAAGCTGCCCACCGACGACCGGACGGCCCTGCTGCTCTCCGCGCATGGCTTCGCGGGCCGTGACATCGCCTCGGTCCTGGGCCGCTCGGAGGGCGCGACGCGGACCCTTCTGTGTCGCGCCCGCATCCGGCTCCGGGAACAGGTACTACGGCTCGACCCCGATATGGGCGGCCAGTCATGAACCGACAGCCGTCGCAGGGCGACCACGAGCGGTGCCTGGATCTGGCCGCCACAGCCATCGACTTCGAGCCGTCAGCGGACGAGCAGCTGATCCTGCGGTCGCACCTGGCGCGCTGCGACAGTTGCAGTCTGACGATCCGCGGTTTGCGCGACGACGCGGTCCGGTTGGCGGCCGTCCCGCACCTTGCCGCCCCGGCTGCGGTTCGCGACACTGTCATCGATGCCGCGACGCGTCGGTCCCGACGGCGGTCGCCGCTGCGCTGGCCGTTGGTCGCGGCGTTGCTCGCCCTGGTCCTGGTAGCTGGCTCGTATGTCGCGGGCGCGGTGGTCGATCGATTCCGAGCGCCGGTGCAGCCGGCGCCGACGTTGCCGACCAGCGTCGTCCGGACGTCGCCCGCGCCGCTCCCGAGCACCGCGTCGACGGTGCGCGGGGACTGGGTCGACCTGGGGGATGCCTTCGGCGGCCGGAGCGTCCTCAGTGTCATGCCCGGACCGGATGGTGGGCTCATCGCGTTCGGGCTCGAACGGTCCACCGCCGATCCACTGGTGTGGGTCTCGGCTGACGGGGTCACCTGGCAGGCCGCCGCCCAGCCGTCGAACGTGTTTGGTGGCAGCGTGCCCCTGAGTGGTGCCCTCGGTGGACCGGGCATGCTCGTGGTGGGCGCGGATATCTCGGTGGAGGCCGGCCAGCAGCGGGCGATCTGGGGTTCGCCCGACGGACGCACCTGGGCCCGGTCGCCGGACCCATCCGCTCTCCTCGGGACCACGCGCGAGGACCTCACGATGACCGCGGGGCCCGCGGGCATCATCGTCTGGGCGCCATCCGGCAAGGTCTGGGTCTCGACCGACGGGCGGACCTGGGAGGCCGGCTCGATCGGCCAGTCCGGCATCACGGACATGACCGTCGACACCGACCGGTTCATCGCGGTCGGCCAGTCGGGCTCCAACGCATTCCTGGTCACATCGACGGATGGCACGACATGGGGCGGCCCGCAGCGGACGAACGCGTCGGCCGGGACCCAGGTGGGCATCGAGCGGTCTGACGACGACACCGAGGCCATCTGGGTGGGGACCCAGCTGTGGCAGCGCAGCGGCTCGGGGTGGCGCGTGGTCTCCGGTTCCAGCGTGCCCAAGGTGCCAACGCCGGCCTTGATCGTGGGTGGCGGCGTTGGCCTGGGCGCCTTCGGCTCGCCGACGGCCACCGATGCCTATCGGGCGTGGACGTGGGACGGCAGTGGCGACTGGGTCGCCCAACGGTCCGACGCGGAAGCCGGCTCCGACCCGCCGACGGTGGTCGGAGTAGCGGCACATGACGCTGGCTGGTTCGTGCTGACACGGCGAGGCAGCGTGCTCCACGGATGGCTCGTGGCTCCCTGATCGAGACCGCCGACGGGCAGTGGTCGCGCGTGCCATCCTCGCTGCGTGTCCGATCTGCTGCCGGTGCTCGTGGCGTCGATGGTCGCGGGCGGATTCGGGTCGCTCGTCGGCATCGGTGGCGGTCTGATCATCGTGCCCGTACTCACCACCCTCCTGGGCTACGACATCAGGGTCGCCATCGCGGCGAGTCTCATCGGGGTCATCGCCACGTCCGTGAGCGCATCGCCGCGGTTCCTTGCGAGCGGTATCGCCGACCGGCGGCTGGGTGTCTTCCTCCTGGTGGCCACGGCCGCGGGCGGCTTGACCGGCGGCGTCACCGGCTCATACGTCGACGCACGTGTGCTCGCGACCGCGTTCGGGACCCTGCTGCTGCTCGTGGCCGTCCAGATGCTGCGTGGCATCCGGGCTGGTCCCTCGATACATCGCGCGGTCACGGCCCAGGACACGGCCGATGGCCTGGTATCCAGCTACCGCGAGCCCACGACCGGGCAGCACGTGGAGTATCGCGCGCGGCGGCTGGGCCCGGGTGCCGCGATCTCGTTCCTGGCGGGCAACGTGAGTGGGCTGCTGGGTGTCGGCGGCGGCGTCATCAACGTGCCCACGATGAGCGTCGTGATGGGCGTGCCGCTGCGGGTCGCCACGACCACGTCGACCTACATGCTGGGTGCCACGGCCGCGGCTAGCGCGATGGTCAACGCGGCATCCGGGCGGCTCGATCCCCTGGTCGCGGCCCCGGTCGCGCTCGGCGTGCTCCTCGGATCGAGGCTGGGTGCGCGGCTGTCGATGCGGGCCTCCCAGGAGGTCCTCCGGTTCGCGTTCGTGGGCGTAGCACTGTTCTTCGCGGCACAGATGTTCGGGAGGGTGCTGTGGTCCTGACGCGGCCCAGTGACCGGGCCACTCGCGTGGGTCTCACGTGCGGCGCCCTCATCAGCGGCGCCTGCTTCACCGTCGCTATCATCGTCGAGCTGCTCGGTGGGTCGAGGGGCGCGGGTCAGTTGACAGACGTGCCGGGGATCCTGGCGTCCGTGTCGCGGCTGGAGGCCTGGGGCTGGTCATCGCTGGGCGTGGTCGCCATCATCGCGACACCGGTCGTGGCGCTCGTCGCCACGAGCGTGGAGTATGCCGTCGCACATGAGCCACGCAGCGCCTGGACCGCGATGGCCGTGCTATGCGTGCTGGCCGTCAGCCTGGTCGTCGCGCTCGCACGCTGACGCGGAGAGGTGCCGCGCCCCGGCCACGGCAGCCCGGCCCAGGCATCAGCCGCCGGGCATCAGCGGTCGACCATCACCTACCGAGCATCACCCGCTCGGCCAGACCCAGCGGCAGGGCGCCCGAGGAGGCGATGGCGTCATGGAACTCGCGCAGGACCGCCGGCTCCAGGTCGCCCGCTGGCACATCCGCCAGGCCGCGCGCGTCGAGCCAGCGTGCGCGGATACGCAGGATCTCGAGGCAGCCTGTGAGGTACGACGATGCCTGGGTCGGCCAGGCACAATAGCGGCCGACCTCGGCGCGAGCGGTCGGCTCCGCCATCGCCAGCCGTCGCTGGAGGAAGTCGATGGCCTCGTCGACGCTCATCTCGCCCAGATGCAGACTCGTGTCGACCACGATGCGGGCCGCCCGGAAGATGCTCGCCTCGAGATGATGGAGCTCGGCGAAGGGATCATCGAAGAAGCCCTGCTCGCGCATGACCCGTTCCGAGTACAGCGCCCAGCCTTCGGTGAAGTAGGGGGTCGACAGTACCCGGCGCAGCTTGGTGGCATGGATCCGGCGCATCACGAGGTGCCAGTGATGACCCGGGTAGGCCTCATGCACGGACACCGTGGGAATCACCCCGTGGCTGTTGCTCGACAGCCGCTCGTCGACCTCGTCGTCGGAGGTCCCATCGGGCGCGAAGGGCACGAAGAAATGGCCCGTGACCGATTCGGAGAACGCCGGCGGCGCCATGTACGAGGCGACCCCGAGCACCGGCCGCTGGAACACGGGTGATGGCTCGACGAGACACTCCTCACCGTCGGGGAGGCTGACGAGGCCGCGATCGCCCAGGAAGTCGCGCGCGCGCGCCGTCCAGACCTCATACGCCTGGCGCATCAATTCCTCGGTCAGCGGGTGGTCCCGGGCGGAGGTCTCGATGACCTCACGCCAGTCACGGGTTCCCGCGATCCGCTCGGCCAGCTCCGACATCTCGGCGTCGAGGCGATCGAGCTCGAGCTGGCCGTGGTCACGAAGACCCCGGGCGTCGAACCCGAGGGCCTCGCGCTGCTGGAGTGTGCGGGTGTACCGATCTTCGCCGAACACCCAGGTGCCGCGGGCAGTGGGCGCGAAGCCCTCGAGGAACGTGGCCCAGTCGTCGAACGCCTGCCCCGCCGCGACCCCCGCGCTCCGGAGGCGCTCGGATAGCTCGACGGCCTGAACCTCCGTCGGCAGCAGGTCCCGCACGTAGCGGGCCCCCGCCCGCGCCGATGCTAGCGCGCGCTCGACGATGAGTGGATGCGCGAGGGCCGGATCGAGGTTGACACGGCCCTGGGCGAAGACGGTCGGGATCTGGGCCAGCCGCGTGACGGCGGCATCGACAAGCTCCTGGTCAGGTCGAAGGCGATGGAGGAAGAGGAGGAAGACGCCGTTGAGCGCCGGGCCGGAATAGGTCAGCGGGTCCCGCTTCCAGCCCTGCCACTCGGCGGTGATGAGCCGGCCGCGCAGCATGGCCAGCGCGAGGTCGCGATCGATGCGTTCCTCCGCCGTCAGGTCCGCGTCAGGCACGGCCGAGAAGCGATCGAGGAAGTGACGGGCATCACGTTCCCGCTCCGCGAATCCCTCGGCCGAGAGATCGTCCATGCCTGCGTCGTACTCGGTCAACCCGAGCGAGGACGCGGTCACGGGCGAGAGCTCCCACTCTTCTTCCAGGAACTCGTCGATGAGCTGGGCGAGCTGGGTCATCAGGGCAGCTTCCTCCGGCGCTGGACGCGGTCTGGGTCCCGTCAGGGCGCGCGCCGGTCAATGTAGCGGCATCGGGGCGCGATGGGGCACGCGTCACAGAGCGGGTTCCGCGCATGGCACGTCTGTCGGCCGTGGCTGATGATGCCGACGTGAGCCGCGTACATCTGGTCCGGCTCGAGCATCGCGAGCCACTGCTCGTGGCCCTCATCGGCGGTCGCCTTGGGGGGCATCAGCCCGATCCGCTTCGAGACGCGCTCGACGTGGCGGTCGACGGGCATCAGCGGCGTGCCGAAGCTGAACAGGAGCACCACCGAAGCCGTCTTGCGCCCGACGCCGTCGATGACGGTCAGCCAGTCACGCGCGTCGAGTGCCGCCATGTCCCCCAGGAATTCCAGCGAGTAGTCGCCCCGTTGCTCGCGGATGGTGCGTAGCGATGCCTGGATCCTGGGCGCCTTCTGCTGGGCGAGCCCACCTGAGCGGATGGCGTCGACGAGCTCTTCGACGGGCGCCTGCTCCACGGCCGCCCAATCCGGCTCGGCGACGGCTGCCTGGAGGCCGATGCCGCCCCAGCCGGGTCGATTGACCCGCCCATCGCCCTGCGACGTGGGCGCCGGCGAACCGGGCACGGGTGACCCGGGGAAGCGCGTCCGCAGGCCCTCGAAGGCCTGTTCGGCATTCACGTCCGCGCTGTTCTGGGAGAGGATCGTGAGCACCAGCTCGCTCGTCGGGTCATGGACCCGCGCCCAGACGGGTGTGCCGTAGCGCGCCGCAAGCGCGTCCATCACGAACGGGACCAGGCCCGGTCGCGTCCTGGCCAGCCGCTTCGCCCATGCCTTGGCGGAGTCCGGAGGCTTGCGCTTGACCGGCTTGCGCTGCTTGGCGGCGGCGCGCTTCGGAGCCGTGCCGGGAGTGGCGGGCATGCGGGCCTCGGACATCCGCTCGATCATCGCATCCCGGGACGGCGGGCGTGGGGCGCCGGCCGGGACTTTGTCTGTGAGTCGCGTCGATGCATCACGGCGGCCGCGGGTCAGGAAGGCGTTGCTCAGCCTTTGGCGACGTCGACCGGATCGAGTCGGCGGATCTCCTGGACCTGGTCGAAGGCCCGGTCCGGCGAGATGATGACCTCGATGCCCTCGATGAGGCACGTGGCCACGTGGATCAGGTCCCGCGCACTCAAGCCCGGGTAGCGGGTCACCAACGGGGGAAGGCGACGCATCACCGCATGAGTGATAGGCAGCACCGGCGCGAACGTGTCCAACGTGTCGGTCGCCATCTCCAGACCCGTCTGGGGTCGTCGGATGGACAGGTAGCGATGCAGGATCTCCTGGACCACCTCGGTGGATGTCGTGGCTGCGAGCTCGCCCATCGCGGCCCTCCGCAGGATCGTCCGGCACGGCGTGCGGAACGGATGGTCCGCGCCGCCCGCGTACATGAACACCGCCGTGTCGATGAACGCGGTCATGACTCGCCGATCGCGCCCCGCAGGATCTCGGCCTTCATCACCTCCCAGTCGTCGACTGGCGCCTCGAGCGTGAACAAGTGCTCGATCGCCGTGAGGCGCCGGTCGGTTGACCCGACGGTGAAGGCGTCGACCGCATCGCGGATGACCGCCCCGACAGAGCGGCCGTCGCGACGCGCCAATCGCTTGAGTCGCTCGAGCTGCTCCGGCGATAGCAGGACCTGCGTTCGTTCTGAGTACATGCACATACCATACCATGCACATACTGGCCGAAGGGACGGCAAGCGGCGCGCTGAGCGAATCGGGAACAATTCACCGACCAGGTCCGCCATATGCTCAGACGCGACCACCCAGGTCGCTCCCGAAGCAGAGGACTGCCGTGCAGCGGGATCTCGTGGCTCGAGCGCGGAAGGGCGATCATGACGCCTTCTCCGTGCTCGCTGGCGCGACGATCGGCCGGCTTGATGCCGCCGCGCGACTCATCCTCCGGGATCCCGATCGAGCACAGGATGCCGTCCAGGAGACGCTCGTCCGGTGCTGGCGGGACCTGCCCACGCTCCGTGATATCGATCACTTCGACGCCTGGCTGAACCGGCTGTTCCTCAACGCGTGTCGCGATGAGCTCCGCCACGTCAAGCGTCGGAGCATCGAGGTCACCGTGCCCGAGATCCTTCCCCACACGGTGCCTGACGACCAGTCCGCGCTGGCGGACCGGGACCAGCTCGAGAACGGCCTCCGCCGCCTCGAGCCGGAGCATCGCACCGTCATCGTCCTGCATTACTACCTGGGTCTGCCGCTGCCCGATGCCGCCGCAGCCATGGGGATCCCGCTGGGAACCGCGAAGTCGCGGCTCCACCGGGCGACCCAGGCCTTGCGCGCGACGCTCGATGCGGACAGCCGATCCCGGCACGAGCTGACAGGCGGTCGTCCCGCATGAACGAGCGCGACGACCTCGACCGCCGGCTCATGGCCTGGCTCGACGATCCGTACCCGCCACCCGCTCCCGCCTACCTCGGTGCGGTCCTGGAGCGGACCCGACGAACCCAGCAGCGACGGTCCTGGGCCAGCCTCGAAAGGTGGCTCCCGATGACCATCACACTCCGACGACCGATGCTGGCGCCGTCGATGCGGCTCATCGCGGTCGGTCTGGCACTCATCGTTGCGCTCCTTGCGGCGGTCGCGGCCGTCCCGGTCCTCTCCCGACTCGGCCTCTTCCAGGGGACGGTCGCCGTCCCATGGCACAACGGGCTCATCGCCTTCTCGCGCGCCGGCGACATCTGGGTCGTGGATCCGAAGGGCGGCGACCCCAAGCTGCTGATCGGTGGTTCACAGGCAGTCGATGATGGACCCGATTGGTCGCCCGACGGCAGGCAGATCGCCTTCTGGCGCACCGTCGGTGGCGCGACATCCCTGATGGTGGCCGACGCCAACGGGTCGAACATCCGACAGGTCACCAAGGCGCCGCTGAGCGACCCGCAGGGGTTCTGGTGGTCTCCCGATGGTTCCCGGTTCGCCATCCCCTCCACCATCGAAGGGCAACCCGGAGTCAGCCTGGTGAACGCGGATGGGACCAACATGCGCCAGCTGATGCTCGTCGTGCCCGTCACGGACGCGTCGTGGACCCCCGACGGGACGTCGCTGCTGGTGCGGGCATACACATCCGAGGGCACGACCCTCTATCCAGTGAGCGTTGCTGGCGGCACGTTGGGTGCGCCGATCATCCGGTCGGACAGCACGTCCGCGTTCTACGCCGGCGATCGCGGCATCCACGACCTCATGTGGCCATCCTGGTCCCCGGACGGCTCCAGGATCGCGTACACCCAGGGCGTGGACCTCGGTCCGGGTCATCGGCAGATGTTCGGCGGCCCGAACACCCGGAATCATGTCCTCGACGCGAACGGATCGAACGACCGCGTCATCGAATACGCGGTGGGATCCGACGACGAGGACGGGGCAACGTGGTCCCCCGACGGAACTCGCCTGTCGATGGTCATCCGGACCGGCAACGATCACCAGGTCGCGATCGCGACCGTGGACGGTAGCGCAGCCACCGTGGCTACGAGCCCCGAGCCGGATCCCGCCGGGCTCTACAGCGGCTGGTCACCCGATGGGACGGTCATCCTGACCGTCCGCGATGCGGATGGCGTGGCCGCCTTCGTGGATCCCACGACCGGTACCGCGAGCCCGGTGACGTGGCTGGGCGGCGCCTTCGACTGGCAGCCGGTCGCCGCCAACCGCTGAAACCACGCACGCTCCGCTCGTCGGTCACTGCGACCGGCGAGCGGGTCGGCCATTCCGTCGGCGGCCGACGTTGACTCATGCCGATGAGTCAGATAGCCTCCTGGCCATGAGCAAGCGACTACAGGTGCTGCTGGACGAAGAGGAGCTGGCGGAGATCCAGCGTCTGGCCAAGCGGCGCCATCAGACGACAGCAGCCTGGGTCCGGGATGCCCTTCGAGTCGCCCGGGACACAGCGGGCAGCGGGGAGATCGAGCGCAAGCTTCGGGTCATCCGCGAAGCGTCCCAATACTCCTTCCCCGCGCCGGACATCGAGCAGATGCTCGAGGAGACCGAGCGCGGCTATCTGGAACCCCTGCCGGAGTGATCTTCGTCGACGCCAATGTCCCGATGTACCTGGTTGGCGGTGACGATGCCCACAAGCGCAGGTCTCGCGGCCTGTTGGAACGCGCGGCGGCTGACGGCGACGCGCTCGTCACCGACGCAGAAGTGCTCCAGGAGATCCTGCATCGGTACGTGTCGATCCATCGACTCGACGCGGTCGAGCCTGCGATGCGGACCATCATCGAGATCGTCGACCAGGTGTTTCCGATCGAGCGGGCAGACGTGGAACTCGCCAGGGACATCGTCCTGGGGGCCCGGCTCTCGGCGCGGGATGCCATCCACGTCGCGGTGATGCGCCGCCGAGGGGTCGACCGGATCATGACCTTCGACCGAGGCTTCGATCACGTCCCGGGGATCGTCAGGATCAGCGACTGACCTTCAGGGCAAGGATCACCGGGGCGATCCCAAGGGCTCCTCCGTGGAGTAGTACGCAGCGTCCGAGTCCGCCACCAGACGGACAGAGCCGAGCGTGGGCCGACCGCTGGGTGCGTTATCGATGGGCATCAGGCGCGCGACGGGCCGACCCCGCTTGGTGATGACCAGCGGCACCCGGTCCAGCTCGACCTGAGCGAGGGGTGCCAGGCAGCGAGCCTGAACTTGCTGGCCATGACCGTCCGATCCTGCATGGGTACCTTCCATCTGACCAGTGACGTGCTTATGGTAGTCGGACCTATCCCGGCATTCGCCGATGTCCCACACGCAGCGCCCATCAGGTAATTCCTTGCCTGTCTACTGGCGTTGCCGAGGAGCACCGTTGGTGACGAGCCTACGGTAGGTGAGCAAGGTAGACGCTGGGACGTCAGGGCTCGGCCCGTGGGACGGACCAGGAGGTTGTCATCATGTTCCTGCGTAACGCGTCTGTGGCAGCGAGCGTACTCGCTCTGCTTGCGTTCTCGGTACCCGCTGGTGTATCGGCCCAGTCGTGCACCACTATTGGTAGTGGTAATCACTGCGTTGCCAAGTTGGAGCACATTCGCCCTGGCAGCGACGAAGCGCGAGTGGTTAGTGAGACCTGCTTCCCCACGTTCGTGGAAGCGTTGCGGGAGGCAACGGGCGGTGCCGTCAACCTGCCCATCACGACGAGCACCTACGCTGCTATGGCATTCGTGGACACAGTGGAGGGACCGATCGGCGCAGCATCGTCCTTCCTCATTGGCGAGGACTGGGACAACTCCAACTACGACGACAGTGCCGGCACCAAACTATGGGAGGCTTCCGCGGACTGTGGCCCCGGCGTGGCCTGGAACATCTCCAGCATCAACAGTGACTGGCAGAATCGGATCTCGTCGGCCAAGGGAAAGTCGAGTTGTGATCGCTTCTACCACTTCGAGGACCCAGGCTACGAGGGTGCGCAGCGGAACTGTCTACCAAATTGTGCGACGTTTGGCGCCATGAATGACAGGACGCGGTCGCTCCAGTTCAAGCCGTAGCACTATCAATTTCACGCGCGAGGCACGGAGCCACCGTCGCTCCGTGCCTTCTGCATGCCCGTACCCACCGTGTTCACACAAGAGCCTGTGCTGCATGGATCTGGCTTGCCACGGTGTATATGAAGTGATGGACATTGATACCGACCCAGCGATCACGGTCTCGAAGGCGGACTTCGAGGCATGTGTTGCGGTCCGCTATCCCCGGCTCTTGGCTCGTCTCAACCTCATGGTCCGAGACCCGGAGGAGGCCCGGGACCTGGCACAGGTGACACTGACCCGCGCGTGGCAGGCCTGGGACACGATCCGGCGGGACGATCTCGGCGGGTGGCTGGAGGTCGTCGGCTCCCGGTTGGCCCTCAATGAGATCCGCCGCCGCAGGCGCCACCCCTGGTCGCGGCTCGACGGTCACGAAGTCCCTAGCGAGACAACCGTGGACCCGGACCTCTGGGAGGCGCTCGGAGCCCTCAGGCGAGAGGAACGGGTGGCCCTCGTCCTGAACGTCCTCGGCGGCTATACCCACGCTGAGATCGGTGAGCAGCTCGGCGTCCCCGGCGGGACTGTGGCCAGCTGGTTGAGTCGCGGCAAGCAGCATCTGCGCGACCGATTACGCACGAAGGAGTGACTGATGAACGCTGTCAGCGACGAAGAGATCATGGATCGCATGTTGCGGCTGGAAGCAACGATGCCACCGGCGGCTCCCATGCCGGTCGCGCGCCGGCGTGGTCGACCACGCGGATGGCTGCTCGTTGCGAGTGCGGCCCTCGTTCTGGCCTTCGGCGGCGGTGCCGTGGCCCATGAACTCGTGGACCACGGCTGGCATGACTCCGGCCTGTTCACGCCAGGTGGGGCTCTGTACTGCACGTCGCTCCGCAACATGGTTCCCTCGGAGGCTGCCCCTATCCTGAAGGCGATGGGCTACGAGGTGACTTGGCAGATCGAGAACGGCCCTGGCACCAAGTCGTACCAAACCGACATCGCCCCGACGACCGGCTACCTGGACGAGGGAATCTCCAAGGGGAATCACATGGTGATCCTGGTGGACTACCAGAAGCAGTTGCCAGCCCACTGTGACGAGTGAACGGGCAGGTGACCTGGCGAGTCGAGGAGTGCCGTGACCGCGCCGCGGTACACGTGCCGACGAGCAGGTCGGAGGACTCGCGTCGTCGTGATCGAACGCGACGTGATGGTTGCGCAGAGCCTCGCCGAGTGTCTCGGCCAGCGGGTTCGAGATCGTGGATGTCCTGGCCACCCTGTCTGATCATGTCGGGAACGCTGCGCTAACCCGGCCCGATGTCCTTGTGGTCGATCCTGTGCCCGCGGACGCAGGATCGACCCTCGCCGCCCATGTCTCCGCTGAGATGCGCGCCGCAGTCGCTTCCCGCTGCTCGGTCGTCATCCTCAGCTCGTTCGACGCGCCGTACCTCATCGGTCTGGCCGAGGCAGCGGGCGCATCGGCCTTCGTGTCCAAGAGCGAGGATGTCGCGTCGCTCGTCTCGGCCATCCACGTGGCCGTCAGCGGTGGTACTCGCTTCCCGTCATCGACTCAGACTCATCATCCGCCATCCCGGCGCGAGTTGGAGATCATGCACCTGGTTACCAGGGGTCGATCGAGCGCGGAGATCGGCTGCCTGCTTGGCATTTCCGTACGCACCATCGACGCCCACATGTCACGGTTGTTCGCGCGGTTCAGCGTCGCAAGTCGGACCCAGCTCATCGTCCTCGCGATCGAGCGTGGCTGGGTCTCTACGCCGCTCCCCACGGCTCCTCGAGCAAGCTCGACGATCCCGGTCGATATCCGTTACCACGCCCACAGCCGCGCCACGCGTTCCGCGGCGCGCTCCAGGGGTGCGGCACCAGCGGCCATCGCCGCCTCCACGGTCATCGGCCCCTCGATCACGGGGAACGAGGTGGCGCCCACGGAGCGCAGGGCAGCCTCGCCTTCCGGGGTGACGCCGCCGCCAAAGCAGACGCAGCCCACGCCGGCCGCGGCGGCCCGTTTCGCGACACCGAGACAGGTCTTGCCGAACGCGGTCTGGGCGTCGATGCGGCCCTCGCCACTGATGGCCAGGTCGCTGTCCGCAAGGCGGGCATCGAAATCGGTGAGTTCCATCACCACGTCGATGCCGGGGCGGATGGTGAACGAAGCGAACCGCCCGGCGATGGCCAGCAGCGCTGCGGTCGTGCCACCCGCAGCGCCCGCGCCCGGCACATCCCGGACGTCGAGGCCGGTCTCCGCCCGCAACAGGTCCGCATACCGCGCGAGATGGCCGTCGAGTCGCGCCACGGCAGCGGCGTCCAGTCCCTTCTGGGGGCCGTAGATCGCGGCAGCACCTGTGGGGCCCAGCAGGGGGTTCGAGACATCCGAGGCGATGGTCATGTGGACTTCCGCGAGGACCGGCGACAGTCCATCGAGGTCGACCCGCGCGAGCTCCCCGAGGGCGCCGCCGCCCATCGCGAGGTCGACCCCCTGGGCGTCGAAGAGGCGCGCGCCGAGCGCGACCAGCAACCCCGATCCGCCGTCCGTGGTGGCGCTGCCACCGAGGCCGAGGACGATCTCCCGGCAACCGAGCCCGATGGCCACGGCCAGGATCTGGCCCGTGCCGAATGTCGTCGCGACCACCCCATCGCGGTCGGCGGCGCTGACGCGTGACAAGCCGGAGGCGGTCGCCAACTCCACCACCGCGTGCGAGCCCTGGCGCAGGAAGCGCCCATCGATCGGTCGCATGAGCGGGTCGCGCGCCGCGGCCGGCAGCGTCCCCCAGCCGCCCGCCGCGCTGACCGCGTCGAGCGTCCCCTCGCCGCCGTCGGCAAGCGGTGCCAGTGACACAACGTCCGTGGGCCGGCCGCGCGACCAGCCATCGGCGAGGGCTCGGGCGACCGCCACGGACGTGAGCGACCCCTTGAACGAGTCGGGCGCCACGAGCACCCGCAGAGCCGACGGGTCAGCCACGGTCAGCCTGCGTCGAGGCCACGCTTCTCGCGGTACTCGGGGATGCGCACCATCGGCGGTCGCTCCGCGTCCGCCAGCTCGATCACTTCCAGCGACAGCTCGTTGGGGCCGGAGCGTGGCAGCTTCATGGTCGATCCCAGCTCCGCGAAGAGGCGCACCCGCCGACGCTCCTCGAGGCGCTTCATGACCGCCTGGAGGATGACGAAGCTCATCTTCGACAACCCTTCGAGCTCCTGGTTGCGATGGATACGGATGTCCAGGTCGACCTGTCCGAAGCCATTGAGCCCAAACCGCTCGAGCAGGTCGATGAGGTGTCCCATCTCCACCGCGTAGCCCGTGAAGAAGGGGATCCGTTCCAGGTGCTCCCGCCGACCGGCGTACTCGCCCGCCAGCGGCTGGATGTAGCCCGACAGCTCCGGGTAGAAGAGGTTGATGAGCGGCCGCGCAACGAGCTCCGTGACCCGGCCGCCGCCGCCTTCCTTCATCTGGCCGTCCTGCACGATGGGGCGCTGGTAGTACGCCTTCACATAGCCGATGCGGGGCTCGGTGAGCAGCGGCCCGAGCGGGCCGTACAGGAACCGCGGATGCCAGTCCCGGATGTCCGTGTCCGACCAGACGACGAGGTCACCCGAGGTCTCATAGAGGCTCTTCCAGAGGGCCTCGCCCTTGCCCCGATAGGAGCCGTACCGTGGCAGCACCTCGGGATGCCGAACGACGCGGGCACCCTCCGCCTCCGCGATGGCCCGCGTGTCGTCGTCCGACTCGGAGTCGATGACGAGCAGTTCGTCGATGAGCGGGATGCGCTCCATCAGCTCCGTCCGCGCCGCTCGCACGATGGGCCCGATGGTCTCCGCCTCGTTCAGTGTCGGCAGCACGGCCGAGATGGTCAGGCCCTGCTTCTCCTTGAGCTCCAGGAGACGCTTGAGGTCGGAGAACTCCTCGTGATGGAAGCTCGATTCGGCGAACCAGCGACCGACCCGGGCGGGCACGCTCCGACCGGTGGATGCGGCGCGCTCGGCAGCCTCGAGCGTCTCGGCCTGCTCAGCACGCTGCTCGAAGGTGGATCGTGTGGGCGTCTCACGGGTACGCACGACGATGACGGTCGGTCCGGCCTGCTGCGCGACGGTCTCGGGAAGGTCGCCGAAGGGCGAGCCTTCCGTGCCGCTGACCGCGCTGGCGCCCATGACCACCAGGCTCGCGGACCCGGCCGCGTCGAGGATGGCACCGCCGACATCGATCGCCTCGGTCACGACCGTTCGGGGCGTCTCGCCGGCATGCTGGCGGACGAACATCGCAAGCGCCCGTTCGGCCTGGGAGCGGAGCGTCGGGTCGAGGTCGGAGGCGACCACGTGGAGCGCATCCACCTCGGCATCGAAGGCTCGTCCCAGGGCCGCCGCGAACCGGAGCGCCAGCTCCGCGTGCGGCCCACCCCGGACCGGCACGAGGATGCGCTTGACGTCCGTGATGCCCCGCTGCTTGACGACCGCGATGTCGCAGGGTGCGTCGCGCACGACCTCGTCGATGGTGGAGCTGAAGACCGGCTCGTCGGGATCCTCGCGGCGACCGGGCGGCCGGCCGCCCCAGCCGAAGATGACCAGATCCGCCTCTTCCTCTGCGGCCAGCTCGACGATCCCCTCGGCCGCGCGCCGTCCGATGCGCACCACCGTCCGCATGTCCACACCGGCGGGCGCGAACTCCAGCACCCGCTGGAGCAGCCGGCGTGCCTGCCGGGCGCGCGTCGCACCCTCGGACAGGGGCATGCCCTCCGGCACCTCCACGATGGACAGTGCGGTCAGCACTCCGCCGTGCTCCAGGAGCCCCGCACCGATGCGCACGAGGTCCGCCGCGGTCCGGGGATTTGCCAGCGGGATGAGGATGCGCGAGGGCAGCGTGCCCCGCCGGCTCACGAGCGCCATCGCCGGCTCACGATGCCGTCTGCCAGCGGGCGACGAACGCCGGCTTGGCTAGCTCGAAGGCACGTGCCTGACGCTCCACGACCACCTCCGCCTGCTGCGTGGTCATCTCGCGGGTCTCGATGACGAAGCCCGCGACCCGCCCGAAGTAGAGCGGCACCAACGCCGCCACGAGCGTATCGATGGGCAGCAGCGCCTCATGAGCCGCCACAGCGACATCACCCACGACGCGTGCCCAGACATCGTCCGGGAACCCGAAGGTCGCATCATCGATGCTCGTCGGCGCGTCCGGTCGCGAGGCTCGGTCGACCTCCTGGCGCGCGTCGCCGGCCAGCCGTTCGACCTGCGACACCGTCTCGGTCGAGAGCGCCCGGCGCCACGTGTCACCGACGCTCGTGAGGCCCCGGCTGAACTCATCGAGCAGGCGGGTCACGTTGACGTCGAGCGGCGGCGGATCCGCGTAGCGCTCGAAGCCGTAGATGGGGACATCGTGCGACGACTGCACCGACAGCCAGCTCTGGGCGTGGAGGTCCGTGAGCCGCAGCAACGTCCCGACGACCTGGCTGAACATCGGGCCCAGGTCCGCGCCGGGATCCTTGGGGTCGTGGACCTTGGCGCCCAGGCGTGTCTGGCAGACCGCGAAGCCGCCGGTGATGGCCGTCGTCGTCATCCAGATGTCGATGCCGAACTTGCTCACGTCGGGCGTCCAGTCGTCCTGCGCGAGGTAGTGCCGGATGAGGTCGCCGGAAACGCCGAAGTCGCCGCCGATGGGCTGCCGGATGCGCAGTCCGTAGAGGGCCCGGGTGAACGGATACGTCACGGTATTGGTGATGGTGCCGTCCCACTTGTAGCGGCTGTAGAGCGGCGCCACGAAGTCGAAGCCTCCCTTGAGGATGGGCCCCGCCAGCAGCTCCACCCACTCCGGGACGATGGAGCGCAGGTCAGAGTCGACGACCACGAGCGCCTCGACCCCGAGTGCGTCCGCGATGCGGAAGATGGTCCGAAGTGCGGCCCCCTTGCCACCGACGCCATCCACCTCGGGGTAGGTGAGGCTGATGCGCTGGAGCTTGTTGCGCGGCCGGACGAGCAGGATCCGCTCGACATAGTCGGGGGGCTCGGTGTCCACGACCACACGCCCGGTGCCGTCGGGAGAGCCGGCATCGGCGTTGACAAGCACCGGGCGGAGGTCCGGGAAGTACTGGACCAGGCCGGCCTGGGCGGCACGCACCACATGGCCGATGGTCGCCGCATTCCGGTAGCTCGGGATGCCGACCATGATGTCGGCGGTGCCAAGTTGTTCCACCGCCTCTTGCAGTGCCGGTGGCAATCGCTGATCGGGCATCGGCCACACCTTACCCGATGGACGCGGTGCTGGACCTTGCGGGCGCCTTCCAGCCGGCTCGCGAACGTCGCGTGCCAGGGCGCTGCGCGACGCGGCGTCAGCGCCGGGAGGCGACCCGGGTGAGCGCCCGCCACTCCGGGGTTCGATCACCGGGCAGATAGCGGCCGTTGGCGGCCTTGAGCATCGCGCCCCGCAGCCCGGCGCTCTGCCACGAGGCGACCCAGGGATCGGCGGGCGGGCGGCAGAAGACCGTCACCCGGACGAGCGGCCCTTGGTCGATGACGCTCTCCAGGAGCCGCTTCCGCTCCAGGAGAGGCACGTCCAGCAGCGACTGACCGTCGATGCGCAATAGGTCGAAGGCGACGAACGCTTCGTCGGTGAGCGGCTCATCGGACTCGGGTCGCCGGATGGCGACACCCGCCTCCCGCGACATGAGGCTGTCCATGATGGACATGTGGGCCTGGGTGACGATCGCCGCGCCCTCACTGCCGCGGGTCGCCTGGTCGGTGAGGACGCCGTCGATGATGGCGTCCTGCGCCAGCAGCGAGACAGCGATGGCGGCGCTCAACCCGGGCTCCTCCGGGGCGAGGTCCAGGCCGAGCTCGTCCATCAGGCGTACCGCCGGCGCGGCCAGGGGGTCGAGATGCGCGATGACCCGGGTGCCGCTCCAGAGCGGCTCGACGATCGGGTCCTTGATGGCGACCGGGACGCGTGTCACGAGGGGCACCTGGGGACGCCAGTCGAGCGGGTCGTCGGGGACCCGGGTCGGCTTCATCTCAGTGGGCTCGCGTCCAGGACCATGCGCTGCCGATCATCTCTTCGAGGCTGCCGCGCTGGGGCGTCCAGCCCAGCACGTCCCGGGCGTTGACGGTGGCGGCAACCAGGCTCGGCGGATTCCCTGCACGCCGCGGCCCCAGGACCTGGGGGATGGGTCGACCCACCACGGACTCGGCGCTCGCGAGCACCTCGCGGACGCTGAAGCCGGTATTCGAGCCCAGGTTGCAGACCTCCGAGGCGCCCAATTCGGCGGTGGCCGTCCACTCCAGCGCCAGAAGATGCGCATCGGCCAGGTCGAGCACGTGGATGTAGTCCCTGATGGGCGTGCCATCGGGCGTCGGGTAGTCATCGCCGTAGAGGGTCACGGGCGTGCCGTCGGCTGCGGCGCGGAGGAGATTGGGGATGAGATGGGTTTCGGGATCGTGTCGCTCGCCGAAGCGTGCGCTGGCCCCTGCCACGTTGAAGTAGCGCAGCGCCACCGAGCGCAGGCCGTAGACGCCGTACCAGCGCATGGCGCCTTCGAAGGCAAGCTTGGACGCGCCGTAGGGGTTCACGGGTCGCGTCGGGTCCGACTCCGAGATGGGCACCCGCTCTGGTTCCCCGTAGACCGCGGCGGTGGACGAGAACACGATGCGGTCGATGGCCGCCGCCCGGAGCGCGTCGAGCATCGCGATGCCACCCACCACGTTCTCGTGGTAGTAGAGCGCAGGGTCGGCCATCGACTGGCCGACGAGCGAGCGGGCCGCGCAGTGGAGCACCGCCTCGATGCCCCGGTCACGCAACGTCCGCGTCAAGAGGTCGCAGTCGCCCATGCTGCCATCCACGAACGTGGCACCATCGGCGACCCCCCAGCGATGCCCGGTGACGAGGGTATCGAGGACGGTCACGTCATGACCGGCGTCCACCAGCCGCTCGACCGAGACGCTCCCCACATACCCGGCTCCGCCGGTGACCAGCACGCGCATCGTCAGTGACCTCTGAGTCGGTCCAGCCACGACCGGCTGGTGGGAGTGGTGGACGCCTTGGCGGCAGGTGTCCCGGACGTCGATGACCTGGGTGACGCGGTCGACGCCGACGTTCGGGCCGCGGCGGGCTGCGCGGTCCCAGGTGCCGTGGAGCGCCGGGTGTCGGGCAGGGCCTCGCCTCGATAGGTGAGCACCTCGGCCATGCGTGCCGCCATGCGGCGTGCCATGTCGTTCTCGGGGTCGATGGCCAGCGCCTGGGCCGCCAGGACATACGCCTGTCGGTCGTCGCCCTTGGCAAGGGCGCAACGGGCGAGGCCCACGACCGCGATGGCGTTCCGCGGATCCTGGTCCGCGACACGCTGGTAGGTAGCCTGGGCCTGGTCGACCTGGTCGACATTCAGGAGGCGGTCGGCCTGGAGCAGGAGTTCGATCATCGTCCCGGAGGCTACAGGAACCCTGGACGGACCGGGTCCATCACCGCGGAGCCGGCGCGCGCCCCGGGTCGGCGTCCGCTGCCCAGCGTCGGACATCGGCCAGGAGCACTGCCGGGCGATTCCGCTCCGGGTCGTTGACGACCGACTCGAGCAGCCGCTCGAGCACGATACCCACCCACGGACCGGGTGGTCGATCGACGGCAGCGAGGACGTCGTGGCCGTCGATGCTCAGGTCATCCAGGCTCAGCGGCGAGCCTGCTGCCAGCACCCGGTCCAGCCGTGTTCGCAGCTCGACGAGGTCGGCAGGCTCGCGTGTCCGGCCGCTGCCCAGGTTGTCCGCCTGCCGCAGCCGCAGCAGGTCATCGATGCGCTCGAGGCCGACGCGGCGCAGGAACCGTCGGACTGCCGCGTCGGTCCAGTCAGGCGTGTACTGGAACATATGCTCACGGATGAGGGCCACGACATCGGTGGTCAAGGCGTTCGGCCAGCGGAGCCGCCCGAGCGCGACCGTGGCCATCCGGGCGCCCAGCTCGGGATGACCGATGAAGTGCCCATCCGCCGATGTCCCGGGCTTGCCGATGTCGTGCAGCAGGGCGGCGAGGATGAGCCGCTCCGAGGCCCCTGGGAGGCTCGCTGCGGCGTCGGTCGTGGCCATACAGTGATCGAACAGGTCGTGCCCTGCGATCTTGGCCTGGGGCACGCCGTGCTGGGCGGTGACCTCGGGTAGCACCGCCTCGAGGCTGCCGATGTCGTCGAGGATGCGCAACGAGCGCGACGGCGTGGCCTCCGTGAGCATCCGTCGCAGTTCGGTCCTTACCCGCTCCGCGGAGAGCCAGCGAGCGTCGCGCCCGTGGGCGCGCATCGCGCTGAGTGTGTCGGGCTCGATGGTCAAGTCGAGGGTGGCGGTGAACCGGACCCCCCGCAGGAGTCGCAGGGCGTCCTCGGCGAAGCGCGCGTTCGGGTCGCCCACCGCGCGCAGCCGCCGCATCGCGATGTCGGGCAGGCCGCCCATCGGATCCACGAGCGTGGCTCCACCGGGCATGGTCGATCCGGCGGGCCGGCCCCATGCGAGCGCATTGATGGTGAAGTCCCGACGCCCGAGGTCCTCGGCCAGGTCCTCGGTCCAGGTCACTGCGTCCGGTCGTCGATGGTCACGATACGTGTGGTCGCGGCGGAAGGTCGTGACCTGGGCACGACCGACCTCCACGGTGCCATACGCCCCGACGAGATGGCCATCGGGGAACAGCGCCAGGAGTCGGTCTGGCCGCGCGTCCGTCGCCAGGTCGGTGTCGTGCACCGGACGCTCGAGCAGCGCGTCACGCACGCCGCCGCCGACCGCGTACGCCGCATGACCCGACGCCCAGAGGCGCTCGAGGATGACGCGGGCGTGCTCCGGGAGGGCGGCTTCGATCCGGTGCTCGGCGGTCGCCATGAGCCCCGACCCGATCTCAGCCGGCGGACAGGAAGAGGTAGTCCCGCCACGCCTCGTTGCGAGGGTCGGTCAGGTATGGCGTGAACTGGGAGTAGACATCGCAGCGCGGTTCGTGCGGTTGGTGCAGCAGGCGCATCCGCGCCTCGTCCACGGTCTTGCCGCCCTTGCGGTGGTTGCAGCTCTTGCACGCCGCCACCAGGTTGTCCCAGGTGTGTGCACCGCCGCGATGACGTGGCATCACGTGGTCGAGGGTCAGATCGGCCACCTGCTTGCCGCAGTACTGGCACGTGTGCCCGTCACGCGCGAACACCTCGCGTCGGGAGAGGCGGACCCGGGGCCGAGGTCGGCGGATGTGATGCTGGAGCCGGATGACGCTGGGTGCCCGGTAGGCGACGCGGACCGTGACGACCTCGTGGTGGTCGTACTGGATCACCTCGGCCTTCTCTCCGAAGACGAGGCGGAACGCCCTCCGCACGTCACAGACGTTGAGGGGTTCGTAATCCGCATTGAGCAGCAGAACGACGCTATCCACGAACTCCCTGGGACCGGTCGGGACTCGACCGTGCACCGCCCGCATCGTATCGCAAGCGTGGCTGGGGGTCGCTGCACCGGGGCGTGGGGGCGGGACCCCTGGATGGCCCCCGCAAGGACCATCCGCGGCAGCCCAGCACTCCGGACCGCACCAGACCGCCGCACGGGGATGACCTCCGGGGGATCGCGGCATGACCCAGCCGGTACCTAGAGTCACGATGTCGTTCACGGAGACGTGGCGGCGACATCATCCACGTGAGCAGCTTCATGTTCATCGACGATCCTGCTCGCGATCTCGGGAACCTGGAGACATACCCTTGGACTGGCACTTCTGTCCACACTGCGAAACGCAGCTGGACGCGGAGACGTTCATCTGTCCCGCCTGCCGGTGGGACCCACTCGCCACCCAGGAGGCTGCCCCGGCACCGGCAGAGGCCTCCCTCATGGAACGATATCGAGGCACCGAGTACGACCAGGGCAGCTGGGAGGGCGCCGCGGCGACAGCCACCATGAGCCGTCCGGTCAGCAAGTCGGCCAATCGGGTCCGCACCATCGTCGTCGTTGCCTTCGTCGCTGTGCTCGGCCTCTACGGCACGATGCTCGCCTATTCACAGTTCGAGTCGAACCAGGACCAGCCCGCAGCGGCGGTAGGTATCCACCGCTGATCAGCCCCAGCCGGGCTGGCCGGCACTGGCGACCCCAGGCGCCATGACACGAACGAGCGACGACCCGGACGCGATGCGTCCGGGTCGTCGCTGTCGACGCGGGCGCCGGGGCGGACGCCGCGTCTGGGATGTGCGAGGGGTGGCCCGGAACCTGGCTCCGGGCGATGGGTCAGAGGCTCATGGGACGCGTACCCGGAAGTCGTCGAGGGCGACTGTCACCGGTCCGTTGCCGACGGCGCCCCCGCTGTAGGTCCGGAGGCCGACGCTGCCGACTCCCTGGAGCACGGCGGTGGCATCCGAACCGGTCACCGTCCAGTCGGCTGGCTCGGCACCGGTGGCATCCCAGACGCGGAAGCTCAGGTCGCTGCCCACCACCCGCAATCGGAAGCGGATCGGGCTGCCGGGCACGAGCGTCAGGCCGGGCACGCTGACCTCGGAGCCGACGTTGGATTCGACGTTGCCGATCGCCTTCTTGAGCTGCGCGTACACCTTGCCGTTGGTCGCGACCCGGATGGCCGCGCGGAAGGCGTTGGTGCCACTGGCACGCGCCAGGACGTAGGCGAAGGCGTTGGCCCCCGCGGGCACACGGTCGAAGGTGATGCTGCCGATGACCGCGACATCCGCGCCCTCGGGCACACTCACGCGAACCTCGCGCGTGGCACCTGCGGCGGTGCTGACGCGTCCGGACGCGCCATCGACCGAGAAGTCCGCTGGTGTGCCCGTGAGGCTCCAGGCGCCTCCCTGGTCGACGCTGCCCCAGCTGCCATCCAGGGTGCGCTGGAAGTCGTCGGAGAGGATGATGTCGCCCGGCTGCGGCGCCTGAGGCGCCTGCTTCACCGCCGCGTTGTTGCCGAGCGCGGAGGTGTTGTCGTCGCTGCGGATCTGCAGCGCGGTGACTCGGTCGTCGACGCCGAGGCCGGTGACGGCGAGCTTCCACGACCCATCGCCCTTGACCGTGGCGTCCCCCAGGAACGCGCTGGGAAGCCCCTGCTGTCCGGCCGGTCGCGTGGCCTGGTAGACCTCGACCAGGGCGCCGGCGATGCCCGTGCCGCTGATGCCGTCGGTGGTCGCGCTCTTGATGACGGGTGGCTTCAGGAGCGTGTTCGCGCCGCCGGTGCTGGTCCCTCCGGTGGGCGCCAGGTAGATGGCAGGACCGTTGGTGTCGGTCACGATGTTGCGGCTGATGCGCACGTTGTAGACCGAGTTCTGGACCAGGCCGATGCCACCGAGGGCCGCGTTGCGGATGGTGTTGCCCTTGATCGTCTCGTGCTTGGCCGCCCAGCGGAGCTTGATGCCCCAGCCGGTCAGCGGAGCGGCGGTGCCGTCGGGTGCCACACCGATGACGTTGCCCTGGACCACGTTGCCGGTGGCATTGGGCGCCATGATCTGGACGCCGTCGTAGGTGGCGGCGATGTAGTTGCGCAGGATCTTGTTGTCGAACGAGCCGTCGTAGACGTTGATGCCCTGGCCATTGTCGGCCGACGAGAAGTTGAGGCCCGAGCGGTAGTTGGGGTCGTAGCTGCCGTCCATCCGGAAGCCCACCCAGTTGCCGATGACGCTGTTGCCGATGAGCTGGTAGGTCGTCGAGCTGTCCGCGCGCGGCGCCTGGGCGGGATTCCAGCCGTGGGAGTACTCGATGCCCTGGAGCGTGGTAGGGCCGATGACGTTGCGTTCGTATCGGCCGTCTCCACCGATGACGTCGTACTTGGGTCCGAAGTTGTGGTCGATGCCCGTGGCGCAGGGCGCCCGCGCGCCTGTGGGCGAGATGCACAGCAGGTTGTTCTGGATGATGTTGGCGTTCGTGCCCCTGCCGTAGTTCTCGATGGCATGGGTGTAGTTGCCCAGGACATTGCGGTTGGCGAGGTTCGGTGTGCCGATGAGGTTGTGGTTGGCACCCGTGTTCACGACCACCGCGAAGTTGCCGCTCGCGGCGTTGCCGCCGGTGCGTGTGAAGCCGATCCAGTCGCCGATGATCCGGTTGTCGTGGGCATCGGCTCCGTCGAGCATGATCCCCCGATAGACGTTGTCCATGAGCAGCCCGCGGATGGTGTTGCCAGGGCTCGTGATGAGGAGCCCTACTTCCTTGGCGCTGTTGCCGTTGCCCCGGATCTCCACGCCCTGCACGGCGTTGGAGCCGAACTCCGCGGTGTTCGGGGACGACCCCGGCTGGCTGTAGCCGTCGATGGTCAAGGTGCCGGCCCGGGACGTGATATACGGCAGCCGACTCGTGAGCTGGATGGTCACCGGCGCATTGCCCGAGAGGTCGAACTCGATGCGGTCGTCGCCCTTGCGGTAGTCCGCCTCGCCGATGGCGGCGCGCAGCGTGCAGCGGCCCTGGGTGTCGGCACAGATGCCGTCGCCACGGGACGCGTCGGGGGTGTCGGCGGTGCTGGTGACGGTGAACGTCCGACCGGCTGCGTCCGAGGTCGTGGCGGCGTGGACGGTGCCGGGCCGGCTAGCCTTGCCCGCGGCTCCCTTGCCTGCACCACCCGTGCCATCGCCGGTGCCGGGGTCGGCCGTCGCCGCCGGCTCGCTCGTCAGGGTGGTTGGATCGGTCGCCGCCGGGACGTCGGTGGCGACCGGCTCGCTGCTCGCGGCCGGGACCTCTGTGCCCGTCGGCTCATTGCCGGTCGTGGTGGTTGGTGCGCTGCCCCGCCCGGGCTTGACGGTCGGCCTGGTCACCGTCGTGACCGGGGTGATGGCCGAAGGGCCAGCCGTTCGGCCCGTGGCGGCGAGGGTCGCCTCGAGATCGACGATGTCGGCACAGCCGTCGCCGTTGGGGTCGGTCGCGGCGGGTGCGCCGCAGACCTGGCCGCTCGCCCGGGCAAGCGTCCACGCCTGCCGCGCGTAATCCTGGTCGCGCTTGGTGATGCGCCTGGTGCCGTAGAGGCTGCGCAGACCGTGTGCCGCACGCAGCGGTGTCACGCGGCCGTTGCCGGCGGGGATGCCGAAGCGCGCCGAACCGGCACCGGTGCCGTAGACCCGGGAGCCCCGGCGGATGCCGGCGGCGCGTGATGCCTCGGCGACGCCCAGGGTACGGGCGGCGGAGAGGCCGGTCGTACCGGCGGTCCCGATGCGACGACCCTTGCTGTCAGCCATCGAGTCGACGGTCACCTTGATGCCCAGCTTGCCCGACCGCTTGGGCAGCAGGACGACATCGACGATGGTGCGACCGTTGGTGGCGCTGAGTCCATAGGCGCCGTAGGCATAGCCACCCGTCACGGCGACGGGCATGAGCCCCACGCCCCGCCTGGACACCGCGACGCCGATGACCTCCGCGGCCTTGGCCGAGACGAGCACCCGCCCATCCACGGCCGCGACGTTCGCCGGCAGGCTGATGCGGGCGCTCGCGAGCTTGTCCCGCGTCACCCTCGTCGGCAGGCTGATGGTGACCCGACTCGAGGCGGCGTCGATCGGCGGCGGGGCCGCTGATCCGATCGCGCCGAGGGCGAGGGACGACAGGACCGAGAGCAGGAGGGTCCGGCGCATGCTGACTACCTGGGTGCAAGGAGATGGATGAGTCCGCGCTGCCTCGACGCCTGGGACGCAGGTGCCCGGCTCCTGCGACGCGAGTCTCGCGAACGCAGCGATGCTCCCTTCGACCGGTACTTCCGTCAAGGCATGGGCAGGACCTTTGGCGGGAACTCGGTGCCGGCCAGCACCGCGGATGTCGCTCGTGCGCGGCTGACGTCGTCAGCCACGCCATGGTTGACATTGCTCATAACGTTATGACGAAGTTTGGACCGGGAAGCGGGCGACAGCCGGAGCGGCTGGTCGACGAGGAGCGCCTCGTGCCCGTCCGGCTGACGACCTGCAGGAGGAGGCGGTCCATGACCCACGCATCACCCCCCGCGCCCGGAGGGGCCTGTCGGCGCACCCTCCGCTCGCTCGCCGTGGCGGCATCCGCGGTGCTGCTGATGGCCCTGCCGGTCGCGGCACAGTCACCCGCGCCGAGCGTGACCCCGGCGCCCACGACATTCACCACCGGACCCGCATCCGTGCCGCCCGGCGTGACCCTCGTCCGCTGGTACTGCTGCCTGGGCGCAGGTGATGCGCCGGAGCAGGTGAAGGTGGAGCAGGCCGTCGTCGACCAGTTCAACGCCACCCACTCGGATATCCAGATCGCGTTCGAGGCCGTGCCGTACCAGGCCGCGACCGACGCGCTGTCCACCCAGATCGCATCCGGCAACCCGCCGGACATCGTCGGGCCGGTGGGCATCGGCGGCGCCAACGGCTTCGGGGACGAGTGGCTCGACCTCGCCCCCCTCATCGCCAAGACGGGCTACGACCTCAGCCAGTACCAGCAGGGTGCGGTCGATTTCTACAAGATCGGCGACCAGCAGATCGGCATCCCGTTCGCGATCTATCCCTCATCGATGTGGTTCCAGCGCGCCGCGTTCGATGAGATCGGCCTCGCCTACCCGCCCCAGACATACGGTGACAGCTACACCATGCCCGACGGCTCGGTCGTGCCCTGGGACTACGACACCGTTGCCAAGCTCGCCAAGCTGCTGACGGTGGACAAGAACAACAAGGACGCGACCCAGGAGGGATTCGACCCGGGGCAGGTGGTCCAGTGGGGCTTCGAGCCCCAGCGTGACGACCTCCGCGGCCTGGGTGCCTCGTGGGGTGCTGGCCAGCTCGTCGGTCCCGATGGCAAGGTCGCCATCCCACAACCCTGGATCGATGCCTGGAAGTACACCTACGACGGCATCTGGAAGGACCACACGATCATGCCCTACGCGGTCTTCCAGCGGCCGGAGATCGCGGGCGGGTCGGGTAACCCGTTCTGCTCGGGGGCGCTCGCCATGTCCATCAACTTCCTCTGGTCGACCTACTGCCTGGGCGATGCGGGTGACGACTGGGACCTCGCCGCGGTGCCGGCGCACGATGGCACGACCACGGCCGCGTTCAACGCCGACACCTTCCGGATCATGAAGGGCAGCAAGAACCCGGAGGCCGCGTTCACGGTCCTGACCTACCTTCTGGGTGATGCCGCGCCGCAGCTGCTCCAGATCTACGGCGGCATGTCCGCCCGTCCTGACCAGCAGCAGAGCTTCTTCGACACCCTCAGCACCAGCTTCACCACCAGCACCGGCGACCCTGTGACGCTCCAGCAGACCCCGGACTGGCAGGTCGCGGTGGATGGCGTCCAGTTCGCGGACAACCCCAACTTCGAATCGGCCATGCCCCACTACAACGAGTCGGTCGCGCTCCTGACCAAGTACCAGACCCGCTGGACGAGCACCTCGGGCCTGGACATGGACGCCGAGATCGCCCAGCTCACGAGCGACCTCCAGGCGGTCTGGGACAAATAGCCGCTCGACGCATCCGGCCACCCCTCTGCCGGACGGGCTGACGCACCATGACCGCGCTCCCGTTCCGGAGACGGACCCCCATGACACCCCTGGCGCGCCGTGAGGCGCGCTGGGGGTATCTGTTCATCTCGCCCTGGATCATCGGCTTCCTGCTGTTCACGCTGGTCCCGATGCTCGCCACCCTGGGCTTGACGTTCTTCAATGCGACCCTCACGCAGGCGGAGCCGCTCCGGTTCGTGGGTCTCGACAACTACCAGGCGCTGGCGCGGGACAAGGACGCCTGGGCCTCGCTCGCGGTGACCCTCAAGTTCGCTGCGCTCTGGCTGCCCGTGACCATCATCGTGCCGCTCGGCGTGGCGCTCCTGCTCAACAGTCCCCGGGTACGTGGCACCGCCGGCTTCCGGGTGCTGTTCTTCCTGCCCTACGTCGTGCCGTTCGTGGCCGGCATCCTCATCTGGCAGGGGATGCTCGACCCCCAGACCGGCTGGGTCAACGGCGCCCTGCGGGCCGTCGGCATCGCGGATTCCGCCGGACTGGCTGCTCGACCCCATCTGGGTGTATCCGGGCCTGGTGTTCATCGGCATCTGGGGCATCGGCGCGGCGATCATCATCAACCTCGCGGGCATGCGGGGCATCCCCACCGAGCTGTACGACGCCGCGCGGATCGACGGCGCCGGGAACCGGGCGACGCTGCGCCACGTGACCCTGCCGATGCTCTCGCCGGTCATCTTCTACACGCTCATCCTGGGCGTCGTGGAGGTGATGCAGTACTTCCTCGTGCCGCTGGTCATCAAGAACGGCACCGGGGAGCCTGACGGCAGCACCCTGTTCTACAACCTCTACCTGTACAAGACGTTCTTCACGTTCCAGAGCATGTCCTACGGCGCGACCCTGGCGTGGGGGCTCTTCCTGGTCACGCTGCTGTTCACGCTGGTGCTGTTCCTGCTCTCGCGGCGCTTCGTCTACTACGCTGGCGAGCGGTAGGTACGGCCGCCATGACCTCCTCCACCGCCCGGCCGTCGGCGCCTGCGGGCGTGCCACCTCGTCGACTCCGGCCGCGTGACCTGCGTCGGTCGGGCGGCTCGTTCGTCTGGACCCTCATCGCGGTGTGCATCGTGGCGGCATTCCTGTCGCCGTTGCTGCGCTCAGCCTCGTTCGCGGTCAAGAGCAACAACCAGATCCAGCAGCCCGGGTCGCCGCTCTACCCGGCCGATCCGCTCACGTTCGTCTACGAGGGCCATACGCTCGACGTCTACCAGGTGCCCATCGATGGCGGCATGCGCGACCTCGCGCTCGTCAAGAAGGGCCGCACCGAGAGCCAGTTCGTGGACCCTGCGAACCCCGACGCCGGCCTCATCACGTGGCAGGGCTCGTGGCGGGCGCTGGACGCGGCATGGGTGTTCTCCCCTCACCTCGAGAACTTCGGGGCGGTCTGGGAGCTGCTCGACTACCCCCGACTGCTGTTCAACACCATCGCCATCGCGCTCATCGGCATGCTCGGCACGCTGCTGTCGTGCACCCTCGTCGCGTACGGCTTCGCGCGCTTCCGGTTCCCCGGTCGCAACATCCTGTTCGGGCTGCTCATCGCGACCATCTTCCTGCCGTCGGCCGTCACGCTCATCCCGACCTACACCATCTTCCAGCGCCTCGGCTGGGTGGGCACGTGGCTGCCGATCCTGGTGCCGACGTTCTTCGCGAACGCGTTCGACGTGTTCCTCATGCGCCAGTTCTTCCTGACCCTGCCACGCGACCTGGACGAGGCGGCCAGCCTCGACGGGGCCAGTCCGCTCCGGATCCTCCGGTCGGTGATCCTGCCCCAGTCGGTGCCGGTGGTCGTGGCGGTCGCGGTGTTCCATGTGGTCTATTCCTGGAACGACTTCTTCGCGCCGCTCATCTACCTCTCGACCAACCCCGACCTGCAGCCGCTCGCCGTGGGTCTTGCCCGCTTCAACGGCATCCACTCCCGTGAGCCGGCGCTCATCCAGGCCGGTACGCTCATGACCATGGTCGTGCCCGTGCTCCTGTTCCTGGTGTTCCAGAAGGCGTTCACCAAGGGCGTGGTCATCACAGGGGTGGAGAAATAGCCGACATGAGCGTCACCGGGACGATCCGGGTCGCGCTGACCATCGACGTCGAGCATCCGGACCGACCGACGAAGCTGGGCGTCGCCGAGGGCATCGTGGACGTCCTGGCCCGGGAGGCCGTATCCGCCACCTGCTTCGTCCAGGGGCGATGGGCGTTCGCATACCCGCAGCTGGCGGCGCGCATCGCGGCCGATGGACACCTCATCGGCAGCCATGGTCACCACCATGTGGCCCTTCCGATGCTCACCCTGGACGGGCTTCGCCGTGAGGTGCGGGAAGCCGAGCACGCGGTCAGGGACACGACCGGCGTCGATCCCCGACCCTGGTTCCGGTGTCCCTTCGGTGCCGGCGCGGCAGCGTCGCGGACCACGACCGTCCTCGCCGAGAGCGGCTATCGGCCGTCGGTGCCCTGGGACGTCGATGGGCTTGACTGGGATGCCACGGATGCCGCGGAGCTGGAGACCCGGGTGGTCGATGGCGTGATCGCGCGTGGCGACGGCGCGATCGTGCTGCTCCATTCCTGGCCGGCGCCGACGCTTGGCGCACTGCCGGGCATCCTGCGGCGATCGCGCGACCAGGGGGTCGTGTTCGTCCGCTTGACCGAGCTCAGCGAGCCGGTCGGGCGCTTCCCGCGAAGCTGACGCGACCACGCGCCAGGAGGGTGCCGATGCCCTCGGGGCCAAGCGGCTTGCTATAGAGGAACCCCTGGCCCAGATCGCAGCCCATGGACGACAGACGCCGCGCCTGGTCCCGGGTCTCGATGCCCTTGCCGGTCGCCGTCAGGCCGCGCACGTGCGCGATATCCAGCAGCGCCTCGGGGAAGACGACCTCCTCCGGCGTGCCTGCGGCGAGCGCCACGAACGACGGATGGAGCTTGACGCCACTCACCGGCAGGCGTCGGACATCCTCGAGGGTGGTACCGGTCCCGAAGTCCTCGAGCACCAGATCGACGCCCATGTCGCGCAGCTCGACCGCGGGCTCCAGGAACTGACTGCAACCCGTGCCCAGCTCGAGGGTCAGCGAGACGGGCGAGACCTCGGCCTCGTCGAGCGCCCGCTCCACGGACTGGGCGAACCCGGGTGCCGAGAGCTGGTTCGGCGATACGTTGACGTGGAGCGACAGGGACTGCATCCGGGCAAAGCCGAGGTGCCATGTCCGGAGCTGGCGGCTCGCGGACGCGAGGACCCGCTCACCGATGGGCACGATGAGGCCTGTCTGCTCCGCGAGCGGCAGGTAGTCGCCCGGCGGGATGGTCCCCAGGAGGGGGTGGCGCCAGCGGATGAGCGCCTCCACCGCAGCGATGGCGCCACTCTGGAGATCGATGATGGGCTGATATTCCACGCCGAACTCGTTGCGCTCGACGGCGCCCTCCAGCTCGCGCTGCAGGTCGAGTGGGTCGCGGTTCAGACGGTCGCTCGGCATGGGGGCCACCTTACGACCCGACCGCACCATCCGGTACCCCACCGGATGTACCAGTACCGATCGGCCAGGGTCACCGGACGCCTGCCGCGGCACGGGCGCCACGGATGTCCCGGCGGTCGATGCGACACGATGCGATAATCCCTGCCGAGCCACGGCGACCGATCCCTCCGTGCGGGCGAGGACCCCGCTGTCGTGTGGACCGGCGGGTGCCAGGGCGGACAGGGACCAGGGAGTCGGGACCACCGTGACTGACACCACCGGCGTGATGAGCAGGATGTCCCAGGGCTTGACCGAGCGCGGCCGCAGTCTGTCACGCAGCGGCGGATACCGGTAGCGACGCCGACTCCGATCCCAGGGTCCGACATGCCACGAATCACGCGATGACAAGCACGCGTCCGGGGCGGGTGCGCCCCGCACGTCTCACCGACCTGGCGGCTCTGGGTGAGCTGTCCCGCTGGTCCCATGCCCGCGGCGACGACCGGCACCGTGCCGTCCGCTCGTTGGGCCTGCCCGTGACGGCCAGCCAGATGAGCATCTTCAGCCTGTTCCGGATGCCCCTCGGCGCCCTGCAGCCGCACGACCCGCTGTACGTCTATGAGGAGGATGGGCGGCTCGCCGGCCTTGCCCGCGTGGAGACGAACGACCCGCGGGACGAGTGGACCATCGTCGAGCTCGACGCGGTGGACCAGGGTCCCGACGAGCAGGGCGCGGCCCCGGGCGACATTCGGTTCCGGCTCGTCCAGCACCTGCTGCGTGACGGCGCCAAGCGGGGGTGCGCCCGCTTCCATGTCGCCTGTGCCGACGAGGGCGGCAACGTGGAGCTGTTCATGCAGTCGGGGTTCGTGCGCTACGGCGAGGAGATGCTGCTCCATCGACCCGGCGGACAGGGCTGGCCGACGGTGCCCCGGGCCGCCGCCGCCCGACAGCGGATCCGACCCAGCGTGCCAGCGGACGCACTCCAGCTCAGCCGGCTCCACGCGGCGATCACGCCACCACCCGTGGCGCGCCTCGAGGGCTATCGCCTGGCGGACTGGGAGCGAGGCGGCAGCCACGTGCGCATCCCGCGCTCGTCCTTGACACCCATCCTCCGGCTTGCCGACACGGAGACGTTCGTCCAGATGTGCGAGCCCGCGGCGGCTCCGGAGCTCGCCGCCTTCCTCCAGATCGGCGTCGCGAAGGAAGAACAGCCACACTATCTGCGTGTCATCTGCCGTCCCGATCGCGACCCGACGGCGCTGCTCCGCTACGGCCTCTCGGTCATCGGCGAGCGAAGTGGCGAAGCAGGCCGCCACGGCGTTGGCGAGGCCGACCCCCGGACCCGGGGCGTGCTGGCAGCGGTACGTACCTACGAGTCGCCTCTCGACCGGCGTCTCGAGGAAGCCGGGTTCCGGCACGTGGCACAGGTGTCATTGCTGCTGAAGGAGACGCTCGTCCGCGTGGCCGAGCCGGCGCTGTTGCCGGCGACGACACGCTGAACGCCCACCCCGCCCGAACCACCACAGGAGGACCCGTGGCTGAAGGACACAGACGCGAGACCACCGACGACATGGATGCGCTCCTCGAGGCCCTGCCGCCGGAGATCGGCGACGCCATCCGGTCGCTGCCCAACCTGACCGACGTCATCGAGGTCGTGATGGACCTCGGTCGCCGGCCGGAGGCCCGCTTCGGGGCGGGTGGCGAGAGCGTGCTCCTCGACCGCGAGATCGACGAGGACGACCTGCAGCATGTCGTCGTGCATGTGGGCTCGTTCGGTGATGACAACCGCGCGGGCATCGAGCGGACGCTCCACCGCATCTCCGCCATCCGCAATCGGAGCGGCAAGGTCGTGGGTCTGACGTGCCGGATCGGACGTGCCGTGTTCGGCACCATCGAGATCATCGAGGACCTCGTGGAGTCGGGCAAGTCGGTGCTCATCATGGGCCGACCAGGCATCGGCAAGACGACGATGCTCCGGGAGGCGGCTCGCGTCCTTGCGGATGTGGCGGACAAGCGCGTCGTCGTCGTCGACACCTCCAACGAGATCGCGGGCGATGGTGACATCCCCCACCCGGGCATCGGCCGCGCACGTCGGATGCAGGTGCGGACCCCGGCCCACCAGCACGCGGTGATGATCGAGGCGGTCGAGAACCACATGCCCGAGGTCATCGTCATCGACGAGATCGGCACCGAGCTCGAGGCGTCCGCGGCGCGCACCATCGCGGAGCGCGGCGTCCAGCTCATCGGTACCGCACATGGCAACAGTCTCGACAACCTGATGGTCAACCCGACCCTGTCGGACCTCATCGGCGGCATCCAGACCGTGACCCTCGGTGATGAGGAGGCGCGTCGCCGACGGACCCAGAAGAGCGTCCTGGAGCGCAAGGCACCGCCGACCTTCGATGTCGTGGTGGAGATCATCGACCGGGACCGCGTGACGGTCCACGCCGACGTCTCGGATACGGTCGACGGCCTGCTCCGGGGGGACCCGCTGGCGCCCGAGCTGCGCTGGCGTGACGAGGGCGGTGTCCACCGATCCCAGTCGCGACCCAAGCCGGGTCCGCAAAGCCAGCTGCCCGGCGAGCGGTTCGGCGGTCTCGTCGGTCCGGGTCAGTCCGGTTGGCGGGTGGAGCCGGGATGGCGGCCGGAGGCGCGTCGACCCGACGCCGGCGGTCGGGATCCGGGGTTCCGTGAGTCGGAGCGAGGCAGCCGGCCGGGATACCGGCCGAACACGGGTGGCGGCTGGCGTGGTTCTCGCGGCCGACCCGGCGCCAGGGGCGGTGGTCCGGGCGGCAGCGCGCCCGGCGGGGCTGGGCCCACGGGCGGCGGCTCTGCCCGCGGTGATGGGGCGGCAGCACCCTGGGAGTACGAGCGAAGCGCCGGCGCACCCAGCATCCCGGGGCCGTTCCGGGCGTCGGGCGTGGCCGACCGGGGGCCGCTGGAACGCGGGACGCCGCTGCCCGAACCTCGCGCGAGGGACGCCCGGGAGTTCGAGCGACAGGCGCAATGGCGCTCGTCGGCGGCACGTGCCATCGCCACGATGCGCTCCGCCGACGATGCCGACGATGAGGGCATCGAGCCGACCGACGACGAGACGGAAGAGATGCCGGGCGTCTTCCCCGGCTCGGCGGACGGTCTCCGCGCGGCGGTCGATGGCGATGCTGACGAGGGCCCGGAGCCGGGCGTCATCCGCCTCTCGGATGGCCGCCAGGAAGCGAGTGTGCCCCTGGACACCATCAACGTCCTGGGCTTCGGTGTCAGCCACAAGCGGCTGGAGCAGGCCATCCGCGACCTGCGGCTGCCGGTCGTGCTGGTCCGTGACGCGGCCGACGCGGACGTGGTCATCACGCTTCGCAACCACTACAAGCAGAAGGCGCCGGCCCTGCGCGAGGCGGAAGACCGGGGGCTGCCGGTGTTCGTGCTGAAGTCCAACACCAGCATCCAGATCGAGGCCTGCCTCACGTCGCTGTTCGTGCTCAGCGTCGACTCCGACGAGGCGGGCCTGCGCGAGGTCGAGGAGGCCATCGGCCTGGTCCGCAGCGAGGACCGGCCGGTCGAGCTGTCACCCCAGAGCGCCTCGGTCCGGAGGCTCCAGCACCAGGCGGTCGAGCGCGCCCACCTCGTGTCCGTATCGAGGGGTCGCGAACCCTACCGACGGGTCCGGGTGTATCCCGACAGCGCCCGGGTGTGGCGCTGACGCGCCGGTGACCGGTCTCGACCCTCGGGGAGACCTGGCCGGTCGGATCGCGGTCGTGACCGGTGGCGCCAGTGGCATCGGTCGCGCGATCTCGGTGGAGCTGGCTGCCGCCGGGGCACGGGTCGTGGTCGCCGATCTCGACGTCCAACGGGCGAGGGCCACGGCCGACGAGTTACCCGGGGCGTGGGCGGTCGCGGTCGACGTGAGCTCCGTCGAGGCGTGCACGGGACTCATCGACGATGTCGTGCGCCGGACCGGCAGGCTCGACATCCTGGTCAACGATGCCGGCCTCCAGCATGTGTCGCCACTCCACGAGTTCCCGCCGGAGAGGTTCGAATACCTGCTGCGCGTGCTGCTCCTGGGTCCCGCGATGCTCATCCGGGCGGCGCTTCCCGCGATGTACCGGGTGGGCTGGGGGCGCATCATCAACCTCGGCAGCATCAACTCCGTCACCGCGCAGCCCAACAAGTCGGCGTATGTCGCGGCCAAGCACGGCATCCTCGGTCTGACCCGGGCGGTCGCGCTCGAGGCCGGGCCGCATGGCGTAACGGTCAACTGTGTCTGCCCGGCATTCGTGCGCACCCCGCTCGTCGAGGGACAGCTCGCGGACCTGGCGCGCATCGAGGGCATGTCCGTGGAGGCGGTCCAGGCGAAGCTGATGACCGATCCCACGGCCATCGGCCGGCTCATCGAGCCGACCGAGGTGGCGGGTCTCGTTCGGTTCCTCTGCTCCGACGCCGCATCCGCCATCACGGGCTCTGCCCAGATGCTTGACGGCGGCTACACCGCGAGGTAGGGGATCCGGTTCGGCCCGGGGGGGGTGCTACTGGAGGCTGACGAGGTACGCGACCAGGTCGTTGAGGTCCTGCGCCGAGAGCTTGGAGTAGGAGGGCATCCGGGGATCCTTGGGGGTCACGATCTGCGCCCGGATCGATGCCTCATCCCAGCGGAAACCGGCCTTGGACAACCCTGGTCCTCCCGTCCCACCGACACCATCGATGGTGTGGCAGGCGGCGCAGCCCTGCTGGTTGAAGACCTCGAGACCGCTCAGCTGGGTGGTGGTCATGCCCGTGCGGGGTGGCACCACCGCGATACCCGCCGGCGAGGAGGTCAGCCCCAGGACCGTGAGCGACAGGACGCCGATGACGACGATCGCGGCGAGGCCCATGGCGAATGGCCGGCGGATCGGATGACGGGTCCGGCTCCGGTCGATGAACGGCACCGCCATGAAGATGAGCCCACCGAGCGTGAACAGACCGAAGATCATGATCGGCTCCAGCGGCCCGCCGAAGTACCACAGCATCTGGAACAGGTCGAGGAAGTACCACTCGGGCCGTGGCGCGTAGTTGGTCGCATTGGGGTTGGCCCGCTGCTCGAGGGGCGCCCCGGCCACGTACGCGACGGTCACGACCAGCAGGACCACGAACAGCGCGACGATGGCGTCCTTGAGCAGGGCATCCCAGAACGGCTTGCCGGCCGACTTCTCCGCGGCGTATTCGCGCTCATAGGCCGCGCGACGTGTCTCACCCTCGGTCGGTCGGGTCAGCGGGTTTCGCCGGGGCGACGCGGCGATGCCCTGGCGGATGACCCCGAACAGGTGGAACGCCACGAGGATGGCCAGCGTGGCCGGCAGGACCCAGATGTGGATGCCATAGAAGCGGGTGAGGGTCACCGCGCCCAGCTGTTGACCGCCCCGCAGGAGCTCCAGCACGCCGCCGCCGACGAGGGGCGCCGAGCCCGCGATGTTGGTGCCCACGACGGTGGCCCAGTACGCCTTCTGGTCCCACGGCAGCAGATACCCCGTGAAGCCGAAGCCCAGGATGACGAAGAAGAGCAGCGTCCCACCGACCCAGGCCAGCTCACGCGGGTACTTGTAGGCACCCCAGATGAACACCCGCAGGATGTGCAGCCCGATGAGCAGCACGAGCAGCCCGGCCGACCAGTGGTGGATGCCCCGGACGAGCGCGCCGAACGGGGTGGCATCGATGTACAGGATGCTGTCGTACGCGTGCTCGGGGGACGGCACGTAGGACATCGTGAGGGCGATGCCCGTGGCGACCTGGACGAGGATGAGCACGAGGGTGGCGCTGCCGAAGGTGTGCCACCAGCCGATGTTGCCGGGCACCTTGCGATCGAGGAACGCGCGACCGAGGGCGTAGATGCCGAGGCGTTCATCGAGCCAGGCGCCGACGCGGCGCACCTCAGGCTCCCGGCTCGAGCATGCCGACCTGGACGTGGCCGTCCACGACCTGCGTCGCGTACTGGACCATGGGCCGCGGTGGCGGCCCACCGGTCACGTTGCCCATGACGTCGAAGTTGCCGCCGTGGCAGGGGCACACGAACTTGCCCGATCCGCTGCTGAAGGACAGTGGACAACCAAGATGGGTGCAGTGGATGTCGAAGGCACGGAAGTCGGTATCGGTCTCGCGCACCACGTAGACGGCCACGGCCGCTGGCCCCGTGACCCAGCCATCGATGCTGTCGCGCTGGAGCGGCACCAGGTGCGGCTCGCCCACCTTGTAGTCGTCGACGAGGCCGGCGTCGCTCCAGGCATCGGAGCGGACGGTCGGTACGACCATCCCCGACAGCAGGCTTATGGGTGTTCGCCCCCGGAAGAAGGGCATGGCCGCGAAGCCTGCGACGGGGATACCGACGATGACCGCGATCAGGGCACCGATGCCTGCCATCGCCCGGACGACGAATGAACGTCGTCCCAGGCGACCGCCCGTCTCTACCGTCCCCGGTTCGGGGGCGCCGTCGGGCGTCACTTTGACGTCGGGCGTGACGTCGGGCTCGGTCGGCGGATCGGCTGGGCTGGTCATCGTCGGCTCCGGGTCATGCGCTGCGTGCGGCACCCGGCATCACTGGCTCAGGGCGTCGACGAGGACGATGTCGCCCTTGGCGCCGGCCGCGTAGTGGCCAGGGAGCTGGTCACCATAGGCGAACGGTCCATCACCGCTGAACGGGTAGGCCCCGATGGTGCCGGTCTGGCCGGCAGCGATGTGCTCCGCTTCCTTGAGGCTGTCGCCGGCGTCGGCGTCCACGTCGGTCTTGAGGCCGACGATGAGCTCGGTCTCGGCGTCACTGACATTGGTGGCCAGGAACTTGATGGTCTCGCCCCGGACGACCTCGACGGTGGCGGGCTCGATCTTGTCGGCGGCGATGGACACCACCACGACACGCGGCGCCTCCGCCGTGCCCGGCACGGGTGCGACGGGGGGCGTCAGGGCGTCGACGAGGACGATGTCGCCTTTGGCGCCGGCCGCGTAGTGGCCAGGGAGCTGGTCACCATAGGCGAACGGTCCATCACCGCTGAACGGGTAGGCCCCGATGGTGCCGGTCTGGCCGGCAGCGATGTGCTCCGCTTCCTTGAGGCTGTCGCCGGCGTCGGCGTCCACGTCGGTCTTGAGGCCGACGATGAGCTCGGTCTCGGCGTCACTGACATTGGTGGCCAGGAACTTGATGGTCTCGCCCCGGACGACCTCGACGGTGGCGGGCTCGATCTTGTCGGCGGCGATGGACACCACCACGACACGCGGCGCCTCCGCCGTGCCCAGCACGGGTGCGACGGCCCCGGCCACAGGACTGCCCGCGGGCACGGCCGCGCTCGGCGACTGGGCGAGGACTGGTCCCCCCAGGACGGCGGCGATCAGACCGGACGCTGCGAGCGCTCCGGCTAGGCGGGTCACGGATCTGGACATCGGATGCCTCACGTGCACTGGCCGGCCGTTCATGGCCGCGGCTCTGTGCGTCGAGGCTAGGCAGACGTCCGTCGCACGCATGTGTCGCCGACGTCGCGTTTGTGTCTCGATGGCTCGACGGGCATGTGCGCACGACCGGGGGTGTGATAGACCACGCAGGTGGCACCGCCTGACGCGACCCCCGGTCCGGTCGATGCGCCCCAGCCTCCGCCCGCATCGGCGGTCCGTCTGCTGGGGGTGCTGCACTGGCTGCTGCCCCTGGCCCTGTGTGTCATCGCGGTCGGCGTGGAATGGGCCGAGCACGTCGCCGAAGCCGAGCCCATCACTCCGTACTTCGCGGCCGAGGTCCTCATCTTCTCGATCGTGGGCCCGGTCGCCGTCTGGTTCACGCTCTCGTGGGTGGCACGACTGGTGGCGGCGTACCAGGCTACTGCCGCTCAGCTCGAGGAGGTCAACCGGGGGCTTGAGACGATGGTCGCGGAGCGGACCAGCCACCTCCGGGCGGCGACGGAGCAGCTGGAGGTCGCCAACCGGGACCTGGAGCATGCGAACCGCGAGCTGCGGCAGCTCGACCGCATGAAGTCCGAGTTCGTGTCCCTGGTGTCCCACCAGCTTCGGGCGCCACTCACCAACATCACCGGTGCCCTGGAACTCGTGGCCCAGGATGCGCACCTGCTGCCGCCTTCGAGTCAGCGGACGCTCCAGATCCTGGGCACGGAGAGTGTCCGCCTGTCGCGCCTCATCCAGACCATCCTCGATGTGTCGCGCCTGGAGGCCGGCAGGTTGCAGCTCCACCTGGGCCCGGTCGCCCTGGAACCACTCATCGCGCGCACCGCCACGTCCACCCTCGATGCCGGACCTGCGCGGCGATGGCATCTGCACGTCAGCCCCGGCCTGCCCCCCGCGTGGGCGGATGAGCAGCTGCTCGAGGAGGTCATCCGGAACCTGCTCGAGAACGCCGCTCGCTACGCGCCAGCGAGCGAACCCATCGGACTGGGTGCTCGCGAGGTCGAAGGCGTCCTGGAGGTGAGCGTCACCGACCAGGGCCCGGGCGTGCCCGCCGACGAGCAGGCCCGCATCTTCGAGTCGTTCCATCGCATCGGCGAGGTGGAGACGGCCGTCGCTGGCTACGGGCTGGGACTCTACTTCGCGGACCGCCTCATCCGGGCGCAGCACGGGACCGTTGGCGTGGAGAGCCCCGTCGGGCTCGGGGCGACGCCCGGGGCACGCTTCTGGTTCCGGATCCCCATCGCGGGTGGCGCGCCGGATGAGGACGACGACGTCCCATGGTCCGAGCCGCCCGACGCGACGCGGTCGGAGCAGGCCTGATGGCACGCATCATGCTGGTCGACGACGACCGGTCGTTGCTGGAGCTGCTGGGCGACTACCTGGGACGACTGGGACACGCCATCACCGCGATGGCTGACGGTGCGGAGGCATTGGCCGCCATCGAAGTCGAGCCTCCCGATCTCGTCATCCTCGATGTCACGATGCCCGGCCTGGATGGGTGGCGCGTCCTGGCCCGCATCCGGGCGGGATCGCGCGTGCCGGTGATCATGCTCACGGCGCGCGCGGACGAGCCTGACGTGCTGCGTGGCTTCGCGGGCGGTGCCGACGACTACGTCACCAAGCCGTTCAGCTTCGCGCAGCTGGCCGCGCGGGCCGGCGCCGTCCTCGACCGGGCGTCGGGCGATCGCCTCGCGACCGCTTCGGTGATGCGCCTGGGCGACCTCGAGGTGGACATCGAGCGACATCGTGTCACTCGCGGTGGGGAGCTCGTGGAGCTGACCCCCACCGAGTTCCAGATCCTCGTCACGCTGATGCGGGAACCGGGACGCGTCTACTCAGCGCGTCAGATCGTGACCGCCGTCTGGGGCGCCGAATACGCCGATGACACCGGCTACATCCGACGCTACGTGTGGCACCTGCGCCAGAAGCTGGAACGAGACCCTGGTCATCCGCGATACATCGTCAACGAGCGGTCCGTCGGATACCGCTTCCAGGACGGGGCAGAGGAGCCGGGCAGCCAGCCCTGAGCGAGCCCTGGCGCCGCGGTACTACTTGCCCGTGCAGACCTTGCGTGTCTTGCCCCCCGCATAGCCGTCCCAGGGTGCTGCAACGTACGGGAAGGTCTTCGTCGGCTTCTTGTCGTTGGAGCCGCAGCCATCGCCGAGCGAGCGACTCGACTTGAGGTCTGGAACCTGCGTGCCGGCAGCCCCCAGGGTCGTGGCGAGGACCTTGCCGTAGCCGTCGCCGACAGCCCGTAGGGTGATGTCGACCACGTCATCGGTGAGCCGACGTCCATTGGGATAACCGGCGAGATCGCCGCCCATCAGCCCCAGCCGGTTCGGCTTCCCGCTGGGTGGCACGGCCAGGTTGAGCCGCAGCATGTCCGCGACCCCCTGGGTCGTGGTCTGGTTGAGCCCCGGCAGCCCCTGGCCCAGCAACGCGACCAGGTCCGTGCGTCCATCGGTTCGGGCGGGCGCGTTGCCCGGGTATGCCTGGTTGAGCAGCGAGGCCAGCTGGGGCGTGGTGTAGCGGGCTTCGTAGGTCGCATCGGTCGACGGGTCCCCGACCCGCCAGGCGGCCCGGTCGCCATACGGGATGAGCCAGTCCTCCACCAGCGGGTCGCCGACGCGGGACACCTGGGTCAGGGTCGTGCCGTCAGCGCCAAGACGACTGGCACCTGCCCAGATACCCACGACGGCGTCCGGCGCGTCGGCCAGGGTCGGGATCGCCTGGTCGCTCGTCAGCTGCTCGATGGGCACCTGGATGGCGATGACCTGGGTGTTGAGTCCCGAGCGGTCGTCCTGGCCCTTCGCCTTCTTGAGGCGCATCGCATGCCTGGTGTTGAGGGGACGCATGCCAAGCAGGTCGGCCAGGACGCCCGAGTCCATGAATGACGGGTCGTCGCGCTGGCCCGCGAACAGGGTACCCGAGCGGTCGACCGCGACGTTGGGGTCCAGCGCGCCGAGGTAGTTGAGCGCGAGCGTGGGATATCCCGGCGTCGTACGTGGCCCGATGTTGGCGGGCGGCACCCCCGCGCTCATGAGCGTCTGGCCGTTGCGGGTCACGTTGACCGACTGGCCGATGGTGACCGGCGCCCCAGGGACGGAACCGAAGCCGGTCGCCAGGATGCTGTCGGGCGCATCGACCTGGGTCACGAAGCGGAAGGTATAGGTGATGTCGGCGACGCCGTCGCCGGTGTTGTCGAGCTTGATCCAGTATGTGAGGTCAGGGTCGAACCAGGCCTGGGTCGCCCACTCGCTGGGCTCCTGGGGTCCGCCCCACGTGGTGATGATGGTCGCCGTGTCCGGTCGGTCGGGGCTCACGAAGGCGTACAGGTCGCCAACCTGCGCCGATCGGTCATGGCTGACCGCCTCGGATGCGTCCTGGGCGAGCGCTGGCGCGACCAGGGACCCGGCGACGAGCGCCACGATGACCGTCGCGGGGCCAAGGGTGAGGGATCGGGATGCCATGGGTATCGCCTCGAGCGTGCTGGACAGGCGAAGGATGACGACGCCCTGGCCGGATGCACCATGACCCGATGGGGTGATGTGTGATGGTGTCCGGGTGGGACCGTCGGATCGCCCCGCGCGTCCACGGGTAGACTTCGGGCGTGCATGAAGGTCAGGGACGCCCGGGACGGTTCGTGGTCCTGGAGGGACCCGACGGCGCGGGCAAGTCGATCGCCGCCGCTGCGCTCGTGAGCGGGTTGCGAGAGGCGGGGTACGTGGTCGTGGGCGTCCGGGAGCCCGGTGGCACTCCCCTGGGGGAGGCGCTCCGGGACATCCTCCTTCGGGCCGGGGTGGTCGATCGGACGCCGGTCGCCGACGCGCTGCTGTTCAGCGCGGCGCGGGCCGAGCTCGTGAGCCAGGTCATCCGGCCCGCACTCGCCACCGGAGCAGTCGTCGTCTCGGACCGCTACGCCGCCTCGACCACGGCGTACCAGGGGTATGGCGGCGGTGTCGACCTGGGTCACCTGGCGTCGCTGGAAGCCCTCGCGACCGGCGGATTGAGACCCGAACTGACGATCCTCATCGATGTCCCGGTGGAGGCCGGGCTTGCCCGGCGCGCCGCCGGCGGACGGGGCGAGACGCGCTTCGAGGAGCACTTCGATCGCGACTTCCACGCACGGGTCCGAGAGGGATACCTCCGGATGGCCGAGGCCGACCCGGGACGCTGGCAGGTCATCGACGGGACTCGCCCCGAGGCCGACGTCGCCACGGCGGTCATCGCTCGGGTCGGCCATCTTCTGCGCGCCAGTGAACCGTTCGCGACACTGGCGCGAACAGCGGAATGAGCGAACCGGATGGCGGGTCACTCCCGTCGGCCCCGGCTGGGTCAGCAGTCCGAACGGACGAGGAGCTCCTGGCCGCCGCAGCCGGCGGGGACCAGGGCAGCATCGCGATCCTGTTCGACCGACACCAGGAATCCATGTACGGACTCGCGCTCCGGATCACGAGTGACCCGATGCTCGCACAGGACGTCGTCCAGGACGCCTTCCTGGGCGTGTGGCGCAACGCTGCGCGCTTCGAGTCCTCGAAGGCGAGCGGCCGGACATGGATCATGTCCATCACCCATCATCGCGCCATCGATGCCATCCGCCGCCGGCGACCCACGGTCGAGCTCCCCGAGCCCGAGATGCCGCCGCCCGCTGCCCTGACGATGCCTGACATCTGGGACGAGGTGGCCGGCCGACTCGATGCGGGCGCCATCCGCTCCGCGCTCGCGCGGTTATCCGAGGTCCAGCGGCAGGCCATCGAGCTGGCCTACTTCGCGGGTCTCACCCAGCAGGAGATCGCCGAGCGCACCCGGGCGCCCTTGGGCACCGTCAAGAGCCGCGTCCGGCTGGGCCTGCTGGCGCTCCGCGAGGAACTGGGACTCGGCACCCAGGCGGAGGTCACGGGATGAACACGCCGCGGTTCAGCTGCGCCGATGTCGATGACCTCGCTGGCCTGTATGTGCTCGATGCGCTGGACGCCGATGAGGCGCGTGGCGTACGCGAGCATCTCGAGACCTGCGACCGGCGCCATGATGCCTTCGCGACCGGGGCATCGGCGACGGGTGCGCTGGCTGAGTCGGTCGAGCCGGTAGTGCCACCGGCCGAGCTGCGCGCCCGGGTCCTGGCGGCGGTCGCAGTGACGCCCCAGGTCCCCGACGACGTCCCGGTCGTGCTCCGGCCGCTGATGGTGGCGAGCGCTTCCGTGCCCGCGGCCGCGAGCACTCCCGCGCCCACGACCGCCAGCGTGCGGACACCACCGGTCGATTCGGCGCCCGCACTCGTCTCCATCGACGCTGCGCGAGAGCGACGTCGACCATCTGCGCTCGCCTGGTTCGGCCTGGCCGCGGCCGCCGTGATCGTCATCGCGGCGCTGGGAGCCTGGAACGTCTCGCTCCAGCGCCAGGTCTCCGATTCACAGGGACAGGTCGCCAGTCTGCAGCAGGCACTGACCGATACGCAGCAGCAAGCCACCGCAGCAGCCTCGCAGGTCACCAGCCTCCAGGCCCAGATCAGCGACACCCAGGCGCAGCTGACGGCCGCCATCGATCGCGCGAACACGTCCGATGCGCAGGTGGCGAGCCTGCAGCAGCAGATCCAGACGATGCAGGTCCAGGTGGCGTCCTACCAGCAGCAGATCGCGGCGACCGACGAGAACCTCACCCTGATCGGCCAGGCGATCGCTGCGGCTACCGCCGCCGGGTCGAACGTCGCGACGCTCGCGAGCACCACGCCCGACAACTCCGCCGCGGGCATGGCCATCTTCCCGTCGGGCGGCACTGGCTACATCATGGTGGAGGGACTGCCGCAGCTCGGCCCCGACCAGACCTACCAGGCGTGGTACGGGTCAGGGGGAGAGATGACCTCCGCGGGGCTGGTGCCGGTCGGGCCACAGGGCGTCGCCATCATCGGTGGCCTTGACCCGATCGCCGGCACCGATACCATCGCCCTCACGGTGGAACCGGCCGGTGGTGTCGAGCAGCCGACCGGGACGCCCATCGTGGCGGGCACGCTGCCGACCGTGGTCGCGATCGGGGTTGCCACGCTCATCCAGTGACGTCGGTGGACCCCGCAGCGACGGTCGCGGAACCCGCAGCGATGTCCGTGCACCTCGCCGAGCGGTCCGACGCCCTCACGTCACCGACATCCTCGGCCTCACGCCTGGTGTACTCGATCAGAGGGGCGGGGTGGCCTCGAGATCGGGCATGCCCCGGAGACCCACGACCGTGCCCGCGCCCTCGGCGCGTGCCTGGGCGATCGCAGCATGTGCCGCTTCCAGCAGGTCACCGCTGCTCGTGCCGTCCTGGGGGTGGTGCGAGACGCCCGCCCGGACGCTCACCTGGATGCCGTCGATGGGCGGCAGATCGGCGACCGCATCCCGTACCCGGCGCGCGACCATGCCGCCGGGGTCGCCCGGTGCGATGACACCGAATTCGTCAGGCCCGATGCGCGCCACCGTGTCCACGAGACGGACCTGGTCTGCGAGGGTCGCCGCGACACTCCGCAGGACGTCGTCCCCGACACCCGCGCCGTGCTGTTCGTTGACCCCCGCGAGATCGTCGACATCGAAGATGGCGACCGCGAGCGCGGTACCCAGCCGCGAGGCGCGCGCGAGCTCCAGCTCCAGCATCTGGCCGAACGTCGTCCGGTCGGCGAGCCCCGTGAGGGGGTCCGTGCGGGCCAGTCGCTCCTGATACGCGACACCCTCGGCCGAGGTGGTGCCGAGCCGCTCCTGGCGGATGGCGACGGCTGCCAGGTCAGCGATGGCCAGGATCGTCTCGATGTTGGGCAGCTCACCGGCGGTCGTCGCTCCATCGATCTGGACGCGACCGACCAGGAACAGCAATCCTTCGACCGTCGCACCCGCGAGGTCCTCGCGCACGAGGGGCACGATCGCACCCCGTGCGCCACCGGCTGCGGCATCCGCCCCGACCTTCCCGCCTGGGAGCCCCGCCGGGAGTGACGCGTCCCACATCGGTGACCGGTCACGGAGGACGGAGGCGATCACGTCATCGACCTCGAGCTGGCTGGGCTCGGCGTCGGCCGTCGCGAGGAGCCCCGTCGTCGGGTCGTGCAGCAGCACGACACCGCTCAGGGCATCCCCGGCCGCGCAGGCCTGCGCGCTGAGACTGGATAGGGTGGTGTCAAGGTCGTCCCCCCGCGCCAGGGCACGGACTGCCTCGAACAGGCTGGGGACCGTCTGGGCTCGGTCGTATGTCACTGGCGGATGATACGGGTGGACTTGCCTGCCGTCATCCCCCCGCCGCGACGCCCTCGGCGATGAGCTGGGCATAGCGATCCGGATCGACATTGCCGCCACTCAGGATCGCGACCACGGGCCCGTCCGCGGGAAGTTCGGCGGCGTGGGTGAGCCACGCCGCCAGGGACGTCGCGCCCGACGGCTCGATGACGAGGCGTGCCCCCCGGGCGGCGGCGACCATCCCTCGCCGGATGTCGATCTCGGACACGGTCAGTACGCCGTCGAGATACGCGCGCAGGTGTCGAAAGGTGATGACGCCGAGCGCGTTGGTGCGCTGTCCGTCGGCCGCGGTCGCACCGACCTGTTCCGGGGACCAGCGGACGATGCGTCCCTCGCGCAGCGATTCCGCTGCGTCGGCCGCGAGCTCCGGCTCGACGCCGAACACCCGTGCGTCAGGGCGGAGCGACTTGACCGCAGTCGCCACGCCGGACGCCAGCCCGCCGCCACCCACCGGCACCAGCACCGTGAATGGGGTCGAGCCGTAGCCAAGGTCGGCCAGCTGCCCCACGATCTCCAGGCCGCAGGTGCCCTGGCCCGCGATGATGCGCACGTCGTCGTAGGCGGGGATGAGCACGAGGCCCTGGTCGCGTGCCAGCGCCTCCGACACGCGCACCCGCTCGTCACTCGACGGCCCCACCCCGACCACCTCCGCCCCGTCTGCGCGCACCCCGGCGACCTTGACCGCGGGCGCATCGGAAGGCATCACGACCACGGCCCGGATGCCCAGGATGCGCGCCGCCCGTGCCACACCCTGGGCATGGTTGCCCGAGGAATGGGTGACCACGCCGCGGGCCCGCTCGTCCGGGGAGAGGCTGGCGAGAGCGTGGTACGCGCCCCGCAGCTTGAAGGCGCCGATGGGCTGCAGCGATTCGGGCTTCAACCAGACGCGTGGGTGTCCCTTCGGATGGCCGTCGATGGGCCGACCGAACGGCACCAGCGGGGTGCGCACCGTGACGCCCGCGAGGCCCTCGGCCGCGCGCCGGATGTCGGCCACGCTGACCAGGTCCGTGGGCGGCTCGTGGGCGGCCCCGGGAGCGAGGGTGGATGGTTCGGTCACGCCGGTATACTCGCCCGAACGCGGGGTCCGTGCTCGGCCAAGTGACCCGCCACCGTCGAGCGGCCCCGGATGAGGAGGGGCGACCGACCGTGCCGGTGACCACGCAGGTGCTTGAGCAGGACATCACGACCCGACCCCGCCGCGCGTCGCGCGTGGACGGCATCCGACGGACCTACGGCTTCGATGATGTCTCGCTCGCGCCAGGCGTGGAGACGATCGAGCCATCCGAGGTCGACACCTCCATCGACCTCGCGGGCATGCGCCTCGGCGTCCCGATCCTGGCGTCCGCCATGGATGCCGTGGTCGATGTCCGGATGGCTGCTGAGCTGGCCCGGCTGGGCGGCCTCGCGGTGCTCAACCTCGAGGGCGTCCAGGCACGCTACGACGACCCGGCGGCCGTGCTGGAGCGCATCGCGGCCGCGGCCGACGACCAGGTCCAGATGATCCTGGCCGAGGCGTACCAGGTGCCCATCCGCGATGAGCTCATCGTGCGGCGCATCGGGCAGCTGCGGGCAGCCGGCTCACCGGTGGTGCTGTCCGCGACGCCCGCGGTCGCTCGCCGGTTCGGGCCGCTGTGTGCCGAGCACGGCGCGGATCTCTTCCTCGTCCAGTCGCAGGTGTCCTCGGCGCGGCACGTCGCCGCCGGCTACGAGGCGCTCGAGCTGTCCGACTTCACGCGCTCGATGGGCATCCCGGTCGCGGTCGGTAACACCACCTCGTACGACGCGGCATACCAGCTCATGGGTCAGGGCATCGCGGCCATCTTCGTGGGTGTCGGGCCGGGTGCCGCGTGCACTACACGCGACGTCCTGGGCATCGGGGTGCCCCAGGTCACCGCCATCGCGGACGTCGCCGCGGCTCGCGACGCCTTCTTCGACGACACCGGCCGCTATGTACCGGTCGTCGCTGACGGCGGCATGCGTCGGGGTGGTGAGCTGGCCAAGGCCATCGCGGCCGGCGCCGACGCGTTGATGATCGGATCGCCGCTCGCGCGCGCCAGCGAGGCGCCCGGCCGGGGCACGAACTGGGGCATGGCGGCGCCATCGCCGACGCTGCCTCGCGGCACCCGCATCAAAGTGGGCACCGTCGGGTCGCTGGAGCGCATCCTCTTCGGTCCCTCGCATGTCACCGATGGCACGGAGAACCTCGTCGGCGCCCTCCGACAGTCCATGGCCGCCCTGGGCGCGCGTGACGTGCGTGCGATGCAGGCGGTCGAGATCGTCCATGCCCCGGCCGTTGGCGTCGAGGGCAAGTCCTGGCAGCGCGGCGGCCGCTGACGGCCGTTCGCGACGCCCGGACCGCGGGATCGCTAGGGCGCGGACGCGCCTGGGCTCGGCGCGACCATCGGCGCACCGCTCATGGACGGTGCGGCGGACCCGGCGGGTGCGTTCGCGGCGAGCGCTGCCTGGATCGCGGCAGCCACCGTCGCGAAGTCGGGTGAGGCCAGCGGCACCCCGTTGACGACGACCGTCGGGGTGGCGTTGATACCCAGCGAGGAGGCGCTCTGCCTGGCCCCGGCCTCGATCTCGGCGTAGAGGGTACGGGCAACGGGCACCTGCAGGCCCGCGATGAATGCGTCCATATCCAGTCCGGCGGCCTGGGCCATGGCCATCAGCCGATCGGGCGTGAAGCCGCCCACGTTCTCGCCCAGCTGGTTCGCGAACAGGTAGTCGTGCATGGGCCAGAACCGGTCCTGCTGCGACGCCAGGCGCCCGGCGACCGCCGCCCATCGCGACTCCTCGCCCAGGAACGGCAGGTCGCGGAAGACCAGGCGCGCGATCCCCGGACGCACGAACGTCTCGACGAGCTGGGGCTCGACCAGCTGCGTGAACCGCTCGCAGTAGGGGCACTGGAAGTCCTCGTACACCTCCACCATCACGGGAGCATCGCTCGAGCCCAGGGCGTACCCATCGACCGGCACCCCTCGGTCGTCGGTGGCCGGTGCGACGATGGGTGGGGGGGTCACGAGGGGCGCCATCGTCAGATCGGGGAAGGGCGAAGGGCTCGCACCCAGTGTGGCCGCCGGCAGGAGCGTGATCGCGATCGATGTCGTGAGGATCGCGACGGTCAGGGGCATGGTCCATCTCATGCCAGCCATGGTAGCCGCGCGGACCGGGCCACCGGATGGTGCCCCTTGGCCCGAGAATGCAGGTATGTCGGCACCCCGTGCCCGTGACCTGGGCATCCGCATCGGCCTCCTGTCACCGGGTCCGGGCAATGCCATCACGGACGTTGCGGGTGTCCGGGTGGGCCACACGACACTCGTCGCGGGTGATGGGCATCTCGTCGTCGGTCAGGGACCGGTCCGCACCGGAGTCACGGTCATCGTCCCGGGTGGCGAGCCATTCGAGGAGTCGTTCATGGCCGGTTGCCACCGGTTGAACGGCAATGGTGAGCTGACCGGTCTGGAGTGGGTCCGGGAGAGTGGCATGCTCACGACCCCCATCGCCATCACCAATACCCACAGCGTCGGGGTGGTGCGGGATGCGCTCATCAGCGCAGCCATCGCACGTGGGCCGCGGGATGGCGAATGGTCCCTGCCGGTGGTGGGCGAGACCTACGACGGGCGCCTCAACGACATGGACGGACAGCACGTCCGCCCGGAGCATGTCAGCGCGGCGCTCGAAGCCGCCACCGACGGGCCGGTCCCGGAGGGCAACGTGGGCGGCGGCACGGGCATGATCTGTCACGAGTTCAAGGGCGGCATCGGCACCGCCTCCCGAGTGGTGGCGGCCGAGGATGGCGGCTGGACGGTGGGTGTCCTGGTCCAGGCCAACTACGGTCTCCGCGAGCGCCTGACGCTGGGCGGCATGCCGCTCGGACAGGCGATCCCGACGACCGCGGTGCCGAGTGCATGGGACGACCCGGTCGGGGCGGTCGCGTCGCCGGCCACGGGTGTGGAGATGCCCGGTGACCCGGCCGGCGCCGGTTCCATCATCGTCATCATCGCCACCGACGCGCCGCTCTTGGCCCACCAGTGCGAGCGGATGGCGCAGCGCGCCGGGCTCGGCATCGCGCGCGCCGGTGGGTCGGGCGCCCATTCGAGCGGCGACCTCTTCCTCTGCTTCGCGACCGGCAACCGGACGCTCACCGTCACAGATGATGCCCGCGGGCCGCAGACCCGGACGCTCACGGCTCTGGTCGACGCCTGGATCTCGCCCCTGTTCTGGGCGGTCATCGAGGCCACCGAGGAGGCCATCGCCAACGCGCTCGCGGCCGCACGGACGATGACCGGGCGTGACGGGCACACCGCGCATGCGCTCCCCCACGACCGGGTTCGGGAGCTCGTCGCCGCGTGGGATACCATGCTCGACACGACCGCATCGCCGCGCGCAGAGGAGGGGCCTGCCCCACGATGAGGACCCGGTTTTCCGCCCGGCCGAGCCCCCCGAGGGTTCACGGCGCATGACCCTCCCCACCCGGACGGTCGACCCACGGCTGGTGGAACCGACCGACCCGCCTCCTGGCTGGCTCACAGGGCCGCCCGATTTCGTCATCGCCGGCGCTCCCAAGTGCGGCACCACCCGCTGGTTCCGGCTCATGAAGACCCATCCGGACGTCGAGGGCACGCATCGACCGCGCGGCAGTGGCGAGCTCCACTTCTTCGACCAGTTCTACGATCACTGGCCCACCGCCGAGGATCTCGCCCGCTACCACCGCTTCTTCCCGCGTCCGGCGGGTTCCATCGTGGGCGACAAGGCACCTACCGACATGAGCCAGCACTGGGTGCCCGCGATGCTCGCGGAGGCGGCACCCGACGCGCGGCTCATCGTCCTGGTCCGCGATCCCCTCGAGCGGTTCATGTCCAGCCGGACCTTCAACGAGAACTGGCGGGATACCGCCGTGGGCCGTGGTCGAACGCCCGCCACCTTCACCCGGTTCACGGTCACGCGGTCGTTCGCGCATGGTGAGTACGCACAGCAGCTGGGCTGGCTCCTGAGCGCCTTCCCCCGCGATCGCATCCTCGTCCAGCAGTTCGAGCGCTGTGTGGCGGATCCGGTCGGGGAGCTCGCCCGGACGTACGGATTCCTGGGCGTCGCAGCCCACGTCCCGACGCAGGAGGCCATCGACAAGCGGGTCAACCCCACGCGCACGGCCCGCGTCGTCGTCGACGACCGTCACCGTGACCTGCTGCGCGCCCTGTTCCGACCCGAGGTCGAGGCGCTCCGCGAGATCGTGCCCGACCTGGACCTGGCGCTCTGGCCCAACTACGCGGATCTCACGTGAGGGTCAGCGTCCGGAAGCTGCTCCGTCGGCCGCGCGCCGTGAACCCGGCAGCCGAGCTGGGCATGGACCCGGGTGAGCCGTTCGACACCAGACCCCCCAAGCCTCGTCGGGACTGGATCACAGCCGCGCCCGACTTCGTCGTCGTCGGCGCGCCGGACACGGCCGCGAACCGGCTGGCCGGCCTGCTCGCCGACCATCCCGGTGTCCACGAGGTGCGACCGGAGCTCCGGGCCTGGGAGCGGTTCTTCGAGACATGGCCCTCCGATGCTGACCTGGAGCGATACCGCAGCTTCTTCGCGCGCCCTGCCGGCCTCCTGTCGGGCGAGCTGGCCCCGACCACGATGAGCCTCTTCTGGGCGCCCCGGATGCTGGCCGTGGCCGCACCCGACACGCGCATCGTCGTCGTGCTCCGTGATCCGGTCGAGCGGTACCTGGCCAGTCGCGCGCGCCTCGAGCGGTATCGGGCGATGGCCTCGGGATGGCACTACGGGCCACGCTCGTTCACGCACTGGTCCGCCGAGCGTTCGTTCCAGCGCGGCGAATACGGACTCCAGCTTCAGTGGCTGGCGGATGCCTTCCCGCCGGACCGGACCCTGGTGCTCCAGCACGAGGTCCTGGAGCGCGACCCGTGGCCGACCCTGCAGCGCGCCCTGGACTTCCTGGGCCTGCCGCGAACGGACCCGCTCGCTGGTGTCGCGCCGCCCACGGACCCGACGGACGGGGCGCCCGACATCGAACCCCAACGGCTGGCGGCCATCGTGGGCCTCTATCGGGCGGACGTGCGGCGCACCCTGGACCTCGTCCCGGACCTCGACGTGGCACTCTGGCCGCATTATCGGGACATGTCTCGGACGTCCTGATCGTGGCGCGGGATACAGCGAGGAGGAAGCGGGGTCATGGGAGAGCGCCCATACCGGCGGGTCCAGCGTCGGTGGTCCCTGCTCGTCTGCTTCCTGTTCGGCCACGCCCCCGTCGAGGAGCCGCCCGTCCGCCACTGCCGTCGATGCTGGCAGGTCCGGGGCCTGCCGGGCTGAGCGACCGACCCGGGCGCCGGAGGTTCAGACGAGCTGCTCCGCCGCCGCAGCACTGAGTGCTGCCAGCCCTTCTTCCAGTCGGTCGATGGTCGGCCAGCCGAATCCCAGCCGGAACGACCGATCCGGCTGCTCGAACCAGTGGCCGGGACCGACGATGGTGGCGTAGCGCTCGAAGAGCCGGGCGTAGAAGCGGTCGGTGTCGAGCTCGATGGCTGGTCGGACGCGAACGTAGCCGACCACGCCGCCCTGCGGCTCGTGCCACTCGAAGACGTCCTGAGCCGCCATCCAACGTCGGGTCAGCTCGAGAGCCATCGCGGAGCGGTGTCGGATCGGCGCCAGCAGTGCCTCCCGTTGCCGGAACGCCTCGTAGCCGATGGTCTCGTCGACGATGGAGCCGGTGATGACGATCTGCTCCTTCGCGGCCAGCAGGATCTGGCGAAGCTGCGTGTCCCGGGTCGCCAGCCAGCCAAGCCGGATGCCTGGCAGGCCGTATGCCTTGGACAGGCTCGAGACGCTGATGACCCGTGACGAGCGCGCGGCGGCCAGCGCCGGCAGCGGTCCAGCTCGGAGCTCTCGATACGTCTCGTCGACGAGCAGGTACGCCCTGGGATGCGCCTCGATGACCCCGATGATGGCGTCCAGCGTCGCTTCGTCCATCAGCTGGCCCGTGGGGTTGTGCGGGGTGGTCAGGCTCACGAGCCGGGTCCCGGGCCGGAGCAGCGCCTCGATCCGCGCGGGATCGATGCGCCACGCATCCTCCCATCGGAGGTCGAGGGTGCTGATATCGGCGCCGATCGCCCGTGGCGTCTCGAGGTTCGTGGCGTAGTTGGGTCGCGCCACGATGAGATGGTCACCCGCGCCGAGGAGGCTGGTGGCCACGATGAACAGGGCGGCGGCCGCACCCGGCGTCAGCAGCACGTCCCGGGGGGCGAGTCCCGGACCGTCGGCCGCGACGAGGGACCGGAGGCCCGCGTGGCCCAGGTCGATCCCCGTACAGCAGCACCAGGTCGGCGAGCGCCACATCCAGGTCGCCCAGGCGCATATCGGCGACCGAGCTCTCGGCCAGGTTGCAGCGGATGCGGTCGTAGCCGACCTCCTCTGGGGACTCGATCTCGATGGGCATCCGGCGGTAATCCATCCGGGCAGGGTACCCGCCGGTCGTGGAGCTCAACCGGTGTATCGGCGCGCGGCATACTCGGCCAGCGAGGTGACCAGCAGCTCGATGGCCGCTGTCGCGTAGTGCGTCGGATCCCAGGCGGCGACCAGGGGGATCCGCAGCGGACCGCTGGCGGTCGTGATGACCAGGCCGTGGAGGCCATAGCGTCGGTCGTCCGAGACCACCGCAACCCCCCGGCCGGCAGCCGCTAGCGCCTGGGCCACCTGGGGCACGTTGGTCTCGGCCGCCATCACGTAGTGGAGACCCGCGCTCGCGACGGCCGCGTCCAGGAGCCGGCGTGTGCCGTGCGATGGGCCGAGCACCACGAGTGGCTCGGTGACCAGCTCCGAGACCCGGATCCGCTCGCGCCGGGTCCATGGATGGCCCTCAGGCACATAGGCCCAGATGGGGAAGCTCGCTACCGGCCGGGTGACGAGGGCGGCCGGGATGGCGCCCGAGGAGACGCCGACGTCGGCGGAGCCGACGCGGACCTCGTCGAAGACGGCGCTCGGCAGCGCCTCGCGGACATTGATCGCGGGCAGCTCGCTGCCGTGGGCTGCCACGAACGGCGCGATGACATCGGCCACGGTCGTCTCAGGCGCGACCAGTGTGAGCGGCAACGTGCGTGCCTCCCCCAGCATCGCCATGGTCGCGATCGCCCGGTCTGCCCGTGTCACGAGGTCCCGGGCCATGGGCAGGAATGCTTCGCCCGCGGGTGCCAGTCGCAGCGAGCGCTGTGACCGGTCGAAGAGGGTCACCCCCAGCTCCGCCTCCAGGCCACGCAACTGGCGTGACAGCGATGGCTGGGCGATCGAGACGGTGGCCGCGGCCCGGGAGACCGAGCCATCGTCCACGACGGCCAGGAAGTAGCGCAGCAGGCGAAGCTCCAACGATGCCTCGGAGGTATGGATCACGGGTCGACGAAGTATTGTACGAGCCGCCATCCCGTGGCGATACTGGCCCGGACCCAGTTCCTGGCAACGAGGTCCGGCACCGGCCGGGGGAGGAAGCGGCATGGAACGTCTGAGGCGACCCAGATCCGGCATCTCGCGGCGGGGCCGCGTCCTGGGGATCGGCATGGTCGCGTTGCTCGCAGCGTCCCTGGGGGGAGCGCCGGCGATGGCGCAGGACCCCAACGTGCTCAAGGTCGCGACGACCGCCAACATCACCACCTGGGATCCGGTGTCGTCCTTCTCGACCGAGGCGTTCTACCTCGCCAACATCTACGAGCAGCTGCTGCGCATCAACCCGCCCGGGTCGGCCGAGCCATATACGCCGCTGCTGGCGACGGAGTGGTCCCACAGTGACGACGGCCTGACCTGGACCTTCCAGATCCGGCCCGACGTGACCTTCCATGACGGGTCGCCGCTGACCGCGGACGCGGTCGTCGCCTCGATCCAGGCGGCCCAGGCGCACGGCGGGGCATCCTTCATCTGGGGACCCCTCGACAGCATCAGTGCGACGGGTCCGCTGACCGTGGAGATGCAGCTCAAGTACGCGGCACCCATGGATCTCGTGGCATCGTCGCTGTACGGCGCCTGGATCGTGAGCCCGACGGCACTCGCGGCCGCGGAGGCGGCGTACGCGTACGACCCCACCGCGGACTATTACGCGGCAGGCATCGACGGTGGCACCGGGCCCTACACCATCAGCTCCTACACGCCCGACTCCGAGGTGCTGCTCAAGGCGTACGACGGGTACTGGGGTGGCTGGACGGACATCCAGCACTACGACCAGGTGCTCGTCTCGATCATGCCCGAGTCCATCAACCAGCAGCAGGCCCTTGATGGCGGCGACGTGGACATCGCGTTCAACGTGCCGCTCGAGAATATCGGCCAGTACGAATCGAACAGCGCCTACACGGTCATCAAGGACCCCTCGTTCTTCAACTACGTGGGCCTGTTCAACACCGGCAAGCCGCCGCTCGATGACCCCAAGGTCCGCGAGGCGCTCTCGTACGCCATCCCCTACGGGGACATCATCACCGTCGGCGCCCAGACCTTCGGGTCCCAATCTCACGGACCGGTGCCGGCGGGGGTCTTCCCGTACGACGAGACGGTGCCCCAGTACACCTACGACATCGAGAAGGCCAAGCAGCTCCTGGCCGACGCTGGCCATCCCGGGGGCGGGTTCTCGATGGAGATCACGTACGCCTCCGAGAACCAGGCGGAGGCACGCTTCGCGCCCCTCATCCAGGACTCGTTCCAGCAGCTGGGTATCGACGTGACGCTCACGCCGATGCTCTTCAACCAGCAGTGGGATCGGGCCAAGGGCGACGCGGCCGGCCGACAGGACATGTTCCTGCTGCTCTACTGGCCGACCTACTCGGATGCCGGCTCGGACAACCTCTGGTCCCTGTTCCACAGCAGTGACGCGCCGTTCTTCAACCTGTCCTACTGGGCCGACAAGCACTACGACGGTCTCATCGACGACGCGGCCACCAAGACCGCCACCGATCGAGCCGCGGCGCAGGCCGGCTACAGCGAAGCGATGCAGTACCTCGTGGACCAGGCGCCCGGCGTCTTCCTCTACGACACGATGGAGGTCGTGCCGATCCCCAACCGGATCGCGGGCTACCAGTACAACCTCAACTACCCCTTCGCCCAGTTCTTCTACCCACTCCACCCCGCGCAGTGATCGTCTAAGGGAGGGCAGCGTCGGGCCGGTCGGGACGCGACGGCCCGGCGCACGCCCTGCCCATCGACGACCATGGCGGGTCCCATGTCCGACAGCCCAGTCCCGTGACCAGGTTCCTCGCTCGGCGGCTGGGCGGCTCGGTGATCGTGCTCCTGGGACTCTCGATCATCACGTTCCTGCTGGCGCGAGTCGTGCCCAGCAACGCCGCCGCGGTGTTCATCGGGCCCAAGGCTCGACCTGCTGATATCGCGCGGGTCACCGAGCAGCTGGGCCTCGACCGACCACTACCCATCCAGTACCTCACCTACATGGTCCAGATGCTCACCGGCGACTGGGGCATCTCCATCGGCACCAAGCGGCCGGTCCTGTCTGAGATCGTGGCGCGTCTCCCGGCGACGCTGGAGCTCATCGCGGCCGCGATGCTCATCGCCATCCCGTTGGGTCTCCTTCTGGGCATCCTGTCGGCTCGACGTCCGGGCAACCTGCCGGATGGCGCGATCCGGATCCTGACGCTCATCGGGGTGTCCCTGCCCGCATTCTTCCTGGGGCTCATCCTCCAGGTCATCTTCTTCCGCGGATTGGACCTGCTGCCGCTCGCGGGCCGCGTTGATTCCGACCTGCGATTCACAGCGCCCATCTCACCCGTCACTGGCTTCCTGACCGTGGACTCGTTGCTGGGCCTCAACTTCCGGGCGTACATCGATGTCATGTGGCACCTTGTGCTCCCCGCCGTGACGCTCGCTGCGTACCCCATCGGCCTCATCGCACGCATGACCCGGGCGTCGATGATCGAATCGATGGGCCGCGACTATGTCCGAACCGCCCGCGCCTACGGCATCGGCGAGCGGCGGATCTATGGCCGACTGGCGCTCCGCAACGCGCTGCTGCCGGTACTCACGATCATCGGCCTCGTACTCGCCTATTCGCTCACGGGTACGTTCTTCGTCGAGGTCGTGTTCAACTGGCCTGGCCTGGGCACGTTCGCGGTGAAGGGCATCCTCAACGTGGACTACCCGGTGATCATGGGTATCACCCTCTTCGGGGCCGCCTTCTACCTGCTCGTCAATCTCGTCGTGGACGTGCTCCAGGCGTGGCTCGACCCACGCATCCGGCTCGCCTGATGGCCATCGCGGAGGCAGCCGGCGAACAGGTCGCCCGGCGACGCGTGCCGTTCCGGCTGCGGGCGTTCCTGCGCGATCCACTGGCCATCATCGGCATCGCGATCGTCGTGCTGCTGGTCGTGCTGGCGGTGCTTGGGCCGGTCATCGCACCCTACCCGGGCGCGCACGACACGGGCCAGATCGACGTCCCCAACGCCTACCTGCCGCCGAGCGCCGCGCACTTCTTCGGCACGGACGCGCTGGGCAGGGATGTCTACTCCAGGGTCATCCTCGGCGCCCGTCCCGCGTTCGTGGTGTCCATCCTCGTGGTCGGGTTCGCGATCCTCATCGGCGTGCCATTGGGCGCCATCGCGGGCTACCGACGCGGTCGCATCGACGGCCTGATCATGCGCACGACGGACCTGTTCCTGGCATTCCCGCCACTGCTGCTCGCGATGGCCATCGTGGCCGCGCTGGGGCCGGGACTCGAACACGCCGCCATCGCGCTCGTCATCTCGTGGTGGCCGTGGTATGCCCGCATCGCGCGGGCCGTGACCGTCTCGCTCCGGGAACAGCCGTTCGTGGATGCCGCGCGCGCCATCGGTGTCCGGGACCTGACCATCATCCGGCGCCACATCGTGCCCAACTCGCTGTCACCCATCGTCGTCCAGGCAGCGGTGGACGTCGGCACGGTCATCCTCGCCGCCGGCTCGCTCGCGTTCATCGGGCTGGGCGCCAGACCGCCGACGCCGGACTGGGGTCTCATGGTCGCGGACGGCCGCACGGTCATCCTCGACCAATGGTGGGTGGCGACGTTCCCGGGGCTCGCCATCTTCATCACCGTGCTGGGGTTCAACCTCGTGGGTGACGTGCTGCTGCGGGTCCTCGATCCGAGGCACGGAAGATGAGCCCCGACACGACGACCCCGACCCCGGTGCTCGACATCCAGGGGCTGCGGCTGGCCTTCCAGGGCGAGGATCGCCGGACGCTGGCCCTCGACGGCATCGACCTGACCATCGGATCAGGCGAGGCCGTGGGCGTCGTGGGCGAGACCGGCTGCGGCAAGACGGTGACCGGCCTCGCGGCGATGCGGCTCCTGCCGGCGTCCGCACGCCTCTCGGCGGACGCGCTCCGGTTCGACGGACGCGACCTCCTGACCCTCGACGATGGCGCCCTACGTCGGCTACGGGGTGCCGAGATCGCGATGATCTTCCAGAACCCGGCATCGGCGTTCAACCCCGTGTTCACCATCGGTGCCCAGATGTCGGATGTGCTCGCGGCGCACGATCGGGAGCGGGGTGACGCGGCCCGGGAGCGCATCCGGTCGGTCCTGGCCGCGGTCGGCATGCCCGATGTCGAGCGGGTCGTGCGCGCCTATCCCCACCAGTTGTCGGGCGGCATGCTCCAGCGCGCCATGATCGCGACCGCGCTGCTGTGCCGACCGAGGCTGCTCATCGCTGATGAGCCGACGACCGCGCTCGATGTGACCATCGCCGCGCAGATCCTGTCGCTGCTGCGACGCCTCCAGCGGGACGAAGGCTTCAGCGTGATGCTCATCACCCACGACCTGGGCGTCGTCAGGACCGTCTGCGACCGGGTCGCGGTGCTGTATGCCGGCCGGGTCGTCGAGACCGCCCCCACGGAGGCGCTGTTCGCGGCACCCCAGCACCCCTACACCAGGGGTCTCCTCGCAGCGGTCCCTCGCACCGCGGCGGTCACCGGACCATTGCGCACCATCCCTGGCAGCGTGCCCACCGATATCGGCGCCATCACCGGTTGCGTGTTCGCGGCACGTTGTCCCATCGTGGCCGACCGATGCCGCGTGGAGGCCCCGGAGCTGCGGCCGGTCGACGCCCTGCGCTCAGCGGCGTGTCACTTCCCGGGGGTGCCCGGATGAGCCTCGGGGCAGCGGCGCTCGTGCGCATCGAGGGTCTCATCAAGGAGTTCCCGGCACACGTGCCAGGTCGCGGCACCGTCATCATCCGCGCCGTCAACGGCGTCGACCTGGCCATCGCGGGGGGCGAGGCATACGGGCTGGTGGGCGAGTCCGGGTCGGGCAAGACGACGCTCGCCCGGTGCCTGTTGCGGTTGGTCGACCCGACCGCCGGCCGCGTCGAGGTGGCGGGTCGCGATGTCACCCGGGCAACCGGTGGTGATCTGCGGGCCCTGCGGCGCGAGATGCAGGTCGTGTTCCAGGATCCGGTCGGATCACTCGATCCTCGATCCCGGGTCCAGGATGTGGTCGCGGAGCCGCTGCGGACCCATCTGCGCCTGGACTCCGCCGCCATCGCCACGCGGGTCGCTGAGCTGCTGGATGAGGTCGGTCTTGCCCGGACGCACATGAACCGCCGGGCCCACGAGCTGTCGGGTGGCCAGTGTCAGCGCGTGGCCATCGCGCGTGCGCTCGCCCTGCGACCGAAGCTGCTGGTGCTCGACGAGCCGACCTCAGCGCTCGACGTGTCCGTCCAGGCGCAGATCCTCAACCTCCTCGCGGAGCTGCGTCGAGAACACGGCCTCACATACCTGCTGATCTCCCACGACCTTGGGGTCGTGCGCTACCTGTGCGACCGCATCGGCGTGATGTACCTCGGGCGCATCGTGGAGGAGGGACCGTCGAGCCACACCCTCGAGGCGCCCATCCATCCCTATACCCGGGCCCTGCTCGCATCGCGGCCCTCGGTGGATGGCATCGCCCCGACCGCACCGGTACGGGGCGAGCCGCCCAGCCTGACCGCGCCGCCGCCTGGTTGCTCCTTCCATCCCCGTTGCTGGCTGCGCGCCTCGCTGGGTGACCCGGCCCACTGCGTGGAGGAGGTCCCTGCGCTGCGTCCATTCGCGCCTGGCGTGATCGCCGCCTGCCACTTCGCCGATGCCGCCCACACATCCACACGCGACGGCACCGCCGACCCCGTCGACGTCCCAACCCTCCCACTCTAGGTGACCCCATGAGCAGACCCATCGGGATCCTGGCCGCGCAGGTCGCGCCGGTGCCCTACGACCCTGATGCCACCTTCACCAAGTTCGCACGTGAGGTCCACCGCATCGCCGCGGCGATGCCCTCGATGGACCTCTATGTCTTCCCGGAGCTCTACCTCCATGCCGTCGGCAGCTGGGGGGATGATTGGCCGGCCGGCTATGACGAGCGTGTCGCGGAGACCATCCCGGGGCCCTTGACCGACCGACTGTGCTCGCTCGCGCGCGAGGTAGGCAAGTGGCTCGTGCCCGGCTCCATCTACGAGCGCTCCGATCTGGGCATCCACAACACCGCCGTCGCCATCTCGCCCGAGGGCACGATCGTGGCGACGTATCGGAAGCTGTTCCCGTGGCTGCCGCTCGAGACATCGATCCCGGGTGACTCGTTCACAGTGTTCGAGATCCCGGGCGCGGGCCGATTCGGGCTCATGATCTGCTATGACGGCTGGTATCCGGAGGTCTCGCGGACCCTCGCCTGGATGGGCGCCGAGGTCATCCTCCAGCCGACCTTGACGAAGACCGTCGATCGGGAGCAGGAGCTGGTCATGGCGCGCGCGAATGCCATCGTCAACCAGGTCTTCCTCGTCAATCCCAACTATGGCGGCCTGTTCGGGACCGGCCGCAGCGTCATCGTCGATCCGGAGGGTGTGGTGCTCGCGACCGGTGGCAGTGGCGAGGAGTTCCTCAGTCAGGTCATCGACCTCGACCGCGTCCGACAGGTCCGCGAGTACGGCACCGGCGGTCTCAGCCCGATGTGGAAGCAGCTCCGCGACGTGCCACCGCCCGTCTTCCCGGTCTACCGCGACGGCTTCGCGGCAGGCGAGGTGATGCGTGACCTGGGCCCCATCGGCCGCCGCCGTTCGGTGCTGGCCTCGGAGCGCGACCGCCATTAGGGGTCTGCGTCGATCGCGCCAGCTACGGCGGCGCTGCACGGTGACGAGCGCCGTTCATATGGGTCGCTGGTCACTGGGTGGGCAGGCCCCGCCGACCTGATGGGCTCGCGGCATCAGGAGCGCTGCGTGTGCGCGTGCGCCGCGATGACACTCGTCACCGCCACGAACGTCGCAGGTACGGGCGCTCCGGTTCAGCGTACGGGCGCTCCTGTTCAGGGACGGCGAGCGACGCCATGGAGTGACTCGGAGTGGACGTCACTTGTCCACGATCACCGAACGAGATGGCCGCTGTCGGCGCGATGCACGTGCCCACGGACCGTCCCGACGCACGTTCTTGCCCGGCCACCACAAGAAGTGCCATCGGAATACCCGCAGGACCGGTCCATCACCACCGTCGGCCGGCGAACCGTTCGCTGATGCTGAAGATCCGTGCCACCGGGCGGTCTGACTGGCCAGGCAACGTGGTGCAGCAGTCCCCCGGAACGTCGCCGACGCCGATGGACCCTCGCTCAGCTCGCTGCCCGGTGTGGCCTGTCGACCGCCGTGACCAACGCCATCGACGTCGGCGAGTGCAGCTCCAGGGGTGCCCTGTCGTCCACTGAAGCGCAAGACCGGTCATCCCTGGCACGCTGCCGCGCTGCCCGCCGCTGCGCCACCGGTGACCACGCCCCGTGGCACGATGAACGGATGCACGTCATCAGCCTTTGGCGATATCCCGTCAAGTCGCTCCAGGGCGAGCGGCTCGAGTCGGCGGAGGTGACCGCGGATGGCATCAGTGGCGACCGGCGGTACGCCATCTTCGATGTCGCCACGGACCTGGGCCTCACCGGGCGTCGGATGCCGCAGCTGCTATTCGCCTCGGCCCGCCTGGGACCGGATGGCACCGTGGAGATCAGGCTTCCTGACGGATCGATCGCCGCGGATGACGCAGCGCTGAGCGCGTGGCTCGGCCGCCCGGTGCAGCTGCGATCGATGGAGGCGGCCGGTGCCCGCCGCTACGAGAACCCGGAGGACGCGGAGCAGGAGACGACCGGACCATGGGAGGCATTCACCGGAGCGCAGGGTCCCTTCCACGACTCCGCCCGGAACCGAGTGTCACTGGTCTCGACGGGCACCCTCGGCGCCTGGGACCAGCGACGCTTCCGGTCGAACGTGCTCCTCGACGGCGCCGGCGAGGACGCCCTGGTGGGTGCGCGCGTCCACCTTGGCGACGTGGTGCTGTCGGTCGGCAAGCGCGTCGGCCGCTGCGTCATGACGACCCGGGCGCAGCCCGGCGGCATCGAGAAGGACCCCGACGTGCTCCGGAGCATCGCCCGGGAACGGGACGCCTGCCTCGCCGTCGCGGCGCTCGTCGAGCGTGAAGGGACCGTGCGTGTCGGGGATGCGCTCCATCGCCTGGGGGACGAGGCGGTCGGTCGGTAGACTGGGGCATCGGACCAGCGACGCAGGGGAGGGTGCATGGGCGAGGCGACGGAGGCAGGGCCGGCGAGCCAGGATGCGGTCGGCGCAGCTGGTGACCAGCCAGACCAGCCGGAGCGGCGTGGCAAGACGGTGCATGGCTCGCTCGCCAATGCGGGACATCGGGTGCTCGCGCCCGACGATGCGGAGGTCGAGGCCTACCTCGAGGTCGCCCTCGACGCGCCATCACCGGAGCGTGCGCCCACTGATCGACCCGCGTCAGCGGTCGATCAGCCGACCGAGACCGTCGCCATCCTCGACTTCGGGAGCCAGTTCGCGCAGCTCATCGCGCGGCGCGTCCGGGAGCTCCATGTCTACTCCGAGCTGCTGCCCTTCGACACCCCGATGGCGGAGCTCGAGCGGCGGGGCGTGCGCGCCGTCATCCTCTCGGGCGGTCCCAACTCGGTCTACGACGAGGGTGCCCCGCATCCCGACAGTGCCATCTGGAGTGGCCGGATCCCGGTGCTGGGCATCTGCTACGGCGCACAGCTCATGGCGCTCGGTCTGGGTGGTGACGTGCTGCCGGCCAGTCGTCGGGAGTACGGACCGGCGTCCGTGACCATCACCGCGGATGACGGCCTGTTCGGGGGTATCGAGCGCGAGCAGCCGGTCTGGATGAGCCATGGCGACTCCATCACCCGCCTGCCGCAGGGTTTCCATCCGACCGCCCAGACCGACTCCACCCCGTACGCCGGGCTGGCTGACCCGTCTCGCAACCTCTATGGCATCCAGTTCCATCCGGAGGTCGTCCATACCCCAGCGGGTCGACAGGTGCTGCGCAACTTCGTGGTGGGCATCGCGGGCATCGCCCAGACGTGGACGCCGACCAGCTTCATCGACTCCACGGTCGCGGAGATCCGGCAGCGCGTGGATGCCCACGCCGCGCTCACCGGGACCGCCGGCAATGTCATCTGCGCCCTCTCCGGCGGTGTCGACTCGGCGGTCGCGGCCGCGCTCGTGCATCGCGCGGTGGGTGATCGGCTCACCTGCATCTATGTCGACCACGGCCTGATGCGCAAGAAGGAATCAGAGCTGCTGCGGGTCACGTTCGAGCAGAACCTGGGCATGCGCCTGGTGATGGTCGACGCCCGGACCCGGTTCCTTGATCGTCTGGCCGGTGTCGAGGACCCGGAGCAGAAGCGGCGCATCATCGGCGACGAGTTCATCCGGGTGTTCGAGGAGGAGGCCAACCGTCTCAAGAGCACCATGGGCAGCATCGACTTCCTGACCCAGGGGACGCTCTATCCGGACGTCATCGAATCGACCACGCCCGAGACCAAGACCGCCCAGAAGATCAAGACCCACCACAACGTCGGGGGTCTCCCGGCGGACCTGCGCTTCCAGCTCATCGAGCCCCTGCGCTACCTGTTCAAGGACGAGGTCAGGGCCGTCGGGCTGGAGCTTGGGTTGCCGGAGCAGATGGTGATGCGTCAGCCCTTCCCGGGTCCCGGGTTGGCCATCCGCATCATCGGCGAGGTGACCGGGGAGCGACTCGATACGCTCCGCGACGCGGACTGGATCGTCATCGACGAGATCAAGGCGGCGGGTCTCTACCGCAGCGTCTGGCAGAGCTTCGCCATCCTGACGCCCGTCCGAAGCGTCGGGGTCATGGGCGATGGCAGGACGTATGCCAACGTGGTGGCCATCCGCGCCGTGACCAGCGAGGACGGCATGACCGCCGACTGGGCGAAGCTGCCCTATGACGTCCTGGGCAAGATCTCGTCGCGCATCGTCAACGAGGTGCCAGGCGTCAACCGGGTGGTGTACGACATCAGCAGCAAGCCGCCCGCTACCATCGAGTGGGAGTAGCCGCCCTGAGCGGCGCGCGACTGCCCGCACCCGGGCCTTCCTACATCCGCGAGGAGCAGCTCCCGCTGCACGGCGGCACGAGCGGCCGCACGGTCCAGTTGGGCATGAGCGCGCCGAGCATCATGGATGACGGCTGGTGGCTCACCCATCTCTGGGCGGCCGATGCGGATGGTGTGGTCGATGCGCTGGACGTCGCGCCCGTCGCGGGTCCACCACCGGGTCCGCCGCTGCTGACCATGGGCCCCTCGCTCGCGGGTGCCCTCGCCGGCCTGCTCGACCAGGAGGATGGACGTCAGCTCATCCGGCTCCGGATGCCACCCGCGGAGGACGAGACCCGTCCGTGGGTGCGGCCGCTGCTGCTCATGACGGCGGTCCGCTGGGATCCCATCCGGAGCGCCACGATGCGCCCGAACGAGCTCGCACGAGAGCTGCTGCGGGCATTCACGCGCGCCGTCGACGCAGCCGGCGCACCGGGCCGCGTTACGGCCTAGCCGCCGATGCACAGCGGGCCGGTCGTCCCGGGCATGCGTACCGACGCTGGCCGCGGGGCCCGCGCCGTCGTCAGCACGGCCGCGCTGGTCGCGACCACGGACCCGGTCCTGTGGCTGCTGGGCATCGTCGGCTTCGGTGTCCGCGGTGGGCTGGTCCTGCTGACGCTACCAGTGATCTCGATGCCCAGCCCGGTGTTGTTGAGCATCATCTTCCGTGGCCAGATCGGCACGTCAGGCACCAATGCGAGCTTCGACCTCCTGGTGGTCGTGGCGGCAGCGATCACCGGTCTGCTGATGCTGGCCGCCATCCTCCTGTCGGCCTGGGTGGAGCTCCACGTGTTCGAGCGCTGTGCGGTGGCGTCCCGGTCAGAGACGCTCCGGCTCGAACGGCAGCCGCGTCCGATCGCGCCACGCGACCGGCGCTCGTTGCTGCTGTGGGTCGCCGCCATCCAGTCCTGTGGCCTGGTGCCGCTCCTGCTGCTCGTGCTGCTGGTCGTCGGCCGGCTCGGCGGCGTGGTAGCCACGGAGCTGGAGCGACCGAGCGACCTGGCGGCGCCGCTCACGACGCGGGTCATCGGGGACGCGGCGCCGGCCCTGCTGGGGATGGTGCTCGTGATCGCGCTCAGCGAGATGCTCGTCAGCCTGGCCAGTCGACGTCTCATCGCGGCCCGGTTGGGACTCCTCCCGGATGGTCCGGGTGAACCCACCGAGGTCCGGCTGGCCGTCCATGGCGCGCTTCGGGCGGTGCGTCAGCCGCTGCGTGTGCTGGGCATCGCGGCCATCTCGTGGCTTACCGCTCTCGGGGCGATCGTGCTCGCCGTCGGCAGCCTGAGCCTGATCTGGTCCACGACCAGGGCCTCTCTCATCGCCCTCGCCCGACCGAGCGACCCGAGCACATTCCTGGGTGCGTTGATGACCGCCGTGCTGTTCAGCGGCGTCTGGCTCGCCGTGTTCTGCCTGTGTGGCCTGGCGTCGGCGTTCCGGAGCAGCCTCTGGACGATGGATACCTTCCGATGAGGCATCGGCTCGGTCGGATGGCGGCACTCGCGGTCGGGGTCGTCGCCCTGTGGAGCGGCGTGCCTGGCGTGCTCGCCCAGTCGCTCGATGCTTCGCGGCCGCCAGGCAGCGCTCCGATCACACCCTCTGCCTCGCCGCGGTCGGATCCGTGCGCGCCCATGTCCGGCCTGCCCGCCGCCATGGATGGCCGGACGCTCGATGTGACCATCAGTGAGGGCGTGACGACCATCGACCCCCAAGACCTCATCGACCCGCTCCTCGCTGGACTCGGTCGGACGCACGAAGATGTCTGTGTCGCGAGCGTCGGGACCGGCCATGGCGGCGATGCCCTCGCGGGACAGCTCCTCCGCGTCGCGGGAGCAGATGCGCCCGACCTCGCGGAACGGCTCGCGGTGACGCTGAGCGATCGGCTGACGAGACTGGGTGCCCGGGCGTCCGCCTCGCCGACGGACCTCGACGGGACCACGGTCTGGACGCTGGATATCGTGGCGGAGGGGCAGCCGACGCACATCGTCATCGGCCAGGTCGGTGACACGCTGCTCATCACCTCCGACCCGGTGGCGCTGCGGTTCCTGGCGACCCTCCTGATGTCAGCTGCAGCGCCGTCGCCGTCACCTGCGCTCCGGTCGGCGAGCCCTGCGGGTTAAGACCTCCACACCGGAACCGTAGCCTCACGTTCCCGGCCTGCACCCTCTCCCCTGATACACTCGGCCGCGGCCATCGGGCGGCCCGCCGACAGGCGAGGTGCCCGCAACGCAGCTGAGGCGTGCATGCTGGACAACGTCGACAAGGCGCTTGGGGACTCGATCAACTCGATCCTCTCCAACCAATACGTGCAGCTAGCGCTCCAGGCGATCGCGTTGTACATCATCGTGGTGTGGCTGCTGACCGCCTTCTGGGCGTTCCGGGACATGCAGCACAGGACCACGAATCCCGTGGCGCCGTACCTCGCTGCCGGCCTGATCATCGCCTTCACCCCCTTCCTGTTCCTGTTCGCGGTGCTGCTGTACCGCATCATCCGGCCCCGCGAGACCATCTCCGAGTCGAACGAGCGAGCCCTGGCTGAAGAGGCGATCCTCGCGGAGATCGAGTCCCGACCCCACTGCGCGAATTGCTCCCGCGCGGTGGAGGAGGAATGGATCATCTGCCCGACGTGTCGCAATCGGCTGCGCCGTGTCTGCCCCAACTGCAGCCGCCTGGTGGAACTCGACTGGACACTCTGCGCATGGTGCGGCAAGGACTTCGAGCGACCCGAGGTCGTAGCGCCGGCATACATGCCCGGACCGCAGCCTCAGCTCAGTGGCCAGCAGATGCCGCTGCAGGTCGAGGGACCGCCCCGCCAGGCGCTTGGTCCGAGCATGATGGGTCCTGAGATGACCCCCGTCCGGGAGCGTTGACCGGCCCTCGCTCGGCCGGGGACGTGCCCCAGGACATCGAGCGCAGCCGCCGGACGGCGAGCGCTCCCCGGACCGACCCCGGTGAGGTCGACGACGACGACCCGGGCTCGGACGACGACCCGACCAGCACCGCGGCGGACCGCCCGGTCCTGACGGGCCCACCCGGTGGCCGCATCTTCACGCTCGAGCAGCGACCCGTGCCGTCGCTCTACCTCGTAGCGTGGCTGTTCAGCGTCGGCGGTATCGCGGCACTCCTCATCGCGACCCAGGCGCAGCCGTCGACGGGGCGCTCCGTCATGGCGTTCGCGGGCATCCTCGCATTTGGCATCGGCCTCGCCGCCGGGGCCGGCTACCAGGTCGTCGCGCGCGGGGGCCGGCCTGCGGCGCTCTACCGCGGGCCGTCGCCGTTGCTGCTCTTCGGCCTGGTGCTCGTCATCAGCACCCTCGGCTCGGCCGTGCTTGGACTGGCCGACCTCGTCGACCCCGACCAGCCGCTCGGCTTCCTGTTCGGGTTGCTCGTGGTCGGGTTCGCGTACCTCGCGTGCATCGAGCTGTTCGTCGTTCGTGCTGGCGCGCTGTCGTGGAGCGCCATGCGCTGGCCGACCCGACATCCGGGCATGGTCCGGGAGGGCCTTCGCGACGTGGGCCTGGCGATGCTGATCATGATGCCGGCGACCATCGTGGTGATCGTGTGGGGCGGACTGCTGGCGAGCGTCCTCCAGGTCAGCGCACCCGAGACCCTGCCCAGCGCGCACGGATCGGTCGAGGCTCTCGCCGTCGTGCTGGCGGCGGCCGTCATCGCGCCCATCGGCGAAGAGGCGTTCTTCCGGGGCTTCGCCCAGAGCGCCTGGCGGCGTGACCTCGGGGAGCGTCCCGCGCTCATCCGGAGCTCCCTCTTCTTCGCGATCGTGCACATCCTCAACATCCGGGTATCGCCCGGAGAGGAGAGCCACGGGCTTGGTCAGGCGATCCTCGAATTCGGCGTCATCCTGCCGCTCGGGCTCCTCCTGGGCTGGTTGTTCCTGCGACGGGGCATCGTGGCCGCCATCGCCGGTCACATGACCTACAACGGCCTGCTGCTCGTGCTGCTGGCGATCTCGCGGGTGGCGACGACCGGCACGTGACCCTGCTGGCCGTGGGGGAAACGCCTCCGATCGCCCGGAAGATCCCCGCGTGCCGGGACTTATCCCCAAAGTCGCCGGCAAGGCATCTGCAAGGCCACGGGAAGGGCCGCTCCCTACCATGCATCCTGCATCCGGATCCGGACGGCGGGGGAATCGGCGGGCTCCGTCGTTCGGGTCCGGGTGCGCCCTCGACCCGCCGGTCGTCGACCGCCAGACGTCGGGAGGCTGTCGTGGATCACGTGCCGTATCGCCGCTCCATCAGGGAGCTGCCAACGACCGAGCGACCGCGTGAGCGGCTGGAACGCCGCGGAGCCGCTGGCCTGAGCGCGCCCGAGCTCATCGGGCTGGTCTGGGTCAGCGGCATCCGGAGCATGGATGCGGTGACCATGGCGGAGGAAGCACTCGTCCGCCTCGACGGGTTGTCGGGCCTCGCCCTGGCCGGTCCGGCGGAGCTTCGCTCGTTGCCTGGGGTCGGCCCCGTGCGGGCAGCGCAGCTGGCCGCAGCCTTCGAGCTGGGCCGCCGTGCCCTCGTCGACTGGCCGGCGGGTCGATGGACCATCCGGGCGCCGCGTGACCTTGCCGATCGACTGCTGCCCGAGATGGGCCGCCTGGAACGGGAGGAGCTGCGCGTCGTGCTGCTGTCCTCGAAGAACACGGTCCTGTCCGTGGAGCGCGTCTACCTGGGCAACGTCTCGGCGGCGCTCGTGCGGGTCGGAGAGCTGTTCCGGGACGCGGTCCGGCGCCACGCGGCAGGGCTCATCGTGGTCCACAACCACCCGTCCGGTGACCCGACACCCAGCCCCGAGGATCTCCACCTCACCGCGGAGACGGTCGCCGCAGGCCGCCTGCTCGATGTGCCGGTGCTTGACCATCTCATCATCGGCCACGACGCGTTCGTCAGCCTCCGCGACCGTGGCATCACGTTCGATCGAACCGGCGGCGGCTGAATCCGATCGAACCGGCGGTGCCTCGAGCAGCGTTCGTGGCCGCTCTGCGCGTCATCGGGGATCGGCCCGGGGCTCAGCCGATCACCCGGCGCCCCGAGCGGCGTTCTCGGCGACCCGGATCTCCACGATACGGGTCACCATCGACAGCGGGATCGGGACCTTGAGCGGGAACTGGATGGTGCCTTTGCCGTGCAGGTATGGTGCCAGCTCGTCGCCCATCGCCCGGACGACCGCGTCGCTCGCCGGGAAGAGGCTGGTGTGCGCCTTGAAAGCCGCGTAGGACACCAGGAACTGCTTGCCCATCCGAAACGCCGGCATCTGGTAGGCGATCGACTCGGTCGCGTCCGGAGCAGCCGCCCGGATGGTCTTACGGAGCGCCTGGAGCGCGGTCCGGCGGTCCTCGGGCAGTGCGGCGAGATACTCGTCAACGGTGGTGGGTGCGGTCATCAGGTCCTCCTGCGTGTGCGTCGGAGGTTTCGGAGTCTGCCACGCGGATGCGTCCGGTCGCCAGGCATCTGACGGGGGTCGTCCGTCAGGGGAGGTCAGGAGCTCGCCGGTATACTCCCGGAGCGCTTCCATCGGACACTGTGGCTGCCCACCGGGCATGTGGCCGGTCCTGGTGGACCCCGCACACGCATGACATCTCCCCAGAGGGGTCAACCCCAACCATGTTCGACGCATTCCTTGGCCGGTTCTCCCGGGACATCGGCATCGATCTCGGGACCGCCAACACGCTGGTCCACGTCCGCGGGCGCGGCATCGTCATCAGCGAGCCCAGCGTGGTGGCGATCGATGCTCGTACCAAGAAGGTGCTGGAGGTCGGCGCGGAAGCCAAGCGGATGGTCGGCCGGACACCCGCCAGCATCATCGCCGTCCGTCCGCTCCGTGACGGAGTCATCAGCGACTTCGACGTCACCGAGCAGATGATCAAGTACTTCGTGCAGAAGGTCCACGATCGGGTGGGGCTCATCCCGCGGCCCCGGATGCTCCTCGGCATCCCATCAGGCGTCACCGAGGTGGAGAAACGTGCCGTGCGCGACGCGGCGCTCAACGCCGGCGCCCGTTGGGCCCGACTCATCGAGGAGCCCATGGCAGCTGCCATCGGGGCCGGGTTGCCCATCGGCGAGCCCACGGGCAGTCTCATCGTGGATATCGGTGGTGGCACCACGGAGGTCGCGGTCATCAGTCTGGGCGGCATCGTGGTCGCGCGCAGCCTGCGCGTCGGTGGTGACGAGCTCGACCAGGACATCATCGCGTACGGTCGACGCGAGTTCAATCTGCTCGTCGGCGAACGGACGGCTGAGGACATCAAGATCGCCATCGGTTCGGCCTATCCGGGCCCCCACGACGAGCAGCACGTGACGTTCCGGGGTCGGGACCTGCTCACCGGCCTGCCCCGGTCGGTGGAGATCACCGCGGACCAGGTCCGCGAGGCCATCGAGATGTCGGTCGCCCAGATCGTGGACACCATCAAGGACACCATCGAGGAGACCCCGCCCGAGCTCGTCGCGGACATCATGGACCAGGGCATCGTGCTCGCCGGGGGCGGCGCGCTGCTCCAGGGTCTCGACCGTCGCATCGCCGAGGCGACGCAGATGCCGGTCCACATCGCGGACGACCCGCTGACCTGCGTCGCCCGAGGCACGGGCATCGTGCTGGAGCAACTCGAGGATCCCATCATGGAGCGCGCACTCGTCGCCGAGACGTACTCGCGCTCGCCCCGCTGACCTGACCGGGTCCGTCACCGGCCCCACGGGGCCGGGCCGATCGAGGAGGTTGCAGCATGCTGCGTGACCGACAGGCACGCGGTCATATCGTGACCTGGGTGTTGCTCGTGGCGATGAGCCTGATGCTGCTGGCGTTCAACGACTCGCGTCCGCTCCAGGATCTCCGTGGTGGCGTCAACTTCGCGCTCGCGCCCATCCAGGAGGTGCTCTCGGGGGCCGCCCGCTCCGTTGGATCCGTCTTCACCGCGGTCGCCGAGATCGACCAGCTGCGCAGGGAGAACCGGACCCTCGCCAGCCAGGTTTCGGAACTGCAGCAGGCCAACCTCCAGATCCCGACCATGATCATCGAGAACCAGCGACTCACCGAGCTGCTGAAGATGAAGTCCTCGTTCGGCCACAAGACGGTCGCCGCCTCGGTCGTGTACAGCGATCCGACGACGGCGGAGCGCGTCATCAAGATCGACAAGGGCTCCGACGCGGGCATCTTCCTCGGCGCCACCGTGGTGTCCCCCGGTGGCGCCCTGGTGGGTGTCGTGAGCGAGCTGGGCAGCAACAACGCCTCGATCCGGATGCTCAACGACACGCGTTCGCTGGTCATCGGCCGGGACACCCGGAGCCGGGCCACGGGCGAGATCCGGGGCAACCTGGCGGCTCCCCTGGACATGGGCAACGTGCCCGCCACCGACGACATCAAGGAGGGTGACATCGTGGTCACCGCGGGCGGCTTCGGTCGGGACCTCAAGTCCCAGTTCCCGCGGGACATCGTCATCGGCAAGATCATCCAGGTCCGTCGTGACCCCGCGAGCATCGTCAGCACGGCCCTGGTGCAGCCAGCCGCGGATCTGGACTCGCTCGAGGCGGTCCTGGTCATCACCGACTTCGTGCCGCCCAAGCTGCCGGGCGCGACCCCACCGCCGGACACGTCGGCATCACCCGACCCGAACGCCACGCCGCGGCCCACCCCGCGACGCACGCCCAAGCCCACCAAGCGCTAGCGGTCGTCCTCGAGCACGCGCGCGCCGGCAACGCCCTGCGCTGAGCGGTGCGCCCGGGCACCGCGCCACGATGCGCTCCGGGCACCGTCCGCCCGGTCGACCAGTACCCCCGTCAGGTATCGTGGATGTCCCTGGTCGCACCAGACCACACCTTGTGCCCCCAGACCGCACAGCATTCGACCAGAAGGTCACTCACCGGGGTTGTCACCCGCGAGATCCTGGAGCACCATGAGGTCATCCGGACCCCGGGACCTTGCGGGTATGGATACGGTCGCGGCCCACCAGCGAGCCTGTGGGCAGTGATCAGGTGCGTCCCTCCGGGCGTGCCCCAGTGATACCGGAGAGACCTGTCGATGCAGCTCGCCCATGCTGCGCCGCTCCGTGCCCCGCGGCGCCTGGCAGCCATCGCCGCCGCGTTCGCGACGGTCCTGGTCTCCGCGACCCTCCTGTCCGGTCCGGTCAGTGCTGCGGTGGCGCGCACGTCGCCCCCGCCGACGGCCGAGATCACCGACGCGACGGATGGCACCGGATCGGCGTGCACCGGCCAGCCGGCATTCAAGGCCGTCATCGTCCTGGGACCCGTCGGGACCGCCACCACCCAGTTCACGGGATGGGCGGACAAGATCGCGGCATCCGCGCGGGATGCCGGCATGTCCGTGTGCAAGGTCTACACGCCGTACGCGGATGCCGCGACCGTGAAGAACGCAGCCAGGGGTGCCGACCTGTTCGTGGCGCTCATGCATGGCAATGGCTATCCCCATCAGACGAGCGCCGGCGAGGCCTCCGGCACCGAGCCCAACGATGGCAACGACGCCACAGCGCACGGCCTGGGATTGAACGCCAGCAGCGGCAGCAGCATCGTGAAGTACTACGGTGCCGATTGGGTCCGCCTCAACCTGCATCTCGCGGACAAGGGCATCGTGATCCTCAGCCACATGTGCTACTCCGCCGGCAACAGCGAGGATGCCGAGAAGATCCCGACCTCCGCCCTCGCCATCGACCACGTGGACAACTTCGCGCAGGGATTCCTGGGCTCGTCGAGCGTGGGTGGTGGCCACCCGAGCGCCGTGATGGCGCTCCAGAGCCAGGGTTTTGACCCCAGCGATCCGAGGGGCACGCTCATCCAGACGCTCATGACGAGCACCAAGACGCTCGACCAGGTGTTCATGACCACGTACACCCGAAACACCGGCAGCACGTGGAAGGACTCCTACCTGCCCGACTTCGGGGCCATCGGCTCCACGGACTTCTACGTGACGCAGCGCTCCGATGGTTCGACGCTGCGCGTCCGGGACGTGGACCCCAGCTACGACGTGCATCTCGATCCGGACCTCGCCTACCCGGGTCACGCGGCGCCTGCGACGTGGGACCCGCATGCGCCGGACACCACCTGGCTCGACTGGTTCGCGGGCAGGTCCAAGAACATCCAGAATCCCGGTGGCTCCGGGATCGTCCGCTTCGGCTACGTCCGCGCCATCGCCGGGGACCTTGGCCTCAAGGCGTCGGCCTGGAGGAACGGTGCCTCGGTCCCGCCGCCGCCGACTCCCACCCCGGAGCCGACCCCGACCCCCGACCTGGTCAAGGTGCCCGACGTCCGCGGCGAAACGGTGAAGAAGGCCACGAGCATGCTCAAGGCTGCTGGCTTCGACATCGGTGACCAGGTGCTCGTGTACAGCGACACCATCGCCGATGGGCAGGTCGTCGACACCGACCCGTCCCGCAAGGATGGCGATGTGGCCGCGCGCTATCCGCGTGGCACGACGCTCGGCCTCAAGGTCTCCAGAGGCGTCCAGCCTCCGGCCAAGCTGTCGACGTTCAAGGCCGACCAGGGGAGTGGCACCGCACCCGCCGGTGCTGACGCCTTGCCCGTGTTCACACCCAATGGTGACGGCACCAGCGACCTGCTCACCCTCCGCTACACGTCGTCCCGGGCGGCCAAGATCAAGGTCACCGTGAAGGATGGCGCCGCCAAGGTCGTGCGGACGTTCTCGGTCGCGGGCAAGGCCGGCTCCTCGACGTTCACCTGGAATGGCAAGGACGATGCGGGCAAGGTCGTGCCCGACGGCACCTACGTCCTCGCCGCGCATGTCGCGCATGGCAATACCCGGACCACGAAGGTGAAGTCGCTGACGGCCATCAAGGTGCCCACGACCTCGAGGATCCAGATCAATGCGTCGGACCGCGACAGCCTCGCGCGCACGGCGACGCAGTCGGTCGCGGTCCGGACCACGACCACCCTGCTGTGGCAGATCGTGAACGCGAACGGCGAGATCGTCCGGACGGGTATCGATGGCACCAAGGTCACCAAGGGCACCACGCGCTGGGTCTGGGACGGCAAGGACGACGCGGGCGCCTATGTGCGGGATGGCACGTATACCTCGCTGGTGACTGCGACCACATCGCGTGGCTCGTACAGCCAGGGGGTCACGATCCGGGTGATGCCCTACCGGGTGGTGGGCGACTTCCTGCAACGACCAGGTCAGCGGAACACGTTCACCATCTATGCCGCGGAGGACCAGAAGTCGACCCCGGTCATCACGGTCAAGCAGCCCGGCATCTCGTCCTACAAGCTGACGCTCAAGAAGGTCGGCACGAACCGCTGGTCGGCCGTGTGGAAGGCGCGCCCGGGCAAGAAGGGCACGGTCGCATTCACGGTCATCGGCACCGACGTCAAGGGCGGCAAGGATTCGGGGACCTGGAAGGGCACCATCCAGTAGCACGTCCGGGTCTCGTCCCTGGCCGACCGCTCCCCGGGGTGAGCGGCCCCGTGTTGCCGCTCCGAGGGCGCGGCACCTGCCCCAGCGGTACGAGCCTCGGTGCCCCGGGCGTCGCCGGCTAGACTGCGCTCATGCTGGATGCTTCCTATGCCGACACCTGGGTGGTGCTGCCCACCTATGACGAGATCGAGAACCTCGAAGGCATCGCAGGCGCGATCCTTGATCGATTGCCGGGTGCCACGCTGCTCGTCGTCGACGACTCGTCGCCCGATGGGACCGGCGAGCTGGCCGACCGGCTGGCCGATGCGAACGCCCAGGTCCGGGTGCGTCATCGGCCCGGGAAGGAGGGCCTGGGTAAGGCATATATCGACGGCTTCGCCATCGCCCTTAAGGGTGGCGCGAAGCGCGTCGTGCAGATGGACGCCGACTGGTCCCACTCCCCCGACTATCTGCCGCCGCTCGTCAATGCGCTCGCGGGCGGCCTGGACGCGCCACGCCCCGATGGCGCCGACCTCGCCATCGGTTCCCGCTACGTCAAGGGGGGCGGCGTGGTCGACTGGGGCGTCGGTCGCCGGATCGTGTCGCGTGGTGGGTCCACATTCGCGCGCTTCGTCCTCTGGCTGTCGCCCCACGACCTGACGGGTGGCTTCAAGGCATGGCGCCGCGAGGCGCTCGAGGTGGTCGACTGGGAGCGGGTCCATTCCGGCGGGTACGTGTTCCAGATCGAGACCACCTATCTCGCGAGCCGGGCCGGGGCCCGGGTGGTGGAGGTGCCCATCGTGTTCACCGACCGCCGCGTCGGTGTCAGCAAGATGTCGCGGGGGATCATCGGAGAGGCCCTCCGCGTCGTCCTCCAGCTCCGCTGGGACGAGCTGCGCGGCCGCGGTCCGACGGCTCACCTGGAACGGCCAGCCGCCCCTGGCGCCTGATGGCGCTCCTCGCTGACCTGACGAACCACGAGATCGTCCGTCCCCCGGGCAGCCGGGTCATCATCGACCTGCGACTGCTCCAGGAGCCCGAACGGGCGCCCATCACCGCAGGCTACCTGGCATCGCTGCTGGGTGGCTACGCGGCCGAGCCGTTGCCCGGCGAAGAGCTCATCGCGGTGCTTCGACGGCTGCGTCCCGACCCGACGCTGACGTTGGAGGCCGATGGACTGCCCGTGGCCGTGCGGCGCTGGCTGCCGCCCACATCCCGAGCGCTTCGGTCGCTGGGCGTGCCCCTCGACTCGCTGCTGCTGCGAGCGGCGGAGATACGCATGCCCTCGTCATCCGGTCGCGCGAGTGCCGGAACGGTCTTCCATTCGGCCGGTGGCGCGTTGCCGCGCCACTCGGCGCTGCCAGTCGTCGCGACCCTGCTCGATCTGGCGCCCTGGGAGCTGCCGGAGATGTATGCCCGAAGCGCACCCGCGCGACTCGGCCATCGTGCCCGGGCCGCCGGCCTTCGTCGCGCGGATCGGGTCCTCGTCGCATCGCGCGCCACGGCGGATGCGGTCGTCGGGCTGCTGGGGCTCGACCGCGACCGGATCGCGGTCGTGCCCCTTGCCGCGGATGACGCGTTCCGTCCGGGACCACCCGACGCGGGCGCGCTCGCCACGCTCCGTGGCGCGCATCGGATCCCCGAGCGCTATCTGGTCGTCGGTGGCCGCTACGACGCGCGCTCGGACCTGCCGACCCTGCTGGCCGCCGTACGTACGTTGCGGGACCGGGGGACCGGCGCATCCGACCTGCCCTGCCTCGTGCTGCTGGGTGCCGCGGGGAGCGATCCGGACGGACGCACGCGGGTGACCCAGCTCGCCGAGCGTCATGGTGTCCTGGATCTCGTCCGGCTGACCCCACCGCTGCCGGTCGTGGCACGTGCGGTGCTCGAGGCCGGTGCCGTCGGGCACGTGCAACCGGCGCTGTCGGATGCCACCGGGATCGCCGCTCACGAGGCGCTGGCGGCCGGGGTACCCGTGATCGCGTCGCGCACCGGAGCGTTGCCGGAGATCGTCGGCCCGGCGGGCATCATCGTCGAACCGCAGGAGGCCAACCGACTGGCGGCAGCGCTCATCGCCCTCTGGTCCGGCGGACCGGTCGCGGCACAGGTCACCCGCGCGGCACAGGCCCGCGCCGCCGGGCCGCGCCGCCATTGGAGTGATGTCGCGCACGAGACGCGGATCGCGTACGTGGCGGCGCTCGAGGCCTCCCTCAGTGTCGGTGCGACCGGAGACGCGCTAGGCTAGCCACTCGGGACCGCACGAGGGAGGGGTACGAGCATGCCAAGGGCACGCAAGCAGCCGATCACGGTTGCGGGGACCACGGATGCCATGGCCGCCGACGCCACCACGACGGACGCCAGCGCACCCGCGGACGGTGGATCGCCCGCGGGGGACACGGCGCCCGCGACCGAGGCAGCGGCGATCGACGATGCCCAGACCCGAGCGGCTGAGGACGCCGAGACGCGCGCGGCCGAGGACCAGTTCGTCGCAGGTGCGCCCGCCATCAGCGAACCAGAGCCGGGACAGGTTCGGATGACCCAGGCGAGCGCCGCGAGCATCCGGGCCACGACCGTCGATGCTCAGCAGTCGGCCGTGGGTCGGATGTCCGGCTCCAGCATCACCATGCGTCAGGGCGCGACCGGCCTGGTGCGAGGCACGGATGTTCGCCTGGAGCAGGGTGCCGTGGCAGCCATCGCCGCGGACCATGTCGAGCTGCGCGATGGCTTCGCCTTCCTCGTGGTCGCCCGGCGCATCTCGGGCAACGTGACGGTGCTCCTCGATTGGCGGGCGCTCCTGATGCTCATGGGGGTCTTGCTGGTGCTGGGTCGGTTGCTGCGTGGCCGACGCTGATGCGGGGGCCCGACCGGGCCTGCGCGTGACCCTGGTGGTCGCCAACACCTTCCAGTTCGACTCCCGGCAGCTCCGGACCGCGCGCACCCTCGCGGAGGATGGCCACACGGTGCGCATCCTGGCCTGGGCGGACGGGGAGCTCCCTGTCCAGGAGGACCTGGGTGCCGGGGTCCGGCTCCAGCGGATCGACCTTGACCGACGCATCTCGAGCGCCCTGCGTCCGCTCCCGATGTCCGTGCGACGTCTCCTCTGCCGCTTGATCGGGCTGGGCCCCGAGCGCACGGTGTTGTCGCCCGAGCCAGTACGTGGCATCGACAGGCTGCGACATCCCCTGCGTCGCCTGCTGGAGGTCGTGGCCAATGCCCGTCGGGTGGGGCCGTGGGCGGATGCCGTGGTGGCCGCAGCCCCCGAGACCGAGGTGTTCCACGCGAAGGCGCTCATCGTGCTGCCGGTCGTCCGCGAATCGGCACACCGGCTGGACGGACGCTTCGTCTACGACGTCGCTGACTACCACACCGAGGCTGCGCGACTGGCGCGGATGCCAGGCATGGTCCGGGAGCTGGTCCGGCGACGCGAACGGACGTGGGCGCGCGACGCCGCGGGCACCCTCGCGGTGAGCGACCCGGTCGCCGACCTGGTGCAGCGGCGGTGGGGCATCCCTCGACCGGTCATCCTCATGAACTGCCCTCCGGCCTGGAGACCCGACGAACCTGGTCCGATCGAGTCCGATATCGTCCGGGTCGCGGCGGGCATCGATGCCGACCGGCCACTCATCCTCTACCAGGGCGGCTACAGCGTCGACCGGGGCATCGAGGAGCTGGTCGCGGCGATGGAGGAGCCATCCGTGCGGTCGCTGGGTGCCGTGTGCGCCTTCATGGGCTTCGGGCGCCTCGAAGGCTGGCTCCGGGAGCAGGCCGAGGCGCGGCCCGATCGCATCGTGGTGCTGCCACCGGTGCCGCCCGATGCGCTGCTGCCCTGGACCGCGAGCGCCGACGTGACGTTCGTGGGTCAACCGCCCAGGACGCTCAACCAGCGCTTGAACCTGCCCAACAAGCTGTTCGAGAGCCTCATGGCGGGTGTCCCCATCGTGGTCTCGACGAACAATGCCCAGTGCCACCTCACATCGCAGGAGGGCGTTGGCGCGTGCGCCGATATCGACTCGCCACGCGCGATCGCCGATGCGCTCGTCTCGATCCTGGGTCAGCCCGCGGAGGTCCGGCGTGACCTGCGCGCTCATTGCCGGGCCGTGGCGCTCGATCGCTACAGCTGGGAGCGCAACGTCGCGGGCCTCACGGGCCTGTACCGCGGTCTCGCGGATACGCGTCCCGCCGCCGCGTGACCGGGTCGACCGCGCGTCGCGGGGTGCGCACCTCCGCGCTCATCGTCAACAACCCCTTCCAGAACGACTCACGCGTCTGGAAGATGGCTCACAGCCTCACGACCGCCGGGTACGGCGTGACCGTCGTAGCGCGCACCGGACCGGGTCTGCCCGGATACGAGGTCGTCGATGGCTTCCGGGTGCTGCGTGTCGAGCAGCCGCAGCCCTTCCCCTGGCTGCCCAGCCCCCGCTTGCCAGCCGCGGACGAGGAGAGCGCCACGACGTCGGGTCCGATGGCCCAGGCGCGGCGGTTCACGGCGGCGAGCGTCGGGCGGGCGGCCCAGGCCACTCGGTACCTGCGCTTGTCACATGTCTGGGCCGATGCTGTCGCGGCGGCCATCGCCACGGCGCCGGTACCCAGCGGCCGGCGGGGCGACCCCATCGATGTGTGGCAGGCGGAGGGGCTCGTGGCGCTGCCCGTGGCCGTCCGGCTGCGTCGGACCCTGGGTGGCGCCGCTGTCTACGACGCGCGAGACCTGGCCACCCAGAGCGCCCGCTTCGCGCGCCTGCCGGGACCCTGGCGGGCGCTGCTGCAGCGTCGCGAACGGGACCAGGCGCGGACCATGGACGACGTGGTGACCGTGAGCACGCCCTACGCCGAGGTCCTCGCCCGCGACTGGGAGCGGCAGCCCCGGATCATCTGGAATGGACCGTCCGACTACGCGCCCGCCGATCCGCCACGCCGCCTGTGGCACCAGCGACTGGGCCTCGCGCCGGATGCCCCGGTCGTGCTCTACCTCGGCCTGGTGCTCGATGGCCGGGGCATCGCGCAGCTATGCGATGCCATCGAGCTCGTGCCAGGTGCCGTGCTGGTGGTGGCCGGCTATGGCGCCGACTACGAACGCTTCCGCGATCGTGCCGCGACCCTCACCCACGCGGGCCGGGTCCACTTCGTGGGTCCTGTGGCGCCGGGAGACATCCTGGACTCGATCGCAGCTGCGGACGTCTCGGCCATGCCCGTTGAGGGCGACACCCTCAACCACCAGCTGAACACCCCGACGAAGCTGTTCGACGCCATGGGTGCGGGTGTGCCGGTGGTCGCGAGCGACCTGCCAGGTATGGCACCCATCGTACGGGCGACCGGTTGTGGCGAGCTGTGCGATCCGACTGACCCCGCGGACATCGCGCGAGCCATCCGGGCCATCGTCGATGCTGGCCCGGAGCGACGTGCCGCATACCGCGCCGCGTGTCTGCGGGCGGCACACGACATCTATGCGTGGGAGCACCAGGAGCCGGTGCTCCTGGAGATGTATCGGACCCTGCAGGTCAGGGCGTAGGAGCAGCGCCAGACGCGGCTGCGGTCGGCGACTCCGGGCCGGCTGGCGTGGCCGCGGCAGGCACTGGCGACGCCGCGCTCGGTGCGGACGACGGCGCTGCCCCGTGCAGGGCCGTCCCGACGGCAGCCCGGAACGCTGGTGTGGCCGCCAGCTGCCGGGTGAAGGCCGCCGCGCCAGGTGACGAGAGGTGCTTGCCATCGAACGCGTCGGACGGCTGCCACCAGTCCCCGAAGGGGACATCCAGCACCTCGATGCCCGCTGCCGCGCCCAGCTCGGCGAGCGACGCCTGCCACTCCGCCTCCCAGGTCGGGTCGCGGGCCGTGAGCGCGTCGACGAGTGGTGGCTGATAAGGGATGCCGACCGCTACCACGGGCACACCTGCGGCGCGTGCCGCGTCGACGAGGCGCACGAAGGCCGCCCTCGATCCGTCGGATACCTTGGGACGCAGCGGCTCGTCCGGGACCACCTTGGCGACCCGGCTCGCAAGGACACGCTCGCTGACACCGGCGTGATAGCGGAACCCATCGGTGAGCATCTGGCCGGAGTGGACGAGGCCGTCAGCGGGCAGGCGGCCGCGGATCGCCTGATATACCTCCGACAGACGGCCATGCCAGCGCCAGGCGGCCGAGACCTGCTCCAGGCCGCAGTCGAGCACATCCGTGATGCCGCTCGCGGTCTCGCAGTCGGTGAACAGGCGCGACATCGGGGAACGGGCGACCGTGTCCCAGTTGAGGTCGCCCTTGAGGCCGACCGGGGAGACGCCGATGACGGCGACCCTTGGCTCGCGACCCTCGGCGTCCAGCCGTTCGATGAGGCTCCGGTTGGTGCTGTAGCCGCCGCCCGAGCTGGCCAGGTCGAACACGCGCAAGGGTGCCGCCGCGGTGCCCATGGCGGTGCCCAGGACCGCGGGGTCGATACCCCGATGGGTGAGCGAATCCCCGAACAGGATGATGTCCTGGGGGCCTGATCGCTCGAGCTCCATCCAGGACCGCTCGAACTCCGGTGCATGCCCGGCGGCCAGGGGCAGCCGCCCGGTCGCGATGAGCACCCGGATGCCGACCTCGAAGGCGAGCAGCGGCAACAGGATGAGCACGCCCAGCAGGAGCAGTCGTCGCGTCCGGGTGGTGGTCATCAGAACTGGAAGTAGATGAACGCGATGGTCTGGGCCGGGACGAGCATGACGGCGATGGCCAGCCCGGCCCCGTAGGCGAGGTACAGTCTGGACGACCCGTCGGGCAGCAGCCGGCGGACGAGCGGCGCCCAGCCCGGCCACTGGCCGACGATCAGCAACCCCAGCAGCACCACGATCCAGGGCGAGATGCCCCGCGGCAGCCCGGTCATCCGGCCATGCGGCACGAACATCCGGGTGAGGAAGTCCACGACATCGCCCAGCGACGTCGCCCGGAAGAAGACCCAGCCGATGAGCACGAAGCCGAAGGTGAGGAGCCAGGCGACGAACGTCGGCAGCCCTGCCATACCGCGGGACCGGACGCTCTCGGTCCACCACCGGTTCACCGCGAGCCCGGCGCCCTGCCACGCGCCCCAGATGACGAACGTGATTCCGGCGCCATGCCAGAGGCCGCCGAGGACCATGGTCAGGAACAGGTTGAGGTATGTCCGGACCCGTCCCTTCCGGTTGCCACCGAGCGGGATGTAGAGGTAGTCGCGCAGCCAGCGCGAGAGGGTCATGTGCCAGCGTCGCCAGAACTCGCCGACGCTCGCGGACCGATACGGCCAGTCGAAGTTGGGTGGCAGCTGGAAGCCCATGAGCCACGCGGATCCGAGCGCCATGTCCGTGTAGCCGGAGAAGTCGAGCAGGATCTGGAACGCGAACGCGAGGAGGCCGATCCAGAGCGCCAGCGTCCCCGCCGCGCCGGGGTCGTGGAAGACCAGGTTGGCGGTCGGGGCGAGGGTGTCGCCGACGGTCTTCTTGAGCAGTCCGCCGATGAGCAGCGGTGCCGCCAGCCGCAGGAGGCTCCACGAGAACGGTCGGGGCTGGGCGACCTGGGGCAGGAACTCGTGGGCACGCATGATGGGTCCCGCGATGAGGTGCGGGAAGAACGAGACGAACAACGCGTAGCGGCCCAGATGGCGTTCGGCGGGCCCGCCACGCCCGATGTCGATGACATAGGCGAGCTGGGTGAAGGTCACGAAGCTGATGGCGAGCGGCAGGATGATGCCCAGCGGCTCCCACTCGGAGTGGGTGCCCGTGACCCACGCCAGCAAGCCCGCTGTGCCGCCCAGCACCCAGTCGAGGTACTTCACGAGGGCGAGCAGGCCCAGGTCCAGGACGACCGCGAGCGTGATAGCGAGTCGTGCCCGCCCGGGTCGCGCGGCGAGCAGGCCCAGGCGCCAGTTGGCGAGGATGAGGATGACGAACCCGGGCACGTACCAGGCGTTCCAGGAGGCGTAGAACAGCAGGCTCGCGCCGATGAGCAGGTATCGACCAGCCCGCCGCGGCACGGCCCAGTAGAGCAGCACCACGGCCAGCAGGAAGACCGCGTACAGGAGTGTCGCGAAGTTCACGGCGGCTCTCGTCCCAGGGCGGGCCACCCAGCCGGCAGCCCTACACAACGAAGCCCAGGCGGTGGCCGGGGCGATGGGAGGATACGCGGCTTCGACTGCTCGGGTGTGGGCGAGCCTGTCGGCGACCGATGTTGGCCGTCGATCCCGTAGACTGCCGGACATGAACGACCGCTGGGCCACCTTCGATTGCTACGGGACCCTCATCGACTGGATGGGGGGCATCCGCGCCACGCTCGCGCAGCTGTGGCCCGATGCCGACGCGCGCCAGCTGCTCGCTCGCTATCACCAGATCGAGCCCGATGTCCAGGCCGGACGTGGCATCCCGTACCGCCAGGTGCTGGCCGAGACGCTCGTCGGCGTGGCAGCCGCCGACGGCCTGGTGATCCCGGTCGGGCGCGAGGACGCGCTCGGCGAGTCGCTGCCCAGCTGGCCGGTGTTCCCGGAGGTGACCGGGGCGCTCGCCGAGCTGCGCCGGCGCGGCTGGAAGCTGGCCATCCTCTCCAACTCCGATCCGGACCTCCTCGACGCGTCGGTGCGGGCCATCGGGGTGCCCATCGACCTGCGGGTGGTGGCCTCCGAGATCGGCTCCTACAAGCCCGCGCCGGGACACTGGCAAGTGTTCTTCTCGCGCAGTGGTGCGGATCCGACACGCCATGTGCACGTCGCCGCGTCGTTGTTCCATGACGCGGAGCCCTGTGCCGCGTTGGGCATCCCGTGCGTCTGGATCGACCGCGAGGCAGAGGTCGTCACGACCCCCATCACGGCCCGTCTCACGGACCTATCAGGGCTCCCCGATACCCTCGACCGGATCCTCGCGGCCTGATCGTCGAGTTCAGGGAAGGGCGAGCAAACGCGCATAGACGGCGTCGAGCACCGCGAACTGGCGCTCCCAGTTGTACGTGTCATGGGCCGCCTGCAGGCCCTTCTCGCCCCGGGCGCGCAGCCCGTCAGGTCCCTCGTCCAGGAGTCGCCGGATGGCCGCCGTGATGGCCGCAGGCGAGGTCGGGTCGCAGACCACGCCACAACCCGTGCTCGTGACGATGGGCGCCATCCCGGGCAGATCCGATGCGACCACCGGGACGCCGGCCGCCATCGCTTCCCACAGCTTCTGGGGCGTCACGTACTGGTGGTTCTCGGTGTTCGGCTGATAGAGCATGACCATCACATCCGATGACGCCGACCACTCCAGCAGCTCGGTCGGCGGCACCGGGTCGATGACCAGGACCTTGCCCTGCCAGGGGGCGCGCTGCGCCATCACCTCGTATCGGTCTCGGCTCGATCGGTCGCCGTTCTGGTTTCCGAAGCCCATGATCACCAGCACCGCGTCGGGGATGTCGATGATGGCGTCCATCGCCTGCTCGATACCCCGATCGCTCATGACCAGACCCTGGTAGAGCACGATCCGGGTCGTGGCCGGGATGCCCAGCAGCCGCCGGATATGGTCGGGTCTGGGGGTCGGTGGCTGCCAGCGATCGGGACAGTTTCGGACCACGGGCACATCCGCCAGGCCCAGGTCCCGCTGCATCATCGCCGCGTAGGGCTCGCTGACCTGGATGACCGCGTCCGCGGCATGTGCCCAGCGACGCTCGTACCAGGTCAGGATCCGCCGCTGCCAGCGAGGCATCGAGCCGAACATCCTCGACCGGAGGAAGACATCGCGCGCGTCATACAGGGAGTGGCCCCCGTGGGCCTTGCGCACGGCCTCGAGCGCCGGCAGCGACCCCGCCCACATCCCGTGCCAGATGTCGTGCGGCTCCACCTGTCGCGCGTACCAGCCTGCGCGGTGCATCGCGCGGATGGGGAACTGCCGGAATCGGTGGGTCAACGGGATGGCATCGAGCAGCACGCTGGTGCGATCGCTGAGGCGCCGCCGAAGCCTGCGGGACGTCCGGCGGACCCGCCGGAACGCGGCTGGAGCCACGCTCCGGGCTCGACCCGTCATGGTCGCGGGACCCGCTGCGGGAGCCGCGGGCATCATCGATGTCGTGCCGGCCTCGACGCCCGTGCCTCGGTTGGCGACCGTGCGGGCCGCCGCCGCCGCCTGGCGGGCGTTCGCGTCGCTCAGCGGCAGGCGCACGATGCGGTAGCCATCGAGCCACTGCTCGCGGGGCAGGTCCGCGAGGTACCGGGAATAGATGGTCACCGTGTCCCCGGCCGCGGCGCAGGTGCGGGCGATGCGCTGCGCCCGCGAGTCGTACTCGCTGGTCCCCTGGGAGAGGATCGCGATGCGTGCCGGTGGCCGCGTCCGCGCGGGGGTGGGGGCGCCCCTGGTGGTGTCTTCGCGAACCCCGACGGCAGCCGGCGACTCAGTCATGGGGTCCCCTCCAGAAGTCGCGCGTAGACCCCCGCGAGCACCTGGAACTGGGTCTCCCAGTTGTAGCGCTCGTGGGCTGCGGCTAGCCCTCGGTCACCGATGGCACGGATGGCGTCCGGACCGCCGTCGAGGATGCGTCGGATGGCGTCGGCGATGGAGATCGGTGAGGTGGGGTCGCACAGCTCACCGCAGCCCGTCTCCCGGACGACCGATGCCATGCCCGGCAGGTCGGACGCCACGACCGGCACGCCCGCGGCCATCGCCTCCCACAGCTTCTGGGGTGTCGTGTGCCGATGGTTCTCGGAGTTGGGCTGGATGGCCATCACCATGACATCGGCTGACGCGGTCCACTCCAGCAGCTCCCGGGGTGACACAGCCTCGATGACCATGACCTTGCCGGCATAGCTCGGCCCGCTCGCGAGGGTCGTGTAGCGCTCGCGCTTGCCCATGCCCATGAGCACGAGCACCGCGTCGTCGACGTCGAGGATCGCGTCCATCGCCTGCTCGATGCCCCGGTGGCTGATGAGCTGACCCTGGTACAGCACGACCCGGGTCGTCGCAGCCAGGGCCAGGCGTTCCCGGATCCGGTCTGGCCGGGGCACCGGGGGATCCCAGCGGGCGGGGCAGTTCATGATCACCGCCGGCGTCGGGATGCCCAGGTCCCGGGTGAGGATCCGGGCGTAGCTGTCGTTGACCGTGACCACGGCGTCCGCCCGGCGTGCCCAGCGTGCCTCGAACCAGGTCATCAGGCGGCGCTGCCAGGGACGCATGCCGTCGAAGTCGCGCGACCGGAGATAGATGTCCCGGCTGTCATACACGGAACGGCCGCCGTGGCGGCTGCGGATGTGGTCGAGCGCCGGGAGCGAGCCGGCCCACATGCCATGCCAGATGTCGTGTGGCTCGGCGACCGCAGCGAGTGGCTCCGCCCAGCTCCGGGGTCGCCACGGGAAGAGCGCCATGCGGTGGATGACCGCCCGGTCGGTGAATAGCCGCTGGATCCGGCGGACGACCCGTCGCAGCGTGAGGCGGCTCACGTTGATCGCTCGCTCGAGGTTCGTCCGCGATGTCACCACGGGCTCCCGGAAGTCAGCGGCCTGGAGCGGCACGCGGATGACCCGGTAGCCGTCGAGCTGCTCCTCGGCGGGCATCCCCAGCTCGCGCCGAGCGTAGATGGTGACGGTGTCACCGCGGGCGACGCAGGAGCGTGCGATCCGATGCGCCCGGGAGTCGAAGGTGCCGGTGCCAGGCGACACGATCCCGATACGGGTCGGGGCCCCCGGGACTGGCTGCATCAGGCAGGGCCTCCGTGACACATCTCAGCGGGCCAGGATCTCGGTGGTCACGGCATCCGCGATCGCCTCATAGGTGGGTCGGCTCGCGACGCGCTTCCCCACGACCAGCTGTTCGGGTCGTTCCAGCACACCCATCCGGCCCGACGCGATGAGCATCTGGTCGACCGCTCCGAGCTCGCCGGCGAATGTGGTCCAGGTGGGCGTGCCGAGCAGAGCCGCCTCGCGGTTCATCGTGCCGCCGGCGCTGACGACGAGGTCGGCCGCGTAGACCAGGGATGGTCCATCGACCGGTCGGGCGGGCACGGTCACGCCCTTCACGCCGTCGAACCCACGTGCCTGCTCCGGCGTCCTGGGCAGCAGCACCACCTGGGCATCGCTCGACCGGAGATGCTCGAGCACCTGGTCGAACAGGCTGTTCTCGATGCCTCGGTGATAGAGGCTCATCGTGGCCGGTGGTCGGAGCACCGCGATGGGTCGCTCGGCATCGAGGCCGAGGTGGTCGATGACCGTGAGGTCGGGTTCGAAATCGGCCAGCGTGACCTGCTCCTTGATGCCTGGGTATGGCCGATATCGTCGACGGTCGAGGCCCAACGCCTCCAGCGCCGGCCACGGGATCACCTCGGGCACCATCACCTTGTCCGCGAGCCGAAAGTTGATCTTGTGCATGGTCGTGGCGCCCTCGAAATCGTGGAGCACCGTGCTGTGGAGCTTGAGCAGCCTCGCCGCCACGGCCAGGTCGTTGGAGCCGTGGCTGACCGCCTGCCCGATGCCACGAGTGGCACGGCCGAAGCGGGTGAGTGCGAACGAGCGTCGGACGAGCCCGATGACCTTGCCGCCCAGACGCGCGCCGCCGTGCCGCCCGATGACCGTATGGGGGATGTCGTAGAGCTCCAGCAGACCCAGCGTTTGCGCGAAGTCGCGTGCCGTGACCACGCTCGGCACGCCAGCGTCGTCGAGCCGTCGCAGGATGGGCCGGAAGAAGAGGACGTGGGGCGAGTTGGTCAGGTCGATCCAGACCGCGCGTCGTGCCATCAGTCCAGTCCCAGCCCGACATAGCCGAGGCCGATGATTCCGATGCGTGTCACGGCTCGGGACGATAGCAGGGGTGGGTCGGGCACGCTCCGGACCGCCACCCCCGGGTCGGTTCTGGTACTGTCGCCTCGCAGCCACCCCACGACGGATCCGCGTGCGGCCGGATGCGGTCCGCACGATGGGATCACCCAGTCGGATCGAGCGCGCGATGCTCGCGCCTGAACCTCGGGGATCGTTCATCCCGCGGGAGACACACCCATCAGCGACTCGTTCCGGGCCCACCTGCCTCCATCCGTCAGCAGATCCCTCAGTGGCGCGCGGGCGATGCTGTCCGTCAACGAGCCGCGCCACGCTGCCCGTGCCCTCGAAGGACTCTCGCCGAAGCGTCGTCGGACGGCGGGCCGGACGATGGTCGCGGTCTCACGCATCGCGACACCCGGCTCCCGTCGATCGGGCCGTGCGGCGCTGCTGGAGGCCGTGGGGCGTGCCGCCAGCGGCGACGCGGACGGCGCCCGGACGATCCTTGACCGTGTCGCCCGGGCGCCCGGTACGAGCACCCGGACGCGTGTCGAGATCGGGATGCTGCTGCTCCAGATGCGGGACGTGGCCGGCGCGCAGCGGATCATCGACCTCCTCGACCAGAGCGGCGATGGCGACACCGCGGAGCGGGCGTTGCTGCGGGCGCGCACCGACCTTGCCCAGGCGCGCTACCCGGAGGCGGTCCAGGCCGCGCAGCGGGCGGTGATGCTGGCGCCGGAGCGAAAGGCGCCTCGCACCCTGCTGGCCCAGGCAGCCGCCCAGCGTGATGTCCACGACCCGACCTGGCGGCCTTCCGTGCCGGCACCCGTGGCCGCGCACGTCCCCGTACGCGGACATGTCCTGCACATCGTCTCCAATTCTCTGCCGGTCCGCCAGAGCGGCTATGCCATCCGGACCCAGAGCGTCGGGCATGCGCAGCTCGAGGCAGGGCTGCAGCCGCTCATCGCATCCCGTCGCCAGGACGACATCCGCCGAGGCGTGAAGCCTCCCCCGGGCTGGATGGTGGGGGATGTCTCGTACGGCCTCACCGCGACCGGTCTGGAGCACCCCGAACGACCCGACCAGAACGCGGCCATGAACGCGCGAGGCATCGCCTCGCTGGTGGAGCGGCACCACGCCGCGGTGCTCCATCCCGCCACGCCCTGGACCAACCTCCAGGCGGCACTCGCGGTCCGGGAGCAGTACCACATCCCGGTCGTGTACGAGGTACGCGGCTTCCGGGAGGAGACCTGGACGGTGAAGTCCCCGGAGGCCGCCGCGACCAGCGCCCACTACGAGGTGGAGTCGACCCTCGAGACGACGCTCATGCGCGAGGCGGATGCCATCGTCACGCTCTCCGATGCGATGCGTGACCGGCTCATGGAGCGGGGCATCCCGTCCGGGGATATCACCGTGGTCACGAACGCCGTGGATGTCGACCGGTTCGTGCCCCAGCCAAGGGACGATGTCCTCGCCCGCCGCCTGGGCCTGGGTGATGGGCCGGTCATCGGCTACATCTCGACCTTCGCGGTGTTCGAGGGCATCGACGTGCTCATCGGTGCTACCGCGGAGCTGCGCCGACGAGGGCGGGGTGTCAAGTGCCTGCTGGTCGGGGATGGTGCCCAGTGGGAAGCACTTCACGAGGTCGCCCGTCGGCAGGGCCTCGACGACGGGACGGTGGTCTTCTCCGGCCGGGTCGCCCATGCCGACATCAACGCCTACTACTCGCTCATCGACGCATTCGTGGTGCCCCGTCTGGACGTCAGCACCGCTCGCCTCGTCACGCCCCTCAAGCCGTACGAGGCGATGGCCATGGAGCGGGTCGTGGTGATGAGCCGGCTCGATGCGCTCATGGGCATGATCACGGAGGGAGTGACGGGCGTGTCGTTCACGCCCGGTGATGCCCGCGACCTGGCGGATGTCCTGGAGCCGCTCCTCATCGACCCCGAGCGGCGGGCCGCGATCGGTGCTGCCGCCGGCGCGTGGGTGCGCGAGCACCGCAGCTGGCGTCGGAACGCGGAGCGGTACCTGGAGCTGTACCAGCGGCTGGGGGCGGCGTGACGAACGCTGCGCCGCGGGCGGCGCCGGCGGTCGTCCATGTGGTCGGTGCGCGACCCAACTTCATCAAGGCGGCACCGGTCATCCGGGCACTCGCCGACCTGGGCGTCCGACAACGGCTCGTGCACACCGGCCAGCACTACGATCCGCTGCTCTCCGACGTCTTCTTCCGGGACCTGTCGCTGCCCGCCCCGGATGTCAGCCTGGGTGTGGGCTCGGGCAGCCAGGGCCATCAGACCGGGGCGCTGCTCGCCGCGCTCGAGGACGAGTTCGTGGCGCGTCGCCCTTCCTGGGCCGTCGTCTACGGAGATGTGAACTCGACGCTCGCGGCGGCCATCGTGTGCGCCAAGCTGGTGGTGCCCATCGCGCACGTGGAGGCTGGTCTCCGGAGCTTCGACGTGTCCATGCCCGAGGAGATCAACCGGCGCGTCACCGACGTGCTCTCGGATCTGCTGTTCGTGACCAGCCCGGAAGGGCTCGACAACCTCGCCCACGAAGGCGTCGACGCGGCCCGGATGCACCTCGTCGGCAACCCCATGATCGACACCCTCCTGGCGCATCTCGACAGCTTCGACCCCATCCCGGTGCGGGCACGCCTGGGGGTCCCCGAACGCTACGCGGTGGCGACGCTCCACCGACCCGCGAACGTCGATACCCCAGCTGCGGCGGCCCGGCTCGTGGGCGCGCTCCGTGAGCTCGCCAGGCGGCTGCCGGTGGTGCTGCCACTGCATCCACGGGGGCGAGCCACGCTCGCGGCGGCCGGATTGCTGGACGTGCCGGGCATCTCGGTCGTCGATCCGCTCGGGTACCTGGAGTTCCTCTCCCTGGTCCGTGGCGCCGCGGTGGTGGTCACCGACAGCGGCGGCATCCAGGAAGAGACGACCGTGCTGCGCATCCCCTGTCTCACGCTGCGTCCGAACACGGAGCGGCCGGTCACCATCACCCACGGCTCGAACCGGCTGGTGGAGCCGGAGGCTCTCGGCCCGATGGTCGAAGCGGCCCTCCGAGGTGAGCTGGCGGGGCCGGACGACGGGCCTCCGCTCTGGGACGGCCACGCCGGCGAACGCATCGCGGCCATCCTGGCTCAGCAGCTGGGCTGAGGACGCCGACCCGGCACGTTCCGCACCGCGGCACGGCACCGGCGGGCGTCATCCCCCGGGGCCGCCACCCCGGTACAGCTTCGCGGTCTGGTTGGCGATCGGGCCCCAGTCGAGGGTCGCGGCGTGCGCCGCGGCGCGTTCCCCGAGTGGCGCGAGGTCGGCGGTCAGGGCCGTCCGCAACGCACCCTCCAGGCCCGCCGGATCCGCTGGGTCGTACAGCCGCGTGCCCTCCGATCCGAGTGACTCCGGCAGGCAGCCGATCGCGGGCGCGATGACCGGCAGCCCGAAGGTCATCGCGAGGATCGCCGATCCGGAGGTGAGCACGTCCCGATAGGGCAGCACCGCCGCATCCGCGGCCCGCAGGTAGACCTGCATCCGGTCGTCCGGGATGAGGTCCAGGGCCAGCTTGACACGCTGATCATCGCCCGCGGCCTGTTCGATGCCCTGGCGCGTCGCCTGCCGGTCAGGCTTGCCGGCGACGACCAGTCGGGCGTCGGGGGCATCGATCCCTCGGAAGACACGCAGCAGCTCCTCGACGCCCTTGTACGCCCGGACCTGGCCCACGAACAGGAATACGCGCTGGGTGAGCTCCAGGCCCAGTTCGGCGCGCGCGTCCTTGCGATCGACCGTGTCGGGGTACCAGCCGGCATAGCTGCCGTGGGGCACGACCACGAAACGGGCCCGCGCGTCGGCCGGCAGCTGGTAGGCCTCCATGGCACTCGCGATCGATGCTGCGCAGTGGCAGATGACCACGTCACATCGATCGACGATCCGCCGATGGGCTCGCATCTCCGGCTTGGACCGGGAGCCTTCGTGGCCGCCCATGTTGTGCAAGGTCCAGACCACGCGAACGCCCAGGCGGTGCAGGAGACGCAGCTCCGTCACCAGCCGGTGCTCACCGAGCGCGTCGCTCCCAAGGACAGGGCCCAGGTAGCGATGGGTCCAATGGAGATGGACGACGCCCGGTCGTCCAGCCGACCACCAGGCGCCGAGGATGGGCGCGATCGACCGGCGGCCGGGCCCGCGGCCGAGGATGACCTCCACGTCCTGTGCCGCGAGGGCCCGAGCCAGCATCGTCTGGTACGGGTTGGACTGGGCCGGGATCATCAGGACGCGGAGCATCAGGGTTCGAGGCCGCGCTTCCCCTTCTTGGCCGGTTCCTCCATCCGCTTGAGCTGGCCGGCATCGATGGCGATCTTCCCCCGGCGCATCCGCTCGATCTGCTCCCGTCGCATGGCACGCCGCTCGAGCGAGTGTTCCTTGTGGACGCGAACGACCTCCTCCGGGTCGCCGTCGAGGGTCACGCGACCATCCTCGATGAGGATGGCGCGGGTGCAGAACTCGGTCACCCAGATCATGTCATGGGTGACCATGACCACGGCTTTCGCCGCGCTGAGGATGGAGATGATCCGCTGGCGGCTCTTCTCCCGGAAGACCTCGTCGCCCGTGGAGAGGACCTCATCGAGCAGCAGGATGTCCGGGTCGACCGCGGTCGCGATGGCGAACCCCAGGCGGGCGCGCATGCCCGAGCTATAGGTCTTGAGGGGCGCCTCGATGAACGCGCCGATATCCGCGAACTCCACCACGTCGGGCGTGATGACCTGCATCGTGTCGTGGGGGATGCCCATGAGCGCCCCGGCGAGCGCGATGTTGTCGTAGCCCGAGAGCTCCTGGTCGAAGCCGGCCGCCAGGCTCAGCAACGTGGAGATGTGGCCATCGACCTCTACCACGCCCTCGGAGGGTGTGATGATGCCGGCGAGCACCAACAGCAGGGTGCTCTTGCCGGCGCCGTTGGGACCGATGACCCCGACCAATTCTCCACGCTTGACCGTGAAGCTGGTGTTGCGGAGCGCCCAGAAGTGGCGCTCGCCCTTCGTGCGGTGGAACATGTTCTGGAACGTGGTCCGGACCTTGGTCTTGCGGGTGAACCGGAGGTTGTACTTGACCCCCAGGTTCTGGACCGCGAGCGCGACCGGGGCGTTCTCCAGGGTCTCCTCGATCTCCGCCCGTTCGGGCAGCGCGATCGTGTCCTGCTCCGGCTTCTTGGCCAGGGTGTTCGGAGTCAGGACCACCTGGGCCATCTACAGCACCTTCGCGAAGGCGGGCTCGAGCCGCTTGAACACGATGACACCCAGGACGACCATGACCACCGAGAATATCAAGACGAAGAACAGGGACGTCACGTCCATGTCAGCCAACAAGGATGCGTGGCGCCAATGGACCGCGTCCGCCTTGGTCACGCCGTAGACGGCGGTCCGGTACGACTCCATGAGGATCGCGACCGGATTGAAGCGCAGGATCGTGAAGCCCACGTCGCCGAGGGCCTTGTGGAGCTCGCTGCCGCGGCCGCTCTCGGCGCCGAACGTCCAGAGGATGGGCGCGACGTAGAACAGCAACCGCATCAGGTGGCCGATGATGATGCCGATGTCCCGGTAGAACACCGTGAACGCCGACAGCATCAGCGACAAGCCGACCATGAGCACGAACTGGATGACCGCGATGACGGGCACCCACAGGAGCATCAACGACAGGTGCTCGCGGTAGAGGATCGCGACGACCGAGATGAGCACCCCCATCCCGAACGCGAGGTTGACCAGCCCCGATGTGACGGTCACCACGGGGAGCACGATCTTGGGGAACTGGATCTGCTTGATGAGCCCGGCCTGCACGACCACCGAGCCGACGGAACTGCCGACGCCGTCGGTGAACCACTTGAAGGGGATCATCGCGGCGAGCAGGAAGACCGGGAAGTCCTCCTGCTTGCGTCCGAAGATGATGGTCATCACGAACACGTAGACCATCAGCGAGATGAGCGGGTCGAGGATCCACCAGACGTTGCCGAGCACCGTGTCCGTGCCCTGCTTCTTGATCTCTGCGCGCACGAGATACGACACGAGCCGGCGGCGCGACATGATCTCGCGGATGCCGGTCTGGAGGAGCTCGAGCGAGCCGGGACGTTGGGCGCTGCTGCGAAACGTCGCGGGCGCGTCAGAGGTGATCTGCATTGGGCCTCGAACGGTACCATGGCCGACTCTCCGGGACCGCTGTAAGGGCCTGCTCGGGAGCCACGGGATGGGTCTGTGCAGCGTGCGCTAGACTACGGCGCCGCCGACAGGATGTCGCCGACATGGGCACGGTCCGTTCGTGCCCACGGTCACGCTCCCGGCCCCGGACCCAGCATCACATCGACCTGAGCAGAGCATGACGTCCGACAAGAAGATCCGCAGCAGCGGGACCGCGCATCGCCGCCCGCTCGATCCCGAGGAGCGCTTCCAGCGTCGCGTGACGCTGACGTTCCTCGCGCTCACAGTGGCCATCGTCGCCGTGGTCGTGCTGGGCGTCGCCTATGGCTATTGGGATGAGCACTTCAAGCCCGTCGCTTCGGTGGCCGGCGCGGGTATCTCGAAGGACCAGTGGGCCGATCGGGCACGCCTCGAGTCATTCCGTCTCGAGCGCCAGGACCGACGGGTCACCCAGGCGATCGCCTCCGGCCAGCTGACGGCGGCCCAGGGTTCGGCGCTCCGGACCCAGATCAGCACGGCTCAGGGGACCGTTTCCTCGGACTCCATCGAACACCTCATCGACCTGACCCTCAAGGGTCAACTCGCGGCCAAGGCCGGCGTGAGCGTCACCGACACAGAGGTCGATGCGGCGGTCGCGGCGGACGAGTCCATCCCCGAGTCGCGCCAGATCGGGCTCATCACCATCACGCCGGTCGCCGACGCGAGCGGGACCGTGACTCCCGCCGCGCGCCAGGCCGCGCTGACGGCCGCCAACGCGGCGGTCGCAGACCTGGCCGCTGGCAAGGACTTCGCGACGGTCGCACGGACGTACAGTACCGACGCGACCAAGACCAGCGGTGGCGACTACGGCTCCATCACGCGCGACGACTCGACGCTCGATGCCGCGCTGGTGGGGGCCATCTTCAGCGCGGCACAGACTGAGCTGACGCCCCTCATCACAAGCTCGGACGGCGCCTACAGCATCGCGCAGGTCAACGGCATCACGCCCGCGACCACCGACCCGAGTTACGAGAAGGACCTCCGGGCCGCGATGTCCTGGGATGCCTATCGCAGCAACATCCGGATGGAGACGGTCGCCAAGGCGCTCAGTGACTCCATCATCGCGGGCGCCACGACCGGCGACCAGCCGCAGCTGCATCTCGCGGAGATCGTGCTCGCGGGTCGATCCCACCGCCGCGGACACCGATACCGGCAAGGTCCGTGCCCGCCATATCCTCTATTCCCCGGAAGATGATCCGGCTGCCGCCCGCACCGGCAGCGCCGGCAGCAGCGGCAGCGGCACCGACAGCGGCATCCCGCCCGCCGACCCGTCGTGGACCGTCGCGCAGGCGGAAGCCGGTCTCGCGTCCGGGGAGCTCCAGGCGATCACCGACGTGGATGCCCGTCGGGCCGCGTTCGAGGAGATGGCCAAGGCGCACAGTGATGACACCGGCAGCGGCGCCGATGGCGGCGATCTCGGTTACTTCGCCCGCAGCGCCATGGTGCCCGAGTTCGCGGACCCCCTGTTCGACCACCTCGACACGCTCAAGCCGGGCGACATCGTGGGGCCGGTCAAGAGCGACTTCGGGTGGCATGTGATCATGTTCGAGGGGTACGAGCCGCCCCTTGCCGATCGGCTGGGCACCCTCAAGACGGAGCTGGCCAAGCCCGACGCCGACTTCGCGGCGATCGCCAAGTCGTCGTCGGACGGCGCAGAAGGACCCCTTGGCGGCGACCTTGGCTGGCGGGCCCAGTCACAGCTGCCGGTCGACGCCTCGGCCGCGCTGCTGGCCCTCGCCCCGGGAGCCGTGAGCGACCCCATCGCCCTCGACGACGGCTACCACGTCTACAAGCTCATCGAGAAGGCTGACCAGCCGCTCGACCCGGCCCAGGTGGCGGAGATCTCGGCGACCGCGTTCGACGACTGGTACAACCCCCAGAAGGACGACGCCGAGACGTCGGGGGTCATCACGCGCGACGACTCGATCACGAGCAGCACCACCGGCGGATGACCGGGATGGCCTGGACATGAGCGGGCCCCGGGGCGTCTGCGTCTGGTTCACAGGCCTGTCGGGATCAGGCAAGTCGACGACGGCGGATGCCGTCATCGGGCTCGTGCGTGCGCGCGGTCGCGAGGTGACGGTGCTCGACGGTGACGTCGTGCGGACGCATCTCTCCCAGGGGCTCGGCTTCAGCCGGGAGGATCGGGACACGAACGTCCGGCGCATCGGCTACGTCGCCTCGGAGGTCGTGCGCCACGGTGGCATCGCGATCGCGGCCGTCGTCAGCCCCTACCGGTCGACTCGCGACGAGGTGCGCGCGATGATGCCCGAGGGCCGCTTCATGGAGGTCTTCGTGGATACCCCCATCGAGGTCTGCGAGGACCGCGATGTCAAGGGCTGGTACGCCAAGGCACGATCAGGGGAGGTGACCGCCTTCACGGGCGTCGACGATCCATACGAGCCGCCGCTCCACCCAGAGCTGACCCTCGATACGGTCGACACGACCGTCGAGACGAACGCCGAGCTGGTGCTCCGGGCGTTGGAGATCAGGGGCGACCTCGAGCCGGTGGGTCGATGACGCTCGAGCACATCGTCGCGGAGCTGCGGGACGTCCACGGCCTGACACCCGCTCAGGGCATCTCGGTCGTGTCCCGCCACGCCCTGCTCCGCCGACCCATCGACCCGACGATGGCGCTCGTCATCGTGCCCGACGAGCCTGGGCAGGCGCCACCGGCCGCTGCCCCCTCGCCGACGGCCGTCTCGCCTACGGATCCGGGCGCGCCGCCATATCTGCCGCAGCTGCTGCCCGGCCGGGATGGTCACGGCGCTGACGCCGCCGACCTGCTGCGTCGCCTGTATCCCGGCCAGCACGCCATCATCGGTCTGGGTGGTGCCGGTGACACGAGCGTCGATGAGGTGACCAGCACGATGCTGGGATCGGGCACGTACCTGGTGCCACCACTGCGGGACCTGGATAACGCGGCAAGCCCATGGGGCATCACCTGGCTCGTGGCACGGCTGCGAGCGCCCGGTGGCTGTCCCTGGGATCGCGAACAGGACCATCGGTCGCTCCGGCCGTTCCTGCTGGAGGAGACATACGAGGTCTACGACGCGTTGGAGGCGCCGCCAGGACCCAAGCTCGCCGAAGAGCTTGGTGACCTCCTGCTGCAGGTCGTGCTCCACGCGGAGCACGCGGCATCGGCGGGCATCTTCGACCTGTCGGACGTCCAGCGCTCGATCATGACCAAGATCGTCCGCCGCCATCCGCATGTGTTCGGGGATGGCACGGCAAGGACCGCGGGCGACGTCACACGTGCCTGGGAGGTCATCAAGGCCGACGAGCGCGCTGCGGCCGGGCATGCCGACACCACCGACTCGCCGGCCGACCCGGACATGCCTGCGGCCTTCGCAGGACTCTCGCGCTCGTTGCCGGCCCTTGCCTATGCGAACGAGATGCAGCAGCGCGCCGCGAGCCTGGGCTACGACTGGCCCGACCTGGAAGGCGTCATCGACAAGGTCGCCGAGGAGGCCACCGAGCTGCTGCAGGCCAACGACCATGAGGAGCGGGTCGAGGAGTACGGCGACCTGATGTTCGTGCTCGTGAACCTGGCGCGCAAGCTGGGCATCGACCCGGAGGGCTCGCTGCGAGCGGCGAGTCGCAAGTTCGCCCGGCGGTTCGCGGGGGTCGAGCGACTGGCTGGCGAGCGGCACCTGGAGCTCAAGGCGCTGGGGCTCGACGCCCTCGACGAGCTCTGGCAGGACGTGAAGATCCAGGAGGCGGAGGCCCGTGCCGAGCGGGCCACGGCAGGACGGACAGACGCATGAGGGAGCTGGCATGAGGGTCGTTTCGTGAGCATCGGTGGTGGCGTGCGGTTCCGGGAGGATGGGCGGACATCGACGCAACTGCGTCCGGTCTCGGTCGAGCTGGATGTCCAGAAATGGACGTCGGCGTCGGTCATCATCCGCGTCGGGGGCTCCCATGTCCTGTGCGCGGCGACCATCGAGGACCGTATCCCGCCCCACCTCCGCGGCAAGGGCACCGGTTGGGTCACGGCCGAGTACTCGATGCTCCCGGGGGCGACCTCGGAGCGCAGCCAGCGGGAGAGCTCCAAGGGCAGGATCGGGGGCCGCACCCACGAGATCCAGCGGCTCATCGGGCGATCCCTGCGGGGCGTCGTGAACACGGCCGTACTCGGCGAGCGGACGGTGACCATCGACTGCGATGTCATCCAGGCGGATGGTGGCACCCGCTGCGCATCCATCACGGGCGGTTGGATCGCGCTCTCGCTCGCGCTGCGGCGCATCGGCCTGGAACGTGCGGTCGTGAGCCAGCTGGCTGCGGTCAGCGTGGGCATCCTGGACGGGGCTCCCATCCTTGACCTCGACTATCCCGAGGATTCGCACGCGGAGGTCGACTTCAACGTCGTCGCGACGAGCGCGGGCACGTACGTGGAGGTCCAGGGAACGGCGGAAGGCAAACCATTTTCCCGTGCCCAGATGGACGAGCTGCTGGCGCTTGCCGACTCGGGCATCGCGCAGCTGTTCAGCGTCCAGCGCGAGGCACTCGCGAGCGCGCCGTCGGCCGCGGCGCAGCGCCGGTGACCGTCCGGCTCCTGCTGGCCACGCGCTCGGAGCACAAGCTTCGGGAGCTGCAGATGCTGCTCCACCTGCCGTGGCTGGAGTTGGTGACCCTCGATGAGGCCGGGGTCGCGGGCGACGCGGTCGAGGACGCCGCGACGTTCCGGGGCAATGCCATCATCAAGGCCCGCTTCTATTGTGCGCTCTCGGGGATGCCCACCCTGGCCGACGACTCCGGGGTGGAGGTCGATGCGCTTGGCGGGGCACCCGGCGTCTACACCAAGCGCTACGCGGGTCCCGATGCGACCGACGAGCAGAACAACGACAAGCTGCTCGCCGAGCTGGGCGACCTGCCGATGGAGCGCCGTCGGGCGCGCTATCGGTGTGTCCTTGCGTTCCTCGATCCGCGCTCCCAGTCGGTGGGTGGCCGACCGTGGGTGATGACCCGCTCGGGCACCCTGGAGGGCCGCATCGCCTTCGTACCCCACGGGGACGGCGGCTTCGGCTACGACCCCATCTTCGAGCCCTTGAGCGAGCTCGGCAGCGGCCGCACCGTCGGTGACTACACGGCCGAGGAGAAGAACCGGGTGTCGCATCGCGCCCGCGCGGCGCGTGCCATGGCCCGCTACCTCAAGAAGCGCTACCCGAACCAGGGCGCCGGCTCGGCTCCATCGCCGACATAGCGGTCGACGAACACGTTCCCGAACCGGTTCGTTGGATCCAGCTCGCGTCGCAACGTCCGGAAGTCGTCAAGGCGTGGATAGGCGGCCCGGACGCCCCCGGGCCCCGTCGTGAACAGCTTGCCCCAGTGGGGCCGTGGAGCGTACGACGCGAGCGAGGCCTCGAGTGCGGCGACGACGGGCAGGACCGCGTTCATGTCGTCGATCCACGTGAAGTGGAGGCACACACGATCGCCGTCGTAGGCGGCGCTCAGCCACAGGTCGTCAGCGGCGACCGTGCGGATCTCCGACACCTGGAGCACCGGCGCGACGACTCCCCGGAGTGCGTACACGGCCCCGAGCGCCTCGGCCGCCATTCGGCTCGGCACGAGGTACTCGGTCTGCAGCTCCGTGCCGCTGCTCGGCGTGTGGTCGAGCCGGAAGTGTGGCGGTCGCTCATGCCACGGCCCGGGCATCCCCAGCTGTGGCGTGCAGGCGTCGGCCGACATCCGGCCGATGGGGTGCCACTCCCGCGTGGCGCGATGCGCATCCATCCAGACCGGGCCCAGGTCAGGCACCGGAGCGTCGTCGCGGCACTTCACCAACACGTGATCGATGACGTCATCGCCCCATGGCGTGAACAGGCTGGTGCTGTAGCCCGTCGACAGGATCGCGTCGAGGTCCGTGGTGACGCGACCGAACGGCAGGTCCTCGTACACCGTCTGTGACATGGCATAGGTCGGCTCCACATCCAGGGTCAGCGTCGTGACGACGCCCAGGCAACCGAGCGCCTCGACGGCACCCGGGAAGCGGTCACGGTCCGAGTCGCGCGACAGGGTCACGAGGTCGCCGTCGGCGCTGACCATCTCCAGCACCGCGACGGCGGTGGCGAGACTGCCGTTGCGCACTCCCGACCCGTGCGTCCCGGTCGCCACGGCCCCGGCGACCGAGATGTGGGGCAGCGACGCGAGGTTGTGGAGGGCCAGCCCTTCGGCATGCAGCCGGGTTGCCAACTCGCCGAAGCGCGTCCCTGCGCTGACGGTCACGGTCGTGCGATCCTCGCCGATCTCCACCTGCTGCGGCAGGTCCCCTACGGACACGAGGACACCGGTCGTGTCCGCGATGGGACTGAACGAATGGCCTGTGCCCAGTGCCCGGATTCGCGTGGAGCTCCGGACGAGGTCACGTAGCTCTCTCAGGCTCTGGGGTCGGACGACCCGCCCGGCACCGAACCGGACATTGCCCGCCCAGTTGGTGGGCGGCGTGTCGGCCATCATCCGCCCTGGGCCGCCCGGATGGCCGCGACCATCGCCTCGCCCAGGTCGTGGGTGGAGGCCGTCCCGCCCAGGTCCGGTGTCCGTGGCCCGTCCAGCGCGACCCGCTCGACAGCACGCATCAGGAGCCCGGCCGCCTCCGTCTGGCCCAGGTGGTCAAGGAGCATCGAGCCTGCCCACACGGTCGCCATCGGGTTGGCGATGCCCCGCCCGGCGATGTCGGGGGCTGAGCCGTGGATGGGCTCGAACAGGCTCGGATAGGTATCCGTAGGATCGATGTTCGCCGACGGCGCCAGGCCCAGGGAGCCCATCAGCGCCGCACCCAGGTCGGTCAGGATGTCGCCGAACAGATTGCTCGCGACGATGGTGTCGACTCGCTCGGGGTGGAGGATCATGAGCGCCGCGAGTGCGTCCACGTGCATCCCCTGGACACGCACCTCCGGGTACTCGGGCGCGACCGCAGCCACGACCTCATCCCAGAAGACCATCGAGTGGTTGAGCGCGTTCGACTTGGTCGCGGAGATGAGGGTCCGGTCGCGCTGCATCGCAAGGTCGAACGCATAACGAACGATGCGCTCCGTCCCCTTGCGGGTGAAGACCGCGGTCTGCATCACGACCTCGTCCGGGGTGCCCGCACGGAGCCGACCGCCGATGCCGCAGTACTCGCCCTCGGTGTTCTCACGCACTACGACCATGTCGACCTCCAGGGGGCCGCGGTCGCGCAGCGGTCCCGGGATGCCCGGCAGGAGTCGCATCGGTCGCAGGTTCACGGACAGGTCGAACGCCTGCCGAAGTGGCAGCAGCATGTTCCACAGCGACACGTGGTCCGGTACACCCGGGAAGCCGATGGCACCCAGGAAGATGGCATCACCGTCCCGGAGCCGATCGAGGGCGTCATCGTCCATCATCCGCCCATGCCGTGCGTAGTACTCGCAAGACCACGGGTGATCGACCGTTTCGATGGTGAACGAACCGGTGACCTCGGCCGCGGCCCGGATGGCGGCGAGTCCCTCCGGGATCACTTCGCGACCGATCCCGTCGCCCTCGATGACTGCCAACCGGTACCTGTCCATCAGCGCTCGTGCCCCCTTGCATGCCTGCTCCACGGCCGCGATCGCGTCCCCCCCGGGAGCGATCCCAGCGACGGCGTCCATGGTAGGTGGCAGGCCGAGCGAACGACGGCCGAGCCCGGCGGCCATGTACGATGGCCGACTGGTCCCACTCGATCCGGAGGCTCCGATGCGTCGCCCCTGCCACCGGCGATCCGGCCACCGGGATGGGCGGCTGGTCCTGGTGGGGTGCGTCCGTGAGTCTTGACCCGAACCAACGTTTGGCCCAGCTGCGACGCGAGGTGGCCGCCGAGTCCACCGCCGCCCCGGATCGGGTCGAGACCGATCCCGCCCCGACGACTCCCGCAGCGACTGCGCCCAGTGGTGCGATGTCGGCGGCGCCCGCGACCGATCCAACCCCCCGGGTCGCCGAGCTCGAGGTCCCGCAGGCATCCGCCGACGATGGCGCTACCTGGGACCTCCGGGAGCTCCTGGCGGATACCAGCCTGTCGACCTGGGTCGGCATCGGCCTCCTCGCCCTCGGCGGCTACCTCGTGCTCTCGTGGTTCGTGCCCGGCATCGACCTCATCGGCTCGTTCATCCTGCTGGCGGCAGGCGTCGTCCTCCTCGTCCAGCATCTCCAGCGTGGTGCGGGTGCCTGGGCCCTCTACGCGGGCGCGGTACTGGCCGGCATGGGTGCGGCACGCGCGATCGGCGACCTCCTGCCTGGATCGCCCCGGGGGATGACCGCGATGGGCGTTGGGCTGGCGTTCCTGGCCATCGCATATCTGCGCCACAGCCAGGCCGGCGGCTACGGTTGGCAGGGGGTCGTTGGCGTCGCTGCGCTCGTCCTGGGTGGCACCCAGTTCCTGTTGGGCCTGCTGCCGGGTTCGCCAAGCGTCCTCGACCTCGTCCTGCCCGCACTTCTGCTCATCGGCGGCGCGCTGCTCATCGCACGGACCCAGGATCGCGCCACCCACGGAGACTGACCGCGATGCCCAACATGGATCTTATCGGCTGGCTCGTGGTCGGCTTCCTGGCCGGAGCGCTGTCATCACTCGTCTTCCGCGACCGCGCCGGCAGCGGCTGTCTCGCCACGACGCTCATCGGCATCATGGGCGGCGCCATCGGCGGGTTGCTGGCACGCGACGTGTTCGGCCTCGACCAGACCCAGGGGTTCCTTGGTGCGCTGTTCGTGGCCTTCGTCGGCGCGGTCCTCCTTCGGTTCCTCATCGCCCTGGTGACACCACGGCGCTGACGACGTCGTGATCCCGTTGCCACGCCGTCTGTCATGCTCGGCGGGACGACCCACGTGCGGCCGTACACGCCCAGCCACCGGTCAGCAGCCGAGGACCCATGGACCCCGACGTCGAGCGACTCGCGATTGATGGCGACACGCTCGCCCGGGCGACGTCGGACGAACTCATGGCCGCCCTCGAGCGGTTGGCACGCCTTGAGACCCGGAAGCGCCTCGTGCGGACGGATTCCCCGGATTTCGTGGCGCTGGCCGAGACCGTCCAGGCCGAGGCCGTGATGATCGGACGCTGGACCAGCATGCAGCTGTCCATCGCGCTCGATACGGCCCGCGAAGTGGCAGCCGGTCTCATGAGTGGCGAACCCGTCGAGCGTCTACCGGCGCGGCCCCTGTCGCGGGTGCTGGCCGAGTGGCGCGAGGCCCAGTACCGGCTGGATACCGCGGGCGCCGGCACCACGGAGTCGCAAGCGGCTGCCAAGGATATCGACCGACTCCGCGAGGAGTACCGACGTTCGTTCGCGCAGCTCCAGGGCGGCTGATCCTGGCATCGGTGACCGGCTTGCGGATGGGTCAGCCTGGGACGCTCGTGTGGCGACGTCGTCCGCCGGGTCGACCTCGATGCCATGCTTCCGCGCCGCTCCGACGACCCGCTTGCGGGCGCGCTCCTTCGCCGCAGCGCTTTCGAAGTCGGTCTGATCGAAGCGCGCTATCGCGTTCCGGATATGGCTCTCGTCATGGATCGGGAGGTAGCGCTTTCCTGAGCGGTCGATGTCGGCGAACCGTCTGTCCCGTAGCTGCTCGCGGTCCTGGGTGCTGAGCTCAGCCATCGCCGACCCCCGATGTCATCTCGCCCGGCGGTCGTCGGGCATGGTCACAGGCTGCCATCCGGAGCGCGTCAGGCGCGATCGTCACGCGCTCATGCGCATGACGCGCAGGTGGCAACGACACGAGGCGCAGCGAACCTGCAAGGTCGATGGTGCGCGGCGATACGCCCCCGTACCGCGCCGCCCCGGACACTCCTCGCCGCGGCGACTGCCGCTCCCGTGGAGGTGAACGTTCATGCTTGTCGACATCATCGCCTGGATCGTCCTGGGTGCCATAGCCGGTCTGATCGCCGGCTTCCTGATCCGGGGTGACGAGGGCCTCGGCCTCGTCGGCCACATCGTGCTGGGCATCGTGGGTGCCCTGGTCGGCGGCTTCATCGCCAACGTCCTGGGCTTCGCGAACGGTCGTCAGGACGGCGATATCGTCAACCTCCAGTCCATCATCGTGGCCGTCGTGGGTGCCGTGGTGGTGTTACTGGTGGTGGGCCTGGCGCGTGGCAGCTCACGGTCAGGCACGGCTATCTGAGTCATCGATCGGCGCGCTCGGGTCGAGCGTGCCCATCATCCTCGAGGCCAGATCGACAGCGACGGCCCGCGCGGGCCGTCGCTTCGTTCGTCAGCCGGCAGGCGCCACCAGCGTATCGGTGGCCGCGTCGCCGAACTCCGCGATCGCTGGCTCATCCGTCCCCGTGACGGCACCATCGACGTCCAGGAGGTAACCGATGCCCTGGAAGGTCCGGATGCGACCAGGCTCACCGGCGGGCGCACCGAGCTTGCGTCGGACTCGACTGATCCAGACCCGCAGGTACTGGAGGTCATCACGGTACTCGGGCCCCCAGACCTTGGTCAGCAGCTCGGTGTGGAGCACGACCTTGCCCGCATTCATGGCCAGGTGCTGGAGCAGCAGCCACTCGGTCCGGCTGAGCTGGACGAGCTGGCCGTCGCGGGTCATCATCCGCCGCTCGAGGTCGATCTCCACGTCATCGAACGCGACGACCCCGGATCCTGGCGCCGCACCGGACGTCCGTCGGATGACGGCACGGACCCGCGCCGCGAGCTCATCGGGGTGGAACGGCTTGGCGACGTAGTCATCCGCGCCCAGGTCCAGACCCTTGGCCTTGTCGGCGGTGGATTCCTTCGCTGTGAGCAGGATGACGGGCACTGGCCGCCACTCGCGCAACTGGCGCATGACCTCGATGCCATCGAGGTCCGGCATCACGATGTCCAGGAGCACCACGTCCGGCCGATACATCTCCGCCTTGCGCACCGCGTCCTCCCCACCGCTCGCGGTGATCACGCGGAACCCTTCCTCGCCCAGGGTGATGGATACGAGCTTCGTGATACGGGGCTCATCATCGGCGACGAGGATGAGTGGCTGCGTCGACAACAGGGAGTCCTCCCAGCGGAGCGAGCCCGGTGCACGGAAGACATGGGGGCGGCGTGCGGCTCGGAGCCATCGTAGGTGGGGCGCCATTGCGGGTCGGCCCCCGGGTGCTACAGCCACATTACAGTGCCATCGCAACGCGGCAGCCTGACCGCGCGCGGGCTGCAGCTTGGCGCGGTGAGGACCAGCGAGCTGCTCGGACCGCCGTCAGCTTCGATCACGGCCACTTGTGATGCGAGCGGCGCAGATCGTGATGCTCCTGCAATGCGAGCCGACGGTCAGTCCGGATAGGCTGCCGGGAGCTTGCCACCAGGGCGAGCATGCGGAGGTGGTCCGCCCTGGACAGTCTCGATATCGCGCTCGACGTCCTCTTCTTCACCATGTTCGGGGTCGCCCTCCTGCGGTTCGTGGGCCAGCCCGACCCGCTCCATCGCGACGTCCTCCTGGTGTTCGCGTCGTTCGCGGGCCTGTTCCTCATCGCGCTCGTCTTGCGCGTCTGGCCGGTTGCGCCCGCGGCCCTCACGGTCGCCTGGATCCTGCTGCTGTTCCTCCAGCCACCCCTGACCTTGCGGGTCGCGGGCCACTTCCGCAAACCACCTCGATGGCTCCTGCCGCTCGCCTCCGCGTGGATGGCCCTCTCGCTCGTGTTCGTGCTCACCACGAATGTCAGCCGAGGCGTCGGATTGCCGGTCGCCGTCGGGTACCTCGTGGTCATCGATCTCGTCGGCGCTCGAGAGTTCCGCCTCGCCGCGTCCGCCCGGGTGGGGACCGCGCGAGTGCGCCTCGCGTCGTCGGCGGTGGCGACGGCGTTGTTCGCGCTCGCGTTGCTGCTGGTCGGGCTCGCGGCCGGCGGCCGCGCCCTGGGCATCGCGCTCGACGGCGCCGACCAGCTCGCTCGCCTGATGGGCGTTCTGGCGGCCCTCGGCTACCTCGCGGCGTTCCTGCCGCCTGAGCGCCTGCTCCTCGGAGTACAGCGTGCCATCGCATTCGGCTGGCTGGACACCATCAGCCGGGGCGGCGGCGGGTCGGTACCCGACACGTGGGCGGCACTGGCGGAGGCCGCACGCTCCATCAGCGGCGCCCGAAGCGTGCTCGTGCTGGCCGGCGACGCGATCGCGGCCAGCGCCGGGGAACCCGTGAACGCGATACCCCCCGAAGCGATCGACGTGCCGGAGCGGCCGACGCGACCGAGCATTCCTTTGTTGAACAGCCGAGCATGGCTCCGCTCGACGGGTGGAGCCGTCGACGGACCATGCTTCCGGACCGTCCGGCTGAGCGATGAGGCCGGTCCCGGGACCCGGCTCGTGCTGCGGTTCGAGGGCACACCCCTGTTCGTGGAGGACGACGTGGCCCTCATCACCCTCCTGGGTGACGAGGCTGCCCGCGCCATCGTTCGGGATCGGGCGCTCGGTGAGCGGGCAGCGCTGGAGCGGCAACTGATCGTCGAGCGTCATCGGGCCGACGACGAGGCACGGCTGGGATCCCTGCTGGATGCCCAGCCGACGGCGCTCATCGCGGTCGGCCCGACTCGGCGGATCCTGTACGCGAACGAGCGGGCGGCCGCGTTGTTCAGCCTCGACCACGCCGCGATCATGCATGCCTCGGTCGACACGCTGTTGCCGGGTGCCCTCGACCCGTCCGATCTGCATGGTGGTGTCGCCGTTGCCCAGGGGCCACAGGAGCCGGCGGTCCGCGAGCCCCGCGAGGGCATCGCCCTGAAGCCCGATGGCCGGTCCATCCCGGTCGAGGTGGGTCTCAGCGAGTGGTCCGGTGCATCCGACACGATGACCCTGGTGACGGTCACGGACATCACGGGGCGCAAGACGGCCGAGACGATGCGCGAGCGCTTCATCGACCTGCTGTCACACGAGCTGCGGACGCCGGTGACGGCCATCTACGGCGGCGCCCAGCTCCTGGCGACCCGGCATGGCAAGCTGGCCGAGGAGACCGAGCGCGAGGTCCTCGTGGGCATCGCCGCGGAGGCAGATCGCCTCCAGCGGATGGTGGAGAACCTCATCGCCCTCGCTCGAGTCGAGCGTGGGGTGCCGATGGTGGCGGACGATCCGGTGCTGCTCCAGCGGCTGGTGCCCCGGCTGGTCGCCCAGGAGCAGGGGCAATGGCCGGGAGCGCGGTTGGAGCATCGCCTGCCGCCGGGTCTGGCGACCGTGCGCGGCGACGACGACTACCTGGGCCAGGTGTTGCGTAACCTCTTGTCCAACGCGATCAAGTACGGCGACGACGTGGGTCCTATCGAGGTCACCGCGGTCGAGGACGCACGGACCGTGACACTCCTCGTGGCCGACCGCGGTCTCGGCTTCCCGCAGGAGGAGGCCGAGTCGCTGTTCGGGCTCTACTACCGGTCCGAGAGTGCGCCGCGCCACATCCAGGGTGCGGGCATCGGCCTCTTCGTCTGCCGACGGATCGTGGAGGCCATGGGTGGTCGCATCCGCGCCAGCGCCCGGCCCGGCGGCGGCTCCGTGTTCGAGGTGGAACTGCTCATCTACGACTCGGATGAGGTCCTTCGGGAGCTACCCGGCCCCGGGTCGGCAGGTGTGCATGGACCAGGAGTGCCGGCACCCGTGGTCGTTGCCGCCTGAGGTGACCGCGGTCGGGTGTCGCCCCGTCAGGCGGTTGCGGGGGTCAGCTGCGACTCGTCGCCATCGTCGTATCGCGGTAGCTCGACCACGAACACGGTGCCGCCTCCCGCGCGTGGCTCGGCCCAGACCCGCCCCTCCATCGCTTCCGCCAGCCGCCGACACACGAACAGGCCGACGCCAGCGCCGGCCCGTCCGCCGCTCGTGAGCGGGCTGCGGTAGAACAGCTCGAAGATGCGCTCCTCATCGCCGGGCTGGATGCCCGGGCCGCGGTCTGCGACACGGATGCAGACCGCGGCCCCCTCCGGTTCCGCGATGACGTCGATGGGCTGTCCGCCGCCGTACTTGCGGGCGTTGGACAGCAGGTTCGAGAGCAGCTGGCGGAGATAGGACACATCCGCTGCGACGAGCGGGAGCGGCCGTCGGACCTCGAGCCGGATGGATGGCTCCGCGCGGGCCACGGCCGGGCTGTCGAACATCTGGCGCAGGACGGCTTCCAGCGCGACCGGCTGCTGACTCAGCTCCAGCTGGTCGACATCACGATTGAGGACCAGGAGGTCCTCGACCAGCGTGTGCAGCCGCTCGGCCTCGCTCGCGATGTCGGTCAGCAGATCCCGAGCGACCTCCGCTGAGGGGGGCGACGGCCGCGTGAGGAGTCGGGCGTCGCCCAGGATCACCGTCAGCGGCGTGCGCAGCTCATGGGCGAGCATGCTCGTGAAGCTGTCGCGGACCCTGAGCAAGCGCTCGTATCGACGCAGGGACTCCTCGGCGCGCATCCGTGCTTGCTCCTCGCGGACCGCCGATGCCTCGGATGCCGCGCGCGCTTCCTGGAACCTGATGGTCATCGCCGCGACCGACACGGTGATGATCACGAACAGGCAGACGGCCAGGAGTGCAGCCGATGACTCGCCACCCACTCCCGGCGGCTGGATGAACAACAGCAGCGAGCCGATGACCGAGAGTGCGACCGAGAGGAGGGCCGGCCCGAAGCCGGCCCACCATGCGGAGAGCATCACGGCAGGCAGGAAGAAGAGGAGCGGTGCGTTGCCACCCAGCCACGGATCGAGCACCAGCCGGACCACCGCCGCGACCAACGTGACACCGAGGGCGATCGCGTACCGGCGCGCGACGCGGCTCATCCGCGGGTCCACCCGTCAGCTGCGCACGACGTCTGGTGCGGAACGGGGCGTGGGATCGACATCCGGTGTGCCAGGGTCAAGGACCCCCGGCGGCACCGGGCGCACGGCAGAGACGTGTCGCCCGGCACCGGCACCGTCGCGCGTCATGTGGAACTCCACGGGCACATCCGATCCCCCATCGAGTGGGCGCAGCTTGGTCGTGCTGTGAAGCTCCCCGGTGTCCAGGAGCAGCTGCAGGATCCAGGGCACGGTCTCCCGATACGCGGGCACGGTGAACGCACCGGAGGGCGCACGCAGCAGCCCATCGAGGTCGACCCCCAGGAGCTCCAACGCGGCAGGGTTGCCGTCGAGGTACCGGCCGTCATCATCGACCACGATCCTCGCGGCATCCGGCTCCAGCCACCATCGCGTCCCCTCGTTGAAGGGGCTGTATCGACCGTCCCGGTACAGATACCAGGCGCTGTTGCCGAACGAGGCGAGCGGGTCACGGCCTCGCACCACTGCCTCGGGATACCGCCGTCGCAGGGCATCCTCGATGACCGCCGGTTCCGCGACATCGGCGCTCACGAGCAGCCGACGTGCGATGTCCGCGAAGACCGCGTCGTCCGGCGGGAAGCACAGCAGGACGATGTCTCGGACCACGAGGGACGTATATGGCATGGGAGGGTGTGTCTCGCTCCTGGAACTCGCCGATCCTGCCCGGACTGCTCGGCGCCGAGCCACCCATCCTACCCCACGGTCCGGACGCGCTGACCGCCGCCAGGCTGGGTCGTCGGCCGTTCGTCCGGCGATCGTGAGTCTTCTGCAAGGGCGCAGCCCCGACGACAGGGACGACGGGCATGCATCGGTGGCTAGCGTCGCATCGGCAGCCATGCCACCGACCGCCGTGGCGCGCTGCACCTCAGGAGGAACCCACATGACCAGCGACACCCAAGCGACCGGACTCACGGACGTGCGTCATGCCATCGACGGCCTGGGCAGCGCTTCGGAGGAGGTCCTCGCCCATGTCCGGGTTGCCACAGCCGCTGCCGCCGAGGCGCTCGCTGAACGGACACCGGCCGCCCAGGCCGTGTCCCACGACGCCATCGAGCAGGTCGGCACCGTGCTCCGGGCGAGCTCCTCGGACAACCTGCTGCTGGGCACCATCTTCTGTGCCGGCCTCTGGGCCGGTCTGCTGCTCGCGCGGGCCCCGAGGCTCGCCGTCCTGCTGGCGCTCATCCCGGCCCTCGTGCTCGGGGGCACGCTCGCGTCCCGACAGATGCCGACCGGCCGTCTGGCGCGCCGGTGAACCGAAGTCCGTGGTCCACGGGATCGCAGCGCGGCGCCCGGAGTGAACGGGCACCGCGCTGCGGGTATCAGATCGAGCGTCGCGCCTCGCCTTCGACCTGCTTGGCCTTGCCCGCGTCGACGGTCGACTGGTCGCCGGTCAGCGTGCCCACGCCCTCCTGGACCTTCCCCTGGACCTGCTCGATGCCGCCCTTGACCTGGCGCTGGGCCTTCGCCGCGTCGGACTCGACCTGGCCCTCGCGCTGCATCTGCTCGTTGCCGGTGATCTTGCCGACACCTTCCTTGACGTTGCCCTTGGTCTCGTCGATGAGATCACCCATGATCGGGTCCTCCTTGGAAGTGGGTCGCGGATGCGACCCGACCACCATCGCGTCCAGCGCACGACAGACGCCGCGGCGCATCGAGCGATCGGGTTGCAGCGGTGTGGCAATGGCCGCTGTGTCGCCGCGATGACGGCCTCGGCACGTCGCTACACCGTGGGCACCGACGAGGTCGAGCGCCTCGACGTGACCGCAGGCATGGCCAGCGGTCTGGGCAAGCAGCAGCTCCTCTGGATCGATGCCGACGCGGATGCCGCCGCGTTGGAGGCCGTCGACGACGCCCTCGATCTCGACCGCATCGCGACGACCCTGCCGAACCTGGAGCGTCCGAGCGTCCGATTCCTGGATGGTGCCATCCGTCTCACGGTCATCGGCCTCACCGCGGCGGACGCGCCCGAGCGACCGACGCCGGTGCTTGTCCACATCCTGGCGGCCCCCAATGCGGTGGTGACCATCCATGACCGGGCTGTGCTCGGGTTGGCGGATCCGGTGGCTGCGGTCGAGGGCGATCCTCGATTCGGGGACCTGGACGCGGGCAGCTTCGTGGGCCTGCTCCTGGACGGCATCATCGGCGGTCATTTCGAAGAGCTGGAGGCGATCGAGCGGGAGGTCGACGCCATCGATGAACGCGCGCTGCGGCGTGAACCGACCGACGTCGTGCTCGACGCGCTGGTCGACCTCCGACGACGGATCGGGGTCCTGCGGCGGAGCCTGGCCGCCCAGCGCGAGGTCTATGCCACCCTGGCGCGACCCATCGGGGACCAGGGCTCACCCATCGGGGCGCCGTGGCCGGCCATCACCGAGCGACTTGAGCGTGCCATCGACGCCACGGAGCGGGCTCGGGAGCTGCTCGTCGGTTCCTTCGACATCGTGATGACCCGGACCGGTCAGCGCACCAACGACGTCATGCGGGTGCTCACGGTCATCTCCAGCGTGCTGCTGCCATCGGTCGTGATCGCCGGCGCGATGGGCATGAACTTCCATCCGGCGTTCTTCGATGACCCGACCCTGTTCTACGTGGTCGTAGCGGTGATGCTGGGCCTGGGCGCCCTCGTCCTTGTGGCAGCTCGGACACGCCGCTGGCTCTGATCACGTGCTCGGGAGCGCGGACGCAGATCTCTGTGGCAACCATCGATTGTCCTCGCGTCGCCGGTTGGAGTCGGCAGGATCGTGGTCATGGTGATGAGATCCAGGGTTGGCGTGGTCTCGGCGGCCGTCGGCCCCGATGTCCGGCGAGCAGGGCGGCCGGGCCATGTCCCGGCCCAGTCGTCGGAGGTCATCGAGGCAGCTTCCGTCGTGTGCAGCGCGCGGCGTCCCCGGGATCGGGGGCACCATCGGGGGCCTTGCATTTTCTGTGGCGCCCGTGTTCTGCTGGTACCGCTGGCGCCGGTCGCGGCTCCCGACGGTCAGGACGACGCCCGGCCAGCGAGGAGGCATCGAATGATGCACACCAGACGCGACCCGGCCATACCCGCCCTTGCATCCGTGGTCCTGGCAGGAGGCATGATCGCCGTCGCGGTGGCAGGCGCGGCGGTCGCGCGCGCCGAGACGGGATCGACCGCGACAGCCACCCCGATGCCCTCGCCGGCGACGCCCAACGTCTCGCCGGACCCGTCCAGCGTCGCAGCGCGACGCTTCTCCACGCCCATCCCGCCGGACACGGCAACCACATGGACGGGCATCGACTGGCGTCAGGTCGCGCCCGACGATCCCCTGGCCCTGGTCCGGTCGGTCCTGCGCTGGCGCGGGGGCTTCGTCGCCCTTGGCGAGGAGGTGATGGCGGGTCAGGCCTGGAGGACCCCGGTATGGGTCTCCGACGACGGGGCGACGTGGGTCCCGATCGGCGCTGACGTGTTCGGGCCGGCGACCATCGTCCTCGGGGTCGGCGAGGTCCCGGATGGCCTCGTGGCGCTGACCCTTGCCAGTGGCACGGATCAGTGCGGCGACGAGCCAGTCACCCTCTCCTGCTTGACGCTCGCCGCCCCGCTGGAGTCATGGACATCGCCCGATGCGACCAGCTGGACAGCACATCCCGGACCGGCGGACATCGCGCCACCGGTCGAGGGTTGTGCCGAGTGCGGTGTCGATGTGCCCATGTTCCGGTCTGGGCCCCCCGGCCTGCTCGCCCTGGATACCTCACGGACGTCGACAGCGACCGGCTCGCGGATGGCCCTCTCAACCGATGGCATCACCTGGGAGAACGTTCCGGACACGGCCTTCCCGACCAGGTTCGACTTCCACGATGTCGTGGCATCCGGGTCCGGCTTCCTCGCGACGGGCGAGCGGGGTGTCACCGTTGGCGGCAACGACACGATCCGAGCGGTGGTCCTGTCGTCCGGGGATGGCCGCACGTGGGTGCGACGGAAGCTGCCGACGACAGGCCTCCGTTCGTACCCCGGCGGGAGCGCCGGGCGCATCGTCGCCGGGCCTGACGGGCTCATCGTCGTCGGATCCGAGGATGGTGTGCCCGGCCGCGAGCTGTGGTGGTCCAAGGTCACCGGCCAGCCCTGGTCGCGGCTCACTGGCTATCCGCCGCTCGGGACCTGGACCGGCGATGGCGAGGGCAGTGGACTGCTCCCCGATGGGACGTTGGTCGGGGACGGAGAGCGGCTGCTCGCCTATCGCGGCGGTGTGACACCGACGGGCTGGACCTCGCTGGATGGCCGTTCGTGGCAGCCCCTCGACGTCTCCGGGGCTGGCCCGACCAGCGCCGGGAACTGGCCCCTGCAGACGCTGGGCCTCACTCCGATAGGTGTCCTGGCGGCCTCGGATGACGGCACGAAGTGGTTCGGGGTACCGCGGACGTAAGCCGCCGGCCCTGGCGGCGGGAGGGTGCGGCAGGCCCGGGGATCAGGTCTCCGGTGGGATCACGCCCTTGCGCAGCATGAAGCAGCCCCAGAAGCGTCGCTCGCCCGTCTGGATGACCGCGTAGGACGTCCGCGCCAGGTCGTAGAACGCGAACCGCTCGATGCCGACCATCGGACGCGGACGGCCCTCGGCACGGTCGATCTCCGCCTGGACCTCGGCCTGCACCGGCGGGACCTCGCCTGGAAGGCCGGACATCTCCATCCGTCCCGCGAAGTCATCGACCGTGGTGTCGAGCGGCAGCACCGACAGGATCGCTGACACGGCCTGCGCGCCGGTCAGGTTCTCCATCCGCAGCAGCTGCCCGGTGACGGTCGCGCGGGCCACCGAATCGGACGGGAAGTTCGTGTCCGCCACGATGACCATGTCCCCATGGCCCATCGCCCGGAGGCACGCCAGGACCTCCGCATTGAGCCGGTGATCGATCCCCTTGAGCATCTCGTTCTCCCGTGTGGTGGTCGGTCGCGCATCGGCGGCGCGCTCTGTGTGCCCTTCGACTCTAACGACGGAGCGACCGACCGGCGGTCCGGGCGTCAGGGCCGAGGCATCACGGCCAGCCTGATGGCGCCGTCGTCGGACCGCCCGGCGTGACCGGCGAGCGACCTCTCGACAACCCACCGGAGACCAGGTTGACACCCGCACGCCCACTGTCTAGACTACGACTGGTCATGCACCACTGAATATCTATTCAGGCTGGAGGAGACGGTGAGAGAGTACGGGGCCGGCATCTGGCTCTTCGGGCAGTTCGTGGATCGCTACGCCTCCGACGGCTACGGCCCGCCGGTGACCAGCGTCCAGGCCATCGAGCGAGCCGCCACCGTGCCAGGCATGAGATGGCTCGACATCAACTTCCCCTTCAACAGCCCTGATGAGACCGTGGACGACGTTGTCGCCGCTCTCGATCGGACCGGGCTGCGCGCGATCGCCGTGACGCCCCACGTGTACATGCGGCAGTTCCGGATGGGGTCGTTCACGAACCCCGATCCGACGATCCGCCAGCAGGCGGTGGATCTGTGCAAGCGCGGCGTCGAGATCGCGGGCCGCCTGAACGCGAGCTACCTCAAGTTCTGGCCTGGCCAGGATGGCCACGACTATCCCTTCCAGGTCGACCACGCCAGGCTGTGGGACCTGCAGCTCGACGGCGTCCGGCAGGTCGTGGAGTCCGCCCCGGAGGTCCAGTTCGCCATCGAATACAAGCTCAAGGAGCCGCGCGGCCACATGGCCTTCAGCACCGCGGCCCGGACGTTGCTCGGCATCGAGGACATCGGTGCGCCGAACCTGGGGGTCGTGCTGGACATGGGCCATTCCCTGTTCGCCAAGGAGACGCCCGCGGATGTGCTGCAGCTTGTCCATCGTCGCGGTCGGCTGGTGAGCGTCGAGGTCAACGACAACCTGCGCGAGTGGGACGACGACATGATCGTCGGCTCGGTCCATCCAGTGGACACCCTCGAGTTCCTGTGGGGGCTGCGGCAGATCGGCTGGCAGAAGCCGATCCTCCTGGACCAGTTCCCGTTCCGCGAGGATCCGGTCCGTGCCGCGACGCTGAGCATCCAGGCCATCGAGGGCATGGAGCGACTGCTCGATCGGATCGACGTGGCAGCGCTCAAGGATGCGCAGGAGCGTCAGGACGCGGTCGCCGCGCAGGCGCTCGTGCTCCACGAGCTGCTCGGCACGGCCGGCTGACCGACCGCCCGAGCACTGACCCGGTCCCCCGACCTTCCACGCGAGACACAGCATGGACGCCACTGGCCAGGACGAGGTCGTGGAGTTGCGCCGACGCGCGACGCGCATCCGGTTGCGTGACCTGCGAATGGTCTACGAGGCTGGATTGGGCCACCTCGGCGGCGAATTCTCGGCGATCGACATCCTCACCACCCTCTACTTCGGTGTCCTGCGCATCGACCCGAGTCGACCGGACGACCCCAGCAGAGACCGGTTCGTACTCAGCAAGGGCCACTCCGCAGCGGCGCTGTACGTGACCCTCGCCGAAGCGGGCTTCTTCGACCCTGACGAGCTTGCGACCTTTCAGGCTCCCTTATCGCGCCTCGGCGGCCACCCCGACCGAACGAAGCTGCCCGGCGTGGAGACCAACACCGGTCCACTCGGGCATGGATTGCCGGTTGCCGTGGGCATCGCGCTCTCCGCGAAGCTCGACGGAGCCGACCGGCGGACCTTCGTGCTCACCGGGGACGGGGAGCTGCAGGAGGGCTCGATGTGGGAAGCGGCGATGGCAGCCGGCCATTTCGGGCTCGATGGGCTCACTGTCATCGTGGATCGAAACGGCCTCCAGCAGGGTGACCGCACCGAGTCGACCATGCGCCTGGAGCCGCTCGCGGACAAGTGGCGCGCATTCGGCTGGGATGTGCGCGAGGTGGACGGCCACGATCACGCGCAGCTGCTGGCTACCTTCCGAGCGACACCGTTCGAGTCGGGCCGGCCAAGCTGCGTGATCGCACGCACCCACAAGGGTCACGGCATCTCGTTCGCCAGCGACCAGGTCGGCTGGCACCACCACGTCCCCACGCCTGACGAGTATGGGCGGGCTGTCGCGGAGCTCCAGGCGCAGCTGGACCAGCTCCCGGAAGGACCGGCGTGAGCGAGTCGGGCGGTGGTCGACCGGTGTACGACTGCCGCGACGCCTTTGCCTCGACCCTCCTGGAGCTGGTCCGAACGGACCCGCGGGTGATCGTCGTCGTGAACGACTCGGTCGGCTCGACGAAGGTGAGCGTGGTCGGCAAGGTGTTCCCTGACCGGGTCATCAACGTCGGCATCGCGGAACAGGACCTCGTCGGCGTTGGAGCGGGACTCGCGAACGGTGGTCGCATCCCGTTCGTGTGCGCTGCTTCTCCGTTCCTCACCAGTCGGGCGCTGGAACAGATCAAGGTCGATGCCGCGTACTCCAGGGCGAACATCAAGCTCGTCGGTGTCAGCAGTGGGGTCGCATACGGCGAGTTGGGGCCCACCCACCACTCGATCGAGGACGTGGCGTGGACACGCGCGATCGCCGACCTCACGGTCGTCGTCCCGTCCGATCCCATCGACACGGCAGCCGCCATCCGTCTGGCGCACGCGACCGAGGGCCCCGTGTTCATCCGCACCAGCCGGATGCCAGTGCCGATGGTCCATGAGCCGGGCTTCCCGTTCCGGTTCGGCCGGGCGACGCGGCTCCGGGACGGCGCGGACGTCACCCTCATCGCCAACGGCGTGATGGTCCATCGTGCCCTGGCGGCGGCGGATCTCCTGGCATCCGCCGGCGTCTCCGCGAGGGTGGTCGAGATGGCCACCGCGAGCCCCATCGACACCGACGAGATCGTGGCCGCGGCACGCGAGACGCGGGGCATCGTCACCGCCGAGGAGCACACCGTGCGGGGCGGTCTGGGCGGTGCCGTGGCCGAGGTGGTCGTGACCCACCACCCAGTGCCCATGCGCATCCTGGGCATCCCCGGGGTCTTTGCGCCCACCGGATCCGCTGAGTTCCTGCTCGACCACTTCGGGCTGAACGCCGCAGGCATCGAGCTCGCAGCACTCTCGATCCTCAGAGGCTCCGGCCAGCCATGACCGCCGACCTCATCCTCGCCATCGACCAGGGCACGACGAACACCAAGGCGCTCCTCGTGGACGCATCGGGGCGCGTGGTCGCGTCCGCATCGATCAAGGTGCCGGTGGTATTCCCGCGTCCCGGTTGGGTCGAAAGCGACGCGCTCGAGCTGTGGGGCACCGTGGAGGCGGCCATCTCGACGTGTCTCGAGGGCATCGAGGGCGTCCGCGTGGCCGCGGTCGCGGTGGCGAACCAGCGCGAATCGGTCCTGGTCTGGGAACGCGCCACGGGTCGCCCGTTGGGACCCGTGGTCAGCTGGCAGTGCCGCCGGAGTACCGACATCTGCGAGGGGATCCGTGCCGCCGGTGACGAGGAGCTGGTGCGCTCACGGACCGGCCTGGCCCTCGACCCCATGTTCTCGGCGTCCAAGGCACGCTGGCTGCTCGACCATATCGACGACGGCCACCGCCGGGCCGAGCGAGGCGACCTGTGCGTCGGCACCGTGGACTCCTGGCTCGCGTGGAACCTATCCGGCGGAACGGCCTTCGTGACCGATGCGACCAACGCATCCAGGACCCTGCTGCTGGACCTGGGCCGTCTGGCTTGGGATCCCGTGCTGCTGGACCTCTTCCAGGTCCCTGAGGCCGCCCTTCCGACGGTGCGTGGTTCGAGCGCCGTCGTGGGCACGACCCGAGGCGTACACCGTCTCCCGAAGGGCCTGCCCATCGCGGCGCTCATCGGGGATTCCCATGCTGCGCTCGTCGGGCACGGCGCGCCCGGCCCGGGCTCCGTGAAGGCGACATTCGGCACCGGTACGTCGGTCATGGCGCCGCTCACGAAGCCGGTCCGAGACGAGCGACTGTCGGCGACCGTGGCCTGGTCAGTGGAGCGTGGCGACCGGGCCGGTATCGAGTCGGTCCACGCCCTCGAAGGCAACATCACGTCCACAGGCGCCGCGATCGCCTGGGTGGCCTCGATAGTGGGTCGCGAGGGCCGCGAGTCGGAGCTGGATGGGCTCGCTGCATCGGTCTCCGACGCGGGAGGCGCCTATCTTGTGCCAGCGTTCACCGGCCTGGGGGCGCCGCACTGGGACGCCGGCGCACGCGGGCTCCTCTGCGGGTTGAGCCGCGGCACGAGCGCCGCGCATCTGGCGCGCGCCGCCTTCGATGCCATCGCCTACCAGGTACGCGACGTGCTGGAAGTGCTGGCACCCGCGGTGGGTTCGCCGCTCAGCGCTGTCTACTCGGACGGTGGGGCGATGCAGAGCCAGCTCCTTGCCCACACGACGGCGGACGTGATCGGCCTGCCGGTGCTCATCAATCGCGCCGAGAGTGTGGCCGCGCTCGGTGCGGCGTATCTGGCGGGCCTCGCCGTCGGGACCTGGAGGTCGCTCGACGAGATCCGGGCCCTGGAGCGCACCTTCGACCGGTTCGAGCCCCGGCCCGGCGCGGTGGCTGCCGTCGACGGCTACGCGGGGTGGCGCATCGCTGTCCGTCGCGCGGCCAGTGGGCTGGCCGTCTGATGGCCAGGATCGACGAGCTCCGGCTCATGACGCGTGTCGCCCGCTTGTATCACGAGGAAGGCGTCAAGCAGCCGGAGATCGCCACGCGGCTGCGCCTGTCGCAACCAAAGGTCTCACGGCTGCTGCGCCAGGCGCAAGCGGAGGGGATCGTGCGCATCACGGTGCGCGCTCCCATCGGGACGCACCCCGACCTCGAGCTCGCGCTGGAGCAGCGCTTCGGCCTCCACGATGCCGAGGTGGTCGAGGTCGCGGCAGACGATGCGGACCACATCACGCGCGAGCTTGGAGATGCGGCGTCCTACCACCTCGAGCAGACGGTCCGTTCCGGGGACCTCATCGGCGTCTCCTCGTGGAGCGCGACGCTGCTGGCGATGGTCGACGCGATGCACCAGGTGCACGACCTGAACGACGTGCGGCTGGTCCAGATCCTGGGTGGCGGTGGCGATCCCGCCGCGGAGGGACACGCCACTCACCTCGTCCGCCGCCTGGCCGACCTGCTCGGCGCGGAGGCTACCTTCCTGCCCGCACCCAGCAGCGTGAGCTCGGCGGACGCGCGGCGGGTGCTGCTCGATGAGCCGTTCGTGCGCCGGGCGACCGCACTCTTCGACCAGCTCACGGTGGCCCTCGTGGGCATCGGCGGCCTGCAGCCGTCGGGCCTGCTGGCCAGCAGCGGCAACGTGTTCTCACCGGAAGAGCTATCGGCCGTGCGTGCCTCCGGTGGCGTGGGTGACATCGGCCTGCGCTACCTGCGTGGCGATGGGCAGCCGGTCGAAACCCCCCTCGACGAACGCGTGATCGGCATCGAGCTGGAACAGCTCAAGCGGGTGCCACGCGCCATCGGCGTCGCCGGGGGCTCGTCGAAGGTCCTTGCCATCCGGGCAGCCCTCCTGGGCGGCTGGATCAACTGCCTCATCACCGACCGGGCGACCGCCGAGCGTCTGCTCGAGCCCGCCGCCGATCCCGAGCACCGCGAGGATCCCATGGGAGTGGGCGTGCCATGAACCGAAGACTCACCCCTGCGCGCACGATCGGCGCCATCGTCATCACGGTTCTCGTCCTGGTCGCGGTCCTGTTCGGGTTCACCGCGGTCTCTACCCAGGAGGAAGCCGCTTCCCGCGTCGGGTTTGACCCGGTGACCTATGTGGATGGCATCTGGGCCGATCTCACCGTTGCCATCAAGGACAACGCGGTCCCCCTCGCCGACGTGCTCGACCGCATCACACCCGATGCCCAGGGCAAGGCGTCCACCAAGGACCTCACCCCGATCGCCCAGGAGCTGGGGCTCATCACGACCGGCGACGCGCACGTCTATCGGGTCAAGGCGACTGGCACCGTGACGGACGTGCAGACCGACACCAGCCTCGGCTCGCTGGGGCTGCAGCTCGACGGCTACGACGGGCCCATCAAGGTGCGGGTCTACGTGGGCACGCGCATCCCCGGCGACAATTCATCGATCCGGGACGCAGCCGGCTTCATCGCGTTCGGCGACTTCAAGGACCAGACCGAATACGGCAAGGTCGGCTCCGAGATCAACAAGCGCGTCGTCGCTGACCTGAAGGCGCAGGGTGTGGCGGGCAAGGATGCACAGGCGCTCCTGGGCAAGCCGGTGACGGTCACCGGGGTGTTCACCATGCGCACGTTCAACCAGCCCGAGATCGATGTGAGTACCGTCACGCTCGTACCCGTGGAGCTCGCGGCACGATGACACTCGCGGCCGATCCCATCATCACGGCGGACGCGCACGTCGTCGCGCCGGGCCAGGTGCCGCTGCGCGCGGAGCACGTCACCAAGGTCTTCCCCGGCACGACTGCCCTCGACGATGTCACCTTCGACGTGCATGCCGGCAAGGTCAACGTGCTGGTAGGCGAGAACGGCGCCGGCAAGTCGACGCTGATGAAGATCCTCGCGGGCGTCGAGCAGCCGACCGCGGGCATGGTCCTCGTCGATGGCAGGTCGGTCGCGCTCACCAGCGTGACGGTGGCCGCCGAGCACGGGGTCGGCATCATCTTCCAGGAGCTCAACCTGTGCGCCAACCTGTCCGTGCTGGACAACCTGTTCCTGGCGCAAGAGCTGACGCGCGGCGGATCGATCGACCGCAGGGCGGAACGCGCACGAGCTCGGGAGCTGCTGCAGCGTCTGGGTCAGGACATCGACCCGGACGAGATCGTGTCCAATCTTCGTGTGGGTCAGCAGCAGGTCGTGGAGATCGCCAAGGCCCTGACCCATGACGTGCGTGTGCTGATCATGGACGAGCCCACCTCGGCGCTCAGTCAGGCCGAGGTCGAGGGCCTGTTCAAGGTGATCGCGGAGCTCAAGTCGCGCGGCGTCGCGATCGTCTACATCTCACACAAGCTCGATGAGCTCCTGCGCATCGGTGACCGAGTGACCGTCCTGCGCGACGGTCGCATCGTTGCCGCGGAGGACGCCGAGGCCATCGACGTCGACTGGATCATCGAGCAGATGGTGGGCCGTACGCCAGCATCGCTGTTCACGCGCAGCGACCACCCCCTGGGGGACGTGCTGCTGCGGGCCCAGGAAGTGACGCTCCCGCGGCTGGGTGGCGGGTTCCTGCTGGACCACGTGAGCTTCGAGGTCCACGGGGGCGAGATCCTCGGCCTCTATGGGCTCATGGGCGCCGGCCGTACCGAGCTGCTCGAGGTGCTCGCAGGCGTCCGGCCCGAAGCGGATGGCGAGCTCTGGCTCAAGGGCGATCGGTTGGTGGCGGAGAGCGTGGCCGAGCGCATCGAGGCCGGCATAGTCCTCGTACCCGAGGACCGCAAGGCGGACGCGCTCGTGCCCACGCTGTCGGTTGCCCACAACATGGTGCTGGCGAGCCTCAAGCGCTACCTGTCTCGGTTCTGGCTGGCCCGAACCAAGGAACGCACGGCAGTCGAGGGCATGATCCATGACCTGTCGATCCGGGTCGCGGGGCCCGACGCGCCCATCACCTCGCTCTCTGGCGGCAACCAGCAGAAGGTCGTGGTGGCCAAGGGCCTGCTGACCCTGCCCAGGGTGCTGATGCTCGACGAACCGACGCGGGGCATCGACGTCGGTGCCAAGTCCGAGATCTTCCAGATCATGAGCCGGCTCGCAGCCGAGGGCTATGCGATCCTCTTCGTCTCCTCCGAGCTCAAGGAGGTGCTCGCGATGTCCGACCGCGTCCTGGTGATGGCGAAGGGATGCATCACCGCCGAGTACGCCCGAGGCGACGCGACGGAAGCAAGTCTGGTGGCCGCATCGGCGGCCGGGAACGGCAACCAGCTGCCCACGCGAATGGCTGCCTCCCGGACGACCCCAGGGGAAGGGAGCGGTCGATGACCGGCCGCGCGCAGGCCACACGGATGACGGGCCGCACCAGGGCAGAGATGGCGCAGTTCGTCCTGCGAGGACGGGCCGTCTTCGCCCTGGTCATCCTGTTCCTGATCTTCACGGCGCTCCTCGGTGGGGACAAGTTCCTGGCACCCACCAACCTCGAGATCCTGGCCAAGCAGACCGCCATCAACGCGATCCTGGCCATCGGCATGACGTTCGTGATCCTGACCGGCGGTATCGACCTGTCCGTGGGTTCCGTGGTCGGCCTGACCGCGATGATCGCGGGACTGCTCATCGACCAGGGCCTGGAGGCCAGCGCTCTGGGGGCCGTCATCTACCCCCACACGTGGATGGTGCTGGTCATCTCGCTCGCCGCGGGCACGTTCGTCGGCGCCATCAACGGCTGGATCATCACCCGGTTCAACGTGGCCCCGTTCATCGCGACCCTGGGCATGCTGTACGTGGCAAGGGGCGCCGCGGGGTTGCTGAACAACGGCAACACCTTCCCCAACCTCATCGGCCGGCCGGAGCTGGGCAACACCGGTTACCCCGAGTTGGGCACCGGATCCCTGTTCGGGATCAGCTGGGCGATCTGGATCATGGTCGCCTTCGCCGTGGTTGCCTGGTTCGTGACGACCCGAACGCCATTCGGTCGGGCGGTCTATGCGGTCGGTGGCAACGAGCGGTCCGCCGAGTTGTCGGGTGTGCGGGTCAAGCGCACCAAGATGCTCGTGTACATGATCAGCGGCTTCTGTGCCGCGACCGTGGGACTGATCATCTCCTCGCAGCTGGTCGCGGCGCATCCCGCCACGGGCACGTTCTTCGAGCTCAACGCGATCGCGGCGGTCGTCCTCGGCGGCACCTCGCTGGCGGGCGGCCGGGGCACGATCGTGGGCACGATGATCGGCGCCTTCGTCATCGGCGTCCTCACGGTGGGACTCAACCAGCTCGGTGTGTCGTCCTTCTGGCAGCAGATCATCAAGGGCCTGGTGATCGTGCTGGCCCTCATCGTCGACCAACTCCAGCAGCGCGCTGAACGGCGCCTCGCCCTGCAGCAGCAGGCCGCGCAGATCACTCACGACAGCTCGCAGCCGCCATCCCTCGTCCAACCGGGGACATGAAAGGAGGACTTGCCTGAGGACCGTACGCACATCCACCTGACCCGCACCCACAACGTCTGGAGGAGCACATGCTTATCAAGGGACTTGGCCTCAAGAGCGTGACCGTCGCCGGGGCCATCGCCGCACTGACCATCGGCACCGCCATGGCGGCAGCCGCCCAGTCCAGCGCGCCGGCTGCGAGCACCGTTGCGGGCGCCAAGGGCATGATCTGCGTGATCGTGCCGCCGGTGGAGAACCCATTCTTCGGCGCGATGCAGCAGATCGCCGCAGACAAGGCCGAGTCGCTGGGCTACAGCACCACCCGCCTGGTCCATGACGACGACGCCAACAAGCAGCTCGACCTGTTCGAGAGCTGCATCGCCCAGGGCGCCAAGGCGATCATCCTCGACAACGCCGGCGCGGACGCAACCGTGGCCGCCGTTCAGAAGGCGAAGGATGCCAACATCCCCAGCTTCCTCGTGGACCGCGAGATCACACAGGAAGGCGTGGCCGTCTCACAGATCGTCTCCAACAACGCTCAGGGCGCCGCGATCCTTGGTGAGGAATTCGCCCGACTGATGGCGGAGAGCGGCACCTACATCGAGTTGACCGGCAAGGACACCGACACCAACGCCCACATCCGGTCCCAGGGTTATCACGACGTGCTGGACGCTCTGCCGGACATGAAGATGGTCGCCCAGCAGACCGCGAACTGGAGTCAGACCGAGGGATACTCGGTCACCGAGGCCCTGCTCTCGCAGTACCCGGACGTCAAGGGGATCATCGCCGGCAACGACACGATGGCCCTGGGCGCCCAGGCAGCCGTTCTGGCGGCCAACAAGCCCAACATCATCGTCGTCGGCTTCGACGGCAGCGACGATGCCATCAAGTCCATCCATCAGGGTGAGCTGAAGGCGACATCACTGCAGCCTGTGGCCGAGATGGCCCTTCAGGCGGCGATCCAGGCCGACCAGTACATCCAGACCGGCTCGACCGGCCTGCCGGAGAAGCAGTCCATCGACATGGTCCTGCTCACGCCCGACAACGCTTGCGGGTACTACCAGTTCGCGCCCGTGGCCGCTGGTGCCACCTCCGCCGACTGCCAGTAGTCCGCAGCGCCCAGCGTCCCGCTGACAGCGGACCGCCAGTGAGCGACTGAGCGCCCACGGGCGAGTCACGTCAGGGTGGAAGAGGTCGCGCGGAATGACCCGCCATGGGTCGTGACGCGCGGCCTCGTCACGTCCGACGGGCTTCCACGCGCCGGATCCCGACCGGTACCGGCCTGACCTTCTGGCGTTCCTCACCACCACGGTGACCGCCGGTCGGTAGCCCCTCCACGACCTCACTCCGATGCGTCGCCCAACGTGACCACCAGGCCGGTCCGGGCAGCGGGAAGCGCGGCACCACCGTGCTCACGTAGAGTCACCCCATGACCGACGGACATCCGACCCACACGGTGGACCGGGCGGGCCTGCAGTCGCCTGCGTTACGTGCTGCCGACAGCCACGACCTGATCCGCGTCCACGGCGCACGCGTCAACAACCTCAAGGACATCAGCGTCGAGATCCCGAAGCGCCGGTTGACGGTGTTCACGGGTGTCTCAGGCTCGGGCAAGAGCTCGCTCGTATTCGACGTCATCGCCGCCGAATCGCGACGCCTCATCGACGAGACATACAGCGCCTTCGTGCAGGGATTCATGCCCACGCTGGCGCGGCCGGACGTCGACGTGCTCGACGGGCTGACCCCGGCGATCATCGTCGACCAGGAGCGGATGGGCGCCAACGCCCGCTCCACCGTCGGCACCGCCACGGACGCCAACGCGATGCTGCGCATCCTCTTCAGTCGGGTGGGGCAGCCACATGTCGGCTCGGCCCAGGCGTTCTCCTTCAATGTCGCCTCCGCCCATGGCGCCGGAGCCATCACGGTCGAGCGTGGCGATTCCGCCTCGAGGGAACGGCGGGCGTTCTCCATCACCGGCGGCATGTGCCCGCGCTGTGAGGGGATGGGTTCGGTCACCGACTTCGACCTGAGCCAGCTCTACGACGACACGAAGTCGCTCCACCAGGGTGCGCTGACGATCCCCGGCTACAGCGTCGACGGCTGGTATGGCCGCATCTTCAGCGGCTGCGGCTTCTTCGATCCGGACAAGCCGATCCGCGCCTTCACCAAGCGGGAGCTCCACGACCTGCTCTACAAGGAGCCGACCAAGATCAAGGTCGACAACATCAACCTGACGTACGAGGGCCTGATCCCGAGGATGCAGAAGTCGTTCCTGGCCAAGGACATCGATGCGCTGCAGCCCCACATCCGTGCGTTCGTGGAGCGTGCGGTCACCTTCACGACCTGTCCCGACTGTGGCGGCACCCGGCTCAATGAGGGCGCCCGGTCATCGCGGATCGACGGCGTAAACATCGCGGACGCCTGCGCGATGCAGATCAGCGATCTTGCCCGGTGGGTCCGTAGCCTCGATGCGCCGTCGGTCGCACCACTCCTGGCCGCCCTCCGGGCGACGCTCGATTCGTTCGTGGACATCGGGCTCGGCTACCTCTCGCTCGACCGGGCGTCGGGCACGTTGTCGGGTGGCGAGGCGCAGCGAACCAAGATGATCCGCCACCTCGGCTCCTCCCTCACGGACGTGACGTACGTGTTCGACGAGCCGACGATCGGGCTCCACCCGCACGACATCCAGCGGATGAACGACCTGCTGCGACGGCTGCGCGACAAGGGCAACACCGTGCTCGTCGTCGAGCACAAGCCGGAGGCGATCGAGATCGCCGACCATTGCATCGACCTGGGTCCCGGCGCTGGCAGGGCGGGTGGCGAGGTCGTCTTCGAGGGCAGCGTCGGTGGCCTGCGGGCCAGCGGCACGCTCACCGGGCGACACCTCGATGACCGGGCCTCCTTGAAACCGACGGTGCGGACAGCGATGGGCGCGCTGCTGGTGCGCGGCGCCAACACCCACAACCTGCGGCAGGTCGATGTCGACATCCCCCTCGGCGTGCTGGTCGTGGTGACCGGCGTGGCCGGCTCGGGCAAGAGCTCCCTGATCCACGGCTCGGTGTCGGGACGGGATGGCGTCGTGTCCATCGATCAGGGCGCGATCCGCGGATCCCGGCGCAGCAACCCGGCGACGTACTCGGGGCTGCTCGACGCCATCCGGACGGCATTCGCGAAGGCGAACGGCGTGAAGGCCGCGCTGTTCAGCGCCAACTCCGAGGGAGCCTGTCCCAGCTGCAACGGTGCAGGCGTCATCTACACCGACCTGGCGATGATGGCCGGCGTCGCCACCATCTGCGAGGAGTGCGAAGGCAAGCGATACCAGGCATCGGTGCTCGACTACCACCTCGGTGGCCGGGATATCAGCGAGGTGCTCGCGATGTCGGTGACCGAGGCCAGGGTGTTCTTCGGGGCCGGCGACGCACGGACACCAGCCGCGCATGCCGTCCTCGGCCGTCTCGCCGACGTCGGGCTCGGCTATCTCAGCCTCGGTCAACCGCTGACCACCCTCTCCGGTGGTGAGCGACAGCGGCTCAAGCTGGCCACCCAGATGGCCGAGAAGGGCAGCGTCTACGTCCTCGACGAGCCGACCAGTGGCCTCCACCTCGCTGACGTCGAGCAGCTGCTCGGCTTGCTGGACGGGCTCGTCGACACCGGCCGATCGGTGATCGTCATCGAGCACCACCAGGCGGTCATGGCGCACGCGGACTGGATCATCGACCTCGGCCCCGGCGCCGGCCACGACGGCGGTCGGATCGTCTTCGAGGGCACTCCGGCAGACCTGGTCGCCGACCGTTCGACGCTCACCGGCGAGCACCTCGCGGCCTACGTCGGCAGCTGACCACCGCCGTCGTGAGCGGGGCCTCGGACGGCACCTTCGACGGGTTGTGTGCCACCGATGCCGAGGTCGTCCAGGACAGCCGTGAGGGGCGTCCAGACGCCCTTCGCTCGTGGGTGTGGCGCGCCGTCCCAGGTCTGCGGGCCCTGGGGTGAGCGATCATCGTTCCACGAGGAGGACGCTCCGACATGTCGATATCTCAACGACCTCCTCCGCCATCTCGCGATCTCGACGGCCTCCATCGGTCTGACAGCATTGGCGTACGAGGCCTTCGTTGCAACGCCCGGATCCGATCTCGAACGGCGGAGTAGCCGAGCAAGCACGTGCTTTGGGAGCCTCTTGGGGCGGAACGCTGCAGGCTCCGGGCCCCTGAACGTGGCGCCCGGCAGCGACCGTGGCGTGGTTATCCTGCTATTCGCGCGAGGCCTACCGCTGCCGACTTCGAGCTCCTCGGTGTGGCCTCCGGCTTCGCGCCAAGGGCGTCTCGAGGCGGCTTCGTCGGATGCTTCGATGCACTCATCGCCCGCCACGACCATACCGTTCAGGATCTCAGGCATCGGCACCGACACGCCCGTGGTTCAGCCCGGTGCCCGCGAACACGCATCTGCCAGCGATCTCCGAGGTCGTTGCTGATCGACCGACCTACTCGCGGCGACGAAACACGTCGAACGTGAAGCGATCACCGCGGTAGTAGTCCCGGGAAAGGATGGCCACGCGACCGAAGGTATCGACGTTGCGGTGGACGAGCAGGACCCACGGCTCCTTGGTCCGCCGGTCGATCGCCCGCTGTCCGTCAGCGGGTAGGCGCACCGCCTGGAGCTGGGCGACCGCCGAGCCGATGCGCGTGCCGCTTCGCTCAAGGATCTCGAGTAGCGAGCCTGACCACTCGACGCCCGTGACCGGCCCTGCGAGCAGGGCCCTCGGGAAGATATCGACCGAGTAGATGAGAGGCTCGCCTTCGTGGAGCCGGACGCGCTCAAGGCACACCACCTCAGCAGCCGGAGTGAGGGCCAGCACAACGGCCTCGTCCGCGTGTGCTAGCCGAACCTTGACCGAGACGACCCGGTTGCTGACCGTATACCCCTGCGCCCGCATCATCTCGGTCACGCTCTCGAGGCGGGTGATGGGTCGTTCGAGTGCGGTGCGATGCGACAGGTAGCGTCCCGAACCGCGGCGCACCTCGATGACGCCGTCCTGCTCCAGCAGCTTCAGCGCCTCGCGTGCTGTTGTCCGGCCGACATCGAAGCGGGTCGCGATCTCGGTTTCCGCAGGCAGCCGGTCGCCGGGCCCCAGCCCCTCCTGCCCGATGAGTGCCTGGATCTCATCGCGCACCTGGAGCGGTAGTGGGCGGCGATCACGCTGCGTGACGGTCGCCATCAGGCATCTGGAGCGGCGACGGCCTTGGCGCCGAGCACCGCCGCGCCAGCCAGTACGCTCGCGTCACCGAGCATGGGCGGGCGAAGGCGCGTCGTCCGGCCGGTGGCCCAGTGTACGAGCGAGGTTGCGTCGCGGAAGGCATCCCGGATGAACCCCGGTTCCGCCAGTCCGACCGAACCGCCGACGCATATGGCCGCCGGGTCGAGGGAGGCGAGGAGCGCTGCGAGCGCGACGGCGAGAGCCCGCCGCGCCTGCGCCACCAGTGCGACCGCCTCGAGGTTGCCGGTCCGCGCCAACGCGAACACGGTGACAGCGTCTCGCGGAGCCCGCGTGCCGTCGGGAAGGCGAATGGAGGGCCACGTCTCCTTCGCGCGTCGCGCGAGCCCGAGGCCCGCGCACCATGTCTCCACACAGTTTCGGAGGCCACAGTTGCAGCGCGGGCCGTTACGATCGCCGACGGCGAGGTGCCCCACCTCACCGGCGGCCCCGTGGGCGCCGGCCACGACCGTACCACGGACGACCACGCCGGAGCCGAGCCCGGTGCCAAGCGGCAGGTAGACAAAGGGGTCCGCGCCCTGCCCAGCGCCCGCGAATGCTTCGCCGAGCGCGCCAGCGTTGGCGTCATCGTCGATCACCACAGGGATGCCCCGGAAGCGCTCGGACACGAGCGCCGCCAATGGCAGGTCGCGCCAGCCGAGGTTCGTGGAGTAGTGCACGATGCCGGCCGCCGCGTCGAGTGGGCCGGGGACGCCGACGCCGATCGCGGCAGGGCGCGCCCCAGGGGGAAGAGCATCCATCGCGGCCCTCGCCAGCGCGTCGAGGAACGCTTCCGGATCCCGCGGCGTCGTGAATCGGACGAGCGGACGGAGCGGGCGCAGTCCACCCGTGGGGAGGTCGTCGAATGCCGCGACGATCGTCTTCGTCCCCCCAACGTCCAGCGCGAGGATAGGCGATCGGGCCTGACTCCCTTGCCTGCTCACCTGGATCAGGTCACGCGGGCGAGCGGGCGAGGATCTCGTCGACCAGGCGCCCGGCAAGGTCCGCATCGGCAAGCATCGGGTTGGCGGCCAGTGCCTCGACGAGCTCAGACCGGCGTTCGACCAGATCGTCCGGCGACCTGACGCCGGCGAGGGCCCGGGCGGTCAGCGTCTCGTACGTGGCGTGCCGCGATAGGAGTCTCGTCACGGAGTCTGGCAGCTCGACAGCGGGCCGCCGAGTGAGCGCCCCTCCCCGCCCGACATTCGTGGGTAGCTCCACGATCGCGTCGTCGGGTGCCCAGCCCACGGCGCTCGCATTGGGCAGGCCGAGGACGACCGGTTCGGTGCCACCATTGGCGACCGCGTCGAGCAATGGCACGATCGATACGCCGTACCACAGCGCGCCCCGCCTGGTGTGCTGCGTGGCGTCCACATGCGCGGCGTACTGGGCGAGCATCTCGGCTTCCAGCCGCTTGAGCGCCTGAGCCCGGCTCTCGGATGCGGCAAGCTGGGCCGCGAGCTGACGATCGGGGTGCAAGTAGAAGCGCACGTATGCGGTGGGAAGCGCACCGAGCCTGGTGACGTCGTCCACGTCGATGCCGCTCGTGGCCGCGATGGCGGACCTGGTGATGTCGGGGCTCGGGTCGACCCAGAAGCCGCAGTGGTTCATTCCGGCGTACGCCTGCCGCACCTCGGCTGACTGCCGACCGATCGCACGCGCGATGGCGTCAACGAATGTGGCCGGGGCGTCGCAGACGGAGACGAAGCGGAGGCCGGTGTGCGCCGTCGCCGCCTGCGTGACGATCCCAGAGGGGTTCGTGAGGTTGATGAGGAAGGCGTCGGGCGCCACTGCTGCGATGCGATCCCAGATGGGGATCATGGCCGGGACAGTGCGCAAGGCATCCGCGAAGCCACCGGGCCCGGTGGTCTCCTCGCCGGGCAGACCGAACGCCCGGGGGAACGTCTCGTCGAAGACACGGGCGTCGAGGCCGCCTACGCGCGCCTGTATCAGCACGACGGCCGCGCCCGCGAGCGCCCGGTCCACCGACGTCTCTGTGGTCACGCAGACACCGGATGCCGACGCTGGGAGGCGGGCCCGGCATGCCTCGGAGACGAGCCCAAGCTTGTGTGCAGAGCGCCCCTGGAGCACCACCTCGAGCGGCGGCCGCCGATGGGTGCCACCTGGCCATGCGACGATGGCGTCCATCAGCTCCGGGGTGGACGCACCGCTGCCGCCGATGACCGTGACGCGGAGCGTGTCGTTCATGGAAGGGCGTAGAACTCGCGTACCGCGGTTCCGACGCGGTCGACCTCCGCGTCCGTGAGTTCCGCGAACATCGGCAAGCAGAGCAGCCGCGAGACCAGCGAGCGTGCGACCACAAGGTCGTCCGCGGCACGCCACGGGTTGGTCGCGTAGGCGCCCTGGTCCGGCACGAGCTTGGGGTAGATGAGCTGGGTGCCGATGCTCCGCGCGTCGAGGTAGGCTCGGAGTTCGTCCCGCCGCGGCGCGAGCACCGTGTACATGTAGTAGACGTGTCGGCCGGCGACGTCGTGCGCCGGTAGTTCGACGGGTGTGTCCGCCAGCAGCTCCGAGTAACGCTCGGCGACCCGCCTGCGACCCTCGACCTGAACCTCGAGGTGGCGCAACTTCACGCGCAAGAAGGCAGCCTGCATCTCATCGAGCCGCTCCTGATACCCCAGGATGAGGTGCTCATGCTTGAGGCCGGCTTGGCCCATGTAGCGCAGCTGGCGCAGCTTCGCGTCGAGGACGACGTCCGATGTGGTCACCATGCCGCCATCGCCGAGGGCACCCATCACCTTGGACGGATAGAAGCTGAAGGCGGCGAGGTTGCCGAGACCACCGGCCTTCCTGCCACGAAGGGTTGCGCCGTGGGCGTGGGCCGCGTCCTCTAGCACGGAGATGCCGGGCGCGGCGGCCCGGATCGCATCGACATCCGCGCACTGCCCATACATGTGGACGGGCAAGATCGCCTTCGTTCGCGGCGTGACCGCAGCAGCGACGCGCGCCGGGTCCATGTTGGCGGTCAGGGGATCGACGTCCACGAACACCGGCAGCGCCCCGACATAGGTGACCGCGAACACTGTCGCGACGTAGGTGTTCGGGACGGTGATGACCTCGTCGCCAGGACCGACCCCCAGCGCGCGCAATGCCAGTGTCAGCGCTGCCGTGCCACTGCTTATGCCGATCCCGTGGCTGGAATCGCAATACGCCGCGAACTCGTCCTCGAACGCGCGCAGATTCGGCCCCAGGGTGAACCGCGACGCCGGCAAGCAGGCCTCGAACGCCCCCCGCAGCTCGTCCGCGATGGCTGTGTGCCAGCGCGTCACATCCTCGACCGGGACGGGTGTGGCAGCGAGGGTGGCTTCCTGCGATGCTCCGGTGACGGCCATGGCCTCGACTCCTCTGTTATCAGACGTCAGACAAGTTACGGTACCGTGTGTCGCATCGGCCGTCAACTAGTGACGTGTGACCCGGCGAGCCCGGCTGCCACCTAGACTCCTTCCACGATGGACGGTCGAGCGACTGCGACCTGGTGGATCGCGGGTACCGTGCTGCTGGCGGGCGGGCGGCTGGAATCGGCCGCGGTCGAGGTCCGGGACGAGCACATCGTGAGCATCGATGTCGCGCCGCGACCGGCCGCCCTTCGGGCGCTGCGCCGCGACCCCGGCGCGACGATGCTGCGCGCCGACGAGGTCCTGGCGCCTGCGTTCATCGACATCCACTGCCACGGCGCTGGAGGAGGCGATGGCTTCGGTGGGACGGTGGGGCTCGACCTGATGGCGCGGACCCTGTGGCACCACGGCATCGGAGCGTTCGTGGCGACGCTCATGAGCGCGCCCATGCCTCGGCTGCTCGATGCCGCCGTCACCGCAACCAGCGATCCAGTAGGGACGACATCGGGACCGCGGGCGCAGCTCCTGGGTGTGCATCTCGAGGGACCAGCGCTCTCACCGCTTCGATCCGCCGGTCACGACCCGACCGCACTGGTCTCGCCGCGCGTACTCTTGGACACGCTCCGCGACGAGCCGAGCGCGTGGACCAATGTGCGCATCGTGACGATGGCACCTGAGCTGGATGGCGGCCTCGAGCTCGTAGAGACTCTTGCGCGCGCTGGCATCGTCGCGTCCTTGGGACACACGAACGCGAGCGCCGAGGTCATCGCGGCTGCGTATGCTCAAGGGGCTCGCTCGACGACCCACCTGTTCAACGGCATGCCGCCGCTGCACCATCGCGAGCCCGGGCCCGTGGGCGCCGCTCTGGCGACCGCGCCATTCATCGAGCTCATCGCCGACGGTGTCCATGTGGACCGGCAGTTACTGGCGCCACTCGCACGGGCCATCGGCGAAGGGCGGCTGATCCTCGTCTCGGACGCCATCGCGCTCGCGGCCACCCGACTACGTCGGATCGAGACACCGAGCTCGAGCGTGATGCTTCGCCGAGGGAGGGCGGTCAACCAGGACGGCACGCTCGCGGGAGCCCTGTTGCTGCTCGATGGCCTGGTCGAGCGCGCCGTCAGGAGCGGCATCCCGCTCGTGACCGCGCTGCGCGCAGCGGCAGAGAACCCGGCACGCCTCCTCGGGCTGTCCGATCGCGCTCGTATCGAGCCCGGCCTCCGCGCTGACCTCGTCGTGGTCTCGAACGCCGGACGACTGCGACGGGTACTGGGGTCGGGCGCCACCGACTGACCCGGCGACCCGGGTTGCCGCCGCCTACTTCCCGGTCCCGCTCACCAGCCCGCGCACCAGGTGGCGGTGCGCGACGATCCCGAACGCGAGCACGGGCACGAGCACCACCATCCCCGCCGCCGCGATCCGGCCCCAGGCGATCTCCTTGTTGGTCATGAACCCGACGATGGCGACGGGCGCCGTCTTGGCATCCCGGCCGGTCAGGATGAGCGCGTACAGGAACTCGTTCCAGGTGTATAGCAGGCAGATGACAGCCGCGGCCGCCAGACCGGGACGGGCGAGCGGCAGGATGACCTGCAGGATGACCTGCAGGCGGCTCGCGCCGTCGACCATCGCGGCTTCGTCCAGCTCGACCGGCAGGTCCTCGATGAACTGCGACAGGATCCACACGGAGATCGGCACCGTCAGTGCGAGGTAGGTAAAGCTGAGCGAGAACACATTGTCCAGCAGGCCGACGCTCCGGAATATCATGTAGATGGGGATGACCACGACGATCGGCGGCAGCATCTGCGGCACCAGCGCCGCGGCGCGCAGCGCTCCCTTGCCTCGCGTCCGCATCCGCGCCAGGGCGTAGGCCGCAGGCAGGCCCACGGTCAGCGCCACGACCGTGGCCAACGTGCCCACGATCACGCTGTTGAGCAGGTAGCGCGGGAAGTCGGACTCGCCAAAGACCTGCCGGTAGCTTTGCAGCGTCGGCGGGAAGATGAACACCGGCGGGTAGGCGAAGGTGTCCTGGGGAGGCTTGATGCTGGTCAGGAACAGCCAGACGATGGGGAACATGAAAGCCGCCAGCGTCAGGGCCATCAGCCCGTACACCAGGAAGGTGGCCCTGCGCGATCGCCTCATGTCGCGCGTCCCCCGAACACGCGGACCTCGATGGCCAGGATGATGACCAGGCCGATGATGATGAGGTACGAGATCGCGGACGCGAAGCCCAAGTTGAATGAGGCGAACCCCTCGTTGTAGGCGTACAGGCTGATCGTCTCGGTCGCGTTGTAGGGTCCACCGCCGGTGAGACTGAATACCACGTCGAAGATCCGGAACAGGTCGATCGTCCGCCAGATGACCGCCACGAGCAGCACTGGGCGCAGCAGTGGCAGCGTAATGAGCCGGAATACCTGCCACGACGAGGCTCCATCGACGCGAGCCGCTTGGCGCGGCTCGTCGGGGATGCCCTGGAGGCCCGCGAGCACGATGAGCGCCACGAACGCGGTAGTGTTCCAGACGTCGATGACGATCAGAGACCAGAGCGCCAGCGTCGGGTCGCCCAGCCACGCGACCTTGGGCAGGCCGAACAGCGAGAGGGCCCAGTTGACGACGCCGAAGTCGTAGCTCAGCAGGATCCGCCAGATGAGCCCGATCACGACGTTCGTCACGAACATCGGTAACAGCAGCAGGATCCGTGCTGTCCGGCGACCACGGAAGTCCTGATCCATGAGGACAGCGAGCCCTACCCCAAGAACGATCTCGAGGGTCAGCGCCACGAGCGTGAAGATCAGCGTCACCTGCATCGAGTGCCAGAAGGCGTCGTCCGAAAGTGCCTTGCTGTAGTTGTCGAACCCGACGAACGGGACGCCTCGCTTGAAGGTCGTGAGCTTCCACTGGTGGAAGCTCAGGTACAGGCTGTAGAGCGTGGGGATGCCGACGACCGCAATGATCGCTCCGTAGGCAGGCAGCAGGAACGCCCACGCCCGGTCCCTTGGACCTCGTGCGTGGGCGCTCCGTGCTGGTGCCGGTGTGCCCGGCGGTGCGCTGACTGCGGTCATGCCGGTCCGGGTGCCGTGCCCGGCTCAGCGGGCGGCCGGGACCTGGTCCGCTGGCGGCGTTCGATTACTTGTATCCGCCGTCTTTGAGCGCCGCCTCGATCCCGGCGGCAGCATCGTCCATCGCCTGCTGAGGGGTCTTGGCACCGGCGACCGCGGCGGCCGCGGCCTCCTGCATGGCCTTGACGATCTGGTCAGACGTCGTCAGCAGCGGGGTGATGTGACGATAGGGCATAGCCTGGGCCAGCAGCTCGAATTGCGGGACCTGGGCCACGACCTCGGGATCGGACAGCGCCGCCTTGTTCGACGGGATGCCGCCGTTGAGCGCCCACAGCTTCGCGCCGGGGCCCCCGACCAGCCACTCGATGAACTTGTAGCCGGCCTCCTTCTGCGTGGAACCGGTCGGGATCGACCCAACCCCAGGAGCTGGCCCCGAAGCCGTACTGGCCGGCCACCGACGGCGGCACGAACTCGTAGGCGAGCTTGTCGCAAACGAGCGGCGACTTGGTGCAGTCGGTGAGCTCCTGGGTCGCGGCCATCCACTCGACGCCCATGGCTGCCTTGTCTTCCTTGAGCGCGGTCAGGATCCCGTTGTACCCGTACGTGGTGACGTCCGGCGAGACCACCTGGTACTTGCGCAGGAGGTCGGAGTAGAACGTGAGTGCGGCGACGCCCTGCTCGTTGTTGACGGTCACCTCAAGGGTGTTCGGGTCGTAGAGCTGACCACCGAACGCCCAGAAGTAGTGCATGAAGTCCCACCAAGCCTCATCGGTCGACGAGCCGATGACCATGCCGGGGCGGTCAGGGGTGTTGAGTTTGATGGCCGCCTGGAGCATCTCGTCCATGGTCTGCGGGGGCTGGATGCCGGCGGCATCGAGCAGGTCCTTGCGGTAGAACAGCCACGCTGTGTCACCCTCCGACGGGAAGCCGTAGACCTTGCCGTCGAACGTCAGGTTGGAGATGCCGGGCTCTAGGTCCGCGACGTTCAGGAAGTCCGCGGCATTGTTAGCGATGTAGTCGTCGAAGGGTGCCAGCCCGTCGGCCGCGATGAAGGCCGGCAGCCAGTCAGCGGACGCGTACACCGCATCCCAATCCGATCCGCCCCCGACCATGGTCGTCCGCAACTTGTCCTGATAGCCGTCGCGGGCGATCTCGTCGATCTCCACCGGATTGCCTGTCTGGGAGATGTACTCCGCGACGACCTTGCGTAGGTTGTCCGCTTCCGGACCACTCCAGACCGCCACGCGTATCTTGGGCAATGGGTCAGCTGCGGTCGTGACCGCCCCCGTCCCGCCTAGCATGGTTGCGACGACAGCGAGCGATACCAGGATCCGTGGTCTCATCGTCCTCTCCTCGATCCGCCGGGCCGTTGTCCACGCGAACGCGTCGGACGATCCCGGGCGACGTTCCGATGTTCCGGGCGCACTCATCGGAAAGTCAAGGCCGGTGTGTCACCTTTGCACGGTCCGTCCGGCCCGACTGGCGGAGGGCGGACACGGGAGCCCAACCGGGGTCACCTTCCGGCCGCGGTCGCCTCGACGACACGCTGCCACACCCCAGGCGCCATGGTCGGGAACCGGGATGGCTCCGACAACCACGAGAGCCGGGTGGGATCGTCCCGGAACACCTCGTAGAGCCGCCCGGCAGCGGATCCCGACCACTCCTCGGCACTGAGCTCGATGACCGCGGGCGGGTGCAGGTAGCGCGGGTTCGCGCGGAGTCGCCCGTCCGCCCCGAGATACCACGCGAACCCGTGAGCATCTGCGACGGAAGAGTAGACGCCCGTCGCGCGCCGGTCGATGACATCGCTGAACACGAGCGGGCCCGCCCCCAGGTCGATCGTCACATGTGCCAACTCCGGGGGCAGGATGACCCATTCGCCCGGGCGCGCCCGCACGAGCCACGCATACCCGCTGACCGGGCCAGACGGGCTCGCGCTTAGGTCCTGGATCAGGAAGCCCGCCTCGCCATGGAGGACCTCCACGATCTCGGGGTAACCGAGGGTGGACCCGGTCGGTCGCACGTGCACATGGCCAGCGGTCTTGGCTACTTCCCATCCGATCTGGCGACCTGTCATCGCGGTCAACTCGTACCGCAGGGGGAGCCCGTCCAGGTGCGAGTCACCCGGCTGCCGTACTCCGTTGAGCATCTGGTATTCGATGCGCTGGCCGCTGCGCCCGGGTGGCTCTGCGGTCACCCGCGCGAGTTCAGAGAGACGGCGGACGCGGTCCTCCTCGACTCGCAAACCGAGACCGAGTCGCAGCCGCCCGGCGCGGAGCGCGAGCGGCAAGCCCGCCAGCGAGCTCAGGTCGGCCGACCGGGCGATGGGCGTTGCGATGGAGACGCGGGTGTGCATGGCGCATCGAGGATAGCCGGGCGACCGATCGGCCGGATCCCGATCTGGCGTTCACTCGAGGAGGCGAGTGCCGCAATCCAGGATGTGCTCGGCTGGCTAGACGGCTCGCCCGCTCAAGGGGCCACCGTTCGACCAGGCGGGTGGACGGTCATGGGAGCCGCAGCGGACGGCTTCACGAGAGATGCTGGCACGTCACGCAGATGGCCGATCGGAACGGTGCAGGCTAGACTCCACCAGGTCAGGAACGCAGTCATGTGCGATTCCTGAGCACGAAACCGTCGGGGCGTAGCGCAATCGGTAGCGCACGTGCTTTGGGAGCACGAGGTTGTGGGTTCAAGTCCCGCCGCCCCGACCACCAGCTGCTGGGTGGTCGATCTGCGGGATCGAGTCGAGGACGGGCGGTGTCAGGCTGGTGACCGGACCTTGATGGATCCCGACTGGCCCGGATCCGGCTGACGGGCAACGGGGCCGGCGTCGAGGCCGGCGTGTCATCGGCTGCGGTGGGGTCGAGGACGACGGTCGGCATCACGGCCAGGTACATCTCCAGCGGGACACGACCGTTGGCAGCGAAGGCGTAGAGCCGGCCACCGTCGACGATCTGCGTCTCCCAGAAGCCGCACCCCGGTCCGCCGTGGTACCGGGCGACCGTGTCGGCCAGCGGAACCTGCGACCAATCGGCGATAGGTGGCCAGCAAGCTGGGTCCGAGGCGTCGCCCGGATCGGCGCTGGCCGCCGCCGGGGGGATCGCCTGCGACGCAAGCCAGAACGCGCCATCCACGGGACCGTCCAGCTCGTCGGTGGCCCGGTCGTTCGGGAGGTCATGGTCGACCGGGTCTCCATGGATCCACGGAGCGGTCGCCGTCCGGGCGATCCAGTCGGGCGGATATCGCAGGGAGAAGCCATGCCGGGCCGAGGTGAATGGCAGCCACCCGTTCGTGTCGATGGGTGTCGCCGCGGGAGGCGGACTCGGAAGGATCGTCGGCCCGCCGCTCGAACCCTCGGCGGAACGGGCGCTGGAGGGCGAGATCACGACGGATGCCAGCGCGATGATCGCCGTCCCCACGGCGAACCGGAACGAACCGTACATGAGCAGCCACCTCCAGGGCACCGCTGACGGCGCCGTCGTGGCTCGCACGCGGCGTCGGGAGGGCCTCGAGCACCCGACCAGGTGCCACCAGATGGCCGCTCCGTTGGTAATGGCGCGGTGGCACGCCGAACCGTTCGATCTCGGCGGGGGATGGCGGGAGGGCCTGTGGGGGAGGCTGGCGCGCGGTGCGAGGGAGCGGGCCCTCAGTCCGGGGGTCCGCTCATCCGGACGCGTCATCCGGCCGACGATCGGCCGCGCCGCCATCCGAGACCAGCGCCGCGGCCTGTCGGACGAGGTCGGTCACCCGGTCGGCGTCGATCTGCTCCGGGGACGTGAGGTCGATGGTGCCCATCGTCGTCGAACCCCGACGCAGGATCCCCGCGGGCGCCTGAAGCCGGTCGCCGTGGAGGAAGCGCAGCGAGACCACCTTCGCGCGCGCATCGACGGCACAGACCCAGTCGCGATAGCGACCGTCGAAGGCGTACATCAGGATGCGATAGCGGACCGCGCCCTGCAGGTCCGGCCGTGCCGCCATGATGATCCGGTCCAGCTCCCGGACCAGCGGCGCGTGCCGTCCCTCCGCCAGGTCCAGGTAGGCGTCGACAGCGGACAGCTCGGGCATTCGCCGAGCCTACCAGCCGATGCACCGCTGGTGGCGACTGCACCGCTGGTCGCGACCCGGCTCCCAGGCTCGGCGTCCAGCGGACACCCGCTCGGCGGGTGAGTAAGCCGTCAGAGCGTCCTGAAACGAGCACGACACGCGGTCGGGCAGCCGTTTGACCCGCCACACGGGCAGGTTGGCCAGCGACCTCCCGGTGACGACACCCCGCACGGCGGTCGCCGATCTACTCACCCGGCGAGGGGGTACGCACGGGATCGACCCGGCTGCGCGCCCCGCCGGCGGGCCCACGGAGGCCAGCGCAAGGTCCCCGACCTCGGACACGCTCCGGGATGTCCGGCCCATCTATCCGATACGGACGACGATCTCGCACCGGTCCCGGACTGGGACGCGGCTGCCGCATCGGCTGCCTGGTCGATGCCGCAGGCAGCCTGCCGAGTGACGCGTCGCCCACCCGTGGCCACGAGGACGGCACGGACCGCAGCTGCTCGGGTGTCGGCGTGGCGTTGACGGTCGTGCCGGTGATACCTCGGGCGAAAGCGTGGTCTCATCCGCTGCCCGCAGCGAGCGACGCGAACGGGCCACTATCGCGGACGACGTCTCCCGCTGCGAGGTTCGAGTCGCGGATGGAGGCCCACGCGGCGATGGTCCAGGAGGCCCTGTGCGCACCCGACGGCTGGACCGCATTCGTCGCGTTCGTGCGTGCCATCTGTGCCATGCAAGCCGCCGACCGGGGACTCCAGGATGTGCTCACCCGTACGTTCCCCACCGGCTGGGCCCTCGAAGCGCATCGCCCGCGTGGGTTCGAGCCGATGCTCGAGCTCATCGCCCGCGCACCGGCAGCAGGGTCGTTCCGGCTCGACCTGGGCCCGAGGACATGGTGCTCGTGCTGATGCAACGCCGGGGTCGTCCAGGAGAGCGAAGCGGACGCTCCGAGGGCATCACCGAGGTTCGTGGCGCTGATGGTTGAGGCCTTTCGCGCGCCGGGCACAGAGCCGCTGCCACCACCACCGACACCTCGGCAGATGATGCGCGCGATGCATCGTCTCGATCGGATCTGATCCGCCCGGCTCAGGTCGTGGGCGGTCGGTAGCCGAGGTCCCACTCGCTCGACGTCCGTCCCCAGATGAGGGAAGGCGAGTCGCCGGACTCGGGCTCGATGGTGATGACGTCGCCCGCGCGCGGCGTGCGCGCGACCCTTGCTCCAGTGGTGTCCTGGACAGGGACACGCCTCAGGAACCCCTCCGCCTCCGGGCCTCGCGCCAGGCAGTGGGTGCCGACCGCGTGTCGGACCCCCAGCCACTCCGCAGCGAGGGCGGATCCGTCTGGTCTCATGTCACTGATGCGCCCCGCCGACAGGCAAACCCGGCCTGCGGTCTGTGGCTCGGGCTCGGCACGCGGACGCTCCCCGTCCGGATAAGGTTGTGGCGATGGCCCGATCTCGACCTGACACGCTGCCGACCCCGTCCTCGCGTCCAGGCATGGGCGCCTGGCCGTATCCGGGTGGCGTCACCTTCCGGGTCTGGGCACCGAACGCGACGGCGATCACGGTCACGGGCACATTCGACGACTGGGATGCCACGCGGCACCGGTTGGTCGCGGAGGAAGGTGGCACCTGGTCCGCCGATGTGCCGGGCGCCACGGACGGGGACGAGTACCGCTTCCTGGTCCGCAACGGCGAGCGCGAGCTGTGGCGGATCGACCCCCGGGCCCGGCGACTGACCAACTCGGTGGGCAATGCCATCGTGTATGACCCGGCCCGATTCGACTGGGGGGAGGGCGAGTTCCGCCAGCCTCACTGGAACGACCTGGTCATCTACGAGCTGCATGTCGGGACGTTCAGCCAGGGCATGCACGGTCGCCCGGGCACGCTCGAGGGTGTCCGCAAACGTTTGCCCTATCTTCGCGAGCTCGGTGTCGGCGCCATCCAGCTGATGCCCCCGTTCGAGTTCGCCGGCGATCGCTCGTGGGGTTACAACCCGGCGTTCCCGTTTGCCGTGGAGAGCTCGTACGGCGGACCGGATGAGCTCAAGAGCCTGGTTCGTGCCGCACACGCGGAGGGCATCGCGGTGCTGCTGGACGTGGTCTACAACCACCTCGGCCCGTCCGATCTGGACCTGTGGCAGTTCGACGGCTGGGCCGAGGGGGACAAGGGAGGCATCTACTTCTACCAGGATGCCCGCTCCTCGACGCCCTGGGGCGAGACGCGTCCTGACTACGGTCGGACCGATGTGCGCGAGTTCCTGCGCGACGGTGCCCTCCAGTGGCTCGACGAGTTCCAGGTCGACGGCCTTCGCTGGGACGCGACCGCCTACATCTCGAGCATCACCGGTGGCGGCCATCGCGCCGCCGATGTCATCGAGGATGGCTGGGACCTGATGGCATCGATCACGGCCGAGCTGGCCGAGCGGTACCCGGACCGGCTGCTCATCGCGGAGGACCTCAAGGGTGACCCGGACGTGACCGCGCCCACCGACCAGGGCGGAGCCGGTTTCGGCGCCCAATGGGACGGTGCGTTCGTCCACCCCGTCCGCGCGGCCCTGACCGCGGTCGCGGATGAGGAACGTGACATCGCGGCCGTGGCGGCCGCCATCGCGACGGACCCAGCCGATGCCTTCAAACGCATCATCTACACCGAGTCACACGATGAGGATGCCAACGGCAGCTCCAGGGTCCCCGAGGAGATCTGGCCGGGCTACGCAGACAGCTGGCCCTCGAAGAAGCGAGCCACCCTGGGCTCGGCGCTCGTGCTCACGACTCCCGGCATCCCGATGCTGTTCCAGGGGCAGGAGCTCATCGAGGGCTCCTGGTTCTCGGATGACGACCCGCTCGACTGGAGCCTCCGACAGAGCAACAAGGGCCTCCTGCGGCTGCACCGGGACCTCATCCGGCTGCGGCGCAACGTTGATGACACGACCCGGGGCCTCAAGGGTCCCAATGTCGCGATCGTTCGGGTGGACGAGCACGCGAGGATCCTCGCGTACCACCGCTGGGAGGAAGGAGGACCCAGGGACGACGTGCTCGTGCTCGCCAGCTTCTCGTCGACCCCCCAGGAGTCGTACCGCATCGGGGTGCCCCGACCGGGGCTGTGGCGCGTCCGCTGCAACTCCGATTGGGACGGCTACGACGAGGAGTTCGCGACGGTGCCGGCACTCGATGCCACCTCTGACGATGAACCGATGGACGGGATGGAGCACAGCATCGCGGTGGGCGTGGGCCCATACACGGTGATCATCCTGTCCCAGGACGACTGATCCCGGCGCTCTCCGGGGCCGATCCGGAGCAACGCCGCGGTCGCGGGTACGGCTCGCAGTCCTCGCCGATAGGACCAACGACGGGACGATGGTCCCGGTCGGGACCGACATGCCTGCGTGGTACTATCGTTTCCGGCCGAACCTCCTCGGAGGACGGGGGACCCACCCTCGATGGGGCTAATCGCGGAGCAACCGCGAGGGCTATTTCCGTAGCAGCCCAGCCCGACAGCTGACCTCGCAGGCCCAGACGGACACCGCTTGAGGTTCGTTGTGGGCATCCTTGGGGCAGCTGGCGCCCTTCCCGGAGCACAGCCGTTGCGACGCAACGTGCTGCTCGACCTGATCTCCCTCGTCGGCGTCGGGATCACCGCGTCCGTGGTCCTGTCATTGCTGCCAGGGGTGGCGCGCCATGCCGGGCTCGACCCTGTCGGGATCGCCCTCCTTGCTGCGGCACCCTTCGCAGCCAACGTGCTGGGTCTCTTCGCGGGTCGCCTGGGTCCCCGGACGCCACGGGGCATGAGCCTCTTGCGGGCCGGTGGCGCATTGCTGCTCGTGGCCATGGTGCTGCTGCCCGTGCCGGGCGTCATGGCGGCCCTTGTGCTCGGCTATTGGATCTCGATCGCGTTCGCCAATCCGCTCCAGCAGCGGATGTGGGGCGCGATGTATCCCAGCTCGGAGCGCGGTCGGCTCATCGGCTTCGTGAGCACCGGCAAGGCTGCCGCGGCGGGCACTGCCATCCTCGTTGGTGGCATCCTGGCCGACCAGATCGGGGGCATGGTCGTGGTGGCGTTCGCGGGCGCCATCGGTGCGCTCTGCGCCGTGTCCGTGAGTCGCATCGAGGCGCCCCTCGATCCAGACGCCCGCCGTTTCTCGGCCCGCGAGTCATGGGGCGCCTTCCGGCGACGTCCCGCGCTCCGCCAGGTCGCGACCGCGCAGGCGTTCTACGGTGCCGGCCTCATCGCCGCCGGACCCCTGTACGCCCTGGTCCAGGTCGACCGCCTGTCTCTGTCGATGGCCGAGATCGGCATCATCGGCATCCTGGGGGCGGTCGCCACGACCCTCTCCTGCCTTGCCTGGGGCACCATGGCCGACCGGCGAGGATCGGTGTCGGTCATGCGCATCGGCGCGACCCTGGGCGTCGCGTCCATCGTGCTGTACGCGATCGCGCCTTCGGTCATCTTCCTGTGGGCCGCGGCCATCGTGGTCGGTGTCGCCAATGCTGCGACCGACATGGGTCTTGCCTCGGTGATCTCGGAGCAGGTGCCCCAGGAGGAGCGAGGCGCCGCGGTCGCCGGCCTCAATGCGTTGACCGGCGCGCGTGGCATGTTCGCGCCGTTCGTGGCCAGCATCGTGGTCCAGGCAGGGTTCCTGACGGTCAGCCAGGCGCTCCTGCTGTGCGCTGCGACCACCGGCATCGGGACCCTCATGTACCTGCGACTGACGCCCAGCGGTGCGAGCCGTGCGTGGCGCTCCCTGATGCCAGCCGTGCCGGCCATCAATGGTCTGGACCGTGGTCTCCGTCGCGCCCGGGCGCTCGTCGTGGGCGTCGCGGCGAACCTGTAGGCTCCGGTCCAGGCCCTGAGGCCACGGTCAGGCCCAAGACCCGTTCGTCGCCCCGCCCGCGGAGAGTTGTCCTATGCCCGGACGAGGCGCCATCGTCCTTGCGTTCGCGACCCACGCCTGTATCACGACGAGTGTCGGTGCCCGGATGCCGGCGATCCGGGACCAGACCGGCCTGGACGCGCCGCAGCTTGGGTTGGCGCTTGGCGCGTATGCGGTCGCGCTGCTGGTCGGCACACGGCTGGGTGGATCGCTGGTGGACCGGCTTGGCAGCCGGCGCGTGCTTCGAGTGGGCATCCCATCGCTGTGCCTCGCCCTGATCCCGGTCGGCCTCGCGATGGACCTCGTGACCCTGGCTGCCGCGCTCGTGCTCCTGGGGCTTCTGAGCGGTGGCCTGGACGTGGCCATGAACGCGTATGCCGTGGAGCTGGAGTCGCGACTCGGTCGCCCGATCCTGTCCGGGGTCCATGCCGCGTGGAGCGCCGGCATGCTCATCACCGCAGGGTTCGCGGCGCTCGCGGTCGCGCTCGGCCAGCCGCCGCTGGCCCATTTCGTGACCCTCGCCCTCGCGCTCGTTGCGCTGAGCACCATCGGGCTGGCACGCCTGGACGACCTGCGGCCCACCGTGAAGGGGGAAGGGCCCGCGGCCCCAGTCGACCGGCGGATGTTGCTGGCGCCCATCCTCAGCATCGGAGCGATCGGCTTCGCTTCGTTCGTGGCCGAGGGCGCGCTCATCGACTGGGGCACCATCTATCTCCAGGATGTCGGGCGCATCACCCCGACGGTGGCCGTCATGGCGTATCTCGCCAATGCCCTCGGCATGCTCACGTCGCGGCTCCTCGGCGACCGCCTCGTCACCATCACCGGACCCATCGCCCTCGTCCGGTGGGCCGGCCTTGCGATGGTCATCGCCCTTGCCTGCGTCATCGCGCGCACCGAGCCACTCGTCGGGCTGGTCGCCTACGCCCTGCTGGGCTTCGCCATCGGACCCGTGTTCCCGACCGCCCTCAGCGCGGCGGGTAACCGGACGGTGGGCCAGACCATGGTCGTCGGCTGGGTCGTGAGCCTGGCCTACCTTGGCTCCATCGTCGGGCCGTTGGCCATCGGTCTCGCGGCGGGCTCGGTGGGTCTACGCTGGGCGTTCCTCGTGCCATTGGCCCTGGCAGGTGCCATGGCGCTGCTGGCACCGGCCGTTCGCGGCGCCACCCGAGGCCCGCGGGCAGGGACGATCACGTCCGTCGAGATCCCGCCTCTCTGATCGCGAGGGTGCCTAGTCGTCTCGCTCCCTCGGGGCGCGAACGACCATCACGGGTACCCCGGCCCGGCGCACGACATCGTCCGTGACACTGCCCAGGAGCATCCGCCCGACGCCGGAGCGGCCACTGCTGCCGATGACGATGATGTCGGCGGACTCCGACACGGCGGCAGCGAGGATCGCGTCCGCCGGCTCTCCCTCCCACACCAGCGGGCTCGCTTCGAGGCCCCACTCGACGGCGTGATCGACGACGTCATTCGTGCGTTCGGCGGCTGCCACCACCTCCTCGTCATCGCGATCCGCCTGGCCGCGTGGGGCGCTCCCGTCCCCACTGCCATCGCTCGTCGATCCCTCGGGGACCACGGTCAGGACCAGCAGCCGACCGCTGGTGTCATGGGCCAGGTCCAGGGCGGCCTCGACCGCGGCATCGCTGTCGTCGCTGCCATCGGTCGCGACGAGGATGGTCCCGAAGCGTGTCATGGTCCGCCTCTCTCCTCCTGGCGCAGGACATGCCGCCAACGAGGCCCATCATCGTGCCACCTCTGGGCAACTCCGTGGTCGCCCGACCGACTACCATCGACGCCGACGCGCCGCGGCGTCCGGGGCCGCGGGCGGACCGCCGAGCTGGAGAGGACCGACCGGACCATGCCCGACCTGCCCTTGTCCCGCCCGCGCCTGCCCCGCCCTGTTCGGCTGCGGTCGACGCGGACACCCATCCAGCAACCGGCAGACCCTGTCGCTCGGCGCGATGTCGTCCTCGGGGACGGCCTGCGCTGGATCGATATCCCGCGTCCTGCGAGCGCCGATGGGGAATGGCTGCGCGCTGAGTTCGGCTTCCATCCCCTCGACCTGGAGGACGTCTTCTCCCGCAACCAGCGTCCCAAGCTGGATACCTACGACGACTACCTGTTCCTCGTGATGCAGTTCCCGGTCTACGAGAAAGCGCGCAAGCGGCTCATCGCGGTCGAGCTCGACCTGTTCGTCGGTCCGGACTACCTGGTCACGCTTCCGAGCAACGACCTGCCACCGCTCCAGGCATTGTTCGAGCGGTTCGGTGAACGTGACGACCTGCGGCACCAGGTCTTCTCGAAGGGTTCCGGGTACTTGCTCTATCGCATCATCGATGCCTGCGTGGACGCGTCGTTCCCGATGCTGCGCAAGATGGGCCTCAAGCTCGACCAGCTCGAGGACGACATCTTCGAGCAGCAACGGACCTCCGAGATCGTTCGCGATATCAACGACCTGAAGCAGGAGATCATCAGCTTCCGGCGCATCGTGCGTCCCCAGCGAGCCGTGCTGGGCGACCTCGAGAAGACCAAGCAGCGCTATCTCGCGGAGGAGATGGAGATCTACTTCGATGACATCTCCGACGCCGCCGAACGCATCTGGGACATCCTCGACAACTACAAGGAGGTCATCGACTCGCTCGAGTCGACCAACGAGTCGGTGCTCACGCACCGCCTCAACGACTCCCTTCGGATCCTGACCGCGTTCAGCGTGATGCTGCTGCCGCTGACGCTCATCGCATCGATCTACGGCATGAACGTACAGCTGCCCTTCATGGAGCACGGACCCGCGGCGTTCTGGCTGGTGGTGGCGTCGATGGTGCTGGCGCTCGTGGTGATGCTCGCGTTCTTCCGACGGCGCGGCTGGCTCTAGGACCCGGCGGGCTGGGGGTCCCGGCCGACCCATCCCGGCGGCGCGTCTCGCGCCCTCGACGTACCCTGTGCGTCGGCCGCGCTGGCCCAGTGGCTGTCCCGTCTGCCGTGGGAGGAGGTTCGATGGATCGCGCTTTCGGCCGCCGCGGCTTCCTGCGGGCCGGCGCTGGCGCGGCGCTCGCGCTCGCGGGCCCCTGGGCACGGGTCGCCGCGCAGTCCGACAGCCCTGATGGATCGGGCGCCACGCCATCGGGTGCGGCGGTGCCCCCCGGTCGACTGTGGCTGCTGACCTCACCGGATCACTGGGATCCGGAGGTCCTGCGCTCGCTCGCCGCGGATGCCGGTGTCGAGGTCCGTGTCGCCCCCTTGACCGACGACGCGGCTGCCTTCGCCGCCGTCAGGGGCGGATCGGTGAGTGTCGACATCGTCAGCGGCGATGGGCTCTGGATCCCCGCCTACCACGCCGCGGGACTGACACAGCCCATCGACCTCAGCGATGTGAGCGTGGCCCGGGAGCTGTATCCCGTCGCCCGGACGATGGACCTGCTGCACACACCGGAGGGCCTCCTGGGCTACCCGTGGAGTTGGTCGCCCCTTCAGATCGTGTACGACCCAGCGAGGGTGAGCAGCGCACCCGATTCGTGGCAGGTCCTCGTCGATCCCCGCTATCGGGACCGGATCGTCATCGAGGCGCAGCAGCTGGACCTGGTGCTATGCGCCGCGGTCGCGGTCGGAGCGGCCGACCCGCTGGCCATGACCGATGCCGAGCTCGCCGCGGCGACCGACTGGCTGACGCAGCTGTCACCCAACATCCGGCGTGTCGTCCGGCAGCGAAGCGACGCCATCGACGCCCTCGCATCCGGGGAGTGCCTGATGGGCATCTCGAGCCTGGGTGCCCCCGACCTGGTCAAGGCCGCGGGCGGGCCCGAGGTCATCGCGTTCGTGCCCAAGGAAGGGACGATCGGCTCCATCGAGGCCGAGATGTCATTGGTGGGTGCCGCCAACGCCCAGCGGGTCCCGGCGTACCTCGACGCCGCGGCCTCGGCCGAAGCGTCTGCCGCAACGTTCCTGTCCGATGGTCGGCCGCTGTTCAACGAACGCGCCTTCCAGTTGCTCGTCGACGCTGGGCATGGCGACCGGGCGAGGCGCTATCTCTACGACCAGCCCGAGGTCGCGCTGGAGATGACCCTCACCGGTCCCGGCGCCCGACCTGAGGCCTACCTCGTGGCCGCGCAGATCGTCTTCGGCGTTCGATGAGGGACATGGTCGCGACCTCCTGGGGCAAGGGTCGCATCGATCTGTTCTGGACGGGCGTTGATGGAGCCCTCTGGACCCGCCATTGGGACCTCGGTGGCTGGTCGGCCGATCGCTCGCTGGGCGGCGCACCGGCATCGCCGCCGGCGGTGGTCAGCTGGGCCGTCGGTCAACTGGAGGTGTTCGCGGTCTTCCCCGATGGCGCGCTGTGGGACCGCTATTTCGATGGCTCCGACTGGCATCCGTGGGAATCGCTCGACGGTCAGCTCGACCCTTCGTCCCGACCCACCTGCAGCAGCTGGGGTGCCGAGCGCCTGGACGTGTTCGCCCAGGGCACGAACGGTCTCCTCTGGCATCGCTGGTGGGATGGCACCGGTTGGGCAGATTGGGAGCAGCTGCCGCCGGGACGATAGGCCGGCCATGCGCCCGGACGGATGGTGCGGTGGCCGACCGGTGGCGTGCCGCTGATGCCGCTCCCGTGGTCGTCGCCCGGCGAGTACCCTGTGCCCCGTACCGCCACCGACAGGCGGGCGAACAGGGGCAGCGGGGAGGCAGCGTCGCGTGGACACGTGGCGTGCGGCGATGCCTGGACGGCATGAGGAGACGCTCAGGAAGGAGCTTCATGGATCGACGCGTGTTCGCGGTTGCGAGCATGTCCGCGCTGATGGCCGCGATGCTGGTGCCGGGCGCGGCCTCCGCCGCCAGTCCCCAGCGTTTCGAGCCGGTGAACGTCAGGCATGCGCATCCGGGCCTCAAGGATGCCCTCGCGCTGCAGGACGGCAACCGCAAGGTGGAGGTCGCGGTCCAGCTCCAGGGCCAGCCTGTCACGGTCCAGGAGGGCGCGGCCCTGGCGATCGGTCGCTCCCTGTCTGTCGGCCGGAAGCAGGAGATCCGCCGGACGCTGGGCAACCGGCAGCGGGTCACCGCCTCCCGATTGCGCAGCCTCGGCGCCCGGATCCAGACCTCCTACACCGATGTGTTCAACGGCTTCCGCATCACCGTCAAGGCCAAGCAGGTCAGCAAGATCGCCCGCCTCCCGAACGTGCGGGCCGTGCTGACCGTGCCGACCCACACCATCGACAACACCAACACGGTGTCCTACCTGGGCGCCGACAAGGCATGGGGTCAGACCGGCAGGACTGGCAAAGGCGTCACGATCGCCATCATCGACTCGGGCATCAACTACTACCACCTCGACTTCGGTGGCGCCGGCAACGCTGCTTGGCGGGCGGACGACCCCACCCGGCGTGAGCCCGGCACCTTCCCGACCGCGAAGGTCATCGGCGGTTACGACCTGGCCGGTGACGACTACGACGCGGACACCCAGCCGGTCCCGCATCCGGATCCCGATCCCCTCGACTGCAAGGCCAGTGACTCGGAGATCGCGCAGCACGGTACCCACGTCGCCGGCACCGCGGCAGGCACCGGGGTGACAGCGGCCGGCAGGAGCTACACCGGCCCATACGACACGAATACCCTCGCCCGGACCGACTTCCGGATCGGTCCGGGTGTGGCGCCCCAGGCCAAGCTGCTGGCCTATCGCGTCTTTGGCTGCGCGGGCTCCACGACCCTCGTGGTGGATGCCATCGAGCGTGCCGTCCAGGACGGCGCGGACGTCATCAACATGTCCATCGGCGCGCCGTTCGGTGATGCCGGCTCGCTCGATGCGGTCGCCTCCGACAACGCTGCGCTGGCGGGTGTGGTCGTCGTCGCCGCGGCGGGCAACGAGGGTGCCTCGGCGTACATGACCGGCAGCCCCGGTGTCGCGCAGCGCGCGATCGCGGTCGCGGCACTGGATGCCGAGCGGTCATTCCCGGCGGCGACCGTGGACATGGCCACGGGCGGCGACATCGAGGCCATCAACGCCAACGACAGTGCGCTGCCCGTGCGTGGCAGGATCACGGTCTTCCGGGATGATCCGCGCACCTCCGTCGACCCCGCTACCGGCAAGGGCAACGAGAGCCTGGGCTGCTTCCCCCAGGACTACAGCTACAACGGCTTCGCGGATGGCCAGATCGCCGTGGTCTACCGGGGCATCTGCCCGCGGACCGACCGCGCGGTGCAGGGCCAGCAGCAGCACGCGGCCGCCGTGATCATGATCAACAACGCCGATACGCTGCCGCCTTTCGAGAACATCATCGGCGGCGTCACGATCCCGTTCGTGGGTGTCAGCGGCGCGGACGAGGACCGGTTCACGACTGACCGGAACAAGACCATCACCATCAAGGGCGCGGGCATCATCCGCAACCCGACCTACCGCGAGACCGCCGATTTCACCTCGGCCGGTCCGCGGCGTGCGGACAGCGCCATCAAGCCGGATGTCACGGCCCCCGGCGTCTCGGTGTTCTCGGCCGATGGTGCTTCCACCGGTCAGGGCAAGAACCTCTCCGGCACCTCGATGGCGTCACCGGCCATGGCTGGTGTCGCCGCCCTCGTCAAGCAGGCGCATCCGGGCTGGGATCCACGGGACATCAAGGCAGCGATCGTGGGAACGGCAGCTTCGGGCAAGGTCGCGCCCTATGACATCCGGTTCGCGGGTGCCGGACTGGCGCAGCCGCGTCGGGCGGTCGACACCGTGGCGTTCGTCTACACGGATCTCGGCTCCTCGAGTCTCGCCTTCGGACTCCAGGAGGCGGGCAACGCGCCGGGGACCTCCACCTCGTTCACAGAGACCCGGAAGTTGACCATCAGGAACACCTCATCGAGGACCATCCGGTACCGGCTCAGCAACACCTTCAACGGCAACGCGAGGGGTGTGCGGGTGGTCATCACGCCGAGCTCGGTCAGCGTGCCGGGTCGCGGCAGGAAGACCATCAACGTCAGGATCTCGCTCGCCGAGAGCGCCGTCTCGGCGCTGCCGGCCGCGGCACCCAACCACGCTCCCAAGCTCGCCATCGACCGCTATGGCACGTTCTATACGCCCGTGACCACGGTGCGCGGCGCGATCGTCGCCACGCCCCGGAGCAGCGCCACCGGGGTCTACACCTTGCGGGTGCCCTGGCTCGTCGTGCCCCGTGGGACCTCAGACGTCCGCCAGGTGAACAACAGCCGGACCGCCTATGTCGGCAGCGGAACGACCCGGACATCGAGCGTGAAGTTCCGCAACTTCGGGCTCCACAAGGGCATCGTGGATGTCTACGCGTGGGGCCTCACGGACGGTCGCGACAACCTGGGCGAGATCGACCTGCGTGCCGCCGGCGTGCAGTCCCTCGACACCTCCGTGTGCACCGGGATCTCCGATTCCTCCGACCGCTGCCTCGTGTTCGCCATCAACACCTGGGCGCCCTGGTCCAACGCGGCCGGGGACGAGTGGGATGTGCTCGTCGATGTCGACAAGGACGGCACGCCCGACTACCTGCTCGCAGGCTACGACGATGGCCTGATGTTCACCGGGGAAGCGAACGGGTTGCTGGACGCGCTCGTCATCGACCTCGGTGACGGTTCGCTCGTGGGCGGCTTCGATGCCACGGTCTCTGCCAACGGCACGACGCTGCTGCTGCCCGCCCTGGCCAGCGACTTCGGGCTCCAGAAAGGGGGCCCGTCGGCGTTCGACTACTGGGTCGAGAGCTACACCAACTCCGGCGAGTCCATCCAGGCGGACGTCATGAATACCGGGGACTCGGGAGCGGGGGCCAACCCCAACGCCCGATTCGACGCCTTCAAGCCGTCGCTCAGCTCCGGGTATCTCAAGTCGCTGGCGGCGAACCAGGTGACGAAGGTGCCCCTGAAGGTGAACACCACGACCTACCGTGCCGACCAGGGCCAGAAGGGCTGGCTGGTGGTGACCATGGACGATGCCAGCGGTGCGGGCCAGGCAGAGATGGTGGTGGTCGGCAAGCTACCCTGACGCTCCCCGATCCCTGCATCCTCTGGGAGGAGACCGAAGGCCCTCGGCAGCGCGCTGGGGGCCTTTGCGTTGCTCGGCGCTGGGCGATCCGTCGCCGTCAGTCGAACAGCGTCCCCTGGACCGGGTCGGTCGGCGCTGGCGGCCCAGCCGTGCCGGACAGATCCGGCGTTCGGTCCGGGTCGATGCGAGCTATCAGGTCCGGACCGTCATTGCGCACGTCATTGACCTGCGGGGAGACGGCGTGGATGTCGAGGATGCCGTCCGGGGCCGGTGTGAGCAGCGAGCGCAGCAGGGCCTGGTCCCGCTCATCGGGGTCGAGCCACGCCTCCCAGGCATCACGCGGCAGCAGCACCGGCATCCGGTCGTGGAGCACCCCCACATCATCGTTGGCGTCGGTCGTGATGACCGCGGCGGACGTGACCCAGAGCCCGGTCGCCGGGTCCTTCCAGACCGACCAGAGTCCCGCCATGGCGAGCACCGCTCCCTGACCGATCGGTCCCAGGAAGTACGGTTGCTTGCGCTTGCCGCCCGTGTGCTGCCACTCGTAGAAGCCGTCGGCGGGCACGATGCAGCGCCGCTTCGCGAACGCGACCCGGAACGCAGGACTGGTAGCCAGCGTCTCCGCACGGGCGTTGATGAGCCGCGCGCCTTCCCGGGCCGACTTCGCCCAGCTGGGGATGAGGCCCCAACGCGGACGCTCCACCGTCCGGCCATCCTGGCGCTGGAGCACTGCCGTGATGGGATCGGTGGGTGCCACATTCCATGACGGCTGGGCATCCTCGAGCTCGTGGTCGCGAACCTCGGCATCGAAGATCCGAGCGACCTCCTCCGGTGGCGTCTGCTGGGTCATTCGGCCGCACATGGGCGCATGTTCCCACCTCTGGGCATCGCGGCGCACCAGCTGCTGCTCGGTCTCTGGCGTCACTCGAACGCTCCGTACGTGGCGGCGATGATCGAGCCACACTGCGGCCATGCATGAGCAGACTGGGGGCGCACCCGCGGTGACGGCCCGACACCGTCCCTTCGGCGTGCTCGTGGTCGCGCTGCTCCAGCTGTTCACGGTCGGCATCGCCGCATTCGGCTTCTTCGCCCAGGTCACCATCCCCTGGCAGGGGACCTTCCTCAGGGCCCTCCAGGACCACGACCTCGCGCGCGGTGCCGTCGCGAGCTTTGCGGTGCTCGTGGTCGTGGCCGCCATCGGCATGTGGTGGATACGCTACTGGGGCTGGGCCCTGATGCTCGCCCTGGTCGGCCTGGCCCTCGTCCTCGACCTCGCGACCTGGTGGGTCATCAGCGGCACGGAACGTGACCTCGCGCTGTACGCGCGGATGCTGCTCGATGTGGTGTGTGCGTTCTACCTCAACACTGCGGCGGTCCAGGACGCCTTCCGGAAGGCACCGCCTGGGGATCGGCTGCCCGTGCCGGTGGTTGCCACCGACGGGGCTGGGTCCATCGCGCCATGACCAGCCCGGGGTCCTCAGCCGAGGCCGCATCGGCCATCGAGCTGCTGCGCCGATTCGAGCCCATCGTCCGCTACACCGACGGGGAGCTGTTCCTGCCCGCGCCCGTGGACGGCTACCTCGCGGCCTGCGATCTGCTCGTCGGCCGATCGGAGAACGAGCGGACCGTGCTGGTCCCGGTCGGTGGCCTCTCGATCGATGACCTGGCTGGACACGCGGCGCCACCGGGAGAGACCCTCTACCTGCGCCTCGTCCAACAGCCGTTCGACGGTATCGAACTGACCCGCTGGCAGCGGCGTCCCGACCGACGGGGGTTCCACGCGCCCGGTCGTCTCGCGCGCGTCGGCCTCTTCGCGCGGCTCGTCGATGCCGGCTTCACGGTGTCGCTGCTGCTTCGGGGTACGGTGCCGGGGGGCACGGCAGCCGCTGCCCAGGTGAAGTACGCCGATGCCGTCACGCGCGACCCGCGCATCGCCTATCACGCCCGGGTCGTGCGGCGGAACGGTTGGATCGTGCTCCACTACCTCTACTTCTACTTCATGAACGACTTTCGCTCGACATTCGGTGGCGCCAACGATCACGAATCGGACTGGGAGCAGGTGCTCGTCTTCCTCGACGATGCGCCCGGCGGGCCCAGGCCGGTCTGGATCGCGGCGGCGGCCCACGACTACACCGGTGACGATCTTCGACGTCGATGGGACGACCCGACCGTCACGTTTGAGGGTGAGCACCCGGTCCTCTTCGCCGGGGGAGGCTCGCATGCGTCCTACTTCCAGCAGGGTGAGTACCTGACCCAGCTCCCGATGCCCTTCGCGCGGGGTGCCCGTGGTGCCCTCGATGCGCTCCGCACCTTCTGGCGCGACACGCTCAACCAGCCCGACCCTGGTGACCTGGCATCCCGCATCGAAGGCGCCCTGAGCGTCCCGTTCATCGACTACGCGCGCGGCGACGGTCGAGCGGTCGGTCCCGGCGGCGACGGGGCCTGGACGCCCATCCTCATCGGCGACGATGTGCCATGGGTCGACGGCTATCGCGGCCTGTTCGGGTTGGATACCTATGATCGATTCGCCGGCGAGCGTGCGCCAGCAGGTCCCAAGTACACCCGGGCTGGGACGGTCCGCCAGACGTGGAACGACCCCCTCGGATTCGCGGGCCTGGACAAGGTCGCCCCGCCATCCGGCCAGCCGGCACAGCTCCGGGTCCGCATCGAGGGGCTCGAGGCGGAGGCGACGGCGCTGGACGGCACCATCGACGAACGCACCGCGGTGCTGCCCGGCATGGAGCTCGAGGTGCGTGCGCTGGGCGTCGACGGCTCCCTCGCCAAGCTGCACGAGAGCCGCACGACCGACCTTGCCGCCGCTGAGCACGAGCTGGCCCAGCTGCGCGCGAAGCGTGCGGCCATCGGCGACACCATCGCGGCTGCCCGTGCTGAGCTCGTGCGGATCGAAGCGGGCGATTTCGGGGATCCGCGGGCCCACCTGACGCACGACATGAACCCGATGCCGCGACAGGAGAACCGCTTCGGCATCATCGTGGAGCTCTGGTCGGCGATCAGCGTGAGTCTGATGCTGCTGCTCATCGTGGTGCTCATCTGGACCCGCACCGTGCCCTGGTGGGGTGCGCTGCTCATCGGTATCGTCGGCTACACGTTCATCGAGGCGCTCTTCCGCCGCCGACTGACCACCCTCATCCTGCACGCCTCGCTGTTCCTGGCCATCATCGCTGCCGGCGTCCTGCTCTGGGAGTTCCGGCTCCAGGTCGTGCTCGCGGGGATCATCGCGGTCGCCGTCATCATCCTCATGGACAACATCCGGGAAGTGACGCGACGCTGAACTGCGCGGCAGCGCGGAGGTCTATCCGCCGCCGTCCGAGCCGTAGCATGTCGCTGCCATGACCGATCGCACGCCTGACCCGAGCGCTCGCGCGCGTGTGTTCCTGCGGTCCAGCGTCGCGAGCCCGCCGGTCGCGGCCACGGCGTCTGGCAGCACCATCACCGATACCACCGGACGCACGTACCTCGATGCGGCCGGCGGCGCCATCGTAGTGAACGTCGGGCACGGCCGGGAATCGATCGCACAGGTCATGGCCGCGCAGGCCGGACGTGTGGCCTATGCCCACGGGTCGACCTTCACGACCGAGGTCCTGGAACGGCTGGATCGCGGCCCTGGGGCCGTACCTGCCCATGGCCGACGCGGCGATCTACCCTGTCTCGGGCGGGTCCGAGGCGGTCGAGACCGCGCTCAAGATGGCGCGGGCCTATCACGCGGCACGCGGCGACACCGATCGGTGGATCGTCATCGGGCGATGGGGTTCGTACCACGGCAACACGCTCGGGGCGCTGGACCTGTCGGGTCGTCGTCCGCTCCGACGTCCCTACGAATCGTGGCTGGGGCGCTTTCGCCATGTCAGTGCGGCGTACCCGTACCGCGCCGGCGATCCGGGCGCGATGGCCCTGGGCACGGCCGAGGATGCCGCGGCGGAGCTGGAACGCGTACTGTCGGCGGCCGGGCCGAGGACCGTGGCGGCGTTCATCGCCGAGCCCATCGTGGGCGCCACGCTGGCGGCGGCGGTGCCCCCTGACGGCTACTGGGCGGCGATCACGAGCGTGCTCCGTCGTCATGGGGTGCTGCTCATCACGGACGAGGTGATGACGGGGTTCGGACGCACCGGGCGCTGGTTCGGGGGCGATCACTGGGATGTCCAGCCGGACATCCTCGTGGCGGCGAAGGGCGCATCGTCTGGCTACTGGCCACTCGGCTTCGTGGCGGCCGCGGGTCATGTCGCCGACACCCTCCTGGCTCCGGGCGCCTTCGTGCATGGCTTCACCTACAGCCATCACCCGGTGGGTGCGGCGGTCGCGGGCGAGGTCCTGCGGATCCTCGTCGAGGAGGGCCTGGTCGCGGCGAGCGCGTCCAAGGGCAACCGATTGCGGCAGCTGCTGGACGAGCGGCTGGGCGGCCATCCCAACGTGGGTGAGATCCGTGGCCGAGGACTGCTCCAGGGCGTGGAACTGGTCGGTGACCGTGAGTCACGGCTGCCATTCCCGCGCGCGAGCCAGGTGACGGAGTCGGTGGTGCGAGCTGCCCGCGACGCCGGCGTGCTGCTCTACTGGGGGACCGGCAACGCCAACGGCACCGATGGCGACCAGATCCTGCTCGGTCCGCCGTTCGTGGTCACGGACGCTGAGCTCGAGCGCATCGTGGATGTGCTCGGGAACGCCATCGAGGCAGTCGTAGGGGTGCCCCAGGGCGCCGGCTGATCAGCCCTCGCGCATCGGCCCTCGCGCATCGGCCCCGGCGCGTCGGTCCTGGCGCATCGGCCCTGGCCCCGCCCCTCCTGCCCCAGTCGCGTGGATGACTCTGGTCCGGCCTACTGAAGCCTGCCTCGTCGACGGTGATGGACGGCCGCGACGCAAGCGGGACGGATCCCGGGTCCCGGCCATCGGCATCGAGGTATCCATCGGGTGGGTGAGTCCGACGCGCGATATGGGGCTTCATGTCGATCCGACCCGCCCGGTGACTCGGCGGCGCACGTTTGGTCCATCCGCCGGCGCATCGACCCATGCCGTGGGTCGGACCGGGCCGTTGGACACCCGCTTCGTCGAACTCACCCATCGCGTGGCGTACGGGCACGCCCTTCACTCCAGGGACCGGCGCCGACGGGCACGCCCTTCACTCCAGGGACCGGCGCCGACGGGCACGCCCTTCACTCCAGGGACCGGCGCCGACGGGCACGCCCTTCACTCCAGGGACCGGCGCCGACGGGCACGCCCTTCACTCCAGGGACCGGCGCCGAGGGTCACTGCCGACGCCGGAGCTTGCGGTCACTGCCGACGGCGACGCCTGCGTGCGGGCTACCGGACCGCGGGCACCACCCAGCCGGCCTGCGGCGGCACCTTGCTCACGAGGTAGTCGCGCGAGGCCTCGACGGCCTTGCGTGGGCCGCTCAAGTCAGCGAGGAGCTTGCCACCCCGCTTCCGGATCACGCCGTCGATGATGACCGTGTCGACATTCGAGATGTCCGCCGCACACACGACCGCGGCGACCGGGTCGATGATGGGCGACACGTTGACGGCCTTGCCCTCGATGATCACCAGGTCGGCCTTCTTGCCGGGCGTGATGGAGCCTGTTCGGTCGGCGATACCAGCAACCTTCGCCCCATCGAGTGTCGCCCAGCGAAGGACCTGGCGGACGCTGATGAGGTCGGGGGTCGCTTCGAGCCCGTCGAGGTTCGCATCCCAGGACGCCTGGTGGCGGCGACCGCGCTCCGAGGAGAAGATCGCGTGCATCTGGGTGAATTGGTCCGCGGAGGCGGTGGTCGCCACGTCGGAGCTCAGCCCGACCGGGATGCCCAGCGACTCGGCCTTCTGGGCGGGTGCCCAGCCATGACCCATCTGGAGCTCGATCTGGGGCGCAAGTGAGACATTGCCACCGGAGTCGCGCACCAGCAGCCACTCCTCATCGGTCAGATGCGAGCCGTGGACATAGGTGGTGTTGGGATACAGCAGGTCCATGTCACGAAGGGAGGTCAGCTGGCCCTTGGTGTAGCCGAAGCGATCCATCGCTACGTGCACCGTGATGTTGATGCCCAGCTCCTTCGCCAGCTCCCACTCATACCGGACTACCTCTGGCTTGCAGAAGTTGGTGCCCCGGGTGGACAGGCCCATCGTCACGAGCGCCTTGTCGTCGCTCAGGTCCTGGCTCCGGATGCGACGCGCAAGGTCACCGTCGATGGTCTCGACACTGCCGCTGTAGTCGGGTCCGAACCACCACGTCTGGAGGGAGGTGTTCGGGAACCCGAACGCGAAGACCGACCGGATGCCGCTGTCCCTGAGCCCCTGGATCGCTCCATCGGCATGGGCGGGCGTGTTCATGATGTGCGACCAGTCGACGAGCGTGGTGATGCCCGCATTGATGCACTCGAGCGCTCCCCAGCGGTTGGCCGCGAGCACGTCCTCGGCGCGGTAGAGCGGCGCGAACTGGTCGAGGATGCCGCTGAAGTAGGTGATGAGCGCGTAGTCCGGGGCGCACGTCCGGATCGATGTCTCCCACGTGTGACGATGGGTATCGATGAAGCCGGGGATGACGATGTCACCCGTGGCATCGATGACCTGGGCGCCGTCGGCCGAGAGGCCCTTGCCCACCGCGACGATGCGATCCCCCTCGATGAGCACGTCGCCCCCGGCGACCTCACCGACCGCCGGGTCCTGGCTCAGCACATACGCACCCTGGATCAGGTACCTGTCCGCCATCGGGGATACCTCCTCCACTTCTCGCCCACGACGGGCGCCTCCGCTACTCCGTCCGAGATCAGCGTCGCAGGTGCTCCGCCACGCCAGCAAGATCGGCCGATGCGCCATCCAGTGGATCGGCCGCGGTCGCTTTCAGCAGTGCGAGGTCCAGCAGCGCCTGGGGCATCGAGGCTCCGACGTCACTGGCCAGACCGGCGATGAGCGTCAGGTCCTTGATGGCCAGCTCGATCGCGAATGCCACGGGGGTCTCCGCGGGAGACACGAACGCCGCCCGCTTGTAGCGCACATAGGGCGCCCCGATGGCACTGTTCTCGAGCACGTCGTACGCCACCGTGGTCTCGACGCCCGCCCGCTCCGCCAGCACGAGCGCCTCGGCCACCGACTGGTTGAGCCCGAATACGACCGCGTTGACGCACAGCTTCATGGTCGCGCCACTGCCGAGTGGGCCCAGATGGGTCACGCGACTTCCGAGTGCCTCGAGCACCGGCCGGACGCGTTCCAGGGTCGTGGCGGGACCGCCGACCATGATGCTCAGCTCGCCGGTCGATGCGAGCGAGACACTGCCCGAGACGGGTGCGTCGATCATGTCGGCGCCCCGTGCCTGCACCTCGGCTGCCAGGCCGCGCACCACCGACGGCGACACGGTGCTCATCTCGATGGCCGTGGAGCCAGCATGCAGGCCCGCGGTCACGCCCTCGGCGCCGGCGTACAGGTCCTGGACCGCGGCACCGTCGCTGACCATGCTGATGACCACATCCGTTGCCGCGGCGACGGCCGCCGGTGACGCGCCGACCTCGGCCCCCAGCTGCGTGGCGAGCCTCCGTGCGCGCTCCGGGGAGCGGTTGTAGAGCATCAACGGGAACCCGGCGCGCGCCAGCGACGTCGCCATCGCGCCACCCATGCGGCCGGTCCCCAGCAGCCCCACCATGGTCATGCGGTGGGCGTCTCCGCGTACGGACGCGGCAGCCAGTCGCCGCCGGTCATCGCACCCGAGGTCCGGAATACGTGGTCGCGGGACGCATCGACGAGCCGACCCACGGCGGCGAGGTCGACGTCCAGGAGCGTGCCGGCGGCCTTGACCCGCTTACCGGCCACCCACACCGAGTCGACATTGCCCGGGTGCGCGGACATCACGACACCCCCTCGTGGGTTGTTCATGGGCATGAGATTGAGCGACCGGGTATCGATGAGGATCACGTCCGCCTCCTTGCCCGGCGTGAGCGAGCCGATGCGGTCCTCCAGGCCAACGGCCCGGGCTCCCTGGATGGTCGCGAACTCGAGCACATCGCTGGTCATCAGCGGCAGCGGGTCAAGCATCTGGCGCGCCTCGAGGGCGGCATGGTTGGCCATCGCCAGCTCCGCCGCGAGACAGGCACGCATGGCACTGAACATGTCACCGCCGATGGACGTGACCACGTCGATGCCGAGGCTGGGCCGGATGCCGTGCGCCAGGAGACGGCCGGTCGCTACGTCACCGTGGCCCATGTGCATCTCGAGCTCGGGCGCGATCGACGCCGTCCCGCCCGTGTCGGCCATCAACCGGAAGTCGTCCTCGTGGAGCGCGTTGCAGTGGACATACGTGGTATCCGGACCCAGGAGCCCACGTGAGTCGAGCTGGACGAGAGGCTTGTCGAGTCCCCACAGGCCATCCCCGACATGGACCGTGATCCTCGCTCCCACCTCGCGGGCGAGCTTCCAGTCATGCTCCGTGACATCGAGCGTCGCGAACTGGGGGCCGCGTACCGCCATGGCGAGGGTGATCCGGCCTTCGAGACCATCCGCGGCGCTGAAGTACTGCGACCGGAGGCGGACGATGTCCCGGGAATGGGGGACATCGCTGACTGGCAGCCACTCCGCGTTGCTGTTGCCATAGGCAAGGACCACCCGGGAGCCCGATTCGCGATGCGCCTGGACGACCGCGTCGGCATGCTCCGGGGTGTTCATGTTGTGGGACCAGTCGAGCAGCGTCGTGATGCCGCTGTCGAGTGATTCCAGCACGCCGACGAGGGTTCCGGCGTGAACGTCCTGGGGTCGGAAGACACCACCCAGGACGCCTCGGACACCCTGGAAATACTGCGCCAGCGTCCAGTCGGAGCCGATATTGCGGATGAGCGCCTGCCACGTGTGGCGATGGGTGTCCACGAAACCCGGGAGCACGATCATGCCTGTCGCGTCGACGACGCGCGCATCGGTCGCCGGCAGGCCACGGCCGACGGCCGCGATGCGTCGATCGTCGATGAGCACATCGCCGCCCGCGATCTCCCCGATGTCGGGGTCGACGCTGATGATGTGGCCGCCCCGGATGAGCGTGCGCTCGGTCACCTTCGTCGATCCTCCACCACGTGGTTCAGTAGGGGTTGGTGACCATCAGCTCTTCGGCCGGGAAGAGCGTGATGACCTGACAGCCGTCGGCGGTGACCACGACCTCCTCCTCGATCCGGGCCGCTGACAGGCCGTCGGTGGCGGGGCAGTAGGTCTCGAGCGCGAACACCATCCCCTCCTTGATCTCGGCAGGGTGGGTGAGCGAGTTGAGGCGGCTGATGACCGGCCGTTCGTGGAGCGCCAGACCTACGCCATGCCCGAACTGGAGCCCAAAGCACTCCATCTCGCTCGCGAAGCCGAACTCCTCTGCCGTTGGCCAAAGCCGCGCGATGGTATCCGTGCTGACGCCCGGTCGGACCGCGTCGATGGCCACGTCCATCCATAGCCGCGCCTGCTTGTAGGCATCGCGCTGGCGATCCGTCGCGCGACCCACAGCGAACGTGCGGTAGTAGCAGGTCCGGTAGCCGATGTACGACTGGATGATGTCGAAGTAGGCCTGGTCACCAGGCCTGATGAGCCGGTCCGAGAAGACATGGGGATGTGGGCTGCAGCGCTCGCCGCTGATGGCGTTGATGCCCTCGACGTCATCCGAGCCCAGGTCGTAGAGCATCTTCGTCGCGAGCGCCACGACCTCGTTCTCGCGGATGCCCGGCTTGAGCACCTCGCTGATCATCTGGTAGACGCCATCCACCAGGGCGGCTGACGTGGACAGGAGCATGATCTCGTCCTGGGACTTGATCTCCCGGGCATCGAGCATCACCTGCTGCCCATCCTCGACCGTGATGCCGGCCGACTGGAGCGCGAACCACATCGGCGGCTCGACGAGGTCCACACCCAGGGGCATGTCCGCCACGCCCTCCTCTCGCAGGATGGCCGCGACCTCCGCCGCCAGACCATCGAACAGCCCGACCCTTGCCGGGACCGCGCCGCGCAGACCGGTCATGCCGCTCCGGATGTGGTCATCCTCGAGCCACGGCGCGTGGAGCCGGTTCTTGCGGGCAGCCGAGCCGAAGTCCCAGAGGTGCGGCTCCCCGGTCCGGGTCAGGAGCGAGAAGCGTGCGATCTTGTCACGTGCCCATTCGCCGATGGTGGTACTCGTGACGTACCGGATGTTGTTCATGTCGAACAACAGCACCGCACCCAGGTCCGAGGCCGCCAAAGCGGCACGGGCGCGACCCAGCCGGTAGTCACGCAGTCGACCGAAGTCGACGCGCTCCTCGAAATCGACCCCCATCCGCCCGGGGGCCGGCACCGAAGCGGTCGGGAACGATGCTCGAGCGGCCATGTGCCTCCTCCTCTGGCCCGGGAGTCTATGCGGTGTCTCGTCCAGTGTCACTACACGAAATGTTGGATGGACATCGCCGTCTTGACGCGACGTGCAGCGTCACTACACTCTGCCGGACACAGCGGAGCGAAGGAGGAGCCTTGGTGCACCACGTCGGGCGCATGGCGGATGCGGCCGCGTCCCAGCCGTCCGAGCTGGCCGGCGCACATACCGGGCTGCGCCGTGCGCCGCTCCTGGCGGATGTGCCGGGCCTCGTCCACACCCAGCTCGACATCCACTCGCTCGCGGCCGGTGGCGAGGTGCGAGTGCATTGCCACTCGTTCGAGGAGGCGTCGTACGTGCTCGAGGGCGAGCCGGCGATCCTGCTCGATGGTCGGGCGTGGCGGCTGCGGCCCGGTGACTACCTCCTGGTGCCCATCGGGACGCCCCACGCGTGGGCCAACCCGGGTACCGGCGAGGCCCGCTGGTTGACGGTCGGCACACCGCTGCGCCTGAACGATGACGCGCCGCGCCGGGATACCTTCGTGCTCGCGGCCGCCGGCTGGGATCCGAGCACCGCGCCACCCATCGCACCAGGCATGCCCACCTCGCGACTGGTCGGCCACTACGAGGGCACGCCGCCCCAGGCGGAGGCCCTCGCGCTGGCCGACCCGGCCCGTGGCCGCCGCCCGGTGGGGATGGACACGGCCATCCTTGCCTACTCCGGCATCAGCGTGAAGATGCTCGTCGACCGCACCCTGGGCGCCGACCTGCTCACGATGTTCACCGTCGACTACGAGCCCGGCGGGGCAGCCCAGGTGCATGACCACCCATTCGAGGAGGCGTACGTCTTCCTCGACGGCCAGATCGAGGGTGAGCTCGAGGGTGAGCACTACACGCTGCGCGCCGGTGACGTGGTCTGGGCCGGCGTCGGAGCGCTCCATGGCTTCTTCAACACCGGCGCGGGCCGGGTGCGCTGGATCGAGACCCAGGCTCCCCAGCCCCCGGCCCGCCACTCCTATCGCTGGTCCGATCCCTGGAAGCGGATGGAGGCCGGCTGACCAACGACGGGGCGGCGACCGTCGTGGCGGCGGCATGGTGGACGAGAGGAGGACATGGATGACGGACGGGTGCGTGGTCGTGGTCGGCGGGACCAGCGGCCTGGGATCGGCCATCGCCCAGCACTATGTCGGTGCGGGACGCTCGGTGGTGGTCACCGGGCGTGACCCTCAGCGGGTCGCCGACGCGGTTGCCGCGCTCGGCGCAACGGCCACTGGTGCGGTGTTCGACCTGGCCGAGCCGCATGGCATCGCTGCGGCGCTCGCGCATGTCGGGCCCGTGGGCTCGCTCGTGCTGGCGGCGATCGATCGCGACGACAACAACGTCCGGGACTACGACATCGACCGGGCCATCCGGCTCGTCACCCTCAAGCTCGTGGGCTACACCGAGGTCGTCCACACCCTCCTCGGACGGCTGACGCCGGAGGCAGCCATCGTCGTCTTCGGCGGCCTTGCCAAGGATCGACCGTACCCTGGATCGACCACCGTCTCCACCGTGAACGGCGGAGTCCTGGGCATCACCCGCACGCTCGCTCACGAGCTAGCGCCCATCCGGGTGAACTCGCTCCATCCGGGCATCGTGGCGGACAGCCCCTACTGGTCCGGCAAGCGGGTGGCGCTCGACCGGACCCGGGCCAGGACGCTCACGGGGCGCAACGTCGCGACCGCGGACATCGTGGACGCCACCAGGTTCCTGCTGGAGAACCCGTCCGTCAACGGCGTCGACCTGTGGGTCGACGGCGGCTGGATCATCAATTAGGCCGACGCCGGACCTCGTCGATGCTCATGCGGGAGCGCTTCTCACGGCTACGGCACGATCCGTTCTTCCCGATCTGGCCGGCGACGCTGGTGCTGCTGCTCGTCAGCCCCATCCTGGCGCCCGGGAGCGTCGGGACCGGGGCCATCGTGGGCATGCTGCCGTTCGCCGCGATCCTGGCCATCGCCGCCATCGGGCAGACCCTGGTCGTGCAGCAGCGAGGGCTCGACCTCTCGATCCCGGGCATGATCTCGCTCACCACGGTCCTCGTGACCAAGATCCCCAAGGGGGACGACGCCCTTCTGCCGGTGGCCGTCGGCGCCGTGGCGCTCGCCTGCCTCGTAGCGGGACTCATCAGCGGCCTTGCGGTGACCCGGTTCGGCATCACGCCGCTCATCGCGACCCTGGGCGTCAACGCGCTGCTCGTGGGCACGGTGCTCCAGCTGACGACCGGCCAGTCCTCCGACACCGCGGCACCGGCGCTCGACGGGTTCGCGTTCGGTCGCACCCTCGATGTCCCGAACACGGTCTTCGTTGCGGTGGCCGCGGTGATGGCCGTGGCCTTCGTGGTCCGGAGCACGACCATCGGCCGCCGTTTCGTGGCGGTGGGTGCCAGCCCGGTCGCGGCGTACGCGGCAGGCATCCCGGTCCGGCGCTACCAGCTCGCCACGTACGTCCTTGCCGCGCTCTTCGCAGGCCTTGCGGGCATCCTGCTCGCGGGCTACCTCAAGGTACCTGGGCTGCTCAGTGGCGACACCTACCTGCTGCCATCCATCGCGGCCGTCGTGCTCGGCGGCACATCCCTTGCCGGTGGCAACGGCAGCGTCATCGCGTCTGCCGTGGGCGCCTTCTTCCTGGTCCAGCTCCAGCAGGTCGTGCTGGGCATGGGCGCCCCTGCATCCGTCCAGCTGATCATCCAGGGCCTGATCATCGCCGTCGGCATGGCGGTCCGCACCGTGCGTCCGCGCGAGCTGGCCGCACTGTGGCAGGGGAGGAGGTGATGGCCAGCACGTCGTGAACCGCCAGACCACGCAACCAGGCCGCAGGGCCGATCGTACCGAGGAGAGAACGGATGACCCAGTCAGGGCAGCACGCGCGGACCGGGAGGCGGCTCCGCTCCATCATCCCGCTCATGGCAGCCATGGGCGCCATCGTGGCAGCGCCGGCGGCGGCGCAATCACCGGGCGCCATCCCACCCGCTCCCAGCGGCATCCCGACGACCGTCGAGGCCGAGATCGCTTCCGCGGGTCGGACCAGCGACACGGCCTTCTGTGGCGACAAGCCCATCACGCTCGGCGTCCATGACGGCTACGGCGTCAACGCCTGGTCCGTGGCCTCGTTCGCAGCGGTGCGCTCAGAGGCGGCCAAGTGCCCCAATGTGACCGTCATCGCGTCGGGCGCCGGGGGTGACCTTCAGAAGGCCATCTCGGACATCAACTCGTGGGTGGCACAAGGTGTCAACGCGATCACCATCATCCCCGATGCGGGCGCACCGGGCGCCCAGCTCCAGTCGCTCCAGGACGCGACCAAAGGGGGTGTCACGGTCGTCCCCTGGGGGTCCGACCCGGCAGGCGCGGCGGGCACCGACTATCTGACCTACGTCGACTGGGATACCACCGACGGTGGACGCCAGTGGGCGCAGTGGATGGTCCAGGCGCTCGGCGGCACGGGCAATGTCGTCTACCTTGGCGGACCCGCGGGCGTGGCGGTCGGGCTCCAGGAGCTCGATGGCATCAAGGAGGTCTTCGCGGCCAATCCGGGCATGAAGCTCCTGACCGGTGACACCGACTACGCCGTCACCAACTGGGATCCGGCGACGTCCCAGCAGGCGATGACCGCGCTGCTCAACCAGTTCCCCCAGATCGACGGTGTCATCTCCAACTACGGCACGGACGCCGACGCCGCGATCCGCGCCTTCCAGGCAGCGGGCCGCCCGCTGGTGCCCATCGCCACTCTCGAGGCCAACGCGCTCGCGTGCGGCTTCGCGGACCTCAAGGCGGCCAACCCGAAGTACGAGCTGGCCACCATCTCGTCCCGCAACTGGCTGGGTCGCGTCGCCGCGCGCAAGGCCATCGCGGGTGCCGAGGGCCTCACCAACGACGAGCCGAGCAGCTACAAGCTGCCGCTCTTCGAGGACACCCTCAGCGGCCTCGCGCCGCAGTGCGATGCGAGCCTGGCTCCTGACCAGTACCTGTCCAACCAGCTCACGGCCAACGACCTGAGCACCTACGGCACGACCACGCAGTAGGTCGAGCACCTGTCGTGACGACCCGCACCGCGCTCCGCCTGACCAACGTCGTCAAGACCTACCCCGGGGTCACGGCACTCAAGGGTGTGAACCTGGACGTGCTGCCGGGTGAGGTCCACGCCCTGGTCGGAGAGAACGGTGCGGGTAAGTCGACCCTCATCGCCGTGGCCGCCGGCTCGACCATCCCCGACTCTGGGGAGGTGGAGATCGGCGGCCACACGATGTCGGCGCCCTCGCCCGGCGCGGCCCAGGCACTCGGCCTCGCCGTCGTCTATCAACACCCATCCGTGCTCGAGGACCTCACGGTCGCTGAGAACCTCGTGCTCTCGATGCCGGCTGGTCGGCGACCATCGATGTCCGATGCCGGCGGCTGGACCCGCGATCGACTGGCGGTCGTCGGGGCGCGCATCGATCCAAGGTCACGGGTCGGGGAGCTGAGCGTCGCCGAGCACCAGCTGCTGGAGATCGCTCGCGCCCTCGCTCTCGAGGCACAGGTGGTCATCCTCGACGAGCCCACGGAGTCGCTGACGGCGGCGGAGAGCGAGCGCTTGTTCGAACGCATCACGCACATCCGGGCGTCGGGTGCTGCCGTCGTCTATATCTCGCATCGCCTGCCCGAGGTCAAGCGCATCGCCGACCGGTTGACGGTGCTGCGTGACGGCGAGGGCCGCGGCACATTCATGGCGAAGGAGGTGTCGGAGGCGGACATCCTCCGGCTCATCGTGGGTCGCTCCATCGACCGGGTCTTCCCGCCACGTGCCGATCCGGCCGCGCTGGCCGCCGCGCAGCCCTTGCTCGTCGTGGAAGGGCTGGCCGGGACCCGGTTCCACGACGTCGACCTGGTCGTCCGACCGGGCGAGATCGTGGGTCTGGCGGGCGTCGAAGGCAACGGCCAGCGGGAGCTGTTGCGAGCGCTCGGCGGCATGAGCCTCGTCACCGCCGGTACCGTCCGTGTGGCTGGCACCCCGGTCACGTTGGGTGATCCGCGAGGGGCACTCGACGCCGGCATCGTGCACCTCCCCGGTGACCGTCACCGCGAGGGCCTCTTCCTTGCCCTCAACGTGCGCGAGAACCTGTCACTGCAGTCACTGGCGGACGTCTCCCGACGACTGCTCATCCGTCGCGACCAGGAGACCGCCGTGGCCACGCGCGAGGTGGAGCGGATGTCCATCCGGACGCCCACCGTGGAGACATCGGTGTCATCGCTTTCGGGCGGCAATCAGCAGAAGGTGCTGCTCGGCCGGTCGATGCTCGCGTCGCCCACGGTGCTGCTCGCTGACGAGCCGACCCGGGGCGTCGACGTGGGCGCCCGCGTCGAGATCTACCGCATCCTGCGGGAGGCCGCGACCGATGGCCGCGGGGTGGTCGTGCTGTCGTCCGATGCGGTCGAGCTCCAGGGTCTCTGTGACCGGGTGCTCGTCTTCTCCCGGGGGACCGTCGTCCGGGAGCTCGTGGGCGATGCCGCGACCGAGGGGGCGATCACTGCGGCGGCGCTCACCGCCACCACCCAGCGTGCGGCGGGCAGCGAGGGCGTCAGCGCGCGTCAGGGGCTCCGACGTCTGGCCACTGGTGACTACGCGCCGAGCGCCATCCTGGCGCTGATCATCGTCCTCCTGGCCCTCTACACCAGCTCGGTCAACGGGCGCTTCTTCACGGAGCTGAACCTGCAGGGGATGCTGCTGCTCGCGAGCGCGCTCGTGTTCGTGAGCGTCGGCCAACAGGTCGTCCTGCTCGTTGGCGGCATCGACCTGTCCGTCGGGCCGCTCACGGGTCTGGTGGTCATCTGCCTGTCCACCATCGTGGGGCCCGGCGCCGGTCCGATCGAGATCGTGGCGGGCCTGGTGATGGCGCTCCTGGTGGGCATCGCCGTCGGATCCGTCAACGGCATCCTGGTACGCTACATCCGCCTCGCGCCGGTCCTCGCCACCCTCGCCACCCTCATCGTCCTCCAGGGCATCTCGCTCGTGCTGCGCCCAAAGCCGGAAGGCTTCATCGAGCGCTCGTTCACGGACCTGCTCAAGGTCTCCCTCGGCCCAGTGCCCGTCGCGTTCGTGGCGGCGGTCGCCACGGCGCTCATGTGCGAGTGGGTCCTCCGCAGGACGCGCGGCGGCATGGCGCTCCGGGCGGTCGGGTCGGATGAGACGCGCGCCCACCGCATCGGGGTCCGGGTGGACCGGACGGTGCTTGCGGCCTTCGTCCTCTGCTCCATCTTCGCGGCGGTCGGCGGCGTGATGCTCGCCTCGCAGGTGGGTATCGGCGACGCGACCTTGGGCCGCGGCTATACGCTCACGAGCATCACGGCGGTGGTCCTCGGTGGCGCGTCCATCTTCGGTGGTCGTGGCTCGTTCGTTGGTGCGCTCCTGGGCGCCGTGCTCATCCAGGAGATCGTCACCGCGACCGCGTTCCTGCGCCTTGGGACCGCGTGGCAGTACTGGCTGCCGGGCGTGCTGGTCCTGCTCGCAGCGGGCCTCTTCTCCCGGGCACGCGGCGTCCGGGCAGCCTCGCTGGTTGGCGAGGAGGCGGCATGACCGACCCTGCGGCTGACCGACCGGTACCATCCGAATCCGTGAGCACCCTCCCGGACGAATCACCCCACGGGGCCCTGCCTCTGACGACCGGTACGGACAAGCGCATCCGCCCCGAGCCCGGCTACCGCGAGATGGGCGAGCGACTGCGGGTCGAGCGCCGGGCACATCACCTGAGCCTGCGCGACCTGGCCGGGCGGCTGGGTGTGTCGCCAAGCCTCATCTCGCAGGTCGAGACCGGGCGTGCCACTCCGTCCGTGAGCACCCTCTACGCCATCGCCGCCGAGCTCGGCGTCTCGCTCGACGACCTGCTGTTCGGCGGTCGACCTCGCGCCTCCACGGTGCGTGCCGGGGATGTGGCCACGGCGGCCCGGCAGCCGACCCCCTCGGCAGGCCCCGTCCAGCGAGGCGACGCGCGTCGGCACATCCGCCTCGCGTCGGGAGTCACCTGGGAGCAGCTGACGACCACCTCCGAGCCCGGCGTGGAGTTCCTGTACGTCATCTATGAGGTCGGCGGCGCGTCGAGCCCGGCGGACGCGTTCCAGCGGCACTCGGGCCACGAGTGGGGCTATGTCCTGAGCGGCACGCTCCACGTCACCATCGGGTTCGATGACTATGTGCTCGGCCCGGGTGACTCGGTGTCCATCGATTCGGTCGTACCCCATCGATTGTCCAACCAGGGTGACGTGCCCGTGCACGGCATCTGGTTCGTGATGGGTCGGGGTCAGGCGCCCGCGGGCGGGCCGCTCGAGCACGGCCACGAACGCACGTGGGAGGACCCGCTCCATGCTCCCCGCTGATCGTCGCGGGGCGCGCCCGGACCCCGCGGGGCGCTCAGGGCAGACGGGCTAGCGGATGAGCGCCACCGACTCGGCCAGTCGCTCCAGCGCCCCGATGCTCATCGGTTCCAGCCAGACCATCAGCTCCGGGTAGCCCGAATCTGCGAACGCGCGCAGACCATCGGCCACCGGCCGTGCGGAGTCGAGCGCGCCATCGAGGTTCCTGGAGCGGTCGGGGCTGGGCCCATCGACCACCGCATCCGGGTACCGGACCGAGATGCCGACAGTGCGCTCCAGCGTGGCCGGGTCGCGGTCGATGGCCTCGCAGGCACGATCGAGCGCGGCCATCCGCTCCACGAGCACCGGGTCGGTGGGTCGGCCCATCCACGCGATGTTCGACGCGTCCGCCAGGCGGGCGACCATGCCCATCATCCGCGGGCCGCGACCGGCGGAGAGGATGCGCATCGATGGGCGGGCCGCCGGCAGGATGGCGGCGTCCTCGGCATGGACCCAGTCCCCGTGCATCGAGGCGCGGCCCTCCTTGATGAGCTGGACGAGCAGCTCGAACGCCTCCTCCGTCCGGCCCAGCCGGTGGTCGAGCGGATAGCCGAAGGCCGTGTACTCGGGGTCGTGCCAGCCAGCGCCGACCCCCAGCGTCAGTCGACCACCGCTGATCTCATCCGTGGTCGCTGCCATCTTGGCCAGCAGCGCGGGGTTGCGCATGCGGAGGCCAAGGACGAGCGTGCCCAGCGCCACCCGGTCGGTGGCCGCCGCGAGCGCCGCGAGCACGCTCCAAGCCTCGTGGATGCCCCGTTCCGGGGCGTTGGGGAAGCGGAAGAGCGCGTGATCGACGACCCACAGCCCATCGATGCCCAGCGACTCCGCGCGACGCGCGAACGCGAGCACCTCCGACCATGGCTCGGGTGGGGAGCCGTGGTTGCCCATCGGGAGCAGGACACCGACCTTCACGCGAACCTCCTTGCAGCGAAGCGCTGATGATGACGACATCCGCGCACTTCGGGTCGGGCCCGCGTCGCGCCCTTGATCCGCGGCCCGGGATCGGCTATCGTCCAAAGTGATGTCCAAGCCTCCTGGCCACTCCCGGCGCCCTCGGGTCGTCGAGCTGTTCGCGGGCGTCGGAGGGTTTCGCCTCGGCCTGGAGCCACACGGTTTCGAGACCGTGTGGGCGAACCAGTGGGAGCCGTCGACACGTACCCAGCACGCGTTCGACTGCTACGTCCGGCATTTCGGCGCCAGCCCGGCGCATAGCTGTGAGGACATCGAGCATGCCCTCGACGAGGTCGAGGCAGGCCGGGCCGAGCTGCCCCAGCACGACCTGCTCGTCGGTGGATTCCCGTGTTTCGTCGCCGGGACCATGATCCTGACGGCGTCCGGTCAGCGGCCCATCGAGGAGGTCGCGGTCGGCGACCTGGTGCTCACGCATCGTGGTCGATGGCGCCGTGTGACCACGACCATGACTCGCCACGCAGCCGCGACGGTGGTCTTGCGCGGGCATGGGATCCCGGACGTCCGCACGACGGCCGAGCATCCCTTCTGGGCGCGCTCGCGCGATCGTGGTTGGGACGCCGAACGCCGAACGAACATCCGGACGTTCGGCCAACCCGTATGGCTGCCCGCAGGCCAGATCGACACCTCGACATACCTGGCCCAGATCTACCCCACGGAGCATGTCCCACCTCCGGTCGACATCGACCAGACGCTCGACTTCTATTGGCTGGTGGGTCGCTATCTCGCGGATGGATGGCGTACCAGACCCAACGGCAAAGGACGGGTGGTGGTCCGCGCCAACCCTGACGAATCGGACGCGGTCGAGGCACGCATCCGACGTGTCTTCCCGTGCACCCGCTCCCGGGAGCGGACGGTGGTCAGGTTCCACATCAGCAGCGCGGCCTTGTATGACTGGCTCGATGGGTTCGGCTCGGGTGCTGCCGGCAAGCAGATCCCCGGCTGGCTGTTGGCCGTCGACCCGGAGCGTGCCGGAGCCCTGCTCGACGGCTACGCTACCGGCGACGGGAGTCCGTGGCAGGGCGGCTGGAAGTCCACGACCGTGAGTCGGTCGTTGGCACTCGGCATCGCATCGCTCGTGCAGCGAGCGTGCAGCATCGTCGCCAGCATCCATGCGCTCCCCGTGCCTGAGACGGCGATCATCGAAGGGCGGACCGTCCGGCAACGGACCCAGTACCAGGTGGTCGTACCGCCCCGGAATCGCTCGGCGTTCATGGACGGCCTCATCGGCTGGAAGCTCGTCCGCTCCGGCCGACCCGGACCGGCGGCTGACGTCTTCAACCTCTCCGTCGACGAGGACGAGTCGTACGTCGCGGATGGCTGTGTCGTCCACAACTGCCAGGACTACTCGGTCGCGAAGACGCTCAACCAGGCGCACGGTCTGCAGGGGAGGAAGGGTGTCCTGTGGTGGCAGATCCACCGGCTACTGGACATGCGCCGCCCGCCATTCCTGTTCCTGGAGAACGTCGACCGGCTGCTGAAGTCGCCGGCTTCCCGGCGCGGCCGGGACTTCGCGATCATGCTTGCCACCCTGAACGATCTTGGGTATGACGTGGAGTGGCGGGTAGTGAACGCTGCTGACTATGGGTTCCCCCAGAAGCGACGCCGGGTCTACATCGTGGGTCGTCGTGCCGCTGACACTCCCCGCGATGCGCATGAGGTGCTGCACCATGGCGTGCTGGCCCGAGCGCTGCCGGTGGCGGCGGGCCCGAGGTTCGACGAACACGAGCCGCTGCCCATCGATGGCGATCCGGCCGATCTGTCCGACTCCTTCGGGGCCCGGAGCGGGCCCTCACCCTTTCGGAGCGCGGGCTACTGCTCACATCGGCACGTCTGGACCGCGGACCTGGTTCCGGCGTACTCGGGGGAGCGGACGACGCTCGGTGATGTCCTCGAAGACGACGCAGCCGTGTCCGATGCATATCGCGTCCCCGACGGACAGATCCCGGCGTGGCGCTACCTCAAGGGCGCGAAACGGGAGCCCCGCGAACACAAGGGAAGCGGCGCGCCGTACCTGTACGTCGAGGGCGCCATCCCGTTCCCGGACCCGACCGGTGGCCCGGCCCGCACGATCCTCACGGCGGAAGGCGGCGCGACCCCGTCACGCTTCAAGCACGTCGTCGCCACGCCCGAGGGCGGCTACCGTCGCCTGACCCCGCGAGAATTGGAGCGCCTCAACGGCTTCCCCGATGACTGGACCGCGACGGGCATGCCCGAGGGCCGCCGCGCGTTCGCGATGGGCAACGCGCTCGTGGTGGGCATCGTCGAGCGCATCGGCGCGGAGCTGGCCCGCGAGCTGGGTGGCGAGTCATGAACCCATCCTCGACGCGAGGCGCACCGCGACGCCATGCGTCGGGCGCATGAGTCGGCCAGCCACCAGCGACTCGGACGCCGGCGAACGCCTGTCATCGGCCGTTTGAGGCGCCGGGAGACTGCATGCCACATTGCGGGATGGTATCGTTCGCTGGTATCGGTTCCAGCACTGGCCGGAGCTCGCACAGGAGCAGCAGCATGCCCATCGGCAATCTCAGCGACGCGGGCGCGGCCCGCCCGCACGCGCGGCGAAGCCGCGGACTCACCGTGGTGGCGCTTTCGGCGCTCATGGTGGGGACCCTGGGCGCGGGCGCGGCTCTTGCCCAGTCCCCGGCCGCTTCTGGTGGCGCGCCTGCGGTGACGGGCGACGCTTCGTTCTTCGGCTGGGACGCGGGCGACCTGACCCAGGGCCTGGGCCTTGGCTTCGAGACCGCTCGCCAGTCGTTCCAGGCTCAGAACCCGGGCACCAACATCACGTTCGATGTGGTTCCCTTCGGCGACTTCGTGTCTGCTGCCACCACGCGCGCGCGTGCGGGCACCCTCGGGGACATCGTGGAGATGCTGCCGGGCCAGAACCACGCTCCCGTGTTCGACGCCCTGACGCCCACGACCAAGGCGGACTGGGGCGCCCTCGGCGGCGAGCTCACCGGCTGGAGCGGCGGCGTCATCGACCCGGCAGACCCGAACACCTTCGCGGGCGTGCCGATCGGTGGCCAGGGTGTCATCTGGTACTACAACAAGGACCTCTTCAAGCAGGCCGGGCTCGACCCGGAGAAGCCACCGACCACCTGGGCCGAATTCACGGCCGCGGCCGATGCGCTCAAGAAGGCAGGCATCGTGCCGGTCGCGGCGTCCGGCGCGGACTCGGTGCTGGCGTGGTGGGCGTGGTCGTCTTTCTCGCCCCAGTTCTTCACCCCCGAGGACGTCCTGGGCATCCGCTCGGGCGCCATCCCGCTCGACGACCCGCGCGTGCTCGCGTCGCTGCAGCCCATCGAGGACATGTTCAAGGCGGGCTACTGGAACGAGGACTACGCGGACAAGAAGTTCACCGACGAGGCGGCCCTCTTCGGTGATGGCAAGGTCGCGATGATCCCGGGCGTCATCACCTCGATCGCCAATTGGAAGCAGTGGGACGGCTCCGCGATCGGCAAGGACGGCTATGGCGTGTTCGGCGCTCCCAAGCGTGACGACGCGACCAGTGATGGTCAGTTCTTCAACCCGACCCTCATCTACGGCATCAACGCAGCGTCCAGGAATCCCGACCTGGCCAAGGCGTTCATCGCCTTCCTCGCCTCCAAGGAGGGACAGTCGATCCTGCTCGCCCAGAGCGGCCAGTTCCCCAACCGCAGCGATGTCGACCTCGCGCAGTACGCGAGCGCCGGCGCCCAGGCCATCCAGGGCGTCATCGATGGGCGTGGCGCATCCGATGTCATCCAGAACCAGTTCAGCGCGGCCGCCCAGGGCGACGCGCTCCAGAAGCTGACCCAGGCCGTCGTCGGTGGTGACCTGGCCGGCTTCCTGAGCGGTCTCCAGGCACAGCAGGGCAACTGATCGCGGGCCCTTCGGGGCCTGAGCTCATGACGCTCGATGCGGGGCCGGTCACTCGGACGAGTGACCGGCCCTTCTCACGCGCTGGTCGGTGGCGCCCGGGTCTCGAGGCGCTCCTGTTCGTCGCGCCGCTCGTGGGTCTCGTGCTGGCGTTCGTCTATGCCCCCATCGCACGCCTGGGCTACTACTCGTTCACCGAGTACAACGGGCTCCGGCCGGCCAAGTGGGTGGGCCTTGACAACTTCGGGTTCCTCTTCGACTGGCCGGACTTCCACCGCGCCATCGGCAACACGTTCGTGCTCACCCTGGGCCTCTTCCTCTGGGTAGGCCTGCCGTTCCTGCTCGCTGTGATCATCCACGGCCGGCGCTCCGGCAACCTGGTCCGCGCCATCCTCTTCCTCCCGGCGTTGCTGCCCGCGCTCATCGTGGGACGCGCCTTCCGGCTCGTTCTCGCGGACCAGGGGCCTATCAACGAGGGCCTGCGCAGCATCGGGCTCGATGCCCTGGCGCAGCCATGGCTGTCGTCGGAGACCTGGGTGCTGCCCGCGGTCATCGTGGTCATCGGCTGGGCGACGATGGGAACGGGCGTCCTGCTCTACACCGCCGGTCTCTCGTCTCTGTCCAGGGACTACGTCGAGGCGGCACTCGTCGATGGGGCCCGCTGGCGCCAGCTCCTCTGGCACATCTACCGGCCCGCGCTGGGTCCCGTGACCCGCTTCTGGCTGCTGCTGCTGACCATCGGCACGGTGACCTCGTTCTTCCCCTGGATCCTTGGCCTGACCCAGGGTGGCCCCGGCACGGCGTCCGTGACCCTCGACTATCAGGTCTACCACTCGGGCGTCCAGACGAGCCGCCTGGGGCTGGCCTCCGCCATGGCGGTCATCGGCGTCCTTGTGGTCTGCCTCCTGCTCTCGGTCCAGTTCCTCCTCCGACGGTTCCGCGGGACCGACGAATGGTGAGGCGACGACCGTGAGGGAGAGCGCCCGGATGAGATGGGCAGCCCGGCTCGTGATGATCGTGGCCTGCCTCGCGGTCCTGTTCCCGATGCTCTGGGTCCTGCGCACCGCGCTCAAGACCAACGATGGGTTCATCAACGACCCAGCCGGTATCGGTGGCACGTTCACCCTCGCCAATTTCGGGGCAGCATGGAGCGCCGCTGACCTGGGCAGCGCCATCCGTGACTCGCTGTCCATCACGCTGCCCGGCGCCGCCATCGCCACGGCCCTCGGGGTCCTGGCCGGCTATGCCTTCGCCAAGCTCCCACTGCCCGGGCGGGGTCTGCTGCTGGCCATCGCCGTGGGCGGACTCACCATCCCGGTGGCCGCCCTCGTCATCCCCCAGTTCGATCAGGCGCTGCAGCTCCGGGACCTGCTGGGCATCTCGTATCTCGACAGCGCCTGGGGCCTGGCGATCGTCTACGGTGCGTTCTTCGCCAGTTGGAGCAGCCTCTTCTTCTACAGCTACTTCCGGGACCTGCCCGCGGATCTGCTCGAAGCGGCCTCGCTCGATGGCGCATCCGCGATGCAGACATTCCTGCGCATCGCCCTGCCGCTCGCTGTCCCGGCCATCGCGGTCGGCTTCGTGCTCAATGTCTTCCTGCAGTGGAGCGAGGTACTCCTGGGGCTGATCATGTTGCCCGGTGGCGAGACCCGCACCGCGATGACCGCCATCGCGACGTTCTCGACCCAGTTCAAGACCGGTGGCCCCGACACCGCCGCGGCGACCATCATCGTGGCGCTGCCCATCTTCCTGCTGTTCCTGGTGGCGCAGCGCTGGCTCAAGACGGAGATCTTCGGAGGTTCGATCAAGGGGTGATGCGCTCATGACGTTGCGACCCAGGACGGGGAACCTGCTCGACCATCCACTCGCGGTCCCCGAATGGGAGCTCGTGGAGGCGTCCCCGGTCCGTGTCGCCGGCCGCTCCATCTGGGCGCCGCGGCCCGACGACGAGCCCGGTCGACGCATCATCCACGCCCGTGCCGTCCAGGGGGTGTCCGGCCCATTGCGCATCCGCAGGATCGGGATCCGGCGCGGCGTCGGCTACCACAAATGCGCCAGCAGCCACGAGTTCGATGCGCCCGCGTCGGTCCGACTGCTGGCCCACAGGGATGGGCGACTGGTCGAGATCGGGTCGTGGCACACGGACCATCTGCCCGACCGGGACGAGGTCCTGTGGCACGACGTGGCGCTCGAGTCGGAGCTGGTGATGGCGGTCATCGACGAGGCCTATGTCGACCGCGAGTGGCCCTCCTGGAACCTGGCCCGGACCGGCATCCTCATCGATGGCGAGGCCACCGTCCCCTGGCTGCGGCCCGCCTACGGCCTTCTCGACACCGACACGTCCGGCTTCGATGCCCAGCCGGCGCCCGGCGTGCATGCCAGCCGCAGCCACGACCAGGTCCGCTTCCGGACCCGGTTCCTGGAGATCGGCTTCCGGCTCCGGTCGGCCACGCTCGCGTTCCTCGCCATCGACACGGACGGAGCGGGGCGGACGCAGCGCAACCTGTTGCAGCAGCCACGGAGCATGGACATCGTGCGCACGGGTCTCTACCCGGCGGGTGTCTATCCGGTGCTCCGGGATCCGCAGGCGTACCACCTGGCGCAGGGTCCACGGCTGACGCTGCTCGATGGCGTCGAGCCGGCTGGCTTCCTCGGCTACGCCGTGCGCGGCACGGTCGTCGTCCGCGGCGACCAGGTCACCCAGGACCTGACGCTGGCGGACAGCGGCGTGCGCTATCGTCTGACCTGGACGATCGAGGAGCAGGCCATCGGAGTGGCGTTGACCCGCGTGGTAGACAAACCATTGTCTGCGTGGCACAGCTCCGCGTGGCACTTCGCGCTGGATACTACGGTCACGCCGAGCACCCTGCTGGGTGAGGTGGTCCAGGAAGGCGAGACCGGTCACGTCCGGCCGACCGCCACGTGGCATCTTCCGGGCCACGGCTCCATGGTCATCAGCGCCAGCGGCGATGTCCTGCTGCGCAGCGACTCGGTGCGCCCGCTGGACACGAACACGCTGGAGATCAAGCTGTCCGAGACGCCCCATCCGGACGGCAGCTACGGTATCCCGGCTGGCGAGGCCAGCGGTTGGGTACGGTTCGAGGTGCGCACACCACGCCTCGCGACGGTCGCGCGTGGGGCGCCCGCGGTCGTCCGGCGCGCCATCGACCGGCACACGGCTACCGCCCTGGCCTTCCGTGCCGACACCGCGACGTTCTCCAACAACGGCGCCTCGATGCACTGCGCCGGGTCGCTCGACCCACTCTCGGACGTCGTCGCAGTGGCCCCGCGGCCGATGGACGGTGTCGACCCGGTGGGCTTCCTCGAGTGCTCCATCGGGCGCTGGCTGACCGGCGCACCGGGATATGGCTCGGGCAACACCAGCCGCGGCGACTTCGTCATCGAGGACGAGTACCTGATGCTGGGCGCGGACGCGCTGTACGGCCTGGGCCGCCTCCTGGCGCTCACCGACCAGACATGGTTCGCGGCCAGCGAGCCGCGCATCACGCGCGCCATCGAGCGGATGCGTCGACGGGACCTGGACGGCGACGGGCTCATCGAGAGCCGCCTCCGCCGGGGCGTCAGCGGCGAGCACCAATGGAGCACGACCTGGGCCGATGTGGTCTCGATGGGCTGGAAGGACGGCTGGTCGAACGCGGTCCTGTATGGGGCGCTCCGCCACTTGGCGTCCGGGCTCCGTCGCTTCGACCGTACGGCGGCGGCGGCGGACCTGGACACCTGGGCCGACCGGCTGCGGACGAGCTACGCGGCCACCTTCCTGGTGCCCGGCACCGCGTGGCCGATCGGCTGGCGCTCCCCGGACGGCACGCCACACGACTACTGCCATCCGATGCTCATCGGGGATGCGGTCGCCAACGGGCTGCTCGATCCGGGACCGGCGCGTGCGGCCATGGAGGCACTCTGGGATGAGTTCGCCGCGGTCGGCTATCACGACCTGGCGAACGGTATCCCCATCAACCTGCACCCTATCGAGGAGCAGGACCTGGGTGGCGTCGTGTTCGGACTGCCCATCGGCGGATACCTCCAGGGCGGCGCGACCCACCACCGGACGGGTGGCTTCCTCCGCGCGTTGTACGCGGTGGGCATGACGGCGGAAGGCGACCGGGCGCTCGAGGCGTTGGCGAGCACGACCGCGGACGACAGCGCGTTCGGGGGTATCGGCTCCGGGCTCGACTGGCGGCTCTGGGATGGCACACCCAGCGGTTACGAAGGGTTGCTGGCCGAGGGCTTCGGCTTCCTCGCAGTGGCCATCGAACGGTGGGCGGGCAGGACGAGGGAGGAGACGGCATGAGCGGCTCGGACATCGGCGCGTGGGTCGCCACGGACCTCGAGGGGATGCGCGACGACCTGCATGCCCTGTACCGGGACCTGCATGCGCACCCGGAGCTCTCGTTCCAGGAGCATCGCACCAGCGAGCTCCTGGCCGACCGCCTGCGTGCCATGGATCTCGAGGACATCACGACCGGCATCGGTGGCACGGGGGTCGTCGGGTTCCTGCGCAATGGGGAGGGACCGAGCATCCTGCTCCGGGCCGACATGGATGCGCTGCCGGTGCTGGAGGACACGGGTCTCCCGTACGCGTCCATCGTGCGCGGCATCGATCCCGCCGGCACGGATGTGCCGGTGATGCACGCGTGCGGCCACGACATCCACATGACCTGCCTCATCGGGGCACTGCGGTCCCTCGCGCGGCATCGGGAGGCGTGGTCGGGGACGGTCATGGCGCTCTTTCAACCGGCCGAGGAGCTCGGCGGTGGCGCCGAGCGGATGCTGAAGGACGGCCTGTTCGAGCGACTGGGCCGTCCCGATGTGTCCCTCGGCCAGCACGTCTTCCCGCACCCCGCGGGCTTCGTGGGCGCCCATCCCGGGCCCGCCTTCTCGGCCTCGGACGTGCTCGATGTCACGTTCCATGGTCGGGGCGCCCACGGCTCGCGACCCGAGGATGCCATCGACCCGGTGGTCATGGCTGCCGCCGCCGTGCTGCGACTCCAGACCGTGATCTCGCGCGAGATCTCCGGCAGCGATGTCGGTGTCCTGACCGTGGGCACGTTCCACGCCGGCACCAAGGCGAACATCATCCCCGCCGAGGCGACCATCACCGTCAACCTGCGCAGCTACGTGCCTGAGGTGCGGGAGCGGATGCTGGCCGCTGTCCACCGCATCATCGCCGCCGAAGCCGTCGCTTCGGGCGCTGTCCGTCCGCCGTCGGTGACCCCGGGGGACTCGTTCCCCGTGCTGCTCAACGACGAGGCCACCACGCGCAGGGTCATGGCCGCATTCCGGGAGACGTTCCCGGTGACCCGGGTCGGTGACCCGGGGCCGGTCATGGGCAGCGAGGATTTCGGCTTCCTCGGCACCGGGTCCGGTATCCCATCCTGCTACTGGCTGCTGGGTGGTACCGATCCCGACCTCCATGCGGCCGCGGTCGCGGGTGGGCCCGACGCCCCCAACATCGCCACCAACCATTCCCCGTTCTACGCTCCGGTGCCGGAACCGACCATCTCGACCGGGGTGATCGCGCTCGTGACTGCCACACTGGCCTGGCTTGCCTGCCCGTAGCGCCTGAGGAGAGGCCCATGTCCAGACCGTTCGCACCGGGGATGCCTGCGCCGTCGGTGCTGGGCCTCGGGTCGGCCAGCTTCTCACTCGAGCGGGCAGAACGGGCTCTTCGCCTGCTGGACACGTTCGTCGACCTCGGCGGCACGCTCATCGATACCGCGGCCCGCTACGGGTTCGGGGAGTCGGAACAGGTCATCGGGCAGTGGCTGCGGGCGACGGGCGCACGCGACAAGGTCGTGCTCCTGACCAAGGGTGCCCATCCCGACCCCGCGTGGACGACCCGCCTCGATGCGTCGTCGATCGCGGGTGACCTCGACGAGAGCCTGGATCGGCTCGGCGTCGACCAGGTCGATGTGCTGCTCGTCCACCGCGATGACGAACGCCTGCCCGTCGAGCCCATCGTGGACGCGCTTCAGGTGGAGGTCGTGCGCGGTCGTGCCCGGTCGATCGGTGTCTCCAACTGGACCACGCGGCGGCTGATGCAGGCGATGGCGTACGCCGCGACCACCGGTGGTGCCCCCATCGCGGCGAGCAGCGTCCATCTCAGCCTCGCGACGCCGACCGGGCCGCAGTTCCCTGGGTGCATCGATGCCTGTGATGACGCATCGCTGGCCTGGTATGCCGCGAACGACGTGCCCTTGCTCGCGTGGTCGTCGCAGTCATCGGGCTACTTCGAGCCCGGTTGGGACGCCGCGACCGCGGGCAAGCCGTTCGTCGACGCCTACGACACCCCGGTCAATCGGGCGCGCCGCGAGCGTGCCCGGGAGCTGGGCTCCCGGATGGGTGCCAGCGCGACCCAGGTCGCCATCGCCTGGGTGCTCGCCCAGTCGTGCCGGCCCATCGCACTCGGCGGCTTCCGCGACGAGGACGCCCTGCGCGACGCGTGGGCTGCCACGTCGCTCGACTTGACCATCGAGCAGTGCCGCTGGCTTGAGACTGGCGACACGCTCGACTGACCGGCGCCGCGTACCGGTCACGGCCGGTACCAGTGGCCGCTGGTGCACGCAGGCCACACCTGCGACGGTGGCGGTCATGCAGTTGCGTGCCGTCGACTGGCGGCTGATCCTGTACCTGACCATGAGCGCCATCGGCGTCCTGGTCCTCTGGTGGGCGTTCAGCTCGGCCATCGGCAGCACCCGAGGCTTCGGCTTCGATGCGCGCGCCTACTGGGGCTACCCGCGCGAGGCCGTCTACGCCGGTCCGGGGGTCTCGGCAGGCTATGGCATCTACCGCTACTCACCGGTGTTCGTACCCCTGATGACCCTCTGGACGGCCATCCCGTGGCCGGTCTTCGCCACCGCCTGGTTCCTCGTGGCCGCTGCGTTGTACATCTGGATGACCGGGCCCTGGGCGCTGGCCCTGCTCGCCATCCCGGTGTTCGCCGTCGAGCTGTTCATCGGCAATGTGCACCTGATCCTGGCGCTCGCCATCGTGCTCGGCTTCCGATGGCCGGCGACCTGGTCGTTCGTACTGCTGACCAAGGTGACGCCGGGCATCGGGCTGCTCTGGTTCGCCGTCCGACAGGAGTGGCGCTCGCTGGCCATCGCCCTCGGAGCCACCGCGGCCATCGCAGCCGTCAGCGTCGTGCTCATGCCTGGTCTGTGGCTGGACTGGGTCCGATCGCTGGGTCAGACCGCAGAGCCCGGGTCGGGCAACACCATCGCGGTCCCGCTGCCCTTCCGGGTGGTCGCGGCGGCGGTCATCGTCATCTGGGGAGCGAGGACCGACCGGCGCTGGACGGTGCTCGTGGCGGCGGCCCTCTCGTTGCCGGTCCTCTGGCTCAATGGTTTCGCGATGCTGGCCGGGATCGTGGCGCTCCATCGCGGGTTCCCGGAGCGGCTCCACGGCCAGCTCGACTGGATGACGGCATGGTTGCCGCGAAGGCATGTGGATGCATCGGCCGGCGTCGCCCCCACGGTCGGAGGCGCATCGTAGATGGCCGTCTCCACAGCCCAGCCGACGCGGTCCATCGATCCGGTCTTCGTGCTCCGAGCGTTCCTGAGCGTCTTCGGGCTGATCATGATCTGGCTGGTGGTCTCGGGTGCGCTCCACGACCCGGGCAACCTGGGCTACGACGCTCGCGCCTACTGGGGCTACCCGCGCGACCCGGTCTACGCTGGCCCCGGAGAATCGGCCGGCATCGGCATCTACCGCTACTCGCCCGTGTTCGTGCCACTGATGACACTGTTCACGCAGGTCCCATGGACGGTCTTCGTGGTCGGCTGGGTGGTCCTGAGCATCGCGGCGTACCTCTGGATGGCCGGGCCCTGGTGGCTCGCCTTCCTGGCGTTCCCTCCGTTCGTGATGGAGATGCGGATGGGCAACGTCCACCTGCTGCTGTCACTCGCGATCGTGCTCGGCTTCCGCTGGCCGGTGACGTGGTCGTTCGTACTGCTCACGAAAGTGACGCCGGGCATCGGGCTGCTCTGGTTCGCGGCACGCCGGGAGTGGCGCTCATTGAGTGTCGCCCTCGGCGCGACCGCAGCGCTCATCGTCGTCTCGATGGTCATCACCCCCGGGCTGTGGCCGGACTGGATCCGGTCCCTGACCCAGACGAGCGAGCCAGACGTGCCCCTCGCGGCGACCCTGCCGTTGTGGCCGCGGCTCGTCGCGGCCGCATCGCTCGTCGTCTGGGGCGCGAGGACCGACCGCCGATGGACCGTGGTCGTGGGCGCGACACTCGCCCTGCCGGTGCTCTGGTTCCACGGTCTCGCGATGCTCGCCGGTGTCGTGGCGGTCCAGCGCGGGTTGCCGGAGCGGGCATCGAGCTCCTTCGACTGGCTCCGCCCGTTCTCCCGGCGGCGCGCCGTAGACTCGCCCGATGGAGCAGCCCCCGCCTGAGGCCACCGTCCATGACCAGGTCGGCGGCGAGGCATTCTTCGTGCGCCTGGTCGACCGGTTCTACGAGGGCGTGGCTACGGACCCGGTCCTCCTGCCGCTCTACCCCGAGGCGCTCGACCTTGCGCCCGCCCGTCGGCGCCTGACGCTCTTCCTGGTCCAGTACTGGGGCGGCCCCGGCACCTACTCCGCGGAGCGCGGTCATCCCCGACTCCGGATGCGTCATGCTCCGTTCCCGATCCGGACCCTGGAACGGGATCAGTGGCTGGTGCATATGCTCGGTGCCCTTGCCTCGGTCGGCCAGGCCCTGCCCGCCGACGCCCGCGACCAGCTCGAGCACTACTTCACGATGGCCGCGGACGCGATGCGCAACACCCCCGACTGAGGTTCCGGTGCCACCCGCTACGCTGGGGTCGTGAAGCTCAACGACAGGGGTTCCGGGCGCATGGTCGAGATCCTGCTGCGGGAGACGCTGCCCATCAATCCGCGGGGCTTGCCCGTGAAGCTCGGCGTCGAGCCGGCGACCGTGGGCAAGCTGCTCGTCAACCTCGATCGGGATGGGTTCATCGAACGTGCGGAGGCGAGCGTCGTGACCGCCGTCCGTCGCCGGGCGCTGGTCGAGCGCTGGGCACAGGACTACTCCTATGTGCGGAGCAATCGGCGACTCGGCTGGTTCATCGCTCCGCGAGGGCTGGCGACCCTGTTCCGGCACCTTCCAAAGGGGGAGAAGATGTCGGCCACCGGGTCGATTGCCGCCCGACGGGTGCTCCCGGCCGACACCGCGAGGGGGATGGCGCTCCACCTGGCGGCGCTGTTCGCGCCCGACCCTGCGGGCCTGGCGGCGCGGCTCGGCCTCACCAAGGTGACGCCGGAGACCGCGAACGTGGTCATCTCGGCGCCCTTCGACCCTGTCCTGCTCACTGGCGGCTCGGTCGTCGATGGCATCCGCATCGTGACCGTTGGTCGGGCGCTCGTCGACCTGCTGACCCTGCCCGACACCGGTCCCGACGAGGCGCGGCGGATCATGGATCGACCTCGCCACGACGGACCCTGGCTGGGCCGGCTGATCGAGGCCCCATGGGTGTGGCGCCGGTGCGGCGATCGCGCCGCGTTCAGGGCGGTATCGAGGGGATGGGCAGGCGCAGCGGTGGCTGTGGCGGCTGGCTGAAGTCGAAGTCCGCCATCAGGTCGCCCAGGATCGGCTCCGACTCCCTGACCCCTGGCCGCGGATCGGGCCGTCCATCGGTCGCCGGATCCAGGCGCTGGCCAGCGAGGAACACGTCCTCGATGAACTTGGGGTAGGCATCGAAGCTCAGGACCTGGTGGTCGATGAAGCCGGAGCGGGCATACGGGCTGATGACCAGCCCTGGCACACGGAAGCCGTAACCCTGGCCGTCCACGACCGGTGGCACGACATGATCGTAGAAGCCGCCCCAGTCGTCCCATGCGAGGAAGATGGCGGTGCTGTCCCAGAGCGGGCTATCCATGACGGCATCGACCAGCCCGACGACATAGGCCTGGCCGGCGGCGACCGACGCGGGAGGATGCTCGCTGTCGTCGTTGTCGGGCGTCACCCAGCTGACCGACGGCAACGTACCCCCATGGACCGCCTCGAGGAACTTGTCGAGGGTCTGGATGTTGCCCAGCTGTCCGTCGGCGGCCACGGTCTCGAACCACGGCAGCGGGTTCCACAGGCCGGGCCTGGCTGCCCGCTGCGGCCGCGGGGCACAACTCATGGCGCCCAGCGCGCAGTCGGGCTCGTCGCCCTCGGAAACGTAGTACGCCCACGTGATGCCGGCCTTGTGCAGCAGCCACGTCAGGTCTGTCCAGACGTAGTCGGGGCCGCTGCCGGGCGACGCCGAGCCGCCCGACGTGGGCGGATCGGACAGCTCGATGTCGGTCTGGCAGCTCATCGGGTCGCCGGCCTTCGAGCATTTCGCCGACCACTCCGACACCAGGTAGAGGTGCGACGGCAGCGTCCAGGACGAGGTCGGCTCGAACATGTGGTCCTGGAGGACGTATTGGGCGGCCCAGGTCCAGTAGGCGGGGATCTCGCGTTGGTCGTGATAGCCCATCACGTCCGATGACCCGGTGGCACCCGCGCACGCGGCGTCACCCGGACGCGCGCATGCGGCCGTCGCTGCGGCGCGCGCCTGGCGCACGAACCCATCCATGCGTCCGCCGTTCAGGTCGGCCACGAAGTCGGTGTGACTATGCGGGCCGCCCTGGTTCGTCAGGTCGGCGAGGTGGAACGACGGCTGGCACCAGCTCGCAGCGGCGGGATCGGGCAGGCAGACCGACGGCACCCCGTTCGTCGTGGGCAAGCCCTCGGCCCCCGGGAAGGTCCCGAAGTAGTGGTCGAACGAGCGGTTCTCCTGCATGATCACGATCACGTGCTGGATCGGTCCGGCGACGGACGACCCAGCCACCTGCGTGGTACCCACTGGGCCGTGCGAAGCGGACGCCGTCACCCCGGTCGAACCGTTCGGCGATGCAGTGGCCATCCCGCCACAGGCGGTGAGCACGAAGGCACCGACGATGGCGAGCGCCCCGGAGCCTGATGCTGTCCAGCCGCGTGCCATGGGCAGATCGTACGCACATCAGGAGCCACGGATGCGATTCACGGTTGCTTCAAGGCGCCCCTCGCAGCATGACGGTCGGTGGTCGTGATCAGCCGGATGTCCCGGACCGACCGACCGCCATCCGTCGGAGGATCGTCATGCTCCGCATCGCCTTGGTCGCGGCCGCCGCGACCGTACTCCTCGGCGCCAGCGGCGTGGCCGCTGCCACCACGACCGCGGACAAGGAAGCGTCCCAGGACGCCTACACCGCCCATATCGACGCGAGCGGTGTTGATGGGACCGCCACCGTTCGTCTCGACGCCGCCCGCACGGGTGGCACCATCGCCTGGACGCTGCACGGGCTCGACAACGGCAACGTCACCATCCGGATGGATGGCGGCACCTGCGAGGATCCGACCAACTTCGTGGGCTCCGCGTGGACCCACGATGCCGTGTTCCCGGACGGAACCGGCAGCCGCTCCCACACGCTGCCCACCGTGTCCGCCACCGCGTTCGCGGCCGATATTGCCGATCACCGTGGCGTCACCGCCACGGTGCGCAACAACGGCAAGCTCATCGCTTGCGTCCCCTTCACGGACCGGGTGTGATCGCACGTCGGTGCTCACCGGTGGTGCTCCCCAGGGCCAGCCACAGCCTTGGGGAGTGTCCCCATGACGGCAGACGCGATGGGGTCCAACATACGACCGGGAGCGGGGATGGCGGTCGATGAGCCCAGCTGCGTCGCGGACGACGCCCACGAGGTGACGGATGCGGATCCTGCTGGTTGAGGACGACCAGCGGCTGACCACCTTGCTGGCAGCCTCCCTACGCGGTCAGGGCTATGCGATCGATGTGGCGACGACCGTCGAAGACGGCGGCTGGATGGCCGATGAGGTCCCTTATGACGCGATCGTGCTGGACGTGGGCCTGCCCGACGGCGACGGCATCGACCTCTGCGCCCGACTCCGCGAGAGCGGCGTCTGGGCACCCATCCTGGTCCTCACCGCCCGTGCCGGGGTGGCCGACCGGGTCCGGGGACTCGATGCCGGTGCAGACGACTACCTGTCCAAGCCGTTCTCCGTGGACGAGCTCGATGCGCGACTGCGAGCCTTGTTCCGCCGCGGTCGACTCGAGCGGCCCACGGTCCTGACGGTCGGCTCGTTGCGCCTCGATCCGGCGACGCGGCGTGTGTGGGTCGACGACCAGCCGATGCCCATCGCCGGACGTGCCTTCGCCATCCTGGAACTGCTGGTTCGCCACCAGGGTGAACTGGTGACTCGCACGGCGATCATGGAGCACGTCTGGGACTGGGCGTGGGAGGGGACCTCGAACGTCATCGATGTCCACGTCTCAGCGGTCCGTGCGACCCTGCGCTCCGTTTCTGGGGCGCCATCGATCGAGACGGTTCGGGGCGCCGGCTTCATCCTGCGGGCGGATGACCCGGCCGGGGTCGCGCCTGCGACATGAGCATCCGGCTCCGCCTCACCCTCTGGTATGGCGTGACATTCGCACTGCTCATCGGGCTCGCAGGCCTTGGGGTCTGGTGGCAATTCGACAGCAGCCTCCGTCGGTCGCTCCAGGAGGCGCTGCGGATCCATGCCGAGGACATCGAGAGTGGTCTGGAGCAGGGAGGCGACCCACTGCAGACGCTGGAGCCACCTCGACCGGGCATCTTCGCCGTGGTGGTCGGAGTCAGCGACGTCGTGCTCGACGCCGGCCCCGGGACGCCGGCGGGTCTGGGCGCATCTGTCAGTCCCGGCTCGTCAGCCGTACAGCCAGCCATCCCGGTCGGGCTCTCGGTCCGACAGCTGACCGCGGACGGTCCCTCGTACCTCCTCTACGGTGTCACGCTTCCGAATGACCGGATGCTCGTCGCCGGCAGCTCCCTGGTGGAGGTCGACCGGAGTGCCCGAAGCCTGGCGGAGCTGCTGACGCTCATCGGCGTGGCCTGCGCCGCCGGCTCACTTGTCGGTGGGTGGTGGCTCGCGGGCCGAGCGCTAGGTCCGATGCGTGACATGACCCGGGAGGCCGACTCCATCGACACCGCGGACCTCGGGCGGCGGCTACCAGTCGCGAACGAAGATGACGAGATCGGTCACCTCGCCCGGACGCTCAATCGATTGTTGGCGCGTGTGGAAGACGGCGTCACACGTGAGCGCGCCTTCATCAACGGTGCAGCGCACGACTTGCGGACGCCCCTGTCCGCGCTGCGGATGCGCCTGGATCTGGTGCTCCGCAGCGACCATATGGACGATCCGGCCCGCTCGGCGATCGAGGAGGCGCGAAGCGACGCCATCGCCCTCGGGGAGCTGGCGGATGCGCTCCTGGGGCTGGCCGACGCCCAGGCCGCCGGGCCGCACGATGCCGTCGCGGACCATGTCCTGCCGATGCTCGTCGCCCGGGCCGAGCAGGATGTCGAGTCGATCGCGCGCGCCCGCTCCGTGCACATCGACGAGCATGTGGCCGAGACGTCTGTGCGCGTCAGCGAGGTCCGCTTCCATCAGGCCCTCAGCAACCTCCTGGCGAACGCCGTCCGCCACGGGCCCGTCGGAGGGACGGTGGAGCTCGACGCTCGCGTCGACGCGTCCGTGGCCGATCGCGGGCCGGTCGATCCTCGTCGAGATCGCGGACCACGGGCCGGGCATCGACGAGCATCATCGCGACCAGCTGTTCCAGCCTTTCGCCATGTCACGACCGGATTCCACGGCGCACGGGCTGGGCCTCGCGACCGCCGCGGTGGCGGTCCGATCGCAGGGCGGCGACATCGGCTATCGGGATCGGACCGGTGGCGGATCGGTCTTCTGGTTCTGGCTCCCGATCACGCGGCCCGCCTGAGCGGCCCGATTGCCGCCTGAGCGGCCCGATCGCCGGCCCCTGGCCGCCGATCAGTCGTCCTGGAGCAGGACGAGGATGGACTCGATGGGCATGCTGGTGCGGCTGGCTACCAGCCGGCCGATCCGCAACGGGTCATTCTGGGCGCGTCGGAGGCGTGCCCGGTCGAGTCCCGGCCAGATGGAGAGGGCTCGATGCGCGTAGTCCACCAGCTCAGGTGGCGTGGGCACTGCCCGATCGTTCCAGTCCGTCACGAAGGAGTACTGCGCGACTTGGTTCGTCATCGATGGACCTCCCTCGGTGGTGTGCCAGGAGAGGTTCCTCCTGGCCCTTCGGTCTCCCGAATCTGGCGGAGCGCTCATGAAGGGTTCGTGAATCCTGGACGGGCGCCCGATTCACGATGTCTTCAGGGTCGCGTCGCGAGGATGCCGGACATCGGTAGCAGCCACGCCGGACGCAGTTCGGCGGCAGGCACCGCTCAACATCGGAGCGCACCATGTCGTTGATGGCAGTCGAGTACCCCATCCTGCCGGGCAAGACCGCTGATTGGCGAGCCTTCATCGCCGAGCTCAATGGCCCCCGCCATAAGGACTTCACTGACTCGCGTCGCAAGGCCGGCGTCCACGAGCGAACGTTCCTCCAGCCGACGCCCAAGGGCGACACCGTGATCGTGACCCTGGAGGGCACGGACCCGGCGGCGGCGTTCCGCCAGATGATGGGCGCCAAGGACTCCTTCACCGCCTGGTTCGTGGGCCAGGTCAGGGCGATCCACGGCATCGACCTGACCACGGTGCCGACCCGCTCGCCTTCGGAGCTGGTCATCGATTCCGATCGTGTGACCACGGCGACCCGCGTCGCCGTACCCGCTGGCTGACCTTCGCACACCACCCCTCCCATCCCGGTCCGCCGCCGTCCTTCGCTCGGGACGGCGGCGGGTCGCTGCCCGGATCTTGCTAGGCTGCCGGAGTGGCATCCATCCGCGCCTGTGGCGACGACGACCGCACCAGGATCCTCGCCATCGTCAACGCTGCCGCAGAGGCGTATCGCGGCGTCATCCCGAACGACTGCTGGCACGAGCCATACATGGAGACGGCAGCCCTGGCCACGGAGATCGAGGCCGGGGTGCGGTTCTGGGGCTTCGAGGCGGACGGAGCGCTCATCGGCGTCATGGGCATCCAGCACGTCCAGGATGTCGACCTCATCCGCCACGCGTACGTCCTGCCGCGAAGCCAGGGCCGCGGCGTCGGGACGGCGTTGCTGGCTCATCTTCGAACGCTCGGCTCGCGTCGGATGCTCGTTGGCACGTGGTCCGACGCCGACTGGGCGATCCGCTTCTACGTTCGGAATGGCTTCAGCCAGGCGTCGCCCGAGCGCAAGACCGGGTTGTTGCAGCGGTACTGGGACATCCCGGAGCGCCAGATCGAGACGTCCGTGGTCCTCGCCGACCCGCGGTTCGAGGACTGACGCGCCCGCAGGTCAGCTGTCTCCGCGGCGCTGCCGCATGGAGCGGGAGGTACGCCAACCCTGACAGCGGCATCAGGGTCACGTCCCGCGTGTCGGTGACCGGGACCTAGCCCGAGTCCCAGCCATCCGGCAGCTGGAACACGAGTCTGCGTCCCGGGCCTACGCCGCTGGGATCGAGCTGGATGGACCGAACGATCGCCTCGGCCTCTGCGACGAGTCCGGGTGCGGTATCGGGGAACGACTTGATGGTGATCACGACCTTCGTGCCGTCGACCTCCACCAGCCACGCCCGCAGTCGCACGTCCAGGACGCCCTCGGTGCTACCCGGATCGGGGCTTGCCGGATCTGGGCTTGCCGGATTCGGGCTTGCCGGATCGAGGCTCCGTAGTTCGAGGTCGTGCAGCGGTATCCCGGCGATGATGGTGTCCGATATCGTGCCAAAGGTGATCTCGACGGTACCCGAGCTCGGATAGTCGGCGGGGACCCGGTGCATCCAGGCGAGCGGGCCGACGACCCAGGAGTAGAGGCCGGCGGGACCGCCTCGTGCCCCGACCCAGCCGTGAATCGCTGGGACACTGGACGATGGCGCCGGGGAAGCCTCGTTGGCGAGGGAAGCGGATGGCGTCGCCGCTGCCATCAGGACGGTCGCCAACAAGATCCCGACGACGCGCCTCGTGGTGGATCCCCGTGGAATGGCGGCGAAGCGGCGGGCCTGCGGATCGGACTCTGTCATTGCCTCTCTCCATGCGTGACCGCAACGAGCTGTCCGGACACGTGGGCGGATCATCGATGACCCGCCCACGTGTCCGAGATCGCCTGGTCAGGGCGACGGCGACGGCGACGTCGACGTCGCCGGTGCGGCGCTCGGAGCTGCCGGTGCGTCGATCTGGATGGAGTCCAGGACCGCCTGGAGCTTGGCCACGTCCTCCGGCGACGCTCCTGGGCCGACCTTGGCGGCAATGACCCAGCGGTGACCATCGACATCGACGATGTCCATCCTCTCGGTCATGCCGGGGCCGATCGAGCAGCACATGCCGGACGACATGTCAGGGCCGGGACCAGGCCAGAACCGGATGCCTCCGTTGGCGCATGTCATGAAGTCGAGGTCCGCCGGCACCACCAGCTCGATGTGCTTGGCAGGGTAGCCGGCGACCGTCACGTTGGTCGGGCCAGAGGCGACGACCGATCCCTGGGCCAGCAAGGCGGTCGTCATCTCGTCCACCGTCGTCCCCGCATCGACGAGGGTCGTGTGGTGGCAGGAATCCGAGTAGACGTGGGTCAGGATCCATGTCTGGACGCCGACCTCGGCTTCCCAGCCCTTGGACGGGAACTGCGGAGCACCATTGACCACGCCCCCAGTGTCCGCCACCCACCGGGATGGGACCTCGAGCGTGAACCGCGCCGGAGCGATGTCACGCCCGGCGTCGACGTAATAGGTGCCCCCGTCGATGACGCCGACGGTCGGGAGCTGCACGGGTGCCGGGCTTGGGGATGGCGATGGCCCCGCTGCCGAGTACTGGAGTGATGGCCGAAGGGGATCGATCGCGACCCCCACGACCAGGGCGATCAGGGCGACCGCCGCGATCTTGAATACTGCATTCATCGGTTGGAACCTCAAACGGGATGTCGGTAGGTGGAACCGGTCCCGGACCTGGCGTGTCGAGCGCGCCCGCGCGAACGTCCTCGACAACACCTCGTCCGGGCCGGTGGTTGGGCCTTCCTCGAGCCAGGCAGCAAGCCGGGTGTCGAGCTCCGACGGTCGGTGCATCACCGCCGCCCTCCCGCTGCGACCAGGGACGGCCGCGCATCCGCCTCGAGAACGGCGCGCATGGCCCGGGTCGCGTACAGAAGCCGTGATTGGACGGTGCCAACGGGGATGTCGAGCGTGTCGGCGATCTCCGTGGCCCGCATGCCGAGGTAATGGGTCATGACGAGCACCACGCGTTGCTCGATGCTCAGGCGCAGGAATCCGCGTTCCAGCTCATCACGGTCTGCGAGCTCGGCGGCAGCGTCACTCCCGTCCGGGTGCTCCATGGGCAGGATCCGGATCTCCCGGGAGCGGCGATGGAGCCGCCGCGACTCGTCGTGACAGGCGTTGACGAGCAGGCGCCGGAGCCACGCCTCGATGCGATCGGGATCGCGCAAGCGCGGCAGCTCCTTCCATGCCCGGATGAGGCATTCCTGGACGGCGTCGTCGGTACGGTCGAAGTCCCGCAGGATGCGATGGGCCAGCGCGTACAGACCATCGAAGGCGATCGAGGCCATCGCCTCGAACGCGTCATGGTCCCCGCGCCGCGCCTGCTCCACGAGATCTCGATGCATCATGTCGTCCCGTGCTGACGGCTGGGTCAGCCGTCGTCACAAGGTATGACGCTCACCGCGTCCTGTAACCACTTAACTTCGTCTTAGCGAATCCGGCGGGCGCCGCCCCGGAAGCAGCTGTCGCACTGGGGTCGCCCGGGGATGGCGGGCTTGCCGCAGGTCTCGCACTGGCCGTATCGATTGCTGGTGATCTCGCTCGCCAGGGCATGACCCACGGCATCGGCCGCGACCGACTCGAGGCGGTCCGCATCATCGGATGAGATGCCACCTGCGCCGGGCCACCGACGCGTGAACCAGCGGAGCAGCGAAGCGAGGCTGGCGATCTCCTCTGCGACACCCGCGGGCGCGCCGCGCAGCTCCGTGACGCCGACCAGGTCCCGCAGCGACGCGCCGCTCGACACCGCCGCCGAGAGGCGGCCCATGAGCTCTGCCTGGGCGTCGCCGTCCATCGGTGCCAGTGCGAACGACCATGCGTCCTCAGGCGACAGCTGACGAAGGGTCCGGGCGCCGAGCGCCATGAGTCGACGGACCATCGGCTGGACATCCGCGACGCGGATCCAGGTGCCGACCTCCGCGGCCACGAGGCCCCGGGCGATGGTCTCCCAGCGCAGCAGCAGGCTGGGCCACCGTTGGGGCGGGTGGTCGGCGACATCCTCGAACTCGGGCCCCAGGTTGACGGAGCGGAGGTGGCGGAAGGAGGGGAGGCCGTCCTCGGTCAGGTATCGGGGATGCAGGCCGGCCTCGATGACCGCACCCCTCGGCTCCGCCCATCGATGACCAGTGAGCGTGCCGACCTCGCCGGCATCGTGCATGCCATATCGGCCGGCACGCCCCGCGATCTGGGCGACCTCCCACGGCTCGATGTCCACGCGCTCGGTGCCGTTCCACTTGCGCGACTCGGCGAACAGGATGGTCCGGATGGGCAGGTTCAGGCCGTGCCCAAGCACGTCCGTGGCGCACAGCACGTCGTACTCGCCACGTCGGAACCGCTCGGCCTGGCGGCGCCGCTCGGCGGCGGGCATCGCGCCGTACAGCACGCCGACACGACCCGGGTGCTTCCGTGACAGCTCGCGGGCGAGCGCCAGGACCGCCTTGCGCGAGAACGCGATGACCGCAGTGCCCGGGACGATCGCCGCCATCGGGACCGGTCCGATGAAGGTCAGCGGCGCCAGGCGCTCGTAGGCACGGACCTCCAGTGTCGGGAAGGCCGCGCGGAGCGCGGGCAGGATGTCCGCCGAACCCACGAGATGCAGCTCCTGGCAGGGGAGGGTCAGCAGCGCCCGGGTCCAGGCCGACCCACGTTCCCGGTCGGCGAGCCAGTGGACCTCATCGATGACCACCACGTCCCGCGACACGAGCAGCTCCGTGGTGCAGGCCACGAACGGGGCCTCGGGGTTGATGCGCTCCTCCCCGGTCCGCAGCCCGGTGATCTCCGCGCCCAGCTCCCCGGCAAGGCCTTCGTAGACCTCCTGCGCCATGAGTCGGAGCGGCCCGCCATACGACCCCGATCGTGCCGCTGCCAGGATCCGGAGCGCGGCGTAGGTCTTGCCGGAGTTGGTGGGCCCAAGATGAGCCACGATGCGCTGTCGCTCCGGGATCGACGCGAGCATCGCGCGCAGCGGCGCGGCCACGGCCTCACGTTCCCGGGCATCGACGTGCTCGCGCATCGGCTTGGGGCGCGGCAGCCCTTCGGGACCGACCTGGCGGCCAGTCGTGACGACGTGACGACGGCGTCGTTGCCAACCGGGCGTCTTGCTCACGCAGCCATCGTAGTCGGGGCCAACCCCGCTGTTGATGCATGCGTCCGCCCAGTGGCGGGCGCTCGCGAGCACCGGAACGATCACGTACCGAACGGGAAACAAATGGGTATCAATCATCCGATCTCTGTGCTAGCGTGCCCGCCGACAGACGCGCCGATGGTGCGTGGGCAGGTGGCCCACCTGACCGCGGAGCGCTGCAAAGGTAGGAGGATTGGCATGGGCCGGAGGACGGAGTTCATGACTGCCGCGCTGGCTGCCGCGTTGGCTGCGACCGTCGTCGCGCCTGCGGTCGCCCAGAGCCCGGCTGCGGGTGACACCAGCCAGATGAAGATCGCCCTCAGCAACAACTACGCCGCCAACTCCTGGCGGCAGGCGATGCTGCTCAGCTGGGCGAAGAACGCTGCCCAGGCGCTGGCCGACCATGCGGTCGCGGTCGCCGACGGGCAGACGACGGCCAAGAACGATGTCACCGAGCAAGCTCAGCAGATCGGCAACATGATCCTGCAGGGCTACAACGCGATCGTCGTCAATGCGGCGTCCCCGGACGGGCTCAACAGCGTCATCAAGGAGGCCTGCGACGCCGGCATCGTCGTCGTCTCGTTCGACGGACTCGCGACCGAGCCATGCGGTTATCGGGTCGCTGTCGACTTCGAGAAGATGGGCCGGGACCAGGTAGCGTTCCTGACCCAGAAGCTGCCCAACGGTGGCAACCTGCTGGAGATCACCGGACTGGCCGGCACCTCCATCGACGCGGCCATCAGCAAGGGCATCCATGACGGCGTTGACGCCAGCAATGGGTTGTTCAAGATCGTCGGCAGTGTCGAGGGTGACTGGTCTGGCCCTGTGGCCCAGGCGGCGGTCGCCGGCATCCTGCCGAGCATGCCCGATGACATCGTCGGCGTGGTCGACCAGGGTGGCGATGGCGCTGGCGCGGCCGCGGCATTCGCGGCAGCTGGCCGGCCGATGCCGATCATCATCATGGGCAATCGCCAGGACGAGCTCGCCTGGTGGAAGGAGCAGAAGGACGCCAACGGCTACGAGACCTGGTCGGCTTCGATCGCCCCGGGAGTCTCGACGCTCGCCTTCTGGGTGGCCCAGCAGGTCCTCGCCGGCAAGACTGTGCCGCATGACCTCGTCGTGCCGGCCCTGGAGGTGACCCAGGACCAGCTGGATGCGATCCTCCCGACCATCGAAGTCGGCAGCCTCCTGAGCCACGAGTACACGCAAGCCGAGACCGAGCAGATCATCACGGACGCGATCGCCGCCGGGGCGAAGTAGTCCGACCGATCGTCGACCGTTGGCGTGACCGCGCGTCACGCGGATGGCCATGATGTCGCCTGAGCGGTAGCTCCTCGCCGCTCAGGCGCATCGGCCCGCATGCCGGGTCTTTCCACCTCCATCGACAGGAGCAAAGGCAGGCATGAGCGCAGGCTCGACAGCCCTGGCTGAGCTGGACGGCGTCGAAAAGGACTTCGGCGCCGTTCACGCGCTTGCCGGGGTAGACCTGACCATCGCACCCGGTGAATGCGTCGGCCTCGTCGGTCACAACGGCGCCGGCAAGTCGACACTGATGCACGTCCTGGCCGGCACGCTCGCGCCGGACACGGGCACGATCGCGGTCGGCGGCGCCGACCAGACCGGCCGCTATTCCGTCCGCGCCGCCCATGCGGCCGGCGTGCGCTGCGTGTTCCAGGAGCTGTCGCTGTCGCCCAATCTGACGGTGGCGGAGAACGCCCGGATCATGCACCCTCACCTGACCGGGTGGCATTGGCGTCGGGAGGCCGGCGCCCTGATCATGGGTGTACTCGACCGGATCTTCCCCGGCCACGGCATCGCGGCCAACGCCATCGTCGGCGATCTGCCGCTCACGCAGCGCCAGATGGTCGAGATCGCGCGGGCCTTCACCGAGACGGATGTCCCGGCACGGCTGGTGATCCTCGATGAGCCCACCTCGAGCCTCGACGCATTCGTCGCCGGGCAGCTGCTGTCCTTCGTCCGCCGCTTCGCGGATGAGGGCGGGAGCACCGTTCTCATCTCCCACCTGCTGGGCGAGATCCTGACCACCGCTAACCGCATCGTGGTGATGCGTGACGGGCACGTGGTGGCCGCGCGCCCGGCCGCGGAATTCAGCCGCGACTCCCTGGTCGCAGCGATGGGGCATGTCACGGATGCCGAGACCGGGCTGGTGGCGGCAGGCATCGACCGCAGCGCCGAGGCGCCCCAGGTCGAGACCCGGCTCCGAACTGGCGAGACCATCAGCCTGGTCGCCCGTCGGGGCGAGATCGTGGGCTTGGCCGGCCTGAGCGGCCAGGGTCAGACCCAGATGCTGCTCCGGGTGTTCGATGGCGCCCATGGCGACGCCGATGTCGCGGGCCCTGTCGCGATGGTCGCAGGCGACCGCCAGACCGACGGCCTGTTCCCACTGTGGTCGATCGCCAGGAACATCACCATCGGCTCGCTGCGCCAGCTGCTCAAGAACAGGCTCATCGACGGGCTCGCCGAGGCCGCTCAGGCGGAGACGTGGCGGCAGCGGCTGTCCATCCTCACGGCCGACATGGACAACCCCATCCTGTCGCTGTCCGGCGGCAACCAGCAGAAGGCGTTGTTCGCCCGCGCCCTCGGTTCGAACGCCCAGATCATCCTCATGGACGACCCCATGCGCGGTGTCGATGTCGGCACCAAGCGTGAGGTGTACGGCATCATCCGGGAGGAGGCGGCCCGCGGTCGCACCTTCCTCTGGTACACCACCGAGACCGACGAGCTCTTCGAGTGCGACCGTGTCTACGTGTTCCGTGAGGGGGCCATCGTCGCGGAGCTGCCCCGGGAGGCGGTGACCGAGGACAAGGTGCTGCACGCCTCGTTCCGGGCGGAAACGTGAGTCGCGTGGGTCTCGACCCGCGCCGCCTGCGGGCGTTGCTGCCGGCGCTGTCGCTGGTCCTCATCCTGGGCGCGATCTTCATCGTGCAGCCGCGGGCGCAGAGCTATTTCGGCCTGAACCTGCTGCTGAACCTCGCCGTTCCCGTGGCGCTTGCGACGATCGCGCAGATGCTGATCATCACCGTCAACGACATCGACCTCTCGATCGGCGCCTTCATCGGCCTGACCGCGTGTATCTCGGCCACCTGGCTCCATGACCAGCCGGTGCTGGGAGTGGCCGCGCTGGCCCTGTGTGTCGTTGCCTACGGCGCGCTCGGGGCGCTCATCCATCTGCGACGGCTGCCGGCCATCGTGGTCACCCTGGGCATGTCGTTCATCTGGTTGGGCATCGCGCTCATCGTGCTGCCGACGCCCGGCGGCGAGGCGCCGGACTGGCTGGGCAGCCTGATGACCATGAAGCCGCCGCTGGTGCCGTTCCCCATCATCGCGTTGGTGGTCATCGCGGCGGTCACGCACGTGGGGCTCATGTGGTCGCCGTATGGCGCCGTACTGCGCGGCATGGGCGGCAATGCCCGGGCAGTGGAGCGGGCGGGTTGGTCGTTGCCGAAGGCCACCGTGACCATGTACGCCCTCGCCGGGCTCGCAGGCGTGCTGGCCGGCATGGCGCTCGTCGGGCTCACCAGCTCCGCCGATCCCAATATCGCCACCAGCTACACGCTGCTCTCGATCGCGGGCGTCATCCTTGGCGGTGGCGAGTTCGTCGGTGGCCGGGTGTCGCCCATCGGCGCGGTCATCGGCGCGGTAACACTGTCCCTCGCGGGCTCGCTGCTCTCGTTCCTCCACCTGAATCCCGACTGGCAGATCGGTGCCCAGGGGGCGATCCTCATCATCGTGCTGGCGCTCAGGGTGCTGATCGACCGGAAGGGGGTATCGCGATGAGCGGCCTTGCCACGTTCGCCCGGCGCACGGCCGGCAAGCCCTGGATCTGGTCGTACGTGGGCGCGTTCGTGGTGTGGGTGGCCATCGTCGTGTTCACCGGCGGCAAGGCCTCAGGCGGCGTGCTCACCGCGGCGCTGGCGTTCGGCACCTTCTTCGCGTTGGTGGCCATCGGGCAGATGTTCGTGATCACCCTGGGTCCAGGCAATGTTGACCTGTCGATCCCGTCCACGATGGTCCTCTCCGGCACCGTGGCCCTCAAGGCCATGAACGGTGATGCGACGCTCATCCCGGTCGGGTTCGCGCTGGCCATCCTCGTCGGGCTGGGGGTCGGTGTCGCCAACTTCGGGCTCATCAAGCTGCTGCGCATCCCGCCCATCATCGCCACGCTGTCCTCGAGCCTGATCATCCTGTCGATGGCCATCGCATGGAACCGGGGCCTCAGGATCGCGCCGCCGGACGCGCTGGGCAGCTTCACGACCACAAACGTCTGGGGGGTGCCGGTGCTGGCGGTGCTGGTGATCCTGCTGGCGGCAGCCATGCATGTGGTGCTGTCACGGACCATCTTCGGACGGTCTGCCACTGCGATCGGCCAGAACCAGCGCGCCGCGATGCTGGCCGGCGTCAAGGTCGAGCGCGTGCGCTTCATCAGCTACGTGATGTGCGCCACCTTCGCGGCGGTCACCGGGTTCCTGCTCGCGTCCTTCTCGGGCGGCACGTCCCTGGACATGGGCGAGACGTATCTGCTGACATCGATCGCCGTGGTCGTCATCGGCGGCACCTCGGTCGCCGGTGGGTTCAGCAACGTGCCAGGACTGTGGGGGGCGGCCCTCTTCCTGTTCCTGCTCCAGACGATGCTCAACACATTCGGCTTCGGCGCCGGCCCGCGGCTCATCTCGACGGGCGTCATCGTCATCCTGGTCATCGTCGCGGCCAGCTTCCGGAATCAGCGCACGTAGGCCGGCCGCGGACGGTCCCTCGCTTGGTGCCAACATGCCCATGGCGATCGCGGCCTACATACCGGCTCAGTCGAGCCTGCTACCGTCGGCGGATGGCCGCTGACCGACTCGTTCCCTGCCCCGACTGCCGGGCACCGGTGCCGGACATCGACGGCCCCACGCATCCATACCTTGGTGCGAACGCGGGCTGCTGGGTGACGTGGGGCGGCTTCCAGGCCAGTGCCATGGCCCGTTCCTGGCTCGGCGCGATCATGGCGCTCGCCGTGGACGCCTATATGGCGCAGCATCCGGGCACGGATGGTCGACGCCAGGCGCAGTCGGTCGCGGTCCATCTCGCATCCATCTGCCTGGTCCTGGAACTCGGTCGCACCCCGGCAGAGGGAATCCGCGCCAAGCAGGTGCTGCTGGTCAGGGATCCGATCTTCGAGTGGCTCCAGCCCCCGAGCGACCTGGGTGCGGTCACCATCCTCGATGTGCTCAAGGTCCCGGAGGCGACTCTCCCAGATGCCGTACAGGACTGGGCAACGGTGGTGTGGCAGGCATGGTCGGCGCACCACGCGACCATCCGCCCGCTGGCCGAACAGGCCTTGCGCGGCATATACCGGTAGCCCCGCCGCAGCCGCACCGGGAGAGTCACCGAGGGCCGTCCGACGAAACCGGAAGGAGGCCGGGCGAGCGCGACGCGGCGACCGTGGGACTGCCGTTGACATGCAAGTACAGACTTGCCTATAGTTGGGTATGGCCGGCGACCTCTACCTCGCCCTGGCGGACCCGACCCGTCGGGCGATCCTGGACGAGCTGGCTGAACGTGACGGTCAGTCGCTGTTCGAGATCTGCAGCCGGCTGGCCATGAAGCACGGGCTGGGTTCGACACGACAGGCAATCACCCAGCACCTCGACGTCCTGGGCGCGGCTGGGCTCGTCCATGTCCGGCGACAGGGCAGATACCGGATCCACCACCTCGACACGCGGCCGTTGGCGGCGATCACCGAGCGATGGCCCATCAGCGAATGAGGAGCGGAACATGCCACGTATCACGCTGGCCAGCGTCCTTGTCGACGACCAGGCAAAGGCGCTCGACTTCTACACCCGCGTCCTTGGCTTTCAACCCAAGGTCGACGTCCCCATGGGCGAGCATCGATGGCTCACCCTCGTCTCCGACCAGGACCCGGACGGCACCCAGCTGCTGCTCGAGCCCGATTCACATCCGGCGGCCGGCCCGTTCAAGGCGGCGCTGGTCGAGGACGGCATCCCCTACACGTCCTTTGGGGTGGACGATGTCCACGCCGAGGCCGAGCGACTCCTTGCCGCAGGCGTGCATTTCGTCCAGCCACCGGTCGCGATGGGCCCGATGATCACGGCGGTGTTCGACGACACCTGCGGCAACCTCATCCAGATCGCCAGCCCGGCGGCGGAGTAGCGCCGCAGCGACACGGCGCCTGAGACGCCCGCTCTGCAGCCAGATCGCTCAGGTGGTCGCAAACAGCTCGATCTGGGCGTGGTGCCCGCTCGCGCGGGCCAAGTGGGCATCACAGGTGATGAGCGGCGCATCCAGCGTCTCCGCCAGCGCGAGGAAGGCCGCGTCGTACGCGGTGACGTTCTCGCGCAGTTGCCACATCCGGTCGGACAGGGACTCGTGGGAGTACCGGACGATGGCCAGGTCCTGAAAGTCGTGCCTGGCGTCAGCGGCTCGATCCGGACTCAGCGCCCCAGTCCGCAGCAATCGACGGAGGACGTGCAGGAACTCGACATCAAGCAGGTGCGGAGCGTGCAGCTCACTGGCACCCTGCAGCCGGCGAAGCAGGTCCGGCTGTCCCGGTCTGCCGATGAGGGCATCGACGATGGCCGAGGTATCGGCCACGATCACGGACGGTCCCGCCCCGAGCGAATGGCCTCCACGATCGCGCCGCTCGTCACACCACCAGAGCGTGCCGCCGCCCGCTGGAAGACGTCGGAGATCGGCGGGCGCTCGGCCAGGCGCGTGATATCTGCCAGCAGGTATTCGGATAGCGACATGCCGGCTGCGGCTGCGCGCGCTCGCAGCGTCCTATGGATCTCATCGGGCACGTTCCTGATCTGGATGGACGTCGCCATGACGCCATCATACATGCATAGTGCATGCCGAAGATGCACATCACATGTGGCATCCATCGCCTGCCCGTCAAGGGTCCAGCGGACTTCCTCGCTTCGCTACCGGTTCACTGACTGGCTCTCGACACTCTCGCGGAGCACTCGGTAGGTCTCGACCAGCCGAGGCAGCTGGTACGACGCGTTCAGGCCCGATGGGTTCGGCAGCACCCAGACCTGGGCGTCGGCGATACGGCTGGTCTGACGGCCGATGGCTGCCTTGGGCAGCTCGAAGCCGACCCGATAGGTCGAGATACCCAGGAAGGCGACCGCCCTGGGTCGCCACCGTTCCACCTTGTCGACGAGGATGCGGGCACCCTCGCGCAGCTCGTCCTTCGACAGCTCGGCCGCGGTGGCCGTCGTTCGCGCCACGAGGTTGGTGATGCCGATGCCACGTCGGGGCAGCTCGTCCTGCTCGGACGGGTCGAACAGTCGGTCCGTGAAACCGGCCTCGTAGATCGCCTTCCAGAACCGATTGCCGGGCCGCGCGAAATGGCACCCGGTCGCGGTCGAGTACAACCCAGGGTTGATGCCCACGAACAGCACATCCAGGCCCGGCCCGATGAGATCGGGGATGGTCGCCTGGGTCGCCGCGGCAAGCTCGTCGGGAGTGGGACGCGGCGTCAGATCGTGTAGCCCAAGTACACGCTCGGCTCTAGACGGGCTCGTTCCGCAACTGACCCATCGAGGACGTAGATCCGCGGGTCCCGTGCAAAGCCATGGACCCGATATAACGAATAGTGGTCTGCGCTTCGCGCAGAGAAGGCGACCTCGGCACGGGTGATCAAGAACGGCGTGGCGGCAGAATAGTTGGTCGTCTTGACCTCGATGAGGCGCAGGCGCTCGTCCGGGTAGTAGCTTCGGACGTCATAGCCGAGCCCATCACCCTTCTCGCGTGCCGTCCACTCGACCTGTTCGGCTAGGTCTGGGCGGCCCACGCGACGGAGGCGTTCTCGCTCTAGGTCGACCACCCACGATTCACCGGCGTCGCCCAATTGCTTCAAGCGAAAATCCTGCAAGGCGGAGCGGTGAGAGCCAACGATATCGACCCGCGACCTGTCGCCCCGAGGCTGACGCGCTTGTGGCGGCGACACGAGTACGTCGTCGGTCGAGAGCCGATGGGTTTGAGCGGCGACGAGCGGTGAGGATCCGTAGTCTGCGAGCGCCTCACCGAGGCGGTGCTCACCGGCCAACCTGGCCAGTACTGCATCTCGAAGGTCGCGCTGGTAGTTGCGCATCGGAGCGTAGCCGCCGATACGGTCGGCGTCCTCCTCCATCAGGATTGCGCTGATGTTCTGAAACTTGAGTTCGATCGACCCAGTCGACCTCGCGGGCAGCCGTGTTCTCAGGTCCCGGACAACATCAGCTTTCGTGTATCGCTCCCCCCGGAGCTGCATCCGAAGCATCTCGAAGTATTCGGCGACGACCGCCTCCACTTCGACAGATGTCCAGGGCTTGCCTGTTTGACCGCCGGCGAACTGGTCCAAGCTTCACCTGTGATGGTTGAGCAGCGCCAGGGTACCGTTTCGTCAAGTCGCAGTGAGGGTGTCCAAGACAGTGCGTCAACCGGGTCAAGCGGGAGTGGAACTGCTCGAAGGCCACGGCCCATTCATGTCCGAGTCCGACGAAGCTGAGATCATCCGTCGTGTGATCGACCGTGACGATGTTGCCGACTTGGCTCTCCGGACCTGCATGTGCGGGCGACGCCTCGACGGCTTTGACGACTACTTCGAGCACCTCCGGGCGGTGGTCCGCGGGGCGGCAGAGCAGGGCTGACCTCCTGGGCCGAAAGGCCGATGGAGTCGCGCTCTCCTAAGCCTGGTCCGCCACTTCCACGAGGCGGCAGAGCGCGTTGGCGAGGCGCATCTGGTGGGGGGTGTGGCAGCGTACGCGGAGCAGGTCAGGTGAGGCGACGAGAACTGTCAACGCTCGGGCACGTGAGGTTGCCACGTTCAGGCGGTTGAGGGAGTACAGGAAGTCCATGCCGCGCGGTGCATCGTCGGCGCTGGTGCTGGCCATGGAATAGATGCTGATGGGCGCCTGCTGGCCCTGGAACTTGTCCACGGTGCCGACCGGCACGTTGGGATAGCCGCGACGCGCGAGCTCTGTGCCGACCAGCACGCGCTGGTCGTTGTAGGCGCACACGACCAGGACGTCCTGCTCCGACATCTCGCGCGTGGCACCCAATCGATCGGTCCACACCGCGCCCGCCAACAGCAGCTCCTGGACCATGTCGGCGATGTGCCGCGCCTCGTCGATGGAGGCGGTGTCATCGCGAGACTCGCGTGGCACCGCCAGGTACCGGATGCCGACGCCGTCGAGCGATCCCGTCCCTGCCAGCCACTGCCGTTCGTTGCCGGGTTCCGGGTCCAGCTGCCCCGCGTAGAACATCTCGGAAGTGAACGACGTGATGAGCGGATGCATCCGCCATGTCCGCTCCAGGAACAGTCCTCGTTCCGGTGGCATCGTGGCCAGGGCAACCCCGTCGACCTCCAGCAGGTGGGCGAGCGCACTCCGCTCGGCGCCCGGCGGATGCGACCCCTGCGTCGGTTGATCCAGCTGCTGCGGATCGCCCAGCAGGACCAGGCTGGCCGCGGCCGATGACACGGCGATGGCATTCGCGAGCGCGAACTGGCCCGCCTCATCTACGAACAGCACATCCACGCTGTCCTGGAACTCGTTGCGGGCCCACATCCAGGCCGTGCCACCCGCGACGTCCAGCGTGCCACTCTGGATGGCCGCGAGCATGTCCGCGTTCTCGGCATACGGTTTGGCCAGGGAGCACGTCGGCTGCTCCTTGCCGGATGGCTTCTGGCCCAGCCGGATCTCTCGATCGGTGAACCGCGGATCCGAGGCAGCCGCCTGGCACACGTCATCCATGAGCTTGCCGATGACCTTGTGGCTGTTGGCGGTCACACCGACCCGCTTCCCCGCGTGCACCAGGTCCAGGATCATCCGGGCCCCGGTCCACGTCTTGCCACTCCCCGGCGGACCCTGGATGGGCAGCGTGGAGTGGTCGAGTCGCAGGGCCAGCCGTCGCGCCGCGGTCTCCGCAGTCTCACCCTCGATCCGCAGGTGCGCGCCTGTGTCCTGGCCGACGCGCGGATGTGTCCGGAGGAGCAGGTCCCTGGCAGCCCGATACCGCCCGTCGCCCTCGATGCCGTGCGCGACAACTGACTCGCCGATGCGCAGCAGGCTCTCTTCCATGGCCGCCGACGGGACGACCGTGGAGCGCACGAGCGACCGGGGGTGGATGCCTTCGCGGCCCCGCTTGTGACGGAGCACGACCTGGTGGGTCTCGTCGTCGACGTCCACCACGGTGACCGCGTTCTCGGTCGCCGGGTCGTCGGCGTCGGCCCCCGGTTCCATGTCGTGCTCCTGCTCCGGGAAGGAGTAGCGGAACAGCTTGCCGGTGCCGTCCTCGGGTCCGATGAGATCGATCATGCCCAGTGGTTCGGCCTCCGCCACGCGCTCCTCATCCGTCAGGTCGCCCATGAGGTGGTAGTAACGCCACCATGCCGCCTTCTGCTCGCGCCGATGCCAACCCAGCAGCTGGGCGAGCAGCCAGCGGGCGTGCTCGGGCGGCGTCCGATGCGCCTCGGCCTCCAGCGGCACCCCGACGAGCAGCGGATCGGCGACCTCCTTGACCCGTTGGAGCCACGCCGCAAGATGTTGCCCCTCCTCGGACTTGCCGGGGCCGGGACGAAGCAGATCCCCCACCAGTTGGCCGTTGGCCCGCAGCCGGTCAGCCAGCTCGGTGCGCCGCTCCTCCAGCCAATCCCGCAGGCTCAGCGTGGAGATGACGTCGTCCTTGTTGTACAGGGCGATCAGGTCCAGGATCCCTTCCTGGTCCCCTGTCTCGCCGCCCAACTCCAGCCACCCCTCGAACGCCGCGATGGAGCTGCCGGCATCCTTGAGGTCCGCCTCGCGGATGTACTCATAGAGCGGTTCCAGCTTCTTGATGGAGTAGCTCTCGACCGATGCCCGGATGCCCTGGCGGACCACCCGGTACAGGTCCACGAACCGCTTGCCGCGCAGCAGCCGGTCCACCCCCACCTCGCGTGTCGCGTACCTGCCCATGAGGCGCTTGAACGCGGTCGGCTCATACGGTGCGTAGTGGTACACGTGCATGTCGGGGTGCCTGTCCAGGCGGTCCACGATCAAGTCCATCGCCTGCTCGAAGGCGGCGCGTTCCGCCGCATGCGTGACGCGACCCTGCTCGTCTCGTGCCCAGATGGCGTGAAACGTCGGACCGCCGGTCACCGGGTCCGTGAGCGCTGGCTCCCAGATGCCGAACAGGTAGTCGATGCCGTCATCGAGCGCGAACGGGTCGCCTTCGAGGTCCAGAAACAGGTCGTTGGGGTCGGGCTCGGGCAGAGCCAGGAGGCCCTTGTCCGGTTCGAGCCCCCCATCCGCCAGGCGCGGGTGCTCCAGCAGCTCGTATTTCGGTCGATGCTCGTCCTCGCCCTCGACCTGCAGACGTGCCTGCTCCCGGACGCGCATCAACGCAGGCGGCTTGGTGTTGTCCAGGGCCGGCAGCGGCAGCGGCAGGACCGCGAGCGCTCGACGGGTGGGCACGTTCCGCGATCCCTGCAGCTCCGTGCGAGTACGCGTGGTGATGCCCGCGACAAGAGACAGGTGGTCATCGGCCCGTCGTCGAGCGCGACAGACCTCATCCCATCGACACACGTCGCAGTGGTTGACAGGATCTGGATAGGTCGCCGGTGGCCAGGCGTGCTGCCCCGCAACCGATCCCTCGAATCGGTGCTTGACCGTCCGGTAGTAGGCCATGTAGTCCGTGACCCGGAAGCTCGCGGTCTCGTGCTTGCTGCCACCCAGCGCCACGTGCATCCACTCGGGCTGGACGCCCTGGATCGCCTCCAGCTGTTCGACGTACGAGCACATCTGGAGCAGGGCAGATGCCTTGGCGTGACGCGCCAGCTTGGTATCGGCGACCTCGTACGACCAGCCGAGCGGCGGAGTCGGGGCGCCCGGTAACGGGTCCACCCGCAGCAAGAAGTCCGCGAACCCCAGCCACGTGCCATCGAAGAAGCAGGCCTGATAGATGACCTCGTCCCCGCGGAGGATCGCCGCGCGCGTCTCGTCCGCGGCGTGTTGGTATCGCTCGCCTCGGCCGCCGGTCCACCCCTCCGCCGGCAGCTTGAGACGCGCGACCTGCTTGCCATCCGCTTCCAGCGTCGCGAGGTACCGCTCCTCGTGTTGCTCGCCGCGCTTCCGGATGCGGTCGAGCTCCGGATCGGCTCGCACGGGCCGCTCGATATGCCCCGCGAGAGCGCCCAGCTCCAGATCCGTGAGGTGCTCGCACTCGAGGAAGCCCACCAGGTCTGTCGCGGAGTAGACGGGCCGGCCGTCGATCAGCTGCATTCGATGGCGATGGTAGCCAGTCGACGTGACAGGTTGCGTGGCACGAGTGCCTGCCGGCCGTCCACGACACTACCATCCAACACTCAACGGAGGTGGATGTGACCGGACGACGCCGCAGGACAGTCGCTCAAGGACACGCTGCGGATGAGGACGCGCTCGATGACACGAAGCACGCGACCGAATCACTGAGCCTCGATGGCCGGGCGGCTGTCGCGTCGGAGGGCGCGGTCCTCACCGATCGCGGGGTCGCCAACCTGCAGCGCGTCGCGGGCAATCAGGCGACGCGGTCGCTCATCGAGCGTGACACCGTCCAGCGCGATCCCGAGGACGGCGGCACGGCGATCCCGCTCGATCAGAACCAGGGCTGGGTGCCCGAGGAGTCGTTCGACGGGTCGGTCGAGAGCAACTTCGGTGAGAACAAGAGCCTGTACCACACCATCAACAACTTCAGCGACCAGCCGCTGACGTACCTGCTGCGCATCCACAACACCGGGTACGCGCTCCTGAACCTCGAGACGCAGTACGAGACCCGTGGCGAGCCACAGCGTGCATGGACCGCCATCTCCACGCAGCGTGGGCAGACAGAAGAGGTGACGAACGGTCTGCCGCCTCACTGGGCGTTGCACCTGCGCCTGTTTGGCGAACGTGACCATACCCAGCCAGATCAGTCCTACTACGCGGGCACGCTCCAGGTGCGCCGCGCAAAGTAGGCGGACCGCCGCCGCCGCTCTACCTCGGACCAGTGCGCTGGGCGCTCCATGGCCAGGGCCGCGCCACAATTTTCGTGAGTCGGCTTGATGCATCAACAGGTGGCTGACGCCCGGCGCCCGGCGTGATGCACCGAGTCGACTCGCAGATGTGGGGCCCCTCCCGCCCGCGTCCTGTGTGGAGCGTTCGGCGACGCGCGCTCCCCAGCCATCGACGCGCAGTCCGCTGGTCGGTTGCCGACGGATCACTGGAGCATCAAAACGTCGACGGACAGGGCTACCAGTGGGCCGGGCGGATCCCAAACGGCCATTCCGTCGTCGAGTGCCCTCTCGGCAGCGTCAGAACGGCGACGGAAGCCCCCGGCAGGATCGCCGATCCGGGATGCTGCTCCGCTGCGTCGTCGTTTGGATCATCCGGGACGCGTCATCCGGGACGCGTCATCCGGGACGCATCCGGCACCGCATCGTGCGCGTCGACCTCAGGTAGGCCGCACCACGGCTCGGCTACCCTGAGGCGGTGACCTCCTCCACGCCCCGACCCGGAGGCTCGCCCTCTCGTTCGGGTTTCTCGCCCATCGCAGGCACTCGGCGCTGGATCCATCGGTGGCGGCCGCTGCTGCCCATCCTGGTCGCCGAGTTCATCATCCTGCTCGGCTTCGGCGCGCTCCTGCCGGTGCTCCCGATGTACGTCGTGGAGCACGGCATCGATGTACCGACGCTCGGTCTCATCGCGGCCGCGTGGTCCATCGCCAAGCTCATCTTCGAGCCCATCTTCGGCTACCTTGCGGACCGCACGTCGCGCAAGCCGTTCCTGGTGGGCGGCGCGATCGTGCTGGGCATCGCGACGATGCTGCCGCTCGTGTTCACGACCGCGGCGGCGATGTTCCTGCTGCGCTTCATCTCGGGCGCCGCGGCCGGTGCCTACGATCCCGCCGCCCGAGGCATGATCGTGGACGCCACGGATGAGGGCGAGCGCGGCGAGGCGTTCGGCATCTATTCCGCATTCCAGATGGGTGGCTTCGTGCTGGGGCCGGTCATCGGCGCGTTCGGCGCAGCCATGGGTGGCGGCTTCGCCTTCCCGTTCGTGTTCACGGGCGTGCTGACCATCATCGCTGGAGGCGTCCTGGCCTTCACGCTGCCCGGGGCACCACATGTCGTCGAGACACCGACATCGGCGCAACCGACGCCCGACCCGATCGCGCACCGGCCACTCCAACGTGTGTCGCCCAACGAGCCGCCATTCACCGCGAGCACCGCGGGCATCCCTGCTCCCGATGAGCGGGCCGGCCTGGAACGTGCGCCCCTGCGTGACCTGCTCAACGTGAGCCTGGGCGTGGCGCTCATCATGAACTTCGGGTTCTCGCTCGCCTTTGGCGTCTATGAGGTCATCTGGAGCCTCTTCCTCCAGGACCTTGGTGCGTCCATCGAGTTGGTCGGTCTGACCTTTGCCATCTTCGGGCTGCCGATGATGATCCTCTCGCCATTCGCCGGTCGCCTCGTCGACCGATACGGGCCTATCCGCTTCGCCGCCGCGGGAGGTCTCGTCATCTGCCTCGCGGGCGTCGTCTACGGCATCAGCACCGAGCCTCTCCTGCCCAGCGCGATGGCGCCCGTCGAGGGTGTCGCGGAGGCGTTCCTGCTGCCAGCCCTCTACGCTTTGGTTGCATTCGGTTCACCTTCGGGTCGCTCATCGACCGCGCAGGGTATCTTCGGCGCCGTGGGCACCATCGGTCTGATCGTGGCGACCCTCAGCGCCGGCTGGCTGTGGGAGATGGGTCGGGCGTGGCCCTTCATGTCCTTCGTCATCGGCGCCGGTGTCTGCCTGGTGCTGGGCCTCTGCCTGTATCGCTTCGGGGGTGGCCCGGACGCGGTGCTCGCTGGCGGGACGGCGGCCGAGCCCGCATGACCGTGTCGCCGATGCCGGTCACGTCCCGACGCACGACCCTCGGCGGCAGCTCTGTGCTGGGGCTGGCGGCCGTCCTCGTCGCCGGCTGCGTGACGGTGACCCCGCCGCGGCCGAGCGCGACCCCGGCCACGAGCCAGAGCGTCAGCACCGCCGCCACCCCGTCGCCCGTACCGACCGCGCACGTCTACCGCGTCCGGTCGGGGGACAATCTCCACGCCATCGCCCAGCGGTTCGGGCTGACCATCGGCCAGCTGCTCGCGGCCAACCCGGAGATCACGGACCCGAACAGGATCGCGGTCGGGCAGGCGCTCGTCATCCCGCCACCCGACGCGCCCGACACGGGTCCCAACAGTGCCGGCATCAGTGACGGCAGTGACGATGTCGTCGACCCTGCCGGCCAGCTGATCCCAAGCCAGGGCTACGCGGACATCACCGGGCTCGACGCGTCGCTCATCGCCAACCGCCGCCTCCAGATCCAGCTGGACCTGGTCAACGGCCCGCCTGCCCGGATGGATCCCGGGGTGGAGGTGGTCATCTACACCATCGTCATCGACATCGACAGCGACGGGCAGCCCGACTTCAAGCTCATCTATAGCAACGATATCGATGGCCAGACCGGGTACGCGGCTTCGCTGGAGGATCGACTGACCGGCCGCATCGAGTCGGGGGACGCGTTCCCGGGATCGGTGACGGTCAAGGGCGGCACCATCACCTTCACGGTGCGCCGCGCGGCGCTCGGCACGCCGCGGGCCTATGCGCTGGCTGCCACGGCGGAGCGGATGTACTACCCGGGCGGTCGTGACGATCCCGATTTCGAGGACAGCATCGACAATGCCCCGGACCAGCAGTGGCCGCGACCCAACCCACGCTGGGTGGAGGTCGGCGGGGTATAGCCGCGCGGACGGTGCCGGGTCAGCCGCTCTCCCGATAGCGCTGGGCGGCCTCCGCGCGGTTCCGAACGTTGAGCTTGTGGAGCACGTTGGAGACATGGGTCTCGACGGTACGCGGCGAGATGATGAGGGCGGCCGCGATCTCGCGGTCGGTGAGCCCTTCCGCCAGCATCCGGAGCACGTCGTTCTCGCGCGGGCTCAACCCCTCGACGATGCCGCCGCCTGCACCTACCGCCGCCGCCCCGCGTGAGCGTCGCGCGACCTCGACGAAGTGGCGGATGGCGCGCGCCGCGAATCGACGGGACATCGCGAGCTCGCCCCGCTGGGTGCCCCGAAGCGACCGCAATAGCGCCTCCGGGCTGAGGTCCTTGGTCAGGTAGCCAGCGGCACCCCGGCCGATGGAATCGAGCATGTCGCGCTCCGAATCCGACACCGTGAGCATCACGATCTTGGTGTCCGGCAATCGCGGTCCGAGCTCCTCGAGCATCTGGATGCCGCTCATGCCCGGCAGGTCGATATCCAGGAGCAGCACGTCCGGACGCACGGACAGCGCGAGCGCGAAGGCATCTTCGGCCGTCGCTGCCTCAGCGACCAGCTCGACGCCGGCACTGTCGATCGCCTGGCGCACCGCCGCCCGGACCAGCGCATGATCGTCGACGAGCATCACGCGCAGCGTTCCCGAGGGTGCGGCGGCCGACCAGCCGCCGGGTTCCCGTGCATCCGTCATGGCACTGGCCGAGAGACCGGGGCCTCCGTCGTCGTCACGAGCAGCTGCGCCGCCGCCGTGTCGAGGGCGTCGCCGTTCGGGGTGTCCAGCCCCTCGTCCTCGGCGAGCCACGGATCGGCGGTGACCGCGTCCGCGTCGATGGTGGGCAACCACTCCGGCACCAGCAGCGGCACGATGACCTCGATGGTCGTACCGCCCTGCGGCTCCGAGGTGACCCGGAGCGTGCCGCCGAGCAGTCGCGCCCGCTCCTCCATGCCCTGCAGCCCGAGTCCGCGGTCGCTCGCTGTCGCCGGTTCGAAGCCGCGGCCATTATCGGAGATCGCGACCGTCATGTCCCGGCCCTGGACATCGGCCCGCACGCGTGCCACGGTCGCGTCGGCGTGCTTGCGGACGTTCGTGAGCGCCTCCTGGACGATGCGCAACAACTCGATCTGCTGCCGCGGCGGCAACGCCGTGGGCAGGCCGGGCGACGCGGAGAAGGTGACTGCGAGTCCAGAGCGGAGCCCGAAGTCATCGACGGTCCGGGTCAGCATCTCGGAGAGCGGCAGGTCGGCATCGAGGCTCGTGCGCATCGTGATGAGCGCCTGACGGGCCTCGACGATGGCCGCGTCGAGCGCGTGACCGACCTCGCCCGCAAGGGGCCGTTCCTCCTCCGACACCGAGGATGCGAGTCGCTCGAACTTGAGCTTGGCGAACCAGAGGTGCTGGGCGAGTCCGTCGTGGATCTCGCGTGCCAGACGCGACCGCTCCTCCAGCGCGGCACGCTCCGCTTCCGTGACCCGCAATCGATCGAGCGCCGTGTATGCCTGTCGCAGGGCGCGCAGGTCGGCGCGCTGCTCCGCACCGATACCCAGCAACAGGACGCCGTATGCCATCAACCGCATCATGTCCGAGGTCGTGACGAGGCCCGTATAGACGCTGGGATAGAAGGCCGACTGAAGCTCCGCAAAGGCCAGGATCACGAGGCCGACGGCCAGGAATCCGTCGGACGGGGTCCCCCGCTCGACGTAGCTGAAGCGGAACAGGATCGCGGCCGCCATCAGCACCAGCACGGTGACCACGACCGCGCCGATGGCGAGTGGGGTGATGCCGTCGAGGCGGCCCACTCCCGAGGTGTCAGCGACGAGCGTCCGCATGCCATCGTCATCGATGAGCGGTGGCAGCAGCCCGCGCAGCGGGTACGCCACGAACGTGATGGCCAGCACCAGCGCGACCGGGAGGAGCAGTGCGGTGCGTGGTCGCGCGACCCGCGTGTGGATGCGCCGAACTGCGGCAAGACTCGCGAGCAAGAACAGACCGCCGAGCATCAGGCTGGTCACGGTCGTGACATAGAGCGGCAGCTGCTCGGGCATGCCCAGGGTCATGCCCAGTTGCGCATCAAGCTTGGTCAGGACCAGCGCCACGGTGAGGCCGCTGAACGTGGCCGCGAGCACGAATGCCGAACCCTGGAGCAGCAGCGACAGACGGCCGCTCTCCTGGTACCGGGGGATGGTCAGCAGCGCCAGACCCGCGGCAGCGAGCATCGTGAGCGAGGTCACTGCGACATCGAGCGTCCGGTCGAACACGACGAGCCGCATGTCCACGTCCGCGGCAAGGATGATCGTCACGAGGCTCATGAGGACCGCCGCGCCTACGAGCACGAGGTCGAACCGGCGCGGTCTCAGCCCGTCGAGGGAGCCACTCTCACGACCCATACGCTCGATGATAGCCACCTCCCCCGGCCTCACCGCCGGGCGCGCCGCCGCCGCCATCGGGCGGGGTGGCCACGCGGGACAAGAAAGAGCCGGACCGCGCCCCAGCGGGTCCGGCTCTATTCGCTCATCGCTGACCCAGCCGTGAAGGGTCTTGAATGAGTTAGTTGCTATCAGTTCAGATCGTCGGGTGAGCCCGTCGACTGCCATAGATTGCCGTACGCGGCCGGTGGTCGACATCCGTACCGGTACGGAGCGGTGTACGGAGCGTGGCCTCGGTACTCGGATGCCCCTGCGTGTCCGGCCATCCCGTGTCCGCGGTCGACACCGTTCCGGCCTTGACAGCCGGTGTCACGAGTTCCGATAGGCTTGCATCGTGACCGCAGCCGATGACGCCCTCGTCCTGACCGCGAAGACGCCGGCGCGCGAGGCGCAGCCGTGGCAGGTCTGGGGCGCGCTGCTCATCGTCTACGTCGTCTGGGGTTCGACGTACCTCGGCATCCGGATCGTCATCGAGACGATGCCACCACTGCTCTCCCTGGGACTCCGGTTCGGTGTCGCGGCGCTCATCATGGGTCTGTTCCTCGTGGTCCGGAAAGGTCCCCGGGTGCTGCGTATCAGCCGCGCGGAGCTTGCGAGCGCGCTGCTCATCGGAGCGCTGCTGCTGGGTGTGGGCAACGGGGGCGTGATGCTCGGCGAGCGGACCGTGCCCTCAGGGCTCGCGGCGCTCATCATCGGTGTCATCCCGCTCGTCGTGCTGGTGATGCGTCGTCTGATGGGGGAGACCATCCAGCGCACCCAGATGATCGGCGTGGCGGGAGGTATGTGCGGCCTCATCGTGCTCATCGTGCCGTTGGGCATCGGCGGCAGTGTCGCACCCGGAGGCATCGCCATCCTGCTGCTGTCGACCCTCGGCTGGGCGTACGGCAGCGTCATCTCCGGTCGGCGGCGGCTGCCGCGGATCCGTTCGTGACGACCTTCTACGAGTTCCTCGCGGGCTGCCTGTTCGGGTTCGTGGCGGCCGGGCTCACGGGAGAGCTGCGCGATGTCGACCCCTCGGCCTGGTCCGCGCGGTCGCTGGTCGCCATGGGCTATCTGATCGTCTTCGGATCGCTCATCGCCTTCTCTGCGTTCACGTGGCTGCTGCAGCACGCGCCCGTGTCGCGGGTCACGACGTACGCCTACGTGAACCCGGTGGTCGCGGTCTTCCTGGGTTGGTTCGTGCTGGGCGAGGACATCACACTGACGATGATCGTCGGTGCGGCGCTCATCCTCGCGTCGGTCGCGCTCATCGTCCGGCGGCAGCGACCGGCGACCCCGACACCCGAGCCCGGCTGAGACTTCGGCGCGAGGCCGCGCATAAGGCTTGGGACGGGGCTGCGCGTAAGGCGTGGCTAAAGGGCCGTGCGCATCATGTGCCCATGGCTACACGTGAGCGCGCGGTCGATCGTGGCCGCAGCCGGGGCAAACGGATGCTCGATGAGTTCGCGGGTGGGTTCCGGGCGGCGCGGTGGGCTGCGGGACTCAGCCAGATGGCGGTGGCCGCCGCGAGCGATGTCTCACGATCGTCGATCGAACGTCTGGAGCTCGGGTCGTTGGAGCGGCTGACGGTGATGGACGCGGCCAGGTTGTCGGCCGTCGTCGGGCTCGACCTTCAGCTTCGGACCTTCCCGGGTCCGCGCCCGATCCGCGACGCGGGACAGGTCCGCCTGCTGGGTCGCCTCCGACGACGCATCGGGCCACCCTGGTCCTGGGCGTACGAGGTCGTGCTGCCGATCGCGCGCGACCAACGCGCCTGGGATGCCCGAGCCCGGCATCCGGCGACGCACGTCGAGGTCATGATCGAGGCTGTCACGCGACTGACTGACGCCCAGGCGCTCCTTCGGAGGATCGCCATCAAGCGGCGCGACGGCGGGTCCCCGCGGGTGATCCTGCTCCTCGCCGACACGCGCAACAACGCCGTTGCGATCCATGAGTCCGAAGCGGTGATGGGCAGCGCCTTTCCGATCGGGACGCGCGCTGCGCTCAGGGCGCTCGGTGCCGGACGCGACCCCGGCGCGGACGCGCTCATCGTCCTGTGATGGGGTCGCAGCCATGGCCCCGAGACGGCCCGCGTCAGTCTCGGATCAAGGGGGAGTCGATCCGACAGAGGAACGCCGGTCGATGGGTCCAGGACCCGGCCTGGCGTCACTTCGGGGGACGGATCGACTCCGCCTCGAGTCAGAACGACGGCGGAGGCTCGTCGAACGGGCGTTGCTCCGTCATATCGATCAGAGGCGCCTTCCTCCGGCCTGCAGCGCGCCGCATCGACGATCGTCGCGCCTCCTGGCCGCCCTTGGCCACCCCCTGCCGCCCTTGGCCACCCCCGGCCACCCCCGGCCACCCCCGGCCACCCCCGGCCACCCCCGGCCACCCCGGCCACCCGGTCCCATGCGACGGCTCCGGCCGCCATTGGGCCCGATGAGCGGTGAGACGCGACCCCCGGCCGCGTGCGTGGCGAGACGCGGCCGGCCGCGTGCAGATCAGGAGGCGGGCGTCGGGGTGCCGCTGCCGCTCTTCAGGGCCGCGAGACGTGCCTCCACCTCGGCGTTGGCGGAGTCATCGTCGAGCGCCTTGAACTGCGCGTCGAGGGATGACGAGTTGACCTCGGCCATCCCCTTCGCGAGCGCCTCCTCGCGGCGGATCTTGTCCTCGTAGCGGCCCATGTCGCTCGTGGGGTCATAGCTGTCGATGCTCTTGACCGACTCCTGGACCTTGATCTGGGCATCGGCCATCCGCTTCCGGGCGGCGAGCTCGTCGCGCTTGACCTGGAGCTCATCGAGCTTCGCGTGCATGCCGTTGAGAGCCGCCTTCAGCTGCTCCACCTGCGCGGTCTGCTGGTCGACGGAGGCCTGGAGCGACTTGACCCGACCCTCGTACATGATCTGCTGTCGAAGCGCAGCCTTGGCCAGATCGTCGAACCGCGCGGCATCGGCGGCATTGCCGGCAGCCTGTGCCTGGCTGGCGCGCGCAGCCGCGGCCGTCGCCTTGCTGCCCCACTCGTCCACTTCGGTCTGGGACGCCTTCAGATCATCCTCGGCGAGGCGCAGGTTGCCGATGGTCTGGGCGACCGCGGTCTCCGCCTCACTGATGTCATTGGTGTAGTCGCGAACCAGCTGGTCGATCATCTTCTCGGGATCTTCAGCGTGGTCGAGCATGTCATTGAGGTTGGCGCGCAGGATGTTCCCGACGCGTCCAAGGATGTCAGTCATCGTGCAGTTCTCCTCGTTCTTGCTTCACGTTCGCCCTGCGCCCGGACCAGTCACGGTATCAGAAGCCGCCGCCGCTACGCCTCCCTGAGTGGCCGCCGCCGCCTCCTCCGCTTGACCTGCCGCCACCGCCAGAGCTGCCACCGCCGCCAGAGCTGCCACCGCCGCCGAAGCCGCCCGAACCGAATCCCCCGAAGCCGCCGGACCCGCCACTCCAGCCGCTGTTGCGGCCTCCGCCGCCGCCAGACAGCATGCCGCCGATCAAGCCGCCCAGGAACGACTCCAGACCACCGCCGCCACCGCCGCCACCGCCGGATGGTTGCCCATAGCCACGACCTGCTCCGCCGCCGTAACCGCTGCCCGAACCCATCGATGGGTCGTTCCACATCGAGCCGGAGCCAACACTGCTTGCCTGGATATCGGCGATGGCCTCATCCGCGAGGGCATCGGCTGTCTGCGCCGCCTGCGCCGCGGTCGCGGGGTCGGTGGCCAGCAGCGACTGGGCGCGCGCGAGGTATTGCTGCGCCTGCGCGACCCGTGTACGAGCCCGCCGACCCGCTGCGGTCGCCCCATTGGCGGCAACGAGCGCATTCGCCTGGGCCACGCTCGCCGATGCGTTCGTGACCGCGGCCTGTGCCGCGGCCGCGTTGCGCTGCGTCGCCGCGTCGGCCGCCTGGATACCCGCGAGGACACCATCGATGACGCTGTTGGCCTCGGTCGCGGCGCGCGTCGCACCTACGACATCGAGTGGCTTGGCCGCAGCCATGGTTTGCGCCTGGCCCAGCAACTGAGCTGCCCGCTCGACGTCCGGCGCGCGCTCGGGTGTCTTGCCGGCGCTGATCGCCGCCCTCGCCTGGGTGATGTCCTGCTCGACGGCCGCGATCGACGCACCGAGTTGCGTCTCGCTCTGGGCCAGCGACTGCTGCGTTGCATCGACGGCATCGAGCGATGCGGTGGCCTCCCCGATGGCTGCCTCTGCCTCCTGGACGCTGGTCACTGCCGCATCGCGCTGATTCGCCGCGAGTGCCGTGGTCGCCGCTGCCAGGGATGCCTTGGCCGTCGTCAGCTTCGCGCTCGCGGCATCCGGGTTGGCGGCCACCGCGGCCACGTTCTCCGCCGCGAACCTCGCGCCAAGGGTCGTCAGGACGCTCCGGGCGGGTTCGATGCGTGCGACCTGGGCGTCTGCGGCGGCAGCGGTCTGAGGCAGCACCTGGTCGACATTCCTCGACAGGTCACGCAGTTGCTTGATGCGCGCCATCTGGGCATCGACCATCGCCTTCGCCCTGGTGCAGCGGTCGACGATCTCCTGGAGCATCGCGTGCCGCTGATCGGGAGTCTCCGGCTTGTCGTCGTCGAGCTGCTGGCTGACCGCGAACGCCTGGCGCAGCTCTGCCTTGGCGGCTTCGAGCGCCGACCCCAGCGGCGCCGCCTGCGCATCCCCGAACTGCGCCTGCGCGAAGCCAAGCTCCTGGTCGGCCGATCGCAGTGCGTCGTCGGTGGCGATGAGCAGGCTCGATGCCTGCTTGCCAAGATCCTCCTGGGTGGCGCGTTCCTGATAGACCGCGTGATTGGCTCGCCCGCGCAAGAACCAGAACGCGATCCCGGCGACGATGCCCAGGATGACCAGCAGCCATAGCCACGCCGGGATGCCGCCCCCGCCGGTCGCGGTGCTGGGTGGCTGGTTCGTGACGGGCGGCACGTCGGGGCCAGGTCCGTTCGAGACACCCAGGCCGCTCGAGACCGCGATGGCGGCGCCGGTCGCGGCCGCACACCAGTCGCTGGTCTTGAGGGCCGGCAGGATGTAGGTCGCGGTCAGCGAGTCCTGCTCGGTGGCGCCGATCCGGTCCTTGAGGCCCGAGCCGGTGTACAGCTGGAACTGGCGATCACCGGTCGCCACCGCGAGCAAGGCGTCCTGTTCGGTGATCTGGCCGTTGCTGCCGTCGATGAGCTCGTTGACATAGGCAGACATCTCCTGGCCGTCGGTGGAGTCGACGAACACGAGGTAGAGGACGGAGCCGGTCCGATCCTCCAGCGTCCGTTGGGCCGACTGGACCTCCTGGCGACAGGCATCGAGGGCGTGGACCTGGTCGGTGATGGTGCCCGCGATCTGGGGTGCGGCGGCGGCCGCCGTCCCCAGGCCAGCGAGGATCCACACCATCGCGACGAGTACAGCCAGCGGTAGTCGTGGGCGCGGGCGTCGCGTGATCGGGCGCTGGGACATCGGGACGGGGACTCCGGCCGGGTTCGTGCTGGGCTTCGTGCACGCATTCTAGTCCCGGCCGACACCCTCTGGATCGTGCACGCTCTGGGTCGTGCCACTGCCTGGGCGCCGGCGTGACGATCGGGCCGGCCGCGCGTTGAGATGGCTGGATGCCGATGCCGCCTCGCGCCAGGCACGTGCCTGCGTCGTGCCCCCGGGCGGGGCGGCTCCTTGATCGGGGTAGCCTGTGATGATGACCTCTGCTCCCAGCCGCTCGGCGGAGCTCACCCGGCACCTGGCCCTGGGGCTGAGCGTCGTCCTCCTGGGCGCGATCGTGATGCCGACCAGCGCGGCCGCTGCGAGCCGGACCACGATGGATGTCGATGCCACCTACCAGGCCAGGGCCAGGTTGACCTGGAGCCTGGGACAGATCGACGTCTGGTCGAAGGCGCACATCCGGAACACCAGTGGTCACGGCATCGAGCGTATCGACTTCAATCTCGTGCCCGCCCGCATCGGTAACCTGCGCCGGCTCCATGTCAGCGTCGATGGCAGTGACGTGCGGTCCGTGGTCACGGGTGAGACGGTCAAGGTGCCCCTCGGTCGGACACTGGCCGACGGGGAGGACGTGACCGTCATCACCACCTACCGCGCCAACTTCCGACCAGGCACCGCCGGCCACGACTTCCTGTTCTCGAAGCAGCACCGGATCATGAGCGCGATGCGCTGGATCCCGTGGGTCAGCCGCGAGACCAAGTTCCAGGTGCAGAGCCATGGCGACCCGTTCGTCACGGGCGTGAGCTCCAGGGTCGAGGTCACGCTTGACTCCGACGTGGCGGTGCGCTGGGGGACGAGCGGGCAGCGGACCAACGTCGATGGGCACAAGCAAACCTTTGTCGCCCACAACGTCCGGGACTTCAACTTCACTGCCGCGCGCGATTACCAGCTGCGCATCGGTACCTCGCTGGATGGCAGGACCAGCATCCGGGTCTATACCCGGACGCTGAGTGCGTCGACCATCATGACCTGGGCCCGGACGGCGCTCGATCGCTACTCGCGCCAGGTCGGCCAGTACCCGTATCCGACGCTCGTGGTCGCGGAGTCGTCCGGGGCGTATGCGATGGAATCACCGGCGCTCGTCTGGTTGCCTGCGAACTACGCCACGTACAAGATCCCGTTCGTGCTGAGCCACGAGATCGCCCACCAGTGGTTCTACGGTGTCGTCGGCAACGACCAGACCACGGATCCCTTCCTGGACGAGGCGATGGCCGAGTTCCTTGCCCGGTCGTGGTTCGGGTTCCGAGCCAGCAACTGCGCCACCCGCAGACTCGACCTCTCGATGTATGCCTACACTCCGTCCTGTTACTACGAGCAGGTCTACGTCCAGGGCTCGGCGTTCCTCAACAAGCTGCGCAAGGACATGGGCAGCACCGCGTTCTGGGGTGTGGTGCGAACGTTCTGGCACGACCATCGATACGGGATCGTGACCACGAAGCAACTCCTGGAAGCGTTCCGGGCCAAGGCGGGCGACTGGGTCCTGGGTCGATACCGGGCCCGCTTCCCGTCACTGTACTGAGCCGATGGACGGACGCGGGCGCCAGGCCCTGATCCTCCTCCTGGGCATCGGCGCCGTCGCCCTCCCCTCGGTGCTTGGCCGCGCCGACGTGATGGGTGTGATCCTGGAGCCGCCGCTCATCGGGCGGCTACTGCTGGGTGGCGCGGCTGGGCTGGTGGGGATCGTGCTCATCCTGCGGGCCGTCGACCGGTTCGGGCGCGCCAGCGGGGACCCTCGGGCACTCATCCGGGCCGTGCGGTTGATCTTCCTGGCCATCGCGGCGTTCGCCGCGAGTGCGGGCTGGTTCCTGGGATCGGCCCTCCCCATCGTGGTGGCGCTCGTCATCGCGGGCATCGACGTCATCGAGACGACCGTGCTGCTGCTCATCACACAGGTCAGGGGCGGCGACGAGCAGGGGAGCGACGAAGCGCCGTGAGCCGTGCCTCGTCGGCCTCACCCCGCGAGCCGTGGTCCGGCCAGCTGATCCCAGACAGCCCGCACCCGCCGCGCTGCCCGCCATCCGGGTGAGTAGGACTGCGAAGGGAGCACAGGCCGCCGTCCAAGGTATGTAGCTGGCCGATATGCCCGCCCGGAGGGCCATCTGGCAAAGGAACGGACCCTGGAGCGAGTCGAAGGCCTGCTGGTTGGTCTACTCGCCCTGTAGGCGGGTCGCATGCCGACCGGGGCGCCGCCGTCAGTCCAGGAAGACCTTGCCTGGGTTCAGGATCCCGAGCGGATCCAGCGCGGTCTTGATGGCGCGCATGACGCGGACCGAGTCGGTGCCGCGCTGACGAGCCAGGTAGCCGCGCTTGGCCATGCCCGTGCCGTGCTCGCCCGAGATCGTGCCACCCATCGCGAGGACCGCCGCGAACATGTCGGCACGGACGGCGTCGATGCGACGCTCCGCAGCGGCGTCGTTGCGGTCCATCACGAAGGTGGGGTGGAAGTTGCCATCACCGGCATGTCCGAAGACCCCGACCGGGATGCCGTGCTCCGCGGAGATCCGTTCGATGGTGGCGAGGAGCTCGGGTGCCTGGCTGCGCTGCACCCCGATGTCCTCCATGCGCGCTACGCCTGCCTGCTCCAGCGACCAGTGGGCCTTGCGACGGGCCTCGCGCAGCCAGTCGGCCTCCTGGGGGTCCGTCGCACGGATCACCTCCGTCGCGCCGGCGGTGGTGCATGCCGCACCCGCTCGGTCGAGCTCCGATTCGGCGGCCACTCCACCGGCATCGGACTCGATCATGAGCATCGCCCCGGCGTCCTCCGGCAGGCCCACATGGAGCGCGGCGTCGACGGCCCTGATGGTGAACCGGTCCATCAGCTCCAGGGTCACGGGCATGATGCCGTCTCGGATGATGGCGGCCACAGCGGCACCGGCATCCGGCACGGACCCGAAGAACGCGAGCATCGTGAGCTTCGGCGGTGGCGAGGGCAACAGCCGCAAGGTCGCCTCGGTGATGATGCCGAGTGTCCCCTCGGAGCCGACCAGCAGGTGGGTCAGGTCGTAGCCCATCACGTCCTTCACCGTGCGGCCCCCGGTCCGGATCACGGAGCCATCCGCGAGCACGACCTCGAGACCCAGGACGTAGTCGCGCGTGACGCCGTACTTGACGCACCGCAGACCGCCGGAGTTCTCGGCAAGGTTGCCGCCGATGGAGCAGATCTCGAAGCTGGCCGGGTCGGGTGGGTAGAACATGCCATGCTCGGCGACCGCCCGGCCAAGGTCCGCGTTGATGACCCCCGGCTGGACCACTGCGAGCAGGTTCTCGCGGTCGATCTCCACGATGGCACGCATCCCGGTCAACACGACCGTCAGGGCGCCCTCCACCGCGATGGCGCCCCCCGAAAGCCCCGAGCCAGCGCCGCGCGGCACGACCGGCACCCGATGCTGGGTCGCCAGGCGCATGATCGCGCTGACGTCCGCCGTGGTCGTCGGGAAGACGACTCCGAGGGGCATGCCCGGGTGCATGTATTCGGTCTCGTCCCAGCGATATGCCTCCGTGTCGGCGGCGTCGGTCAGGAGGCGAAGATCGGGTAACGTGGCCCGGAGGTCGGCCAGGAAGGCGGCCCCTCCAGGGCCGGAGGCCACGGCGGCAGCAGCAGGTTCGACGGTCATGCCCGACAGGATAGGCGCCCATGCGGCTGGGTCGAGCTCCAGGGTGCCGGCGTGGCGGCGGCAGCATCTCCCCCGTGCGTGACATCCCCTGACCGGTATCCGCACAGCCGCTATGCTTCCTGTCGCAGCGCTGAGCCCAGCCGCTGCGTGCCCATCCCTCCACATCGGGGTCCCTGGATGAAGGTCGCCATCGCGAAGGAGACTGCGCCCCTCGAGAGGCGCGTCGCGCTCGTACCGGAAGTCATCGGCAAGCTGGTCAAGGCAGGCGTCGACGTGCTCGTCGAGCAGGGTGCGGGCGAAGGCTCCGCGTTCCCTGACTCGTCGTACACCGATGCCGGTGCGACCGTCGTCTCGACATCGGAGTTGTACGACCAGGCCGACGTGGTGCTGCGCGTCCAGAAGCCGTCAGCGAGCGAGATCGGCAAACTGCACAGCGGCCAGACGGTCATCGGGCTGCTCCAGCCGCTCATCGATCCGCAGACGAGCAAGGCGCTCGCGGACGCGGGCGTCACGGCCATCAGCCTCGACGCCCTGCCGCGCACGCTGTCGCGCGCCCAGACCATGGATGCCCTGTCGTCACAGGCGAACGTCGGTGGTTACAAGGCGGTCATCATCGCGGCCGAAGCGTACGGCCGCTACTTCCCGCTGCTGACCACCGCCGCAGGCACCGCGAAGCCCGCCAACGTGCTCATCCTGGGCATCGGAGTGGCCGGTCTCCAGGCCATCGCCACGGCACGCCGGCTCGGTGCCCAGGTCAAGGCGTACGACGTCCGGTCGGAAACCCGGGAGCAGGCCCAGTCACTGGGCGCCCAGTTCCTGGAGCTCAAGTCGGTGGCCGATGCTGCCGGCACGGGCGGCTATGCCCGCGAGCTGACGGCCGAGGAACGTGCCGCCCAGCAGCAGGAGCTCAATGGCTACATCGGCGGCATGGACGTCGTCATCACCACGGCCCAGGTCCCGGGTCGACGGCCGCCAGTGCTCGTGACCGCGGACGCCGTCCGGCTGATGAAGTCCGGATCGGTCATCGTGGACATGGCCGCCAGCGCGCTGGGCGGCAACGTGGAGCTGTCGCAGCCCGACGAGACCATCAGGACCGACAACGGCGTGACCATCATCGCGCCGACCAACCTGCCAGCCACGATGCCCGCGGGCGCCAGCTCGTTCTATGCCCGCAACATCTCGGCGCTGCTGCTGCACCTCGTCAAGGATGGCCAGCTGAACCTCGATCTCAGCGATGAGATCACGGGGGCCACGGTCATCAGCCACGGGGGCTCGGTCATCCAGGCCGCCACCGCCAAGCTGCTCGGTGTCGAGCCGGCAGCCGCCCCAGCGCCAGCGCCCGAGCCGCCGCCCGCACCCGTGGTCGAGGCCCCCGTGGTCCCGCCGGCCGCGCCGGAGATCGTTCGCGAGGCCGAGTCCGAGGTGATGGAGAAGGTCATCGCCGAGGTCGACGAGGCCCCGGTGACCGAACGCGAGACGACGCCCGCCGTGGAGGCGGAGACGGCATCGGAGCCCGAGACTCCCCTCGACGGATCTGACAGCCCCACCACCGGAGGTGCCGCGTGAGCCCGGAGCTGCTCGACGCATTCGCGATCTTCGTGCTGGCCATCCTGGTCGGCATCGAGGTCATCAGCAAGGTCCCGACGACGCTGCACACGCCCCTGATGTCGGGCGCCAACTCCATCCATGGCATCGTGCTCGTGGGCGCGATGATCATCGCCGCCGCGGCCGATAGCTGGCTGGCCTATCTGCTGGCCTTCGTGGCCATGGTCTTCGGGGCGGCCAACGTCGTGGGTGGCTACGTGGTCACCGACCGGATGCTGGAGATGTTCAAGAAGAAGCCTGTGGCGCCCAAGTCCGGTGACACCACCGGCAAGGGGGCCTGAGCGATGCCCGGAAGCACGCTCTACACCTTCGTCTTCTTCGCCTGGCTCATCGGAGCCGCCGGGTTCGTCATCGGCCTGCACCAAATGAACAGCCCGGCCACAGCGCGTGCGGGCAACCGGTTGTCCGCGGCTGGCATGGCCGTGGCGGTCATCTCGACGCTCGTTTGGCTCGCCCTCAAGCCTGGTGGCCTCAGCGTGCAGTCCTGGGCCATCATCGTCATCGGCTTCGCCATCGGCGGTGGCATCGGCCTGTATGCGGCCCGCTCCGTGAAGATGACCGCGATGCCCCAGCTGGTGTCGTTGTTCAACGCGGTCGGCGGTGGCGCCGCTGCCCTGGTCGCGCTGAGCGACTACTTCCGCATCGTGCACACACCCGAGAACACCACCTCGACCGCGATCTTCGTGGTCCTGGGCGTGGTCATCGGCAGCATCACCTTCTCGGGTTCCATCGTGGCTGCGGCGAAGCTGCAGGGCACCATCTCTGGTGCTCCCATCATCAAGCCCTGGACCCGGCCGCTGACGCTCACGGTCGCGGCGGTCACGGCCATCGGCACGCTCATCCTGGTGCTGGGCGCCGCGGGCGTCATCGGCCTCGATGTCGCGCCGTCGAACCTGTTCCTGCTCGTGGTCTTCGGTGCGGCCCTCACCTTCGGCGTCACCCTGGTGCTGCCCATCGGCGGCGCCGACATGCCGGTCGTCATCAGCCTCCTCAACTCGTTCACGGGCACGGCCGCGGCGATGTCGGGCTTCGTCATCGGGAACCCGGTGCTCATCATCGCGGGTGCCCTCGTTGGCGCCTCGGGCGCCATCCTGACCAAGCTCATGGCCGATGCCATGAACCGGTCCATCTGGAACATCATGGTCGGTGGCTTCGGTGGTGGCGGCGACGGTGCCGTCGCGGCGGCCGCCGGTGGCCCGGGCGTATCTGTGCGTGAGATCAACCTGGATGACGCCGCGATCATGCTGGCGTACTCCCAGAAGGTCATCGTCGTGCCCGGCTACGGACTCGCGGTCGCCCAGGCGCAGCACGCCGTGCGCGAGCTGGCTGAGGTGCTCGAGGCGCGTGGCGTCGAGGTGGTGTATGCGATCCATCCCGTGGCAGGGCGCATGCCCGGTCACATGAACGTGCTGCTGGCGGAGGCCAACGTGCCTTATCCGCAGCTCAAGGAGATGGAAGAGGTCAATCCGGAGTTCCCGCGGGCGGACGTGGCCCTAGTCATCGGCGCCAACGACGTGACGAACCCGGCTGCTCGCTCCAACCCGGCATCGCCCATCTATGGCATGCCCATCCTCGACGTCGACCAGGCCAAGAACATCATCGTCATCAAGCGATCGATGGGTCGCGGCTACGCCGGCATCGACAACGATCTGTACACGGACCCCAAGACGGGCATGCTCTTCGCGGACGCGAAGGCCGGCCTGGAAGGCCTCACGGCCGCCGTCAAGGGCCTGTAGGCCCTCGCGCCTGGCGATAGCGGCAAAAGGGGGGCGGTCAGACGCGATCGATCGACGCGGTCGTCGGACACGGCGACCGCGTTCCTGTCCCGGCAGCGGAGACGGACCGTGCACCCGATCGACCTCGAACATAGCCCCATCTCGGAGCTGGAGCACGCGGCTGCGGACCGGATGGATGCCGCTGGGTGGGCCTACTACGCCACCGGGGCACGCGACGAGCGCACCCTGCGCGAAAACGATGCCGCCTGGGACGACTGGTGGTGGCGTCCGCGCCGACTGACAGGCGCTTGGGATGCGTCGATCGCCACGACGCTCCTGGGACGCGACGTGCCACATCCCATCATCGTGGGGCCATCGGCGCTCCACGGGCTCGCTCACGCGGATGGCGAGCTGGCGACAGCTCGGGCCGTTGCCGCGCTCGGCGGGACGATGGTGCTCTCGACCAACAGCTCCGTGTCGGTGGAGGAGGTCGCCCGCGTGCCCGGGCTCGACCTCTGGTTCCAGCTCTACCCGTTCGAGGACGAGCAGCAGACACGTCGACTCGTCCGTCGTGCGCGGGACGCCGGTGCTCGCGCCATCGTCCTGACCGTGGACGTCACATCCGACGCGGACACCGCAGCCCGGCCACGGGGCGGCTCCGCGGTCCAGGGTGTCCAGTTCGCGCACCACGCGGGTGAGCCTGGGCTGCGACATCTCACATGGGCCTGGGCCGACCGCCTCCGGGACACCTGCGGGATGCCGGTCGTGCTCAAAGGCATCCTCCATCCGGAGGACAGCGCGCGGGCCGCAGCCGAGGGTTTTGCGGGCATCGTGGTCAGCAACCATGGCGGCCGCAAGCTGGACGGTTCCATGCCGACCGCGTTCGCGCTGCCCGAGTGCGTGGCAGCGGCCGCCGGCCGCCTCGAGGTCTTCGTCGATGGTGGCATCCGACGTGGCGGACACGCGCTCGTGGCGCTGGCGCTCGGGGCACGCGCCGTGCTGGTGGCGCGTCCCATCCTGTGGGGTCTCGCCCTGGATGGCGAGGCGGGCGCGCGGACCGTCCTTGCTCGCCTGGTCCGTGAGCTGGCGGAGGACGCGGCGCTGGCCGATATCGAGGACATCCGCGCCGATCCCGCCGGATATCCTCGCGCCGTCGGCCGCTGCCGCCGCTGGATCGCAAGGTCGCACGCGGCCGGATCAGGAGGCCGACCCGTGACGCAGGCCCCGGATCTCCGGGTCGAGCTCCAGGCCGAGGTGGATGGCCAACGAGACGGTCGTTTCCCACTCGTCTCCTCCGCTGAGGGGCTCCGGCTATGGCTGGACGACGCTTCTCTTGACGCCCGTGTCGGGGGCAGCTTCCGCTTCCGGATGCTCGACGGGGTGGCGGTGGGACGAGTGGTCGCTCTGGAGCCCGTCCAGCACGTCTCGTACGCCTGGGAATGGGAGGCGCAGCCGCTGGGATACCCGACGACGGTCGCCTTCGACCTCATCGCGCACGGTTCGCGAACGCACCTGACCTTGCGCCACGTCGGGTTCCGGTCGCGCGCCCAGGCGCAGCTCCACGACGCCATGTGGCGCCACTGGTTCGCCCGCTTGGTCGCGGCGACCCGCGCCGGGTAGGCGCGCGGCGACCCGTGCTGGGTCGCTGCCGTGAAACGCCTGCCATGCGTGCCTTGCGGCCGTGCTGGGTCGCTGCCGTGAACGCCTGCCGTGCGTGGCGCGCGTGCCGTGCGTGGCGCGCGTGCCGGTCAACCCGCCCGGCGGGTGAGTAGGAGGACGGCGTGGGTCCGGGGCCGTGGTGGCGGCTCCTGCAGGGCACGGCGCCGCCCCTGGTTGGGCGTATCACCCGCGGGCCGGGTCCAACGGCCACGGAACGGTCCCCACGACCCGCCCGAGCCACCATCGTCGGTCCACTCGCCCGGCCGGAGGGTACGGAGCCGGGGCATCGCGCGCGCGATGCCCGCGACTGCCAGCCGCACCCGGCTTGTGCCCGTACCTTGATGCCGGTGAGAGTCAGGTGGCACCGGTACATCGAAAGCGGTGGGTGATGGCTCAGCGGTAGCGGGCCGCGGCCTCCGACAGCTCTGCCGCGAGCGACTCACGCAGCTCGGCGGGTTCCAGTACCTTGGCGTCGGCGCCCCAACCCAGGATCCAGATGCGGACCTCGTGGAGCCCCGAGACGGCGGCGCTCCAGACCAGCGATCCGTCGAACTCTCGTTCTGTCGTCTGGCCGGGGTGCCAGCGCGTCTCGGCGACCCGGGCGGCCACCTCGGGGCCGAAGCGGACGACGACCCGCACCATCGGCTCGTCCGAGATGACATCCCAGGCCGCCAGCAGCTCGGCCGCGATGGTGACGCTGCTGCCCGCGAACGTCTCGGGCGTCAGGGATGCTTCCTGGATGCGTTCCACCTTGAAGGTCCGACGCGCTTCACGACTCTCGTCCAGCCCGATGAGATACAGCGCACGCGTCAGGGCCGACGGCTCGATGGCGTAGGGTCGGACGCGCGTCACACGGGGTGGCTTGTCCTCGTAGACACCCGGGCCATAGGTGATCTCCACCACCCGCCGTTCCGCCCACGCCTTCGTGAGCACCCGCAGGACCCGCGTGAAGCGCTCGTTCCGGGGTGTGGTCGCGTATGCGTCGACGGTCGCGTGGAGATGTTCCGCAAGCACCGGCGGCAGGATCTCCGCCAGCTTGACATAGGCGGACAGCAGCTCCGAGTCGTGTTCGTCGGTCGCCTTCGCCAGCACCCGTGCAGCGAGGAAGAAGGTCGTTGCCTCTGGCAAGGTGAGGGCAAGGGGAGGCAGGAACGTGCCCGACTCAAGACCCCACTTCCCCTTCTCCTGCCAGATGGGCAGCTCGGCGTCCGACTCCATGGCGATGAGGTCGCGATATACGGTCCGCTTGGAGACACCGATCTGGTCCGCGATCGCCTGGGCGGAGATGCCCGCGGGATGCGCGTGGAGCACGGTCGCGACCCGCAACAGCCGTGCCGCGCGGTCCCACTTGCTGCCCTCACGGTCGAGCGCCGGGCTCATCGGTCCCTCCTGTGGAAGCGCCAGGCAACCTGCGTGCCCGTCATGGCGGTGTCACCACATGCTCCAGGGTCCGGTCGAGCGCCGTCAGTTTCGCCTCCATGGCGCCCTGGATGCCGGAGGTCGGCCACGCCTCGCCCGGGTAGCCATTGATATTGATGGTCGCCTGCCCCAGCTGGCCGTCGGTGAAGACCCACCAGTCGAGCGTCCCGCGCCATTCGGTCAGGGGGTGCGTGACACGCAGCAGCTGGCCGCCCGCCAGCCACCGGAGTGGTAGGAACGTGTCGAGCGCCGTGGGCCCATCGACCGCTGTCCGACAGTGGCGCGCCCGCGCCCCCCCGACGAGCTCCACGCCGAGGTCCTCGGCGACGATGGCCGGATCGGTGGCGGCCAGCATCGCGACGACCGGTCCATCGAGCGTCAACCCGTCGACACCGGTCAGCCTGAACGGATCCACGGGGCGCTCGGTCGGCGATGACGGGCCGACGCTCAGCCAGGCACGCTCGCCCGCTCGCGTGTAACCCGCCCCCGCGGTCGCGAACTCTGTCTCCACGGATCCCGTCCACGACTCGTCCAGGCCATGGCGAACGCCACTGATGGCGGCCGTGCCGATGCTGGTGCCGTCGATGGTGGCACCCGCATCGATGTCTACCGTCGCGCCAGGCCCCAGGGTCACCGGCACATCGCATCCCGGCGGCGTGGTCGTGGTGTCGGTGGGTCCGAACCGTGAGGGGACTCGGGGCTGGTCGCGGAGTGCGAGATCGTTGGCGACCGCTGCTCCACCCAACAGGAACGCGGCACCGACGCACATCACGACCGCGATGCCCAGGGCGTGCACCAGCCGACCGTGGCCGCGCCAGCCTGGCGGCGCCTCACCGCGGGTGACCCCCAGCGCCGCGTAGATGCTCAGGAGCCCGATGGCGAGGATGAGCGCGTAGGTCACCTCCAACGACGGCAGCAGCGCCTGGTCGCCGCCGGCCGCGAGGATGCGTACCTCGAGCACCAGCATCGAGCCGACCAGCAGACACGCGAGCAGCCCGATCCAGCCGATCGCGGCACGCGATCGCCACAGGTCAGGGACCTCCGGATCGGGCATCGGGGGCCGGACCACCGCGATCGCCGCGATGCACACGGGCGCGAACGCGGCAGCAGCAACCAGCGCATCCCACGGTCCACCGGGTCGATAGGCGATGAGGATGACGATGGCCAGACCGGTCCACAGCCCGAGCAGGCAGACAGCCAGCAAGCGGCTCAACCGTCGCCAGGTGGCAGCGGCCGAGGCATCGATCCTGGGGACGGTCTCCGGGTCCGGAGTGGACGATGACATGGGGCGAGCACGATACCGCGTACCATCGCGTTCCAATGGCTCGAACCTTCACGCGCACCATCACCACGCCCGCGGCTGCCCGAATGGCACGACCTGGCTCGCGACCCCTGGTCTCGCTGCTCACCGACTTCGGCTCTCGTGACCCGTCCGCGGGCATCATGCGCGCGGTCGTGCTGGGCATCTGCCCGGAAGCCGCGATCGTGGACATCAGCCACGACGTCGATAAATACCGGGTGCGGGATGCCGCGCTGCTGCTCTGGTCCGCAGCGCCGTATCTGCCCATCGGCGCGCATGTCGCGGTCGTCGACCCGGGCGTCGGCACGGAACGCCGCGCGGTTGCCATGGAGACCGCGCGGGGCGACCATCTGGTGGGGCCGGACAATGGATTGTTGCTGCCGGCCGCGTCGAGGCTGGGCGGCATCGTGCGCGTCCACCAGCTGGAGAGTCCGCAATACCGTTTGCCGGTCATCAGCTCCTCGTTCCACGGACGGGACATCTTCGCCCCCGCGGCAGCGCACCTCGCCATGGGCGTGCCCCTGGAGTTCATGGGTCCCGCCATCGATCCGCGCTCACTGCGAATGCTCCTGTGGCCCGAACCAGAGGTCTATCCAGGGGTGCTGCGCAGCTCGATCATCTACCTCGACACGTTCGGCAATGTCAAGCTGTCGGCGCTCGTGGGCCACCTCTTCAGCGCGATGGGTCAGCTGGGTATGGCAGAACCGGTCTACCTCCGGGTCACCGATCCCCAGGGGACGTCCGACCTCCAGCTCAGCTGGGTCGACACCTTCGGCAACGTGCCGCCAGGTGAGGCGTTGCTCTATGAGGACTCGTACGGTCGACTCACCATCGCGGTCAACCAGGGTTCCGCCGCGGAGGCCCTCGGCCTGCGCGAGGACGCCGAGGTGGTCATCACGCGGGCGCCACTGCAGCTGGCCGATGGCAGCCAGGGGCTGATGGGGGAGCCCTGGTACGACCCTGCCATCGTGGGTGCCGGCCCCATCGAACCCTTGGGGTACGACCCGGGGATGGGTTTCTGGCAGGGTGGGCCGGATCCATCGGGCAACGGTCACGGTGTCGGTCCGGAGGGCGTCGATCCCGGGTGGGGTATGGAACCCGCTCCCGAGCCGGAGAGCAGCCGCTAGCGACTACGGCTCGGCGGCTCAGCCCGCGCTTGGGTCAGGCCCCGAGACCGCGCCGGCGAGTGCCGGTTCCGGGCTCACCGGGGCCTCGCGTCCGATGACCGATGCCTCCGTCGCGCCAGGCCCCGCCGGGCCCGCGAACGCGAGGCCCTCCTGGGCGGTCGCGAGGCGGTCGCGGCCGGCGCGCTTCGCCGCGTAGCAGGCGCGATCCGCAGCGAGCACCATGCCTGATTGGTCTGGGGCATCGAACGGGAACGTGGCCACCCCCACGGAGCACGAGATGCCCTTCGAGCCGTGCCCGTCGGCGCCCATGCCCCGGATGGAGCGCCCGATGCGCGTGGCGACCTCGACCGCGCCGGGTCCCTCCGTCCCGGGCAGGATGAGCGCGAACTCGTCGCCGCCGTAGCGGAACACCTCGTCCGTGTCGCGGCAGGCGGCACGCAGCGACACCGCGATGTCCGTGAGCAGTCTGTTGCCGGCCTCGTGGCCACTCTCATCGTTGAAGGCCTTGAAGCCATCGAGATCGAGGATGAGCAGGCTGAAGGGCGTTGCGCGTGCGACCCAGTAGGCCATGTGGTCGCGGAAGGTGCCCTGGTTCTTGAGACCGGTGAGGGAGTCGGTCTGGGCCCGCATCTCGGCGGCCTGATGGGTGCCAGCGTTCTGGAGCGCGATGGAGACATGACCCGCGAACAGCTCGATGAGCTCCAGCTCCGTGTCATCGAAGCGCGCTCCCGGGCCGCGACGAGCAAGGGCGAGGGTCCCGGTGACGCCCTCGGGCCCACGCAGTGGCGCGATGATGAGCGCGTCCTCCTGCCAGGCGCGGGCGAGTCGTGCCAGCCGGGGATCCCCGACCCCTGCCTGGAGCCGGAGCGTGGCTGCATGGCCGATGACCCAGTCGCTGATGGCCTTGGCCTCCGGATGCGCCTCGGGCAGCATCGCGTCCGGATCGTCGCCCCGAGAGAAGAGGGTCCGCAGGCCGCCCGTCGCCTCCCGCACCGTGAGTGCGAGCATGTCCACGGGCACGAGGCCCCCGATGCGGTCGGCGATCTCCTCCATCACGGCCCGCGGATCGAGGGTCGAGAGGATCGACTCGGTGGCGCGCATCAGCTCGCGCTGAGCGTCCAGCTGCCGTGCGAGGAGCTCCGACTGGGCGCGCAGGAGCTGCGTGGCGTCGGCATTGGCCATCGCCTGGGCGGCCATGGCAGCGTAGATCTCGAGATAGCGCAGGTCATCCCGCGTGAACTGGTCGAGGCCCAGCTTGGACAGCACGATGACGCCGATGATCCGGTCGTCGAACCGCATCGGCGCGAGGACCATCGATTCGTCGAGGTCGGGCTCGGTACCCGGGATGGTGGCAGCGCGCGGGTCCTTCGCGGCGTCCGGCAGGTACTCCGCGATGCCGTGCTCGGCGACCCAGCCAGTGATGCCCTGGCCGACCTTGACCCGTAGCTGCTCTCCGAATTCGCCCACGTATTCGCCCATGTCGCCGCGCCAGGCGACTGGGACGCCCTCGTCGCCCTGAACGCGATAGACCCGCACGTTGTGGTAGTCGATGAGCTGTCGCAGCTCGGTGCAGATGGCGTGTCCGATCTCGGTCACCGTGGTCAGGCGGCCCAGGCGCGTGCCCAGCTTCTGGATCGATCGCAGCTGCTCGCCCCACACGGCCAGCTGATCCTCGAGCGCTCGCTGAGCGTCGCTCGCCGAACGCGCGCGGGCGCGCGCGTTCGGACGATCGGTGCCGGTCCTGCGGCGGACGGGCACGTCGTCGACACCCGCGGCAAGGAAGGACCGCAGGTCGTTGGTCGCGAATCGACGGTCGCCGCGTTCGTTGATCCGAACGCACCGCAGGCGTCCCTCGTCGGCCCATGCCCGGACCGTGTTGGGGTGGACACCCAGCATGTGGGCCGCGCCGGTCACGGTCAGCATCGCCGTCGGCGCTCGGGTCTGGATCGTCATGCCTCCCCGAAGGACTGTGAGGATGTGTCAGGAAGTGACCCTATCGCCCGGGACCGCCGGTTGCCATGGGAGCAAAGTACCCAGGTGCCATGTGCCGCCACCTGATGCTGGCACGGCGTGTGCGCAAGGGCCGAATGGCACGGGAACATCGGGCGCTACGGCCGGTGCGGTCGCGAGGTCGAGGTCCCAGCGTGGCGGGCATAGCGGAGTCGCCCGATGGTCATGCGCTCGACGCTCGACAATGCACTCTTGGCAGGTTGGTTCGCGGCGGGGTTGCCCGACGCTGTGCGGCAGCGGCTCGCGGAGCTGGCCGTCCTCACCTCCCATCCGACGGGTACCGTCCTCATCCGCGAGGGCATGCCGGTCGATGCGCTCGGCATCATCGTCGATGGCCGGGTGGCCATCCGGCTGAGCGTGCCCGGCCGCGATGTCGCCACGGTCTTGACGGTGGAGCCCGGTGACTGCATCGGCTGGTCGGCGATCGTGCCGCCCTACCATGCGACCTCCACGGTCGTTGCCCTGGAGCCGACCACCGTCCTGACCTTCGACGGCCCCGCGCTTCGGGCCACGCTCGACACGGAGCCGGTCCTTGCGGCCGTGGTCCTGCGGCGCGTGCTGGAGGCCGTCGGTCGGCGGCTCCAGGCCACGCGCATGCAGCTCCTCGACCTGTTCGCGCGCGCGGACGGAGGGACGTGGTGAGCGTCGCGACCGCGACAGGAACAGAGGTCCGGCGCTGGCTGCCCGCGACCGATCTGGACCGATTGCTCGACGCGCTCCGAGCGGGGGGCCGGACCCTCATCGGGCCGACCGTCCGCGATGGCGCGGTGATCCTCGATACGATCGTCGGTGCCGCCGACCTGCCGTCGGGGTGGGGTGCCGAGGCGTCACCAGGCCGCTATCGACTCACCCGCCGCGCCGATGAACGTCGGTTCGACCATGCCGTCGGGCCCATGTCGTGGAAGCGTTGGACGTTCCCTCCGCGGGTCCCGGTCCGCGTCGGGAAGCGGGGAGCGGCCGGCGTCCGGTTCGCAGCGGTCGCCCCCAGGCCGACGCAGGTCGCCTTCGTCGGGGTCCGTGCCTGCGAGATCGCCGCGCTCCGCATCCAGGATCGGGTGCTGACCGAAAGCCCTGCCGTCGACGCCGACTATCAGGCCCGTCGCGCATCCGCATTCATCGTGGCCGTCGAATGCGCGACGACGACCTCCACCTGCTTCTGCAGCACGATGGGCACCGGTCCGGAAGTGACGTCCGGGTATGACGTCGCGCTGACCGAGCTGGACGATGGGTTCGTGGTTCGCAGCGGCTCGCCGGCCGGGGCGGCGCTGGTCGACTCGCTGGACCTGCCCGTCGCAGACCCATCCGCCGTGGACGGCGCGCTGGCGATCGTGGCCGGCGCACGCCGGGCGATGGGCGTCCCCGCGGACATGTCCGCGGTGCATCTGGCGCTGCAGGCGTCGCCAGACCATCCCGGCTGGGCCGCGGTCGCGGAGCGTTGCCTCGCCTGCACCAACTGCACGCTCGTGTGCCCCACCTGCTTCTGCACCAGCGTCGTCGAGCGGTCCGATCTGGACGGCACGACATCGACCTCGGAACGGACCTGGGACTCCTGCTTCACGGATGGCTTTGCCAGGGTGGCCGGTGGGTCGTTCCGTCCTCAGACGAAGGATCGCTACCGCCACTGGCTGAACCACAAGTTCTCGACCTGGTGGGACCAGTTCGGGGAGAGTGGCTGTGTCGGGTGCGGCCGGTGCATCGCCTGGTGTCCAGCGGCCATCGATGTGCGCGAGGAGCTTGCCGGTATCGCCGGCGTCGGACCCATCCCGATGCCTCTGGCAACGGATGTGCGGACCGTCACGCCGGAGGGAGCGGACGGCCAGTCCCCACGGGGCGCGGCGCCGACGAGCCATGCACTGTCGGCGCCGGGCGAGTTCGTCACGGCAGCGGTCGTGAGCACCACCCGCGAGACCGCCGACACCGTCACGCTCCACATCGAGACGTCGGATCGCCGGCTGCTCGCGGGCGACCCCGGCCAGTTCGTCATGGCCATGCTGCCGGGCTTCTCGGCGGCCCCTATCTCGGCCGTGCGGTTCCGCTCCGACGGTCTGGTCCTGACCATCCGGGCGGCCGGGCCGGCGACGCGGGCGCTGACGCGCCTGGGCCGAGGCGACACCCTGGGCGTGCGGGGTCCCCTTGGCCGTGGCTGGCCGCTGTCCATGATGACCGGGCATGACGTCGTGATCGTTGCCGGAGGCATCGGTCTAGCTCCCCTGCGCCCCCTCATCGACGCGTGCCTGGTTCGTCGGAGCAAGCTGGGCGCGGTGAGGCTCTACCTGGGCGCCCGGACACCCGCCGATCTGCTCTATGTCAAGGAGATGGGCCATCTTGCCTCGCGAGGAGATATCGAGGTGGTCGAGATCGTGGACCGGGCGGGTCCCGAATGGCTGGGACGTGTGGGCATCGTCACCCAGCTGTTCGACCACGCGACCTGGGACGGCAGCAACGCACTCGCGTTCATCTGCGGGCCGGAGCGCATGATGCGGGCGACCGCGGATGTCCTCGCCGGCCGAGGCATCGATGCGACCCGGACATGGGTGACCCTCGAACGCAACATGGGCTGCGGCGTGGGCTTGTGCGGTCACTGCCAGCTGGGACGGTTCTTCGTCTGCCGCGAAGGTCCCGTGTTCAGCCTGGCCGAGCTCGGGCCGTCGTTCCAGACGGAGGGGCTGTGATGGCAACGACCGCCCGACTGTCCGCCGCTCGTCGCCCGCGGGTCGGCGTCACCAAGCTCGCTTCCTGCGACGGCTGCCAGTTGACCATCCTGGACCTCGAGGACGAGTTGCTCGCCATCGCCGAGCGCTTCGACATCGTGGAGTTCCCGGAAGCGACCTCGAACCGCTCGGCCGGTCCCTTCGACGTCCTGCTCGTGGAAGGGTCTGTCAGCACCGACGAGCAGCGGCAGGAGCTGCTGCGGCTGCGAAGCGTGTCGACGACCCTCGTGACCATCGGCGCGTGCGCGACCGCGGGTGGCATCCAGGCCATCCGTAACTGGTCCGAGCACGGTCCATGGGCCGCGAGCGTCTATCCCCAGCCAGGCTTGGTCGACTCGCTCGCGACCGCGACACCGGTCGCCGACCATGTCGTCGTCGACGGCGAGCTGCGCGGCTGCCCCATCGACCCGGGCCAGCTCCTGGAGCTCTTCACCGCACTCGTCATCGGGCGTCGTCCGCAGCTCCCCGACGAGTCCGTCTGTGCCGAGTGCAAGCGCCGTGGCGCCAGCTGCGTCGTCGTGGCCCACGGGATGGCATGCCTGGGTCCCGTGACCCGGACGGGCTGTGGGGCCCTCTGTCCGGCCTTCGGACGCGGCTGCTATGGCTGCTTCGGACCTCGCGGTGGCGCCAACGTCGCCAGCCTCATCGCCAACACGGCCGGCCTCGACGACACGAACGCGGCTGCCCATCTCGCCGGCTTCACGGCCTGGGCCGAGCCGTTCCGCTCGTTCATCGATGCCCATGGGGGCCCGCCGGGCGCGGCGCCCGAGGCGCTCGCGTCGGAACCCGTCGGCCCGAATGGAGGACTGTCATGACTGCACCGCCCACGACTCGAGGGTCGCGGACGCAGCGCTACGAGGTGGCCGGCCTCACACGGGTGGAAGGGGAAGGATCGCTGCGTCTCGTCGTCAGCGACGGCGAGGTGGTCGAAGCCCGCCTGGGGATCTTCGAGGCACCCCGCTACTTCGAGCGGATCGTCCTGGGTCGGACGCCCGACGAGGTCCTGGACATCGTGGCCCGGATCTGCGGTATCTGCCCCGTCGCCTACCAGATGAGTGCCGTCCACGCATTCGAGGACGCTGCCGGGGTGTCCGTGGATGCCGGGACTCGGCTCCTGCGGCGGCTGCTGTACTGCGGGGAGTGGATCGAGAGCCACGCGCTGCACGTCTACTTCCTCCACGCGCCGGACTTCATGGGCTACGCCAGCGCCATCGAGCTGGCCCGCGACCACCGGGTGCTGGTGGAACGGGCTCTCGCGCTCAAGAAGGTCGGCAACCGGCTCGTGACCGTCGTCGGTGGCCGGCCCATCCATCCGGTGAGCGTCCGGGTCGGCGGCTTCCACCACGTGCCGGCGCGTTCCTCATTGACGGTCCTTCGACCGGACCTGGTCGCGGCCCTCGCGATCGCCGAGGAGACGGTGCGGGTCGTGGCTCGCCTGGTCTCACCGCCATTCGAGCGAGAGCCACGCCTGGTGTCGCTGCGGCATCCGACCGAATACCCCATGAATGAGGGCAGGATCGTCTCGAGCGACGGCCTGGACCTGGCGCCGGGTGACTGGGAGGCGGCTTTCGAGGAGGACCAGGTCGGCTGGTCCAACGCGCTGCACGCCCGGACCCATGCCGGCGAGGTGTACCTCGTCGGGCCGGCGGCACGCGTCACGCTCGCCGGTGACCAGCTCCATCCTCGTGCGGCAGCGGCTCTCGCCGCGACCGGCCAGGCGGAGCTGATCCGCCGTGACCCGTTCCGGAGCATCGTGGCGCGCGCGGTCGAGCTCGTGCATGCCACGGCACTCGCCATCGACCTCATCGATGACTATCGCCCACCGGATCGGCCGTTCGAGCCGTGGGTGCCTGGGCCGGGAGTCGCCGCATGGGCGACCGAGGCCCCCAGAGGGCTGCTGTTCCACCGCTACGAGCTGGACGAGCGGGGCTTCGTGTCGAGCGCCCGGATCGTGCCCCCGACGAGCCAGAACCAGGCGGCCATCGAGGCTGACCTTTCGGGCTTCGCGCCGTCCGTCCTGAGCCTGCCGCATGACGCGGCGACGCTCCGCTTCGAACAGCTGATCCGGAGCTACGATCCGTGCATCTCGTGCGCGACCCATTTCCTGGACCTGCGCGTCGAGCGGCGATGAGGTCCGGGGCCGCGGTGAGACGCCGGCCGCGCCCCACCCGACTCCTGGTCTGCGGCAGCATCGAGCGGGGTGACGACGGCGCCGCCATCACGGCGGTGGCCGGCCTCCTGCCCCTCCTGCCGGCAGACCTGGCGGCCGTGCTCGAGGTCCGCGCCTGCGAACAGGTGCAAGTCGAGGATCTGCTCGACCTGCCCCGCACCATGGAGTGTGTCATCGTCGACACGGTGGTGGGCATCCCGCCCGGGTCGGTGATGACGATGGCCCTCGCCGACCTGCCCGTCCATGCCGGCATCGAGGGGCCCAGCGCCCGTTCGTCGCACATCCTGCCCATCGGCCAGATCGTGGCCATCGCCGCGATCCTGCGTGACGGGCCCATGCGGGGCCTCTTCGTCGGGCTCGGCGGCGATACGTTCGAGCTCGGTCACGCGCTCGGCGGCCCGGTCCTCGACGCGCTGCCCGCCTTCCAGCACGCCATCGCGGACGCGCTCATCGAGGTATCCGCGGCACCGTGACACCCTGATCCCGTGCCGACGACGGTCGCGGCTCGGTCGTTCTAGCCCCGCCGCGTGACCCGGACGAAGACGGCAGTCCCCGCGACCGCGACGACTCCCAGGACGACGACCCCCAGGGCGATCTCCACCGGCGAGCCCACGAGTCCCGGTCCCTCGCCCTCGCTGCGTGGATCCCCGGTCGTGACCACGTCCGCCGGGGATGCCGCTGGGTACTGGGCGTGAGCGGAGCCGGACGACAGCAGCAGCCAGGCTGCTGCCACTAGCACGCTCGTGCCCGCAAGTCGGGATCTTGCTGCGTGGCGACCGATCACCATGCGATCACCAGCGCGACCAGGGACACCGCCACGAACCCCAGGCCGACGACCAGGAGACCGGCCGCGGCCTTGACCGTCCCGCGCCGCTCGGCTGCCAGGATGCGCATCGCCTCATCCGGCGCGAGCGAGGTGACGATGAGTGGCCGCCCGGCGCCGGCGCTGAGCGTCGGCTCGCCCGCGGGACCGAGCATCGGCACACCCGCGGCTGTGGCCTGCTCGACGGCCGACAGCTGGTCGATGCGGATGCGCACGGGGACGTCGCCATCGAGCACGATGCCCTCCGGCACCATCACCGGGTCGAGGTCGCGTGCCACGCCGGACGCCTCGCGGGGCACGACGATGAGCCCATCACCGAGCGACTGGAGGTCGATGGCCAGGTACGACTGCCGATCCTCGAGCCCGAATGGCACCGCCGTCCGATCGTCGTCGAGCGTGGTCCAGGATCGACCGTCCCGACGCTGCAGCCGCTGACGTCGAAAGACGAGAGGCCGGTCATGCTCGTCGGGGAACTCATCCTCGGAGCTGATGCGGCCACGGGTGCGCACGTATCTCGCCACGGCCGCCTCGCTCGAGCTGGCCAGTGCTACCACGTCGGCGAGTGGCAAGTCCGGCGCCGCGGCGAGGGTACGACCGATGCGATACGCCGAGCCCACGCCTCGCAGCAGGAGTGCCGCGACGGCGATGCACAGCAGCCCGGCCACGAGCAGCACGGGTCCGATCATGCGCGGGGCACGGAACGACCCGAAGGAACCTCCGCGGGACATGAGCGTTGATGTGATCGCCGCCGCCAGTCGCGCACCCAGCACCTTCGGGCCGACGACAACGCTAGGCCGGTCACCCGGACTCGGTCAATGGGACCCATCCACGATCGGACTGGTACTTCCGGTGTCCGTCCACCGATCGTCCACAGCGTGCCGGTCACGCTCCCGCCTCCTGGCCGCTGGTGGGGTCGATGGTCAGCATCCCGCCGCCCCAGACGGCAAGCACGAGCCGACCGCCGACGAGCTCGGCGCTGGTGATGACGTCAGAATGCGCCAGCCGCCAGACGACCGACCCGCCACCATCGAGCGCCACGGTCTCGATCTCGCTCTGGACGATGCAATGCGCCAGGCGCGAGGATCCGATGACCGCGACCAGGGGCGTGCCGCTATCGCGGCTCCATCGCAGCTCACCGGTCCGACCCTCCAGCGCGTAGACGCGGAACCCGTAGCGGACCAGCAGCAGCCCTTCGGTGTCCCAGAGCATGCCGTCAGGCTCGTCGCTGATGACCGACGCGAACCGGGCCGTCCAGACACCGAGCGGCCCCTCCACCCGCAGCTCCGCGCGACACAGTCGGTCAGGCTCGGCCGAAACGAGCGAGCCGAAGTCGATGAGCGTGCCGCCGACCTCGCTCATGGCCGTGATGCCAGGCATGCCACCGCTGCCCGTCCATCGGTACCGCGCGGCGAGGGCACCCGGGTACTGGACCACGGAACGCCGGACCTCGGGCAGCTCGGGCGTGACCGCGCCCCGGTCGGCGGTCACGCGCGCGTCGAGGCGCCGTGGGCTTGGGGACGCTCCTGGTCGGTGGTCTCCGCGATGGGTGCCACCGTCGCGTTGGCGAGGCTGCGCAGGGTGCCTGGCGGCACGGCGAACACTGCGTTGGGGGTGCCAGCGGCGGCCCACACGACCGGGTACCGGCCAAGGTCGGGGTCCATGATCACCCGCAGCGGCCGCTTGTGGGCGAAGGGCGGGATACCGCCGATGGTGAAGCCCGTCGCCTCGGTCGCCTCCTGTGCCGTGGCCCGGCGAAGGCTGGAGAGGCTCACGACCGCGGACAGACGCGCGATGTCTACGCGGTTGGAGCCGCTGACCAGGGCCACGACGGCCTCGAGGTGGGTCTCGGTGGGCGCCACGAACACGAGACTCTTGACGATCTGACCCAGCTCGGCACCGACGGCCGCGGCCGCTTCGGCTGCCGTGTGGGTCGAGTCCGGGAAGACCTGGATGTCCACCCGCACGCCCTTGCGTGCCGCGGCGTCACGCACGCGCTGCAGAGCGGGGTGGGAGTCCTCGGGCACGCCCCGAGTCTAGCATCGGGTCCCTCGGCGGCCTGCTCGCGAACTCCTGGTCAGGCCGGATGCAGACGCAGGGACGTGGATGCTTGCGGCGCTCGGAGGCCGATGCCCAGGAGTACGGCACCGATGGCCGTGACCAGTCCGAAGATCAGCGCGGGCGGCAACTCGAGCGAGATGCCCGCGCTCGCATCCATGGCGAAGATGACCAGCACCGACGAGCCCATCAGGACCACGAACGAGAGTGCCGCGAGGGCGGCAGCGGCCCCGCGCCGGTCGAGCCGCAGCAGCCACACGCCTGCGAGCACGAGCGACGGCAATGCGAACGCGATATCCAGGGCGTAGACCGGACTGGTCGGGAGCCCCAGGTCGCTGACGCCGGCCGGCAGCGTGCCGCTGGAGATGGCCCCTGCGATGGTGCCCGACCAGAGCAGCGCGAACAGCCCAGCCACGATCAGCAGGAACCCAGCCGTGATCCGTCGCGGCAGGCGTGCTCGCTGCGCACCGTGCAGGGTCACGTCATCGATCCGGAAGGCCATCAGCATCAGGCTCCACGTGGCCAGCCCCAGGATCGCGATGTGCGCCGGTGTCATCGGGTTGATGACCACCGAGAAGGCGTAGATGGCGTAGGAGTAGGCCAGGTAGCCGAGAGCGCCGACGACGACCGCACGCCCCGCGGCCGAGCCTGTCCGGGCGCGCCACAAGCCCAGGCCGAGTGCTGGCACTGCCAGGATCAGGGTCACCACGTCCGTTGCACGAGCCTGGCGGATTCCCTCCTCCACGTCCCGGTAGAGACCGGACGCCAGCACACCAGCGACGGACGCGACGGTCGCCAGCACCAGTGCCCCCAGGGCGAGCGCGTCCGGTGTCCGCATCGGGTCGTTCCGATCGTCATCCATGGCCATCTCCCACCTTCGGTTTGCCAGTGATCGTCTGATGACCACAGGCTAGGCGCCGACACCGACGATGCCCCGTGCCATCCGGCCTCTGGTTCCGGGACCCAGGTCATCGTCCGATGCGCGTGTGCGTGGCCGGGCGTACCATGCGTGGACAGCAACATAGGGACAGGGGAGCGCCTCCGGGCGCTGAGAGTGCGGCATCACCGCAGACCCTCGGAACCTGATCCGGTTCGTACCGGCGAAGGGAGTCCAGCACGCATCCTCCGGTCCCTCCCACCCTCCGGGAGGTCGTCTGCCCTGATGCCGGTCCAGCAGGTGGTCATCGTCGCGGATGGCCGCAGCGATCCGTTCGTGCTGCGCGCCGCCCGCGGGCCCGGGACACTCGTGATCGGTGCCGACGGCGGTGCTCGTCGGGCGCTGCTGGCGGGCCTCCGGGTCGACCTCGTGGTCGGTGACCTGGACTCGCTCGATGCCGGGGACCTCGCGGCCCTGGTGGCCGATGGCGCGGAGGTCATCCGGGCACGACCTGACAAGGACGAGAGCGACACGGAGCTGTGCCTCCTGACGGCGCTCGACCGGGGTGCCACGAGCATCCGTCTGCTGGGCGCGCTGGGCGGCAGTCGCATCGACCACGAGCTCGCCAACGTGTCCCTGCTGGCCCATCCGCGTCTGGACGGCATCGAGGTGCGCATCGAGGACGGCCCCGCCACCATCCAGCGCATCGGCACCGCCGGCGGGCCTGGATCGCTCGTGATCGCGGGTGCGCCTGGTGACCTCGTCACCCTGCTCCCGCTCGACGGCCGTGTGGATGGCGTCACGACCCACGACCTGGGGTATCCGCTGCGCGCCGAGGCGCTCACACCGGGGCCGGCGCGCGGCCTCTCCAACGTCATGTCCAGCGGCACGGCCCGTGTCGAGACCGCGCGCGGTCGACTGCTGGTCATCCACACCCGACAGGCCACTCCGGAGGGGGACCCATGAAACCGTCGTCGATGCGGCCAGAGACGCGAGTCCTGCTGGTCATCACCGGCGTGCTGGCCGGGGGCCTGCTCGCTGGGGGCGCGGCCGCGCAGTCCCCTGCGGCACCACCCGGCACGTCGTTAGCACCGGCAGGTTCCACGGTCCGGTTGCTGACCCACGGTGCGTTCGCGCTCTCGCAGCCGGTGCTTGACAGCTTCGCGGCGCAGACCGGGGCGAGCATCCAGGTCATCGCCTCGACCGACGCGGGTGCGGCCGTGAACGAGGCCATCCTGACCAAGTCGAACCCGGTGGCGGACGTGCTCTACGGCGTCGACGATACCTTCCTGTCGCGGGCCCTGGATGCGGGCATCTTCGATGCGTATCAGCCGGCGGCCATCGAGGACGTCCCGGATCAGCTGAAGCTGGACCCAAAGGGTCGGGTGACACCCATCGACTACGGCGACGTGTGCATCAACATCGACCTCGAGGCGCTTGCAGCGCGGGGCATCGCACCGCCGACGACCCTCGACGAGCTCACGCAGCCCGCCTGGAAGGACACGCTCGTGGTCGAGGATCCGGGTGTCTCGTCGCCCGGCCTAGCGTTCCTGCTGGCCACCATCGCGAGGTACGGCGAGACCGGCGACCACACCTGGCGCGACTACTGGGCGGCGCTGCGCGCCAACGGCGTCCAGGTCGCCTCAAGCTGGGATGACGCCTACTACGGCTCGTTCTCCGGTGGGGCGGGCGAGGGCGACCGGCCGCTGGTCGTTTCGTATGCGTCGAGCCCGGTCGCCGAGGTCTATTACGCAGACCCGCAGCCGACGGCCGCGCCCACAGGCTCGCTCCTGGACGGCTGCTATCGACAGGTCGAGTTCGCGGGCGTGCTCACCGGCACCACCCAGCCAGCGCTGGCCAAGGCGCTCGTGGACTTCCTCCTCAGCCAGCCAGTCCAGGAGGACATCCCGCTCAACATGTTCGTCTTCCCGGCGCTCCCGTCCGCAGTCCTGCCGGAGGTCTTTCGCAGCTTCGCGCAGGTGCCCGCTGACCCGGTGACCATGGATCCCGCGGCCATCGCCGCCAACCGCGACCGGTGGATCGAGGAGTGGACGCAGACCGTCCTGCGATGAGCCGGCGCCTCGCGGTCCTCCTCTCGATCCCGCCGGTCGCGTTCCTGGCGCTGTTCTTCGTCTGGCCGGTCATCTCCATCCTCGTCACAGGGCTCGCGCCCCGCGGCTCGCTGGAGGTCGGTGCCATCGCGGACGCATGGGGTCGGCCGTGGCTGCTGGACACGATCGTGTTCACCATCTGTCTCGCGGTGGCCATCACCGCCTGCTCGCTCGCGGTGGGATTGCCGGCCGCGTGGGTCTTCGCCCGGTTCACGTTCCCGGGTCGCGGCCTGCTGCGCGCCCTGTTCACGATCCCGTTCGTGCTGCCGACAGTGGTCGTGGCCTCGGCATTCCTGGCGCTCCTGGGACCCCGTAGCGCCATCAACGAGCTGCTGGCTGGTAACCCCTGGTTCCCCGACGCGCGGGTGCGACTCGGCGACTCCGCCTCGGCCGTGGTCATCGCGGGCGTCTTCTTCAATGTGGCGGTCGTGTCGCGGCTCGTGGGCGGCCTCTGGTCGCACATCGACCCACGGATGGAGGAGGCGGCGCGCGCACTCGGCGCGGGTCCGTGGCGCGCCTTCCGAGAGGTGACCTGGCCGTTGCTCCGACCCGCGGTCCTGTCGGCCGCCTCGATCGTGTTCCTGTTCAGCGTCACCTCGTTCGCCCTCGTGCTGCTGCTCGGAGCACCGGGGCAGCCGACCCTGGAGGTCGAGATCTGGCGCCAGACGGCCGTGATGCTCGACCTCACGGTCGCCGCGTCATTGGTCATCATCCAGATGGTCGGGGTGGGGATCCTGCTGGTGATCCACGCGCGCTGGCAGGAGCGGCTCTCGGTCGTCCAGCGGCTGCGACCAGCGACCGAGGTCGCGCGACCCGCGCGGACACGATCGGAGCGCCTCGCTGTCACGGGCATCGTCGGCGGTCTCAGCCTGTTCCTGGGCTTGCCGCTGCTGGCACTCGTGGAACGGTCCTTCGCCACCGGCGCTGGCTACACCACGGGCGCCTGGGAGGCGTTGCTGCACACCACTCAGCGCAGCGGCCTGGCCGTGCCACCCGTCGACGCCCTCACCGACTCGCTCCTGTTCGCGACCGCGACGCTGCTCATCGCGGGCACCCTGGGCGCGATGATCGCGCTCGTGGTCGGCTATCGGACCGGCTGGCTGCCGCGCACCTTCGACGCGCTCGTGATGCTGCCCCTGGGCACCTCCGCGGTCATCGTGGGATTCGGGTTCCTCATCGCCCTCGACCAGCCGCCCATCGACCTTCGATCGAGCGTGCTGCTCATCCCCATCGCCCACTCGCTCGTGGCGCTGCCATTCGTGGTGCGGGCCATCGCGCCGGTCATCCGCTCGCTCGACCCACGACTTCGCGAGGCGGCCGCGGTGCTCGGTGCGTCGCCGCGGCGCGTGTGGCGCGAGGTCGACGCCCCCATCCTCGCCCGCGCTGCCCTCGTGGGTGCCGGCTTCGCGTTCGCCGTGTCGCTGGGCGAGTTCGGCGCCACCCTGTTCATCGCCCGCCCGGACACGCCGACCGTGCCCATCGCCATCGACCGGCTGCTATCCCGACCAGGAGCTGTGAACTTCGCCCAGGCGATGGCGCTGTCGACCATCCTGATGCTGCTGTCCGCCGCGTCGATGCTGCTCATCGAGCGCTGGCGGACACCCGGCTCGCAGGCGTTCTGATGACCGGGCCGATGCTGTGCCTCCAGGGGGTCAGCATCCGTTATGGGGCGCGAGTGGCGCTCGCGGCCGTCGACCTGTCGGTGGAGCCTGGCGAGATCGTCAGCCTCCTGGGGCCGAGCGGCTCAGGCAAGTCGAGCCTGCTGCGTGCCGTGGCAGGGCTCGAGCCGCTGGCATCAGGGAGCATCCGGTTCGACGATCGCGACATCACGAGCGTGCCCACCCACGAACGCGGCTTCGGGCTCATGTTCCAGGACTTCGCCCTCTTCCCCCACCGAGACGTGGGCGACAACGTGGCGTTCGGCCTCCGGATGCGCGACTGGCCAGGATCCCGGATCGGGGCACGGGTGGCGGAGGTCCTCGGGCTCGTAGGCCTGCCCGGCGAAGAACGTCGTTCGATCCACCAGCTATCGGGTGGCGAGCAGCAGCGCGTGGCGCTGGCGCGCGCCCTGGCACCCGAGCCGCGATTGCTGATGCTGGACGAGCCGATGGGCTCGCTCGACCGTGCCCTGCGCGAGCGGCTGCCCACGGAGCTGCGCGACATCTTCCTGCGACTGGGCGTGACCGCCATCTACGTGACTCATGACCAGGAGGAGGCGTTCAGCGTCGCCGATCGGACGGTCATCCTGCGGGATGGGCGTATCGAGGCGGACGGCACACCGCAGGCACTCTGGTTGCGACCGCCGAACGCGTTCGTGGCTGGGTTCCTGGGCTTCCGGAATGTCGCGCACGTCACCGTCCGGGGCGGCATCGCGACGACGCCTTGGGGCGAGATCCCGCTGGCCCCTGGGACAACCGATGGTCCATCGACCATGGTGCTTCGCCCCGGGTCACTCTCCGTCAGTGTCGACGGCATCATCGTCGGGACCGTGATCAGTCAGCGTTTCAGGGGCGATCATGCCCTGGTCACGGTCGATACCCAGTGCGGCGGCGCGCTCGAGCTCGAGCTGCGTGACGATCCGCCACCGGAGGTCGGGACATCGGTGCGGGTCGCGGTCGACGCCACGAGGGTCGATCTCGTCTCGAGCTGAGGGCATGGCCCCCGCGTCGACCAGCACCCTCAGCGCCAGCCCAGCTCTGGTGCCACGAACCGGAGGATGCTCTCGAGGACGTGGGCGTTGTAGTCGACGCCCAGCTGGTTGGGGACGGTCAAGAGCAGTGTGTCCGCTGCGGCGATCGCCTCGTCCTGGGCGAGCTGCCGGACCAGGACGTCCGGCTCGGCGGCGTAGGAGCGCCCGAAGATCGCGCGCGTCTGTTCATCGATGTAGCCGATCGTGTCGCGGTCCTTGCTCTCATGCCCGAAGTACGCCCGGTCGCGATCGTCGACCAGGGCGAAGATGCTCCTGCTGACCGAGACGCGGGGTGGGCGTTCGTGGCCCGCCGCTTTCCACGCCTCGTGATACGCCTCGATCTGCCGGCGTTGCTGCACGTGGAACGGTTCGCCCGTCTCGTCGAACTTGAGCGTGGAGCTCTGCAGGTTCATGCCCATCGCGGCCGCCCAGCGCGCGGTCGCGTCGGTGGCCGAGCCCCACCAGATCCGGTCCCGCAGTCCCGCCGAGTGTGGCTCGACCCGCAGCAGCCCGGGTGGGTTGGGGAACATGGGCGATGGGTTCGGCTGCGCGAAGCCCTCGCCACCGAGCACCTCGAGGAACACCCCTGCGTGCCGACGGGCCATGTCCGCATCGGTCTCGTCCTCGGCGGGCGCGAATCCGAATCGTCGCCAACCATCGATGACCTGCTCTGGCGATCCGCGACTGATGCCCAGCTGCAGTCGTCCGCCGGCGATGATGTCCGCTGCGCCGGCGTCCTCCGCCATGTACAGCGGGTTCTCGTAGCGCATGTCGATGACCGCGGTGCCGATCTCGATGCGCCTTGTACGCGCGCCGATGGCCGAGAGCAGCGGGAACGGCGAGGCCAGCTGCCGGGCGAAATGGTGGACCCGGACGTATGCGCCGTCGGCGCCCAGCTCCTCGGCGGCCACGGCCAGCTCGATCGTCTGGAGCAACGCGTCCGAGGCGGATCGTACCTGCGAGTACGGCGACTCCGACCAGTGCCCGAATGACAGGAACCCGATCCGCTTCACCGGCGCATGGTAGGTGTTATGGGCCGGGTGTCCGGGCACAGTCGCCAGGGCGGGCAACCCGTCGCCTCTGGCGGGTTGCCCGCGCGACCGTCAGCCCCGCGGCCGGTTCGCGAGTCGCGCCTCCCGTCACGCTTCCACGGGCGCGGTACCCTTCGTGGATGACCGGCGCCACGACGATGACCCTGCCCGCAGTCGGCGAGCTGGCACCCGACTTCACCCTGCCGGACGACGCTGGCGCGATGCGCACCCTGTCCGACGAGCGAGGCCATTGGCTGGTGCTCTACTTCTATCCCAAGGATGACACCCCGGGCTGCACCACCGAGTCGTGCGGGTTCCGGGACGCCCACGAGCTCTACCAACGGAGTGGCGCGGCCATCTGGGGCATCAGCATCCTCGGCAGCCGTAGCAAAGCGGCCTTCAAGGCGAAGTTCGAGCTGCCGTTCACGCTCATCGCCGACGAGCGGCACGCGGTCGCCGAGCGGTACGGGGTCTGGGTCGACAAGGTCAACTACGGCCGGACCTACAAGGGCATCGCCCGGGTGACGTTCCTCATCGACCCGGCTGGCACCGTCGCCAGGGTCTGGCCGAAGGTCAAGGCGGATGGGCACGCCGAGGAGGTCCTGGCGGCCATCGCCGAACTCTCCGGAGCAGCATGACGCCCGTCGTCACGGCCGAATCGAGGGAGGTGAGGCATCGCTCATGGGGGGAAACGAGCGATGCCTCGGGCGGAAGTTATCAGATGTTCGGGTGACACCACCGCGATTCCGTGCAAGCGCTCTCATAGCCACGCTCGGTGAGGGTACCCATGTCGTCTGACGCAGCTACGCCGTCGCTCCACACAGAACGCCCGCAGCGGCTCATGGTCATCGTGGCGCATCCCGATGACGCAGACTTCGGCCCCGCTGCCACGGTCGCCAGATGGATCCGGGAGGGGAGCGTCGCGCAGCTCGTCTGTTGCACCAGTGGCGATGCCGGATCGGACGACCCACGCACCGACCCGCTCGAGCTCGCCCGTCGTCGCGAGGCCGAGCAGCGGGCTGCGGCGGTCCATGTCGGATACGAGGCGGTCACGTTCCTCCACCGCCCGGATGGGGCGCTCGTGAACGACCTCGCCCTACGGGAGCAACTGGTCCGGCTGCTGCGCACATTCCGACCCGACGCGGTGTTGACCATGGATCCCACCGTGCTCATCCACGCCGACGGCTACGTCCAGCACACCGATCACCGCGAGGCGGCCATCGCGGCCGTGGACGCTGTCTATCCGGCTGCCCGCAACGCCATGGCGTTCCCGCAGCTGATGATCGATGAGGGTCTCGAGCCACATTCCGTCGGCAAGCTGTACCTCTTCTGGAGTGACCGGGCGGACACCTGGATCGACATCTCCGGCACGCTCGAGGTGAAGCTCGCGGCGCTCCGGGAGCATGTGAGCCAGATCCGCGAGCCGGAGGCGCTCGAGGAACGCATCCGGTCCTGGGCGAGCGAGGACGCGACCCGGTTCGGAGTCGCCGCGGTGGAGTCGTTCCGGCTGGTCGACGTCGCCTGAGGGCGTCAGGCCTCGACGGCCACCGGGGCCGGACCCAGGAGCAGCGCCCGCACATCGGCCCAGTGGTCCCACAGGTCGGCGAGCTCCTGTGCGTTCCGGCCCGCGACCCGATGGACGTCATCGAGGCCCAGGTCGGGGGCCATCTCGGCGAGGTGCTCGAAGGGCGCGACCGTGATGCTCGCGGGCAGATCCAGGAGGTCCTCGGAGGTCGCGAGCTGTCGCAGCACATGGGTATCCATGCCCGCGTACTTCAGGGCGAGCGCGAGGTCGCGGGCCTGGGGCGCGCGTTCCCCGTACCAGCCATCGTTGGGGTCATAGCGGAAGCCGAGATCCCGAAGCGCGCTCGTCAGGGCGCGCGCTTCGCTGACGCTCAGCTGTGCCCACATCGGATGGGCGCGATCGAACCGCAGATGGCCATGGTCGATGGCCGACTGGACGATGGTCTCGGCCAGCCCCTGGAGCAGCAGCAGACAACGCGATGGCTGCTGGCCCGTGAGGTCCGCCATCTGACGCGCGAGCTGGCGGGCGACCCCGGCGTCACCGTCCAGCAGCAGCTCGATGGCCAACACGCCATCCAGGTCGTCGCTATCCGCGCCGATCGAGGCGGCATCCGTCGCGTCGCGGCCCGTATCGGTGGCGTCCGGGGACCAGGCCTGCGGCATGCCCGCGGCGCCCGGATCCGCCGCCCAACGGTCGTGCTCCGCGAGCAGCCGGCGTGCCTCGGTGCAGGCAGCTTCGGCGGCCTCGGTGCGGACCCGCTGGATGTTCGACTCCATGCTCGCGTCCCGGACCGCCTGGTCGAGCGCCTCGCAGCGTGCCCGGAGCAGCAGCACCTCGCCCAGCGCGCTGCGTGACGACCGGTTCAGGTCGTCGATGCGTCGCAGCCACGTGGCGGCGGCCTGCTGGCGCTCGCCGGCGTCCCTCGCCACCGAGAGTGCCATCCGGTAGTTCCGGCGCGCCTCGTCCTTGTGCTCGGTCAGGCGACGCTCGTCGAGCATCGCGAGGGCGGCATCGAGTGAGGCGTGCGCGGTCGTCGCCGCATGACGCTCCTCGCGCAGCGAGGTGTCGGCGACCACCGAGCGGGCACGCTGGATGCGCGACTCGGCACATGTGGACTCCACCCGAAGCCGGAGCTCACTGGGAATGAGCGCGGCCGCCGGATCGGAGGGACTGGGATCCTCCATGCCTGCAGGCTACGAAGCGAACGAGGGTCCGTCAATCGGGTGAGGCCCGTTCGGGCCATCGTTCCGTGGCGGCCCGGCACCGTTTCCAGACGGCCCTGGGGGGTCGCTCAGCGGCGACCTCGTCGTGGTCGGTCCGGCGGCACGTCCCGGGTCGACCGTCCGACAGGGACATCGCCCCAGCCGAGCCACGGCCCCCTGCCCTCCGATGGTAAATTCACCACCCGACTGACCAAGCCGGTCGGTTGGTCGCGTGCGCAGTACGAGGCTGAACTCACCAGCGTGGTCATCGACATCGATCAGGAGTTCCTTGTCCAGCCGGTGGATGCGTCCTGGCTCCAGTGCAACATCGAGTGCCAGGAAGCATGTCCGGTCGGCACGAACTGTCGCGGCTACCTGAACCTCGCGGCCGAGGGCCGGTTCGAGGAGGGCTACATCCTGTCCCGCGAACCCAACCCGGTCGCGGCGATGTGCTCCTACGTCTGCTCCGCCCCTTGCGAACGCGCCTGCCGGCGCGGCGACATCGACCGACCGCTTGCCATCCGGGCCATGAAGCGGTTCCTCGTGGAGTGGCACCAGGCATCGGGTATCCCGGATGACATGCCAGCCATCACGCCCCGGGACACGACGGTCGCCGTGGTGGGCGCCGGACCTGCGGGGCTGGCCGTCGCGCGTGAGCTCGCCGTCGCTGGTCACCAGGTGACGGTCTACGACGAGCTGCCGTTCGCGGGCGGCACGATGCTCATCGGCGTGCCGGCGTTCCGCCTCCCACGCGAAGCCATCGAGATGGACTTCCGACTCGTGGAGCGGCTGGGCGTCACGTTCCACTTCGACACGCGCATCGGTCGCGATATCACGTTCGAGCAGCTCCAGGAGCGCTTCGACGCCATCGCCATCTGCGCCGGCGCGATGGACCCTGTCGGCCTCGATGTGCCGGGAGGCGACCTCAAGGGCATCCAGTACGGCGTCGACTTCATGAAGAAGGCCAATCTCGGTGAGCCGCTCGAGGTGGGCGAGGACGTCGTGGTCGTGGGTGGTGGCTACACCGCCATGGACTGCGCCCGGACGAGCCTCCGCCACGGGGCTCGGAAGGTGACCATCTCCTACCGCCGGACCCGGTCCGAGCTGGTGGTCGACCAGGAGGAGCTGGGCGAGACGGAACGCGAAGGCGTGAACATGGAGTTCCTGACCAGCCCCATCGAGGTCATCGGCGACGACGCGGGCAACGTGGTCGCGGTGCGCATGATCCGAAACCGCCTGGGGGAACCGGACGCGACCGGGCGGCGCGCGCCGGTGCCGGTGCCGGGAACGGAGTTCACGGTCAAGGCGGAGACGGTCATCCCGGCCGTGAGCCAGTCCGCAGACAACACATTCCTGCCGGTGGAGGCGTCCTTCGAGGTCAACCGGGGACGCGTCCGCGTCGATCCGGGCACGTACGCCACGAATGTCCGGGGCGTCTTCTCGTGCGGCGACTTCGTCACCGGCCCCACCACGCTCATCGAGTCGGCGGGCCACGGCAAGAAGTGCGCGTATGCCATCGACCGCTACCTGTCGGGCCGCTCGACCGTCGAGGTCGATGCCAACGTGCGCATCGTCAGCTCCTGGCGCCACGAGATGCCCGAGCAGTACGACGTCCTGCCCCGGCAGCACGTGCCCATGGTCCAGCTGTCGGCGCGGATGCCCTCCACTGACCCGACCATCAACTTCACGACCCCCGTCGAGCTGGGCTACACCACCGACCAGGCCATCACCGAGTCGACGCGCTGCCTGATGTGCAACTACAACATCTGGTTCGACCCGTTCCGGTGTGTCCTCTGCGGCGCGTGCGCGGACGTCTGCCCCGAGGGCGTCATCCACATGATCGATGTCAACCAGATGAAGTCCGAGGGTCCGCTGGCCGAGCTCGTGGATGCGTACGGCTGGAGCCAGGGCGCTGCGATGGTGCTCGACGAAGAGCGTTGCATCCGGTGCGCGCTGTGCGTCAAGCGATGCCCGTACGATGCCATCACGATGGACCGGTTCGAGATGCAGGAGGTCAGCACGGACGGTAGGCTCTACAAGGAGAGCTACCGGGACACGCAGCTGGGTCTCGCAGGCATCGGCAATCAGGCGGAAGCTGGAGGATTCGTCAAGTGAGGTCGCTGACGGTATCCCGACGCGCGGCGCTGGCGATCAGCACGAAGCCGATGGGTTGGAGCAAGTGAGGGCAAGGGGACATCAGGTGAGCCGCAGGTGAGCTTCCTCGAGCGGATCGACGAGTCCATCCGGCGGAGCGCCGCATGGCGCTCGATCTTCCGGCAGCCCTACCCCAACGACGAGCGTTCGCGCGCGATGGCGGTCATGAACAACGTGTTCCTGCACCTGCATCCCGTGCGGGTCCGGCAGCACGCTGTCAAGTTCGCGTACACCTTCTGCCTCGGCGGCCTGTCGTTCTTCCTGTTCCTGGTGCTCACCGTGACGGGCGTCTACCTGATGTTCTTCTACGTGCCATCAGCGACGCAGGCGTACACCGATATCCTCAACATCCAGGCGCAGGTGCCCTTCGGGTTGCTCACCCGGAACATCCACAGATGGGCCGCGCACCTGATGGTGTTCTTCGTCTTCCTGCACATGATGCGGGTCTTCTATCACGGCGCCTACAAGCCGCCGCGCGAGTTCAACTGGGTCGTTGGCGTCGTGCTCCTGTTCCTGACCATCATGCTGTCGTTCACGGGCTACCTCCTGCCGTGGGACCAGATCGCCTACTGGGCCATCACCATCGGCACGAACATGGCCAACTACGCGCCCCTGCTCAACAAGCCATCGCAGCTGTTGCTGCTCGGCGGCATCGAGGTGGGCCAGAACACCCTCCTCCGGTTCTACGTGCTGCACGTGATCCTCATGCCGCTCGCCGCATCGATCTTCCTGGCCGTCCATTTCTGGCGGATCAGGAAGGATGGCGGCATCTCCGGACCGCTGTAGGCATCAGGAGCCCAAGGAATGACCGAGCCACGGACCAGCCTCCCGACGCCGGCCCCGGAAGGGGCACCACCCGCCGCGCCGAAGCGCAGCGCCGTCCCCGCGGCACCGCCGGAGCGGCGCACCACGGAGATCGACAAGCAGCGCGTGCCCATGGCCGCCAAGCCGTACCGGCTGCTGGCACTGGTCAAGCAGGACGCCGTCGTGCGTGTCCAGAAGGAACCGGACGACACCGTCCTGACCTGGCCGCACCTGCTGTCCATCGAGCTGTTCGCCGCCGCGATGATCAGCGTCTTCCTGCTGTTCATGGGGGTGTTCATCAACGCCCCGCTGGAAGAGCTCGCCAACGGCAACGTGACGCCGGTCGTGGCCAAGGCACCCTGGTACTTCGTGGGACTCCAGGAGTTGCTCGCCTACTTCCACCCGACCGTCGCGGGCGTGCTCGCGCCGACGGTCATCCTCGTCGGGGCGGCGCTCGTGCCATACATCGACCGGGGTCCCCGGGGTGACGGCGGCTCGCCCCGGCCAAGCGACCGCAAGACGGGCGTGATGCTGTTCACCATCGTGTGCGGTGCCGGCCTTGCCATCACCTTCCTGGGCGCGTTCTTCCGCGGCCCCGGATACGCCTGGACCCTGCCGTGGCAGGGCCTCTACTTCGCGCTGTAGTCCGATGGGGAACTGGAAGCTCACCCGTGCCCATGAGTCGCAGGCGCTGACCGCCGAGGTGCGTCGCGAGATGCGCCATGGCAAGCCTGCCGGCCTGTCGCGTCGCCAGCTCATCCGGCGCTCGCTGGGTGCCGCGGTCGGCCTCTGGCTGCTGGAGGTCGGTGGCGGCACCATCGGATTCCTCTGGCCGAACCTGTCGAGCGGCTTCGGCGGGACCTTGACCCTGGGCGACTTCGACACCGTCGCCGCGAACCTGGCCGTCCCCGGCGCCACCCTCCAGTCGGGTGCGCCCGCATACTTCGCGGATGCCCGCTCCTACGTCACCCTGCTGGACATCACGCTCAAGTTCGAGGACGGCACCAGCAACGACGGATCGGGCCAGTCGACGAACGTCCGGGCGCTCTATCAGCGCTGCCCGCACCTTGGCTGCAAGCCCAACTTCTGTACCACGAACTACCGCTTCGAGTGCCCCTGCCACGGCTCGCGCTATGACCGCCTGGGCACCAAGATCGCCGAGCTCGGCCCCGCCCCGCGCAGCATGGACCGGTTCGCGAGCAAGGTCGAGAACGGCGTCCTGACCGTCGATACCAGCAAGATCACCCTGGGCCCCTTGCCCGTGCCGCTGGGTCAGCCTGGTCTGGTGCCGCCGCGCGGCGTCGGGTCCTGCATATGACGGAGGATCGCACGGGTCGCGAGCTGACGCCGCACGACGAGAGCCAGCCGACGACCCCGGTGCCGACGCCTGAGCAGGTCAGCGTCGAGCGGTTCTCGGCAGGCACCCGCGCGCATTCCGTGGGGCTCACCGAGGAGCGCGCGGCGCAGGTCGTGCGCCAGAGCGGCAATGCCCGCAACATCGCGTTCCTGGCCTTCCTGCTCATCGCGATCTTCATCCCGGTGTACTGGTTCTATGACCTGGGCGTGCCCGCGCTGGGGGTCTCGGGTCGGATGCAGGCGGCGGCGGAGGAGCAGGTGGTCACGGACGTCGAGCGTGGGTATGCGCTCTTCCTCGCCAACTGCGCCCGCTGCCACAGCTCCGTCGCCAACCCGGGGGATGGCAAGGGCAACGTCGGTCCGCCGCTCAACGACCAGGCCAAGCTGTTCAATGCCATCAACCAGAATGGTGGGTCCGGCACCGGCCATCTCAACCCGAACTACATCCACAAGGTGCTCGAGGTCGGCGGACGGTACGTCTGTGGTGACGCGAATAGCGTCATGCCGGCCTGGCTCCAACCGAACGGTCCGCTCAACTATCGGGAGGTGGAAGAACTCGTCGCCTGGATCACGGCCAGCAGCGACATCACGTTCACCTACGACCCCCACTCGGGACATGCCGTCGCCGTCGACCCCAAGGCCACGCCGTACCAGGTGAGCGGCTGGCGTGATCCCAACTACGTACCGCCCCCCGGCGCACCCACGCCGCCCGCCTGCTGGCGCAACCCCAGCGGCCAGGTCGGTGGTGGGGGTGGTGCCGCGAACGCATCGCTGGCGCCCATCACGAACCCGGGTACGGCAGCTGCGCCGCGGGAGATCGCCGTGGACCTGACCGCGACCCTGTCGATCACCGATCCCAGTGGCGCGACCCTGAGCTCGATCCCGGTCAAGGCCGGCGAGACGGTGGAGTTCAAGGTCACCAACTCGGCCTCCTTCGTGCACTCCTTCTATGTGGGACCTGGTGCGGTGCTGTCCAAGGCAAGCGGCAATATCCCGGGTGGCACGGGTCTCGAGGAGTTCACGGGTCCCGACAAGACCCAGACCTTCACCTGGACGGTGCCCACCACAGACACGGCCGACCTGCAGTTCGCATGTACCGTGCCCGGTCACTACGGGCCGATGCACGGCATCTTCGTCGTACAACCCTAGGAGACGAGAGCCTTGGCCCAGCAAGCCCTCCCCGCCGGAGCCGTACGCCGCCGAGCCGTCTTCGGGCTGTTCGATGCGGACGGCTGGAGCTGGGCCGGCATCAAGGCGGCCTTCTGGTTCATGACGCTCGTGTTCCTGCTGGCGTACATCCCGAACGTCGCCTATTACTTCACGGTTTCCGACACCGTGAAGGTGGGCTACAACGTGCTCTCGCCCATCAACTGGTGCCCGGCGAGCAATGACACGCTGCCGTGCCCGGCCCCGGCTGGGGCGGTGGTCCCGTGGCAGCCCAGCCCTCCGGGGCTGGCGCTGCCGGCTGCGGTCACCGGCGCGGTCGTGGCCCAGTCAGGTCCCCACATCTACCTCGCGGGCGGCACCACTGACAGCGGCGTGACCGCCGATGTCTGGCAGACCGCCGTCGCTGAGGACGGCAACTTCCTGCCGTGGACGGCGGGACCGGCGCTGCCCGAGCCGCGCACCGGGGCGTCGGTCGTCTCCCTGACGGGCGTGCCCTACGTCATCGGTGGCCTGGACGCGGCCGGCAAGCCGACGAGCACCGTGTTCGTGGGATCCGTGGAGAACGGTACCGTCACCGGCTGGACGCTCGCCGACGGGTCCGCGGCGGGTACCAAGGACCTGACGTTGCCGACCCCGCTGAGCGGCGCGTCCGCCGTCGCCACGACTGCCGGTCTCTACCTGTTCGGTGGTGCCACGGCGGACGGTCCGAGCGCGACGGTCCTGAGCGCGCTGCTCGACAGCAGCGGCACGCTCCAGTCGTGGGCACCGGTGAGCGCGTTGCCGATGCCCGAGCCACGCACCGACGCCACGGCGATCGCGCTGGGCGACACCGTCTACATCTTCGGCGGCGCCGGCCTTGCCGGTCCAACGACCACCATCTACCGCCTGAAGCTGACCAAGGGGCTGCCCACCGTCCAGGACGACGGCACGCTCCTGGGCTGGGCGAGCGCCCCCACGTCGCAGCAGCTGCCGGCGCCACGCGCGAATGCCATGAGCTTCAGCGCCAATGGCTCGCTCTACGTCATCGGCGGGGTGGGCGCCGACGGTGTCCCGCAGAGCACGATGTATTGGGCTGTCCCGGACGCGACCACTGGTGACCTGCCCACCTGGAACCAGCTCGACCAGACACAGCTGCCAGAGGCCCGGGCATCGTCGGCCATCGCCGCTCTCGGCTCCTACGCGTACATCATCGCGGGACACGGGGCCGATGGCGCGCTCGCCTCGACGGTCCGATCGAACATCTCGCCCCTGCCGCCGTACTTCCAGCTGGGCATCCTGGGTGCGACCATCCCGGGCCTATCCATCAAGGGCGAGATCGGCCAGCAGCTCGGCTACATCAATGCCATGACCGTGGGCATGATCAACTTCGTGCTCCTCATCCTGCTCGGGTACGCGATGTCCCATCGGGATGCCTCGATGCGTCTGCTCGAGAAGCTCAGTCGCGGCAGGATCAAGGCGCCGCGTGAGGATGAGTACGTCCCCGGCCCCTGACATCGCGGCCGCTGGTCCGGCAACACGGCCATGAGATGATCGGCCGGTTGGCAGGTCGGGGGATCGTGCTCACGGGCGCGTCCGGGATCGCGGCCGCGGCCGGTGAGCTGTTCGCGGCCGAGGGAGCACGGGTCTACATCCTCTCTCGGACCGAGGCTCACTGCGCCGACCTCGCGGCACGCATCGCGTCCACGATCGGCGCCGACGATCGGGTCGCCTGGGCGACGGCAGACCTGAGCGAAGAGCACCAGGTCGAGATCGGGGTCGCAGGCGCGGCCGAGTGGCTGGGTCGCGTCGACGGGTTGTTCGCGGTCGCGGGCGGCAGCGGCCGACGTTTCGGGGACGCGCCGGTCCATGAGCTGACCACCGAGGGCTGGGACCGGACGATGGCGCTCAACGCCCGCAGCCAGGTGCTCACGGCGGGTGCGGTCCTGCGCCGGATGCTCCTCCAGGAGCCCGATCGCGACGGTGCACGCGGCGCCATCTGCACCATGTCGAGCGTGCTCGCGGTGGCGCCCGTCCCATCGCTGTTCCCGACGCCGGCCTACGCCGCGTCCAAGGGTGCCATCGCGACCCTGACCCTGTCGATGGCGGCCGCGTACGCCACCCGCGGGATCCGGGTCAATGCCGTGGCTCCGGCGCTGACGACGAGCCGGATGTCCGAGCGAGCGGCGGCCGATGTCGCGACCCTTCGCTTCGCACGCGTCCGACAACCGCTTGCCGGTGGCTTCCTGCCGCCCACAGATGTCGCGCAGGCCGCGCTGTTCTTCCTCTCGCCCGAGTCGCGCTATGTGACAGGGCAGCTGCTGCTCATCGACGGTGGCTGGTCGGTGACGAGCGACAACCAGGAGCTGCCCGGGTAGCCCGGCGTCCGGGGATCGCGCACTGCCTCCATGCGAGTTGGTATGTACCAATCAGGCCACAGGCGCTAGACTGACGGCCTGGAGCTCGGCGACCTGGTGCGGGCCTGTGCGCGAGCGCGGTCTCGATGCTGCCGGACAGCAGACCTTGTTCGTCGCCGACCCGGCGGCCGTCTTCCGCCTCCTCGAGGTGCACCCATGAGCGATGTCCGGCCCGTCGCGGGCCCATTCCAGCCAGGTCCGCTCACGACCTCGGTCGTCGGCTCGCATGCCCGGCCGGGCTGGCTCGACCTGGCGGTCACGGCCCAGGGTCGAGGCGAGCTGGGGCCCGTGGACATCCGGGAGATCCAGGACGACGCGGTCGATGCGGCGCTGCGCGACCAGGAAGACGCCGGCATCGATGTCGTCTCGGATGGCGAGATGCGCCGCGCGGGGTTCTTCACCGCCGAGTTCTACCGCCACCTCACGGGCGTCCTGCCACTCGCCTCCGACCGTCGGCTCGGCGCCGGTGGTCATGACCAGCAGCATCGGTTCGCGGTCGTGGAGGCGATCGCCTCTCCCGAGGGTCTGGGGGTCGTCGAGGAGTACCGCTACGCCCGGACCCGGACCTCGCGCCCCATCAAGGTCACCTTGCCGGGTCCGTTCACGCTGTCGGGCCGCCTCACGTACGGCGCGGGCCAGGTGTATCCGGACCGTATCGCCGCTGCCCGCGCATTCGTGCCCATCCTCGCGGCCGAGGTGGGGCGACTCGCGGATGCCGGCGCCACGTACATCCAGATCGACGAGCCATCGCCGGCGATCCATCCGGAGGCGTCGCACGAGTTCGCGACACTCTTCAATGAATCCGTCGCCGCGGTCCAGGGCCGCGTCCGGCTTGCCGCCCACCTCTGCTTCGGTAACTTCATGGGTCGTCCGCTGGCCGCCCGGATGTACCGCCCCGTCCTGGCTCAGGCGCTCGCCTTCCAGGTCGACGAGCTGGTGCTGGAATGGGCGAACCGGGAGATGGCCGAGCTGGACATCGCCGCGGATGTGGCGGCGGCGGGGCGTGACCTGGGCGCCGGGGTCGTGGACGTCAAGAGCTACCACCTTGAGTCGGCTGATGAGGTCGCCGGCCGGATCGAGCGCATCCTGGCCGCGGGCGTGCCAGAGGATCAGCTGCTGCTGGTGCCGGACTGCGGCTTCTCGCAGACCGCTCGCTGGGCCACGCGTCCGAAGCTGGCGGCGCTTGTCGCGGGTCGCGATCTGGTCCTGGGCCGGCACGCCCAGAGCTGATCCGGGAACGTCGTCCCATCAACCTGGCTGTACCTGTGGGATGGTCGGATCGCGTTGGGCTTACGGTGTGATCTCCACACGGGACAGAGCCAGACGTGATCAGGGGAGACCGACAGGATGACAGCGAACCGATGACCGCAGCGCCAGTCGCGCAGGAGGCGATCCGCCGCGCGCTCCGACAGGGCGGCGTCATCGACATCACGACACACGGCCGTCGGACGGGCCAGGACCGGCGCATCGAGATCGTGTTCTTTACGTTCGACGGTCACGTCTACATCTCCGGCCTGCCCGGCAAGCGCGGCTGGTACGCCAATCTGGCGAGCGACCCACGATTCACGTTCCACTTGAAGGCCGGCGCGGTCGCCGACCTGCCGGCGCGTGCCAAACTCATCGAAGACGAACCGACACGGCGCGCCATCCTCGCCAGGGTGACCACGGTCTGGAAGCGAGAGGCGCAGCTGGAGCGGTTCGTCGCCGACTCGCCCCTCATCGAGGTGACCTTCGACGACGCGGCACTACTGGCCGCAGGAGGCTGACCGAGTCTGTCATCCAGGCCCGTTATCGGGGTCAGTCCTCTCGCCGACCCACGTAGCGCGTGGCCCCACTGGTTCGGGGCGAGACATCCACGAGACGGATCCCCGCGGCGCGCGCCTGCGGTACCAGCTCTTCGGGATGTGCGGTCGCCCCGCCGATGATGCCGCCGCGCTCCAGAAGCCGCGCTGCATCCCGCGGGTCGAGGGCGCCGGCGCTCATGAGGAGCCGCCACGTCCCGGTCGGGAGTGCATCGATCGCCGTCGTGGGCACGACCGTCCACTCGAACCCCGTGGGCAGTGTCGCTGGCCGGTCACCGACCCAAACGGCACGTCCACCGGATACCCGCTGCGCAACATCCGCGACCCAGGCGTCGGTGTCAGCCTGGATGACCGCCTCGCGCTCCTGGGCGGCGGCCACGGCGGCATCGCGCGCCTCGGTCAGTGGCAGCAGCGTGGTGGGGGTCGCGTCGGCCTCGATGCCCAGGACGTGGGCGCCGAGGTCGAGCCAGCCCGCGGCCACTCCCCGCGGATCGGGCGCGCGCAGGGGACCCGGCGCCATCACCCCGAAGTGCGCCTCGGACGGCTCCTCGCCATGTCCGCCACCACCGGGCTCGTCGCCGTCACCGGTCGTCTCGAGCAGCAGCATCGTGGCGCCATCGGCCGATAGCGCGTCCAGCCAGGCGCGCAGCGGCAGGCCATCAGCACGCACCGGCGGGATGACGATCCAGGCCGGCTGATCGGTCTCCACCACTGCCCGGACGGCGGTGCGGGCACGCTCCAGCGTTGGTCGGGCCTCGATGAGCACACCCGCGACGACACAGTCGGCGAGCAGTCCCGCCTGGTCCCGTTGATCACGCTCGGCGGCCATGTCCGGGCTCGGCAAGCGACCCGTGGCGACCTCGAGGATGGCCTCGGGATCGGGCAGCACGCCCAGGATGCGCGCCAACAGACCGTGACCCAGGCGCTCCCGGGCGATCTGGGCGCTCTCCCGCGCGACCTCCACGGCGAGCTCGGTCCACTCGCGCGCGCGACGCGCTTCGCCCACCGGCACGAGTGCGCGTCGATGGGTCAACCAGGTGGGTGCCACGAGGAAGTCGGCACCGGCCAGGACCTGGGCCACCATCTCGTCGCGCACCCGGGCGGGCTCGCGCACATGCATCGGCTCGAACCAGCGAGGAGCAGCGGACGGTCGCGCCACGATCCGTCGGTCAGCGGCTGGTGCCCCAGCGACGATGTGCGGGGAGCCCGCATGGAGGTCCACGATGTCGCGTCAGCCCTCGGGCAGCGCGCCCTCGCCTGCCTCGGGCGTCCCGGTGGCGATGCCAAGGCCCGCGGCATTCCAGGCCGTGATGCCTCCGGCGACATTGGACGCGTCCGTATAGCCATTGGCGAGCAGGAAGTCCGTTGCCCGCGCGCTGCGACTCCCAGCTGCGCACAGGATGAGCAGCGGTCGGTCGGTCGGCAGCTGGTCGTAGGTGGCTGTGAACGTGCTGAGGGGCATGAGCACCGACCGCGGCACCCGCATGACGCCGAACTCGTTCCGTTCCCGGACGTCGACCAGGAGCGGCGCCGGGCTCGTCTCGGTCCGGAGACGATCGGCCGCCTCGACGACGGTCACGGTGGGTGTTCGCGACTGGTTCATGCCCGGAGACTAGCGCGTCTGCCGGCACGCCATGCGCATCGGGCCATGAGCGCATACCCTCGACGTCATGATCATCGATGACAAGGACCACGTCGGCTGGGAGGAGCTCGAGTCGCTCGTCGAGCGCCTGGCGGCCAAGATCGGCAACGACTTCGACGTGATGCTCGTCATCACTCGCGGCGGCATGGTGCCCGCCGGGATGCTCGCCTACCAGCTGGGCATCCGCACCATCCTCGTCGCGCCCGTGGTCGCGTACGACGACGTGGGCACGATGCACGAGCATCCGGTGGTGCTGGGATTCCCGGGCGACGACCAGCTCGCGGGCCACGATGTGCTCGTCGTGGACGAGGTCTGGGAGACCGGTAACACCATCACCGCCGTCACTGACCTCGTGCGCCGTGCAGGCGGTCGACCGACGACCGCCGTGCTCCATTACAAGCCGACGAAGTCACTCACCGGCATGACGCCCGACCACTACGTGTTCGAGACCGACCGCTGGGTGGTCTACCCGTACAAAGCCGGGAAGTAGCGTCCGTCCAAGGCGTGGGCAGTCGGCTGATGTGCCCGGGTCATGTCGGTCCCTTGGTGGGGTCCCGGGCTGCTCGGTGGTGAGGGTGGCCTCCGATCAGGGTCCTCGCAGCAGCCTGTAGGCGGTGGTGCCTCGGCACCGGCCTCGCGCCCCGGTGACCGCGTAGCGGGCGATCCGAACACCGAGAGCCCCTCCGAGCCGCCTCGATGGCTGATGTGCCCGCGAGGCGATCCACCCGGCCGCTGAGACGCCTCAGGAGCGACGTCGTCTGGTGAGCCAGGAGGTTCGATGGCCGGTGCGCCCGCCCAGCGGTCGATCAGGGTGGATGCGACCGACCCGCACGGTCGTCGCCGGCCCATCCAGTGTCCCGATGCATCAGGCTGCCGGCACGAGCGAGGCAATGGTTTGTCTCCCCGGGCTTCGCGTCGCTTGCACGAACGTCGCGACGCATCGACGTGACTCGGCGAGCAAGTCTCGGCAAGCGGGCGCCCCAGCACCAAACCTCAGGTCAGCTCGGCGAGCGGCTGGCGGCCGGCGATGCCGGTGTCGAACTCATGCCACCAGGCGATCGTGTCTGGCTCGCCCAGACGCCAACAGAGCCAGATCGGTCGGCCGTTCGCGAGCGCCGGAAAGTCGATGAGCCCGGTGCCGATGTCACGCAATGTGACGTCCCAGGCATCGAGCTGGATCGACCGTGTCGCGCATCCGTGCCACGAGCGTCTTGATCCGAGCGGCGCTCGCGGCGACCTCGCCGGCATGGCTGGCCGAGCCGTTCGTGGCCCCTCGGAGCTGCTGGTCCTGCTGGGCGAGTGCGATCGCGTCACGATCGGCGCGGAGCTGCTGGAGTAGCTGCCGGACGTCGGTGAGTCGGTCGTTGGCTTCGTCGATGGAGTAGTAGCGCACGGGCGGATCGTCGCACATCGAGGCCCAAGTCGGCAGAACGGCAGCTGTGCCTGCTCGCGACGTCCATCGACGACTGACGCGCGCTGCTAGCATCGAACGCATGCGGTTGAGCGAACGGGTCAGGGACATCGGGACGGAGACGGCCTTCGAGGCGGCGGGTCGAGCCCGCGCGCTGGAGGCACAGGGCAGACCCATCATCCATCTTGAGATCGGTGAGCCCGATTTCGATACCCCGCCGAACGTACGTGCAGCGGCGAAGCGTGCCCTCGATGACGGGTTCACGCACTACGGTCCGCCGCTCGGCATGCCCCAGCTGCGAGAGGCGATCGCCGTCGACGCGATGCGCCGGAAGGGCTTCCCGGTCGACCCCGCGAACGTGGTGGTGACACCCGGCGCCAAGCCTGTCATGTACTACACGATGCTTGCCCTCGCCGAGCCCGGTGTCGAGGTCATCGTTCCCGATCCGGGGTTCCCGATCTACGAGTCGATGGCCCGCTTCACGGGAGCGACGCCGGTGCCCATCCCGCTGCGCCAGCAGCGCGACTTCCGGATCGACGTCGACGAGCTGCGAGCGCTCGTGACCGACCGGACGCGGTTGCTGGTCATCAACAGCCCGCACAACCCCTGCGGGTCGATCCTGACCGACGATGACCTGCGGGCCATCGCGGCGATCTGCATCGAACGTGACCTCATCCTCCTTGCGGACGAGATCTATGGCCGCATCCAGTACGACGGGGAATTCCGGTCGATCGCCGCGCTGCCGGGCATGGCTGAGCGGACGATCGTGCTGGACGGGTTCTCCAAGACGTACTCCATGACCGGCTGGCGACTGGGCTACGCGATCGTCCCGCCGGAGTTGGTGCCGGTCTTCAGCCGGCTCATCATCAACAGCGTCAGCTGTACCTCATCGTTCTCGCAGCTGGCCGCAGTCGAGGCGCTCACCGGACCGCAGGACGCGGTCGATGCCATGGTGAAGGAATTCCGGGTGCGTCGGTCGCTCCTCGTCGATGGCCTGAACGCGCTGCCGGGGGTCACGTGTCGGATGCCACACGGCGCCTTCTACGCCTTCCCGGATGTGAGCGGCACAGGACTCAGCGGTCCCGAAGTCGCCGAGCGGCTGCTCCTGGACGCTGATGTGAGTGTCCTGTCCGGGACGGCGTTCGGAAGCATCGGCAAGGACCACATCCGGGTGTCGTACGCCAACTCTCGTGAGAACATCCAGCTGGCGCTGGGGCGGATGGGCCGGTTGCTGGCCGATGTGGCAGGCGTGGTCCGCGGGTCCGCGGCATGACGGACCAGCTGCGGGTCCTGGTCACGCGCGAGATCCCGGAGGCGGGGCTGCGCCTGCTCCGCGATGCCGCGTTCGTGGACGTCTGGGACGGCGTCCTGCCGCCACCGCGGGACGAGCTGCTGCGCCGCGTGGCCGGCGTCGACGGGTTGCTGGCACTGCTCACCGACCGGGTCGATGACGAGCTCCTCGATGCTGCGGGACCGCAGCTCAAGGTCGTCAGCAACTTCGCGGTCGGTTACGACAACATCGACGTAGCCGCCTGCGCTCGTCGGGGTATCCCGGTGGGCAACACGCCAGGGGTCCTGACGGAGGCGACCGCGGACCTGGCCTTCACATTGCTGCTGGCGGTCGCGCGGAGGATCCCGGAGGCCGATTCCTTCGTGCGTGATGATCGCTGGTTGACCTGGGGTCCATTGCTGCTGCTCGGTCGTGACGTCTCCGGGGCGACGCTCGGGATCGTCGGGTTCGGACGCATCGGGCGGGAAGTCGCGCGGCGCGCGGGCGGCTTCGGGATGCGGGTGCTCTATCACGACCGTGAGCGCGCACGGGGCGAGGTCGAGGCCGAGCTCCGCGCCACGTACGTCGACATGGAGACCCTGCTCGCCGAGAGCGATTTCGTGAGCGTCCATGTGAGCCTCAGCGCCGAGACGCGGCATCTCATCGATGCCGCAGCGCTGGCGCAGATGAAGCCAGGGTCCGTGCTCATCAACACCTCGCGTGGCCCCGTCGTCGACCAGGACGCGCTCACCGAGGCGTTGCGTTCGGGGCACCTCTGGGGCGCTGGGCTGGATGTCACCGACCCTGAGCCGATGCGTGGTGACCATCCGCTGGCGCTGATGCCCAACTGCCTCGTGGTTCCCCACGTGGCCTCCGCGACCGAGCGGACGCGCGACCAGATGGCGGAGAAGGCGGCTCGCAACGTGCTCGCCGGGTTGCGCGGGGAGCCGCTGCCCGATCCGGTGCCGGTCCCCTAGAGCGGCCTGGCGCCCCGCTCGGACCTCGACGGGCACCGCCACCGGATGCCGCCCCTCGCCGTCGCGTTCGCGCTGACCGCAGCCCTGCTCCACGCGACCTGGAACCTGCTGCTCGCGCGGTCTCGCGACACCAACGCCGCGCTCGCGGTCGCGATGCTCGTCGGCGCCACGGTGTTGCTGCCCCTCGCGATCCTGGACTGGCGCCTGGAACCGGAGGGCGTACCCATCGTCCTGGTGTCGTCCGCACTCGAGCTCGCCTACTTCTGGCTGTTGGCGCGCGCGTATCGGAAGGCCGACCTGAGCCTGGTCTACCCCATCGCCCGAGGGCTCGCGCCGGTGCTGGTGCTCATCGGCAGTGTCCTCATCGTCGGGCAGCAACTGCCCATCACCAGCGTCGTGGGCGTCATCCTCGTGGCCATCGGCGTGGTCCTCGTCCGTGGGCTCCGGTCGCCTGCGTCATGGCGTGACGTGGCCATGGCTCTCGGCATCGCGGGACTCATCGCCTCGTATACGCTCGTCGACCAGCGCGGCGTGGGATATGCCGATCCGATCACGTATGTGGTGCTCGTGGTGGGCATCCCGGCTGTCGTCTATGCCGCGGTCCTCATCGCCGGTGGCGGGGCGCGGCGGATGCGGGCCGCAGCGACACCCTCGGTGGTCGCGGGTGGTGTCGGTGTCGTCGGGGCGTATGGACTGGTGCTCGCAGCACTCGCCATCGCGCAGGCCGCCGAGGTCGCCGCGCTTCGGGAGACGAGCATCGTGATGGCCACCGTCCTCGCCGCGGTCGTGCTCAAGGAGCGCGTCGAGCGTTCGCGCTGGTTGGGATCGGTCGTCGTCGTCGGGGGTATCGCGCTCGTCGTCCTTGCCTGAGTCCCGACCGCGAGCGCCGTCGCGATGGATCGTCCGGTGTGGTCCGTGACGGTTGTCGGCCACCGTAGACTTGGTGTGCATGATCCTCATCCGTGTCGTCGGGCTCGCGCTGGCGCTCATCGAGGCGATCCTCGCGCTCCGGCTGCTGTTCCCGTTCATGCGCATCCCGAAGTCCCTGGACGGCTATGTGCCGGTGCTCGTGACCATCAGCGACTGGCTCATGGCGCCATTCCAGCTGTTCCTCCACCCGTTCTCGCTCGCGCAGCTGTCCAAGCTGCCGGGTGGTGCCGAGGTCGGCTACAAGGACTACCTCGACAAGCTCGATACGACCGTGCTCGCGGCAATGGTGGGATGGGCCATCGTGGGGTCACTCGTGCTGTTCGTGCTGCGGGTGACCGTGCGAGCGCGCTGAACCATGTCGGGCCGGGCAGGCACAGGTCCAATGGCACTTGTCGGCATGGTCCGGCGGCCTACCCTGCTGGATAGGAGCCCGCCCGAGGTCTTCACAGTGTCCGAAACCGCAGCTCGCAAACCCCGGATGCCACCCCGCTGGTTCGTCCGGACCTTCTGGGTGGTCCACCGGACGTTCTATCGCCTCACCGGCGGGCGTCGCGGCCTGTGGCGTCCCAAGCCGGACAAATGGGGCGCGTTGCGACTGAGGACGGTCGGACGACACTCGGGTCTCGCTCGCGTCGCCATCCTCGGTTACTACGAGGATGGGCCGAACCTCGTCACCCTCGCGATGAACGGCTGGGGGGAGGGTGAGCCGTCATGGTGGCTCAACCTCCAGGCGCACCCGGACGCGGAGGTCGATACCAAGGATGGGTCGCGCCTCGTGCGCGGACGCGCGGCGGAGGGCGACGAACGGGCGCGCCTCTGGGCGCGTTGGAAGGACGTCGGAGACGACGTGGACGCGTACGCGACCCGACGGTCCGGGCAGACCGCGGTCGTGGTGCTCGAGCCACGGACGGACGGTGCGTCGCCCGAGTAGCGCTTGGGGGTAGTGCTCGGGTCAGGACACCAGTCGCAGCAGCTCGCCCGCCAGCGCCAGGGCGTCGGGCGTCGGCAGGAACGGGTTGTTGAAGGTGAAGCCCGTGAAGCCAGCCGCGAGGTACGGCGCGAGCGTCTGGGCACACTGTTCCGGTGTGCCCACCGTGATGGCCGCTCGTCGCTCCGGTGGTATCGTCGCTCGATGACGGTCGCGACCTCACGCTCGTTGGCGGCGGGCAGCACGGGGGTGGCCATCGTTCGTAGGAGACTGCGGGGTTCGGCCTCATCACAGTCATGGACCACTTCTACCAGATCAGGGGTGTCGGCATCGAGACGGAGCCGATGCTGGAGGCGTACTCGGTGTTGTCTGCCCTGGCTGCCCGCACGTCCACGGCGCGCCTGGGCACGCTGGTCACGGGGGTCACGTATCGCAACCCGGCGATCCTGGCCAAGACTGTCACGACCCTCGATGTCATCTCCGGCGGTCGCGCGATCCTGGGCATCGGTGCCGCCTGGAACGAGGACGAGCACCGAGGCTACGGCGTGCCCTTCCCGCCGATCGGCGAGCGGATGGACCGCCTGGATGAGGCGCTCACCATCTGCCACGCGATGTTCACCGAGGCGCGACCGAGCTTCACGGGTCTTCACTATCGGATCGAGTCGGCGCTCAACCTGCCCCGGCCCATCCATCAGGGTGGCCCCCCGGTGCTGGTGGGTGGCGGTGGCGAGCAGCGCACCCTGCGCATCGCCGCAGCACACGCGGACATGACCCACTGGTTCCCGCTTGGCCTGGACGTGCTCGCACACAAGTCCGAGGTGCTCGCGCGCTATTGCGAAGCCATCGGCCGCGACCCCGCCGCCATCGAAGCAGACCGGGCGAGCCCCACGACATGTTCGAAGATGCCTTGTGGCGGGACGTCGGGGAACGTGAAGCTCGGGATGTGGTATCCGAACCAGGGCTGCATGGGGGACCTCCGGGAGATCTGTACGTCGGCGATGGTGATCACCAGATCGTGTGCCCGGCCCACAGTGGACGCATCGACGGTGAGCTCGACGGATCGCACGACCGACAGCGCGGGCTGCTGTGGCGGGCTGACCGGATACCCTTCCCGATGGGCCGGTAGCTCAGTGGTTAGAGCAGGGGACTTTTAATCCTCGTGTCCTGGGTTCGAATCCCAGCCGGCTCACCAATATTCTCTCGCCTATGGCGCTAGATACATAAGTATCAGCGGTCTGGTGCTGCCTTTCTGTGGCGGCAAACCGGTTTTGCCAGCCACGCTGCCAGCCACGGCGGACGCACTTGATGGACGTGGTGGGCGCCCATGAAGAGGGTGGATGTGCGCACGCTACTGGGTGGTTCGCGATTGGCGGCCCCCAACGGGGACTCCGTGCGGGTACCGCGGGCCCTCGGTAACAGCCCGATGACGAAGGGGTGGGGCCGCTGTCACGATCCGGCTGGTACAACGGCGTCATGCGTCGCGGTACCAAGGAGTCTGACCATGGGTGATCCCCTTCCCGCCCCGATGAGCCGGAGGGCCGTCCTGGTCCTCGCGGGCAGGAGCCTCGTCATCGCCGGCCTGGCGAGCGTCGTCCCCATCGCCGTGTCGTCGGCACAGCCGGTGAGCCCGCCCGCACCAGGCAGCCTGCCCTCGCCCACGCCACGGCCGTTCGGATCGGCGGACGCGCCGTTGACGCCGGCACCTGCGCTTCGGGCGGTCCTCGACGTGCTCGGGGCGTATCCGCTGGTGGGCCTCGCGGACCGCCACGGCCTGCAGCAGGAGCACGACTTCATCGTGACGCTCCTGCGCAGCGCGGAGCTCCCGGACCTCATCGACGACATCGTGGTCGAGTTCGGCAACCCCCGTCTGCAGGCGGTCGCGGACTCGTTCGTGGTGACCGGCGATGACGTTTCCGACGACGACCTGCGACAGATCTGGCGCCAGACGGGCGGGACGCTCTGGGATGCGCCCGTCTATGAGCGGTTCTTCCGGACGGTCCGGGAGGTGAACCAGGCGCTGCCGCTCGAGCAGCGCATCCGGGTGGTGCTCGGCGACGCGCCCATCGACCTCGGCCGGGTGCAGAGCGTGGCCGACGCCGACTATGTCCGGACCATGGAGAACGGCATGGACGCAGCGTTCGCCGATATCGTCGAGCGCGAGGTGCTCGCAAGAGGTCGTCGCGCCCTGCTCATCGCCGGCGGGGGCCATCTGCGGCGCGGCCTCCATGCGGACATCCATCCACGAACCGACGACCCCGGGCAGCCCGGGGACGCAGGGACCCTCCTCGAGCAGCGCCATCCGGGGGCCCTCTACGTCATCGACACGCTCATCGTCGGCTACCTCGACGACCTCGAGGGCCGCGTGGCCGCCAATGTCAGCGACTGGGCCGCGCCGGCGCTCGCGCCGTTGGACGGCACTTGGCTCGGCGAGCAGACCGGGCCCAGCATCTCCTACCGTGCGATGAGCCCGGCCGATGCCCGCTATGGCTCGCAGGCCGATGCGGTCCTGTACCTCGGACCCGACGACACACTCACGGACTCGCTGCCCGACCCCGCAATCTACACGGGCGACTACGCCGCCTTCCTCGACCGCCTGACGCCCATCATGTCGGCCGTCTACGGCGACCAGGAGGACTGGCTGGGCGGCGCCATCGCCTACGCCAAGAGCGACCCGCAGCTCTTCCCCTGACTATCTCGGTGGCGGGTCCTATGATCGAGAGCATGCGGGTGCTGCTGGTCGAGGACGAACCGGTGCTCGCGAGCCGCATTGCCGAGGGTCTGCGCGACCAGGGGATGGCGGTCGACATCGCCCTCGACGGCAGGGTGGCCCTGGAGAAGGCCGACGCCGAGACCTACGATGTCGTCGTCCTGGACCGTGATCTGCCGGTCGTCCACGGCGACCGCGTCTGCGCCGAGCTCGTGGCCCGTGCGGATGCGCCGCGCATCTTGATGCTGACGGCGATGGCGGACCTGCGCGACCGGGTCGCCGGTCTCGAGCTGGGGGCCGACGACTACCTGGGGAAGCCATTCGCCTTCGCCGAGCTGGTGGCTCGCATACGGGCGCTGGCCCGCCGGCCACCCTCGATCATCCAATCGGCGCTGGCCCATGGGGACCTGGTGCTTGACGGCTCTCGACGTATCGTCACACGAGGTGGCCTGCCGGTCTCGCTCCGTCCCAAGGAGTTCAGCCTGCTCGAGGCGCTGCTGCGCGCCGACGGTCGGGTGCTCGCGCCGGAGGAACTCCTGCGCGGGGTCTGGGACGAGAACGCCGATTCCTTCAGCAACACGGTGGCGGTGACCATCGGCAGGCTCCGCCGGAGGCTCGGCGAGCCTCCGTTGATCATCACGGTGCCCGGAGTGGGGTACCGCATCTGATGCATGCCGGCATCCGGGTCCGGCTCACCGCGACGCACGTCGCGCTGGTCGCAGCGTCGGGCATCGCCATCATCGTCATCGCGATCCTGCTGCTGGCTCGGACCGCGTATGAGCGACCCGCCGACGACGTTCTGCAGGCCGCCAAGGAGGCCGCCGCCCGGGCCGCCGTGAATGACCCGAGCGCGGTGGTCGACCTGGAAGCGCACGTCGTCGAGCAGCTCCGGGCGGACACCATGGCCACGCTCCTCATCGCCAGCGGCGTGGCCCTCGCTGGCGTGGTCGTCGTCTCCTCGGCGGCCGCGTGGTGGCTGGCCGGACGGTCGCTCCGGCCACTGCGCTCCATCACCACCGCCGCCAGGCACGCCGCCGCCGGCGACCTCGACGAGCGCATCGCCCTGACCGGACCCGACGACGAGGTGAAGGCGCTCGCGGACACCTTCGACGCGATGCTGGCCCGACTGGAGCGATCCTTCGAGCAGCAGCGCCGCTTCGCCGCCGACGTCTCGCACGAGCTGCGCACGCCGCTCACCATCAGCCGGACCGCGCTCGACGTCACCCTGGCCAAGCCAGCCCCGAGCCGCGCTGACCTCGATGCCATGGCGTCCGACATCCGCGACGCCATCGACCGGTCGGAGCGCCTCATCGACGGGCTGCTCACGCTCGCACGGAGCGAGCGCCATCTCGAATCGGCGCTCGTGCCCGTGGACCTCGCCCAGGTGGCGGCGGAGGGGTTCACGACCGTGGGGGTGGACATCAGCAGCCAGGGTATCTCTGTCGTCAGCGACCTGGAGCCCGCGGTCGTGCGCGGCGACGCGACCCTGATCGCGCGCCTGGTCGGCAACCTCATCGAAAACGCCGCGCTGCACAACCGGGACGGCGGGGCGATCCGGGCGGAGACCTATCGGAAGGCGGGCCGCGCCGTGTTCGTGATTGAGAACACCTGCCCGCCGATCCCGCAGGACCAGCTCCGGGGTCTGACGGATCCGTTCGTGCGCGGCGGTCGCGACCGCGACGGTCGGGGCACCGGCCTCGGGCTGGCCATCGTCTCTGCCGTCGCGAGGGCTCATCATGCAGAGTTGCGGCTCTCCCTTCCGGCCACCGATGTCTTCAGAGCCGAAGTCGATCTGCCTTTGATTAGCTGATGCCATCGGGCGTGACGAGGGCGTAGGCCCCTGCAAGAAGTAGGGCCTACCCGCCCAGCACTGCGTCCATTGCTCTCGCCACCTGCCGCTGCCGCTGTTCGAGCACGTGCCCATACGTGTTCGACGTCAGGGTGATCGAGCTGTGCCCCAGCAGGTTCTTGACGTCCTCCAGCGTCATGCCCTGCCCTAGTAGGAACGTGGCGGCGGCGTGCCGGAGGTCGTGGAAGCGACAGTGGGGAAGGCCAGCACGGGCAAGCGCCGCCTGGAACGCCCGGGTAATGGTCGCCGCGTGGTACGGCGTGCCGTGCAGCGTGGTGAACACGTGACCGCTGTCCACCCAGCGGGAGCCTGAGACGAGGCGTTCCATCCGCTGACGGGTGCGATGGGCCCGGAGCGCCGTGACCACGGCGTCCGCGAGCAGCACCGTCCGCCGGCTGCGATCGGTCTTCGGCTCGAGCAGGGTCAGCTCGCCCCTGACGTTGGCGAGGGTGTGGCGGACTCGCAGCCGCCCCGCATCGAGTGCCACGTCCTCCCAGCGGAGCCCCAGCAGCTCGCCCTGGCGCAGGCCGGTACCGAGCGCCGTGATCCACAGCGCCCGGTGACGATCATCGACCGAGGTCTCGATCCCGGGCCTGGCGAGTCGCGCATCGATGTCCCTGGAGCGCGCGAACTCGACGGACCGAGGCATTGCCCGCGCCGGTCAGCTGGTCGGGCCGCTGTTGGCCGGCGCGCTCATCCCGGTCATCGGCCCGTTCAGCGTCCTGCTGGTCGACGCCACGACGTCCATCATCTCGGCGGTGCTCGTCGGTTCCAGGGTTCCAAACCCGGCGGCCGTTCCTGCGGCCGCGGACAAGCCGGTGACGCCGAGGGACTACCAGTCCGAACTATCGGAGGGGTTGCGATTCGTCATCACCAATCGCCTGATCCTCACGATCCTCCTGTTGTGCCTCGTCGGGAACTTCTTTGATCTGCCGCTCCTAACCGTGGTGCTCCCGGTGTACGCCAACGAGGTGTTCGGAAGCCCGCAGAGCCTCGGAGTCATGCTCGCGTCCTTTGCCGCTGGTGGGCTGGCGGGAACCATCCTGTTCGGCGCGATCGGGCGAGGCCTGCCACGTCGTCCGCTCTTCCTGTGGGGCTGGCTCATTGCGGTGTTGATCACCTATGGCGCGCTCGCGGCTCAGGTCCCACTGTTCGCCATCGTCCTGGCGGGCCTAGTCGGTGGACTTGCGACCGGGCCGATCAATCCGCTCGTCATGACGGTGGTGCAGGAGAACACACCCCTGGACATGATGGGCCGGGTCTTTGGCGCTGCGACCGCGTTTGCGCAGGCGGGCATCCCGTTCGGTGCTGTGCTGGCGGGCCTCGCGATCGAGCGCGCCGGCCTCATTCCCATAATCGCGGTCGGCGGCGCGGTGTACTTCCTCGTGGTTGCGCTCATGTTCTTCAATCCGGCACTGCGGCGGATGGACGCGACCAAGGCGGAGGCACGGGATGTAGAAAGTCTCGACCAAGGGCAGGCCCAGTCGTCTCCTCAGGCGCGGCGCTCCGCGACGATGAAGGCTGGCCTGTCATGACATCTCATGCATACGCGTTCGGCATTCTCGACCTAGGCGCCATATCAGAGCACTAGAAGCACGGTGGACGTCATTGATGAGGAGGGAGCATGAGCGATAGGCCCTTCGCCCCATCCCTGCGTGTCCCGGCAGCGCTGCTGCTCATCGGACAACTTCTGTACATCGTCATCACACAGTTCCACGCTGGCGGAGAAGCGAACGACCACCCCGTGATCTTCGGCGTGTATGCCTCCAATGGGGTCTGGGTTGCCGACCACATCGGTCAGTTCGCAGGCACGGCGATCATGCTCGCTGGCCTGTTCGGCTTGTTCTTCGCCCTGGAGACCCGAGGCGGAACGGCGGGCTGGGAGGGTCGGTTCGGTGCGGCTGCGGCGATCGTCACCCTTGCGTTGTACGGGGCCCTCCAAGCGGTTGACGGGGTCGCCAACAAGCAGGCCGACCTCGCCTGGGTCAACGCGCCTGATGCGGAGCAGGTGGCGCGCTTCGCGAGTGCCGAGGTTGTCCGATGGATCGAGTGGGGGCTGAGGAGCTACCAGAACATCGCCCTGGGTACGTGCCTTCTGCTGTTCGCCGTCGCCCTCGTGAAGACGCCGAGGATTCCCCGGTTGATCGGCCTCCTGATGGCGCTGTCCGGGCTCGTGTACCTCGGCCAGGGGTGGCTGGTCGGCACGGAGGGATTCTCGGACAACATGTCCACCGCGATCGTCGTCGCGTGGATCCTGTCCGCGGCGTGGATGATTTGGCTGGCGGTGATCGCTTGGCGGGCGCCCATGTCAGACGCCCTGGATCGGTTGCCAATGGCATGACCGGGTGGGCCTGATCATGAGTCTTGCCAATGTCAAGCGGTGGTCGATGACCACGCGCCCTGGACGTTCGTGATGGAGCACAGGTTCAGCGCCGAAACGCCGGACGGGCGCATCATCGACGTCTTCGTGGATGGACCCGAATCGACGATACCGTTGCTCTTCCACAACGGTACGCCGAGTTCGGGACGGCTCTACGCCCCGTTTGTCGAGGAAGCGGCGCGACGCGGCCTGCGCATGGTCGGCTTCTCGCGAGCGGGCTACGGTAGCTCGACTCGCAACCCTGGACGGAACGTGGCCGACGTCATGCCCGATGTGGTCGCCGTCCTGGATCAGCTCGGCGAGGATCGTTTCTACACTCTGGGCTGGTCGGGCGGCGGCCCTCACGCGCTTGCCTGTGCCGCGATGCTCCCTTCGCGCCTCATTGGGGCCGCCACCGTGGGAGGTTTGGCGCCATACGAGGCAGAGAGCCTGGATTGGCTGGGCGGCATGGGCGACGAGAACGTCGCTGGGTTCCGCGCCGCGCTCGAGGGCGAGGCCGCCCTGCAGTCAATCCTCGAGAGGATCGGACCGGCCTTTGCATCAGTCGGTGCCGACGAGGTGGCGTCCAGACTCGGCAACCTGGTCTCTGACGTCGACCGCTCGGCGATCAGTGGCGAGGCGGCATCCTGGTTAGCCGCCGTCTTCCGGGAGTCCGTCCGCGCAGGGCTTTGGGGCTGGCACGACGATGAGCTCGCGTTCGTGCGGCCCTGGGGGTTCTCCGTCCGTGACATCCGCGTGCCAGTGGCGATCTGGCAGGGGTTGCTGGATCGGCAGACACCCTATGCGCATGGCGAATGGCTGGCCTCGCACATTCCCAGAGCCCACGCACACCTTCTCGCGGACCAGGGCCACCTCTCTCGGCGTGGACTCCTTCGGGCTCATTCTCGACGATCTGCTGACCGTCGCGCCGGCATAGTGGCGATTCCGTGAGGGGGATCGGACTCGCGCCGGTCCCGGGTCCAGGTTGGGGATCGGTCCTGGCGCCAGTGCCGCTTGCCATCCACCCAGCACCGCGTCCATCGCGCGGGCCACCTGCCTCTGGCGTTGCTCGAGCACATGGCCATACGTGTTCGAGGTCAGCGTGATGGAGCTGTGCCCAGGAGTTTCTTGACGTCCTCCAAGGTCATGCCCTGCGCCAGCAGGAACATGCCGTGGAGTGACGCAGGTCATGGAAGCGGCGACGGGACCCGTCAGTTCGAAGCGCAAGTGAGCTCCGCCTGAGGGTAATCTTGGAGGGAGGGACGGGCCGGTGGACGAGCGCCTACGAGGCTAAACCTTTCCCTTGACGTGGTCATTCGTGCCATGAGCGTCGAACCCGTGGCTGCCGCGCCGGGCCCTTCGGCCTAGTGCGTGATCCCTCGCGAGTGCTATGCCTGTCGCGACAACAAGCAGATGGAGGTACCCGATCATTCGCCGCGGGGGTGACCGCGGCATTCGTCATCCGCGCGCTCGCTCGCCTACTGCACGGCTGACGAGCCCGACGCCGCACCACGGGGGCATCACGCGTCTGGTGATGTGGTGCCTCCTGCCATCGGATCCGATCCCGGCCGCGCCCCGGTCGCCCGCTCGCGCCTGGACTTCACCAAGAGCGCCGTCGTGCCGGCGAGGAATCCCAGAAGGACGAGCCACCCCAGTCCGAGGCTCGTCCCTTGTCCGGCCAGGTCCTCGCTCCGGATGACCAGGGCGGCGATCATGACCACGAGGGCAGCAGCCTGCGCCAGCAGCGGACGCCACACGGACGACCATCGCCGGTCGATCGCCATGCCAAGCGCCAGGACCCCGGGCAGGCAGATCATGCACGCCAGCACACGCCCCGACAGGGCCGTGATCTTCCACGGCCAGACATCGAGGAAGGACTCCGGGATCAGGTACAGCAACCCCGACAGCACCAGCGCCGCCACACCCGTGACGACGAGCGCGATCACGATGGGACGCGATATGAGGGACTCGCCGGCGGCCGGCCCCGGATCGCGCCGGCCGTTCGACCACCATGCCAGGATGACGAGTGGCGGTGCGATGACGTAGACGATGACCCACACCCAGCCAGTGATGCGATCGAAGCTGAACAGGCCCCAGTGCAGGAGCGTCGTCAGCAAGAGGAGCGAGGCGAAGACGGCCACCGGGGGGAAGCCGACAGCCACCTCATGCCAGCGTCGGGTGCCCAAGACAAGGGTGAAGAAGACCACTCCGCCGAAGTACGCCGATCCGAGCAGCATCCCGGTGAGCTGCGGCTTGATTGGCCAAGCAAACACCTCGCTGGCCCGGTCAGGCTGGAGGCACAGGATCACGACCGCGGCGATGAGGACCGGGATCACCAGCATCGCGACGGCCCTTGTCAGGGGCAGGACCCGGTCGTCGCGCGGCGGCAGTGTCACGGCCTGCCGCCCACAACAGCACCCTGGGGCCTGCGGATGTGGGCCATCCCGACGCGCGCGGCGATCCTGGGGTCGAGCAGCACTGCCGGCGACCGGAGGAGATGCAGCACCTCGACGAAACGGCGCAGCACGAATGGATCGCGCGCCGCGATGTCCTGGACCGCCTGGACATAGCCACCCATCGTGCCGACCAGACGACTCGCGCCCGGTGCCCTCGGCATGCCCATGATCCGGGCGTCCTCGGAGGTCGCCATCAGCCATGGTGTGCGCACCGCACGGCCGAGGTCGCGCAGCAGAGGTTGGGCGTTGGGTCGCTCGTTCGCTGCGAGCGACCGGCTGACGGGGGCGGATCGCAGCCAGCCAGCGAGGACCGCCCCTTCGAGTGCCGCGACACTCATCCCTTGCCCGTACACGGGGTTCAACGCGCAGATCGCGTCACCCACGAGAGCGAGCCCTGCCGGCCACGCGGGCAGTGCGTCGAAGTGGCGCAGGCGGTTGGCGGTTCGTGCCCAGCCTCGGATCGCCGTCATCGGCTCGGAGCGGGCGAGGACATCCGCGAGCGCCGGATCGATCAGGCTGCCAGCGAACGCCTCGAGACCTGCCTCATCGGTCGGTGGTCGATCGGTGCCAGCGCCACCGAGCGTGACCACCCAGCGCCCACCCTCGATCGGGAAGACGACGCCGCCCCGAGTACCGGACGGCGGCCGGTCGCGGACGATGAGCACCTTCCAGTCTGGGGGATCGGCTGGGATCCGATAGACGCGTGTGGCGTAGGCCAGGGATGCGTCGAGCACGGATTCCGTGGGCGGGGATCCGCCGATCTCGGTGAGCATCTCGGGCATTCGTGACGATCGCCCGGACGCGTCGATCACCAAGTCGGCAGTGAGCTCCAAACGGGCAGGTTTCTGGCCAGGCGGTGCGTGATCACCGGGTCGCGTGCGGGCGACGACACCCGTCACCTCTCGAGTGTTGCCGATGAGGCCGGTCACCTCGGTCTGGTCCATGATGCGGATGCCGGGTCGCTCCGCGACCAGGTCCCGGAGCGTCCGCTCCAGCAGGTCGCGCGACAGTGCGCGGGTGACGATGCCCGACGCGAACCGAGGTGCAGTCCCGGCGGGCGTGATCGTCTGGACGTCCCGGGTCCAGTCGATACCCATGGCGCCCACATCGGCCAGTCGGGCGTCAAGGCCAGGGAAGATGCGGGCAAGTTCCACGAAGCCTCGCCGCAGGAGCACATGGACGTGGGCGGCCTGGGGGGTGCCCGACCGTGAGCCACCGTCGGCCACGAGACGATCTCGATCCACGATCACGACCTCGGCCACGTGATCGCTGAGTACGCGCGCAGCGACGAGTCCGGCGATACCTCCACCGACCACGATCGCGCGCATCGACGCCCTCCCAGCCTGACGGTCCGGTGCGGTCGCCAGTATAGGGCCGCCCGGGCCTCCGCCCGCGAGGTCGTCGGCGCTGGCCCGAGATGGATCAGCGCTTCGGGCGCGCGTCCGGGTTGGACAGCGGCAATTCGTCGATGGCGCCCACGAGCGACCAGTAGCTGGCGATGAACGAGCGCAGCGTGCGCACCGTGGCGCCATAGGTACCGAACTCGGCAGTCGTCAGACCATCCGGATCGAATGCGCGCCGGAAGTCAGGCACCAGGTCCAGCAGCTGCGCGACGTACGCCTCCGGCACCGAATCGGCAGGACCCTGTGTGGCGTTCGGGTCGGCGCACCATCCGTCGGTTCAAGTTCAAACCTCTCCCTTGACCTGGCTGAATGATCCTTCCATCGCCGTGGAGCGAACCGGCCATCGCCACAATGACATCATCGTGTGGTCCGCACGAGGAAGCGAGCGGTCCAGATACGAGGGTCTCGCGTCCCCCAATGCCGCGCGAGCCTCCCCATCGCCTCGCGGGCACCAATCGGCTCAGGCATCACGCATGGCGCCGTGGCCCGCTGCAGCGCGGGAGGTCGAGCGCGTTCCGGACGTCGCTCCCTCCCCAGCTGCCACTCCGGCCTCTCGTGTCGCGTCCGCAGCCGCCCAGGGTTCGGCCCGGTTGACGGGCGGGGGACGATGGACAGGTCCCGGGCTCGGTCGCTCGCGACGGTACCGGGGCCCCTGTCGCGATCGGAAGGATGCCGCCCGATGCCAGCGCCCACCCCGTTCCTGACCGCTGTCCTGCGGCCGCCTGCACCGACCGCTGTCTGCTCCTGCGAGCATCCTGGCGACTGCGTGTGCGCATGTCATGAGCGCGCGTGTGACCCGACCGAGCACGCCTGCGACATCGCGTTCCTGCCCGATGAGGGTGGTCTGGCGCCATGGGGATGCCGGGACTGCACGCCCGGTGTCGGGGCACCCCATGAGCTCGTCTGCGAGTTGCTCGGCTGGAGCGTCCCGTGTCGCGACCAGGCGTGGGCTGCGGCCTCGTCGTATCGGTGGGTGGGATCCGTCATGGGTCTTGACCACAGGTAGCTCCGCCACCATTCGGGAGACAGCGGTGCTTGCACGGTTCCAGATCCTGCTGCCGTACGACCTGCTCATCCGAGGTGGGGCCGAGTACGTCCCGTGGCACCTAGCGGAGTGGGAAGGCATGGACGTGGTGATACATCCGCCGGCACGGGCCATCGTCGATCGGGCGGACCTGGCCATGGGATCCACCAAGCCGATGCAGGCGGGGCTGTCCGACCTGCGTCCACAGTTGCCCGCGGTGCCCAGTGCCTACATCGACGTCGACGGGGAACGGGCCATCGAGGCGAACCTGCTGGTCATAGACTTCCGGAAGGAATCATTCGATCGAGCGACCGATGCGCCCACGGACCCGTCGGTGGCCACAGCATTCGAGATCGCGAACGACGTCCTCGCGCGCGTCAGGTACCTGCTGCGTGGACCGCAGCAGAAGCCCCTGGACCCAGAGCAGACCCCGTACCGGCTGGACTACCTGTCCGACCGGCAGGAGGGACTCGAACCGGAGCAGGGCAAGGTACGTGCCCGCTTCTCGACAGCCTTCCATGTCAGGTTGGCGTTCATCAGCCCCGAGCACTGGCTGGCGGCGTCAGAGCTCGGCGAGCCGCCGCCGGCCTGGGATGAGCTCTACCTTGATGCGCTGTCGCACCTTCCTGAGGTCGGACCGTCAGTGGTCCTCGGCGCAGCGGCACTCGAGTCGTTCATCGACTGGGCGCTGGACGCGTTCGTCGAGGCCGGCGGCATGGACCGCGACCTCTATGCGTGGATCTCGGGACGGAATGGGAACCTGGCTCTGCAACCGTCCGAGCGCGACCAATTCGATGCGCTGCTCAAGGCGGTGTCGGGCCATAGCCTCAAGGAGGACGATCGACTCTGGGAGCGGTTCGAGACCCTGAGGGTCCTCCGGAACAACATCGTCCATCGCGGTCTGGCCCTCCTCAAGAACGGCCAGGCTGCCGATGGACCGGTCGCATCGGCCCTGCTGGGTGCGGTTGGCGAGATCATCGATCGGGTCGAGGCGCAGCTACCGGAGTCGAAGCGGCGGGTGACGCCCGCGCGTCCGCTGCATGAGTTCGTGGTCAGGCAGCAGGGCCGGCCGCCTTCGGCCCCGGCGAGTTGCAAGCCGAGTCCGTAGGGTCCGACTGCACCATCTAGACATAGTGCGTGTGTGAGATCCCGAGATGGCACGGGCGTCCGCCTTGCCTGAGATGATGTGGTCGCCCGGGCGCGGAGTAGTAGCCACCTCGCGCGCCCGGTGCCTTGCATGCCCTTCGACAGTGGCCGGGCCACGGGCGGTCGGCTCACCGCGGATGTCGTCCGTGGCGCTTGCCCTGCATGCGACGATGATGTGGCTCGGGCGGTCACCCGACTCCTCCGCCGTCCGGGCGCCTGGCCTCCGTGGATGCCCTCGGGCTACCATGGCTGCATCGTGTGAAGGTCTGACATGCACCGTGGCGACACGTGCTTGGGCTCGCCCTGCCTCCATCGCGCTGGGCTCACCCGATGGGGCTCTCGGCCGACAGGAGGCTCCACGGCGACGAGGACGCGGGCCTCATCGCACCTGCCGGTGGCATTCATCCGAGCACGATTGGCATGTCCGGGATGAATGCCCCGTGGTCGCGGGGCACGGCGGGGAGTCGAACGCCGGTTGAGGCAGCGAGTTGGCGATACCCGCGGGCCTTGGATACGGACTCGGTCGGCTAACTGGATGGGGGCTTCCGCTCCTCCATGGTGTGTGTAACGGGCCCCAATTCGACGGATCGCCGCAGGGGCTGACCGTTCTCGTCGATTCCCTCGAGATCGAGCCGGCCGGTCCATCCCTCGGTCGTAGATGGCACGCGCTCGATCTAGCCAGTGGAGCACCTCGTCCGGTGCATCGGGACCCATGGAGAAGTAGCTGAGCGCAGCGAGGACGAACACCCCGGCCTGCCGCAGGTGTTCCACGCGCAAGAGCCGGTCGCCGAAGGCGACGGCCAGACCGACCTCGACCCGGACCACCGGATCGGATGGGGCGGGCTCCAATCGCACGACGACGTCGCCATCCAGGACAGGGGTCGTTTGCACGGATGTCGAGGTCGGGAGGACTTGCGGGCCGCGCACCGCCGGCGAGGATTCGGCGCGAAGCGTCTCATCGGCATCCCAGTGGAACGACACCGCGTGGCTGGTTGGGACGACCCAGGCAGGTAGCAGGTCGCGATGCTTGTCCTGGTTGCTCACCCACTGGACGTGTCGGAGCGGGTGGGCTTCCGGATCAGGGTCCCGGTACGGCTGCAGCTGCTCCACGCCTTCCTTCGCCCAATCCGGGATGCGGCGGATCCGCTGAAGGCCCTCACGTTCATAGGCCCCGCGGGTCGTACAGATCGGGAATGATCCATCCCGCTGGCTGGCGCCGTTCACCCGGGCGAGTTCGTTCACGAGGTAGTCCAGGGATGAGCGCATCGCCTCAGCCGCCTCGCCGAACACGGCACCAAGCTCCACGGGGAGTGGCGACAGATCGCGG
>CAVWSL010000016.1:0-113000 GCA_963757765.1 uncultured Chloroflexia bacterium
CTCCTGATCCAGAGTCAGGCGCCTTACCGCTTGGCCACTCGCCAGTGGGGCGGCCAATCCTACCATCGAGTCGAGTTGGGTTCAGCGTGCGACGAGGTGGCGACACGACCACAGGCGTGCACGAACCCACACTGATGCACCAGGCGCCCGAATGGGCGGACCGCCTCTCGACCGGGGCGGCGCGTCCCGACCGACGACCGCGCCACGGCTCGCTACCATCGACGGATGGCAGGCCCGCTCCAGATCATCAGCTCCGACCCCACGCTTGCGTGTGACCCCGCGGACGCCCGCGAGCCGCCTGGCGCCACGGACGGCTACTCGGACGAGGCGCTCGCGGGCATCTACCGACGCTCGCGGACCATCGCGATGGTGGGCGCCAGCCCCAACTGGGTGCGACCCAGCTATTTCGTGATGAAGTACCTGCAGCGCAAGGGGTTCCGGGTCATCCCTGTCAACCCGGTCGCTGCTGGCCAGACGATCCTGGGGGAACCCGTCGTCGCGGATCTGCGTGACATCCAGGAACCCGTGGACGTGGTCGACATCTTCCGCAAGCCCGAAGCAGTGCCTGGGATCGTGGATGCCGCCATCGCCATCGGCGCCAAGGTGATCTGGATGCAGTTGGGCATCCACAACCCGGCCGCGGCGGCCACGGCAGAGGCGGCCGGCCTCATCGTCGTCCAAGATCGGTGCATGAAGATCGAGTACGGCCGACTCTCTGGTGAGCTCGCCTGGAGTGGCATCAACGGGGATGTCATCACCAGCCGCCGCCGGAGGACGCTCGGATGACGGAGCGCAGGGACGCGGCGCACGACACCAGTCAGACATTCGGGCAGCCGGATCCCGCCCGCACCTCGCACTACGGTTTCGAGACCCGCGCAGTCCACGCGGGGACGCCGCCCGAACCGGTCACCGGCGCCCGCAACGTGCCCATCTTCCAGACGACGGCCTTCGTGTTCGAAGACGCCGACCACGCCGCCTCCCTGTTCGATCTCCAGACCTTCGGCTACATCTACAGCCGCATCACCAACCCGACCGTGTCGGCCCTGGAGGCACGTGTCGCCAGCCTGGAGGGTGGTCGGGGCGCCGTCGCCGTCGCTTCCGGGCATGCAGCGCAGCTCGTCGCCTTCTATACCCTCATGGAGCCTGGCGACCACTTCGTCGCGTCGCGCTACCTCTACGGCGGATCGCTCACCCAGTTCAGCCACACCTTCCCGCGACTTGGTTGGCAGGGGACGATGGTCGACCCGCGCGACGCCGCGGCCGTCCGGGCGGCGGTCATGCCGCGCACGAGGCTCATCTTCACCGAGAGCCTCTCGAATCCCGGGGGGGTGGTCGTCGACCTGGAGATGCTCGCCGGGATCGCTCGAGAGCACGGCATCCCGCTCGTCGTCGACAACACGATGGCGAGCCCGTATCTCTGCCGGCCCTTCGAGTGGGGGGCGGACATCGTGGTGCACTCCATGACCAAGTTCCTGGGTGGTCACGGCACATCGATGGGTGGCATCGTGGTCGAGTCCGGCCGGTTCGACTGGTCGGCAAGCGACAAGTTCCCGGGTCTCAGCCAGCCGGATCCCGCCTACCACGGGCTGACCTTCCACGAGACGTTCGGCGACTTCGGCTTCACGATGAAGGCGCGCGCCGTCGCGCTGCGCGACCTGGGACCGGCACTGTCGCCGACCAACGCGTTCAACATCCTGACCGGCATCGAGACCCTGCCCCTGCGCATGGATCGCCACGTGCGCAACGCGCTGGAGCTCGCGACCTTCCTCGCCACGCACCCGGCCGTCGCCTGGGTCTCGTATCCCGGGCTGCCGTCGAGCGAGTCCCATGCGTTGGCGCAGCGCTACCTGCCGTTCGGCGCTGGTTCCGTGTTCACGTTCGGCCTGCATGGTGGCTACGAGGCGGGCGTGCGGCTCGTGGAAGGCGTCGACCTCTGGTCGCACCTCGCCAATGTCGGGGATACCCGGAGCCTGCTCATCCACCCCGCCTCGACGACTCATCGCCAGCTGACCGACGAGCAGCGGTTCGCCGCGGGTGCCGGCAACGATGTGATCCGGATGTCCGTGGGTATCGAGACCGCCGCGGACCTCATCGCGGATCTGGACCAGGCACTCGCGCTCGGCTGAGCGGCCGGTCCTGGACACCGAGGCGATGCGGCGTGCTGTCGTCGCCAACCATCGCAGCTGGTTCCGTCGATGCGCCATCGTCGCTGTGGGCCCTGTCGAACGATGCGGCCGGTTCGAGCGCATCGTGCGCGTGTCGTGGACCGGCTCGGGTCGCGATCGCGGAGGCGATCGGCCTCGACCGACCCGATGCACTCTTGGCACTCGGACCGAGCGACGATGAGCTGGGTCAGCCGCTTCCCGGCGGCACGAGTCCGCCGCGTCTGGCCGTGCTCACGGACCGGCCGGGGATGGGCCGGACCCCGCCAGGATCACTCGCACCCTTCGGGGCGCGATGAGCCGACCGGTTCGACATCCCGGGTCAATGCTCTTCGAGGTCGGCCTCAGCCTTCGTCTGATGGATCGTCCCGGGCGCGTGTGCCGGCGGCGCATAGGTCGTGATGACCCGGAGCGGCCTATCGCCGCGGTTGAGGAAGTTGTGGCGGATGCCCGCACGTACGAACACCAGATCGTTCGGCCCGACCTCGCTCGATCGTCCGTCCAGCTGCGCCTCCCCGTGACCGTCCAGGAACATGAGGACCTGGTCGGTCGCGGCGTGCACCTCTTCGCCGATCTCCCCGTCGACCGGGATGGCCATCACCACGACCTGCTCATGGAGGCCGGTTTGGACCACGCGACGGAACGCGTCGTTCGACCATGCGGCGGCAACGATGTCGAGCTGGTCCGTGTGCCTCACTGGGATGGGCGTCGATGGCATGGTCTGCCTCCTGGCTTCACTCCCGCAAACCCGGGCGGGACCCGACCCCACCGGGACGTGGTGGTCCGTTGGCGCGGCCATCGCGGGCCCGGCACCGATCGCCAGAGCCTGCACCGTGGCGTCGCTGGGGCCGAGTGCCGTTGCCGCCAGATGATCGTGCCGGACCGTTCGGCACCTCATGACAGGTGGCACTTGCGCGTGCCCGCTACAACCGGCCCGCCTCGATGACCCGGTCGAGGAAGCGCCGCGTGCGCTCCTCGCGGGGCGCCGAGAAGATCTGCGAGGGCGGTCCTTCCTCGAGGATGCGGCCATCATCCAGGAAGCAGACCCGGTTGGCGATGTCGCGCGCGAAGCCCATCTCGTGGGTCGCGAGGACCATCGTCATGCCCGAGCGCGCCAGGTCCCGGATGACCGACAGCACCTCCGCCACGAGCACCGGGTCGAGCGCGGACGTGATCTCGTCGAGCAGCAGGATGTCCGGCTGCATCGCGAGGGCGCGCACGATGGCGACCCGTTGCTGCTGCCCACCGGAGAGCCGGTCGGGCACCGCATCCCGCTTGTCCGCCAGTCCGAACCGGGTGAGCAGCGCCGTCGCCTGCGCATCCGCTTGGTCTCGCGGCGTCTTGAGCACCTTGATGGGCGCCAACGTGACGTTGCGCAGCACGCTCATGTGCGGGAACAGGTTGTAGGCCTGGAACACGATGCCGATGCGCCGCCGGATGCGGTCGACCCGCACGTCCCTGGCCGTGATCTCCGCGCCGCCCACGAAGATGCGTCCGGCGTCGATGGGCTCCAGCAGGTTGACGCAGCGGAGCAGGGTGCTCTTGCCCGAGCCGGACGCGCCGATGAGACAGACGACCTCATGCACGGCGACGGTCAGGTCGATGCCGTCGAGCACGAGGTGCTCCCCGAACGACTTGCGCAGCCCTTCGATCCGGAGAGCCTCGCCCCCAAGCTGGGTGTTCGGACGGGTCGTGGTGGTCATCGCGCGCCGGCCATGTATCGCTGCCGGTCGCGTGCCACGAGCCAGTCCACCAGCCGCGACAGGGGGATGGTCAGGATCAGGAACAGCATCGCGGAGACCAGGTAGGGCGTGAAGTTGAACGACGCGGATGCCACGATCTGCGATCGCCGGAACGCCTCCACGGGACCCAGGAACGAGATGAGCGCCGTGTCCTTCATCAGCCCGATGGCGTCATTCAGGAGCGGCGGGATGACCCGCCGAACGGCCTGAGGGAGCACCACGAACCGGAACGACTGAAAGCCGGACAGGCCCAGCGAGCGCGCCGCTGCATCCTGGCTGGGGTGGACCGATTCGATGCCCGAGCGATAGACCTCGGCGACGTAGGCACTCCACACGAGCACCATGGCCACGATGCCCCAGACGTACGGATCGCGCGTCACGCCAGGGATTTGGAGCGCCGGTATGCCCAGTCCCAGGATGTAGATGATGAGGATGCTCGGCAGGCCCCGGAACAGGTCGATGTAGATGATCGCGAACAGCCGGAACGGGAAGAACACCGGGTCCTTGAGGCTGCGCATCACCGCCAGCACCAGCGCGAACACAAGCACCAGTGCCTGTGCGATGAGGAAGATGCCCAGGTTCACGAGGAAGCCGGCGAAGATCTTGGGCAGCGTCTCCACGAACTTCTCGGCGCTGAAGAAGGTCGCCTGGAACCGCGGCCAACCGGGCGAGGTGGCGACGACCCAGCCGATGACCCCGAACACCAGGATGGTGCTGAAGGTGGCGACCAGCACAGCGACGCCGCGTGACCGCCAGGGCGATCGACGCGGCGCCGAATGTTCGTCCGGTGCCGATCGGCCGGGAACGATGTTCACGACCGACCGGCTGGACCGATGCTCACTGGAAGGTGGGGATCGCCTGTCCGACCTTGATCCACTCGATCGTAGATCGACTGGAGGGTCCCGTCGGACTTGATGACCGCCAGGGCTTCGTTGACGCACGCGGTCAGGGCGGAGCCCTTCTCGAGCACGATGCCCATCTGGTTCTCCTGTGCCAGCTCGGAGAACTGTCCGATGACCGTGGCTTCGGGCCATGCCGTGTCGAAGTTCTCGAGCTGCGCGTCACGCATGAAGATCGCCGTCTGGATATCGACGACCAGGCCGTCGATCTGGCCGTTCTGGAGCGCCTGCAACGCGGCGGCGTTGTCGTTGAACACGGAGGCTTCCGCGCTCGGCTGGATGACGTCCTCGATGAGCGCATAGCTCGTCGTGCCGACCGCAGCGCCCAGCTTGAACGGCTTGAGGCCGTCGATGGCCGTCACGCCCAGGATGGGGTTCGTCGGTACAGCGGACGCTGCGTCCGGACCCGCGCTCGGGTCGGGGGCTGCACCCACCGGATAGGTCAGCGCGAGGATGGCCTGGTGCGAGTCGAAGTAGGAGTCGCTGAAGTCGACCGCTTGCGCTCGCTCGGGCTTGATGGAGATCTGGGCGAGGTGGAAGTCGAACGGCTTGGGACCCGGCGCGAAGGCGTTCTCGAACACGGTGTTCGGGATCCAGTCCGTCTCATCCGGGGTGAAGCCGAGCGCCTTGGCGATGGCCGCGGCGGTCGCGCCCTCATAGCCCTGTCCATTGGGCGGATATCCGAAGGCCCAGTCGCTGTCGGCTGGCTTTTCGGCGTCGCTCCACCACGGCGGGTACGCCGGGTTGTCGGTGCTGAGCGTCAGGCGTCCGGGGTTCTTGAGCGTCAAGGCATCCTTGGCGCACTCGGGGCCGATGACAGCGGGCGCCTCGGACGCCATGGCGCCCGTGGACGCTGCCGGTGACTGGGCCGCGACGCCGAGCGTGCTGCCGAACAGCAGGGCACACGCCGCGATCGGGATGATGGCTGCCCGTTCGAGCAGCGAGCGGGACCGTTGCATGTCGCTCGTGGCGCACCTCCTGCGTTGTCTGGTGAATCACTCGGGATCTTCCCACACGCCAGCCTGACTGTCATCCTCGCCACGCGCCAGTGGTGACACGATCGACCTGACAGGACGTGCACGGAGGTCCATCATGGACCGGTCCGAGGCGGTGAGCCGCAGGGCTCGGTCGCTCGGACGCTATTCGCGTCGAGGATCATGCGAGTCCACCGCGGCTACCTGTTCTGGGGGATCTTCTTCGTCCTGCTGGGGGGCATCCCGCTCGCCGACCAGCTGGGCTGGTTCGACGCCGGCACGGGCAACCTCTCGGGACGTCTCTGGCCGTTGATCATCATCGCGGTCGGCGTCGCTATCCTCCTGTCACGCAGCCGCATCGCACTGCTCGGCACCATCGTCACGGCGTTCATCCTGGGCACCATCGCGGGGAGCGTCCTCGCCGGGAGTGGCTGGGTCTGGGGCCTTGGTGACTGCACCTCCGCGGACGGCAGCGCGCTCGCGACGACCAACCAGTCGGGCAGCTTCGGCAGCCCCGCCAGGGTAGAGCTCGCCTCCAGCTGCGGGTCGCTCGAGGTGTCCCCGGCGACCGGCCAGACGTGGGATCTCCACGCGGGCCACAAGGGCGCGGCGCCGAGCATCGACGCTGGTATCGACCGGCTCACCGTCCGCTCCGCCGGGGGCAGTGGCCGCCAGGAGTGGACCGTGCGACTGCCCATGGCGCAGGTGCAGACACTCACGGTCAACGCGAGCGCTATCCAGTCCCACCTGGGCCTCGCCGGGGCAGCTCTCTCCGGCCTGGGCCTCACCATCAACGCGGGCGACGCGGTGGTCGACGCGTCGAACGCCACCATGAGCGGCCTGGACGTGACCGTCAACGCCGGTCGCGCCGGCATCACGCTCGGCGGCGCGACCAGCGGGTCGATCACCATCAACGCCGGATCGGTCGATGTCTGCGTGCCACCGAGCGCGGCCCTGCAGCTCGATGTGCCTGGCCACATCGCATTCGACACCAACCTTGACGAGCGAGGCCTGTCGCAGTCTGGGCAGACGTGGCAGCGGGATGGCACCGGTCCCCGCATCACGCTCACCGTCAGCGGCAATGCGGCACGCTTCGATCTCGATCCCGCGGAGGGCTGTGGATGAGCCAGCGGCTGTACCGGTCACGCGATGACCGGATGATCGCAGGGGTCGCCGGCGGGCTGGCGGAGCGTCTCGACATCGACCCCGCCATCGTGCGCATCGTCTGGGCGATCCTCATCGTCCCGACGGGATTCCTCGCGTTCCTCGTCTACATCGTCGCCGCGCTGGTCATCCCCGACGAGGACGATGTCGCCGTCCAGGGAAGGTGGAGCGATCCGCCGCGACCGGCAGGTCCGTCGAGCTGGCCTGCGGACCCGAGTGGCCCGCCTGCGCCCTGGGGTCCGGCTCCGATACCGAGCAGCTCGCCACCATCGGCCGTGGCGGGTGTCGCGCCGGGCATCGGGGCGCCGCCTCCCGGGGTCGGCGCTGCACCCCCCGACCTCGCCGGGTCGCCGATGGGAGCCGCCGCGCCGCCGCGGACCGCCCCGCCGCCGACGCCACCACCCATGCCGACGTACGCCTCGCGTCGAGAGCGTCGCCGCGCGCAGCGTGCCACGAGGCGCGCCGAGCGGGGATATGGCACGGCACCGGTGCTCGTCGGTGGCGGGCTCATCGTGCTCGGCTCGTGGTTCCTGGTCCGCGATGTCGTCCCCGACCTCGATGCCTCCCGCTTCTGGCCGATCGCCGTCGTCGGCCTCGGCATCCTGGTGGTCCTGCTGGCGCTCAGCCGTCGCTCGAACGGAACCGACGGGGACCAGCGATGACCGTCCAGGGACGCCACCGCGACCGCGATCGGGGCATCATCGCGGGCGTCTGGCTCATCTGTCTGGGCCTGGTCTTCGTCGTCCAGGACGCCGCCGACCTCTCCTGGGGCCAGGCGTGGCCGCTGCTCATCGTCGCGGGCGCCACGGCGTCACTCATCCGATCGATCATCCAGCGCACCCAGCTCCGCGTCGGGGCATGGTCTCTCGTCTGGCCCCTCGGCTGGATGGTCATCGGCCTCATCCTGTTCGCGGCCACGACCGGCCGCATCACGACTGGTCCCGCGGAGCTTATGACCAGCTGGTGGCCGGTCGTCCTGGTGGGCATCGGCGTCTGGTTCCTGGTCGCATCGGTCTGGCCGGGCCGTGCCGCCCCGACCGAGACGCTCACCATCCCCCTGGCGGCTGCGCCCAGCGCGAACGTGCGCATCAGCTTCGGCGGCGGCGATCTCCTCGTCCGGCGAGGCCAGCCGGGCACCTTGGTCTCGGGCACGTTCCAGGGTGGGGTCGTCTATCGCAGCCCCGCGCCGGGCCAGCTGGAGCTGAAGCCCGATACCGGCAGTGGCTGGCCACTCTCGGGACGCGGCTTCCACTGGGACGTGGGCCTCACAGGTGAGGTGCCGCTCGACCTGCGGCTCGACACGGGTGCCAGCCGGGCGACCATCGACCTCTACGACCTGCTCGTCCGGCGGCTCGACCTGCAAAGCGGCGCGAGTGACACGCGCATCCGGCTGCCGGCCGCGGCGGGCCTCACGGCCGTGCGCACCCAGACGGGCGTCGCGTCGCTGACCCTGGATATCCCGCCGGGTGTCGGAGCGCGCATCCGCTCCGGGATGGCCATCAGTCGCCTGGTCGTCGATGAGTCGCGCTTCCCCAGGGCGCCCGGGGGATACGAATCACCTGGGCTGGCATCGGCCGCCAACCGCATCGACATCGACGTCCAGGGTGGCGTGGGCACGGTCACCATCCGCTGACCGGGGCCGGCCGACCGCCGATGCCCGGCTGCTCGCGGCGACGACTTGATCTCAGAGGCTGGGCAGCGCCTGCTCGAACACCAGGGCGCCCGCGAAGAGGTCGCCGACCTCCACCACCCTGGCGGGCATCGTCCGCAGGTCCCAGCGATCGGGTCTCAGGTCCGGGTCGTCCAGCTCCTCCCAAAGGATGGGCGCGGACACACCCGCGCTGGCGACCGGACGAACCGCGTACGGCGCCACGAGTGTCTTGATGGGCGTGTTCTGGGTGTAGTCGAGGCGCGCCTTACCGGCACGGTCCGACTTCGCCCAGTCCCAGCTGACCAGGTCGGGCACGGCCGCGCCGATAGCGCGCGAGAGCCCTTCCACCCAGTCGCTGGTCTCGCGCCAGGTGTAGCCCGGCCGGACCGGGACCCAGACCTGGATGCCCCGCTTGCCGGTCGTCTTGGGATAGCCCGCGACACCCAGATGGCCCAGCGCCGCCCGGAACAGCCGCGCCAGGACGAGCACCTCCTCCCAGGTCGTCCGCTCCCCGGGGTCGATGTCGATGAGCGCGTACGTCGGTCGCGTGTAGTCGGGCAGTCGGGAGGTCCAGGGATGGAGGTCGATGACCGCCTGGTTGGCAAGCCAGGCCATCGTGGCCACCCGGTCGGCTACGACATACGTGTGCGACTGGTCCCTGCCTGCCTCCGGGTGATCCCAGCGCGCCACCCACTCGGGTGCATGCTTCGGGATCTGCTTCTGCCAGAAGTGATGCCCGTCCACTCCATCCGGCCACCGATCGGTGTTGAGGGGTCGTTCGCGGAGGTAGGGCAGGATGAACGGTGCGATGGTCACGTCGTAGCGCACCAGGTCGCGCTTCGTGTAGCCCGGCCCCGGCCAGAGCACCTTGTCCAGGTTGGTGAGGTTGACGACATGACCGCCAACCTCCCAGTGGCCGCCGCTGCCGATCGCATCGAGCGCGGCGAGCTCCGCGGCCGTCGCCGCTGGCGAATGTCCTGTCCCGGCCGACATCGGGGCCTCCTCATGCTCGGACAGCCGCGCCGACGCGCGCGTGGCGGCGGCGTGCCTCGTCGATGATCGCTCGGCCGCCCGACGGGCAGGATCGACGGCGACCGGCCGCTCCCGGCTGACGCTCTGCGGGTCACGATCCGGCTCGAGTCCGAGGAACGCGGCCTGGCGCAGCAGTCCGTCGGAGGTCCACTCCGCGAACGCTGCCCGGATGACGATGCGGGGCTCCACCCAGTGAACCGCCGGCAGCCGCGGTGGGTCCGCCACGGTCGGCGTGTCAGCAGCCAGCTCGTCGAGACGCGCCCGGAGCGCCCGACGCGTCCGGGTGTCGATGCCGCTGCCCACCTCGCCCGCGTAGCGATAGGCGCCGTCATCGAACGTGGCCACGAGCAGCGCGCCCAGGTCGGCATGCGAACCCCTGCCGGTCTCGAAGCCGACGACGACGAGCTCCTGCTCGCGCCGGATCTTGATCTTGAGCCAGGCTCGGGACCGCTTGCCCGGGTCGTACGTCGAGCGACGCAGCTTCCCGATGATGCCCTCGACGCCGTGCGCCTCGGCCGCCGCATGCAGGTCCAGCCCGTCAGCGTCGATATGGGACAGATACCGGACGCTCGGGGTGTCCCGGACCACACGTCGGAGGAGGCGCTTGCGGTCCTCGAGCGGCACACCCAGCAGCGACCGGCCATCGAGGTACAGCAGGTCGAACAGCTGCAGCACCAGGGGCGCGCGTCGTGCATCGGGATCGGCGTCGCCGCCAGGGCGCCGATCGCCCCGGTGGACCCCCAGACCCTTCATGCCGGTCCGGTCCTGGAGCAGGCTGAAGTCGGCGTTGCCGTCTGCTCCGATCGCGACCACCTCGCCATCGACGACCGCGCTCGTCGCCCGCAGCCAGTCCGGTCGGCCCGCTGCGAGCTCCGGGAAGTAGCGCGCGGCGTCCTGGTGGTTGCGAGTCCAGAGTCGCACCGTGCCCCGGTCCACGACCGCCTCGACGCGATACCCGTCAAGCTTCATCTCGAACAGCCAGTCGGGGTCGCTGAACGGCCCGTCGACCGGGGTCGCGAGCATCGGCGCGATGAAGGAGGGCAGGGGAGCCTCGACCGCCGCCGCGAGGTCGATGCGTGCCTCGGCCGCGGGCTTGCTGCTGTCCCAGAGTGCGGGCGCGCCGGCCTTGATCTGGTCGTTCGTACGTCCCGACAGCACCGAGGTCGGGAACGCGTCGATGTCCCAGCCCGGGTCCGAATCGGCATCCCGCTTGTGCATCAGCAGCCATTGGTCTTGCCCGTCGTCCGCATCCAGGGCGCCTCGTCGGCCGCTCGTGCGCACGATGACGAACCGACCCCTGAGCCGTTCCCCATGGAGTACGAACTTGAGCTCCCCCGCAGCGATGCCCTTCGCGGCATCCGCCGTCTCGGCCTCCGGCTCCCAGGTGCCGATATCCCAGACGATGACATCGCCGCCGCCGTACTCGCCCTTGGGGATGACGCCCTCGAAGTCGAGGTACTCCACTGGGTGATCCTCGGTGCGGGCCGCCATCCGCCGCTCCAGCGGTCGCATCGACGGTCCGCGCGGAACTGCCCAGCTGACCAGGACGCCGTCGATCTCCAGCCGGAAGTCGTAGTGGAGACGGGTCGCACGGTGCCGCTGCACCACGAACCGCGGCGCGCCCTGCGCCACGAACCGCGGCGCGCCCTGCGCCATCGCGGGCTCTCCAGCCGGCTCCGGTGTCCGGGCGAAGTCGCGCTTGCGCCAGTACTGCTCGAGCGACACACCGCAAGACTAGCAACGAGCCCGGCGTCGCTGCCAGCCCCCGGCGCCGCGACCAGGCACAGTGATCAAGCCCAGCGCCGCGACCAGGCACAGTGATCAAGCCCAGCGCCGCGACCAGGCACAGCGTCGCTGCCAGCCCCCGGCGCCGCGACCAGGCACAGCGTCGCGACCAAGCCCAGCGATCATCACGTGGATCGTTGCGGGGGCGACCCAAAGGGTGGCGGGGTGGCCGCGCGAGTACCGGCCTTCCGTGGACCCGCGGCCGCTCGCAAAAGCCGTCCAGGATGTGGCGGGCCAAGCGCACGCCGGGACGGGCCCGGCACGTTCTCGACTTCCGATGCGCCACGTAGCAATTCAGGTGATGCGGTCGGCGTCAGCCAACCCGACGCCGCACACCACTCCCGGTCCGACGCGGCACACCACTCCCGGTCCGACGCCGCACGCCACTCCCGATCCGACGCCGCACACCACTCCCGATCCGACGCCGCACACCACCTCGGCGATATCGTCAGAGTCGGCAAGGCCAGATGCGTTCGCCCTTGACCGATATCCAGAGCAGTGCTGGCGTCGATGGCATCACCGTTTCCGAGACCAGTGCCTGTAGCCAGGCGCGACCAGACCCCGGGAATCGACTGGTGAAGAGGCCGTGCAGCTCAGCCAGCAGCTGACGATTCCGGCCTGTCGCTCGGATGACCCAGCAGCCCGACACGCGCGGCACCAACGGCCGGCTCCGGTGCTCGCTTGTGTGGCGTGCGACCGCCCTCTGCTCGACTCGTGCCAGTCGCCGATCCCAGTCGCGCAACGAAGCACCGACGTCGGCGAACCAGTCGATCACCTCGATCACGGCGACCTCCGTCGCTTCGTGCGCCCTCGTCCGCTCCAGAAGGACGTCGATCGAGCGGGACCGGGTCGATGGATCGTCGATGGCGGCCTCCGGGGTCGACCGCCACCGCCCGCCATGGGCCAGGTCGACGACGAACGACTGGGCACGAAGGTGGGTGATATCACGAGGTTGCGCGGCACCGCTGGCGCGTTCCAGGTAGACGTGCAGTGTCGTCCCGCATGCACGAGCGGCCCGTCCGACCACGAGCAAGGAGATGGTCGCGGTACGCCCCCGCTCCATCGCACTGATCGTGCCCTGCACCACGCCTGCCAGATCGGCGACTCGCGACTGGGTCAGGCCGGCCCGCAGGCGAGCCTCGCGCAGCGCGCGCCCGAGGGACACCATCGACTCGGTCGTGCTGTCATCCCACCCGACCTGCGTCGGGCTGCGACGGACGCCCCGGACCCGCCGTGGCATCAGGGCACGCTCCGGAAGGTCGGCGACGACGTGATCATCGGGTGAAGTGTTGCCTGCGCCCTTTACCGTGACCTTACCGGGTCAGCGGGCCGTTCCCTGAGCGTCGTGAGCACCTGATCACGATCCCCGGTCTGGTGTCTGGTCTGCGTGCATGCTCGAGATTGCAGCACCGCACTCACGGCGTAGCGTCCACCCTCCTCGTTACTCGATCAGATGATGATCCAACGCCAACGGGATCCGTGGCCGAGGCGATCCAACGCCAACGGGATCCGTGGCCGAGGCGATCCAACGCCAACGGGATCCGTGGCCGAGGCGATCCAACGCCAACGGGATCCGTGGCCGCGGCGATCCAACGCCAACGGGATCCGTGGCCGAGGCGATCCAACGCCAACGGGATCCGTGGCCGCGGCGATCCAACGCCAACGGGATCCGTGGCCGCGGCGATCCAACGCCAACGGGATCCGTGGCCGAGGCGATCCAACGCCATCGGGATCCGTGGCCGAGGCGATCCAACGCCAAGGGGACACGCAACGCGAGGCGCACCGGGGTGCCAGGCAAGATTGACGCATCCAACGCGAGGTGGACCCGGGGGGACCCGGCAAGCCGCGGCATGTGCGGCGAGGCACGGCATGGCCCCCGATCGGGTCACCGACGGTGCTAGAGGCCGAAGCGGCTGACGGCCTCCTCGGCGAGCACGCGGCCGACCGCCAGCGAGGAGGTCGCCGCGGGTGATGGGGCGTTCCGGACGTGGAGCACCCGGTCGGAACCGCCGAGCAGGAAGTCGTCGACCATCGAGCCGTCACGCCCGAGCGCCTGGGCGCGCACGCCGCTCGGCCCGAACACCAGCTGGTCCCCGCGGATGTCGGGGACGTAGCGCTGGACCGCGGCCAGGAACGAGCGTTTCGACCAGTCGCGCCACTGCTCCGCCATGCCGGTCCGCCAGTACTTCGTGGCGAGTCGCAGAAACCCTGGGTAGGCGAGGGCACCGGCGAGGTCGCGCACGGACAGGTCGCGTCGTCGATAACCCTCGCGCTTGAAGGCGAGCACCGCATTCGGGCCAGCCAGCACGTTGCCATCTATGCGCTTGGTGAGGTGGATGCCCAGGAATGGGAAGCGCGGGTCAGCGACGGGGTAGATGAGCCCTCGGACCAGCGGTCGCGCGTCGGCGGTCAGCGTGTAGTAGTCGCCCCGGAACGGGACGATGCGAGGTGCGGACTTCGAGTCCTCGCCGGTCATGGCCGCCACCCGGTCGGCCCACAGGCCAGCACAGGCGATGACCCGCCGCGCGACGAGGTCACCGCCGCCCGTGCCCACCACCATCTCGTCGCCCCGCTGCGTGATGGAGGTCACGGCCCGCGAGGTCTCGATGACGCCGCCCTTGGCACGTACCTCGTCCGCGTAGGCGAGCGCGACGCGGAGATAATCGACGATGCCGGTCCCCGGGCTCCAGAGCGCCTTCTTGCCCGCCGCGTGCGGCTCGATCTCGCGCAGCCGTTCCGGGCCGACCTCCTCGATGCCCTCGACGCCGTTGGCGATGGCACGTTCCTTGAGTGCCGCGAACCGTTCGGTCTCCTCGTCGTCGATCATCACCACGAGCTTGCCCGTGCGCTCGATGGGGATGTCATGGGCCGCGCAGAAGTCCTCCAGCTGACCCTTTCCCTCCCGGCAGAGACGAGCCTTGAGCGAGCCGGGCTGGTAGTAGAGGCCTGCGTGGACCACGCCGCTGTTGCGGCCCGTCTGATGCGCGGCGAGCGTCGACTCCTTCTCGAGGATGACGATCCGCAGCTCGGGACGTGCCTCGAGCAGCCGGAGAGCCGTGGCGAGTCCCAGGATGCCGCCGCCCACGACGCAGATGTCCGCGCGGTCGGCGCCCATCAGCGCGGCTCCGGGACGCGGTGGTCCGGCAGCGGGAGCCCCATCCGTTCGCCCATGGCGACGAGCGATTCGTGATGCTCCCGATCGATGACGATGCCCCGGCGCTCCGCGAGTCGTTCGGCGGCGGCCTCTGGTGCACCAGGGATGAGCACCGGGCCAAGGGCGTCGGGAGCCGTGGGTGCGTTCATCAACTGCGACACTAGCACCTCCATCCGTGCCTCGAAGGCGCCCGGTTCGTCGATGGCGGCCGGGTCGATGGCCATGAACGTCTCACCTAGATCGGCCGGACCCTCGTGGGTGGAGAACAGCGAGACCGTGTTCGGGCCGAACGCCGCGCCACCCAGGATGCCCGTGAGCATGTCGACCACGAGCGCCAGGCCGTAGCCCTTGTAGCCCCCGGTCGTCTCGGCGCCTCCGAGCGGGTGCAGCGCGCCGGCGAGTGCCGCCTCGGGGGTCGTGGCCGGGTTGCCCTCGGCATCGATGGCCCAGCCGACCGGCAGCGACCAGCCACGGCGCGCGGCCACCTCGATCCGGCCCCGGGGCACGGTGGACGTGGCCATGTCCAGGCAGAAGGCGTCGTATCGTCCGGCCGGCGCGGCCACCGCGATGGGGTTCGTGCCCAGCATCGGGATCCGGCTGCGGGTCGGCGCGACGAGCGGGGAGCTGTTGGTCATGCTCACGCCGATGAGGCCCTGTTGCGCGGCGCGCAGGGCGTACCAGCCCGCGATGCCGTAGTGGTTGGAGTTCCGGACCACGACCGTGCAGGACCCGACAGCGCGTGCCCGTTCGATGGCCAGGTCGACGCCCACCCGGGACGCGTGCTGACCCCAGCCGTTGTTGGCGTTCATCAGCACCAGCGCTGGCCGGTCGCGCTCGATGCTGGGACGCGCAGCTGGTTCCAGCACTCCGGCCTCGACGAGCGCCGCGTACTGCGGCAGTCGAGCGGTGCCATGGGAGGCGATGCCCCGACGGTCCGACGAGAGCAGGACCTCCGCGACATCAGCCGCGATGTCCGGCGGCGTTCCGATGCGCTCCAGGATGGTCGCGGTCCAGTGCTGGAGCGCCGCCGCGTCGATGGCGCGCGCGTCGATCGGGTCGTCATACACGGGCATACCCGACAGGCTATCGCAGCGGCCGTCCAGCCGCGCGGTCAGGTCAGGCGGGCAGGACGCGCTTGCGGGACTTCCGCCGTCGCCCGAGACGCACCGGCTGCGCGGCGATGCCACCTGGGACATCCACCGGCTGGCGCGGCACCGGCGACTGGTGTCCAGACGGGGCTGGCTGCTGCACCGGCATCGAGATCGCCAGGTCACCGCCACTCGTGAGGGCCTGGGCGGTGGCCGGTGCCGCAGCGCCGTTCTTGAGTGGCTTCTTGGTCGGCTTGGGCGTGGGCCTGGGTGTCTTCAGTGGCTTCTTGGTCGGCATCGGCGTCGGCTTGCCCGGCTTGGGCGTCTTGCCCGGCTTGGGTGTCGGCGTCGCATTGGGGTCGGGCGTCGCATTCGGATCTGGCGTCGCATTGGGATCTGGCGTCGCATTCGGCTTGGGCGTCGGCGCCACGTAGCACTTGGTGCCTGGCGGGGCCACCGGGTAGCCGTTGAGGGTCGAGTGCCGGCGCATGTAGCCGCGGACGGCGCTCAACCAGGTGTTGGGCGCGCCCTTCATCTCGGCATTGGTCAGGTCCACGACCGTGATACCGCAGCGCTGCTCGTACAACAGGCCCGTCTTGTCGATAGCGCCCTTGCTGCCGGGCTCGGTGCCCGTGATGAACCACTCCTGGACGGTCTTGTGGGTGTCGGCGACGGGCTTGCCACCGGAGAAGGCATCGATGGTGCGCTGGACCAGCCCCTTGGACGGGCGCTTGAAGTCCACGACCGCCATGCCGTTGCTGTAGTCACGCATGAACGAGTGCCAGATCCTGCCCGCGGTGTCGGTCGAGAAGCGCTCGACGGATGTGAAGCGCGGCGAGTCGTGGTTGCTGTTGCCCATCCAGACACCCAGGGCGAGCGCCGGCGCCCTGGGGTTCGAGGGCTGGGGCAACAGGCCGTAGGTGGCCACGTCCTTGACATCGTTCGTGGTGCCGGTCTTGAGCGCCATGATCCGGCGCTGACCACCGGGGCCGTTGAGCAGCTGGAAGTTCTTACCCCAATAGGGGTTGATGTGGGGATTCGAGTTGCCGCTCAGGATGTTGGCCATGAGCCAGGCCGCCTGCGGGCTCCAGACCTTCTTGGACTGGGGATCGCCGGCGGTGAAGACCTTCTTGCCGGTCGGGTCGGTGACCTTGAGGATGTAGCGCGGCTCGGTGACCATGCCACCGTTACCGAAGGCTCCGTACGCCGCGACCATGTCCACGACGCGCACTTCCAGGGTGCCGATGGCGACCGCGAGGCTGGCCGTCGACAGCCGCTTGCGACCGCCCAGGAAGTTGATGCCCGCCTTGGCGGTGTACTGGTCGAGCGCCTTGTTGCCGAGGCGCCCGAGCGCCCGGATGGCGGGGATGTTGAGCGATTGCTGGAGGGCATAGCGGGCACGGACCGGGCCCCGATTGAGGCCGTCCGCGTCGGAGGGCCGCCAGTTGCCGACGAATGGCGTCGTGATGTCGAGCAACACCGAACCAGGCGTCAGGACGCGCTCATCGAACGCCGAGGTGTAGACCATCGGCTTCCACGAGGAGCCCGGCTGCCGGAAACCGATGCCCGCGACGTCGTACTTGGGGTCGAACTTGTTGCCCTTGAGCTTGTAGGTGTCGTAGTAGTCGGCGCTGCCGACATAGGCGAGCGTGTCGCCGGTGCGGTAGTCCTGGGCGACGAGCGCGGCATTGTGGATGGAGCTCGCCCGCAAGCCGTTGATCCAGCCGAAGTCGATGGCCCGGATACCGAGCGCCCGGCGGGCCTTCAGGTACTTGGACACATTGCGGATGTTGGGCAGCACCGCACCCGCCATCACGTACTTCTGGGCCAGCTTCTGGGCGTTCCAGTCGAGGGTCGTGATGACCTTGTAGCCGCCGGTCTCGACCGGCTCCGCGTCACTCAGCATCTGGCCCAGGCGGAGCTTCACCGCGACCACGAAGTGGGGAGCCTGGTAGACGTTGGGCTTGTCCCCCGCGAGGATGATGGGCTCGTTCATGGCCGCCTGGACCTGGGCCCGGGTCACCGTGGTCCATCGGCCGTACCCATCGAGCAGCGCCTTGAGGATGAAGTCGCGGCGGGCGATCGGTGCGCTCACGACGCAGTTCGGGTCGACGGGCTTGAGGTCGGCGCCGTACTGACAGGTCCGGACCTGGATGATCTCCTTGCCCTTGCGCTTGATGGTCTTGGAGTAGACCGTGCGATAGGGGTCGAGGATCGCGGGCGACTGCGGCAGACCCGCGAGCAGCGCCGCCTGGCCGAGCGTGAGCTGGTTCATCTTCTTGCCGAAGTAGGCCTGGGACGCCGCGGCGATGCCGTACGCATTGTGGCCATAGAAGATCTGGTTGAGGTAGGCGGTGATGATCCGTTCCTTGCCCGCCTCGCCCGGGAACGCGTCGGTCAGCTTGGCCGACTGGATGAGCTCCTTCGCCTTGCGGATGTAGAGGTCCGCGCCGGGCGCGAGGAGCTCCTTGGGCAGCAGCCGTGCACGCACGAGCTGCTGGGTGATGGTCGAGGCGCCACCACGGTCGGCGGCACCGGTCACGTTGGCGAGCGTGGCGAACACCGTCGACTGGAGGTCGTAGCCCTGGTTCTCCCAGAAGGTGCGGTCCTCGACCGCGGTCGTGGCGTCGAGCACCAGCTGCGGGATCTGGGAGTACGAGACCACCTGGCGCTTCTCGGCGGTGAAGGTCGCGAGGAGGTGATCGCCGGTCCGGTCGTAGACCTTGGTGGGCTGTGCGAACTGGAGATGGTCGAACTCGTGGACGTCCGGCAGACCTTCCTCGAGCGACGCCATGAGCGCCGTGCCGGCACCGACCGCAGTGAGCACCGCAGTACCCGTGACCACCACCACCACGAGCAGCATCATCAGGACGACGAGACCGAGCACTCCGCCGCGCTTCGAATGCCGGGAGCGTCGGGTGACGCGGTCGATCGCGATCCGGGTCGCCGCGGAGCGCTGGTTGCCCGAGCCACCGGATGCCGTCGCCGGAGCACCGGAGCCGGTGCGACGGACGGGGCCCGTGGGTCGGGCGGGGAGAGCCACGCTCGCAAGTCTGCCGCAGAAGGGTGGATGGCGTGTCGGGAGGATGGTGAAGGATCCCTAACAAAGTCGCTGCCAGGGTGTACCTCAGGGTCGTGTCACGCAGTCAGGCCAGGGGCAGCCGTGCCCTGCCGGCCGCATCGATCTCGATGAATCCCTCATGCGCGAGCTCTCCCAGCGCCCGATCGACCCGCGCGGCCTCGAGCGAGAGTGCCGCGGGGTCGATCCTCAGCCACACCCCCAACGGCTGCTCCCTGAGCGAGGCGAGCACTCGTCCGCGGACATATCGGTGTGTCTCCCGGAACGGCACGGACATGGACCTGGGCGGCATGGGCGCGACCGCGTGTCGGTCTGCCACGGGTCGTGTGACCTGATCCGCATCTGCGCACATGGATCGAAGCGGGCAGTCGGCACAGGTCGGTCGTGGCCGACAGACCATCGCGCCGAGGTCCATCAGGGCGTGGTTCCAGTCGGCCGCGTGGTCGTGCGGAGCCAGCCCATCGGCGAAGGCGCCGAACGCTCGGGAGGCGGGTGCGCCGGTCCCGGTGGTGCCGGTCACCCGGACGAGGACGCGTCGGGCATTGACGTCGAGCGCCGTCACGGGCACCCCGTATGCGGTCGCAGCAACGGCACGGGCTGTGTATGGCCCGATCCCCGGCAGCCCCTCAAGGTCCGCGACGGCATCGGGCACGCGGCCTCCGAAGCGTTCCACCATCTGGCGTGCGGCCCCGCGCAGGGCGAGCGCCCGCCGCGGGTAGCCAAGGCCGCCCCACGCACGTAGGACATCGCGGACCGTCGCGTCCGCGAGCGCGGCCACATCGGGGAAGCGGGCCAGGAATCCCGGCAGCGCCTCGCCCACGCGTTCGATCTGGGTCTGCTGGGACATCGTCTCGGCGATCCAGATCGCGTATGGGTCGGTCACCCGGCGGATCGCCAGGTCGCGGCCGCGGGTGGCGTACCAGGCAAGCAGCCGCGGGACGAGTCGGTCGCGATCGACCAGCGGGACGAGACCCCCGGTCCGTTCCGGACCGTGGTCGCCTACCATCGCGGAGTGATCGTCAACGAGCCGCTGCCCACCACCGACGCGCGTCTCCAGCGATCCGACCTCGACCTGGACGCGATCGCGGCCTGCTGGATCTCCCGGGCCAGCCTCGCGCCGATCTCGGCGGAAGGGATGCGCGGCGCCGACCTCCGTGCGCAGCGGCTGGGGGTCAGCGGCGACGCGCTGATGGAGGAGGCGGGCACGGCGGTCGGTGTCGTCGCGCGGGCGATTCTGGGCATCGGGCCCGCGCGTCGGACGGGGCAGGTGCTGGTGCTGGCCGGCCCGGGCAACAACGGCGGGGACGGATTCGTCGCCGCGCGGTATCTGGCCGCCGAAGGCATCCGGAGCGTGGTCGTGCTCGCGTCCACCGATGCGCGTCCCTCGACGCGTGACGCCATCACGAACTGGGACAGGCTCGATGGCCTGAAGGAGATCGAACGCATCCACGCCGCTACATCGCGCGAGGTGCGGCTGCTGCTCAACGGCATCGAACGCGCCGGGCTGGTCATCGACGCGTTGCTGGGCACGGGTGTCCGGGGCATGCTCCGGGAACCCATCGTCGCGGGTGTCGAGGTTTGTCTTCGCGCCCGTGCTGCGGGCGTGCCGGTCGTGGCGGTCGACACCCCGACATCGGTCGATCTCAGCAGTGGCGTGCCGTCCGATCCGGTGGTCGAGGCCGACGTCACGGTCACCTTCCATCGGCCCAAGACCGGTCTCATCGGCCGGGAGGCGGCACGCCTGGCCGGCCGGGTGCTCGTTGCGCCCATCGGCATCCCGATCGACGCGGACCGCGCGTGACCGGCTCACCACGCCGGGTCCGCGACCGGGACGTGCTGCTGCTGATGGCCGGGGTGGTCGCCATCGTGCTGCTCGTCAACGTGCTCAGCGGCCTCATCCCGGGCATGGATCGTCTGTTCGCCTCCGCGCCGCTGCTCATCATCGCCATGCTCGCGGTCAGCGGCCTGGTGCTGTGGCGGGTGCTGCGCCGACCGCGCTGAGGCCCATCAGCGGGGCGTGCCGAGCCGTCGCTCCGTCCCCATGCGCAGTCGCTCGATGTTGTCCGCGTGGGCGACCCAGACGATGGCGGTCGCGCCCAAGCTGAACAGCAGCCAACCGGCGTCGAGCCAGCCGAGCGCGACGAACAAAGCGCTCACGAGCGCTCCGAACGCAGTGCCCAGCAACGAGCCGAGTGAGACATAGCGGCTGACATAGATGACCCCGAAGAAGACGGGCAGCGCGACGAGCACCACGGGCACCGAGATGGCCAGCATGCCGCCGATGGCAGCTGCCACGCCGCGACCGCCGTGGAATTGGAGGAACACGGAGTGCCACGCCCCGAGCACGGCGGCCACGCCCGTGAGCGCGCCCACGACCGGGGTCGCACCGGCCCAGATGGCGATGAGCACCGGCACGCCGCCCTTGGCCAGGTCCAGGAGGCCCACCACGAGCGCGCGCCGGGGACCCATCGCCCGCAACGCATTAGTGCCGCCGATGCGGCCGGATCCGACGCTTCGGGGGTCCGTGCCGCCCGTGACCCGGGCCACGATGACGCCCATCGGCAGGGACCCGACGAGATAGCCCATGACGATGAGTACGATGGCCTGGGTCAGTTGCTGGGACATCGTCCGGAGGATACCGGTCGAGGGTGGACGGGGCTCCGGCGAGAAGCGATCTGCTACCATCGAGCACGTGATGCCCACCCGTACGAGTCTTGTCCGCCATGCCTGCTGACGCCCAGACCCCCGCCACCATCGACCCTGACGTCTACGACCTGGTGGTCATCGGTGCCGGCACCGGTGGCTACTCCGCCGCGTTCCGGGCAGCGCAGCTGGGGCTCCACGTCGCCCTTGTCGACAAGGACCCGATCGGCGGCACGTGCCTCCATCGTGGCTGCATCCCCACCAAGGCGATGCTGGAGTCAGCGGACCTGCTGGACAAGATCCGGAAGGCGGACCAGTACGGGCTCATCGTCTCCGAGGCGACTGGTGACCCCGTCGCCATCGCGACCCGACGCGGCCGGGTGGTGGAGCGGCTCCACAAGGGTCTCCTGAGCCTGGTGCGAAAGAACAAGGTCGACTTCATCCGGGGGACCGCGACACTGGAAGGCGCGACCCACATCCGCGTCGCGACCATGGCGGCCGACGACCAGCCGGCTGGCGAGCGCCTGCTCACCAGCAAGGACACGATCCTGGCCACCGGCTCGCGCGTCAAGAGCCTGCCGGGGCTCGTGCCCGACGGCGTCCGCATCGTGACCAGCGATGACATCCTGCAGTCCGATGACGTGCCGGCGTCCATCGCCGTCATCGGTGGTGGTGCCGTGGGCGTCGAGTTCGCCTCCTACTACCGCGACATGGGGTCGGAGGTCACCGTCCTGGAGTACCTGCCGGCGATCGTGCCCCTCGAGGACGCCGAGGTCTCGAAGGAGATGGAGCGGGCGTTCACCAGGCGGGGCATCAAGGTCATCACCAGCGCCCGCTTCGACGCGGCCGCCGTCCGCGCGGACGACAGCGGCGTCCATATCGTCGTGGGCAAGGAGGGTGAGGCGCCGGCAGAGCTCGTCGTGGAGCGGCTGCTGGTCGCCGCCGGTCGCGCGGCGGTCACCGACGGGGTGGGCCTGGAGTCGACCAAGGTCATCGTCGACCGGACCATCGTCAAGGTCGACGGGAACATGCAGACCGCAGAGCCGCATCTGTACGCCATCGGCGACATCATCGGTGGGCTGTGGCTGGCCCACGTCGCCGCACACGAGGGGATCGCCGCGGTGCATGCCATCGCGGGTGAGGAGGTCGAGCACGTCGACTACCTGAAGATGCCGCGCGCGACATACAGCCGGCCACAGGTGGCGTCCATCGGCCGGACCCAGGCGGAGTGCGAACGCGACGGCATCCCGGTGAAGGTCGGCAAGATGCCCTTCCAGGCGGTCGGCAAGGCCATCGCCAACGGCGAGACCGAGGGCTTCGTCAAGGTCATCGCGCACGCTGACACCGACGAGCTGCTGGGCGTCCACATGGTCGGCTCGCACGTCACGGAGCTCATCGCCGAGGCCAGCGCCGCGATGCTGTTCGAGGCCACGGCCTGGGACGTGGGCTCTGCCGTGCACCCGCATCCGACCCTCTCCGAGGCACTCGGCGAAGCAGCGCTCGGCGTCCACGGCAAGTCCATCAACTTCTGAGGCCTGCGTGGCCTGTGAGGCCCGTGCTGCCGCACATGCCTCTCGGCTGGCGCGCGTCGCGGATCCTTGCCAGATGCTCGCAGGGCGAGCGTCAGCCGACCGATCCCCTGTCATATGACCGTGACCTGCGTCGGTCGTCACGAATTGGTCGCCGACGCCGTCTGGAGTGCCTCGGGCGGACGGGAATCGGCTCTCGCGCGACGCCCTGCCACTCGGCCAACGATCGCCTGGGTCCACAAGCATCGTCTTGAGCTCGATGACCAGCAGACTCCGTGTCGCCATGTGCCACGCCCGGATATCGATCACGCCCCGCTCGCCGTGGATCGAGAACGAGACCTCGGGAGCGGTGATCCAGCCGCCGAGGACCCGGACGGCGCTCCCCACTGACGCACGGAGGGCGGTGTGGGCCCTGTTCAGCAGGCGTTCCGTGTCCGCTCCCCGCCAGCCCGGCCAGGGTGGTCTGGGGCCACTGCTTCCGGATCCGCGCGGCGCGGAACACAGAGCCCATCCTTGCACGTCCATCCCGGAACGATGACGAGGGTCCATTACGCGCGGCTCACAAGCACGCGTGCGTCGATGGTGGAGGAGGTTCGCGTATCATCGGGACTCCGCGCCAGCGAGCGCGTCGGAAGAGATCGGGAGGATCGGCGCATCAGATGCCCACGGTGACCATGCCCCAGCTCGGCGAGAGCGTCGCCGAAGGGACCATCGGCAAGTGGCTCAAGCAGGTCGGCGAGCACGTCGAGCTTGGTGAGCCGATCGTCGAGGTCGTCACCGACAAGGTGAATGCCGAGGTGCCATCCCCATTCGCTGGCACACTCACGAAGATCCTCGTGGCCGAGGGCCAGACGGTGCCCAACGACGCCGACATCGCGATCATCGAGACAGGCGACGTGGCAGCCGTATCCGCGCCCGCCGCGAGCCCGGCACCCGCCGCCGCGAGCCCGGCACCCGCCGCCGCGAGCCAGGCATCGCCCCCGCCGGCAACCCCAGCGTCGGTCACCGCCCCGGTCCCGCCGCCGGCAGCCATGGCGCCCCCGCCGTCGGCCCCCGCGGTCGCCATCCCCGTCGCGGCCGGCGCTCGATACGAAGGTCGTATGACACCTGCCGTCCGGCGGCTCGCCCGGGAGCACGCCGTCGACCTTGCCCTGGTGCCGGGCAGCGGCTTCGCTGGTCGCGTCACCCGCGACGACGTCCTGGCCTATGTCGCCGCGAACGGGAACGGCAGCGCGCCGACGCTCCCGGCAGCATCTGCGGCACCGGAGGCGGCAGCCCCTACCCCAAGCGCAGCTGCAGGCGCCGCCACTCCTGCGACGCCCGGCTCCGACTATCTCAAGCCGCTCAGCCAGATGCGTAGGGGCATCGCCGCGCAGATGACCCGGGCATCGGCCGTGCCCACCGCGTACGAGACGGTCGAGGTCGACATGTCGTCGGTCGTCCGGCTGCGAGACCGGTACAAGCGCAGCTACCAGGAGCGCGAGGGCATCGGCCTCTCGTTCGTGGCCTTCGTGACCAAGGCCGCCGTCGAGGGCTTGCGGCGGCAGCCTGACCTCAACAGCCACTGGACCGACGATGGCCACTGGATCCGTGCCGCCATCAACATCGGCGTCGCGGTCGCTGTCGAGGACGGCCTGATGGTGCCCGTCATCCGGGACGCGGACGGTTTGAGCATCCACGGCCTCAACAAGGCCATCAACGAGGTCGCGGCGCGGACCCGCAACAAGAAGCTCAAGGCGAGCGACATCGGCGGCGGCACGTTCACGGTCGACAACACCGGCTGGACCGGATCGATCCTGACGCTGCCCATCCTCAACGTGCCCGAGATCGCGATCCTGACCATGGAGGCCATCGTCAAGAAGCCCGTGGTCATCGAGGCCCCGACTGGCGACAGTATCGCCATCCGGCCGATGATGGCCATGGTCCTGGGCTTCGACCACCGGGCCACCGACGGCGCCCAGGCCGGCAGGTTCCTCACCGACGTCAAACGCTGGCTGGAATCGGTGGACGACGCGACACCCATCTGGTGACCATCCGGTCATCGACGCACCCGGCGATACCACGTGCTTGAGCAGGTTCGATATGCAGCGTGACCTCCCGATGTTCTCGCCTCCCGTCCCCGCTGGCGGGCACGGCCACGAGCCGCTGACGATCGCCATGGGTGGCGGCCGGTTCGAGGAAGCCGTCGACGGGACGAGCGCCCCGCGCCGACACCCGGACTGGATCCGAGCGCGCCTGCCCAGCGGCGACAACTACCAGGAGCTCAAGGGCCTGATGCGGGGCCTGACGCTCAACACGGTGTGCGAGGAGGCCCGCTGCCCCAACATCGGGGAGTGCTGGGAGCAGCGCACTGCCACGGTCATGATCCTGGGCGACACCTGCACCCGTGCCTGCGGCTTCTGCGCGGTCAAGACCGGCCGACCGACGTGGAACGATGACGACGAGCCACGGCGCGTGGCCGAGGCCGTGCGCCAGATGGGCCTCGAGCATGTGGTCGTGACCAGCGTCGCCCGTGATGACCTCGCGGATGGGGGCGCCCACATCTTTGCCGAGACCATCCGGGCGATGCGTCGGGAGTCGCCCGACATGGGCATCGAGGTACTCATCCCCGACTTCAACGGCGAGAACGAGCCGCTGCGGACCGTGATGGAAGCCGGCCCGGACATCCTCAACCACAACGTGGAGACCGTCGAGCGACTCCAGAAGCCCGTCCGCAAGCGGGCGCGCTACCACCGCTCGTTGGAGGTGCTGCGGGTGGCCAAGGCCCAGGCGCTGGAGATCGCCGGTCGACCGGGCACGGTGCATACCAAGTCGAGCCTCATGGTCGGCCTGGGCGAGACCCGCGAGGAGCTGTCGACCACCTTCCGTGACCTGCGGGCGTACGACTGCGACATCCTCACCATCGGCCAGTACCTGCGACCGTCCGAGGCGCACCTTCCCGTCGAGCGCTATGTCCATCCCGACGAGTTCGCGGAGATGAAGTCCGAGGCCCTGTCCCTGGGCTTCAAGCACGTGGAGTCAGGACCGCTCGTGCGCTCCTCGTACCACGCTCGTGACCAGGTCCCCGCGGGGGCGAAGCGGGCTCGGGGCTCGCTGACTGCGGCGCTTGCCGCGAACGGGCTCGCGGTCGACGGCTGATCGCCGGGCCACGTCGGGCCGGGGAGATTCAGTCGGGGCTCGCCGCCGGGAGTCGCGAGCGGAAGCCGTCGAGGAAGACCTCCAGCCCGAAGGCGAAGTCGGCGTCGGCATCGGTCCCGGTGCAGCTCGTGCGATGCCACTGGCTGCTGCCCGAGAGGTAGCACTGCAGCGCTCGCTGGGCGCGCTCGGAATCTGTCGCGTCCAACCCCGCCTCGCGCCAGAGGCCGACCATCCGGCCGTGGATGTCGGCCAGGGGCGGCTCGCTGGGTGACATGCCACTCAGCAGCGGCATCAGGTTGGGGTGTGCCTGGGTCAGGCTCCGGAAGGATCGGGCATAGGCACGGACCTGCGCCTCCCGATCGGTCCCGGTGTCCGGATCGGGCAGCTCCAGGTCGCGCAGCAGCCAGCCGGCCACCGCCTCGAGGAGCGCCGCCTTGCTGGGGAAGTAGCGGTACAGCGACATCGCCTCGACGCCCAGCTCGTTGCCCAGGCGACGCATGCTCAGCTCATCGAGGCAGTTGTCGTCCACGTAGCGCACGGCGGCATCGATGATGCGGGTGCACGAGAGTGGCGCACGGGCAGCGCCATCGGCGGCGGTGCCGTGGCTGGTGGGGGGTCGGTCGGGCGCGATGACCGCGCCCTGGCCATGCGCGGCCTCGCGATGCTGGTCGTCCATCGCGACCAGAGTCTACATCTGCCAACCACGGCCGGCGAGTGCCCGTGTCGTACACCCGTGGAGCCGCAGAGCGACTGGGAGCCGTGGCAGGCCGCCCGCCGGCCCGCCCGCTAGCATTCGGACGTGCCCAATGTCCTGTCGCGCAAGGTGCCCCTGACCGAGCTCCACTGCCACCTGGGCGGTGCGGTGACCCCGGCCATCATGTGGGGCATCGCGCACTCCCAGGGCATCCGGCTCCCGACCAAGGACTACTGGGAGTTCCGGGACATGATCACCGTGTCGCCCCGGCGCGCGCGCTCGTTCGACGGCTATCTCCAGCTGTTCCACTGGACCGAACTTATCCAGTCATCGCCACTGGCGGTCGAGCGCTCCGTTTACGAGGTCGTCGGCGGCGCGTATCGGCGCAACAACGTGACCACGATGGAGCTTCGGTTCAACCCCATGAAGCGCAACCGAGGTGGCGAACAGGACCTCGACCACATCATCAGCGCCGCGACCAGGGGCATGGACCGGGCGAAGCTGGAGTACCCCGTCACGCCCGGCCTCATCCTGTGCCTTGACCGGGCGTTCCCGTATCAGCTCAACGAGATCATCGTCGAGAAGGCCATCGCGTATCAGGCCCGAGGCGTGGTGGGCGTCGATATCGCAGGTCCCGAATTCGGAATCCTTCCGCCCCGCCGAATACAAGCGCCTCTTCGACCGCGCCCGCCGCAAGGGCCTGGGCATCACGGTCCACACCGGCGAGTCGGGGCCCGTCGAGGAGATCGGCGAGGTCATCCGACAGCTGGAGCCATCGCGCATCGGGCACGGCGTGAAGGCAGCGTATGACCCGCGGACGATGGACATGATCCGGGAGCGCGGCATCACCCTCGAGATCTGCCCCACCAGCAACCTCAACACCCGGGTCGTCTCGGGCTGGGACGAGTTCCGCTGGATCTTCGACACCTTCCGCCAGCACCGGATCCGCTTCACCATCAACACCGACGGACCAGAGATGCTCAAGACCTACATCCGCGACGAGCTCACGACGCTTGGTCGGCTGGGTATCCTGGGCGAGGACGAGCAGCTGCTGTGCGCGGAGTGGGCGCGCCAGGCGTCGTTCGTGGCCGGGGTCAGCTCGCTGCCGCTGCCACGCCGGGCTCCCGCGGCGCGTGCCGAGGTCGAGCGAGAGGAGAGCTAGCGGCTCGATGCCCGCGAACCACGGTCCTCGACCTCGTTGCTAGACTGCTCATCAGCCACCCATCAGACACCGGCCGGAGGACCAGATGGCTCAGGAAGACCTGAACGTCAAGAAGGATCGACCGACGCCGAGGCCGGTCCGTTTGCCAGTCGGTGCGGTGCGCCGGACGATGTTCGCGACCACGGAGTTGCTGCGCGGGATCTCCCTTGCGTCCGCCGATGGATTCCGCGCCCTTTCGAATGCCATCGACCCCGAGGTCACCAGCGAGGATGGGGTGGTGCGCGATGTCACGGACGCCATGTTCGATGCCAATCGGCGCTACTTCGACGACGTCGGCGCCGCATCGCGACGGTTCGTGGACGTGATGCTCGATGAGAGCGCCAGGATGACCACGGTGGCTTCCGAGATCGACTACGACCGACTGGCCAGGATGGTCGCGGCGGAGATGCGCAAGGGCACCGAGGCGGCTGCCGAGCCGCCAGCCGGGACGCCCGCCTCCGGGAGCGAGACGCCGAAGCCGAGCACAGAGGGCTAGCTCGGCCGGCTGGAGGTACCGAGGGGACGACACCCGGACGTCCGTCAGCGGTAGAGGCGGATGATCCGGGTCAGCACCCACGCCGTCAGCAGACCCATGCCGATGAGGCCGGCGGCAAGCAGCTCCGACCAGGTGCCCGTGACCCACGCGGTGACGCCGCCGAGCGCCACGAACAGGCCGGCGAGACGCAGATAACGCAGCAGCACCAGGAGTGCCTGCTCCAACCGTGATGGCTCGTCGCCGAAGATGCGTGTCAGCCGCGGCACGGTCGTGTTGGCGGCATCGATGAGCATCAGTGCCGCCGGCGCCGCGCCCAGGTAGAGCCGCATCAGGTCGCTGAGATAGGACGGGCTGAGCGTCTCCCGGATGAGCGCCTCTGCCTGTCGGACCTGCTCCTCATGGAGGAACGCCTGCATCGAGGGCAGCCAGTCGAGGTCAGGGTCGAGACGGAGGGTGATGACGTCCGCGACCATGATGGTGCGGATGAGGCTGGTGAGACCTGCCGGGATGCGCATGCCGGCCCGCTGGCTGGCGCGCATGACGTTCAGGAACAGCAGCCCGGTGCTCTTCTCCGAGATGGTGGCCATGGGGCTGCGGGTCGCACGCATCCAGTCGTGGAGGTCCTGCTTGACGTCGTGCTCGAAGCGCTCCATCTGTGTTCGGGACACCGGCGCGAACATGCTCACGAGGATCTCCGTGGCGCGCTGGATGCGCTGCTCGGCGATCGCCACCCGCAATGCCAGCTGCTGGTGCCAGAGGCGCTCATCCAGCCAACCCATGACCCCGAAGTCGAGCCACGTGAGCGTGCCACCGGGGCGCATGATCATGTTCGAGGCGTGGGGATCGGCCTGGAACTGTCGATGGTGCATGGTCTGCTCGAGCACCGAGCGGAGGATGAGATGCGCGGCACGCCGAGGCGTGATGTCCTGGGTCGCCCACTCCGCCAGCTGCGGCTCGTCGCGAGCGTCGATGGCGTGCAGCAGCTGGCTGACCGAGACGCCCTCGATGTATTCCATGGTGATGGTGTGCGGGCCCGAAAGATGCGGATGCAGCTGGGGCGCGCCATGGGCGATGTCGTCCTCCAGCATCAGTTGGCGCATCTCGACCATGTTCTGCGCCTCGCGGCGGAAGTCGAGCTCCCGGCTGGTCAGGTCGACGACCTCGCGGATGATGTCCGCGATGCCCCGATCGATGAACGGGGTATGGCCCAGGATCCAGGCATAGCCGTTCATGTAGGCGAAGTCGGTCCGGAACTTGCGCTGCGTGTCGGGACGCATGACCTTGACCACGACCTGCTCGCCAGTCAGCAAGGTCGCCCGATGGACCTGTGCCAGTGACGCCGAACCGATGGCGACTGGGTCGAAGGATGCGAATGCCTGTGACACCGGCCGGCCGATGTCCCGTTCGACGACGGGCAGGATGCGCTCCACCGGCACTGGCGGGAGCCGGTCGAGCAGACGGGCAAGCTCCTGGCAGTAGGCCACCGGCAGCAGGTCGTAGCGCATCGCGAGGAACTGGCCCAGCTTGGTGAACACACCACCGCAGGTCTGCAGATATCTGCGCAGCAGGACCGGGGCCGAGGGCCGCCGGAAGATCGCGGCCGGTACGAAGACGACCATGAAGGCCGGGGTCAGGACCAGGATGCGGAGCGACCGGAGGATGAAGTAGCTGGGCACGTGTCCCCCGACTCGAGCGCGACGGCGGGCGGGCCTGCCGACCACGATAGGAGCGTATCAGCAGCGGCCAGCGGCACGGGAGCGTCCGTGACCGATCGGGCGCCGAGATGCCACCGATCCGAGTCACATCGGCTGATGTCCGGCCGAACATACACCGTTAACATCGATGGGCGACCATCTGCGCACGAGGCTGGCAGATGGTGCAGATGGAGGGTGTAGTGGCGACGAAGGTGGTCATCGTGGGCGGCGGATTCGCCGGGCTCGCCTGCGCCAAACACCTCGCCAAGGACCGATCGGTCGACGTGACCCTCATCGACCGGCTCAACTACTCCCAGTTCCAGCCGTTGCTGTACCAGGTGGCGACCGCGCAGCTGGGATCGAGCGATGTCGCGAGTCCGCTCCGGACGCTCTCCATCAAGCACCCCAACGTGGCTGTCAAACTGGCCGACGTGGTGGGCGTCGACCCGGCCACGCGCACGGTGACCACGTCGACCGGTGAGACGTACTCCGGCGACTACCTCGTGCTTGCCGGCGGCTCCCAGCCCAACTTCTTCGGCACCCCCGGCGCATCGGACCATGCGTTCCCGCTGTACTCCCTGACCGACGCGCAACGCCTCCGGTCGCGCATCATCACCGCCTTCGAAGAGGCAGACCGCGACAAGTCGCTCGTCGACCAGGGAGCCCTGACATTCGTCGTCGTCGGGGCGGGCGCGACCGGCACGGAGATCGCCGGCGCCCTCGCGGAGATGATCCAGGGCACGCTCGCGGTCGAGTTCCGCGACCTCGCGGTGAGCTCCGCCAAGGTGATCATGATCGATCATGGGCACGCGGTCCTGGGTCCGTTCTCTGATTCGGCCCATGAGTACGCCTCCAAGGTCCTGCAACGGGATGGGGTGCAGCTGCGCCTGGCCACCGGGGTGACGGAGGTCGGGCCGGGGCACGTCAGCCTGTCGGATGGCAGCACCCTGCGCACACGCTGCGTCATCTGGGGCGGTGGCCTCAAGGCGGCACATCTCGCGGCGGCCGGTGGGTTCTCGCAGGGCCGCGGCGGCCGCATCGGCGTCGCGAACGACCTGACCGTGGATGGGTTCCCGGGTGTCTACGTGGTGGGCGACATCGCCAATATCCCGTCTCCCTCGGGCGACCCCTTCCCGCAGCTGGGCTCCGTGGCCCAACAGAGTGGCAAGTTCGCGGCGCGCAACATCCTTGCCGACATCGCGGGCAAGCCCCGCAAGCCCTTCCACTACATGGACAAGGGCGTGATGGCGATGATCGGCCGCAACTCCGCTGTCGCCGAAGTCGGCAAGGGTCACCACACGCTCCACGGGTCGATCGCGTTCGCGGCCTGGATGGGTGTCCATGCCGCGCTCATGTCCGGGTTCCGGAATCGCATCGATGCCTTCGTGGACTGGGGATGGGACTACTTCTCCAAGTCCAGGAGCGGCCAGGTGCTGGACCGGAGCGACGCCTCGCGCATCGATTGGGACGATGATCCCGGGTCTGATGATCCACCTGTCGCTGACCAGACGGCCGCGACCGCACCCGCCTGACCCACCAACACCGACAGCCCGCCGTCGTGCGGAGGAGACGAACCATGGCCGCCAGCGGCGACTACGACGTCATCATCATCGGCAGCGGGGCAGGCGGCGGCACGCTCGCTCGCAAGCTCGCTCCATCCGGCAAGCGCATCCTCATCCTGGAGCGCGGTGATTGGCTGCCGCGGGAGCCCGAGAACTGGGACTCCAGGGTCGTCTTCGTGGACAACAAGTACGTGCCCAGGGAGACGTGGTACGACGAGCACGGCAAGCCGTTCCAGCCAGGTGTCCACTACTGGGTCGGTGGTGCCACCAAGCTGTATGGCGCGGCGCTCTATCGACTGCGGCCGGAGGACTTCGGGGAGCTCCATCATCACGACGGCATCTCGCCGGCGTGGCCCATCAGCTATGCCGAGATGGAGCCCTGGTACACCGCCGCGGAGCAGATGTACGAGGTCCACGGCAACCGTGGCGAGGACTCCACGGAAGGACCCTCGAGCGCCCCGTATCCGTTCGCTGCGCTTGCCCACGAGCCGCGCATCCAGCAGCTCTCCGACGACCTTGAGCACGCCGGCCTGCATCCATTCCATGCGCCCTGCGGCGTCCGGCTGCTGGCCGACGACATGCCCAACAGCCGCTGCATCCGGTGCGCGACCTGCGACGGGTTCCCGTGCCTGGTCCAGGCGAAGTCGGACGCCGAGATGCTGGGCGTCCGACCGGCCCTGGTGCATCCCAACGTCTCGCTCCAGACCAACGCCCGGGCGACGCGGCTTCTGACCACCGCCGACGGCGGGAGCGTCATCGGCGTGGAGGTCGACCAGGACGGCACGACCGTCACCTATCGCGGCGACATCGTGGTCGTGTCAGCGGGTGCTGCCAACTCCGCCGCGCTGCTGCTCGCATCGGCCACCGACAAGCATCCCGCCGGCCTTGCCAACGCCTCCGGCCAGGTCGGGCGCAACTACATGTTCCATAACAGCGTGGCCGTGCTGGCCATCTCGAAGGAACCCAACCCGACCCGCTTCCAGAAGACGCTGGGTCTCAACGACTTCTACTTTGGGATGCCCGGCTTCGAGTACCCCATGGGCAACATCCAGATGGTGGGCAAGTCCGACGCCGAGATGTTCAAGGGCGAGAAGCCTCTCGAGACCAAGCTCGCACCGATGTTCTCGCTGTCCGAGGTGGCCTCCCACTCGGTCGACTTCTGGCTGTCGACCGAGGACCTGCCCAGGCCCGACAACCGGGTGACGCTCGCCACGGACGGCAGGATCCAGCTGACCTATACGCCCAACAACCAGGAGCCCAAACACCAGTTGTACGGCAGGCTCAAGTCCATGCTCGGCCACCTGGGGATGCACCCCGACCATCTCATCCCGCGCACGACCTACCTCAAGAACGACATCGGCATCGCGGGCGTGGCGCACCAGGCGGGGACCGTGCGTTTCGGCAGTGATGCCGCGACCTCCGTCCTGGATGTCGATTGCAGGGCACACGAGCTGGATAACCTGTACGTCGTCGACACCAGCTTCTTCCCCAGCATCGGCGCCGTGAACCCGGCGCTGACCGCGATGGCCAACGCATTGCGGGTGGGCGAGCACCTGCTCGAGCGTCTCGGCTGACCCGGGGTATCGGTGCGCGGGTCCCACGGCTGGTGACCGACGATGAGGCTTCGGGCCGAGGTCGGGGTCGTCTATGCGGCCGGGCTGGCACAGGGCCTGGCCCTGGTCACGTTCCCGGCCGTCAGCAGCATCCTGACCGATCCCGCGAACTACGCCCTCTCGAGCAGCGCGTATGGCGCCCTCTTCCTGCCCCAGGCGGTCGCCGCGGTGGCGGCGTCGCTGGCCGGGGCACGGCTCACCGACCGGGTGGGCATCAAGCGCATCTTCCTGCTGGGCCTGACCGCCGACATCGTGGCCATGGGCCTGCTGGTCGCCAGCCAGGTCGCGATGGCCGAGCCGGCGGGCTATCTGATGCTGCTGCTGGCCACGGCCAGCCTTGGTGTGGGCTTTGGCTTCACCGTGCCGTCGCTCAACAGCTATGCCGCGGCCTTCTTCCCGGGTGCGGTCGGCAAGGCCACGCTGTATCTCAACGCGCTGCTGGGCCTGGGCACCGCGCTGGCGCCCCTGCTCTCCGCGCTGTTCCTGGGCCGTGGCGTCTGGTGGGCGCTGCCGGTCCTGGCGGGTGCGCTGCTGGCCGGCCTGCTGGTCGTCAGCGTCCGGTTGCCCCTCGGCGTGCGACCGGGACCAGGATCAGCTACCTCACCGGCACCGACGGCGCCCAGGAGACAGCCACCGACGCCGTCCAGGTTCTGGGTCTTCGCCGGCTTCGCGTTGCTGTACGGCATCGTGGAGACGGTCAACGGCAACTGGTCGACGGTCTACATGTCGACCGACCTCGGCGCGTCGGCAGCCACCGCATCGCTGGCGCTCGCGGCGTTCTGGGGCATGGTCACGGTCGGACGGGTGCTGTTCGCGGCCGTCGAGCGACAGCTGCCCGAGGCAACCACCTATCGAACGCTGCCGTTCGTGGCTGCCGCCGCCCTGTGCATGACGGCACTCGTCCCGAGCGGCAGCGCGGAGCTGGGAGTGTTGTCGTTCGGACTCGCGGGTCTGGGCTGTTCCGCGCTGCTGCCCCTTACCATCGGCTTCGCGGAGCTCCAGCTGACGGTCATCGCGACGTCCGTGGCGGGCCTGCTCATCGCGTCCTACCAGGTGGGCTATGGCATCGCCGCGTTCGGGGTCGGGCCACTCGAGGCGTCCGGGGTCGGACTGGGCAGCATCTTCATGCTGACCGCGGTCGTGGCCCTGGCGATGGGCCTGCTGTCCTTCCGGGTGCTTCGCGACCGGGCAGCGGGGACCGCCTGATGTCATCCCGATGTCCACCCCGGCCTCCGTCCAGGGCGACAGCCGCCTGCTGATCGCCGCCACCTAGCCCAGGGAGATCTCGCTCATGCTGCTCAAGGACAAGGTCGCCATCGTCACCGGCGGCGACAGTGGCATCGGTCATGCCATCGTGCTGGAGCTTGCCGCGGAGGGCGCAGCCGTGACCATCAACTACCACAAGGACCGGGCTGCGGCGGAAGCCACGCTGGCTGCCGTGGAGGCGGCCGGCGGTCGCGGCCAGGTGGTCCAGGGCGACGTCTCGAGCGTCGCCGACATCCAGAAGCTGGTGGACGAGACCGTGCGTGCCTTCGGGCGTCTGGATGCGATGGTCAACAACGCGGGCATGGAGACCCGGACATCGGTGCTGGACACGACCGAGCGCCAGTTCGACCTGGTCATCGGCGTGGATCTCAAGAGCGCCTTCTTCGGGGTCCAGATCGCCGCGAGGCAGATGATCAAGCAGGGCAGTGGCGGGCACATCGTGAACATCTCGTCCATCCACGAGGACTGGCCGATGCCCGGCAATGCGCCCTACTGTGCTGCCAAGGGCGGCGTCCGGATGCTCACCCGTACGGCCGGGGTCGAGCTCGCGCCGCACGGCATCACGGTCGTCGGCGTCGCGCCCGGTGCCGTCCATACGCCCATCGACGAGCTGACCCTGGCTGACCCGGTGCAGCGCGCCAAGCTGGAATCGGCGATCCCCATCGGGCGCGTCGCGGAGCCGGTCGAGATCGCTCGCCTGGTCGCGTTCCTCGCCTCCGACAAGGCGTCATACAGCACCGCGACGACCTTCGTCGCCGACGGCGGCATGATGCAGGCCAGCGTCGGTCTGTGAGCATTCGGCGCCGGCTGTGCATCGCGCCATGACGGCCGTCGCGTCGGTCGCGCCACCGGAAGGGTCCCTCCGCCACGGCGCCAGCCATCCGCTCGGGGCCACGGTCGATCCCGGCGGGGTCGCGTTCTCGCTCTATGCCCGGGAGGCGACCGGGATGGAGCTGCTGCTCTTCGATGCGCCCGGTGACGATGTCCCATCGATGGCGATCACCCTCGATCGACGACGTGATCGGACCGGACCCTACTGGCACACATACGTGCCCGGGCTGCGGTCGGGGCAGGTGTACGCGTGGCGCGCCGATGGCCCGTGGATGCCCGAGGTGGGGCTGCGCTTCGACGTCGGCCGCACCCTGCTCGACCCGTACGGCCGAGGCGTGGCCGTTCCCCCCGGCTACCGACGCGAGACCGGGGCCGCCACGACGGGGTCGGTCGGTCGGTCGATGAAGAGCGTCGTGGTCGACCTCTCGTCGTACGACTGGGAGGGTGACCGACCCATCGGGCGTCCGCTCCGGGACACCATCATCTACGAGGCGCATGTCCGGGGCCTCACCGCGAACCCCAACTCTGGCCTCGCGCCGGAGCTGCGTGGCACCTATCGGGGCATCATCGAGAAGATCCCGTATCTCGTGGAACTTGGTGTCACCGCCATCGAGCTGCTGCCCGTCCACCAGTTCGACCGGCTGGCGGCGCCGGACGGTCTCGTCAACTACTGGGGCTACCAGACAGTGTCGTTCTTCGCGCCGCATGCGGAGTACTCCAGCGCAACGGGAGCGCAGGCCGTCGCGGACGAGTTCCGGGACATGGTCAAGGCGCTCCATCGAGCGGGCCTGGAGGTCATCCTCGATGTCGTCTACAACCACACCGCCGAAGGTGGCGCCGACGGCCCGACGCTCAGCTACCGAGGATTGGCGGACCGGGACTACTACGTGCTCGAAGACGGTGGCGCTCGGTACGCGGACTTCACCGGCTGCGGCAACACCCTGGATGCCGGCGATCCCATCACGCGCCGGCTCATCCTCGACAGCCTGCGCTACTGGGTGCGCGAGATGCACGTGGACGGGTTCCGATTCGACCTGGCCGCGGTCCTGTCGCGTGACCGGATGGGCCGACCCATCCCGGATCCGCCCCTCATCTGGGACATCGACACGGACCCGGTGCTGGCGGGTGCCAAGCTCATCGCCGAGGCATGGGATGCGGCCGGCCTGTACCTGGTGGGCAGCTTCGCGGGAGACCGGTGGAGCGAGTGGAACGGACGCTTCCGGGATGACGTTCGCTCATTCGTCAAGAGTGATCCCGGGCTCACGGGTGCCGTTGCCCAGCGGTTCCTGGCCAGCCCTGACATCTATGGCGCGGAGGGTCGCCCACCGCAGACGACCATCAACTTCGTGACCTGCCATGACGGCTTCACGCTCAACGACCTGGTCTCGTACTCCCAGAAGCACAACGAGGCGAACGGCGAGGCTGGGCGGGACGGTAGCGACGACAACCGCAGCTGGGGATGCGGCGCCGAGGGGCCTTCGGACGACATCGACGTGGAGCGTCTCCGATCGCGCCAGGTCCGGAACCTGCTCGCGCTGACCGTGCTGTCGATGGGCGTGCCGATGCTGCTCATGGGCGACGAGGTCCGGCGGACGCAGGGCGGCAACAACAATGCCTACTGTCACGACGATGCCACGAGCTGGTTCGATTGGGCCGATCTCGAGCGGCACGGCGACGTGCTGGCCTACACGCGGTCGCTCATCGCGGCTCGCCGCCATCTCCAGGCGCTCCTGGGCGATCCTGGCGAGCTCAGTCTCACGGGCATGCTGGAGCAGGCACGCGTGGAGCTGAGCGGAGTCCGGCTGGGCCGTCCTGACCTGGGACCTGAGTCACGCAGCCTGGCGCTGACGCTGCGGGGCGACCACCTCGCGGTGCACCTGATGTGCAATGCCTGGTGGGAGCCACTGGACTTCGAGCTGCCGCCCGTCGGCGAAGGGGAGTCAGGGTGGCGACGCTTCCTGGACACGAGCATCCCGTCACCGGGGGAGCTGGTCGCCGATGTGGACGCCGCCCGCGTGGGGGAGGCCACATACCGCGCAGGGCCACGGTCCGTCGTCTGCCTGATCATGCCGATGGCCGCAGCATCCTCATGAGTATCGGGAGATCGCGGTGAGCGGCGCGGAACGGCAGCGGATAGCGGACGCGGGCAACCCGGAGGAGGGACTCGAAAGCGCCAGTCCATGGTATCGATGGGGACCGTATCTCTCGGAGCGAGCGTGGGGTACGGTGCGCGAGGATTACAGCCCCGATGGCGATGCGTGGCGTTGGTTCCCACATGACCACGCCCGCTCCCGTGCCTATCGCTGGAACGAGGACGGCATGGCCGGTGTATCGGACGTGTTCAACCGGCTCAACCTCGCTCTCGCGCTCTGGAATGGGCGCGATCCGATCATCAAGGAACGGATGTTCGGCCTCACGAACAGCGAAGGCAACCATGGCGAGGACGTCAAGGAGTGCTGGTGGTACCTGGACGCGGTGCCCAGCCACTCGTGGCTGGTGTGGCGCTATCACTACCCGCAGGCAGCCTTCCCCTACGACGAGCTGGTGGCAGAGAACGCCCGTCGCACCAAGCTCGATCCGGAGTATGAGCTCCTGGACACTGGGGCCTTCGACGATGACCGCTACTGGATCGTGGAGGTGCGCTACGCAAAGGCGGACCCGGACGACCTGCTGATGGTGGTGACCGCCCGGAACATGGGTCCGGAGCCGGCGACGCTGCACGTCCTGCCGACCATCTGGTTCCGTAACACGTGGTCCTGGGACCCGACGCTGCCGCCGCCCGAGCTCAAGGTCAGTGCCGACGGCGCAGCCATCCATGCGGCACACCCCCAGCTGGGCGACTACCTCGTGGAGTTCGATGCTGGCCCTGACGGTGACCGTCCGGCGCTGCTGTTCTGCGAGAACGACACGAACACCCCGCGTATCTTCGGCTCAGACCCCATCACGCCGTATCCCAAGGACGGCATCAACGATCACCTGGTGAGCGGCGCGGCTACGGTCAACCCGGAGCAGACCGGGACCAAGGCCGCAGCGTGGTACCCAGTGACCGTGGCGCCCGGTGAGACAGCCACGCTCCGGCTCCGGATGCGACCGATGGTCGCGGCGGCACGCGAACCGGTCGCCTTCGGGTCGTCGTTCGCCGAGACGCTGCGAGACCGGGAGGCCGAGGCGGATGAGTTCTACGCGGAGCTCAGCCGACCCGATGCCACCGCCGAGGAGGACCGGATCATGCGCCAGGCGTTCGCCGGCATGATCTGGGGCAAGCAGTACTACGGCTACCACGTCAGCGCCTGGCTCGATGGTGATCCCGGTGCGCCGCCGCCGCCCCGGGAGCGACTCAGCGGCCGCAACGCCGGCTGGCGGCACTTCGATGCCGCCGACATCCTGTCGATGCCCGATCCCTGGGAGTATCCCTGGTTCGCGGCGTGGGACCTCGCGTTCCAGTCGGTGACGCTGGCCCACCTGGACCCGGCCTTCGCCAAGTACCAGCTGCTGGTCATGTGCCGGGAGTGGTTCCAGCACCCGAGTGGTGCGCTGCCTGCGTACGAGTGGAACTTCGACGATGTGAACCCACCGGTCCACGCGATGGCGGCGCTGGAGGTCTGGAACATCGACGGCCAGCAGGACACCATGTTCCTGGAGCGCATCTTCCACAAGCTGCTCATGAACTTCACCTGGTGGCTCAATCGCGAAGACGCACAGGGACGTGACCTGTTCTCGGGCGGTTTCCTGGGCCTCGATAACCTGAGCGCCTTCGATCGCTCGCATCTGCCCGTTGCGGGAACCCTGGAGCAATCCGACGCGACGGCATGGATGTACGCCTACTGCCTGGCGATGCTTCGCATGGCCACCGTCCTCGCCGAGCGTGATCCGGCCTACACGGACCTCATGACCACGTTCCTCGAGCACGCGGTGCGCATCGGTGCCGCGATCAACCAGATGGGCCTGTGGGACGATGAGGACGCGTTCTACTACGACGCGCTGCGACTGCCGGACGGCACGCGCGTGCCGCTCAAGATCCACTCCATGATCGGGCTGCTGCCGGTCATGCCGGGTGTGACCGTGCCGCGTGCCGCCGCTGAGCTGGGCGCCGCACTGGGCAAGCACTTCGCCCGCTTCCTGGCGACCGCGGGGGCGACGGAGGAGGTGGCGCGGGCGCGCGGCTCACTGGTCATCGCCCCGGACGGTGAACGTCTGGTCCTGAGCCTGATGCCCCCGGTCCACCTGGAGCAGGTGCTGCGAGAGGTCCTGTCCGAGGACGCCTTCCTGTCACCGCACGGCCTCCGGGCCCTGTCTCGCTGGCATCACGATCATCCCTTCAGCATCGAGGTGGAGGGCGTCCCCGCGACCGTCGACTACGAGCCCGGTGAGTCGACCAACGATCTCTTCGGCGGCAACTCCAACTGGCGGGGCCCGGTCTGGTTCCCGGTGAACTACATGTTCATCGAGTCGCTCATGCGCTGGGATCAGGCGATGGGCGACTCATTCAGCGTGGAATACCCCACCGGATCCGGCACCCGGATGCGTCTCGGCGATGTGGCGCGGGACCTTGCGCACCGGCTGGTGTCCATCTGGTTGCCCGATGCGACTGGGACGAGGCCGGTCTACGGCCCGTACCCCAGGTTCCGGTCCGACCCCGAGTGGCGGGACCTGCTCTGGTTCCACGAGTACTTCCACGGCGACACCGGAGCCGGCATAGGTGCGTCGCACCAGACCGGCTGGACCGGCTTGGTGGCGCACCTGCTCTGCAGAGGCGGAATCCTCGATACTTCGAGCACCATGGCGACTACACGCACATCCCCCGGCGCGCTCCGTCCCCTGCGAGGTGGACATGGATCCTGAGCTGCTGTCGAGAGTCCAGTTCGCGTTCACGGCGAGCTTCCACTTCATCTTCCCGCCCATCTCGATGGGCCTGGGGCTGATGCTCGTGGCCATGGGCATCGTCTACATCCGGACGAAGGACCCCAAGTGGCGCCAGCTGTCGTTCTTCTGGGTCAAGGTCTACGGTATCGTGTTCGCGATGGGCGTCGCCACGGGCGTCGTCCAGGAGTTCGAGTTCGGCATGAACTGGGCCGACTACTCCCGGTTCGTGGGCAACGTGTTCGGCAGTCTGCTCGCCGCGGAGGGGGTGTTCGCGTTCTTCCTGGAGGGCGGATTCCTGGGCCTGATGCTGTTCGGCGGCAATCGCCTGGGCCCACGACTGTGGCTGTTCTCCATCTTCATGGTCGTATTCGGCGCCCACTTCAGCGCGCTCTGGATCCTCATGGCCAACTCCTGGATGCAGACCCCGGCCGGCTACACCATCGCCACCGACCCCGCACCCGCCCGGGCGGTCATGACCTCGTTCTGGGATGTGGTGTTCACGCCCTCGTTCATCCCGCGCCTGCTGCATACGTGGGACGCGTCCTGGACCGTTGGCTCGGGTCTCATGCTCAGCGTCAGCGCCTGGTACCTGCTCAAGAAGCGGGATATCGAGCTGGCGAAGGCCAACCTCAAGCTGGCGCTGCCGTTCTTCATCCTGTTCGCGATCACCAACCTGTTCGTGTTCGGACCGAACATGGCCATCGAGGTCACCAACCAGCAGCCGCTCAAGCTCGCGTCCATGGAGGGACTGTGGCAGAGCACGTCCTGCGCCCCGATGTTCCTCATCGGCTGGGTGGACACCGCGACCCAGACGACCACCGGCCTCAACATCCCGTGCCTGCTGAGCTTCCTCGCCTACCAGGACATCCACGCCACGGTGGCCGGCATCGACTCGTTCGCGCCCGCTCCGATACCGCCCATCAACCTGCTGTTCCAGGTCTATCACGTGATGATCAACCTGGGACCGCTGCTCGCGGGCATCGGCGTGCTGGCGGGAGCCTGGTATCTCTGGAAGCGACGCATCTACCAGTCGCGGTTCGTGCTCTGGCTGCTGGTGCTGTCGGTGTTCCTGGGTGAGATCGCCATCACGTCCGGCTGGTGGACCGCGGAGATCGGGCGCCAGCCTTGGGTGGTCTACAACGTGCTGGAGACCGCCAATGGCACATCTCCGGTCTTGAGCGGGTTGGATGTGGCCCTCTCGCTGGGGCTGTTCATCGGCCTGTACGTGCTCCTGTTCGTACTCTTCCTGTACCTCCTGAATCGCAAGATCCAGGCCGGGCCCGAACCCCTGGAGGCGGTCGAGACGGTGGCGGTCTCGTCCCTGCCGGACACGTTCCGGGAGGTGTTCCGCAAGCGCCCCTATGAGGCTGGTCCGGAACCGGTCACGCTGGCCGACCCGTCGCCGACCGCGCAGGCGCCGGCGGCCACCGGTGATGACGAAGCGTCCATCGATGCGGATGCGGGGGAGGGGTCATGAGCCTCGCGGACATCTGGTTCGGCCTGTTCATCCTCATCATCGCGGGCTATCTCATCCTCGATGGGTTCGATCTCGGGGTCGGCATCCTGCATATGCCGTTCGCCCGGACGGACCTGGAGCGACGCACGATGCTGGCCAGCATCGGACCGGTATGGGACGGCAACGAGGTATGGCTGGTGCTGGGTGGCGGCGTGCTCTTCGCCGCGTTCCCGCTGGTCTACGCGTCGCTGTTCTCGGGCTTCTACTTCGCGTTCATGCTGGTGCTCGTGACGCTCATCCTGCGAGCGGTCGCCATCGAGTTCCGGAGCAAGGAGCCGGGCAGTCGCTGGCGATCCGGCTGGGATGCCGTGTTCGCGGGCTCGTCCATCGGCCTCGCGCTCCTCCTGGGCGTGGCCTTCGGCAACATCATCCAGGGCGTGCCCATCGACAGCGCCGGCAACATGAGCGTCACGCTCATCGACCTGCTCAACCCGTTCGCGCTCCTGTTCGGCGTGACGACCGTGGTCATGTTCGCGCTCCAGGGTGCCCTCTATCTGCTGCTCAAGACCGAGGGCGAGCTGCACGACCGGATGCGGGCGCTCGTGCCTCGCATCATCGGCACCTTCGCCGTGCTGGTCGGCCTCGTGGCCATCGCCCTGTTCGTCACGGACCGACAGATCGTCCAGCGCTTCACCCACGACATCTGGCCGCTCATCTTCCCCATCGCCGCGACGGTCGCCCTCGGCGGCGTCTGGCGGATGAACCAGGAGGGCCGCGACCTGCGGGCGTTCCTGAGCTCCTCCGCGATGATCGCGTTGCTCATCATCTCGGGTGGCATCGGGATGTATCCCAATCTGCTCATCTCGACCACGAACCCTGCGTACGACCTGACGACGACCAATGCCGCGGCCGCCGACAACACCCTCATGGTGTGCCTCATCGTGGCCCTCATCGGCATCCCGTTCGTGCTGCTCTACACGACCGGCGTCTACTACATCTTCCGGGGCAAGGCGGAAGTCGAGTCTGAGGGGTACTGAGACCGACGCACCGTCACCATCATCGGATGCGTTCGCGTCGGTCGCCCATGTCCACCGTCGAAGGGCGGCTGCTGGCCTTCGAGCCAGGGGTGCGTCCGCGTCTGTGGCTGGCAACGGCGTTCGGGACGCTCAGTGCCGTGTGCACGGTCGCCGCGGCCATCGTGTTGGCCGGCGTGGTCTCGGAGGTGTTCCTGGAGCAGGCTGACCTTGCGTCAGTAGCACCACGGCTGGGTGTGGTGGCTGTCCTGGCGTTCGTCCGTGCAGGGTGCCTGCTGTTCCAGGAGCTCGTGGCTCAACGCGCGTCGAGCGGCCTGCGAGGCGTGCTCCGGAGCGCCCTGACGGCGCACATCCTGGCGCTCGGCCCCATCCATGCAGGTGGTCAACGGAGCGGCGAGCTGGTCACGGCCATGACCGGTGGCCTCGATGACATCGACCTGTACATCACGAGCTATCAGCCTGCCCGACGACTGGCGGCGATCGTGCCCGTGCTGGTGATGGTGGTGGTGCTGCTGATCGACCCTCCGACGGCCCTGGTGCTGGTGCTCACGGGGCCGGTGCTGGTGCTCCTGCTGGCGGTCATCGGTGGCAGGACGCGGGTCATCAGCGGTCGTCGGGCCATCGAGCTCCGCTGGCTGGGAGCCTTCTTCCTGGACATGCTCCAGGGCCTCGCCACGCTCCGGATGTTCGGCCGTGGCCGGGAGCAGGTAGAGACCATCCGGACCGTGAGCCGCCAGTACGGCGAGACGACCATGGACGTGCTGCGGACCGCCTTCCAGACCGCCCTCGTCCTGGAGTGGGGGGCTGCGGTCGCGACGGCGGTCGTGGCGGTGGAGGTGAGCCTGCGCCTCATCGAGGGTCAGATGCCCTTCGACCACGCCCTCGCGGTGCTGGTCATCACGCCCGAGTTCTTCCTGCCCCTCCGCCAGCTGGCCATCCGGTACCACTCGGGGTCCGCGGGTCGGGCCGCCGCCGAGCGGCTGTTCGAGATCCTGGATACCGCCATCCCGGGACACGCCCCGGCGATCCGGGCCGTGGCCGGGGAGGCGGCACCCATCCAGGGCGTCCTACGGGGCGATATCCGATTCGAGGACGTCTGGTTCAGCTACGACGGTCGCGAGCCGGCACTGCGAGGGCTGGATCTGGCCATCCCCCAGGGGACCGTGGTCGCCCTGGTCGGAGCGACCGGTGCCGGGAAGACGACCTGCTCCTCGTTGCTGCTCCGGTTCGTGGAGCCCGACTCCGGACGCATCACGGTCGGCGGATCGGTGCTCGACGAGGTCGCGCGTGCCGCGTGGCTGGCCGCCGTGGCATGGGTGCCCCAGCGTCCGCACCTGTTCCATGGCACCGTCGCGGACAACATCCGTCTCGGCCGCCCCCACGCGACCGACGAGCAGGTCCGGTCAGCCGCTCGAGCGGCCCATGCGGCGAGGTTCATCGAGGCCCTGCCGCGGGGCTATGCGACGCACATCGGCGAAGCTGGCGACCGGCTTAGCGGTGGCGAGCGACAACGCCTGGCGATCGCCCGCGCGTACCTCAAGGATGCCCCATACCTGGTCCTGGACGAGGCGACCTCGCACCTGGATGCTGCCTCCGAGGCGGCCATCGGCGCCGCCATCCCGGATCTCGTCCGCGGACGTACGGTGCTCATCATCTCCCATCGCCAGCGGTTCGCCGCACTGGCGGATAACGTCGTCACCCTCGCCGACGGTCGCGCGGTGGCCGCGTGACGATCTTCCGGCGCGAGCTCCGGCTGCTCGCGCCCCATCGATGGTGGATCGTGGCGGGCGTACTGCTGGGCTTCCTGGCCATCGGGTCGAGCATCGGCTTGATGGCGGTCTCTGCGTGGCTCATCAGTCGTGCGGCGCTCATCAGCAACGTCGCGGATGTCGCGCTCGCGATCACGGCGGTCCGCGTACTGGCGATCTCGCGGGCCGCGTTCCGGTACTTCGAGCGGACCGTGACCCATCGGGCGACCTTCCGGATCCTGTCCGACCTCCGCGTCTGGTTCTTCGCAGCGGTGGAGCCGCTGGCCCCGGCGCGGCTGGACGACCTTCGGAGCGGTGACCTCCTGACCCGCATCGCGGCCGACATCGACAGCCTCGAAGACCTCTACGTCCGGGTCGTCGTGCCACCGTTGGTGGCGGCGCTCGTGACCGCGTTCGCGGCCCTGCTGCTGGGCGTGTTCGACCCGCTGCTGGGCGGGGTGCTGGCGGTGTTCCTGGTGCTCACCGGCGTCGCCCTGCCGCTGTGCTCCCGCTGGATCGGGCGCCAGCCATCTCGGGACCTGGTGGCGACCCGAGCCGAACTCAATGCGGTGCTCGTCGACCAGGTCCAGGGTATCGCCGACCTGGTGGCATTCGATCAGGCCCAGCGGCATCGCCAGTCGGCGCTCGACCTGGGGGCCCAGCTGGATCGGATCGGCGAGCGCCTGGCAATCGTGCGTGGCCTGGGCGCGGGTCTCGGCGCCCTCCTGGCCAGCCTTGCCGGCGTCACCTTGCTGGGCATCGCGATCCCGCTCGTCAGCGGCGGCCAGCTTGACGGGGTCTACCTCGCCCTGGTGCCGCTGGCCGCGATCGCGAGCTTCGAGGCGGTGCAGCCCCTGATGCAGTCGATGCAGCTCTACGACGCGACCACGGCGGCAGGCGCCCGCCTGTTCGAGCTCATCGATGCGTCGCCGCCGGTCGTCGAGCCGACCGAACCGTCGCCATCACCCGCCGCCCATGACATCGCGGTCAGCGGCCTCGACTTCCGCTACGCGCCAGACCTGCCCCTGGTCCTGGATCACCTGGAGCTCTCCATCCCCGAGGGTGGCAGCCTCGGCCTCATCGGTCCGAGTGGTGCCGGCAAGTCGACCGTCGTGGATCTGCTGCTCCGGTTCCGGGAGTTCGAAGCCGGCACCATCGCCATCGGCGGGCTGGACATCCGTGGATCCGCGTCCGATGGCGTCCGCGCGATGATCGCGGTGGTGCCGCAACACGTCCACCTGTTCAACGCGACCATCCGCGACAACCTGGCGCTGGGCAACGCGTGGGCCACGGACGAGCAGATGATCGATGCGTGCCGCCTCGCCCAGGTCCACGACTTCATCGAGACGTTGCCAGCCGGGTACGCCACCCGGATCGGCGAGGACGGCATCCTGCTGAGTGGTGGCGAGCGCCAACGGCTGGCCATCGCGCGCGCCCTTCTCAAGGACGCCCCCATCCTCGTGCTCGACGAGGCCACGGCGAACCTGGACGTCAAGACCGAGGAACGGCTGATGGATTCGCTCGAGGGCTTCATGGCCACGCGAACGACGCTCATCATCTCCCATCGCCCGGAGGTCGCCGCGCGCGCCGACCGGGTCCTGATCCTGGAGCCACCGGGCATGGACGTCCCCGGCCTGTCCTCGGTGGCCGCGAGCGACCACCCGCCCAACGCGGTGATGCGCCTCAGCGCATGAGGTCGATCGCCTCGTCCAGTGTCGGCTGACCGTCTACGCCGCCCATGCCACGCGTCGAGGCGGCGCCGCACGCGACCGCCAACGCCAGTGCCTCGCCCAGCGGCCAGCCGCTGATGGTCGCCGCCACGAAGCCCGCATCGAAGGCATCGCCGGCGCCGACCGTATCCGTGACCGCGACCCGTTGTGGGCGTGCCCGCACCAGCTGCCCGTCCCGCAACGCGAGCGCGCCCGCGGCGCCCAGCTTGAGCGCCACGGTCGGCGGACGGGCGGCGCTGTCGCGTCCCACCTCCGCCCGCGCCACGATCGCACGCGCCACGGCCTCCGGGTCCTCGAGACCGGTCCAGCGGCGCGCCTCCTCGAGGTTGGGGAAGCTGATGTCCGCCGTCGCGAGCAACGCATCCGTGCCTTCCCACCGCTCCGCCGGATCCCAGTTGGCATCGAACGAGGTGGTGGCGCCCGCCGCGCGGGCCGTCCGGAACATGTCGGGTAACCCAGCACGCAGCAGAGGCTGCAGGGCCGTGCTCGCCGCGTGGACATGCCGCGTCGTCGCGAGCACCTCGGCTGGGACATCCTCGGCGCGCAGCCGGTCGATGGTGCCCATCGCGGTCAGGATCGCCCGGTCCTGGCCACGGGCCAGGATGACCGTCGCACCGGTACCGAACGCGGGGTCGATGACGACGTGTCGAGTGTCGACGCCGCGTGCCGCCAGCGCCGCGGTCATCCAGCGGCCCATCTCGTCGTCGCCCACCGCGCCGCATGCCGTGACGGCCAGGCCAAGTCTCGCGGCGCCACAGGCCATGATCCCCGCGGACCCGCCGACGGTCAGCCGGATCGCCTCGACCAGCGTCTCGACCTGGCCGAACACCGGGGCCAGGTGCGGGTCGAGGACCACGATGTCGGGGTTGAGGTCGCCGACCACGAGCAGATCGGACGCGGGCTCGGTCATCGGCTGGATGCTACCATCGGCCGTGAGTCATCCGGACGTCCGGACATCACCGGGCCGGCTCAGGATGCACCCGTCGGGGAGGACCGCAGCGATGACCCGCATCGTGCTCGTGGGCTCGGGGAGCGTGGAATTCACGCGCAACCTGTTGGGCGACATCCTCGCGTACCCGGAGCTGCAGGACGCCACTATCGTGCTCCATGACATCGACCAGGAACGACTCGACACATCTCGGCGGATGGCCACCTGGACGGCCGGGGCGCTGGGTGCGACGCCCAGCATCGAGACGCACCTTGATCGTCGCGAGGCCCTCACGGGTGCGGATTTCGTCATCGACACCATCCAGGTCGGGGGCGCACGTGCGACCCGGCTGGACTTCGACATCCCGTCGCGCTACGGGTTGCGATACACCATCAACGACACCATCAACGTCGGCGGTGTCATGCGTGGGTTGCGCACCATCCCGGTGGTGCTGGATATCGTGCGCGACATGGAGGCGGTCTGCCCGAACGCCTGGTTCCTCAACTACACCAATCCCATGGCGATGCTCGTGCGGGCCGTCTCGGAGTGCAGCGGCATCCGGACCGTCGGCCTCTGCCATTCGGTGTTCTGGACCATCGATGCCATCGCGGGTTACCTGGGCTTGCCGCGCGAGGAGGTCGATCACATCTCCGCGGGTGTCAACCATCTCGCCTTCCTGCTGCGCCTGGAGCACCGAGGTCGCGACCTCTATCCCGACTTGCGGGCGTTCGTGGCGGCTGGCCGAGCGCCCGACGACGACCTGGTACGCGCCGAGCTGTTCCGGCGGTTGGGCTTCTATCCCACGGAGTCGTCCGAGCATCACGCCGAGTACAACCCGTGGTTCATCCCCAAAGGCGACGCCGTGGAACGCTTCCACATCCCTATCGGGGAGTACCTCGACCGCGTCGCCCATAACCTCGATGAGTACGCCGAGACGAGGCGGCGCCTCGACGCTGGTGAGCCGTTCGACATCGAGCGCAGCGGCGAGTACGCAGCGGTGATCATCCACTCGATGCTCACCGGCACGCCGTCGCGCATCGTGGCCAATGTCCCCAACCGGGGTGCGCTCATCAGCAACCTCGCCCCGGACGCATGCGTGGAGGTCCCCGCCCTCGTCGACGGGACAGGCGTCTGGCCCGTTGCCGTGGGCGCCCTGCCGCTGCAGTGCGCGGCGTACATCGAGCCGGCGGTCGATACCCAGGCGCTCACCGTGCACGCTGCGCTCCACGAGGATCGCGACGCCATCTACCACGCGGTGATGCAGGACCCGCAGATCCAGGCCCGCCTCGATCTGGACGAGGTCTGGCGAATGACCGACGAGCTCATCGAGGCGGAAGCGGAGTGGCTGCCGACGTGGCTGCGCGCCTGACCGGCGAGCCTTGACACCCCTGACACCATAGGCCCAGATGTCCGGACGTCCTGATGTCTTCCGGACCCGCCCCGTGGAGGAGGAGTCATGAACCACCAACCCTCGACCCGACGGCGCGGGGCGTTGCTGATGGGTGCCCTGCTGTCTGCAGCGGCGCTGCCAGCGGCCGTGGCGCCAGCGACGGCACAGACCCCGACCCATGAGATCGAGTACTCCATCTGGGGCGACTCGTCCGAGCTGGCGAACCAGATCAAGCTCGTGGATACATTCAACGCGGCACATCCCGACATCCACGTCTCCGTCTCCGTCTCCGACTGGACCGCCTACTGGGACAAGCTGCAGACGGGCCTGGCCGGCGGTGATGCGCCCGATGTGTTCGCGATGGATGGCCCACTCTTCCCCGACTATCAGTCGCGCGATGTGCTGCTGGACCTGGCGCCCTACATCGCCCGTGACAGCTTCGACCTGACCACGCTCGCGGACGCGGGTGTCGCGCACTTCACCACTTCGGACGGGCAGTTCGGGTTGCCGCGCGACCTCAACGTGGTGGCCCTGTACTACAACAAGGCGATGTTCGATGCGGCCGGCATCGCCTATCCCGACGATACCTGGACCTGGGACACGCTCATCGACGTGGGCAAGCAGCTCACCAAGGACACGAATGGCGACGGGCAGCCCGACCAGTGGGGCTTCTACACCGAGACCACGGACATGGAGAATTACTGGTCGTCGCTCGTGTGGCAGAACGGCGGCGAGATCATCTCGCCGGACCATAGCCAGACCCTGCTCGGATCGGACCAGGCCGTGGGCGGCATCCAGCAGCTCCAGGACCTCATCTACACCCACAAGATCATGCCCACGCCCGATCTGTTCGTGCAGACCGGCGATGCCTTCGAGCAGGGCCAGGCCGCCATGGAGGCGAACGGCTCCTGGCTGGTGCCGACCCATCTTGCGGCGGGCATCGACCTGGGCATCGCCAAGCTGCCGGCCGGGCCGGCGGGTCATGCCACGAGCGTCAACCCCACGGGCGTCGTGGTCGCCAAGAGCACCGGCGAGCCGGACGCGGCCTGGGAGTTCGTGAAGTATCTCGTCGGGCCAGAGGCCCAGACCCAGCTCATGCAGCTCAAGGCCGCCGTACCGGTGGACAAGAGCGTGCTGGCGGGTGCCTATGCCACCGCGTTCCCAGGCTCCGATGTGTTCGCCGCATCCCTCGCGGACGCCCACCTCAAGCCTTCGTTCCGGGGCTACGACGAGTGGACGACGGCGCTCCAGGCGGAGCTCGACAACAACGTGTTCAACACGCCCGCCAAGACGGTCCGGCAAGCCATCGACGATGTGCTGCCGGAACTTGACGGGATCCTGGCCAAGCAGGAGCAGTGACGGACTCGGGTCGTCCGGCCGTGGCAGAGACCCCGGTCGGAGCGGCCCGTCGCGGGCGCGGTGGGCCCCTGGACAGTGAACGCCGCTGGGCGCTGGTCTTCCTGGCGCCCATGCTCGTGGGTCTCGCGATCCTGTCCGCGGGGCCGATCATCGCGACCCTGGGCATCAGCTTCACCTCCTGGGACCTGCTGACGCCGCCAACATGGGTGGGCCTGGACAACTTCTCGAGGCTGGCCAGTGATCCCCATTTCTGGGTCGCGTTGCGCAACACCATCTTCTACACACTGGTCTCGGTGCCCCTCGGCATGGGGCTTGCGCTCCTGCTGGCGCTCGGCCTGGACCAGGCGATCCGGGGCATCGCATGGATCCGCACCATGTACTTCCTGCCACTGGTCACCTCGACCGTGGCGGTGGGCCTGGTCTGGCTCTGGATCTACGCACCGCAGGGGGGCCTGCTCAATGAGGTCCTGCGCTCGGTAGGCATCCCGCCCCAGCGCTGGACCTCCGACTCCTTCTGGGCGATGCCCGCCATCATCGTCATGAGCGTCTGGCAAGGCCTGGGCATCAGCGTGATCATCTTCCTGGCGGGCCTCCAGGCGATCCCCCGTGACTACTACGACGCCGCGTCCGTGGACGGCGCCGGGTGGCGCGCCCGATTCCGGCACATCACCCTGCCGCTGCTCACCCCGAGCATCTTCTTCACGGGCATCCTGAGTTTCATCGGGGCGCTCCAGGTGTTCGACCAGGTGTACATCCTGGCGCGCCCAGGCAGACCCACCGACGCCACTATCACGCTCGTGTACTACATCTACCAGGAAGGCTTCCGGTTCTTCCGGATGGGTTCCGCGAGCGCCGCAGCGTGGGTGCTGTTCCTCATCGCGGCAGTCCTCACGATCGTCTACTTCCGGTGGCAGCGCCGATGGGTGCACTACGAGTGACCGCGCAGGCGGCCGCAGAGCGGCCGGTCGCGCGACGCGGACCGAGGGACCTGGCGGTGCGACGCGCCCGCAAGGCCGGGCTGTACGCCATCCTCATCGTGGGCGGCCTGATCATGATGGTGCCCTTCTTCTGGATGGTGGCCACATCGCTCAAGACGCGCGCCGAGGTGTTCGGCGCGCCGCTGCTGGCGTTCCCGAGCGGTCTCCACTTCGAGAACTACGGCACGATGTGGACCGCCCTGCCCGGGGTCACCTTTGGTGACTTCTTCCTCAACTCGCTCAAGATCGCGACGCTGACCACGATCGGGGCGCTCATCAGCTGCTCCATGGCGGCATTCGCGTTCGCGGTGCTGCCGTTCCGGGGCCGCGGCCTGCTGTTCGCGCTGGTGATGGCCACGCTCATCATCCCGTTCCAGGTGGTGCTGGTGCCCAACTTCGTGCTCTATCGGTTCCTGCCCCACCCGTTGTCCCACAGTGGCAACTGGATCGGTACCCAGGAACCGCTGTGGGTGGGGGCCTGGCTGGGCGGTGCCTTCGGCATCTTCCTCATCCGCCAGTTCTTCCTGACCGTGCCCCGGGAGCTGGCGGACGCCGCACGGGTGGACGGTGCGAACCCGTGGGCCATCTTCCGGTACATCTACCTGCCGCTGTCCCGGCCGGTGCTCGCGACGCTCGCCATCTTCACCTTCATGTGGAGCTGGAACGACCTCATCGATCCGCTCATCTACCTGCGCGACCTGCCCGACTTCACGACCACGGTGGGCCTCGCCTTCTTCCAGGGCCAGTTCGTGGGCAAGTGGCCGGAGATGATGGCGGGTGCCGTGGTCAGCCTCGTGCCCATGGTCATCCTGTTCGTGATCGCCCAGAAGTTCTTCGTCCGGGGCATCGCCATCTCCGGCCTCAAGGGCTAGGCAATCCATGTCCGTGGACCTCCTCGGCGTGCCCCTGTACCGGCGCATCGCGGCCGATATCCGGGAACGCGTGCGCGGCGGTGCCCTGCCCGCCGGCAGCCAGGTGGACACCGAGCTGGAGCTCATGGCGCGCTATGGGGTGAGCCGGGCCACGGTCCGACAGGCACTGGGTGTGCTCATCGCCGGTTCGGTGCTGGAGGTGCGGCGCGGCGTGGGCACGTTCGTCCGGGCTCATCCCGTGGAGCATGCGCTGGGCGGCTTCTATACCTTCAGCCGGGAGATCGAACGGCATGGCATGACCCCCGGCACGCAGGTCCTCGGGCTGCGCACGGAGCCCGCCACCGAGGCGGTGGCGGCGGCCCTCGAGGTGGCGCCCCGCACGACGGTCGTGGCCCTCCACCGCATCCGGCTCGCCGATGACGACCCGCTGGTGGCCGAGACGAGCTACTTGCCGGCCGCCCGCTTCCCGGGCCTGGAGTCGGTCGACTTCACCCGCGTCCGGCTCTATGACACGCTCACCGGGCGATATGGCGTCCGACCCGTCCGTGCCCGCGAGACCTTCGAGCCGGTACTGCTGTCCGCGTCGGAGGCACGGGCCCTGGGCGGTGCCCGTGGCGACCCGGCCTTGCGGGTCTATCGGGTCGCATTCGACGCGCAGGGGACCACCATCGAGTACTGCCGCAGCACCTTGCGGGGCGACCGATACCGGTATTCGGTGGAGCTGCGGGAGCCATGAGCGTGCCCGAGGGTCCGACGCGGGACGTCATGCCGCTGTCCGGGTACCGACCACGGCGGTCGCTGCGAGTGCCCGAGACGCGTGTCCAGCGTCCGCGCTTCCCGGTCCTCAGCAGCCACGAGCACCTGGGGCCGGTGTTCGGCGGCGACTGGGCACAGCGACCGGTGGAGGAGCTGCGTGCCGCGATGGATCGGGCGGGCTTCGCCACCATGGTCGACCTCGATGGCGGCCAGGGCGAGACGCTGTCGCGCCACGTCGACCGATACCAGGGCCCGGATCCCGCTCGGTTCGTCATCTTCGCGGGGCTGGACTACCCGCGCTGGCGCGACGAGCCGGCGTTCGGGGAGCTGGAGGCGGCGACGCTCCAGGACTCGGTCGACCGGGGAGCGCGCGGGCTGAAGGTGTGGAAGACACTCGGTCTGGCTGCGCGCGACCCCGATGGGCGGCTGGTGCAGGTCGACGACCCGCGACTCGATCCGCTGTGGACGGCGGCCGCGGACCTGGGTCTGCCGGTGGTCATCCACATCGCGGACCCGGTCGCGTTCTTCGAGCCCCTCGACGCGACCAACGAGCGATGGGAGGAGCTGCACGACCACCCCGACTGGCACTTCTGGCCGTCGGCCGACGACCCACGAAGTCCAGCTGGACCGGGGTATCCGCGCTTCGACGATCTGCTGGGCGGTCTCGACCGGCTCCTGGGCCGCCACCCCCGTACCACGTTCGTGGGCGCCCATGTCGGCTGTGCCGCCGAGGATCTGGGGCTCGTCAGCGGGATGCTGGAACGCCACCCCAACTACCACGTGGACGTCGCGGCCCGGATCGCCGAGCTCGGGCGCCAGCCGTACACCGCACGCGACTTCTTCCTCCGCTGGCGTGACCGGATCCTGTTCGGTACGGACAGCGCCGTGGACGTCGACACCTGCCGCATCTACTACCAATTCCTGGAGACCTTCGACGAGTCGTTCGACTATGCCGCCGAGCCGGTGCCGCCACAGGGCCGCTGGCAGATCCACGGTCTGGGTCTGCCCGACGAGGTGCTGCGCGCGGTCTACGCTGACAACGCCCGTCGCGTGCTGGGCATCGGCCAAACGTCCCGCTAGCCCCGCGGACCTCGCTGGCGGAGCGCCTCGTAGAACAGGACCGCGGCGCTGGCGCTGACGTTGAGGCTGTCGGCGATGCCCAGCATCGGGATGTGAACGGCGCTGGAGCCCGCGTCCCGCCAGGCCGCCGAGACACCATCGGCCTCGCTGCCCACGACGATGGCCACGGCGCCGGTCAGGTCCGCGTCGGTGTAGACGGTCGGCGCATCGACGATGGTCAGCACGGGCCGGATGCCCGCGTCGGCCAGCCATGCACGGGCGGTCTCCGCGTCGGTGACCGCCAGCGGCACCGAGAAGACCGTGCCCAGGCTTGACCGGATGGCGTTCGGGTTCCATGGATCGCATTGCGGATCGGCCACGATGACCCCGTCCACGCCGGCGCCGTCCGCGGAGCGCAGCAGCGCGCCGAGATTGCCTGGCTTCTCCACCGATTCGACCACCGCCACGAGCGGGTCGTCGGGCAGCGTCAGGTTGTCGAGTGACACGTCCGGCTGCACCGCGACGGCGAGCAGGCCGTCGGTGCGGTCGCCGAACGCCATCCGGCCCATGAGCTCCGACGTGACCGCGACCACGCTGCCACCCGCGAGCGTGGCCGCATGGACCGCCCGACGCGCATCGACGCCGTGCTGGTCGAGCAGCTCCTGGGCCACGAACAGCTCCCGGAACACGACCCCGGCAGACGCGGCTCGGTCGATCTCGCGGATGCCGTCGATGAGCATCGCCCGCCGGACCCGGCGCTCGCGCGACGCGCGCAGACCGAGGGCCGCCTCGACCCGGGGATTGTGGATGCTGCTGATGGGTGCGGCCTGGTTCACCCGCGGAGTATGCCGCTACCGCGAGCCTGGGCTGCCGCCGCGTTCCGCCCAGTTCCCTGCATTCGGCTTCGGTTCCCTCTGGCGCAGCGTTCACAGGATGATCACACTCCGTTGACACGCCGAGGGTACCCTCAGCGTGCGCCTGTAACGCCGGGGCCGCCGAGTCCCGGCAGGCGTCATCGAAGGAGGAGACCAACGTGGGTCATACCCATCGCGTGTCGCTGGCGCTGCTCAGCGCCGCGGCAGTGTTCGTCGGCTCGGTGCCGGCGGTCGCGCAGAGTCCCGCAGCGAGTGCCGCACCGGCCATGTCCATGGACGACCTGGTCGCGGCGGCCACGGCCGAGGGCGCACTCAACGTGATCGCCTTGCCCCACTATTGGTGCAATTACGGTGCAGCGATCGACGGCTTCAAGGCCAAGTACGGGTTGACGGTGAATGAGATCAACCCTGAGGGTGGCTCGGGTGACGAGGAGCAGGCGATCATCGCCAACAAGGACAGTGGTGGCCCGGCGGCACCTGATGTGGTGGACGTTGGTCTTGCCTTCGGGCCCAAGATGGCGTCCGAAGGACTCCTCGCGCCGTACAAGGTGAGCACCTGGGACGAGATCCCGGATGCGATCAAGGATCCCGACGGTAACTGGTACGGGGACTATTACGGCGTCCTCTCGTTCGAGACCAACACACAGGTGGTGCCCGATCCGCCCAAGGACTGGTCGGACCTGCTCAAGCCGGAGTACAAGGGCCAGGTCGCCCTCTCTGGTGACCCCAACGTGGCCAACCAGGCCATCCAGACCATCATGGCGTCGTCGCTCGCCAACGGTGGAACGCTCGATGACGTCACGCCTGGCCTCGATTTCTGGAAGCAGGTCGTCCAGGGCGGCAACTTCGTGCCCGTCATCGCGACTGGCCCGACCGTGGTACATGGCGACACACCCATCACGGTCCGCTGGAACTACAACGCCCTTTCAGATCGTGACCAGGCTGCCTCCGACAGTGGTCTCGCGATCGATGTCACCGTGCCGGCCTCCGGACCATACGGTGGGGTGTATGTCCAGGGCATCAGCGCTTACGCCCCCCATCCCAACGCTGCCAAGCTGTGGGAGGAGTACCTGTACTCCGACGAGGGTCAGAATGCTTGGCTGAGTGGCTACTGCTACCCCGCCCGCTTCGAGACGATGAAAGCCGCGGGCACCCTGAACCCTGACTCGCTGGCCAAACTGCCGGATGCGACTGGCGCAGTCTTCGCGACCCTGGATCAACTGAACGCGGCCGCGGCGCTCATCGCCGACCCGGCCAAGGGCTGGAACGTGGTCGTGGGCGCACCGCCGGTCGCCGCCAGCGCGGCTCCCTGAACCCTCGTCTCGCGCTGACTGAGCCGTGACGGACGTCGCGGTCCAGCCTACTCGGACCCGGGACGCGCCTAGCGCGCGCCCTGGGTCCCGGCGTTCGCGTGCCTGGATGGGCACGCTGCCCTTCCTGCTCTTCGCGTTGCTGTTCCTGCTGCTGCCGGTCTCGTTCCTCGTGGCGGGCAGCCTCCAGGACCCGACCGGTGCACCGACACTCCAGAACTACGCGGATCTGGCTCGACCAGACATCGTGCTGGCGTTCCGGACGACCATCGAGATCAGTCTCGTGACCGCCGTCGTGGGTACCACCTTCGGCTTCCTCATCGCCTACGCCGTGATCCTCGCAGGCTTGCCCGGCTGGTTGCGCGCGCCCATCGTGACCTTCGCAGGTGTCGCATCCAACTTCGCGGGGGTGCCCCTAGCCCTGGCATTCATCTTCACCCTCGGCCAGCTGGGCCTAGTCACGCTCTGGATCCGCCAGACGTTCGGAATCAACCTGTACCAGCAGGGCTTCAGCCTGTACACCCAGACTGGGCTGGAGCTGGTCTACCTGTACTTCCAGCTGCCGCTGATGATCCTCATCATCGCGCCCGCCATCGACGGCCTGAAGAAGGAGTGGCGGGAGGCTGCCGAGAACCTCGGCGCCACCTCGCGGCAGTACTGGCGGCATGTGGCGTTCCCCATCCTCATGCCCTCGCTGCTGGGCACGGCCATCCTGCTGTTCGGCAACGCGTTCGGGGCCCAGGCCACGGCATACCAGCTGACCGGTGGCACCATCCCCATCGTGGCGGTCAAGATCGGCGCCCAGATCAGCGGCGACGTGCTCCATAACGTCGGCCTGGGCTACGCCATGGCGATGGCCATGGTCGCGGTGATGTCCGTCGCCATCGGAATGTACCTGTGGCTCCAGCGGAAAGCCGAGCGCTGGATGCGATGACCTCCAGCCCCAGCCCCGTCTCGGCCATGCGGTCGACCCCGACTGCGTCGGCCGGCCCGGGCAAGCCCCGGAGCCACAAGCGTGGCCGCGACCGGCTCGTCTGGTGGCTGGTGCTCATCATGGGCATCGCCTACTTCGTGTTGCCGCTGGTGGCGACATTCCAGGTTTCGCTGGGCATGCTGGTGCCATTCAAGGCGTACACCAACACCTTCGATGACCCCAAGTTCTGGTCCAGCCTGCTGTACTCCGCGTTCTGTGCGGTGCTGACCATCGTGTTCGCTTCCCTGCTCATCGTGCCGACCGCTTACTGGGTCCGGCTCAAGGTGCCCCGGATGCGCCCGGTCATCGAGTTCGTCACCCTGCTGCCCTTCGTGGTGCCGCCCGTCGTCCTGGTGTTCGGGCTGGTCTCGCTGTACAGCAAGAAGCCGCTGGCGTTGACGAGCACAGATGCGGGCAGCACGTTCCTATTGGTGGCTGCCTACGTGGTGCTGTCGCTGCCGTACATGTATCGGTCGGTGGACACCGGCCTGCGGGCCATCGATATCCAGAGCCTCACGGAAGCTGCCCAGAGCCTGGGTGCCGGCTGGCCGACCATCATCGTGCGGGTCGATCCTGCCCAACGTCCGCTTGGCGGTCATCGGCGGTGCCTTCCTGACCTTCGCCATCGTCATGGGCGAGTACACCATCGCCAACTTCCTGTTCCGACCCGCGTTCGGACCCTACCTGTCGCTGCTAGGTCGGAGCAAGACGTTCGAACCGGCCGCGGTGACCCTCATCAGCTTCGGCCTGACATGGCTCGCGATGGGCATGATCGCCCTCATCGGGCGGCGCTCACGCGGGCGCATCGCCGTCGTCGCGGTCAAGTAGGAGCACGCACGGATGGGCTTTCTGGAACTCGAGGGGGTGCGCAAGGAGTTCCCCAGCCACGTCGCGGTCCAGCATTTCGACCTCGACGTGCCCAAGGGCGACTTCGTCTCGTTCCTGGGACCCAGCGGCTGCGGCAAGACGACCACGCTGCGGATGATCGCGGGCTTCGAGCTCCCGTCCGCCGGCAGCATCCGCATCGACGGCCAGGACATCAGTCGCACGCCGCCGCACGACCGCAACGTGGGCATGGTGTTCCAGTCGTATGCGCTGTTCCCGAACATGAGCGTGGCTGACAACATCGGCTTCGGACTCCGCGTCCGACATGTCAAGAAGGACGACATCCGGCGCAAGGTGGGCGAGATGCTCGACCTCATCCACCTTGCCGGCAAGGGCGACCAATACCCGTATGAGCTGTCGGGTGGTATGCAGCAGCGTGTCGCGCTCGCACGCGCCCTCGCCATCGAGCCTCGGGTGCTCCTGCTCGATGAGCCGCTGTCCGCGCTGGACGCCAAGATCCGCGTCTCGCTGCGCCAGGAGATCCGGGCCATCCAGCGGCAGCTGGGCATCACGACCGTCTATGTCACCCACGACCAGGAGGAGGCGCTGTCGCTGTCGGACACGGTCGTGGTCATGAGCGAGGGTCGCGTGGAGCAGGTCGGCTCACCGGCCGCCATCTACGGCTCACCCGCGACGGCGTTCGTGGCCCGGTTCGTCGGTCAGCTCAACGTGCTCACGGGGCGGATCGTGGACGCGCGTGTGGGACGCATCGCCGTTGGTGGCCAGGAGATCACCCTGGGCGTACCACTGGGTGGCGCCGCGGGCGCAGAGGCATCCCTTGCCATCCGCCCCGAGGCCATCGAGCTGGGGAGTGGCGACGATGTCGCACAGCGCCTTGTGGGCGCGGTCGAGGATGTCCAGTTCCTGGGCCCGGTCATCCGGGTCCGGATGCGCCTCGACGACGACGGTGGCACCCTCCTGTTCGACACCTTCAACCGTCCCGGCACCGTGCCACCCGAGCTCGGCCGCAGGGTGACCGTGAGCTTTCCCGGCGCGTCCGCGATGCCCCTCGACGCGACAGCAGCCGCCGTGGCGGCGAGCGAGCCAGACATCGAGGAGACACCATGACCGCGCGCTGGTTCCGGGGCAATATCCACACCCATACCACGAACAGCGATGGGGATTCGCCGCCGGACGTCGTCGTCACCTGGTACCGGGATGCGGGCTACGACTTCCTGGCGCTCACCGACCACGACGTGCTCACCGATCCCGAGGGACTTCGGGGCGCCGCCGGACCGATGCTCCTCATCCGGGGTGAGGAGGTCTCGTCCGGGGATCTCCACGTCAACGGGCTGGGCATCCGGGAGAGGGTCGCGGCGACCTTCGCGCCGGATGTCCAGGCGACCATCCAGGGGAATATCGACAAGATCAGGGCAGTCGGCGGCGTGCCCTCGGTCAACCACCCCAACTTCCGCTGGCTGGTGCGACCCGAGGACCTCGCGGCGCTCCGTGACGTCCGCCTGTTCGAGATCCACAACGCGGGTCCAGAGGTCAGCAACCTGGGTGGGCGCGAAGGTTTCCCATCCGTGGAGTCGACCTGGGACACGCTGCTCACGGCGGATCACCGGATGCTGGGCGTGGCGGTCGATGACGCCCATCACTTCCAGGTCTGGGGTCGACCGTATTCCAATCCTGGTCGAGCCTGGATGTGCGTCAAGGCTGAGCGGCCGATCGAGTCGGAGATCCTGGCGGCCCTCGATGCCGGCAGCTGCTACGCGTCGACCGGCGTGCTCCTCGGCGACGTCGTCGCCTCAGGCCGGGAGCTCGCGGTGGACATCGAGCAGGCTTGGGAGCTGCACTATCGGACGATCTTCATCGGAGCGGACGGGCGCGTGCTCGACGTCCAGGAGGGACTGTCGGCCCGCTACCAGCTGCGACCAGGCGACCGGTACGTGCGCGCCCGCATCGACGACTCGGACGGCCTGACGGCCTGGACCCAACCGCTCTTCGCGGACTGACAGCGGGGAGGCGGCCTGGCGGGCACGGCCCCACGTCGCCTCAGGCGCCGGTCATGATCTCCTGACGCAGCTCGGCGAGGTACGCGCCCAGTGCGGCCAGGGACACTGGGTCTGCCACGCGGTCCGAGCCGTAGCTGACGGACGTCTCACCGCTGTCAGAGCCCGGGTCATCGCCGTATCGGCGACCCAGCGCGGCCGCCGCGGTCGCCAGCCGTCCATCAAGCGTGGCCAGCGGGAGATCGGACGTCTCCGCGAGCGCCAGGTAGATCGCGTCGTATGTGCTCAAGCGGAACCGCTGGGCGAGATGGATGGCCAGCAAGCGGAGCGAGCGGTCCATCTCGATGGTCCACAGGCTCAGCGCCTCGAGCCGGATGATGCCTTCCAGGACCTGCTCACCGGCCACGTCGAGCTGGCGGATCAATCGGTTGCCGATCTCCAGCCAGAAGAACGTCGGGACCTTGACGTCCACACGCCCATCCGTGACTGCGTCCCACAGCCCTGTCACCCAGGCCGGGGCGGACTCCTCCAGCAGCCACGCGAGTGCCACAGACGCATCGCCGACGATGACCGGCCGTGTCACGGGTCATCGAAGGATGCGCCGAGGTCACCCGCGTTTCGGCGCTGATCGCGTCGATCAAGTGCGTCTCGATCGAGACGGATGAGTTCCGCAGCGCTCAGGCCGGAGGAGTCCCGGCCGATACGACGGCGATACTCTTCCAGGGCGGCGCCGGCTGCCCGCAACCGCTTGCGACGCTCATCCTCCGGTTCATCCAGGCGCGCCGCGTCCTCCACGGAGACGAGCACGGCCAGGGGATGGTGATCCCGGGCGATGAGGAAGCGTTCCCCGGCGGATGCTTCGTCCAGGATGCGACCAAGCGAGCGTCGGAGATCGAGCGGCGTGACCGTCTTCATCTGACCATGATAACCGGATATGAGACCCGGCTATGAGAGGTCGATGTAGATGTTCTTCGTCTCGGTGTAGTGCTCCAGGGCAGCCATGCCCAGCTCGCGCCCCAGGCCCGACTGCTTCATGCCGCCGAACGGTGCCTCGGTGTGGACCGACGAGTTGCAGTTGACCGAGATGACCCCCGACCGGATGCCCTTCGCCACACGCAGGGCGCGCCCGATGTCCCGGGTCCAGACCGAGCCTGAGAGCCCGTAGGGTGAGTCGTTGGCGATGCGGATCGCGTCGTCCTCGTCATCGAAGGGGATGACCGCCACGACCGGCCCGAAGATCTCGTCCCGGGCAACGCGCATCCCTGGCGCGCAACCGTCGAACACCGCGGGCGAGACGTATGCGCCCTCGTCGAACCCGGGGCCTGTCATCCGCTCGCCGCCGGCCAGCAGCCGCGCTCCCTCGGCCTGCCCGTCGGCGATGAGGCCCATGACCCGGTCCCGATGCCGCTGGCTCACGAGCGGCCCCATCTCCGTGGCGTCGTCCGCCGGGTCGCCCACGATGACCTGTTGCGTCGCTGCCGCGAACAGCTCCACGACCCGATCGTGGACGGAGCGCTCGACGAGGATACGGCTGCGGGCGCAGCAGTCCTGGCCGGCGTTGTCGAAGACGCTGTAGGGGCTCTCCCGGGCGAACCGCTCGAGGTCCGCGTCCGCGAACACGATGTTGGGGCTCTTGCCACCGAGCTCCAGGCTCACCTTCTTGATGGTGCCCGCGGCGAGCCGCAGGATCTCCTGGCCGGTGCCGGTCTCGCCGGTGAATGCGATCTTGCCCACGCCCGGATGTGCCGCCAGCGCCGCGCCAGTGACGGTGCCCGGACCCGTGACGACGTTGAGGACACCCGGCGGCAGACCCGCCTCGAGCGCCAGCTCGGCGAGCCGCAGCGCGCTCAAGGGGGACCAGGAGGCGGGCTTGAGGATGGCCGTGTTGCCGGTCGCCAGCGCCGGGCCGAGCTTCCAGGACGCCATCATGAGCGGGAAATTCCAGGGCACGATGAGCCCGACGACACCGATGGGTTCCCGGAGCGTGATGTCGAGACCGGGCTTGGCGACCGGGATGGTCTCGCCGTGGTGCTTGTTCGCGGCGCCACCGTAGTACTCGAACACACCCGCGGCAGCGCCGATCTCCCAGCGCGCGGAGCTGATGGGCTTGCCGATGTTGCGCGACTCGAGCTGCGACAGCTCCTCGGCATGATCGCGGATGAGCGTCGCGAGGCGGAGCAGGGCTTGACCCCGTCGGACCGCGGGCCACGTCCGCCACTCCCCCTCGAACGCGGCCTGGGCGGCGGCCACAGCGCGATCGACGTCCTCGGCCCCGCCCGACGGCACGTGCGCGATGCGCTGGCCGTGGGCGGGCTCGATGACCTCGAACGTGGCGCCATCAGCGGCGGCCACCGAGCGGCCACCGATGGTCATGAGCGGCGCGGCGGGAGCGGTCATGGCTAGAAGTAGTTGACGGAGATGCCGCCGTCGACCACGAGCGAGGCGCCGTTGGTCCAGCGCGACTCATCCGACGCGAGGTAGATGGCCATGTTCACGATCTCTTCCGGCTTGCCGAACCGGCCACTCGGGTTGCGCGCAAGTCGAAGCTGCTTGGCGGCCTCGTCCTTGAGCAGCCAGTCCATGAGCAGTGGCGTCTCCACGGGGCCGGGGCAGATGGCGTTGGTGCGCACCCCCGACGGCCCGAACTGCACCGCCATGCTGCGGGTCAGCGAGAGCAGCGCGCCCTTCGACGCGGTGTACGCGTCCTGGGGCACGGAACAGCCCAGGAGCGCCACGAAACTCGCGATGTTGATGACCGAGCCCGATCCCTGGGCCACCATCCGGGGCACCGCGTACTTGCAGCCCAGGAAGACGCCCCGCACGTTGATGGCCATCACCTGGTCCCAGGTGTCGACGTCGGTATCGATGACCGAGTGGTCCGCCTCGGGCATGATGCCCGCGTTGTTATAGAGCACGTCGACCCGACCCCAGGTCGCCAGCGCGTGGTCGATCATCGCCTTCGCGTCGGCTTCCTTCGACACGTCGGCGCGGATCGCCGTCGCCTGGCCTCCGGCCGCCGTCACACCGGCGACGGTCTCGAGCGCGGCAGGCTCGTTGGTGTCGGCGACCACGACGCGCGCACCCTGCGCCGCGAACAGCGCCGCGGCGACCCGGCCCATGCCGCTGCCCGCTCCGGTGATGACGCAGACCTTGTCCGCGAGACGCATGGTGCTCCCCTCGAATGTCCTGTGCTGGCTCGGGGACATGCTACCCGCGTCGGTCGTCGGGGTCCTCGTCCCGGGCGCGGGTCGCTAGCTCCGTTCGAGGTACCGCTCGCGCTCCCAGGGGTGGACCACCTCGTCGTACGCCTGCTGTTCGACACGTGCCGCATTGAGGTAGTGGTCGACGACATCCCGGCCCAGGATCTCGACCGCGGCGCTGCTCTCCTCGAGGGCCCGGATGGCCTCGTACAGCGCCCGCGGCATCCGGTCGCAGCCGGTCGCCACGTAGCCATTACCGCGCACCTCTGTCGGCGGGTCGATGCGGTTGCGGATGCCGTACAGCCCGGCGCCGATGAAGGCGGCATACGTCAGATAGGCGTTCATATCGCCGCCCGGGAAGCGGCACTCGATGTGCAGCCCGGATCCGTGGCCGACGACCCGGAAGCCGGTCGTCCGGTTGTCGCGGCCCCAGACGACATTCACGGGCGCCCAGCTCGCCGCCGCGAACCGCTTGTAGGAGTTGATGTTGGGCGCGAAGAAGATGGCGAGCTCGCGCGCGAGGGCCATCATGCCGCCCAGGAACCAGCGCATCGTCGACGACATCCCGTACGGTTCGGCACCCGCCTCATGGAACAGCGCCCGGTCGTCATCGAGCGACCAGCCGCTCATGTGGAGGTGGCCTGATGAGCCGGTCCAGGTGTGGTCGGGCTTGGCCATGAAGGTCAGGCCGTAGCCCTCCAGCCATGCGATCTCCTTGGCGCCGTGCTTGAAGATCACGGAACGATCGGCGGACTCCAGGACGTGGTCGTAGCGGATGTTCACCTCGTGCTGACCGGCAGCGGCCTCGCCCTTGGAGAACTCGATGGGGATGCGCGCGGCCGTCATCAGCCGGCGTAGCTTGCCGTGGATGGGCTCCGCCTTCGTGGCCTGGAGCAGGTGGTAGTCCTCGTTGTAGTGACCGAAGCGTTCGAGGTCGATGAAGCCCTTCTTGGCAGCTGCCTCGTAGGAATCGGTGAGCAGGTAGTACTCGAACTCCGAGCCGGCCTTGATCGCCATGCCCATCTGCGCGGCGGCGGCGATCTGGCGCTTGAGGATGGTCCGTGGCGAGACCGGGATCTCGGTGGCCGTGGCCTCGTCCACGACGTCACCGAGCACCAGCGCGGTCGCGGTCTGCCATGGCAGGACCCGCAGGCTGTCCCAGACGGGTGAGATGACGTAGTCGCCGTAACCCGTATCCCAGTTCATGAGCGCGAAGCCGTCGGGGGTGTTCATCTCCATGTCCGTACCCAGGAGGTAGGTGCAGACATGGGCGCCGTGATCGATGACGCCATCCAGGAACGCGGGTGCGCTCACGCGCTTGCCCATCAGTCGACCCTGCATGTCCGTGAAGGCGACCATGAGCGTGTCGACCTCGCCGGTCGCCATCAGGGCGCGCAGCTCGTCGAGGCCAGGGTGTGCGCCGTCGTGGTCATGATGGTGGTCGCTCATGGTGCGGGTCTCCCTGGCGAGCGGTGCGCCGGTCGGCGAGGTGCAGTGTGGCGGAGCCGTGGCCGATCCGTCCGGCGCCTCGGGTGAGCGGGCATCACCTGGCCGTCGCGCCCAGGACCCGGATGGCCTCCACGGCGATCGGGTTCTCGAGCGCCGACAGGTCGCCGGTCTCGCCGCCCAGCCAGGCGCCCCGGATGACCCGGCGCATGACCTTGCCGCTGCGGGTGCGGGGCAGCTCGGCCACGACCACGACGGCGTGGGGCGTGAGCGCCTTGCCCAGGTCGGCCGCGATATGGCGCGAGACGGCTGCCTGCAGCTCCGGGTCGTCGGTCACGCCCCGCTCCAGGACGCAGAAGACGACGATCGCCTCGCCCTTGACCGGATGGGGCACCCCGATGGCGGCCGCCGAGAGGACCGCCGGGTGGCTCGTGGCGGCACCCTCGACCTCCGCGGGCCCGACGCGCTTGCCGGCGACCTTGAGCGTGTCATCGGAGCGGCCGTGGATATACCAGTAGCCGTCGGGGTCGACGACCGCCCAGTCGCCGTGGACCCAGGTGCCCGGCAGCCGTCGCCAGTAGGACTCGAGGTAGCGCTCCCGGTCGTCCCAGAAGCCGCGGGTCATACCCGGCATGGGCTGTCGGATGACGAGCTCGCCGACCTCGCCCCGGACCGCTCGTCCGGATGCGTCGACGACATCCGCCGCCACCCCGATGTTGGGTCCCCCGAACGAGGTCGCCCGGATGGGGGTCAGGGGGTTGCAGGACAGGATGCCGCCGCTCACCTCCGTGCCGCCGCTGTAGTTGATGATGGGCAGCCGCCCGCCGCCCACCTCGCGGAACAACCACCACCACGATTCCGCGTCCCAGGGCTCGCCGGTCGACCCGAGCACCCGCAGGGAGCGCAGGTCGTGGCCCCGGACGGGATCGGTGCCGTGCGCCTTGATCGCGCGCACGAGGGTGGGCGAGACGCCCAGGTGGGTGACGCCGTGGCGCGCCGCGAACCCCCACACCCGGTCGGGACCGGGCACGTCGGGTGCTCCCTCGTAGAGCACCAAGGTCGCGCCCAGCAGCAGCGCGCCCGAGATGAGCCAGGGACCCATCATCCAGCCCAGGTCCGTGAGCCACGTGATCCGGTCGCCGGGCCGGACATCGAAGCCGTGGGCCATGTCCTGGGCCCCCTTGATGGGGAAGCCGCCATGAACGTGCACCGCACCCTTGGGTCGCCCGGTGGTGCCCGAGGTGTGGATGACCATGTAGGGTGTCTCGGGATCGGTCAGCCGTGCGTCGCGCAGGGGCCGAAGGTCGGGTTCCGCCATCCGCTCATGCCACCAGGCGTCCCGGGCCGGGTCCCAGGGGATGGCCCCGGCCCGGTCGCCCAGGCGCCGGATGACGAGCAGCTTCGCCACGGCTGGCGCGAGCGCGAGCGCCGCGTCCGCGACCTGCTTGAGGGGCACGATGGCACCCCGCCGGAGCGTGCCATCGGCGGTGATGAGCAGGCGGGCACCGACGTCGACCAGGCGGCTCGCGACCGCGGGCGCACCATAGCCCGAGAAGATGGGCGTGAAGATGGCGCCGAGGCGGCCGAGCGCGAGGACCGCGATGACCGTCTCGGGCAGCAGCGGCAGCAGCAGCCCCACGCGGTCGCCGACGCCGACTCCCAGTGTCGCGAGCATGGCTGCGGCCCGCTCCACCTGGTCTCGCAACGCGGCATTGGTGATGCGTACGACATCACCCGACTCGTCCTCCCAGATGAGTGCGTGGCCGTCCGGGTCGCGGTCGGCGCGTGACCCGGTCGCCGCGTGCGTCCAGTCGAAGGCGCCGCCGCCCCACCACCGGGTCCACTCCGGGCCGTCGGTGGCATCCATGACCCGGCTCCATGGGCGCTGCCACTGCAGTCCGAGGTCGTCCGGGACCTGCCCCCAGAACCACGCCGGATCGGCCGCCGCATGCGCCTGGAGCGCCTCGAGATCCGGTTCGCCGGTCGCCGCGAGGAAGCGTGCCAGCCGGCTGTCACCGAGCAGCTCCGGGGTCGGCCGCCACGCGGCATCGGGGACCGCGCGACCGAACGTGGGCCACGGACGTGAGATCACGGACGCATCCTACGGTGCGCGGGTGGCGGCGCGCGATCGGGCGCGGCTAGCCACGGCGCATGTCGCACATGGCCTACTGTTGCTCGCCTTCCTGCGAAGCCTCCTTGAGGCCGCCCCGGACCGATTCCGCCATACTCGGTCGACCAGTCGGCGCCAAAGACGCGGTACGTCGGGATGTCGATGCGCGTGATGACCGCGCCTGGATGCGCAGCCTGGTAGGCCGCCTGGCATGCGTCCACCGCCGTCTGGCTGCTCGTCCAGAACTTCTCACGGAAGGTGTAGATCCAGATGTCCCGCTGGGTCGGGTCGGACGCGACGGTGCCCTGCAGGTGCATTGCGTTGGGGATGAGACTGGGGTCGTCGCAGGCTGATTCGCCGGCCGTCGTCGTGCCGATGGCGACGCCTCGCCGCGCGATCGCGGACATCACCTGGCGTGCGTCACCGGGATGGAACGATGGCTCCGCGAAGCTGTAGCAGGAGGCCAGCAGCAACGGCGCGCCAAGCATCAGCAGGAAACGTCGGTGGGGGCCGCGAGACACACCCGGAGCCTACCCCGAACTGGCTCGACAGGCCCTCCGGAGCCCGTTGGGCGACCTGCCGTTACCATGCGCGCGTGCCCAGCCCCAGACCCTTTCGCGCGCTCCGCTACGCGCCTGCCGTCGGACGCGATCTGTCGGCCGTGGTCTGCCCGCCATACGACGTCATCGGGGCCCCGCTCGCGGCGACGCTCCGTGAGCGTGACCCGTACAACGCGGTACGCCTGGAGCTCCCTGGGCCAGAGCTGGGGGGCGAACCGGGCACTCGATATCGGGCCGCGGCACGGACGCTCGCCGAGTGGCGCACCGCCGGCGTCATCGTCAAGGAGCGCCGGTCCTCGATCTACATCCATGAGATGACCTGGGATGGATCGCGAGGCCGGACCCCGGGCCGTGCTCGCGGCGTCTACCTGCGTCTGCGACTGGAGCCCTTCGGGCCCGGCAGCGGCATCCAGCCGCACGAGCGCACGATGACCGGGCCCAAGGAGGATCGCTATCAGCTGCTCAAGGCCACTGGCGTCAACCTCAGCCCGGTCGTGCTGCTCAGCGATGGATCGCCGGGGGTGGCGACCGGTCTGCTCGACGGCATGACGACGGGCTTGCCGGACATGGTCGCGACCACGGATGACGGTGTCAGCCATCGCGTCTGGATCCACCCCGTGCCCGTCGACGAGGATGGGGCCTGGACCGGCGACGCCCAGCGGCTCGCCGAGCTGATCCAGGGCGGCCCATTGACCATCGCCGATGGTCACCACCGGTACGAGACCGCCCTCCGCTACCGGGAGGAGCGCGGCCACAATCGGGCGTGCGAAAGTGACCCCGCCTGGGACTACGTCATGGCCCTCGTCTACGACATCGCCGAGGCGCCCCCTGTGCTGCCGACCCACCGTGTCCTGCTGCGTGGTCCGTCGGGTGCGGCGCTCGTGGACGCGTTCGACGACCTGGCGGAGGTGCAGCCGATGGCCGACGCCGAGGCCGTCCTCGCGACCATGGCCCGACCGGAGCCGTCATCGGATCCGACGGCCACGGGCAGTGGACGCATCGGTCTCGTCAGCGGCGATAGGGCAGCCCTGCTGCGCATCCGACCAGGGGTGGTGGCGCCACTCCAGGACGCGGCCGCATCGAGCGCCGCTCGGGGGCTCGACGTCAACCGGTTGGCGCTCATGCTGGAACGGGTCGGCGTGGATGCTGCGGCCCTGGCCGCGGGAGACCGCATCGCATATGTCAAGGACGCGCGTGAGGCGGTCGCCCACGTGAGCAGTGGTGCGGCCGCGACATTCCTGCTCGATGGTCCGCCTGTCAGCGCGGTGACCCGCGTCGCGGCGGCAGGTGAGGTCATGCCCCAGAAGTCGACATTCTTCGATCCCAAGGCTCCCACGGGCCTCGTGTTCGGGCCACTCGAGTGGTAGACGAGCGCGGCACGACCGCCGCGACGCGCGGTGCCATCGACACCCTCCAGGGGTTGGCGAGCCAGACCCGCTCGCCCGGACGGCCCGTGCGCAAGGACGAGATCGTCATCGAGGAACGCGGCCTCTACGTCGAGAGCTGGTTGCCCGAGCGACGCTCCCGGCGGCGGCCGCTCTACCTGCTCCACGGTGAGCTCGGCGGATCATGGGTCTGGGAGCGCTATCTGCTGTACTTCGCCCAGCGCGGCTGGGAGGGTCACGCCCTCAACCTGCGGGCGCATTTCTGGTCCGACAATGCCGACTTCGAGGCGCTCGACCTCTACACCTATCTCGACGACGTCATCGCGGGACTCGACGCGCTCGGACGGTCGGCGGTGGTCATCGGCCACGGACTGGGTGGCCTGCTGGCGCTCAAGCTCGCGGAACGCCGAGAGGTGGCCGGCCTGGTGCTGCTGAGCCCGGGGCTGCCCGATCCGATCCGACCACAGTCGCCCTCGCATGTGGTGCGCCTCGTGCCCTCGCGGTTCCGACGAGAGCTCATCGGCTGGGCGGGTGCTCACGACCAGATCCAGCGCCAGAACCCCGACCTCTCCATGGCGGACGTCATGCGCGTGCAGCACCTCATGGGTGCCGAGAGCGGTGCCGCTCGACGGCAGATGCTCGAGGGTGTGCCGGTCGACCGGGCCGCGCTCGATGGGCTGCCCATCCAGGTCATCGGTGCTGGGGTCGACCGCCTCTTCCCGGGATCCGATAGCGAGCGGCTGGCGGAGTGGCTGGGCGCGGAGTACCACCCGTTTGGCGCCCACTCCCACTATGGCCTCGTCGTGGGCGAGGAGAGCCACGAGCAGGTCGCGGATGTCATCCGCGCGTTCCTGGAGCACCACCGGCTGTAGGGCGCGCTGGCCCCGGCGGGCCTCGACCCGCCCCGGCGGGCCTCGACCCGCGCTGGCGGGCCTCGACCCGCGCTGGCGGACCTCGACCCGCGGTGGCGGGCCTCGACCCGCGCTGGCGGACCTCGACCCGCGGTGGCGGGCCTCGACCCGCGCTGGCGGACCTCGACCCGCGGTGGCGGGCCTCGACCCGCGCTGGCGGACCTCGACCCGCGGTGGCGGGCCTCGACCCGCGCTGGCGGACCTCGACCTACGCTGCGCCTTCCCGATCCAGGGCGATGCATCGTGATCGGCGGGAGCTTGTGGGATCGGGTCCGGCCGCTGGCCTCGGTACCCATCGGGTGGGTGAGTCCGACCGGCGACAGGGGCCGAACGTCGATCGGACCCGCCCGGTGACTCGGATGCGCACGTTTGGCCCAGGCGGTGCAGGTCATACCCATGCCGCGGGTCAGACGCGACCGGGGGATCCCGGAGGCGTCGAACTCACCCATCCCGTGGGTACCGACGCGAGCGCACGCTCCAAAGGCGGGTGGTCGCCGGACCGCGCGCGTGCCCACCCCACCCCACCCCAGCGCTGCACTATGGCCCAGCGCTGCACCCTGGCCCAGCGCTGCACCCTGGCCCAGCGCTGCACCCTGGCCCAGCGCTGCACCATGGCCCAGCGCTGCACCATGGCCCAGCGCTGCACCATGGCCCAGCGCTGCACCATGGCCCAGCGCTGCACTATGGCCCAGCGCGGCACCGGCCCCCTCAGTGGTTGTCGCGGGGCAGCGAGTTCGGGCCGTGGGCGATGTCCTGGTACTTGACGGCCGGCTCGAGCACCATGCCCGTGGCGAGCTGCCCGACCATGCCTCGCTGGATCTCCTGCCAGGGCGTCTGGCTGGCGGGCACGTACGGCAGGCCGCCCGCGGCCAGCGTCGCCGCGAGCTCGTCCCGGCGAGCAGCCAGCTCCTCGTCCGCCAGGAGCACGTTCGCGGTCCGGGCGCGCAGATCGATGCGCACCCGGTCGCCGGTGCGCAAGAGCGCCAGCCCGCCGCCAACAGCGGCCTCGGGCGATGCGTTGAGGATCGAAGGAGAACCGGACGTACCGGATTGGCGCCCATCGCCGATGCAGGGCAGCTCGTCGATGCCCGCGATGAGCAACGCATCCGGCGGCTGCATGTTGACCACCTCCGCCGCACCCGGATAGCCGATCGGCCCGACGCCCCGGATGACCAGCATCGTGTGGGCGTCGATGCCCAGCTCCGGGTCATTGATGCGGGCGTGGTAGTCCTCGCGCCCATCGAACACCACGGCCCGGCCCTCGAATGCCTCCGGGTCGTCGGGGTCGGAGAGGTAGCGTGCCCGGAACGAGGGTGAGATGACACTCGTCTTCATGATCGCCGAGTCGAACAGGTTGCCGGTGAGGTTGAGGAACCCGGCATCCGGCAGCATCGGCGCCGCCCATGCCCGGATGACCTCGCGGTCCTCGCTCAGCATCCCCGCGCAGTTCTCCCGGATCGTCCGGCCGTTGACGGTCATGACGTCCGGATGGGGGAGGGCATCAGCAGCCAGCAGCTCCGCGACGACGGCGGGCACGCCGCCGGCGCGGAAGTAGTCCTCGCCCAGGAATCGACCAGCCGGCTGGAGGTCGACGAGCAGCGGGATGTGGTGGCCCAGGCGCTCCCAGTCGTCGTTATCCAACGGGACGCCGATATGGGCGGCGACCGCGTTGTAGTGGATGGGTGCGTTGGTCGAGCCACCGATCGCGGAGCAGACCACGATCATGTTCTCGAACGCTTCACGGGTCATGATGTCCGACGGCTTGAGATCCTCGCGGACCATCTCCACGATGCGCTTGCCCGTGAGGTACGCCATCTGCCCCCGGTCCTTGTGGACCGCCGGGATGACCGCGGAGCCGGGCAGCATCATGCCCAGGGCCTCGGCCAGGGAGTTCATGGTCGTCGCGGTGCCCATGGTGTTGCAGAAGCCGGGCGACGGAGCCGCAGACGAGACCATCTCGACGTACTCCGGCCAGTCGATCCTGCCCGCAGACTTGAGCTTCTTGGCGTGCCATTTGATGGTCCCCGAGCCGGTCCGCTCGCCCTTGTACCAGCCGTTGAGCATGGGGCCGACGGAGAGGGCGATGGCCGGGATGTTGACGGTGGCGGCCGCCATGAGCTGCGAGGGGGTCGTCTTGTCACAGCCGGTGGTGAGCACGACGCCGTCGAGCGGATAGCCGAAGAGCGTCTCCACGAGCCCGAGGTAGGCGAGGTTGCGGTCGAGGTTGGCGGTCGGCCGCCGACCGGTCTCCTGGATGGGATGGACCGGGAACTCGAAGGCGATGCCGCCAGCCTCGCGGATGCCCTCCCGGACTCGCTTGGCCAGCTCCAGGTGCTGCCGGTTGCAGGGCGCCAGGTCCGACCCCGACTGGGCGATGCCGATGAGCGGCTTGCCCGACTGGAGCTCGTCGCGCGTGAGGCCCCAGTTGAGGTACCGCTCGATGTAGAGCGCAGTCATGTCGGGGTCGTCTGGGTCGTCGAACCAGAGCTGCGAGCGCAGCCGTGTCCGGGAGCCGGGCCGTGGGTCGGGCGCCATCAACGTGTCATCCTGGGCAGCGGGTTATGGAGCCGCGTGAGGCATCCTCAGCGGGGTCGACTCGACCGACTCCATGCTATCCTCTTGCGCCTGCGCCGCATTCGTCTAGAGGCCCAGGACACCGCCCTCTCAAGGCGGAGACCACCGGTTCGAATCCGGTATGCGGTACCAATACGTCTCCGATCGACGCCTCCGGCACCACGCCCCGGGGGCGTTCGCATGTCTCAGGCGTCCGTCCATGCCCCCGGATCGGCGATCATCGACTCGATCTCCGACCACGTGGGCATGGCGCTGCTGCAGGAGAGGCGCGTGGCGACGATGGCACCCGCCGCGTTGCCGGCCTGGAGCAGTCGAGACGGCGGCAGACCCCGGAGCAGCCCTGCGCCGACTGCTGCCGCGAAGGCATCGCCGGCACCCAGGCCATTCACGACCGGCACCGGCACACCCGGCTCGTCGTGGACCGCGCCGTCGGACAGCAGGGACGCGCCGTCGGGCCCGTGCTTGACGAATACCCGCCGCGCGCCGAACGCTGCGACCCCGGCAGGCGTCAGCCCGGCGGCCGCGAACTCACTGTCGCTGCCGATGAGCGTGTCCGCCAGCCGTGAAGCGCGAAGCATCAGCCCCGGGTACGGCGTCGGGTCGATCCAATAGCCCGGTCGCCAGTCCAGGTCCAGGATCGTCGCGATCGCTTCGATGCCCTGACGGGCCTCGAGGGCCGCGAACGCGGTCGACCGACTCGGCTCCTGGGCGAACGCGCTCCCCGAGACATAGGCGACGGGTGTCCCGGCCAGCACGTCGGTCGGAGGCAGGTCCGTCTCGCGAAGCTCCTGGTCGGGGCAGCTGGGGAATCGATATGCGAGCAACGGGAAGTGGTCGGGTGGCCACAGCTCGCAGAACGCGAGCGCAGTCCGCAGCGTGGGATGTGTGACGACCCAGTGGGTATCGACCCCCTCCGCGACCAGGTCGCGGATGATCGCCCGCCCATGGCCGTCGTCGCCGACGCCCGAAACGACCGCGGTCGTGACACCCAGCCGCGCCAGGCCGATGCCAACGTTGCCGCCATAGCCACCGGTGAAGCGCTCGAATGTGCGCACCTCCTCCAGGGGCACCTCCGACTGGAGCGGATACATGTCCGTCACCAGCCGCCCCAGGACGATCGCCTGGGGCAGGTTCATGAGGCGCCACTCAGCCAGCGCTGGGGGTTCGTGCGGGTCATGAGCGTGATGGCATCCTCTGGCACGCCCAGCTCCCGGAGCCCAGGCAGCACGACCCGGGGGATGAACGAGATGACCACCGGGTTCGACTCCAGGTGGCGAGCCTGGTCGACGTCCGAGAGGACGCCCGCCCAGACGGGGTCGTCGTGCGACAGCACCATTTGCTCCGCATAGCCTCGCTCGACGAGCGCCGCGATCATCCGCAGCCGGGCCGCGACGTCCTGGGTGCCGTACTCCGGCAGGTTGCCGTTGGGCAGCCGGTCCATGCCGATGCGGTAGCCGCGATCGGCGAGGCCGATGAGGTAGTCGATCTCCGTGCTGTCGTCGGAGTGGCCGATGACGACCCGGGTCGGGTCGACGCCGAAGCGCTCCAGGATCGCCGCCTGCTGCTCGCCCATATGGTTGCGGGCGAGGGAGTGCGTGAGGATGGGCGCACCGGTCGCGTGGTGGGCGCGCGCGGCCGCCTCCAGGACGCGCTCCTCGAACGGCAGCAGCTCCAGCTCGCTGGCTACCTTGATGATTCCCGCCCGGACGTCGGTGCCATCAAGCCCCTTCTCCAGGTCGGCGGTGAACCACCCGGCGAGCTGGTCGGTCGTGCGCACGCTGAGCGCCGGGGACGGCGCCAGCCACATGCCGGTGGCGGCCACGATGTGCATCCCGCTCCGGCGGGATGCTTCCACCAGCAGGTCCACCTCGCGTCCCAGGTCGAAGGTGGTGGCGTCCACGATGGTCGTGACCCCATCGTCGATGGCCCGGGTCAGGACGGTCTGTGCCGTCGCCAGGAGCGCGTCCCGGCCGCCATATAGCGCTGGCCAGCCTCGGACCACTCCGGGTGAGCCACACACGATGTGCTCATGAGAGAGCGTGAAGCCCAGGTCCGCAGCCTCGACCGGGCCCAGGACGGTATCGACGAGCGCCATCAGCCGAAGACCTCCATGAAGGGTCGTGCCTCGCGGTCCACGATCGCGGTGAGTCGATCCAGGTCGCGGACCGACGGCTGGAGGCGGGCGACGATGTCGGCCGTGTCGACGCCAGCGACGGCGCGGCTCCAGATGGCACGGCCGGCGAGGAAGCCCGACGCGCCACCACGGCAGGATGCGGCGACGAGCTCCGGGAACCGGTCGTCCGGGACGCCCGTGGAGAGCACTACCCAGGGCACGCCGACGGTGGCGGTCATCTCTCGCGCGAGCACCTCCACGTCCGCCGCCGAATCACCGCCGTGGATGGGCACCTGCGCCTTGTAGATGTCCGAGCCGCGCCCAAGGGCCTCGGCGGCCTCCAGCAGCTCGTCCGCGGTCACCGGTCGCTCGCCGGCCTGCGAGCCACCATGCGCGATCACCTCCACGAGCGCCAGCATCCCCTGCGAATGGGCGAGCTCGACGAACGTCCGGACCATCGCCCTCTGCTGGGCGTGCTTCTCGTCTCCGGCGCCCGAGAGCCAGATGACGAGCAGCTTGAGCGCGTCCGCACCGAGGGTCGTGGCCAGTCGCGCTGCCTTCGTGTCGATGGTCGAGTCCTGTGCGGGCCTCCCGGTCGGCTGCTGTAGGTCGTCCGCGGCGACGATGAGGCCAGCGCCGCCATCGGCCCAGCCGCCGACGCCGGCACGCTCCAGGTACCCCCGCTCGAGCAGGATCGCCGAGACGTGAGGCGCCGCGGCCTCGAGCACCAGGTCACGGAATCGGTCCAGGGCGTCCGTGGACGTGTCCCGGCCTGCCTGCCGGAACATCGTCTCGAGCGAGACCCGCTGATCGAGCGCGAGCATCGCGAAGCCACCGGACGGACGCGCCAGCGCCGTCATGCTGGGCGCGCTGCCGGATGTGTCGGTCGTGATCTCGGGCACCATTCCTCCTGGACTATCGGACGTCATCGGCGTTGGGTTCGGTCGAACGGAGGTGATCCAGCACCTCAGCGTGGGTCGGGATGGCGCTCCGGCCATCCAGGGCCCGACAGGCGAGCGCGGCCGCGGTCGAGGCGTACGCCATGGCGCGCCGGACCGATCGGCCATCCAGGAGGCCGGCCAGCAGCGCGCCGTGGTAGACGTCGCCAGCGCCCAGCGTGCTCCGGACGGCCACGGTGGGGGACGCCACGTGCGCACCATGGCCGGTCCGATCGGAACCGGTGGCGGGCCCCGGGTCGGCGCGCCGCTCCCGGAACAGCCCGTCCGCGTCGGGAGCATCGGCATCGAAGGGTCCCAGGTAGGTCGAGCCGTCCGCCCCCTGGGTCACGATGGTCGCGGCTGCACCGCGGTCCGCGGCCGCCTGCAGCGCCCCGGACATCTCCGCGCACCCGGTGGATCGGAGCAGCTCGGTCATGCCCGGCACGTAGAGGTCTGCGTCCGACAGGTCGGCGGGCGTCAGGGGGTTGCCGCCATCGACGGCGACCGGGGTCCGGACCCCACGTGCGCGCAGCCACCGGACGAGCGGCCAGCCGGCATGGTCGACGTGGATCCACGCGGCCGCGCGACAGGCCTCGAGGGCGTCCTCGCCGATGTCGATGCGAGCACCCATCGCCGACAGGGCCACGAGGCTCCGGGTGTCGGCCGGGCTGGGGCGGATGAGCCCGACCGAGACCGCCGAGCGGGCACCCGGCCCACGGTCCACGAATCGGGTGCCGACGCCAGCTCGGGTCATTCCCGCGATGATGAGATCGCCCGCGATGTCGTCGCCGATGACTGAGACGAGCTCCGTCGAGACGCCCAGCCGGGACAGCGCGACCGCCGCGGTGGCCGCCGGACCACCGCCCGCCAGCATCCCGTCGAGCGCCGTGATGCGGCCATCCTCGGGCGGCATCCCATCGATCTCCATCAGCACGTCCAGGGCGGCGGAGCCGATGCACACGACCTGCGGCGTGCCCGCCGGGGTGTCGCGAAGGGGGGTCGACGGGTCGAACGGTGCGGTCACGGATATATGATGTATGGAACGATCGTCATCTGTACAGGGGACCTGCCGTGACCGTGAACTCCGCCGCGACGGAGCCCTGCGTCCGCTTCGAACGCATCGGCGAGCTGCGGCTCGGTGAGCGGCCGGTCCCCGAACCGGGTATCGGCGAGGTGCGCATCGCACCCCTCGCGGTGGGCATCTGCGGCACGGACGCGCGCATCCTCGAGGGCGCCTACTTCGCGCGCCTGGGCACCGTCCTGGGTCACGAGATCGCGGGTCGCGTGACGGCGCTCGGTGCGGGCGTGACCACCGTCCGCGAGGGCGACCTGGTCTCGGTGGAGCCCCATCTCTACTGCGGTGCCTGTCGCTACTGCCGGCTGGGCTGGGAGCATCTCTGTCCCGACAAGCGCGCCTTTGGGGTCCATCTCGACGGCGGCATGGCGGCGTCCGTGGTGGTCCCGGCACGACTGGCCTACCAGGTCCCCGATGACATCGACCCTGCGGTCGCCTGCATGGCCGAGCCGGTGGGCTGCGCCATCCACGGCATCGACCGGTTGCAGCCCCTGTCCGGCCTGCCGCTGCTCATCATCGGCGGCGGGCCAGCAGGGCTGGTGCTGCTCGCATTGTCGCGTCTGGCCGGGGTCGGGCCGATCGTGGTCGCGGAGCCCGACGCGACCCGCCGGGCGGCCGCCCGCGCGGGAGGCGCCGACCTCGTCCTCGACAGCGAGGAAGAGGGTTGGCAGGACCGTGCGCGCGCCACCACCGGCGGGCACGGCTTCGACCAGGTCATCGAGGCTGCGGGCAGCCCTGACGGGCTGGCGGTCGCCGTCGGACTCGCGGCACGCCACGCTCGGATCCTGGTATACGGCGTCGCGCATCCGGATGCGGTCGTGGGTGTCCGCCCCAACGACATCTACGCCCGGGAGCTGACCATCCTGGGAGCGGCGCTCAACCCTTATACCCATGCCCGGGCCGTGGCCATCGTGGGCGAGCTGGGCCTGGAGCGGCTGGAGCCGGGCCGGTACGCCCTGGCCGACTTCGGGGAGGCGTTCGAGGCGCAGCGCCTGCGGCGGCATCTCAAGGTCGTCATCACGCCCAACACCTGAGGGCTCAGTCGGGACGCAGGTACCGCCGGACCTCGGGCAGCGACGCGCGCTGGTCGGCCATCGCGCGCATCCGCTCGCGGTAGCTGGCGATGACGGCCACCACCGTATCCAGGTCGCGTGTCCGGACCGCCTCATAGCGGGCGACCGCCATATCCCGCAACAGGTCCCAGCTCTCATCGAACGGGAACACGAGCGCCGTGTCATAGCGCCGCCCGACCGGGCCCAGCACCTGGTGGATGAGCGCCAGCAGTCGGGGATACCCCGTGCAAGCGAAGAGCTGCTCGTGGATGTCGCCCGCAAGGATGGAGAACTGCCGCTGGTCGCGCACCTTGCGTGCCCGCTTGAGCCGGTCGACCGTCTTGCCGACAGCAGCGAGCTCGGGCTTGGTGATGCGCTCGATGACCATCGGGTAGGCAGGCATCTCCAGGGCATCCACGAGGTATCCCTGCTCGCGTGACTCGTTCATGCTCAACCAGCGAACGGTCGCGCCGCGGTAGGGGGTCGCCTCCACCAGCCCGTCCGCCTCGAGCATCGCGAGCGCCTCGCGCACGGGGGTCTTGGAGACCCCCAGCCGGCCGGCAAGGTCGCTCTCGACCAGTCGTTCGCCCGGGGGCAGCTCGAGGCTGACGATCATCTCCAGCAGCGCCTCGTAAACGGCGCGCTTGTAGGTGCGCAGATTGAGGCCCGAGACGACGACCGATGCCGGGCCCGCCGGGGTCTTCCCATCCCCGTCCAGTTCCGTTGGGACCCGCGCGCGGAACGCCAAGCCACATCCTCCCCGACAGGCGCCGCGAACAGGGTCGCCGGGCTGCCGCCCCGATGATACCTGCGATCAGGGTTCTGGATATCGCAAGATATCGTATATCATGTGGGCTGGTGCGCTCGCCTGCCCCGGCAGCCGATGCGCCTGGTCAGCTCGAGCCAGGAGAGCCGTCATGTCGCGCCCCGAATCTATCCCGACCCCGGGACCGGACCTGTTCCGGCTCGACCAGCGAGTGGCCGTCATCACCGGTGCCGGCGGCGCCTTCGGTCGTGCGACCGCCCTGGGCTTCGCCCGCGCGGGTGCACGCCTCTGTCTCACCGATATCGATCCCGCGGCGCTCGAGGAGACGCGCTCGCTCGTGGCCGCCATCGGCGACGGTATCGCGGTCGTCGCCGATGCCGGTGCGGTGGCGTCGGTGGAGGCCACGTTCGCCGCTGCGGATGATGCCTGGGGCCGTGTCGACGTCCTCGTCAACAATGCCGGCATCAATCCCCACCAGGCAGCCAGCGAGGACTATCCCATCGATGTCTGGGAACACGTCCTGCGCACCAACCTGACCGGATACCTGATGCACGCCAAGGCTGCCGCGAAGCGGATGACCGCCGGCGGCAGAGGTGGCAGCATCATCAACGTCAGCTCCATCTCGGGTGCCTCCGCCCTCGGACGCGGCAATCTCGCGTTCGGTGTCAGCAAGGCGGGGGTCGACCAGCTCACCCGCGAGCTCGCGGTCGAGTGGGCACCCCGGGGCATCCGGGTGAACTCCATCCAGCCGTGTCAGTTCCTCAACGCCGGCCTGCGTGGCCTCGTCGCCGACCCCGCACGCCGCCGGACAGTGGACCGCATGATCAGCGGCATCCCCATCGGTCGCATGGGCGAGGCCGAGGAGATCGTGGGCCCCATCCTCTTCCTGGCGTCACCGGCAGCATCCATGGTCACCGGGGTCAACCTGCCCGTGGATGGCGGGAATCTCGCCTTCAACGCCGGCGGTAGCCTGCCCGAGATGCACGCCACGTGGTGAGCCCGAGCGACACGTCCCCGCATGTCCACCCTGCCTCACGAATGGAGGATCCGACCTGATGGCGAAGCCGCCCTACCTGGTATTGCGCTCGGACGATATCGAGCCCTTCACCCACCCCGAGGAGCTCGGATACCACTCCCAGCACGTCCTGGGCAACGAGATCACGGGTGGGCACGACCTGCTCCTCAACCGGGGCACGGTCGATGCGAACTACGACCTGGGCGGCGGCAACCATCCTGACAACGACGAGATCTACTACGCCGAGTCCGGCGAGTGCCTGGTCGACCTTGGTGGGCATCCTGACACCGGCGAGGGCCACACGACGTACACCCTGGGCCGAGGGGGTGTCGTGTTCATCCCGGCGGGCACGTTCCATCGACTGCGCAATGCGTCGGATGACCCGTTCGTCGTGCTGACCATCTGGCCGCAGCCCGCGGCCTACGGCGCCAACGGCATCCACGACGCGCGTCTGGAGAGCTGGGGCAGCGGTCTTCGGCTGCGCGAAGGACGCGCCATCGAATCCGTCGATGGCGGCGGACGCGTCGTCGCAGCCGGGTACGATCCGCTCGTCAAGGAGTAAGGCCTCATCCGAGGTCGCCGTGGCCCGACGGAGGCCGGGCCGCCTTCGAGCAGTGCCCTCCGAGCAGTGCTCTGATCGGCACCTCTGATCGGCACCTCCGAGCGGTGCACCTCCGAGCGGTGCACCTCCGAGCGGTACACCTCCGAGGGGTACACCTCCGAGGGGTACACCTCCGAGGGGTGCCCGCCACTCGCAGACGCGCGGCGCACGGTGACCGCGACGGGGCCCGATACGGTCAATGCTGCACATGATGTGAAGCCCCACGGTGTCAGCGGCAACCATCGACCGTCGGGAGGTGCAGAACTACACCTGACGCGCAGGATCGTCAGCCTGGCCAACCTCCGGGAGCCTCGGCAGGGGCGTTCGGACCCCGATGACTGCCGGACCGGGCCCCATGCTTGGCATCATGCGCAGGATCGTCGTGGCGCTGCGGTCGCCGCGACGCTCCCCTGGCGCGGGCTCCCGCCGCCACACTCTGGCGCCCGCCGCCACACCCACGCGCCGTCGCCCGCCGCGGCGCGGGCTCCCGTGGGAGCGCCCTCGCAACTCCTCGTGGCTATGCCAGACGCGGGTCGAGCACCGATTTCAGGCCGCGCCGTGTCTCCAGCCGCTCGATCGCCTCGCGCCAGCCGTTCAGGGGCAGCACCGCACTGACCAGCGGCAGCAGCTCGACCTGCCGCTGCGCGACGAGTTCGGTGGCGCGCATCCAGGCTACCGGGGAGCTGCCGAAGGTCGCCCGGATGTCGATCTCGCGGGTGACCACGAGACCGAAGGGGATAGCGACCAGGCCGGACAGCAACCCGACCTGGACGTATCGACCCCCCGGACGGACCCACGCCAACCCGGACCGGACCGCGGCCTCCACGCCGGCGCACTCGACGACGACATCGATGTCGCGCGCAGCCGCGCGTGCCTCCAGCACGCTCCGAGCCGCGTCGTCCTGGACGGACATCACCAACATCCCCAACCGTTCCGCGAGCGCCAGCCGCTCCGCATCCGCATCGGTACCGACGAGCGTGACCTGCCCGCCACATGCCCGCGCGACCTGTGCCGCGAGGATGCCCACAGGGCCTGCGCCGGAGACGACCACGCTGTCACCCGCCTGGACGACGCCCGGATCGAGCAGCGCGTTGCAGACGCACGCGAGCGGTTCCATGAGCGCCGCCGCGTGATCGTCGAGCCACTCCGGCAGTCGATGGAGGAGGCGTGCGGGCACGATGAGCGAGCTCGCGAAGCCGCCGTCGACGCCTGACCCGATGGACAACCGGTCGACGCACAGCATCGGCCGGCCCGTCCGGCACCAGCGACAGAGGCCGCAGCTCGCGAATGCGGTCTCGGGCGCGACCAGGGCCCCCAGCCACGCACCGTCCACGCCGTCGCCGAGCGCATCGACACGCCCAGCCACCTCGTGGCCGAGGGTCACCGGCGGTCGGCTGGAGTAGTCGCCATGGAGGATGTGGAGGTCGGTGCCGCACAGGCCGGCGCCGGTGACCGCGATGCGCGCCTGTCCGGGCCCCGGCACCGGCGTCGGCACCTCCACCACCTCCAGCTCCGTGGCGTCGGCGGTGAGGCGTCGCGCAGCGAGCATCACGAGGCGGGTCCGGCCATCCGCTCCGGATCCCAGGGTACGACCGGCGATGGCACGAACCGTGGCCGAGCCGCGTGGCTGGACCCGATCTGGGTCACCAGGCCACCGCTCAGGACCTCGTAGTCATGGGAGGGCAGGAAGTGGTCCGCCGTCCGTCGCAGTCGATCCATCGAATCGACCGACTGGTCGACGCTCACGTGGAACCCCGGCGGGATGTCCTGCTCGATGTTGGCGTAGGTGCTGATGGCGTCACCCGCGATGCAGAACGAGCCCAACTCCGTGTCCACGATGACGGCCTGCGAGCCCGGGGTGTGACCCGGTGCCCGCACCAGACGGAGACCTGGCGCCAGCTCGACCTCGCCGTCCACGGTCTCGAGGTTGGGCATCAGGTAGGGCGGCGCCGGCCAGCCCGACATCGGTGCCAGGAACGACTTCCGGAAGAAGCGACCGGGTGCCACCGCGTAGCGCAGCTCCTCCTGCTGGACCAGCACCCGTGCGTCGGGGAAGAGGTCGCAGTTGCCGGCATGGTCCCAGTGGAGATGGGTGAGCACCACGAGCTCCACGTCCCGAGCATCGATGCCCGCCGCCCGCAGGGCGTTCGCGGGCTCCTGCGCTGCCGACCGCGAGAAGTCCTCCCCGATGAACTCGGATGAGCGGCCGCGCATGGGGACGCTGGTGTCGATGACCACCGTGGTGGGGCCCTGGATGACCCACATGACGCGTGGGATGCGGACGGTCCGCCCGAAGCCGACGGTGTACGTGAGCATCGACTGCTCCAGCTCCGAGGTGCCGGTGTCGAGCGCCAGGATGCGCCATCCATCGGTCATGCCGCGACGTCCTCCATGGTCGTGACCGGGTATCACCGACCCGGGCGAGGAAGATACGATATATCGAGTGACATCCCGTCGAGCAGCGGTCGGCCCGGCCACGCCAGCACGGGGCAGGGAGGATGACATGTCGGGGACCGTCGAAGGGGTATTCCACCCCGCCATCAACGTCAGCGACATGGCCGAGGCCGTGCGCTACTACCGGGACCTCCTGGGGCTCACCGTCACCTTCGACGATGACCACGACCCTGCGGCTATCGCGGCCCTCTTCGGCTTCACCGACCCGCTCGTCCACGCCGTGGTCGTCGGCTGCCCCGATGGCAGCGAGTTGGAGCTCGTCCGGTTCGAGCGACCCCAGGGCAAGACGAAGGTCGAGCGGGAGGTCCGGGACGCCGGCATCCTTTCGGTCAACCTGCGCGTGACCGACATCGACGCCGTCGTCGCGCGGCTGGTCGCGGGTGGCTACCCGCCGTCCTCGCCGGTCGTGCCCCAGACCCTCCCGGACGGCGGCGTCATCAAGGTGCAGGTATGCCGGGCACCGGACGGCGTGACCATCATCCTCGTGGAGCTGCCGGAAGGCCGAGACAAGCTGTAGCGAGGCGCACGCGGTTGGCGCCCCGACCGCTGATGGCCGTAGCACGGGCTCATGCGGCGCCATCTGACCGGGCAGTGACTTGGCATACGATATCTTGGTATCTTGACAATCCAGCCCGTCACCGTGCCATACTCGAACCGCAACGTTTGCACGGGTGGTGACGCCACACGGGATGCGACGTGGCGGATGTCCCAGCGATGCGAGACGCCGAAGCCCATCGCGGGATCGGTGCCCACGGTCGGTCCAGACCGTGTTCGCATCGGGTGGGGATAGCTGTCGCCTCGGGTCCACTGGTGGAGCCGCTCCTGGTGGATCGAGGAGGAGATGTCGATGGATCATCCTGGTTCGTCCCGGGTTCGCCCGAAGATCGCGATCGCGTCGATCGCCGTGCTGGCGATCACCGGTCTCGCGGGCCCCGTAAGCGCCCAATCCCCCGCCGCACAGCCATATGCCGGCACGACGTTGACCGTGGAGACCTACGCGGCCGTCCCCGAGTTCGACTTCTACGGCACGCTGATGGACGAGTTCCAGCAGAAGACCGGTATCACGGTCAACTACATCCAGCAGCCGGTAGCCGCGCAGGACCAGAAGATCCCGCTCCAGCTCCAGGCCAAGGATGATTCGCTCGACGTGTTCTTCACCGGGTCCGAGAACATCGGCTCCTATGTCGGCATCTCGGGCGTCGAGCCGCTCAACGCCTACATCAACGACCCCGCGCTGACCGCGGCGGACTACGACTTCGCGGACATCGCGCCCGCGGTCGAGGCAGCCTGCCAGAAGGACGGCGAGACGTACTGCATCGCGTCGCATACCGGCGGCGGACTGCTGTACTACAACACCAAGATGTTCGAGGAGGCCGGCATCACCGCGCCGCCCCAGAACCCCGACGAGCTGCTGGCCATGGCCCAGAAGCTGACGACCCCGGATCATGCCGGGTTCTGCGTCCGCGGCGACAACGGCCAGGTGCTGTACGACGCGTTCCAGCTGTGGCAGTGGTTCTACACCTGGAACAACCCCATCACCGGCAACTACTTCGACACCGACTGGAACTTCATCCTGGGCCAGGAGCCGCAGGCGAGTGCCTTCGGGACCTGGTATCGGACGCTGCTCCAGACGGCAGCACCGGCCGGCATCGCCACCTACAAGGTGACCGACTGCCTCCAGGACTTCCAGCAGGGCCGCGTGGCGATGTGGCATGACGACTCGGGCACCATCCCCGAGGTCCTCGACCCCGAGAAGTCCACCGTCGCCGACAGTGTCGCCTTCTGGTCGCTGCCGTGCCCGGCCGTCAACCCCGACCACTGCGACCTGGTCCAGCCCTTCGGGACCTGGATCAACGCCGCCTCCAAGAACAAGGCAGCTGCCTGGCAGCTCGTCCAGTTCCTGACCTCCAAGGACGTCCAGGCCCGCGCCGCGCAGGCGGGCGCGCTGTTGACGCCGTCCCGGCTCTCGGTCCTCCAGGATCCCGCGACGGTGGCCGTGCTGCCGAAGACCTTCCCGGAGGCCCTGACCGCGATCCTCAACCACCCCAACGTGGCGCTGCTGCCGTTCATCCCGGAGGGCGTGGCCATCATCCCGCCGATCGCGAATGGACTGTCGGAGCTCATCACGGGCAACGGCCCGGTCGCGGACGTCATGAAGAAGATGACCGATGGGGTCAATGCCATCATGACCGCCGCAGGGTATCCCAAGGAGTTCCCCAAGTACTGATGGGTCTCCGCCGAACGGCGCGTCAGCGATGACCGCCGATCAGCAGGTCTCTCGACGGACCCCCGCGCGACGCGGGGGTCCGTCATTCCTGTCGCTGTTCACCGAGCGGTACTTCCTGGTCGTGGCCGCCTGGCCGTCGCTGCTCCTGATGCTGTTCGTGACGGCGGTGCCATTCGCGGTCACGCTCGGCCTGGCGTTCACGAACTACGACCTGGTGCGGGCCGATGGCTGGCGCTTCATCGGGTTCGACAATTTCGCCGAGATGGCGCGAGACAGCAACACGCCTGCCATCATCTTCAACACGTTCTACCTGGTCATCGCGACCACGGTCATCCCGACCATCCTGGGGCTGGGCCTGGCGGTGCTCATGGAGACCGCGGTCCGGGGAATCGGCCTCATCCGGACGCTGTTCCTGCTGCCCATCATGACCGCACCCATCGTGGTCGCGTTGACATGGCGAGCGATGTTCAATCACGACGCGGGCTGGATCAACTACTTCCTGGGTCTCGGGGGCTTGCCGCAGCCGGTCTGGCTTGGGGACCCGCTGCTGGCCATGCCAGCGATCATCATCGCCGACCTCTGGACCGGGGTCCCATTCCAGGCGATCCTGTTGCTTGCCGCGCTGCTGACCGTGCCGCGAGAGCTCAAGGACGCCGCCGAGGTGGATGGCGCGTCGACCACGCGGGTCTTCTGGCACGTGACCCTGCCCTGGATCCGGCCCGTGCTCGTGGTGGTCGTGGTGCTCCGGATGATGGATGCGTTCCGCAAGTTCGAGGGCATCCAGGTGCTCACCTCGGGCGGGCCGGGATTCGCCAGCACGACCATCAATCTGCACATCTACAACACGGGCTTGTTCTACCACCGGGTCGGCTACGCGGCGTCCTTCGGCATCGTGATGGTCGTGCTCATCGCGGCCTCGCTGCTCATCGCCTACCTGTTCGGCCGGTGGGCTGCCCGATGATCGCGAGGAGGAGCGCATGAGGCGCCGCCGACGGAACACCTACATCGCGGTCGCGCTGTTGCTCCTCATCCTGTTCATCGTCTCGATCCCGTATCTCTGGATCATCCTCACGGCGCTCAAGCGCCAGGTGGACGCGACGGCCGTACCGCCCAAGATCTTCTCGCCCACCTCGTTCAAGAACTTCGAGAAGCTGTTCGCGGGCAAGTTCCCGGGGTCGCTCTGGAGCTCCGTGATCATCACCGCCATGACCACGATCGGGACCCTGGTCTTTGGCGTGCCGGCGGGTTACGCCTTCGCGCGCGGCAGGTTCCGGGGTCGTGTCTTCCTGGGTGGGTTCCTGCTGTTCAGCCGGATGATGCCGCCGGTCATCTTCATCATCCCGTTGTTCCTCTTCTTCTATCAGCTCCGGCTGGTGAATTCCTATCTCGGCCTGACGCTGGCCTACATGACGGGCCTGCTGCCGTTCACGGTGTGGATGGCGGCCGGCTACTTCGCGGACCTGCCGGTCGAGATCGAGGAGGCGGCACGCGTCGACGGCGCGTCCCGGTTCCGTGCGTTCATGGTCATCCTGCCACTCGTGATGCCGGGCATCATCACCATCGGGCTGCTCATCGGCATCGCTGCCTGGAGCGAGTACTTCATCCCGTTCATCCTCGCGGGGCCCAACACGACGCCCGCCACCGTGGGCCTGGTGAACTTCGTGGGCGCCGACGTCATCGACTGGGGGCAGATGGCCGCGGCCTGTCTGACGCTGGTCATCCCGGTGGCGATCGTGACGGTGTTCGCGCAGCGGGGCATGCTCAGAGGTCTGTCGGCGGGCGCCGTCAAGGGCTAGGTCCAGTGTGGCGTTGAGACGAGTGGAGGTTCGGCGATGGTGAGCCTGGGTCGGAGCGCGGTCGTGACCGGAGCGGGGGTGGGCATCGGGCGGGCCATCGCGGACCGGCTCATCGCCGACGGCTGGTTCGTCGTCGGCCTTGAGCTCGTGCCCACGTACGCAGAGGCCGCCAAGGCCGTATGGGGAGCAGGTGGCGATGTCGTCGTCGGTGACGCCGCCGATATCGCGACGCTCCAGGCCGCGCGACGCCTCGCATCCGCCACAGCGCCGCTGCGGGGCTGGGTGAACAACGCCGCGGTCGTGGGCGAGGATTCGGTCCACCGACCCGACCCCGACTGGGTCCGGCGGCTCATCCGGGTCAACATCGAGGGCACCTACTGGGGCTGTTCGGAGGCGGTCCAGGCGTTCCTGGAGCACGGCCAGGGAGGCGCCATCGTCTCCATCTCCTCGCTCCACGCCCGTGCGGCATTCCCGCGCTGGGCTGCCTACGAGTCCTCCAAGGGGGCCATCGAGAGTCTCACCCGGAACGTGGCTGTGGAGTACGGGCCCGTCGGCATCCGGGCCAATGCCGTCGCCCCCGGGGCGATCTGGACGCCCTGGAACGAGAACGCGCTGGCGGCAGCTCCCGATCGTGAGGCGGCCCAGAAGCAGTTCGAGTCATACGCGGTCCTGGGCCGCGCCGGGCGTGCCGAGGAGATCGCCGCGGTCGCCGCCTTCCTCCTCTCCGACGAGGCGTCGTACGTCACCGGGGCCATCATCCCCGTCGATGGTGGCGCCACCGCCCGGGCGTATCCCATCGCCACCGATCCGGAGCTGCTGCGGCCGCGAGGCTGAGACCCACCGAACCCGCGACCCGACAACGCATCCAGGTCGGTCCCGACCGGCTAGCATCTCGGACGTGAAGCTGTCCATCGAGACCCAGGTCCTCTCGCTACCCCTGCGCGACCCCTTCCGGATCGCGCGCGACGAGGACCCCCGAAGTGCGACCACGGTCATCGTGACGGTGGCCACCGAAGGGCTCAGCGGCGTGGGCGAGGCTTTCCCGGTCGCGTACTACGGAGAGACCGTCGCGACCGTCGGTGTGGTGCTGCCATCGCTCGCGGGCGTGGTCGGCAAGCTCGAGGTGCCGCCCACGAACCTGGCCGCCGCGCGGGCCTGGCTGACCGAGTCCAGCCGGCGGATGGCCGCCGCCATCGGCCATCACGGTGGCGCCAAGGCAGGCCTGGACATCGCACTCCACGACCTGGTCGCACGTGGTCTGGGGGTGCCCGTCTGGCAGCTGCTCGAGACCCCATCTGAGAGCCCGCCGACCGACTTCTCGCTGGGCATCGACACACCCGCCGCGGTCGCCGATCGAGCGACCCGGGCGGCCGCCTTCCCGGTGCTCAAGATCAAGGTCGGGGGCCCGAGCGACCTCGATACCCTCGAGGCCGTGCGCGCCGTCTACGCCGGACCGCTGCGGGTGGATGCGAACACCGGCTGGTCCCCCGACGAGGGGGCGCGGCTGGTGCCGGAGCTCGTCCGGCTGGGCGTGGAGCTCATCGAGCAGCCGTTCCCGGCCCGACAGCTGGCGCAGTTGCGCTGGCTCCAGGAACGGAGTCCGATCCCCATCGTCGCCGACGAGAGCGCGGTCACCATCGATGACCTCGATGCGCTGGTGGGGGTGGTGGCGGGCATCAACGTGAAGCTCACCAAGTGCGGCGGTATCGGTCCGGCGCTGGCGATGATCCAGCGGGCGCGGGAGCTCGGCTTCCGCGTCATGCTCGGCTGCATGGAGGAGACGAGCGTTGGCATCGCGGCCGCAGCCGCGCTCGCGGGCCTGGCCGACTGGGTCGACCTGGACGGCAACCTGCTGCTCGCCCAGGACCCCTACGACGGGCTCGATCCTGGCCGAGGACAAGCGATGGCAGCTGACAGGGACGCCCGGGCTGGGGGTCTACCGGCGTCTCGACTGAGGTCTTCCACCACCTGTGGACAAGGTCGTGGACAAGTCCGTGGATGGGTTCCCTTCCCCTATCGGGCCACTCGGCCTATCATCGGTGGCGACGACCTGACGCCCCGTGAGGCGTCACAGGGAGGGTCGCCGGGACGCAATCACGGACTCCGTCGTGGCCCCAACCGCGCTGCGGCGTCCGTCGTTCTCAGGGCATCGGCAGTCCGGGCGTCGCCATGCCCAGTCATCGGATGAGGGAGAGGGTGTCGACACTACGCACAGGCCGCTGGACGGCCATGCCCCAGACAGGCGCTGTCCCAGCGACGGCACCGAACACGCCCGCTGGCGAGGTGCCGCAGGAGGTCGTCGACTTCATCCGGTACTGCTACCAGCGCCGCCGGATCGGCTGGCCGGAGCTGTACGACGAGATGTGCGGCGTCGCGGCGCGTGGCGAGTTCCGGGGCATGGACTACGAAGGGCTGGCGGCCCTGGGTGTGCGGTTCTCGCTGTGCGACATGTCCCGGCTCGCGGCCCTGGCGCAGCGCGTGGTCGTCGACGAGCGGCGTCGCCGCGTGGCCATCACCGTCGAGCGCCCCAGCGTGGCCGTCGAGGTGTCGACCACGGAATCCGCAGGCTCTGCCACTGCCGACATAGGGCCGGGGTCCGGCGTCGCCGGGCGCGGCAGCTGCGCACCAGCGCGCCCGCGACCGTTGGGCGCGATCGCCAGTCGCGCGGCGGGACCCTCAGGCGCGGATGCTGCGCCGGGCGAGCTCGGTCTCGATCTGCCGCTCGGCTTCCACGTAGCGGTCGATCTCCATCCGCAGCTCGTTCGCCTCAGGCAGGTAGAGGTGCACCTGCTGCTGCAGGATGTAGCTCAGACGGCGGGCCGTCATCCGGACATGGTCGAGGTTCTTCATGAGGACGAGCGGGTCCATCGATCCGAGGTCGTCCGGGTGGTACATCTGCTGCATGGGTCCCGAGGATAGCGGGTCTTGCGCCACGCGGGTGTGTCGTGGCGGAGGCCTGCCGCGCGGGGATCATGCCGGCCGCGACGCCCGGGGTACGAGCCCGGTCCACGCCCAGGCTGGCGGTCGCCAGGGCCCGCCGCCGACCGAGCTCCGTGGGCGCGATGACGAGCAGACGCTCGGTGCGCACGGCGCCACCGGCACGTTCACCCCACAGGCGGGTGAGCTTCCGGCCCGCATCGATGCCATCGACGCTCACGCCCACCAGCCCGAAGCCGGCGGGTTCGGCAGCGGCATGCCACGTGTCAGCTGCGAGGTCGAGGGGCAGGGGCAGCCTCCGTCCACGTTGCGTCTCGACGTCGCCCAGGATGCAGACCACGATCGCGTCGTCGGCGAGGATGGGTCGGAGATCGGTCAGCACCTGGCGCAGCAGCTCGCACGACTCGACCGCCGAACGAGGCGTATCGAGGGAGGCATCGACACGGGTCGGGTCTTCGCCCAGCAGCCACAGCCGCAGCCAGTTGGCGCGGCCGTACCGGACGAGGCCAAGGTACGGCGGGCTGGTCACCACGAGTCGCACCCGTTCGGGTAGGCCGCGTCGGCGGAGCGCGTCCCCGCTCAGGCGGCCAGCCGCGCGTGCGTCGCCCGCGATGGCGATGCCACGGGTGGCCGGTCGGCCGTCGCGCAGCAGCCACATGATCCGACGGGCGAGCAGCGCGAACAGGTCGCGATCCGGTCGGCCGGTGCCGCGCTCGGCGTCGCGCGCCGCGAGCCATCGTGTCGCATACGTCGGCGACATGCTGAAGGTATTGGGCATCGCGTCGGTCAGGGCCGATGCGCGACGCCCGTGCAGGATGCCCGCGAGCGCCGCGAGCAGGAACCCATCGACCGGCTCGTCGCGCCGGAGGTCCGCGCGGACCATGAGCAGCTGCGCCAACGTCTCGGGGTGGAAGAACGACGCCGCCTCACCGACCGCGCGCATCTCCAGCGCCCGTCCGCGCCAGTCGTGGCGCGTCTCGGTCCACCGGATGCGCAGCAGCTCCGTGCGCGTGAGCAGGTCCCGTCGCGCGGGCGGATCGAGCACGGCCGCGGTCAGCAGATGGGCGAGCGGGCTGCGGTCGATGCCGACACCGATCCGACGTTCGAGGGCGGCCTGGAACGGCACGGTCCCACGACCGCAGAACGGGTCGAGGACGACGTCGCCCGGCCGGCTCCAGCGCGCCACCAGGTCGTGGGTCAGCGCGGGCGGCAGGCTGCCGAGGTAGGTGCAGACCGGATGGAGGGCATGCGGCCACGACCGAGGCAGGGTCTTCCAGTCTGTCGCGATGCTCAGTCGGGGCAGCCGTGCATCGTCGCCGGCAGGGAGAGGGAGCGGCAGTTGACGGGCGGCGACCATGGGCGGCAGACGCTAGCAGGTATGCCCTGCCAGGGATGTCACGGCACTCCCGTCGATGAGGGCGACTCGACCCGAGGGTCCCGCCATGTTGGTCGGCGCATGGGAAGCGCGAGACGGGTGTGCCGAGGATGAGCCTGTCGGCCGACAGGCAGCAAGGCTTGTTCGCGAGATGATGCGGCGACTAGTATGGCCGCCTACCCCGAGGCCCCGAGCAAGGGAGACCCAGAGTGCCCAAACCTGCGGTGGATGGTGGGACCCGATTCGACCGCAGGACGTTCCTCCGAATGACGGGCGCTGCTGCGCTCGCTGCGGGCATCACCGAGTCCGGGGTCTGGCCCAGGACGCTGCCGGCCGTTCGCGCCCAGTCAACGCCCGCCCCGTCCGCGATCGACGACCTCGCACTCGCCCTCGAATTCGATGTCCAGAAGATCGCTCGCTTCGTGTCCGATGAGATCGCCTACGAGCCGTACGCAGGGATACTCCGGGGGCCGCTGGGAACGCTCTGGGCGCGAGCGGGCAACTCCGCCGATCAGGCGCTCCTCCTCGCGGCGTTGCTGGACGCGTCAGGAGTCTCGCACCGTTTCGCGCTCGGGACGCTTGGGGACGATGCCGCCCAGCACCTGCTTGCGAGCACGGTGATCGATCCCGCAGCAGTCCGCGCCAATGTGACCGCGGCGTTCCAGCCCATCACGCAACGTCCAGGGCCGGCGCCCTCTCCGAGCCTGCCTCCAGACGTCCAGCAGCGCCTTCAGGACGCCCTGCGCTCCGCCGACGTGGTGGTGGCGTGGGCCCGCCAGCAGGTCGACGACAATGACACGACCATTCGCTCCGCGCTGCAGGACGCGGGCGTGGTGCTGCCCGGCGGATATAGCTCCTTGCCAGACCTCGAGCGGCAGCAACACGTGTGGGTCCAGGTGGCCAACGGAGCGACGTGGCAGGATCTTGACGCCAGCATGCCCGGTGCCACCAGCGGCCAGGTCCTCGCTGCTGCGTCCACAACCTCAGACTCCTTGTCGGATTCACTTCGGCACAGGGTCCAGCTCGCGCTGATGGTCGAGACCGTGTCCGGCCCTGGCCTCCTCGAAGACGCTCTGCTGACGGTCGATGCGTGGGCGGACGAACTGGTCGGCGTCCCCATCCAGTTCACCAACATCCGGCCCGAAGGGTTGAAGGCGATCGGCGCGAAGGTAGCCGACGGGATCACGGGCAAGAAGAGCTACCTGCCAGCGCTGATCGTGGGCGAGGACGCGTACGTTGGCGGCAAGCCGTTCGGGTTCACCACGGGAGGCGGGATCCTCGACGCATCACCCGCTCCCGATGCGGTGGGCGCGGCTGAAGGCGACGCAGTCTCGCTGTGGCTGCAGGTCACGATCGAATCACCCGAACGCATGCCCGTCGTTGTGCGAAGGACGATCTTCGACCGGCTCGCCCTCGACGCCCGGGCGGGCGGAAGGCTCGACGTGACATCCATCCCGCCCATCGAACTCGTTGACCTCGGCCCAGACCTCAAGGGAGAATACCTACCTGCTCAGGCGGAGCACTGGTTCACGGTCAGTGGTGGTCGGCTCGCTGGCGATGGGCTCAGGGGTGCGGTACGCCCGCCGGAGGACCCCCTGGCGTTCGTGGACCAGGTCCACCTGTTCCACTTGGTCCGCGAGGCAGCGGAGCTGGAGCTGGCGGTGCCGAGTGGCGTGAGGACCTTCCACGATGCTCCGAACGTGGTGGCATTCAGCGTCACACCATCCAAGGACCCGACTGGAGCCATGATCGCCGACTTCGCGATCGACATCTGGCATCGGAGCTACGGCTGCCTACCCGTCCGCGGCCAGCCGGCTACGCAGATGCCCCAGGTGCTCGCCGGGGTACTCTCGCACGTGGCGGAGCGCGTGCTCCTCGGCAATGCCCAGCCTCCCGGCAAGCCAGAGCCCGATCGGCCGTTCGTGAGCGTCGGGGCCGTGTTCGATATCGTGCGGCGCGACGGCGTCGGTATCCGCGTGCTGCGCAGCGGAGCGGTTCCAGACGACCTTGCCTTGCCACCCGCGGCGTCAGCCACGCTCGTCGCGACCCTGGCTGACGGCTGGATGGTGGTCACTCCAGAGCGTCCGGTCTCGATCGGTGGCGAGTCGCGGATCGGCTGGTGGTTGGTGGACCCCGCGACCGGTCGCACTATCGACCAGATGGATGATGGCCGTGGCGAGGTGGACCAGTACGCCGTGACCCTCACCCCGGGGCAGGTCGCCGCCGAGTCGGCCTTGAAGCTACGGCTCTGGAAATGCATCGTCGGTACCGCCGATGTGGTCGTAGGTGTCCTTGCGGCTGTCTCCGGTGCCTACATAGGCGGCGGCACGGGGGCCGGGGTCGCCGCGTGGGGGGCGTCTGGCACCGGTCTGGGAGGTTGGCTCCTTGCACAGTGTCTCGTATGAGCGCCAGCGACGCGCGCTCGAGTTCATGGTGACGTCCCCAGCGTCAGGTTGATGGCGCCGCCCTCGGGCACCACGACACCGTCGAACGTCTGCTGGGGGTCGCTCAGCACGACCACCCGGTAGGTGCCCGGCGGCAGTGAGACGCTGCTGCCGTTGACGGTGCCGGACCCGACCAAGGCTCCCGACGCATCGTAGACCTCGAATGGCGGGCTCACGGCGGCCCGGATGCCGGCCTCCAGCGAAGACGGGTCGCGGGCGTCGAAGTAGGTGCCGCCGCCCAGCTTCGCGAGCTGGCCGATGCTCTTGCGGATCTTCTTGTCGCTGAGCGCCAGGCCCACGACGTTGAGGGTGATATCCACGCCCTTGGCCCGGAGCTGCTTGACCGCCTTGGCAGGGTTCCCGCCGCAGTTCTCCAGGCCGTCGCTGACGACGACCACGATCCGCGGCCCGGTGACCCCGGCGAGGTCGGTCGCGACCTGCTTGATGGCGGCCGCGAGCGGCGTGTTGACCGAGCGCTGGATCGTGAGACCGTCGATGGTGGCGGTCATCTCCGTCGGGTCGAGCGGGCCCAGCGGCACCGCCAGCTGCGTGTCGCAGGACCGAGACTTCTGGGTGAAGACGCGCAGTGCGACCGGCGCGCCGGCCGGCAGGTCCTCGTTGACCAGTTTGTCGAGCACCGACTTGGCGATGTCGATGCGCCGCTTGCCACCGAAGCGGTCGAGCATGCTGCCAGAGGTGTCGAGGATCAGTTCCACCGCCACCCCGTTGCTCGTCCGGGGCTGGCCACCGGTGCTGCCATCGGCCGTTGATGCCGAGACGACACTGATGGTGCCAGGCCTCGGCGGCGGGAGCTGCTTCGTCGAGGTCTGATACGACAGGGTGTACGCCGCGGGGCGGCGCAGCCAGGTGGCCATCCGGTCGAAGGCGCGGTCCATATCACCGTGCGAGACGACGTATTGGTAGTGACCGCCGTTGGCGATCGCCCAGTCCTGCATGAAATGGAGGCTCTCGGACGGTGCGTCGTCATTGCCGACCTGGACCGCGAAGACGAGGGGCCGTACCTGGGCCAGCGCCTGCCACATCTGCTGGTTGCGCTGATAGGACGAGGTGATGGCGTCGGTGACCAGCAGGATCGCCCGTGCCCCGTCGCGACCGGCCAGCGCCTTCGAGTCCTCGATGAGCGCGGTCTCGGCGCTGCTGGAGCCGTAGCCGACGGCGTAGCGGTTGACGGCGTCCTGGAGCAGATATGCCTGGTCGCTCCAGTCCTTGAGCAGGGGCTGCTCCTCGAACGGGATGAGCATGACCGATTCCTCGCCCGCGACGACATCAGCCGAGTACGCCCGCAACGCCTGGGCGATGAACGGGTAGTAGTTGACGAGGCTGCCGCTCGTATCGAAGGACAGGGCCGCCGAGAACGCCGGCTGCTCGACCTCGACGTCGTATCTCGAACCGGGTTCGACGTTCGCGGCGTACTCCACGGCGCCCGGCTGCTCGCCCAGGCCGAGTGACATCGGGACCTCGGAGCCGTCGGCTGCGAGCAGCGTCAGCCGGACCCCGACCGTGGGGCTGCCGTGGACCGTGAACGTCAGGCTGTTCTGCCCGGCCGGGATCTCCACCGCATAGTGGTCGACGTCCTCGCCGCGGTGCACGCGGCCGACCGCGACCGACGCCGCGGCCAGTGGCGTCGCAGTCTCCGGCGTGTCGTTGGGCTCACCCGCGTCGACGGTGAGCGGAGCCGGCGGTGGCGCCTGCCACTCGTATGGGCCGACGGGGCTGTCCTGCCCCCACTCGCCGACAACGGAGCGATAGAGGTCGCTCGCGGGCACCTCGAGAGCGCGCAACATCCCGGGAGGCTCCCATCGACCGACGCCCTTGGCGGTGGCCTTGGCGGTGAAGCGGATGAAGCGCGCCCAGGTCGGTCCGTCGAACGTGAACGGTGCCACCGATCCGTCCGCCTTCCGAGCGAGCGACCACGTGCCGATCTCTTGCCAGGGACCGAGGGGACTGGTGCCGCTGACCGCGATGTCGACCTTCGTCGACCGGATCGCGGGGTTCGAGCCCGACGGATCGACCCACTGCAACTGTTGGAGTCGGGCCGTCCGGTCGTCCTGGAAGCCGATGACCCACGTCGGCCGGATGCTCCGTGACGGGAAGAACTGCAGTCTCGGGGTCAGGTCTTCCGTGAGCATCTGCTCGGCATCGACCTGGGCCGGGAACTGTGGCGTGGCCCATACGATGTGACCGCCGAGCGAGTCATCAGCGACATCGATGGGGTCCGAGGACGGCACCCAGCCGGGTGTCGCGATGACCTTCCATTCGCCCAGCGCCACCTGGCTGCCCGGGCCGGCGTAGGTGGAATCGATGCGCAGCTGCGCGAATCGTGCGAGGACCGGTGCCGGGAGCACGAATGACTGGTCCAGGGGGACCGTGCTGAGATCGCCCGTGAGGGCCGACGTGTAGGTCACCCCGTCGGTGGACAGGAGCAGCTCGAAGTGCCGGGGCGCCGTCAGCACGAGCCGGCCACCGGCCGCCAACGGGTCGATGATCGTCCCCGCCACAGGGACAGGTGTATCGCCGGCAAGGTCGCTGGTGAGCGTGATGGGTTGGCCCGAGAAGGCTGTCGCGAACCCGCTTGAAGTCGTGGTGAGGCCGTCATGGAGCTGCGCTTCGGCGATCGGATCGATGCTGGGTACGACCGCACCGCCAAGCGCGAGCGCCGCGACATCCAGGCCTCCCAGCAGGGCGTTGGGCACGGACCAGGCGCGGTAGGGCGCGACCGGGGCCGTGTCCCGGCGAGGCGTGACCTCCACGAACGCCGTCGCCTGGGCGCCGATCGTATCGCGGGCTCGCACGGTCAGCCGCACCGGGATGTCGGCCCACGCGTCCGGCGGGACCCGGATGGTGACAGGCACGGCGGTGGTCGAGCCCGCGGGGACCGAGACCTCGGTCCGTTCCGGCACCGCTACCCAGGCATGGTGGCTGCTGAGACTATCGAGGGAGAGCTGTACGTCTGCCGTGCCCGTGTTCACGATCGAGAGGCTCGCCTGGAGCGTCTGGCCGTCGGTCCAGTATGCCGCCACGTCCGCCTGGGATGCCTTCAGGTCGAGCGTCGTCGGCAGTTCGCGCGGAGCGGCGGTCGCGGTCAGACCGTCGCCGGACACGGTGACCGTGTAGTCGTCCGAGGACTGGACGTCGAGATAGAGGGGGACCCCGGTCGGGAGTGGACCGGATGCCTGGCCAGTGCCGTCTGCGGTGGGCGTCAATGGGATGTCCGTCACGCCATCGCTCAAGCGCAGCTGCACGGACCCTTCCGCCTGGATGGTCAGTGGGGCGCCGGCGCTCGACGGCTCGAGGCGGTACCAGTCGTCGTCGAGTCGCGTGCCGCGTCCGCTGCCGCGGACGACCAGGGAGGCCGGCAACGGCTGTGCCTGGGTGGGGATGTCATTCGGCTCCTGGTCGGCAGCGATCGTGAAGGGGTCAAGCCGCTCGATCGCGAATGAATACGGGTCCTCGCTTGGGTCCAGCGTGGTGAGCCGCAGGTCGTAGTCACCCGGCTGCAGCACCACGTCATAGGACACCGATCGACCGATGACCGGCGCGTCGATGCCACTGAGCACGCCGTACCCACCCTCCCACACGCTGAGTGCCACGGCACCGTCCACCGGCGGGTCGACGTGGAAGGCGACGTGCTCCGTGGCCGCGACCGAGAGGCGGAACATGTCGCTGTCATGCCTGCTCGCGAGCCGTCCGACCTTCCGCTGGCCGACGAGCATCGGCTCCGCATGGTTGGCGTCGTTGTTCGGCTCGTGCTCCGCATCCGGGCCGGGCGGTCCGAGCGGCGTCAGGTGGATCGCATAGTCACCGTCGCCAGAGACCCGGAACCAGTGATCGCTCGGGATCAGGTACAGGTCCGACAGCACGGCACTCCCACCGTCAGCGGCGACGTCTCCTTCGGCGAGCCCTCCGCCACCGCTGTCGACCATTGCCAGAGACGTGACCGCGCCCGAGACGTCGACTCGCCACAGCTGGGGCGCTCCCGAGACGTGGACGCTGAATTGATCGACCTCACCCGGAGCCGCACGTCCACGCATGGAGGCGGTGGCATCGAACGCTGTCGCGGTCGCCGGGGAGTCGTTCGGTTCGATCTCGAAGTCGGGTGCTGGGGCGCTGGTCGGGTCGATCCGCAGGAAGTACGGATCGTCGGGGCTGGTCACGCCGCTCACCGAGATCAGGTACTCGCCCGCCGGCAGGGACAGGCCGGACAGGGTGGCCGGTGGTGACCCGGTCGCGTTCTGCCAGCACTGCAGTTCGGTCACCGCGGACGCGGCGTCCACGCTGGAGATGCAGAGGTTGCGAACGGGGCCCGACCGCCAGATCAGTCGGATGTCGAGCAGGCTGCTCGACAGCGGACCATCCACCGTCAAGAGGTACTGATCGCGATCGGAGGCGTGGGCCAGGCGCCCCGTGTAGAGCACGCCGGGTACCATCGGGACCGCGCCCGCAAGGTCATCATTGGGCTCCGGGTCGACGCCCGTGCGATCGGTGGCGGTCGCGGCAAGCACATAGGGCTGCGGTCCCCCGTCGGCGCCTCCGGTGATCTGCAGGAGGTAGGTGCCGGCGTCCAGGTGCAGGTCATAGAGGTGGGCGTGGCCCGTGCCATCGAGCGGGTCCGAGGACATCACCCGCCCGTCGGACGAAGACAGCGTGAGCGTCCTCGACGTGCCGAGACCGCCGGCGAGATCCACGTCCCACGAGTGGGCTGCCTCGGCGGCGCTCAGCGACCAGGCGAAGAAGTCGGTGGACCCACCCACGTCCCCACTCGCGATGAAGGCGCCGTCCAGCGGGCTGGCGTGCGCAGGATCGTCGTTCGGCTCATGGTCGCCGTTGGGGGGCAGCGGATCACCAGCGGTCATGGCCAGCCGATACCCGAACGTCGTAAGCGGGTTCCCATCCAGGGTCACGGTCCTGCCGATGCCCACGACATACCGGCCCGCCGGGAGCAGCACACCGTCGCTCGAAGCCGTGGTAGAAGCGCCGTCGGTGTGGATCTCCAGGATGTTCACGAGCGCGCTGGCAGGGATGGCCTCCCCCGGGGGTGATGAGACCGAGAAGACCTGGACCGAGGTCAGGGTGTCCGGGACGCCATCGAGCGTGATCTTCCAGCTGTGCGTGGCTTCGGTGTCATCGACCGTCCAGAACCATGTGTCCTGAGCGTCCCCGTCGGGAAGCGTTCCGGTGATACAGCCCGCACCGCTGAGCGTGATGGCCGTGCTGGGCTGGTCGTTGGGCTCGGCCTCGGCGGTACAGGGCCCCTGTGCCACGGCTGGGCTGGCCACGGAGATAAGCGCCCATGCGACGAGCGTGAGGGCGGCGCCGATCCAGCCGGCGAGCAGCCGTCCTGGAGCAGTCTTTGGGCGGTGCACGCATCCTCCCACGGCGCTTCGGGCGTCAACAGCGAGGACGACATGATGCATCGGACTCAGGACTGGGGTCTGGTGCTCGGACGGCATCGGACGCCATTTCGCTGAACCGTCCGGGTAGGGGTTCGGGCGACGTCGGATCGCTGGTCAGGAGACTCCGCGCAAACCTTCGCATCCAGGAGATGTGCACGGCCCGGGGCGTCCAGGGCGTATCTCAGGATGCAGCCCGTGCGACTCGCGTAGAGTGTTGTGCCTCCAGAGACGCGCGTCACCGACAAGGACACCGCCCCCGTAGCTCAGCGGATAGAGCGCCCGCCTTCTAAGTGTGGATCTCGGTACGACGTGCTACCGAGCGTGGCCTTCAGTCCGAGTTGGCCGATGTAGGTTGCTCCATCGGTGTGCGGCCTTCCTGAACCATCCCACGAAGGACCATCAGGTGGGGGACTTGGCAGTCCGCTTCCGACAGCCTGCACTGCATGGGAATGGAAGCCTCTCGTCCGGATAGTTCCAAGGCCGGGACGGGACGCCAAATGCAGGAGCGCCACAGGTCCGTACGGCGGTGGTTCGGGCTGGCAGTCACGTCACTTGTCGTCGCCGGTTGCACGACCGCGGGCGACGCCGCGAGCCAGGCTCGTGAAGACGCGGCCGTTGCGTCCGCGTCCAGTGCTCTCGGGGACGCGATCTTCGGCTTAGGCATCCTCCCCGGCCTTGAGCCCGTCTACTACAACGGCCGCTACGAGGACTACCTACAGAGCGGGTATGAGGGGCTCTGGGTGATGGCCAGCGACCTCAAGCACCAGCTCAAGGACCTGTCGGTCGCCGAGATCAAGCAGTCGTCGAAGAAGTCCGCTGCGGACTGGTTCCACTCCATGTTCGGCTTCGGCTATGACTACGAGCACTTCTTCTGCGAGGACTACAACTTCTCGCCCGCCGGCATGTGGGCGGTCGCCGCTCGCTCGAAGGTTGACGAATATCGGAATGCCATCGCGCTGGTGAACACGCGCGCCGATGCGCTCGATCGGGCGATCGCTGCACACCCTGAGGCGGCGGCGCCGTACCTAACCGCGGCCGAGGGCCGCTCGCGTGCCGTCGAGGTAGATGCGCAGGTGGACTCCCAGGTGGCCAGGTGGCGGGCCACGATAGACGCCGCCGTCAAGCTCCGCGAGGACACGCGCAAGGTCTACGACCAGGGGCGGAGTATCTATGCGCGAGCGGGCGTCAAGATCAAGGCGTGCAACGATGCCGAGTGGGCTCTGGGACTGTAGGTGGGGCGTGTGATAGGCGAAGCTGAGCCAAGGCCAAACGACGTCCGGTTGTCGATCGAGTTGGTCGACTCTCTCTGGGCACATGGCATAACCCGCACCCCAGGCGACCTGGGCACTAGATTGCATCTGTGGATCGGCGATGAACGCGTGCTGCGTCTCATTCGGCTTCGTGACGACTGGAAGGTGGAGTTCCTGCCGGATGACGACCGGCCGTCCGGGCAACTCCCAGAACGTGCGCTGAGCGAGCTGCATCGGGCGTATCAAGAGGTTGGCGAAGGTGCCGCGCCGGGACGCCTAACGGAGACGCTCGAGCGCCTCCACGAGGAGTTCCGGTCCATCAAGCCGATCCCCCGAGTTCCGGTCCCCGACGAGATCGGGCTGTCCCGGGTATATGTGGGGCAACCCGGCACAGGAAAGCGACGTTGATGGTGCTGACCGCCCAGGCGGCCGTCCGGGATAGCGAGCTGGTCGGGGAGGGCTACGTCGAGACGGACAAGCACGCTGACGTGTCGTCGAGCGTGTAACAGACCCTAGTGACCTTGTTGGCCTCGACCGTTACCGACTCGACCTCGGCTCCGGGATGCTGCGCCAAGAAGGACTCGACACCGTCCTCGGCGACCTTCCTGCACTCGGATGCGTCGAACTCGAAGCTCTGTGGGACCGAGTGCTGACCGGCGCCGAATGGGCTTCGGTATGTCAGCCGTCGCCGGGGTCTACTAAGGCCCCCTGAGACTCGCGACCCGCCCCGCCCTGTCACTCGTTCTGGTCGATGCCAGATCCCCGAGCTCGAGGGTGGAGGGCGACGCCGGGACGTGGATGATGGCGATGCGCTCTTATCGCCGGCCTACGCGCGGGTAGCCCCGCACGCGGAGGCACGGCGATGGATCACGGGCTGCCTAGCACCGGCCGCTGCACATCGGACAGGCGTGGGAGTGCGTAGGCCAGGGCAAGAGCCCCAAGGCCGAAACAGAGTTTCCCCAACCCGGTGTTGGCGCTCCCGAGATAGCTCGTGAACTCCTGGGCGGCTCCGGAGAAGGAGGACACCGCGACCGCGATGCAGACCAAGCGCCCCAATGCGAGGAACAGGCGCACGGCACTGAGGAAGGCCGCCAGCCCCTCGGAAGCCGATGGGTCGGCGGTTAGCGGGGCGCCTCGCCAGAGGCGCGCATCGAATGGAGGTGCCACGGCCGGAGCAGGTGCCGCGACAGGGAGTGCCGGAGCAGGTGCCGCGACAGGGAGTGCCGGAGCAGGTGCCGCGACCTGAGCGGACCTGGCGGAAGCAGGGGGCGGTGCAGTGCTATTGCGTCGGACTTCCAGGCCGCAGGAGTAGCACGCGCTCGCATTGCTCATGTTGAGCGAATGACAGCGTGGACAGATGAGATCAGCAGGCATGGGCGTGATCCTCACGAAGGTGTCGTCGCATCGACGATGACACCGCACCGCACCTAGGTCCCCCCGACCTTCGTACCGAGGTTTGTCATCGGATGACGCGTGGGCCAGGCGCCGGTCAGCCCCTGCGACGGCGTGACCACATCGACCTGATCCGTTGTCGCGCGGGTAGAACGACCATGCCTGGCACGGTGTCGCGGGGGAACAACGATGCCGGCGGCCTCGGCGGCTCTTGGGGCTGGCCTCGGTGTCGCCTCCATGCCTTATGGCACTTGCCCGACAGGCTGGCTCCGTGGCCCACTTCGGAGACATCAATGAACAAGAGGGAGGGTCGGCATGGCGGATCCCACCCGCACCCAGCTCTACACAGGCACGCCCGAGCAGCGAGAGGCTGCCTACCAGACTGACAAGGTCGCTGCGTACCAGTACGGCTGGGTCCCACTGCACCGCGAGATCGACAGCGGTGGTCTGCGAGTCACGTATCACCAGCCGCACCGCGAGTCGGTATGGGTCGAGCCGGCAGCGCCCGCGAGTCCGCCAGTTCCTGCTCGCGTTGCGCGAGTCGTGAACGGACCGACGGACACGGGGCGGCTGTGGCCGGCCGAGGCAGGGCGAGCTACCAAACGTCCGACGATGACACCGCCGGCATGGATGGTCGGTGCGACATTGGTCATCCTGGTCGTCGGCCTCGTAGCGTTCATGGTCGTGTCGAAGCCCCCGCCCAACACCAGCGGGACGAGGCCGGCAGTGAACCTGGTAGCGCCGGCCGTGAACGTAGCGCCGGCCGCGACACCCCACGGACCCGCTCTTCGTGCTGCCCCCGTCGCTGGCACGGTCGGGTTCTGGACCCACTTCGTCTCGACCCTGAAGGCTCGGATCGATGGGGAAGGCTGTGCCGCGCTCCAGACCGAGTTCGATAACGCCGCTGCCGGTCACGACCGCGCGACCGCGGCAGGCGACATCGACCGGATGGAGGCACAGACAGACCTGATGAGATACGTCGACGACCTCATGAGACGAAGGGGCTGTTACGGCTGAGGAGGACAAGCGCAGCGGCACCGCCTCGCCCCTCCGCACCGTCCCGATCTCGGCCGAGTCCCTGGGCTCGGGGGTGGAGGGCGGCGCCGCTATGAAAATGATGGTGATCGGCACTTACCGAACGGACCCTGCGCGGTCAGGTGCCGAATGGCTCTTGCGCCAGCCGCGCCAAGGACTCTAGCCTGCCAGACGGTCGGCACCGCTGAGCACCACCTCGAATGTGTGCCCGGAGTCGGCGGAGGAAGATCTCGATATGGAGACGACCAAGCTACGTCGCACTGCGGCGCTGTTCGCATCCACCGCGCTGCTCGCATCCATGACCGTTGTGGTCGGTGGCGTGCCCGTGTCGGCCAAGGCCTGCACCTACACCTTCCCGGATGAGGGTGGTGTCTACCCGTTGAACGGAGGCAACGTGGTGGCAGGAGACGTCCTGTGCGGCGGTCCCGGGAACGACGTCGTATACGGCAACATGACCGGCGGCACGTTCCGGGGCGGAGGTGGCGATGATAGCGTGCAGGACACGGACGGGGTCCATGGCTTCCTGACCGGTGGCACGTTCGACGGTGGTCCGGGCAACGACTCCGTGTGGAAGTTGGGCGGTGACGGCACGTTCGTCGGCGGTCCCGGCAACGACGAAGTCTGGCAGGTCAATAGCGACGGCACGTTCGTCGGCGGTCCCGGGGACGAGTACGTCGCATTCCAGAACGGCGGCACGGTCGACGGCGGCCCGGGTGACGACTTTGTCCGAGAGATGCCGGGTGGCACCTTCTACGGCGGTGCCGGTAACGACCGCATCGAACTGTTCCGCAGCAGCAGCACCTTCTACGGCGGCCCGGGTGACGACTACGTCGGCCTCGCAAGCGGGACGTTCTACGGCGGCCCGGGTGACGACTTCGACGCCTACTTCAGCGGCACCTTCTACGGCGGCCCGGGCACCGACACGATAGGCAGTTACCACGGCGGGGAGTGCTTCTCGGTGGTGGACTGCCCTCGCTGACTAGGTCAGTCAAGGTGCCCGCCCTCGCAACGGGCGGGCATCCTAGCTTGCCGAGCGCGGCCGGCCTCGCCCCTCGCGCCGTCCCGTCCGCTCATCGGTCCCGTGTACCGGCGCCCTCACCATGACCTAGGACGCGTTGGATGGCCGCTGACCATGTAGTCCGGCAGCGTCCCCAGGTGGCGGGACAGCTTTAGTGTCGCGAGGTGGCCCGCCTGGCTACCGTCCGGAAGTGAGCAGCAACCAGCACCCCACGATGAGCGACCCGAGGGCGAGGAGCGTCGCGACCCGGAGCCATCGGTCATCGGGGCGATGGCCGTCGCGGACCTCCGGGACCGATGGCTGTGCCGCGTGTCCGTCGCCCGTATCCGTGGTCTCCCGCCCGATGTCCACCGTTCGGTCACTTCGCGACAGTGAGATCCGCGATCGGGATACGACGCGCGGCATAGGGCGGCTCGTAGATCACCTCGTCGATGACCGCGTCCTTCGGGATCGCGAAGCCGACGACTCCCGATATCCGGTCATCAGGGCCCATCCGCCGGTTCGCGACCTCCCTGGTCGGCGCATCCGGCGGGAGGGCGATCTCGGTGTATCCCCACTGGTTGCCATCCGTGTCATGGAGCACGATGAACCAGGGCGCGGACTGGAACGGCTTGGCGGGGTCGGCCTCGAAGACCACGTCGACGAGCACGTAGCGCAGGTCGGGATCGAGCGCCGCGCCGGTCGATGGGCTGCCGGGGGCCAGGCTGGTTCCCGGGGCGTCGGGGGCCGGCGACCCCTGGGGGACGAATGGCGTGAACGGATCGGTGATGCCGCTGACCGTCAGGGTGCCCGCGGCGCTGCCATCGGGGCTGACGTCGGAGACGGGGGTCCCCAGCGCCGGCACCTCGTTGGGCAGCTGGTCGAGGATCGTGAGCAGGCGGGCGCCGGTCTCCGGCCGGTACTGGATCGTGGGGTCCTCGGCGGGCTGCGGGCTGTACAGGATCTCATCGATGACCGCATCCGTGGGCAGGGCGTATCCGATCACGCCTGTCACCCGGTCGCCGGGTGCGAGTCCCTGGTCGCTGACCGAGGGTGGCAGCGCATCGGCCGGCCGGTTGATGTCCGTGGCTCCCCAGATGAACCCGTCGCTGTCCTGGATGACGATCCGCGAGGGTTGTGCATCGAAGGGCTTGTCCGAGTGCGCCTCGAACCGCACCGTGAGTTCCACGTACCGCTGATCGGGACCTGGCGGGTCGTCGGGAGTGAAGCCGGTGAACGGATCCTCGATCTGGCGTACGGTGATGGTGCCGGCCTGAGTGCCATCGCTGGTGGAGTATTCGAGGACCGCATCCGGTCCCCTTGGCGCGTCCTTGGCGAGGACCCGTAGGCCAGTCCCTGCGAGCAGGGCCACCGCGAGCAGGGACGTGGCAGCGGCCCGGGAACGAGACATCGCGAGGACCCCCCCAGGAACCAGAGACGGACACAGCTGTGGGGAAGGCGCAGTCACTCCCGCCCGAACGTACCAGCGGGACCCCTGGCGGAGAACCACCGGGACCAACAGATGGTGCCTTCGGGCACCACCATTTGGCAGAATTCTGGACATACGTCCAGTGAGGCGAGACCTCGGCAGTGATTGCCCAAAGCGATCCCAGGTTCGGCCAGGGCGCACCGGCCCGGATTCTCAGCCGCCTCAGACCCTACCGCAGTGGACGCTCACCCTCGATGGTCGTCAACGACCTCCGAGTGACAACGGCTAGGTAGCTGCTGGATGCGCCGCGACAGATTGGCCCGGGGCCGATCACCACGGGTGTCGCGTCCACTCGGGGATGGGACAGCCTCGGTCCGGCGGCCGTTCGGGCCTTGCCGAGCCGCATGCGTTGTGGTATGAGGGGTACCGAGTCGGCACCGCTGCGCGCCACCCAGAATGTGCGTCACGGGTCGGCGAGGAGGGTTAACGCCATGCGCCGAATGCGAGTGCTGCTGGTCACGTTGGCCACCGCAGGGCTACTGGGGGCGGCGACACCTGCGTCGCTGGCCGCGCCGGGAGGCAACTCAGGATGCCAGGTCAGGGTCGGTGGGACCACGTACACGACGCTCCAGTCAGCAGTCGACGGTGCGTCGGTGGGTGACCGGCTGAAGGTGACGGGCAGCTGCATCGGGCTGACGACCATCGACAAGGACCTCACCATCGCGGGTGCCAACGGAGCGATCCTCGACGGCGCTTTCGCGGGGCCGGTCCTGACGATCGCGGCCGCTGGCACTGATGTGGACACCTCGGTCCTGATCAACAACCTCACGGTGACCCGCGGGAGCACCGGGATCAGCGTGGGCGGCCGCAAGGTCACGGCCACCCTCAAGGACGTCGATGTGACCGGTAACCAGTTCGGCGCCGGTGTCGGCCTGAGCGGCACGCTCGTCCTCGACGGACACACATCGGTGACCGGCAACGCGGGGACGGGGATCCACGGGTTCATCCTGGCCCGGATCATCCTGAACGGCCACAGCTCCGTGGACCATAACGGCGGCCCAGGAATTGACGGGACCGACAACCAGACCGTCGTGCTCAATGACCACAGTTCGATCCATCACAATGCGGGCTCTGGAGTAAGCCTTGAGGGGTTCGCCGTCATCCTCAACGATCACAGCTCCATCCACCATAACGCCGGCTCCGGGGTGTTCTCGGGGGACGAGGGGGATGAGGCTACCTGCAACGACCACAGCACCATCCACCACAACAGCTATGGCATCCGGTCCTTCTTTGACTACTACGGTCCGTCGAGCACCACGCACTGTGTTGCGGGCGACAACGTGTACGACAACACCGTGGCGGACATCCTAGTCGGGGGCTGAGAGCCGCCGAGCCGCTTGTCGCACTGGCCTAGCCGAGAGAAGCGGCACGGGCAGCCCTGAGGATGGCGGGACGCACCTCGATGAGTCATCGCCCTCGTACCCGGGTTCCTGCTGGGCGGCCATGGGGACACGCGACGCGACCCGCCTCGCGCAGTCGCGCCGCTCCGGTCTCGGCCGGGTCTCCGTGCCAGCTCGGGGGTGTTGGGGGACGCCGTCGGGCCCGTCAAAGCTCCACAGGCAGACTGGCGTTCTTATGTGGTTACACCCTCGCCGCGACTTCTCGCCCCCGGCCCTTGCCGGCCAAGCGCTAGGGCGAATGATGGGCCCTCGGGACCTTGGTCCTGGCCGGCGGTGGACGGCCTGGCCGCGCTGCGCGTAGACGGATTTACCGACGAGGCAGGTAAGAGGCGTGGGATGAAGGTCGCCGATAACCCGCAAGCCACGTACCGACCCGACATCGACGGGCTGCGCGCCGTGGCCGTACTGGCCGTGCTCATCCACCACCTAGGTCCCGACTGGCTCCCGGGAGGATATACCGGGGTCGACGTCTTCTTTGTGATCTCTGGCTTCCTTATCACGACCCTCGTCCATGGAGACGTGGCCGCCAAAAAGTTCTCGTTCCGAGGTTTCTACAAGCGCCGAATCAACCGGATCCTTCCCGCGCTAGTAGTAGTGATCGGAACGACTGCGCTCTTCAGTGTCGTCATCCTGTCCCCGCGTGACCTTGTCCTGTACGCGAAGAGCGCCGTGGCCAGTCTCGTGGGCGCATCCAACATCTTCTTCTGGCGCGAGTACGGCAACTACTTCGACGCCAACACAAGCGAGGCCACGCTGCTGCACACGTGGACCATCGGGGTCGAGGAGCAGTTCTATCTGCTCTGGCCGGCTTTCGTCCTAATCCTGGTCCGACTGAAGGGGGGATGGGTCCTCGCCACGGCGGCACTCGCCGCGGTCCTCGCCCTCGTCGCGTCAGAATGGGGGGCACAGCACTTCGCCTCCGCATCGTACTACCTGCTACCGACCCGGTTCTTCGAGCTCGCCATCGGGGGGACACTTGCCTTCTGGCTGCGAGGTCGGACGAACCCGGCACCGCGGACGGCCACGGTTTCAGGGATCCTCGGTTTCGTCCTGCTGGGCGCCGGGCTGCTGTTCCTGGCCCCAGGATCGTCCTTTCCGGGTGTGAATGCCTTGCTCCCCTGCCTCGGAGCTGCCCTAGTCATCTACGCCGGCACCAACCGGCGTAGCGCGAGCGCGCGTCTGCTCGCAACTGCCCCGCTGGTCGCGATCGGGCTAGCGTCCTATTCCATCTATCTGTGGCACTGGCCCGTGATCGCGTACCTCCGATATGTTGGCATCACCATCGATGCGGTCGTGGCAGTCGGTGTCGTCATCTTCGTAGCGATCGCGTCGTTTGCGACGTGGCGGTTCGTCGAGGGCCCGCTCCGGCGCAGCGGCTCGCAGCAGACCTTCCGGCGGGTTGCCGTCCTCCGCCTCGTCGTTCCTGCGACCGCTTTCGCGGTGTTCGCGCTGATGATGATGCGGACCGGGGGGATGCCCGGCCGTTTCGACTCGGAGGTGAGCTCCTTGGAGGGGATGGTCGCAACGCACCCAGATGAACTGCGGGCAGGTTGCCATGTGCCCGCGGCACTGTATTCGACGCCACCAGACACATCGTGCCGGCTTGGACAGCCCACCGCGCCACTGGATGGGATCCTGCTGGGCGACTCCATCGCTAATGCGTACTCGGGCATGGTCGATGTGATGGCACAGTCAGAAGGGCTTGCATTCATGGACTACACCATGGACGGCTGCCCGCCGATCCCGGGCTATGTCACCCAGGGCCTATCGAGCCATGCCGACGACTGCCTAGCACGCAATGAGAGGGCGTTCGGATATGTCGAGAATGTTGGTTTTCGGCGGGTCATCCTGGCCGCGTCCTGGCCGACCGATGACGACGCCGGCCGATTGATTACAGGCGCGATCGACCGCCTTCTTGCGGTAGGTATCCACGTTGACGTGGTCTTGAAGAACCCCCAGATACCAGGTGGGGCCACCTGCCCGATACGTCGGCTGATGTATGGCACCGCCTGGTCTTGCACGGCCCCAGAGCAACCCGAGGCGACCGTGTGGGCTTCCATCCAACGCCAACATCCTCAGGTCACATTCATCAGGCCGGCGGACGTTATCTGCCGGTCCGGAACATGCGACCCCGTTCTGGACAACATCGACCTCTATCGTGACGACATTCACCTCAACGACGTCGGCTCGCGATTGGTGGGAGCAACGTTCGAAGCGACCGGCACCTATCTCGATAGGACTGCCAGCGCGACGAAACCGAGCAGATAGACCCGGACGAACTCGGTCGCATCGTGGGTCGATCCGATGACCGCGTGCACCGCGGTGATCTGGCCATTGGAGGTGCCCCGTGCCGACCACCAAGGAGGACATACGTGCCATGCGCTTGCCGACCTCGACGAGGGGGCGTGTGCCCGGTTGATGTTAGCGGTGCAGCAGATTGGCCGAACTGGCCACTGTCTCAAAGTGTGAGTCACTCCCTCGTCATGCGCACATTGCCAAAGAAGGCCACGTCAGTCCCACCGGTGATGTCCACCGTGGTGCGCTTACGCGAGATATTGCCGCAGACGAGGACCTTCGTCGTGTCCCGTATGGTCATCCGCAGTCGATCTCCCGTAAGGTTCCGAACCTCGATGCGCGCCTTGGTGGCACCCGAGTAGCCGCCGGCCGCGACTGCGTAGGGGCCGCTGGCGTGCGATGCGGTGGCCGGCAGGTCGGTGACGCGCCGGATGTCCACGCCATCGACGAGCCCGTCGATGGATCGCGCGCCGACATCGTCGTTCGGCTCAAAGTCGATGCCGAAGAGGCCGGTCCGCGCGATGTGGCCGCCGATCACGGTGACTTGCCCAGCCACGGGCGCGATGCCATTGCGAGAGGCTCGCCGGATGTTCGGGTCGACGATGACGACCCCCGTCGCCGGTTCGTTGTTGCCCGGCTGGTAGCCGACGTAGATCCCGTCGCCTCGGGTGTCGCGGGTCTTGGGCCGGTTGAGGATGATGTTCGAACCCCCGCTCACATGGATACCTGCTTCTCCCTGGAGGGCATCCTGATTGTCGGCGGGCTTGCCTGCGGTCGCCTCCCACTTGTAGCCCGTGCCCACCACGTATGCGTCGTTGAGGACGATATCGGTCGCGTCGACGAGTCGCAGGATCCCCGGTGCCCCTGGGCGCGCGCCGACGAGGCGGGCTCCCCGGAAGTCCACCGTGAGTCCATGGGCAGTAATGGTGAGCGATGACACCCGATAGATGCCGTCGGGGGCGAGCGCGACATGCTGGCCGTCGTGCGATTCGAGGAACGCACGCAGCTCAGCGGTGACGCGGGTCCCCCCGGTGGCGTCACCGGAAAAGATGGCCGTGTAGGTCCCCGCCGACGGCGAGGGCGAGAGGCTGGGGTACGACGGCGAGGGCGAGAGGCTGGGGTACGACGGCGAGGGCGAGAGGCTGGGGTACGACGGCGAGGGCGAGAGGCTGGGGTACGACGGCGAGGGCGACGGCAGCTGGCAAGACGGCGCTGCTACGGCACCGGAGCCCGAGGACTGTGCGGCCATCATCATCCAGATGCCTAGGGTCACCGCCACAGAAGTGACGATGGCGACAGCGAGCCTCATTCCGCTGGCGTCTGCGGCCGTGAGTCGACGATCATCGAGCGCGCACTGAAGTCGGCCTTTGTTCTTGGGGGTCGCGTTGCGCCCCTGCCACGACGACACGGCGCGTTTGTGCCTGGCCTCGTCCTTCCAGTACTGGATGACGATGCGCGCGGCCAGCCACTGAGACGTCTCACCCCGCGAGGGTACGCCACTTGGGCCACGACGCGGATCTTGTCGGATCCAGTCGTGGTAGCCCTCGCCCTCCACCACGTAGCCGCACCGGCACCGTCCAGCCGGAGCTTCTTCGGAATCGGGCAGGCGATGGACACCGGTCCGCCCAGTGAGCGTGTCGTGGGCAGGTGATGGAGCGGCCCCGTCGACGGGACCAGCGATGAGCAGCATCTCCCGATGACCGAGAGCAGGCCGAGCATGTCATCCGCTCTCTTCACCGGTATCGCCTCCCGTGTCCTGCGGTTACCGCCGGCAGATATTCATTCGCTCGGGCGGACTGTGCTCGACCGCCATCATGCCTGAGGCGTTGAACACCCTGACCCTACTGCCGAGCGGTCTTGTCCTCGCAGTGGGCCCGGCCGGCTCCGAGATATATGAGCCGAAGAGCAACCATTGGCGACCGACCCGGCACACCATGACCACACCACGATATCTCCACGTGGCCATCGGCTTGGGCGACGGACGCGTGCTCGTGATCGGAGGCACCGACAACGGGTTCACGCCGCTCTCGTCGGTCGAGATCTTCCATCCAAGCGGCGAGACATGGACGAAGGCGAAGCCGCTCCATGCAGGGCGCTGGGGTGCAGGCGCCGTCCTTCTGAAGGACGGCCGGGTCCTCGTCGCGGGCGGCACCGGCCAAGCGGACCAGCTTGCCGCGCTGCGAACCACGGAACTGTGGTCGCCGGTCGGGCAGACCTGGAGCGCGGGCCCGTCGATGAAGCAGGCGCGGGGCGCAGGGGTCGCGCTCGTGCGCCGACCGGATGCGACGGTGGTGGCGACGTTCGGCGACTCGGTCGGATCTTCCGAATCGTGGAAGCCGGGCGGGACAAGGCGGCAGCAGGTCATGCGCCACGCACGAGGCCAATGGGCGACGGCAAGACTCTTAACCGACGGACGCATTCTCGTGGTTGGAGGCAACGGACGGCCTGATAGCGTGGAAATCGGGTCCTATCCTCACTGAACTGGCACGCCTCCCATGGGCGGGTCGCCAGGTCCCGGGAGGCACCCCAGCTCTGAGTGCCAAGGGTGAACCGCACTGGTCCTGATGGAGACTCCGGGGATAGGGTCTATGCCGCCTGGGTCGCCTGACGGGTGGCCCAGTATGCCGCCTCGTACTCGGCTGGCGGGACATCGCCACAGGCGCCATGCAGCCGCTGGGTGTTCCACCAGTGGACCCAGGCCGATGTCGCCAGCTCGACCTGCTCGGTCGATCGCCAGGGACCGTGGCGGTTGATGAGCTCGGCCTTGTAGAGGCCGTTGACGGTCTCGGCGAGGGCGTTGAAGCTCTTATAGTCGTCAAGCCGCCAGATCGGGCGTCACCGCCAGGTGGCGGGCTGGGCGGAGATACACCGAGACCTTCCTCTCCGCCACGTAGCGCTTGAGGCACCGGATGAACTCGGCCTTGGTCTTGCCCTCGGCCGTCCGGCGAGCGACGTAGTCGATGGTCGGCTGGTGGAAGCGGAGCCGGACGATGACGGTCCGGTAGAGCGCCGCGTTCGCCTGGCGATGGCCACCGCGGTTCAGCCGGTAGCGGCTCGTCCTGCCGCTGCTCGCAGGCACTGGAGACACACGCCACACAGCCTGGCCCAGGCACCCTCCGACCGTACCCGGCGCGGATCGTCGCCCGCCACGATCAGCATCTCGGCGGCCGTGTCGGGGCCGATGCCGAAGGCCGCGACCATGGCCGGTGCCACCGCCTCGGTCAGCGCCGCGAGATGCTGCTCGTGGTCCCGACTCGACCTGCAGCCGCTGCCACCGGCGGGCGAGTCCGCGGAGGGCATGCTTGGCCGCGGCGAGGGGTGTCGTGACCGGTCCCGGCCGGAAGCCGGCACAGCGCTCGATGAGGACCATCTTCGTGAGCCCGTCGAGCGTCTCCCGGAGTTCCGGTGGTGCCGTGACGACGAGCGTCTTGAGGGTGATGAGGGCCTGGCTCCGCGACTTGACCGCGGTGTCCTTGGCGATCTTGATCTGGGGAATTGACTCGACCTGGCCTTGGCTGTCCTGGGTGTCGCGGTGGCCCGGCCCGAGAGCACCGCACGGCGGCGTTCTCGGCGTCGAGGGCGTCACTCTTGCCGTTCATGCGCCGGTCGCGCCGGTCGGGCCGGTTGACCTCGACCACCCGGTGACCCTGGCGACGCAGGTGGCTGGTGATGCCCGCGCCATACGAGGCGTGCCTCGATCCTGAAGGCCAGGACGTGGCCGTGGCCCGTCGCCCAGCGTTCCAGCTGCTCGGCACCGGCACGGTCGGTGGCCACGGTCAGCTCACCGAGCCGGCCGCCCAGCTCATCGAGCGCGACCGCGACGTGGATGTGCTTGTGGGTGTCGATACCGATGGCGACCCGCCGCACGCGATCCTGGTGGGAGATGCTATCCATGGCTGCCGTCCTTCCCGAGGGCTTGCAGCACGCGGACCGGGCGGGCGGACAGGACTGTGATGGGACCTGGTGGATCAGGCTCCTATGCGGTCACTGCCCGCTCGGCCAGCGCGCCGATGGTCCGTCACCGGGGCGACCGACAGGTCAACAGCCAGGACACCAGCGGTCAGTCGTAGCGAGTGGTCAGGCCGTCCAGGCGGCCGCCGAAGTCTCACAGTCGTACGAATCCCCACGCTTCCCACGGAGTTCACGACCCCGGCGTCTGCGAGCCGCTCGGTGTAACGGATGGCCAGATACTGGACACCCCGGTCGCTGTGATGGACGAGCCCCGTGAGGTCGGCGTCGCCGCGGGACCAGATGGCCATCTCGAGGGCGTCGAGCGCGAGGTCGGTGCGCAGTGAGTGCGATACCCGCCAGCCGGTGATCGCGCGGCTGAAGGCGTCGATGATGAAGGCGGTGTAGCAGAAGCCCGTGCGCGTCCAGACGTAGGTGAGGTCGGCCACCCAGAGACGGTCGGGAGCGGATGCACTGAAGACCCGCTCGACGAGGTCGGCGGGTCTCGTCGCCACTGCGGCGGGGAACGTCGTCCGGACGCGCCTCGTGCGGCTGGCACCACACAGGCCCAGGCTGCCCATGAGGCGACCGACCCGGTCACGTCCCACGGGGATGTCCTCGCGCCGGAGCTGGTGCCAGACCTTGCGCACGCCGTAGACCTCGAAGTTGGCGGTGTGCACCCGGCTGATCTCGGGCTTCAGGGCGGCGTCGGCGATGGACCGTGCCGATGGTGGCCGGCAGCGCGATGCGTAGTAGGTGGCTGGGGCGACCGCCAGTGCCTGGCAGATCGGCTCGACCCCGAAGGTGTCGCGATGGGCGTCGATGAAGGCATTCATCGTCGCTGTGGGCGGTCGAGCTCCGCCGCGAAGAAAGCCGACGCGGCCTTCAGGTCTCGTTGGCCCGCCGCAGCTCCCGGTTGTCCCGTTCGAGTTCCGCGATGCGACGGGCATCCTCGCTGCTGGTGCCGGGTCGCTGGCCCCGGTCGATCTCGGCCTGGACGACCCACTTGCGGAGGGACTCCGGGGCGATGCCCAGCTGCCTCGCGATGCGGGTCACCGTGCCGAAGCGCTGGTCACCCCGGTCGAACGACTCCAGGACCATCCGGACCGCCCGTTCCTTGAGCTCCGGTGGATAGACGCGGGGTGTCGGTCCCGGGCCCTTGCTGCTGCTCGTGACTGCCATGGCTCCATGTTCCTCCAACTGCTGGAGTCTCCATGGATGTCAGTGCGGTTCA
>CAVWSL010000017.1:0-8564 GCA_963757765.1 uncultured Chloroflexia bacterium
AGCAGGCCGGTCGGACCGGCACCGAACACGAGCGCACTGGATCCCGGCCGGACGTGGAGGTTCTCCAGCCCGTGCGTCGCGCACGCGGCAGGCTCGCTGAACACGGCGGTATCGAGCGGCAGGCCGTCCGTGGAGAACACCAGGTTCTCGGGCACGGTCACATATTCCGCGAAGAAGCCCGGGAAGTTGGATTCCATGCCCTTCAGGCCGGAGCAGAGGATCAGCCGGCCGGACAGGCAGTAGTCGCAGCGGCCGCAGTGGACATTCGGGTTGACCGTCACCTGCTCACCCATCCGGAACCGACCGGCGCCCTCCCCGAAGGCGTCCACCGCGCCCACCAGCTCGTGACCGGGCGTCAGCGGGTAGGCGGCCATGAACTCGCCGTTGTGGATGTGCAGGTCCGTGCCACACAGGCCGACCTGGATGACCTTGATCCGGATCTGTCCGGGCCCGGGCACGGGCACGGGCACGTCCGTGATGACGTAGCTCCTGGGACGGTCGTAGACCACGGCCTTCATGGGTTCTCGGGCTCCTTGGCGTGAGGCAGGGCGGGCCGCAGTCAGCGCACGCTGGCGGGCCTGGTCAGCGGCGGTTCTGGCCGCGTCGTCGCCACTGGTCAAGAGCGACCGCGATCACGAGCACCACGCCCACGGCGATGAGCTGCCAGTACGGGTTGACCTTGATGATGATGAACCCGTTCTGGAGCACGGCCGGGATGAACACCCCGATGACCGTGCCGATGATGGTCGCCACGCCGCCGAAAAGGCTGGTGCCTCCGAGCGCGACCGCGGTGATCGCCTGCAGGTTGTCCGTGGTGTGGCCGCCGACCGACGTGGTCGTGAAGTAGGAGAGGGAGACGAACCCCGCGAACCCACTGGCCAGGCCGCCCACGATGTAGACCTTGAGCAGGTGCCGCTGGACGTTGAGGCCGACGCGTCGTGCGGCCTCCTCGCTGGAGCCGATGGCAAGCGTGTGCCTGCCGAAGATCGACATGTGCATCCCGATGTAGCCGACGACGACCACCGCTGCCGCGATGAGCACCAGGTTCGAGATACCCGGCATGACGTCGTTGTCGGCCACCGGGGCGAGCGCGTACGACGCCACGTTCACGCCGTTCTGGATGAGGAGCGCCACGCCCAAACCCGCGCCCAGCGTGCCCAGGGTCGCGAGCATGGGTGGGATGCGCAGGTACGCGACGAGCAGGCCGTTGATGGAGCCCATGATGAGCCCGGCGATGACCGCCGCGCCCAGGGCCACCAGGATGATGGTCCATGTGGTGTCCTGGGCCGCGATGTCGATGGCGTAGCCGTCACCTGCCGGGAGGTGCTTGAGCGCATTCGCGGCGAACACCTCGCCCAGGATGATGCCGCTCGGGATGGACAGGTCGATGCCGCCGGTGGCGATGACGAAGGTGGTGCCGATGCTCACGATGGTGAGGATGGCCACGTTCTGGGCGAGCAGCGAGAGGTTGCTGGCGGTGCCGAACTTGCCCGGGGCAAGGATCGAGAAGATGACGATGAGGGCCAGCAGGAAGCCCAGCGTGATGAACACCTGCTGGGATGCGAGCCGCCGCCACCGGGAGGGCACGGGCTCGGCATTGAGTGTGACGTCGGTCGTGGTCTCGGCGGCCAGCTCGGCGTTCTCGGCCGCCAGCTCGGCGTTGAGCGCGGCCTTGTCTGCGCGGGTCATGCCGGCATCTCGTTGGCATAGGCACCGGAGATCGACGCGATGAGACGTTCGATGTCGGCTTCGCCAGTGCGGAAGCGGGCGACTCGTGCACCCAGACGCATGACCTCGATGCGGTCGGCGACCTCCAGGATCTCGCGCAGGTTATGGGAGACCAGCACGACGGCCAGCCCCCGGTCGCGGACGGTCCGGATGAGGTCAAGGACCTTGGCGGTCTGTATGACGCCCAGCGCTGCGGTGGGCTCGTCCATGATGATCACGTGCTGTGCCCACATCGCGGCTCGGGCGATGGCCACCGACTGGCGCTGGCCGCCCGAGAAGGATGCGACCGGGACCCTGAGGTCCTGTACCAGCCCCACGCCCAAGTCCTTGAAGCGGGCCGCGGTCTGGCGGCGCATCTCCCCCTGGTCGTGGAGGATCCGGTAGCGGCGCAGCTCCCGGCCAAGGAACACGTTGGCCGCCGCGTCGAGGTCCGGGGCGAGCGCCAGGTCCTGATAGACGGTCTCGATGCCCAGCGCCGCGGCATCGCGAGGGGTGCTCATATGGACGACATCGCCATCCACGACAACCTCACCGGCGTCGGGCGCGTAGACACCGGACAGCACCTTGATGAGCGTCGACTTGCCCGCACCATTGTCACCGACGAGGGCCGTCACCTCGCCCGGGTACGCTTCGAAGGAGGCGCCGCGCAGCGCGCGGACGGTGCCGAACGACTTGACGATGGCGCGGGCCTCGAGCGCTGGGCCGTGGGCTGCCGCAACGGCATCTGGCACCGGTGCTGGCGTCGAGAGATCAACGCTGGTCATGCGACTCCCTCCGGGGCAGGTGGCTGTAGGTGGGCTCCGGTGCGCTGGGCATCATCGTCATGCGATCGCCGCCTGACGGACCGGGCCGTCCCCGGTCGCTCGCTCGCCACGTCCGAGCATCATCGGGGGCAGGATGGCGTGTCGCGGCGGCCCGTCGAGGCCGCCCAGTCGCTCGACCATCAGCTCTGCCGCGAGCTGGCCGATGCGATCGGGGCCAGAGGCCACGACGACCAGCGGCGGGGTAGCCAGCAGATCGTTGTCGTCCATGCTGTCGAAGACCGCCAGATCGAGGACGGTGGCGGCCTCCAACATCACGCGCATGGCGGCTCGGCCCGCCATGTGGTTGGTGGCCAGGATCGCCGAGGGTGGATCCGTGAGCCCGAGCATCCGCTGGAGCGCGGCCTTGGCAGGGCCGACTTCCTGGTCCGTCGAGATCAGGGCGTCGTCGATGGGGACGCCCGCTTCGGTGAGCGCGTCCCTGTAGCCATCCAGCCGCCGCGCGACGGTCCAGAGGCAGACATTCAGGGCCAGGGCCGCTATGCGGCGGTGGCCGGCGGCCAGCAGTCGGTGGACGGCCTCCCGGGCTCCGGCCTCGTTGTCCACGGTGACGGTGTCCACGTCGAGTCCCTCGAGCGGGCGGTCGAGCGCCACCACGACGAGGCCGTGATCGAGGTCAGGCCGCAGGTACTCGACCGAGCCGGGCGCCGACATGATCAGCAGCCCATCCACCCGACGCTCCACGAGCGCACTCGCGAGCTGATGTTGTCGATGGGAGTCGTCCCCGTGGCTCGCGCTGACGAGCTGGAGGTCACGCGCGGCGAGGACGCGCTCGACAGCGCCCACGACACCCGCGACGAATGGATCTGCCACGTCCGGGATGAGCAGGCCGACCGCTGCGCTGGGTCCGCCGCCCGCCAGTGACTGCGCCAGCCGGTTGGGCCGGAAACGGAGCTCGCGGGCTGCCGTGAGGACACGTGCCGAGGTCTCGGGCGCGACCCCATACTCCCCGTTCAGGGCCCGAGAGGCCGTCTTCAGGCTGACACCCGCACGCGCGGCAACGTCGGCGAGTCGCGGACGCCCAGGGTTGCTCATCAGCGATGATCCACGAGCGACAGGAAACGGGATGGGGCAGCGGTCATCCGATGTGGGGTCGCGCTGCCCGCCTGGGATGGGATGCGCCCGGGCCCCATCACGTCAGACGACGTAGCCGGGACCGCGGACGCAGCCAGCTGCGGCTCAGCTGCCGCAGTCGGACTTGTAGATGTACTTGGAGACGTTCGGGTCGGCCATGTTGGCCTGGGTGACCACGATGGATTCGGTCTGGATCTCAGGCGTGGTGGCGACGCCGTTGAGCGCCATCACCGCCTGCTGGACGCCCTGGAGACCGATGGCATACGGTTCCTGGGCGACGAGCGCCTGGACGTCACCGGCCTGCAGCTGCTTGATCTGATCCGGGCCGGCATCGAAACCGACGACCTTGACGCCGGTGGCGCCGGCCTGCTTGACACCCGTCGCGACGCCCTGCGCCGTGAACAGGTTGGTGGCGAACACGCCCTGCAGATCGGGGTCGGCGGCGAGCGCCGCGGTCACGACCTGCGCTGCGGTCGAGGCATTGTCATGTGAGTACTGGGTGTCGGAGACGAGCACGTAACCCAGCTCCGCCGCCTTCTTGCCGAAGCCCGCGACGCGCGCATCAACGCTCGAGACGCCCGGGTCGGTAGAGATGACGAGGACCTTCGCGCCGCTCGCGACGCCCAGCTCGGCCATCGCCTCCGCCGCCTTCTCGCCGCCGAGCTCGTTGTCCGTCGCGATGCGGCTGACGCCGATGCTCGGGTCGTCGACGATGGTGTCGACGAGGACGATCTTGGTGCCGCTGTCCTGGATGTTCTTGAGCGGCCCCGCCGAGGCGACCCGGTCATTGGGGGCCACGAGCAGCGCGTCCGGCTTGGACGCTGCGACGGCGTCGAGCATCGGGTTCTGCAGGGTCGCGTCGAACTTGTCTGGTCCCTGGACATCCAGGCTCACCCCGGCGGCTGTCGCAGCCTCCTGGGCGCCGCACTGCATGGAGACGTAGAAGGGGTCGCCCTTCACGCCGACCATGAGCGTGATGGTCTTGCCGGGCGCGGTGAGGGGAGCCGTGCTGCCCATCGGTGCCGCGCTGGGGCTCTGCGCCCCCGCCGGCAGCGCGACGGACACGACCAGCGCACCCGCTGCGAGGGTCGTTGCCCAAGCCAATCGAGTCGTCTTCACCTGTTCTCCTCCGCTGTTGACCCTGACGCCGTCCGTGGGTCGTTGACTGCGCTGTCAGACAGCGCTGCCGGTACGGTACGGCGCGGCGTCGAGAAGGTCAAGACCCGGTTTCGGATCGATTGCGAAGGGGATGCGGTCAGTCGTCTCGGCGGAGCCCGCCGAGCTCCGCGCGGTCCGCGACGAGCTCCTCGTGCCCAGGCCCGAAGTGCTTCAGCACCACCAGTGGCTCGGTGCTTCCGGAGTTCGTGACGGTCACGCCATCCCGCGCCGCCATCGCGGACACGTACAGCTCGTCGTCCGTCAGTTGGCCGTAACGGATCATGGTGGGTGACGACAACGTGTGGCGACCAAGGGTGCCGTGGCCCTGGATGGCGATCAGGCCGTAGGCGTCGGTGTCCCGGATCGTCACCGTCGCGCCCGGCGAGACGGTGAGCTCCTTGGCGCTGAACTCGGCGGCGAGATAGACCACCCATCGCTCCGTCCACCCGGCCCCGGCTGCGGTGGACGCCCGCGTCTCCACCGGCTCCATCCTGTTGCGGCCCCAGTAGAACGGATCGACGTTCCGCTCCCAGTCGAGCAGCTCGATGATGTAGTCGACGTCACCGACCCGGTCCGCCGGGACATCCTTCCAGAGCAGCTCGCTCATCACCTCGCGCTCGTTCGACCACGATTCGCAGAGGCATGCCACGTCGCTGGCCCGCTGCGGCTCGTACGTGCAGACGCTGGCCGGCGCATGCAGGACCCCCGCAGGCACGTCCCAACCGGTGCCAAGCTGGATCCGGTACCCGCGCGACAGCTCCGTGATGCGGTTGTCACCGCCGTCCGCGAACCGGGTGAGTCGCTCGGCGATCTGTGCCCGGGTCGTTCCGGGGTGCAGGCCGAAATAGGTGGTCCCGAAGGTCCCGAGGTGGCTGTTCATCTGGGGCGCGAAGTAGTACGCCTCCGGCTTGCCCTTCTTGCCCAGGGCCGCCGCATGCTCATCTCGGTGGTGGACGTGCAGGGGCAGGGGAGACCGATTGTCGAAGAACTTGGAGTACATCGGCCACCCCTGGTAGGTCGACCACAGCCGGTCGCCGATGAGCGCCGCCCCGTGGTGCGCCACGAAGGCGTCGAACGGGATGAGCTCCTGGCCGGTACCCACGACCATGCTGACGCCCTCGGACTCGCCCGTCAGCGGGCCGTTGTCGGCGTGCACGGTGGACGAGAGCCAGCGTTCGTCGATCCCACCCCGACCTTCCTGGAATGGGAAGAGGTCGTCGGGATGCAGCTTGAGACGACCTCCGGGCGTGCAGAAGGCCCGCGGCACCCAGGTCGGGGCGAGCCGGACGATGCCCTGACCGGCGTCGAGTGCCCGGTCCATCGCCGAGCCCGTGATCGTGATGGGATGTTCAGTCGTGGTCGACACGGCGATCTCCTCCTGGTCGTAGCCGTTGCTGGATCCATACCGCGATCGCGTCAAGGTCGAGCGATGCGGGGTCGGTGGTGTCGACCTCCCGGACGGGCGCGAGGCCCATCGGTCGCGCGACTTCCGCCAGCTGCCCCAGCTCGACGGCATAGCTGGCGGGTGGGTGAGCAGGATCGCGGGTGCGGGCCGCGTAGCGCTCCATGAGGACGTTGGCGGGCGCATGGCACCACACCTCCACCCAGCGGTCGATACCCGCGCGCTCCAGGCCCCGCAGCACGACATCGTGGGGCGGCAACCGGAACCAGGCCTCGACCACGACGCGCGATCCCGGCGGGAAGTCCGCGACGAGCGACCAGATCGCCTGGATGCTCGCGCGCCCGAGTGACCGACCGTACTCACGGTCGCCACCCGCGTTGCCAAGCTCGCCGTACAGGGCCTCCTTGACCGCGTCCAGGGAGAGGACCGGCAGCTCGAGGCGCGAACCGATCGCCCTGGCGACGGTCGTCTTGCCCGACGCAGGCACGCCGTTGACGAGGACGGCCTGGGTCACGTCGCGAATGCCCGCAGGCCGGCCCCGATGACCCCTGCGTCATCACCCAGGGCTGCGGGGACGACGGGACAGTCGAACCAGGGGGATGTCCGGGACGCGAACAGCCGCAGCGAGCTCACCGCGGCATGGCCCAGGCCGCCCCCGAGGATGACCAGATCGGGGTCCAGCGCCGCCACGGCCGTGTCGATGGCGAGCCGCCAGGCGGTCGCCCACCGCTCCAGGATCGCGGCGGCGACGGGATCCCGCGCCTGGCGTCGCAGCAGGTCCTCTGCGGAGGTGCCACCTGGCATCCCCGCCTCGCGCATGTACCGCGTCAGGGCCGTCCCGGACGTGAAGACCTCGGAGCATCCCCGGCGCCCACACGTGCAACCGGGCCCACCCGGGTCCAGGGTGAGATGGCCGAGCTGACCCGCGTTGCCACGGCCACGCAGCACCGCGCGGGAAGCGGCGATGGCGCCCCCGATGCCGGTGCCGACCGTGAACATCACGACGTGGTCGGCGGCGGCCGCGGCACCGACCTGAAGCTCCGCGAGGAGCGCCATATGTGCGTCGTTGTCCAAGACTACCGGTCGGCCGATCGCGGCGCCGATCCGGTCGCCGAGCCGGAGACCCGCGACGTCGACGTACCCCGCGGAGAGGATGGTCGTCCCGTCCCGGTCCAGTCGCCCGGGGATGCCGATGCCGACCGCATCGACGTCGTCGGTGAGCAGCCGTTCCACGAGATGCCCGACAAGCTCGGCCACCGTGGGCATCGAGTCGGTGCGGACCTTGACATGACCCGTCATGCGGCCGCCGCGATCGACCCGCGCAGCTCGCACGTTGGTACCGCCGATGTCGACGCCGATGGTGACGCCCCGGGGAACGGATGTCAGGGTCATCGCGAGTGTCGCCTAGGGGCGGGCCTCAGCCAGGACGGCCTCGATCTCCCGGAGTCGTGGCAGCGCTGCCTCGCGGAGTCGGATGGCGGTCGAGTCACTGTCCGCCAGCAGGCAATCCTTCCACAGCGATCGCCCGGCGATCGCCCCGGACGCGCCGCCAGCCAGCGCCGTCCGGAGATGCCCCAGGAACGTCGCGTGGTCCACGCCGCCGGACAGGACGGCCCACGGGATGTCGCCCAGCGCAGCGGTCACCGCAGCGCAGGCCTCGAGCGACCCGGGGTACTGGAGCTTCATGACCTGGGCGCCACATTCGCGCGCGATCGCCGCCGCCTGCACCACGAGCTCCGGCGCGGCCGCCTTGTAGTCCTCAGGTGGCTCACCGGCCAGCGCATACGTGAGGATCTCGACCACGAGCAGGACGTCCTCTCGGGCGCAGTCTTCGACCACGGACGCGATCATCCGGGCTGGGTGGGCATCGAGGCCCTCGTGGTCCGGTCGCATGTAGACGTTCAGCTTGGCGGCGCTGCCACCAACCGCCCGGACGTGGCGGGCGTCCACACCCTCGACGATGCGGCTGACCCGGAGACCCTTGTCGTCCGTGTCGAAGCCGGATGCGTCCATGCCGACCATCAACGCGCAATCACGCGCCAGGATCCCGTCGGTGACCACCTGGGGCACCACGGTGCTCGGGTCGAGCAGCACCGCCGGAGCCTCATTGCCGAGGTAGCGCACGAGGTCGAGCTTGGCGGTGATCGAGATCCGCGTCGGTCGCCTCCCCGGACGCGACCTGGATCAGGTTGCGCATCGAGGCGCGCTGGTCCATCGCGATGACCAGCATGTGGCCGCTGGGGGCGTCACAGATCTGCTGGTACGCGCGCAGCTGCGCCACTGTCAGAGGGATCACGCCGCCTGGTCTCCCATGGGCCTATGGGACGCGCACAGCGTCTGCTGGGCCGCACCCACCCGACCGGCCGACCTACGGTACCACG
>CAVWSL010000018.1:0-12813 GCA_963757765.1 uncultured Chloroflexia bacterium
CACGGCGTCCATCACCCGAGCGCGGCCGTGCCTCCAGGAGGTGACCCAAAAAGGTGTCGGCGGCCACGTCGGTGGAGACTGCTTCCCGAGTCCTCCCCAAGAGCTTGCCGCGGGGTTTGACTTAGGCGATCGCGAGGGGCCCGTTCACCGGGGCAGAGGGTTCGGGCCGGTCGCCGTCACGAAGCGCTGTGGGACCCAGCCATCGACGTGGACGAAGCCGTCGAATCGAAGGCCCTCGAGCACGCAGGCGTCATACAGCGAGCGACGGTAGAACTTCACGTGGGTGAAGTCCTCGAAGAGCACGTAGTAGGGCTCGTTATCCGCACTCTGGAACTGCTGCCCGGTCAACGCGGCGCGGTGCTCCCGCGAGAAGGCATCGACCTCGTCGCCGATGACGACCCCGAGGTGCTCAAGGCCCATCCTGTAGACGCGCTGGTGGACCGGCGGGATGAGCTCGATGAGCGGGACCGGCATCCCCTCGAGGACCTCGAGCGGCGTGGCGAGGAGGATCTTCGAGATCGGCCGCCCGTTCCAGACGTTCTCAAGGTTCGCGGCCGCGTGCCGTTCGAGCAGGGTCCGGAGGTGGATGTACTGGTCCCACTCCGGCACCCGCACGGCGAGGTGGCTGAGCCGGCACAGGCGGATGTCGATGCCCCTGTCGAGCAGCCGGTCGCGCTGCTGCGCGGCGAACGCCCGATAGTCGCCGATGATGTCCGCGATCGGGTCGGCCACCGCTTCCTCCTCTCCGCCGCCATCGTACGGGAAGCGGTGTACCGAGGTTGACCCTTGACCGAGCGGCGACTCATCGCCGGCACACTCAGCCGGGCGCGAGGCGCAGCAGTTCGGCATGGATGGCGGCGGCAGCCTCGTCGACGGACCCGAGGCGCAACTCGACGTGCGCGTCGGCCGCGCCGATCAGCATCGCGTTGTAGGGGATGTCGTCGGCGTCACCCGAGCCGCGCAGGTCGCTTCGGAACAGCACGACCGGCTTCTTCGTGGCATAGGCGTAGCCACACTCCCAGGACGTCCCCGAATCCGGATCCGCGCCGTCCATGATCGCGACGACGCCATCGGCCCAGTCGATGCCCGCGAGGTCCTTCAGGAAGATGGCCTTCCCGGTCCGCTCCGATGCCGGGTTCTCCTGGGGCACGAACACCTCGTGTCCGGCCGTTCGCAACCGGGTCGCCAACTGCACGTTGAACTCGCGCTCGGCCGTGGTGAACAACGGGCCCGCCAGGTAGATCCTCACGTCAGGTCACCATCGCACTCTCGTGATCGGCCCGACGCCACCCTGCCGCGCGGCGTATCAGCCAGCATCGTCGTCCTGGGTGACCCGCCGCGCATCGCCGTCGTCCGCAACACGGTCATCGACCTCACAGCCTAAGAAGCCCGTGTGCCGGGCTCGAGTGGGCTCGCGCGACCGGTCCGGCGGACGAGCCGAGATCGACCGTACGGGCACGGAAACGCGCGCTCCGACGGCCAAGGCTGCACCAGCAGGGACGTCGCCGTGCCTGGACGAAGGTCGTGGGAGCGACGGTGCGGGAGCCCGGCGCGCTGACATGCGGGGCCGAACGCGCGGGTCACGCATCGCCGCGTCGATCGTCAACCATCACGGACCACATGAGGCGCGCCCGGGCGGGTCTCCCCGAGACAAGCGAGCACCGCCAGCACGCGCCGATGGTCGTCCGGTCCTGCTTCGAGGCCCAGCTTCGCGAAGATCACGCCGACATAGCCCTCCACCGTCTTCTCCGTGAGGTAGAGGCGCTCCGCGATGCCGACGTTCGAGCGGCCTTCGGCCATCAGGCCCAGCACCTCGCGTTCGCGTGCCGTCAGCGAGTCGAGCGGCTCAGGGCGACGCCTCCGCGCCAGCAGCGCCGTGACGATCGCGGGGTCGACCAGCGTCTCACCGCGAGCGACGCGCCGGGCAGCATCGACGAAGGCCGCGGCATCGACGATCCGATCCTTCAGCAGGTACCCCACCGCCCCGTCGCCGCTCTCGAGCACGCGGATCGCGAAGTCGAGCTCGAGGTACTGCGACAGCACGAGGACAGCGGTGCGGCCCTGGGTCTCGTCCCGGATGAGGCCCGCCGCCACGATGCCCTCGTCGCGCATGCCGGGCGGCATGCGGATATCCGTGACCACCAGGTCGGGCCTCGTCCCGCGGACGCACGCGATCAGACCCTCGAGGCCGTCCACCTCGCCGACGACCGCGAACCCCTCGTCCCGCAGCAGCCGAGCGACCCCCTCGCGGATGAGCGTCGAGTCGTCGGCCACCACGACCGTCGTCTGTGTCATCGCAGCGGGATGCTCGCCGCGACCGTGGTGCCACCGCCGGGCCGCCCGCTGATGCTCAGCGTGCCGCCGATCGCAGTGACCCGATCGTCAAGTCCCCGCAGGCCGCGGCCCCGGGGGTCCGCCCCACCGCGCCCATCATCTGACACATCCAGGTGCAGCCAGTCGTCGTGTTCGATGGCGCGCAGCGTGACCGACGAGGCGGACGCGTGCTTCACGACGTTCGCCAGGGCCTCGGAGGCCACGAAGTACCCCGTGGCTGCCGCGCTGGTGCCGACCCGTCCGTCCAGGTCGAGCTCGACGTCGACCGGCACGGGCGAGCGGACCGCCAGGGCACGCAGGGCGGCGCCCAGGCCCGCCTCGCTCAGCACGGCGGGATGCACGCCCTGCGCGAGGATGCGGACATCGGACACGACGCCCAGTGCCTCGTCCGCGCCGCGGTCGAGCGCAGCCGCCGCCTCCGCGTCGATCGTCGGCGTCGCCGATGCCCGCCGCAACGAGAGGGCCAGGGCGAGCAGGCGCTGCTGCACGCCGTCGTGGAGATCGTGCTCGATGCGACGGCGCTCCGCATCCCCGGCCTCCAGGATGCGGACCCGGGAGGCCCGCACCTCGTCGAGCTGCCGCAGGAGCTGTCGGCTCAGCTGCTGGTGCTCGATGACCAGGCGCGTCATCGCCACCCCGGCCGCCACCAGCCCGGGATCCTCGGCCAGGACCCGATCGTGGACGATGGCTGCCAGCGGGCCATCGGGCCCGGGGACCAACGTGGCCGTGGGTCCGCTCATGCCGGCCGGCAGTGCGGTCGCCTGTCCTGCGCCGTCGAGGTAGGCGCCCGCCTCCCGGTCCCAGGTGAGCACCCGGAGTGACGGGTCGCCGAGCGCCGAGACCAGCGCGGTCTGCAGTTCGTCCGAGGAGGGGACGTGCCCGACGGTCGCTATCGCGTCCGCGACCGCGGCACGGGAGCCGCGCTGGCGGAGGATGCCGAGGAGCATGGCCACGGGTACGACCATCCGGACCGCGTTCGTCACCCAGAGCGTCGGCACCGCCACGGTCTCGGGCACGGGCGCCACGAGCCCGAACTGGGAGAGCGGGTAGAGGATCGCGTAGAGCGGCACCAGGGCCGACGCTGCGCCCGCCAGCAGCACCGGTCCGAGGAGATGCCGGGCGGGTGGGCTGGAGCCCGACCAGCGCTGCAGCATCAGCAGGCCCGTGGCAGCGAGCACGGACAGCCTTGCGATGTCAGCTGCGCCGACGAGCGCGACCGCGACCGACGAGTCGGTCAGCTCGAAGCCGACCAGCTCCGGCGCGCGCAGCACCAGGCGGACGGTGGTCTGGAAGGCGAACGCCGCGACGAGCCCGACCATGGCGACCCGGTCGCGCCGGCGCTCCGGCCAGCGCGCCGCGAACGACAGGGCGATGAACGCGAGGACCACGTCCGACCAGCCGACGAGCGTGAAGGAGAGCGCGTCGAGCTGCATGAAGTCATCGCTGCCGCTGGTGCCGGAGAACCACTGGCGGGGCGCGCCCATGATCCACAGGAACCCCGCGAGCACGAGCAGCCGGCCAGCCGACTGCCTAGGCCGCGCGACCGATGCGACGAGGCCACTGCCCACGAGCGACCAGCCGATGGCGAGATCGGCCACCGGGATCCACAGGGGCTGCGGCCAGACATGCCGGACGTGCTCCGAGGCCAGTCCGGCCAGCACCGCGATGGCCGCGACGAAGATCGCCGTGCGGGCCCTCACCGGCGGCCCACTCCGGCCAGGAGCGCCGCGAAGACCCCCGGGGCCAGCGAACCCTTCTCGAGGTAGGCGTCGGCGGTCGACGCCGCGACCCGACCCCCGTATTCGGACGCCGGCCGACCGGAGATGAGCACGATGACCACGTCGGGTACCAGCCGTCGGAATGCTCTGACCAGGTCGAGGCCGGACACGTCGGGCAGGCCCACATCGAGGACGAGCAGGGCTGGCTCGAGCCGAGCGACCGCTGCCAGCGCCCCGGCACCATCGGCGGCTTCACCGACCACGCGCAGCCCGTCGAGCTCGAGCAGGGCGCGGGCCTCCTCGCGGAATCCCGCATGGTCGTCGACGAGGACGACGGTGGTCGGTCCCTCGGCCCGATCGCGCGCCGCTCGGGTCCCGGGTGCCGGCTCACGCGCCCCACTCATACCCTGACCGGCGCCAGTCCGGTCGCGTTCGGGCTCTGGCTGCGAGGGCCCCAGGAGCATCACTGGACGACCAGGCCCCATGGATCGCATTCTTGACTCCCGGGTCGTTCGCTGCAAGAGGCCGACCGGGCACCCGGTCGGCTCGCAGTCAGTTCGTCGGGACCCGGAACAGGTCGTTGTCCTCGCGATCGGTGACCCACACGGCGCCACCACCGGCCGCCATGCCGAACGCCGGCCCGGGCAGCTTGACCCTCCCGGTCACGGTGGCTGAGCCCGGATCGATCTGCCCGAGAACGCCACCGTCGGTACCGAACCACACGGATCGGTCGGACAGCGCGAGCGGGCCCGTGCTATCTCCGGCGTTCAGGTGCGCCGCCACGCGGTTGGTTGCAGGGTCGATCTCGATGACCCCGCCGGTGCAGCCGTCGCCGTCGCTGCTCGCGACCCAGACGGCCGTGTCGCTCGCCACGAGCGAGGTGCAGACCCCCGTGTCCGCGATGGTCGCGATGACCTTGTCGGTGGCCGGGTCGATGCGCATGACCGCGTCGCTGTTGGGGACGTCGACCCACACCGAGCCCGCGCCACCGCCGACCCAGGTCGGGCCCGACGAATCCCCGGAGCCCACCGGGATGACGTCGACCACCGTGAGCGTGGCGGGGTCGACCTTGGCCACCGATGTCGTCGGGCTGCCATCGTGGTTGGCGACCCAGACGAAGCCGTCGTAGACCGTGACGCCGATGGCTCCCTGGCCTCCCGGGGCCAGCGATACGGTCCCGGTCGCTTGGCCGCGGACCGGATCGATGCGCGTGAGGCTGTTCCCTGGGTAGCTGGTGAGCCACACGGCATCATCGCTACTCGCGAGGACCGATGCCGGATCGGGGACCGTCACGACCGCCTGGATGGCGTCCGTGGCCGGGTCCAGGCGTGTCACCGTCCTGTCCGGTCCGCCGGCCACCCACACCGACCCGAACGCGAACATGACGTCCCGTGGGCTGGTCATCGGGATGGTCACGAGGTCGGCGGGCAGCGTGGGCTGCACCACGCCCGATGTCGCCGGCGGCCCCGAGGTCGCCGCGCCGGGGCCGGTCGAGCCGGTGGCCACGGCTGACCGCGCCGATGCGGCCGCCCCGGAGGCGCCGGCCATGATCGCCAGGGAGCCGATGATGGCGACCGCCGTCGCCGAGGCGGCCCGGGCCCTCGACACGGAGCGGTGATGCGTGGAGTGCTGGTGGATGCCGAGCATGACTTTCTTCCTCCGGTGCGCGTGATCGACGGCGGATCGCCTCGGGCGACCGTAGGGGCCCCGAGGCAATGGCGAGACCCGGGCTACCCCGGGAACCCGACCCGGGCTGTCCCCTGATGCCTTGTCACTTCGCCCGAATCCGGGGCGTGACCATCCCTGCCCGCCTGCCCGCCTGCCCGCCCGCCCGCCCGCCCGCCCTGCAGGGCGTCCATCAGCCGGCGGTTCCCAGTGCCGCTGCCCACGCGGATGATCGAACGGGTCGCATCGGTCTCCCCGTAGATCGGCAAGGAAGGGTCACCGCATCTGCGCCAGGGCCGGCGGAGCCATGGGAGATGACAGTGACCACAGGCCCGGTATCCATCGTCGCGGTCCGCACGGTAGGCGTGCCGGCGTCCGACCAAGAACGGACGCTCGTGTCCTACCTCGGGGTGCTCGGGTTCCACATGGGGCGGGATGTGCCGTTTGGGGAAGGGCAGTGGTGGATCGATGTAGCGCCTGCCGAGGGAGCCACCACCATCGCCATCACGGCACCCGGCGACTCGCGGGTCGGGATCGATACTGGTATCCGGCTCACGACCGCGGATGCGGGGGCCGATCACGCGGCGCTGACCGCCTTCGGCGTCGGTGTCGATCCGCAGGTCCTGCGCTGCCTGGGTGTGCCGCCGAGGTTCTCGCTCCGTGACCCGGACGGGAACTGCCTCGATGGTGCCGAGGCCGTACTCGTGATACTCCGCGGCGCTTCCGAAGTCGGTCATCGCCCGGAACGACGTATCCGACAGCGAGCTGCCGCAGGAACCGGAACACAGCCGTGCTCGACGAACGTCACGCCGGACGGACCAGCTACACGAGTCCGTGACCTGCTCGGGCTGGAGAAAGGGGAGTTCGAGCAGGTTCTCGACGGGCGATGTCAGAGCGCCAGGCAGGTCGCGGCCGCCCCCGCCCCGGGTGCAAAGTTCGCCATGATGTTCATGACGGTCAGGGCGCTGGTCGCCGCCTGGAGGTATCCCACGACCACCCCGGCCATCGCTCCGTAACAACGGACCAGCCCGATCCTGGTCCGGACCACGAGGCCGTACTCGCCGAACTCCGAAGCTGACCCATCGTCCATGGTGTCGGTGGTCGCGCCCGTCGCCGGGTCGATCGCCCACCATCCGACGCGCACGGTGTCCCCCATGGCGACCGGCTCGGCGGGGACGACCACGACGTCGCCTGCGACGACCAACTGGCGGATCGTCGCCGTCACTTGCGGCCCATAGGGGAGTTCGCTCGGTACCTCCCCGTGGACCACGAGGGTCGGGATGCCCTGGGCTGCGGCGGCCTCGAAGACCTCGCCGACGCCCATGGTGCCGTGCGTGGCAAGCGGCGTGTCGCTTGCGAACTCCATGGCGAACCGCTCCGCGAGGTGGTCGGTGACCCCCGCCATGACCCCCGCGCTCCCGGACGTGATGGGGCCATCGGTCAGCGGCAGGATCCCGTGGCTCCGATGCCAGATGTCGAGGCCGAAATGCACATGGCCACGGAGGTCATCCGCGGTCGCATCCGGGTCGACCCGCACCGAGACCGACACGATGTTCGGACCGTCGAGGAATGTACGGGCACCCGCGTCGAGGACCATCGACGCGCTCATGACATCTCGCAGGTTGTGGTACGCGATCGCCAACATGCCCAGACCGTCGTCGGACGCCGCGACGATGGGCGCCACGCTGGTCGGCCCGGTGGCGATGGCGAAGACCTCGGTGCCCTGCATGGGCGGGTATCCGGCCGATCCGGTCCCCTCGAGATCGACGAGCGTGATGGGTGCGACGGCATCGATCGTGGGTATCCCGTCCTGACGTACCTCCGGAGAGACGCGATCGAACACCGTCCTGCGAGCGACAGCCGGCTCCGCACCCGGTCGCGTCACGGAGACCTCGAGCCACTCCGCCGTCGCTTCGCCCTCGATGGGGCTCGCTCCCTCCGAGTTCGGGGACGGCTCCGCCAAGAGGATGTCGGAGTTCCCGCCGGCGACCGGGAAGGCGACGGGCTCATCGGCCACGAACGCTTGCCCCCCGAAGTCCAGGGTCGGTCGATAGTCCATCCACCCGCCCCCGAACAGGCTGTTGATGGTGATGCCGAGACTCTGGAGCCCGGACGGCGTGACGTGGCCGAACTCCACCGGCACCCCCGCAAGTTGGTCGGCGAAGTCCTCGTGCTCGAGGATGCTGTCGGTCACCAGCTGTCCTCCCTGCACGCGCTCGACGAGGACGTCGAACCCGACGCGGTAGCGGAGGTCATCGGGCAGTCGGTCGAGCGTCTCCGAGGCGGCCGTGAGCACGCTGCCCGGCTCCGCCGCCGGCAGCGTGGGATCCAGATCCTGCCACTCGGGCCCGAGCGCGGCCTGCACCCACGTGTGCTCGGTCACCTCGGCGGGAGGCAGCGATGCCTCCCGGGCGGGCAGTCGGATGCCCGCGCCCTCGAGCGCGGCCTGGAGCATCTTGGCCGTGTCGCCCAGCCGGGTAGTGGCCTGCTCGAGGCGCGATCGGCCCTCCGCCTTCAGCGCAGCGTCCGGCTTCTGGTACAGGGCGACGAGCGGACCGCTCGGGAGTGGCCCACCGACAGCATCACCGCTCGCGACCTGCTCCACACCCGCGTCCAGCGGACGCCTCGCGAGGAGCCGAGCAGCCTCCACGCTGATCGGCAACGCGTCGAGCAGCTGGGCAGACGCGGCCTCGTCCAAGCGGCCCCGCGCGAATTGATAGGGGATCAGGCTCGCATCCAGAAGGGCCGCGAGGAGCAACGCCTTGTCCACCGAGTTGCCGGCGCGCGCCTGGATCGTGCCCAACGCGCCCCGGAGGACGCCCGGGTAGGGCTCGTACGAGATGTCGTCCGCCACGAACCGGAAGATGGAGTCGAGGTTGTAGTCGAGCTCGAACGCCAGGTCCCCGATCGGGTCGGCCTGGACCTGCTGAGCGATCCCGGCCGCTGGCCCCTGGGCCAGCGGCCGCCCGGCCGTCGCCGCCAGGCCCGGGCCACCGCTGCTCAGGAGGAGCGCGGCGAGCAGCGCCGTGGTGGGGCCCACGACAAGGGAGCGTGATCGGGTCCGCCCCGAACGTCGATGTTCCATCGGCCTCGGCTCCGTGGGTGCTCCGGGGCGCAAGGGTAGCACCCCGGGTGGCGGGCCTCGGGGCTACGCCGAGCCACCCGATCCTCGTTGCGCGGGTGGACGTCGTGCTCCGGGGCGCGGCGGACCTCCTCGAGCGTCCGCTCCACGGGCTGAGGCGAGACCACCGACCTCGGGACGACCGGGAGCCAAGGGCGGTCGCGGGCCCATGCGGGAAGGTGGCCGTGCCGACGCGGATGGAGGTTGCATCGCGGCTCCCGACCCCGTAGGGTGCGTTCCGTGCCTCGACCCAGGCAGCCTGCCGTGTGGTCGTTCGGGTCGCGGGAGGGAGGTTGCGGGTGATCATCCTCGGGTGTCTGCTGGCGTTCGGGCTGGCCGTCGCGCCACGTGTGTTCCTGGTCCTGGCCTGGATCTTCAGCGAGCGCTGGCCGATCGTCTGGCAGGGTGACTTCATCCTGCCGCTGCTGGGCATCATCTTCCTGCCCTACACGACCATCATGTACATGCTGGTCTGGACCCTGACGGGCATCCACGGCTGGGACTGGCTGTGGATCCTGCTGGGCCTGTTCCTCGACCTGACGCACTGGGCGCAGTCGGCTGCCAGGCGCAAGGACGTGCCAGGCTACGCCGGACCGTAGCGCCCGGGACAACGCGGGAGCGGCGTCCCTCCGGGATCGGCCCGGTCACACGCCGTAGACGCCGGCCGCCGCTCGCGGCAGGGCCCTGCCGGCGACCGGGCCCGTTCCCCTCTGCCGGGGGACGCGCTAGGGGATGTCATGACCGATGCAGCCTGGGATGGCCTGACTGGCCGACGTGGGTCGTGACCGCACGCGGATCATCGGCACCCTCGAGCTGCTGACCGATCGGCCTCATCATCCCGCAAGGCCGTGGCTGACACCGGTCGCCGCATCGTGCCTCGCGATGGTCATAGTGCTGGCGACCGCCGCTGTCGTGGTCGCCGACGGGCGGATCGTCGGCGCAGCTGTGAGCGTAGTGGCATAGCCGGCCGCCGCTGTCGTTGCGCAGTTCGTACGTGCCCGCTGAGACCGTGACCTCGGCCCGTGATCGCGGGTCGCTCAGCGTCCAGGTCTGGGGTCGCACCGGTAGCCCACCTCGTGGCGCCCGCGGGGCTCCGTCGTGCGGACCGCGTCCGTGCAGTCAGGGGCCAACGTGAGCGTGCCGGTGACCCAGGTGGGTGCCATGACGGGATCCGGAGAGGGCAACCGTGACGGCGCCCGTCCGCCTACGTCAGCGGCGGGCTGAAGATGAGACTCGGGGTGCCCTCGGCCCCGGAGAGTGTCAGCGTCGGCTCGTCGTCGGACAGCGTCCAGCCCGCTGTCTCGTTCAGGGCCGCCAGGAAGTTGGCCTCGACGGCCGTCGCCAGGTCGCCGCACAGCTTCTGCGTGGTGGCTACCTCCCCGATGTCGATCGAGGAACCCTCGACCGTATAGCTCGCGGTGTAGGAGTTGCAGCCCGCGAAGCCGATGATGGCGCCGGCCGAGAACCCCAGGCTCGGTGTCTCGGGCACGATCGGGATGTCGATGACCTCGCCCGTGCCATCGTCGTACCCGGACAACATCCAGCCGGTGTCCGCCAGCGGGTCGGCCGACGAGGCGCTGGGCTCCGGGCTCGGCTTGTCGGTGGGCTTCGGGCTCGGCTTGGTGGTCGGCTTCGGACTCGGCTTGGCGGTCGGCTTCGGGCTGGGTTTGGGTGTCGGCTTCGGGCTGGGTGTCGGACTGGGTCCCCGGGAGACCGTGAAGTCCACGGCCGTGCCCAGCTTGACGACGACCCCCGCCTTGGGATCGGTGCGGGTGATGCTGCCCGAATCGACCGTATCGCTGTATGCCCGGAGCCGCTCACCCGCGGTCAGGCCGGCAGCGCCCAGGGTCACCAGTGCATCCGCCTCGACATCGCCCACCACATCCGGCACCGCGACCGTGCCGGGTGTCGGCTTGGCTGTCGGGCCTGGTGACGGGCTGGCCGATGGCGTCGGGGTCGGGTTGGGCAGCGGCACCACGTTCGGGTCGCGGACCAGGGTCATCAGCAGCGTACCCAGATGATCGGACAGGCTCAGCTCGTTGGTCTCGACCGACCATGCCCGCGTGCCATCCAGGGCACCCACGAACCGCGCCTCCTGGGTCGACAGCTCCTCGGTCGGACAGGCGGCACGCGTGGCGCCCAGCGGACCGATCACCATGGCACTGCCGGCAACGGCGTACCGGCCGAACACCCGGTTGCAGCCCGTCACGCCGGCTAGTGACTCGTTGGCACCGAAGGCTAGCGTCAGGGCATCGCTGCCGGTGGGCGTCGCGAGCGTCCCGGTGGGATCGAGCAGGCCCGTCACCGCCCAGCCGCCCACGACGGTCGGCCGGGTGCTCGCCCGGAAGATGAGCACCGGCGCGCCAGCGTCCGCCACGAGGGCCAGCGTGGAGTCCGACAGGAGGTATCTCGTGACGGAGGCGAGCGCGGTGACATACGCGGATTCGATGGCGCTCCGAGCGGGGGCGCATGTCCGGGGCGGATAGCTGACGCCGAGGTCGCCGAAGGAGATGGCGCTGCCGGCCAGCGCATAGGGCGCGGAATAGTCGTTGCAGCCGTCACTGCCGGTGGCGAGCACCGTCCCGAGCAGCAGGGTGACGAGCGGCACCGAGGGGATGGGGGATGGTCCGGGCGACCCCGCAAGCGCCGACGGGGCCACGCCCGCGAGCGCCGCCGAGGTCCCCACATCCAGGAGCCACTCCGTCCCTTCGAGTGCCGGGCCCACGGACCCGCTCGCGGGGACCGATGCTCCCGCGCCGCCCGAGGCCTCTGGACCGGTGGATGCGCTCTGTGCGACCGCGGTCGCGAACATGATCACCGACAGCAGACTCGCGAGCAGCATGCCTATCCGTGGCCTGGCCGACGGTACGCGACGCCGCGGCGGGACACCGGCCGACTGGATCGGGCTGGGAGCAGGCTGGTACGTCATGGCTGCCCCACATACGGACAGGAGCGGGCTCCGGCGCCGTCGCAACGCGAGCCGCTGCCGAAGACTATGGCGCGATCGGTCCAGTGACGCACCGCGGGACACCGTGCTGGCGGTGCCTCAGCTCGCGACGAGCAGCGAGACCGCCGACCCGAGGTCCAGGACGCAGCACCGGAATGCCGCGATCACGCGCATGGTCGGGCCATCACAGCTCCCATCACGATGTGCTGAGAGCGACGGACGGTCCCCCACGCCGATGGGGTGCGTGCGCGAGAACGGACCGAGCACGCGGTGTCCAAGCCGCCGCTGCCACTGTGCATGCCGCAGGGTAGCGGCGACCTGTACCATCGCGAGCCGTGAGGGACTCCAGCAGGCGAGACGATGACGAGCTCCCGCTCGGTCGGCTCGAGGCGTTCAGCGACGGGGTATTCGCGATCGCGATCACCCTTCTGGTGCTGGAGCTGGGGGTCACCGCCACCGCTCATCAAGACATGCTCGCGGCTATCCTCGAGCTGTGGCCCGCTTACCTCGCGTATGTCACGAGCTTCCTGACCCTCGGCATCATCTGGGTGGAGCACGCGACGGTCTCGCACGTGCTGCGTACCGCTGACGCCACCCTCTACCGCATCAACCTCGTCGTCCTCCTGGTGGCGGCCTTCCTGCCGTTCCCGACGAAGCTCGCCGGGGAGTACCTCGGCGAGCGTGAGCCAGAGCAGGTCGCGGTGCTCTTCTACGGCCTGACCCTGCTGGCGCTCGATCTCGCGATGACGGCGTTCCGCCGCTATGCCATCGAGGGTCGCCGTCTCGTCCGCGACGACATCGATGAGCAGCGTGTGCTGTCGCTGGCTGGTGGCCCGAGCGTGCGCTTCTACCTGATCGCGCTCCCGATCGGCTACCTGCTCCCGACCGTGGGGGTGCTGCTCTTCCTCGCGATCGCCGTTTACCTCACCATCCCGGCCCGCACCCTGCGTCGGCTCTTGAGGGGGTCGAGGGAGACCATGACCAGCTAGGACGAACTGGAGAGTCCGCCAAGACTCGCTACGCGGTCA
>CAVWSL010000019.1:0-50214 GCA_963757765.1 uncultured Chloroflexia bacterium
TAGGCACCTCCAAACGAGATGGAAGCGCGAGGAGCAAACCTCGCGCTTCGGCGTCCTCGGAGACTTTGACGCTGGTGATTCGGTGGGTCCCGCGGCGGACTCCTCCGGTGATGCGAAGTTCGTCGAACAGCGCCACCGCCAGAGCACGGCGGCCCTCATCATCGGTGTCGTCCCACAGGCGACCCATGTCGTTTAGCCACGCGATCGACTCCGCCGGGGAGGTTGGTTGCTTCGTGATGGTGGCGATACGCGCGTCCTCAAGGTCCCGCTCTACCTTCCTCGATCTCGGCCGTGATGGCCGCACGTACCGGGCCCGGTCGGAGGCATCATTTCGGTCCCAAGTGCCTTCAGCCTCGCTTCCAACAGCCGAACGCTCAGGTTGTCCGGGCTCACGACAGGCATCGCCAGGACCGACCGCAGAACGGCCTCCGTCGCCTCGTCTGGCGCAGCCCCCCGGAGAAGCATCCCGACTTGAACTCGAGGACCGTTGCCGGCACCTCTCCAACGGGCCAAGCTGGGCATCCGCCGCCGAGGCGATGACGGTACACGCGGACCTTCGTCCCGTCGCGTCGGGACTTCGTGTCGCCCTTGACAGGCTGACCGCATGCCTCACATACCGCTGGCCCGTTGCCGGAGAGCGGATACACCCGATACGTCCGGGCGCGATTGCCGATCCGCCGTCGTGTCGAACGGTGGGTGATAGCCCGCGTGGCGGTGTCGGCGGGTACGGGCGCCGCGAACGACGTCGGCCGACCATCCCGAAGCCGACCCAGTTACAACTGGGAGCGAAGTATCGTCCGGACCTGCCACAGGGTCAGCCCCGTCTCATCCGCTATCACCTGGTCGGCATGACCGGCGGCCGCGACCTCCCATGCCCTGACCGCGACGGGCATCGTCCGGGATCAGGCTCGATGACCTTATCGTCACCCACGCGCCGGAAGCCAACGGATACCAGGCCACTGCCCTCGTCGTTCAGAGCTTCTACCTTTGCTGCCTTGCCGTCGGGGATTCTACCGCCCAGCTTCGTGGAGTAGCGCTCGGACTCAAGTGCTTGCTTGACCATCTGGTCATAGTCCGCGGGGTTGCCTGACACGAGGCGCAGGTCGGCCATCACCCAGGCCACGCCGTTGGGATGGAGGTCGTCCTCGACGATCTCGAGCGTCCGTCGGAGGTTTCGCTGGAAACGGTCGTAGTAGCCGACCAAGAGAATGTCGAACAAGCCCAGACGGGCATCCGCGATCATCTGCTGCATCTGCGGGGAGAGGTAGACGATCTTTCCCGACTTTGCCGTCACGTACTCGACGGTGTCGAGGCGCAGGCCGAACCTGTCCGCGAACGTTCGCATGTTCTTTCGCTGTGACTCGGGCCCATGCCGGTCGAACTGGCGCTTCGTGGACTCGCGGACCCAAGCGCGGGCGCCGAGACTGCCGCGGACCTGTGGGGACGCTTCAGCTCGCGGCTCTCCAAGATGAGCGATGCCGCGGGCCAGCGGATGGACGCGCAACAGACCAAGGCACAGCTCGACCGGATCAATGACGCCATCGGCCGCCCGGTCACCAAGGTGATGCTCGACCGCGATGACTCGGTCATCCTCGACCTGGGGGACCTCGTGACGCATCAGGCCGTCCAGCGCGCGGACGATGCGGGCCTCCTCGACTCGCTGCTCGCCTCGGTGTACAAGGCAGGGGACGTCACCTTCAGCCGCGAGGAGTTGCGCGCGAAGATCGCTGGTGACTCCACCCTCGACAAGGCCTCCGGCGGCGCGACGGTGGTCACCGACCTGGAGCAGAAGCTCGCTGCGCCCGCCGATAGCTCGACCGACGACGTGGACACGGACGAGGGACCGGAGCCCGGTCCACCGGGGGAGGGGACGGCCGCACGGACGAGGCCAGGTCCGACGCGACCGACGAGGATGGGCCGAAGGCTGGCGGGGCAGCCAGTGGCGGCCCCGCGCCAGGGTAGAGGGCATCTATCCGACTCGTGGCCGACCGGACGGCACGATCCGATCCGAGGCGCACGTCGCCACGGCATGGCGATCGTCCCTCTGGACGTTGCTCGGTCGCGGATTCCACGCCCATCCGGGACGAGCACCCTACCCGGCCCGATCGGGTCAGCACTGGCCAGGGTTGGGCGCCCGGCCTCCCTGTACCTGCTGCTGACCGATGGGGACTCGCTGGCCGTGGTTCGGCTGCCCACTCGGGTGGGCGTACGGCTCTGGGACGAGGCAGTGCGCAAACCTCCAGGAGGATGAGCGTGCCCATGCACGGGCGCACATCGCTCGCGGCCGCTTGCCCCGTCTCTAGAACCGCCAGCGGGTCGCGCCGCCCGGCTCCTTGCCGAGCACGCCGTAGACCGTCACGGGTTCGAGCTCGTAGAGGTCCCACGGTGCTGGTCCGGCGCTGGGCGCGCTGTACGGCGCGGTCAGGGCACCGTCCTCCACCGAGGCGGGCCAGCCCTGGTCCGCGTAGTGCTTCGCGAGACGCTGCAGGGTGGCCTCGTCGGTGACCCGCACGGCGGAGCCTTCGATGACGAGGTCGATGCCATCGAGCGTCCAGGCGATCGAGCACCGTGGGTCGCGGGCGAGGTCCCGGCTCTTCTGCGTCCCGGCACCGCTCGTGAAGTAGACCTTGCCGGTGTCCCACAGCGCGCCGATGCCCGCGGCATGCGGCCGCCCGTCGGGACGCGTCGTGCACAGGAACGGCGTCCGGGCCTGCGACTCGTTCTGCTCGAGCGCCTCCTGAGCCACCGACCACGGGATCGGGGCGAGGTCATACAGGTCGGCCAGGTTCTTCGTCTCCATGTCGGTCCTCCTCGACTGCTCGCGCCCGCCGATGTCCCGGACCATGAGACCACGTGTCGCCTTGGGGTGTCCCCGACACCAGCCGCCTGACGACCGCAGCGTGGACGGGGCCACCCATCAGCGCGTTCCACCAGGCGCTCGATGGTCGCTGAGCGCCGAGCTCGCCACCGGAGCCCACGATCAGGTCGAAGGGCGAGGCACGGAAGCGGGGCGGCGCGCGCGGACGAGCCAGCCCCTCCCCGGGGCAGAGGGCAGCTCGTCCACGCGGATGACCGTGAAGCCGGTGCGCTCCAGGGAGTGCACGATCTCCTCCCGGCCACGGAATTGCAGGGTGGAGGTGGAGACGACATCCTCCCCGCCGGGGAAGACGTTGTGGGCGGCGAATGTCACGAGCAGCGGGTCACGGACAACCTCGGTCACCTCGTACCACTCGGTCAGCGGGCCCAGGCCCGGCACGTCGGTCGTGGTCCGTGAGAGCTCCGGGACCCACCCCTCCCATGCCCGAGCCTTCGGATCACGGGTCTCGAACACGAGCTCGCCACCCGGTCGCAGTGCGGCGTAGATCGCGGCCAGCGTCGTCTCCCAGTCGCCGTCCGAGAGGAAGACCTGCGCGACGTTCGCCGTCATGGCGGCCAGGTCGACCTGCATGGGCGGCAGCTTCGTGGCATCGCCGACGATCCAGCGGACCGCGTCAGCGTTGGGCTTGCCCCGGGCGACATCCAGGCTGGCGCGCGCAGGGTCCACCCCGGTCACCGCGATGCCTCGCTGCGACAGGAGCAGTGCAAGGACGCCGGTCCCGCAGCCTACGTCGACGACCGACCGCGCCATCGTCGCGTCGGCGATCGCCACGTAGACATCGAGATCCGAGCGGTCAGGATCGAGGATGTCGTAGAGCGGCGCCAGACGGGGATCGTCGAACACGGCGTCGGGCATGCCCGTCAGACTACCAAGGGCTCCTGGGTGGTCGTCACGTGGCGCTCCGCGACCACTCGACTGCGCCCCGGGCTACCTCAAGGCCAGGGGCCTTGCGGCAGGACCTGGTGCAGCGCGGGCTTCATCGGCGCCGACGGGCCCGACCGCATCAGCAGCGCCGACGACCGACCAAGGATGGACTGCATCAGGCGGTCATCGCTGGCCTCATCGATCGCCAGGTACCAGACCGGCTGCGCTCCGGACCAGCGTGTCGGACAGAAACGACCGAACGCCCTGGCTGACTCGTAGGAACTCCCCGACAACCATCCCAGGGCACGGGGGCTGATCGCTGAGAGGTCACACCCGGCTCAGTGCAGGGTCCGCTGAGGAGGGCTGCGCTTGACCGGTCCCAACTCTGGGGCCAACACTGGATTGCGTACTTGTTGCGGAAGCCTCGCCCGGCTTCCCAAGCAGGATGTCGCGGGTTCGAGCCCCGTTTCCCCTGAGCCTTCTTCCTGCCTAGGCAGATGTCGGACTGCCGAGTCCGTTCCCGACCGTGTTACTCCGCGTCGATCCATGTAGTGCGCCTTGTCTCCGGTCGGTCACGCAGCGACAAGAAGCAAGGCCTGAGGGGCATGGCGGGTGTGATAGGCAGAGTTGGGGGCGCCGAACTCCACGATGTGCTCTTCGTCGTCGTTTCGGTAACCGTGATCATCAACTCTGGTCGGGTGACATCCACCCCATCATCCCTTCGAGCCTTGATCATGGCGGTGAGACGAGCCACCGCCAGGTCGCGACTTGCGAATGCCTCCAAGACGTAGTCGCCGACGTCCCCGAACCTGACGATGTAGACGTTGCTGCTTGGCATGGTCAGGGTCCTTCGTGCGACTACTGAGAGGCCGGGTCCGTCGTTCATGACGACACGACTATGTGGGAGCCACCGCGGACGTCAAGTCGCGAGGCAGGAAGGATCCGATCGCCAGAGTGGCTCCGTTCACCGGCGTCTTGGATGGACTGAGTCCAGTAGGCCCTGCCATCGCGGCGACGAGGGCTGGTGGAGCATCGAGCCCACCCACCGCCGCCGCGAAACTTCCGCACCCATTACTAGGTTGACGATCCGCTGGACACGCACTTCATAGGGCTGTGGGTCGACACCAAGTCGTCCCATGAGCCACCGGATGCTGGCTGCCCGTCCAAGGAAGGAGTCACCCATGACGTCCGTGGTTAGAGACCAGCCCGAGCTGGACCGGGCGCTTGCCCTATGGCCCGTCGATGGAGACATCCGATTGGTGGGCTCGGCCACGTTCACCATCACCCACGGCCATGTGACGGCGGGCGACCGAGTGGTGCTGTATGTGAGCGGTGGCACGGTGGTGGCCACCGACGAGGCCTGGGTGATCGCGAGCAAAGAGGCCTGCGTTGACGCAAGGGACCGGGCCGTCGTCGATGCCACCGGCCGCGCGGAGATCTGGGCATACGACCGAGTCACCGTCAATGCCAGCGGCCGCGCGGAGATCTGGGCGCATGATCGTTCCCATGTGCGAGCCATAGGGCACTGCAGCGTCGGGGCCGCCTTCGACTCGACAGTGTGGGCTGCGGGTCAGGTCGAGGTGGACGCCTGTGATCGGGCGACGGTCTATGCAAGCGGTCATGCCAACGTCGTGACCACCTACGAGGCAGTCGCCACATTGCGTCAGCAGGCGACTCTCCTCGCGATGCCCGCCATTCCATGCTTCGACCCGGAGGTCATTGCCCGTGGCCTACTCGGGTATTCCGACGAGGTCCTCAGACCTGCCCGTCTAGCGGCAGGTGAGATGCCGCAAGACCTGATGTGCACCTGCACGACTCGCCCAGAGGCCTCGAACAGCCAGCTGGACAACCTTGATGTCGTGGAGGCGTGACAGCCAGGGCATGTCATGAACCGCTCGGGCCTGGCACACCGACCCGCTGACCGAGGACGAGGTCGCGGAGGCGTTCGTGGCGGCCGGTGGCACCGACGCGGACGGACGGGCGTTCTTCCAGCAGCTCGGCGGCGGCTCGACCACGAGCGCGGTCATCGAGCTGATCCTCGACAGCGGCTCGTTCACCGAGCACGAGATCGGCGATAGTGGCCTGCCCGTCGTCGGCGATCGGGCCCGCTATGACGTAACCGACACGAGCCTCACGTACCGCGCGGCCGATTGGGTACACGTGTACTCATGGACGGTCGCTGCGGACACGCTGCAGCTCCATACGGAACAGCCCTGTGGCAGCCTCGGGTTCTACGGCACCACCATCTACGCCAGCTTCCCATTCCATCGGGGACCAGCGCCGAAGCCAGGCGCAGTGAGCCCGGTGCCCATGTCGTCCGCGGTCGCGGGCATCCCCGACGGCCGCTGGGTGACCGATCCGCTCGCGGTCAGCGATGTCCAGCAGCGCATCGACGCCGCGGGCTACGACGGGAAGGGTGAGGTCGATGGCTTCGGTGCAACCGGAGCATCCACGATCCGGTTCGTCGTCGACATCGACGGAGGCATCCTCCGGATGGGCGCCCTCATCGATGACCGGCCGTACCTCGCGTTGACCAACGGCGCGACGGTCACGTTCCCGGCTGCCGGCGTCCTGCACCTCCACGACAGTATCTCGTCGAGCGACTCGCGCTACCAGCTCGATGGCGACCGCCTGACGCTGCCCTTCCAGCCGGACACCGACACCAACCAGGACGCCGGCGAGCTCGGAGCCGCCACGGGCCTGTTCGACTCGGCGCCGTTCTCGCTCCAGCGCTAGCCATCACCCGCCGGTCGCGCCCACCTCCTCGGGCGCGACCGGCACCCACGCACAGGAGAACCGACCGACGTTCCGTCATCTGGGCGAGGACTGGAGCATCAACACCCACGGCGAGGTCGGAGCGACCTGCGCCGGTGGGCCAGCCTCTTTCGACACGGTCGCGCTGGAGGTCAGCGCCGAGGGCGCTGGATGGGACGGCCTGGCACGGCGACTATTCGACCTCGGGACGGCGCACGAGGTACCGCAGCCCGGTCGGTGAACCGTCTCCCACGACGCGATTGTCCTGAATCAAGTCACCTACTTGCCGAACTCAGCCGCCTGCGACCACGCGCAGCACGGGCCGAGGCCCTTGGATGACTTCGTCAATCGGACGCGGCACCATCAGCCGCATCCCGTGGCGCTCTGCGTCGGGCGTGAGGGTGAAACCGACGATCGTGTGGCTCCCGCGCTTGGCGCCGCCGCGGACCCGGATCTCCGCGAACGTGGCGATCGCCAGCAACCGCCGTCCTTCGTCGTCGGTCTCGCGCCACAGGCGCCCGAGCGAGGAAAGGTAGTCGATCGCCTCATCCAGGGTCACATGTTCCTGAACGATGGGCGTCGCCAGGAGTCGCCGGCGCTCCTCTCGGAGCACCGCGACCGCCGCCAGGATCTCGGTGTCCGAGCGCGTCCGGTTGGCAGCGACGAGCTCGCTTGCGAGCGCCTTGAGGCGGGCATCGACGCGCGCGACCGCCAGCCGATCAACGGACTGCGTGGTCTGGCGAATGGCGAGCCGGATGCGGTCGATCGATTCGGCGTCCGGAGCCACCGCATCGAGCAGACGGCCGACCTGGGCCTCGAGCAGTTCGGTGGGGACCTCCTTGACCGGCCAGCCGGGACATGCCTCACGCGTCCCGTGCTGGTACACGTGGATCCGGCTCCCGTCCCGGCGGGCCTTGGTGTTGCCCTTGACCACGCGACCACACTCGTCGCAGACCATGGGTCCACCGCCGGAGAGGGGATAGATGCGGTAGGTCCGGACACGGTTGCCCACCCGATTGCGCGTCTGGCGGTGCGCCTCGGCCTGCTCGCGGACGTTCGCTTCGATGGGTGCGGCGAAGTTCGCGGGGCGCCCGGTCCGGACCTCTCCTCGGAACAAGGGCGACTGGAGGATCTTCCGGACCTGCCAGACGGAGAGTCCCGCCTCCTCCGCGATTGCCCCGTCCGTCACCCCCTGTGCGGAGAGCTCCCACACACGGATGGCGGTCGGCATCCTCACCGGGTCCGGGACGACCAGCTTCGATTCACGGTCGCGCATGAAGCCCACCGGCACCAGGCCACCGCCCTGGTCGTTCAAGACCTCGAGTTTCGCGGTGTACCCGTCGCGGACTTTCTCCGCCAGGTTCTCGCTGTACCTCTGGGCCTCGTCGGCCTCGCGGCGCATCTGTTGCCAGTCCTTGGCGTTGCCCGAGATCAGGCGCCGATCGGCCATCACCCAGGCGACCCCGTTCGGGTGGAGGACATCCTCGACCAGTTCGAGGGTGCGTCGCAGGTTGCGTTGCCAGCGGTCGAAGTACCCGACGAGAAGGATCTCGAACCGACGAGCGCGGACGTCCGCGATCATGTCGGCCATGGTCGGTGACCGCCAGACGGTCCTGCCGGAATGGGCCACGATGTACGCGGGGCCCTGCTCGACGACGCCGAACCGGGAACGGAAGTCGACGCAGTTGCGCCGCTGAGCCTTTCCGTCGTGGCGGTCGAACTGCTCCTGGGTGGACTCACGGGATCCAATCCCGAGAACCCAGCCCCTCGAGCTGGTCGAGCGAATCGGGCGGTGTTCGGTCGGACATCGGTCAGGCCGCCTTTCGCGCCCTGGTGGCGCGGGCGGGGACGCGCTCGATGGCCGCGAGCAGCGCCGCCTCGAAGGGCGACAGGCCGGGGGAGCCGACGCCCGTCAGCCGATCCTCGGCGGCTGGCTCGTCCGGCAAGGGAAGGATGTGGGAGTCGTTCGAGGAACGGGGCGGCTTCGTGTGCATCCCACACATCGGGCGAGGTAGCCAAGGCGTCAAGGGCCTCGCGGCGGGAGCCTTCGGCGATCCGGACACCCACGCCGACTCCAGGCCCTGGCGTTCGTCCGGGACTTGGATCGGGCGCCGTTTGGGGACGGTGTCGCGGTACGAGATGCATCGGAGGGTTTCAGATGCCGTCCGTATCTCCCCTTCGGCTCGGTCGCGCATGCTTCCCGTCGATGGCCGCTTCCTGCTCGGCGCACCCAGCGGTGCCTCGCCCGCGCAGCATGCCTGCGCACGCGGGTCGAGACCCACGAGGCCGAGCGCACGTTGTCGCGGCGTTCGCCGTGTCGTGACCCCGATATTCCGCCGTCGAGCACGGGAGAGGTCACTTGCCGGGCACCGCGGCGCTACCGGCGAGGGCGGATGGCCCAGGGCTTGACCTGATCCACGCGACGCGGCCCGTGCCCGGACGCGCCGACCGCCGGATGCTGCGCTCGGCACGATCCCACCGGCCTGCTTCCGTCGGGTGTCGCGGTCGCCGGTGGCCACCGGGCCAATGCGGCTTGGGACTCGACCGGCCGCGGGCAACTGCAGGAGCCACATCCGGCGAGCGGTCATCACAGACCCAGTCAAGGGCAGGACCGTCGGCTCGCACCACCGTGAGAACGGCGAGGCCGGCGAGATCGGCGAGAACGTCGAGGCCGGGCTCACCACGCGAACGTCACCGCGACCTGGGTGGCGCAGCGTGGGCACGGCGCCGGGCCGCCTTACGGAGGCTCCAGGTCGCCCAGGTGCCCATCCCTTGACAGCCACGTACCGGCGCACCACGGTCCCGCATGGACGATCCGCGGTGCAACGAGATCGGGGTGATGTGGTACTCGACGATCGAGGCCGGCCGGATTCTCGGAACTTCCGATGATTTCATCAGGGCGCGCGTGCAGGACGGGACCATCCGAGCCACCGCGATTTATAGCGGCCGACGGGTCCTGTATCGAATCCGCCCCTCGGACCTCGACGCGTTCCGCCGGGACCACACCGGCGACCCGCTGGACCCCCGATTCGGCGGCTGACCGGCCGGACGGACGCCGCTCTCATCGCTGTCGTCGTCCCCTCGTCGCTGTCGACGTGGCCACCACCGGGCGGGTGGTGTCCGATGTCACGCGGACGCGGCGCCTGATGGAAGCTAGCCGCGCTCGCCGGATCCCGGCACGAACAGCCGACGAGACGCACGGACCCCTGCCCGAGCCTCGCCGCCCGCTCCACCACGAGCCAGCCGCGGGTCGCCGACGGGGGCGGAGGCACTGATGCACCGGGGTCACATCGAGGGAGGGGACGCTCGGACGACCTGTTGGCCACGGGCTGAGGAATCGCCGGCCTGCCGCAACGGAAACGGTCTTCACGAGGCAGGAACCCCGTGCCTGAAGCGGGGCAGATCTCAGCCGAAGCGAGCGCGAAGACGGTCCGTCAGCGCGGCGGTGATGGCTTCGTCGCAAGGGAAGTCGCGCACGAGGGCTGCGTCGAACGACACGAGATGGAGTGGACCAGGCGACAGCCGCTCACCCGGTGGTTCGTGCGTGGTGGGGTGCCCCAAGGAGGAAGCCGGCTGGCGAGGAAGGATTCGAACCTTCGATTCTCCTGATCCAGAGGGATGCGCCCTTCCTCAGGTCGATCCGTGCTCGGGTCGCAGGCCCCAACTGGCTGTGTTGGTCACGATCAGGATGACCGTGCGGAGCACGATACCGTACCCACGAGAGCCCCGTCGAGCACCCTTAAATCGCTAGCGCACGGGTGGCCGTGGGCCCTACAGGTCGCACGGTCCGGGACCGCCGACGACGAACGTGAGCTTGGGCAAAGCCGATGTTTGCCTCGGGAATCGGTGGACGATTCGCGAGAAGATCGCGCTCAGCGAGCGCCGTCGCCCACCAGGCTCGCGGCGAGGGCGAGCAGACGCTCGCCCACGGACACCAGCTCCTTGACGATGACGCCCTCCCCAGGGAGGTGGGCGGGCGGCGGGCCCGGGGTCGTCCCGTCCGTCGGATCGGCGCTCCGGTCGGGCGGCGTGCAGTCCACGTTCGCCGCGACCCCTGTGTCGCGTGCCATGAGGCCCTCGACGGTCACGAACCGGTAGCCTGCGCAGGCGTAGTGGCGGATGACCCCAGGCAGGATGTCGGGCGTGACGGCGGGGCCGCAGTGGAGGAGCACGATGGAGCCCGGCAGCCCCCGGCTGGCTGGTCCACGAGCGAGATCGTGACCTTGGGCCCGGCGGCGCCCTCGAGCTCCCGGCCGAGCCGGTCGAATGCCGCCGCGAGCCGGTCGGGCGGCAGGTCGAAGTGCATCGCCGTGGCGGCCTGGGCCTCGGTGGCGCCGCGCGCACCCATCTGGTTCATCGCCATCGCGAACGAGATGCTCAAGGGTCCCGTCACCAGGTTGCCCGGTCGCGACGCGACCTGACGGTACAGGTCGAGTGCGAACGCCGTGTTGCCGTGCACGGCGGCCGCGAGGTCCTCGTCAGGGACGACGAGGTTCGGGTCGGGCGTGCCGCGCACGAGCAGGTCGATGCCAGCGAGTGGGCCTGTCATCAGGGACGGACCCGGCATGGCGGCGACATCGGCGCTCGCGGCGGGGAGGACCGACGGGAGGGGCGAGGGAGCTGCGGCTCGGGCCAGTAGGCCCGCTGGTCCGATGGCGAGGATGGCCGCACCCAACGCGGCGATGACGAGAGATGGACGTCGCGACGTGCGTCGACCCCGGTCACAGGACCGATCGCCGGGCAGATGGCTCATGAGAACCTCCTTGGTGCCGCTTCACGTCGGCCGATGCCATCCTGCGTCCAGTGTCGTCGGCAGCTTCTGGCCCATCCGCTCAGACGTCTAGTTCGCGAGTTCGTCACCCGTGACATTGGTGCCATGGGCCGGGGTCAGGCGCCGACCCATACTCGGGTCGCGATGGGCACCATCGCCGAGGATGACCCGCCGGGACCGCCGGCCCTCCGGGGTTGACACTGGCGATGGCGTGGATGTACCTTGCTGGGCGTGTTGAACCGGTTCAATCTATGACCACGATCCGCGAACTCGCCCAGGCCGCAGGCGTCTCGGTGGGCACCGTCTCGAACTACCTCAATGATCCGGCCGTGGTAGCCGAGGAGACTCGCGAGCGTATCCGGATCAAGGTCGAGGAGCTGGGCTACCACCCGCGGGCCGCTGCACGGAGCCTCAAGTCGAGTCGGACCGCACAGGTGGGCCTGGTGCCTATCGTCTCGCCGTCCGCAAGCCGGAGCGGCGAGCCGGGCGACGCTGCGTTCCTCGAGTTCCTCGCGGGTCTCAACGCGGTAGCGGCCGAACACGAGTACGCCGTCCTGCTGGCAGCAGCAGCCAGTCCCGAGGCAGAGCTGGGGATATTGCGGCGGCTGGTCGGCGAGCGCCGCGTGGACGCCATGGCGGTGCTGGGTATCCGGGTCGACGACGAGCGGGTGGACTTCCTCATGCGCTCAGGGTTCCCGTTCGTGACGTATGGCCGCACCAGCGCCAGCTACGCCGACGGTCGAAGTCCGCACGCCTTCGTCGATATCGACGGCCAGGAGGGACTCCAGCGCTCGGTGGAGCACCTGGCGGAGCTCGCACACCGGCGCATCGCATACGTCATGCCTCCGGCCGACCTGTACTGCACCGGGCAACGCTGGACGGGCTTCCGGACTGCCATGGACACGCGAGGCCTCCCCATCCGCGACGAATACGTGATCGAGGGCGACTTCCATGAGGACACGGGGCGCCGCGCCGGCGCTCGTCTGATGGACCTCCCGGAACCCCCGACCGCGATCATCGCAGCCAACGACCTGTGCGCCCTGGGTCTCATGACCGCGCTCCGGGAGCGCGGGTACCGCGTGGGGGACGAAGTCTCCGTGGTGGGCTTCGATGACATCGAGCGGGCGAGCCACTGGGATCCTCCCCTGACGACCGTGCATCAGCCGTTCCGCCGCATCGGCATGTCCGTGATGGAGTCCTTCATCCTGATGTTGGGACGGCGCCCGGATGTGCGGGTCTTTCCCCAGGTCGTGCTCAGGGCCCGCCTCGTCGAGCGCGGCTCGAGCGGACCGGCGCCGATCGAGCGATGAGCGACACAGTGCATTGCGGGCCGCACGCGCGGATTGAACCGTTTCGATCCTGCGAGGCCCGCTCCCCAGACAGAAGGCCCGGCTGGTGGAGGTGTCGATGACCCACGACCGATAGCTGGACGCAACGGGCCCGCGGCCCGGCCCACATCTCAGGAGGACGAGGAAAGATGCGTCGAACACTTCGCATACGAACAGGCCTGGCGGCCGGGTTGGCGGTCTCGGTCCTGGCGGTTGGCACGGGTGGCGTCGTGGCACAGGGACCCGTCACGCTGACCTTCTGGCACACATACAACGAGCAGTCACCCGAGAATGACACCCTCACCGGGACGCTCATCCCGGCGTTCGAGACCGCCAACCCCGGCGTCAAGGTGGAGGCCCTGTCCGTCCCCTACGACGACTTCCGGACCAAGCTCATCGCAGCGATGGCTGCCGGTACCGGTCCGGACCTCATCCGCTCCGATATCATCTGGGTGCCGGAGCTCGCCGATATGGGTGCCCTCGTGCCGCTCGACCAGGCGATGCCCGATTTCGCTGACTTGGCCGCGAGCGTGTACCCAGGGCCGCTGAGCACGAACCAGTGGCACGGTGCCTCCTACGGTCTGCCGCTGGACACGAACACCAAGGTCTGGCTCACCAATGACAGCCTCTACGATGCCGCCCACCTGACACCCGCCCAGAAGCTTGACGAGCTCCTGTCGCAGTGCGAGACGCTCAAGGCCGCCAAGCCGGATGCGTACCTGTTCGCGACGGACGGCACCTTTGCGTGGGTCACGCTGCCCTGGATCTGGAGCTTCGGCGGTGACATCCTGAACGCAGATATGACCACGGCCAGCGGCGTCCTGGATGGCGAGCGGACGGTCGCCGCGTACGAGTACCTGCTCCAGTTGTACGACGCCGGCTGCATCGCGCCGGTCGTCCTGGGCGATGGCGTGGACCCATTCAGCGGCTTTGGCCAGGGCACGTATGCCAGCATGGACAACGGACCCTGGACCTACCCCATCGTCGCTGGCCAGTTCCCCGACACGAAGTTCAGCGCATCACCCTTCCCGGCGGGTGCGGGCGGTTCGATCGACGTGGTCGGCGGCGAGGACATCAACGTCCTCGCCAGTTCGGCACACCAGGACCAGGCGATGGATTTCGTCCGCTTCGCGCTCTCCGACGAGTACCAGCTGACGATGGCCGGGGTGGGGCAAATCCCCGTCCGGCAGGACCTCGACACCACCGCGCTGCTCGCGGCACAGCCCCAGCTCGGGGCGTTCCTCGACCAGCTCAAGACGGCCCGGGCGCGACCGGCGCACCCGCGCTGGACCGAGATGGACCAGGTGCTGACCGATGCTGGCCAGCGCATCCTCCGCCACGAGCAGTCGCCGCAGGAGGCACTGACCGACGCGGCGACCGCGATCGACGCGATCCTTGCGGGCAAGTAGCCCAACGGACGGGGCGCAGGGTCGGGGCACGCCCCCGACCGCCGCTCTCACGCATCCTCGGACGCGCGGCCGCAGCGCACGGCGCGCGTTCGGGGAGGCACTGGTCCCGTGGCTGTTCCTGCTGCCGGGCCTGGTGTTCATCGGGATCTGGCTCGCCTGGCCACTGGTGTCAGCGCTCCAGATGAGCCTGCACGACTGGCACATCATGCCCGGGGTCCCGAACCCGTTCGTGGGCCTGCGGCACTACCTGGACATGGCGGCGGACCCCATCCTGTGGTCCGCCGCGGTCAACACGCTCGTCTACGCGATCGTGACGGTCGCGGGGCAGCTCGTGCTGGGTCTCGCCATCGCCCTCGGCCTCGAGTCCGTCCGGCGGGGCCGCGTCGCGCTCCGGACGCTCTACTTCCTGCCTGTCGTGACCTCGTGGGTCGTCGCGGCACTCTTGTTCCGGTACCTCTTCAACTCCAGCCCGGCAGGCATGGTCAACCACCTCCTGGGCGACGTCCTCGGCGTCATCGACCGGCCCGTGCCCTGGCTGAACGAGGCCGGGACCGCGTTCCTGGGCATCTTCACGCTGGGTATCTGGAAGGGCATCGGCTTCGCGATGGTGTTGTTCATCGCCGCGCTCCAGACGATCCCCGACGAGCTGTATGCCGCGGCGGCCATCGATGGCGCCGGACCACGACGGATGGTGGCGGCCATCACGCTGCCACTGCTCGGCCCGACCATCGTGCTGGTCGCGGTGATGCTTACGATCGGGGCGTTCCAGGTGTACGTCCCGGTCGCCCTCATGACCGGTGGCGGCCCGCTCCATCGGACCGAGGTCGTCCTGAGTTACATGTACGACGTCGCGTTCGGCAAGCGTGACTTCGGTTATGCCAGCGCGATCTCCTTCGCGCTCGCAGGGTTCGTATTCGTCGTCAGCCAGGCGCAACTCCGGCTCATGCGCCGCAGCGCCATGGCCGGCTGATGACAGCAGGCGTCGCGCCCGCGCGGCACCGCCGACCGTCGCCGGGGCGACTGCTCGTCCTCGCCGCCCTCGTGGCCGGCGTGGCCGCCACGCTATTCCCGCTGCTGTTCATGATCTCGACCGCACTCACGGCGCGGGTGTACGTGCTTGAGGTCCCCCCGCGGCTGGTGCCCCCGGAGCCGACCCTGGACAACTTCGTCCGGGCGTGGTCGTCGAACCACTTCGGGCAGTACTTCCTCAACAGCGCGCTGGTGGCATCCACGTCGGTCGGACTCATCCTGCTGCTGGGATCGATGATGGCCCACTCGCTCGTCCGCTACCGGTTCCTCGGCAGGCGCCTGGTCCTGGCTGCGATCGTGTTCCTGATGATCATGCCCGCGATGAGCCTGCTGGTGCCCCAGTTCGTGCTCGCTTCCCGGCTTGGAGTGACCAACAGCCTGGCCGGGCTGGTCATGGTCGATGTCGCACAGGGCCTGCCGCTGGCCACGTTCATCCTGTATGGCTTCCTGCGGGACCTGCCGGGCGAGCTCTACGAGGCCGCCACCGTGGATGGAGCGGGGCCGGTCTCGCTCTACCGCCGGATCTCCATCCCCCTGGGCCGTTCGGCGCTCGCGACCGCGGGGTGCCTCGCGTTCCTTGGATCGTGGGACGAGTACGTCTGGGCTTCGACCACCATCAACTCCCCCGACTTGCGCACGCTCCCGGTGGGCATCGCCGCGTTCCAGGGCGTCCATGCGTCGGACTGGGGACTCATCCTCGCAGCGTCACTCATCGCGGTGACCCCGGTCATCGTGGTGTTCGTGCTGCTCCAGCGACACGTGGTCAGGGGCCTGACCGCGGGCGCCCTCAAGGGATAGGACAGGCGTGAGCGACCGAACGCGACGCAGCACCCTCATCTCGCACGGCCTGGACGTGCTGGCCGCCGGCCAAGCACGGACCGGGGCCTTCATCGCGTCGCCCAACCTCCCCCAGTACCGCAACGCATGGTTCCGCGATGGGGCGTTCTGTGCGCACGCGGCGGCACTGCACGGCTCGATGGCGTCCGCTGGCGCCTTCCATGGCTGGGCGGCCCGGACGCTGCTGCGCTACGAGGATCGGATGCGCTCCGCCACCCGGCTGGCCGCACGTGGCATCCGGCCAGCCGCCGACGACTGCCTGCACTGTCGCTTCGGGATCGACGGCGAGGAGGTCCCCGGTCACTGGGGCACCCATCAGCTCGACGGGCTGGGGACCTGGCTGTGGGCGCTCGAACGCTTCCTGACGTCGGGGGCCAAACCCGCATCATGGGACGGACTCCGGGACGCTGCCGACATCGCGGCGGAGTATCTGGCCGCGCTCTGGCGGTTCCCGTGCTCGGATTGGTGGGAGGAAGGCGAGGATGCGACGCACACCAGCAGCCTGGCCGCCATCGCCGCCGGGCTCACGGGTCATGCCCGCATGACCGGGAGCGAGACCAGCGGACGTGCAGCGTCGGCGATCCGGGCATGCATCGATGAGCGCTTCGTCACCGACGGACGCTTCATCAAGTCGACACTCGACACGGGCGTGGATGCGAGCCTGGTGAGCCTGTACGTGCCATACGGCCTCGTCGACTGGGCGGATGCCCGATACCAGGCGACGCTCGACCGCATCACCGTCGATCTCGCCAGCCCGGGTATCCACCGCTACGTGAGCGACACGTTCTATGGCGGCGGCGCCTGGGTCCTGCTGACGGCGTGGCTCGGGTGGGCGCACGCGGATGCCGGCCAGGCCGACCGGGCCCAGGAGTTGCTCCGGTGGGTCGAGGCGCAGGCCACACCGTCTGGCGACCTCCCGGAGCAGGTGCCCGAGCGCCTGTTCGCACCCGGCGAGCTGGCCACCTGGACCGGTCGCTGGGGTCCGGTTGCGACCCCCCTGCTCTGGTCGCACGCGATGCACCTCATCCTCGTCGAATTCCCTCGGCGCGGTCGCGACCGGCGGAGCATCGTCATGAGTGCGGGCAAGGGTGCGCCCGACTGGGTGGCCGACGCGGTGTTCTACCAGGTGTTCCCTGATCGCTTCGCGAACGGCGACCCCGGCAATGATCCTGCGGGCACCCGGCCGTGGGGCTCGCCGCCGACACGTGACCATTTCCAGGGTGGCGACCTCCAGGGTGTCCAGGATCACCTCGACCACATCCAGGGACTGGGCGCGACGGCCCTCTACCTCAACCCGGTGTTCACGGCAGGTACCAACCACCGCTACGACACGTGGGACTACTTCGAGGTCGACCCCTCGCTGGGCGGGACCCCTGCGCTCGCCCGCCTCGTGGAGGAGGTCCATCGCCGCGGCATGCGCATCATCCTCGACGGTGTATTCAACCACTCGGGTGATGGTTTCGGGCCGTTCCGGGACGTGGTCGTCAAGGGCGAGCGCTCCGCCTACCGGGACTGGTTCACCATCAGGTCGTGGCCGATCCGTCGCGAACCGGCGAGCTACATGACCTGCGGCGGTGCACCATACCTCCCCAAGCTGGACACCCGCCATGCTGAGGTCCGGGAGCACATCCTGCGGGTGGCGCAGTACTGGATCGCCGAACTGGACATCGATGGCTGGCGTCTCGATGTGCCCTTCAAGGTGCCTTTCGACCTGTGGCGGGAGTTCCGCCAGGTGGTCAAGGCCATCAAGCCAGACGCCTATCTCGTGGGCGAGGTATGGCGCGATGCGGGTCCGTGGGTGGCGGGCGACATGTTCGACGGCACCACCAACTATCGCCTGCGTGACCTGGTGCTCGACTACGTCGCCGCCGACGTGCTCGACGGGGAGGACATGGGCTGGGAGCTCGATCAGCTGCTGCGCGCCCATGGGCTGGCGGCCACGAGCATGCTCAACCTGCTCGGTAGCCACGACACGGCACGTATCCTCACCCGCCTGGGCGGTGACGTGGATCGTCTTCGGATCGCGTTGGCGCTGCTCTTCACGCTGCCGGGAGCACCGATGGTCTACTACGGTGACGAGATCGGGCTCCAGGGCGGGACCGACCCCGAGTGTCGCCAGGCCATGCCATGGGAGCCCTCACGGTGGGACCAGCAGGTGCTCGACGCGTTTCGAACGCTGATCCGCCTGCGACATGAGCGCATCGCGTGCCGCCGGGGTGGGCTCGAGGTGCTCGCGGCGTTCGAGGGGGTGCTCGCCTACCGCCGGGCGTGGGACGAGGACGAGGTCCTGGTCGTGCTGGACCCGCGTGGTCCCGTCGCGGACCTCGCCGTTCCGACCCACAGCACAACCAGGGTGTGGCGGGAGGTGTTCACGGGCGACGAGTGGAGCGGTGCGGACGGCATCCTCCACATCCCGCTTGTGCGCGCGCGCAGTGCAGCCATCTACGTGCCTGTGCGCTGAGTCGGCGTCGAGGATCGTCCTTCCCGGTCCTGGGTCCCGCCAGGACCGGACGGCCTCCGTTCCGTAGGCGCAGGTTGAGCGGCTTGGAGTCGAGGATGAGAATGCGAGGACGCACCCCGTAGGGCCAGCGGGACGCCCGTCGGGACGCCCGTCGGAGCTACGCTCCCTCTCGGTACACGGCCACGGCCTCGCCGAGCTTGGCCAGCGCGAGATCGTAGTCAGGCGGGAAACACTGGAGCATCAGATGGTCGACGCCAGCCCGCTCATAGCCATCGAGGAGCGCGCCGAGACCCTCCGGCGTGGTCCGCAGGTTGGTCGTGATCCGAGCCGGCGCTCGGCTCAGGTCCCCGAAGGTGACGAGCTCTCCGCGGGTCGTGGCGGCCAGCGTCATCCGTCATGGACACTGACCTACGTCGTGCACCGACTCATCCCCGCAAACGTCGGCCATGGGGTTGTGATCGGTGACCACGAGGTCCAGGCTCTCCGTCCTGAGCCTCATCCACCGGCCGCACGCCTAGCGGCCGCGGATCTCACCGAAGCGCGGGTCGCCGGCCTTGAGGTCACCGCTGAACCTGTGCCACTCACTCGCCCCCTGATTGCGGGTACGGCGAAGGCGCACGTAGGCGCCCGCGGCCGGCGGCGAGAACGGGATTGGACTGGGAAGGCACGGAAGCGGCACCTGGAGGCTGGTTCTGTAGTGGATATGCGCACGACTTCCGTGCTATTCGTGCAGAGGGTCTGTAGCGTTCTGCGCTAGGATTAGCGTCATGAACATCACCACACACACCCAGCTACTGGTCACCCGGCCGCGACGACTACGGGCGGCCCACCCAGCGGGACTCGGACGCGTGCAGGACCCGATCCGATATCGGGCCGTCCAGGGCATCCGCGAGGGTCCCAAGCGCGTCGATGCAGCGGGATAACGCCAGTAGCGCAGCAGCTCTCGGGTCGTGGCGGTGATGCCGGGGTAGTCGGACGCCCGGAATACGGCGACATATCGCCGCACGTCGTTGATGAAGTCATTGGCCTTCATCCGCTCGTTGCCCCAGCCGTCCTGGATGCCGAGGGAGAGCTGGCCGCCCTTCTTCTTCGGGCGCGGGATGGGCACGAAGTACGTCGAGAGGCGCCGACCGTCCTCGATCTCGGCGGTGATGCCGTCCTCGTCGAAGCGGAAATGCCTGGTCGGCTCCCGGAACGCCGAGTTGATGATCGGGTTCGTGATGGTGGTCATCGACGCGTGTCGTGCTCCTGCGGGCGACCGCTAATGTAGCCAGTTGGAGGGCGTCGATGGCGGGGCATTCCTAGAGCTCCGCCTCACGGCCTCGACATACCAGGAAGCACCGGCGTAGCATCGTGGGACGGCTTGGGGGAGTCGGCCAGGTGCGTTCTTTGGCCCGGGAGGACTGTCGTCGTAGCCCGCCGCGAAGGTATGACCAACTTCGCCGCCGTGACCGAGGTGTGGCCGTGGGCTCCCTGACGGCAATGCTGCCCGAGTTGTTGTTGCGCGCCCCCATCGGGCATCTCGGATCGGGCCCACCCCGATGGTGACCCAAGATTCGGTTGCCGTCGACCGCGCTCGCAGGCTGTTCGAGTATCTCGAGAAGGTCGCCCAGCTTCAGTCGGTGGTCATCCGTGACATAGCGAACTCCGCGGCATACGAGGAGATCGTGTGGCTGGGCCTACTACCCGACGCTCCCGAGATCCGAAGCGCGGTCCGCAGCGACCCCGGGTTGGACGGCGAATGGCTGGTCGTCAGTCGCCCCCCGTTCGTCGGAGCTCCCAAGCCCCCTGTGGGGCTGGAACCCTGGCTGGAGCCGATTGCGATCCGTGACTCGGCTCACCCGCTCACCCTGAAGACCACTGCCACCATCATCGTGGACGTTACGACTGACGACGGTGAGGTGGTCAGTCGTGCGGAATCGGTAGACCTTTCGGACTTCCCGGATGTTGTGGAAGCGTTCGCCGGGTATCTCGAGGGCTGGTCGGTGTGGGCTGCTGAGGATCGGCGACTCCAGCCCATCCAGGATGTCTACTCGAGGTTGCACGCAGTCGAACAGCGCGTGCGGATCCTCCAGGAACTGTATGAGCTCGTCCTGGGCGTTGGTCTCCTCACGGTGCCGAGATCGACCGGTGTGATTCGTCGGCACCTACTCGTCGCCAAGGCCGACATCAGACTCGATCCTGAGAGCGGCCGCATCACGGTCAGCCTGTCCGGCGATGGCATCGACCTGCATGTCGAAGACGAGATGATCGACGCGTCGGACTTGCCACCTGGTGAGGTGACGCGGGCACTGGCGACCGACCTCGAAGAGATCGACGATCCGATCCCCACCCGCCTCCGTCGAGTCGGTCCTCAAGTCCTGGGCGTACGCCAGCGGTGACGACGCCCGCTACGAGCCGTCCCTTGAGCCCCCGGCCGTGATCGAGGGACCCCTGATGATCTCACACGCGCCTGCGCTGCTATTGCGGCGCCGCACGCGCCGGGCCGTCGTGGACTTCTGCCGGAACGTCATAGCCGACATCGATCTGCACAGCCCCACCATCCCCGGTGCAATCCGCGATCTAGTGGAGCAGTCCGCCGACGCGTCCATGCTTGAGGATCGTGAGGACGGCCTCGCATCACCCCCCGTCGAAGCCCTGTTCCCGCTCCAAGCGAACGAGGAGCAACTCGAGATCCTCGAACGCCTCGAGCGATCGGCCGGAATCGTGGTCGAGGGACCACCCGGTACCGGCAAGTCCCACACAATCGCCAACCTCGTCGCCCACCTCACGGCATCTGGGAAGCGCGTGCTAGTGACCAGCCACACCGCGAGGGCACTGACGCGTTCTCCGGGACAAGCTGCCCGATGGATCGCGCAACTCTGCGTCGACGTCCTCGGCGAGGGCCAAGATCGACGACTGAACCTCGAGCGGTCGATCACCGAGTTGCTGAGCCGGAGCAACCGCGCTGAGTGGAGCAAGCGACCTGTCGCCGCTCGGGTCAGCGAGCTGTATGCCCGCCGACGACAGCTCGTTGAGCGACGCACGGCGCTGCTTGCCGAGCAGCGGCGAGTCCGCGAGCTTGAGGTCTCCGAGTTCCACCCTGGCATCGCGGGCTACGCCGGCACGCTCTCGGGGATCGCCTCTCTTGTCGCCCAATCGGAGCCGGAGTTCGAGTGGTTCGGGGATGAGGCGAACGGACCTCCGCCCGAGGTCCTCAGGAGCCTGCCCAAGCTGCTGACACTCCTGAGGCAGGTCACGAGCCAGGATGTCGAGGAGGCCGGACGCCTCGCCCCCGATCCCGCTCGAGCTGCCAACGGCTGTCGAGCTGCGCGACGCCTGGGACGCGATCGACGTCGCCCGGCGCGGTGTCGGAGAACGGACGCGGGTCGCCAGCCTGATCGCTGGCGCCGACCCCGTCATCCGCGCCGAGATCGCCAGGTCCGTCTGGCCGCCGTGGTGGCGCTCAGCGCGATGCTCACCAGTCACCCACTGCATGGGCAGGGCCAGCCGCCCGCGACATGATGCTGGGCCGAGACGGGGATTGGGTCAGGCAATTCGCGCGAGCCCGTGATGCCCTCGGATCGATCGGTGCGGACGTGGCCGACCTCGACGCGCATGTGGTGACGGGTATCACGGCTGAGAACCACCTCAGGATGCTGCAACAGGCCGAAGGACTCGACCGGCACATGGCGTCGGGCGGCCGTGTCCGATCCGTGCTCGGCCGACCAGAGGCCGTCCAGGCTGCTGCCGAGATGCTACGGGGGGTCCGCGTCAACGGCCAGATCTTTACCAGCCGAGCGGACCTCGCCGTCGTCATCCGGTGGGTCCAGGTACAGCGGGTCCTTGTCGACGCGGAGAGCCTGTGGGGGCCGGTCATCCGGACGCTCGGTCCATCCTTCGCGCAGCGTCGCGATGCTCTCGAGGCCGCGGTAGACGAGCTTGGGCGTGTCCTGCGCATCCGCGAGCGCCTGGACGCCTTCAACGGCGCGATCGCTCGCGTGCCGGGGCTGCTCGGGCCGGACTGGCTCGACGAGCAAAGCTTGAACCTGTTCGTGCATAGCCTGGATCAAGCCAAGGTCATCCAGGACGAGATCGCCGCCAAGCAGACACTCGACCACCGGCTTCAGCCCCTCAAGCAGATTGCAGGTGGACCCGAGGTCGATGAGAGCGTCGAGGCCGCGCTGCTATCCATCCAGACCCGCGATCTACAGGGTTACGCACTGTCCTTGGCGCAATTCAGCAGCCTCAAGCATGTCCGCGAGCGAGTCGCAGTGCGCGACCGAGGGATCGCCACCCTGCGACTGGCCATCCCGAAGACGGTCGACGCGATGCGCTTGGATCCTGGCGATCCGGGGTGGGATATTCGTGCCGCTTCCATCACTGCCGCGTGGGAGTGGCGAAGGGCCTCCACGTGGCTCGCCACCACGTCCGCCGCACGGCCCATGAACGAGGTCGCGGCCGCGATAGTCCGGGTCGATGACGCCATCAGGGCTGCCACCGGCGCGATCGCTGAGAACCTGGCCTGGCAGCACGCGCTCAGCCGGCTCGACGGCGCGGCAAGCTCGAATCTCCGCGCATACCAGGCCGAGATGGCCCAATACGGCAAGGGGACCGGCCGTCGAGCGCCAATCCACCTGGCCGCGGCCCGCAGGTTCCTGGATGCCTGCCAGGACTCCGTCCCTGTCTGGATCATGCCTACCCATCTGGTCGCGGAGACGGTGAAGGCCAGGGCTGGGCAGTTCGACGTGGTGATCGTGGACGAAGCCAGTCAGTCTGGCGTGGACAGCTCCTTCTCCTTTGGCTAGGTCACAAGGTGGTGATCGTCGGGGACGATCGGCAAGTGATCCGGATAACGTCGGTGTGGACCGCGATCAAGCCGAGCGCTACGCCGAGACCTACCTGCATGACTTCCATTTCCGGTGGATCCTGAGCGTGGACAACAGCCTCTTCACGCAGGCCGCGGTGCGGTTCGGAAGTCGGATCCGTTTGCGCGAGCACTTCCGTTGCATGCCGGAGATCATCGAGTTCTCGAATCGCATCGCGTACGCGGACGCACCCTTGATTCCGGTGCGCCAATACGGGACCGGCCGGTTGGATCCGCTCGTGGCCCGATTCGTCGAAGGCGCCGAGACCCGAGGATCGTCCAGCAACACCGTGAATGACCGGGAAGCCGAGCAGGTCGTCTCGACCATCGAACGCCTGTGTGCCGATCCGGCCTACGACGGCAAGACGATGGGTGTCGTGTGCCTGCTCGGCAGCGCTCAGGCGCGCCTCATCAACGACCGGTTGGTGCGGACCCTGTCTCCAGAGGAGTTCAGTAAGCGCAAGCTCCGGTGCGGCGATGCGTATGCCTTCCAGGGCGACGAGCGGGACGTGATGTTCCTCTCGATGGTCGCGGCACCTGAGGCCGATGGGGTCCGACTGGCATCGGCCAGTCCTCGGACCTTCCTGCGGCGATACAACGTGGCCGCGAGTCGCGCACGCGACCAGGAGTGGCTATTCCATAGCGTGTCTCTGGATGATCTGAGACCCGACGATCTTCGCCGCAAGCTGTTGTCGCACTTCCTGGCCCCGACTCCTGCATCAGTCGTGCAGGAGCTGGCTGACATCTCCGACGACGAAGTCGTAGCGCCCTTCGACAGCATCTTCGAGCAGCGGGTCTACAAGGCGATCCGGGGGCGGGGATACAAGGTCGATCCGCAGGTCGAAGTGCACGGCTTTCGTATCGACTTGGTGGTTTCTGGGCGCAACCGCCGCCTTGCGGTCGAATGTGACGGCGACCAATGGCACGGTCCGGAGCGCTATGAAAGTGACCAAGGTCGGCAACGCGATCTCGAGCGATGCGGATGGACGTTCCTGCGAGTCAGGGGGAGTGACTTCTTTCGAGATCCCGTGGCGGCTTTGGAGCCGCTCTGGGTGGCGCTGGAGCTCCATGGGGTAGAGGTCGAAGGCCTATCGGGCTCGCTGCCCGCTCCGGCTGTTCACGACGTGCCGCCAGCAGAGATCACAGCAGACATCGACATACCTCCGTACGGGATTCCGTCGATCCCGAGCATGGAGTCGGGTATCCCGACGCTGGCCGAATCTCACGAACCCGAACTAGCCGTGCCGCCTGCTGGCCTTGTGGAGACGAGGGCGTTCGACCGTGAACCTGCGCCCGGAGATGAAGAGGTACGCACGGCCGCGTTGCCCCGATACATGGTCTGGGCACCGGACGGCCTACTACCTGCCATAGGATCCGCCGCCATGACCACCGAGCGGTTGGCCCGTCTGATGGTCGACATCGTCGCGGTCGAAGGACCCATCCTGGGCGAGCTCGTGTATCGCCGGCTGGGAAAGGCAACCGGAGCCAAGCGTGTGACCAACGGCACCCGCCGCGCCCTCAATCCGGCGCTCGCTCTCGCGCTCCGAAAGATGTGGCTCGACTCCACGAACCCCGCGAAGGGCTCTGCCTTCGCGGAGCGAGTCCTTGTCGTCCCGCGCGCCCGATACATCGTGGTTCGCGAGCGTGGCGAACGAGATCTCGAGGACATCCCAGCGGATGAGATCGCCGCCGTGGCTCGCGCCGTCAGGGAACGGACAGGCATCTCTGCGACCGAGCCACTCAAGCGACGTGTCTTGGACATCTATGGACGCACCAGACTCACAGATCGCGCGTCACGGCACCTGGATGCTTGCCTGCGCCTGATCGATGAGCCCGCTGTGGTCGAAGCCTCAGGCGCCATTCCGACGAGCGCGCTCGACGGAATGGCGCCGCCCATCGCAACGCTGCAGGTCGTCCCCGACATCGACGACGGAGAAGCTCCGTCCATTGTCGCCGAGGCTGTCATCGAAACCCCGGCGGATGAGGATGCTGGCGCATCCTTCTGGGATGTCTTGTTCGGTATCCTGCGGCGCGGCGCATCGTTGCCTCAGGACCGACTGGATGTCCTGGGTGGGCTATGGGCACAGGCCGACAGGACTGACATTGATGAGATGCGACGCCAGTCCATCAAGCAGGGCGCGGAGGATGACTGGTCCGCGGTGGCGCGTTTCGTGGCTGCGAACACGCCCGGCAGGTCCGGTGAGACGCGCGGCGCGTATGTTGACCTGGCGTACATGGAGTTCCTGCTGCAGTCGCCAGGGTCCACAAGTGGCCTCGATGACCTCGCGCCTTGGTCACGTCGTCTGTTCGACATGTGGCAGCGACCCACATCCACTGTGACCCCGCTGTCACGACCAGAGCAGTTGCCCCGATGCATCCACGGCAGCCTCCCGGCAGAGTGCCAAGCGCCAACGTGCACCCACCATGCGCTCGGGGGCATCGATCTCACCAAATCTTGAGCCCGCCGTCGTCTCGAGCGGTCCGGGCACTGTGATCCTCGCCATCCGGGCGAGGCGACGTCGTTCGACGTGCCGATGGCTCCGGTCCGTCGCTCCCACCGGCGTTACCCGCTGCGACTCCAACGTAGCGAGTCCTCTGCGGATCATTGGGACGCCACTGACGACACCACGACGGCGCTCCGCAGCGCTCCGATCGCTCGGTGACACGCTAGGTGGCACACACGACCGGCTATGGTGCGTTTGCTCGGCTCCCAGAGGCCGTGCGCAAGGAGGTCCCGATGGTCACCTCTACCTGGCAGACCCGCGAGCTCCCCATCCTGGAGGCCATAGCCCGAGCCGAAGCCGACGACCAGGACATCGACAGCGGTGAGGTGGCCGACGCCACGGGTTTGCCCTCGACCACCGTCACCGCCGGACTGCGCGCCCTCCTTGACGCCGACATGCTCACCGGCGCGAAGGTGAACACCTTCGGGGGGTTCGGCATGCTGATGATCCGCCTCCGCGAACGTGGCCGGCGTGCTGTCGGTCAGTGGCCCAGCGGCGATGCCGTCGCCGACCTGGTCGCTCTCATCGATGCCCGCCAGACCGCCACGACAGACCCGGAGGAGCGGACGAAGCTGCGAGCGCTCGCATCGGGCCTGCTCGACGTCGGTAAGGGGGCGGCGTCGGAGTATCCTGGCCGCCTTCGTCAAGCAAGCGACCGGCATGTCATGAGGGCGCACGGCAGACACGCTGGCCGTAGGAGCCAACGGCGATGATCGAAGAAGCAGAGCAGCCGCAGTACGAGTTCGATGCCGCCCTCTCGTTCGCCGGCGAGGATCGCGAGTACGTGACGGAGGTCAACGCGGCCTTCAAGCTCGCAGGCGTCCGAACATTCCTGGACAGTGACCACGTAGCCAAGATGTGGGGCGAGAACCTCGTCGAGTTCCTCGACGGCGTGTACCGGAAGCGGGCTCGCTTCACGATCATGTTCATCTCGCACCACTACGCCGAGAAGGTGTGGACGCGCCTCGAGCGCCGGTCGGCCCTGGCGAGGGCGCTGACGGAGCGCTCCGCCTACATCCTTCCCGTCCGCCTCGACGATACAGAGCTCGATGGACTCCTCCCGACGATCGGTCACGTCGATGCCATCCGGTATGGGACTGATGGCCTTGTACAGTTTCTGCTGGAACGGCTGATGGGCGAGAAGCCGCCCGGGGGCGGTCCGGTAACGGGATTGCCGCGAAATCGTGCGGAAGCGGCGCAGATCGCGAGGGAACGGCCGAGCGGCTGGGAATGGTCGCTCCTGGCCGGGTGGCTGCGCATCTGCATGGACGAGCTCGATGACAAGTATCACGACCACGTGATCAGGTTCGCGCCTCGAAGCGGCCGATGGGTCAGCGGGATGGAGGTCGTGGACTTCATGAAGTCCCAGCTCGCGGAGCTGGGCGCCATCGCCGAACGGCAGGCGGCTCTCATGGAGCAGCAAGTGACCGATGCCGCTCTTGGACCGCCGGGCGAGCCGGGCGACCCCGCGATCATCCGGCGGCTCGCACACGCATGGACGGTGACCTACGAGGATCTTCTGGACTTTGCCAGCAGGATCAGGGGAGCTGGCTATGACAGCGTCTTCAGGGAGCCGTTCGAGATGTTGGCGGACACGGTGGATCCGCTGATCCGGTCCTATCGCGAGTACGTGGCTCGGCTTGAGTCGGAGTTCGCGGCTGTCCCTGGCCTTGTGGCTGGTGATGGACCGCCGGTGATCAAGACGTTGGTCCTGGTGCTCAAGCCCGATGACGGCCAACTGGAGGCGATGACCTCGGCCTTCGCCGCAGCGGTCACGGAGGCCGCATGAGCCAGGAAGACGGCGTCTTGCCCGGGACGCAGCGGGTCCTGTTCGAGGGCGGAGCCTGCGACGGCAAGGAGCAATGGGTGCCGCTGCCGCTGCGCCGGGTGATGGTCTGCGGCATCACGGTGGGTGGTGACATGGTCACGGCCCCTGAACCAGTCGGCCCGGGCAGCTGGAGCGAATACCAGTCCAAGGGAGTCGTCGAGCGTGGCATACGGTACGCCGTGGTGCCCGCAGATCGATCAGCCCTTGACGCGTCGGCGTGAAGCGCGTGGATGACTCCTTCCGTGACTGGTACCAGGGGAGGTTCCCCGGCGCGCGCCATCAGGGGCGTCATGGGTTGGTCGGGATGGTCACGGCCCGCGAGCCCATCCGGGCGGACGAGGCGCTGGGGGAGGGAGCGCGTGCCAGAACACGCGCTGCGACCTCCCGGCGCAGGTCCCCTCCACGGCCGGCCTCAGGAGATCATCGCTGACACGGACGCCACAGTACCGAATGGCCCCATGACAGTGGTCGTTCAGCCGTGGCCAGCGACCCCGAGGCCCTTCGTGACTTTCGGCACTGCTGTCCGGCACTGCTGTCCGGCCCCGGAGGGGCGCACGGTGGAACCCGGCCGGTGCGAGTCTCCGGACCGAACGGGAGCGCAGGGACGATGACAGACGACGAGCGGTCGACCTGGAGGGTGCCGTCGGCGGCGGCGCGGGTCGTCGCCGCCGAGGAGCTGGTGCGCATGAGCACGGCGGACGTGGAGGCAGCGACCGCCCTCGCTGACGAGCGCACCGAGGGACTGGTGGCGATGACGAAGGAGATCTGGGCAGCCGCGGATGCCGAGGCGGCCGCGCGGGGAGCCCTGCACGTCGCCCGGCTGGAGCTCCACCGGGCCGAGAGGGACCTCGACGAAGCGCGGGCACAGGAAGCCCTGGAGGGTAGCGGCGCCGAATAGGCCCCTACCGATTCGCGCTACCCTCGTGACAGGCTACGCGTCCCACCCCACGGAGACCGTGTCACCCGACGGAGACACGCACGAGGTGGGGACCATGGGACGGACGGTCGACCGCTGGTCAGGGATCGCGGGGCGGCAGATGGCGAGCCAGTTGGGCGCCATCCGTGCCGGACTCGCCAACGGCTCGATGCTCCGCGGCCAGACGGAACGCGAGGCATGCGGCACCGGCAAGCCGCCGACATGGGGCGACATCCTGCTACCGGACCAGGTCGACGCCGTCAGCCCACCGCTGGGCCGGGGTCAGACCGCCATCGCGTGGGAGGTCGTAGCGGGCGTCGCAGTGGACGGGAGGACCTGGAGGGCGCCGGTGGTGGGGATACGGGCTATCGCCTGAGTAGCCTGTTGACCGCCAGCCACGCCGCGTCATATCTGAGCCGAGCGGCGTCAAGCTCTTCCCATTGGTCAGGCGTCAGTTGTAGTGGCTCCATCGGCCGCTTTGCGTGTCGCTCGTCGTATGCCACAGCCGCACTTCGACCGCTCTTGCCTCACTCATGATGTCCAGCTGTCGGCCGAGCTCCGCACTGAGTTCCTCATCTGTGATTGCCATGTCCGTCCTCATACGACCTCCCAGTGGCACGAACGGCGAGGCGGAGAAACGGGCGTCTCCGGGCTGCACACCACCTCGACCTTCCGCGTGTCTGTGACCGGAAATGGCCGCAGCGAGCGGACTTCGATGCCCCAGAACTGCTCGACATAGCCCGCGCACGCGTAGGCGTTGCCAGTCTCGCGGCAATAGTTGTTGGCGCGGTCGGCCTCCGTCAGCGTCTAGCCCGCAAGTAGCAAAGCCCCCGCTGCGACCACGGCCAACACGCCATACCGCACTACGCGGCGCTGCTTTCGAAGCGCCGCAACGCGGGCGTCTTCGTCCTTCCCGAACCGGGCGTCTGCCCACGGCTTGGCGACTGCGGCCGCTACGACCGCGGCGGTACCAGCCACCGCCCCGGCAGTCGCGACCCCGATCAGGTCCACGCGGCTCTTCGCCTCACGTAGACATTGACCCGTGTCCGAGCCGTCATGCCAGTCCTCCTGCGAGCAACGCTCGCCACGGTACGGCGCCCGTCAATGCCCAGGTCCGCCTTGTGAGGCAAAGGCGGTTGTAGATCCCGAAATCTGACTTCCGTGTCATAGAACCTGTCGCAATGGCGTGGGAGACATGGTGGCATGCCACCCACCGCGCTCCGATTGCTCAGGCCACCGCGCGGAAGACCGCGAGCCGGATCCCGGCCTGAAGCCTGTCCAAGCGGGCACGCGGGGGAGATCCACCTGCATGGTCAGCGCAAACGACCGGACGGCCGATACGCTCGATCCCGGTTCCGATGCCTGCCCTATGACGAGGACGAAGCCGCACACGTTCGTGCTCGCGAAACGGCTGCCCACACATGAGCACGCCAGCGAGCGCGCTTGTCCGACGTGCGAGCATGAGGCCGGGTCGTCCAGTCAACCTCCGCGACTTCGTCAATGACGCCGACTGGCTCAACCGCTTGATCCCGACCTTCGACGAGATGAGTTTCGGTTTGCCTCGGTTGGTCGCAGCCGGCTTCCTGCCGTGCGAGCCCTCGGTGAGCGCGGCCAACAGCCATGCGTCCGAGCGCGTGAGGGCAGGGTGTGAGCCGGTTTCGTCTTGTGCCATGTCCACCCAGCAGCCGCGGTTCCGGGGAAGTCCAACCACGCGAAACCTACCAGTTCGGGGTGGATGTGTGACTCGACCGATGGCGTTGGTCGGAGCAGTGCGACCTCGGTGAGCGTGGGCTCACGCCGGGATTTCCAACCGCCTTTGCCTCACAAGCGGCCAGCGGTAGCCGTGGTAGAGGAGGGTCGAGCCGCTCGTGTCAAAGGCGGCGAGCGCCGCAACGTAGTTCAGCCGCCGGGCATCGGCGGGCAGGGTACGCCACCAGTCGAGCGTCCGAGCCGCGCTGCGGATGGTGGCGGCACCCGAGCAGACCGCGGCGCGGTAGCCGACCCTGTCGGGCCGCGGCGTTGGGACCGGTGTCGGCCGTGGCGACCGGGTCGGGCGGGGTGTCCGCGGCGGCCGAGGGGTCGGAGTCAGGCGCGGGGTCGGCGAAGGTGTGGCGAGCGCGATCAGCAGCGTGCCGCACACGGCGTATCCGCGGAAGTTGGCACCGCGCATCGCTCGCTGAGCAGGTCCATTGCGGAACGGCCGCCGAGTCCGGCCGGGTGCGCGGCGGCGAGCGCCGCCCAGGTCTGGACATCGGGGCACTGGCGGATGGTGTCGTCGAGCGCCGACGGCCCCGCCGTGGAGGCGGCGGCGGCGAACCCCGCTTCGCACAGGCCGCCCTGGCCGCCGACCGCGGCGGGCACCGGCACCCCGACGCATCCCGCGACCAAGAAGACAAGCGATGCGCACACGACCAAGAGCGTGCCTGTACCAGTCGAGGTTCGAGCGCGGTGGGTCGACACGATGACCAGAGCATCGGCCGCCGCAGACTCCTCGGACAGTCCCGGGAGGTCCTGGGCTCACGGGTAGGTCGCTCATGCGCCCTTCGCTTTGCGTTCCGTCCGACCGGGCTATGCAGTACTCGTCCCAGGTGAGGACAACGACGAGAACGAGGACATGGACATGTACCCGTACGTGTACATCTCACCTTCCCCCGGCCCCGCTGGACACGGACGACGTTCTGGCCCAAGGACACCGCAGCGGCCGACGATCGGACGTGTTAGCCGCCGCACCAGCGGCAGAAGGATCGAGCCCGATGTCCATCTACACCCTGCCGCCAGCCGGCGGCGGGACGCCCGCCACGTTCGAGATCCCCGGTGCCGGCCTGGCCTGGCCGGACCTCGTCAGCATCGTCCGCGCCGTGGTGGCTGCGTGTGGGTACGCGGCGAGCCGGGGCACGCTGACGGCCCCTACCGCGCTGGCCGAGAGTGTGGCCCGTCGGCGCCTTGCGGCCCTCTGCACCCTGGACTGGTCCGCCACCGTCGCGCGGGACCGGGCGGACCTAGACAAGCTGTTGCGCGTCCATCATGCCGATCGATCTCGACCGCATCGAGGAGATGGTCGCCACCCGCCTCGAGCAGGACAGCCAGGTCCACCAGTGGACGTCGGCAGTCGCCGGACACGACCTCCTCGCCCACCTCGATGAGGACTGCGAGGTATGCAGCCTCGCCGCGGCAGGCGAGTGGCCCCATGTGTTTCGTCTGCTGCGATGCCCACAGGCCCTCATCCGTGACCTCCGGCTCGGTCTCGAGCGGAGTGGCTACCTGCCGCTGACACGAGTCGACCGCCGTTGCTGGAACGACAGTCGGAAGCCCGACCGGCCGGATGAGAGCCCGTTCTAGGGCCTGTGAAGTGGACTGGTCGTCGAGGTCGGGTCGGCGCGAGCCCGTGTGACGCAGCCCGTCAGCGCCTTCCGCGCATCTCCATCGGAATGCGAGCCGGTCGAGAGACTCGCAGTTGACATGGCACGCCCGCCGACGATCCTGGCATATGCGCCCTGAGCCCCAACTCCCGGACCAATTCATGTCGGTCGACGACTGCGCCCGCACGATCGGTGTCAGTGGCTGGTGGGTGCGCCAACGGGTGGAGAGTGGCCTGCTCCCCGCTTTGGCGATCTCGACCGGCCGGCGCAAGATCTACCGCGTGCGGGAGAGGGACTGGGCGAGGTTCCGCGCACGGTATGTCGGCCCAGCGACCGATCCCCGCTTCGATCGCTGGACCCCTCGCGAGAACGGACGACCACTCGCGTCGCCTCGGCAGGGAACCCGGTCGCCAGCGGCCTGAGGACACATCGCTCGCCGCGGCCGACGAGCGACCCATCACGAGGTACCGGCAGGCAGCACGTGACCTGTCCGTCCCAGTCCCGCGGCCACGATGGCGTCCTGCAGCCCAGTTCCGGTGAGGTCCTGACTGTCCTCCAGGGTGGCCGCGAATCGGCGATCCCGTCGATAGAGGCTTCCACGATGGCCGCGGCGCGGGCGCGAGCGAGCTCGATCTGGGGCAGCACCGCGGCCGCGACCCGTCCCGGGCGGTTCGCGTCGAAAGACCCCTTGGAAAGTGCTGGGAATGCTGGGTACGGTCCGGCGCTGACGCACCTACTGGAGTCCAAGCCGGGTGTGTGGCGTCTCCGCGGCGCACCGGGCTCGGTACTAGCCGCCGCATCCCGAGTACCTGGTGCGGACCCTCGGCATCGACGGCGTCAGCCGCAGCCAGGTGAGCCGGATGTGCGCCGCGCTCGATGCCGAGGTCGAGGCCTTCCGGCGCCGGTCGCTCACGGGCGAGGCATACCCCTACCTGTGGCTCGATGCCACCTACGTCAAGGTCCGCGAGTCCGGGCGCGTGGTGTCCATGGCCTGCCTCGTGGCCACGGGCGTGGCCATGAGCGGCGAGCGCCGGGTGCTCGGGCTCGAGCTGTCCCCGGGCAACGACGAGGGCTCGGCCTGGCCGCGCTTCATCCGGGACCTCGTCGGGCGGGGCCTCCACGGCGTGCGCCTCGTCATCAGCGACGACCATCCGGGCCTCGTCAAGGCGGTCCATGAGCAGCTCCTCGGCTCGGGCTGGCAGCGCTCATCGGTCCACACTCGGCCGGGACCACGCGGTCCCGTCTCGCCCCGGCGGGGAGTGCCTTGGCAGCGACGACCGATCGAGGTCCCACGGCAGACCCGCGCCCCCGTCGGGTGGCGAGGCCCGCACCGGCCCGAGGGAGATGTGCCCCGAGCACCGTTCGATGAGCGTCCCGGGTGGGCTGCGCCGGAGCGAGACCGTCCTGCAAGCGGAGGGTCAAGGCGATGGATGTCTACGTCGGGCTCGACTGGGGCGAGCAGCATCACCGGGTCCACGCGCTCGACACCGATGGGCGCACACGGCTCACGCTGCGCGTGGTCCACGACCGGGCGGGTCTCGAGCAGCTTCGGGCAGCGCTCGCTGCCCTCGGTGGACCGGCCTCGGTCGGAGTGGCCATCGAGCGCCGCGAGGGGCTGCTCGTGGAGCATCTGCTCGCCTGGGGCCATCCCGTCTACCCGGTGAACCCCAAGGTGGCAGCCCGGGCGCGCGAGGGATACCGCGCGGCGCCGGTCAAGAGCGACGCACTCGACGCCTTCGCTCTCGCCGACCTGCTACGCCGGCAGATCACGGCATGGCGACCGCTGCGACGGCCATCGACGACGCTCGCCGGCCTTCAGGCGCTGGTCCGTGACCGGGAGCGCTTCGTCGATCGAGCACCGCCGGGTCCAGCACCAGCTGCGCGCGGTGCTCCTGACCTACTACCCGGCGCTGCCCCAGCTGTTCAGCTCGCTCGACCGGGCCATCACGCTCGCGTTCCTGCGACGCTTCCCGACACCCCACGACGCGGAGCGGCTCACGGTCGCCCGGCTGGCCCGGTTCCTCCACCGCGAGGGCTACTCGGGTCGCACCCATCCGGGGGTCCTGCTGGCACGGCTCCGCGCGCATCCGATGACCCCCAGTGACGGCACCGAGGCGGCTCGGGCTCGCACCGCTCTCGCGCTCGGGGACCTGCTGGAGCGGCTCTCCGCCGTCCTCGCCGGCTACGACGGGGCCATCGCCGCCCTCGTCACCCGGCACCCCGACGTCGCGGTCTTCGGGACCTTCCCCGGGGCAGGCGACGTGACCGTCGCGACCCTGATCGCCGAGATCGGGACGATCGGGACCGCTTCCCCACACCCGGCAGCCTGCTCGCCGAAGCAGGGCTGGCCCCGGTGACCCGCCAGTCGGGCGGCTCGCGGCGGGTCGGCTTCCGCTACGCCGCCAACCATCACCTCCGGGCGATCTGGCAGCAGTGGATGCTGACGCTCATCCGCGTCTCGCCCTGGACCCGTGCCGCCTACGACGCGGCCCGGGCACGCGGCCAGAGCCACAGCCGGGCCATCCGGTCGGTGGGCGCTCGCTGGGGCCGCATCCTGTGGCGCTGCTGGCAGGACGGCGTCCCCTACGACCCTGCGCGTGACCGTCGGACCCTGCTCGTGGCAGCCGCCTGACGGAAGGAGGTTGACAGAGGGAGTCTGCCGGGTCCATTGCACGCGCAACGCCCAGGAGCTCGTGCCGCGCTCGGCCCGGAGCATGGTCGCCTCGGCCATCCGGGCGGTGTCGACCGTTGGGAGTGGAGGATCGGGGGTTCGTCCGTACATCGAAGCCCCGGAGGCCCCTGCGCATCGTCCCTCGCTCGTGGTCCTTGCCTACATCGCGATGCTGGCGTCCTGGCTCCTGAACGTCTACTTCCCGACTCGCAGCCGGCGACTAGCCACACGCTACAGCAGACGATGTCGAACGCGGGCGACGTCGACGCCCGTGTCACCGGGACGACGTCACCGGTGGGTCTAGAGCCACCAGGCCGAGCCGCCTGCAGCGGTTCTGTGACGAATGCCGGCGAGTCGAGCAGCACACAGCCGCCTGCGGGATACCGGCATCAAGGCCGTTCAGGTTCCGGGCCTCAGGCCCTCCATAGCCCATGCTGCGTGCTCCAGTCGCTGGAGGTCCTGCACGTCGCGGGAGGTCCCATACACCCCGGTAAGCGCCCCCGCATAGGTCGTGGGCACGGCCCGGATCGTGACGCTCGTTCCCCCGTCGCCATTCCGTCCGTGAGTGGACGACGCCACGTCGAACACGAGCGTGTCCCCCGCATGGACCCCCAGGACGCGCGCGACGGTTGCGGGAAGGGTCGATCTGGTTCCGTCGTCGCAGCATTGCCGCGGCCACATCGCGGTTCGTCGTGGTCGTCGATCTCCCTAAGGCCGGCGCCAACGGTCATCGCAAGCTACCGCTCACCGGACATCGTCGATGGTGAGGGCTGCCGAGATCACGAACCTGCCCTGAGAACGGGCTGGATCGCGCCTCGGTGGTCAGTCGAGACGGCCGGTGCTGGCGAGATCACTGACCTCGGCGCGCGTCAGCGACACAAGGCCGGCATCGGATAGTCGCCCAAAGCCGGACCACTCGTGATTTCGGCTCGTCGAGCCGACGCAGAAGTTCCGCCACTCGTAGATGCCGGGTACCTCGACATCGAACGCGATCCAGCCAGACGCTCCGGACCCCGAAAGGGCGGAGGTGTCGCGTCGGCAGAAGCTTCGCGCCGATCCCCCACTTCGGGTCCGGCCCGGTGATTCGGGCGATCCATGCGTCGCGGCCATAGCCGCCACCCCGGACGCGTGTGTACGTGTCGCCGATGGCGACCCGTGCGCTGGGTCTGTCGGACATGTCAGAGCTCCTTCTCGCGCCATGCGGTTCGGTCGGCGCCCCGGGACCCATCAGGGCCACTCCCGCGCTTGCGGGTGAAGAGGGCTTCTCCTGCACTCCATGCAGAGTGCGATCGACGACTCGCTCGGTCCGGTCATCGATGCCCGCGACGTGATCATCTGGTGATCGAACACGGCGTCAAGCGGGTCGCCCGTCACCCTGTTCGTGGTGCGCGCTCGCATGTCAGAGGACATGGGCACGTCATCGTTCCGTCTGGCTCGCGGCCGGGGAGGCCAAGCATCGTCGGCGCGGGATAGGCACCGCCGGGCGACCGACACGGCGCGAGGACGCCGGGCGGGCCACGGGCGCCCGCAAGCACGCCGTTCGTCGCCTATGAGTGGGCGAACAAGGCCGCGTCAATGGGCAGGGCCGGATGGTTCATCCAGGTGTCGGATGCACGGTTGGCAAGCCAGGCGTGGGCGACCCCGGCCTCTGGGTCGCACCAGATGTGGCAGCCGTTGGGCCCGGCGTGGCCGAACGAGGCATGGCGCGCATCGACCGGCGCCCAGTAGGGCGCCTTGTGCCCGGATCTCAGGTCCGCGGCCCCGCGGCGCGGTCCCACGCGTAGAGGCCGATTACCCCGCCACCGAGATCGCCGACCTGGTCCCTGCGAGCCTCGGCCGGCGTCGCCGGGACGGTAGTCCCACAGGGTAGCGAGCGGACCGTAGTCGCGGTGGTCCGATCAGGGCACGGATATTCGTCGATGGCCACCCGCGGCCGACCATCGCTGCTCGTCGCGCGCGTGAGCAACGACGATAGAAAAGAAAGTTAGAAAAGAAGGTCACTTATCGATAGGTGACTCTCTTATCTGATATCCGTAGGGGACCTTCTTATCTGTTCAAGGAAGGGCGATCGCCGCGAGGTGTCAAGCGAAGGCGATGTCGACGACCCCGAGTCCGTCGGAGCACCCTCGGTTGCCCGCGACGCCGGCGACGGCGAGTGGAACGATGCTACGGTCCCGGGAGCGACGATCCTGTAGGGGTGGTGCCCGGTGACGGCGAAGCACGGCGAGATCGCTGCAGCAGGCCCGGAACCTCGCGACCGGTATCCTCGTCGGCCTGACGCCGCATCCGATGATGAGGTGAGGGTTTCGTCCGTGACCTGCCAGCCTGGCGCCTCGCCCTTCCACCATGGACCACGGGGATGGTCGAGGCAGAGCGGGAAGCGACGGAACACGCGGGGCGACGATCTGCCGGCGACGTGCTCCGATAGGCCTGTGACCAGTCCTTCGGCCAGCCCCCCCGCACGCCAGCTCTCCCTGTGGGATGACCCGGCACCCGCCGAGCCCACGGGTCGGCTGATCGCTCATGCACGCCGGCGACAGGGCTGGAGCCAGGTCCGACTCGCGGCGGCGACGGGCATGACGCAGCCGAGTCTCAGCCGGCTCGAGGCTGGTCTCCGCGCCGCCTCCTACGACGACGTGATCGCCATCGCCGCCGCGCTCGAGGTCAGTCCGACGGCACTGACTGGGGAGACCCCGGCCACCATCCGGCGTCATGTCGTGGCGTCCGCGCCGACGGCCATGGGTGCGAGTCGCCAGCTCGCGAGACGTCTGGTGGCCACGGGCCTCCAGGGCCCGTTCCTCGGCAGGGGAGGGTCGCTCCGTGCCGTGTCCGCTGCGGTAGCGGGTCGTCAGCCGCTGCCGGCGGCGCAGGCCGTCATCGTCCTCGAGGTGCTCGCCGAACACGGCCGCTGATCGCCGAGGGATGGCGCCGGGCGGGGTCGCTGCGCGTCTTGCGAGGCCAGCAGCGGTCCGCGCGGCCGCCGAGTCGCTCCTCCCCTGCGCAGTTGACAACGCTCTGCGTTCGGACTTGATGGCCGTGGCGCTGCCTCAAGGCAGCCCTTCCAAGGGGAAGTATGCGGATCGACTTCCCACAAGGGCGGTTATGGATAGCCCGATCGCATAGCCGCCAGACTCATCCAGCGACCACGAACGGAGACACGAGATGCCCGCCCTGCTGCCCGAGGACGTCATGGACTGGTCCGTCATCGAACGGATCATGTGCGACGTCATCACGCCCGGGGATCAGCTGTATCGCCTGGTGATGGCGACGATCCGGCACTGCCGGACGATGTCGGGTGCGCGGGGCACGGCATGCCGTATGCGCCGCTACCTGCGCTTCTTGCAGCGCACGGGGGGTCGAGCCGCTCGCGGCCACCCGTGAGGACATCGAGGACTATCTGGCCAGCCTCGGCCACCTGACGCCGCACAGCGCGGAGTCCAACCTCGTCCACATCAAGACCCTCTACGAGGAGGCCATCGACCGGGAGCTCCTGACGGGTCAGCCCGGCGCGGCGGCTGAGCATCGGCGCATTCAGCACCGTGGAGGTCCCGGCCCTCACCCTCGCGGAGGCCCAGCGACTGCTGGCATCGGTCCACTCGGAGCTCGGACCACCCGCGGCTCGGACTCGCTGCCGCACGCGACTACGCCCTGATGGCCATCGTGCTCAGCTGCGGCCCGAGGTCGGCGGAGCTCCGCCGGCTCACCTGGGGCGACCTCGGCCTCGATGACGAGCGACCGACACTCTCCCTGTTCGGAAAAGGGCGCCAACACAGGACGATCCGCCTGCCGCAGGTCGCACTCCAGGCGGTGCGCGGGTACCGCGCAGCGCTCGTCGCGGCGGGTGTGACCCCGGGCCCGAGCGACGCGCTGTCCGTCTCGCTGGCGAACCAGGACATGGCCCGGCTGCTGGACCTGGCCTCGCGGCCGCTGCAGCCCATCTCCCGGGCGGGCATGTACCACCTCGTGAAGGGGAGGATGCTCCAGGCCGGCATCGAGGGTGCCAAGGTCGGGCCGCACCGGCTCCGCTCCACGGCCGCCACGCTCGCCTACCTCGCGGATGCCGACCCGATCTCGATCCAGCGGATGCTCGGACACGCCCGACTCGACACCACGGTCCGTCACTACATCCGGCCCGCCCAGAACCTCCAGGAGGCACCCGGGGACCGGGTGGTGCTGGAGACCGACCCCGACCTTATCGGGCATCCGATGAGGCGGCCGACGGCCGCCTCCGTGCTCCTGGAGCGCCGTCGTGACGGGGACCCGTTCGTCGATGCGGCGATCGCGGCGATGGAACGTCACCCCGTCGCCGCGATCCGCACCGCCCGGGTCGCCGTCCGCTGGCTGGCCCACGCCGAGGTTGCTGGCCTCGAAACATCGGTCCCGACGCGGGCGGCCATCGAATCGATGCTCGGCGGCGTACCGACCGGAACGCGAACGCAGTGCGTCCAGTCGCTGCGGTACATCACCGCGATCATGTGCGAGCAGGGCTGCTTGGCCGAGGACCCCATGACCGGCGTCCACTGGCGGGCACCGCACGCAAGGCATGAGCACCGCGCGTCGCCCATCGAGCTCGCGGAGCTGATCGCGACGTGTGTCCGGGACCTGGACGCTGCCGCTCGCGCCGATCCCGGCGGCGCGGGACCTCGTCCTCATCGCGCTCCTCATGTGGCGAGGTCTGGCGCTCGAGGAGATGCTGCGCCTGACGTGGACGTGCATCGATCGCCGCGGCCGGCACGATCGCGCTCGGTGCCACGCCTGCCGAGACGATGCCCGTCGGGGTGCGCGCCGCATTCCACCTTCTCGAGGCGCTGCTGGGGGATGCGTCCGTGACGGTCGGCCCGAACGACCCTATCGCCGCCGCCCTCGGGCTTCGGGACGTGCTCCGCGGTCGATTGCCGGGTCGGCGCCCGTTCGAGGCGATGACGGAGAGCGGCCTCTATTCCGCGGTGTGTGGACGGATGGCGCGGGCGGGCATGGACCCTCACGGGGACCGGCGCGCCTGGACCTCGCCTGCCTGGCTGCAGGTCGCCGATCACCGAGTCCTCGCCGACCTGCTGCGGCCGCTCGAGCGGGAGGCCGCCCGTCGAGCTTGGCGTGTCATGTCGCGTGATCTTGCCGCCTAGGCTCGTTGGCACCGGGGTACCGGGGATCGACCCGTCTGCCGAGCACCCGGTACCAGCGTGGCGCGCGCGACCACCGTCTATGTCGATACCGGGACGAGCCGGCCGGTGACGTCGCGCCGACATGGATACCGCGGGTTCGGTGTCACCAGGCCATCCAGCGCGACCATGAGCACGGCATCGTCCAGGTCGAACTCATCGATGCGGATCCGCTCGTGGAACAGCGCGACTGCCCGGTCCAGTCGCCTCGCCAGGGCCACCAGGAGCCGCTCGTCCAGCGTCACGTCGATGTCGCCCCGCCAGACGTGCCGGCCGTCGAGCGTGAAGAGCGACGCGTTGAACACGACCAGATGCCCTGGATGGCTTCGCCGGTATGACGACTTGGACATCGTGATCAGGCGGCCGTGGGGCAGGCCGACCTGCGCCGCGACGGCCTCGACGTCAGGGTCACCGCGCATGGCTGCGCCCGGATGCGATTGCTCGGCTGCTGCCAATGCGACCGTCGGACGCCATCGGACGCACGGGCCCCGGCCGAGTCATGGCTGTCCGTCCGCGGACGCATCGAGGGGACCCAGGGCCGCGGCCTCGCGGTCGACCCACGCCCGGACGGCGACGGGATCACCTGTTCTCCAGAGTCGGAGGAACGCAGGCTCTTCCAGCGGATGCCTGCCGGCGCGCATGAGCCGGTGGAAGGCGGGCGTGAAGCGCACCCAGCGGTCGTCGAGCCCGGGCCCTGCTCCGAAGTCAGCGACGATGCCCGCCGCACGAAGTCGCCGCAGGGTGCCGTCATGAGCGGCGCTGAACCCACGGAAGCCCGCCGTCTCGTCCATACGGACAGTCCATCAGGTCCGTCGCCCGGAGCGCGTCATCGCGTTCCGTCCGTTCCCCCTATGCCGTTCGCGCGGGCATCCGGCACGGGAACTGGCCCGGAGTTGACGGCCCCGCGCCGTCGCGGACCATCGGGCATGGAACGATGGATGACCACCGCGGAGGTCGCCGAATGGATCGGCGTGACCCGACAGACGGTCGCGCGCTGGATACGCGACGGGCGGCTCAAGGCCCGCCGCATCGAGCTCAGTGGCGGCCGGTCGATCTACCGGGTGCGGCGCGCGGACCTCATCCGGTTCGCGCGCGAGTACATCCGGGACCTGTAGCAGTACCGGGCGTACTTGAAGCCGGCGAGGCCCAGCCACGGCGACCGCCCCGGGTGGCAGCGATGGCAGGGCGAGCGCGACCGAGTTCAGTCCAGCGTCACGACAGTGCGGCGATGAGGTCGTCGCCCTCGGACGCGTAGCCTCCATTCGCCGAACTGCCAGATGGCCTCTTCGTCGTCGTCCGGCGGGTCGCCGGGCATGACGTCGGCCCACAGTTCCCTGACAAGCGAGGCAAGTCCGGCGACGGCCGACCCGTATGTCGTGACGGTCTCGATGGTAGTGCCATCCGGCATCAGGAACCTGAAGACCAGGATGCGGCTACTACTGTGCATGGAGTGTCTCCCGTGCAGTGACGAACCAGCCGGCGGCTGGTCATGACCGAGCCACCCTGTGCGAGTCCGGATCGACGTCAAGGGCCCGGGCGGTGGCGACGGATGATTGGTCCCGCTTGACAAGTCGCGTCGCGCCACCCGACCTGGGCCATGCCCAAACCCATGCGACCGGTGCGCTGGATCTCCACCGATGAGGCAGCCCGTTCGATCGGCGTGAGTTCGTGGTGGGTCCGCCAACGCATCGAGTCTGGCGTGCTACCGGCGATGGCCATCCGGTCCGGCCAGCGGAAGCTGTACCGCATCCGGGTCGAGGACTGGAACGCCTTCCGCGACCGGCATACCGGACCCGCCACGGACCCGCGCTTCGACTGAGCCAGCGACCCGACAGCCTTCGCGAGGCTCGCGCGGCTCGCGCGGGTCGCGCGGATGGCGCGGGACTTACGGCGCCGGATGCTGTTCCCTGACGCCCAAGGGTCGGTCCGTCCCCGGATGGCCCCGGCGGGACGACCTTGCCTGAGCCTTCTCCGGCCCCATGTCACATCGCCGCCGAAGGACCACTCCGTGCCCGCCATCACCGACACCTGGCTCGACGCCCACCGCGTCGACCCAGCCGCGCTCGCCGACGCGCCGCTCATCGGCATCGACCACGTCGCCAACGAGCTGAGGTCCCTCGCGGCCCGGTTCGCCGACCCCGAGCTCGCGGCCAGGCTCGGCGCGGAGATCCCGACCGGGATTGTGCTCATGGGGCCCACCGGCGTCGGAAAGACCTTCTCCGCGAGAGCCTTGGCACGACTGCTCGGCGACGTACCGACCTACGAGGTCGGCGCCGACGAGCTCGATGCGCCGCTGGTCCGGCGGCTGTTCCCCGCACTCGCCGCCCGGCATCCCCGGAGCATCCTCGTCATCGACGAGATCGACCTCGTGGGTGGCGAGCGCACGGATGGTGACGCCGGCGCCCGCAAGACGCTGGCCGCCCTGCTGACCGCGCTCGACGGTCTCCGGTCCACGGGCGGGGTGCTCGTGGTCGCGGCAACGTCGCGGGCGAGGTGGGAGATCGATGCGGCGCTGCTGCGGGCTGGCCGCCTGGGGTTCACCATCGAGATCGAGCGGCCACACACGGCCGAGCGGGAAGCCCTGCTGCGGTACTTCCTCGCCGGTCGCCCGACCGCCGAGGGCGTCGACCACGCGGCGCTCGCGGTGATCACCGAGGGCTGGACACCGGCCGAGCTGCGGGCCGCCTGCGCCGATGCGGCCGGCATCACCCTCGCCGCCGGCCGCTCGTCCATCAGCCACCTCGACCTCGTCGTGGCGCTGACCCGTGGTGGCCGCATCACGCCGCCGCCGTCCACGGAGCGCCGGCCCATCGACCGTGCCCGCCTGTGGCGGGTCTGCGTACGCGAAGCCGGGCGTGCGGTCCTCGGCGCCATCGTGCACGGGCCGCAGCTGCTGCGCGAGGCTCATCATCGGCCCCGACGGCGGGCTGGTGCGGTACGGCGCATCGACCGGGGAGGATGGGCCGCTGACCGAACATTTCGCACGCGACGCCATCCTGGTGGCATGGGGCGCCCTGGCGGCGGACCGCCTCGTGATGGGTGACGCAGCCCTCGAGAACGGCGTCGACGCGAGGTTCACGCTGGCCATCGCCCGCCAGCTGGTCGCGAGCGGTCTGGAGGCTGGGCTCGCACCTTTCGACCCCCACGACGCGAAGTTGCCGGAGCGCATGGCGGCCATCCAGTACCAGGCCATCGGTGCCATCCTGGCGGCCGCCCGCGAGCGCGCGACGAGCATGCTCGCACCCCGCCGAGGCGAGATCATGGAGGTGGGACGATGGCTGGAGGCGCAGGTGCTCAGAGGTTTGGCTGCCACTCCGATGCCCGACCAGGTGAGCATCGATGTCGAGCCGCTGCGTGGGCTGCTCGCGTCGATCGTCGCACGGGACGCGACCACTCCTGCTCCCGCCGAGGATGCGGACGATCTGCCAAGCTTCTTCCCAGGCGGGTCGAGTCGACCGCATTAGGTTCGGCGTGCTATTCACGCGGGCGAGTCCTTGCTCGTGTGCAGCCCATGGAGTGGCGACTGTCGCACCTGGCCGCGCGAGGCCCTCGGTCAAGGTGGACGGGCACATGCTCGAGCAGGACCTCCCGACGGTGGCTCAGGACTGGGACCAGGTCAGGATCGCCATTAGAGGATTACCAACCGTTCATGTCGCACTGGGCCGGCGACGCCCTTTCCCTGGACATCGGGGGAACCCTCGGTGGCGGGACGAGGTGGACCGGCGCCATGGTCAACGGGGGACTCGTGACGAGCTACCCCGCGACCGACGACACCATCCAGACGCTGCCCGCCCTGCCTCAGGAGCTGGCCCACCGGCGACCGCCGGCGACTCCTCGGACAAGACCGTCGACGCCCGCCGGGCCCGGTCCATCCGCATCGATGGGCCCAGCGGCACGAGGCCCGCGATGACAGACGATGACCCGCTCCGCTGGCTCGTGCCCATCCTGGAGCGCCGAGCCTATGCTGCCGCGATGAATGACCGCGAGGCAGCGGCCCGGATCAACGCCATCGCGAACCTGCCCATCGGTTGGCTGCTTGAGGACCCGGTCGCCATGGGGGACGGAGTCGTGCTGCGCGTCACCGGACCCGCCGGCGACGAGCTGGAGGTCGCGGCGACACGACTGTGAGGCGTGGCGGACGCTCGCAGAGCAGCTCGCGGCACGCGGTGAGGGCCGTCTGATCAGGTAGGGTCCTACCGGCCTGGCGTCTTCCGGTCCTTCACACCGGACTCGTAGGCGGCACATGCCCACGGTCCGGCGCCGAGGGCCGCGATACGCGCTTCGATCTCGTCCCAATGGCGCAGCAGCCGCCGGAGGTAGTGCCAGTTGCTCATCGGCGGGTCCTTGCTGCCCGCGACCCAGATCGATCGGAGGCCATACAACCGGTAGAGCTCCTGCTCGCCGGGCCGAGTCGCGAAGTGCTTGTCGCGGGAAATGACCACCAGTCCCATGGCTCCGACGATGGGCATCCATACCGGGTCCAGTGTCTCAAGCGGCACCTCCGGGAGACGTGCGTGCCCCGGATACAGGACATCGCCACGCACCGCGTCCAGCGCCATGCCGACGGGCCAGATGGCATCGTCCACGAAGAACCGCGGCTCTTTCCGGGCGGGCACTGATCGTCAGCCCGCCGCAGCCGCCTCGCGCTTCCTCAACTCGTAGCGTATGGCGTCGTGGACCAGCTTGGGGTCCAGCTTGTACTGCTCGGCGAGCCACTCAGGGTCCTCGCCGGCGTCGTACTGCTCGGCGAGGATACTCGGTCGGCACGCTTCGGACGACCGGAGTGCCCGAGCGACGCTGAGGGTCGATCCACACATCGAGCCCCTCCGCGGCCCGGAACCGATACACACCCTCGGCGTTCCAGTCGGCGGCGTCGACGAACCGCTGCGCTGGTGTCGTCAGCATCAACTGACCGCTGCGGTACACGACCATCCTCAAGGGACGTTCCAGGTCTGTCTCGTCCTGCACCTTGTACACGAGCTCCTGCCCCTCCGGCTCAAGCCAGGTCTGGGACGCAGCGAGCGGGTATGGCACGGCGAGCCGCTCACGGAGGGCCATCACTGTCGGTCGGAGGTGGACCATCGGCACGTTCTTGGATCGATACTCCGCGAGTAGACGGGTCTCGACGTATTCGCCCCACGTGACGATGGGGCTGCCCGTGCATGCCAACCGGACGACTGGCGGGTAGTCCTTGTGCCCGCGTGTGTAGCCGTCGATCCACCGTCGGGCAGTGCCCTTCGCGAGAGTGAGGTTGCGGTCCACTTCGGGCATGCCATAGACCGGCAGGTTGAAGAGTCCATAGCCGTCCATGGGGTCCATGGTACGCGCGTCCGTCACAGCGCCCTCCTCTGGTGCCGTTGACCAGCCTGCCCAGGCAGCGTCGCCGCGCATGGTACAGATGCCGATGATGTCGATGCGGGGACCATCGGCGCCCCCCCTGGCCGCCTGTGGTCATCGCCTGGACCGAACTGGCCTATCCGGGTCAGGGGAATCGTCCGCCCACTGCACCCAGCCCGGGAGCTCCTGCACGGGCGCGGAGCGCGCCCACCGGACCGCCTGGGTCGGCACGCCAGCGAGCACACCCGCGTCGGGTGAGCTCGGGATGGCCGCGAACGAAGCTCCGCACGTGGCGCATGACCGCATCTCCCGCGGCGGCTGCGCCACATGCGTGCGTCCGAGCACCAGCGGCGCCGGCCCGTGATGGTCGACCGCAGCCCTCGCAGGTGCCCACCGCTGCGCCACGGTGCCGGGCATGCTGGCGCGGCTGGCCTCGGCGTGGCACGCCCGGCACGAACTCGAAAGGTCGTCCCGCACGTGCCGGTCGGGCCCGAAGCACTCCCGGCCCTTGACCATCTGACAGCGGGCACACAGTCGCCCGATGTCCGTGACCGGGTGGAGTCGCACGGCCGCGCCTCTGCCGGGTGCCGCAGCAGGTGGATCGATCCGGACTCGACCAGCAGCGCCACGTATCGCCTAACCTCGTCCGCGTGCCGCGCGACCCCGCGCATGTCCCTCGCGGAAAGCTGATCGGGTCAGGTGGCGCCCCGGAGCCTGCTCTCAACGGTCCCCCGCCCTCCACTTACCCCGCGTGTCCGTGTCATCGTGCGTTAGGAGCCCGGTAGCCGAGGACGTCCGCACTGAGCGGCGCCCCGTCTCCGACGGTCAGTCGGCCGTCCAAAGGAGCGCCTCGACGATATCGCCGCTCTCGAACGAGCTGCTTGATCCGCCGAAGTCCTCGATGGCCTCCTCGTCGTCGTCCGGCGGGTCGCCACGCATCACATCATCCCAGCGGTCCCGGATCATGGCAGCCAGGCCCGCGACGGCCATCTCGTAGGTGGAGAAGGCTTCCAGGACGAAGTCGTCCCGGTCCCCGAACTTGACGATGTAGACGCTGCTGCTGTGCACGGTCGGTGTCTCCGAGGCAGTGGCGGAACAGCCAGCGGCCGGTCCTGACCGGATCACCCTGTGCGAGGCGCCATTGATGTCAAGCCCTTCGCGGGGTGGCCTCAGAACTTCACACGGTTGTCGGATGGACACGGGCATGGCACAGGATGCGACGGGGATGATCGACATCAAGGACCCACAGACGGTCCCCCTGGCCCGCGAGCTGCTGATACCGCTCGCCCTCGCCGGTGCCGAACCAGCTGACCAAGTCGAGGTGAACGTCCGTCGCATGGCAGCCCAGGAAGTCGGCATCACCGGTCACGATCAGATCGGCGGGCACCGACCATCCTCGAGGTGGCGGTGGCCACCCTCTCGCTCGACAACGGCATCGCACGGCTCTGGACGCTTGTCGCGCTCGTGTGCCACCACCGCGAGGCTCATCGAGGTCGGCCAGACGGAGACGCGCATCGCGCTGCTGGAGGCCACACGGGACGCGAGGGGAGCTCGACATCCACTGGCTGTCTTGAAACCTTCGCGTGGCCGGCGGCCTCAGAACGGGCGAGGGCCGTGCATGTCGGGCATGATCGACACGGCCGGACCGGAGGCCGCGATGCGCGCAGTCGACCGGGTTGAGTTCGCGAGGGAGGGAGAGCCATGTCCCGGGGGGACGCGTCGCGCCGCCGTGCCATGTCCCTCGCATGCTCCGTCATCGCGGCCGTGGCCATCGCGACCTGCCTCAGTGTGGCGAGCCAGCCGCTGTTCGTGACCGATGGCCTCGCCGCCTGGTCCGTCCCCGACGAGCCGCCCGGCATCACTGCCGATGCACCGGGTCGCTGGGGCTGCGTGCCGGAGGCGGCGCCCACCCCGACGCCCGTCCCGGCGCGCTCGCCGGGCCCCGTCGCGGGCGCGGCGGGCGGGATCGCCGCCTTCGGTGGCCCGGTGGCCTTCGCGGCGGGGATGGACGCGCCGCCCGTCACGACCCTCGATGCGCTGCCGGTCGGTCTCGCGGGAATCGACATCAGCAGGTACCAGCAGAAGGTGGACCTCGCGGCGGCGCGGGCGGCGGGTCTCCGGTTCGTGTTCACCAAGGCGACCCAGGGGACGACATCCTCGACCCCTGGTACGTGCGCCACGTCAGGGCGGCGCGGGACGCGGGCATGCCCATGGGCTCGTACCACTTCTTCGACTACCGCCGGGGCGGCGTGGCGCAGGCCGACTGGTTCATCAGGGCGATGCGCGAGGCGGATGCGGACATGGACGTGCTGCCGCCGGTCGTCGACGTGGAGTGCCTCGAGGGCATGGGCCGCGCCGACCGGCCGTACGTCCGGCAGCAACTGCGGGCGTTCGTCGACCGGGTCTTCAAGAAGACCGGGCGGATCGTGATGGTCTACACCTCGGCGGCCATGTGGGACAAGGTCACCGGCAGCGATACGACCTCGGCGGCCATCCCCTGTGGGTCGCATGCTGGGACTGCATCACGCCCAGGATGCCCGCGGGCTGGTCCTCGTGGACCTTCTGGCAGGATGGCCCGCGCAAGCTGCCCGACGGTCGCAGGGTCGATGGCAACGTGTTCGGCGGGTCAGCCGCCGCACTCACCAGCTCAGGTCACGGCCCATGGTCGTGGCGGATGATGCGGCGACCACGACCGGGGGCACGCTCGCGCTCGAGCTGCGGGGCGTGGACGGCGTGAGTCTCCGGACGGCCACCTCCACGTCCGGCGACTGGGGCCCATGGGCCAGCCGTGCCGCGGCGGCCACCATCACCCTCGGGGGCAGACCCGCCACGCGCACGGTCCGGGTCCAGGGCCGCGACGCCCGCGGTACCACGGGTCTGGTCATGTCCGACATCATCCGGCTCAAGGCGAAGCCGACGAAGGCGGTCGCCCCCGAGGCGACGAGGGGAAGGGTGACCATCCCGAAGGTCCGGGGTCTCACCCCGGCCAAAGCCCGGGCGGCCATCAGGAAGGCCGGGCTCAGGGTGAAGGCGTCGGTGCGCAAGGTCCCGAACGCGGCGCTGGCCAGGGGCCGCGTGGTCAACACCTATCCCAGTTACCGGCTCGACGGCAGGCCGCGCACGCTCCCCCGGGGCACGACGCTCCAGATCAAGGTGTCCACGGGCCGATAGGCGCATCGGGCGCTGGCGCAGCCGCGTGCCCGTCGGATGATGGCGGTTTGCCGGCCTCCAGCGTGGTGACTGCGAGCCTTTGCCGGAGGCGTACTGGGACGTGAACCCGTCTGGGCGGTGTCCACCTTATGTCTACATCCATCTGCAAGGCCGGCCCCGCCGCCCTGTCGTTGATCAGTGACTCTGTCAGGTCAACTGGTCCCGACAGTGAAGCACGCCGTGCGAACGGGCGAATACTCCCCGTACGCCAGCATCATCCTCGTCGCGGGCACCGGCGGCATCCTGATTGCCGACGCCACGCTTGTACCACGTCAGGGCCGGGAGCGGCTAGTGTCGTGCGTCATTAGTCCGTTGACATGGGTGGGATGATGGGGGCATGCAGTCAGCCACGCTCACCGATCAGCGACGAGGACCGCGTGACACTGACGAGCTGGACGCGGTCGAGCACCGTGTCCGCCGGACACGCCGAGCGGGCAGCCATCGTGCTGGCCTGTGCGGACGGGTCGGGGACGTCCGAGGCGGCCCGCAGGCTCGGCGTCTCGCGGCCGACGGTCATCAAGTGGCGGGACCGCTTCGCCGAGCACGGCATCGCGGGACTCGACGACGAGCCGCGCTCGGGCCGGCCCAAGACGGTGGACGACGCGGCCATCATCGCGGCCACCCTCGATCCGCCGCCCGAGCGCCTCGGGGTGACGCACTGGTCGACCCGGCTGCTGGCGGGACGCCTGGGCGTGGGCGACGCCACGGTGGCCCGTGCCTGGCGCCGGTACCACGTGCAGCCGTGGCGGCGGGAGACGTTCAAGTTCTCGACCGACCCGGAGCTCGAGGCCAAGGTCCGCGACGTCGTCGGGCTGTACCTCGACCCGCCCGAGAAGGCCATCGTGCTGTGCGTCGACGAGAAGAGCCAGGTCCAGGCGCTCGACCGCACCGCCCCCATCCTGCCCCTGCGTCCCGGGCTGCCGGAGAGGGCCACCCACGACTACAAGCGCAACGGCATCACCAACCTCTTCGCCGCCCTCGAGGTCGCCACCGGGAAGGTGACCGACCGGTGCTACGACCGGCACGGCAAGGCCGAGTTCCTCGACTTCCTCAAGCGGGTCGCGAAGGCCTACCCGCGCCGGCGAGCTGCGCGTGGTCGTCGACAACTACCACACCCACAAGCACGCCGACATCGAGGCGTGGCTGGCCAAGCACCCGCGGGTGACGCTCCACTTCACCCCGACCTCGGGGTCGTGGCTCAACCTCGTCGAGGTGTTCTTCGGCATCATCACCCGGCAGGCCATCCGCCGCGGCTCGTTCGACAGCGTGCCGCAGCTCGTGACCGCCATCCGGACCTTCATCGACGGCTGGAACGAGCGCTGCCACCCGTTCGCCTGGACGAAGACCGCCGACGAGATCCTGCCCCACGCCACCCGTCAACGATATTCAGACGCGGGACACTAGGCAGGAGGCGCATAGGAGCGTTAAACTTGACCAGTCCGATCAGGGGCCGAAAAGTGTCGCGGCACGGGACATGTGGCGGGACCCATCGAGCGGTAGCCGGGCTGCTGGGACGCCAGGCTGATGACCGGAGGCTGCGCGGCACTGACATCATCGAGCGCCATGTCGATGATGGCTGGCTCGTGTGGCGACGAAGAAGTACTGCGGCAGGCCGGAGCTGTTCTCGCTCAGCGTCGGTGAGTTCGGCATGCTCGATGCCGTCGTCCGTTCCCAGGCAGGCCGCGCGCCGGTGCCGGTCGGCCAGCCCGATGCCACGGGCCGATCTCGATGTCCAACTGAATTGAAATCCGTGACCGACCTCGCCTTCCGCGACTTCTTGAATTGGAGCGCAGCGCAAGGCGGTTTGCCCGGCGCGCTGGAGCGCCTCCTCCGGCCGCGCCACACGAACGTGGTGGTCGAAACAGCGCGACACCATACGGGGAACACGGTCGTCTGGACGTCTATCGCGAGGGAGCTGGACGACCGACTGACTGGGCGAGGGTAGCGCCATGGGACCGGACGTGGCGCTGAAACTTTCCGGCCCCGCGGCCCCTCGGTCGCAGCGATGGGTCCGGTCCTGATCGATCGCAGACGGACGACCCGGCACGCCCAG
>CAVWSL010000020.1:0-24340 GCA_963757765.1 uncultured Chloroflexia bacterium
GCGAGTCGGGTGATTTGTGAGTGGAAGTTGGCTCCGGCGGTAGGATTCGAACCTACGACCAGGTGATTAACAGTCGGTAGCGTACCGTCTGCTGATGGCCGCGAGTGACCGTTTCCCACTCACGATCGGGCCATCCGCCGACGCTCTGGCCGCCGAATTCCGTCGGCGTTGCTACCAGCGGTTGCTACCATAACCGGGCCGACCAGCCAGCCGCGCCGTCCGCCGGTGAGAGCAGGCTCTTGGGCCGGCTCCGTGAGTCCGGTCCCTGCCGACTCGGTACCTGAGTCCTGCCGGCAATTTGGGTGGGCGAGTGCCAGTCGTTCGGACCGCTCGAAGGTAGGTCACTGCTAAGGTGCTACTGCGTTGGCCCCGCGTGCATCGAGGTTGGCCCAGACGGGCGCCCGTCACCCTCGTGATCGTTGACGGACAGACGCTGCAATCGACGGCCACAACTCAGCGCTAGAGCGCCGATGTGTGCACCGCCAGGTCGTCCCAATCGCGAACCTCGGGACGGATGGCCACCCCGTGGCCTGACCCATCCCCGGCCCCGAGCCGCCCGGACGTGAAAACCGGCAATCCCGACACGACCTCGTCGTACCAGCCGAAGTAGAACGCGCGCACCATTTCCTGAACGAGGGCATTCTCTGCGTGGAGGCAGAGGTGCACCCCCACGGCAAGGGTCACGGGACCACTGCAGTCGTGTGGTGTGAACGGCCGCTGGTACAACGCCGCCAGGTCCGCCACCTTGCGGGCGACGGTGACGCCGCCGTTCCAGGATGGGTCGGTCATGATGATCCCGACGCCCGCACGCTCCAGCAGGTCACGGTACGGGAACGGGCTGCCCAGGTTCTCGCTGGCGGCTGTCGGCAGCCGGGTGGACCGGACGAAAGCGCCCAGGGCATCGATATTGTCCATCCTGATCGGATCCTCGATCCACATCGGCTCATAGGGCTCGATGGCCCGAGCAATACGGATCGCTGACGGCAGGTCCCAGCGCCCATGGAGCTCCAGCGCGACCTCCATGGCACCCCCGACGGCATCGCGTATGAGTCGGAAGGGCTCCAGGCCGCGATCAATGCCGGCGGGCGAGATGCCAGTACCGCCGGACTGGTCCGCGACGACATCGAAGGGCCAGATCTTCATCTGTCGGAAGCCCATGCCCAGCAGGCTGCGGGCGAGCTCCGCAGGATCGTGGCTGAACGCCCACAGGTCCTCGAACTGCCCTCCTGGGGGACCCTCTCCGAATAGCTTGTCACCGGGCACGCCCAGCTTCCGGCTGTAGTCGGGCCCGCCGCACGTGTTGTAGGCGCCGATGTCCTCTCGCGCAGCGCCACCGAGCGTCTGATAGAGCGGTTGATCCGCGCGCTTGCCGGCTAGGTCCCAAAGCGCGATATCGATGGCCGACGCGCCGCGCGCCTCCGCCCCGATGCCGCTCCTGCCCCAATAACGGAACAGTGCGCTCCACAGCCGCGGGATGTCGCGCGCGTCCTCGCCGAGCAGGAACGGCGCAGCCGTCTCGTGGACATAGGCGCTCACTGCGGCCGCCCCGAACAGTGTCTCACCGAGGCCGACTCGTCCGTCGGCAGTCTCGATCTCGACGAACAGTACGTTGGGATAGCGCCCGATGATCGAGGTCGAGATTCGGACGATCGGGATTCGGACCGTGTCATGTTGCCCCCTGATTTGCCGCTGCTAGCGACCGCCATCGGCCCCACACCATCACGCACGATACATGGAACCCACGCTCTGGCGACTCCGGGCGGGCGACGTGTCGGGGTCGAGCGACACCCTGGCCACGACGTGAGGGGAGGACGATGCTGCTCCTGGTTGTCAGCGAGTTAGCGTCCGGGTCGGCCCCCGGCCCTGGCCCCCTCCTGGTACTTGTTCCGTGTCGACACTCGTAGCGGATCGCACGTGTTCGGCGTCCCCCCGGAGACCGTCACCAATCCGTTGCCCGAGGACGATCCATCACCGGAGACGATCCATCTCGCCCTCAGCTCAAGGCATCAGCATGCCGCCGTTGACGCTGATGTCCTGGCCGGTCATGAAAAGAGCTCCCTCCGAGAGCAGGAACGAGATGGCCGCGCTGATGTCCCCGGTGGTCCCCGCCCGACCGAGGGGGTTCATCGTCGAACGGGACTCGAAGTGCAGCTCGGCGGGTGCGCCGGACGAGCCGAGGCCGCGGTCGATGGTCTGATACATGGGTGTCCCGATGGGCCCTGGACTGACGGCATTCACGAGGATATCGGGTGCCAGGGCCGCGGCAGCGGATCGCGTGAGGCTCAACACGGCTGCCTTGCTCGCGTTGTACGGAGCCGTGAACTGCCCCGGTGAGCGGCCGGCGATCGAGGCGAGGTTCACAACCACGCCCGGCGCCGCGGCGCGTAGCAGTGGCGCGGCATGCTTGATGGTCAGGAACGAACCGATCACGTTGACCGTCAGCGCTCGCTGCCAATCGGCGACCGAGAGTTCCTCGAACCGACCGACCACCACTACCCCGGCGCTGTTCACCAACCCGTCCAGCCGGCCCCCGGACTGCTCGCCGATCGTTCGAAAGACTGTCGCGACGGCGACCTCGTCGGTGACATCCAGGACGACACCCTCGCCTTGGCCGACCTCGCGGACATGCGCCAGCGTGAGGTCGAGGCCATCCTCCTCGCGGTCCAGGCACCACACCTGATGCCCTGCTGCCGCCAGATCCGTGGCCACCTGCGCGCCGATGCCGCTCCCCGCGCCGGTGACCGCGATGATCCGCGACCGCGTGGCACGTGCATGATGATGCCGGGGATCACTTACCATGAGCTCGTTCCCCTGGCTCCCTGAGAGAGGTCGATGTGAAGCGATACCCTGGCCAGGACGGCATCGATGTCCGGGAGGCGTGGACCACGCCGCTGGACGCCCCGCTCTTCCCCCGATTCCCCATCCCGTTCCGGGATGTGGAGCTCCTGACCCTCGAGTATCGGACCACGGCGGACGCGATCGCCCGCATCCTGCCGGAGCCCCTGGAGTCCACAGGCGATAGCGTCCTGTTCCACATCGCGCGGATGGGTGATGTGCCTGGCGTGGGGGCGGGCATCCACGAGTGCAACATCATGGTCGGCGCGCGCCTCCAGACAGCGCAAGGTCCGATCGAGGGCGCTTACTCGCCCTATTTCTTCCTCGACAGTGACCGGGCGGTGGCCTTGGGACGGGAGGTGCAGGGTCAGCCCAAGCGGCATGCCCGGGTTGACCTGGAGACGCGCCAGGATCTGGTGGTGGGCGTGGTGTCGGCCAACGGCATCGATGTGCTCACCGGTACGCTGCCATACAAGACACGCCCGGGTTCCTTTGATGACCTGCGAACTCGCGTGGATATGGTCACCAACATCAACCTCAAGCTGATCCCGCACATCGACGGCACGCTTGCCGTCAGGCAACTCGTCGCGAGGGACCTCGCCAACGTGCGTGTCCACGAGTGCTGGTCCGGTCCGGGCACCGTAGAGATCCGGCCGAATGCCGCGGTGCCACTGCACCGTCTGCCGGTCGTCGAGTTCCTGGAGGGGTATCACTGGCGCGCCGAGTTCGACCTGGTGCCAGGTCGCATACTGTACGACTACCTCGCCCAGGGATAGGACCCGCTCGGTCACAGCAGCGGAAGGCCGGTCAAGTCGGTCTCGAGGCGCCAGAGCGTGCCAGTGTCGTGGGCGGTATCCCAGCGCTTGCTAACGTCCGTGACCCAGATGGCGCTGCCATCGAAGCAACAGTTGGTGGGCACCACACCGTCCGCCCAGACAACCCGCTCTGTCGAAGCCCCTTCGGGTCCCCAGGTGATGACATCCAGCCCACCCGAGAACAGGGTGGCTACGACGAGACGGCCATCAGCTGCAAACGCGCAGCCATCCGGCGTCGTGTCGCCAGGCAATTCAGCCAGGACTTCCCAGCCGCTGGCAGCGGTGGCGCCGACTGCCCGGCGGGTATGAGACTCCATCCACACGAGGCGACCAGCCGCATCGAAGGCCAGCCCATTCGGGAACGTGTTACCTAACTCCCAGGCCACCTTCGTGCCACCCGGTCCATGGGTACAGATCCAGCCGTGCAGGTCGGCGCCCGGATCGAAGTCGTCTGGGTCGGTGAAGACCAGCGTGCCGTCCGGACCGAAACAGAGGTCGTTGGGGGCGCGTAGAGGCCGGCCGTCGATGGTTTCCGTGACGACGTGCCACGTTCCATCAGCCGGGTCGACGGCGACGATCGCCGGCCTGACCTGCGTCGGTGCTTGCCACGAGCCGACGACGCCTCGTCCGCGGGTGACATACAGGAGCCCGTCCGCGCTAAGGGCCAAACCGTTGGGGTTGCCACCCACGTTGGCGAGAACCCGCGTCCGGCCATCCTCCACCACGGACACGCAGCCTCCGTACTCCTCGACGAAGGCGAGCCGGCCGTCGGGCAACACCAGAGGGCCCTCTGGGAATCCCAGGCCGGTCGCCTGCTCGATGGCATTCAGTACCAGCATCGACCGTCTCCTCGATGTTCCCCGATGATGTTCCGGCGTTCGGCCTTGCTCCGACGGGGTCGGCCGGCATCGTATCTCAGCGCCTGATTGGGGACGACACGCCCGACCAGTCCCTCCCCCGCTGCGGGCGGACCCTAAGTCGAGGCTACCGCCCGGCGCCCCCGAGAGCGTTTGCCGGCCGCCTCCGGCGGGGCGAGATACCGAGCCACCATCGGATCGTCCAGCCGTGCTGCGATGAGCCGCATCATCGTCACGCGACCCTGGCGCACGTGCTGAACCGCCCCGTCAGGATCGCCCGCGCGGATGTAGTCGAAACGACCGCGCATGATGTCCAACTCCTGATCCCAGGTGTCGTCGAACTGATGCATGAAGGCGCGTTCGTACCGGCGCGTCGGTCGGAGGATGAGCCCCATCACAGCCTTCAGCAGGTGTGGCGAATGGGCGACACCGAATAGTCGTTCGTGCACCTGCGCTCCGACCAGGAAGAAGCCGTGGGTGTCGCCGTCGCGGCGCCGCTCGGTAAGGAGGTCCAGCAGCTGGCCCACCTCCTCCATCTCACTGCCCGTAATGCCCTGGACCACCAGAGGGATGGCCGCGTGCTCCAGAGCGTCCTGCACGAAGATCAGCTCCGAATACTCCTCCACCGACAGCCACGTCACCGTTGCGCCCTGATAAGGCTGCAATCGCACGAAGCCGTCTCCGTCGAGCAATAGCAACGCTTCCCGAACAGGCGTCTTGGAGACGTCGAAGCGGGTGGCCAGCTCGGATTCCACCAACCGCGCTCCCGGCGGCAGCTCGAGCTCGCTAATCATGCCGCTCAGGTGGTCGTACACGGCCGCCTTGTGGGTGCGCAGGCCCAGCGATATCGGCTGGGCAGGTGGTGTCGTGAGTTTCGTCATCGGTCCCGCTGGGGCAAGCAAGGCTCAGAGCATCTCTCCGGAGCAGTCATGGTAGCTCCACGTGGAGACGGCTTGGGCCGCCAGGTATCCACCTTGCGGCACGTTTCGTATATGAAGTATGGTCTGCGTAGGCGGGATCGGTCGGCGAGAGAGGCCCGCCCGCGAATCAAGGACGAACGGCCTGGGCCCGCGGCGGCGGATGCCATCGCCCAGCCTGACCTGAGGAGGAATGGTGAAGGCGGTCCTGATGCCGGCCATCGGTGTGGCCATGACCGAGGGTCTGCTGGTGCGCTGGGTCAAGCGGACTGGGGACGAAGTTGCGGCGGGCGACGTAGTGCTTGAGATCGAGACCGACAAATCCGTCATCGAAGTCGACAGTCCTGCGACGGGCACGATTGGCAAACTACTGTTTCAGGAAGGCGACATCGTGCCCACGGGTGTGGCCGTGACGAGCATCCTCGAAGCGGGTGACCGCGACGCAGGGCTTGCGGCCACTGCTGTCGAGGCGGAGGCACCCATTGGCGCTATCGACGGCCCGTTGCGTGAGGACCCCGCGGACGCCAGCCGGAATCAGGATGTGGCGGAGGCACGGGTAGCGGATCAGGGTCGGGAGCCGCATCAGCTCAGCCCGCGCCAGCGACGCCTTGCCCGAGAGCAGGCCAACCAGCCAGGGTCCGCGTCGGCCAATGCGCTCCCGGCGGAACACGGAGCGCGCCCGGCGTCGCCGGCGGACCGTCACCGGGCCGTCATCGCGGAACGCGTCTCGAGCTCCTGGGCCACGATCCCGCACTTCGCGGTCACCCGGGAAGTCGTTGCCACTGCGATGGAGCTGGTCCGCGACCGCTATCTCGCGGGCAAACGGCCCGGGTTCACCGACCTGATGCTTCGGGCGCTGGCACTCGCCCTTCGAGCGACAGGAGAGCCCGGGGATATCGATGTCGGCCTGGCCGTTGCCACCCCGCGGGGTGTCACCATCCCTGTCCTGCGCCAGGTCTTGGGCATGTCGCTGGAGACGCAGGCCGAGGCGACTGCGGGCGCCGTGTCGCGGGCGCGTGAGGGCCGGCTGACCCCGGATGACCTGCAGCACCCGCCACGCTCGACCCTTTCCAATCTTGGGCCTCAGGGCGTCGATTCGTTCACCGGAGTGATCGCCATGGGCCAGACGACCCTCTTGACCGTTGGACGGATCCGCCCGCGGCCGTACGTCATCGGTCGCGCACTCGGCATCCGGTCGAGCTTCGACGCCACGATCAATGCCGACCACCGAGCCATGGACGGCGAGGACGCATCCCTGCTGTTGATGGCTTTCGTGAATGCTGTGGAGGACGCCGACGTGCTGACAGACCAGGGACGTGCTAGTTGAGCGGGGCCATTGAGACCGCCGACTGGGACACCAGCCGATATGTGCCCATCGATATCGATGATGTGCCAGCGAAGCAGTCGATCGACTGGCTGCGCATGATGCTCCTCATCCGGGAGTTCGAGGCCACGCTCGATCCGCTCTCGCTAAGTGGCAAGATCCCGGGCGGCCTGCACCTATCCATCGGTCAGGAGGCGGTCGCAGTCGGCATCGCGGCGGGTCTGCGGCCGGGCGACCTGCTGGCCTGCGCCCATCGTTCGCACCACCACGCACTGGCCAAGGGCCTGCTCCCGCGTCCCGTTATGGCCGAGCTGTTCGGCAAGGCGACCGGGTCCCGCGGCGGCCGCGGCGGCAGCATGCACGTCGCCGACCTGTCCGTGGGGTTCCTGGGTGGCAACGGTATCGTCGGGGCCGGATTGGGCATCGCCATGGGGGCCGCCCTAGCGGCGGCGATGAAAGGCACGGGCGAGGTGGTCGTCGGCATATTCGGTGATGGCGGTGCGAACACCGGGCGTACCTGGGAGAGCGTGAACCTTGCGACCATCTGGGACCTGCCGCTCATCATCGTGTGCGAGAACAACATGTACGCGGTCGAGTCGCAGACGGAGCTGTTGACGGGGGGAGGCTCCATCTCACGCCGGGCCGAGGGTTTCGGACTGCCCGTCCTGACCGTGGACGGACAGGATGTCGCCGCCATGTGGCGTGCCGCCAGCCGGGCGCGCGAGCGCGCCGCGGCGGGCGCTGGTCCGACGTTCATCGAGGCAAAGACGTATCGATACGAGGGTCACAGCACGGGACAGGTCATCAACTACCGGACGATCGAGGAGGTAAGGGACTGGCGCGAGACCCGCGATCCGATCGCTCGCCTTCGTCTCGCGCTGGACATGAGTGGACGAGTGGATGACGCCGCCTTCCAGCAGATGCTGGAAGACGTCCAGGCTGAGGTGCAGGATGCAATCGCCTTCGCCGACGCCTCGCCTTTGCCGGATCCGGCGGACGCGACCCGGGACGTGACGGCCCTCGACCTGGGCCTGGGGAACGCGCCATGACGGCGCTCACCTACGGACAGGCATACCAGGCAGGGATGCGCGAGGAGATGACCCGCGACGAGCGGATCTTCAACCTGGGCACCGACCTGTATGACCGCGGCGGACACTTCGCACAGGTGCTGGGCTTGGGCAAGGAGTTCGGGCGCGAGCGGATGCGAGATACCCCAATCTCCGAGGCCGGAATGGTGGCGGCCGGGGTAGGTGCCGCCCTCAACGGCATGCGCCCTGTGGTCGACCTCAATTTCATCGACTTCGCGTTCGGCGCCATGGATGAGATCATCAACCAGGCTGCCAAGATGCGCTACATGTTCGGGACGCCGATCCCGCTCGTCATCCGCGCGTCATCCGGGGTCGCGTTGTATGCGGCGCAGCACAACAACAGCCTTGAGGCGTTGTTCTCCCACTTCCCGGGCCTGCTCGTGGCGCTGCCGTCCACACCCGCCGACGCCAAGGGTCTCCTCAAGTCGGCCCTCCGGGGCGAGGACCCGGTGATATTCATGATGCACAAGAAGCTGGGTGGCGTCCGCGGCGAGGTCGGCGGTGCAGAGGACTTGGTGCCCTTTGGGGAGGCCGCCGTCCGACGGTCCGGCAGCGACGTCACGGTCGTCAGCTACTCTCACATGATGGTCAAGGTCCTTGATGCCGCCGAACAACTCGCGAGTGAGGGGATCGAGACGGAGGTGATCGACCTGAGGACGGTCATGCCGCTCGACTTGGCGACGGTCGAGACATCCGTCCGCAAGACCGGTCGGGCCCTCATCGTGACCGAGGCACCGTGCTTCGGTAGCATCGCTTCAGAGGTGGCGGCATCGATCAGCGAACGTGCCTTCGACTGGCTGGACCAGCCTGTCCGGCGTGTCGGCGCAAGGCACGCTCCCATCGCCCACAGCCCAGCGCTCTTCGAAGCCGTGATTCCCCAGATCGCCGACATCGTGGCCGCCTGCCGGGAGCTCATGGCTGGTGCCTCGTGAGCACGACCATCATCGTTGCCGAGGGCACGGCCCGGGATGTGCGCGTGGAATCAGCGCATCTGGGTGACAGCGCCGAAGTGAAGCTGGCGAGTCTGGTGACGCCCGCAGACGTCAGAGGGGCCACCGTGGACGCCGACGCCATCGTCGTCACCACCAATCCCATCACCCGTGCACATGTCGAGGCGCTCGGCCCCGGGGTCCGGGTCATCGGGCGGGCGGGCACGGGGCTTGACGCAATCGACATGGATGCCGCGCGCGATCGCGGCATCGTGGTCTACCACACGCCGGACTACTGCACGGCGGAGGTATCGACGCACGCTGTTGCCCTCGATCCTGGCAGTCCACCGCAGGATCCAAGCAGCGGACCGCCAGGCGCGCGCAGACTTCCGGGCATGGAGCGAGGTGGGCAGCATCCCGCCCCTCGACGAGGCGACCGCGGGTGTCGTCGGCGGCGGGCGCATCGGCCGTGCCGTGATGGCTCGGCTGGCCCCGTTCGTGCGCCGCATCGTAACCTTCGACCCGTTCGTGGACAGCCCTCCGGATGGCGTGGTCGTGACGAGCACGCTGGACGAACTGCTCGATCAAGCCGACATCCTGACCCTCCATCTGCCCCTGACTCCAGAGACGCGGGGTCTCATCGGAGCTGAGCAGTTGGCGCGACTGCCGGCGGGTGCCGTAGTGGTGAATGTATCTCGCGGCGGCCTCGTCGATGAGACCGCACTCGCAGCGGCACTCGTCAGCGGACACATCGCTGGTGCCGCACTCGACGTGCTGCAGGTTGAACCTCCGCCGCCAGATGATCAGATCTTCGAAGCGCCACACCTGCTCCTAACGCCACACATCGCGTGGTACTCGACAGCGTCGGAGCGACGGGTTCGCATCCAGGTCGTCGATGGTGTCCTGGCATGTCTCGCAGGGATTGCGCCGGCGACGGGCCGAATCGCCCTGGACCCTCGTCCGCATGCAGTAGGCTGATCATACGGATGCAGCAGGCTGATCATCGGGTCCGAAGCCGTCTACGCAGAGCTGACCAAGGTTCCTGCGGCTGGCCGTTCCCGCGCCCTGGGGCGTCGACCCCTGCGGAGCACGAGTTAGCCTGATGACCGCGACGGCGGGTGGGGTCGAGCAGCCTACCGTGGCTCCGGGGGCACTCGCCAACTGGTGGCGCACGGTGAGCCGCGCACCCGAACTGAAGCGGCTTGCCGTGTTGGTCGCAGTCTTGGGCCTGTTCGGTGTTCTCAATCCCAACTTCCTGGGCGTCGAGAGCTTCGTCGCGATCCTTCAAGCGACGGCATTTGTGGGCATCGTGGCCATCGGTCAGACGATGCTCATCGTGGCTGGTGAGTTCGACCTGTCGGTCGGCTCGGTCGCGGCCTTGTCATCCGTGTCTGCCGCCTTGTTGATGACCACAGGTGGACTCGATCCGTTCGTGGCCATGGCGGCCGGCATCGTGATTGGTGCACTGGTGGGACTGGTGAATTCGGTCCTGGTGCTCAAGGTCGCCATCCCGTCGTTCATCGCCACCATCGGGATGCTGTTCATCGTCCGGGGACTGACGGTCTACATCTCGCATGCCAAGCCGATCTATCCGCTACCACCGGTCATCCATGGCATGGGCGACATCAAGGTCGGTGGTATCTCCGTCAGCATCGTCATCTTTCTAGGCCTCGTCGTCGTGTGCGCCTTCATCCTCAACCGGACGACCTTCGGTCGACTCATACGGGCCACGGGCGGCAACCCGGACGCAGCCCGCATCGCGGGCGTCAAGACGGTTCGGATCAAGGTCGTCCTGTTCGTGTTCGTGGGCATCCTGGCCAGCTGCGCGGGCATGCTGTCGATCATGTACTTCGGCAGCGGCACGAGCACCACCGGCACGGGCTGGGAGCTCTCCGCCATCGCTGCGGTCGTGGTCGGCGGCACGAGCCTCTTCGGCGGCTCGGGCACGGTCGTGGGCACGCTCCTAGGGTTGCTCATCCTGCAATCGATCTCTAACGGAATGGTCGCGGCTCAGATCGACCCTTGGTGGCAGACCATCACCATCGGCGTGATCATGCTGTTGTCGGTGTCCGTCGACCTCGTTCGGCGGCGTCGAAGGCCAATCGTGTGACGGAGGCGAAGAGCATGCCCAAGGTCCAGCGACCCGGGCAAATCGGTGGCGCCGTCGCCATCGTCACCGGGGCCACGTCCGGTATCGGGCGGGCGACCGCGGTGCTCCTGGCTCGGGAGGGGGCGTCCGTGATGGGCGCGGGCAGGCGGGACGCTCTCGGTGCATCCCTGGTGGAGCAACTGGCCGATGAGGGGCACCAGGCGGCCTTTCGCGCCACCGATGTGTCACGTCGCGAGGACGTAGAGGCGCTCGTGGCGGAGACCACCGAGCGGTTTGGGCGCCTTGACATCGTAGTTAATGTCGCCGCGAAGTTCCTTTACCGGGGTATCGAGGACACCACCGAGGACGAGTGGGACCAGGTCATCGATACCAACCTCAAGAGCATCTATCTCATGTGCCACGCAGCCATCCCGCACCTGCGCGCGGCCGGCGGTGGAACTCCATCATCAACGTGGCGTCGGTCCATGCCTACGCGACGATGGAGCGCGTGGCCGCCTATGCGGCGAGCAAGGGCGCAATAGTGGCTCTGTCCCGACAGATGGCCCTCGACTACACCCGGGATGGCATCCGCACCAACTCCCTGATCGTGGGTGGAGTCGACACGGCCATGGCCCGCCAGCACTCGGCCGCTCTCGGGCAGACCCTCGCAGAGTCGGGCTTTCCCGACGACGACCGGGTCGTGGGACGTGTCGGGAAGCCGGAGGAGATTGCGAGTGGCATTCTGTTCCTGGCCAGCCGGGAATCGTCCTTCGTCAATGGCGCGCCGTTCTACATCGACGGCGGGTTGCTCGCGCGACTCTAGGCGGTCAAGCGTCCGCGTCCGAGAGCGCCAGCCAGGCGGCGCGCATCTCCAGTGAGTACGTCGCGCCTGGCTCAAGGTAACGCACGGATCCGGCGGCCACCGCATCGTCGAGCGAGCGGCCCGGAGCCGAGGAGGGCTCCACCGCGAACGTGTCGCATGTCCCCCAGAACGCGGCATCGCGCGCCAGGTAGTCCTGCCATAGCAGGACGAAGGGCATATCCGCGACATCCCAAGTCAACCTGAAGGAACGACCGAAACGCGGAGCGGTGATGCGCACGCCGCCCGTCCGCAGCATGACCGTCGACTGCTCGTGGCGCCCATCGGCATGCTCGGGGACGTACCCCACGTCCCGGACGCCGCCCGACCTGGTGGGCGCATCCGGGAACTCGAAGGCGACTCCCGGTGCCAGGCTGTTGTTGGCTTCGTCGAATACGGGGACCGGCACGGCGGCCGCGGCCGCATCTAGGTGCAACCGACCACCCGCGAAGGTCGACCGCGCAAAGCAGGGATGGTGGCCCCAGACATACGGCGCCGGCACCGCACCCACGTTGTCGATGCGCTCCCTCGATCAGCAGTTCGCCCGACTCGATAGCCAGTCGGCGCGTGAGCCGGAAGGGCGTCCGGAGGGCCGTGACACTTGCCTCCACGACCGACGCGGACCTCTCATCGATCGTCCACGGCAGACGCATCACCTCGCCGTGGAGCAGGGAGCGGGCCGGGCCCACGGCACCAGGCAACGTGCCCGGATAGCCGGTCGTCGGGAACATCTCGAACCAGCCGCCAAGGAACAGATCGCTGAACGTCTCGATCGATGCGTCGCCTGAAGGGCCGAGTGCGCGCGACGGTGCCGCTGGTACGAAGCCGGCGCGCGTCCAGAGCGCGTCGGCACCGCTCGACAGGTCGACAATGCCGGTAACCGTGAAGCCCGCCTCGGGCCGGCACTCGACGGCCAGTCCTTCCGCTTCCAGGCGAACGAGCTCCGTCATGCGGGCCCGGCGGCCGCGGCGGGTACCTGCATCGCGGCCAACATCAGTCGCTTCTCGCTGAGCGCATCGCCCTCCAGGGACTCGTGCACGGTGCCTCCCGCGAGGACTACGACCCGATGACTGAGCGCCAGCAGCTCAGGGAACTCCGAGGAGACCAGGACGATAGCGACACCCGAGGCGGCCAAATCCACGATGAGGCGATAGATATCGGCCTTGGATGCGATGTCCACGCCTTTCGTGGGCTCATCAAGCAGGAGCACCTTGGGCCGTGGCAAGAGGACCTTGCCCAGGACCACCTTCTGTTGGTTGCCGCCGCTGAGGTTCATCACTCGTGTGGAGATCGACGGTGCCTTGATCGACAGCTGGTCCACCGTTGTCCGGGCGAGGCCTGCCTCCTGCCCGCGGTCGAGCAGGAAGCGGCGCGTGATCCGCCCTAGGACATTGAGGGTCACATTCTCGCGGATGGCGAGATTGAACAGCAGGCCCTCCTGCTTTCGGTCCTCGGTGAGCATGCCGATGCCGGCCGCGATCGCCTCCTTCGCGTTGGTCGGCCTCACCGCCTGGCCTTCGACGATGACCTCGCCCCGGATGATGGGCGTCTGTCCATAGAGCGCCGTGAGCAACTCGCTGCGACCCGAGCCAACTAGCCCTCCGATACCCAGGATCTCGCCAGCTCGGACCTCGAAGCTGATGTCCGCGAGGAACTCGGCTGCCAGGAAGTCGCGGATTCTCGATGGCCAACCCCCGCACCTCAAGTGCCACGGGTGCGCTGGCAATCAACGACGGGCGCTGAGGATAGAGGTCGCCGAGTTTGCGCCCAATCATGTCCGTCACGAGCCGGTCAGCGTCGAACTCCGCGCGGGCATACTCACCCACGATCTCGCCGTCCCGCAGGATGGAAACTCGGTCGCAGAGGTTCAAGATCTCGTCCAGCTTGTGGGTGATGAACACACATGTCAGACCATCTGCTCGCAGGCCCCTGACGATATCGAACAAGTTGTCGATCTCGTCCGAGGTGAGCGACGATGTCGGCTCGTCAAGGACGAGCACCTCCGGCCGCGTATAGAGGGCGCGTGCGATCATCACGAGCTGCTTCTTGTGCATGCTCAAGAGGCCCGCGGGCGCGTCGGCGGGCAGCGGGATATGATGCTCAGCCAGGAATGTCGCAGCCCGTGACTCGACGATCGCGTTGCGGTACAGGGTCGCCGGACGCGTGGCCAGCTCCCCCAGCATCACGTTCTCGGCGACTGTGAGGGCCTCCACGATCGTGGTCTCTTGGGGCACGATCGCGATGCCCACCTTGTGCGCATCGCCGGGCGACTGGAGCTGGACGACCTGCCCCGCGACCTTGATTGCGCCACCGAACGTGCCCGCGGGGTAGTAGCCATCCAGGATCTTCATCAGCGTCGACTTGCCCGCGCCGTTCTGCCCGATCAGGCCATGGACCTCGCCCCGCCGCACGCGCAGCGTGACGCCGCGTAGGGCACGGACGCCGCCAAAGGTCTTGACGATGGAGGCCATCTCGAGCGCGTACGCATCCGGCGTCGCGATCGCGGGCGGCGAGACAAGGTCTCTCATGTCGAACCTGGTGCTGGAGGTCTGGAATTGGACGAACGTGGGGCGGGCTGCCTCCACGTTCGTCCAGGATGACTACTTGGTGCGTGCGTCGATCTCGTCCACCACCTTGTAATACGGATCAAGCCCGTCGGCGAACACGATAGGCGCCGGCAGCTCATTGGCGTAGGGGATGGTCTCACCGCAGATGGCCTTCGCCAGAAGGTCCACTGCCTGCTGATGCTCCTCGTAGCCCGGCTGCGCGGCCAGTGCATAGACCAGTCCCGCCTTGACGGCGTCGAGGTTGGGCCGGGTCATATCAGGACCGATGGAGTAGACCGTACGACCGGTCTCGTCGGCCGCTCCGGACCAGGTGACTGGCCCGGCACCGGTAGTGGACACCGCGCCCACGACATCCGGGTTGGCCTGCAGGATGCCAACCGCGACCGCGATGGCAGCAGGCACATCGAAGCCCTCGACCTGCGGTGCGAGGACCTTCACGTTGGGATACTTGGCCGCCATCTCATCGGCGAAGGCCTTGGCAACGGCATCTTCCTCGACGTTGAACGAGCCCTCGGTGATGGCCACCGTGCCGGTGCCCCCGATCTTGTCCCCGATGGCGTCAGCCGCTGAGACCGCCCACTTGGCGGGATCGAACCCGCTCCACGCGAGCAGGCCTGGGTACGTGCCCTCGGGAACCTCAACGTGCCCGATGACCACGGGTATATTGGCATCGCCGAACTTCTTGATGAGGTCGGCCTCTGTTGGGTCGACGAAGCCGAAGACCACACCATCGGTGCCTGTGGCGAGGATGCCCTCACCGAGGGCCACCGCCTTGGACCAGTCCGCATCATCGGGCGAGGCGATGGTCGCACTCTTGAAGCCGAGAGCCTTGGCCTGATCAAGGAAACCCTGCTGCCACAAGCGCAAGGTGGGGTGAGGCTTCAGTACAGACAGAAAGTGGATGTTCTTCTGGCTCACGTCGCAGGGGGCTGCAGTGAGCGGCACGTAGATGGGCGCGCCCGCGGCCGGGGATGCGGCCGCCGGACTTTGTGCGCCGGTTCCCCCGCCTATGGCTGCGGTGGCCAGGGCAGCCCCAGCCAACCCGATGAGCATCCGGCTCGTCGTTCGTCGTGTCGATGACATTCGTTCTCCTCCTCGATGGACCATGGATGTCGCGACAGGGTCCGCCAGGACCGTGCCCCTCGAAGGCGAGCTTTGTCTACGAGCACCTCCTTGCGATCGATCGCGACTCGCCCCGAGGGGCCGATCAGCCATAGCGGCGACGCCGCGACAGGTCGAGGCCGACGGCTCCGATCATCACCACACCGATGACGACCGGTTGCAGGGAGGCATCGACGCCAGCGATGACCAGCCCCTGCGAGATGACCTGAAGGAAGAGAAGGCCAAGGAAGGCACCCAGGATGGTGCCGCTGCCGCCCCCCAGACGGACGCCACCGACGACCGCCGCGGCGATGACGTTCAACTCCCAGCCCAGACCAAAGGACGGACTCGCCCGTCCAAGCCGGCTCATGAGCATCACACCAGCGAATGCAGCGAGGGCGCCTGTGATGACGAATGCGCCGATCTTGACGCGCGACGTGTCGATGCCTGCCAGCCGGGATGTGCGCACGCTGCCACCGGTGGAATAGACGATGCGGCCCCACGTCGTTCGACGCATGGCGAGGTCGGCGGCGATGACGAGACCCAGGAAGATCCAGATCGACGAGGGGATGTCCAGGATGTCGGTCCGGGCGAGGTCGCCGACGCCCGCAGGCAAAGGATAGACGGGGTCACCGCCGCTCAGGACGTACGCGATACCGCGGGCCACGAAAAGCATGCTCAACGTGGTCACGAACGCCGGGAGCCCGACCTTCGCGGTCACGATGCCGTTCACCAGTCCGATGGCGGCCCCGGACAGCACCGCGAGGAACATGGCCAGCGGGATGGGCACGTCTGATTGCGCGATGAGCAGGCCCGCCACGATGGCACCCATGCCCGCGACGGAGCCCACGGACAGGTCAAATTCGCCGACCATCAGCAGCAACGCCTCGCCGATGACCACGATGCCCGTGAACACGACGGTACGGAACAGCGACTCGATGTTGCTAGCCGAGGCGAAACCAGGGTTGATAGCCGTGAACACCACACTGGCTGCCACCAGCATGGCCAGCAGGCCCAGCTCAGGAACACCGAACACTCGGCCGATCCGGTTCCGGGCGCCCGCCGCGTAAGACGGCGCCGGCCCTTCCACCGTGGCCAGTTGCAGCCCGCCGCTCAGCCCGGAGCCGATGGACGGTCCACTTCCTGGCGGGCCGTCATCACCGGGTCTCACCACGCCTTGCTACCGCCGGCGTTGAATGCGAGGTTGCCCCCATCGACCGGCAGCATCGTGCCCGTGACCATGGACGAGGCGTCGGATGCCAGGAACACGACCGGTCCCACGATGTCCCGCTCGGGGTCGCCCATGCGGTCAAGCGGGATGCCCCGCACGAAGGTCTCGATGACCGATTTGGAGTCCGGCGTCGCGTCGAGCCATGCCTGGACGCCCGGCGTCAGGAACTGGCACGGCTGGATGGCGTTCACACGGATGCCATGGGGCGCCCACTCCACAGCCAGCTCACGGGTCAGGCCGTTGACGCCGTGCTTGGTGACGGAGTATACGAAGTTGCCCCGGCCCATCCCGGTGCTGCCAGCTATGGAGCTGATGTTGACGATACTGCCGCCGGAGCCCTGGTCGATCATCCGGCGACCCGCTTCCCGGGCACACAGGAAATAGCCCGTCAGATTGACGGCGATCGCCCGCTGCCAGTCCTCCAGCGTGAACGACTCCGGCCGGCTCCGGGCCACCGGCAAGAACGCGTCGTTGACGAGGATGTCCACACGGTCGTACGCGTCGTCAGCGGCCTGGAACATCCGGGCCACAGCTGCCTCGTCCGCGACGTCACACACCACACTGATGGCCCGCCCGCCCGCCGCCACGATGCGTTCTCGGGTCACCTCGAGGCCTGCCTCGTTGATGTCCGCGGCGACGATGTAGGCGCCATGGCGCGCCAGACCTGCCGCGATGGCGTGCCCCAGACCGGAAGCAGCCCCCGTCACGACCCCGACCTTCCCGCTCAGGTCGAACATCGCCCCGCCCAGCTCAGCTGACCTCGAACCGTTGGCCACCAGGACCTCCATTCGACGCGCAAACGGCACCAGAACGTATATCGTATCTCACCGTGTCGCCATTGACGACACGATTCCCATACACATCGCGAGAGGAGCGCAGTTACGTGCGACACGCCCGGGCCTGGTGGGTGTCGTCCGACTGGGCGGCCATGTGATGGCCATAACGACCGACGCGCCTGCGTCCCTAGATGCCGCGGACCCCATCACCAGCGTGGAGTGCTTCGACTGCGTCGTGCCGCTGCCGGAGCCCTTGCTCGTCGGGACTAGCGTGGTGAGCTCGCGGTCGTACGTCATCGTTCGGCTCCGGACCCGCAGTGGCGCCGAGGGAGTGGGGTACGCATTCGGGCGGGGATTGCCCGTGTCGCGCATCGTTCGTGACTCGCTGGCCCCACTGCTCGTCGGCGCCGATGCGCGTACGCCGGAATCCATCCGCGAGCGCCTGGCTGGCGCGTTCTGGTGGTACGCCGAGCAGGGGCTGGTGCCCGTGGCCCTGAGCGCCGTCGACCTCGCTCTATGGGACATGCTCGGGAAGCGAGCCGGCCTGCCGCTTGCTGACCTGCTAGGCCGGCGTGTCGACACCGTGGGCGTGTGTCTGATCGGGGGCTATAGCAAGGTCCGCGACGACGGCCTCGATGGCCTCGAGGCGGAGATGGCCAGCTTCGCGGCCCTTCGCCCGCGCGCCGTCAAGGTCACAATCGGTAGCGCCAGCCCGCGAGAGGATGGGGAGCGCTTGCGGGTCATCCGCCGTGCGGTGGGTGATAGCATCGCCATCGTCGTCGACGCGTTCCGGAGCTTCCGCAGTCTCGGCGAGACGCTGGAGCGGATCCGATACCTGGAGCCCCACCGAATCGCGTACCTCGAGGATTCCTTCAGCGAGAGCCTGGCGCCATTGCTGGCGGACCTTCGCCGGCAGACGGCCATACCCATCGCGGTCGGAGAGAACCTGTCGGGCCACCGCGCGTATCGTGCGCTCATCGATGCCCGAGCGGTGGATGTGGTTCGGTGTGATGCGACGGTCGTCGGAGGAATCCGCGAATTCATGGCGGTGACGTCCCTCGTGTCCGCACAAGGCCTGGAGGTCGCACCGCATGTCCACCCGGAGATCCACGTCCATCTCGCAGCCGCGATCGCGGCGCTCCATTCCACGGGGCTGGAGGTGATGCTGCCCTCCAGCGGCCTGGACGGCCTGCACCGCCTGCTCCGGTCGCAGCTCGAGGTCGTCGATGGCGGGATCCGGGTTCCGGACCGCACGGGTCTCGGCCTGGACTTCGACTGGGCGGCGGTCGCCGACCACGCCCGTGTCTAGTGCGGGCGGCATCACCGCCCGGGGAGGACACCCTCGATGCGCATCCTGATCCTTGGTGGCACGCGGTTCCTTGGACCGCGGCTGGCCACGGCGTCACTGCAGCGGGGTAGCGCTGTTACCTTGCTCCACCGCGGAGTGACGATCGCCTCGGTCGAGGGCGCACGCACCGTGACGGGGGATCGCTCAGCGCTGGATGGCCTGGACGGTCTGGGCAGCGAACGATTCGATGTCGTGATCGACTTCTCCGCCTACGCCTCGGACTGGACACGGCGTTCCGTGGATCGCCTCTCGGGCCGCGTGGGACACTACGTGTTCATCTCCAGTGGCGCGGTCTATCGTCCTGCGGCCGATCTGGGTTGGCCCGAGACGACGCCATTCGGGCCTATGCCACTCTGGGGACGATACGGCCAGGAGAAGGTCGCGTCCGAGCAGCTGCTGTGGGACGCGCATGCCCGCGGATCGTTCGAGGTCACCGTGTTCCGGCTGCCCTTCGTCCTAGGCCCGGCGAACTTCGTCGATCGCGAGTCGTTCGTGTTCTCGCGCCTCGAGGGCCATCGTCCCATCCTGCTCCCCGGCGGCGGACGGTCGATCAACCAGTTCGTGTTCATCGACGACGTGGTCGATGCCCTGCTCGCCGCCATTGACCGGCGCGACCGCTCAGCCGGGGAGGCCTTCAACTTTGCCTACCCCAGAGGCATCACCAACCGCTCCTTCGTCGAGGAGTGCGCGGATGTCCTGGGCCAAGAGGCGCGAATCATGTCCGTCGATGTCGAGGCGGCGAACGCGACGAGCGAGACTGTCGATCTGACCGACCTGGTCTTTCCCTTCCCGGATGAGCACTACCTGCTCGACGCGGGCAAGATCACCCGACAGCTCGACGTGGTCGCAAGGACGTCGACTCGCCAGATGATCGAGCGATTCGCTGCCTGGTGGATGGCTGGCGGCCGGACCCAACCGCATGCTTATAGCCGGGAGAATCGGGCATTGGCCCACCTCGGCTTTCCCCCCATCCCGGGCGCCCTCGCGTAACGAGGCTTCGTCCGCATGACCCGCCGGATCGATCCCCCGGAAGCCGATCGGGAAATTCGGGCGTTCCTCGCCGAAAACGCACTTGTAGCTCACCCGATGGCGGCGGACCTGGATGAGATCCCGGGCGGCGTCTCGTGCCAGGTGGTTGGGGTCGAGGATGCTGGCGCGCGCATGGTGGTCAAGCGCAGCCTGCCCCAGCTTCGCGTCGCGAGCGAGTGGCTGGCGAAGCAGGAACGCCTGCTGACCGAGGTGCGCGCCATCGAGCTGCTCCGGGGATTCACCCCGGGGCGGCTGCCCACCGTGCTCGCGGTCGACCCAGAACGATTCCTATTCGCCATGGAGCGGGCGCCCGCCGACTGGGTCTCCTGGAAGGATGAGCTCCTGGCAGGCAGGGTCGACGTGCACGTCGCCCGCGATCTGGGCAGGGTGCTCGGGACTTGGCATGCCCGAACGTTCCACAACGCACACGTCCAGCAGCTGTTCAAGGACTACGAGGCGTTCGACCAGCTTCGACTCGACCCCTTCTACCGGACATCCGCTGCGGCACTGCCGACCCTGGCCGAAACGATACTGGGTTGCCTCGACCAAATGGGCGAGCGCCGCGTGTGTCTGGTGCACGGCGACTACTCCCCCAAGAACGTGCTGGTGGGTGACGGGCGATCGTGGGTGCTGGATCATGAGGTGGCGCATTTCGGCGATCCGGTCTTCGATGTGGCGTTCATGCTGCATCACCTGCTGTTGAAGGCCATTCACCTTCCCGGGCAGCGTCCCGCTCTGGAGCGCTGTTCGATGCAGTTCCTGGAGGCATACCAGACCGAGATGCGTGCACAGCCACCCGATGAGGCGTACCTCGCCGCCCAGACCGCATGCCTGATGCTGGCGCGGGTGTACGGCAAGTCGCCGGCCGGATATCTGACCGCCTCCGATCGACGGCGCACTTCGGCCCTGGGCATCGGGCTGCTGGCGGAGGCGCCAGGGTCCATCTCCGAGGTGTGGGGCCGGATGCCGCTCTGGATCGATGCAGATGCCTGACCCCAAGATCGCATCCGTGCGGGCCTGGGAGGCGCTCGACTCCCGTGGCCGGCCAACCGTCGGTTGTGAAGTGACGCTCGTTAGCGGGGCCAGTGGCTCGGTAACGGTCCCCAGTGGGGCCTCGACCGGCGCATATGAGGCGACCGAGCTACGGGATGGCGACGCCACGCGATTCGCCGGCATGGGCGTGCTTCGAGCGGTGGAGCATGCGGAGGGCGAGTTTGCGACAGCCGTCCTCGGTCGTGACGCCCGTGCTTGGCAGGACGTGGACGCAGCGCTCATCGCGGCCGACGGCAGCCACGGTTTCGCGCGGCTGGGTGCCAACGCGGCGCTCGCGGTCTCGATCGCAACGGTGCTCGCCGCTGCCGCCCACGAGCAGCAGCCCGTGTACACGTTCCTCGGCGCGACGGACCCCCTAGAGCTGCCCCTACCGATGGTCAACATCATCTCGGGTGGTGCCCATGCGGGCGGTCTCATCGACATCCAGGACTGCCTGGCCATCCCCGTCGGCGCCACGACGTTCAGTGAAGCCATCCGATGGGCCGTCGCTGTCCGCGATGCCACCCAGCGGGTGGCAGAAGGGCGTGGCCTGGGTGCCCGGCTCGTTGCCGACGAGGGCGGCCTGGGGCTGCCGCTGGCATCCAACGAAGCCGCCCTGGAACTCCTAGTGACAGGCATCGAAGCTGCCTGTCTGCGCCCCGGCGCCGAGGTAGCCATCGGCATCGATGTGGCAGCCAATCAACTGCGCACGCGTGACGGATATCGACTCGCAACGGAGCGACGGGCACTGACACCGGAGGCTCTGATCGGGGAGTTGCGACGCTGGACGTCGGCATATCCGGTCGTGTCCATCGAAGACGGACTGGGCGAAGACGACTGGCCGGCCTGGCGCACGATGACGGCACTGATGGGCACGGCCACGCAACTCATCGGCGATGACCTGTTCGTGACTGATGCGGATCGGGTCGCGCGAGGGATCGCCGACCGGGTCGCGAATGCTGTGCTAATCAAGCCCAACCAGACGGGCACGCTGTCAGGCGCGCTGCGCGCTTTGACCACGGCCAGGGCGGCCGGATATCGCACCGTGGTGTCGGCCCGCTCGGGCGACTCCGAGGACTCGTGGCTCGCGGACCTGGCTGTCGCGTGGGGTGCCGGCCAGATCAAAGTCGGTTCGACGACCCGATCCGAGCGGACCGCGAAGTGGAACCGGCTGCTCTACCTGGAGCGCCGACATCCTGAGTCGCGACTGGGTCGACCCTTCGGTTGACGCGCCGTCGGGCAGGCCCTGACGCCTACTAGCCGCGCCTGCCGGCGGGAATGTCAGTGGTCGGTCTCCGCATCGGCCGGTCCCCAGCTCGGCGGGTCATTGGGATGCGCACCTAAGGGGTGGACCTCGGCGTCAATCCACGGGAAGAACGGGAGCGACGTCAAGGCCGCGTGCAGCGCGGTGGCATCGGGAGCTTCCCACAACCCCCAGTTCGCAGTCCGGCCGGGAATGCGCCAGATGCGCTTGATGACGCCCGCCGCAGCCAGCTCGACCGCTCGCTCGTGCTCCACCTTGACCAGGCGGGCCAACTGCTCCGGTTCGTTGTCCGGCGGCCAAGTGACCTGCAAGTGAACGAGGAATTCCATGTGCGACCTCTCTATCGGGCTGCGAGCGGGACCACCACTCAGAACGTCCGATTTTCCCATGCTGGCGGTACGGACCGTTGCAACAAGCAGGTTGGCTGGGCCGCGCACGACGCGTCGTGGGGCCCAGATCGACGGTCTGCCCGGCAAGCAGAACTTGACATCCTCAAGAAGGACCCGGGCTTGAGCGGGGTGGTTGATGATTGTGAGCGAACGCGCCTCGGGACATGGCAGCCCCAATCGTGGGTGGAGCGCAAGGCAGCTCGGCCCGTCCTGCGTTCGGGCGACCTTGCCGCGTACGTCAACCTGGCGCAGAATCGCTGCATCGATATGCAGGGACCAATCATATCTATCCGCCAACGTCATCGCCAATGGATACCTCGTGGAATCTGAACAGGCCCGTCGGGTCATGGGTGGCGAGGTCGTCCCCGCGACCACGACCGGACCCCCTACCACTCGACGCCGACGCCCACGCCGAAGGCGCTCCTCCCGGGCACGCCTGGCCTTGGTCACCACGACCGCACTGACCCTGCAACCCACCGTCACTTCCGTCACGTCCGTCACGCCCGAGCCAAGTACGGGGGCGGTCGCTCGGAGGCGACGACCGGGCAGGCCGACGCTGCTGGACGATGGTGCCGGGGATGTGCTGCTGGCCGCCGTCCGGGCCGGGAACCGACTGTCCGTCGCTGCGCGTGCGGCGGGTCTTGCGCCTTCGACGGTCGAGGAGTGGATGCGACGGGGTCGGGGGCTGGATGTGCGCCCTGCGACCCCGGTATTCGTCCGCTTCGTGGAGGCCGTCGAGGTCGCGCAAGCCGCGGCGGAGGCCGAGGCCATCGCCGCCGTCCGGGGGGCCATGGCCAAGGACTGGAAGGCCGCGGCGTGGTACCTGGCGAACGTGTCCCCGTACTGGCGACAGAGTCGGATGCCCCCGCCCGAACCGCCGGTACCACTCGCACCGCAGCCGGTGCCCCCACCATGGCAGGGCGAGATCGATCCAGCTCACGCCGGAGGAGCTGCGGGCAGTCTCGGAGCGCGTGCTACGGGAGCGTCGCGGCCACTCGGTCGAGCAGGACGAGCAGCGGCGGCTCGCGCTGTCACGGCTGGTCGTGAGCGACCCGTAGTCGAGTCTGAGGTCCCATTCGCGGGGATTGCGGCCCGGACACCCATGCCGAGGTGCCAGCTGGGCCTGCGGATGCCGCGCGTCAGGTGAGACGCGGCCACAACGCCTACGCACCGCGATCGTGAAGACCACGATCGCGGTGCCGTCGTTGAACAGGCTCTCGCCCTCGACGAGGGTGGCGAGCGTGCGGGGCGCCCCGACCCGCTTGAAGGTCGCGATGACCGCCACAGGATCGGTGGCCGCGACCATCGCGCCCACCACGAGTGCCAGCTCCATCGCGCCCGGGGTCAGACGCCGACCAGTGACCGTGGCCGCCCTCGTCGCCCTGGCGTTCGGGTCCGCGCTCGCGCTCGCGACCTCGCGTGAGTACGGCCTCTCACCCGTCGTGCTTCTGGTCGGTGGTGTCGCGACGTGCGCCATGTTCGCGTTCGTCGTGGCCGGGGGAGCCTGGCTCGGCCTGATCGCGCCGGACGCCTCGACAGCGGGTCATCGGCGACTCGTCCAGGCGGCCGTCGCCGGGGCGGCGGCGGTCCCGGCGTCGCTCGCCTTCCGGGACGCCATCTGGTCGGTGACCGGCACGGGTGGCGATCGCGGCCTCGCGGCCCTCGCAGCACTCGTGGTCGCGGCCGGCACCCTGACCTTCTGCTCGGCGTTGCTGCTATCCGGGCTGCACCGGCGGCGGGCCTGAAGCAGCCCGCAGCGGAGCCCACCACCGACTCCAGCCGCTTCCGAACCAACGGACCGTGGTGCCCTGCCGACGATCGGTTGTCGTCCGGTGTCATCGCGGTGCGAGGCCTTGCATCACGTCCCCTGCCGAGTGACAGATGCATGCC
>CAVWSL010000021.1:0-9318 GCA_963757765.1 uncultured Chloroflexia bacterium
CTGTCGACGCCGCCCGAATACTGGGCACTTCCCGCCGGTCGAAACCTGAGCACCCATCCAGGGACGTGACTGGCACCCTCGCGCGAGCGGAGCTCGTGGTGGAGGGAGGAAGGAGTGCATCAGGTGGAGGACTGGGCCGAGGTCCATCGGCTCTTCCATCGCGAGGGGATGGCGAAGGCCGCCATCGCGCGACGGCTCGGCATGAGCCGCAACACCGTCGACCGGCTGCTGGGCCTGCGGGAGCCGCCGAGGTATGAGCGGGCGCCGCAGGGCTCGCAGCTCGGGCCGTTCGTCGACCGCATCGCCGCGATGCTCGCCGAGGATCCCGCGGCCCGGGCGACGGTCATCCGGGAGCGCCTCCGTCCGCTCGGATACGGGGGCGGCATCACCATCCTCAAGGACCACCTCGCGAAGGTGCGCCCGGGGTTCCTTGCGGCACGCGCGTTCCAGCGCACGGGATACGAGCCCGGCGGCATCGGCCAGGTCGACTGGTGGCACACGGGGGCACTGGTGCCCGTGGGCCGGGGCCTCGCCCGGGAGGCCTTCGGCCTCGTGACCACGCTGCCGTGGTCGGGTGCCCACGCGACCGTGTTCAGCCTGTCCCGGACGGTGGGTGACGTGTGCCCCTCGCTGGCCGGTTGCACCGAGCGCCTGGGCGGTGTGCCCGACGCCTATGTGTTCGACAACGACGCGTCGGTCGTGGCATCGCGCGAGGGCGGTCGGGCGCGGCTCCATCCCGAGGTCAGCGGGCTCCTGGGCGCGTTGCGGAGCCGGGCCATCGTGCTCCGGCCACGCCGGCCGACGTCCAAGGGCGCCGTGGAGCGGACGATCGGCTATCTCGAGACGAGCTTCCTGCCGCTGCGCACGTTCAGCTCCCTCGCGGATCTCCAGCTCCAGCACGACACCTGGTCGGCGGAGGTCGCCTTCGCCCGCCACCTGCGGCGCACCGGCACGACCGTGGCCGGTGGCTGGGCGGTCGAGAAGGGCCACCTCGGGCCGCTGCCGTCCCCGATGCCCGACACGGACCTGCGTCTCGAGGGCCGCGCGGTCAAGGGCTGGCTGCGGGTGCTGACCGCGGACTACTCGGTGCCGCCGGCGTATGCCGACCGCCACGTCAGCGCGCGGGTCACGCCCACGACCATCCACCTCGCCTCCGGGGGTGTCCCCATCGCGGTCCACCCCCGCAGCTTCGTGCCCGCGGACGTGGTGCTCGACCCGGCACATGGCCGGGCGGTCCGGCTCGCCCGGGAGGCGCGCGACCGGCTCGCCGACGGGGACGTCGCCCTGCCGGCGGTCGACCTCGCCCGCTATGACGCGCTCTGGGAGGGCGGAGCATGAGCGACGGCACCGCGGCGGAGCTCGCCTATCTCTCCCGGGCGCTCAAGGCGCCGCGCATCAAGGCCGTGTCCGGCCGGCTCGCCGAGCGGGCCCGGGACGAGGGCTGGGACCACGAGACCTACCTGGCGGCCGTGCTGGCCGAGGAGGTGAGTGCCCGGGACAGCCACGGCGGCTCGGCGCGGGTGAAGGCGGCCCGCTTCCCCGCGATCAAGACCCTCGATGACTTCGACTTCACGGTCCAGACCTCGGTCAACCGCCAACTCATCGCCCACCTCGCCCAGCTCGACTTCCTGGCCGAAGCCACCAACATCGTGTTCCTCGGACCGCCGGGCACGGGCAAGACCCATCTGTCGATCGCCCTCGCGGTCCAGGCCGCCCGGCGGGGTCACCGGGTGGCGTTCGCCACCGCCCACCAATGGGTGAACCGCCTCGGCGCCGCCAAGCGGGCAGGGAGGCTCGACGAGGAACTGGAGCGTCTCGGGCGGATCCCGCTGCTCGTGGTCGACGAGGTCGGCTACATCCCGTTCGACCCCGAGGCGGCATCGCTCTTCTTCGCGCTCATCAGCTCCGGCTACGAGCGCCGGTCGCTGATCGTGTCGAGCAACAAGACGTTCAGCGCCTGGGCAGAGATCTTCGGCGACCCCGTGGCGGTCGCGGCTATGGTCGACCGGCTCGTCCACCACGCCGAGGTCATCGTGCTCAAGGGGGACAGCTACCGCCTGCGGGGCAAGCGGGAGGAGGTGCTCACCGGACCGAAGGAGCGCTGACCTGCTCAGGTTTCGACCGGCGATACCTGCTCGGGTTTGGACCGGCGTTGACAATGATACCGCGGCGCGCGAGGGGGTAGCCGCGCGATCTCCGTGCACCGTGACCAGGTGCCGGAGCCGCTCGTGTCCGCGGCTCGGACGGCCAGCACCCTGCACCGAGATGCTCACGAAGCATGATGCGCCGATCCCGGGATCGCTGGAGAGGCCGGAGTCGACAGCGGTCGAAGAGCGGAGGCACAGGAACGCCTCGAACCGGTTGGCACTCGATCGATCGGTATCCATCAGAGACGTGGATCATCTTGGGATCGGTCGGGTGCGAGGTTCGTCAGGTCCCACGGATCACGTTCCACGTCACGCCCACCTCGGCCTGGTGGATGAACCAGGTCGAGACCTGGTTCATCCATCCTCACCCGCAGGGCCATGCGACGCGGCAGCTACGGCAGCGGCAAGGAGCTCGTCGCCATGGTCGACGCCTTCACCCGCCAGTGGAGCGGGGGCGCGAGCACCTTCTATTGGGTCCGGACCGCCGACAAATCTTCGCCAGGGCGGTCCGCGAGCCACGATCGACTAGCGGATCGGGACATGGCTGGTCGGGATCCCGAGCGGGCTGGCGCTCGGTGGGAGTGTCGGCATCGCGACCAGCGGGCCGGATGGGAGGGCTCCCACGTCCAGCGGTACCTCGAGCATCGGGCTTCCGGCGCGAGAGGCTCTGGCTCCCTTCCCATCGAGCGCATCCACCTGGAGCACCCATGCGCCTGGCACTGACGGCGCGGTCACCCGGACGCGCAACGTCCGTCGCTCCCCGCGCTCGAGCGCGGGGAGACGCCGACCACCGATGGTGGCTCCCGGTCGACCACGCCCCAGGTCCGTCGAGCCCGCGAGCTGCGCGCCAACCGCGACCCGCCAGCCTCGCAGGTCCGTCGAACCCTGGTCGCGGACCTCGAGGTCGAGGTCGAACGTCGCACCCGGCCCGACCTCCGTGGGTGCGCTCACGAGTGAGTAACCGACCTGGCTGCCTCGCCGTGACAGGTACTCGGCGATGGCCTCGTAGTACGCGTTCGCCATCGCCTGACGGATACGTGGAAGCTTGAGCAGTCGGAGCTCGCGCGGGTTCGACAGGAACAGGCCCTCCGAGAGCACGCCCGGCATCCGCGACGGTCGGAGCAGGCGCGGTGGATCGTAGTCGCGAAGCACGTAGTAGGGGTAGGTGAGCGCGCCATGATCGTAGGGTTGCCAACCGCCCCCGGCAGCCGACGCGAGCCCGGTGACCATGTTCGCCTGGACCAGCCGTGCGAGGAGCGCTGAACGGTCGCTGAAGGTCCGAGCGTCCGAGTAATAGGTGGATGGACCACCAGTGGCGTGATCGACGGCGAAGTTGTCGTGCACGGCGATGAACAGGTCCGCGCGAGCGCAGTTCGCGATATCGACACGCGTCGCGAGGTCGTCCGTGACATCGATGATCCCGTTCGGGATACGGTCGATGGGCGGCGTGTCGGCCGCCTGGTCAGCATCCCGGGTGAGGATCACCGTGACACCTGCACCCTCCAGCATGCGTGCCAACCGCAGCCCCGTGTCGAGGTTCAGGTCCGCTTCGCGGGTGCCGTCCGGGGCGACGGCGCCATCGAGCGCGCCGCCGTGGCCCGGATCCACGACGACCGTGATGACCGACGGATCGACCGGGTAGATGGCCCGATCCGCCACGGTCGCCCATGCCTCGCCGCTGAGGGGCATCGCATCCGGGGCGGCGCCGACGGGGGTCGCGGTGGCCTCGACCCGATACGGTCCCGCAGCGACGAGTCGCCCGGCGGCGTCCCGGCCCCGCCAACGGCGAGTCAGGGTCCCGGCCTGCCGACCGCCCTCGAACAGCGCCCGCACCGCGCGGCCGTCGAAGTCGACGACCCGGACCGCCAGTGTCGACGGCACCGTCAGCGACACGCGGACCGTGAGGCCACGGCCGGAGCCGTGGTCCTGGACCGGCGATCCCGATACGTCGAGGGACAGCCCGGGTCCATCGGCTGACTGCCCGCGGGCGGTGCCTGCCCCGAGCTGCGCGGCCATGATCACGAGCGCGACGGCGATGACGGCCCGGGCGGATGCGCGACGTGTCACGGACCGCAGCATCGCACGGGTCGCCGGGCAACAGTGGACACGGTCGGCCCCCCGCCGATCCTGCCGTCCACGTGGGTGGCTGTCGCGCCTAGCCGGGCCTGCCTTCGGGCCATGGCAAAGAGTGCCCGTGGTAGACATCGTGCGCCGTGCCCGAATCGCGCGCTTCGAGTCGACTTCTTCACTGTCGATTCCGGAGCGACTCTCGGTGACTCGCGCGACCGTGACCGGGCATCTGCCACGGATGGCGGATCTGACCAACCAAGGACCATCGACCGGGCGAGGCCTCGCCTGGCAGCAGTGCTCAACGGCACGCTCGGAAACGTGCGGTGGCACGCGTGTTCGCTTGCGAGCTATGTGGTTCGACCGACGATGTCATCGCGATCGCCCAAGGGCCGGCTGACCCGAGCGCTCACGCCCGGCGAACGGGCGCTCTACCTCGACGAGCCGGCGCCGGCCGACGATCGTCGTGCGAGCTACCGGCCGGCCGCTACCACGCCCCCGATTTCCGGCCGCCACTATCGTTCGCGGTGGCCGACGGCTGGCAGAACGAATACGTCTCGCCACGGACGATCTGGATGGACCGCCCTGATGGGATCTCACAGCTGACCATCTACTCCGGCCCCATCGACGGCCTTGTCGCCGGCCGAGTGGTGCCCGTCGAGCCCAGTCCCGAGGGCATCCTCGAGCTCGCTCGACGACAGTACGGGCTCCGCATCATGGCTCCGGTGACCGCCATCGTCCACGGCTTCGATGCCATCACGTTCGACGTGGTCAACGAGCTGGGCGACGACATCGAGGTCATCCAGGTCGACGAAGGGACCCAGGCCCTGGTCGCGAACGAGCACGATCGGTGGACCGCCATCGACGTGGACGGCACGACGGTCCTCATCATCGAGGGCGTCACGGACCCCGACCAGTTCGGGGACCGCCACGCGGAGATGCAAACGATCGTGGATTCCATCTTGTTCGACCGGCCGGGCATGCCCGACGGCGACCCGACCCCGGACCAGAGCGGCCGGCCGGCGGCGGCGCCATGATCCACGCATGACACGACCGAAGACGCTGCTCGAGATGCGCGATGTCGTCCCCCCGACGCCGCACCTCAAGACGGCGACGTTGCTGCTCATCGACTGGCAGGAGGAGTACCGGACAGGAGCCTTGGTGCTCGACGGCGTGGAAGCCGCGATCGAGCGCGCCGCCGAAGTGCTGCGACGGGCGCGTGCGGCCGGCGCGCGGGTCGTCCACGTTGCCCATGCGGGCAGCCCAGGGGCGATGTTCGACCGCGTGGGCCCCGGCGGCCAGTTCGTAGTGGAGCTGACACCGCAGGCGGGGGAGGCCGTGGTCGAGAAGACCGCCCCGTCGGCGTTCACCCAGACCGACCTGGCAGACGTGCTCGACTCCGGGGGCCGGCGGCCCCTGGTGGTGGCGGGTGCGATGACCCACATGTGCGTGTCGTCCACGCTACGCGCCGCGGCCGAGCTCGGCCACGCCTGCACGGTCGTGGCCGACGCCTGCGCCACCCGCGACTTGCCGCTGCTCGGACACCGGGTCATCCCAGCCCGTGTGGTCCACGAGGCGAACCTCGCCGCGCTCGGCGACCGTTTCGCACGCGTCGTGATGGCCGACGACGTGCGCTAGCCGAGGACGTGCGCTAGTCGACGACGTGCACTCGATGAATGCGCTTGAGTCACCCATCTGCCGGTCCATCGAGCCGCCGCCGGTCGTCCCGAGCCTTCGAGGACGGCTCAGCCAGGCTCGGTGGCCGCGAACGCCGCGAGCGCGTCGACCGACGGCACGAAGTAGTACGCACCCGTCAGGGCCTGCGTGAAGTGCGTGAGGCGGTCGCGCCCGCCGCCCGGGCCGTCGCACATGCTTCGGAGCATCGCGTCGAGTCGACCCCGGTCCTGGCTGAAGCCCGCGAAGATGGTGCCGTGGCGGGTGAGGGTCCCGTAGCCGATGTTGCGGCGGAAGATCTTGCCGAACGAGTCCTGGTCGGTCCGCGCGACATGCGAGTCGCGCGGCCTGGGGTCGAGCTCCTCGCTGTCCAGCTTGCGCCGGCCCATCGCTCGCTCCTGGTCCTCGACCGGGAGCAGTTCCCACGTGACCGCGTCGTGCTCCCACTGCTGGAGCAGCAGTACGCTGCCACCCTCGCCCGGCGTGCCCGCGTCGATGATGGCGGCGGAGGTCGCCTCCACGAGCGTCGGGTTCTCGGTGCCATCCTCGAATCCCGTGAGATCGCGATCCTGGTGATAGGGCCAGCCGACCAGCTCGGCCGCGAGGGTCGCCTGGGCGGCGAGGGCGACCACCACGGCCCGCGCCACATCGAACACGATGTCGTAGGCGGCGCCCGTGATCCAGATGACCACGTCGCGCTGCGTCGCGGGCAGCGTGTACCCGTCACGCGCGACGATCGGCTCGTTGAAGCCGGAGAGACCGTCCGGTGCCGTCCCGGGCGCGACCGACGCCCAGAGCTCTGGCCGGAACCCGGCCACGAGGTTGACGCCGCCGATGGTCGAACGAGGCTCGCGCAGGCTGGCGACACGCTGGACGATGTCGCGCGGATGCGTGCCCGGACGAAGCACGAACTCGAGGTAGGTGTGCGACATGGTACCGAGCGCGAAGATGCCGGTCTGCGGTTGCGTCACCCACCGAGGATAGCCAACCGTCCGCGTCACGGTCGGATGTGGCACCCTGCGGCTGTCTTCCGCGGATCCGCGTGGGACCGAGGGGCGACGGCGAAGCAGGGGTGCTCACGGCTCATGCGGCGGACATATCGCGGCGAACGGATCGAGGTGACCTTCGACCTCGACCGGTGCATCCATGTCGGTGAGTGCCTGCGTGGCCTGCCAGAGGTCTTCGACGTGGGCCGCCGGCCCTGGATCCTGCCGGATGCCACCGAACCGGATGCCGTGTCGGAAACCGTCGGGCGCTGTCCGTCGGGCGCCCTCCTCTACCAGCGTCTCGACGGTGGGCCGGAGGAGGATCCGGTGGAGACGACCGTGACGCCCATCCGGAACGGACCGCTGCTGGTCACCGGCGACATCAGGGTCCGCGCCCAGGACGGCACGGAGGAACGGCTGCCTCGGGCCACTCTGTGTCGGTGCGGCGCATCGTCGCGGAAGCCGTTCTGCGACAACAGCCACCTCCGGACGGGCTTCCGAGCCGACGGACGGCCGTTCCGGGTCCATGTCAGCCGCGTCCGCCCGGCGATCCTGGATCCCATCGACGCGAGGGAGGACCCGCGACGCGACGGATGACGCCGCGGATGTCGGGTCGGGCGAACATCCGGGCTGCTATCGTCGTTGATCATGGGACTCGGCTTCGGACTCCTCAGCGCACAGCTTCGACCCGGCGAGACCGACTGGACTCGCACCTACGATGAGGCCGTTCAGCTGGCCGTCGAGGCGGAGCGGCTCGGCTTCTCGTCGGTCTGGACGACCGAGCACCACTTCGTCGACGATGGCTACATGCCCTCGCTGCTGGTCGTCAGCGCGGCGCTCGCGATGGCGACGTCGCGCATCGAGATCGGCACGGGCGTGGTCCTTGCGCCGCTGCACCACCCGCTGCGGTTGGCCGAGGACGCCGCCACCGTCCAGCTCCTCAGCCACGGCCGCCTGACGCTTGGCCTGGGCCTCGGCTGGTCCGAGGTCGAGTACGCAGGGCTGGGCGCCGACGCGCGCCGACGCGGCGCGGCCATGGACGAGAACCTCGCGATCCTGCCCCAGGCCTGGACCGGTGAGCCATTCACGCACCAGGGTGCGATCTTCGACCTGCCGACGCTCGGCGTCCGACCGGTGCCCTCGACGCGCATCCCGGTGCTCATCGGCGGTGGCGCCGAACCTGCCATCCGGCGGGCGGTCCGTCTCGCCGACGGCATCTTCGCGAACGTGCCCGCCGAGAAGTTCCTGCCGATGGTGGGCTGGGTGCTCGACGAATGCGAGCGCATCGGGCGAGACCCATCGACCTTCCGGTTCGTGCACTACTCGGTCCTCCTGCCCGGCACGTCGCGCGATGCGGCGCTCGCGCGTTATCGCGATGCGCTGTGGGCGATGTACTGGAAGTACTCCGACATGGAGGCCTCGGCGACCCGGCCGCTGCCGGCCTCCTCACCGCCACCGTTCGGACGCCCGGATGGTGACCTGCTCCAGGGCAGGGGCACGTTCGCGGGAACCCCCGACGAGCTCGTGGAGGCCATGCTCGACCTCCGCAAGCGGGCCGGCGTGCCGATCGACTTCGTCACCCGCAGTCATCTCCCGCTCCTGGAACACAGTGCTCAGGTCGACCTGATGCAACAGCTCGCCGAAGGCGTCGCACCCCACATCTAGCCCACCCGCAGACACGAGCCCTGACCGGGCCGTGCGACCATGGTGCGGCGTGATCCTCATGCGAGCGTTCGAGAGCGGAGAGGCGTATGGCGAGTCCGCTGCTCGAGACCAAGCTCTACGCCCCCAGGCCGCGGCGCAGCCTGGTGTCCCGGCCGCGACTGAGCGCGCGGCTGGGTCACGGGGTCGAGTCGAAGCTGACGCTCATCTCCGCGCCTGCCGGATTCGGCAAGTCGACGCTGCTGGCGGAGTGGCTGGGATCCCGCTCGGCCGAGCAGGGTTCCGTCGCGTGGCTCTCCCTCGATGAGGGCGACAACGACCCGGGCTCCTTCTGGTCATATCTGATCAGGGCGCTCCAGACGGTTGCGCCGGGCCTTGGCGCGAGCGCGCTCTCCCTCGTGCAGGGGCCCCAGTCACCACCCATCGAAGCAATCCTCGCGGCGCTGCTCAACGAGCTCAGCGCGGTGCCGGCGGACATCGTGCTGGTCCTCGACGACTACCACATGGTCGACGTGCACGACGTCCAGGACGGGATGGCGTTCCTGCTGGAGCACCTTCCCGCGCAGCTCCATCTGGTGATCACCACCCGCGCCGACCCGGCGCTGCCAACTGGCCCGCCTGCGGGCGCGTGGCGAGCTCGTCGAGATCCGTGCCGCCGATCTGCGGTTCACCCCCGACGAGGCCGAGGCGTACCTGAACGGGATGATGGGGCTGGATCTCGCCGCGCGGGATGTCACAGCGCTGGAAGGTCGCACCGAAGGCTTGATCGGCGGCGCTCCAGC